>NZ_SNWD01000005.1 GCF_004361835.1 Stakelama pacifica
GCTCCTCGCTGAACCTCGATCGCTTCATTCGTCCGTCTCCTTGTCGAAGGCCGGACTCTACCTATCAATGGAGGAAATCTAGGGGCTCAGACCAGTCCGGTCAAGCTGACCGCGGAGCTGCCCGCTGCCGTCCATCGCGATCTTGTCGCCTATGCGGCTGCCCTCGCCGCCGAGACGGGCGGCCAGCCTGCCGCGCCCGAAAAGCTGGTCGCACCCATGCTCGCCCGATTCATGGAAACCGATCGGGGATTTCGCCGACACCGCGCCCGGGCCGATTGATCCGCTAGGGCAGAGCGTCAATTTCCTAGGAAGCGCTTGAAGCGGTCCCGGCCTTCCGCTTCGACGACAGCCTGTTCGGCGTTCGAGCATTCATCGCCCCGCACAGAGCCATGCGTGCAGTCCGCAACGACCTGGCGGGCCTCTTCGAGACGTGCAGCGAAGTAGGGCTTGCCGCGCGGTTCGGCCGTCACTTGCGGCAGCTGCGGCGCAGTGATGGCAATTGGCGCGTTTGGCGCGATAACGATGGGACGTAGCGCGAAGCCCGCACCGAATCCGATGACTAGCGCGATCAGCACGACGATCAATGCCTTTCCTTGGATCATGACCGTTCCTTTGAGGATGGCTGAGCGCTGTATGGTTCCGAGTGCGGCGCGAAAGAATATCGTGTGGCAACCAAATCGAGGAAGCGATGAAGCACCGGGTTTTCGTTATCGTCGCGCCAATAGCCGGAATAGCCAATGCGGCTGTGACCGTTGGTTTCATGAATCTCGCGGAACAACACGCCCGGCACCTGGATGCCGGCTGACGACTCCGCGAAGATGGCAACGCGGCCGCCGAGCGCAATTGAACTGATGATGGTATCGCGCCCGACGTCATGCAAGTCGATCTCAGGCGTGTAGCCTGGGCTTCCTAGTTTACCCAGCAGGAAGTTGCGCGTTTCGGGGCCAGGATCGCGTTCGGTCAGTAGGAAGCGCTCTCCCGCAAGGTCTTGCCAGTAAATCTGCTCGCGATGAGCTAGCGGATGGGTTTCGGGCAAAACCACCAAATGTCGTTCGCTCCAGAGTGGCCGGCTCTTCATGCCCGAATATGGGCGCTCGCCGATCATGATTGCGATGTCGAGCAGGCCGTTTTCGATGCCGGCCAGCAGCATGGCACGGTCTCGCTCGAAAACGCGGACCTTGATCTCGGGAAACCGATGCTGAAATTCGCTCATTGTCGCGCGAAGGTTGCCAGCCGAGACGGAAGTGTAGAACCCGACTGCCAGCCGGCCGACCTCACCCGCCTGCGTGGCGCGGACCCACTCGTTGAGCTCCCTAAAATCTTTCAAAATGCGCTGGGCCGTGGTCAGATAGATCCTGCCGTTCTCCGAAAGAGTAGCTCCGCGTGTGTTCCGATTGAACAAGGTCATCCCAAGCCGCTTCTCTACTTCAATTATGTGCCGACTGAGAGTAGCCTGTTTGATGTTCATAATGCGAGCGGCCCGGCTAAAACTGCCCGCCTCGGCAGCGGCAATCAGATAGCGAAGCTGACGTAGCTCAATCACGACGCGCTATCAGAGATGCGGTGCCCTGAACTTGTCTATCCGCTCCATTCCGATATGTACTACGCGCTGCTGGATACGAGGCACAGTCCTTCAGCAATGCTGGGTCCGAACGACACTGGCATGTGAACTGCAACGCTAGGCTGTCCACAACGAGCAAGGCGTCTTTCTCCGCCTTATTGTCGATTTTGCCGTCCGGGTACCACGCCGAGAGATCGGAATGTTCAATACCGGCTAGACCGTCTGCCATAGCGCGGTTGACGCGCCACATTACGAGATGGGGGTGCGCTGAGATTGTCAAGGTCATCACATCAAAGCCCTCCTCCCAACATGTTTCGCAACCAAGTAAGCTTCAAATAAATAATCAATATAGGCGAATATTGATCTAGCGAATGACCATCTTCGGCCGCCGTGCCTGCCGCCCTCCTTGCAATGAAGCCGCTATGAAAGCTGCGTCCGCTAGCGACCGAGCCTCTTCAATTGTTTCTCGTGTGGAATAAGCGGTTCAGCTGCGACCCGGTGTCCATCATGTCGCAATGGTCATCATCGGTCATATCGAAGCGCTGGTGGCTATAGTCGCCGAGCGACTGGATATGCGGCCATACTATAGCCGTCAGTCCACGTTCCGTTCCGCTTTAGAGACGGCGCGTCCAAATCCGACGACTGCCGGATCGCTGATGGACGGCCTAACTCCCGATTACAAGATGCGCTCCGATTGATGGTCGATCCAGATGGCGCACCTTTTCGAAGGAGTATTCGCCATGACAGACAAATGGACCCCCATCACTGTTGGCCGCATGAGCCTGCCGCACCGGCTGGCCATGGCGCCGATGACGCGCAGCCGCGCCCATGTCGACGGGACGCCCGGCGCTCTCGCTGCACAGTATTACCAGCAACGCGCTTCAATGGGCCTGCTCATCACGGAAGGAACTCAGCCTTCTGATGACGGCCAAGGCTATCTGACCACGCCGGGTATCTACACCGACGCGCATGTGAAGGGCTGGCGCGAAGTCGCCGATGCCGTGCACGCCGAGGGTGGGAAACTCGCGATCCAGCTGATGCATGTAGGCCGCATGTCCCACCCCAGCAATACGCCGCGCGGCCGTCAGTCCGTCGCGCCGTCGGCCATCGCGCCCGGTGTCGAGATGTTCACAGCCACCGGCATGCTCGATATTCCCGAGCCGCGCGCGCTGGAGACCGAGGAGGTCGCACAGACCGTCGCCGATTTCGCCTTCGCCGCACGCCGCGCGATCGAAGCGGACGCTGACGCGGTCGAGATCCACGGCGCCAACGGCTACATCGTACACCAGTTTCTCGCGCCCAACGCCAACACGCGGACGGACGAGTACGGCGGCTCGGTGGAGAACCGAGCGCGCTTCGCGGTCGAGGTGGCGCAGGCCATCGCCGATGCCATCGGCGCGGATCGCACCGGCATCCGCCTCTCACCCGGCATTCCGATGGGCGGGATCAAGGAAGGGGGCGATAACGACGAGGTCTATCGCTACCTCGCCGAACAGTTCGAGCGGATCGGACTCGCCTATATCCACATGCTGCACGGCGGCAACGAGCAGCTCCTCGCCGACATCCGCGAGCGCTTCTCGGGCACGCTGATCGTCAACCGCCCCGGTCGCACCCGCGAACAGGTCGGCAGCGACATCGAGGCTGGAACGGCCGACATGGAATCGATCGGTGTGATGAGCCTGTCGAACCCCGATCTAGTCGAGCGCCTCAAGTCCGGCGCGAAGCTTAACGCGATCCAGTACGACAAGTTCTACGGCGCCGGCGCGGCGGGCTACGTCGATTATCCAACGCTTGCAGAGGCGTGACAGGCGCGGCGGAGCCGGACGCGGTCCGGCTCCGCTCCCTGGCCTCCGGACAGGAGCTAGACCGATGGCAACCAGATCAACTGATACATCCACCACCCGCGCGATCCGAATCAAGACCAGCGGCCGCAAGGTGGGGCCGGTGATACGGCTGATCGATCCCGGGGACATTGGCGAAATCACCAAGCCGTTCGTCTTCCTCGACGATGCCGAAATCCCTCCGTGTCCGGGCAACGCAATGAACTGGCACCCGCATTCGGGCGTCGGCGCGCTCACCATCATCACCAGCGGCCGGAACCGCTACAAGGAAACCACCGGCAAGCAGGGCGGTGTCGAGCCCGACGGGATCGAATGGATGGCCTCGGGCAAGGGCGTCTGGCACGCCGCGAGCGCGATCGGCCACACGAACTTGATCGGCTATCAAGTGTGGATGCTGCTGCCGCCCGAAGCGGAGCTCGCGCCTTCCTACAGCCGTCACTTCGCCGCCGACGAGATCGAAATAATTGACGGCGTGCGCGTCATCCTCGGGTCTTGGCAGGATCGGCAAGGACCTGTGCCGTACGAGAACGCAGCGACCCTGCTCGACGTGCGCCGTAAGGCGGGCGAGGCGTTCGCGTTCACCATCGAGCCGGAACACCAGCTCGCCTGGATCGCGGTCCAGTCGGGCAGCGTGTTTGCGGGTGGCGAGACGATCGGTGCGGGCGAACTCGCCGTGTTCGCGGATGGCGCCGAGCCGATCGCGATTGAGGCCACCGCCGACGCGCGCTTCCTTGTCGCGTCGGCACGACGAACCGAAGGGCCGCTCTTCGTCGGCAAAAGCTCAGTCCACTCGTCGGCGGAGGCACTCGAAAAAGGAGAAGCCGAGATCGCCCGGCTCAAGATTACGCTTCGCTGAGGCGCGCGGCCGCCGCTGCGATCATCATTCCGTTCGGGAGGCAATCGCAACTTACCGGAAACAGGAGAACATCGATGACCTACCACTTCAAACCCGCCGATGCCGCGCTGCTGCTGGTCGACTACCAAGTCGGCACGCTGCAACTCGCCAACACCACGCCCGCCTACGAAGCGCTGCGCAATGCCGTCGTTCTCGCGAAGGCCGCCAACGTACTGGGCATTCCGGTTGTGCTGACCGCGAGCCAGGAGGACCGCGTGCAGGGACCGACGCATGACTGGTTCTCGCGCGTCGTGCCCGAGGCCTACGAGAGCCGCGTGTTGCGCAGCGGGGTGATCGATGCCTGGCAGGATCCCGCCTTCCGCGCCGCGGTCGAGAAGACCGGACGCAAGCAGCTGATCATCGGCGCGATCACCACCGACATCTGCCTCGTCCTGCCCGCGATCAGTGCGCACGAGGCAGGCTACGAGGTGCAGGCGGTGATGGACGCCTCGAGTTCGCCCTATCGCATCAACGAGGATATCTCGCGCCATCGGATCGAACGTGCGGGGGTGGAGATGACGGTCACCAACACGATCGTCGCCGAACTCACGCAGGACTGGTCGACGCCGGAGGGCCAAGAGATCGCGCAGTTCCTGCCGACTCCCTACCTCATGCGTCCGGTCGACTGAGGCGGCGCCGCACTGAGACGCATCCGCGTGTTCCGGAATGCGGATTAGTCTTGGTCAGTACCATATTCAGATTGCCGGCGCGTCGAGTGGGCTTGCTCGCAGGGCGGCGAGATCGGCCTGTTCCCCGAAGATGCCCCAGTTCTCTTCGGCTACCTCGTGAATGACGATGTACACGGGCGCGAGCGCCGTTCCATCCGGCCGCCGGTCGAGGATGGCCGTCGCGCCCTCGATGAGGCGGCGCTTGCCATGGGCATCCAGACCACCTGCCAAAGCGTAAACCTGAAGGGTGACGACAGGCAAGCGAGCAGCCTCGTCGCCCATGAACACGGAATCCGCCGCATAGTCGGCGAAGTAGGTCCACACGGTGCTGCGTACCAACGGCGAGGGCGGCAGCCCCTCGCATTCCAGACCCAGCGCCGTAAGGGCACCGGCTACGCGCTGGCGATCGGCCGCGTCGAAGGTGCCAGCGGGCGAGTGGATGATGAGCTTGGGCATAGTGCTATCTCCGACAGGGGAATGGGGTGCCGCATCGCGGCACCCGTGCGGCGGATCAGATCGTCTGGCCGCCCGACACCTCGATGCGCTGACCGTTGACCCAGCGGTTGTCTGGGCCGAGCAAGCTTGCCACCATCGGCCCGATATCGTCCGGCAGGCCAACGCGGCCGAGCGCCGTCATGCCGGCGAAGGCGGTGTTGTAATCGGGAATGTCGCGCACCGCGCCGCCCAGGAAATCCGTCTCGATTGCGCCCGGTGCGACGGTGTTGGCGGTGATGCCGCGCGCGCCCAGTTCCTTCGCCATGTAGACGGTCAGCACCTCGACCGCGCCCTTGGCGGCAGAGTAGGCCGAGAAGCCGGGGAACGACACGCGGGTGAGACCCGACGAGAAATTCACGATCCGTCCGCCATCGGCCAGCACCGGCAGCAGCGCCTGGGTGAGGAAGAACACGCCCTTGACGTGGACCGCAAACAGCTTGTCGAACTTCTCCTCCGTCGTCGCGGAGAAATCCGCCATCTCGCCGTGGCCGGCGTTGTTAATCAGATGATCGATGGTCTCCCGGTCGAAGGTTTCAGTCAGTGTGCCGCGCAGCGTCTCCACGAAGGATGCGAAGGAGGAGACGTCGCCGGTGTCGAGCTGCAACGCCACCGCCTTGCGGCCGAGCGCCTCGATTTCGGCGACGACCGCGTCGGCGTTGTCCTTGCCGCTATGGCAGGTGAGGATCACGTCCCCGCCGTGACGGGCTATGCTGATCGCGGTGTTGCGGCCGAGGCCGCGGCTGCCGCCTGTGACGAGAGATATGGTGGTCATGGATGCCTCCGGTTGGTGTTTCCGTTCCTATGCGCCCGCACGCCCGACGCGTGTTGCGCGATCAACCTGAAATCTTGCCTGATTATCCAGGCCGGTTGCCGCATCGAACAGCTTCTCGTAATCGAATGGCCATGACAGGTTTGCTTCTCGACGATGCGCGGCGCTACGCCGATGCCCATGTCGACCGGTTCGGCGTTGCGACGACGCCGGTGGACGGGCTGGTGATCCTGCGCGAGACGACGCCGACCATGCTGCAATATGCGGTGTCCAAGCCGCTGGTGGCGCTGGTGCTGCAGGGCGGGAAGCGTGTGACGATGGGGAACGCCACCTTCGACTTCGGCGCGGGCGATTCCCTGCTTATCACCACCGACGTGCCGACGGTCAGCCAGATCACGACCGCGAGCCGTGCCTTGCCTTATTATTCACTCGTTCTCGAACTTGAGCCCGCGATCATCGCCGAGCTGGCGGGAGAAATCGGTGCGGTGCCGTCCGAGGCGGATCGCCCGGTCAGGGTCGATCCCACCGAGGCAGAGGTTGCGGACGCAGCCCTGCGCCTGCTGCGCCTGCTCGATCGGCCCGCCACGCTGACGGTGCTGGGATCACAGCTCAAGCGCGAGTTGCACTATTGGCTGCTCGTTGGTCGGCATGGCGGAGCGATCCAGGCACTGGGTGTGACCGACAGCCACGCCCATCGGGTCGCACGGGCCGTCGCTGTTCTCCGCACGCATTATGCCGAGACGGTAAAAGTCGAAGTGCTGGCAAAGGCCGCCGGGATGAGCCTGTCCGCTTTCCACGTCCATTTCCGGAGCATCACGTCCCTGTCGCCGCTGCAATTCCAGAAGCAGCTGCGGCTCATTGAGGCGCGGCGCCGGATGCTCTCTTTGGGCGAGGCAATTAGCGATGCGGCCTACGGCGTAGGTTATGAGAGCGTGCCCCAATTCACGCGCGAATACGGCCGCATGTTCGGACAGCCCCCGGCCCGTGATATTCGGCGGGCGAGTGCTGAGATGAGCGATGCCGCGTAAGGCATTTTAATCTTCCGAAAACTGTCAGCATGGCGCGCCGCTGCCCTCTACCAGTTCTCGCCATAGGGCCGGACCTCGACCTCAAAGCTCCACGCCTGCCGGACCTGCCTATGCAGCGACCAGGCGGTGTCCGCCAAGCCATCGGGCGACACGAAAAAGTCGTCGGGCTTGTCGCGCATTATGGAACGGACGGCGGGCTGATCGACCACGCCGTCGACGATCAGCAGGCCGACATGGATTCCCAGCGGCCAGAGCGACTTCGCCATGGATTGGGCGAGCGCGCGCTCTGCCGCCTTGGCCGGTGCGAAGGCGGCCGTTTTCTGGGATCCGCGCAGCGACGCAGTCGCCCCGGTGATGATGATCGAGCCCGACCCTTTGTCGGTCATCGCCGGTATGACCTGCTGCGCGCACAGTAGAAGCCCCATAGCGTTGATCCGCCAGGAGGCCTCGAAATCGTCCGGCGAGAGTCGCTGGACTGTCGCGAAGACACCCGAGCCGGCATTGTAGAGCAGCGCCTCTACCAGTCCCATGTTCTCGCGGATGTGGGCGAAGGCGCGCGATATCGATGCGGCATCGGTGACATCGCAGGCGACAGCCTCCGAGTGCGCGATTTGCGACGCCATCGCCTCTAGCTTCTCATTGCTGCGCGCCAGCAGCGCGACCTGATAGCCGCCTTTGCTAAAGCGCTCGGCAAGCGCCCCGCCGTTCCCCGGACCGGCTCCGACCACCACGGCTACAGGTCTTTCGTCAATCGCCATGAGCGCTCTCCCATTTTCGGTGCAGACTCTTTTCGAGATGGGATCACTGAGACCCTTGACCTATCAAAAGTCACGTAACATCTAAAGTAGCATGAGACGAGATAGCAGATTGTCGGGTGTGCTGCATGTGCTGTTGCATATGGTCGAGCGGGACGGGCCGGTCACTTCCGAGACGATGGCGACCATCATGGGCAGCAACCCCGCCGCGATGCGGCGGACGATGGCGGGACTGCGTGAGGCAGGGCTGGTCCGATCGGAGAAGGGCCATGGCGGCGGCTGGACGATCGAGCGTGCGCTATCGGAGATTACGCTGCGCGACATCTACGCCTCGTTGGACAGCCCCGAGCTCTTTGCCATGGGCAAACGGACCGACGCGCCGGGATGCCTGGTGGAGGAAGCGGTCAACGCGACGCTGGGTAGCGCCTTCGAAGAAGCGCGCACCCTGCTCCTCGATCGGTTCGCCGCAGTGACGCTCGCTGAACTGAGCGCCGATTTCCACGGCCGAATGCTCGCACGGGGAAACAAGGACGATCAGGAGATTTACCATGAAGTATGACGCTGTCGTCATCGGCGGAAGCTATGCGGGCCTGTCCGCCGCGATCCAAATCGCGCGCGCACGCCGATCGGTCTGCATCATCGATACCGCCTCGCCGCGCAACCGCTTCGCCAGCGCCTCTCACGGCTTCTTCGGCCAGGACGGCGCCGCTCCGGCGGCGATGATCGCCGGGGCCAAGGCACAGGTTGAGGCCTATCCCGGCGTGCGGATGATCGCGGATGCCGCGACCGATATCGGTGGTGTGGACGGCGGCTTCGAGGTGACCCTCGCTGGTGGTGGCACAGTTGCGGGCAGAAAACTGGTGCTGGCCTTCGGGATCTCCGACGTGCTCCCCGATATCCCCGGCCTTGCCGAGCGGTGGGGCGACACGGTCCTGCATTGTCCGTACTGCCACGGCTACGAGCATGGCTGCGGCAAGCTAGGGGTCTTGTGGACCGCGCCCCTGTCGGCGCATCAGGCCGCGCTCATCGCCGATTGGGGCGCGACGACGCTCTATCTCGACGGCAACGCCATGCCCGAGGGGGACGCGCGGATGCTTCTCGATCGGCGCGGCGTGACGATTGAACCCGCGTCGATCCGCTCACTGCACGGTGAAGACGGCGCCCTGACCTCGCTGTTGGTGGATGACGGCCGAGCGGCGGAAATTGACGCATTGTTTCTGGCACCGCGTTCGCGATTGAACAGTCCGATTGCCGAACGGCTCGGCTGCGCGCTCGACGAGGGTCCGTTCGGTCTGGTGGTTCGCACCGATGCGGCGAAGCTGACCACCGTCGCTGGCGTCTATGCTGCCGGCGATATCGCCCGCGCGCCGCACAATGCCAGCTGGGCGGCCGCCGATGGCGTCACAGCCGGAATCTCGCTGCACCAATCTCTTGTATTCGAGCCGCCCGTTACAGGACAATCTTGATGAGCATGGAGCTCTATGAACTCGCTTGGGGACTCTACCCTAGGCGCGTCGGCATCTATTTGGCAGAAAAAGGGATCACCGGGATTGACCGGGTGGCGTTCGATCTCATGGCCGGATGGCCTCCGCCCGAGCTGGAACGATTGAGCCCGCTCGCCACGGTGCCGATCCTGCGAACCGAGGATGGCACGCTGATCCGCTCCTCGATCGCGATCCTCGAATATCTGGAAGAGCGTTTTTCGTCGCCTGACATGCTCGGCCGAACGCCGGCCATGCGGGCACGGACGCGTGAGCTGATCGCGGTGATCGATGAAGCCGCGATGCAGTTTGGTATCTGGTGTCACAAGGCCAGCCCGGCGTTTGCGGGACGCGAACCGCAGAGCATCGAAGCCGCGACGTTTGCGGCCGATTCGTATCATTGTCGCTTGCGCCTGCTCGACACGCTTGTTGGCGAGACGGAAGGACCGTTCCTTGCTGGCGATCAGCCCACCATCGCCGATTGCATCGCGATGGCCACGCTGCAATTCGCCGAAGGGCTATATGGCGTTCCCGTTCCTGAAGACTGCCCTGTCCTGACAGTTTGGTACCGCGCCTTCAGCGAGCGGCCGAGCGCGGCGCCCGCAGAATTTCCCGCGCCTCTGCTGGCGGTAGCACAGGGGCTGCGGGAAGTCTGTCCGCCCTCGATCGGATCAAAACTAGGTCCCGCCCGAGGGATCGTCGATGTCTAACTGTAGCGACCTGCAATGATGATCGGCCGGACGCGCAATTATCAAGGTTTTCCGGCGTACATACGTGAGGCAGAACGGGGCGGCCAGTGCACGTTAGCTGATCCGTGACCCACAATCGTTGAGACGGACGCACAATAACCAACCTCCAATTCGTGGTGCCGGACCGGATGGAGCGTTCCGCTGTCTCGGTTGGGATCGAGGAATGGGACGGCCACAGCTTTCCCGAGACCCCTCGTTGTGGGAAGATTATGCCTAGATGGTCATCTGGCGGTGCAGCGTTTCGTGATCCTCGACATGCCAGTTTTCAACAATCAGACCGTCAGCGACCCGCATGATATCAGTCGCCAGATAGTCGATCGCTTGCCCGGCTCCTTCCGTGCCTTTACGGGTTCCTGTGAAAGTACCCATGACGCGCAGATGGCTGACAATGCGATCCCCAACCAGTATCTGCTGAAGAACCTTTACCCGGCCATCGGGGAACGCCACAAAGAAGTCCGCGCCAGCAGCGGCCAAACCTGACGGACCCTGTTGTCGACCGGCGGGCAAAGTGCGATCCGTGTAGCTGGGAGAAACGGTCGCCTCGAACAAGGCTGTGCTGCCGTTGTTCCAAAAGCCGTAGTAGGTCGCGGCGAGTTCCGCGAGCTTGGAAGTAGTACCGTCTCCGGGGCTGACCAGCACATCAGGACGCGCGAAGGTCACCGCCTCAGCATCGTGGAGCCGCGAAGGATCGGCGGGCGACGAGGTGTCCATGTCAAGCTGCCTCCCGCTGATCGAGCCACGCCGGCACGTCCACGACCGCAATGCCTTGCGCGGCATTGAAGGTTGTCTCCTTGTCCCACGCGACGCCGGTGTCGCGGGCAAAGGCAAGGTGGTACTTCCGCATCCCGTCGTCCGGGTGTGCCGCGACTTCGGACCGCAGCCGATCCATGTCCCACATCACCCGCTCCACATCGCGACCCAAGTGCCCTTCAATCATGTCGGCAAGTTGGGTGTAGGAGAACGTGTCCCCGGCGACGTACACCACCTGATCACGGATGCGCGGTTCATGCGCGAGGATCGCGGCGGTGAGCCGTCCGATGTCGCCCGGGGTGGTCACGGTCAGGCGGTTCTCCCAGCTACCGAGCGCATGAACCCTAGGGCGTTCGAGGTCGACCAGGCCGAAGGCCGGCTCGAACAAAAAGCTGGTGAACATGCCCGTCGAGACGATGATCCATTCCGTGGCAGATTGCCCGCGCAGCATATCGCGCACGTCCGCCTGCTCATCGAACACCGGCTGCCCGCTGCCATGCCCGACCACGTCGTAATCGACACCGAACTGCCAAGGCACGTAGCGTTCCACGCCGGCTTGCAGGACGGCCTTGGTTATCTTGCGTTGCGTGCCTGGGCCGCCGACGAACCCGGTGCAGCAGATAACCGTATCGAACGAGGCGAAGATGGCGACAAGGCCATCGACCGTTTCCGTCGCAAGATCGCCGCGAACGATGTGGAGCCCCTTACCCTCCAACGGGTGTTTAGCCTGCTCTCCGGCTGCGTCGGCGGGAGGCCGCAGGAGGACGCTGACTGATCCGGCGCTTTCCGGGTGCTGCTCCAACAGTCCGTTGATCACGGCCAGTCCCAGTTCTCCGGCGCCGATTACAAGGAAAGTAGCGGAAGGTTTCTTCGTTTCTGGCATCAGGCACTCCATATGATCCTGATGACAAATGAGATGCACGGTCGGGATAAAGAAGACGGTACACGCGTGATACCGCTTGATGAGTTGGACTTCGATGCGGTGATTGCCCGCTCGCAAGCAGCCTGCGACGCGCTCAGCGACGATGATGACGGGCTGAAGCGGGAAGTGCTGGCCCATGCCGGCAACCGATGGTCGCTCGGCATCGTCCATACCTTGGGCGTCGCCGGTACGCTACGCCACGCCGAACTGGCACGGCGGCTCGAAGGGGTCACGCAGCGCATGTTAACCCGCTCCTTGCGTCACTTGGAACGTGATGGGCTCATTCTTCGCCGCGACTACCGGGAGGTGCCGCCAAGGGTCGATTACACGCTGACGACCATGGGGCGAGGGTTGCTTGTGGGGATGATGCCGCTTTGGTCCTGGATCATCGACAATGCCCCGGAGTTCAGGGCAGCACGCGCCCGGTTCGACCATAACGGACCGAATGCCGATGATCCTATGAAAGCCCGGAGCCTTCCCGAATAGAAGGGATGATTGCGATGACCGAGGGGCGCGCTGCACGCTGGACGGCAAGGAAGTTCCGTTTTCCCGAAATCTGTTCCCGATAGCCTCTTGCCGAAGTTGCCCTTTCGAGAGGGAGAAACGGGACACTAGAACCACCTAGCGCCCGCTGGCGGGTCCGATCTTTCTCACGCAATGTGCGCCGGAAAACGCCGATGATTGCGCGTCCGGCCGATCATCATTGCAGGCCACGACATCTAACACGAGGCGGGAGAATTCGTCTTGGCTTAGAAGTGCCGCTTTAGGAACTCCGCGGTTCCGTCTAGAGCCTGTCCCGACGCCTTAAGCATGCCAACATTGGTAGGGAAGACATGAACCATGCCCTTCCACACATGCGTTTCCACCTGACGCCCCGCCTCGCCTGCCAGCGACTCGAAACGCAGCGAGTCGTCGAGCAGGATTTCGTCGTCGCCAACATCGATCCGAACCGGCGGTAGCCTGGTGAAGTCGCCCGCCAGCGCGTTAACTCGAGAATCGCTCTTGTCCGCCCCCGCGAGGTACTGCCGGGCGCCATCGGAGAGCGACTGCTCGGTGAGGATCGGATCGACGTCGGCGCGGGTCTGGACGCTTTCGCCCATGAGCGCTGGATCGGTCCACGGCGAATAGGCGACGATGGCGACCGGGGCGGGCGTCTCTTCAGAGCGGTTCATCGCCACCGAAAGCACCGCGCCACCGCCCGCGGAATCGCCCATCAGGGCGACCTTGCCGCCGGTCATCTCGGCCAGCGCGACATAGACCTTGCTGACGTCGTCATATGCGGCGGGGAAGGGGTTTTCGGGCGCCAACGCATAGTCGACGACGAACACCGGGCGGCCGGCACGCGTGGCAATCTGGCTGGCGAGTCCGCGATAGGCCTCGGCGCTGCCCAGGACGTAGCCGCCACCATGGACGTAGAGGATGGCGCCGTCCCCGGCGCGCGTGCCGGCAGGGGTGACCCACCATCCCGCTACACCGCCGACTTCGGCTTGCACCGTCTCGACATCGTCGGCAATCTTGGTGCGCGCGATCAGCTGGTCGTAGGCTTCGCGGGCACCCGGCTCGATCGAAAAGCTGCCCGATGCGGCGATCATCGCGCGCATCGCCAGCATGGCGGCACGGTCGCGGAAAGCCTCGTCGTGATTGATAATGCTCATGGGAAAGTTCCTGTGCTTGGTAACTGCCAGCAATCTAGCGTTCCGCAGTACCGGGCGGCAGAGCATCATTCTGGACGCACCATCCCATCAGCGGGACGAATGACGCGCTTGTTCCTATCGCACGAAGGCGGCCAGCTCGTCCGCTGAACCGGTCGGAAAAGTCGCCTTGAGATGATCGAGGAATGCCGAGACGCGGGAACTGAGCAGCCGCCTCGAGGGATAGAGCGCCCACAATTCGGTGCCCGGCATATCGAGTTCGCCCCACATCACGAGGTTGCCGCGCTCGACCTCGTTGTGGACCAGCGAATAAGGCAGCGCAGCCGCAGCTTCGGCATCGCGCAGCGCATCACGCACCATGACCAGCGAGGAGAGCGAAAGGATCGGTTCGATTGCCACCGTCTCGATACCTTCCCCGTCATGACGCACACGCCAGCTCGTCTGCTTCCAGTCGACGCTGCGCACGATGGCGGGTACGCTCTTGCGTCCCGAGGGTCGTTTGAGGCCGGGCGGAGCGACGACGACCTGATGATCGCGCAGAAACACGCGCCCAATGAGATTGTCGTCGGCGCTGGGGTTGATCCGGATGACAAGATCCACACCTTCTTCGACCATATTCACCGCCCGGTCCTCGGTGACGATCTCGAGCTGGACTTCCGGATAGGCATTAGCAAATCGCGCAGCGACCTCGCCCATCGCGATCTGGCAGAACAGCAGCGGTGCGCTGATCTTCATGTGCCCGCGCGGCGTATCACCGCCCGACGCGATCGCGGTGACAGTCTCGTCGAGATCGGTCAGCAGCTTCGCGCTGCGCTCGTGAAGCGCACGGCCTTCCTCGGTGAGCTTTAGCTCACGGCCGCCGCGCTCGAACAGGCGCAGACCCAACGCGGCCTCGAACTCCGCGACGCGGCGCGACAGGGTGGCCTTGGGCCGGTTGGCCTCGCGCGCGGCCTTGCTGAAACCGCCATGGCGAGCGACGAGGTTGAAATCGGCGAGCGCGACAAGATCCATGTTTCACCTAAGAGACGATACGGCAGTAGTGGCAATACTCCGCCTCATGGACGAAACAGTCAATATTTGGATGCACCACTGTCTCAAATCATCAGGATTTGCGACGGGTCGCTGCCCGTGCGGCATCCGCTGACGCCGTGCTTTCGCACTAGCCCCACCCGGCACCTTCCAATGCAGGCTGCCGAGCGGGGGGTAACGCGCCTCGGACGGGAGAGGACGTTTTGAGACGCCCCCAACACCGTGTTAGAAGTTGGCGAGGAAGGGATTGATCCCGGCGACCGTCTCTTCGAGCCGATCTTCCTTCTCGGTGCGGCGCATGTAGTCGACTTCCTCGACCAGCACCTCGGCCGGCGTCGGATCGCGCTGCAGCAGGTCCATCACCTGGTCGACGAAGAGTTCGGGATCCATGAAGCGCTCGTTGTTCTCCTGGCCTGGCGTCAGCGTGGTGCGCAGCGCCGGCGGGGCGATCTCGATCACCTCGACCCGATCCTTCAGCACCGCGCGCAGCGACACGGTGTAGTTGTGGATGCCCGCCTTAATGGCCGAATAGGTCGGCGCCAGCACCAGCGGCACGAAAGCAAGACCGGAGGTCACGTTGATGAGCGCCGCGTTGGGCTGCGCCACCAGCTGGTCGATCAGCGCATTGGTGAGCCGGATCGGGCCGAGCAGATTGTTGGTGACCGATTCCTCGGCGTCGGCAAGATCGCGCTTCGCGGCGAGTGAGCCTTCCATCCGCATGATGCCGGCATTGTTGATGAGCATATTCGCCTGCGGGAAGTCGTCGGCGATCCGCTTCGCGAACGCATCGATGCTGACCGGATCGGTCTGGTCGAGTTCGAGCGTGTGGATGTTCGCGTAGCCCTCGGCCGTCTCGGCCAGCGCGTCCATGTTACGGCTCGCGATGATGACGGTGTTGCCTGCATCGTGCAGGCGCCGGGCGATCAAGCGTCCGATGCCCGAGCCGCCGCCGGTAAGGATGATGGTGTTGCCGCTGTTCTTCATGATGCTTCTCCTCAGGTGCAGAGCCGGAAATCCGTTTCCGTCTCTCTGCCGTTGGAAATAGATGTTCCGAGCGCCATGGATAAGCAGCTTAATATGGACGGATTGTCTCGCCCATGAAACGATACTGCCTCAGACCTTGAGCCCGCCATCGACATAGAGTTCTTCCCCGTTGATGTAGCTAGCAGAGTCGCTCGCGAAGAAAGCGACGACGTTGGCTACCTCTTCGGGAGTGCCGATTCGACCTATCGGGCTGCGCTCGTTGAGAGCGTCGATCGCGCTGTCGCCGTCACTGCCCAACGCATCACGAAGCGAAGGCGTATCGATCGCTCCGGGGCTTACGACATTGATGCGAATGCCGCGGCCCTTGATGTCCTTGATCCATGTTTTTGCGAAGGCGCGCATCCCTGCTTTGGTCGCACCATAGACGCTCATGGTCGACGGCGCCTCGAACGAGCCGGTCGACCCCATAAGGACGATGGATGCGCCGTGGCCAAGCATCGGCAAAGCCGACTGGACCGTGTTGAGAACACCTTTCAGATTGGTGCCGACCACCTTTTCAAACTTCTGGTCGTCGATCTCTCCGAGTGGTGCGTTTGCGCCCACACCCGCGTTGGCGACCACGATATGAAGTCCGCCGAGCGTCTCTCCGATCCGCTGGACGGCGGCATCCATCTCGTCTGCCTGGGTCACGTCGGCGACGATCGGGAGGCACCCTCCACCAATCGAACTGGCAGCGCTGTCGATCGTATCGCGGGTGCGCCCGGTTATCGCAACGGCAGCTCCGCATTCGGTCAGCTGCTTTGCGATAGCGAAGCCGATACCTGAACTGCCGCCGGTCACGAGGGCGACTTTCGCCGTAAGATCAATTCGCATCGGTTGGTACGCTCCTGACGGAAAGGGATGGAACACGGACGAGGTCCGTAGCGGGCGGCGAAACTCGCTAGTCCTGCGCCGTGGGGCGTACGACGATGCTTCCGACATCGACTTCGGCGGGCTGTTCGATCGCGAAGGCGATCGCCTTGGCGATTGCCTCGGGCGGAAGTGCCAGTTCATCCATGCGTTGCTGCGTGGCCGACCTGGCGGAAGCGTCCGTCATCGACGAGGCAAGGTCGGTAGCTATGAAGCCGGGCGACACCTCTGTCACACGCAGCGTCGGCCCGGCTTCCTGGCGCAAGGCTTCGGTTATCGTTCTGACTGCATTCTTGGTCGCCGCGTATACGCCCATGGTGGGCACGATCCGCAGACCGGCGGTCGAGACGACATTGACGATGTGGCCATTTTGCTGCGCAGTGAAGATCGGAAGCGCGGCGGCGATCCCATAAAGGACTCCGCGCAGATTGACGTCGATCATCGCATCCCAGTCCTCGACCCGAAGCGCATCGAAACGGGACGTCGGACTTATGCCGGCGTTATTGACCAAGACATCGAGCTGACCGAACCGTGCGCGAGCGTGGGTGACAAGTGCGTCGACATCGGTGCGTCGTGTTACGTCGGTCGCTAGCCAGGCAGCGGTCCCGCCGCGCGCCTCGATTTCGGCCGTGACGGCCGCCAATTGTTCGGATCGGCGCCCGCCGATGACGGGTATGGCGCCAAGGCTCGCCAGGTGAAGTGCCGTGGCACGCCCGATGCCGCTTCCCGCCCCGGTAATCACCACCACTTTGCCTTTTAGGCTCATCGCAATCTCCTACGCATAGAGAGCTAGGCAGACCTGCGTGGAGTTACTACACGTAGTCATCCATGATTTTGTCGAGTTCCTCCAAAGTGGCGGTCGATCCGCTATCCGATGCGCTGATCGCCTTCGGTTCGGGGTCAGTGCAGGCAACGCGCCTAGAGGCCGCAGGCGACTGGTCGCTCGGTTTCGCCTCTCGAAACCGCCTGAAGTTCATCGGTGTGATCCGCGGTAAATGCTGTCTGGTGTTTCCTGATCATGATCCCGAATGGTTGGAAGAGGGCGACGTGGCGTTGATCGGGCGCACCGATTACATCGTGGCGAGTGATCCGTCCCTTGAGCCCGCCCATGGAGCGCCGCTCTATGCCGCCAGCGATGAAGACACATTGCGCCTCGGAGGAGACGATGTGCTGGTGATCGGATCAAGCGTAGGACTGGATGACGCAGGCGCGGGGTTCGTCCTGGATGCGCTGCCGTCGTTCTATCGGATTGCCCAAGGTTTCGGCGAAGCGGAGACGATTTCCCGTCTTCTCGCGTTTGTCGACCGCGAAGCCCGCATTGATCGGCCGGGGAGCAGGCTCGTTGCCATGCGACTGGCCGAGCTACTTTTGATCGAAGGCGTGCGCGCGTTCATCGCAACAGAAGGAGCGCTTTGCGCGGGATGGATCGGCGCTTTGGGCGACAAACAGGTTGGAGCGGCACTGACTTTGATCCACGCCCATCCTGAACGGCAATGGACCGTACCGGGTCTTGCGGCTGAGGTCGGCCTGTCGCGATCAGGCTTCTCCGAGCGATTTTCACGTAGAGTAGGCCGCCCTCCGCTCGATTACTTGCGCCAATGGCGGATGATGCTTGCGCGGCGGCTCCTGGCCCAGAACGAGCTCAGTGCTGATCAGGTCGCCCGCCGCGTCGGCTATTCGTCGCAAAGCGCGTTCGGTTTCGCGTACAAAAGGACATTCGGGAGTTCACCAAAACGTTCAGCTTGAATAGGCTCCTGGCGCTTTGCCCGACGCGATCTGGCGTGAAAGCATTTTGCTCGTCGCTGACGCGCTTGACCGGTCAGCCTGAGCCCCGCGCTGTAAACTGGGGCGATGAGACAGCGTAGAATTAAAAAATGAGAAGGACAATTACATGGGTTTCGAAGGTGGTTGCCGCTGCGGCGCAGTGCGATACGAACTGGAGGCGGACAATCTTCCGCCGACCTATGCCTGCCACTGTGTCGATTGTCAGACCTGGAGCGGCTCCGCGTTTTCGCTGCATGCAATCGTGGCAGAGGACGCGCTGACCATCAGCGATAGCGGCCATACTTTCCGTCTGCCAGAAGGGCAGGAGGCCATGCCGTCCGAACATATCGGATGCGCCGCCTGCCTCACCCGGATCGCCAGTCGCAATCCCGCGTTGCCAGGGTTTCTGGTGCTGCGCGTGGGCACACTCGATCGTAGTAGCGAGGTTGCACCTGCCATGCATATCTGGACCCGGCAAAAACAGCCCTGGTTAACAATCGAAGAGGGCACACCCGGCTTCGAGGTTTCGCCAACGCCGCAGGAATTCGCCGCTGCGATCGCTGGCTAGGGCCCCCTCCAGGCCATGGCCCAGGTAACCGGAATGCGTGCTGATGCCCGTCGCAGCGAGGAAGCGGTGCTCGACGCGGCGCGCAGGTTGTTCGCGGCCGAAGGGATCGATGTGCCTAACCGCACGATCGCGGAAGCCGCCTGTGTGGGCGTTGGCACGCTTTACCGGCGCTTTCCGACGCGCGCGGACCTTATCGCGGCGGTGTTCCGGCAGGAGATCGATGATTGCGCGGCCGCGGCCGGCGAACTGGCGGCTACCCGGCCCCCCTTCGAAGCACTGGCTGAATGGCTACGCCGTTTCGCCACGTTTATTGCCACCAAGCGCGGATTCTCGATCGCTCTACATTCGGGCGATCCGGCCTACGCAGGATTGCCGGTGCATTTCGAGGACCGCTTCTATCCGGCCTTGAACAGTCTTCTCGAGAGTGCTCGGGAGGCTGGGGTGATCCGGAACGGTCTGACCTCCGATGATCTGGTCAAGACCGTGGCACGGCTCGTCTCACCGCAGGATACCGGGCTCGGCGAGCGGATGCTGGAAGTGCTGATCGACGGATTGCGGGCGGACTGACCGACCGGTCGCCCGCCCACACCGCCGATACCTTTACTTCTGCTCGATCGTGCCCTGCGATGCCGCCGCACCGTCCACCGATTTGACCGCTTCGGCCCAAGCGTCGCCCGATCCCGACAGCGTGCTGAGCAGGAACCCGGTCGACAGCTGCTGGACCGCGGTGACGCGCGCCGGGTCCTCGTCGGTCGTTTCCCGCGCTTCATAGTTGGGAATACCGCCCAGTGAATGCTCGCCCCCCTTAACCTCGAACAGCGCCTTTGCGCCGGGGCTGAGATCGTAGGCCTCGCGCCACCAGTCCGGTCCGCGCACGGTCATCGCGCCACTGTCGTTATCGCCCGCGACCACGAGCGTCGGGGTTTCCAGGCCTGAGAAGTCCGGGTGCATGAAGGGGAAGTTCTGCGCGGCGAACTCGCTCAGATTGTCGCCACCGGTGCCGGGCACCGCGAACAGCACGCCCGCCTTCACCCGCGCGTCACGCAGCGAGACGGTCGCGCCGTCGTCGGGATCGGGGTGCGTCGCTCCGAGGAACATGCTCGCGGTCTGCGCACCCCAGGAGTGGCCTGCCACCGCGATGCGGTCGCGGTCGGTCCGGCCTTTGATGAACGGAGCCGCTTCTTCGATCGCGTCGAGGTTGTCGAGCAGAGCGAGGATATCCTGTTCGCGATGCCGCCAGAGCTGCGGGCGGCGCGGATCGTCGGCGGCAAGCGCGATCATGCGGGAATCGAGATGCGTCGGATTGATCACCACAAAGCCGTTCGACGCCCAGTAGTTCACGAGTGGGCCGTAAGTGTAGAGCGACTGCCCGTTGCCGTGAGAGAAAAGGATGACGGGCAGGCTGTCGCCTTCGGCTGGCGCGGTGACCCGATAGGTCAGATTCTCGCCGCGGCCTTCGATCGGCAGAGAGAGCGGCCCCATGGATAGTGCGGGCGCAAGGTCCATGGCGGTCGAGCGAATGGTCGGGTTGGCATGTGCTGGCATTGATTTCTCCTTGGCCCCGGCCACGGCACCGGGGCGACGGGAATTCAGATACGGAACAATGTTCCGTTTTCAAGATGTAGATTTGCGGGGCGAGGTAGCGGGCACCTACAGCGAGCCGTCCGCAAGCATCTCGCGCGTGCGCCTCAGGGTCGAAAGAAGCGCGGCCTTGTAGCCCTTGTCGCTGTCGAACTGCTTCTGCTCGGCTTGCTCTTCCGGTCCGCCGGATTCCTTGTCTCGCAAGCCCAGGTAGCAGTAGAATTTGAGCTGCAGGTCGCCCGCGTCATCCTCGGAAAGTTCGTTGATGATCGCACCTTCGCGCGGGCCGCCGGCCTGGAAGAAGGTCACCTTGGACTGCGGCTCGAGCACGATGATCTCGCGGACGTCCTCATCCGCGATGGTCGCCTCGCGCACGAAATGCGTGTCGCTTTCCTCGGTCACCTCGCAGCGCGTGCAGACGCCGGCTGGCAGAAACAGCCGCGCATCGCGTGCCTTTCGCTCGAGGCCCTTCCAGACCTGCTCGCGAGTCAGCGGCGTTTCGCCTTCGGGATTCACCGGAACGGTGGCGGTAGAGTAGATCATGACGTGTCCTTCAAGGATCGGGGTTGAAACGCCATGCAAGCTAAGGGTCCGTGAAACTCGCACTAGTCGCGAAATTCGAACGCGACGTCTCACTCGTGGAACGCCGGGGCGGTTTTCCATCGTCTCCCTGGCGAGACGATCGGTCCCGATGACGCCTCTATTCGCGGACAGCGAAAGACGTATCTCCAACGTATTAACTGGAGATTTGCGATGACCCCCACTGCTGATTCCGCCCGCGATCCGAACGACGTTCCCATAATGCGCGAGGCACTCGTTCCCGGCGCCATCCGTGACGTGTTCGACTTCGTTGCCGCCGAGGACGTCCTTCCCAGGATTCTGACCGGCTACGGTCTTCTGCCCGGCATCTCGCATACGTCGGACATCACGGGTCCCTGGGATCAGCCCGGCTCGCGGCGGATCGTCCACCTTCTCGACGGCAGCCATGTGCGCGAGGGCGTGACGCATTACGACCGGCCCGACTATTTCGCCTACCGCGTGAGCGATCCGAGCTTCGCTCTCAAGCACCTCATGGTCGAGGCAAGGGGCGAGTTCCGGTTCGCCGAGACCGATCGGGGGACCGAGGTACGCTGGACCTACACCTTCCGCGCCAGGAACCGGCTCGCCAGGCTCCCCCTGCGCCTGTTCGTGGGCACGCAGTGGAAGGGCTACATGGACGTCTGCATGACGAACATCATCGCGCACTTCGCACCGGATCGAACGTCCCTTGCGCCAGGTCCGTCGCCTGTCGCCCGGAGCACCGCTGCGCTCACAGAAATCTGAGCGATACGTCACGAAAGGAATAACCCATGCCCAAGACCATTCTCATCACAGGCGCATCCAGCGGTCTCGGCCGCGCAAGCGCCAGGCTGTTCCACGCGAAAGGCTGGAACGTGATCGCCACGATGCGCTCACCCGAGCACGAAACCGAGTTAATCGAACTCGATAACGTCCTCGTCACACGGCTCGATGTCGAGGAGCCGTCCTCGATCGAAGGCGCGGTTGCGGCTGGTATAGAGGCTTTCGGACAGATTGACGTGCTGCTCAACAATGCGGGCTATGGTGCCTACGGTCCGCTTGAAGCGACCCCGTCCGACGAGATCCGTCGCCAGTTCGATGTTAATCTGTTCGGCATGATCGAGGCGACCAAGGCGCTGCTGTCCCATTTCCGGCACAACCGGTCAGGGACGATCGTCAACATATCTTCTATGGGCGGCCGGGTCGCCTTTCCGCTGGGAACGCTGTATCACGCCAGCAAATACGCGGTGGAAGGGTTCTCGGAAGCGCTCTCATATGAGGTGGCGCCATTCGGCGTTCGCATAAAGCTTGTCGAGCCGGGCCAGATCGCGACCGACTTTGCGGGGCGCTCGCTTGCCTTCAGCAACGACGAAACGCTCATCGAATACCAGCCCACGGTCGCGCAGGTGATGAAGGCGTTCGGCGAACTCACCGCAAGCGCGTCGCCAGCGGAGGTCATCGCCGAGATCGTCTACGCCGCCGCTACCGACACGACCGACCGTCTGCGGTTCGAAGCCGGTGAGGATGCGCAGCAGCTGCTCGCCGTGCGTCGCGATACGGACGACGCATCCTTCGCCCGATCGATCAACGAGCAGTTCGGCCTTCAGGCCTGATCCGCCACAGCACTTCACATCTCCGGCGGTCGGCAGATCCGTCGTAATCGGAAGGTATCAATCGAGATGAAATTCGAGAGAAAGACGTTCGAGAGCGCCCGGCACCGCACCGCCTACCTCGAGGCGGGCCCGGCCGATGGCCCGCTGATGATTTTCGTCCATGGCTGGCCCGAGGCACCGTTCGTGTGGATCCGCCAGATCGAGCATTTCGCCGCGCAGGGCTGGCGCTGCATCGCCCCGTGGATGCGCGGCTACGGCGCTTCGTCCGTGCCGGGCGAGGTCGCTGCCTATGCCAATCGCGAGACGGTAGGTGACCTGGTCGAGCTGCACGGTCGTCTTGGCGGCGCGCCGGCGGTCTGGATCGGGCACGACTGGGGCAGCCCCGTGGTTTGGGCGCTTGCCGGGCATCATCCCGAGCGTTGCCGCGGCGTGGCCAGCGCGAGTATCCCCTATCTCGCACGCGGTTTTGCGCTACCGGCGCTGGTTCCCCTGCTCGATCGCGAGATCTATCCGGTGGAGGACTTCCCTGTCGGGCAGTGGGATTACTGGCTCGCCTTCCGTGAACACTTCAACCCGGTCGTGCGCGCCATGGAGGAAAGCCCCGAGGGCATCCTGCGGCTCGTGTTCCAGCCGAGCCAACCGCTGGCCGAGACACGCGGCCCGGCCTTCTCGGCCAACGCCCGGCAGCGCGGTGGCCTGTTCGGCGGCATCGATCTCGCGCACGTCCCGGGCGGCAACCTGCTGCTCGAAGCCGAATACGTCGAGGAAATGGCGCGCGATCTTGCAGCGAACGGCTTCTCCGGGCCGATCGCCTGGTATCTCAACGACGATGCGAACATGGACTACGCCCGCCAGGCGGTCGACTTCGGACGGCTCTCTATGCCCGTCCTGTTTCTCCACGGCGCGCGCGACGATGTCTGCGAAACCGTGCGCAGCCGGCTCGCCGAACCGATGCGCGAGGATTGCAGCGATCTCACTGAGGTGGTGATCGATGCCGGCCACCAGCTCGCGCTCGAAGACCCGGGGGCTGTCAACCAGGCTATCGCCTACTGGCTGGCGGGCATGCCCGCCTAGGGAGCGTTCGTCCGGGCGGGTTGCCTCCTCGCCTGCCCGGGCGAACGTTTGCGGCCCAGCGCAGCTTTGCCGATCAGTCCACGGAACCAGCGCTGCGCGAGATTGGCATCGTTGCGACGGTGCCAATTCATCGTGAAGGGGGCGAGGGGCAGATCGAGCGGGGTCTTGGCCAGCACGACCCGCCCGGCCGCCTCGAACTGTAGAGCGAGACCGGTCAATATCGTGCACAGCGCGTCGGTCCGCTCGACGACCAGCGCGGCAGCGGTCGCGTTGGGTACAGTCAGCACCAACCTGCGCTCCAGGCCAAGCTTGTCGAGGCGCTCGTCGACGATCCCGTACCTCTCATCCTCAGGTGAGAATAGGATATGCGGCCAAGCGAGAAACGCAGATCGGGTTAAGGTGCCCCCCGCCGCAGGGTGTCCGGCGCGCATCATCGTGACGAACCCGTCCTCGAACAGCGGTCGCGAAAGGATACGGCCTGCCTTCTCGGTCGGCGGCACGCCGATCGCGACATCGACCTTGCCGCTGTCGAGGAGTGTGATCGCCTCGTCCCGATCGTCGAAGCCGCGGACGTGCAACGCAATGCCCGGCGCCGCGCGCGTCAGTTCCTCGAACAAGGTGGGAAGAAGCGAAATCGTCGGCGGGTCGGACATGGCGACGGTGAAGGCCATCTCGGCGGTCGCGGGCTCGAAGCGATCGCGAAACGCGAACGCCGCCTCGATCTGGGCCAGCGCTCTACCGACTGGTTCATGCAGTTCCAGAGCGCGGGGCGTCGGTTGAAGTCCGTCCGCTGTACGAATGAAGAGTTCGTCTTCCATCAGTTCACGCAGGCGCGCCAGCGTACCGCTCATCGCAGGCTGGGTTCGCCCGACGCGTGCGGCTGCGCGCGTGACGTTGCGCTCGGCCATCAGTGCCTCGAAGCCGACGAGCAGATTGAGATCGATACTGCTGAGATTCATGAATCATGTCCGCCGCCGCGACAATAACCATAAGCGCGACTGATAACGCCATATCATGATTATCGAGTTACGCAATGAACACTGACTCGCCACATTCGGACAACAACCAATGGAGCAAGCCATCATGAAGACTCTCGAATACAGCGAATACGGTAAAGCGCCGGCAATCGCGGAACGCCCGCTGCCAAAGCCCTCCATGGGCGAAGTGCTCGTCAAGGTGGCAGGCGCGGCGCTCAATCCGCTCGATACCAAGATCCACGCCGGCTACATGACCGACTTTTTCCCGGTCGAATTTCCGTACGTGCCGGGCACCGACATCTCGGGCACGATCGAAGCGATCGGCGACGGCGTCTCGGGCTGGAAGACCGGCGACGAGATCATCGCCCGGCTCGATCCCTCGAAGGGCGGTGCGTTCGCCGAATTCGCCGTCGTTCCGGCAGACCAGCTTGTACGTGCTCCGACCTCCATGCCGCTTGCCGAGAGCGCGGGTCTGGTCACGATCGGCGGAACGGCCTGGCAGATCCTTTTCGGCGAATACACCGTAGCTTCCGGTCAGCGGGTGTTGATCCATGGCGCGGCCGGACCCGTCGGCGCCTTCGCAACCCAGCTCGCCGCCCAGGCCGGCGCCGAAGTCTACGCCACCGCGTCGGCGCAGGATGCCGATTATGTCCGCAGCCTCGGCGCGGCCCAGGTCATCGACTATCAGAATGATCGGTTCGAGGAGCACCTGTCCGACATCGATCTGGTGGTCGACACGGTCGGCGGCGACGTCGAGGAACGCTCGCTCAAGGTATTGAAGCAGGGTGGTACGCTCATCGCCACCCCGATGCCGCCGGACGAGGACCGTGCACGCGCAGCGGGTGTCGATGCCAAGTTCGTGTTTCATATGTCCGATGCCGCCAAGCTCGGCCATGTCGCGGAACGCGCCGATCACGGGGTCAAGGTACGCCTCGACCGGATGGTGAGCCTCGAGGAGGGCGCCGACGCTTTTGCCCGCCAGGCGAGCGGCGAGGCGAAGGGCAAGATCATCTTCAGCCCGCGCGGCTGAGGCTAGCGGAACCGGACGGCCGCGGTGCTTGCCCTTGACCTCAGATTGGAGGCGCTGCTGCGTCCAGTCCTGCTCTCGCTCCTGATGAGCGGCCTCGTTGCCTTCGTCGCGATCGTGAGAGTGGCCGGAGCGCCGCCCGCCTTTGGCGTCTGGTTCGCGAGCTGGATGAGCGCCTGGATCGTGGCGTTCCCGGCACTGCTGGTCGCCCAGCCCATCGTCAATCGCGTGGTCACGGCTTTGACCACACGCAATTCAGCCAACGACACACTCAAGGAAACTCGTATCATGAACACAACCACCATCGAGAAGGATACAATGCGCGCCGCGCGCATGGACGCGCTTACGCAGTTCTACGGGGCGCTTTCGACCGGCGACGCCGACAAGCTCGACCAAGCGCTGATCGCGGCCTGGGACGAAGAGCCGCGCAACCCGGGCCAGGGACCTGGCCGCGAACCGATGAAGCAATTCGTCGCCGGCGTGCGGCAGGCGCTTCCCGATCTCACGATCGAGATCAGGGACGTCATGTTCGACGGCGACAAGGCCGCGGTTCGCGCCGAGATGCGCGGCTCCCACTCGCGGGACTTCTTCGGCGTTGCCGCCACCGGCAAGCCCTACGTGATCCGCCTGCACGAGTTCCACACCTTCGACGGCGAGCAGATCGCCTATACCTGGCATTTGGAGGACTGGTTCGGGTTCCTGAACCAGATCGGCGCATGGCCGGTCGAACCGGCGGGAGACGACCGGTGAGCGGCGCGGGACAGGTCGCCATCGTCACCGGTGGGTCGGGCGGCATCGGCCGCGAGACCGTGCTCCGGCTCGCCGCGAGCGGCTACGATGTTGTCGCGAGCTATTCCTCGTCGGAGCAGGAGGCGCAGAACCTAGTGAGGGAAAGCGAGGACCTTCCGGGCACCGTCGTCATCATGAAGGCGAACGTGGCCGAGACCGCCGACGTCGCTGCCATGTTCGACAAGGCGGAAGGCGAATTCGGCGGTGTGGACGTACTCGTGACCGCCGCTGGCATCTTTAAGCCGGTCAGCTTTGCCGAAGCCGATGAGGCACATTTCGATCGCGAAATGGCCGTCAACCTGAAGGGCACTTTCCTGTGCCTCGTCGAGGCGGCCAAGCGGCTGCGCGATGGCGGGCGGATCGTCGCGATCTCGACCACGACGCTCGCGCTGAAGCCTCCGGGCTACGGCATCTACAACGCGGCCAAAGGCGCGATCGAAGCCATGATCGCCATCCTCGCCAAGGAGGTCGGTGGGCGGGGCATCACCGCCAATTGCGTGGCGCCTGGCCCGGTGGAAACCGAGTTCTTCCTCAAGGGCAAGACCAAGGAAGAGATCGCGGCGCGCGCCGCGGGCGCGCCGGCGGGTCGCCTGGGCATGCCCGACGATATCGCCGACACCATCGAACTGCTCGTCTCGGACAAGGCCCAATGGGTCAACGGCCAGAGCGTGCGCGCCAATGGAGGCATGGCATGACAACTCCCGCGAACAAGCCGCCGGTAGCGTTGGTAACGGGCTCCGCCTCGGGCATTGGGCGCTCGATCACCGAAGCGCTGCGCGATGCAGGCTATATCGTCTACGCCGGCATGCGAGGCGTCGAAGGGCGCAATGCCGACGCGGCCCGATCACTTCAGGCCGAGGGCGATGAGCGGGTGCATCCGATCGAGATGGACGTCCTTTCCGAAGATAGCTGCGCGGCGGCCGTGGAAGCGATCCATGCAGCCAACCTCCATCTTGACGTTGTGGTGAACAACGCCGGCATGCTGATGAACGGCATGGCGGAGACCTTCACGCCCGACCAGTTCCTGACGATCCTCGACACCAACGCCGTGTCCTGGCTGCGCGTCAATCGCGCGGTCCTGCCGGTGATGCGTGCGCAGGGGCAAGGAACGATCGTTTACGTGGGAAGCACCACGACCTACATTCCCGAGCCCTTCATCGGGGTCTACGAGGCGAGCAAGGCGGCGGGCGACGCACTGGCGCGAGCGATGGCTTTGGAAATCCGACCGTTCGGGATCGACAGCCTGTTCCTCGTGCCGGGCGCGTTCCCCGTCGGCACCGATCATTTCGCCGATGCGCATACAGGAGACGACAGGGGGCGGGAGATGCCCTACTCTGCACTTTCGGACCGCCTTCCCGCGCTAACCGATCATATCAAAGCCATCGATCGCGAGGAAGGGCTCCGGCTCACAGTACGCACGGTTGGAGAGCGTCTGTCGGAGGCGTTGCAGTTGCCCGCCAGAGAGCGGGTTGATCACGTCTTCATCGACGGGCAAGCCAAGGGCGCTGATGTCATCGCCGAGACGATCGGAGAAGCGCAGGCTCGCTTCGTCGAGAGACTCGGTTTCGGCGATCTTCTCGCGCCAATGCAACGAAGGATGCTAAACGTGCCAGAACGGCCCAGTTAGCGCTGCCGCTCAGCGTCTTGGCAGATGTGGGCTGTCGCCAGCACTTGGGTTAATATCCGGCACTCGTCGTTTGGCCATCAGGCAGCAGTCAAAATAACCACTTTCTCGAAAGCTTATAGTGCCAACCGTCAAAGCGCCTGTAACATGCTCTCGTCCTGCTCGAAACCGCATTGCCCCGGCTCCAAGAACCGAACCAACGCAGCTTTGCGCGAATTTCGATCGAGCGCATAATGGGTGTGGGACAAGACGGCTCCATCGAGCAGCGCCTGAATGTAGCCCGACACCGTGTCGGCCGCCATAACGAGGGCCGCATCGAGCGTATGCACATAGCGGCTCGTGATCGAGCCCGACGCATGGCCGAGCAGCGCCGCGATGGTAAATTCGGTGAAGCCGAGATCGTTGGCGATGCTGGCGAAGCTGTGACGCAGCACATGGGCGGTGAGGTCTGCCAACTCCGTATCCGCGAAGATCTTTTCCCAATGTCGAGGAAAGCTGCCGAACGGTCCCTCCGTATTTCGCTCGCCCGGAAACACGTAGAGACTGTCGCCATTCATGTCCCGTTCGTCGAAATACTCGGCGATGGGCAAGCCCATCGGGCGAACGGATTGACCCTCCTTCGTATCCTCGAAGCGGAAGGCGCTGCCAACCGTGTCGATCTCGGCCTTTCGCACCTCAATGATCTCGCCGCGACGACAGCCCGACATGGCGATCAGCCGGATGATATCGACGGTGCGCGTATAGCGCTCATCCTCGGCCGCTTTGGCAAGGATGCGGCCGAGCGCACGATATTCATCCTCGTTCAGCCGACGCTTTCGCACCACGTCCTTGGGCTTGCGGACCCCATGCGCGGGATTGTTCTCAATGATGCCCAACTCGTCCCGCGCATAGGTGAAGATGCCGCCCAGCAGGCCGACGGTGCGGCTAGCGGCCCCAAGGCCTCCCCGGACAACGGACTTACCGCGCAACTTCTTCGTTTTCTTGGTGGCGCGGGTCTTCCCGGCCATGATGTCCTTCATCATCGCGGTCACATCGGCCTTAGTGACATGCGTGGCCCGCTTCGATCCGAGCAGCGGAATGATGTGGCGCGTGATCCGGCCAAGATCGGTGATCTTGGTGCTAGCCTTCTTGGGCCGGCCGCCCTTGCCGAGAATTCGGCCAGCTTCCAGTTCCGCCATATACAGCTCGCACAACTCTTTGACCGAGATGGCCTTGCGGGCACTGTTGCGATCTTCGAGCGGATCATTGCCCTTGGCGACATCGGCCAGCGCCTGGATCGCCAGCGTCCGCGCCTGTTCGGCGGTGACGGTGCCGTGGCGACCGAGCTTCATCCGGCGTCGGACATTGTTGGCATTGCGGTAGTCGACAAAATAGGTGCGCGTGCCGGAAGACAGCACGAACACGCCGAAGCCCTTCAGATCGCTGCACCAAAGGGTATATTGCCGATCGCGTGGTTCGGCTTTGTCGACGACGATTTTCGTCAGTTTTGGCATACGCACCTCGCTAAAGCGGGTCCAAAAAAACTCACCAAAAACTCACCAGCAGATCGAAAACTGTGGGGTGTCTTTGCGTAATACGGAAGACCCTATTTGTCAATAAATCACAGTATTAACAGTGACTTGTCGCGCTCTGGCGTTGGATTGAAAAGCCTGGCGTAGCGTTGTAGTTATAACTCCGAAGGCAGAGGTCACAGGTTCGAATCCTGTCGGGTGCACCAGCTCTTTTCTTGAATCACATCGGGTCCGGGAAGCGGACCGCTGACCTGCGGCGCGGTCCGCTTCCCGTTCAGCGTATCCGGAAGGTAGCGCCAGCAATCCCCGCCGCGCCGAGAGCGCCGACCATCACGCTTTCTCCGCGATGCTGGAGATACTGGTCCAGCCGGTCGGCAAGTGCGAAGCGGACTTCGCCGTCACCGCCCGTGTCGCGTACAAAACCGGCCCGCGCCTGAAAATCCGGCGTGTCGGCGATGGGGGCGAGGCGAACCTGCCCGTCTTCGCCCGCGGCAAGGCAGTGGTCCGGCGCGTCGATCGGCACCAGCATCTCGCTGCCGCCGCCCGCCCGGCCGGGCACCGCGCGGAATTGCGACGCTGTTATCGCACCGTTCCCAATGCGCACGCGGTCCCCGCCGTGCATCAGAAAACCCTGCGGTCCGAAGGCCGGGACCAACCGGTCGGGCAGCGGACCGTTGCCGACCGGAATGCCGAAATCGGGGGTGCCGTCGCCGCGATAATAGATGCGCTGCACCCGGGTGTGCCGGTTGGGGTCGAACAGGGGATCGCCTTCGATCGCCGCATAGTCCCGGCCGTGATAAACAAGTATGTCGCGGCCATGCTCGTCCATGGTGAAGCTGTTATGCCCGGGGCCATAGACGCCGGTGACCGACGAGCTGGTGAACACCGGCTCCTGCGACTTGGTCCAGTTTGCCGGGTTCATGATGTCCGCGTCGTCCGGACAGGTCAGCATGCCGAGGCAATAGCGCGCATCGGTGGCGCTGGCCGAATAGGTCAGGAACAACCGTCCGTTGCGCGCAAGCACCGCCGGGGCCTCCGCGACCTTGAACCCGTGCACTTCCCAGTCGAGCGTGGGCACGGTCAGCCGCGCGGGTTTGGCGGCAAGCGTCAGCGGCGATGCGAGCGGCGCGAGATAAAGGTTGGAATTGGTATCGATTCCCGGTTCGCGTTCCGCCCAGCAGAAATAGCGGGTGCCGCGATGGGTAAAGACCGTGGAGTCGAGGTTGAACCCGTCCCATGGCGTCTGAAACTTGCCGAGCACCGACCAGGTCTCGCGCATCGGATCGGGTCCGTCACAAACCACCGCATAGGTCCGGATACGGAACACATCCTCGCCGCCGCCGCTCGGCCCCGCCGCGAAATACATGATCCATTTGCCGTCGATCAGGTGGAGTTCGGGCGCCCAAAGAAAGCCGGACATCGGCCCGCTCGCCTGATGCCGCCACAAAATGCGTTCCGGTGCGGTGGAAAGCTCGGCAAGCGTCCGTGCCCGGCGCAGCACCAGCCGGTCATATTCGGGCACCGACCCGGTCATATAATACCAGCCGTCATCGTGCAGAAAGATCTGCGCATCGGCACGCTGGCGCACGAGCGGGTTTACCGGCCCGGTATCGGCGAAGGCGGAGCCCTCCCGCCGCTGAGCCGCGGCACGCGCGGCGACCAGCGACCCGGCGGTGGCGGCAAGGAACAGGCGACGGTCAAACGTGATCATGATTGCCTCTTCAATAGTCCGCGACGGGCCATCCATCGGCCGTCCAGTGAATGGGTGCGATCCGCAATGCGGGAGCGCCCTGCTTCTCCCGATCATATGCGTGATAGACCACATATTCGCGGCCATCGGCGTCTTTCAACCATCCGGTATGGCCGGGGCCACGAAACCGCTGCCGCTCGTTCAGGTCGGCGCGCAGGAAGACGGTGCCGCCCCCCTCCAGCATGGCGCTGCCGTCCTTGCCGAGATAAGGCCCGGTAATCTCGCGCGAGCGCCCGACCACGGCGTAATAGGTGCTGTTCACGCCCTTGCAGCAATAGTCATAGGAGGCGAACAGATAATAATATTCGCCATGCGACACGATGAACGGAGCTTCGATCGGATCGGGCGCCCCTTGCGGCACGGGACGCTTTGCAAGCGAATAAGGTTTCTGTGCCGGATCGAGGAGCTTACCCGTCGCGGGGTCCACCGGGAACAGCTTGATCCCGGTCCAGAAGCTGCCCAGCGCCAGCCAGTGGCGCCCTTCCCTGTCGATGACGAAATTCGGGTCAATCGCGTTGAAGTCGCTGTCGGGCGAAGACCGGACGACAAGCCCTTCGTCCCGCCAGCCATAATCGCCAGTCTTCGGGTCCAGCGTCGGGCTGGTGAACAGGCCGATCGCAGAGCGGTTCGAACCAAAGGTCGACACCGAATAATAAAGCCGCCATCGCCCGTTTACGAATGCGATATCGGGCGCCCACATGCCTTCGGCCCCGGGAACCGCGGTTTTCGCCCATTGCGGAAGCGCGCGGAATAGCGGCTCGCCTGCGACCCAGTGGATCAGATCGCTGCTGCTGCGGGTCTCGATCAGTCGCGTGTCATGACCAGTGCTGAAGACCCGGTACGTATCCCCCTCGCGCGCGATCACCGGATCGTGTGTCGGCACCAGATCGCCCGTAAGCCGCTCGTTCAGGGTCGGCGCCGCCTCGGCATTGCCGGCAACCGCCCCCTGCGCCGCGAACATGGCGAGCCACGGCAATATCGGCCCCATGGTCGTCCTCCCTCATCTTCCGTACCCGGTCTGGTCCTCGCCGAATCGGGTCAGGATGGAGCGTCGATATCGATTTTTCGGGCGTCCACCCGTTCGATCATCGCGCACTTCTTTATTAGTCAGACATATTGCAGCACATAACCACGGGCAAGCACTTGTTCATACCTGCTGTCGGCGCGCCGGTAATCGCTATCGGCCTGATATGCGGCGGGAATGGATCGCCACCGACCAGATAATGGCCGACCGCCGCCGATTTCGCGTAATTCCGCGTATAAACGGAGTGAAGCTGTCGGCGGAGGGAAGTCCTGTGCCCGATAAAAAGGCGAAGTCTCTCGCAACTATATTGGGCATTCGACGACATGGCGCGGATCGCGGGGCACATGCGCAGTCCCGCCTGATCCGAAATCGGGTTTTGGGGATCGGCGCAAATTATTGCGAACCTATTGTTCTCGCATCGATTTTCATTACCCTGACGGAAAAGAAGCCGCGATGCGCAGCGCCCGGGGGGAACGCGCCGCGTGGCGGGAACGGGGAGAGACCATGATGCGCCGTCGCCTGATGCTGGTTATGCTGACATCGTCGCTGCTTGCCGCGTGCCAGCCGGTGGCGACGCGGCCCGGTCAAAGCACCGCTGCGCCCGCGCCCGCCGGAACGCTGTTGTTCGAGGATGATTTCGATAGCGACGCGCTCGATCGCAGCAAATGGATGGTGGTCGGCCCCGATCTCTGGGTGAATAACGAGCAGCAGGCCTATATCGATTCGCCGGACACGATCCATATTCTGCCGGCGGGCAGCATTGCGGGCGCGCAGGGCGGCGTACTGGCAATACAGCCGAAATATCAGCCGGGATACCGCACGCCCTTGGGGCGGACAGCGGATTTCGTGTCAGGCAGGATCACAACGCGCGGCAAATTCGATTTCACCTATGGCACTGCTTCGGCGCGGATCAAAATGCCCGATGCGAAGGGCGCATGGCCGGCTTTCTGGATGCTGGGCAACGGCGAATGGCCGGCCACCGGTGAGATCGACATCATGGAATATGTCGGGGAAAAGGACTGGATCAGTTCGGCGCTGCACGGGCCGGGCTATTCCGGTGATACCCCGCTCGTCGCCCGCCATGTCTTTACAAACGGCAGCGACGTCACCGACTGGCACATCTATTCGGTCGACTGGTCACCCGACGAAATTCTGTTCCGGATCGACGGCACCCCGACCTATCGCGTGACCCGCGCGATGGTCGAACGCCATGGCCGCTGGGCATTCGACAATCCGAAATATCTGCTGCTCAATTTTGCGCTGGGCGGCGCCTATCCCTCCGGCGTGAACGGAATCGAAACACCCTATAGCGGCCTGCCGCAAGCGACGGTGGATCGGATTCGGGCCGGCAATATCGCCATGTATGTCGATTGGGTCCGGGTCGAAGGCACTGAACGAAAAGCCGATCGCTGACAGGCTTCGGATCGGACGAAAAGAAGCGCTGCGGGAGAGCAGAATGGCGCATATCCGGAATTTGCGTATTATTGGATGAGGAATAGCCTCTACGCTTTTGATGACTGCCCCATTGCTCTGGCGCGGGTTTAATTGTTCAACGATGTCATGACCTTATCCGGATATATCCGTGCCAGACGATCCTCCGCCACATTGCTGAAGGCGCTTGCGCTCGCGCTCGTCTTCGCCCTGATCGCAGCCGGCGGAATTGCACTGACGCGCGAGAGCAGCAGGATCGCGGCCTTATGGCTTCCCAATGCCATTTTGCTCGCCGTCATTCTGCGCTCGCATCGTCCCACCCGATTCGATTATCTGGTCTTCTGTGCGATTGCCAACGTCGCCGCCAATTATCTGATCGGCGACCCCCTCTCCACCGCGCTGCTACTGGCAAGCATCAACCTGGCGGAAGTAGTCGCTGCCTGCCTCATCCTGCGCTGGCTGGGTGCGGAAATACTCGACATGGGCAGGCTGGAACATCTCGGCAAGCTGGCCTTTGCCGGAATCGTCGCGCCGATGTTTTCGGGAACGCTCGCGGCCATCGCGCTGTCCGGCCCTGATGACTTCCTGTCCCGCGCGGTCTGGCTGTCCTGGGTGGCGTCGGACGGTCTGGGGCTGATGATCGTGACCCCGGTCGTAATGATCGGCATCGATGCCTGGCGCGCCCGGCGCAAGCCGCGCCCGGGCGAGGTCAGCGAATGGCTGCTCTTCATTCTCGGCGCGTCTTCGGTCAATATCGCCGTCTTCGCGCAGACTCGCTATCCTTTCCTGTTCCTCGTCTGTCCGATCGCGATCATCGCCGCGTTCCGCACCGGGATATTGGGCACCGCGGTTGCGGTGACGATCATCTCGATCGTCGCATCGGTCGCGACGATGCTTGGCTACGGCCCGATCATGCTGGTCCGCGGCGACCTGCCCTCCCGGCTGGTCGTGCTGCAGCTTTTCCTCGCCAGCACCTTTTTGATGGCGCTGCCCGTTGCCGCAGCGCTCGCCAGTCGCGCGGCGATGCGGCGCGAATTGCAGGAAAGCCGCGACTTTGCGGAGCTTATCCTCGAAAATATGGGCGAAGTTGTGTTTCGCGCTGACGCCGAGGGTCGATGGATTTTCCTGAACCCGGCATGGGAACAGCTGACAGGATATACGGTTTCGGAGAGTCTGGGCTGGCTGACCACACGATTGTTGCATCAGGAGGATTTCGCGAAAGCGCAGGAAATCTATCCCGGGATCGTTTCGGGCGCGCTCCGGGAGATTCAGCTGGCGCAGCGCTTTACCAATGCGGACGGAGAGACACGGCACATCGTAGCGAGCGTGCGGCGACTGGCCGATGCCGAGGGCAATTTTATCGGCACCACCGGCAATATCCGCGACGTCACCTCACAACTCCTCGCCGAGGAGCAGCTGCGCGCAAGCGAGGAGCGCTTCCGCCTGCTTGCCGAAGCCGCGCCGGTCGGCATTTTTCAGGTAACCGCGGCGGGCAAACTTTCCTACACCAACTCCGCTTGGAACCGAATGTCGGGCCTGACGCTTGAAGAGGCGCGCGAAAACGGCTGGATGCGCGCCATGTCGGCCGAAGAAGGCAGAAACCTTGCAAATGCCTGGGCGGAGGCATTCCATTCGGGCTGCGATTTTCGGGGTGAAGCGCGCTGGCGCCACGCCGATGGCACCTCGACCTGGATCGATATGCTCGCACGGCCGGTGTTCAACGCCGATCACGCTTTGATGGGCTATATCGGCGTTTCGGTCGATATCACCGATCGCAAGACGCTGGAGTTCGAGCTTCAGGAGGCGCGCCGCACCGCCGAAGCCGCGGCGCAGGCAAAGACGGTTTTCCTCGCCAACATGAGCCATGAGCTGCGCACGCCGATGAACGGGGTGCTCGGCTTTACCGATCTGCTCCTGTCCGAGCGGCTGACCGAACGCCAGCATCGCCACGCGCAGCTGATCGCCGATTCGGGCCGGGCTATGATGCGCCTGCTCAACGATATTCTCGATATTTCCAAGATCGAATCGGGTCAGATGCAGCTGTCGCGCGATCCGCTGAATTTCCGGCACAAGCTGGCGGGCTGTATCGATCTGGTGAATCCGCTTGCTGCGCAAAAGGGTGTGGAGATCAGCCTGCATGTCGCCGATAGCGTGCCGCCGCTGATTATGGGCGATGCGTTGCGGCTGCGTCAGGTCCTGCTCAACCTGCTCGGCAATGCAACGAAATTTACGCATGAGGGACGCATCTCGGTCAGTGCCTCTATCGTCGGTGACGATGGCGATCGATGGCTGCGGATCGACGTCGCCGATACAGGAATCGGAATTCCCGAAGACCGGACCGGCGCGATTTTCGAAAGCTTTGCGCAGGCCGATACCGCGACCGCGCGCAAATATGGCGGAAGCGGTCTGGGCCTCGCGATCAGCCATAATCTCGTCGCGCTGATGCAGGGCAGCCTGACGGTCGAGAGTCAGGAGAATGTCGGCACCACCTTCACCGTCAGGCTGCCGCTGCACGAGGCGGAACCGGGCGCAGCGGAGATCGAGGATGAAGCGGAGCCGGTCGAAAGCGGCGTGGTGCGGGCGCGGATTCTGGTCGCCGAGGATAATGACATCAATCAGGCGCTGATCCGGTCGATGGCCGAACGACTGGGGCTTGAGATCGATATTGCCGAAAATGGCGAGGAAGCGATCGCGCTGATCCTCGATCGCCCTCCCGACGCCCCGGCCTATGACATGGTCCTGATGGACATGCAGATGCCGGTGATCGACGGGCTGGAGGCGACGCGGCGGCTTCGCGCGGCGGGGATCTCCGCCGAGCAGCTGCCGATCGTCGCGCTCACCGCCAATGCCTATGCCGAGGATATCGAGGCATGCCAGAAAGCGGGCATGCAGGCGCATCTTGCCAAGCCGATCACCATGCGCGCGCTGCGCCGGATGGTGGAGAAATGGGTCGGCGTGGAAACCGACGGAAGCGGACGCGATGCCGCCGGCGCCAGCGACAGTTTGCAGGGGCGATACCTGCAGCGGAAGCGCGATCTCTTCGCGCGAATTGAGGATGCGCTCGGCTCGCAAAGCATCACCTCCGAAGCGCTTGGCGAGATTACGATTCAGCTCCACAAGCTGGCGGGCACTGCGGGTATTTTCGGCGAGGATCGCCTCGGCGAAATCGCCTCGCAGATCGAACATGCGATGCGCGCGCATCCCGACCGGGCCGCGCATATCCTTTCGGAACGCTTCGAGGCGCTGAAGCGGGCGGGTCAGGACGTATAGCGCGACCGCCGCGATGCTCCGCGCCCCGACCCGAACGGATCGGGACGCGGGCACGGGTCAGAAGCGATAGCCCAGCGTCGCCATCACATTGCGCGGCGCACCCACGAAGCAATCGCCGCGCGCCAGACAGGACGCGAAATAGCGATGGTCGAGCAGGTTGGTCGCATTCACTGCGAGCCGCCACTGGTTCCATGTCACTTCGGCAAGCGCGTCGACGGTGAAATAATCGGGCGTGGTAATATTGGTGGCCGGATCGTCGATATTGCCGATCGACAGACGCTTTCCGGTATAGACGCCGCCTACCCCCAGTTTGAGCTGCTGTTCATTCGGCGCGCCGAACGTCTTTGTCGCCCAGACCGACGCGACATGGCGCGGCAGCACGGTCAGGTTCGGCGTGTCGCCCAGCGACAGATCGTTATAGCCGTAATTGACGAGCAGCTCGAAATTCTCGGGCAGGATTCGCCGCGCCTCCAGTTCGACGCCCTTGGTGGTGAGTTCGCCCGATTGAAAGGTCGTGCCGCCCGGACCATAGATCAGGCGATTGCGCTCCTTGATATGGAATGCCGTCACGGTGACCAGCGTGTCGGGGTCCGCCTGCCATTTGACGCCCGCTTCGAACTGGCGACCGGTCTGCGGGATATAAGCGCGGCCGTTCTGGTCGCTGCCCGCGACCGGCAGGAAGCTTTCGGTATAGCTGAAAAAGGGCGAAATCCCCGCCCCGATCTCGCCGATGATCCCCGCGCGGAAGGTCGTCGCCTTATCCACCCGGCCGGTGTTCGACGTCACCCGGTCGCGCCGGCCGCCGAGAACGACCGAAATACGGTCGAAAAAGCGGATCTGGTCCTGAACATAGATGCCGAGCTGTTTCTGCGAATCCACCGTCGGAGTCGCGCTGACCACCGGCTCGCTCAGCGAATCATAGTCGATATCGTAGATATCGACGATATCGCTCCCCCTGCCCTGCCGCTTGGTAACCTTGTTCCAGCTATAGTCGAGCCCGACCAGCAGGCGATGTTCGATCGCGCCGCCGGTATTGAACGAAAACAGCAGATTATTGTCGGTCGAAAAAACATCGGTGCTGGCGATGCTGCCCGAGCTGATCACCCCGATCCTGCGCCGCGCCGGGTCCAGATAGGGATTGGCCGGATTGCTGTAGCTGTTGGGATAGCGCGAGAAATAGTCGACATCAGCGCGGATATAGCGCGCCTTGAGCGACAATTTGACGAGATCGCCGAACCGGTGGGTGACGCTCCCCATCCCCTGTTTCGACGTGCCATCATAGCGGTCGAATCCGGGCTTTGCCAGCGACAGGAACGGATCGAGCCGCGGATTGTCGCCATTGGGGCGAAGCGTACCGACGATCGGCAGGAATTGCGATGTCGATCCGGTTTTATCGTCCTGATACAGGCCGGTAAGCACCAGATCGGTATCGGGCGTCGGCTGCCAGCGGAGCGACGGCGCGATGAAATAACGGTCATCGGGTACGTGCGCGATATAGGTATCGGCATTGCGCGCCCGCCCCACCAGCCGCACGGCGAGGCTGTTGCTGAGCGCGACATTCACATCGCCCATCACTTCCTTGCGATCATAGCTGCCATACACGGCGCGCATTTCGCCGCCGGTCGTGAAGGTCGGCGTCTTGGATACCAGATTGACCAGCCCGCCGATCGACCCCTGACCGAACAATACCGATGCCGGTCCGCGCACGACCTCGACTCGTTCGAAATTATACGGATCGGCGGTGATGCTGGCGTAAGAGCTGAAAATGTCGCGCATGCCGTCGCGAAACTGCAGGGCGTTGATGCCGCGCACGGTGAAGCTGTCGACGCGCGTGTCGCGGCCATAGGCGTTTGTCAGCACACCGGCGGTATATTTCACCGTATCGCTGACGCTGATCGCGCCCTGCTCCAGATATTGCTCGGCGGGGACGACGGTGATCGGCTGCGGCGTTTCGATCAGCGGCGTTTCGGTTTTGGTTCCCGAATATTGGTTGCCGGTGACGATGATTTCCTGCGCATCGCCTGCCGCTTCGCCTTTCTTCGCTGTGTCGGATAGCGCCTCCGCATGCGCCGATCCCGACTGGATCATCGCCACGGCAACGCCGCACAGGAATATCGATCTCATTTTCACGCTGTTCCCCTTTCGGGGCCCGACTAGCGATAATGAGATTAATTATCAATAGAAGGATATTGCGTGGTTCATAGCCCGATCAGACGGCGCACCTCGTCGAAATCCGATGCAATCTTACGCACTCCCAGCGAACGAAGCCGATCGCTATGATCGGCCGCGCAATGCAGCCCTGCGCACAGCCCGATCACTTCGGCTCCCGAGGCAAGCGCGCCCTGCACCCCCACCGGTGAATCCTCTAGAATGACCATGTCGCGAATATCGAGGCCGAGCGCGCTTGCTGCATGGCGATAGACATCAGGCGCGGGTTTACCGTTGGACACGTCCTCATGGCCCGAAAAGATCATCGGCTCGAAACGGTCGCGAATCTTAAGATGGTCGAGATGCGTGCGAATCCAATATTTGGTGCTCGACGAAGCAATCGCGCGCGGCACGTCGCGCGGCAGAGATCGCACGAAATCCACCGCTCCTGCGACCGGGCTCAGCCCCCGCGCGAGCGACTCTTCCTTCTCCACCGCCCGGCTCTCCGCGAAATCCTGCGGCAGCGGCCTCCCGATCCATTGTTCGATCGCATCGGTGAAGTGCGTGCCGCTCAGCCCCATGAAATTCGCCATCGAATCGGCGGCGCTGGTCGGATGGCCAAGCCGCGTCAGATATTCGGCGAGTTTCGCATTTTCGACATGCTCGCTTTCGAGCAGGACGCCGTCAAAGTCGAAGATGATGCCTGCATAGTTCATGCGCGCTCTCCGAACAACGCGGTGCCCACCCGGACATGCGTCGCGCCCAAGGTGACAGCGGTCGGAAAATCCGACGACATGCCCATGCTGAGACCCGAAAGGCCGTGGTCGCGCGCCATCTTGGCGAGGAGCGCAAAATAGGGCGCAGGTTCCAGATCGAGCGGGGGCACGCACATCAGCCCGGCAACCGGGAGGTCCGCCGTTCTTGCCTCCTGAAGCAACGCGGGCAGATCGCCGATCGCGCACCCGCCCTTTTGCGCTTCATCGCCGATATTGACCTGAAGGAAGCAATCCGGGCGGCGATCCGCTTTGTCCATCGCCCTGGCGAGTGCAGTGATCAGCGAGGAACGGTCGACCGAATGGATGGCATCGAACAACGCAACGGCATCGTCCGCCTTGTTCGACTGCAACTGGCCGACCAGATGCAGCGCGATGCCGGGCGTCCCCTCGCACAGGGCGGGCCATTTGGCCTGCGCTTCCTGAACCCGATTCTCCCCAAAAACCCGCTGACCGGCATGGATGAGCGGCTCAATGGCTGCGGCGTCATGCGTTTTGGAGATGGCGATCAGGGTCACCGACCCTTCCGGGCGACCGGCGGTTTTTCGCGCCTTGTCGATGGATTCCTGAATCGAGGCGAGGCGCCGGGCGGCATGGTCTGTGCTCATGGTGCGCGCTATAGGCGAAGGCGATGCGCTCCCGCCACCCCGAAGCCCTGCCCCGCCTCTGGCTGATGACCGACGAACGGCTCGGGGAGAGGCTATGGGACGCGCTGGACGCGCTGCCGCGCGGATCGGGCGTGATCTTCCGGCATTATTCGCTTCGGCCCACCCAGCGCCGCGCACTGTTCGCTCGGGTGGCGAGGTTTAGCCGACAAAGGGGCCTGATCGTACTGCGCGCCGGCAATACGCCGCTCGGCCGGGGCGAAGACGGTGCCCATAATGCAAGACTTCCCCATCGCGGGATCAACAGCCGCGCGGTTCATTCCCGCGCCGAGCTTCAGGCCGCGATTCGCGCAAAGGCCGATTGTGTGCTGATCTCGCCGATCTTCCCGACGAACAGCCATCCCGGCGCTTCGGCGCTTGGTGTTACGCGTGCTGCTGTTCTGGCGGCGGCAAGCCCCGTCCCGGCAATCGCACTAGGAGGCATGACGCCGGTTCGCGCGCGCCGGTTAATAAGTGCTGGATTTCACGGATGGGCGGCGATCGGCTGGTGGGCGGATCAGAAGCGGAAAGCAGTACCGATATAGACGGCCTGGCTGTCGCGCCGATTATCCTCATCGAACCGAACCAGCCGGTTCTTCTCCGATTTGTACCGAACGCCGGCGGTCAGATCGAGATTACGCGCAATCGAATAGGAACCGCTGACATCGATCGAATAATTGGGATCGTCGGTAAGGGCGCGCGGCTGATTAGCGACCGGCTTTTCCTTACGCGCCTTGATCCCGCCGACAAATTTGTCGCCCTGATAGCTTACGCCGATCTCGCTGCTCTCATGGCTGCCCGGCTGCCCCGGAATGTCCAGTTTGCCGACATCGCCGGTGATCGCGAAACGCTTCCATCCGACCGACACACCCAGATTATAGGCAATGGGCGCCAGCGCCAGCGAATCCTGTGCCGACGCGGTCGGGCGCTTCGCCGGATCGGTGGAACCGCGATCGTTCCGTGCGCGCACCGCGACAGTCACCGACCGGCCCGAATCTTCCGCGCTGGTCGTCGGGGTGAAACGAAATTCACTGGAATCGATGCCGCTGCGTGCAAGCGATGCCGCCAGCTTGGGGTCGGCCGACGCCGGGGTGAAACTGCCGAATTGCGAATCGATCGGTTCGGGCCGGGCAATGAATTGCTGCTGCGCGCCGATTGCAGGAGCCACGGCAAAGCCGGCAGCGCATAACGCCCCCAAGCCAAGTCCCGCGATCCATCCCTGCATTTTCATTTCTTGATTCTCACCCTGTGCAGTAGCCTTACCACAAAGCTGCCGCAATGTTCCACCGGCGGTGAGTCGTTTCCCGCTACCCTGTTGCAGTATATCCACAGCTGCGGAACGCTTGCGGCCACAGCCTGAGCTTCTATAGATGCGCAGTTATATGTATCGTTCAAGGAAAGTGCCGATGATCCGTCGCCTTGCGCCCGCCATCCTGTTGGGTTCGATCGCCCTCACGCTTTCGGCCTGCGGCGGAAAAGCGCGTCCGCAAGCCGATCTTGCGGCTTCGAACGTGACGACGATCGGCGTGAACAGCTATTTGTGGCGCGCTTCGCTCGACACGCTCAGCTTCATGCCGCTGCTGCAGACCGATTCGAGCGGCGGGGTCATCGTGACCGACTGGTATGCCAGGCCGAACGACCCGAATGAGCGGATGAAGGTCACGGTGTCGATTCTCGACCGCGATCTTCGCGCCGATGCGCTCCGCGTCGCTGCACTGCGCGAAGTGCGCCAGAACGGTCAGTGGGTCGGGGCGCCGGTTCAGGCCGCGACTGTGCAGAAGCTGGAAAGCATCATCCTTACCCGAGCGCGCGATCTGCGCCGCGCCGCCGTCACTGACGAAGGCTGAAGTTCAGGAGCTGAATGATCCATGGCGTCGCGTTTTAACGCCCTGAAAGCGGACGCGGCATGGCAGGCGATCTGGGAAGAGCGCCGCACCTTTGCCGCAAGGGACGATAGCCCGCGTCCGAAGTCGTACGTGCTTGAGATGTTTCCCTATCCTTCGGGGAAGATCCATATGGGCCATGTCCGCAACTATACGATGGGCGATGTGCTTGCCCGGTTCCGGCGGATGAAGGGCATGGAAGTGCTCCACCCGATGGGCTGGGACGCATTCGGCATGCCTGCCGAAAATGCGGCGATGGAAAAGGGGGTGCACCCCGGCGCGTGGACGTACCAGAATATCGACGCGATGCGCGCTCAGCTGAAGCGGATCGGCTTCGGGCTCGACTGGACGCGCGAATTCGCGACCTGCGACCCTGAATATTATGGGCAGGAACAGGCTTTGTTCCTCGACATGGTCGAGGCGGGGCTGGTTTATCGCAAGGAATCGGCGGTAAACTGGGATCCGGTCGATATGACCGTGCTCGCCAACGAACAGGTGATCGACGGCAAGGGCTGGCGCTCGGGCGCGACCGTTGAACGGCGCAAGCTGAGCCAGTGGTTCCTGAAGATCACCGACTTTGCCGACGAACTGCTCGACGGTCTGGGCGAGCTGAAACACTGGCCCGACAAGGTCAAGCTGATGCAGGAAAACTGGATCGGCAAAAGTCAGGGGCTGCAATTCCGCTTTTCGGTAAGCGATGGCGGATCGGTCGAGGTGTTCACTACCCGGCCTGACACGATCTTCGGGGCAAGCTTTGTCGCGATTGCGGCCGATCATCCGCTCGCGCTGCGACTGGCAGCCGACAATCCGGAGGTCGCTGCCTTTGCCGAGAAATGCCGCGCAGGCGGCACCAGCGCCGCGGAGATCGAGACACAGGAAAAGCTCGGCTACAACACCGGCCTCACCGCGACTCATCCGTTCGATCCCGACTGGCAGCTTCCGGTCTATATCGCCAACTTCGTGCTGATGGATTATGGCGTCGGCGCGGTTTTCGGCGTTCCGGCACATGACCAGCGCGACCTTGATTTCGCCCGCAAATACGACCTGCCGGTCAAGCGGGTGGTCAGCGAAGGCGATGCGGTCGCGCCCGAATTTACCGGGGATGAGGCCTATACCGGTCCGGGCAAGCTCGTAAATTCGCAATTCCTCGACGGGCTGGAAATTGCCGATGCCAAGCGTGCGGTGATCGAGCGCGCCGAAAGCGAAGGCTGGGGCAAAGGCACCACCGTCTGGCGGCTGCGCGACTGGGGCGTATCGCGCCAGCGTTATTGGGGCACGCCGATCCCGATCATCCATTGCGGCACCTGCGGCGCGGTGCCGGTGCCGCGCGATCAACTTCCGGTGAAGCTGCCTGAGGATGTGAGCTTCGACGTTCCCGGCAATCCGCTCGACCGCCATCCGACCTGGAAACATGTCCCCTGCCCCAAATGCGGTGGCGAAGCGCGGCGCGAAACCGATACGCTCGACACGTTCGTCGACTCGTCCTGGTATTTCATTCGCTTTGCCAGCCAGCCGGGCGATACGCCGTTCGACAAGAGAATTGCCGAACAATGGCTTCCGGTGAACCAATATATCGGCGGAGTGGAACATGCGATCCTGCATCTGCTCTACGCCCGGTTCTGGACGCGGGCTCTGAGGGAGATGGGCAAGCTCGATATTGCCGAGCCTTTTGCCGGTCTGTTCACGCAAGGCATGGTAACGCACGAGACCTATTATCGCGAAGGCGATGAGGGGCGCCGCATCTGGTTCGCACCCGATGAAGTACGGATTTCGGGTGAGCAGGGCATAGCGATTACCGACGGCTCGCCGATCACGGTCGGCCGCGTCGAGAAGATGTCGAAGTCCAAGAAGAACACCGTTGATCCCGGCCCGATCGTCGAACAGTACGGCGCCGACGCAGTGCGCTGGTTCATGCTGTCTGACTCGCCGCCCGAACGCGATCTGGAATGGTCCGAAAGCGGCATTGAAGGCGCGTGGCGCTTCATTCAGCGGCTTTGGAGGCTGTTCGACGGCCTTGCCGATGCTGACGGCGAGGATAAGGCGCTCGACCGCAAGCTGCACCAGACGATTGCCGGTGTTGCCGACGATATCGAGGCGCTGTCGTTCAACAAGGCGGTGGCCAAGCTCTACGAACTCGTGAACGCGATCGAGAAGGCAAAGCCCTCGGCATCGCGCGCCGCTGCGATCCGGGCACTGGTCCGCATCGTCGCACCCATGGCACCGCACATTGCGGAGGAAGCATGGGCAGCGATGGGCAATTCCGCACTGATCGCCGATGCCGAATGGCCCGAAGTCGATCCGGCGCTGCTGGTCGAGGATGAGGTCACCATCGCGGTGCAGGTCAACGGCAAGCTCCGCGACACGCTGATCATGGCGAAGGGCACTGCGAAGGACGAAGTCGAGGCTGCAGCGCTCTCTGCCGATAAGATCGTGCAATGGCTCGACGGCGCATCGCCGAAAAAAGTGATCGTCGTTCCCGACCGTCTGGTGAACATCGTCGCATGAAGCGGGTCGCGTCCTTTGCGCTGCTCCTGTCGCTCGGCGGATGCGGGCTGCAGCCGCTATATCAGGGCGGCGGGTCGGGCAAGGTTGCGACCATGCTCTCCTCAGTGGAGGTTTCGCCGATCAAGGGGCAGGACGGGTGGCTGATGGCCAATGCCCTGCGCGACCGGCTCGGATCGGACGGCACCGCCAATCGCTATCGTCTTGATGTGACGCTCGACGATTCGATCATCGGCCTCGGCGTGCGACGCGACGATTCGATCACGCGCGAACGGCGCACATTGCGCGCCCGCTATCGCCTCACCGATACCAGCAGCGGACTGGTGATTATGGACGCGACTGCCGGGTCGGATGCAGGGATCGATGTGGTCGGTTCCGAATATGCCACCATCGCCGCCGAACGCAGCGCGCTGGAGCGGCTATCGGGGATCGTGGCGGACCAGATCGTCGCGAACCTCGCCGTATATGCGCGTGAGGCGCCCGCGCCGTGAAGGCGAATGCGGGCAGCATTCAACGCTATCTCGATCGTCCTGATCCTGAGATCCGGCTCTATCTGTTCCATGGCCCTGATGAAGCCGGCGCGCATGCCTATGCGGCCCGCCTCGCCGCTGCGCTGGGGCAAGGGGTTGAGCGAGTCGATGTCGAACCCGCGTCGCTGCGGAATGAGCCCGGGAGGCTGATCGACGAAGCGGCATCGCTCTCGCTTTTCGGCGAGAAGCGCCTGATCCGCATCTTCGGTGCCGGGGAGGAAAGCTACGAAGCGCTCAGACTGCTCACCTCTGCCGATCAGCCGGTGGCCAATCCGGTGGTGGTGGTCGCGCCGGGCCTGAAGGGCACCGGCAAGACCGTAAAGCTCGCCGTCGCAGCACCCGGTGCGATCAGCATGGCCTGTTACGTGCCCGAAGGCGCCGACGCCGCCCGGCTTGCTTCTACGTTGGCGCGTGATGCCGGCGTGCGGCTTACTGGCGACGCACCCGCCCGGCTATGGGAAGTGAGCGGCGGCGATCGCGCCGTTCTGGCGCAGGAGGTCGAGAAGCTCGCGCTGTTTCTCGACGCCGGACCGGATCGGCCGCGGGAGGCCGATGTCGAAACGCTGGAACAAATCGCGGCGGATCGCGAAGAAGCGCAGATTTTTGAAACGATCGCGGCGATCATCGAAGGCGATGCGGTTTCGGTCGGCGACGCGCTGCGCACGCTGGAGGAAGGCCCCGGCTCGATCCCCCTGCTGCGCCAGCTCGCCCGAAAGCTGGTAACACTTGCCGGGTTGCGCGCAGAGGTCGATGCGGGTGTGACCATCGCCGACGTGGTCGAACGCCATCGTATCTTTTTCAAGGAAAAGCCCGCCACTACCCGCGCACTCCGCCGCTGGTCGTCTGCCCATCTTGCTCAGGCGATCGACCGGGTGCGGGAAAGCGAACGCCGGATCATGTCGAGTGCGAGTGCGGGCGACATTCTCACCCGTCAGCTCGCGCTCCGCCTTTCCGCAAGTATCGGACGGCGCGGCTGATCAGATCGTCTCGCCGCTCAGCCGCTGGCACACCAAATCGAGCTGGTCGAGCGTCGAATAGCTGAGCGTCAGCGTTCCGCCCTGTTCGGAGTGAGCGATTCTGACCTTCAGGCCGAGCACATCCCCCAGCTGCTGCTCCAGCGCAGCGATATCGGCATTTCCTGAATCGTGCGTCGGTATGGCGCGCGGCGATGCGTTGCGACCGCTGCCGTTGCTGCCGGGCCGCGCTGCCTTAACCAGCTTTTCAGTGTCGCGCACCGACATTTCGCTTGTCACCACTTTGTGCGCAAGCGTCGAAGGATCGGACGCGCCGAGCAGAGCCCGGGCGTGGCCCATGGTCAACCGCTCTTCGGTCACCAGCGCCTGAACATCATCGGGCAGATCGAGCAGCCGCATCAGATTGGCGATGTGGCTCCGCGATTTGCCGACAAGCCGCGCAAGCGCTTCCTGCGTATGGCCGAATTCGTCGATCAGCTTGCGATACGCATCAGCTTCTTCGATCGCGTTCAGGTCGCGCCGCTGGATATTTTCGACCAGCGCGATTTCCAGCGTTTCAGCGTCGGAGAGTTCGCGAACGATGACCGGCACTTCGTGGAGCCGCGCGCGCTGTGCAGCACGCCAGCGGCGCTCACCGGCAACAATCTGATAATCCTTGCCGTGCGGCCGAACGACGATCGGCTGAATCAAACCGCGCTGCGCGATCGAATTGGCAAGTTCCGTAATTGCCTCTTCGTCGAAATGGCGACGCGGCTGCCCGGGATGCGGGGTCATCGCGGTCACGGGCAGCAATCGTACGCTGGTTCCCGTTTCCCGATCACCCGTCGTGGGTTCTTCCCGCGCAGCATCGCCCAATAATGCGCTCAGTCCCCTGCCCAGCCCCTGACGTGGTTTGCGGGATGGTGCGTTGGAACCGGTATCGCTTTCACTCATGCGGCCTCAGCGGGTTTGGGGAATCGGGCAATCACTTCACGGGCAAGCGCGATATAGGCTTCGGACCCGGGGCAACGATGGTCATAGATGAGCGCTGGCAGACCGTGGCTCGGCGCCTCGGACAGGCGGACATTGCGCGGAATCACAGTATCGAACACAACATTTCCCAGAACCGCGCGCACATCGTCCGATACCTGATCGGTCAGGCGGTTGCGCCGGTCATACATGGTCAGCACCACGCCCAGGATGGACAGCCCCGGATTGAATCGCGACCGGATTCGTTCGACCGTGTTGAGAAGCTGGCTGAGCCCTTCCAGCGCGAAAAATTCGCATTGCAGCGGCACCAACAGAGCGTCGGCCGCGACCATGGCGTTGACCGTCAGCAGGCCGAGCGACGGCGGGCAATCGACGAGGATAACATCCCAGCGATCTTCCGACCTGTGGATAGCTTCGCTCAGCCGATGCGTGCGGCCCTCATATTCAATGAGCTCGATTTCCGCCCCTGACAAATCGACGGTCGCGGGAACGACATCGAGCCGCGGGACGCGCGAGGGCACAGCCGCTCGCTGCAGCCTGATTTCGTCCAGCAGCAGATCATAGGTCGACTTCTCGCGATCCTGCGTCGATATGCCGAGCCCGGTCGACGCATTGCCCTGCGGGTCGAGATCGATCAGCAGGACACGCAGACCGGTCGCCGCAAGTGCTGTGCCGACATTGATGGCAGTTGTGGTTTTACCCACCCCGCCCTTTTGATTGGCGATAGTGATGCAGATCATTTGGGTCTGACCTCCCGCGCGATCACGATGTGAGATTCCGGATCAGTGATACTCTGTTCCACGTGAAACACACCCTGCCATGACTGGCGCGCTTCCGCCACCTCCGATTGCGCGCTTCGTCCTTTTGGGAGCACCCAAAGGGCATTTTTATCGCTACAATGGGTTGCCTTCTCAAACAGGGTCGAAAGATTGGCGACTGCTCGGGCGGTAAGCATGTCGGCGTGGGTCTTCACCTGCTCGATCTTGCAAGCATGTACAGTGACATTTGAAAGACCCAGGCCGGCCGCGGCTTGCTCCAAAAAAGCCGCACGTTTTTTGCGCGGCTCAACCAATAGCACCGGACCGTCATGCAGGATCGCGAGAACGATGCCGGGTAGGCCGGCGCCGCTGCCGATGTCTAACCAGCTTTTGCCGGCAGCGTCGTCTCCTGCCCATTCGACCAGCTGAGCGCTGTCCACGATATGCCGCGACCAGATTGCCGGGATTGTGGATCGGGAGATGAGGTTCTGATGCGCATTCTCCCGAACGAGCAAATCCGCAAACTTCGCGAGCAATGTTTCACGTGAAACATCGAACCGCTCCCGCACCCAGCTTCGCGCTTCGTCTTCGGTCATGCGACGGCCCGCTTGCTATGGAGCAGGATCGCCGAAAGTGCAGCCGGCGTAATGCCCCGTACCCGCGCTGCCTGACCGAGACTGGTCGGGCGGGAGGCACTAAGACGATCGATCATTTCCGACGACAGGCCCGGGATCGAAGCATAATCCAGATCAGCCGGAAGCAATACAGAGTCATTCGCCCGAAGTTCTGCGACCTCAGCGTCCTGCCTTGCAACATAGGGCGCGTAGCGCGCGTCCTCAATTGCTTCGGCGACGATTTCGTCCTCCATGGCGAGACCCAATATCGGCGGGTGCACTGCCGGAAAGCGAAGCCAATCGCGCGCAGCCTGCTGACCAAGATCGAGCGGCACCTCAGCACCCCGGGCCCGGAGCGCGCTTGCACCAAAACCGGTATCGAGCTGCTCCTCCACTTCGCCGCGACGGTCCTCCCGCGCTCTCAGCCACTGCTCAGCATCTGATCCGAGACAACCAAGATGACGGGCGACCGGACCCAGCCTCGTCCAGCTGTTATTCGCTCGCAGACGAAGCCGATATTCCGCCCGAGCGGTGAGCATACGATATGGCTCGGTAATCCCATGGGTCACCAGATCATCAACCATCACCCCGATATAGCTATTCGATCGATCAGCAATATAGGGCTCGAGGCCAAGCGCGAATGCAGCAGCATTCAAACCCGCGACCAGCCCCTGCGCCGCAGCCTCTTCATAGCCGGTCGTCCCGTTGATCTGCCCGGCGCAATAGACGCCCTCGATCGCCCGCAGCGCCAGGGTCGAATCCAGCGCGCGCGGATCGACATGGTCATATTCCACTGCATAGCCGGGCGTGACGATCCGACAGGCGGCTAAGCCCGCCATTTCCCGAATCATCGCATCCTGCACATCGCTAGGCAGCGATGTCGAAATGCCGTTCGGATAGACCAGCGGTGTATCAAGGCCTTCCGGCTCTAAAAATACCTGATGGCCATCTCGGTCGCCGAACCGATGAATCTTATCTTCGATTGAGGGGCAATAGCGCGGCCCCTGCCCCGCAATATCGCCGCCAAACAACGGAGAACGATGCAGTGCATCCCGGATGATGTCATGTACCCGCGAATTGGTCCGGGTGATCGCGCAAAACAATTGCGGGTTGGCGCGCTCCGGGCTGCGCGGCGACATGGTCCAGGGATCAGTGTCGGAGACTTGCTCGTCGAGTGCAGCCCAGTCGATCGTTCGTCCGTCGAGCCGGGGGGGCGTACCGGTTTTCAGCCGCGCCATCGGCAGTGCGGCCGAACGAAGCTGCTCCGCCAACCGACTTGCCGCCTGCTCGCCGACCCGCCCCCCTTGCTCGCGTTCCTCACCACGAAAGATGCGTCCGCCGAGAAAAGTGCCCGTAGCCAGTATCACCGCAACGCCTGGAATGAAGCTGCCATCGGATAAATTGACACCCCTGACGCGAGAGCCTTCTCGATCGAGCCGAAGCGAGTGAGCCTCCCCTTCCACCACCGTCAAGGATGGATCCTTGCCGAGCGCCGCCTGAACCGCGGCGGCGTATAGTGTCCGATCCGCCTGAACGCGCGGTCCCCACACCGCCGAGCCCTTACTGCGGTTCAACATGCGATAATGCACCGCTGCGGCATCGGCGGCGCGCGCTATGATCCCGTCAAAGGCGTCAACTTCGCGGACCAAATGCCCCTTTCCCAGTCCCCCGATCGCGGGGTTACAGGACATGGCACCGATCTTGGTCCGATCGAACGTCAGCAGCGCCGTGCGCGCGCCGCGTCGTGCTGCGGCAGCAGCAGCTTCGCTGCCGGCGTGGCCGCCGCCAATTACGATTACATCAAAATGTTCGTGGGTCACGCAGCGCTCGATACGACTTTGCCGCCCACCCGTCAAAATGTTCCACGTGGAACAATGCTATTTGCCGATACAGAATCGCGAAAAAACGCCATCCAGCACCGCCTCGATATCAGCGCGACCAGTAATGCGATCGAGCGCCTGCCTGGCAACGCGCAATTCCTCCGCCAACAATAGCGGATCAACAGCTGAAGAGGCCGATCGAAGCGTACCCTCTGCCTTGCGAAGTAACGCGCGCTGCCGCCGGTTCAACAGCGGACCGTCAAGCCGCGGCGTCAGCGTTTTGGCGCGCTCTCCAAGCGCCTGCCAAAGCTCCGCAACCCCCTCGCCGGTCACCCCGGACACCCGCAACCGCTCCGGCATTTCCGGCCTGTCGGCTACGTCGCAACGCGCGACGACTGCCAGACCTTTCTCGAAGATCTCTTGCGGCACATCGGCATCGTCCATCCAGATCACGATATCCGCCGACGCCACCGCTTCCCGAGCCCGCTCGATGCCGATTGTCTCAATCGGATCGTCGGTCGCATCGGCAATTCCCGCCGTGTCCGAAAACACGAAAGCAATACCCTCGCGCTGCACGGCTGCTTCGATACGATCTCGCGTGGTTCCCGCGATCGGCGAAACAATCGCCACCTCCCGCTCGACCATCCTGTTTAGCAGCGTCGACTTTCCCGCATTGGGTGGCCCGGCAAGCACCACCTGAACCCCGTCGCGGATGCGTTCGACCTCCGGAACGTTCAGCGCCGCCGCGATGGTATCGGCGAGCAACACGCATTGCGCGGCAACTTCGTCACCTTTGCCGGTAGCGACATCCTCTTCGTCGCCATGGTCCAGTTCAGCCTCAACCTGCGCCGACAGGCCGACCAGCTCCGACGTCCACCCTTCGGTGAGACGACGTACCGACCCGCCGCTGGTCTCGATCGCGGCGCGACGAGCAGTCTCCGTCTCTGCCTCCAGCAGATCAGCGAGGCCCTCAGCCTCGGTAAGGTCGATGCGGCCGTTCAGCAGCGCTCGCCGGGTAAACTCGCCCGGCTCTGCGCGACGCAGCCCATCCATTGCGCCAAGTTCTGCCTCCACAGCCGCAACCACCGCACGCCCGCCGTGCAGATGCAGCTCGACCAGATCCTCCCCCGTCGCTGTTTGCGGTCCATCGAATCGGAGCACGAGCGCCCGATCGAGCACATCGCCCTCCCCCGACCGAAGCGTACGCAGGGCCGCCTTGCGCGCCTCAGGCAAACGCCCGGACAGCGCCTCCGCGGCGCGAAGCGCTCTCGGTCCGCTGATCCGCACCACGCCGATCCCTGCGGGCGCCGCCCCGCTGGACAAGGCGAAAATCGTGTCGCTCATCTCGCGTCAGCTATCGCGCGCATTGCCCGACATGTTGCGCAGCAGGTCCTGCCACATTCGCATGCCCGCCTCACCCATCGGCGACCAGCCGCGAAGCATGGTCTCAAGGATTTCGGGCGACGCGCCCTTCTCCATCGTTTCGATCAGCATCGCAACATAGCGTTCATGGACCGGCGTGAAGTCGGGAAGCCCGGCCGCACGACGCGCCTCTTCGGGAGTACATTCTATCTCGACATTGATCTTCATTACGCGTCTCCCGCTTGAGTGCCCCTTCTGCCGGGCCTAGGTCTTACCCCTGTATGCGCGCCGGTGACAGGGAATCGCAACGCTTGTCACACAAACCGCGCATCCGGGAGCATCGACCTGAAAGGAGCAGCAGCCATGACCACCAATATTACTATCGATACGCTGGACGGTACCGGTTCGTTCAACGCCTATTGTGCCAAGCCGGCGGGCGAACCCCGCGCCGCTATCGTCGTCATTCAGGAAATTTTCGGCGTCAATGCCGGCATCCGGCGCAAATGCGATCGTCTGGCTGAGGCGGGCTATCTCGCAATCGCCCCCGATATCTTCTGGCGGCTCGAACCGGGCATCGAACTCGATCCCGATATCGAACCGGAGATGCAACGCGCACTCGATCTGATGGGCAAGTTCAATCAGGACGCCGGCGTTCGCGATATCGAAGCAACGATCAAAAAGGCGCGCGAACTCACCGACGGCAAGAAGGTCGGTGCGGTCGGCTACTGCCTTGGCGGTCGCCTTGCGTACATGGTTGCCGCACGCACCGACGCGGATGCCACGGTCGGCTATTATGGCGTCGGTATCCCCGACCTGCTCAATGAAAAAGACGCAATCGCCAACCCGCTAATGCTGCATATCGCGTGCGAAGACGGCTTCGTCGACAAGGAAACGCAGGCGAAGATGCATGAGGGGCTGGACGATCATCCAAAGGTCGTGCTGCACGATTATCCCGGCGAAAATCACGGTTTCGCTACAGAGGTCGGCGCACGCCGCTCAGAAAAATCTGCGGATCTTGCCGATCAGAGAACCGCCGATTTCTTCGCTGAGCATCTTGGCTAATATCAAAGGGCGGGCTGGAAACGGCCCGCCTTATTTTTACAGGATCAGCTGAAGTATGCCGACATCCTCAGCGACAATGCCTTCATAGATCATCCGTCCGGCGACATAGATGATCACGGCAAGTCCGATATAAGCGATCCAGTGATACCGATCGATCACCTTGGCGATGACATTCGCAGCAAGCCCCATCAGCGCAACCGACAGGATCAGGCCGATCATCAGAATGCCGGGATGCTCGCGCGCAGCACCAGCAACCGCGAGCACATTGTCGAGGCTCATCGAAACATCGGCCAGCGCGACCGACCAGGCGGCAGCGGCAAAGCTCTTCGTCGCAACCGACGATTCGCCTTCCGCCTCCGCACCTTCGCGGATCTCGCGCCACATCTTCCAGGCAACCCAGAGCAACAACAGCCCGCCCGCTAGCACCAGTCCGATGATGCCCATCAGATAGGTCATGGCGAGCGCGAAGATGATCCGCAGTACCAGCGCCGCGCCGATGCCGATCGCGATAACCTTGCGCCGCTGCGCCGCCGGAAGCCCAGCCGCCAGCGACCCGACGACGATCGCATTGTCGCCCGCCAGCAGAACATCGATCATCAATACCTGCAGGAACGCCGCTAACTGCGCCGGCTGCCCGATATTGGAAAAATCATTGACGATGTGATTCCAGATTTCGGCGGGCGATCCGAGCCCGCCGCTCGTCACGCTGGATGCGAGTTCGATCATCATGGAATGGGAAACGCCGCCCCGCGCTTACTGGTTCATCGAATCGAAGAAGTCTTCGTTGGTCTTCGAATCCTTCATCTTGTCGAGCAGGAACTCCATCGCGTCGATGGTGCCCATCTGCATGAGGATGCGGCGAAGCACCCACATTTTCGACAGCGTGCCCTTGTCGACCAGCAGCTCTTCCTTGCGCGTGCCGGACTTGCCGACGTCGAGCGCCGGGAAGATGCGCTTGTCGGCGACCTTGCGATCCAGCACGATTTCGGAGTTACCGGTGCCCTTGAACTCTTCGAAGATCACTTCGTCCATGCGGCTGCCGGTATCGATCAGCGCGGTGGCAATGATCGAGAGCGAACCGCCCTCTTCGATATTACGCGCCGCGCCGAAGAAGCGCTTCGGACGCTGCAGCGCATTGGCGTCGACACCGCCGGTCAGCACCTTGCCCGACGACGGAACGACGGTGTTGTAGGCACGGCCCAGACGCGTGATCGAATCGAGCAGGATGACGACGTCATGCTTATGCTCGACCAGACGCTTCGCCTTCTCGATCACCATCTCGGCGACCTGAACATGGCGCTGCGCGGGTTCGTCGAAGGTCGAGCTGATGACCTCGCCATTCACGCTGCGCTGCATGTCGGTGACTTCCTCAGGCCGCTCGTCGATGAGCAGCACGATCAGGAAGACCTCAGGATGGTTGTCGGTGATCGCCTTGGCGATATTCTGAAGCAGCACCGTCTTACCCACGCGCGGCGGCGCAACGATCAGCGAACGCTGACCCTTGCCCTGCGGCGAGACGATATCGATCACCCGCGCCGACTTGTCCTTGATCGTCGGGTCCTGCGGATCGAGCGTCAGCTTCTTTTCCGGATAAAGCGGCGTCAGATTGTCGAAATTGACGCGGTGGCGCACGGCATCGGGATCGTCGAAATTGACCTTGGTCAGTTTGGTCAGCGCGAAATAGCGTTCGCCGTCTTTCGGCCCGCGAATTTCACCCTCGACCGTGTCACCCGTCCGCAGACCGAATTTGCGGACCTGATTGGGCGATACATAGATATCGTCCGGCCCGGCCAGATAATTGGCTTCGGGAGAGCGCAGAAATCCGAACCCGTCAGGCAACACCTCGATCGTGCCCAGCCCCATGATCAGCTCGCCCTGCTCGGCCTGCACCTTCAGGATCGCGAACATCAGATCCTGCTTGCGCAGCGTCGAAGCGCCTTCGACGCCCAGCTGTTCGGCCATTTCCACGAGTTCGGCGGGGGTTTTCTTTTTCAGGTCTTTAAGGTGCATCTTATTGTAATCCGGGAGGGAAATCGGCCGATCAAAGTGCAGGACGAGCACGCGCCGAAATGTAAGGAAGGAAAAACGCGCAAAGGACCGGCGCGCCTTTAGCCCCGAAAATTAAGCGTCGTCCCCGATCAAGTCAAGTCAGTCCGTCGCGATTCAGAATGGCTTCACCACCACCAGAATCACGATCAGCACCACGAAAATCGCCGGCACCTCGTTCAGCATGCGCAGCTTCTTTAAGCTCAGCGATGCCTTGCCCCGGCTCAGTTTGCGCGAATAACCGATCATCCAGCCATGATAGCCCGACAGCAGTACGACCAGCGCAATCTTGGCATGCAGCCAGCCAAGCCCCGGCCCGCCGTCGAACAGTCCCATATTCGCCGCCAGCGCCAGCCCCAGCAGCCAGGTGACGATCATCGAAGGGGTCAGGATCATTCGCCGCATCATCGCCTCCCGCGCCTCCCAGCGCGGCGGTTCGGCGGGATCGCCCAGACCCTGCTGATGATGGATCAGATAGCGCGGATAGAGGAAAAGTCCCGCCATCCAGAAGATGACGAAGATGACATGCGCCGCCTTCACCCAAAGATAGGCATTGCCCAGCCAGCCGCTCATTGTTCGCCCCTCACTTGTGCCACCAGCGCCTCGACATGCGAAATCGGTGTTTCCTGCCGGATGCCATGGCCAAGATTGAAGATATGCGGCCTTTCGGGAAACGCACCCAGAATTCCTGCCACCGCTTCGCTCAGCCGCTCACCTCCTGCGACCAGCGCCAGCGGGTCGAGATTGCCCTGCACCGGCAGGCCGTCTGGCAGCACCGCATTCGCCCAGACCGGATCGACCGTCTCGTCCAGCCCGATCGCATCCGCGCCCGTCTCGCGCGCATAAGCGGCAAGCTTTCCGCCCGCACCCTTGGGAAAGCCGATCAGCGGAACGCCCGGATGACGCGCGCGTAATGCCGCGATGATCCGTGCGTTGGGCGCGATTACCCAGCGTTCGAATTCTGCCGGGCAGAGACTCCCCGCCCAGCTGTCGAACAATTGCACCGCCTCCACCCCCGCTTCGATCTGACGCGAGAGATAATCGATCGTCGCCGCTTCGATCCGGTCGATCAGCGCCTGAAAGCCTTCACGATCCTGATAAGCGAGCAGCCGGGCGTCGGCCTGTTCCCGGCTCCCCTGCCCCGCGACCATATATGTGGCGATCGTCCAGGGGCTTCCCGCAAAGCCCAAAAAGGTTGTCGTTACCGGAAGCATCGCTGCGACCTTGCGCACCGTTTCGAACACCGGTGCCAGAATCTCCGGATCATATGCGTCGAGCGCATCGATCATCGCCCGATTTTCCATCAACGGCGCAAGGCGCGGCCCCTCGCCGGCGACGAACCAGAGTTTCTGCCCAAGCGCCTGCGGAATGACGAGAATATCGGAAAACAGGATCGCGCCGTCGAATCCGAAGCGTCGCAGCGGCTGCACCGTCACTTCAGCCGCTGCGTCCGAATCGTTCACCAGCTCCAGAAAACCGCCCTTTGTCGCGCGCAACTCGCGATATTCGGGAAGATAGCGACCCGCCTGACGCATGAGCCAGATCGGCGGCACCGTGCGCCGTTCGCCGCGCAGCGTCGCAAGCAGGGGCTTCGAAATCTCGGTCAGGCCAGCCTCCATAAACTAAATAAGAAGATTCAAAGAAAGGATGTTGGGAGATGTTGGCGGGTGAGAATCGGGGATTACGCGTCGTCACCCGAATTGCCAACAGCTTGACCCGAACTGCGTATCCGTACCGCCGACGATTCGAATCGTTTATCCGCATAATCCACAGCCTGTGGATAAAATCGCGCCGGGCGGGACCGACTGTGGACGAATCACGAGCGGGATCGGACAAGCACCCCGGCTTGGCCCGGCACGCGAGTTACGCTAGCGTTTACCCCCATGTTATCCACAGCTTTATCCTGATCCCATGCGGCTGCACCTTCACCTCCTGTCGGATTCGACCGGTGAGACGCTGGAAAACATCGCCAATGCGGCGATGGTCCAATATGATGACGTCGAAACGCTCCGTCATTTCTGGCCGATGGTGCGAAGCGAGGCGCATCTCGACCGAATCCTTCAGGAGATTGCCCAGAATCCGGGGCTGGTTCTGTTCACGCTGGTGAACAGCGACATCCGCCGAACGCTGGAATCGCGGTGCCGCGCGCTGGGTCTGCCTGCCGTCGCGCCGCTCGATTCGGTAACCGGTGCGCTGTCCAACCTGCTGGGGCAGGAGGCGAAGGCCCGGCCCGGGCGTCAGCACACGCTCGATGCCGCTTATTTCGCGCGCGTCGACGCGATTCAGTTCACCATCGCGCATGATGACGGGATCGGCGAGGAAGATTGGGAAGAGGCCGATATCCTGCTCGTCGGGGTATCGCGCTCGTCCAAGACGCCAACATCGATCTATCTCGCCAATCGCGGATTCAAGACCGCCAATCTCCCGATCGTCCCCGAATCACCGCCGCCGCGCCATTTGTTCGACCTCAAAAATCCGATGATCGTCGGCCTGACGACCAGCGCCGACCGGCTGATTCAGGTGCGGCGCAACCGTCTCATCGACCTCAATGAGGGGCGGGAAACCGATTATGTCGATCAGGATTCGGTGCGGCAGGAGATCGCCTTTGCCCGGCGGATGTTCGCCGATAAGGGCTGGCAGGTGATCGACGTCACCCGCCGCTCGATCGAGGAGACGGCGGCGGCGATCATCAAATTGCTCAACGAGCGCGATATTGTTCGGGGGGCCCGCAAATGAGACTGGTCCTTGCATCGCAAAGCGCCTCGCGTCGTGCCATGCTCGATGCCGCCGGCGTGCCGCACGAAGCCATGGCGAGCGGGCTCGACGAAGAAAGCGTCAAAGCGGGTTTTGCCGAATTGTCGATGAAGACGCGCGATCTGGCCGATGCGCTTGCCGGAATGAAGGCGGTTCGCGCCTCTTCGCGCGTCGGCGAAGGTGCGCTGGTGCTCGGCTGCGATTCGATCGCGGTGCGCGACGATGGCGTTCAGCTGGACAAGCCGGTCAGCCGCGACGCTGCGCGCGACCATCTCCGGCTGCTGTCGGGCCGTCGCCACGATCTGGTGAGCGCGGCGGTGATTGCCGAGGGCGGTCGCCCGGTCTGGCGTCAGGTGTCGCGCGCCAGAATGTTCATGCGCACGCTCTCGGACGAATTTATCGAGGCTTATCTCGACGCCGAATGGCCCGAAATATCCGGCTGTGTCGGTTGCTACCGGCTGGAGCGAGGCGGCGTTCAGCTGTTTTCGCGGATCGACGGCGATTATTTCACCATTCTCGGCATGCCGCTGCTCCCCATCTTGGATTATCTCCGCGTCCGGGGGATAATGGCCGCATGACCGACACTGTTTCCCTGCCTATCGCCCATGTCATCGGCGATCCGATCGCCCATAGCAAATCGCCGCTCATTCACCGCTTCTGGCTCGATGCGCTGGGGATGGAGGGTAGCTATGACGCAGTGCAGGTCACGCCCGACGCGCTCGGTGCCTATATCGACCGGCATCGCGACAATCCCGACTGGCGCGGCTGCAACGTCACGCTACCGCACAAACTCGCCATTCTCGACCATGTCGCTGACAAAGGCGGGCTTCGCGACGATCTCGGCGCCGCCAATACGGTGTTTCGCGACGAAGCGGGCGCGCTCGCCGCGACCAATACCGATATCGCCGGATTTTATTCGCCGATCGCGGGCTTTCCGTTCGAGGATTCGCACGCTGTCGTGATCGGTGCGGGCGGAGCGGCGCGCGCGGTGCTGTATGCGCTCGCCAAAGCCGGAATCGCCCGGGTGACGGTGATGAACCGCAGTCCGTTAAAAGCCATGGGGCTGATCGCCAAATTCGGACTGAAGGGCGATGTCGTTCCGCTGGGCACTCCCCTGCCTGCCGCCGACCTGCTGGTGAACGCCAGCGCGCTTGGCATGAGGGGGCAGCCGGCGCTGGATATCGACCTGTCGCCGCTTCCGGAAGACGCGACGGTATATGACATCGTCTATGCCCCGCTGGAGACCGCTTTGCTCGAACAGGCGCGGATGCGCGATCTCGACACGATCGACGGGCTCGAAATGCTGATCGGTCAGGCAGCGCTTGCCTTCGAACTTTTCTATGGCGCTGAGCCCCCGCGAGAGCGCGATGAGGAGCTGCGCGCGGCGCTGCTCGCATGATCCGGCTCGGGCTTACCGGCTCGATCGGCATGGGCAAATCGACCGTGGCGACGATGTTCGCCGAAGCCGGGGTGCCGGTGTTCGACGCCGATGCCGAGGTTCATGCGATTCAGGGCCCGGACGGCGAAGCATTGCCCGCTATCGAGCGCGAGTTTCCCGGTACCACCGGCCCCGCAGGCGTGGATCGTGCGGCGCTCGGCGCAGCGGTGTTCGATGACGAAGCCGCGATGAAGCGGCTCGAGGCGATCATTCACCCGATGGTCGCCGAACGCCGCGCCGCATTTCTTGCGCGCCATGCGGATGCGCCGCTGGTGGTGTTCGACGTGCCGCTGCTCTTCGAAACCGGCGGTCAGTCCTATCTCGACAAGGTGGCGGTGGTGTCTGCCCCGCATGCAGTACAGCGGACCCGCGTGCTCGCCCGGCGCGGCATGACCGAGGCGAAGTTCGCCGCGATACTCGCCCGGCAAATGCCCGACGCCGAAAAACGCGCGCGCGCCGATTACCTGATTTCCACTGGCACCAGCCATGCCGAAACCCGCGCCGAGGTCGATGCGCTGATCGCTTGCCTTGCCCCTGCAGCAGCGTAATAAAGCTGTCATGCGCGAGATTATTTTCGATACCGAAACCACGGGGCTCAGCTTTTCCGGCGGCGACCGGCTGGTCGAGATCGGCTGTGTCGAACTGGTCAATCGCGTCGAGACCGGCCGGACCTTTCACTGCTATTTCAATCCTCAGCGTGCCATGGCGGCAGAGGCAGAGGCAGTGCACGGCCTGTCCGACCGCTTCCTCGCCGATAAGCCGCTGTTCGCCCATAAGGTCGAGGAACTGCTCGAATTTATCGGCGACAGCCCGCTCGTCGCGCATAATGCGGCGTTCGATTTCGGCTTTATCAATGGCGAGCTTGCCCTGTGTTCGCGGCCGCTAATCGCCCTGGAGCGAATGATCGACACGCTGGTCATGGCGCGCACGCGCATTCCCGGCGCGAAGCATACGCTCGACGCGCTATGCGTACGCTTCGGCGTCGATCGCAGCCATCGCGTGCTGCACGGCGCGCTGCTCGATGCGCAGCTTCTGGCGCAGGTCTATGTCGAACTGACCGGCGGGCGCCAGATCGGCCTCGGTCTGGCGGTCGAGGAGGTACGCGAGGCAGCGCCCGCAGGGCCGGTGGTGCGCCGCATCGAGCGCCCGGCTCGCCATTTTTCGGCAAGCGCTGCGGAACTTGAGCGCCACGGTGCGTTCATCGCGGGCATGAAGGATGCGCTCTGGGCACAGGCGAGTTGATATCGTCATCGCGCGTGCCTAGCTCGAACTGGCAGTTATTATTTAGGAGGATGCAATGGAGATCCGGGTTTCAGGTCATCAGATCGACACGGGTGCGGCGCTAAAGCAGCATGTGCAGGACCGGCTTCAGGGCATTGCCGACAAATATTTTTCGCGCGCAATCTCCTCTCAGGTGACGTTCGGCAAGGGACCGCATGAGAGTTTCACCTGCGATATCGTGTCGCATGTGATGAAGGATCTGGTCCTTAAAGGCCATAATGAGAGTATGGACGCGCACAGCGCGTTCGACGGTGCCGCCGACAAGATCGAAAAGCAGCTTCGCCGCTATATGCGGCGGCTCAAAGACCGCAATGCCGGCGCGGTGATCGCTGAGGTCGAAAGCCGCAGCTATGAAAATGCCGATTATCGCGTGTTCGAATCATCGGCGGAGGAGGAGGAAGCTTCCGAGGATGCGCCGTTGATCATCGCCGAAACGCGCACCGACATTCCCGATGCATCGGTTTCCGATGCGGTGATGATGCTCGATCTGCGCAACACTGCGGCGCTGATGTTCAGGAACAGCGGGACAGGCGCCTATAATATGGTGTATCGGCGCCACGACGGGTCGATCGGTTGGGTCGAACCCGACCGCGGATAATGGCCAAAGGCCCGGAATAACAGCGCGCGGTCGTATCGCGCGTGGACGGAAATATATGAACGATATCAGTGACCTGATTGCCCTGGAGGCGGTGCACTCGCGCGTCTCCGTCCCCAATCGCAAAGCCTTGTTCCAGCAATTCGGACATGCCGCGAATCAGCAATGGGGATTGGAATCGCGTAAGGTCGTCGATCTTCTGATCGATCGGGAAAAGCTGATTTCGACCGGTTTCGGCGCGGGTGTGGCGATTCCCCATGCCCGCCCCGAAGGGTTCGACAGGATCGTCGGGGCGCTGTATCATCTCGCGGACCCGATCGATTTCGATGCGGTCGATGACATGCCGGTCGATCTTGTCTTCTTCCTGCTGTCGCCGCCTGATTCGGGGGCCGATCATCTGAAGGCACTGGCGCGGATATCGCGCCTGCTCCGCGACCGCGACTTTGCCGAAAAACTGCGCGGTGCCGGTTCGGACGATGCGCTGTACGCCATGCTTGCCGGGCTGGAGACGCGTGACGCCGCCTGATGCCAGCGGCGAACAGGCGCATTTCCGGGCGCTCGAATCGCTCTATGCCTCGGCCCCGATCAACGGGCTGTTCGAATCGCGGCTGGAGATTGTCGAGGCCGGACTCGCCCGGATTCATTTCGAAGTACAGGAACGCCATTACCACGCCGCCGGTGCGGCGCATGGCACCAGCTATTTCAAAATGCTCGACGACGCTGCTTTTTATGCAGGCAATAGCCTGGTCACGGACCGCTTTCTGCTGACAACCGCATTCAACCTGCTGCTCACCCGCCCGCTAAAGGCCGGGCCGGTGGTCGCCGAGGGACGCTGGATCAGCGGCCAGCGCCGCGTGCTGATCGCCGACGCCCGGCTCATCGACGCCAATGGTGAGGAGGCAGCGCGCGGAACGGGCACCTTCATGCGTTCGCGAATCCCGCTTGCATCGTTGCCCGGCTATGCGAGCGAAGCATGAGCGCACGGGCGACCAGCGACTTCATCGTGCGGGCTGTGCTGCGCAAGGTCCATGCCGAAGGCGGCAGCGCGACCGTCCTTGCCAAGGGCGAGGAAATGAGCGGCGCGATTCTCGTCTGTGTCCTGGAACGGGGCAAAAATCCGCGCTTTCTGGAACGGATGCCCTCGCTTGACGGCGGATCGACGCTTGCTCCCACCGGGCCGTCGAACCTTGAAAATGAAGCCGAAGCAACCGCTTACTGGCAACGCCGTCGCGAGCGCGATCCCGATCTCTGGGTCGTGGAGTTGGACATCGCACAGGCAGAACGTTTCGCCGCTGGAATCATCGCGCCCGGTTGACTTTGCCGCGCTGCAGTACGATTAGGCCCGCCACTGTTGAAAAGCGTTGAGCTGATAGGGGTGCGATCCCGTTGGCAACGTAGTCGGGGGGAAACCCGAGCCGGTCTTTATTATTGACCACGCTCACCGGTCTCGCGTGCCCACCGCATAGAAACGATCAGTAATGAAGGTTTCGATTCGCGCCGCGGTTACCGCGGCTGTGACTATTTGTGCTGCTACGACTGCGGGTTTCTCCGCACCGGGTTTCGCACTGGAACTGCCCGGCGCAGTCAATGACTTCGACCATAGCGCGCTCACCGGCATGAATGCACCGGCCGTGCAAGAGGTTCCCACACCCCCGGCGCCGATCCTTCCGCCCGAGCTGACGCCCGAACCGTCGCTCGCCAAAGCGGATACGGAAAATGCCGATCAGGGTGACGAGGAATATGCCAGCCTGAGCGATGCCGTCGCTGCCCAGTCGGTCCCCTCCGACATGGATCGGGAGCTCCGCTGCCTCGCCATCGGCGTTTATTTCGAATCGAAGGGCGAGCCGCTCTCGGGCCAGCTGGCGGTTGCCGACGTCATCCTGAATCGCGCCCAGTCGCAGCGATTCCCCGATTCGGTCTGTTCGGTGCTGAAACAGCGCAGCCAGTTTTCCTTCGTCCGTCATGGTCGCCTTCCCACGCCGCGCGTGCATAGCGATGCCTGGCGCACGGCGGTCGCGGTTGCGAAGATCGCTTCGGCCGATCTGTGGGAAAGCCCCGTGCCGAACGCGCTGTTCTTCCACGCGCGTTATGTCTCGCCGCGCTGGCGCCTTGCCAAGGTCGGCACCGTGGGTAATCACATCTTCTATCGCTGACTTTTATTTGTTCGCAAGATGTTCTATCGGACGGGGATGGTGATGCCTTCCCTGTCCGATACTGCCCCACGACCGGTTGCGCCGGACGGCGCGGCCGTGGACGCAGCCTGCGTCGCGCGCGGCGTCAGCCGCCTGTTACTGCGCCACGATTATACCGCGATTGCCGAAGTCCCGCTGGCGGGCGGGCGCAGGGCCGATCTGATGGCGGTGGATTCGCGCGGGTCGATCATCATCGTGGAGATCAAGGTTTCGCGCGCCGATCTGCTCGGCGACGGCAAATGGCGCGATTATCTCGACCATTGCGACCGGTTCTACTGGGCGGTTCCCCATGGTTTCGATGTCAGCCCGCTCGAAGGGGCCGATTTCCTGCCCGATCGCGCGGGGCTGTTCATCGCCGATCGCTATGATGCGGCGATGCTGCGTGAAGCGGCATCGCATCCGCTCCCCGCGCCCCGGCGTAAGAAGGTTACCCTGTCCTTTGCCCGTCGCGCGGCCCGGCGGTTGATTCAGATGAACGATCCCGACGCGGAAAGCGCGGTTTAGCGCCCGGACGCCTCAAAATTGCGGGCCGTACACCTTGGTATCGTCGCCCTTGTCCGGGCCCTTTTCGATCGCTTCCAGCAGCGCAGGCGAGCGTGTCTCCCGCGCCGCATAATCGCGCGCAGACAGCCCTGCGATATTGTCCGTCTGATTGGGGTCTGCGCCGCCCTTCATCAGAATATCGATCATCTTCAACCGGACCGGAACCGGCACGGTCTTCATCTGCACCGCCAGAATCAGCGGCGTCTGGCCCGATCGATCGGCGAGATTGAAATTGGCATTCGCCGCTGACAACAATTCGAGCCCGCGCACAAAGGCGGTTTGTACCGCGATCAGCGCCGGAGTCTCGCCCGCATGGTTGCGGATATTCGGATCGGCGCCTTTGGCCAGCAGAAATTGCAGATAGGCCGCGTCCGACCGCCGCGTGACGATATGCAGCGCCCCGTCCCCGGTATTGGGATCGGTGGTGTTGATGATTCGCTGACCCGGTTCGTTGACGATCGACGTCACCTTATTGCCGTCAGCGTCGCGAACCGCCTTAAGGAAGGTATAGCCTTCCGAAAAATTCTGTGCCGATGCCATGGGCGCGGCAGTCGCAGCCAGCGCAGCGGCGATAAAAGCAAAAGGTCGAGCGAACATCGTGTCGTGATATCCCCAGATTCGGTCGGATCCCGGTTGAAGTCCCGCCTTTATCAGATCATGTCTGGCTGCGCCATGAATCTGCCGCGCATCGCCCTGCTTAGCCTTTTGCTTTCCCTCGGTCCCGTGCTGGCGGGATGCGACAAGACGCCCCCCGCCGAACCGCCACTCGCCGGATCGTCGATCGGCGGTCCCTTCACCCTGATCGATCAGCAGGGAAAGACGGTGCGTGCGAGCGATTTCGCCGGAAAATACCGCATCGTCTATTTCGGGTACACCTATTGCCCCGATGTCTGCCCCGTCGATATGCAGAATATCGGCGGCGGTATGGCGAAGCTGCGCCCGACCGATCCCGATCTGGCTCGAAAGGTCGCGGTGATCTTCATCTCGCTCGATCCCGAACGCGACACGCCGGACGTTGTCGGCAAGTTCGTCTCCGCCTTCGGCCCTGACATTATCGGCCTGACCGGCAGCGCGAAGGCGATCGATGCCGCCGCGAAGGAATATAAGGTCTTTTATAAAAAGGCTCAGCCCGAAGGCGCGTCGGGCTATCTTATCAATCATAGCAACGCCGCTTATCTGATGGGGCCGCAGGGCGAGCCGATCGCCCTGCTTTCAGCGGATGAGTCGCCGCAGGCGGTGGCCGATGAACTACGCAAATGGGTGCAGTGACGACACGTTTCTGGGAAGATATCCCGCTCGAGAAGCTCGACCGCGCGCAATGGGAGGCATTGTGCGACGGGTGCGGCAAATGCTGTCTGCATAAATTGCAGGATGAGGATACAGGCGAGATCGCAGCTACGAACGTCGCCTGCCGCCTGCTCGACCGGCATGAATCGCGGTGCAGCGATTATCGCCATCGCCGTGCGCATGTGCCCGACTGCGTTCAACTTTCCCCGGCAAGGATGGAGGCGATTTCCTGGTTGCCGCGTACCTGTGCCTATCGCCTGCGCGGCGAGGGAAAGCCCCTGCCCGACTGGCATTATCTGGTCTGCGGCGATCGTGAGGCGGTGCATCGCGCGGGTGAATCGACACGCGGCTGGACGATCAGCGAAGATATGGCCGGCGATATGGAACACCATATGGTGGACCGCGAATTGTGAGCGATATCGAGGTCGTGCGCCATCCGCGCGCACGATCGATGCGGCTGTCGATCGATCCGGCGAGCGGCCGGGTACGGCTCACTATTCCCAAACGCGGTTCCGAACGGGCAGCGCTGAAATGGGCGGCCGGGCAGCACGACTGGATCGAGGCACGTCGCGCCGAACTGCCCCTGCCCCGCCCCTTCGTACCCGGCGCAGTGGTGCCGGTCTTCGGCGAATCGCTGAGGCTCGTGCATGATGGTGCGGCAAGGCGCAGCGTGAAACGCACGACAACGACGTTGGTATGCGGCGGGCCGGCGGATGCGTTCGGCGGCAGGATCGAACGCTGGCTCCGTTCCGAAGCGCGGCGGGTGCTGGAGGCGGAAACGCTGGCGCTGGCCGACAGCGCCGGGATCACCGTCACCTCGGTTTCGGTCGGCGATCCCCGAAGCCGCTGGGGCAGTTGCAGCAGCAGCGGCGCGATCCGCTATAGCTGGCGACTGATCCTTGCCCCGCCCTTCGTGCTGCAATCCACCGTGGCGCACGAACTGGCGCATCGTCGCCACATGAACCACGGCCCCGACTTTCATGCCCTGGAGCGCGATTTGCTGGGAGCCGATCCGGTACAGGCCCGCCAATGGCTACGTGCGCATGGCGCGTCGCTTCACTGGTTCGGGCGGTCTTCCGCAGGTGCCGGCTGACGCTGGCCGCTGCGCTGGGGCAATAGCTGGGCGGGCTGACCCGTCTGCTGCTGAGGCTGGCGCTGCTGCTGCCCCTGCGGGCGTCGCTGCTGTTGCTGTTGTTGCTGGCTCCCGCCGCCCTGCTGCTCATCGCGGCCGAGCACCCGGTCCATCCAGCGCTGGTCGAGCCGTTCGGGGGGCTGGTTCTGTTGTTGCTGCGGCACCGGCTGTTGCGGGACTTGCGGATAGCTTTCCCCCGGCACCGCTTGCGGGCCATAGCCGTCGCCCGGATAGCGCGGCTCGGCCTCGGTCGGGACGCTTCCATCCTCGAACAGGCCGTTGTCGGGGCCGCTATAATAGCTTTCCTCGTCCGGTTCGACCTGCCAGTCGGGGAGAGTCACCTTCGTGTCGAACTCTTCCACCGGCCGGTTGGCCACCGCTTTTTTCATGAAATCGGCAAAGGCGCGCGCGGGAGCGGTGCCGCCATATAGTCCGCCGACCGGCTTGGCATCGTCCCTGCCCATCCACACCCCGGTGGTCAGCCCGCTGGAAAAGCCGAGGAACCAGCCATCTTTGTTCGACTGAGTCGTACCGGTCTTGCCCGCCACCGGGCGACCGATCTGTGCGCTGTGCCCCGTGCCGGTATTGACCGCAGTCTGCAGCATATCGGTCATTTCCGCCGCGATATAGGGCGCGACCAGCACCTTCGAGGTATCGACCTCATGCTGATAGATCACCTGACCGTTCGCTGTGACGCGGGTAATGCCGAACGGCTCGACCGCGACGCCGCGATTGGCGACCGAGGCAAAGGCCTGAGTCATGTCGATCACATGCACTTCGGACGTGCCCAGCACCATTGCGGGGTGCGTATCGATATCGGTGGTAATGCCGAAGCGCCGCGCCATATCGGCGATCGTCCCGAAGCCGACATCCTGCCCCAGCTTGGCGGCGATCGTGTTGATCGAATAGGCAAAGGCGGTGCGCAGCGTGACCTGCCCGGCGAAACGGCCATTGCTGTTGCGCGGACTCCATCCATTGATATCGACCGGCTCGTCGACGACCATATCGTCGGGCTTATAACCCGCTTCCAGCGCGGCGAGATACACGAACAGCTTCCACGCCGATCCGGGCTGCCGCACCGCCTGAGTCGCGCGATTATAGTTGGACGACACATAATCCTTGCCGCCGATCAGCGCGCGCACCGCGCCGTCGCGATCCAATGCGACGAGCGCGCCCTGCGTACCGGCGGGCGCATTGGCCTGAATCGCTTTTTCCGCCGCCTTCTGCATAGAGAGGTCGAGCGTGGTCCACACATCGAGCGGCGCCTGCGTCTCGTCGATCAGCATCTCCAGCTGGGGCAGTGCCCAGTCAGTGAAATAGCGTACGCTGTTCTGATTGGGCTCCTCGGCGAGCTTGATATCCTGCGGATCGGCGGCCGCTGCCTGCGCCTGCGTAATCGCGCCGGTTTCGACCATCAGGTCGAGCACGACGCTCGCGCGATCGACCGCCGCTTCGGCATCGGCGGTCGGCGAATAATGCGAGGGTGCCTTTACCAGACCGGCGATGATGGCTGCCTCGCCAAGGCTGAGATGTGTCGCCGGATGGCCGAAGAACCGGCGCGATGCCGCATCGATGCCATAGGCGCCGCCGCCGAAATATACCTTGTTCAGATAGAGTTCGAGGATCTCGTCCTTGGTGAATTTGCGCTCAAGCGCCAGCGCCAGAATGGCTTCGCGGAATTTGCGCCCGAACGAATAGCGGTTCGAGAGGAAGATCGTCCGCGCCACCTGCTGCGTGATCGTGGATGCGCCCTGAAGTCGCCGCCCGGTCCCACGGTTTTCGATCGCGAACCGCGCGGCGCGCAACGCGCCGATAGGGTCGACGCCGGGATGCGAATAGAAACGGCGGTCCTCGACCGACACCATCGCCTTGCGCATGATCGGGGGGATGTCGTTATAGCTGATCCACTGGCCATAGCTCGGCCCCAGCGACATGATCACGCTGCCATCGGCGGCATGGACCCGGATCATCTGACCGTTGGGCGAAGATTTCAGCGCGTCGTAGCTGGGGAGCGACGCCTTGGTCGTATAGACCGCGATGCCGAGCGCGATCAGCCCCACCAGCGCGAGCGTCGCGCCGATGCCGATGCACCAGAGCAGAATGCGTTTGAACCGCGAGCGGGGCCTGGAACGGGAAGATTTTGCCATCGAACAAACGCCCGATTACGCGCTATCGCGGGGCGCGACAAGCGTTATGCGGCGACCGGACCGTCATTGCGGCGCGGACGGAAGTCGAGCGCAACCGAATTCATGCAATAGCGCAGGCCTGTCGGCGGCGGCCCATCGGGAAAAACGTGCCCCAAGTGGCCGTCGCAGGTGGCGCAGCGTGCTTCGGTACGCACCATGCCATGGCTCGAATCGCTGTGTTCAGTCACCCGGTCGGGCGCGATCGGCATGGTGAAGCTCGGCCAGCCCGACCCCGAGTCATATTTGTCGGCGCTGTCGAACAGGTCGTTTCCGCAACCGGCGCAATGATAGACGCCGTCCGCTTTGTTATTGTCATAACGGCCGGAAAAGGCGCGTTCGGTGCCCGCTTCGCGCAGCACCGCATATTGTTCCGGGCTAAGCCGTTTGCGCCATTCCGATTCGGATAGATTCACCTGCTTCATGCCCTTTGATGTGTGGCGTCGGCGGGCGAAGGTCAATCGCCGATCGATTGATCGGGGTTAAGCTGCTGTCCTCAATCGTTACGTGCCCAGTAGAGTTGAGCGGGCGGAATATTCCACCATTCCATATCGTGATCGATATCGCTGAACTGCGGATCGAGGAAATCCTTCACCTTGGGCGAGAACTGATAGACCAGAAACGCCCCGCCCGGCCGCATCACCCGCGCGGTCGCAGCGGCGATGGCGTCGCCTACGCCGGGCGGCAGCGTGGAGAAGGGAAGTCCCGAAAGCAGATAATCGGCCCCGTCATGGCCGTGATCGGCGACGATCGATTCGACATCGGCGGCGGACCCGCAAATCGCCGAAAAGCGAGGATCGCGAATCGTCTTGCGCAGATATGCGACGAAATCCTCATTGGTATCGATCGCGATATAGGTCGCATCCGGACCCATACGGTCGAGAACTGCCTGACAGAAGGTGCCGACGCCCGGACCATATTCGACGAACACCTTGCAATTCGCCCAGTCGACCGGCCCCAGCATCTTGCGGATCAGCTTGCCCGACGAGGGGATGATCGATCCGACCATCACGGGATGCTTCAAAAACCCCCGGAAAAACATGGCGATCGGCGAAAGTGCGCGGCCTTTCCGAGCGCCCTTGCGGGCGGCGGCAGTGGAAGAAGCGGTCATGAAAATCCCGTGTCAGCGCGCGCGGTGGCGCAAGAGTGAAATCCGTCGTCGCAAAACTGTCGCAAACAATCAAGTTCGCGTGATAGTATCTTCTCAACCACTCGGGCCCGGGACGGTTGCATGGATAGCCATAAGTGAGCGTGACTTGACCGAAAATGGGGCGGGCCAGATCGCGGTCATTTTCCTGTCGCAGCGCAATGACCGCGATACCGAGGGCTATGGTCGCGCGGCAGCCGATATGGTTCGGCTCGCTCGCGAACAGCCCGGCTTTCTGGGGCTGGACAGCACGCGCGGGGTCGACGGCATCGGCATTACCATCAGCTATTGGGCCGATGAATCAGCGGCAAGGGCATGGCGCGACCATCCCGATCACGTCCGGATCCGGCAATCCGGACGTGATCTGTGGTATGACAGCTATTCGGTTACCGTCGCCGGAGTGAACCGTCGCTATGACTGGCAACGGGACGGATCGGGGCGCAGCCGGGGTTAGGGTTCCTCGCGATGTTCCAGCATGCCGGGGGTGATGAAGCCGATCGGCTGCATCGCGACCGCATCCTGTTTCAGCTTCGCCGACATCGCCTCATATTCGCGTTCCATTTCCGGCGTGACCGAAGCACGCGAATCGGTCAGCGCGCTTTCGAAATGCGCCATGGTGACTCTGTCGTTGGAAAGCGATTCGCGAAGCGCGGCGAGCCCCGCCCGGCGCACCACATCCTCCAGATCGGCTCCGGTGAACCGCTCGGTCCGTTCGGCGAGTTTGCCGAGGTCGACATCGTCGGCGAGCGGCATTTTCGCCGTCTGGATACCCAGAATCCGCTCACGCCCTTCGCGTCCGGGCACACCGACATAGACCAGCTCGTCGAAACGGCCGGGGCGTAGCAGCGCCGGATCGATCATGTTCGGTCGGTTGGTCGCGCCGATCACGACGACGGATTGCAGCTCTTCAAGCCCGTCCATCTCGGCAAGGATGGTGTTCACCACACGCTCGGTCACCTGCGGTTCGCCCATCCCGCCGCCGCGCGCAGGGACCAGCGAATCGAGCTCGTCGATAAAGATCACGCAGGGTGCCACCTGCCGCGCCCGGGCGAACAGCCGCGCGATCTGCGCCTCGCTCTCGCCATACCATTTGCTGAGCAGGTCCGAGGATTTGGTCGCGATGAAATTCGCGCTCGCCTCGCGCGCGACCGCCTTGGCGAGCAGCGTCTTGCCGGTACCGGGCGGGCCATAGAGCAGAAAACCCTTGGCAGGGCGAATCCCCATGCGGCGAAAGGCATCGGGATTTTTGAGCGGCAGCTCGACCCCTTCCTTCATCCGCTCCTGCGCATCGTCCAGACCGCCGACATCGCTCCAGCGGACCTGCGGCAACTGCACCATCACTTCGCGCATCGCGCTCGGCTGGATGCGTTTGAGCGCTTCCAGAAAGTCGCTGCGCCCGACCGAGAGCGTTTCCAGCACGTCGGGCGGGATCGTCTGTTCGGACAGGTTGAGCTTCGGCATGATCCGCCGCACTGCCTCGATCGCCGCCTCGCGGGCGAGCGCTGCGATATCGGCACCGACAAAGCCGTAGGTCGTGCGCGCCAGCTCATCCAGGTCGACATCCTCATCGATCGGCATGCCGCGCGTATGAATGCCCAGAATCTCGCGGCGACCCCGCTCGTCGGGAACGCCGACAATGATCTCGCGATCGAACCGGCCCGGACGGCGGAGCGCTTCGTCCACTGCGTCGGGGCGGTTGGTAGCCGCGATGACGATGACATTGGCACGCGCCTCCAGCCCGTCCATCAGCGTCAATAGCTGCGCGACGAGCCGCTTCTCCGCCTCGCCGGTGACATTGGCGCGTTTGGGCGCGATCGAATCGATCTCGTCGATAAAGATGATCGACGGGGCGGCCTTATCCGCCTGTTCGAACACTTCGCGCAGCCGCTTTTCCGATTCGCCATAGGCAGAGCCCATGATCTCGGGGCCGTTGATCAGAAAGAATTCGGCATCGCTCTCATTCGCAACCGCGCGGGCGAGCCGCGTCTTGCCGGTTCCCGGCGGGCCATGGAGCAGCACGCCCTTGGGCGGGTCGACGCCAAGCCGCTGAAACAGTTCGGGATAGCGCAGCGGCAGTTCAACCATCTCGCGCAGCTGGTCGATCGTCCCGGCAACCCCGCCGATATCGTCATAGGTCACATCGGCGCGGCGGCTTTCATGCGGCTCTTCATAATCGGCGCGCAGCTCGATCTCGGTATCGGCGTCGATATGCACCACTCCCTTGGGCGTGGTGGTCAGCACCTGAAGCCTGATTTCCTGCAGCGCATAGGCCGGCGCGCGCAAATGGCGCGACACTTCGGGCGGGATATCGGCAACGCGCTGTTGCGCCACGGTCGCCACGGTATCGCCCTGACACAGCGGCCGCCCCGCAAAGGTGCGCTTCAGCGCCTGCGCCGAACCCTGCAGTCGCAGATTTTTCTGCGCCGGGGCGAACACCACGCGAGTCGCTGGCTTCGGATCGGCAGCACGAATCTCGATATATTCGCCTGATCCCACGCCTGCATTGGCGCGTTGCAGCCCGTCGATCCGCAGAATCTCAAGCCCCTCATCTTCGGGATAGGGATAGACCGCGATCGCCGGGGTGGAGCGCTTGCCGACCAGTTCGACGGCATCGCCTTCGGCCAGACCCATTCGCGCCATTATCGCGCGCGGCAGGTGCGCCAGACCGCGCCCGCTATCCTCGGGTCGGGAATTGGCAACCTGCAATTTGACGGGATTACGCTCGTCATCGGCCATGCGCCGAACCTCCTTGCCGCTATCTGCGTGTTCTCAAGGGGGCGGACATAGGAAGGCGCGCATCGCGGCGCGAGATGCAGCGCGAACAAAAAAAGGGCCGATCCCGAAGGACCGGCCTTGAAAGGTTTAGGAGAGGATGCCTGAAAGGCACCCCCTATGTGCGGCGCAGCATGATTTTGTGCAAGTGCGAAAAGCGCCATTTGGATTGCATTTAGCGCAATCATTGCGACGAACGCCGGGCGCAGATGCGCAAATTGCATTTCGCAACTTGCAATCGGGGGCCGCGATTGCGCACTATGCCGCACATGCGAAGACTTCCGCCCCTGACCGCCATCGAAGCATTTGTGCATGTCGCGCGCCTTGGTTCGATCAAGGCAGCGGCCGATGAACTTGCGTTATCCTCGCCCGCGCTCAGCCGACGGGTGCAGGCGCTTGAACGCTTTATCGGAAAGCCGCTGTTCGAGCGGCGGCATCAGGCGCTTCGCCTGAATGCGGAAGGGGACCGGCTGCTGACCCGGATCGCCCCCGCGCTCGACACCATGTCGGATGCGGTGGAGGAGATGACGAGCGGCATCGACCTGCTGCGCATGCGGCTCGGCATCCTGCCGCTCTTCGCCGAACAGCAATTGCTCCATCGCCTGCCCGATCTGCGGCGTCAGCATCCCGAGCTGCATCTCGACATCGACACGGCGGGCCATTGGCTCCCCCGCCTCGGCGACGGGCTGGACGCGGCGATCATCCTTGCGGAGAGCATCGAATCGACGCTCTATTCGCGGCGGCTCGACCGCAACCGCATTCATGCGATCGCCGCGCGCTCGATGGCGGAGGGCGAGGGCAGGATTACCGATCCCAAACAGCTTGCCGGGGTCACTGCGCTGGTCCATCGCGACATGCCCGAAAGCTTCGTGCACTGGCGCCGCGCGGCGGGGTGCGCCGATGTTGAGCCCGCGGCGATCGACCATTTCGATTCGGGCGCGCTGATGCTGGAGGCGGCGGCGCAGGGCCTTGGCGTCGCCTTCATGCTGGAGGCGCATTTTCGCGATGCGCGCGACGACCGAATCGTGCCGCTGTTCGATCTGAGCGTCGAGAGCGATTACAGCTATTGGTTCGTTTGCCGGCCGCGTGCGCTGACACAGCGGCCGGTCAAACTCTTTCACGACTGGCTGCTCAAAAGCTTCAACGCGATTGAATAGCCGGTCGTGCCTGATCAGGTTCAGGCAGTGCGCATCTTGTGGATCTTGCCCGGATGCCGCGGCGGTTCGCCCTTGGGCAGCGCATCGACATGTTCCATGCCCTCGGTCACTTCGCCCCAGACGGTGTACTGACCGTCAAGGAACGTCGCATCGTCGAGGCAGATGAAGAACTGGCTGTTCGCGCTGTTGGGATCCATCGTGCGCGCCATCGAGCAGACGCCGCGAACATGCGGCTCGCTGGTGAATTCGGACGCCAGATTGGGCTCGTCCGATCCGCTGGTGCCGGTACCGGTCGGGTCGCCGCCCTGCGCCATGAAGCCGTCGATGACGCGGTGAAAAACGACATCGTCGTAAAAACCGCGGTCCGCGAGCGTGGAAATCCGCTCGACATGCTTGGGAGCGAGGTCGGGGCGAAGCTTGATATGAACGTCGCCGGAATCGAGGGTCATGACGATTTTGCTGGGCGTGTCGGACATGGGTATTGCTGTCTCCGATGCGGAAAAAGGATTCGCTGCGGGTATAGACAGGTCGGCAGCGATGCAATGGCACTGCGCTCGCCGGACCTGCACGGCGCGATCATCTGCCGAATCGGGCAAAGGGCGATTGGCAGGGCGGGCAGGGGCCGCTACACGCAGCGATCAGGGTGCCGACGCTTAAGGGAGGTCAGGATATGAGCGAGACTGATCTCTCGAATTACAAGGACGATCGCGAACGCAGCGAAAGCGAACTGGACGAGGGCGATCGCCTGAAGCCCGAATTCGTCCGCGCGGTGCTCGACGCCGTCGAAGAAGGCGATGCGGAAGCCGCCTATGACCGCGTCGAACCGCTCCATCCCGCCGATATCGCCGATCTGATCGAGCTGACCCCCGCCGAACAGCGCCCGGCGCTGGTCGACGCCGTCGGATCGCTGATCGACGGCGAAGTCCTGTCGGAAATGAACGACTGGGTGCGCGAAGCGCTGATCGAATCGCTCGATCCGCACCAGGTCGCGGGGATGGCCGCCGAGCTCGATACCGACGACGCCGTCGCGATCATCGGCGATATGGAGGAGGCGGACCAGCAGGCGGTGCTCGACGCGCTGCCCCCCGACGATCGCGCCGCGATCGAAGAGGCGCTGAGCTATCCTGAGGAATCCGCCGGGCGGTTGATGCAGCGCGAGCTGATCGCCGTGCCCGAACACTGGACGGTCGGCGATGTGCTTGATTATCTGCGCGGCGGCGATGACCTCACCAGCGATTTCTGGGAAATCTTCATCGTCGATCCCGGCCATCGCCCTGTCGGCACGTGCCAGCTGTCCTGGATTTTGCGCACGCCGCGAATCGTATCGATGACCGATGTGATGAAGCGCGAACAGACGCTGATCCCCGTGGATATGGATCAGGAAGAGGTCGCGCTTCGCTTTCAGAAATATGCGCTGATCTCCGCCGCGGTGATCGATGCCGCCGGGCGGCTGGTCGGGCAGATCACGGTCGACGATATCGTCCACATCATTTCCGAAGAAGCCGGCGAGGATATTCTGCGTCTGTCGGGCGCGGGTGAGGGCGATATCAACGAGCCGATCCGGCTCGCCGTGCGCACGCGCCTGTCGTGGCTGATCGTCAATCTCGCCACGGCGATCCTCGCATCGGCGGTGGTCGATATGTTTCAGGCGCAGATCGCCGCCTTCGCGCTGCTCGCGGTGCTGATGCCGATCGTCTCGGGCATGGGCGGCAATGCGGGAACGCAGACGCTCGCGGTCGTGGTGCGCGCGCTCGCCACCAACCAGCTGACCGATTCGAACACCTGGTGGATGGTCGCGCGCGAATTGCGGATCGCGGCGGCCAATGGCGCAGCATTGGGCACGGTGACCGGGATCGGCTCGTTCCTGATCTACGGCAATGCGCCGCTGTCGCTGGTGTTCGCCGCTGCGATGGTGATCAACAACCTCGCGGCCGGGCTGGGCGGGGTCATCGTTCCGTTGACGCTCGACCGGTTTCGGGTCGATCCCGCAGTCAGTTCCGCAGTGTTCGTCACCACGCTGACCGACGTCATGGGCTTTTTCTCGTTCCTCGGCCTCGCCACGCTGTTCAGCGTCTCCCCTTGATGGCGGCAGCGCCGCCGCCCAGATAGGCGGGGCAATGCCGCTTCATATGACCAAGGTCGCGTATGGCCATGACAGCCTTCCCGACCTCACCGACCGAATCGATCTTCGCAGGCGTCAGGGGGGCCTTGTCCTTACCACGCGCTATCTGCCCAAGCGGCATGCGGAGATGGCGGGCGGATCGCTCTACTGGATCATCAAACACCAGCTCGTCGCCCGGTCGCCGCTGATCGGCTTTGGCGAGGCGGAGGGCGGGCGAGTCGCGATTCATCTCGAACCCGAACTCATCCTCGTTCAGGCGCGGCCCAAACGCGCGCATCAGGGCTGGCGCTATCTGGAGGGGGACGACGCACCGACCGATCTCGGCGAAGCGGGCGAGGAGATTGCCGCCATGCCCGCCGAAATGGTCGGCACGCTCAGCGAACTGGCGCTGATCTGACCGTCACCCCTTTGCGAGCGAGGGGAAGGCAGCACGGAACGCTGCCATTTTCGGCTTGTCCCAGCGCATGATGTACGGATGGTCGGGGTGGCGGCGGTAGAAATCCTGATGATAGGATTCGGCCGGATAGAAACGACCGCCCTCGATCTGCGTGACGATCGGCCGGTCATAGAAATGGCCGGCGCTCAGCTGCGCGATATAGCGCCCCGCCACCGCCTTTTGTGCGGCATTTTGCGGAAAGATCGCGCTGCGATAGCTAGGGCCGCGATCCGGCCCCTGCCGGTCCTTCTGCGTGGGATCATGCGCGACCGAGAAATAGATGCGCAGCAAGGTCGCATAGCTGACCAGGGCCGGGTCATAGGTGATCTTCACCGCCTCCGCATGGCCGGTGCGTTCGCTGCTGACATCCCCATAATTGGCGGTAGCGGCGCTGCCCCCGGCATAGCCGTCGACGACCGACTGCACGCCCTTCACCTGTTCGAACACCGCCTCCATGCCCCAGAAACAGCCGCCCGCCAGCACGGCGGTCTGCAACCCCTTGGGCTGGGGCATGTGATAGGCTGCGGCGGGAATCCGCACCGCCTTTTCGGCATGGCCGGGAAGCGGCGATGCTATGAATGCGATTGCGAGCGCGCCGGCGCCGAGTCCGGGCAGGAGAAACTGCTTCATCCTTTGCCTCCTTGATCGGTGTATAGCACACCGGCGGGGCAAGGCGTCAGCGCGATGCCGAAACCGCTACCGGCGCGGCGGGTGCGTGCGTCGACGACGCCTGGACGCCCTGTATGCCGAACAGGCCGATCGCGCCGATCGCGAACCCGCCGAGAAAATAGCGCATGATCTGGCGATTGCTGGGCTTGGCGGTCACGATATCTATCCTCGAAACGTCTTCTTCGGCACGACCCGAATGGTCGTGCCGTTCCGTCGAACCGGGATTATCCCGGCCCGATCATGTCCTGTATATTGCAGTGCAGCTTAACCTGCGCTGAGCGAAGCGTTCAGCGAAGCGCGCTCAGCGCTTCCTCGATACGGTTGCACGCTTCGGTGAGCAGTGCGTCGGAGGTTGCATAGCTGATCCGCATCGCGGGCGAGAGGCCGAACGCTTCGCCCTGCACCGCAGCAACGCGTGCTTCGTCGAGCAGATAGCCGACCATCGCGACATCGCTGTCGATCACCTTGCCCTTGGGCGTCGTCTTCCCGATCAGCCCGGCAAAGGCGGGATAGACGTAAAAGGCGCCTTCGGGGTTGGGGCAGGTGATGCCCGGCATCGCGTTGAGCCGTCCGACGACGAGATCGCGGCGCTTCTGAAACGCGGCGGCGCGGTCTTTCAGGAAGCTCTGATCGCCGGTCAGCGCAGCGACCGCCGCTGCCTGCGCGATCGAACAGGGGTTCGACGTCGATTGCGACTGCAATTTCGCCATCGCCTTGATCAGCCAGGGGGGACCGCCCGCAAAGCCGATCCGCCATCCGGTCATCGCATAGGCCTTCGAACAGCCGTTCACCGTCAGCGTGCGCTCGTAGAGTGACGGACAGACCTGCGCGATCGTCGCGAACTCGAACCCGTCATAGACGATGTGTTCGTACATATCGTCAGCGAACACCCAGACATGCGGATGGCGCTCCAGCACCTCGCCCAAAGCGCGCAGCTCGTCCCTGCTATAAGCAGCGCCGGTCGGGTTGGACGGCGAGTTGAGGATCAGCCATTTGGTCTTCGGCGTGATCGCCGCCTCAAGCTGTTCGGGGTTCAGCTTATACCGCTGTTCGGGGCCTGCCTGCACGATGACAGGCTTGCCGCTGCAAAATTGCACGACATCGGGATAGCTCACCCAATAAGGCGCAGGCACGATGACTTCGTCGCCGGGGTTCAGTGTCGCAACCATCGCGTTGAACAGCGTGTGCTTGCCGCCGACATTGGTCGTCACTTGGTTGGTGGCATAGTCGAGGCCGTTATCGCGCTTGAACTTGGTAACGATCGCTGCTTTCAGCTCGGGCGTGCCGTCAACTGCGGTATATTTGGTTTTGCCCGACCGGATCGCCTCGATCGCTGCTTCCTTGACGAAATCGGGCGTATCGAAATCGGGTTCGCCCGCGCCAAGGCCGATGACATCGACGCCCTCGGCACGCAATTCGGCCGCGCGCGCGGTCATGGCGAGCGTTGCGGAAGGCTGGATACGGTCAAGCGCGGCTGAGGTCTGCATGGGGTTGCCCCGACAAGAGGAGAAGAAAAGCGCGGGCGCTTTAGACCGGTCCTTGCGCATCCGCAACCAGTCGCGCACGAATAAGCCCGCGCAGCGCATTGCCGATGAAAAAATCTTGTTTCAGGTCATATGCATAGAGCGGTGCTTCGAACGCACGCCCGCTTTCGATCAGCTCGCGCCGTAAAATGCCCGGCAGCGCCGCGGTCAGTGGCGGGGTGGCGAGCCGGTCGCCTTTCGGAGCGAAGATCGAGGTGAAGCTCCCCTCGCTCAGACTGCCGTCGGGCAGGGTGAACAGCACCTCGAACGCGCCGCTGGAAATGCGCGCTTCGTCGTAAAAGGCGCGGTCGGTGGTCTTGTGCCGTAATCGGAAATCGTCGCAATCGACCGGCAGCGGGGCAATCGCGACGGGCACCGGCGCCTGCGGCTCGGGCGGCATCGGCGCGATTTCCACCGCACTATTGCCCGACGGCGCGAGGAGAAGGCGGATGCGCGACGGCTGGCGCAGGCGAAACGTCGCTGCCTGAAGCTCGTTGCGCGTCGCATGGCGATCAAAGGCAAAGCCGAACGCCTGCGCACTTTGCTTCATCCGGTCGAGATGCTTTTCCAGCAGGGCAATCCCGACGCGCGGATCGAAGGCCATGGTTTCGATCAGGTCGAAATCGGGTTGCCCGTTCGTCAAGAACGCCCCCTTGGCAAGGCATTCCTCCCATTCGGATAGTGCTTTCGAATCAGCAACATACCCCGACCCAAGTCCCATCGAAAAGCGATGGCCATCATGACGCCACAGCGTGCGGATCGCAACGTTGAACATCGCATCGCCATTCGCATCGATATGACCGATCGCCCCGGTATAGGGTCCGCGCGCACTTTGGCGTTCGACCGAACCGATGATTTCCATCGCGCGAATCTTCGGCGCCCCGGTCACCGATCCGCAGGGAAACAGGTGGTGCAGCGCGTCCACCGCGTCGCGCCCCGGTGCGATTCGCGCGGTGACGCCCGACACCATCTGATGCACGGTCGGATAGGTTTCGACGACGAAGCGTTCGGGAACGCTGACACTCCCCGGCGCAGCGATCCGGGTGAAATCGTTGCGCATCAGATCGAGGATCATCAGATTTTCGGCGCGCTGTTTGGGATCGGCGGCAAGATTGCGGGCGAGCGCGTTATCCGCCTCGCGATCGACCCCGCGCGGCGCGGTGCCCTTCATTGGCCGGGCGGTCAGCTGCCCGTCCTTCAGCGCGAAGAACAATTCGGGCGACAGCGACACGATCGTGTCCTCGCCCGTTTCAATGAGCGCGCCATAGCCTGCGCGTGCCCGTTCGCGCAGCGCCGCATATATAGCGGGCGCGCTGCCCATGGTGGCGACGCTGGCGCGGAAGGTGAGATTCGCCTGATAGATATCCCCCGCCCCGATCAGCGCGGCGACGCGCTCGGCGCGTTCGCGATAGGCGGAGAAGTCGATCTCGGGCCGGGGCTTGCCGATCCATGCGCCGCGCGGATCGGGAAGCAAGCCGGGCAGAGCATCCGGCGCTATTTCGCGCCAGCCGCGGAACAGCCCGAACCATAAAAGCGGCGCTGCGTCGCGGCGCGTGATGTTCAGGCGCGGTTCGAATACTGCACCCGCCTCGTAACTCAGAAAACCGGCGGGGTTCAGGCCGTTCCCGATCGACTCGCGCAACCGGGCAAGCGCGCCCTCGACCTCGCCCTCCTGCCGCGCGCAGATCGTCGCCACCGGATTGGTGTAGAGACGCGCAGGGCCCCCGCCGGGACGGGCATCGTCCAGCAGAATATAGGGGCAGGCACCGGGAAAGGTCATAGCCCGCCGCGATGCCGCGTATGGAATGCGGGGGCAAGCCCCCGTGGCGGGCCGGCATGTTGCGGGCGATGGCGGCGCTGCCTATGATCGGGCGCATGGCCTATTCCCCCCTTCGCGTCGCGATCGTCCCCGTCACGCCGCTTCAGCAGAATGCCACGCTGATCTGGTGCACCGAAACCATGCGCGGTGCCTTTACCGATCCGGGGGCCGATCTCGACCGGCTCCGCGCGGCGGCGGAGCAGCATGGCGTCACGGTGGAGAAGATCCTCATCACCCATGGCCATCTCGACCATTGCGGTCAGGCAGGGATATTGGCGCGCGAATATGGCGTCCCGATCGAGGGCCCGCATGAGGCCGACCGGTTCTGGATTTCGCGGCTCGACGATGACGGTCCGCGCTTCGGCATACGCGGGGAGGTGTTCGAACCGGATCGCTGGCTCGTCGACGGCGATACGGTGCGCGTCGGCAATCTGACGTTCGATGTCTATCATTGCCCCGGACACACGCCCGGCCATGTCGTTTTCCACCACCCCGAATCGAAACTGGCGATCGTCGGCGATGTGCTGTTTCAGGGGTCGATCGGCCGCACCGATTTCCCGCTGGGCAATCATCAGGACCTGATCGATGCGATCACGACGAAGCTATGGCCGCTGGGCGACGATACCGCATTCATCCCCGGCCATGGCCCGATGAGCAATTTCGCGCATGAGCGGCGCTCCAATCCCTTTGTCAGCGATTCGGCACTTGCCGGTCAGACGGCGGGCGGGGGAGCGGCCACTCCCTGATCGGGAATCGGGTTGCGGGCGAGGAAGGGCAGCGCGATCGCATAGCCGCCAAGCCCGAGCAGCAGGAGCAGCGTCAGCGCCGTGCCGATCATCCGGCCCGGCATCCATCCGTCCATGCCCAGCGGATGCAGGATTCGCGCGATCAGGAACAGCCCGGCGGCGATCCACAAGGCAATTCCGGTCCCGCTGCTATATTCGATCAGCGCGATCAGGATCAGCACAAATGGCGCATATTCCACGAAATTGGCCTGAGCGCGCATCCGGCGGACAAGCCGATCGTCGCCGCCGTCTCCGACAAAAATGCTGTGCGCGCGGCGGATCTGGCCGATTCGAAATGCCAGCCACAGATTGATGAGTGCGCAGGCGCCTGCCGTTACCAGACTGATCGTCATGCCCATCCCGATTCCCTGCTATCGCCCCGCGCCGGAAGAGCGAGGGCGCTTTGCCACTGCCATGATGCAGCCTCCCTTGCAACGCGGGCGAAAATCGCTATACGCGCTCGCTCGTTTCGTGACTTGCCCGGCCGCCGGTTGCCGAGCGGCTGGATGCCCGCCGCTTGCCACTCTGCTGCGCGGGGCGTATCGCGACCCCGATCGTTCGTGAACTGATTTGCTAAAGGTGCCGAAATGGCCGTTCCTAAGAGAAAAACCTCGCCGTCCAAGCGCGGCATGCGCCGTTCCCACGATTCGCTGAAGGTCGAATCGTTTCAGGAATGCCCCAATTGCGGAGAGCTGAAGCGCCCGCATCACATGTGCAATGCCTGCGGCCATTATAATGGTCGTGAGATCATCGCCGTCGAAGGCTGAACGTCAGGCTAAGGACACTGGATAAGTACCGCATGACTTCAGGATCCCGAATCGCCGTCGATGCGATGGGCGGTGACGAGGGGTTGGCCGTGATGCTCGCCGGGGTTGCGCGTGCGCGTCGCCGGTATGAAGGTACTGAGTTCCTCCTTGTCGGTGACGAAGATGCGATTCGTGCCGGGCTGGACAACCATCCCGGCCTGTCCGCGGCATCCGAAGTGGTGCACGCGCCCGAAATCGTGTCTTCCGAAGAAAAGCCGAGTCAGGCGATTCGCCGCGCAAAGACGACGTCGATGGGGATCGCCATCGATCTGGTGAAGCAGGGCAGGGCGGCAGCGGCCGTTTCGTCCGGCAATACCGGCGCGCTGATGGCCATGTCGAAACTCTCGCTGCGTACCATGGCGGGAATCGACCGGCCAGCGCTTGCCGCGCTGCTGCCCAGCCTTGAAACCGATCTGGTGATGCTCGATCTCGGTGCCAATGCCGAATGCGACATGCGCAATCTGGTCGAATTCGCGGTGATGGGCGCTGCCTATGCGCGCACCGCGCTCGACCTCGAAAAGCCGCGCGTGGCGTTGCTCAATATCGGATCGGAAGAGCAAAAGGGCACCGACAAGGTGCGCGATGCCGCGGCAAAGCTGCGCGGCGCGGTGCATCTGCCGCTGGCGTTCAAGGGCTATATCGAGGGCGACCGGCTGTCGCGCGGCGATGTCGATGTCGTGGTATGCGACGGATTTTCGGGCAATATCGCGCTCAAAACGGCGGAAGGCACGGCGCGCTTCGTCGGCGATCTGCTGAAGCGCGCCTTTTCGAGTTCACTCCGCTCGAAAGTCGGCTTTCTGATCTCGCGCCCCGCCACCGAATTGCTGCGCAGCCATCTCGATCCCAACAACCATAATGGTGCAGTCTTTCTCGGCCTCAACGGTCTTGTCGTCAAAAGCCATGGCGGTGCGAACGAAGTCGGGGTCGCCACGGCGATCGGGCTTGCCGCCAAGATGGTGCGCGACGATCTGACCCGCCGTATTTCCGAAGACCTGCAGAATTTCGAGGCGGAGGCCGCGTGACACGTCGTTCGGTAATTGCCGGCACCGGCTCCGCGCTTCCTGCCCGCCGGGTGTCGAATGCCGAACTGGCCGAGACCGTAGATACCAGCGACGAATGGATCGTCGAACGCACCGGCATTCGCTTTCGCCATATCGCAGGACCGGAAGAGACGACCGGCACGCTCGCGACCGACGCGGCGAAAGCAGCGCTTGCCTCGGCGGGGATCGCCGCTGCCGATATCGACCTGATTGTTCTCGCCACCGCGACGCCTGACCAGACATTTCCGGCCACCGCAACGCGGGTTCAGGCGGCGCTCGGCATCAATGATTGCGTGGCGTTCGATGTTGCGGCCGTCTGTTCGGGCTTTCTCTACGCGCTTCAGGTCGCCGACAGCATGATCGCGAACGGCGCAGCAAACCGCGCGCTGGTGATCGGCGCCGAAACCTTCAGCCGCATTCTCGATTGGGAAGACCGTGCGACCTGCGTCCTGTTCGGCGACGGGGCGGGGGCGATCGTGCTGGAAGCGCGCGAAGGCGAAGCAGGCATTCTCGCCGCGAAGCTGCACGCCGACGGGCGGCACAACGAACTTCTCTATGTCGATGGCGGGCCGTCGACCACCGGCACGGTCGGCAAGCTCAGGATGCGCGGGCGTGAAGTATTTCGCCATGCCGTCACCAACCTTTCCGACGTGATGCGCGAATCGCTCGCGCTGGCGGGGCTTGGTCCGGAGGATGTTGACTGGGTGGTGCCGCATCAGGCGAATGCCCGCATTCTCGACGCGACTGCCCGCAAATTGTCGCTGCCTGCCGAGCGCGTGATCGTGACAGTGGATCAGCACGCCAATACGTCGGCCGCATCGGTTCCGCTCGCGCTCGACGTTGCGGTTCGCGACGGGCGGATCAGGCGCGGCGACCTGCTGGTTCTGGAAGCCATGGGTGGCGGATTCACCTGGGGTGCCGCGATCGTCCGATACTGATACGATATTCGGTATAAATTGCGGGTGATTACGCAATAGCCATATATTGCGACGCCTATCCAATCTGATACCATTCATGGGCAGCGGAAAACCATGGAGCGAGTTAATGGCAGTTGGCGAAACACTGACACGAGCGGACCTTGCGGAATCAATTTATAACCATATCGGATTGTCGCGCGCTGACTCGGCCCGTTTTGTGGAGGATATTCTCGCCCATATGTGCGAAGCGCTTTCACGCGGCGAAAATGTAAAAATTTCAGGATTCGGCAGCTTCATTCTGCGTGACAAGAAAGAGCGCATCGGTCGTAATCCGAAAACGGGCGTGGAGGTGCCGATCGCACCGCGCCGGGTCCTGACCTTTCGCGCGAGCCAGATGCTGCGCGACCGGATCGCCGAGGCGGATTGAGCGCCAGGCCCGCCTCTAACGAAAAGAAGGTGCCCGAGGCGTTCCGGACAATCGGCGAGTTGTCGGCGGAGCTGGACATCCCGCAGCACCGGCTGCGCTATTGGGAAAGCCGCATCACGCAGCTTCGCCCGGTGCAGCGGGCAGGTCAGCGGCGCTATTACCGGCCGGAGGATGTGGCGCTTGTTCGTCGCATCCACCTGCTGCTGAGCGAGGAAGGCTACACGATCGACGGCGTCCGACGGGTGCTGGATCAGGAAGCTGGCGGTACGCCCGCGACAAGCCGGACCGACAGGTCGGCAAAGCGCGATGCCGCGCCTTCCGCCGCGAAGCTGCGGGCGGTTCGCGCCCTGCTGGCAAAGGCGCTGGCCGACGATCTGGGCTGACAGGCCCGGGGTGGCGCCGCCATCGCGGCCCGCAAATAGTCGCTTCGATCGTCATCATGGCGAGACATATGCGCGACAGAAAGGGCGTCCCTTTCCGCGCATGGAGTCGCTGTCTTATGGTTCGCTTCCGTTCCCGTTCCGCCTGTCTTCGCCGTGCCCTGGCTTTTTCCTTTGCGCTGATTCTCCCGGCGCAGACGGGCGCACACGCCGGCGAGGTCGATCGGGTGGAGGGATTGCCCGCATCGCTTCGTCTTGATCAGGTGCGGATCCTGGGATCGCATAACAGCTATAAACCCTTTCCCGACGCGCGCGCCGAACATCGCATCCGTACGCTCGCGCCCGACGACTGGAACGGCCTTGCGTATGGCCATCCGCCGCTCGAGACGCAGCTCTCGCTCGGCATCCGGCAGATCGAGATCGATGTCGCGCCGGATCCGGACGGCGGACGCTATGCCGAACCCTATCTGATGACGACGCCACAGGCGCGCGCAGAAATGACCGCGCCGGGGGCAAAGGTGCTGCATGTCGCGGGGGTCGATACCGGTACGCACTGCCTGACCTTTCGCGACTGTCTGACGACGCTGCGCCGCTGGTCCGATGCGCACCCCGGCCATCTGCCGATCACGGTGCTTGTCAATGCCAATACGTTCGATGCAGTGCCCGGATTCAGGCCTTTTTCGGCGCAGTTCGACGCCGCAACGCTCGATTCGCTCGATCGGGATATCCTGACCGTCATCGGCCGCGACCGGATGATCGTTCCCGATCAAGTGCGCGGCGATGCCGCGACGCTGGCCGATGCGGTGCGTGCGCATCGCTGGCCGACGCTAGGCGAGGCGAAGGGCAAACTCCTGTTCGTCTTCGATGCCGGAGCGGAGGATGAGGACCGCTATCGTCAGGGCCGTCCCTCCCTCAAAGGGCGTGCGATGTTCGGCTATTATCCCGAAAGCGCGGCCGAGGCGTCGATCTTCAACATTCAGGACCCGCGCGGGCAGACCGACCGGATACAGCAACTCGTGCGGAAGGGCTTTCTGGTGCGTACCCGAACCGATGCCAATACGGCCGAAGCGCGCGCGAAAGATTATTCGCGGCGCGACGCGGCGGTCGCATCAGGCGCGCAATATATCAGCACCGATTATTATGACGGCGCTCCCGATCCGCTCGGTCTCGGCTTTCGGGTGACGCTGCCCGGCGGCTGGTGGCAATGCGATCCGGTAACCGCGCCGCGCTGCGATCCGTCAGCACGATAGGCGGAAAAAAAGGGGCGGCCGGCACGATGGCCGACCGCCCCCCGAAAAACGAACCGATCGCGCGGTTACATGCGATAGGACAGGTTCAGGAAGTAATTGCGCCCGGTCTCAATATAGCCGCCCGAGCGGTCGACCGACAGCAGCGCCGAATTCTCGCCATAGGTCGCCCAGTAATTGGACGCGTTGAGCAGGTTTTCGACCGCGACACCGACGGTGAACCGTTCGGAGATCGAGTAATTGGCGGTGAAGTTCATCATCGATACCGGCTGCATATAGGTATCGGGCTGAGGATTGCGGACATCGGCGAGCTTGTTGCCGCTGTAGTTATAGTTCAGCGCGGCGCTCACGGGGCCGTGATTGTAGAAAAGCTCCGCGTTCAGCATCACCTGTGGCGCCTGCGGCATCCGGCGCTTTTCGCGCACCGGCTGATTATCGGCACCGCGCGTAATCGCAATCGTCGCATCCGCGCGTTGCAGCGTCAGGCTCGCCTGCAGCCCAAGTCCGTCGAATACGCCCGGCAGATTTTTGAAGCTGTACCGGCCGAACAGTTCGACGCCATATACATCGCCCTTGCCGCTCGAATCGTTCGATGTGACCTCGATATTATCGCTTCCCTGAGAAGGAATGCCGACCAGCGTCGAGTCGGTCGAAGTAGCGAACCAGATATGCGACAGCCGCTTATAATAGGCAGCGACCGAGAAGAAGTCGGTTCCTGATCCGGCGATCTCAAGCGAACCATCGACATTCCATGCGGTGGTCACGTCGAGATCGGGATTGGGCACGCTGATCGACTTGATCGTGCGTACCGGCTTTCCGTCGATCGTCTGCACATCATAGGTGATGTTGGTCGGGCCGACGAGCAGGCCGAAGGCAGGCCGGGTGTAGCTCTTGCGTACCGACAGGCGATAGACCGTCGAATCGTCGGGGCGATAGGAGGCGATGACGCTGGGCAGCCACTGATTATAGCTTTTGGTGCTGGTGACAAAATGGCTGGTGTCGGTCGTGCCGTCATCCTCGCTCTGCCAATAGGTCGCCTTGAACCGGTTATGTTCGAAACGCAGGCCGGGCACGACCGACAGCCCGCCGCTGGTCAGGTCGGCGGTGATATAGCCCGCCAGACGCTGTTCGGTGCCGTCGAGCTTCTGCTCGTTCAGCACATCAGGGTCGACCGTGGCGAGTTTGCTCAGCGACAGTTCGCGCGCCTGCCCTTCGATATAATCATGGTCGTAGATGAAGAACGGGATTTGCGCACCGCCATGCATATATTCGGTGACGAGCTCGCCCGGCGCCTGATCGAGCGTCGGGATATTGTCGCCCGAAAAATCATATGACAGCGCTTCGTTGATTCCGTTCGATCCGCGATCCGCGGTTTCGAATTTCGCGCCCGCATGGATCGCGCTCAGCCCCTGATCGGCGAGCTTGTAGTGAAAATTGACTGCGCCCTCGCCCTTGGATTCCTCGACATGCTGGAACTGGACCGTCGAATAGGTTTCCTTGAAATTGGAAAAATCAGTCAGATAGGCGCGCGCCGCATCGTCCAGCACCACGCGCGGAGCGATGGCGTCGTTGTTGCTGGTGATGAGCTGAAACGTCGCGGTGCCGGTGTTGTCGCCGCCGATATAGGCCGGGGTCTGATATTTGGCCTGAAGGCGGAAGGGATATTCGTTGCGTCCCTTCGAATAGGCGCCGTAGAAATCGGCCGATGCCCGGTCGCTGATCGTCACGTCGCCGCCCAGTTTCGTCGTGAACAGGCGCTGCTTATTATGTTCGGTGCGGAAATAATTGCTGCCGCCGACGCCGTAAATCGCGACATAGCCGTCCGCGTCATACATGCCGCCGCCGGGATTGGGATTGATCTGGTTCGACGACAGGTCGACCTGGCGGATCGCGGTCTGGTCCATCCAGCTTTTCAGGCGATACTCGCCATAAGTGCTGCGCGAATAGAGGGTGAACGCGTCGCCCTTATATTCAAGGTTCAGTGTACCGCCGAAGCGCTCGATCTTGTTCTGATAGACGTTCCACGACACGCCGCGACCAAAGGCATTGTCCAGATTGTCACGGATGCTGCCGGGGACATTATTGTCGTATTTGACATAGTCCTTATGCATCGTCGTCGCTTCGCCATAGACGTTCTTCTTGCCGTAATAGGCCGAGGCATAGACGCCGAAATTGTCGAAGGTCTGCGCGGTTTCGATCTGCGCGGTGCCGCCCAGCGAATCCTGATCGCGCGCCGCGGCGCGGCCGTTTACCTGACCCTGCGTGCGGACCTGAAAATAATGGTCGGGCAAAGCGAAGGGTGAGGCGGTGACGAAGTCGATGATCCCCGCGATCGCATCGCCGTCCTGCGCGGCGGTGGGGGCCTTGTCCACGCGCACCTCGGCAAGCGAGAAGGGCGAGAGCAGGTTCATCGAGATGGCGCGGTTATTCTGGTCGGTTTGGGCCAGCCGCACGCCGTCGAACTGATAGGCGTTATAGCTGGTGTCGAGACCGCGGATCGAGACATATTGCGCCTCACCGGTCGCGGCCATGTTGAACCCCTGACTGACCGAGGAGCTGAGGCCGGGGATGCGCGTCAGCAGATCGGCGAGATTCTGCTGCGGCTGCGCGCGAAGCTCTTCGCCCGACACGATCGTCACCAGCGATTTGCTGTCGAGCTGTTCGTCCTGAACCTTTTTAATCGCCTGCCGCTGGCCGCTGACGACAATATCGCTTGCGTCGCGATTCTGATCGATGTCGGCGAGTGTTGCTGCGGCGTCGTGGGCGGTCTCGCCGGCATGGGCGAAGGACGGAATCTGCATGGCGAGGATGAGCGCCGTGCCCGCGAGCAGGCGCGCGCCTGCCCGGTTCAGGATAATAGACATTTCGATATTCCCTACAAAGCGTGGTTCGCAAAAGGGAACGACCCCCGGGCCGCCCTCCCCGGCGCGGCGGCTAAACGGTTTATGTTGCAGCGCGACAACGAATTTGCGGCAAATCGGCGGCAGAAATATTTAAGTAAAATGAATTGATTTATATCGCGTTGAATTCGCTCGCATTCGCCTGAAACCCTCTGGTTCCGGCGATTTTAACAGGCGGCGTCATAAAGCCTTCATGTGCCGTCCCTAGGCGTGCGGCATGATCCGACCGCTTATTCGCGCCGTAACGCTGACGGCTTTCCTCGTCTTCACACCGCTCGCATCGGCCGCGCCTGCCGGCACCCCGGGCATAGAACGGATGGTACTGGTGATGCGGCACGGGGTCCGCACGCCGCTGCATGGGGAGGTGCCCGACGGCACGCGCACGGGAGCGCCATGGCCCGAATGGAAGGCACCCGACGAACAGATAACCCCCCATGGCGCAAAGGCGCTGCGCGCGCTGGGTGAGGCCGATCGGCGCTGGTTCGCGGCGCATGGCCTGATCGCGGCGACGGGATGCCCCGACACGTCTGCGGTTCGGATCCGCGCCAATATCTCGCCGCGTACGATCGAAAGCGGCCGCGACTATGCCGATGGGCTCGCGCCGGGTTGTGCCCTTCCCGTTTCGCATCGGATGGACGGCGGTGCCGATCCGCTGTTCGAGCCGCTATCGGCGCATCCCGCGAAGTTCGACGCTGACGCGGCGGTGGCTTCGATCCGCAGCTTTACCGGCGGTCCCGCCGCGCTGGCCGAGCGGCATCGTGCCGGGCTCACCCTTCTCGAAACCGTGCTCGCCTGCCCCGCCCCGGGACCGTGCAGCCCGGTTGCGCCCTCCGCCGTCGTGCCGACCGCCGACGGGCACGGTATCAGCCTGACCGGGCCGATCCGGGCGGCATCGGGTACCGCACAGGTGCTGATGCTCGAATATCTCGAAGGCTTTCCGCTGGCGAAGGTCGGCTGGGGCCGCGCGACGCCGGATGTGCTGAAGCGGCTGGGCGCGGTGCACGGCGCGCTGTTCGATGTCTTCAGCCGTCCTCCTTATATGACCGCGTTCCAGATGGCGCCGACCGTCGACCGCATCCTTCGCGATTTCACGGCGAAGGACGCACCGCGAATCGACATGCTGGTCGGACATGACACCAATGTCGCCGCGCTGGGCGCGCTGTTGCAGGTGCCCGTTGAGGCACCGGGCTTTGCGAAGGGCGATCCCTCGCCGGGCGGCGCGCTGGCGCTCGCGCTGGTCCGTCAGGGGGATGGCAATCCTGCCGTGAAAGTGTGGTATCGCAGCCAGAGCGCGCAGGCGATCCGCGCAGCAAGCGATCAGGTCCAATGGACTCCGCTCGCCATTCCCGGGTGTGACGAGGGCGCGGACCATCTCTGCCCGCTCCCCCGTTTCAAAACGCTGATCCTCGCCCGGACCGCCGCCGCGCGAGAATGAGCGGGATCAGGGCGCGGGCGGCGGCATATCTTCGCCGCGCCGATCCTCATACTATGGTGCATTGATCTGATTCTATCGGACGATTGGGTTCGCCAGTCCCGCTACCGAAACGTGTTTATTAGTCGCGATCGGGGCCGAGCGCGGGGTCGATGTCGCGCGGGCGGACGAAATGGAGCAGATGGCCGGTGCCGTCGCCGACATCGGCCCAGCGATCCACGTCGAAGCGGATGACCGCGACGCTTGCGGTGGGGAATTTCTGCTCGACCAGATCGCGCAGCGGCTCGTCCGCACCATGGGGTACGAGCGTGAGTACCAGCTCCTCCAGCCCCGGATTATGCCCGGCGAGCATCACCGTTTGCGTCTCGTCCGAAAATTCGCGGACAATGTCGACCAGCGTCGCTGCGCTGGCCAGATAGGCGCGCCGGTCCCAGTGCGGTGCCAGCGTCCGGCAAAGTCCGTGCGCGAAATGCTCCAGCGTCTGTTCCACCCGCACTGCGGGCGAGGCGAACAGCGCATCGAACGGCAGGTTGAGCGAGCGCAGGGTGCGCCCCATCGTCACCGCCGCGCGCTCTCCCTTCGCATTGAGCGGACGATCGAAATCGCGCGAGACGGTATCGTCCCAGCTCGATTTGGCGTGGCGCAGCAGGATCAGCGTCTTCATGGCGCTCCGTCAGGCTTGTTCGCTTACCCCATGCCGCATGCGCGTTACGGATGGAAGACGCTGCGCGCGCATCACTGCTTCATCCAGCGTCATTCGCGTGACCGGTGTGCCTTCAGGAAAGGCGCTGAGCAGGCGCGAGGGCATGGCGGCGCTCAGCAGCACGAACATGCCGCGATCGTCCGCGCGCCGGATCAGCCGCCCGAACCCCTGCGCCAGTTTCGCCCGAACGATGCGGTCGTCATATTCGCGCCCGCCCTCGGCCATGCGCCGCGCAGCGTGCAGCACGGTCGGCTTGGGCCAGGGAACGCCCTCCATCACCACCATGCGCAGCGAATGGCCGGGAACATCCACCCCATCGCGCAGCGCATCGGTCCCGATCAGCGAGGCGCGCGGATCGTCGCGGAAAATATCGACCAGCGTCCCCGTATCGATCGGATCGACATGCTGGGCGTAGAGCGGCAACCCTTCGCGCGCGAGCCGGTCAGCGATCCGCGCATGCACACCGCGCAGCCGCCGGATCGCGGTAAACAGGCCAAGCGTTCCCCCCTCCGCCGCGACGATCAGCCGCGCATAGGCATTGGCGAGCGCGGCCAGATCGCCCCGCTTCACATCGGTGACGATCACCACTTCGGCCTGCGCGGCATAATCGAACGGGCTGACCGCTTCGAAATGGGCGGCCCCGCGCATCAGATGGTTTGCCCCGCTGCGCGCATCGGCGACCGACCAGTCACCCCCTGCGCGTAAGGTAGCGGAGGTCACCAGCACGCCGTGCGCAGGCTCCAGCACGGTTTTGGCGAAGGGGCGGCTGGGGTCGATCCAGTGGCGGTGCAGCCCGATATCATATTCGCGCCCCTCGACCCGGTCGACGGCCAGCCAGTCGACGAAATCGGGATCGGCAGGCCCGCCGATCCGCGCGATCAGGGCAAGCCATGCGCCCACCGTTTCGGTCCGCCAGCCGAGCGAGGCGATCGCGCCCTCGATCCGCGCACGCGCGGGGCCATCCATCCAGTCGGGTGCTTCGGCAAGCACCGCCTCCAGCCGCCGCCCCAGCGTGACCATCGGGCGGATCAGCGCATCGAGCGCCTCGCCCGCCGGACCTGCCGCCTCGACCAGTTCGGGCGACGGCTCGGCAAGCTCGGTTTCCAGCCCGTATCCCGCATCGCTCCCCTTGGTATCGCGCGCATAAGTGAGGCCCCGCACCGCGGCGAGCAGCGCTTCTACGGGCCCGAACGGTTCGCCCTCATTGATCCGTTGCAACCAGCCATCGCTCGGCAGCGCCATCGCGGCATCGACTGCCTGCGCAATCGCGCGCCCGCCCTGTTCGTCATAGCTTGCCACATCGGAAAGCCGTGCCGACAGCCCGCGCCGCCGCCCCCGGCTGCCGCGCTCCGGCCCCATGATCCAGCGGCGGATTTCGATCGCTTCCTGTCCCGTAAGCGCGGCGGCGAACATCGCATCGGCGGCATCGAACAGATGATGCCCTTCGTCAAAGACATAGCGGGTAGGGCGGTTCTCGCCTTCGCGCCCACGCGCTGCATTGACCATCACCAGCGCGTGATTGGCGATGACGATATCGGCATCGGCGCTCGCCCGTGCGGCGCGTTCGATGAAGCATTTCCGGTAATGCGGGCACCCGGCATAGATGCACTCGCCGCGCCGGTCGGTCAGCGCGGTCGATCCGTTGCGGCGGAAAAGCGTCGGCAGCCAGCCGGGCAGATCACCGCCCACCATGTCGCCATCCGCGCTATAGGCCGCCCAGCGCGCGACAAGCTGCGCCAGCACCGCAGCGCGCCCCGCAAAGCCGCCCTGAAGCGCATCCTCCAGATTGAGCAGGCACAGATAATTCTCCCGCCCCTTGCGCGTCACCACCCGGTTGCGGCGTTCCTCGTCATCGGGAAACAGCCGCTCTGTCTCGCGCCCCAACTGGCGTTGCAGCGCCTTGGTAAAGGTCGAAACCCAGATCGCGCCGCCCGCCTGCTGCGACCAGAGCGAGGCGGGGGCGAGATAGCCCAACGTCTTGCCGATCCCCGTCCCCGCTTCGGCCAGCACCATATTGGGCGAATCGCGCATGTCGCGCGGGGCAAAGGCGCGCGCGGCGGCGACCGAGAAATCCCGCTGCCCGGTGCGGCGTTCCGAACCCTGCCCCGTCAGCTTGTCGAGCTGTTGCTCCACCGCCTCCGGTTCGATCGTCACGCTGCGCGGCGGCGCCCGGCCGGGGCTTTCCTCCCATTCGGGAAGTTTCGAAAACAGCCAGCGTTCGGCGCGTTCGGGTTTTGCGATGCGACGGGTAACCAGCGGCGTCCAGGGCCAGCGTAGTCGCCCCAGCGCCTGTGTGGCGGTCCATGCGCCTTCGCGCTCTGCCCAGTCGGGTGCATCGATATGCGACAGCAGCGCGCCGGTCGCCTCACGCAGAAACGCAGCGACATCGTCCTCGCGTTCCGGAACCGGCAGACCGCAGGCGCGCGCCAGCCCCTTTGGCGTCGGCACCATGAAGCGGGCAGGGTGCAGGAACGCGAACAGCTCCAGCAGGTCGAGCCCCGACAGATCGCCATAGCCCAGCCGCTGTCCGATCAGCGGGGCGTTCATCACGATCACCGGCGTGTCAGCGGCCAGCCGGATCGCCTCGCCGCGCGAAATGGCACGCGTTTCGCCATCGGGCGTGGCGACCCAGGTGCCGGAATGGCTCGCATGCAGCGCGGGATGGGGAAGCGTCGGGGTCACCCCGCCTCTTTCGCGTATCGGGAACGGAATGGCAACGACGCGGCTCAACGCGGCCTGCGATCGGGACTGCCAGAACATGCTGCACTGCAACCGGGTTGCGTTATGTAACTAAGTAACATAACGGGGTCGGATGCGTCCGCACTCCCGGTCCTTCTGCGCGACTTCCGCCCGCCGCCCTGTGCGCGGCCCGGCGGCAGGCGTGGTGCGTCTGGCGGTTCTGCTGATGGTGATGCTCGCCTTTACCTGGCAGGCATTTGTCACGCGCAGCCATGTTCATGTCGAAACCATGCCGGCGGCGGTTACCCGCGCGGCGGTGAAGGCCGAGCTGCTGAACCATTATGCCGACTGGCCGGTACTCGAAAAGGCAGAGCCGTCCTGCGCCATTTGTCAGGATGCGGCGGCGACCGACCATCATCTGCCCGGATCGCCGGTCACCTTCGAAGCGACGTCAGCGGCCGTCTATACGATCTACGCGGTTGCGGCACAGATTGCGCGCGTCGGGCATATCGCTCCCGGCTGGAACAGTCGCGCTCCGCCACAGGGCTGAAGAAACCGACCGTCGATCCGGCGGTCGCCTCTTTGTTTCCTTCTTCCATTTTCCGGAGCATTTATGCGCAACGCACTTCTTCTGGGCGCGGCCACTGCCGCGCTGCTTCCTGCCGTGGTTCACGCTCAGACCGTACCGACCGACGCCCTTGCCCTGTCGGCCAATGCCGCCGCCAAATCGGGCGACATCATCGTCACCGCCACGCCATTCGACCTTGACGCCGATGAAACGGCCAGCATCGCCGCCAAGGTCGATCGCCAGCAAATTCTCGAACAGGGCGGAGCGAACCTCGCCGATGCACTGAAAAATGTACCCGGCATTTCGGCGAGCAGCTTCGCCCAGGGCGCCAGCCGCCCGATCATCCGTGGCATGGACGCATCGCGCGTGCGCATGCTCGAAAACGGGCTGAGCAGTTCGGACGTGTCCGATATCGGCCCCGACCATGGCACCCCGATCGATCCGCTTTCAGCGCAAAGTATCGAGGTCGTTCGCGGTGCGGCGTCGCTGCGCTATGGTAGTCAGGCGATTGGCGGCGTCGTCAACGCGATCAACAACCGCGTGCCGATGGCACTCCCCGATCAGCCGCTCAGCGGTACGATCAGTGGCGGCTATGACAGCGTTTCGGATTCCGGCGACGGATCGGTGATGGGCGATGGTCGTGTCGGAAACCTCGCAGTTCATGTCGACGGCTTTTATCGCCATGCCGATGATTACGACACGCCGCTCGGCACGCAGGCGAACAGCTTTTTCCACGGTTTCGGGCAGTCGGTCGGCGCATCCTATTTCTTCGGCAACGACAGCAAGAGCCATATCGGTGCGGCGATCCAGCGCTATGACGCGCAATACGGCATCCCCAGCGACAGCACCTATATCGACATGCGCCAGACAAAGGTCCTGACACGCTCCTCCTTCGATCTGGGATCGGGCCTGTTCAAAAAATTCACCTTTGACGGCAGCTTTTCCAAATATGCGCATGATGAGGACGAACCCGGCGGCACCGTCGTCACCACATTCCGTAACAAGGAATATGACGGGCATGGCGAGCTGCTCCTCGCGCCGATCGGCCCGGTCAAGAATATCGCGATCGGCAGTGAGGTGACGCGCCGCGAATTTTCGGCGGTTGGCGAAGACAGCTCCTATCTGTTCCCGACCCTGACCACCAGCGAAGCGGGCTATATCGTCACCGATTCGCCGCTCACCGACAGCCTGCGCCTGCAGGTCAGCGGCCGGGTCGAGCATGTGCGCGAAACCGGAACTCCGGCATCCGACATCGCTACCGTGCGCGACTTCACCCCGGTGAGCGGTGCGATCGGTGCGCTCTATGATGTCGGCGGTGCGGGCATTGTGAAGCTGGGCCTGACCTTCTCCTCGACGGGGCGGGCGCCCGCGATCACCGAACTCTATGCACGCGGCGGACATGATGGGCCCGACACGTTCGAGACCGGCGATCCCAATCTGAAGATCGAACGATCAAACTCGCTCGAAGCGTCGCTGCGCGTCAATGCAGGGCCGTTCCGTTTTGAAGGCAGCGCGTACAGTTCGTGGTTCCACAACTATATATATGGCCAGTTGACCGGCCGGACCTGCGATGATGACGGCGTATGTGCCGTGGGAGGCGATGGCGACCTGAAAGAGCTGAACTATCAGCAGCAGGGCGCGCATTTCCGCGGTCTGGAGGCGAAAGCGTCCTATGCCGTAATGGATGACGGCAACCGCCGGCTGGAGGTCAATGCGCTGGGTGATTATGTTCGCGCGACCTTCGACGATGGCAGCAACGTGCCGCGCATCCCGCCCTATCGCTATGGCGGCGGGCTGTCGTGGAGCAGCAAACCCTTCGACGCGGATGTCCAGTTCATCCATTATGCGCGCCAGAACAAATATGGTGCGTTCGACTTTGCCACGCCGAGCTATAACGATCTGAGCGCCAGCGTGACCGTGCATCCCTTTACGGAGAACCGGAATATCGCGCTGTCGGTGGTGGGCCAGAATCTGACCGATGATGTTCAGCGCAATGCCGCCGCGCTGAACCGGGCGGATGTCGTACAGCCGGGCCGCAATATTCGTGCGGTGCTGAAGATCGGCTTCTAAACAAAGGCCTTTTCGGGAGCCGGGCGTGTGCCGTCCGGCTCCTTCCTGCCTCGGCGGGCGATCCGCTCCGCATGCAGCGCGGAAGGGCGGCGGCCATGCCCCGATTGTCGTCCGGCAGGAACAGACCGGCTCCGAAGATCGGTCTAACGGGCAGTTGGGAAGGCGGCGCCTTCCCGGACCAATGTTGCAAAATTGTCATATTGCGGCGGATTTTGGTTAACGCGCGACGTATTCCTGTCGCCAAATGACAATTATCAAAACATTATAAGCCTTCGCACCCGCGCATCAGATGCGGGGCTCGGGAGGGTGCGACACACCCGCGGCTGTCGTTCGCAAACCGGGCGACAGCCGCTTCAATCTGATAAATAAGGGGAAAATCCAATGCGCACCACGACCCTGTTGCTCGGTAGTGTCGCGATGATCGCGATGCTGACTCCCGCGGCGCACGCCCAGAGCGGTGCGGCAGCCCAGACCGAACAGCAGGATTCGGATGCAGCAATCGCCGCCGGACAGGACATCATCGTCACCGGTACGCGCGCCGAAGGGCGCACCCGGCTCGATGCGATTTCTCCGGTCGACGTGTTGTCGGCCGATGCGCTGCAGCGGCAGGGGACGACCGAAACCGCCGCCGCGCTCGCCACGGTTGCGCCGTCGATCGACTTTCCCCGTCCTTCGGCGACGGACGGCACCGACGCGATCCGCCCGGCAACGCTGCGTGGCCTGTCGCCCGACCAGACGCTCGTGCTGATCAACGGCATTCGCGGCCATCCTTCGGCGCTGCTCAACGTCAACGGCTCGGTCGGGCGCGGATCGGCTTCGGTCGACCTCAACACCATCCCGACGGCTGCGCTGCAAAGCATCGAAGTGCTGCGCGACGGTGCTTCCGCGCTCTACGGGTCGGACGCGATTGCCGGTGTGGTCAATCTTCGCCTGCGGCAGGAGCGGACCGGCGGCGGAGCCTCGGTCACGTTCGGCGGCTATGACACGCATGTTCCCGCGACGCTCGCCCCGCGCGATGTGACCGATGGCGGTACGGTCACCGCATCGCTGTGGCAGAATATCCCGATCGGCGATGAGGGCTATCTCGACCTCACCACCGAATGGACCAACCGCGAACCGACCAGCCGGGGCGATCTCGACACGCGCGATTCGCCGGCAAAGGTGCGTTCGCGCTTCGGCGACCCCGATGTGCGTCAGCATACGACCTATGCGAATCTGGGCGTGCCGCTGGGCGATAGCGGCTGGCAGGTCGTCGGCTGGGGCGGCTATCAGCATCGCCGCACCCAATCGGCAGCCTTCCCGCGCAACCCGAGCAACAGCAACAATGTCCCGTCGGTATATCCCGACGGCTTCCTGCCGCTGATCCAGACGGTATCGGAAGATTACACGATCACCGGCGGGGTGAAGGGCCAGATTTCGGGCTGGGATACCAGCCTGATCGCCTCTTATGGCCGCAACAAGATCGATTATTCGACGATCCATTCGATCAATGCCAGCTATGGCGCGGATTCGCCGACCGAATTTTATGACGGTGCGAATGTCTATGATCAGTTCGTCACCAATCTCGATATCAGCCATGATTATGCGTTAGGCGGCGGCGACCTAACCGTCGCTGCGGGCGCCGAATATCGCCGCGAAAGCTATCAGATCGAAGCGGGCGAGCCGCTTTCCTATGCCAAAGGCCCGCTTGCCGCATCAGCGGGAGCGCAGGGATTTGCGGGGTTCAGCCCGGAAAATGTCGTCGATCAGCATCGCGACAATGTCAGCGGCTATCTCGATCTCGAAGGGCGTTTCGGGCCGATCAGCATCGGCGCTGCGGGCCGGGTCGAACATTATTCGGACTTCGGCACCACCGCGAACGGCAAGCTGTCGGGCCGGTGGGATATCTCGCCCAGCTTCGCGCTGCGCGGCGGCATCCAGACCGGCTTCCGCGCGCCCTCGCTGCAACAGCAATATTTTACCTCGATTCAGTCAGTGATCATCGACCGTCAGGTCGTCCTCACCGGCACCTTCCCCTCGGTCAGCGAGCCCGCTCGCCTGTTGGGCGGTCAGCCGCTCGAACCCGAAAAGTCGACCAACTATTCGCTTGGGTTCGTCTATCGCAGCGGCGCGTTCAACCTGACCGTCGACGCCTATCAGATCGACCTGCGCAACGGGCTGGCGCTCTCGGAGAATATCGTGGTGTCGGCGCTGGACACCCCACAATATCGGGACATCTATAACAGCCTGATCTCGCAGGGCGTGCAGCGCGCCCGTTTCTTCCTCAACGGCGTCAAGCAGCGTGCGCGCGGCGTCGATGTCGTCGCCAATTACCGGCTCGATACGGACAATGCCGGCCGGTTCAACTTCACACTGGCAGGCAATTACAACGATATCGATGTTCGCTCGGTCCCCGAAACCACCTCGGTCCTTGACCCCGCCCCGACGCTGGTCAGCCGTCAGCGGATCGTGTCGATCGAGGACGGCACGCCGCAGACCAAGATTACCGGCAGCATCGACTGGTCGCTCGGCGATTTCGGTCTGACGGCACGCGCCGCTTATTACGGCGATGTTAACCAGCCGGGTTCGACCTCGGCCACCGACCTGCACACCGGCAAGCATATCATCACCGATGCGGAAGCGCGCTTCACGGTCGCCGATCAGTTCCATTTCGGCTTCGGCGTCGACAATATCTTCGATGTCTACCCCGACGCCGCTCCGGCTACGGTGCCGCAAAGCGGTGTGGTCGCCTTCCCCTTCTACTCGCCCTTCGGTTTCAACGGCCGTCGCTTGTACGTGAAGGCTGGTCTCGACTGGTAAGTGATTGATTTCAAGGGCGTGTGATCATCCCACACGCCCTTTTCCCGCAGAAATCCGGCGCATTCGGCCCGGATGACGACTGGCACCGCTACAATAGCGATAACCGATTCCGTGCCCGCCGCTCCGGCGGGTATTTGGTATCGCCCATGGATTTTGCGGAGCCAACCGATGACGATCAGACAGAAGCTGCTTTCCTGCCTCGGCCTGTTTGCTGTCATCACCCTGTTGCTTGTCGGCGCGTTCTGGACCTCGGCGAGCACGAGTCGCACCGCGCTCCACACCGTCCTGCACGACCGCGTCGTTCCGCTGCGCGACCTCAAACTGGTCGCGGACAATTATGCGGTTCGCATCGTCGATGCCGCGCAAAAGGCCGAATCCGGCAGCATCAGCATCGCGCAGGCGGCGAGCGATATCCGCGAAGGTCAGGGGAACATAGATGCCGCCTGGCAACGCTATCGCGCCACCCGGATCGAGGGCAGGGAACAGCAGCTCGCCCTCGAGGCGCAGGCGCGCATGCAAAATGCCGACGCTGCCGTGAAGCGGCTGCAGGCGATCATGGCGACGGGCGACCGCGCCGCCTTCGACCGGTTCGTCGCAAACGATCTCTATACGGCGATCGACCCGGTATCCGATGCGCTGGCAAAGCTGGTTGATCTGCAGATCGAAATCGCCTCCGAACATACGACGGAGGCGGAATCGAACGCCGCGCTTGCGCTTACCGTCATGGCGATTCTCGCCGCCATCGCCGCTGCCATTCTCGCCTTTTCCTATTTCACCATCACCCGCCGCGTGATCGACCCGATCAAGGCGCTCGCGACGCTGATCCGCGAACGGGCGCAGGCGTCGGGCGAGCAGCATCTGCCGGACCTCGATCGGAAGGACGAGATCGGCGATATCAGCCGCTCGGTCGACGCCTTCCTTGCTGCCGCGGTCGAGAAGGAGCGCCGCAACGCAGCGGTCGCGGCAAAGGAACAGGCGACCGTTGTCGACGCGCTCGATACCAGTCTCGCCGCGATGCAGGCGGGCGACCTTACGGCGACGATCACCGTCGATTTCCCGCCCGCTTATGCGAAGCTGAAGACCAATTTCAACGCCACGCTCACCGCGCTGCGCGATCTGATCGGTTCGGTCGTCACCGGGGCTGCCGCGCTGCGCTCGGGCACCAGCGAAATCGCACAGGCGGCCGAGGACCTTGCCCGCCGCACCGAAAGCAACGCGGCAAGCCTTGAGGAAACGTCCGCCGCGATTGCCCAGATGGAAGAGCGGCTGCGCACGACCGCCGGTGCCGCGACGACAACGCTTACCCGCGCAGACGGAGCGATCTCGACGGTTTCGGACGGGCGCAAAGTCGCCGACGAAGCGGTGCAGGCCATGGCCCGTGTCGCGGAGGGCGCGCGTGGTATCGACGATGTGATCGAGGGGCTCGACAAGGTCGCGTTCCAGACGCGCGTGCTTGCGATGAACGCCGCTGTCGAGGCAGGGCGCGCGGGTGAGGCGGGACGCGGCTTCGCGGTCGTCGCCGATCTCGTCTCGGCGCTCGCCATGCGCGCCGAGGCGGAGGCCGCGCGCGCTCGCGAACAGCTCACCACGACTCAGGCCGATATCAGCTCCGCCGTCGCCATGGTCGAGCGCGTCGACGGCGCGCTTTCCAATATCTCGGGCGATGTGGGCGAGGTTCACGGCCTGCTGGGTCAGATCGCGACCGACAATCAGGCGCAATCTTCGGCCATTACCGAAATCAGCAGCGCAGTGAGCGCGATGGATCAGTCGACGCAGCAGAACGCCGCGATGGTCGAGCAAACGTCCGCCGCCGCACGCAACCTCGCTGCTGAGGTGGAGATGCTCAGCGCTAATGCATCGACCTTCCATGTCGGCGATGGTTCGACCCCGCGCGCGCCGAAACCGTCACGGTCCGCCCCGATGCCTGCCGCGCAGCCAACGCTCGCGACCAGCTTTCGCCCGCAACAATCGGCAGCGGCGAACAACGCGCATCCGGCGGCGAAGGTCATCCACGATGCGGCGAAGCGCGGCAGCGCGGGTTCGAACGACTGGACCGAATTCTGATCGGTCGGCGATGAACCGGGCGGGCGTTGCGCTGATGCGCAAACCCGCCTCAGCCCATTGCGCTTCGCCCCCATTCGCGGCACAGACCGTCGCGTTATGAACAGCAACACTTCCTATCGCGACGCGGCGCTCACCGCCAAGGCCTGGCCCTATGAAGAGGCGCGCAAGCTCCTCAAACGCTATGCCAAGGGCGCGCCCGAAAAAGGCTATGTGCTGTTCGAAACCGGCTATGGCCCGTCGGGCCTGCCGCATATCGGCACGTTCAACGAAGTGCTGCGCACCACCATGGTCCGCCACGCCTTTGAAACCATGTCGGACATTCCGACGCGGCTGATCGCGTTCAGCGACGATATGGACGGGCTGCGCAAGGTGCCCGACAACGTCCCCAACAAGGAAATGCTGACCGAACATCTCGGCAAGCCGCTCACCCGCATCCCCGATCCGTTCGAAAAGTATGACAGCTTCGCCGCGCATAACAACGCCATGCTGCGGCAGTTTCTCGACCGGTTCGGCTTCGAATATGAATTCGCTTCCTCGACCGAATATTATGAAGGCGGAAAGTTCGACGAGGCGCTGAAGAATGTGCTTCGTAACTATCAGGGCATCATGGACGTCATGCTGCCGACGCTGCGCAAGGAGCGTCAGGCGACCTATTCGCCCGTCCTGCCGATCAGCCCGAAATCGGGGGTCGTGCTTCAGGTGCCGATCGAAGTGGTCGATGCCGATGCCGGGATCATCGCGTTCGAGGATGAGGGCGAGCGGATCGAACAGAGCGTGCTGGGCGGCAAGTCCAAGCTGCAATGGAAGGTCGACTGGGCGATGCGCTGGGTCGCGCTTGGCGTCGATTATGAAATGGCGGGCAAGGATCTGATCGATTCGGTGACGCAAAGTTCTAAGATCGCGCGCGTGCTCGGCGGTCGCCCGCCCGAAGGGTTTAATTACGAGATGTTCCTCGATGAAAAGGGGGAGAAAATCTCGAAGTCGAAGGGCAATGGCCTCAGCCTCGAACAATGGCTGACCTATGGTCCCGACGAAAGCCTTGCCTTTTACGCGTACCGCGAACCGAAAAAGGCGAAGGCGCTGCACATGGGCGTCATCCCGCGTGCAGTCGACGAATATTGGCAGTTCCGCGCCAATTATGCCGATCAGGATGTCGAAAAGCAGCTCGGCAACCCGGTTCACCACATCCATAACGGCCCGCCGCCCGCCGATACGCTGCCCGTAACTTTCGGGCTGCTGCTCAATCTGGTTGGGGTGATGGGCGCGGATGCGAGCAAGGAACAGGTCTGGGGCTATCTCGGCAATTATGTCGAAAACGCCTCTCCCGAAACCTACCCGGCGCTCGACGATCTGATCGGCTATGCACTCGCCTATAACCGCGATTTCGTCGCACCGACGCTGAAACGCCGCGCACCCGAAGGCGTCGAGATCGAAGCGCTCAAGCGGCTCGATGCGGTGCTCGCCGACCTGCCCGCCGATGCGTCGGCCGAAACGATCCAGAACGAAGTGTACGAGATCGGCAAAACCGGCGGTTTCGACAATCTGCGCGACTGGTTCAAAGCGCTGTACGAAACGCTGCTGGGTTCGTCGGCAGGCCCGCGCATGGGCAGCTTCATCGCGCTGTACGGCGTGGAAAACAGCCGCAAACTGATCGCCGAGGCGCTCGCGAAAGCCTGATAGTCAGTCGTCCGGCGGCGACGCAATCCATCGGTGCACGCCGAACCGGATTGCTTCGCGTGCCGGGCAGGCTGGCACCCCTGGCCCCATTACCGTTCGCGCAGAGCTTGTCGATGCGCCGCCCTTCTTAGCGGGCACCGCGAAAGAACGGTCCTTCGACAAGCTCAGGACCAACGGAGGTGAGTAGGGAGACCCGGCGGTCAGCGACGAAGCCCGGCCACCACTCCCACCACCCGTTCGCTTCGAGCGACGTTGGCAAGGGTACCCCGAACGCTGCTCTGGAGCGCGCCTCCTGCGGTACGAAGCAAACCGCACAAGCATTTATACCGCCCGTCTGACTCACCGTATAATATCAGGCTGCGTTGATGTGGGCCTATCCGCGTATCGCGATCCTCGCCACCCGTCGTCACCCGGGCTAAAGCTGGGGTCGCCGGGGGGCTTGGGGAGAACGGAGCCGCGAACCTGCAGCAGATGCCGGCGTGCGCTGGCATGACGGTGGCGGGATCGGTCGTCATCCATGCAGCTCGGTATAAAACCCTGCACCCAAATTCCATCGGTGCTGAGCCTGTCGAAGCGCCGTCCTTCTACTGCAACCCGAAGGGCAGGTCAGCCGCCCCTCACTCCGCCTCGGGCGCCAGCCACACCATTCGCACCGTGCCGTCGCTGCCGCTTTTGCCCGACACCTCATGCGCGTCGACGCCCGCCTTGGTCAGCGCCTCGACCACCGCCGCGACCCGGTCCTTGTCGCCCGCGACGCCGATCGGCACGTTAAGCCGCTTCGCCGCCCAGACGGCGGTGGCTATCGCCGCTTCGCCCGACGCATCGGGTTTGGGCGCCGCCGGCTCCTCTTCGCCTTCCGCCTTTTGTTGCGGCTTGGCAAAGCTGACGTCGGGCAAGCTGGCAGGGGGCGGAATCAGCTCGACCGACCATCCGGTCGCGGCGTCTGACACGCGCTTTTCCAGCGTGCGATATGCCTCCAGCCCGGTATCGGGCAATGGTTTCGCGGTCACTACCGCGCGCTGATGATCGCGGTCGAGCAGGACATTCCCCTGCGTCACCCCGGCAATCAGCGCCAGTTGCTCGCTCGTCCGCATCGCGACCTTATCGGCGGCGAGCTGGCGCGCATTGGCCTGAGCCGATGCGATCTGTTCGGCCTCGGCCGCCTGCGAGGTGCCGACGCGATATTGCTCCAGCGCGACCTGAACCGGACGGCCGAGCAGCCGTTCGAGCGTGCGCTGCGCATCGCTTTGCGCATCGGGGCGGAATTGCGGGGTCAGCACCGTGGCGCTCACCCGGATCGGTTTGGTGTCGGGGTGGAAATCGATCTGGCTCAGCCGCGCATCGCCGCCGAACTGGCTCATCACCACATTCTGCGCCTGCCGCGATGCGGTCGCTTCCCAGGCGATGTTATAGAGCGAAATGCCCAGCGGAATGGCGAGCGCGATCAGCACCGCGATCCCGACCAGCGTCTGCAACAGCGTATGTTGCGGCGACAGGTCCGACCCGAAGCCATAGAGCCGCGCCATCACCGCAGCGGCAAGCGCGATTGTCATCAGGTTGGTGAAGAAGAGCAGGCTCGATCCGCCGAGCACCGTCCAGTTCAGCGTCGCAAGGCCATAGCCCATTACCGCGAGCGGCGGCATCAACGCGGTCGCGATGGCGACGCCGACGATCGTCCCTTCGCGCCCGCGCACCATGGCATAGGCGCCGGCAAGCGCCGAAAACAGCGCGACCATCAGGTCGAACAGATTGGGCCGGGTGCGCGCGGCAATCTCTTCGGTGACATTTTGCAGCGGCGACAGCATGACCACCGCAGCGGTGAACACGACCGCCAGAATGATCCCGATGGCGAGCGCCACCGCCGATGCCCTGATCTCCGCCGTGTCGAACGTGGCAAGGCCGAAGCCCATGCCGATGATCGGTCCCATCAGCGGCGAAATCAGCATCGCGCCGATCACCACCGCAGGCGAGGAGAGGAGCAGGCCAAGCACCGCGATGCCCGCCGACATCAGCGTCATGAACATGTACCGGCCCGACCAGCCGCTTTCGGCGCGCACCTTGTCGAGCACGCGGACATGATCCACCCCCGCCACGACATGTTCGCGCCACCAGGTAAGGATCGGGTTTGACTGAAGAATTGCGCCGCTGCTCATAAAGCCGGGCTTAAGGGGTTTGCCCGGCCATTTCCAGCCGATAGAAGAAGGCGCAATCAGGCGGAAAAAGAGGCGAATATATGCAGAAGACCAAGGCAGGATCGGCGCTGCGATCGTTCATGTCGAGCGAGGCATCGGGCGGTATCGTCCTGATCCTCGCATCGGCCGCCGCGATGATCGTCGCGAATATTCCCGGCCTGTCGCAGGGATATTTTGATTTTCTGCATTTCGAAACCGGCCCGACCTTCAAACCCGGCCATCCGATGAGCATCCATCTGTGGATCAATGACGGGTTGATGGCGATCTTCTTCTTTCTGGTCGGGCTGGAGATCAAACGCGAATTTGTCGACGGCCGCCTCGCCACCTGGGAACGCCGCCGCCTGCCTGCCGTTGCCGCTGCGGCGGGGATGCTGGTCCCGGCGCTGATCTATCTCGGCCTGACCAGCAGCCGCCCGGAGTTGCAGGCGGGCTGGGCCGTGCCGGCCGCGACCGATATCGCCTTCGCCATCGGCGTGCTGGCGCTGCTGGGGTCACGCGTGCCCGCTTCGATGAAGCTGTTCCTGACCACCGTGGCGATAGTCGATGATATGGGCGCGGTGGCGATCATCGCGCTTGCCTATACCGACCATCTCTCGACCTTCGCGCTGTTCCTCGCGGTGATCGTGCTGGGCGCGATGTATACGCTCAACAAGAGCGGGGTGAAGCGGCTGTCGCCTTATGTCATCCTCTCGGTGCTGCTGTGGTATTTCGTGTTCCTGTCGGGCGTGCACGCGACGATTGCGGGCGTGCTCGCCGCGCTGATGATCCCGATCACCAAATCGCCCGGTGCCCCCGACAGCGAGGAATCGCCGCTGCACAAGCTCGAACATCGCCTTGAATATTGGGTGGCGTTCTTCGTCGTGCCGGTCTTCGGGTTCGCCAATGCGGGCGTTTCGTTCCTGGGGCTTACCCCGGCGATCCTGTTCGACACGCTGCCGCTGGCCATCGCGGCGGGGCTGTTTTTCGGCAAGCAGATCGGCATTCTCGGCATCATGTGGATCGCCGACAAAACCGGCTTTGCCCAGACGCCGGGCGGATCGACCTGGGCGCAGGCCTATGGCGTGTCGCTGCTCGCCGGGATCGGCTTCACGATGAGCCTGTTCATCGGCGGCCTCGCCTTTCCGGGCAACGAGCTGCTGATCGACGAGGTGAAGATCGGCGTGCTGTCGGGCTCGATTCTGTCGGCTATCGTCGGCTTCCTCGTGCTGCGCTTCGCTCCTGCGAAACGGGCCGACTGACCGCAGGGTCGCGCCGGGCCGTCAGAACAGGCCCGGCATATCGCGCTGCACCGGACCGGGATTCGCGGGCGTCAGCAATTCGCGTTTCGGCGCGAGCGTTGCCGCCCGACGCGCGGATGCATCGCCCGAAGCGCTTGCGGCGCGCGCCGTCGCTGTGGGGTTGGGCGAAATCGGCGTGCAGCTTTTGCCTTCCAGAAAATCGAGCGCTGCGCGAGTCGATGCCTCACGCGGGTCGCCCATCGGATAGGACAGATCGTCCTCGGCCGCGCAGGTCGCGCGCATCGTGCTTGCGATGCCGTGATAATATTCGCCCTGATTATCGGCATTGCGCAGCGCGATCGCGATCACCCGCAACCGGTCGTCGCACTCACTCTTGTCGAGCCCGATCTGCCCCACCGGCTTGCCATAGGTATCGCTGCCGATCAGCGCATTGTTCGATCCCAGATAGGGGATGAAAACGTTCATCACCATCTCGCTCGCCGATGCGCTGCCATAGGTGCCGATAAAGGCGATCTTCATCGCCGGAATCGATTCGGGCTGGGGCGCGAAATAGGCGGTTTCGTTCTCCGACGCTTTTTCGGGCCGGAACGACAGATGGTACATCACCTCCGATGACGAGCGCCCCCCGGCCATCAGGTTCGCCATCAGCTCGGCGGTGTTGAGGCTGCCCCCGCCATTATAGCGCAGATCGACGATCACCTTGTCCACGCCCTGGCCTGCAAAACTCGCCATCGCGGCGCGCAGTTCGGGATCGGCGGCGCTGATAAAGGTTCTGAGGTTCAGATAGCCGTATTTCTGTCCGTTCTCGGTCAGGATCTTCGCGCCATAGCGCGACGATACCGGGTCGATATCATATTCGCTCGCCGTGACCGTGACGGTGCGCGTCCCCGTTGCGTCCGCGACCGTGAAGCTGCGCCGGTCCCCCGGATTGACGGTCAGCGCATCGTTCAGCGCACTGCCGTCCGAACCGTACAGGGTGGCGACGCTCTGCATCGTGCCGGATGAATTGCCGATCGCGGTCACCACCGCGCCGCGATCGATCCCGGCGTTCAGAAAAGGAGCATTTTCGAACGATTCTGCGACGATCAGCTGCGTATGTTCGGGATTGATAAAGAACCGCGTGCCGAACCCGGCGGCAGCGCCGGTCGCATTATAGGCGTTCTCTTCCCTGATCGAGGTGAGATAGGTGAAATAGCGGTCCTTACCCTGTGCACGCGCCGTCGCGGTCAGCGCGTTGAGGAAATCCTGCACTGTGCTGTAGCGCGACGGATCGGGCGATGCGGGCAGCGTTTCGGGGAACAGATACCATTCGCGCATCTGCGCCAGCGCCCAGTTCTGCCGTGCGAGCAGCGAGCAGGCCGCCGTGGCCGTGCCGCCGCCGCTGCCACCGCCGGTCGTGCCGCCGCCGCTCACCGGCGGGGTGCGGACCGATCCGCTCGATCCGCCGCCACCGCATCCGCCCAGCATCGCTGCGAGCGCCAATGCACCCACCAGAGTACGCCCGATACCCATATACGCTTCCCCCCGTTTCGCCACAGGCTAATCCACCGGCGGGTAAAGGCAAGCGCCGACAATTGTGTGACACCCGCAAAAAGGGGCGGCGCGGACCATTACCGCACCGCCCCCTTAAAGCGCGTTCCGATCGGAAGCTTACAGCTTCTCGGTCAGCTCCGGCACTGCCGTGTACAGATCAGCAACAAGGCCGATATCCGCGACCTGAAAGATCGGCGCATCCTCGTCCTTGTTGATGGCGATGATGGTTTTCGAATCCTTCATCCCCGCCAGATGCTGGATCGCGCCCGAAATGCCGACCGCGATATAGATTTCCGGCGCGACGATCTTGCCCGTCTGCCCCACCTGATAGTCGTTGGGGACATAGCCCGCATCGACCGCCGCGCGGCTCGCGCCGACGGCTGCACCCAGCTTATCGGCCAGCGGCTCGATAATCTTCGTGAAGTTTTCGGCGTTCTGCAGCGCACGACCACCCGAAACGACGATGCCTGCGCTGGTCAGCTCGGGGCGGTCGCTCGACGCGATATCGGCCTTCACGAAGCGCGAAAGCCCCTTGTCGCCTTCGCCCGAAACCGTTTCGATCTCGGCGGAGCCACCTTCGGCCTCGGCCTTGTCGAACGCGGTGCCGCGCACGGTGATGACCTTTTTCGCATCCGACGTCTTCACCGTCGCGATGGCGTTGCCGGCATAGATCGGGCGGGTGAAGCTGTCTTCGCCCTCGACCGAAAGAATGTCCGAAATCTGCATCACGTCGAGCAGCGCTGCGACGCGCGGCGCGATATTCTTGCCCGTGGTGGTGGCAGGCGCGACGAATGCATCGTGATGGTCCATCAGCGATACGATCAGCGGCGCGACATTTTCGGCGAGCGCATGTTCATACGCCGCGTCATCGGCCAGATGCACCTTCGCAACGCCCGCGATCTTCGCGGCGGCGTCGGCCACTGGCTGACAGCCCGACCCGGCGACCAGCAGATGCACCTCGCCCAGTTTCGAAGCGGCGGTAACGGTCGCAAGCGTCGCGTCCTTCACTGCCTTATTGTCGTGTTCGACCCAAACCAGAGTCTTCATGATATCCTACCTCTAAACCCGTTAGCCCCAAGCTTGTCGAAGGGCCGTGTTTCCTTTTCACCCGTGCGCCCCGGCGGGGCGGTGCTTCGACAAGCGCAGCACGAACGGGTGGCACAGTGGGTTTGGCCTCAGGCCGGAACGCCCATCGCTTTCAGCTTCGCGACCAGCTCATCCACATCGGCGACCTTCACGCCTGCCGTCCGCTTGGGCGGTTCGGACACGTTGGTCACGGTGATGCGCGGGGTGACATCGACGCCGTAATCGGCAACCGTCTTGGTCGCCATCGGCTTTGACTTCGCCTTCATGATGTTGGGAAGCGAGGCATAGCGCGGCTCGTTCAGGCGAAGATCGGTGGTGACGATCGCGGGCAGTTTCAGCTCGTCGGTCTCAAGGCCGCCATCGACCTCGCGCGTGACCGTCGCCTTGCCCTCGCCCAGTTCGACCTTCGATGCGAACGTGCCCTGGCTCCAGCCGAGCAGCGCGGCAAGCATCTGGCCGGTCTGGTTGTTGTCGTCATCGATCGCCTGTTTGCCGAGGATGACCATGTCGGGGCTTTCTTCCTCGACCACCTTGGCGAGCAGCTTGGCAACGCCCAGCGGTTCGACGCGATCGTCCGACGTGATCAGGATCGCCCGGTCGGCGCCCATGGCCAGCGCGGTACGCAGCGTTTCCTGCGCCTTCTGCTCGCCGATGGAAACGACCACGATCTCTTCGACCGGGCCGTTTTCCTTCAGGCGGATCGCCTCTTCCACCGCGATTTCGTCGAAGGGGTTCATCGACATCTTCACATTGGCAAGGTCGATGCCCGATCCGTCCGCTTTCACGCGGGGCTTCACATTGTAATCAAGCACGCGCTTGACCGGCACCAGCACTTTCATTTGCGTCCTTTCCGTGACTTCAGCACTTGAATTAAGTGTTTCGGTTGGGGCTCTACATGGCGGTTTGCGGCCATTTTCGCAAGTCCGGTATGGTGGCTATGGCTTCCGTAGGGGCAACTGCCCGTTCGTGTAATACCAGCCTGCGTTGGTCCCGGCCAATTGTACGAACGTCACCCGCGAGCCCCGAAAGGGCGCGGCAATCCAGAAGCGACACGCGCATCGCTGAATCCCCGCGTCGCTGCGCTCCTCGCGATGACCACCTTGGCAGTCGGCCAGGGGTAATTTGCATAGCGGCCTGCATACCCTGATAACAAAGCGGGGCCCCGGCGTATCCGCCGAAGCCCCGCATTGTTCGCAAAATCGCGTCTTCCGGCCCGAAGTCCCGCCGCGCGTCGCGCGCTGCGGCGGGGTCCGGTTGCCGGAAAAAACGATCAGGCCGCCTGCTTCACTTCGGCAACGATCTTCTGCGCGGCATCGCCCAGATCATTGGCCGACACGATCGGCAGACCGGAGTTTTCGAGGATTTCCTTGCCCTTTTCGACGTTCGTGCCTTCCAGACGCACGACCAGCGGAACCGACAAGTTCACTTCCTTCGCCGCCGCGACGATGCCGTCGGCGATGATGTCGCAGCGCATGATGCCGCCGAAAATATTGACGAGGATGCCCTTCACCGCGGGATCGCTCAGAATGATCTTGAACGCCGCGGTCACCTTTTCCTTGTTCGCGCCGCCGCCGACGTCAAGGAAGTTGGCCGGGAACATGCCGTTCAGCTTGATGATGTCCATCGTAGCCATGGCAAGGCCTGCGCCATTGACCATGCAACCAATGTCACCGTCCAGCTTGATATAGGCGAGATCGTGCTTCGACGCTTCCAGCTCCATCGGGTCTTCTTCGGTTTCGTCGCGCAGTTCCATCAGGTCCTTGTGACGGAACATCGCGTTCGAATCGAAACCGACCTTGGCGTCGAGCACCATCAGCTTGTCGTCTTCGGTAACGGCCAGCGGGTTGATTTCGATCTGGCTGGCATCGGTGCCCTGAAACGCTTCGTACAGCTTTGCAGCAGTCTTCTGCGCCTGCTTGGCAAGGTCGCCGGTCAGGCCGAGTGCCTTGGCTACCGCGCGGCCATGATGCGGCATGAAGCCGGTTGCCGGGTCGATATCCATGGTGTGGATCTTTTCCGGGCTGTTATGCGCGACATCTTCGATGTCCATGCCGCCCTCGGTCGATGCAACCATCGCGACGCGGCCGCTTGCACGATCGACCAGCACGGCAAGGTAGAATTCCTTGGCGATGTCGACGCCGTCGGTGACGTACAGGCGGTTGACCTGCTTGCCCGCATCGCCGGTCTGTACGGTGACCAGCGTATTGCCCAGCATGTCCTTCGCGGCTGCTTCGACTTCGTCGAACGTCTTGGCGAGTCGCACACCGCCCTTGGCGTCGGGGCCGAGCTCCTTGAACTTGCCCTTGCCGCGTCCACCGGCATGGATCTGCGCCTTGACGACATAAAGCGGTCCGGGGAGCTTCTTGGCGGCTTCGACCGCTTCCTCGACGCTCATCGCTGCAAAGCCGGCGGGCACGGGCACGCCGAACTTCGCAAGCAATTCTTTGGCCTGATATTCATGGATATTCATGTGGGCGTGCCTTCCGTTCGAAAGATCGGGAAATTTTGCGTTGCGCTAAAGCATAACGGGCGCTGCGAATCCACCCCTTGCGGCTTCACAAACTTCTTTGTTGCTGCATGTGCGATGCAATATCAATGCGACGGTTGCTCTCGCTAAAGCCTCTGGTCCCGACTATAAGGGGAATATGAGCGTTTCTATGGGCTTCGCGCTGTTTCTCGCCACCGTGCTCGGCATGGAGGGCTTTGCCTATGTCATGCACCGCTGGGTCATGCACGGGCCGGGCTGGTTTCTGCACAAAAGCCATCATCGCCCCCGCACCGGGAACTGGGAACTGAACGACCTGTACGCTGCGATTTTCGCCGTGCCCTCGTTCGTGATGCTGCTCGGCGGGGTGCATCTCGGCTGGTGGCCGGGCTTTGCGTGGATCGGGGCAGGGGTCGCTGCCTATGGCGCGATCTATTTCGGCTTTCACGACATCATCGTGCACCGCCGCGTCGGACATCGTTATGTCCCGCGCTCGCGCTATATGAAGCGGATTATTCAGGCGCATCGCCTCCATCATGCCGTTGAAACGAAGCACGGCACGGTCAGTTTCGGATTTTTATGGGCGCCGAAGCCTGAGGCGCTGAAAGCCGAACTCAACCGGCGCGGCAATGCGGGCGTGCGCGCACCTGCCGGGGATCGCGACCGGCAGGCGGCCTGAGGCGCGGCATGTTCGACTGGCTCGGCCGCACGCTGCTGCTCATCCTTAGCGGGCTCGCGACCTTCGCCGTCCTCCTTTCGCTGCAAAGCGCCTCGCAAGTGGACATGAGCGAGCGGACGGCAAACGCCCCGGTTTCCGCGCCCTCGCCCGATATGCCGGACAGCGTGGAGGGCGACGGGCGTCAACTTAACCGCGAATCGCAACCTTATGGTGACGCCCCGGCACCATCGCGGCCCGGCGAACCCACGCAAATCCGCGCCCCAGCCGGACCCGAGCGCGAAACCGCCAAATGGCTCCGCGCGGCAACTTATGCACTTTTGGCACTTACCGGATTCGTCGCCGCCGGACTTATCGTCCTGCTCAAAATCACTGCGATTTTAAGCAGGATCGCCGACCGCCGCGATTAATCGAAAAGGCTGGAAACCGACGCTTCTTCGGCGATTCGCCGCATCGCTTCGGCCAGCAGCGGAGCGATGGTGAGGTGCCGGATCTTCTGCGCCTTCGAAATAACCTCGTGATTCCCGATCGAATCGGTAATCACCAGTTCCTCCAGCGCCGATTTTTCGACCCGCGCCACCGCGCCGCCCGAAAGTACGCCATGCGTACAATAAGCCACGACGCCCTCGGCTCCCGCCTCTTTCAGCGCAGCCGCTGCGTTGCACAGCGTTCCGGCTGAATCGACGATATCATCGATCAGGATGCAGAATCGTCCCGACACATCGCCGATGATGTTCATCACCTCCGATTCGCCCGGCCGCTCGCGCCGCTTATCGACAATCGCGAGCGGCGCGTTATCGAGCCGCTTGGCAAGCGAGCGCGCACGCACCACGCCGCCGACATCGGGCGACACGACCATCAGATTCTTGTCGGAAAACCGTGCCTTGATGTCTTCGCTCATCACCGGCGCGGCGTAGAGATTGTCGGTCGGGATATCGAAAAATCCCTGAATCTGTCCCGCATGCAGATCGACCGAAAGCACGCGATCGGCACCCGCCGTGGTGATCAGGTTCGCGACCAGCTTGGCCGAAATCGGGGTGCGCGGGCCGGGTTTGCGATCCTGCCGGGCATAGCCGAAATAGGGCAGCACCGCCGTGATCCGCCGCGCCGATGCGCGCCGCAGCGCGTCGATACAGATCAGCAGCTCCATAAGGTTGTCATTGGCGGGATAGGCTGTCGACTGGAGGACGAAAACGTCCTCGCCGCGCACATTTTCCAGAATCTCGACAAAGATTTCCTCGTCCGCGAAGCGCCGGACATTCGCGCTGGTCAGCGGAATCTCCAGATATTTCGCGATCGCATCGCCGAGCGGAAGGTTCGAATTGCCCGCCAGAAGCTTCATTGCGCGCCATTCTCCCTGATTTGTGCGCCTGTACTCGCGCCCTCCTTAGAGAGGGTGTGCGAATACGAAAAGGGGCATTGCCGCTCTCGCCTGCGCTTCCTAACAGGCGATGCATGGTCATTACCCGTTTTGCCCCGAGTCCGACAGGCCGCCTGCATGTCGGCAATCTGCGTACCGCAATCCACAACTGGATGCTCGCGCGCCAGCAAAACGGTCGGTTTCTGCTGCGCATCGACGATACCGATGCCGAACGTTCGCGCGAAGAATATGTCGATTCGATCCGCGAGGATCTCGAATGGCTCGGCATGACCCCCGATGCCGAGGCGCGCCAGTCCGACCGTTTCGATATGTACGAAGCGCGGTTCGAGGCGTTGCGCGCTGCGGAGCGAATCTACCCTGCTTATGAAACGCCGCAGGAACTCGACCTCAAGCGCAAGGTTCTGCTGGGCCGCGGTTTGCCGCCGGTTTACGACCGCGCCGCGCTCGCCCTGACTGACGAAGCGCGCGCGAAGCTGAAGGCCGACGGGCACCGCCCGCACTGGCGCTTCCGCCTCGACCATAGCGCCGCGATCGAATGGGACGACATGGTTCGCGGCCCCCAGCGCTTCGATCCCGAAAAAATCAGCGATCCTGTCATCCGCCGCGCCGATGGATCGTGGCTCTACCTGCTCCCCTCGGTCATCGATGATATCGACCTTGGCATCACCCATGTCGTGCGCGGTGAGGACCATGTCACCAACACCGCAGTTCAGGTGCAGATGTTTGCAGCGATGGGCGCAACACCGCCTCGCTTCGCGCATGAAGCGCTGCTGACCGGCGCGGAGGGCAAATTGTCGAAGCGGCTCGGCTCGCTCGGAATCGCTCATTTTCGCGAGGCGGGGGTCGAGCCGGTCACGCTGATCGCGCTGCTCGCCCGGCTCGGCACCAGCGACCCGGTCGAACCGGTGACATCGCCCGAGCCGCTCATCGAAACCTTGGATTTTTCGCGCTTCGGCCGGGCACCGGCGCGGTTCGATGAGGAAGACCTCACCGCACTTAATGCGCGGATCGTTCACCAGCTTCCCTATGCAGCGGTGGCGGACCGGCTTCCGGCAACGATCGGCGAAGCGGGCTGGGAGGCGATCCGGCCCAATCTGGCGCGAGTCGCCGATGCCGCCGACTGGTGGCGAATCGTAGAAGGACCAGTCGACGCCCCCGATCCCGGCGAGGACGCCGATTATCTGCAACAGGCCGCCGACATCGCAGCGGGCATCGACTGGTCCGACGACCCCTGGCACGCGCTGACGACCCCGCTGAAAGAATCGACCGGCCGCAAGGGCAAGGCGCTGTTTCTCCCGCTTCGGCGAGCGCTGACCGGAATGGACCGCGGGCCCGATATGGCGGCGCTGCTGCCGTTGATCGGCCGCGACCGCGCGATCGAACGTCTCAGCGTTTAAGGAGTCGCGTAGTGTAATATTGTCTCGCCGTCCAAAACAGCGTAATGTTGTAACATAAATGACAGGAGAGGCGGTATGAACGGACAAGGGTATCGCGGAAATAGCGGCATCGATGCGCGCACTGCGGGAATTGCGCTGATCATCACAGCGCTGCCGATCGTGGGACTGGCGCTCACCAATCCCACCTTCCAGCAGCATAGCGAGCAAATCTTTCAGATGTATCCGGTCTCCATTCCGGAAGTGCCGCCGCCCGACCCCGAACCGATCTCGCAGCCGGAAACGCAGCGCAGCGAGAGCGCGCCGACCGATCAGAAAATCGTGGTACCCGACCCGATCGTTCCGACAGCGACCGACTTTCCACCGATCGCAACCACCTTCGATCCTCCGCCGGTTCCGACGCTCGATCCGGCCGGGTCCGGAAGCGGCGGGGAGGCAAAGCCCGCGGCGCTGCCGGAGCCCGTTCTCGCTGCGCCGCGCCCCGATCCGCGCTATCTGGCGCAGTTTCAGCCGGATTATCCGGCATCGGAACGGCGCAACAATCATGAGGGCATTGTCGTCGTCCGCGTGCTGGTCGGCATCAACGGCCGGGTAAAGGCAGTCGAAAAAGTCAGCGCGGCGAGCGACGCTTTTTACCAGGCGACGCGCGAACAGGCGCTTTCCGCCTGGCGTTTCAAACCCGCCACCCGCGACGGCGTGCCCGTCGAGCAATGGTATACCAGCAGGGTACGTTTCGAACTTCATTGACCCGATGCGCGCACAGGGGCTGGTCGTGCGGCCCCGGTGCGCTTATCTTCGCAGCCGTGTTCAGTCTCCTGAAATTTCTCTCCCCGCTTCGGGCCTATCGCGACCTGCGCGGATTTCTGGTCCAGCGGCGGCCGCACGAACTGGTCTTCATGGTCATTGCGGCATTCCTGACGATGATCGTCATTGCCGGCTTCGTCCATGACAGCCGGGTCGAGGTGCCGTATAAAGAGAATATCATCTATGTCGAAAGCTGGCCGCTGAACCGCAGCGACGCCGAGATTCGCGCCCAGCAGAAGATCGATATGGAAAAGCAGCGCGAAGACGCGGAAAAGCTTGAAAAGCTGCGCGCCGAACGCCGCGCGCAATTCCAACGGATCGACAACAGCCTCGACAGTTGGGGCTTTTGAACCACGCCCGCCGGATGGGAGCGGCGCTCGCGCTGTCGTTGCGCGCGCGTGGGCGAACGGCGCCCAATCCCAATGTCGGGTGCGTGATCGTTTCGGATGGACGCGTCGTCGGACGCGGCTGGACTCAGCCCGGCGGGCGTCCCCATGCCGAGGCGATGGCGCTGGCCGAGGCGGGAGAGCGGGCGCGCGCCGCGACCGCGTATGTCACGCTGGAACCCTGCGCGCATGAATCGCCGCGCGGTCCTGCCTGTTCGGACCTGTTGATCGCCGCCGGTGTGGCGCGGGTGGTGGTGGCCCTTCGCGACCCCGATCCGCGCACCGACGGCAAGGGGCTGGCGAGACTCGCTGCGGCGGGGATCGAGACGGTGACCGGCATCGGCGAATCCGCCGCGCGCGGGGCGATGGCGGGGTTCCTCGCGCGGCAGGCGCTCGGCAGGCCGCACGTTACGCTCAAGCTCGCGACGTCGCTCGACGGCTGTATCGCAACGGCGGATGGCGAGAGCCGCTGGATAACCGGGCCGGAGTCGCGCGCGCATGCCCATCTCGAGCGCAGTCGGCATGAGGCCATTCTGGTGGGACGCGGGACGCTGGAGGCAGACCTGCCGAAGCTCGATGTCCGCCTTGCCGGGCTGGAGGATCGATCGCCGCGCCGCATATTGCTGTCATCCCGCGCGCCCGCGCCGGACGGATGGGAGCGCATCGCCGCGCCGCAGGAGGTTGCTGCGCTGCATGGTGTCGACCATATTCTCATCGAAGGCGGTGCCGCGACTGCGTCCGCTTTCCTCGCTGCCGATCTGGTCGACCGCCTGCTTATCTATCGCGCGCCGGTCCTGATCGGCGGCGGCGTATCGGCGCTGGGCGATATCGGGCTGAGTACGCTCGGCGATGTGCATGGGCGCTGGGCCTTGTCGGACCGGCGGCAGCTTGGCACCGACCTTCTTGAAATCTATCAGCGCGTCAGGAGTTGAGGACATGTTCACCGGGATCATTACCGATATCGGCCGAATCGAAAGCGTCGATCAGACCGGAGACCTCCGCGTCCGGATCGCTACCCGGTACGAGACGACCGGCATCGATCTCGGCGCGTCGATCGCCTGTTCGGGGGTGTGCCTGACCGTGGTGGACAAGGGGCCGGGCTGGTTCGCGGTCGATGTGTCGGGCGAAACCGTGTCGCGCAGCGCCAAAGGCATGTGGCATGCCGGGCGGCGGCTGAACCTCGAACGCGCACTGAAACTCGGCGACGAGCTGGGCGGGCATATCGTAACGGGCCATGTCGACGGCGTCGGCGAAATCGTCGAGCTTCGCGAAGAGGGTGGATCGATGCGTGTGACGATCGCCGCAGGAGCGGAGGTCGCGCCCTATATCGCCGCCAAGGGGTCGATTACCGTCGATGGCATCTCATTGACCGTAAACAGCGTCGAGGATGTCGAGAGCGGCGTTCGCTTCGGCCTCAACATTATCCCGCACACGGCAGAGGTCACGACCTTTGCTTCGCTGGAAGTCGGGCAGGCGGTCAATCTGGAGATCGACGTCCTTGCCCGCTATCTCAAACGCATGCAGCAGCTCAGCATCACATCGTGATGTGATGAATTGCTTTGGCGACGCGCTTTCGATGTGATAGAGACGCCGCCATGAGCATTTCCCTGATCGATCGTGTTCGCGACCTGGTCGCGTCGGGCGAGACCAGCAAGGCAGGGCTTGCCCGCGCCGCCGGTCTCCACGCCAATTCGCTGCGCCGGCTGGAAGAGGCCGACTGGAACCCCACGGCGGAGACGCTGCGCAAGCTGGAACGGTTTCTGGCGCGCGGCGACAACAGCGCGGTGATCGCGAGCACCGAGGAGATTGTGAACGAGGCGCGCAACGGCCGCATGTTCATTCTTGTCGATGACGAAGATCGCGAGAATGAGGGCGATCTGGTCATCCCGGCGCAGATGGCGACGCCCGATGCGATCAACTTCATGGCGCGCTATGGTCGCGGGCTGATCTGTCTGTCGCTCACCAAGGCACGCGTCGACGAACTCGGCCTCGACCTGATGAGTCGCAAGAACGGCACACGGCACGAAACCGCCTTCACCACCTCGATCGAGGCGCGCGACGGCGTCACCACCGGCATTTCCGCTGCCGACCGGGCGCGTACGGTTGCGGTGGCGATCGATTCGTCCAAGGGGGCGGAGCATATCGTCACCCCCGGCCATGTCTTCCCATTGGTCGCGCGCGAAGGCGGCGTGCTGGTGCGAGCGGGCCATACCGAGGCGGCGGTCGATGTATCGCGGCTCGCCGGGCTCAATCCTTCGGGCGTGATCTGCGAGATCATGAAGGATGACGGGACGATGGCGCGGCTCGACGATCTGATCGAATTCGCCGAAGTTCATGGGCTGAAGATCGGGACGATCCGCGACCTGATCGAATATCGCCGCCGCCACGACCATCTGGTCGAGCGCCGCTCCGAAGCCGTGTTCACCAGCGACTGGGGCGGCGAGTGGCAGGCAGTGAGCTTCTGGAACAAGGCCGCCTGCACGGAACAGGTCGCGCTGGTCAAAGGCCGGATCGACCCCGACAAGCCGACTCTGGTGCGCATGCACGCGCTGTCGCCCTTTGCCGATCTGTTCGGCGAGACGGGAGATCGCGGCGGGCTGCTCCGCCGGTCGATGGAAATCATCGGCGAAGCGGGGGCGGGCGTCGTCGTGGTCATCAACAAGCCGCGCGCCGATGCCTTCACCACCGCGATTCAGGCTAAGTCGGGCGAGCGTCCGGCGTCGGATATGGAGGAACTGCGCGACTATGGCGTCGGCGCGATGATCCTCAACGAACTGGGCGTCGAGGAAATGGAATTGCTGACCAACAGCCATCACACGCTGGTCGGGCTGGACGGCTATGGCCTGTCGGTCGTCGGCGAGCGTCCCATCGATCTGGAGAAATAATATGGCCAAGTTTCTGATTGTCGAAGCGCGCTTCTACGACCATCTCAACGATCAGCTGATCGCCGGTGCCCGCGCGGCGATCGAGGCGGTGGGGCATGGGCATGAGACGATCACCGTCCCCGGTGCGCTGGAAATCCCCGGCGCGGTCGCACTTGCCGCCGAGACGGGCCGCTATGACGGGTTCGTCGCGATCGGCGTGGTAATTCGCGGCGAAACCTATCATTTCGAGATTGTCGCGGGCGAAAGTGCGCGCGGGTTGATGGCGCTGTCGATGGACGGTCTCGCCATCGGCAACGGCATCCTGACGGTCGAGAATGAGGCACAGGCGCAGGTGCGCGCAGACCCCGCGCAAAAGGACAAGGGCGGCGAAGCGGCCAAGGCAGCGCTTGCCATGTTCGATCTGAAGACCCGCTGGGGATGATGATCCCGGTCCTGACCACGAAGCGGCTCATCCTTCGGTTGCCCGAAGCGGCCGATCTCGACGGCTGGGCGGCATTCTCCGCCGATCCCGAGACGATGGCCTATCTGGGCGGGGTGCAGTCGCGCGCCGAAAGCTGGCGGGCGCTGTGCACGATGCGCGGCGCGTGGGACATTCGCGGCTTCGCAATGTTTTCGGTCATTGAGCGCGATACCGGCCGCTGGGTCGGCCGAATCGGCCCCTGGCAGCCCGAAGGCTGGCCCGGTCGCGAGGTCGGCTGGGGCGTGGCGCGCGAATTTGCCGGGCGCGGCTATGCCCATGAAGCGGCGAGCGCGGCGATGGACTATGCGTTCGACGTGCTCGGCTGGGACCATGTGATCCACACGATCGATCCGGACAATACGCGCTCGGCCACGCTTGCCCGGCGGCTCGGGTCGCGCATGGGCGAGCGCGTGACGCTGCCGCCGCCGCTTTCGGATCATGTCGTCGATGCATGGGGGCAAAGCGCGGACGAATGGCGCGCGCGTCGCGAGGCGTGACGGGTAGCGCGGCGATACGGAACAGGGCACTATCGCCCGTGTGAAACGGACCCTGTTCTTTCTCGGCGGCTGGGCGTCGCTTGGGCTCGGTACGCTCGGCATCTTTCTGCCGCTGCTTCCCACGGTACCGTTCGTGATTCTCGCCGCCTTCTGCTTCGCGCGAAGCAGCCCGGCACTGGAACGTCGACTGGTCGAACATCCCCGCTTCGGCCCGCATATTCTCGCCTGGCGCGAGGCGGGCGCGATCTCTCGCAGGGGGAAATGGGCGGCGACGGCTGCCTTTGCGGTCAGTATCGCCGCCGCCCTGTTCTGGCTTCACTGGCCGTGGATGCTCTTCCCGATCGCCGCGATGTGCATCAGCGGCACCTGGATCTGGACCCGGCCCGAACGCTGAACCTTATTCCGCCGCTTCGTGCTTCAATGCGGGATAGTCGGTATAGCCTTCCGGCCCCTGCGTATACCAGGTCGCCATATCGTCCTTGTTGAGCACCGCGCCGATGCGCAGCCGTTCGGGCAGGTCGGGATTGGCAAGGAACGGGCGACCGAATGCAATGGCGTCGGCGAGCCCCGAATCGAGCGCCTCCTGCGCACGGCTGGCGTCATAATCCTGATTGAGCACCAACGGCCCTTCGAATACCGGCCGGATCGCCGGTGACACGCGCGGCTGATCGGTGCTCCCGAACGTGCCGTCCGGCCCCGGTTCGCGAAGCTCGAGAAACGCGATTCCGCGATCCGAAAGCTGCTTCGCGGCAGGCACGAAAACGCTTTCGGGGTTCGAATCAATCGTCCCTTGCGTTTCGCCATTGGGCGACAGGCGAACCGAAACGCGGCCTGCGCCCCATTCGCCGATCAGCCGGTCGGTGGCTTCCAGCAGGAGGCGCGCGCGATTTTCCGGGCTGCCGCCATATTCGTCCTCGCGCTTATTGACGCCGTCGCGCAGGAATTCGTCGATCAGATAGCCGTTGGCAGCGTGCAGTTGCACCCCGTCGAACCCGGCGGCCTTCGCATTGCGCGCGGCAGCCGAATAATCGTCGAGCACCCGCGCGATATCGTCCTTTGTCGCCGCGCGTGCCTCGCCATAATCCTGCTTGCCCGAATAGGTGTGGGCATAATGCGGGGCGGTGCCGATACTCGGCGCGAGCGGCGCTGCCCCGCCCAGAAAATCGGGATGGACGAGCCGCCCCATATGCCAGAGCTGGACGATGATCCGGCCGCCCGCGCGATGCACTGCGTCAGTTATCGGCTTCCACGCGTCGACCTGCTCGTCGGTCCAAAGCCCGGGCGCGTACGGCCAGCCAAGCCCTTCGCGGCTTATGCCGGTCGCTTCGGAAATGATCAGCCCCGCCGAAGCTCGCTGCGCATAATATTCGGCCATGATGGGGGTGGGGACATGATCGCGGGTGCCGCGCGCACGGGTCAGCGGCGCCATCAGCACGCGGTTGGGGGCATGAATATCGCCCAGGGCGATGGACTCGAAAAGACTTGGCATATTGTTCTCTCACCTGTTTCGGTATGCAGCGCAGATAGGCGCTGCGGCCCGGCGCTGCATGGGGCGGGCGAGACAGGAAAAACTTTATGCCCTGCAATCAGTGGTGGTTATGCGGGCCGAACAGGCGCAAATTCTTGCACGCGGCGACAGGGGCATTAGATCGGACCGGGAAGGAGAGGCGCAATGGCCGCGAAAATTGCCGAGGATGCGACGCTGGACGAAATTCGGGCCGGGCTTGCCGCCGAATTGCCGATGAACGCTGCGTTCGACGGCTGGAACGATACCGCGCTGATCACTGCCGCACGCGGGGCAGGGGTCGATCCCGATGTTGCGAAGCTTGCCTTTCCCGGCGGCGCGGTCGATATGATCGACGGCTGGTTCGCGCATATCGATGCTGAGATGGCGCGCGCCCTTCCGCCGGAAAAACTGGCGCAGATGAAGATTCGCGAACGGATCACTGCGCTGGTCGAACAGCGGCTGGCGACGCTTGCGGGAGACCGGGAGGCATTGCGCCGGGCGCTCGCGATTCTTGCCATGCCGCAAAACCTTGCCCGCGCGACAAAGCTCGGCTGGCGCTCGGCGGATCGCATGTGGCGGCTCGCGGGCGATATGGCGACCGATTATAACCATTATACCAAGCGTGCGATGCTCGCGGGGATCTACGGCGCGACCATTACCGTGTTCCTGGACGATGAATCGGAGCAATGGGCGGACACCCGCGCCTTTCTCGCCCGGCGAATCGACGGAATCATGCGTTTCGAAAAAGCGAAGGCCAAATTCACGAACCGCACGCGCGGCGACCATCGGATCAGCCTGTCGCGCTTCGTCAGCCGGTTGCGCTATCCGGCGGTCTGATCGCGAGCGCGATGCAGCAGAATGTGCGAGGGCAATGCCGATAAAGCCCTAGGAATTGGCGTTGCTTATTGCTATTTACTTGCAATATGAACGCAACCGCAGCCTTGTCCGTACCCCGCCCCCTCGCAGAGATGCCGCGCCGCAAAAGCGGCCGGGTCGCGGCGGTGGACTGGGACAGGCTTGCAGTTCCGGAGGCGCGCCGGCTTCGCGAACTGGGGCTTGATGAAGGGGTGCAGGTCGAATTGCTGCACCAGTCGGCATTCGGTCGCGGGCCGATTGCCTGCCGGATCGGACGGATGACCGTCGCGCTGCGCCGCCATGTCGCGCGCGTCATTCATGTGACGCCGGACGCCGCCTGAGCGGCTGCGGGACAAGGGCGCAACCATATATGAATCAGGCACCGTTAGTTGCATTGGTCGGCAATCCCAATGCCGGAAAGAGCGCGCTGTTCAACGCACTGACCGGCGCGCGGCAAAAAGTCGGCAATTATCCGGGCGTGACGGTCGAGCGCCATTCGGGGCGGTTCGCACTGGACGACGGGCGGCCGGTCGAGCTGGTCGATCTGCCTGGCGCCTATAGCCTCGACCCCTCCAGCCCCGATGAGCGGGTGACGCGCGATGTCGTTACCGGCACGCAGGCGGGCGAACGCCTGCCCGATGCGCTGGTGATCGTGGTCGACGCTGCCAATCTCGACAATCATCTGCGCTTCACGCTTCAGCTCGTCTCGCTGGGCCTGCCGGTAGTCGTCGCGCTCAACATGGTCGATCTGGCGAAGCGCGACGGGCTGGAACTCGATGCCGAGATTTTGTCGCAAGAGCTTGGCGTGCCTGTCGTGCCGACGGTCGCGGTTCGCCGCCGGGGGCTCGATGACCTGAAACACCGGCTGACCGCGCTGCTTCAGGCGGGACCGGTGGTCCGGCCGGGCGACGGCGTGGTCGAAGATATCGTCACGCTGCAACGCCGTGCCCGCGCAATTTCGGAAAAGGCGACGATTTCGGAAACCGCCGTGCGGCGCTGGACGCACCGGCTGGACGCGGTTGCGCTGCATCCGGTGTTCGGGACGATCCTGTTGCTGGGGCTGTTGTTCGTGATGTTTCAGGCGGTGTTCGCCTGGTCCGAAGCGCCGATCGAATGGATCGAAAGCGGTATGTCGGCGCTCGGCAATGTCGTCGGCGGTGCACTGCCCGACGGGTTTTTCCGATCGCTGATCGTCGACGGGCTGATTGCAGGCGTGGGCGCGGTGGTCGTCTTCCTGCCGCAAATCCTGATCCTGTTCCTGTTCATCCTGATCCTCGAAGCATCGGGCTATATGGTCCGCGCGGCGTTCCTGATGGACCGGCTGATGGCGTCCGCAGGGCTGTCGGGGCGAGCATTCATTCCGCTGCTCTCCTCCTTCGCCTGTGCGGTGCCCGGCATCATGGCGACGCGCACCATCGACGATGAGCGCGACCGGCTGACCACCATTCTGATCGCGCCGCTGATGACCTGTTCGGCGCGGCTGCCCGTCTATACGATCCTGATCGGCGCCTTCATTCCCACCCGGCAGGTATTGCCGGGAATAGGGCTGCAAGGGCTGGTTCTCTTTGCGCTCTATATTTTCGGGATCGTCGGCGCCTTTGTCGCTGCCCTGGTGCTGCGGCGGACCGTCACCAAAGGTTCGTCGTCGGGCTTCATGATGGAGATGCCCAAATATCAATGGCCGAATGTCAGCGACGTGCTGCTCGGCCTTTGGCAGCGCGCGGTTATCTTTCTCAAACGCGCGGGCACAACCATCGCGCTGACCACCGTGGTGCTTTGGGCATTGCTCAGCTTTCCCAAGCCGCCGACGGGATCGGACGTATCGCCGGTCGATTATTCGATTGCGGGGCGGATCGGGCATCAGATCGAGAAGGTCGTCGCGCCGATCGGCTTCAACCGCGATATCTCGCTCGCTTTGCTGCCCACCATGGCAGCACGTGAAGTCGCGGTGGCGGCGATTGCGACCATCTATTCGATCGACAATCCCGATCAGGACAGCGGCGAACATCGGCTGGTCGATCAGCTCCGTTCGCGATGGTCGCTGCCGACCGCGCTTGCCTATCTGATGTGGTTCGTTTTCGCCCCGCAATGCATTTCCACGATCGCCATCACCCGGCGCGAGACAAATGGTTGGCGATGGCCCGCCTTCATGGTTGGCTATTTGTTCGTGCTGGCCTACATCGCGGCAGGGGCGACCTACTGGGTCGCCAGAGCAATCGGATTATAGGGAGAAACGGCGATGTCCGGCAGCGTCAACAAAGTGATCCTCGTCGGGAATCTGGGCCGGGACCCTGAAAGCCGCAGTTTTCAGAATGGCGGCAAGGTATGCAATCTGCGTATCGCCACTTCGGAAAGCTGGAAGGACCGCAATACCGGCGAGCGCAAGGAAAAGACCGAATGGCATTCGGTCGCGATCTTCAACGAAGGTCTCGCCAATATCGCCGAGCGCTATCTGCGCAAGGGTTCGAAGGTCTATATCGAAGGGCAGCTTCAGACCCGCAAATGGCAGGACCAGTCGGGCAATGACCGCTATTCGACCGAAGTGGTGCTGCAGGGATTCAACGCGGTGCTGACCATGCTTGATTCGCCCGGCGGCGGTCAGGGCGGCATGGGCGGCAGCCGCGGCGGCGATGATTGGGGCGGCGGCGATGATTTCGCGGGCCAGTCCTCGGGTCGTAGCGGCGGCAGCGGCTTCAATCAGGGCGGCGGCCGGTCGGGCGGCGTGAAGTCGGGCAACGACGCGTTCGGCGGCTTCGGCGACGATCTGGACGACGACGTTCCCTTCTGATCCCGGAACAAGCTTGGGCCTCGCGCGCTGGACCCGTTCAACGGTCGGGAGCAGGCGCGTGGAACAGGTGGCAAAATTAGAAAATTTCGCGCGGGCCGGATATCTGGCTCGCGCGATCGTGTATTTCCTTCTGGGATATCTGACCTTCGCGACCAGTCAGGCGGAGGGAACGGCGAGCGTATTGGAGGAAATACGGGAGCTGCCTGCGGGCACCATCGTGCTGGCGGTGACAGGTATCGGCCTAGCCGGCTATGGTTTTTTCCGGATCTATGGTGCGCTGATCGATATTCAGGACGATGGCGACGGCGCGAAGGGCATCGGCAAACGCTGCGGCCATGTGGCGAGCGGGATCGCGCATCTGATCCTCACCTATCTCGCGTTCAAGCTGGCGTTCATGGGCGGATCGTCGGGCGGCAACGGCAGCCAGGAAGCGACGCAGACGGTGCTGTCCTTTCCCGGCGGCCGAATCGTGATCGCGCTGGTCGGCGCAGGATTTCTGCTCGCCGGGCTCAATCAGGGCGTGAAGGCGGCGACCGCCAAATTCCGGAAATTGCTCGATCCCGACGTTCCGCACTGGGGCATCTGGATGGGCCGGGTGGGTTATGCCGCGCGCGCGGTGGTATTCTTCGTCCTCGGATGGCACCTCCTCACTTCCGCCTGGGCGGAGAATGCCGACAATATCGGTTTTCAGGCGGCGGTTCAGTCGCTGCGTGATACGCCGTGGTTGTATAATGCGGTGGCGCTGGGCCTGCTCGTCTTCGGCTTGTTCAGCCTCATCATGGCGCGGTACCGCACCATCCGCGACGGATCGCTGAAAGAGCGTATCCGACAGGGCAAAATCTGGCTGATGAGCTGAACCGTGCGTTACCGGTGCAGCAGGAATACCGCATGTTCGGCAAAGATATTGGCTCCGGCTGGGCGCGCCTGCTTGTCGCCCGCCAGAAACCATGCCTTGTCGATCGTCACGCCGCGCTCCGCCACCATTGCTCGGAAATCGTCGATCGTGACGTGATGGATATTGGGCGTGTCATACCATAGCTCGGGGAGCAGCCGGTTGACCGGCATCCGTCCGCCGAACAGCAGCGAGGCGCGCACGCGCCAATGCGCGAAATTGGGGAAGGAAACGAAGGCCTGCCGCCCGATGCGCAGCAGATGGTCGAGCACCCGGTCGGGCCGCCGCGTCGTCTGCAAGGTGCGGCTCAGGATCGCGTAATCGAACGCCTGATCGGGATAGCCGGCAAGATCGGCATCGGCATCGCCCTGCACCACTGATAGCCCGCGCGCGACAGCGGCGGACACATTGGCGGGATCGATCTCCAGCCCGCGCGCATCCACCTGACGCTGGTCGCGCAGCGCCGCCATCAGCGCGCCGTCGCCGCAGCCGATGTCGAGAACCCGCGCGCCGGGCTTCACATTGCGCGCGATGATCGCAAGGTCGGGCCGCAACTCGCTCATCCGCCATTCCTCAAAAAGCCGGTGACCACGGCATTCAGCTCAGGCGAATCGAGCAGAAACGCGTCATGGCCGAACGGGCTCGACAGCTCGACGAAACTCACTCGCTTGGCGGCAGCGTTCAGCGCCTGAACGATCGCGCGGGATTCTGACGTGGGGTACAGCCAGTCGGTATCGAAGCTCACCACGCAAAAACGCGCATCGGTTGCGCGGAATGCGTTGGCGAGCAGGCCGCCATGTTCTTCGCCCAGATCGAAATAATCGAGCGCCCGGGTGATATACAGATATGCGTTCGCGTCGAACCGGTCGGTAAAGCTGAGCCCCTGATAGCGAAGATAGCTTTCGACCTGAAAATCGGCATCGAAGCCGAAGGTCTTGGCAGTGCGCGCCTGAAGCTTGCGCCCGAATTTCTCGGTCAGCCCCGCTTCGGAAAGATAGGTGATGTGCGCTGCCATGCGCGCGACGGCAAGCCCTGCGGCAGGCGGGTCGTTATCCGCATAATAATTGCCTTCGCGCCATTTGGGATCGGCCATGATCGCCTGACGCCCGACCTCGTGAAAGGCGATATTCTGCGCCGAATGCCGTGCGGTGGAAGCGATGACGACCACCGCGCTCACCCGATGCGGGAAGGTCGCGGCCCAGCTGACCGCGAGCATGCCGCCCATCGATCCGCCGACCACGGCATAGAGCCGCTCGATTCCTAGATAGTCGAGCAGCAAGCCCTGCGCGCGCACCATGTCGCGGATCGTCAGCACCGGGAAGCGCATCGCGAAAGGCGCGCCGGTCGCCGGATCGGTCGTTGCGGGGCCGGACGATCCCATGCAACTGCCGATCACATTCGAACAGATGATGAAATGCCGTTCGGGATCGATCGGCTTGCCCGGCCCGACCATGCGGCTCCACCATCCGGGTTTGCCGGTGACAGGATGCTCGGACGCGACATATTGGTCGCCGGTGAGCGCATGGCAGATCAGAATCGCGTTGGAGGCATCGGCGTTCAGCGTGCCATAGGTTTCATACCCGAATTCGACAGGAGTCAGCGTTGCACCGCTGTCCAGCGGCAGGGGGCCGGAAAGCGTGGCATGGCGCCTTAGCCCGAAACGCGCATCATTCGACATTCCGGCGCTGGTATTACCGCGCGGCGCCGCGTTCAAGCGCCATGGCGTGGGTGGTGCGCCAATATCCTTGCCAATCGCGCGCTACTGCGTCATTTCGCAGGGCCATGAGCGCACCTGAACCCAAATCATGGGTCATGGACATCGCCCCTTATATTCCGGGCAAGTCCGTGACCGACAGCGGCGCGAAGGCCGCCAAGCTTTCGTCCAACGAAAATCCGCTCGGCACCTCGCCCGCAGCGCAGGAGGCCTTTGCGAGCGCGGCCGGCGAGCTGGAGCGCTATCCCGATGCGTCGGGCGCGATTGTTCGGGAGGCCATTGCCGCCAAATATGGTCTCGACCCGCAGCGTATCATTTACGGTAACGGATCGGATGAGGTGCTGCATCTTGCTGCCGGTGCCTTTGCCGGGCCGGGCGATGAAATCATCTTCGTGCGCTATGGCTTCGCCGTGTACGAAATCGCGGCGCGCCGCGTCGGTGCAACCCCCGTAATCGCACCTGATGCCGATTATGCGACTGATGTGGACGCCATCCTTGCCGCAGTGACGGACCGAACGCGGGTGGTGTTCGTTGCCAATCCGAACAATCCCACCGGCACCTATGCGAGTGCGGACGAGATTGCGCGCCTGCATGCCGGATTGCCCGCTCATGTGCTGCTCGTCCTCGACCATGCCTATTCCGAATATCTGGAAAATGGGGAGGAAGATGGCGGTCTGGCGCTGGCCGAAACCGCATCCAATGTCTTGGTGACGCGCACCTTTTCGAAGATTCACGGCCTTGCTGCCGAACGGATCGGCTGGGGCTATGCGTCGATGGATATTGTCGCGGCGATGCACCGCATCCGCATGCCGTTCAACATGACGATCGCCGGGCAGCGTGCGGCCGTCGCGGCGCTTGCCGATGATGCGTTTGTCGAACAGAGCCGCGCCCATAATGCCAAATGGCGTAGCTGGTTCGCGGAAGAGGTCGCCGCGCTGGGCAATGCCGGGCTGCGCGCGGTGCCGTCAAAGGCGAATTTCATCCTCGTCCTGTTCGAAGGCAGAGTGAGCGCCGAGGAAGCGTATAAAGCGCTTCAGGATCGCGGCTATATCACCCGCTGGTTGCCGGGGCAGGGGCTGGGCAACGGCCTTCGCATCTCGATCGGTACGGAGGAAGAGATGCGCGGCCTTGCCGCTGCGCTGCGTGAGGTGGTGGCGGGCTGATGCCGCCCTTTTCGCGCGTCACGGTTATCGGGCTGGGGCTGATCGGATCGTCGATCGCGCGCGGGGTGAGGGCGCATATGACGGGCGTAGGCCTGACCGGCTATGATGCCGATCCGCAGGTGCGCGAAACGGCGAAGGCGATTGGTCTGTGCGACGATGTCGCCGACAGCGCCGGGGCAGCGGTGACCGATGCCGATCTGGTGATCCTGTGCGTCCCTGTAGGCGCGATCGGCGATGCCGCGCGCGAGTTTGCCGAAGATCTGCCCGCCGATGCGGTGGTCAGCGATGTCGGATCGTGCAAAGAAAGCGTCGTCACCGCGCTGCGCGAGGCGCTTCCCGGTGTCGCCATCGTTCCCGCGCACCCGGTGGCGGGGACCGAGCGTAGCGGGCCGGAGGCAGGTTTTGCGCAGCTGTTTCACAATCGCTGGTGCATCCTCACTCCGCCTGCCGACGCCGATCCGCTGGCGGTCGAGCGGGTTGCCGAATTCTGGAAACGGCTCGGCGCAGATATCGAGATGATGGAGCCTGCGCATCACGACCGGGTTCTGGCCGTGACCAGCCATCTGCCGCATCTGATCGCCTATACGATCGTCGGAACCGCTTCCGATCTTGAGGAAGTGACGAGCAGCGAAGTCATCAAATATTCGGCAGGCGGCTTTCGCGACTTCACCCGGATCGCGGCGTCCGACCCCACGATGTGGCGCGATGTGTTCCTGTCGAACCGGGAAGCGGTACTCGACATGCTGCAACGCTTCTCAGAGGATCTGAGCGCGCTGCAACGCGCGATCCGCTGGGGCAAGGGCGAGGAACTGTTCGACCTGTTCACCCGCACCCGCGCGGTGCGCCGGTCGGTCATCGAGCAGGGACAGGACGATGCGCGTGAGGATTTCGGCCGCGCGCACGATTAGAGTGATTTCAAGCCGGATGGACTCTAAGCGGGATCGCGCTCCAGCACGTTGATCGCTTCATGCACTGCCGCCTCGACTTCGGCGCGCGAAAGCCCCGGCGCAATCGGCTCGCCGAAGCGGATCGTGATAACGCCCGAACGCTTCGTGCCCTTGCGTGGAAGCAGATGGCCGCTGTCGAGCGCCACCGGCACCACCGGCATAGCGAGCGCGCGATAGAGACCCGCAAAGCCGGGGCGAAGCGGCGGCGCTTCTCCCGGAACCACCCGGGTCCCTTCCGGAAAGATCAGCACGGACCGGCCCTCCGCCTGCGCCGCTTTCGCATCGCGCATCATCGCGCGCAGCGCCGTTGCCGATGCCGCCCGATCGATCGCGATCACACCATAGCGTCGTGAGGCCCAGCCCCATACCGGAATGGCGGCAAGTTCGCGCTTCATCACGATGGCGGGGGCATCCAGGCGCCCGGCAAGCTCCAGCGTCTCGAACATCGCCTGATGTTTGGCAGCGTACAGCGCGGGGCCTTTGACCGGCGCGCCCTCGACCCGAATGCGAATGCCAAGCAGGGCGCGCACGCACCAGTGATGAAATCCGGTCCAGACCATCGTGTAGCGGCGAAGCGCCGCGGGGCCGGCGAGCGATATCAGCGGCGCGAGCAGGACGATGGGCACGGAAAGGCCGTAAAAGACAATCGCGAAGGCGAGGCTTCGAATCCGGTTCATCACCATCCCGCCCACAGCGCGATCCTGCGCACCAGATATTTATTATATTCCCGAAACAGCATCCCCAGCCCTGCTTCGCTCTGCACCGGATCGCTGACGATCGTGACGTCGCTGCCCAGCGCATGGCCGAGCTCCATCCGGGCGCGCGGCATATGCCAGCTTGAGGTCACCAGACGAATGCTGCGATAGCCGTGCGCAGCGACCCAGCGCGCCGTCTCCTCGCCGTTGGAGCGCGTGTCCACCGCTTCGCGGCCGAGATCGATGCAGCATTCGAACAATCGCGGCGACACCCGATATTCAATCGCAAGCTCGATCGGGCGCACGTCGCGATCAACGCCGGTGACGAGCATCCGTTTTGCGGCATGCGCCTGTAACAGCGCGATGCCCCGGTCGATCCTGCCCGCACCGCCGGTCGGCACAACGATCGCATCGGTAGGCGTGTCGGAATCGCCCGGGCTGCCCAATGCGAGCATGAAGACGGCAAATCCCAGCGAATAGACGAGGATCAGCAGCGCGAAGAAGCGGCGAATCACAATAGCCTCTCCAGCCTGTGCCGGACGGCGATCCGCGCGGCGGCGAGCGCGATCAACGCACAGGCAAGCGGTATTGCCGCAAGCATCGCCCAGTCGGCTGCGCCGAGCGTCATCGCATCCAGCAGCTGCGCATCCGGCGCTGCGAAGCGCAGTTGCAGCGCCCGGATGAGGCACAGCGCGGCAACCGCGCCGATCGCCCCGCCGATCAGCGTTTCGAACGCAATACGCCGTTCAAACAATCGAGCGACCTGACGATCGGTGGAGCCGAGCATGTGCAGTACGTCGATCGTATCGCGATGGGTATCAAGCCCCGTTCGCGCGCCAAGCAGCACAATCGCCATGGTCGCGCCGGTCGTCAGAACAACGATCGACAAAGCGCTCCAGCCCAGCGCCGCGAAAAGGTCGCGCACCGGCGAAAGCCATGCGGCATGGGGATCGACCAGAATGGCGTCGCTGATCTGCCGCGCGGCGGCGCGGATGTGCGCGATCGTCGCTGCATCGGCGCTGACAAGGTCGACATCGATCATGCTGGGAAGCGCGATATCCTTATCCAGACCGTCGCTGCCGAGCCAGGGTTGCAGCAGCGCGCGCAGCCGCTGCGGCGGCACCTGTTCAACGTTGCGCACCATCGGCATCGCCTTCAGCCGGGCGATGATCGCCGCCGTCTCCCGGTCGCGCAGCGCAGCATCCGCTTCGGCCACCTGCACCGTCAACCGGGCCGAAAGCGCGCTGTCGAGCGCGGTGACGCCGTTGCGAATGGCGAGCCCGGATCCGGCGGCAAGCACCGTCAGAAACACCATGATCGCCATGATCCACACCATGACGCGGCTATGGCGCCCGGAATCGAGCAGGCCGTGCCGGGCGCTTCGGGCGGGAAAGGCCATCGCCATGGCCTAAACGCGTACCGGCCGTGCGCGCGGCCGCCGAAGGTCATCGCGATTCGTCAGCCGGCCTTGGTCGATTTCCATGATCTTCGCCTGCGGAACGCGGTTCATGAGGTGGTGATCATGCGTCGCCACCACGACCGTCTTGCCGAGCCGGTTAAGCGATTCGAAGAGATGCATCAGCCGCTTTGCCATGTCGGGATCGACATTGCCGGTCGGTTCGTCGGCGATCAGCAGGTCGGGCTGCGCGATCACTGCCCGGGCAATTCCGGCGCGCTGCTGCTCGCCGCCCGACAGGGTTGCGGGCTTCACCCCGGCACGCGCCGAAAGGCCGACCCAGTCGAGCATTTCACGAAGTCGCTCGTCCACCTCGCGTTCGGCGATTCCGGCGATGCGCAGCGGCAGCGCGACATTGTCATAGGTCGACAGATGCGGAAGCAGGCGGAAATCCTGAAACACCACGCCGATCCGGCGGCGCAAAAGCGGCATGCGGCTGCGCGGCAAGCTGGCCACATCTTCATCGAACATGCGAACGATGCCGCGCGTCGGTCGGTTCGCCAGATAGAGCAGCCGCAGCAGGGATGTTTTTCCCGCGCCCGAGGTGCCGGTGATGAAATGAAATGCCCCGCGTTCCAGCGTGAAGCTGATATCCGTCAGCGTTTCCGGTCCGGGGCCATAGCGCAAGCCGACATTTTCGAATTGAACGATATTCGCCATTCGCGGCTCTCGGCGCGCTTTCCGTACCCTGATCTTACCGGCATACGCCTTGGCACGTCCGCTCCGCTTGCTCAAGCATCTCACTGACAAGTCTTGCCAGCACCGGCATTGCCATGCTTAGAATCATCGGCCGCTTATCCGAACATATCTGGGGCCTCGCTTGAAAAGACCGGTTCGATGATTCTCGAATGCGCCGAGTGCCATACCCGCTACCAGGTCGCCGATGACGCGATCGGGCCGGAGGGGCGGACGGTGCGGTGCGCCCATTGCAAATATAGCTGGTTTCAGGTTCCGCCGCTGGTGAGCGATCGGGCCATGACTGACCCGGGACCAGAGCCGGAGCCCGAGAGTGCCCCCGCGCCGCCACCGACGCCGGCTGAGCCTGTGGCTGAAGCGGTGCCTGTTATCGACCCGGTCACTGAACGGCGCACCTTTATCGATGATTCGGTGGAGGAGGGGGACGCTCGACCCGAAAATCGCCGCTTCGTGGCCGATACGCCGACACGTGCGCCGCGCCACCGGTCGGGACTATGGACGATCCTTGCCGTGCTGGTCGGACTGGCGCTGCTGCTGGCGACGGCGGCGCTGCTCTATACCGATATTCCCGACCTTGCCGGTCGCCTTGGCATGTCGGCCGACAGCAGCGCGGCGCAAACGCCGCTTCGCCTGAGCGGGGTTAAGGTGGATCGCGGACGTCTTGCCAGCGGGAGCGAATTATTCGCTGTGTCGGGTCAGATCGACAATCCCGGCAGCGATACCCAGCGCGTGCCCGATATCGCCGCACGCCTGCTCGACGGAACGGGGCAGAAAGCGGTGTATAGCTGGACCATCACCCCGCCGCGCCGCACGCTCGGCCCGGGACAGAGCATGGGCTTCAACAGCGCCAAGCTGGACGTTCCGGCGGAATCGAAGTCGCTCAGCCTCAGCTTCGCGGGTGAGGGCAGCGAATAATCGACAGGCAATCGCGAACAACAGTTGCCAGCCGACAAAGCCTTTGCTAGGGGCACCGGCCTGCCAGCGCTGGACGCAAGGGTCCGGCGAATTTTGTGTGCGGTCGTGGCGGAACTGGTAGACGCGCAACGTTGAGGTCGTTGTGGCCGAAAGGCCGTGGAAGTTCGAGTCTTCTCGACCGCACCAACCCCCGCTCCGGCACAGGGCCGGAGCAGCATCCTTTTCCCACATCTTAAAATACCGGATGATCCCCGGCTGTTAGGGCGCAGGGCGAAAAGAATCCCGTATCGCGTCGGAACGTGTGGCCTATTGTCCCGTTACGAAAAGCAAATCGCATTTTTGCAACGCTTTATCGTGGAGGCCGGGCATGGCGCAGACCGTCGGAGACTTTTTCTGGGACAGGCTGGGTCAATGGGGCGTCAAGCGCATCTTCGGCTATCCCGGCGACGGGATTAACGGCCTTCTCGGCGCACTCGACCGGGCGGGCGACCGTTTCGAATTCGTCCAGACCCGGCATGAGGAAATGGCCGCGTTCATGGCGTCGGCCCATGCCAAATTCACCGGCGAGCTGGGCGTTTGCCTCGCCACATCGGGGCCGGGCGCTGCGCATCTGATCACCGGCCTGTACGACGCCCGGATGGACCATATGCCTGTCCTCGCAATCGTCGGGCAGCAGGCGAGAACCTCGATCGGCGCGCATTACCAGCAGGAGCTCGACCTCGGCGCGATGTTCAAGGATGTCGCGGGCGCATTCACCCAGACCGCGATGGTCCCGGCGCAGGTCCGCCACCTGATCGACCGCGCGGTGCGAATCGCGCTGGGGCAGCGCCGCGTGACCGCGCTGGTCCTGCCCAACGATCTTCAGGACCTGCCGATGGAGCAGCCGCCGCGCAGCCATGGCGCTGTCTTTTCCGGAGTCGGCTGGTCAGCGCCCAAAGTCGTTCCGGAAAATGCCGATCTTCGCCGCGCCGCCGATGCGCTGAACGCAGGTGAGAAGGTGGCAATGCTGGTCGGTGCGGGTGCCAAGGGCGCACGCGCGGAGGTGATCGCGGTTGCCGACCGGCTGGGCGCGGGCTGTGCCAAGGCGCTTTTGGGTAAGGAAGTGCTGTCGGACGAACTGCCTTGGGTGACGGGGTCGATCGGTCTGCTCGGCACCGAACCCACCGATAAGATGATCAGCGAATGCGACACGCTGCTGATGCTGGGATCGGGCTTTCCCTATTCGGAATTCCTGCCGAAAGAAGGCGCGGCGCGCGGCGTTCAGGTCGATATCGATCCGGGCATGCTCTCGATCCGCTATCCGATGGAAGTCAACCTTACCGGCGACGTCAAATCGACGCTGGAGGCGCTGCTCCCGATGCTCGATCAGAAGGGCGGCGAATGGCGCGCGAAAATCGCCGAGTGGAACAAGGAGTGGGAAAAGACGCTCGACAATCGCGCCATGGCGTCCGCCGACCCGGTTAACCCGCAGCGCGTGCTGCGCGAACTCAGCCCCCGGCTTCCCGACAATGCGATCATCACCAGCGATTCGGGCAGCGTCGCCAACTGGTATGCCCGCGACCTGAAAATCCGCGACGGAATGATGTGCTCGCTGTCGGGCGGGCTTGCCTCGATGGGGGCTGCCGTTCCCTACGCGATCGCGGCCAAATTCGCCTATCCTGATCGCCCGGTGATTGCCTGTGTCGGCGATGGCGCGATGCAGATGAACAATATGGCGGAGCTGATCACGGTGGCCAAATACTGGCACCAATGGTCGGACGGCCGCTTCATCGTGATGGTGCTCAACAATGAGGACCTCAATCAGGTTACCTGGGAACAGCGGGTGATGGAGGGCAATCCGCGGTTCGAGGCAACCCAGCAGATTCCGAACGTCGCGTATCATAAATTTGCCGAGATGATCGGCTTGCGCGGCATCTATGTCGACGATCCCGATAAGGTCGGTGACGCATGGGACCGGGCGCTGGCATCCGACCGCCCCGTCGTGCTGGAAGCGAAGACCGATGGCGATGTGCCGCCGCTGCCCCCGCATATCACCTTCGATCAGGCGCGCGCCTTTGCCTCAATGCTGGTCAAGGGCGATCCGCAGGAGGGCAGCGTCATCCGCAACAGCATGAAGCAGATGTTCGCGAACGTGCTCGGGGAAAAAGACTGATCCATGGCTGCCTCCCACGCGGATATCGTCGCCACCCGGCTGATCGCCGGGGGCGCGGCAGCCCTTGCCTTTTCGGTCTTCGCCGATAGCGGGCTGGAACATTATCGCGGATCGTTCGCCAATCCCACCATGGTGCTGCCGATCGGATCGGCGGTGCTGGGGCTGACGATGAACGGCAGGCGGTCGGCAAAGCCGGAAAGCAGCGGATCGGAAGTGCCGACGATCAGCCATGTCGGATCGGCTGCGATCGGCGTGATCGGGCTGGGCTTTCACGCGTATAATATTCTGAAACGACCCGGCGGAGCGAGCTTTAACAATCTGTTCTATGGCGCTCCTGCAGGAGCGCCCGCGACACTGATCCTCTCCGGGATGCTCGGCGGCATCGCTGACCGGATGGCCAAGGGCGAGGAGACGATCGCGACGCTGGGCCTGCGCTCGGGCCGAATGGTGGCAGGCGTAGTAAGCATCGGCATATTGGGCAGCGTTGCAGAGGCCGGGCTGCTCCATTTTCGCGGCGCCTATCACGACCCGTTCATGTGGCTGCCGGTGACGTTGCCGCCCGTCGCTGCGCTCTCGCTCGCCCGCGACGTGGTAAGCGATGAAGCCCATTCGATCACCACCGGCCTGCTCGCCGCGACCGCTGCGCTCGGCCTGATCGGCGTCGGTTTTCATGCGTATGGCGTGGCCCGCAATATGGGCGGATTCCGCAACTGGCGGCAGAATATCCTCGCTGGCCCGCCGCTTCCGGCACCGCCGGCCTTTACCGGCCTCGCGATTGCGGGGCTGGGCGCATTGTTGCTGATGAAGAAAGGGTCGCGCCGTGGCTGATCGCTTTCCCGATTATGACGTGCTGGCGAAGCGCGATAGCCTTAGCTGGAACGACAAAACGCGCGCAGTGGTCGATGCGCGCATCGCGACGAGCGAACCCGATGTGCTGAGCGAACCGGAACGTGCGGTGCTGCGCAGGCTGGTCGATCGCATCGTGCCGCAGCCCGAGGGGCGGGCACCGGTCAACGCCGCCGCACTATTGCTGGAAAAGATCGCGGCGGATCGCGGCGACGGCTATCGCCATGCCCGGCTGCCCAAGGTGCGCGAGGCATGGGAGCGCGGGCTGGCCGCGATCGATACCGAAGCGCGGGAACGGCACGGTACAGGTTTTGCTGCGCTCGATAACCGGCAGGCTGACTCAGTCATTCAGGCCATCCAGCAGGGCGATGTGTGTGCAGCGCAATGGGAGGCGATTCCCGCCGACCTGTTCTGGAGCTATCGCATCCTTCCCGACATCGTATCGGCCTATTACGCCCATCCCAGCGCATGGAGCGCGATGGGATTTGGCGGTCCCGCTTCGCCGCGAGGCTATGTCCGGCTTGAGACGAACCGGCGCGATTCCTGGGAAGCGGCTGAGCGCGCACCCGATGCGGTGGTCCCGGCAAGCGAGCGCAACCGTCATGTCCGATAAGCAAAGCGATGGCCCGCGCGCGACCGGTGGACGGGCCCCCGATGTCTTCACGCCCGGCGGCTGGGTGCCGATGCGCAGCCATGAGGACAGTGAGGAGGTCGATTTCGTCATCGTCGGCACAGGTGCGGGCGGCGGAACGCTTGCCTGCAAACTCGCCGAATCGGGCTTTTCGGTCGTCGCGATGGACGCCGGACCCTATTGGCGTCCGCTGGAGGATTTCGCTTCGGACGAAACCGAGCAGCAGAAACTCTACTGGACCGATGAGCGGATCGTCGACGGCGAAAATCCGATCGCGATGGGATCGAACAATTCGGGCAAGTCGGTCGGCGGATCGACCGTACATTTCGCGATGGTGTCGCTGCGCATGCGGCCCGAGCATTTCGCGACCCGCTCGAAGCTCGGCTACGGCGTCGACTGGCCGATCGGCTGGGAAGAGATGTGGCGCTATTATGCCGAGGTCGAACAGGCACTGAAGATCGCCGGACCGGTGCGCTATCCCTGGGGGCCGAAACGCGGTCGCTATCCGATGCGCGCGCATCCGATGAATGCCGCGGCAAATTATCTCGCGCGCGGGGCCGAAGCGCTTGGCGTCGACTGGACCCAGACGCCGGTCGCGACGCTCTCCGCGCCGCATGGAAAGGCACATCCGTGCGTCTATCGCGGCTTTTGCGCCATCGGCTGTTCGACCAATGCAAAGCAATCGGTGCTGGTTTCCTGGCTCCCTCGCGCGCTGAAGGCGGGCGCGGAGATCCGTGACCTTGCCATGGTCGGACGGATTGAAACGGTGAATGGGCGCTGCACCGGCGTTCATTATCATCGCGAGGGCGAATGGCATTTTCAGCGCGCGCGAAACGTCGTCGTCGCGGGCTATGCGATCGAAACCCCGCGCCTGCTGCTCAATTCGGCCAATGCCGAATTTCCCGACGGGCTGGCCAACAGCTCCGGGCTGGTCGGCAGGAATTTAATGGTCCAGCTCAATCAGGCGGCATGGGGCCATGTCGAGGATGACGTACGTTCCTATAAGGGGCCGCCCAGCCTCGCCGTGTGCGAGCACTGGAATTATGAGGATCGCGGCAAGGACTATGCAGGCGGCTGGTCCTATATGAGTCAGGGGCCGCTTCCGATCAGCTGGGCGAAGACGCTGGCCGGGGGCCGCGGCCTGTGGGGGCAGGCGCTGATCGACGAAATGGCGCGCAACAATCACACGGTGGGTTTGAAAATGGTCGGCGAAGTGCTGCCCGATGCGCGCAACCGGGTGACATTGACCGACGAGACCGATCAATATGGCCTGCGCATACCGCGCATCACCTTTGCCTATAGCGATAATGACCGGGCGATGATGGCGCATGCGACTGACTTCATGGATCGCAGTCTGGAAGCGACAGGAGCGACTGACCGCTGGAAGGAGATGGGCGATACCGCGCATCTGAACGGCACTGCGCGCATGGGCCATGACCGGCGGACGAGTGTCGTCGATGCCGATTGTCGCAGCTGGGACATCCCCAATTTGTGGGTGTGCGACGGTTCGGTCTTCCCCACCGTGGGCGGGGTAAACCCCTCACTCACCATACAGGCGATCGCATGCCGCACGGCGGATCGGATCAGGACGATGGCGGCGCAGGGCGAATTATGAGGAGCAGGAAAATGGCAACGCTTAGAAATACTCCTGTGGTCGTTGTGACCGGTGCTTCTGCCGGTGTCGGGCGCGCGGTGGTGCGGCGGTTCGCAAAGGACGGCGTCAAGATCGGCCTGATCGCGCGCGGCATGGACGGGTTGCGCGCGGCGGCGCGTGAGGTTGAGGAGATGGGCAGCGAAGCGCTGATCCTGCCCTGCGATGTCGCCGATAACGACGCGGTCGAGGCAGCGGCGCAGCAGGTCGAGGAGAAATTCGGCCCGATCGATATCTGGGTCAATGTCGCCTTTGCCGGTGTGCTCTCGCGCTTCGTCGATATGGAGCCCGAAGACTATAAGCGCGTCACCGAGGTGACCTATCTGGGTCAGGTCAACGGCGCGCGCGCCGCGCTTCGCCGGATGATGGCGCGGAACAAGGGCTCGCTGGTGCTCACCGGATCGGCGCTTGCCTATCGCGGGGTGCCGCTGCAATCGGCCTATTGCGGGGCGAAGCACGCCATTCAGGGCTTTCAGGATTCGGTCCGTTCCGAACTGATCGCCGCGAACAGCAAGGTGCATGTGTCGATGGTCCAGCTGCCCGGCGTCAACACGCCGCAATTCGACTGGATCAAGACGAACATGCCCAAACAGCCGCGCCCGGCCAGTCCGCCTTATCAGCCCGAAATCGCCGCCGAGGCGATCCATTTCGCTGCGCACCACCGGCGCAAGGAGGTGCAGGTCGGCGTATCGAGCTGGCAGGCGATCTGGGCCGACAAATTCTTCTCGCCGATCCTCGACTGGTATCTCGGCCGCACTGCCGTTTCGGGGCAGCAGGGCAAGCATGAGGTCAGCGAAGGGCGCGAGAATAATCTCTATTCGCCGGTTGCCGGCGATCATGGCGCGCATGGCCGGTTCGATGCTACGGCGCGGCGGCATAGCCCGCAATTGTTTGCCACCAAACATCGGGTGAGCCTTGCCGCCGGTCTGATCGCGGCAGCGGGCGCAGGGCTGGTCGCACTGACGCGGAAGCAGAACGCATGACGCCCGACTGGCGGCCGCACGATATTGGCGGCCATGCGATGATCTCCGACGGGCAGACGGCGGCGCTGATCTATGAAGATGCGACGATCGATTGGCTGTGCATGCCGCGATTCGACAGTCAGGCATGTCTCGCCTCGCTGCTCGGCACTGCGGAAAATGGCGGCTGGTGGATTGGCGCCACCGATGCGCCGCTGCGCACCAGCCGGTCCTATCGCGACGATACGATGATCCTGGAAACGGTGATCGAGACTGAGGGCGGCGAAGTAGCGATCATCGACTTCATGCCGGTGCAGCGCGGCGAAGCGCCCGATATCGTTCGGATCATCGAAGGGCGGCGTGGCGCGGTGGAGCTGGAGACGCGGCTCGCGCTTCGCTTCGACCATGGCCGGACGCATCCCATGGTTCGGCAGCATGACGATGGCGAGATGCTTGCCATTGCCGGACCGAACGCAGTCATCCTTCGCTTTTGCTGCTGTATCGGGCATCAGGACCGCGCCTTCACCGGAAAATTCACCGTGCGCGAGGGCGAGCGAAAGGCGCTGTGCCTCACCTGGTTCGAAAGCGAAAGCGAGGTGCCGCGCGCTATCGATCCCGAAAAGGCGCTGGAAGAGGCCGAACGCTTCTGGCGCGACTGGGCGGACAAGACCGAATATGAGGGGATTGCGGACAAAGCGGTCCGGCGATCGCTGCTGACGCTGAAGGCGCTGGTCCATGAACATACCGGCGGGATGGTCGCGGCGGCGACCGCTTCGCTTCCCGAACGGCCGGGCGGTCAGCGCAACTGGGATTATCGATTCTGCTGGCTGCGCGATGCGACCTTTACCCTGCTCGGCTTTCTGCACACCGGGCATAAGGATGAGGCGCGCGAATGGATCGAATGGCTGCGCCGCGCGGTGGCGGGCGAACCGATCGATGTGCAGCCCTTTTACGCGATCGACGGCAATCGCCATTCACTTGAATGGGAAGCGGACTGGTTGCAGGGCTTCGGCGATTCGCGGCCGGTGCGCTTCGGGAACGGCGCGGTCGGGCAGGTGCAGCTCGACATTTACGGCGAGGTGATCGACGCGATCTGCGTCGCGCGCTGCCATGGTCTGGCAGAGGATAGCGACGATCTGATCGCCGCGCTGGCCGAAAAGCTGGAAACGCTGTGGCGCGAGCCCGATGCGGGGATCTGGGAAAGCCGGGGCGATCCGAAACATCACGTCTATTCCAAGGTGATGTGCTGGGTCGCGTTCGATCGCGCGGCAAAAATGCTGGGCGACGCCATGCCCGAACGCGCACGGCGCTGGCGCGATCTGGCCGAAGAGGTCCGCGAACAGGTGCTCACCCATGGCTTCAACGAAAATCGCGGGGCCTTTACCCGCGCGTTCGATGACGATGCGCTGGACGGGGCGGTGCTGCGCCTGCCGATCGTCGGCTTTATCGATGCGACGGACGAACGGATGCGTAAAACGGTCGATGCGATCGAGCGCGAGCTGATGAGCGGCGATATGGTCTATCGCTATTCGAACGACACCACCGATGACGGCGTCGGCGGAGCCGAAGGCGCGTTCGTCGCGGTGGGGCTGTGGCTCGCCGATGTCTATGCGCAGCAGGGGCGGAGCGAGGATGCCCGGCGGCTGTTCGACGCGGCGCTCAACAGCGCGAACGATCTCGGCCTGCTCAGCGAGGAATGCTGGATGGAGGATGGTCGCCAGATCGGCAATATCCCGCAGGCATTGAGCCATGTCGCGCTGGTCAATACCGCGCTCAGCATTTCGGCGGACGGTCGGCCGCCGCGTCTGGCATGAGGGCCGGGCTGCCGGCAGGGTGCCGGTCGCTTCTCCTTCTGCTCCTCGCCGCGCCGCTATCGGCCTGTGCGCACAGCCCCAGCTTCTTTCAGGCGGCGGGGCCGGTTGCCGCCGAGCAGCGGGACCTGTTCTGGATCGTCACCGCGCTGCTGATGCTGGTGGTGCTGCCGGTGTTTATCGGCCTTCCCTATGTGCTGTGGCGCTTTCGGCAGGGAAACCGGCAATCCGACTATCGCCCGACCTGGGATTTCAGCTGGAAGCTGGAATGGCTGGTCTGGGGCGTGCCGGTAGTCGTCGTCGCGATTCTGGGCGTGGTGTTGTGGACCACCACCCACCGGCTCGATCCCTATAAGCGCCTGCCCGGCAAAAGCGAGGTTCGGGTGCAGGCAGTCGCACTGGACTGGAAATGGCTGTTCATCTATCCCGATCAGCATATTGCGACGGTCAACCGGCTGGTGATCCCGGTCGGGCGTCCGGTCCATATCGACCTTACCAGCGACACGGTAATGCAGTCGCTGATGATCCCGCAGCTTGGCGGGCAGATTTATGCGATGGCCGGAATGCGGACCCAGCTGAACCTGAAAGCCGATCGGCCCGGAAGCTATTTCGGGGAGAATACGCAGTATAACGGCAAAGGCTTTCACAAGCAGAATTTCGAGACGCTCGCGGTGCCCTCCGCTGCGTTCGATGCATGGGCGGCGCAGACCGCGCAGGGCGACCGCCCGCTCGACCGCGCGACCTATGCGCGGTTGTCGCAAGAGTCGGTGATAGCCCGCCCGATCAGCTTTTCCGCAGTGCCCGCTGGCATGTTCGACAGAATCATGAGGAAATATATGTACCCGGAGCATAAGCCGGTATCCGGCCCCGCCGGTGATGAGGCGATGCAGTGATGGTGCATGGCGCATGGTTCTGGCTGCTCGGCCGGATCGATCTCGATTCTTTCGCCTTTGTCCGTGCATGGCGTGAGCCTTCGCTCGACAGGCTGATCGCGGCGGGGGCAGCGGCGATGGTGGTGCTGGGCGCGATCGCTGCCTTCGCGATCATCACCCGGATGCGCAAATGGCGCTATTTGTGGGAGAACTGGTTCACCAGCCTCGACCACAAAAAGATCGGGATTCTGTACATCGCTTTGTCCGGGGTGATGCTGACCCGCGCGGTGATCGAGGCAGTGCTGATGCGGATGCAGCAGGCGGTGGCGGTCAATCAGCCGGGTATCGTCAAACCCGAACATTTCGGTGAACTGTTCAGCACGCACGGATCGATCATGATCTTCTTCATGGCGATGCCGTTCCTGATCGGCCTGATAAACTATGTCATGCCGCTTCAGATCGGCGCGCGCGATGTCGCTTTCCCGCTGCTCAACTCGGTCAGCCTGTGGATGACGGTGGGAGGCGCGGTGCTGATGATGGCGTCGCTGGTGATCGGCAAATTTTCTACCGGCGGCTGGTCGGGCTATCCGCCTTATACCGAAATGGCGTTCAATTCGGGCGTCGGGCCGGATTACTGGATCTGGGCAGTGACGCTGAGTTCGCTCGGCACGATGATGACCGGCATCAATTTTGCGGTCACGATTTACAAGAGCCGCGCGCCGGGCATGCATCTGTTCCGCATGCCCTTATTCTGCTGGACCTCGCTATGCGTGTCGATCCTGATGATTTTCGCCATGCCGCCGCTGACCGTGGCGACGGCGTTGCTGGCGCTTGATCGCTATCTCGACTTTCATTTTTTCACCAACGACCTTGGTGGAAATATGATGAACTATGCCAACCTGTTCTGGCTGTTCGGCCATCCCGAAGTCTATATTCTGATTCTGCCCGCATTCGGGGTGTATTCGGAAGTCATATCGACCTTTTCATCGAAGCGTCTCTATGGCTATCGATCACTCGTCTATGCGACCATGGCGATCGCGGTGCTTAGCTTCACCGTGTGGCTGCATCATTTCTTCACCATGGGGCAGAATGCCGATATCAATGCTTTTTTCGGCGTGGCGACGATGACGATCGGCATTCCGACGGGTGTGAAGGTCTATGACTGGATTCTCACCATGTATCGCGGGCGGGTGCGCTTTACCGTGCCGATGCTGTTTTCGATCGCCTTCATCGTCACCTTCGTGATCGGCGGGATGAGCGGCATCATGCTCGCCGTACCGCCGCTCGATTATGTCGTCCACAATACGCTGTTTCTGGTCGCGCATTTCCACAACATGCTGATCCCCGGCCTGCTCTACGGCATGATCGCGGGCTATCAGTTCTGGTTTCCCAAGGCGTTCGGCTTCCGTCTGGACGAACGCTGGGGGCGGATCGCGTTCGGATGCTGGGTCAGCGGCTTTTATCTCGCCTTCATGCCGCTGTATGTTCTGGGGGCGATGGGCATGCCGCGCCGCATGGCGGGCGTGTTTCAGAGCGAATATCTGCCCTGGCTGCTCGTCGCGGCGGTCGGCGGCTTTCTGGTGCTCGCCGGGCTGGTCGCGCTGTTCGTTCAGTTGTGGGTGAGCATCCGGCGGCGCGAAGAAGCCAGCGTACCGGTCGGCGATCCATGGGATGCGCGCTCGCTCGAATGGGGCATCGCCGCGCCGCCGCCCGAATATAATTTCGCGCATATCCCCGATATTGAGACGCGCGACCCATTTTATGCGGCGAAGGAGCATGGCACCGCTTATGATCCGCCGCGCCATTATGACGACATCGAAATGCCGAAGAACAGCAAGGTCGGACCGCTGCTCGGCATCGCGGGCGCTGCCTGTGCGTTCGGACTGGTGTGGTATATCTGGTGGCTGGCCGCGGCGGCGTTTGTTGCGATCTGGGGCGTGGTGATCGCGCGGAGCTTCGTTCGCGATATCTACAAAACGATCCCCGCAGCTGAGGTCGCGCGCGAGCATCAGCGCTGGCTCTCGCAGGTCGCGGCGGCGCGCGGCATTCCGCGCGAACTGGAAACCACCCCCGCCAATCAGGGGCTGGCTGAGGGGGCTGCGGCATGAGCGCGGATGAAATCAAACATGCCGGGCTGAACCTGCAGCATGCCGACCCGATGACGCATGAAAAGGCGGGTGCGGGCATTTTCGGTTTCTGGGTGTTCCTGATGAGCGATGCAGTGCTCTTCGCGCTGCTCTTCGCCACCTATGGCGTGATGCTGCGCGGTACGGCGGGCGGACCGGTGCCGCACGAGGTTTATGAGATGAAAAGCGCGTTCATCGAAACGCTGATTTTGCTCGCCTCCAGCTTCACCTTCGGCCTCGCTTCGCTGGCGATGAAATATGAACATAAGCAGCATCAGCTACAGGCTTGGCTCGGCGTGACGCTCTTGCTCGGGCTGTTGTTCATCGGGTGGGAATTTCACGATTTCGCGTCGATGGCGGCGAAGGGCGAGGTGCCGTCGCGCAGCGGCTATCTTTCGGCCTTTTTCGCACTGGTTTCGACGCATTTACTGCATGTTACGGCAGGCTGTATCTGGGCGGTCGTGATGATCGCGAAGATACGCACCTTTGGACTCGATGCACGAGTGAAGATCAACGTGCTTCGCCTCGGCTTGTTCTGGCATTTTCTCGACATTATCTGGGTCGGGATTTTCTCGGTCGTCTATCTGCAGGGGCTTGCCTGATGGATCAGCAGCACGCTTATCGTCGCCAGTTGCGCACCTATGCAATCGGGTTCGTATCGGCGCTGGTGCTGACCTGCGCCGCGTTTGCGACCGTGCGTTTCCATTTGGCACCCCCGCAAACCGCGATCGGAATCGTCTTCGCGCTCGGGCTGGTTCAGATCGTCGTGCATTTCCGTTTCTTTCTGCACATCGATCTTGAGCGCTCGGCGCGGGACGACCTTCAGCTCATTCTGTTTTCGACCCTCATCACGCTTTTGATGGTCGGGGGAACCCTGGTCATCCTTGCCAATCTCCATCATCGCATGATGTGAAATCGCGTGCTAACCGCGCCGCCCGACCGACCTTCCCATTCATCCCAAAGGAGCAGCCATGAAAACCCGCGCAGCCGTGGCGTTCGAAGCCAAAAAACCGCTTGAGATCGTCGAACTTGACCTTGAAGGTCCCAAGGCCGGCGAAGTGCTGATCGAGATCATGGCGACCGGCATATGTCATACCGATGCCTATACGCTTGACGGGCTCGACAGCGAAGGGCTGTTCCCGAGCGTTTTGGGCCATGAAGGCGCAGGGATCGTGCGCGAGGTCGGACCGGGCGTCACCAGCGTGAACCCGGGCGACCATGTCATCCCGCTCTACACCCCCGAATGCCGCCAGTGTAAATCGTGCCTCAGCCAGAAGACCAATCTGTGCACCGCGATCCGCGCGACGCAGGGCAAGGGGCTGATGCCCGACGGAACGACGCGCTTTTCGTATAAAGGGCAGCCGATCTTCCATTATATGGGCTGCTCGACCTTCTCCAACTTCACCGTGCTGCCGGACATCGCGGTCGCAAAGATCCGCGACGACGCGCCGTTCCAGACGAGCTGCTATATCGGCTGCGGCGTGACCACCGGCGTGGGTGCAGTGGTGCATACCGCCAAGGTTGAACCGGGCAGCAATGTCGTCGTGTTCGGGCTGGGCGGGATCGGCCTAAACGTCATTCAGGGCGCGAAAATGGTCGGGGCGAACCGGATCATCGGCGTCGATCTCAACCCGGATCGCGAGGAATGGGGCCGTAAGTTCGGCATGACCCACTTCCTCAATTCGAAGGGGATGAGTCGCGAGGAAACGATCGCGAAGATCATCGAAATGACCGATGGCGGCGCCGATTACAGCTTCGATGCGACCGGCAATACCGAAGTCATGCGCACCGCACTGGAATGCGCGCATCGCGGCTGGGGCGAATCGATCGTCATCGGCGTTGCCGAAGCGGGCAAGGAAATCTCCACCCGGCCGTTCCAGCTCGTCACCGGGCGCGTATGGAAGGGCACCGCGTTCGGCGGCGCGCGCGGTCGTACCGATGTGCCGAAAATCGTCGACTGGTATATGGACGGCAAGATCGCGATCGACCCGATGATTACCCATGTGCTGAGCCTTGAGGAGATCAACAAGGGGTTCGACCTGATGCACAAGGGTGAGAGCATCCGCAGCGTCGTGATGTTCTGAACGCGAAGATCAGCCACAGGAGAGAATGAGATGCAACTGAACCATGTAATGGTCGGCACCGATGACATCGATGCCGCAAAAACCTTTTACACCAAGGTTCTGGGTGTTTTTGGTGAGGTGAAGGCGTTCGACAATGTCAGCGCCGCGGGCGCAAAGCGCGCGTTCTTCATGATGGATGGAACGACATTTGCCCTGACCCAGCCGATCAACGGCGAACCGGCGAGCGAAGGCAATGGCAGCACGATCGGCTTCAAATGCAACTCGCCACAGCAGGTGAAGGACTTCCACGACGCCGCGATCGCTGCTGGCGGGAAGTCGATCGAAGACCCGCCGGGCAAGCGCGAGACCAGCATGGGCGCGGCGCATCTGTGCTATTTCCTCGATCTCGACGGCCATAAAATCTGCGGCATCTATCGGGGCGAGTAAGCGGACATGGAGCAGGTCAGCAGCAACAAGGCGCATGGCGGCGAGCAAAACGTGTACCGCCACGCCTCCACCAGTACCGGCACCGATATGACCTTTTCGGTCTATGTGCCGCCGCATGAAGCGGGCGCGAAGCTGCCCGTGCTGTGGTATCTGTCGGGGCTGACCTGCACCCATGCCAATGTCACCGAAAAGGGTGAGTTTCGCGCCGCCTGTGCCGAAGCAGGGGTGATCTTCGTCGCGCCTGACACCAGCCCGCGCGGGCCGGATGTCCCCGATGAAGACCGCTATGATTTCGGCACCGGCGCTGGCTTCTATCTCGACGCGACCGAAGCGCCCTGGGCGCAGCACTACCGGATGCGCAGCTATGTCGAGGAAGAGCTGCCCGCGCTGATCGCCGCCGAATTTCCGATGGCGGATATCGCGCGGCAGGGTATTACCGGCCATTCGATGGGCGGGCATGGCGCGCTCACCATCGGGCTGCGCAATCCCGACCGGTTCCGCAGCATCTCCGCCTTCGCGCCGATCGTCGCACCTATGCAGGTGCCGTGGGGCGAAACGGCCTTCACCCGCTATCTGGGTGAGGACCGGGCGGCATGGCGAGCCTATGACGCCTGCGCGCTCATCGATGACGGGGCCAGCGCGCCCGAACTGCTGGTCGATCAGGGGCTGTCGGATAATTTTCTGGGGGACGGTCAGCTACGCCCCGAACTGCTCGAACAGGCATGCGAGCGCGCCGGGATCGACCTGACGCTACGGCGTCAGCCCGGCTATGATCACAGCTATTATTTCATCTCGACCTTCATGGCCGATCATATCGCCTGGCATGCCGAGCGGTTGAAATAAGCCTCACTCGTCGCCGAAGTTCAGGCCGCGCGTGACATTATAGTCGAGGATCGCCATCACGAAATAGGCGGTGGCCTGTTTCACCCGCCGCCAAGGGGTGGTGAACTGCTTATAATATTCGCGCGTGATTTCGGCGGAATCGGCGATCTCGGTCTCGACATAGGCGCGGACATGCGCGGCAAAGACCGGATCCTCGATGCGCAGCATCATTTCGAGGTTGAGGAACATCGAACGGACATCGAAATTGGCCGAGCCGATATAGATGGCATCGCCGATGACGAACAATTTGGTGTGCAGCTTCGTCGGCTGATATTCGTAGATTTTGACGCCCTTGCGCAAAAGGCCCGCATAAGTGAAGCGCGACGCCCAGATGGCGGCACCATGGTCGTTCTTCGACGGCAGGACGATTCGCACGCGCCCGCGCTTCCCCGCTTTGTCGAGCCGGCGCAGCATGGAGGGGCCGGGCGCGAAATAGCCGGCGATCATATCGATGCTGTCGGCGCGGTCGATCTCGCGCTTGATCGTTCGCGCCCAGGGGGAGAGGCGATGCGTCGGCCCGCCGAACAGCCAGCGCGTTTTGCCGCTCGCCTCGCTCCATGTGCCCAGCGTGCGCGATAATGCACGCAGCGGTGCCCGCTCGCGGCGGGTCCAGCGTTCCAGCGCATCATAATAGCCAGCCAGCCGGTCGGCGAGCGGCCCGTCGATCAGGAGCCCCAGATCGCGCCAGGCCTGATCCGCAACCGTACCGAAATAGCTGTCCTGAATATTGAACCCGCCGATGATCGCGCAGCTTTCATCGGCAATCGCCATCTTCTGATGGTTGCGCAGCAGATAGCGTCGCCCGAGCCGGGGGACGAAGCGGCTGACCTCGGCTCCGGCCGCGCGCAGCGGTTCGAAGAAATGATGGTCGTCGGCCTTGTCGCTGCCCAGCGCATCCACGATCAGCGACACCTCTACCCCGCGCCCGATCGCCGCGATCATCGCATCGCGCACCCGGGTGCCGACCGAATCGTCGACATAGATATAATAAAGGACACGCAGGCTGCGGCGCGCATTGGCGATCAGCGACAGCAGCGCATCAAGCCGCCGCGGTCCGGTGTCGAGCAGCGTCAGGCGATTGCCCTCCACGGTAAAGGTCGGCTGTTCGGGCGGTGCCTGCATAAGGCGGCTTGTCGCACCGGGCGCGCGGACGGGCAAGCCGCGTGCGCCCCAATTCTTGACTTTTCACCTTTCGGTTGATAGCCAACGACCTTTCCGCACACCGTCAAGTTTGAAGGAAGCGTTTCATGGCGCGCGTTACTGTCGAAGATTGCGTCGATAAGGTTCCCAACCGGTTCGACCTCGTCCTGTTCGCGGCGCAGCGCGCCCGTCAGATTTCGGGCGGTGCGGAGCTGACCGTCGATCGCGACCGCGATAAAAACCCGGTCGTCGCGCTGCGCGAGATCGCCGAGCAGACGGTGAAGCCGCGCGAGCTGGAAGAAGGCGCGATTCAATCGCTTCAGCGCGTTCAGATCGACGATGAGGAAGCGCCCGATGAAATCGGCTCGCTCTCGGCCTCGGCAGAGGCGCTGCGCCTGACCGCCGCCGCGCCGCCGCGCAACACCAATGCGGGCAGCGATTACGAAGGCTAAGCCCTTCCGCTCCGGCTGAGAGATTCGAAAAGCCCCGGCATGGTCCGGGGCTTTTTGCTATTTGCCGCTATTGCGCCATGCGCTTTTGGCCTCTTCATCCAGCATGGCGAAGCGCCGTTCAAAATCATCGGCAATGTCAGCGAGCGTAACCTCGCCCAGCCGCGCCACCAGCGCCGTTTCCGCTTCTTTCAGCGCGGCGCGCATCGACGCATTCACCGCCTGTTCGACCAGACAGTCGGGATTGGGGTCGGCCAGTCCGATCGAGAAGATGCGGGGTTCGCCCACCGCGCGATATACCTGCAACATGGTGACCTGATCCGGGTCAGCGGTGATCGTCCAGCCGCCGCCATGCCCCTTCACTGACTGCACCAGCCCGGCATCGCGCAGCCCCGCCATTGTTCGTCGCACCACCACTGCATTGCTGTCGAGCATCTCCGCCGCCGCCTGTGACGTGATCGGCCCGTCTGCGCGCGCCATATGGACGAGGATGTGCAGCATCCGCGACAAACGTGAATCCAGCTTCATTCCGTCCTTATCCAAATTCATGACACATTAAAGGTTGCAAGACGGGCCCCGCATGTTACGTAATATCATACGTTACATGAATCAGCCCAAATGAGGATCATACCCATGTACGATGCTATCGTCATCGGCGGCAGTTTCGCAGGTCAATCAGCGGCAATGCAGCTTGCCCGCGCACGGCAGCGCGTTTTGCTGATCGATGCCGGAGCGCCGCGCAATCGCTTTGCGCATGCCGCACACGGCTTTCTTGGTCAGGACGGGCGACAGCCCCATGCCATCATGAGCGATGCATCGCGCCAGCTTCTTGCGTATCCTACGGCCGAGATCATTCGCCGGAACGTCGCCAGCGTCAAAGGCAGATCGGGCGGTTTCGTCGCGATCACAGAGAATGGCTGTCGGTTTGAGGCACGCCGGATGGTCCTTGCCACCGGGGTTCGCGACGAACTGCCGCCGATTCCGGGCCTTGCCGAACGCTGGGGCGAAACCGTGCTTCATTGCCCCTATTGCCATGGCTATGAGGTGCGCGATCATAAACTCGGGGTCATCGCCAACCATCGTGCGTCGGCGCATCAGGCGGCGCTGATTCCCGACTGGGGCAGCGCGACCTATTTTACCCAGGGCGCGTACGAACCCGATGCCGAAGAAGCAGCGCTGCTTACCCGTCGCGGCGTTGCGATCGAACGCACGCCGGTGGTCGAGGTGCTGGGCAGCGCTCCGCAAGTCAGTGCGGTCCGGCTGGCCGATGGTCGCAGCATCGAACTGGCCGCGATTTTCACTGCGCCGGTTACCCGGCAAGCAAGCGATCTTGCCGATCAGCTCGGGTGCGCGATGGAAGACGGGCCGAGCGGCGCGTTCATTCGGGTCGATCCATGGGGAAAGACCTCGGTCATAGGGGTATTCGCCGCCGGCGATGCGGCAGCTGCGATGCACAATGGGACGCTCGCTTCCGCGTCCGGGGTGCTCGCCGGGGTCGCCGCACACCAGTCGCTGGTTACCGAAATCCGCTGATGCAGCGGGCGCGCTATTCCGAAGGCGGCTCGGCGCGCCCCTTGAACCCCTGCGCCACGACGAACCATTCGACCGAACCCTTGCGGCTTGACGGCGGCTTGGCGTGTTTGACCGTGGCGAAGGCGCGTTTCATCTGCGCGACCAGATCGGCATCGGCGCCGCCCGCAAATACCTTCGCGACGAAGGAGCCGCCGGGCTCCAGCACATCCTCGGCAAAGGCGAAGGCGGTTTCGATCAGCGCCATGGTGCGCAGTGCGTCGGTTTGCGGGTGCCCCACGGTGTTCGCTGCCATGTCGGACAGGATCAGGTCAGGGCGTCCGCCCAGCGCCTCGATCAGCGTATCGGGTGCTGCGTCGGACATGAAATCCATCTGAAAGATCGTCGCGCCCTCAATCGGATCGACGGGGAGCAGGTCGATACCGACAATCTCCGCCTTCGGTACCTTACGTCGCACGACCTGAGTCCAGCCGCCCGGCGCGATGCCCAGATCGACGACTCGCTTCGCGCCCTTTAACAGGCCGAATTTCTCATCCAGCTCGATCAGCTTATACGCCGCGCGGCTGCGATAGCCCTCCGCCTTGGCGCGCTTCACATACGGGTCGTTGAGCTGCCGCTCGAGCCAGCGAGTCGACTGGGCGGTGCGCCCGCGTGAGGTGCGAACGCGCGTATGGCCGCCTCTTCCGCCCCGGCTCAATGGTCGCGTCCGTTCATCAGGCGGCGCAATATCCCCTCGCGTATGCCGCGATCGGCAACGCCCAGCCGCTCGGCGGGCCACAGATCGAGAATCGTCTCGAGAATCGCGCAACCCGCTACGACGAGATCGGCGCGCTCCGGCCCGATACAGGGAACCGCGCAGCGCTCCGCAAGCGTCATCTGCGCGATCGCGCTGCTCACCCCGCGCATGTCGTCCGAGGGCACGATCAGCCCATCCACCTGATTTCGATCATAGCTCTCCAGCCCCAGATGCACGCTTGTCAGCGTTGTTACCGTGCCGCTGGTACCCAGCAGCCGATGGCCGTCCGGCAGGTCGGGCAGCCGCGCGGCAAAGGGTGCGAAGCTCTTCGTCACGGTTTCGCGCATATGGCGATATTGCCGGGCGGTATCGGTAATGCCGGCTTCGCGAGTCGCTTCGGTCAGCGACACCACGCCCCAGGGCGCGCTGTGCCAGTCGAGCACGCGCGGCACCGGCTCGGCCGCATCGATCAGCACCAGTTCGGTCGAGCCGCCGCCGATATCGAACACCACCGCCGGTCCTTCGCCGGGTTCGAGCAGGGCGTGGCAGCCGAGCACCGCGAGTCGCGCCTCTTCCTCCGCCGAAATGATATCGAGCAGAATCCCGGTCTCCCGATACACCCGGCGGATGAACGCGGGGCCGTTCGATGCGCGGCGGCACGCCTCGGTCGCGACCGAGCGGGCGAGCGTCACATTGCGCCGTTTCAACTTGTCCGCACATACGCGCAGCGCGGCGATGGTCCGCTCGATCGCTGCATCGCTCAGTCGACCGGACGAGGTCAGCCCTTCGCCCAGTCGCACGATTCGCGAAAAGGCATCGACCACGGTAAAGCCATTGCCCTGCGGCCGTGCGATCAGCAGCCGACAATTATTCGTTCCTAAATCCAGCGCGGCATAATGCCGTGCCTGCGGCCAGCGCGCGCGCGCTGGCGAAGTGGGCGCCTGTCGGCGTGGGCCCTTGCCCTGCCGGTGCGGCACCCGGGCGGGATAATTCCCCATGCCGTCACTCGCTTATTTTCTTCCGTCGCATCGCCCGCGCACGAATTGCGCCAGCAACGCCCGGTGCTTGGTAACAACGCTAACGCGAACGGCGTGGCACGGCAAGCGTCAGCATGTTTGCGACGATGAACGCGGGGATTCGCTCCGCGATGTCGAGGGACACCCACCAACCCCCTTGACCGTAGCAAAACCGGGCGTTAGAGCCGCCACCTCGTTGCCCCGTCGTCTAATGGCAAGTGTTGCGACGTTCCTTATATTTCAATGACTTAGCGTGCAAACTCTGTGCGACTTAGCGGTGAAGCCCGCCTTTTGTCGCACGGCTATCATGCTGCCTGTTTTTGGGATCGCCAACGCTAACTTCGTTAGATTCTGGCAAGCGGCATGCAGTTATCTGTACCCCGGCGAGCCATAGCCAGAGCCCACATCGTTTTCGCGACAATAATCGCCGCCCGGTGGCGTGCCTTCACGGAACTTGGCAGGATTGCCGCGACCGTCGCTTAAGCGCGGATAAAGGTCGGGATACCAGACGAATTGCCCCTGTTCGTCCGAGGAAAGAACGCCGCGCCCGTCTGGATAGCCGGGAGCGTATATCGTAACGCGGTCGCGCACCGTTCGATCGGTTCCGGGCGCCACATATATCTTTCGGCACACTATTTTGTGCGACGTATTGTTCCACTGATCGACGCTATCGCTGAACCAATAGGCCGACGCGTATCCGCTATCCGCCGCTGTATTGTCGAGGCAATATGCGTTCGATTCGTCGATTACGAGGTTACCGGTAATCGCACTTTGCGCAGCGAGAAAAAAACCCTGATAATTGGTGGTGAAGGTGGTCTTATGGGAATAGAAATTCCTGATCGGATAGCTGAGCTGAAAAAAGTCAGGATGCAGCGTAGCGTTTTCACCACGCAGTCCATTGCACCAGCAATTTTGCAGGTAGACGTCGGGATATAGACCTGCACCTCCGCCCGCAGAAAAAGCATCGGATGGGCGACGTATGAGATTGACCGCCACGCCCTCAATAAAGATGCTTTCGCTGATACCGGCCCACTGGATCGCCCGTGATCCGGTGCCGGGGTTGTAATCAATCCTCCCGCCGATCAGCCGAACATTGCGGCCTTTGGTGAGATTGAAGCCACTGACGCGCGGAATAGCTGGAGCAAGGAAAAGCAAATCGGTGGCCGTCGATGCACCGGCAGGGTCGCCTTGGTACCCGGCAGGAAGAATCGTCGTAATAGGGGCTGACAACGCTGGTGGCCTATACATCAGCCTGTTTCGGTAAGGCGCCCCACCTGTGCCGGGGAGGATGCCGATTGCCCGCAAGCCACTTTCAACCGTGGTAGCCTCGGCAATCGCTTCTAGGGCTTCCATCTCAGTAAGGCCGAGCGCTGCAATCGCGCGCTCACTTACGCCGGGGAGCAGGCCACGCGCACCAAAAAGGCCGTAAACGTCCACCGCTCATCCCTCCCAGATCGTCAGAGCGTCGCCCTCGGCGAGACCCGAAACGAACAGCTCGTTCGCGGGGCAATCACTGCCCGAAACACGATTGGGAAGATTGCCGAACAGCGGCACTCCTGTTTCTGCCCCGCTCGCGATGGTCAGCACGCAATCGCTGGGCGGCACAATCATCAGTGCGCGACGGGTGCCCCGGCTGTGAGGGGAAAGTATCGCCGAGGTGCCAGCGGCTTGGCCTGCCGTAAGAGCCGCGATCGATCGGTCGGCATAGTTCACCGCGACCGACGCCGTTGGCTCGATAGCGCCTTTGTCATTCACCTGCATTGCTGTTCCCCTTCATCGATCCCGCCGGACACACAATCTCCACGTCCTGCCGCATCATCGACCGGCAGATGCGCCCCCATGCGCGGCTGACCGTTTCGCCCCACACCTCGACCGCCGCGTCGTAGAGCGACGAGGCAGCATCATCGGTCACGATGCTCGCGGGCGGCGCAGGCTTCGGCGTGTTCGCCGCCTCAACGTCCTGCGCAGATACGCTGATATTCGGGGGAGGAAGTCGATCCGGCGCGCCGCAACCGGGCACAGCCAAGAGCAACAGCGGCAGGGCCAGGAGCCGCGCCCGCATCGGCATTGCGTATCGCATCGGTCAGATCGTCCTTCATGGTTTGGACTTCGGTTCGGTCGGCCTCACGCTCGGCGGCGGCCTGTTCCAGAACGCGCATCCGTTTCTCGGCATTGGCGAGTTGCGCGGCCGCTGCTTCCGCCTCGATACGGAACCCCGCCGCCTTTTCCTCGGCACCCTGCCACAGGCCATAGAGCGCCCCGATCGTCACGACGACGACGACGCCCGCAGTGATGGCAATGCGCACCTGCATTTCCAGCGCTGGCATGATCCAGACGCCCACGATCAGCAGCACCGCGAAGACAGCGCTGAGGCACGTCCACAGATCGTTCGGCAGGAGCGCCGAAAGGAGGGCGGACAGCATCAGCCGCACTCCGCCAGCGGCACATTGCCAAGCCGGGTGCGCGCCCACCCATAGGTGAAGGTTTGCAGCTTGGCGTTCACTTCCGACAGGCGCAGATATTCCACACCCTGTTGCGCATCCATCAGCTTCACCATGACGCGGCAGGCATCGGCCTTGCCGCGCTTCGCCGCCAGCGCATCCCATGCCGCGATCGTGGCCGGGCCGATCCGGCAATCGACCTTGATATTGCGATAGATGCGACCGCGATCGTTCAGCGCATTGAGCGCGCGCTGGAAGTAGCAGGACGGGCGATGCGGCCCGAAATTTACCACCTGATCGGCCGTTTCCTTCGCCAAAGCCGGGCTGCGCTCAACCAGCGGCAGCAACCCCGGCTTCTCCAGATAATTGGTCGAAAGGATTTTCAGCGCCCGGTCTTCCGGCAGTTCCTGCATCGGGCCGGTATAGCCGTCCGCCCTAGCGACCTTTTCGGTGACGCCGTTCTTTGTCTTGCCACCCGGATCGTTCGCATTGTCAACGAACCCGCCCTCAACCGCCACGATGGCCGACAAAATCAACGCCACCGCGCCGCCAACTCCGCCCGCGATCTTTTTCTTATTCGTCGCCATCGTCTTTCCCCTGTTTGACAAAGCGCAGCACGAAGGCGACCCCGCCGCACACCAGCGCGGCATGATCGAACCAGTGCGGCAAAAGCGACCGCGTCTCGGCGGGCAACATCCCCCAGATGCTCAGGACGTTTTCCGGCAGCTCTGCCAGCAGCAGGAACAGCGCCGCCAGCCCGCCGAACTGCACCGACCACCAGCGCCACGCCGTCCGCCAGTCGGCGACCAGACGCACGCGCAGCTTGCGAAGCACGCTCATGGGCGATCTCCCCGGTGCAGCGCTTCCAGCTGGGTGACACGCCGGTCGATCTGATCGATCCGCTGGCCGGTATTGTTGCTGGTGAGCGCAAGGCGTTCGTCCATCCGCGCCACCGTATCTTTCATGTCCGACAGTGTGGTGATGATCCAGAAGCAGACCCCGATAATCGCTGCGGTCATCAGCGCCGTGACGATTCCCCCCGCGACTTTCAGGATAGGCGGGATCTCCGCTTTCGATGGCGGGGGCGGACTATGCCGCATCATTTTCTCCAGAAACACGTCGCCCAGTTGTTCGGCGATCATGCGCACCTGCGCCGCATTCCCTGCGCTTTGGCTGGTGTCAGGCATGGTAGGTGGGCCTCCGTCTCATTGCCCTGCCTCAAGCAATTCTTTGGCGGCTCTCACTGATAGTTCGTCTTCACCGCTATCAAGGCGGATGCTAAGCGCGATCAACGCCATGTACCGGCGATGCGCTTCACTGTCCGTTCCCACTTGCGGGAACAGGTCATGCGGCGACATTCGGCATCTCCTTCCACGTTCCTGGGGTCCCAGCGGTCACGCATACCCAGCCCGGCGAACCCCCGGCGGAGGGTTCGCGATTCATTACTACAGCACCTTGCAAGTTTGCCCCCGCTGTGGGCGCGTTATTGGTGCGGCTGTAGCGGACGCCGCCATAGGTCAGTTGGCTATAGAAGCCGTTGTCCAGAATAGACGTGTAAGGTACGGACTCATCAGGAACGTAGACCCATGTCGCTGCATTAGCGAACGCGATGACGTATTTGGTGGTGCCGCTGCCGACAGTCGATGCCTGTTCGGAGAAGCCGCGAACCGTGTTGCGTTGTGCGTTACCAGCAAAGAATAGCGCCCGCGCATTTCCGCTTTTAACATCGAAGGTGCAGCCTATGAACTTTAAACCATCAATCTTGTTGCTTGACCCGTTGAAATACATCGCCGTCGCAACAGAACTTACTATCTTACAAGACTCAACAGCAAAACCGTTGACAATGAATGTATTATAGTTTTGTGCAAATATCCATGAATCAATAGAGCCGTCTACGGCGCAGCCCTCCAACATTATATCGTTTATGTTGTTGAAATAGTATCCCTTGCCGTAAGCGCTGCCAACCATGTCGAAGCACTTTGCATAGCATTGCTCCATTCGAAGCGTGGTTGATCCATTTTTGCTGTCAAAGTAAAACCCGTAATCAGCCGATGCGATAGACGACAGCTTGCGGAGAGTAGTGAGATAGGTATTTCCCATCGTTCCGCCCGTATAGTTAGGGAGCGTGAACCCGCGATAGGCGTAGAGCGTCGAGATGTGCGAGACTTCGGCATACGCAAGCTGGTTGGACGAACTGGCAAAAACGACTGCAAGGCGCGTGCTGGCGATTGAGGCCGCCGCAGCGGGCGAGAACTCGACCGAGAAACCCCCGCATCGGATATACGACGAAGCCATCTTGATAGCGGTGATGTCCGACTGCGGGAAAATGCGCGTTGCGAACTCGCCGTCACCTCGCAGCGCGACCTGCCCCGTGCCGCCTGCGGTTGTGTCGATTGTAGAGACTATCTTGTAACTTCCAGCAGGAATGCGCACTGCCATCCCGACCGAACTGTAGGACGAATATGCGATCGCAGCCTTGATCGCTGCGTTAATCGCAATATCCTCATTCGTAATAGCACCAGTGCCAACAGCCCCAAACCACTTGGCATTGATTTCGCCGTCAAAGACGCGCACCCAAGCGCCACTTGCGCCGGTCGTATCGCTGGACGGAGCTATACAAATCCCTTGGTCCGGATCGGCTGTGACGAGGGAGGACAAGTCGGCATACCGAAAAATAAAGGTGCCAAACCGGCCTGATGCTGCCGGGACTCCTTCCGTAAGAATTGCAGGGGCTGTCGTAGGAAGCGTGGAAAGTGCAGTTCGAGTGCCAGCAGGATTGGCTTTGCGGTCAAGGCTCTCTTGCACCGTCTCGCCATTACCCGCTCGGATACTATCCGCACCCTGCTTAACCCAAGCGCCAGTCCCACCACTATCGCTGGCGATGTAATTTTCATTATCCCAAAGGCCGGTATAGTCGCGATCGTTCCGATAATTGTAAACGGACGCCTTCTGTCCATCGGGCGCACACATCAACGGCCCATCGGTAACCGGCGCGGCCTTAAGTTGCTCCAGCGTCGCGGCGCTGTAGCCGTTCGGACCGCGCTCGCCTTTCCCGAACATCGACGCCGGCAGTATCTTCATGCCCCCCGTCACCGGATCAGGCGCAAGGACTTTACCGCCACCCGCGCGCTCGCTCGCCTTGGGCAGCGGCTCCGCAACCTCGCCATCGGGCAGCTTCAGCGCAACCGCGTTCAGCCGATCATGATCGGCCTGCCGCTCCTGCGCCGTCAGTGCGCTACGATCCAGCTCGCGCTCGATATCGGCGGAGGGCAGGGGCTGGCCCGGCGGTATCTTTGCCGGTTGCTTCAGTCCCGTCGAACGGACCACGCGGAACAGATCATTGGCGGGCCATGTCCCCGTCGCCGCAATCGTGGCGCTGGCGGTGCGCCCGTTACCCGCAATGACATAGTGCAGCCCGGCGCTCAGCACATTTGCCGTGCCCGTATCGGCGGCAATGTGCGTGACGATCAGGTCGGCGGGATCGAGAAAGGCAAAGCGGATAGCTTCGGGCGCTTTCGCCGCGCCCGGCTTATAGCTGAATTCCCGGATAAGGGTTTCGACCGCCAATGCCCACTCCCGACACACAATGCGGCATAGATCGCCGCAGGTGCCGGGTCGGAGTGGGAAGCTGGACCGGCGTTACGTGGTTCGAAATATCCCTGTCCGGTGCATTTTGCAACCCTATTGCGCCGGTTGTGGCGGCGGGGCCTCCATCGCATTATCAAAATCGGGCGCGCGGATATCCGACAGCCCCGATCCGGGGGCGGAGAAATAGGGCTGACCTTGCTGCTCCGCCTTGCGCTGCAACCGCTTGAACGCCTTGTCCGCATCGGGATCGAGCCAGCGCTGCACCTGATCCGACAACAGCCGTTCATAGACGAGGCGCGTATACCATAGCGACGATCCGGGCACTTCCTGCCGCACGATCTTCGCGAAATCCTTCCCCGCATTGGGCTTGGTCTTTTCATCGCCGTCCAGCCACGCGATGACATTATCGATCGTCGCCGACTTCACATTGCTGAACGTCTGTGCCGCCGGGCCGACCAGCGTTTCGGCAAACCCGCCGCCGAACCGGTTTTCATCACTGCCCAGAAAATCCCCGATGATGCCCAGCCCGCCGCCTTGCAGCACCGCCGCGCCCAGAAACCGGCGATCGTCCATCGGGCGCGCATCCTTGCCCTTCGACAATTCCTTTAGCTGGATCGACAGCGCGCCGCCCGCCGTCAGCAGGCCCATCAGCGTCAGGCCGTACATCGCCTTGTTGAACGCCCCTTGCTGATCCATCATCCGCCGCCCGTGCAGCATCAGGATCGACAGCGGGAAGCCTTTGAACAGGAACGTGCTGCGCGCAATCTCGCCCACCCACGTACCGCGCGGTACCCAGCTCATCACCGCTTGCGTGCGAAGCCCCGGTGTCGGCACGGCATAATCGGTTTCGGTCAGGATCATTTCCATCAGCGCGTCGGCGGCGGCGCTGTCTTTGATATCCTCCGGGAAAATCCAGTCCGATCCGCGCTCGGTACGCGTTTCGGTGCGGCGGATCGCATCCCATGCCTTTTCGCCGATGCCGTATCGTTGCAGCGTGCGCTGATACCCCGCGTCCAGATTGCCGAACGCCCGATCGCGCATTTGCACCACATGGGATAAATTCTCCATGCCGAATGCCCAGCGCAAATGCTGCGTATGGGCCGACAGATAGGAGGCGCGCAGCACGAAATCGGCCATGCGGCGGCTGACCTCGTGCGTCAGCTCTTCGCCGGTATAGCGCTCGGTCGCCGCGCCCACCCGCGACCATTCCTCCGCGACCAGCCCAAGCCGAACGGCAAGGCGGCGGTCGCCTTCGTCCAGCGGGTTCAGCATCTTGGTATAGCGTGCCAGCGTGCCCATGATCGGGGTGCGGTTGAACCCGGCGGTAAACATGGTCGATCCGAAATCGCTCGCCGTGGACAGGAACGCGCCGCCCAGCTTTGCTGCGACCTGTTGCGACTTGACGATGGAAAATCCCAGCGCGACGCCCTTTTTCTCCGGGCGATTGGCGACGCCGGTATAGGCATCGTACAGCCGTTGCAATTGCTTCGGGCCGTGATCGATATTGTTGATCGCGCGCCGATCGCCATTTTCCTGCACGCTCTTCGCCAGCGAATCCTTCAGGAAGCGGATCGATGCATCCGGGTTCGGCCCCAGCACGCGCATCAGCGCGATATCGCGCGCCATGCCGTCGATATGCGCGTTCATCGCTTCAAAGATATTGTGCCGCCCGCCGAACTTTTCAGCATAGCCCTTCCATGAATCATAACCGGCAAAGTGCAGGACGCGGCGCTCGGCGCGGCGATTGCCCAGCATCGAACTACCGACCTGTCCCGGCTCGCGATCGGCCCAGCCTTCGCTCGCGATGCTGTCCCACACATCGCGCAGCACCGCGTCCAGCTTTTCGGGCTTCATCGGTGCGCCGGTCACATCGTCCAGCATCTTTTCGCGATCGAGCAGCGGCAGGGTGAAATCGCGCCATGCGGCAAAGCTGGCATCGTTCATCGCCTTTTGCGCGGCGCGCGCGGCGGCGCTGTCATTCGCCTCGGTCGCGGCACGCTTGGCGGCCAGCGCCGCGTCATAGGCCGCGCTGCCCTTACCGGCTTCGCGCGCGGCCATGCCGTCATGAATCTGGGGCAGGGCCCAGTCCTCGCGCTTAGCGATATTGCCGCCCGCCGCGTTGAACGCCCCGCGCAGATATTCCGCCGCACGGGTCCATGCGTCCGCCATCTCGCGCGCATTCAGGTCGCTCGCGTCGCCGAAGATCGCCCGCCCCATCGCATCGGCATCGGCCTTGTTGCGCAGATCGCCCGTCATCGTGCGGCGATGCTTTGCCAGAATATCGGCAACCATCGCGTGCGAGCGCCCGCGAATAACCTCGCGCAACTTTTCCGCGCTCGGCACCGGCACCTTGTCGTCATGCGCCAGAAGGCCCATTGTGGCGCGCGCCGATAGCGGCTCGCCCGCACGGCTGTTATTTCGGACCATCGTAATCGCATCGGCCTGCGCCTTGGCGATCAGCAGCTTCTGGCGCTTGCTATTGTCGAACCCTTCCACAATCGCGGCCATCGTCACTTCGGTCGCCTTGCTCTCCGCCGCCGCGCGGCCAAGGTCCGGCTCGTACTGCGCGACCAGATCGTCATATAGCGCGCGAAATTCATCGGCGCGCTTCTGACTGATGACCTTTTTCGCCGCCAGATTGGTAAGGCACAGGCCAAGGCTCATAGACAGTTCCTGATTTCGTTGATTTCCGCCTCTTCGGCATCGAGCGCGGCATACAGATCGCGCAGCGTCTGGCCTTCGCCGTCCGCATCGAACCGGAATTCCATGTCCTGCGCTGCACTGTCGAACAGCCCGCCGTCGCTGCCGACCGGCTTTTGTGGCACCTTGCCTTTGATCCGGCCTTCGCCTTGCCGTTCCAGCGCACGGCGCTGGTCGCCCGCCTGCTCACCGAACGCATCCAGCTGCGCGCGGGCATCGTGATCCAGATTGTCGGTTTGCGCTTTCGCCGCAGTCCCTTGAGGGTCGACGAATTCGGCGGTCAGGCTTTCGCCCGGCGCTCCTCGATCCGCTTCGCCCAGCGGGCGAGCTGTTCCGCTTCCTGCCGAAGCGCCGGTTCCACGCGCTGATCCTGCGCCAGCTTTTCCATTTGCTGGCTGCGCGTCATCGAATCCGGGGACCCATTCGTCTGCATAATCGCCACCATATACCGAATCGCCTGATTGTTCGAGTGCCCTTTGACGCGCATTGTCCATGCGCTCGGTGATGACCCGCTCCATCGCAGACCACGGGTCATAGCCCTCTGCCATTGCCGACAGAACATCGTCGGTCAGGTCGGCGTCATGTTCCGGGTGAAAGTCGGTTTCCGCCTGCAACCGTTCCAGATACCCCGAACGGCTATTGTCCTGCGCAATCGCCTGATCGCGCTCGGCCATGTCGGCTGCATGGTGAAGCTGATAGATTTTCTCGCTGCCGTTTACCGCGCGTTCCAGCATGTCCAGAACATCGGCCTCGCTGGGACGGTCGGTGAAGAACCCCGCTTCGTGCAGCAGCTCGCCCGCATCATCGATCGACATGCCGCGTTTGCGGACCAGCGGCCCCGCGCGCGGGACGAAAGCGTCCAGTCGATTGCGCAGATCATGGCCGGCATCATCGCGAACCCCGCCGCGATCGGCAAGGAATTCGATCACATCGCTGGGCCGCGTCCGGGTCGGCAGCGTCCGGCGCTTCCACTTCGCCGAAACGAAGGGTACGCGGTCAGCGCCATCGACCAGCACCGGCGCGGCTTCGTCCGTGCGAATCGGCGCGTCCAGCGGTGATGGCGTATCGGGCGAACCGTCCGCGCGCGCCTCGGCCTGCTCGCCTGTCCGCTCGATCGCGTCGCGCTCTGCCGTGATCCGGTCGATATCCGCCTGCAACCGCTCGCGAAGCGCGGCTTCGCCGCCGATATCGTCGCGCAATTCGACGCGCGCGCCCGCGCGTTCCGGCACCGCGCCGCCCATCTTGTGATGCGCCCATGCAATCAGGTCGCCCGCGCTCATATCCTTCAGGAACGGATTGGCGTTTGCGACCTTTGCGCCGAGGATGTCTGCGGCGCGAGCGCCGGGATCGGCTTCGAACAGCCGCTTGGCACCGCCTTGCCCCGCAAAATGGACCAGATACAGATTGCCTGCGCTCTCCGACTCGCCATGGCTGCGCAGGAACGCGGCATTGTCATCGGTCAGATCGTCCATCAGAACGTCCTGCACTGCGCCGTCACTGCGCTTGGCGAGGATTTGGGCGTCCGACAGCCCCTGATCGCCGAACCGGCGCTTGTAATAATGCAGCCAGGTGCTTTCGATGAACTGGTATTTGCCGCGCGCGCTCGACAACGGGTTCGCCGCATTGTTGCTCAGGGCGCTTTCCACCACGCCGATCCGGTTCTTTACCGCCGCCCGCGCGGGCATCATCGGCACCGTTCCCGTGCCCAGCGCGGTATCCGCCCGTCCCGGCATCGTGACGCCCTCGGCGCGCGGCGCTTGCGGCGGCAAATCGTCCAGCACCCGCGACAGCGTTTCGGCGAACCGCTCGCGATGAAACTGCACGCCAGCACCGTTCGGCTTGAACGGGTTTGCCTCGTCCAGCGCGTCTTGCTGGCGCAGCGCATGGATCGCCGCGCGCGTCTCGCTGTCCGCGCCATCGCCCAGCACCATATCGGCAAGATCGGGCAGGTCGCGTTCGGATACGCTCGCCGCGTCGGCCCAGCGTCGTTTCACCGGTTCGGGCATCAGGTGCCAGACACCGTTCAGCGCCGTGTCATAGGCCTTACCTGCCGCTGGTCCGCCGTGCAGCTCCAACCCTTTCAGGGCACCGCCGAATAGAGCGCCGCCTACGACTGCCGTTCCCAGCTCGGCCGCCGCATCGCCCAGCGTCATGTCGCGCCCCTGCGACGCGCGAACCCACGCCTCGCCCGGCAATGACATCGCGGTAAGACGGGCATTCACCACAGCTTCGTTGACGACAGCCTGCGCAACCGTCTTTGCTTCGCCCGCCCCCAGCATCATGCCGACCGTGTTGATCGGATCGGTGGCGCCATAGCCGAAACCGCCGATCAACCGCGTTGCGGTGCCTGCGCGCGAGGCGGATGCGGCGCGGGACTCGCGCTCGGCCTGCACCTTACCCAGCGCCTTGGCGCGGAATTCGTCCAGCGAATGCGGGATCGCGGTAAAGGCGGTCGGGTCCGACTGCCGCACACGGTCCACCGCGTCCCATATCGCTTGCGCGTCATAGGTCTTTGCCCATGCGTCGCGCGCCTCGCGTTTCGTGAATTTGCCCGTCACGCCGCGATCGTGCAGCGCATCGACCAGTGGCGACAGCGCTTTCGCCATTGCCTCCTGATCCTGCGCCGCGGCGGTTTCCTGATCCGCCGCGCTCCAGAAACTATCGCTCAGCCCCTGCAGGAAGGACGGCGGCGGGGGCGCTGCCCCCGGCGCAGTGGTACCGCGCGAAAATGCTTGCGGCGGAAGGCCCATTATCGCGCTCCTGCCGGGGGCCGGGCGGTCTGGGTATAATCCTCGCCCTTCGCCGTTTTCAGCCGCTGCCCCGCCGCATTGACGAACACATAAGTTGCGGCCCCGCGATCATCACCGATCAGGACGGGCGTATAATTCTTCTGCACATCGCGCGCATTGACCGGAGAACCGTCACCATAGCGCGCATTGCTGAAATCGGAGCGCGACAGCAGCCGCGAAAATTGCTCGGCGCTCGCCCAATCGGGCAACATCACATGCCGCCCGTTTACCAGCCCCATGCCGCCGCGCCATTGCCCGTCCGGGCCGCGACTGGCCCCCAGCGCCAGATTGACCGCGCGGCGATACACCGTCGGCTCGAATTGCTCGAACCCCTGCGTTTTCGCTTCCTCGGCATAAATCGCATTGGCGACAGTGCGATAGCCTTCGATCGCCTGTTCGTTCAGCGATCGCCCCTGCAATCCGATCTGCGCGGTGAATTCCTCGCTGGCACGGTTCTGGTCGATCAGCTTGGGATTGGCTTTCAAATCCTCGCCGCCTTGCAGCGCCTGCATCCGCACCGAAGGATGGACCAGCGTGAAATAGCCAAGGCCGTTCTGCGCCTTTTGCGCGATATCGAACCCTGCGGCCCCACGCGGTGCAAGCTGCGCCAGCACCGCCGCCTTTCCCTGCACGCCCTGATCGATCAGCGCCTTATATTGCTCCGCCTCGCGGCTGTCGGCGGCATCGACCAGCTTGTCGAGCTGGGCCTTCATAATCTGGTCCGGCTCGCTCGCCTTGCCCTGCGCGATCCGCTGTTCCAGTGCATCGCGGTCGCGGCGCATCGTCATTGATGGGACACCGGCATAGCGGCGATTGGTTTCCGCCTGCACGTCCATCACGTCCAGTTCGACCAGTTCGCTTTGATCCAGCCCCGCCGCCTTGGCGCTCGCGCGAACCGCGCGCATCTCTTCGCTGCTCGGTACGACACCGCCGCGAATCTTCGCCTGAATGGCATCGATCCCGTCGCGCGCCTGATCGCGCACCCGGCTTGCGGCCATTTCGGCCTCGCGGTGCGCAAGATGCTCGCTCGCCCCGATCCGCTTGGCAATGGCCTGCCGATCATCGGGCGACAGCAGATCGTCCAGCTGCTTGCTGTCCAGCATCGCCCGTGCGGCCTGCCACTGGCCCGCGCCGATATAGCCGTCGAAAAACTGCTGGACGAACTGGCCCTTTTGCCGGTGTACCGCCGCATCGCGCGTGGTGCCGTCCATGTCCAGCCCGCCGAACAGCGCGTCGGTATGCTGCAACAAATCTTCCAGAAACACCGGCGATTGCGGCTCGCTGGTCAACGCATTGCCCTGCGCATCCGCCCATTTGCCGATATTGTCGCTTTCGAACGTCGCCTTGCGTTCCAGCGCCCAGCCACGTTCGCGCAGCTTCGTCTGCGCCGCATATTGCGCCAGCATCGGCCCGAAACGGTCGATGATTTCCGGATCGTCGGGCAGGGTCTGACGGAACGCGCCCACCTTGTCGGCGACGATCCGGTCGGCCTGTTCCTCGTAATCAGGCGCGCCCGGCTTGGTATTGCGCCGCGCCTCGTCCAGTGCGGTTGCAACATCGGCCTGCACCTCGGCCCATCGCCCCATGCCGTCCGCGACGACATGCGATTCGCGCCGCCGCGCCTGAATTTCCTCGATTCGCCGATTGGCCTCGGCCTCTTGCTGGCGAAGCGCTTCTTCATTCTGCGCGACCCGCTGCCCTGCGCGACCCAGATCCTGCAACCCCTCGGCGATACCCGATCGGAACGCCGCCGGGTCGCGCTGCGCCATCGGGCCGACCGGGTTATTGGCACGGGCGAAAAACTGCTCTGCCATCAGCCTTTGACCCGCATGGGAGGAACATACGGCGGCGTCTCATAGGGGCTATGCGCGCCGCTGCCCGTGTTCCACGTCCCGCTGCCTTTACGCCCCATCGCATCGCCCACCCGCGCCGCAATATCGCCGGATGTGCGCTGCGCCCGCATATCGCTCGCCCCGGCCAGCGCGCCGGACACCGCGCCGAACATCGACTGGATCAGCGCCGACCGGCCCGCCTTTTTCTTGTCCGCCGCGGCTTGATACAGGTTGTTGGCCTCATTGGTCGCCCGGCTGCGGATATTCAGGATTTCCAGTTCGCGCTGCACAGCATTCTGGCGGATGATATCCGCGCTCGATCCGCTGCCGATATCGACGCCCGCTGCGCCCATCGATGCGATCAGGTCGCCCGACAGTCGCCGTTCATCCTTGCGCGTCTGCAACGCATCATATTCGCCCGACAGGATCGTGCGCCGTGCATTCTCCTGATCGACGGCTGCGGCGGCCCGCGCGCCGTTATTCGCCTCGATTCCGCTATAGATCGTGCCCGCCGCCTGGGCAGCGATCGCGATGACGGGCAATGCCGCGCCCATCAGCGCACCAACCGGTAAATCATCGCGTCTTCCCCATTTTCGAAATAATCGCCCAGCGTCGATTCCGGCCGGAACCCCAGCGCCGCCATCCACCGGTGCGCTGCATCGTGGTACAGGCGTACCACTGCGTCCACGCGGCGATGTTCCAGCTTGCCGATATAGGCGAGGACGCGGCGCGTGATCGGCTTGCCGTAATCCGCTGCCTGCGGGGACAGCGCTGACCACAGCGTCGCATGATGCGCGTGCATTTGCAGGGCTCCCCCGCAAAACAGGATATGCCCGTCCGCCTTGGCCCGGATCGTGAAGCACCGCCCCGTTGCCGCCAGCATCTGGGCCATGGCCCATCGATCGCCCGCCAGCTCGGCCTGCACCGCCTGCACTTCCATGCGCGCCAGATGCTCGGCCTCGAAAACCTCGACCGTAATCATCGCTGGCTCACATCCGCTGTTGGCTGGATCGCGCGTATCGTTGCCCCCTGCGGCAGATACCGCTCGACCGTCACCTGCCCCATGATATCGTCCGTTCCGACATCTTCGGTCACCAGCAACCCGGTATCGGGCACGAAGCCCGCATTGGTCACACTGTCGGCGGTCAACTGTTCCAGCGTCACCGGCGGCGCACCCTGCGCCGTCACGCGCAGCCCGCGCGTTTTCAGCACATTGATAAGGAACCGGCTGAACCGCTTCACCTTGCCCATCGCTGGGCCGTTATCGCCCCCGGCCTCCAGCGGCAGCGTGGTGAACCGGCAGGGGAAGGGCAGGCCAGCAATGACGCGGGAATGCGGATTGGGCAGGGTGAACATGCCTGCGCCATCGACCTGAACGCCATCATAGGCCGCATCGTCGCCCTGCACCTGTATCGTCAGCCCGGACAGCCACGGCACCGGCCCGAACGTGCTTGCGGGCGAACCTTCATACACCGCCGCCATGTCGGTCATTGCCGGATCGTCGTCGTCATCCTCCTGCCGCAACTGATCCAACCGGCAGATATGCCAGCTTCCCCGGAATGTGACGGCGGCCCATAGCTGATCGAGCTCGCCCATCGGGTCCGTAATCCCGGCGATCGATGCGACAGCGCACCCCTCGGCCATCGGGCGCGTCGCCCATCCCAGCGCCTGTTCGTCGGGATTATACACCGCGACGCTCAGGGTCCCGTCCCCCCGCCGCGTCCAGAACAGCCGATTGGGGTCTTTCTGCGATACCAGATCAAGGAAGCGCGGCTTGCCGATATGCCGGGCATAGCGCGAAAGATCGATCGGCGTCTGACGGTTGCGCCCCGCTTCATATTCCAGCTCGATCACGCGCCGCCGGCTCTTGCCGATATAGATCGTTCGCCCGTCGATATCGGCCATCGGCGCATCGCTCGCGCCCTCGCTGTTCTGCCGCACCGACCGCACATTGCCGGGGCCGAAAGCCTCGGCCGGGTTGCGTTGCAGAATCGCGAACGGGCCGCTGGGCGTCATCGCCAGCAGGTCATTGCCCGCGTCCAGGTTCAAAATGCCGTTCGGGTCTTTGATCGTATGGATGAACGCCATATCGGCGCTGATCTCACCGACCTCGTTATAGGTCGAAAAATCGGTAAAATCGCCCACGACGCTGCCGTACAACGTCGAATCCTTGGCGACGATCAGGCGTTCATTATAAACGACCCCGCATTGCGGCCACCCGCGCCGCTGGCTGAACGATCCGAACCGCCAGCGCCACGTCCCGAACTTATACGATACGCCCCCGCTCGGCGGCACATAGGGGTCGTTCGGATCGTAATAATCGGGCAGCTGGTTCGAACTGATCGCCATCGCTCAATTCCCCGCCGTGGTGAAGGGCAGGCGGCGCAGCACCGTGGCCTGCATCGTCGCGCTGTCGACATATTCGGTCAGGCGCAGCACCCCGAACCGGTCATGCAGATATTCCAGCTGCACCCCGCCCGCGACCTCGTCGTTGATATCCTGCCCCTTGCCGATGCCGTCCCATTCGACGCCCTTATTGTGAACCGGCGCGACCGTGCCGGTGCGCATCGCTTCGCCGCCGCCGACCACGGCATAAACCCGCTCATTCCATGTCAGCAGATCGTTGATCGCCACGGTCACGCCCGGTTCCCAGCTTGGGATATTGCCGAAATCATCCGCCTCCAGCTCGAACAACCCGCCCACGTCCCCCGGTTCGAACAGTGCATAGGGTTGCCCGCCCCGCGACGCGGCAAGGGTCACTGATCCCACGACTCCGCTTGCCTTGACGATCAGCGCCTGATCTTTGTTGCGCGCTTCGAACGGCCCGTTTTCCAGTTCCAGCATCGACGCCTCGAACGTGTCGGCATCGACCCGCGCCAGCGCGCGCGTCTGGTGATTGGGATGGAACAGGTACAGCACGTCATAGGATTGCTCCCATGTCAGCGCGTTGATTTCGGACAGGGTATAAGGAAGCGTGGTCAGCGCGACCGGCGCACCATCCGCCTCGATCCGAGCGTCGTTGGTGAAGAAATGGGCGACGCCCGCCGCCATCGCCATGATATAGCTTTGCGTGACGCTATACTGGAACGGGATCAACCGGCATGGGCCGGGCGCTGCATCGACGCGCAGGAAACCGGGGCACGCATCCAGCCCGCCCTCGACCAGCGGAATCCATCCCGTCAATTCGGCCATGCCGATGCCGTACAGGTTCAGGTCGATGCGGCCATGCAGGCGGCGCGACAGCTCGCCCGCGTTGAAATTCGATTGAACCGGGGTGACGCGCGACATGGATCATCGCCCCCGCAAATAACCGCTGCCGCGATTGCGCGCGGCCAGCCAGTCCGATTTTGCCACAACCGACCCGCGCTGATTCGCGCCGGTTTCCAGCCCGTCGATACGCTTCGCCTTGCGCAGCGCATATTCGGCCTTGTTGCCCAGGTCGCGCTTGATCGTCTCGGATTGCGTGATGCCCTCGGCCAGCGCCTCGGCCAGCGCCAGTGTCATCGCCTTGACGAAAGCGGCCGGCCACTTCGTCACATCATCGACCAGCGCGATATAGCGGACGGGCAGCGGCGCGGCGGCATCGGTCAGGATCACGTCGCCCTCGCGCTCGCCCCGATAAAATCCGGGCCTCCCCTCAACGGGAACCAGCCAGCGCAGGCAATCGGACGGAAGGCGGAACTGCCGGGCATAGCCATAGGGCGGGTTCACGCCATCGGCGTTCAGCGCCGCGCGCCGCAGCGCGAAATTCCATGGATGCTGGGAAAGAAGGTCATTCAGCACGATCGACCAGAGCCGCTTTGCCCGCATCGCGACAGGGCGGTCGCTGTCGATCGAGGTGACGAAATCGCGCGACCCCAGCTCCGCCAGCGCGGCGTTCACGATATCGGTCTGGGTCGTGCTGGGCGTCGGCATGATGGCCCCTGTCAGGTGGTAAGGTGACGGCGCGCCGGGCGGAATTCCCACTCCGATTTACGCCCGCTGAGGAAGCATGTCCCCGGCGCACCGTCGAAGGAAGGAGGGGCGGTCAAAGGAGTAAAACCCGCCCCGCCCCCCTTATCGCTTGGAGGCGAAAAGCTCCGTGCAGACGACACCGGCTGCGGGCATGTTCGCACTCGGCGTCAGAATGATATCCTCGCGCTGTTCCAGCGCCCCCGCCGCAAGCATGGCGGGAACGATCGGCGCGCGAACCGTCTTGCCCGCTGCGGGACCGGCAAAGGCGACGGCATATTTGTCGTCATCGGTGGCGATGCCCAGCTTGAAGGTAAGCCCCGACAGATCGACCGAAGAGGAAAGTTCGAACGCGCAAACGGCGCAGCCCTCGCGAATGCGCGCGACCAGCGGCGTATCCTGCGTTCCGCCGCCCTGGGTGGCGAGGCTGAAATCATTGTGAAACCGGCGAACGCCCGCATCCACCTTCGTACCGGGGGCGAGCTTGCTGTCGTCGGTGCTGCTGTACGATGTGCCATACTGGATTCCCATCGTTCTTGCTCCTTGGTGTTGTCAGCCGATCGAGGCGGGGCTGGACCGCGCAAAACGGGACGGGCGGGGCACGCGACCCCGCCCGGCGATCAACCTTCCTTGCATTCAAGGATGAAGCACTTGTCTTCCATCAGGCGCGTCGCGGTGCTGCACGCTTCGGCATAGACCTGCTTCGAAAAGTTCTTGTCGTCGCGCTCGGTGATGCGACCGAAAAACTCGGTCCAGACCGCGCGATGCATCCCGGACGGCATAAATGTCGGCAGCATCCGCGTGGTTTCGCTTTTCGTGAGCTTTGAGCTACGCGGGTATGCTTTGGGCGAACCGAGATTGACCGGCATGAAGCGCAGATTCTGCCACGGCTTCAGTTCGCGGCGTGCCAGAACGAGCCTGCCGTCATAGTTGGATTTGACGTACCGATCGATCCGCTGAAGGTCCGACACCTGCTTTGGTGTCAGCAGCACAATCGGCTGCTCTTCCTCGATATCGCAGTCGGCAAGCTCGTAGGCTTCTGCAAGCGCGATGATCTTGTCTTCGGTCAGACCGGTGGCTGCGCCGCCCAGATCGACAACGATCCGGTTCCCGGCCTTGAACGGCACGGGGGTATCGCCATGTTCGCCGGTCCATGCCGTTCCGAAATAGCCTTCGATGAACTTGTCGTCGTGATAGCGGCGCGTGCCGCGTGCCGTACCTTCGACCAGCGGACTATCGATATCGACGCTGGTCGCTTTCATCGCATCGCGGTCGCGCAGCGGCGCGACATTCGCAGATTTCGGCTTTTTCACCCAACGCCGTTCGCTCGATGCATCGCGGTTATTGGTATCGGTGTTGATACCGTCCTTGTCTTCAAGATTGAAATCGTCATCGAACTGATCTTCAATCTGTGACGATGCCCCCGAGTACATCGACGTCGAACCAGCCAGCGGATAGATTAAACCCGGCTTCTGGTTCAGCTTGAACGTGGTATTCTTCTGATACTCGACGGTACGATTTTCGTTTGCCCAATCGTCTGCCATATTTGCCTCCCGGCCAAAAAACGAAATTGAATCCGAATTTCGACGGGGAGGCGGACCTGTGTCCGGGCCGTCTTGGGGAATGACGCATCCCGTTCCGCGCGGCTGCTTTCGCCGATTGCATCCGGGGCGCCATAGCGGCGGGAAGCCGGAGAAAAGAGGGGGAGAATAAGAACCGGCTCCCCCATCCGGCTAGGTCGCGAAATTCACCATATTGGGGAATTTCGTCAACCCCTTTTCTGCATCAACTGCATCAATTGTGATCGGCGTGCATATTCCGGGCTGCTCTTATCTGCGACCTTTGCACGGATTTCCGGGCTTGCATCCATGCGATCGATCTCGTCGCTCGCCTGTTGCGGGGTCATGCTTCCCATGCGCAACTGCGTCTGGGCATCACCCACCTTGGACAATTCACCGGTTTTCTCCGCGAGCGCGAACAGCGCACGAAGCGTTTTTCCTGCACCGACTGTCTGCTCCAGTCCGGTGGTAAGATCGCCGATATCGATACCGGCTTCCTTGAGCATGTTTTCGGTGGCCGCCAGACGCTGATTATAGGCAGCAGGGCCGAATTCAAATTCGACCGCGTTCATTTCGTCGCGGCCTTGTTGCGCCTGCTTGCTCACCACATCGGCCTGATACTGATTCCATGCGCTGCTCAGCTTTTCAGCCTGCAACGGGTGCAACCCGACTTCGTGAAAAACCGGGCGCATGGCCTCGCCCATTTCCGTCTGATTGCCCTCGGCATCGCCGATTTTATAATCCTCGGCCTTCTCTGGCCGAATTTTCGAAGCGAATTCGGCAAAGGCATCAGGATTATCGGCGGCAGGAATGGCGACGCGCCCTCGCGCAAAGCGCTGCGTTTCGATCAGCGCCTTTCCCATTTCATCGATACTGCCATAGCGCGCCAGCGTTTCGTCACCCTTCAACTCGGCCGACAGGAATTTATCCTGCCACCGGTCGCCGCTCGGCTCCGGGGTCGGGCTTGGCGATGGCGTCGGGGTCGGCGCGGGCGTCGACGTCTCGCCGGGCGCTGGCGCCGGGGCCGGGCTGGGGGTGGATGGCGCCGGAACGCCGGTGTTCAACGCATCTGCTACTTCGCTCATTGCCCGTTCTCCCTCAATTTCTTGGCAAGTTTTTTCAGTTCGGTGCCGCCCATGTCGATGCGCGCGAACATGTGCAGCACGATGGCGCGTGATGCGGCCTGGCTGCGCAATTGCTCGTCGCTCGCCTGCGGCATGTCGGCTGCGCCAAGGTTCGCAATCTGCGCCAGATCGCCCAGAACGGCGGCTGCATCGTCCTTCAACGTGCCGTCCGCGTTCAGCATCAATCGGCGATAGGCGAGGATGATTTCCCGGCGCCCGATCGCCGCCGTGATGAGCCGCCGTCGCTGCGCGCGCGCAGTGCTTTCCATCGCGGCAAGGCCGTCGATTTCATGACTAGCCGCCATTGACCGCCCCCGCTGCGCTCCTCGCCGCATCGGCGATCACCGGCACCGCTTCCAGCAATTGCTGTTGCGCGGCCTTGGCCTGCTCCACTTCGTCGTGTGCGCGCTTTTCCTCTTCGGTCGCGCGCCACGTCGCGGGCACGCCATTGCCATCGGCAAGGTTCGGAATGACCTTTTCCAATGGATATTCGCGGTTGAATGCTGCGGGCGCTTCGGGGTTGAATTGCGCCACCACGCCAACCTGTTCAGCGGTGCGCAGATACGCCGCCGACGCACCGGCCCGGCGCATCCGCGTCAGCTCGTTGTCATAGGCGCAGGTAATCCCGCCCCCGTCGCGCAGATACCGGGCAACCGTGGCGGGCATGTCATCCAGCATCCCCTCCTGCCACATCAGATCCAGCTCAACGTCCAGCATCGGCGAAAACCATTCGGTTTCCTGCCGGGCGAGCGGGGACAGCAATATGCCCTTTTCGGCGATTTCCTCCAGCGTCCGGGTCGCGCTGATATGCGTTTTCTGCTCGCGATAGATCTGCAGCAGGTCGCGATAGAACGCCCGGTCGATCGTCTGTTTCACCTCGGCGTGGAGCACCGTGGCGTCGCCCGAATCCGCCGCGTCGAACAGCGGCTTCAACATCGGCTGCATCTGCTCGTCCAGCCCGCCATAGGTAATCCCCCATGGCTTGAGGGCTAAGATCGCCTCGTCCAGTTCGTCGCTGGGCGCCAGCATCGGGCGCTTGGCGTTCAGCTCCGCGATCAGCACGCGGTCCTGCATCATGATCTGCGATGCGCGCAGCGCGGGCAGGAACAGCGTGCCCCGGCCACGCCCGAAATTCTCGTTTACCGCATTCTGCCACCGGCTGATGATCCGGCGCATGGTTCGGTATCCGCCTTCCTTGAACGGCACCTTGTCCTTGCAGCTGTAATAGCACGCCCGAAAGGGCATCCCTTCGGGGCCAAGGATACCCGGCTTCATGTGCGGGTTGGGCTCGATGACGTGCAGGAATTCGAATTCTGCCTGCGGCTTCGGATTGGGTTGTTTCAGGGCGTCGCGAACGCATGGCGGAATGGCTTCCTTCCATTCGCGCTGTGCCTGCTCGGCGGTCCATTTGAACTTGCGATGGACGCGCATCGGGTTGCCCTGCGCATCCGCCTCCCACCAGATCGAACCGATATGCTCCGACTGGTACGACAGCCCGGCGAAATAGCCGCGCTCGTCGAACCGCTTGTCGGGCCAGATACATTGCTCGCCGAACGCAATCACGCTCGCCGCGCTCTCATGCACGTTATTGGTGAAGCCCGACTTCGGATCGTTGCGCAGCATGAACAGGCGGTCGGCGATGATTTCCAGCCATTGCTGATGCACAACGCTTTCGTTCATTTCCGACGACAGGAACCGCAGCTTCTGCCACTTCACCCCGCGCGGCATGGTGAACCCTTCGAACAGCGAAACGCCGTCCTCCAGCGCCGCCGCGCCATATTCGTCGGTCATGTCGTCGGTCAGCGACTGCCCCGGCGACAGGATCGAATTGAACCCCTGTTGACGCGGCAGGATCAGGCGCGCGACCTCTTCGCGCAACGTATCGATATTCATCCGCGCGGCTTCCATCCGCGCCTGATTCCGCTCGATCGTCTTTCCGTCGAAACCAAACATCGCCTGATCCTCCCCCTATGCGCCGTCGATCAGGCCGCGCTCTTCGTCGTGCTGCGCGCGCCGGTGAACAGGAACGTGCCCGCAGAGATTTTCGCGGTGCGCCCGCCGCCGCCGGGGAAACGGCTCACCAGATCGGCAACGCCCACCGCCTTGTCGCCAGCCATCAGGAACGCCTTGCAGATACCCGTCTCCGGGATACCCGGCTCGATGACGATATCCTTGACCAGCTTCACCCGGTCGCCGCTCGGTTCATAGGCGTCGGGGTGGAATTCCAGCGGCGGCAGATCGCGGAACGACACGCCGTTTTCATCGGCCAGCACCACCTGCGTTGCTTCGGTCAGCGCATAGAGCGCGGGCGCTTCGGCATCGGGGTCCAGTTCGATCGCATCGGCGACGCGCAGCGACATTGTCTGCGCAGGTCCGGCCACCGCCGCTTCGGCCGCAGTGCGGCGGAACTGCTCACCTCGCAACTGCTCGGTCAGATCGGTGATCGTGGTATCCTTGGCCTTCAACGCCTTGGCATGGGCGCTTTCGGTCGCGGCGATATCCTTGGCGACTTCCGCGTCGCGCGTTTCCAGCGCATCGGCGATCCGTTTGCGGCACGCCTGCTCCTGCTCGATCTCGCGTTGCAGGGTGACACGCTTGTCGCCCTTCTTTTCCAGACCGGCCAGCGCCGCCAGTTCGTCGTCGGTCATTTCGGGCAGCTTGCCGGTAATCGCCTCGACATTGCCTTTCAGCAGTTCGGGCAGGTCGAAAGTCGTCGTCTTGTCGTCCATGGGTGCCTCCATCATTGGCCCATCAGGGTGTTTTTCTTCGTCGTCGTGGATTCAGCCCCCCGGCTTCCCGTGCGTTGGTTGTCCGCGCTCCCCCGACGGCTCGCGATGGCGTCGGCGACCAGCGAATTGCTGCGCGGCGTCGCGGTCGGTTGCGGCAACACCGGCTTGGGCGCTTTGGGCTTGTTGAACACGCCCGCCACCGCCCCGATCGGCGACAGCGCAATTTTCAGGATATCCCCCGCCATATCAGTTCCCCCTCATGCTGCGATCTGGCGCCGCACGGGCGCATTGTCGTTCGCCGCACGCGGCGCGAACGGGCTGTTGCCGAAATCGACCTTGCCCCGGCGACGCGCGGCATTGTGCCGATCGCGCAGGCGCTTATCGGCATCTTCCCAACCGTCATATTTGGTCAGGCCGAGAACGAGATATTGATTGGCGTCGTGGACATGGCTGAAATCGTTTTTCAGTGGCTCGTCTTTCCATCGACCGCCGCCGGTCGAATACTGCACGCGCGTCACGACATAGCCGCGATTAAAGCCCTCGCGCAGCACCTTGCAGCGATCGGAAATCACATAGGCGGGCGCATCGTCATTGACGTTGCGCAGCACGTCGCGAACCGCTTCCAGTCGCGGCCCGATCAGGTTCCGTTTCACCGGCGCGGGCTTCATCTTCATCTTCACGCCGATGGCGGCTTCGTTGAAGCCAGCCACGAATTTGATGATCCATGCCCGATCCTCGGCATTGGCATCGCTGTCACCGAACCACGCACTGGGATCGGCCCAATTCACTGCGCCAAGCTGGAACCCGGCATAATGCTCGTTCCAGTATTTGCCGACGACCTGCCCGAATTCCTTCGCGCCCAGCCCCTGCAACACCTGATCGTTGCCGGGCTGATACACGACGCATTCGTCGATGATGCGGATCTGGCCGCGCAAGGTTTTTTGGCCGAAAACTGCGGCGGGCGTGTTGCCGCCGTCCAGCCCGACATGGATCGGCAGATTCGGGTCGGCGGGCATATCCGCCACGCAATGCCGTTCGTCGTTATACTGCGAATAGACCGGGTTGCCGTCCCGCACCGCGCCGAATTTATTGTCGATGAACCGGCGCTTGTCGCCTTCCGACATGCCGATCATCATCCGCTGATAATAACCGGGCGGCAGGTTGCGCAGATTTTCCGCCCCGGCTTCCGTGCCTCCGGGCTGGCGATGGAACCGGATGCGGAAATTCTCGCCGAACTCGCGGCGGAATACCTCCATCTGTGCGTCGGAAACCCCGATGTTCCGATTTACGCAGAAATCGTAGGTCCAGTTATCCTCTGCCGGCGCATTCATATCGCCGATCATCCCGGACCATCCGCCCAGCGGCGTGCCCGGCGGGCGATAGCGACCGACGCGCGGGAAACCGAACTTGAACACGTCGCGGTGCAGCGTATCCATTTCGTTCAGCCACAGCCCGGTTAGCTGCAACCCCTTGAACAGCTCTTCCGCGCTCTGATCGCCGACCGCGACGAACAGCATTTCGATTTCAAGATGATCGACCTTCCCCCCTTTCAGCGGGATCGCGATGCTGATCTTGTGAATCTTCTTCGTTTCGTTCCAGTTTTCCTTGGTTTTCGGAAACCACATGAACCAGTCGGCAAGGACGTTCTTTTCCAGATGCGCCCAGGTATCGCGCACCACGGCCCAGCGGGCCCGCCGAACGCCATCCGGCCCTTTGGGCTGCCACATCGCCGAATTCAGGATTTTCTGGAAACAGGTCGTGGTTTTGGCCGACCCATACGGCCCCATGATGACGCTGACCGCCGACCGATCGGTGCGGAATTTATGCGCAACCGGGCCGACGAACCCCATTGTCAGGCCGCGCGATGCGGCGATCAGGTTCGCGTAGCGCGGCTTGGCGTCCGCCGCGACCTTTTCCAGATCGAACAGCGCCAGCTTTTCGATGATCCGGTCGGCTTCCTTGACCTGCCGGTGTTGCTCGACCGTCAATTCGTTCGCGCTGCGCAGCGGCTTTGCTTCAACGATGGCCTCTGCGCACGCATCCAGCAGCGGCAGGGTGATAGTCGACGCCGCCGCCAGCATCGCCAGCGCATTAGTCAGGACGCGTTTAACCTGCATCGTCATCACCATCGGCAGGCTTGGCGTCAGGATCGGACACTTCGGAGAAATCGGCGAATTCCAGACGCGCCAGATCGTCCTCGGTCAATTCCCCGGACTCAGTCATCTCAGCCAAGTGCTCGACATCGGTGAGGCCGGGAATATTCAGGATCACGTCATGACGCCGCGTCATATCGACCGCGATCGGGCGCTTGCTATGGACGTATTGCGCGACTTCTTTCGCCGCGTCGCGCTGCGCGATCATCGCCTTCAACGCCAGTTCGCCCGGCTTCGATTTCAACGACTGGGTAAGCCCGTCCATCTTGGCGGCAAGTTCGGTCAGCCGTTCGATTTGCTTTTCGCTCAGCGGTCCCGCTTCGCCGTCCAGCGCGCGATCCAGCAGCGCCTGCGTTTTGCGCGCGATTTCGAACAGCTCGTGTTCGCGTCCGCCGCTTCCGTCGGCGATCAGCAGCAATTCGACCAACTGATCGAGCGGCATCGCGTACATCGCCGCCATCGCTTCGACCGGATCGCCATATTTGTGAACGATCAGCTTGGCGAGCGCCTCGGATTTCTTGTTGCCCGCGCCGGGCGGGCGACCGGGGCCGGTGCGCGCCTTGCGACGCGCAACGCGGAACGTATTGGCGGGCAGTTTCCCCGTTTCCGGGTTCCGCAGCAGGTCAAGCTGCTCGGCATCCACCTCCGCGCCAAGCATCTTCCCCGGCGTTCCCGAAAACTCGCGCATATCGCGCATCAGGGCGGATTCTTCGCTCACCCGCGCCGCTCAACTCGCCATTTTAGCCAAGCCGAGATCGGATAGATCAGCGGACGCAGCGACGGATACAGCACTGCCAGACAAACGAGGCGCAGCGCGACGCGCTCGATCGCGTTCAGATCATTGGCCGGGCGATCATTCCGCGCCATCGACACCCGCCAGCTTGCGCATCTTCGACGCCCGCGCTTGAAGGTCCGCACAGATCGCATCCAATCCATTTGCAGCCGCGATCAGCGTCGTATCGGGCATCGTCCGCTCGACATTGGTATGCGACCGGAACGTGCGCGGGTTCATACCTGCGGCCTTCGCAAGTCTTTCAAACCCAACAATCTCCGCTGCTTGGCAGACCGCCCAAATGCGGTCGAATTCCTCGGCATCCGTCATGTGGCGTTTTTCCGCCACAGGCTTGGCTTGCTCGCTCATACGCCCTCGAACTGGATCAGGAGGCGCAGCCACGGGCGACGGACCGGATTGTCCGCCGCCCGGCTTGCGCTGAATACGGGGCGCGCGCTTTGCGCCGCTGGGGCAGGGCCAACGCCTTGCCGCTGGGGGCCTTGCGAGCCGTACCAGACGCCCCTCCGGGTTATCCGTGTGTCAGAATTGTGCCACGCGATTGCCTTGCCCAGCGATATCGCCGGGCCGACGCTCACCAGCGCCCAGATCGCCAGACTAGCCGCGCCGCTCATGCCGCATTTCCTTTGGGCGCAACCGCGTTGACACGATTCCGGCGCAGGCGTAGCGTCCTCGACAAGCCAGCATCGGGAACCACATGCCCCACGACACCCCGACCCGTTGCATCGCTGCTGGATTCCGCCCGGTTTCCGCCTGAATTCAGGCCGCGCGGGTGAAGCGTTTCCCCCGACCCCATGTGCCAATGAGAATTTCGCGCCCGAGAACCGGCGTCGGAAGGACTTTCAGATAGAGAAAGGGCCGTTTCGGCCTCAATCCGGATAGCGACCGGGAAGTTTTCACAACTCCGCTCCCGGCCTGCGCGACCCGCCTGGAGGGCAGATGCGATCGGCAAAAGGGGGAACGGGGGGTCTGCGCGATCGGCTCCGCCGATCGACCACCCCCCGCCCTCGATCGATCCAGCGCGCCGTGTCGTCAGATTGGCGATTAGAAGACGAGGCACAAAAAACGGCGCATTTCTGCGGCGTTCACTGCGCCGTGCGACATAGCGCTGTGCGACATAGCCCGAAGCGCCGTCGAAAAACCGCAGAAAACCGTCACTTTCGGAAACGGGCCGAGGCGGTACGCAACCGGCCTCGACCCGCCCGGCCTGATGCCCCCAAAGCGCCAACATCGGGATGCGCCGACGCCGATTAGCGCCGATCAGGCCGAAAAAATTCCCACAGACCGCGCCCGCGCCCCGACGCGACACCCCTCCGGCGACGGATCGAGAATATCCGCCCCTTTTAATATTCGATGCGCTGGAGCCACGGTTAGCCATGGCGTGACGGAATACACCCGACAGGGACATTTTGCCAAGCCCCGCCCTTTAACGTTCTAAATGTTCTAACGATAGAACAGAAAAGAGACGTATTTGCGCGCCGTTCCGCCCGTTCCAGATGTTCCACGCGCCTGCACATGATGCGCGCGCTCACACATCGCCCGAACGCTCCGCCAGAACAGAACATTGGAACGCAGTCACCAAACAACTGATAAATAAGGATAATTCGCAAATCCGCTACAGAACCCGCAGAACGCCCCCGGACCCGATCGCACCATCAAAATTCGGCTCAAATTCTGCTTCGCCAATATGGGTCAGGGTGAGGGTGCCATGAGGCGGAGAGAGCGCCAAGAGAGGCCGAGAGAGCAGGGCGCGACGATGATGACAGCCGCGCGCACCGCGCCGCTTACGCGGCGCTGCGCGGCTGAATTCCTTTATTTGTTGAGCTACGCGCCGCGTAGCTCAATTTCCCACTTGACGGAACCATATTGTCCCCGCTAGGGACATTTATAGCGCACCTACCCGGGTGACGCGAAACCGGCAAGGAGGCCGAACAATGTCAGATCGCAAGATCATCGCCACCGGCGAAATCGCGGGAACCTATGGTCCCGATACCGTCAAAATCGAACAGCTTAAGCGCGGACGCCACGCGGGCCGCTTTGTCACACGCGGCGCGGGCTTCGCCGGTCGCGTCGCCTATGCCAGCGCCGACACCGCCCGCCGCGCGGTCGAACGCCATGCCCGTTTCGCGGGCTGGGTCGGGGAGGCGTGAACATGCTCACCGAAACCAACATCGCCACCCGCGCCCTCGCCGAATGGCGCGCCGCCCAGCTGGCGGCGCAGGGCTTCGCAACCCGCGTGATCGAGGATCGCCGCGCCAGCGTCGGACCGTTCCGCATCCGCGCCACGCTCGCCGGGAGGGCCTGACCGATGCGCAACAAGCACGAACGTCATTTCTATCATCCTGCCAACGCACTGTGCGTCCGCGACAAGCATAGCAGCGCCGTGGCGTACATCTGGAACGATAGCCGGGGGCGTCCCCATGCCGTCGCGTTTCAGGGCAAGGCGCAAAAGCCCGCATGGAACTTCTATTTCGCGAACGACGCTGCGCGCGAAAAGCGGGTCCGGGGCTTCTTCGCCGCGATCCAGCGCCACGAGGCGGAGCGCGCGAAAAAACGCGCCGAGCGCAGCGCATGGCAGAACCCGTACAAGGTCGGCCAGATTTTCAGCACCTGTTGGGGCTACGATCAGACCAACCGCGAATATTACGAGGTTGTCGAAGTGCGCGGAAAGCACCTGATCGTGCGCGAAATCGCGACCGAATATGTCGAAACCCAATGGCTCGCAGGAAAGGTCGTACCGCTGCCGGGGAGCTATATCAGCGAACCCCACCGCGTGCTGGCGCAGCCATACGGCTTCCGTGAGCCCCGCTATAAACATCACCTCGCCACACTGGAAACGCCCACCATGGTCGGCGGCGTCCCAACCTACGGCGCGGACTTCGTGAGCAGCTATCACTGACGCCACCCCCAGCGCGTCGGGCACCGCCCGGCGCGCTCAAGGTGCCGCCACTGGCACGAAACCGGCAAAAGGAGGCCGACAACATGCCGAAATTTCAAGTCCGCATCTGGCGCGAAGTCGTCGAAACCGAGTTTTTCACGCGCGAGATTGAGGCAAGCGACCGCGACGCTGCACTTGCGCAGGCCGAGACGATCGCCGCCCAATCCCGAATGTCCGCGCCCGATGACGTTCAGCCCGGCGACACCGCCGATTTTGGAAGCTGGAATGTCGACTGGGCGGACCAGTGCGCGACCTGCCACCAACCCGATTGCGGCGGGGAGTGCTTGGGATGACCCAGCTCGACCTGTTCGCCGCCGCCACCGCGCCCGCCATCCGCCGCCCGGTCAAACCACACGGCAAGGTGGTACAGGGCGAAGTGGATGAAACGCTAACCCTTCCACACCCGCGCATGGCATGGCACCGCGCGCGCATCGAGCTGCACCGCCATCATGCCGGGCTTTGGATGTGGTCGACCAGCTGGCAGGCCGTGAATAGCGGGCGATCCTACCGGGTCGGGGAGAAATGGGGCAAGTTCGCCGAAAGCCGCGACGCCGCGCTGTTTCACGCGGTGCAGGAAATGCGCGGCGGGATCGGCATCGAGGCCAGCGCCGACGCGCGCGCGATCCTCGCATGGCTAGACACGTTGCGCTAATCACCGATCGCAATCGCGTCGGTATTTGCAAAGCGGGCGCTATTCGCCGCGAAAGACGCCGCGCTGTTTCAGTCTTATGAGGCGCGGCGCGAATGGCTCTGTGATCGCACGCGCGGCGAGATATGCGCCGAACGGGGCAAAGGCTTCATAGAGAAAGCCGCGCCAGCTTTCCGCATCCGCCGCCGCACAGATCAGCCAGAATATCACCAGCAGCAAAAGCGTTATTCGTTGACGCTCGATAGTGTCGGGGTTTTGGCCAATTCGTTCGAACGCACGGCCAATGCCGACCACAGCCGCCAGTAACATCATGAATTCTGTCATATTGACGCCCCGCCCTGTCAACGCTCGATAGGCCAGCGAACCGCCCACCCGCCGCGCAGCATCGCCGGTCCCAGCTCGACCCCACCGGCCCAGCATCGCACCACCGGACGGCCATAAGGATCGCGCGACTGGAAACCGGGCCGGTCGGGCAGGGCATCCACGATCCGGCATCGAACCGCCCTGCCGCGAATCATCCGCGCCAGCGCCGCCTTACTCGCTTTCCCATCGCCGGGCGCACATCGGCGTCCCTTCCGGCATCCATGCGTCTCCGGAGCGTCGATCCGTGCGAGTCGCCATAACTTTCCGTTGCAATCCTTGATCGTGTCTCCGTCGACGGCGACCGATGGGGCGCAAAGCGTAAGAAGCGCGGCGGCAATCATGCGCACAGCCTGCCACGGGTCCGGGCGATCCACAAACCACTTTCCTACAACCGCTGCGCCATGCTCTCACCGGGACATGGCGCGAATCATTCCTTCATGGGTCCAGAGCCTCGGCGCGATGCTGAACGCTTGTGAGGTCCGCGCACGCTGCCGCTCCTGTGAAGCGACCCGGCCGATCGATGTGGCGGCGCTCGCCCGGCGGGTCGGGGAGGACTATTCGCTCCTGCACCGCCGCTGCCGCTGCCGCCTCACGCCGGGGTGCAACGGGTGGAATGTCTTTGATTATTCAACAGGTTGCTGGTGGTATCACTTGTACGACGATGCTGACGATATCCGCTGGGACGCCATCGATCGCCGCAGGATGCAACATTGATCGATGAATTTCAGATTGAAGTCGGTCGCATCGATGATCGTAGTTTTGGACAAAATGTAGAATTAACTTTGCATTCAATGAACACGATTATAACATCAGACACGCAGACATCGAAGGGCAAGGCCATCGATATTGAGCCCCGGACGTTCCAGCGTCCGGGGCTCTTTGCGTTTCAGCCGCTGTGATCCGGGCGGCAAATCTCTACGATCTTAAGGATCAGCAGAGCAAACGCGATCATTACCCCAAGTAGGGCGATCACGTCGTTGGCAGACATTTGGGGAAGACCTCCTGTAGCGTTATGGGGTCGACCAGTTCGACCCCTGCGCCGATCAGCATAGACCCGAAAAGGCGCAGAACAAGAAGTGATCAACTCTTATTAGCCCGATCGCCCATATTCCCAACCTAATTAGCGGGTTTGCAGCGCTTCAACTTGTTGCGAATAGACCCGGCGAGCCCTTATTTGCAGCCATTATTCCATAATCAGGATAATCGCCCTCCCGCTCCATCTCCAACCGGCACGGCGGTATCCAGCGTACCCGCGTATCGCCGTCGCCATCCGTCAACCAGATAAAGACATTGTAGCTCGTGGCGGTGCTGGCCTTGGTTCCCGGCTTCTCGGCAAACGGATCGACCTCGCCTGCGCGCACCAACCGCCCGCGCAGCATCACGACCCGTTCGGTGAACACCAGCTTGAAATCGGGCGGTGTGCGCGAATAGAGGCGCTCATAACGGCCTGTCCCTTCCTCAAACGCCCCGCGCAGGATCATCGCCACGCCCGCGCGGCTCGTGTCGCGCGCCCGCGCGATGAATTGCTCTGCCAGGCGAAAGGGCGGGTTGCAGAATGTCCAGTCGACCGGATAGGGCGCAGCGCCGAACAGGTAATCACGAACCGGAAACCCCACGCCGTAATCGTGAACGTCGCTCGCATCGACCGACGCGAAGAATTCGGCCAGTGGCTTGACCATATACCCACGGTTCGCGGCGGGCTCGCGGCACGTCATCGCGCGATGCGCCAGCGACCGTTCGGCCAGCCAGCGCAACACCGCCCGCGTCGCCCATGGCGGCGTCGGGAAATCGTCCAGCTCATCCGGCGCAACGCAGCGCCGCTGCATGACCGCCGTGGACCGGTTCGGGGTGTTCATAACACGCGCTCTAAAATATGGAGGCCGCGTGATTTTGTGCGTCCGCAGAACTGCCAACCAGCCATCTTGAAACAATAGCCGGGGTTCGCACTTACCTTTGCAGGGTCGACGTAAGTATAATGGCGCGTATCCGGCCATTTTCGATCGGCGATAGCATCAGCTGCTCGGATCAAATCGGAGGACAGGCCTGCGCCGCTGTTGCTGAACACTGCACAATTCACACCTCTCTGTCCCGTATCGTCCAGAAAAACCCGCCAAGCCAACAGAGCACGGCGGCAGGGGGTAGAAAGTAGTAATTTTTGTCCGGGGCCGATGATTAGCAACGTGCCCCTATCGAGACGACGCGCGCGGCTGCGCTCGCTGGAATAGTGCCGATTGTAAATAGCCGCAGCAATCGGATCACCGTCGAGGATCGGGATCCACACATCCAGCGGCAGAAGCTCCGTCATTCCTCATCGCCTCCCCGAATAACCGACAGCGGGATCGCAATCGCATTGTCCGCCCCCGCGCCATTGACGAACCGCATTTTCAGGCCGCGAACCGCGCCTTCCACCTTGCCCAGCGATTGCAGATACCCGCTCTTGTTCCACTCGGTGCGCTCGAACAGGCCGACCAGCGGCGCACAGGTGGGATAGGCAAGCGCCAGATACGCCGAAGCCCATGAACCGGGCAGCGGCTCGCCCGCCAGCTTCGGCAGCGGCTCGCCGTCCGACCCGTGCTGCAATTCGATCAGGCGCAGGCCATATTGCTTCAGCCGGTGGCGCGACTGTTCGCCCGCCTTGGTCAGCGCATCGTCGAACTGCGCATCGGGCGTCATCGCGTTGGTGATGTGCTGCGCGATCGTCTCCGGTGCCGCGCCATGCGCGCCGGGGATCGTCTGATACAGCAAATGCTGGATGCAGCGCTGATCGTCGGTTTGCGCCTCTGCCTTGCCCCGCGCCATCATCGGCAGGATCAGGCGAACCCATTCCTGTTCGCGGCCATGTTCGGCATTCGCTTCGCTTTCGCGCCCCGGTGCCCGATCGAACATCAGGCAGTCGGCACAGGCCAGCAGCGTGCCGAATGTGTCCTGCCAGCGCCCTTCCAGCCCATGGCTGGCAATCACGCGCTTATAATCGGTCAGCGTTTCGTCAAAGCGCGGCCATTGCTCGATCATCCGCCGGTGCATCCGCCGCCCGATCGCGCCCCATTTCTTCAAATCGGGGGGCGTCCACTGATCGTCCGCCTTGCGCGGCGGCACCTGCCGCATTTCCAGAATCGCCATACGGTTGCGCTCTTCGCCCTTGGCGATCGAATGCAGCACCGACGAAAACAGGAAACAGCTTTGCGCGGTGAATTCCTGCGCCTTGTGGTCGGCGCTCCCGCGATACATCTTCGCGCCCGACGACGCCTTTTTGGCAAGGTTCAGGATCGCGCGTTGCTTCTCCGGGTTATCGTCGGCCTCCGCCTCATCGATCATCACCGGCAACGTATCGTCGCCCAGCACCTGCCGAATGGCCGCTTCGCTCGCGTCCTCGGTATGCAGGCACCAATCGGACAGCAGCGCGCGATACAGCTTTTGCAGGCTCGATTTGCCCGCCGCCGTCGGGCCGACCAGCCACATATGCGACCGCCAGCCCAGCGCCCCGCAAATATACATCTGCGCCACCATGCCCAGCGCCAGCAGCGGCGCGGCGTGCGGCTCGGTCCAATACCATTGCCGCAACAGGTCGAGCAGCTGGCCCGCCTCTTCGCGCGTGCTCGATTCCGACGACGGCGCGGGCAACGCTTCCTGCGCGGGATAATAGCGTTCGCCGACGCGCCCTGCAGGATACTCGATCAACGGGCCGGGGCGTCCTTTCAGGTCGGCCGCGCCGGCCACCATGACGCGATTGCCCATGTGCAGGACAAGCTCTTCGTCCAGCCCCTGCCGATGCGCGCCGCGCCCGAACACACGGCCCTGCGGTTTGAAGATTTTGCGGGACCGGCACGCCAGCACGATCGCCGCGCTGCTCTTTTTCTGGTCCCACCCGGTAACGTCGCCATCCTTGTTGCGCTGCGGATAATGATGTTCCAGCCAGCTCTCGTCACCGACCATCAACAGGATATCGTTCTTACCCAATTTGGTGTCGCAGCAGATCAGTTGCTGCGAACTGTCGAGCAGATACAGGCGCAGGCCGCTTATCCCCAATGGCTGGATCGGCGCATCGGCGGGCAGGAACGGCATGTCATATTGCGCGCTCGCATCCCCCTTTTTCTTGCGCAAATCCGGCGCATCGACCGGTTTGCTCGCGCTCTGGCGCACACTGTCCAGCCCCCCGCTTGCCATCAATCGCTCCGCTTCGCCCATTCGGCGGCGCGCGCTTCCATCATGCTGGGCGCATTGCGAATATCGATCCGGTCAGGATGCGCGACGAATACGGGCCGGGGCACGCGCGCCGGGTCGGGGCGGGCCGGGCGCTTGGTCAAAAACCGATGCCGCGCCCACGCCTCGCTTTCGGTGCAGCCCAGATACAGGCTACATTCCCGCATCGACAGCCCATCGCGCAGCCCGTCGATCAATTCGCGATCGCGTTCGCAGGTCCATGCAAAGCCGCTCATGGCCGCGCCTCGCGGCACTTGCGTTCGTAACGGTTGGCCGCGCGCATCCACGCTGGCCCCCATTGCCTCCACGAAAAGGTAACGCCCCCCAGTACGATGCCCAGTTGCAGATCGTTCGCACCGAACACCTTCCATGCGATCAGCCCGCAGATGGAAGCAGCCGCAACGATCAGCGCGATTTTATAGGCGAAGACGACGCCGCGCATCGTCAGATAAGCGATCCGATCGATCACGCCGTAATCCCCGCCATCGTCAGAATCGCCGCATCGACCGCGCGGCGGGTCGAATAGACCAGATCACGCCCACCGACCGCGCAATCGTCCAGCGACCGCCGCGCCGCATCAACGGCGGCATCGATTCGCTGTGTCGGTATCTTGCGCGACTGCATCGTGTCGCGGATCGCGCGCATAATCAGCGCATCATTTTCCGCGCGGCTCATGCCGAGGGCACCCGATGAAGGTCATTTCGCACTGATATGGTCAGGCGATCCCGATCTTTGTGAATATCGAAATCACGAAACACCGCCATGGCGACCGCAGGGGCAACCTGTGACAGGCGTTCCGATACCCGACACTGTGCGTTCTCGACCTCTTCAGTGACGATCCTTTCGGCCTCCGCCTTTATCGCCGCCAAAATAGCGCCTTGGATAAAATCGCTCATACGTCCTCCATGCGCACACCGCGCAGTTCGTCGTTGAAATCCTTGAAACCGGGGCCGGGCCAGATGCCGCGCACCCGCCGCCCCGCCTCCTGATGCTTCGCGATGACGCGTTCCTTCGTGCGATCGATCTGGGCGGCGGCGCGTTCATGCTTCGCCGCTTCGGCTTCATCGCCGCGCGCCAGCGCCTGGCGCACGCGAAACGCGCGCACTTCATCGTCATTGTCGTGGATCAGGGTCAGCGCCCGCGTCTGGTTACCCAGCACCAGCGCGCCCAGATTCTCCAGCGTCGCCGCCGCGACGATCCGCAAACCGGGGTCGGCCATGCCGACGCTCAGGCAGTTTTCGATGCCTTCACCCGCGAACGGTTCGACCTCAGGCGGAATATCGGCCAGCGTCGCCCGGCTCCGATTGCCTTTCAGCAGCGGGATATGCGCACCCGTGAAGCGGCCGAGGATCATCTTCGGCTCATCCAGCGGCGCTTTGCGCCACACGCCCCGGTGATATTCCAGATAGGTGCGATGCGTCGCGACATGGCCGACACCGGGCAGGATCATCTGCGCCAGCATCGCCGGGATGCCGCGCCGCAATTCTCTGTTCCAGCAATCGTGCCGGTATCGCAGCGCGCCGGGATATTTGCCGAACACCGCGAAATCGATGCCCCGACCGTTCAGGTACAGCGCTGCCGGATTGTCGCGGCTCAATTCCGGGCCGCTCTGCCAGATGCCGATCGCCTGCCGCCGCGTCTTTTCGATCTTCTCCGCTGCCTCGCGCGCCCGGCGCTTGGCCTCCGCATCGAATTGCGCCTGTTGCTTCGCGTCGCGAAAATCGATGCCCTGTTCGCTCTCCAACTGGCGAAGCGCGCTCATGAAGCTGATGCCCTTGCGCACCTCCAGATACGTGAAGACGTCGCCATGCGCCCCACATGCAAAACAGTGGTAGAACGCCTTTTCGTCATTGACGGTAAAGCTGCCCACCTTCGTATCGTGGTGGAACGGGCACAGCCCCAGATGCTCCGCCCCGCGCTGTTCCAGCTTCACCTCGATACCGATGATCGACGACAGCCGGACGCGGCTGCGCACGGCCTCGGCACGCCGCTGCAACTCCGCCGGATCGATGGGGGGAAGCGTCATCGCCTTACCGCCGCGCCAGTGCCGGTTCTTCGACGGGAGCCGGTTCATACCAGTCCGCATGGCTGCATATCTCGCGCCGCGCGAGTTCGTTCATCAGGTCGGGCTTGGCCCGCTTACCCTCGATTTCCCATCCCGTGATGGTGCTGCGGGGCACGCCGATCATGCGGCCCAGTTCGTCGCGGCTTAGCTTTCTCGGTCGATCCGTTCGAAAGCACCTGATCTTGTATCCGGCGAGCGTCATCATTATTGGCAAATATCCCTCACAGGGACATTTTAGCAATAGCGTGCGTAAAAAAATGCACCAAAAAAAGGAATGGTGACGATGGGCCAGCTACTTCAATTCCCCGGAATGGCTAAGAAACTCGACAATCCACCCAACCGCATCCGGGAATTGCGCATCGCGATCGGTAAGCAGCGCCGGGGCAAGGCCTATACGCAGGTGGAGCTGGGCGAGGCGCTGGGGTACGCACATCAGCAGATCGGGCGATGGGAAACCGGCGAACGGCCCATTTACGATGTGCAGCTACGCCGCATCGCCGATTTCCTTGGTGTCCCGCTGGCACAGATGCTTACAACCAAGGATAATCCTTACTCTTTGTCGGATGAGGAACAGGAAGTCGTGGATTCGGTTCTCGCCGCTATGCGGTCGGGCGATGAACGCGCCGTCGCTATGATGCGCCACGTTGCGGAAGGGGCGCGCAGCTATGACGCCGGACCCGCGCAAAAGCCCGCGCTTCGCGATGTGAACGCCAAGGACGATCAGAAAAACCGCGCCTGATCGATAGCCCGCGCGCGACGGCGCGGGCCGCGCAAACCGCCGCATCGATCCCGGTTTCGATGCGGCTTTTTTGCGCCCCGAAAACAAAATGTCCCTGCTGGGGATAATTTCCACTTGCCAGAATGTCCCTGTGGGGGATATTTCCGGCGAGTCGAAATTCACCAGTGAGGCACAATCATGGGCAATGTCACCCCGATTACCGACGCCAAACGGCGTCGCGCTCCCGATCCCGGCACGGTTTTGCTCCCCCCGGTCCCGTGCCGGTCCGTCCCGTCCGCCCGTTCACTGCCCTCTTCGGGCGGGCGGGGCGGTGAATATGGGCTGGGCGATGTCGCCCGCCCGCTCGGCCTCGCCCATTTCGAAATCCGCACGATCATCGATGCGCTTCGGGTGGAGGCTGCGCATAACGGCATGCCGCTCCCCAAAACCCCGCGCCACGAAAAGGGAAAGCCGATCACCGGCCCCCGCGCGATCGTTCGCAAAAGCCGTTGGGATGCGGGCGAAATGGATGCGTGGCTGGAAAGCCGCCAGCGGGGGCAGTCGTCGCTGCCCCCGCCCGGCGTTTCGCAAAGCACGCGCGAAGAAATGGCCCGCCGTGCGGCCGGAATGGGGCGCGGCTGATGGACCCCCTCAACATCATAGCGCTGATCGGCGCGGGGATGATCAACGGTGCGGTCATCGGGCTGGAAATCGGGCGCAAGCTGCGCAACGCGCCGGTCTGCCGCTATTGCCTCGGCAGCGGCATGGCACCCGCTCGGTTCATTGGCACAGCATCGGGCAGGGCAAAGGTCATTACGACCGACTGCCCCCATTGCCGGGGTGTCCGGTAATGCGCCCGGACTCTCTCGACGATCCGCGCGCGATCGATGCGCTCAATCGCTTCGCAAGGGCCATCGCCTGCGTTGCGATCGGGGGTGCGCTCGGCATGATCGCAACCGCGCTGATGGTGGTGGTGCCATGATGCCGCCGCCGCCCTTCGCCGAACCGCTGCCCGGCGTTCTGCGCCGCCGCCGCGCCCGCCGTGTCCGGATCGCCATGTACGGCTTCGCCTTTGTCGCGCTCGGCTTCCTGCTCGCCGCAATCGGAGCCTGACCGATGGCAACCGAAACGCTCCCACGCCCGATCTCGCCCACCGCCATCTGGCGCGAACGCGACCGGTCCATGTTCATCGTCCTGTCGGACGGCACCGTCGGGAAGGTCAGCGAGGACGAAGCGCTGGAACTGGCCCTGTCCATCGTCTGGGCCTTGTCCCCCGAAACCAGAAAGGAACAGTCATGAGGTTCCATCGCAAATCCCGCTCGCGCGTTCAGCGCAAATTCGCGTGGTTGCCGAAGAAGCTCGACAACGGCACGACCGTCTGGCTCGAATTCTACACCCGCTGGCCGCGCTACTACGGGGAAAAACGGTGAGCCGCCGCGCCTGCCCCATGGACGTGGCGCGGCAGGAGGCACGCCTTGCCGAGCTGGAGGCGCAGCGCACGCCCTGGACGATCGCACAGCTGAACGAATTCGAACGGCTCGACCATAACCGCGATCAGCGCCGCCGCCGCGCGGAACGCCAGCTGCCAAAGGCGCGCGAATGGGTCGCCGAACTCGAACGCCGCGCCGGGCTGGGCTGACATGAGCCCGCGGCGCAGCCAGTCGCCCCGATGCGTCGTCCCCGGCTGCACCCATGACCGGCCAAAGGGCCATCGCCTGTGCCGCCGCTGCTACGCCGCACTGCCGGCCGAAATTCGCGGCGGCATTCTGAACGCATGGTTCGCCCGCCCGCGCCGCATGATCGCGTACCGCCAATGGGTCCGCGCCGCAGGAACCTTCATGAAGGCGCGCCGCCAGTCGCGCGCCCCCGCCACCTACCAAAACACCGCCCGCCTGCTCGGCGAACGCGATTAGGGAGAAGCCGAATGGCTGACCACACTTCTATCGAATGGACCGACGCAACATGGAACCCGGTTACCGGCTGTTCGGTCGTTAGCGCTGGCTGCACCAACTGCTATGCCATGAAACTCGCAGGCACGCGGATGAAGCATCACCCCTCGCGCGAAGGGCTGACGCAGGACACCAAGTCCGGGCCGGTCTGGAACGGGCAGGTGCGGTTCAACGAGCAATGGCTCGATCAGCCGCTGCGCTGGAAGCGCCCGCGCACCATCTTCGTCTGCGCGCATGGCGACCTGTTTCATGAAGGCGTGCCCGACGAATGGATTGACCGCGTGTTCGCCGTGATGGCGTTGTGCCCGCACCATCGGTTTCAGGTGCTGACGAAGCGGTCGGGGCGCGCGATGCGCTACGCCAAAGACTGGAATACGCCAGTCCGCGTCGCGCGCCTGTTGTTGGAATGGGCTGGCGATAAGTTGGTAGCCTTTTCACAGGCCTTTGCTGCGTTGATCGAACGAGGTCAGGAAGAGCAGCCGGAAGCTGCAGCTTGGCCGCTCCCGAATGTCTGGCTGGGCGTGTCGGTCGAGGATCAGCGCGCGGCGGACGAGCGGATTCCCGATCTGGTCGAAACGCCAGCGGCTGTTCGCTTCCTGTCGTGCGAGCCTTTGCTTGGTCCGGTCGATCTCGAAGAATGGCTTATCTGCGCGAATGCGCGTGATGGCGTTACGATGGACCCCAGCACCGGGGCTTATGAATGCTGCACTCTCTGCGACTTCACCGGCGTCACCGGCGCTATCGGTTGGGTTATCGTTGGCGGAGAAAGCGGGAAGACGGCCCGACCTATGCATCCCGCATGGGCGCGCTCACTGCGCGATCAATGCGCGTCGGCAAGCGTGCCGTACTTCTTCAAGCAATGGGGGGAATGGGCTCCGGTCTGCGAAATGTCGGAAGAGGCAATCGACGCCTGTTATGATCCGGCCCCGGAACACGATCCCAATGCAATGCGTCGCCGCAAGGTCGCCGAGTGCGTGTTGCATTGGAATGCCGATCGCTTCGAGGGCAGGGCGATGTTCGAGCGTCCGGCATTCGAGCAGGGTTCGAAAGCGATGACGATGATGGCGATCGGCAAGAAGAAGTCCGGTCGGTTTCTCGACGGGGCGCAGCATGATGGGATGCCGTCATGAGCCGCGAGGGCCACGGCCTCACGGAACGCGAAACGGAGATCCTCGATCTGGAAGCGGACGGCGTGGACAACGATTGCATCGCCCGCCGTCTCGATGTGTCGCCCGGCTATGTCCGCAACGTGCTGGCAAAATACCGCTACAGCGCCGCGACCGACCTTCGCATCAATGCCGCGATCGTCCGCGCCAGCAACGAACTCGCCGCACGCTGCGCCGCCAGTGGTGGGAGGTTTCGGTGATGGAAATCAATCAAAGGTGCTGCGCCATCGCAGACCGGGTAGAGCCGCGCTATCGCAGTCAACAGCCCGGCGCGCGCGCGTATTCCTGCACTGGCCATGTCGCCAAGCTTTGGGGCGCAGCTTATGAGGGCGCGCGCCTTGCTTTGACGGACGACAGTCAGGTCATCGATGACAACGACCTGCCGTTCTGATTGACCACAACCCAAAGCCGCCGCACCATGCGGCGGCGAAACCGGCATAGGAGGCCGATTCATGCTTTCCCCGATCGACAAACGCAGGCGCAATGCCTTTCGCACATGGATGCTGGCCCAGCCCGGCAAACAGGATGCGGCGGATGCGCTCGACATGTCCCCGCGCGCGCTCGACCGCTTCTATTCCGGCGCATCGCCCGTCCCGCCGGGCGTGCTGCGCGACGCCGCCGATCGCTGCGACGATCCCGTATTATGCGCCAAACTGCGCAAACTGGCCGAGGATCGCGCCGATGCCTAAAAAACGCCAAATCCCGCGCCTGTTCGAACAGCGGCTTGCCGATGGAACGACCGTCTTTCACTGGAAACCCAGCAAGACCCTGCGCGATTCCGGTAGCTTCACCAACCGCAAACTCGGTACCGACGAAGCGCTTGCCGTGGCCGAAGCGATGGCGCTCAACCGGCAGGTCGCCGAATGGAAATCGGGAACGACGATCAGCGCGCCCGCAATGCCGCGCATCGTCCGCTTCGCCGAACTCGTTACCCGCTACCGCGACAGCAAGGCGTTTGCCGACCTTGCCCCCTCGACACAGCGCGAATACAGCTCGCGGCTCGAATTTCTTAGTGGATGGGCGATGGACGGCACCCTGCCTGTCCGCGACATCGATCGCGATCTTGTCCTCGATCTGCGCAACGGGGTCTATGAGAACGATAGCGCCTACACCGCCGCTGCAAAGCTGCGCGTTCTGCGATTGTTGCTCAGTTGGGCAATAAAAGCCAATATGATCCGGGGAATCGATGGCAGAATAATCAAAGAAAACCCGGCAGCGTCGATCGACATTAAACAACCACGCCCGCGCAAGAAACGCATCGTCCATGATGACTTGCCTTGGCTGCTGGCGAGCGCGGAAAAGCTGGGCTATCACCACACCGCCATCGGCTGCGTTCTAGGCTTCTACACGACGCAGCGCGAGGGCGATCTCCTCGCCACCACCCGCTTTGCCATGCGACCGATTCGCGACCTTACCGCCGAAGCGCGCGGAGCGCTCGCCGGTCCCGATGGCCGCGTGCTGGGCATTTCCTTGGAACAGGGAAAGACGCATACGCAAATCTCCATCCCGCTCGTCCCCGTCGCGCGCGCCGCCTTGGAACGTCAGATGGCTGGTCGGCTCCCTGACGCATCGCGCGCCGTGGTGCGTACCTATCTTATATCAAAGGGCGAGGGCGGGGGCGCGTGCCACGAAAAAACGTTCCAGCGCGATTTCCGCCGCGTCGCTGATTATGCCCTGCGCCGCGTCGTCCGCGCCGTATGGGCCGCGCGTGCCGAGCATGACAGCGACCTTGCATGGACGCTGATCGACTGCGCGAAACGGCTTCGCGGCGTTCAGTTCCGGGATCTGCGCCGGTCGGGCATGTGCTGGATGCGTGACCTTGGCGTGCCGGATACCCTGATCGCCGCGATCAGCGGCCACAGCATCGATCAGACGCGGAAAATCCTCGCGACCTATCTCCCCCGCGACACCCGCGCCGCAGCCGAAGGGATGGCAATGGCAGTCATGCGCCAGGCCGAACGCGACGCCGAACCCGGAAAGGAGCAATCCGCGTGATTACGAAGGAACTGGGAGCCTTGCCAGAGACTGCTGAAGAGTACGCCAATTTTCTGAAGGGCGAACTGGAAAAGATCGCCAGCGACTATGCACCGCGCATAGCAAGAGCGCACGCCAGCGTTGCGGATGCGGATAGCCGCCACCGCGATGGCGCGGAGCCGGAACGTCACCACTTGGCCCACCTGTACGAAAGCTACGAGCTGGCACGCCGCCCTATCATTGACCAGCTGATTCTACTCGAAAGCAGGCGTCCCTATCGCCTGATAATGACGGCTGAGCGAATCGATTCGCCGGATTATGTCGCACGTGCGACAAAAAATATGTCGCACGGCGACGGCACTAACCCCCTTGACCGCAGTAAAACCGGGCGTTAGAGCCGCCACCTCGTTGCCCCGTCGTCTAATGGCAAGACTACGGACTCTGACTCCGTCAATCGTGGTTCGAATCCACGCGGGGCATCCATCATAAATCCGGTATCTCACCGCCCGCATCGATTCGGTGTTCGGGCAGCGGCATCGCTCTGCGCGTTGCTCGTCCGCAGATGGCGGACGGTGCATTGATACCTGCCCTCTTTTCTGATGCTCGTAGCAGCGGCCCGCGCTTACCGGATCATCGCCACGTTCGGCAAGGGACCGGACGCGATCCGGTGCTGGCGCTTATTGCAACGTCCCGATCTCGTCATCGCCATGCCGGCCGAAAAACTGCATCAGCTGCACCACCAGATCGGCCCGATCGCGCAGCTTGTCGCTTTCCAGCAGCGCCTGTTTCGATGCGATGTCGAACGGGGCGATCTGCGCAATGCCGTTGACCAGGCTTTCATCGTCGAGCCGCGATACGCCCTCCCAGTCGACGGCATAGCCATGTGCATCGGCGAAATGGCGCGCCTCCATCTCGATCGCTGAGCGTTCAGCGATCGACAGGATTTGCGGCTCACCCTCTTCGATCAGCTCCGCCTCGACCTGACGAAAGGGCGTGGGAACACCGAGCTCGCGCGCGATCCGGAACCGTGCGAGCCCTTCCAGCACGATATTGAACCGTCCGTCCTCGACCGTTTCGACATCGATGATCTTCCCCACACAGCCGATTTCGAACAGCGCGGGCATTTCGCCGGCTTCACGCGGCTGAACCATCCCGATCCGCCGGTCGCGGGCAAGCGATTCGGACACCATCGCGCGATAGCGCGGTTCGAAAATATGCAGCGGCAAATGCATGCGCGGGAATAACAATGCCCCGCCCAGCGGAAAGACCGGCAGCCTGCTCGTCATCCGAACAGCGTTTGCGACAGGCGGCGGCGCGTCTGCGCCACCCAAGGGTCTTCCAGCCCTACCACTTCGAACAGCTTCAGCAATTGCTGCCGCGCGGCGCCCTCCTGCCAGTCCTTTTCAGCCGCGATGATGGCGAGCAGATTGTCCGCCGCCTGCTCGCGCATGCCAGCCGCCATCTGCGCATTGGCAAGGTCGTAGCGCGCCTGATAGTCGTCGGGCGAAGCAGCCACCGCCGCTTCCAGCCCGGCCATATTGGCATCCGACCCCGATGTATCGCGCGTCAGCGAGAGCGAGGCGCGGGCGCGTTCGATTTCCGGCGCCTTTTGCAGATCGTCGGGCAGGGCGGCGAGCGCGGCTTCCGCACCCTCTACATCCTTCGCGAGGATCATCGCACGGATCAGCCCCGATTGCGCCGGCGCTGAATCGGGAGCGACCGCGACGATCTGAGAAAAAATGCCGAGCGCCTGTTCCGCGTCGCCTTGCGCCAGCGCCTGCTCGCCCATCTCGATCATCGGCGCGATCTGTTCGGCAAGGTCGCCCGCTTCGCTTTCGATCGGAAGCTGACCGAGCAACTGGTCAAGCATCTGCTTGAGCTGCGATTCGGTGCGCGCCGATCCAAGATCCGCGACGAGCTGCCCCTGAAACATCGCATAGACGGTGGGGATCGATTTCACCTGAAATTGCGAGGCGATAAAGGCGTTTTTGTCGACATCGATCTTGGCGAGCACCACGCCCTTATCGGCATAGTCCGCCGCGACCTTTTCAAGCAGCGGCGCAAGCTGTTTGCACGGCCCGCACCATTCCGCCCAGAAATCGAGGATCACCAATTTGGTGCGTGACGGTTCGACCACGTCGCGGCGGAACGCTTCGACTGCTTCCTTCTCGGCCGTGCCAAGTCCCATCGTTGCCAAGTGTCTCGCTCCTCATATCCGGCGGTTCGATCAGGCCCGCAATGTGGGGCCTTCCCCCGGCGAGTCCAAGTCTTTTCGAAAAAGGTGAAATAGGGCTTGTCGAACCCGAAACCCGGTGTTAGAGGCCGCCACCTTACTTCAGCCGGTCCGCTTCGGACGGCACGCCAGAGCGGGCGTAGCTCAGGGGTAGAGCACAACCTTGCCAAGGTTGGGGTCGAGGGTTCGAATCCCTTCGCCCGCTCCAGTTTTCCAGCACTATAGTGATTTAAAGGCCGTGGGGCCAGAAGTCCCGGTCCCGGTCAGATGCTTTCCCCTTTTGTGGTTGATGCTCTGAGCAACGCCTTGCCGAGTGCTGACCGCCGGGAGGTACGCATTGCTTTTGGGTCAGGCTCGCATGGTGCCCGAGAGGAACCAAACGCGGTGCCTTGGCATCAAGGCGCTTTGACACGAGCGGAACTTCAGCATGCTGCCGCTATGGTCGAGCCCGTTCCACCGATAACCGAACCTTTTGCCTGATTCTTGCGGCAGCTCATTGGGGCACGGCCGTAGCCTGAGCGGCTGCCCCTTTATGAGCGGCCCGCAATGCCGCAGGCCGCGTACGATGCCTGCAGCCAAAGAGCAGTCTCAGACATTGCTGCGGAAACCGCTGCGCGACTTTGCCCGGGATAGCGGCTAGCGGGCGCGTACAGGCGGGAAACAAAGACAGAGTGGCGGGCCACGCCCGACGATGATGAGCACTACATCTACGCTGTAGCGCTACTATAGCGCTGCGGCCGATTCCCCAGCGAGGCGCCAGGACGGCCGGACCGGATGCAAACACCCGTCGAGAACCCTGTTCAGACCGACCCAGTTTCCTCTGCCGGCCCAATGTAGCGACCGACTTGATCTCTGCTCGACAGTTGCACGCTTTCTGATCACATTGGGCTGATGTTTCAAGACCGTCTACTGACCTGGCTACAGCGCCCCACGCTTCCGCGCGCCACAAATTTTCTGACTGTCTCATCGGCTCTAATTTCGACGGACGTGGGGGGGACTCGCTCGGAAAATCAGGATCGGGCGCTCGCTTTCAGCTTACCTTCGGATCACCCGGGTTTTCCCGCCGCCCGGGTTTACATCGTTGCCGACGGCATGGGCGGGATGCGGGATGGCGCCGCCTGCGCATCGATCGGCGTGGCTGCCTTCGCTGCCAGCCTGATCGCCGCCGCCGCCCAGTCCGCAGAGCGTGCGTTGAATGACGCCGCCCTCGTTGCCAACGACGCCGTGTACCGATTCGCCGCGGGCAAAGGCGGGACGACCTTGTCGGCCATGTTGGTCCTGCAGAACGACGCCCCGTTCATCGCCAACGTGGGTGACAGCCGTATCTATGCTTTCGGCAGAGGGCGGGGAGTCGAGCGCCTGACAACCGATGATACACTTGTTGAAGCGGTTGGCGGAAGCGGCAGAGAACTCATCCAGTTCGTTGGCATGGGAGAAGGGCTTCAGCCGCACGTGCAGCAAAGTAGATCGGAGCATCCGCGCTATGCGATCACGTCGGACGGCATCCACTATATCGTCCCCGAAACCTTGGCCGCGGTCGCTGAACACGCGCCCTCTATCCGGGCCTTCGCCGAGCGCGCGGCAGCGGCGGCACGCTGGTGTGGAAGTCCCGACAATGCCACGCTTATCGCGTTTGACCTTTCCGAGCGCGATGACCGCGTGGCGCCTAGGGCATCGGATGGGATTATTTTCTCCGATAGCTTCTCATCCCTGCAAATCGTTCCCATGGGAGATCAGCAGCCTCGTCCCTCGGCCGCTTCGCCCCCCGTTCTTGGCGTTGCGGAGTCTGAGCCATCAGCTCAGGAGCTTCAGCCGGCCGGACAGCGCCAGCCTGAGCAGCCGAAGCGGCGGCGTGGCAAATCCCAGAAGTCGAAGGCGAAGGAGCCCGCCGCAGCGGTCCAGTATGAGATCGTGGTAGAGCAACCGGAGCACGGCGCGCCCACAGATGCTGATCGCTAACCGCTACGAGCCTACAGGGCCGTCGGCGAATGGCGGAATGGGTGATGTGATCCAATGTCGCGACACCCATCTCGACAGATCTGTAGTGATCAAATCGCTTCAGCCTGGGGTGGAAACCAGCCGGCTGCTCGATGAGCAGCGTGCGCTGTCAAAGCTTCGTTCGAAGCATGTGGTGCAATTGTTCGATGTCGTGCAGCTCCAACAGCCCAGCGGCTCCAGCAACGGTCTGGTCCTTGAGTACATTGCGGGGAGCGATCTTCCCTATGCCGGGTTCACTGTCGATCATGCCTACATGCGCACGTTGTGGCAGATTGCTAGCGGACTTCGCGACATTCACGCAGCAGGCGTCATTCATCGTGATCTCAAACCCAATAACATCAGAGTCGATCTCGAAGGCGTCGTGAAGATTATCGATTTCGGTCTCGCGCGATCAACCGGACTGGATGATCGCACCAGAAGCATCATTGGCACGCCCATATTCATGGCGCCTGAACTTTGGGGCGAGACGACGATCAGTTTCAGCACGTCGATTGACGTGTATGCGTTCGGGGTATCTGCCTTGGCGCTGGTAAGCACTGCGGTTCCGGCCGCCTTGCAGGAACGGCCTCCACAACCGGTAAGCAGGCAGGACGCTGCCGCAATCCTCGCAGGACTGCCGGATCATCTGATTGATCTGATCATCTCCTGCCTCGCGGCAAATCCGGCGGACCGGCCAGCGATGGCCGCAGTCGCGGCCGCGATGGAAAAACACCTGCTCTACAAGCGACACCGGGCAATCGCTGTTATCAACAACCAGCCCAAGACCCTCGACGCCGCCAGCTCCAGCATCGCTATGAAGGTGGGTAGCGACCGGGCCATGACCGTTCGCTATGACGGACATGGCTTCGTCGTCAGCGAGGTCACCGGTCCGGTCTATTTGAACAATATGGCGGCCAAGGCCGGGACTCTCATCCCCGGCTGCTGCGTGATAACGTTCGGAAATGTGAGCGGGCAGCGAACTTTCGTCACTTTCGACATCTCCAATCCGGAGGTCATCGCGTGAACGTGAACGACCTGGTGGCCAGCCGATATCGCATTATCGCACATGTTGGTCGCGGAGGCATGCAGGACGTGTACAGCGCCCGTGATTTGCTTCTCGAAACAGATGTGGCCCTGAAAACTCCTCAGGCCGGTCAGGCGGCGCGTCGGTTCAAGCAAAGCGCGATCCTTGCTGCTCGGGTAAATCACTACAACGTCGCTAAGACGCTCGATTACGTCGAGGAGAATGCTTCAGTCTACCTGATCGAAGAATTCGTGCCGGGCGAGACCCTAGAGGAAAAGATGAACCGCTATGGTCTTTTGGACCCCTATCTCGGCGCCCTTGTCCTCCACCATCTCTCCAAAGGCATTGCTGCATCCCATCACGCCGGCGTCATTCACCGCGATCTAAAACCTAGCAACGTGATGACCGAGGCGGGCGTCAATATTCGCACACTCAAGATCACCGACTTCGGCATCGCGACCTTGACCGACGAACTGATGGAAGAAGCGGCCCAGGACGGAAATCTGACGCTGTCAACGTCCGGGACCATTAAGGGCGCGTTGCCGTATATGGCGCCGGAAATGATGTTCCGGCAACCGGGGGATCATCCCGGTCCGCCGACCGATATCTGGTCGTTGGGCGCGATGATGTTTCGCCTGCTGACCGGAGATTATCCGTTCGGAGTTTTTCTCCAAGCCGCCGTGAATGTGCAGAACCGCACGCGGAAAGCCTGGCCGTCTTTCATGACGTCCAAGGCCCAGTTCCGGCCGCTAGCGCAGGAGCTTCAAGCAATCGTCGAAGCTTGCCTTTCCTACGATCCGAATGACCGGCCTACAGCGGATCGCCTCGTCGAGATGTGCGGACAGCTCTGTTATTCGACCGCCGAGCGGCTCAACGGAACTGTCACTGGGCTGATTCAAAACGGGTATAGCGGCTTCCTCACTACAAGCTCGGGTTCGCTGTTCTTTAGCATGGACAGTGTCTATGGACCGAAACGACCGGACCAGGCTGACAATAAGAAGGTGAGTGTCGCCCGTTATCCCGGTTCGCCCAACGCACGGGCGCATCCCGTGATCGTAATAGCCGGTTGAGCGTGCCGTGATCGTCTGCATCGGATGGGGCTCTCTCATATGGTGCCCGAAAGCCTTGCCAGTCGCCAGCATGTGGCGATCCGACGGCCCTGATCTGCCGGTCGAATTTGCGCGCGAATCCGGCGGCAGGCGCATAACCCTCGTAATCTGCAACGATCGTGCCGCCGTCACTGTTCTATGGGCGGCGTTGGAAGTTCGGACGCTTGACGACGCGCGGCGCGCGCTCGCATTGCGCGAGGGCATCCAGCCCAAGAACATCCGTCACAGTATTGGCTATTGGAGCCCGGTTGACGCATCGGAACACACCGAAGCATCCGCAATCGGCCGATGGGCGATCGACCATGATATCCACGGCGTGGTGTGGACCGCTCTCAAACCCAAGATTGGCGACGACTATCGCGTGCCGACCCAGGAGGAAGTGATCCGGCATCTGAATGCGCTCACGGGCAGCGACCGAGCTGACGCCGAGGAATATGTGCGCCTCGCTCCTCGACAGATCGTCACGCCCTACCGTACCGCGATCGAAACTGAACTCGGCTGGATCGCCTCAGGATTTCTCTAGGCAGGCGACGTTCCAAATCCGCCGTGAACTGCGGCAGGCGTCTGTGTAATTTGACAAGTCGTGCCGAGCCCGCTTTCGACTCTTTCTCTCCTCGTAGCTCTCCATAATCCGCCCTTTGAAATGAATTTGCACACCACACGGCGTAGTAAAAACGGCGGTATATGGCGGCCACGCCCGATGAAGATGAGCACTACATCTACGCTATAGCACTATGATCGATCCCTCCCTCAAAAATGAGGCGAAGCGCAGATAGGGGCCTATAGCGGTACGATCGGTATCGGTAGGGTGCACCCGCTAACAGGTGGCTCGACATCAAGACTTTTCGCTTTCTTCTGGCGGGCTGTCGTCCAGCTTCGCCGATGAGCGCCGCCGAAGGTGGGTCAAATAGGCTTCGACCACCTCGATCTCATTCGGCGTCGGCAGGTGTGCGTCGTTAGTTGTACCTTCATACCGAGCTGCTGCCCGCAGGTTCGACATGCGGTTCATCGTCGAGACGAACTGCGGATGAACATTTCCTAGCTTGCCCCACTGGTTGATCGCGCTGCCGATGGCGCCGTGGCGCTTTGACCTTACTGCATCGAAGCGGTGCATGATCAACTCCGCCTTCGCCAGCAGCTCACAGCAACTGAAAAGATTATCGATTGAAGGTCCGCTATGGCCGCGTTCCATTGACAGTTTGGTTGTTACCAAGAACTCTCCCGCTAACCGCACGAGGTTGGATGCCTTCTTCCGTCCCGCCAGAGCGTTGAAGCTCAGCATCCAATTGCTGCTTTCTCCGCGCCGAATGGCCGTGAAGTGGCCGCAGTCCAGTTCTTCGTCGATAAGTTCGAATGCCTGGACACCCCCGAGATCGGAAAGCAGCACTTGGCCTCCCTTATCGATAGGACGCTGAGACTCGACCGTCATGATGCCGCGAACCTCGTCGTTGAGGCGGATTTCGTTCGAACCCTCTTCTGGAAAGATTGCCTGCGCCAGCATCAGTATGAAGTCACCGCCGATGAGCCCCGCCGCGCGGCGGCGTTCGATCTCGGGGGTGAACCAGATCTCGAAGACATTCTTAAGGACGGCTTGGCCGAATGCTTCGCCATCTGCCATTGCGTTGCTGGCAGAGAGGATTTCATCCGCTTCGCAGACAGGTTGACCCCTCGTCGCATCTTCGGGTGCAGTGCCCGCCATCAACCGGCACCGCCGGGTAAGCAGCCCCGGGTGAGGCGAAGGACTTGGCAAGTGCTCAAGAGCGCAATCGGGCCTTGATGGGCTGCTTCCAGCCCAGCGATGATGCGGAGAGTGCGCGAGCCCTCGTTCAGCGCCAAGCGCCACCGGGCAAGCGTTTCAGCCGGAGTGAGGAGTCGTTCGGACACGGCGGCTCGGTCAATCTCAATCCAGTATCGGGGCTCATCGTCCAAACCACCCAGCCATGCCGACCAATGCGTAGCAGCTACGGGAGCTGCACGATCGGGCAGGGAGAGGTCAAAGAGGCTCACGGCGCCAATCGAGCGACAGAAACCGTTTCGATAAACCGCCTCGGCATCAGGCCTGATGATGCCGTCAGCCATAATAGCGCGCCACGCGCGCTCGGTAGTCGCATGCCATAGCCGCCCGTCCAACTTTTGAAGCAAGACGTCTTCGATCCAGTCGGGCGCGCCTTCCCGTCGGAGGGATTTGTCAGTTTCGTCAGTGAGCGGAGGCGGCACTTTCACAGGCTGAACGGCGAGGCGCAGGCTGGTGGACATGTCATTCTGCGCCGGACTTGTAAGTGATGGTCCCCTTTACCTTGAAGCTGTTCATGCACGGGTCGCCCTTTCGACGACCGGCCGGCGTCCCTTCATCACCACTGCAGGGGTATGATTTGTCGATGTCTGTTATCTTGGACCCGTAGGTGTGATTCCGGAGGAAGGTGCCGAAGTCGAAGCCGCCCCGCCGGCAGCGATCATTTGGGCAAGGGATGAACGAGGTCGCTGACGCGCTGGTAAAGCGCAGGGGGCGGTGTCCTCGGACGTTGTACCAGCCCCACGGGTTGTCATCGATCATGAAGTCGATCCCCTCGACGTTCGCGAACGCCTCGCCGAAGTCGCCTGTGTTGTGTGCCAGCCATGGTTTCGTCGTACCCATGATACTCTCCTAGGCTCAGGACCCATTAAATCGCTTGCGCTGGCGGCGATGGGCTGATTCAATCGCGGCACCAAGGAGGTGCTGCTGGTGTCCGAGTTGTGGTT
>NZ_SNWD01000006.1 GCF_004361835.1 Stakelama pacifica
GCGGGGCTTTCTTGCGTCTCCCACACGCAACCCCAATACTCCCACAACTCACACCCCGCCGCGCGCCCGCGCCCAACCCCGCGGGTGGCCTGAAATCGCCTTGTCAGCGCGATCCTCCGCGCTCCCGCGCCGCGAACCTATCCAGCGCTCAATCAGTCGCGCCTCTATCACAACGCCCTCATGCGACTTTCTAAGGGTCGGGCCGGGTTTCGGCGGACTGCCCTTTCGCCGCTTCGCAGTGCGCGCTAAGCCGCTCGCATCATGAGAGGATCGCCATGACCGACAGCTTCGATATTCCCGCACGCTCCTGGTTGTTCGCGCCGGGCGACAGCCAGCGGAAAATGGAAAAGGCAGTCGGGGGCGCGGCAGATATCGTGATCCTCGATCTGGAGGATGCGGTCGCGCCCGACGCAAAGCCTGCCGCGCGCGCAATGGTGGCCGACCTCCTCGCGTCCCGCCCGGAGCCCCATGACCGCCTATGGGTCCGGGTCAATCCGCTCGATGGCGACTGGACGCTGGCGGATCTTGCCGCGATCATGCTGGCACGTCCCGGCGGGATCATGCTGCCCAAGGCGCGGGGGCGAGCCGATGTCGAGCGGCTCGATCATTATCTGTCTGCACTGGAAGCAGCCCATGGCATTGCGCCCGGCAGCACGAGGGTCGCTGCGCTTGTCACCGAAACGGCGGGATCGATGTTCCATACCGGCGATTATGCCGGTTGCGCGCGGCTCGTCGCGATGAGCTGGGGCGCCGAAGATCTCGCCGACTCGATCGGTGCAGCAAGCAATCTCGATCCGCAGGGCGGCTATGGCTTTACTTATCGGCTTGCGCGCAGTCTTTGTCTGCTCGGCGCTGCACATGCGAATGTCATCGCGCTCGAGACGATTCAGGGCGATTTTCGTGATCTCGACGCGCTGAAGGCACGCGCAGAGCTGGTGCGGCGTGAGGGCTTTCGCGGCATGCTCGCCATCCATCCCGCGCAGGTCGACATCATTAATCAGGCTTTCACACCCGGAGAGGCCGAGATCGCAGAGGCGCGCGCGATCGTCGATCTGTTCGCAGCCAATCCTGGCGCAGGCACGATCGGTCATCAGGGCGCGATGCTCGACCGTCCGCACCTCGCCCGTGCGCAGGCGCTGCTTCGTCAGGCGGAGCAACGCTGACCGCCGTTTGACGCTCCGCAAGGACCGCGATTTCCCGGCCCGCTACGCCATGTGCGGGACCGCGAAGGGAAGGACGGGCGATGCGCGATTTCGATATCATCGTGGTGGGAGCAGGACCTGCGGGGCTTGGCTTTGCCCGTGCGCTCGAACCGACGGGGCTGCGCATCGCGCTGATCGAGCGCCAGGCTGAGGCGGAGCTCGCTTCCCCGCCGGTGGACGGGCGCGAAATAGCGCTCACCCATCGCTCGGTCGCGACGCTGGAGCGGCTCGGCGCGTGGGATCGTATCGCGCCCGAAGGGGTATCCGCGCTGCGCGGCGCCCGCGTCTATAATGGCCGATCCCCCCTTGCCCTCGGGTTCGATCCTGAGGGAGGGGGGGATGCGCGGCTTGGTTGCCTCGTTTCCAATCATCTGATCCGCCAAAGCCTGTTCGAAACGATAGAAGGCCAGCCCGGCGTCACCCTGTTTGCGGGAACCGGAGTCGATCACGTGCATGCCGAGCGCGCCGGCGCAACGGTTGCGCTCGCGGATGGGCGCACCCTCACCGCAACGCTCCTCGTCGCTGCCGATTCGCGCTTTTCCATGGTGCGCGATCAGCTCGGCATCCCGGCGGAGATCAACCGGCTCGGCAAGTCGATGCTCGTCGCGCGGGTGTCGCATGCGCTTCCCAATAACGGCATCGCTTCCGAATGGTTCGACTATGGCCAGACCATAGCGATGCTCCCGCTGGGCGAGCGCCGGTCGTCCGCCGTTCTTACCTTGCCGAGCGAAGCAATCGAGCGGATCGCGGCTTATCCCCCCGAACTTCTCGCCGCCGAGATCGAGCGCCGGTTCGATCAGCGCCTCGGCGCCATGCAGCTCGTCTCCGGTCCGCATGTCTATCCGCTCGCCACGACCTATGCCCGGCACTTCGCGAGTGACAGCGCCGCGCTGATCGGCGATGCGGCGGTGGGGATGCATCCCGTCACCGCGCATGGGTTCAATCTGGGCCTGCAATCGGGGGCGACGCTCGCGCATTTGATCCGCGTCGCGGTCGCCAGACATCGCCCGATCGCATCGCCGCTGCTGCTGCGCCGCTATGAAGCACGCCATCGAATCGCGACGCGGGCGCTGTACAGCGGTACCAATCTCCTCGTTCGTCTCTATACCGCCGAACATCGCGGCGCGCGGTTCGCGCGGCGCACCGGACTTGCTGCCGCACGGATGGCGCCTGTCAACACCGCAATCACCCGAATGCTGCTCCGTCATTGACCATGGCAAAGGCACGCATGACAGTTTTCAAAGAGCAGTCGGAAATGCCCCCAAAGCCGCAACGCCCCGGTGCCGAGGACAGAGAGATGCTGCGTCAGGCAGCGTTGCTGACCCGCGACCTGCACCGCCCCAGCCCCGCAATCTACTGGAGCGATTGTTTCGGTTCGGCAGCGATCGGCTATGCCGCGCTGCTCGGTGCGATGGTAAGCCATCATGCGGCGCTCACGACCGCGCTGGTGCTGCTGTCGATCCTCACTCTCTATCGCGCAGTGCTGTTCATTCACGAGATTACGCATCTCGACCATCGCCTGCTTCCCGGCTTCCGGATCGCATGGAATATCGGCGTCGGGGCGCCGTTGCTGCTGCCCTCCTTTCTCTATGAAGGCATTCACGCGGTCCATCATTCGCGCGCGCATTATGGGACCGAGCGCGATCCCGAATATCTGCCGCTCGCGCATATGCGGCCCTGGACGCTGCCGCTCTTCACGCTGGCCGCGTTGGCGATGCCGTTTCTGCTGCTGCTGCGGTTCGGGATTCTCGGCCCCCTGTCATGGGCCGTCCCGCCGCTGCGCCGCCTGATCGTCGAGCGGTTTTCGGCGCTGGAAGTCAATCCGGCCTATCGCCGCCCGGCACCGCAGGGCGATTTCGCCCTGCGCTGGCGGTGGCAGGAGGCTGCGGCAAGCATGGCCGCCATTGCCCTGATCGCCACCACCGCGCTCGGCATCGTTCCGCTGCGCGCGTTCGGATTATATTGCGCGGTTCTGGCGGGTGTTGCGCTCCTCAACCAGACGCGGACGCTGGTTGCGCATTTATGGGAGAATGAAGGCGGGCAGCTTTCGCTCACCGATCAATATCGCGACAGCACCAATGTGCCGCCCGCTTTTCCGGGCATGTTATGGGCGCCGGTGGGGCTTCGCTTCCATGCCTTGCACCATCTGCTGCCGCGGCTGCCCTATCATTCGCTCAGGCACGCGCATCGCCGCCTCGCCGCCGCGTTGCCCCGCGATTCGGCATATGGCGAGGCGAACTATCCCTCGCTCACCATGCTGCTTCGCCGCCTGACCCGCGCGACCATGGGCCGTCATTCATCGCGCAGCGCACGCGCCGGTTCGGCGCGGGCAACGCGCCATGCCTGACCGAAGATCGTCGTGCAGGCGATGACAATGCCGAGCAGGCTTGCCGCGATAAAATAGAGCGGCGACAAAGCGATCCGGTCGTCGAACCCGGTCAGCCAGCGCTGCATCGCCAGCCAGGCAAGCGGCCATGCAATCAGGTTCGCGATCAGCACGGGCCGCAGAAACTGCCCGATCAGCAGACGCAATATGTCGCGCGTCGATGCGCCCAGCGCCTTGCGAATGCCGATCTCACGCACCCGGCGCGCGGTGTCGAACGCGGCGAGCCCGTAAAGACCGATACAGCCGATCAGGACAGCCAGCACCGCGCCGATGGTGAACAGCCGGTTGCGCTGATTATCCTGCTGATAAAAGTGCTCGTTGAGATTCGCGTTCACGGTTTGCGCGGCAAAGGGGACGGTGGGGGCGATTTGCCGCCACGTCGCTTCCAGCTGCGCTTCCATCGGTTTGGATTCGCCGGTGAAGCGCACCGCCGCGAAAGGCGAAGTCTGGCGTTCGGAGTCGAGATAATAGACGGTCGGGCGAACGGGGTCGCGTGGCGAGCCGAAGCGTTGATCGGCGATGACGCCGATTATGGTGAAGGTGGTGCCGCCGCCTTCGACGCTCTTCCCGATCGCGGCTTCAGGGTCTGCGAACCCCAGTGCTTTGATCGCGCTCCGGTTGAAAATCGCGTTCGTCGCCCTGGCCTGCGATCCGGCCGTATCGTCAGCAGGACGATGGGCGCGGTCGAACATGCGGCCGGCCAGCAGATGTGCGCCATAGGTGGCGAAATAATCCACGCCGATATCGACCTTCATGATAGATGGCTGGCGTTCCGGTGCACCGGCGCGGGCCAGCGTCTCTGCATTGGTCGTATCCTGACTGCCGGGTGCCATATTGCCTGAGGTGACTGAAACGACACCCGGCAGCCGCCGAAACGCAGCCAGCAAAGCGTGTCGCTGCGCGGTTTCGAGTGCGCCGTGCGAGAAGGAGTTCAACACGATGAGGCCGTCCCGGTTAAAGCCGAGATCGGCATTGCGGACATGGCGTGCCTGACCGATCATCACCATGGTCGCGATGGTGAACAGGATCGCGATGGCGAATTGCACGATGACCAGCCCCTGTCGCAGCCGCGCGCCGCTTCGCCCGCCGCCCGGCGCCTTCGCCGATGCCAGCACGCTGGCGGGCCGGAAATGCGACAGCACGAATGCGGGATACAGCCCGGCGAGCACACCGACCAACAGCACCGTCAGCGCCAGCGGCGGCAGGATGCTGTCCGATCCCCAATAGGTGATCGAAAGATCGAGCCCGCCCGCTGTATTGACGAAGGGCAGGGCAAGCTCGGCAAGCGCAAGACCGATCAGTGCCGCGATCCCGACCGTTGCCACCGCTTCGAACAGGAACTGGCCGATCAGCGCGCGGCGCGTGCCGCCCAGCGCTTTGCGGATCGCGACCTCACGCGCGCGATGTCCTGCGCGCGCCGTGGCGAGATTCACATAATTAACGATCGCGATGATGAGTGTGAGCAGCCCAACCAGACCCAGCGTCGCTACCATCGTGCGATCGCCCATAAAGGCCAGATGAACCGCGGAAAGCGGCCGCAGATTCTGGTGATAGATATCGGCGACCCGGTTCCCGAAATTGCCGCCCGGCCCGGCATGGCGCTGAAGAAAATCGGGAAGCCGGGTTTCGAACGCATGCGCCGCCGCTGCGTCGGGAAAGCGCAGGAAGGTCACAAGCTCGGTACTCCCCCAATGGGTGAACCATGGTCCCGAAAAACGTTCGGGGACCAGCTTCACGAACAGATCGCCGCCGAAGCTGGTGTTTTTCGGCAGCGGCGCGAGCACCGCGCCGACGCGATACGGAAACACCTCGCCCCCGATATCGATGTCGAGCGTCCTGCCGATGGGCGAGGCGCTGCCGAAATATTTGCGCGCCAGCTTTTGGGAAATCACTACCCCGTTGGGATCGGCCAACGTCGTCTTCCAATCGCCTGCGCTGACCGGATACCGGAACAGGTCGAAGAAATTGGGATCGACCGCATAGCTGTCTTCGACCGCCACCTGACCGTCCTTGCGGACGATCCCGCCGATGCCGCGATAGCGCGTCCCGACAAGATCGGGAAAATCGCCTCGCAGCTGATCGAGTTCGCCGCCCATCGTGCTCAGGCTCGGCTGCGCCGGAGCGCCGGGGCGGGTATAGACTTCCTCGATCACCCAGAGCTTGTCGGCACCGGGAAAGCGGTCATAGCCGGTTTCGAACCGGACATAGAGCGCCAGCACCAGAAACACCGCAATGCCGAGCGCCAGCCCACCGATGTTCAGCGCGGCGAACAATTTGTGGCGGGTAAGCGAACGATAGAGGGTGAGCAGCGACGTGCCGATCATCGACGCAGTTCCCTTTTATGGAGAGGGTGAGGAAGCGGGCAGCGCCTATTCATAGCGCAGCGCCTTTGCCGGTTCGGCGCGCGCGACGCGCCAGGACTGGGCAAAGACCGTCGCGACAGCGATTGCCAGCGCGATCAGGCTCGCGATCAGGAAATAGGCGGGCGACAGCGCAACGCGATCGTCGAAGCCCGACAACCATTGGCGCATCGCGACATAGGCCAGCGGCCATGCGATCAGATTGGCGAGCAGAACCGGCCGCAGAAACTGACCGATCAGCAGTCGCAAAATGTCGCGCGTTGATGCGCCCAGCGCCTTGCGGATGCCGATCTCTCGCACCCGGCGCGACGTGTCGAACGCGGCGAGGCCGTACAGCCCGATACAGCCGATGACGACGGCAAGCACCGCGCCGATGGTGAAGAGCCGTCCGCGCTGCGCGTCCTGCTGGTAGAAACGCTGGTACAGTGCGTCGTCGACCGACTTTGCGCGGAATGGAACGGCCGGGGCGATGCTGCGCCATTGCGCTTCCATCGCCGCTAATGTTGCCGCCGTATCCCCGGCTTTGGCGCGCACCGTCGGAACCATGCCTTCGGCTGCGCGCGGGACATAATGATAGACGACAGCACCGACCGGATCGCGCGGTGAGGTGAAGCGCATATCTTCGACCACACCGATAATGCGCGGCTGTGTGTCGGAACTGAATTTTGCGATCTGGCCGATTGCCGCTTGTGGCGACCGAATGCCGAGCTGCGACAGCGCGGTCCGGTTCAGGATGATGTTGCGCGGATTCTTGTTCAGCGCCTCACGATCCATGCCGGTGGCATCGTCGCTGACATGCGCATCGTCGAAAAACCGCCCTGCCAGCAAATGCGAATGATAGGTCGTAAAGAAGTCACGACCGACATCGACCTCGGTGACCGAAATATCCGTGCCCGTTGCGCTATCGACATAGCGCGATGCGTTGAAACTTCCGCCCGTGGGAAGAAAGCGCGACATTCCTGCCGATTCCACGTTCGGCAGATTGCGGAACGCGCGAAGCAGATCGGCGCGCTGCGCATCGTCCAGCGCGTCCGCAAGAAAACTCGGCACGATAATCAGACCGCTTCGATCAAATCCCAGGTCCGAATGGCGCACATGACGGGTCTGCGCGATCAGCACAAAGGTGCCGATGGTAAAAGCGATCGCGATGGCGAACTGTCCCAGCACCAACGCTTTGCGCAACCAGACACCGGCCTTCCCTCCGCCTGGCGTTCGAACCGATGCCAGCACGCGCGCGGGATTGAATCGGGACAGGATGAAGGCTGGATAGAAGCCGGCAACGATGCCCACGCCAACAATCAACAGCGCAAGCGGAAACAGGATGGAACCCGTCCCGGCATAGTGGATCGATAGCGATGTGCCGCCCACCGTGTTGACAAAAGGCAGCGCCAGCTCGGTCAACGCAAGCGCGAGGATCGCCGATAGCGCCGCCATCGCGATTGCCTCCACCAAGAGTTGCAAGATCAGCGCGCGCCGCGTCGCGCCCAGCACCTTGCGCAGCGCGACTTCCCGCGCCCGAAGCCCGGCGCGCGCCGTCGCGAGGTTCACATAATTGATGATCGCGATAAGAAGCGTGAGCGCGCCGACCAGCCCGAGGGTGAGTACCACAGTGCGGTCTTTCGGTTGGATGAGGTGCACCTCGGCAAGCGGAGTCAGTGTCAGCTTTTTGAAGTCGGAAGGCTTTTGACCAAGGCTCGATTCTTCGTGCCGATCGATAAAGGCGGGCAGTTTGTCCGCGAATGCTGTCGCGGCAGAAGCGTCCGGGAACCGAAGGAACAGGCGAACAGAGCCGTCCGATCCATTGCCACCTTCCAATGGCGGAAGGCCGATGAAAATGTCGCTGCCATAGGTCATGTTTTTCGGCAGATCGTCGAGCAATGCCGCGATCTGGAACGGGCGCTCGCGTCCGCCGATCGTCATGATCAGCGATTGGCCGATCGCCGGGGCTGACCCGAAAAACCGCTGCGCGGCGCTTCGTGTCAGCACGGCCATATCCGGCTGATTCATGACCGCTATCGGATCGCCTTCAATCGCTGTGGCCGGGAACAGCCGAAACCAGCCGGGATCGACTGCGGAGACATTCTCGGTGGTAAGCGAGCGTCCGTTGCGCACCGCAGTGTCCTGATGCTCCTCCAGACGCACGCCATCGATATCGGCGAAGTCGGTCTTCAGATTTTTCAGGAGACCCGAATCGCTGGTCAGGTTGACGGCCGGAAATCCCGGAATGGCGTAGCTGGTATTGACCAGCCAGATTTTGTCCCATCCCGGCAATTGCCGGTCATATCCCCGTTCGAACTGGACAAAAAGGAACAGCACCAGAAACACCGCGATGCCGAGCGCAAGCCCGCCGATGTTCAGCGCGGCGAACAATTTGTGGCGGGTGAGCGAACGGTAGAGGGTGAGCAGCGACGTGCCGATCATGCCTGATTCTCCCCTTTGCCGAGGCGCTGCCAGAGCAGCGCGATGAGCAGCAGCAGCGCCACGCTCATCAGAAAATCGCGAACCCTCATGCCGCGCGCCGGGCGGAGGTGAGGATGCGGCCGTCGAGCATATGGACGGTGCGCTTGGCGATATCGGCATGGGCGGGGCTGTGCGTGACCATCACGATCGTCGCGCCTTCGCCATTCAGCTCGGTAAGGATGTTCATCACCTGCGCGCCGTTTTCGGTGTCGAGATTGCCGGTCGGTTCGTCGGCAAGGATCAGCTTGGGATCGCCGACGATGGCGCGCGCGATCGCCGCGCGCTGCTGCTGCCCGCCAGACAGCTGGTGCGGGTGATGATCCTTGCGATGCGCGATGCCGACCCGGTCCATCGCGGCAGTCACCCGCTCGCGCTTTTCCGCCGACCCCATGGTGCGATAGGCAAGGCCGAGCGCGATATTTTCGCGGATCGTCAGCTCGTCGATCAGGTTGAAGCTCTGAAACACAAAGCCCAGCCGGTCGCGCCGTAACCGGGCAAGCCGCGCTTCGGGTGCCCTGGCAATATCCTCACCCTCGAAGCGATAGACGCCGTCGCTCGGCCGGTCGATCGTGCCGAGAATGTTGAGCAGTGTCGATTTGCCGCAGCCCGACGGCCCCATCACGGCAAGGAACTCGCCCGCCTCCACGACAAGGTCGATATCGGCCAGCGCGGTGGTTTCGATTTCGTCGGCACGGAATCGGCGGCTGATATTTTCGAGCTGGATCATGAGCGACTTTCCATTGGATTAGCGGATGAGGAGATGCTGGAAGGATTGATAATTCTCGATTCCCGACGTCACGATGCGGTCGCCGGGTTTGAGGCCGCCGGTGATTTCGACCTGTTCGGGATTGCGCCGTCCGGTGGTGATCGCGCGGCGCTCCGCCCGGTCGTCGCCGGTGAGGACAAAGGCGATATTGCCCCCGGCGTCGATCCATGCGCCCATCGGCGCGACGATCGCCGGCCGGTCCGCGCCGAGGATCAGCCGTACATCGAGCGTCTGGCCGCGATTGAGCCCTTGGGGCGCGGCGCCGTCGAAATAGAGTTCGACGCGAAACCGCCCGTCGGTCACTTGCGGCAGGACCTTTGCAACGCGCAGGGTCGCTGACGTTCCGTCGATATCGGCGATCGCCTGCTGACCCGTCGCGACCCGGCCGAGATAATATTGATCGACATCGGCGATGAGCTTCCATGATCCCTGCGCGTCGATCTGCGCTACCCGGTCGCCCGCGTTCAGCGTCTGGCCGGGTTGCAGGCTGAAGCCGGTCAGCCGACCCGCCATCGGCGCGCGGATGGTGAGCGCATCGAGGCTGTCGCGCACCATCGTCAGGCTGCGGCGAAGCTGACGCGCGGTCGCGCTGACCTGTTCGCGCTGATCGGTGAGCGTGCCGCTTTCCTGTGCGCTGGCAGCGGTGAGCGAATCGACCCGGCTTTGCTGAAACGCGACTTCTTCGGCGAGCGGTTGGATTGCCGCCTGATTGACGATGCCCTTTTCGAGCAGGAAGCGCTTGCGGGTAAGTTCGGCCTGCGCCTTTTGCAGCGCGTTTTTCGCCGCTGCGATCTCGCTTTCGCTGTCGAGCCGGTTGCGCTGCATCGACAGGCGCTGGGCGCTGACATTGCCGAGTTGGCCCGCGATATCGGCCGAGCGTGAGGCGACATCGAGTTCGAGCGAGCGATTGCTGAGAATCGCAAGCGGTTGCCCCTCCGCCACCAGCGCGCCGTCGCTCGCGATCACGCGATCAACCTGCCCGCCGGTGATGGCTGAGACAAAGGTGGTGTCGCGCGCCGCGACCTCGCCGCGCAGGGGGACATAATCGCGGAACGGCGCGCGCGTTACGGTGCCGGTGCGCACCGCGTCGCTATTCACCGACAGCGAGCTGGACGAAGGCAGCCAGCGGATGAGCGCTGCGCCCGCCAGCAGGACGGCAAGCACGATCGCGCCAAGCTGCACCGGGCGGCGGCGCCACCAGCGATGCGGCCGCACCACGCGCTGGTCCATATTCGCGCCGCTGATCGATCCCACTTGCGTCATATCGTTCATGCCGACAGGATATGTCGAGATCGATCAAACGACCTAAAGCGCTGAATAATAAAGATTATCGGTCGACGCGGCGATGATTCGAACGCCGAAATGTATGGAGTGTCCGATTCCGAACAGTCTTCCCGCTTTGTCAACCGGCCCCGTCCGAATCCTGTTCGTCGACGATGATTCCGATATCGTCGCGGCGGCGGGGCTGGTGGCGCGGCGCCATGGCATGTCCCTGACCGGTGCGGGCAATCCGGAGGCGGCGTGGAGCCTGCTCGCCGAACGGGCATTCGATGTGATCCTGCTCGACCTTAATTTCGCGCGCGGTCAGACCAGCGGCGAAGCGGGGTTCCGGATGCTCGCCGACCTGATGGCGACCGATCCGCGGCGCGTGGTGATCGTCGTTACCGGGCATAGCGGGATCAATGTCGCGGTGGAGGCGATGCGCGGCGGCGCGTCCGATTTCGTCATCAAACCATGGAGCAATGACGCGCTCGCCGAAAAGCTGAAGCGCGGCGCTGCGCTCGCCGGGGCACGCCGCGCGGCGGGCGGCGATGGTGCGGGCGAACCGGCGCTTCTGCTCGGCGACGATCCCGCGATCGAACGGGTACGAAGGATGATCGCGCGGATCGGCGCGACCAGCGCGTCGGTGCTGGTGCTGGGCAATGCCGGGTCGGGCAAGTCGCTGACGGTTGACCTGTTACGGCGTCAGCGGGCCGGGGAGGATGCGCCATGGGTCGAGATCGGCATGCACGACGCCATCACCATCGCGGTGCTCGAGGAAGCGCTGCGCGCGTCGCGCGGCGGCACCTTGGTTCTCGACCGGGTCGAGCAGGTGCCGCGATCGGTTCAGCCCTTTCTTGCCGGACAGCTTGGCGGGCGCCGCGTGCTGGCGATGGCGCGGGACGACCGACAGGGGGTGCGCGCAGCGCTCGACGCCGATCTGCTCGCGCGGCTCAATACCATAGAGATCGAATTGCCCCGGCTTGCCGAACGGGGCGAGGATAAATTGTTGCTCGCCCGCCATTTCGCCGATCGCTTCGCGCGGCGCCATGCGATCGTGCCCCGTCCGATCAGCGAAGAAGCGGCGCGCGCGATTCTGGCCGATGACTGGCCTGACGATGTGCGCGGCCTGTGTCAGGCGATCGAACGCGCGGTCCTGCTGGCCGAGGGCGAGCGGATCGAAATCGCCGACCTCGCTCTGGGCGATTCGGGGCATGGCGATGTCCGGCCGCGCGCTGCGGCGGCGGACCTGAATCTCGACCGCGCCGAAAAGCAGCTGATCGAAGCGGCGCTCGACCGGCACCGGTTCAATATCAGCCGCGCTGCCGACGAACTGGGGCTGACCCGCGCCGCGCTGTATCGGCGAATGGCGAAACATGGACTCTAGGCGAGCGCGCATTCCTTATGGGCGCATCCTGCTGGTCGGGCTGCTGCCCGTGATGGGTGCGCTGGCGGTGCTCGGCTGGCAGCGATCGCTCTACGCCAATGCCATGCTGGCCGCGTTGCTGGCCTTCTGGGCGATTTGCTTGCTCGCGGTGTCGGTGCGGCGAGAGGTCGAGCCGTTGCCGACCGACCCGGAACCGGGCAGGCGGACCGCCGACGCCGAACGGCAGCAAAAGCGCCTGCTCGCTTATCTCGACCTGTCGCCCGCGCCGCTGATGCTGCTGGAGGGATATCGCCTGCGCGCGGTCAATCGCGCGGCGCGGCGGCTGCTCGCCACGCAGGATGTCGTCGCCGATCCCGACCCGGCGCTGGTCCGGGCGATCGCGGGGACCGCGCCGGGGTTGTCGGTATCGCTGCGGCTCGATTTCGGCGCGGGCGCGGAAGGTTATGCGCTGGCGACCGCCGATATCGTGACGGCGGGCGAGGTCAACCGGATAGCGGCGCTGGTGGGGATTGAGGCGGAAATGCGCGCCGCCGAGGCACGCGCGCTGCGCAACCTGCTCAACATATTGAGCCATGAGATTATGAACGGCCTGACGCCCATCGCGTCGCTCAGCCAGTCGGCGGCCGAACTGATCGAAAACGGCGGGGAGGAGGATCGCGCCGAAGCGCAGGCAGCGATCCGGACCGTCGCACGGCGCGCCGAGGGACTGCGCGAATTTGGCGAGGCGTACCGCAGGCTCGCCCGGCTGCCCGATCCGGCGATGCGCGTGGTCGACATGGCGGCGCTCATCGCCGATCTCGCGCGGCTGTTCCGTCATCGCTGGCCGGACATCGCGCTGACGGTCGAAACCGGCACCGTGCCGCGCGCCGTGGAGGGCGATGCCGATCAGCTTCATGCCGCGCTCTGGGCCTTGCTGCAAAATGCGGCCGAGGCCTGTGGCGATCAGGTGCAGCCGGAAGTTATGCTTCGCGCGGAGGGGGCGGAGCGCATGATGATGCTGACCATCGGCGATAACGGCGCGGGCGTCGCGCCCGCAATGCGCGATTCGATCTTCCAGCCCTTTTTCACCACCAAAGCGGAAGGGTCGGGGGTAGGACTTGCGCTGGCGCGGATGATCGCGCTCGCGCATCTCGGCGATGTCACCCTGCTGACCGATGATTTGCCGGGCACACGGTTCCGCTTCGCCTTCGCCGCAGGCGACTGATCCCAGGCTGGATGGATGGCGACCCATCCCCCGCCATCATGCCAGCGCTTTCGCTGGGGTGACGACGGGTGGTGAGGATCGCAATACGCGGATAGGTCCACTTCAGCCCAGCTTGGTATGGACCTCAATAGATGAACGGTTCGAACGTGCCCCGGTCGACCAGTTCGCGGATATAGTCCTCGCGCGGCTCGGCGGGACGTCGATCGACCGTATGTTCGGGCAGCGGCATATCGCCTTTTGCCTGCGCATCATAATATTCGGCCAGTTCGAAATGGCGGATCGCGGCGATATTGCTCGTCGATTTCAGCGCGAGATCGCGTTCCAGCCGGGCGCGGCCGGTGAAATACAGCTTATGCGTGTCGTCCGACACAAAATACTCCATAGATGGTTGCGCGAAAGCCGCCCGCGATCAAGGCGGACGGCTTCCTGCGCGGTTCGGGCGTCAGATACGCCCAGGTTCGAATTCGCGTTCCAGATGAAAAGCGCCGTTGCTTTCCTCGACATAGACATGGCCGCGCCGTCCGCGCTTCGCGGAATTTTGCGCGGAGAGGATCGCGGCATCGACCGCTGCCTCCTTGCTGTCGAAAATCTCCAGATCGGCATCGCCCTGTTGATTGTCGGAGCGCACTTGCCACTGATCCTGGCGCGGCTCGACATAAAGATTATCGCGCGACATAAGCCACCTCCTGTGTTGCGGGTCGGAGGCCACCAACGAGCGTAAGAAACGAAGGTTCACCAAAGGGTTGGAGGAAATATGCCCGCCACGAAAATGCAAGCGGCGGCGCCGCCTCGCCCGGTTCGCCATGTCCCGCACCTCTTCTGGGGGGCGGGTTTCGCCGCGCTCTCGGTCGCGATCCTGCTCTCGCTCGGGTTTCTGATCGATCCGGCCCGGCCCTATGCGTTCGATGCATGGGTCCTTCGCATGCTGCGCCGGCCCGGCGACCTGGCGGTGCCGGTCGGACCGGCATGGCTGAAAGAAGCGATGGTCGATATCACTGCGCTGGGCGGTGCGACCGTGCTGACGCTGGTGGTGGTGGTCGCGGTCGGCATGCTGCTGGTGTCGCGCAAATGGATGACCGCGGCGCTGGTCGCGGCGGGTACGATCAGCGGATCGCTGGCGGTCAGCGCGGCCAAGGAAATTGCCGCACGCCCGCGCCCCGATGTCGTGCCCCATCTGGTCGAGGTCAGCTCGCAAAGCTTTCCCAGCGGCCATTCGGCGAACAGCGCCATCGTCTATCTGACGATCGCCGCACTGCTCACGCAAGTGACGGGTGCCGATGCGCGGCGCACCTATCTGTTCGCCGTCGTGGTCGCGCTGGTCACGGTCATCGGGCTGAGCCGCATGTATCTGGGCGTCCACTGGCCGACCGATGTGCTGGCCGGCTGGAGCTTCGGCACCTTCTGGGCGCTGGCATGGTGGCGGATCGGCCAGTGGCTGCGAATCCACCCGCATGCCGCCATGCCGCAGGACGAGCGCGAACCCGTCGGCTGAACCCGATCAGTCCCGCTCGGCGAGCTTTCGTTCCCAGGCGAGCGCATCGTTGATGATCGCTTCCAGATCGTCATGGCGCGGCCGCCAGGGCAGCGTGGCAAGAATGGCGCGGTTGTCGGCGACCAGCGCGGGTGGGTCGCCCGCGCGGCGGCCCTCCATGCGGCGCTCGATCGTCCGGTTGGTAACCCGGTCGACCGCATCGAGCACTTCGAGCACCGAATAGCCATGGCCATAGCCGCAATTGAGCGTATGGCTCTCGCCCGGTTTTTCGACCAGCAGGTCGAGTGCGGCGACATGCGCGGCGGCAAGGTCGCTGACATGGATATAATCGCGAACGCCGGTGCCGTCGGGCGTGTCGAAATCGGTGCCGAAGACGCCGACGCTCTCGCGCTTGCCCGTCGCAGCTTCGACCGCGACCTTGATGAGATGCGTGGCGCCCGCCGTGGACTGGCCGCTGCGCCCCTCGGGATCGGCGCCCGCGACGTTGAAATAGCGCAGCGCGCAATAATTGATCGGATGCGCGGCGGCGACATCGCGCAACATGATCTCGGTCATCAGCTTGGATGAGCCATAGGGATTGATCGGCGCTTTGGGCGCGGTTTCCGGAATAGGCACGCTTTCGGGAACGCCATAGGTCGCCGCGGTCGACGAGAAGATGAAATGCTTTACCCCGCACGTCACCGCACTTTCGATCAGCGAACGGCTGGCCGCGGTATTGTTGCGATAATATTTGAGCGGATCGGTGACCGATTCGGGCACGATAATCGATCCGGCGAAGTGCATGATCGCGACCACATCATGATCGCGCATCACCTGACGCACCGTCGCTTCGTCGGCGATATCCGCTTCGACCAGCGTCGCGCGATCATCCACCGCCCAGGCAAAGCCGGTAACCAGATTGTCGATGACCACGACCTGCCACCCGGCATCGAGCAGCGCCAGCACGGCATGGCTGCCGATATAGCCGGCACCGCCGGTCACCAAAACCTTGCCCTTGTGCATCGAACGATCCTTCGATTGATCCTGTCGGTCCGTTGCCTAGCGCCTGCGCGACCCTATGTAACCGGGCAAAAGGAGATCAAAATGGAACATGCAACGCTCGCGGGCGGCTGCTTCTGGTGTGTCGAGGCGGTGTTCAACGATGTGATCGGCGTTGAAACCGTCGAAAGCGGCTATATCGGCGGCCATACCGACAACCCGACCTATCGCGAGGTGTGCAGCGGGGATACCGGTCATGCAGAGGCGATCCGTATCGGCTTTGACCCTGAAAAGGTCAGCTATGACGATCTGCTCGATATTTTCTTCGCAACGCACGATCCGACCCAGCTCAACCGGCAGGGCAATGATGTCGGTACGCAATATCGCTCAGCCATTTTCCCGCATGACGAAGCGCAGCGCAAGGCGGCGGAAGCAGCGATTGAGCGCAACGCCGCACAATGGCCCGCACCCATCGTCACGACCATCGAAGAAAATGGCAAATGGTGGGATGCCGAGGAGTATCATCAGGATTACTGGGATAAGGAAGGGCAGCGTAATCCCTATTGTATGGCGGTGATCCCGCCCAAGCTGCAAAAGCTGCGCAAAAGCTTTGCCGCGCGGACAAAGTCGCAGAATCCGAACCCCGCCTGATTCTGCCTACCGGAGAGACGGCGGGCGAGTGGTGATTGCGCGTCGCCCGCCTTTCTTGCGAAAACATCCGGACAGGAGGGCCTGTCCTCGTTAGCTCTTCCTTAAAACCCTGGCTTTATATCCCCGCTAAACAGGGAGCGATATTGTGGCCGTAGAAGCGCTGATATTTCGGGATTTCGATCGCGCACCGCGAAAGCCGATCGATTCCGACGCCACCATCCGCGATGGCGAAGGCTATCCGGTGCAACTGGCGCTGGTCGATCTTTCCGAAACGGGCTTTCTGATGGAAAGCGATGTCGCGCTGTCGGTGGGCGAGAGTTTTTCGATCGGTATTCCCGGAGTTGCCATGCATGGTGCGACCGTCCGTCGTGTTGATGGAAATCGCTATGGCTGCGAATTTCTCTATCCGCTGACCGCCGAAGAACTCGCTATTGCCGGGCGCGAAACCGTCATCGCCTGGCCCGGTAGTGACCCTGCGAACGGCATCGCTGCGGATGAGGATCTTAGCGAAGCCGGCGCAACCTTTTACGAGCGCTATTCCCGCCCCGTGCGCATTGCCATCTATATCGGTGGTCTGGTGCTTTCCTGGGCTGCCGTGTTCGCGATCGCGCGCCTTTTCTGACGCGTTAATCGGGCGGGACTGCCGCCCGCTTCAGACGATCGCTGATCGCAGCGCCGATCCCGTGGTGGGGAATGGGCGCAACCGCGATGCGCGGTCTTTCCGCCATGTCCGCGCGGTGCAGTGCGTCGAACAGACGGGCCGCTGCTTCGATCAGGTCCCCGGTCGCCGAGAGGTTGTCGTCGCCCCGGACAGCGCCGAATCCGATCAGCCATTCGTCCGGCTGCGTAGCGCGTGCGTTGAGGCGCAGCGGCTTTCCCGGAGCATAATGGCTGGCGAGCTGGCCCGGTGCCTCGATGGCGTCGCCTGCCGCCGCGAGCGGTGTCTGCAACAGCGCCGCGATGTCCTCCGCAGCGATCGGGCCGGGGCGCAGCAGGCGCGGTGGCGGGCCGGGCGCGATGATCGTCGATTCCAGCCCGGCCTCGGTAGGCCCGTCATCGAGGATCAGCCGGATCCGCCCGCCCAGCGAACGCGCCACATGGGCGGCGCGGGTGGGGCTGATCGATCCGCTCGCATTGGCGCTGGGTGCGGCGAGCGGCTTGCCGCAGGCGCGCAGCAGCCCCTGCATCGCACGATGCGCGGGTACGCGGATCGCCACGGTCGAAAGTCCTGCGGTGACCAGCCCGGCAATCTCCGCATCCGCTCTGACCGGCAGCACGAGAGTCAGCGGTCCCGGCCAGAACGCTTCTGCCAGTTTCAGCGCCTCCGCGTCGAATTCAGCGATTCGCTGTGCTGCCTCGATATCGGGCACATGCACGATCAGCGGGTTGAAGCTGGGGCGTCCCTTGGCGGCATAGATGCCCGCCACCGCGCGCGAATCGGTTGCGTCGGCAGCGAGGCCATAGACGGTTTCGGTCGGCACCGCGACGCACTCCCCCCGTGCGATCGCTGCCGCAGCCTCACTCAGCGCGGCGTCGCCGTAGGGTAAGGTTCGCGTGTCGAGTCCGGGATTTGGCGTGCTCACCGGTAACGCGCTATATCCTCCCGCAAAACCGGGCAAGAGAGGACCAATGAGCTTTACCGCACCCGTCGCCGAACAGCGTTTCGTACTCGACCATATTGTCGGCATGGCACAGCTTGCCGAAACCGATCGCTTCGCCGCCGCCAGCCCCGATATGGTCGAAGCGGTACTCGAAGGTATCGGCCAGTTCGCCGCAGGCGAATGGGCGCCGCTCGACCGTAGCGGCGACACGGTCGGCGCGAAATGGACCGATGACGGGGTCGTCATGCCCAAAGGCTTTCGTGAGGCTTATCAGGCCTATGTCGAGGGCGGCTGGGGCACGATCGGATCTCCGGAAGAATTTGGCGGGCAGGGGCTTCCCTATGCGCTCGCCACCGCAGTGCTCGAAACGCTGGGGGGTGCGAATATGAGCTTCGCGCTCGCCCCCACGCTGACCGTGGGCGCGATCGAAGCGCTGACGCATCACGGGTCGGAGGAGCAGCAGCGGCTATATCTGCCGCATCTGGCCACCGGCGCATGGACCGGCACGATGAACCTTACCGAACCGCAGGCGGGATCGGATGTCGGTGCGCTGAAGACTCGTGCTGAGCCGCGCGGGGACGGCACATGGGCGATCACCGGGACCAAGATCTATATCTCGTTCGGCGATCACGACATGACCGATAATATCGTTCATCTGGTGCTTGCCCGCACGCCCGATGCTCCGGCGGGGACCAAGGGACTGTCGCTGTTCCTCGTGCCCAAATACCGGCTCGACGAAGAAGGCGCGCCGGGGGCGTTCAACGATATCAAGGTGGTGTCGATCGAGCATAAGATGGGCCTGCACGCCTCGCCCACCTGCGTGCTGTCGTTCGGCGACAATGGCGATTGCATCGGCGAGCTGATCGGTGCCGAGGGCGGCGGGATCGCGGCGATGTTCACGATGATGAACAATGCCCGGCTGAATGTAGGTCTGGAAGGCGTACAGGTCGCCGAACGTGCGACCCAGCGCGCGGTCGCTTATGCGAAGGATCGGGTGCAGTCGGCCCGCGCCGGTGCGGCGAGCCGCGATTCGGTTGCGATCATCGACCATCCCGATGTCCGCCGGATGCTGATGCGGATGAAAGCGCAGACTCAGGCGGCGCGCGCATTGGTCTATTATGCGGCGGGTCAGGTCGATCGCGCCAATCTGGGCGATGCGGATGCGAAAAAGCGGCTCGACCTGCTCACCCCGCTTGCCAAGGCGCATGGCACCGATCTGGGCTGCGAAGTCGCCGATATCGGCATTCAGGTGCATGGCGGCATGGGCTATGTCGAGGAAACGGGCGCAGCGCAGCATTTCCGCGACGCCCGCGTCACGCGCATCTATGAAGGGACCAACGGCATTCAGGCAGCCGATCTGGTCGGGCGCAAGCTTAGCATGGACCATGGCTCGACGCTGAACGCGCTGCTCGCCGAGATGCGCGAAGGATCGCAGGGCGAAGCGCTGATCGCGCTGATCGATGCGTGCGGGGAAGTCGGACGCCATATGCTGGGCGCAGCGGTCGACGACCGGCTGGCCGCGTCCTATCCGTTTCTGACGATGCTGTCGGTCGCAGTGTGCGGCTGGCTACTGGAGCGGGAAGGTCGCGCGATCGATGATTCCGACAGTTCGGATTTCGCGAAGATGAAGCGGGCGGTGACTCGCTTCTATGGCGATCAGATTGTGCCGGAAGCCCTGGGGTTGCAAGCGTCGGCGCTTGCCCCGGCCGATGCGCTGTACGCGATCGGGCCGGAGGCGTTCGCCGCCTGATCAGGCGGCGAGCGGCGCTGGTTGGGTGCGGCGCGTGCCGCGGACGAGGCCGGTTCCGATCGAACCGCCCTCGTTCAGCGGCAGTGCGGTTTCGCAAAAGGCGCATTCGGCGACGCTGCGCCCGACGATCCAATGCGTATTGCCGCATCCCGGGCAGTGATTGACCTCATGCATGCGATACGAAATCCGGTATCCGGTCCGTCCCGGCAGCGACTGGTCGCGAAACTGGTGCATCTCGGTTACTCCTTAAAGCATTTTCCAGTCGGGTGGACTCACCCGACGGTTTAGAAAATGCGTCAAAACAATAATCCAGAGCGGCCGATCTGATGCAATCAGGGCGTAAACCGCTCCAGAAACTTTGCAGGAATAACCGGGCGGCAGTCCGTTTGGTTCCGGCGACGAGCTGAGGTGAAGCCAGCGAACGACCGGTATCGTTGCCGAAGTGCAACAGTGGTGTTGCCCCGTTTTCAGCGGAAACGCGCCGCTCCGTTCGCCATTATCTCAGGCGATTTCCGGCCCCATGAGTTTTTCCATATCGAGGCCGAGCAATACTATATGTTCACGAATGCGCGGCCATTGTCCGGTCAGAAACCGCTCGCGTTCGGCCGTGCGCAGCCGTTCCACCGCGCCGGGCAGCAGGAACATGCCGACGCCGCGGCGCACGGTGACATAGCCGTCGTCCTGAAAGGTCTGATATGCCTTGGCCACGGTCAGCGGGTTGGCGCCATAATCGGCCGCAAGCGCCCGAACCGAGGGAAGCTGATCGCCCGCGCCATAATCGCCGCGCAGGATCGCCGCCGCAATCTGCGCCCGCAGCCGCAGATAGACCGGGCCTTCCTCTTGTTCATTAGCTGTCATGGTGACTTAATACAGCAACGGGCCGCAAAAGGCCAGTGCGTAGAATTACGATCCGTCCCAGCGCGAGGCCATGTCGTCGAAATCGGGGCGGGGACGTTCGGTGAGCGGCTTGTCGGGCGTGCCGATGAACACGAACCCCGCGATCCGCTCCGGCGCGTTGCCGAACGCATCGCGCACCCGATCATCATAGGCAGCCCATCCGGTCAGCCATCCCGCAGCAAAGCCCATCGCATGGGCTGCATGGCACAGATTCATCGTCGCCGCGCCCGCCGAAAGCTCCTGCTCCCAAAGCGGAATGTGGCTTTCGGTGCGCGGCGAAAACAGCGTTACGATCAGCGTCGGTGCCTGATGCGCGAATTGCTCGATCGCCTCGATCTCCAGCCGCCCGGCATCGGGTTTTCCAGCCAGATAGGCGGCTTTTAGCATATCGGCAAAGGCTTCCCGGCGGTCGTCGGGCACCACCACGAAGCGCCAGGGGCCAAGCTTGCCATGATCGGGCGTGCGGCCCGCAATCGCGATCATCCGGCCGATCTGATTGTCATCCGGGCCGGGAGCGACAAGGTCGCGCGGCTTGCCCGAACGGCGCGTTTCGAGCAGCGACAATGGGGTGGTGGGATCGTTGAAATTCATGGCGTGTATCTAGGTACAGGCACCGGTACGAACAACCGGGCTTCACAGCGCGCGGTTTGCCGTTAGTCTGCGCGCTTTCATCCGCGCGACATCCGCTCGCGGAATTAAAATCATATTGTTCAGGGAGTATCCGCCTGATGGCGAGTGCCAATCCGGTCCCTATGACGGAGAAGACCTTTCTGGGTCATCCGCTCGGACTCATCATCCTTTTCTTCGCGGAGATGTGGGAGCGCTTTTCCTATTACGGAATGCGCGCGCTGCTCATCTTCTACCTTACCAAACACTGGCTGTTTTCGGACAGCGATGCGTCCGTCATCTATGGTGCCTATACCTCGCTGGTCTATATCACGCCGGTACTGGGCGGCTGGCTCGCCGATAAATATCTGGGACAGCGAAAAGCAGTGATGTTCGGCGCGGTCGTGCTGACATTGGGCCATGCGCTGATGGCGTTCGAAGGCAATGGCGGTCAGGGCGATCCGACCATCAACATATTCTGGCTGGCACTCGCCTTCATCATCGTCGGATCGGGATTCCTCAAAGGAAATATCTCGGTGATCGTGGGCCAGCTCTATCCGATCAAGGATGTGCGGCGCGACGGTGCGTACACCATCTTCTATATGGGGATTAACCTCGGATCGCTGATCGGGGTGCTGATCACCGGCTATCTGGGCGAACATTATGGCTGGTCCTACGGCTTCGGCGCGGCGGGGATCGGCATGTTGCTGGGTCTGGTCGTGTTCGTGCTCGGCAAACCGCTGCTGCTGGGCAAGGGCGAGCCGCACAACCCTGCGCTGCTGAAAGAGCGTGTCGCAGGCGTGCCGCGCGAATGGCTGGTCTATCTGGCGGGCGTGGCCGCGATCGGTGTGCTGTGGCTGCTGATCCAGTATCAGGCGGTCGTCGGGTGGCTGCTCGGCATTTCGGGACTGGCACTGCTCGGCTATATCGCATTCATCGCCTTCACCAAGCTGTCGAAGCGTGAGCGCGACCGCATCCTCGTCATCATCTTCCTGCTGGTGCTGCAGCCGGTCTTCTGGGGCCTGTTCGAGCAGGCAGGTGCGTCGGTGAATCTCTATACCGACCGCTATGTCGACCGGATGCTGTTCGGCTGGGAAGTCCCGGCGACCTGGTTCCAGTCGGTCAATTCGGCGTTCATCCTGCTGTTCGGCCCGGTCTTCGCATGGACATGGACCTCGCTTGGCCGTCGCGGGCTGGAGCCGTCGACGCCTGCCAAATTCGGCATCGGCATCATTCTGGTCGGCCTTGGCTTCATGGCGCTCAACTGGGGTGCGCAGGCCATGGGCGTAGACGTGCAGACATCGATGTGGCTGATCGTCCTGCTGTACCTGCTCCACACCATGGGTGAGCTTTCGCTCTCGCCGGTCGGACTGTCGGCGATGAACCGGCTTGCGCCCTGGCACATGGCCGGGCTGATCATGGGCGGCTGGTTCTTTGCAACGGCCGGCGGCAATTTCGTCGCGGGCCAGATTTCGGCGCTTGCCGGGGCAGACGGCGCGGAAGGCGGCGAAGCGGCGAAGGAACTGTATCTGCAGGTCTGGAATACCGTCGGCTGGATCGCCTTCGGGATCGGCATTGCCGTGCTGCTGGTATCGCCCTTCATCAAGAAGCTTCAGCATCTCGACACGCTGGAGGAAGACACCGATCACGCCATGGCGGGCGAGAGCGAGCTCGCCGAGCCGCAGGCCGCGGGGCGCGATACCTGGGAGGAAACGCGCCGCTGATCCATAAGCCATAACCCAAAGGGGGAAATGACGATGATGAACCTGGTGCTTGCGTGTGTCGCGTTTGTTGGAAGCCATTTCCTCCTGTCCCACCCGCTTCGCCCGCCGCTTGTTCGGCGGCTGGGCGAACAGGGATTTATGGGCGTCTATTCGCTGGTCGCGTTTGCGACGCTGGGCTGGGTGGTCTTCGCCTATCGGGCGATCCCGATGCAGCTATTCTGGTGGCATGTCGGCGACGGGCTCTGGACGCTGGCGACGCTGATCATGCTGCTGGCGAGCGTGCTGCTGGTCGGGTCGCTCCACGGCAATCCCGCACTTCCCGGACAGGCGGAGGGGGAGCGCCCGCCCGCGCCGCGCGGCGTCTTCGCGATCACCCGTCATCCGATGATGTGGAGCTTCGCGCTCTGGTCGCTGGCGCATATCCTTGTCCTGCCCGTTGCGGCGAACATCGTTCTGGCGATCGCCGTGGCGATTCTGGCGCTGGTCGGCGCTGCGCTGCAGGATCGGAAAAAGGCGCGGCTCGAACCGATATTCTGGCCACGTTGGGAGGGGGTGACCTCCTACTGGCCGTTCGCCGCGCTTGGCTCGGGCCGGGCACAATGGGCAGCGGCCATGCCGGGCGCGCCCGCGCTGATCGGCGGTGTCGCGCTATGGCTGATCGCGACATGGGCACATATGCCGCTCGCCGGATGGCCCGCCGGTATCTGGCGGTGGGTGTGATCGGTTAAGGTGCCGAGACCTGAAACACATCGCCATCGGCGTCGACGATGAAAAAGATACCTGCCCGATTGACCGCGATGTGCGTGATAGCGGTCAGCTTTCCCTGATCGGTGGTGATGTCCGCCTTGTGGTGCGCGAGCACTTCCAGCCCCAGGTCGGCACCAGGCGTCATCCGCTTCTGCGCAATCGTCCATAGCCCGCCCTTATCATCGCCAAACACGAACTGGCCTGCGAAAAGGCCGGCTCCGCTTGGCGATGGGCGCCCGGGGCCGATACGCGGTCCGTTGGCGCCAATCGGGAAGGTGATCGACGGGAGCAGATTGTGCGGGTTCGGCTGATCGACCACAGGGTCTTGCCCTTCCAATTGCGGCCATCCCAGAAAGGCACCCTTGTCGTTGACCAAATCAAGGACATCGACCTCGTCCGCTTTTGCTTCGCCACGGTCTGCGAGGATGAGGCGCGAGTCTTGCAGCCACAAATCCTGCGGATCGTGCAGGCCGGTCGCCCATATCGCGCGCGTTGCCCATTGGCTCTGATCGGCACCATCCATTCCATCGGGGATGTAATAAACAATCGATGCTCCGGCATAGGGATCGGGGTTCTTGATGAAATGCAGAATTTTGCCCAGGGGCGACGTCAAATCGGCGGCCTTGTCGGGCTCACCAGCATCGCCAGTTGCCAGAAAGAACCCGCCCGATCCGTCAAGCGTAAGCGCGCCGCCCCGGGGCACCGATCCCGACGGCATTACGAAAGATATAAAGGGACGTGGCTGCAATCCGCTTTCCGACGCCGAGATTTGCAAGACTGGACGTACAACCATGTAATCCGAGTCCAGGAAGGCGCTGACCCACAATTCGTTCGTATTGGAAGCACCGGGGGGAAGGGTCATGCCGGTGACGCCGTGAACGCCATCATCGGATATGTCCGCCATCGCGGCCCATAGCGTTTTGGCTCCGGTGGCAGGCGACACGCGATAAATTTTGCCATTCCGTTGCGCGATCAACAGGTCGTCACTGTCAGGGGCGCTGACAGCCGCGACCACGTCAACCAATCCCGATCCCACACGCTTGAGATGGATGTCGTCCGCTACGTTCGACACGCGGACGGTCAGGTTCATCGTCGCGGTATCAACACCGTTGCTTGCGGACAGGCGAACCTCGAACTGGTTGTCGTGGTTGGCGTCCTCCGCAGCCTCGAAATCAGGCAAGCGGGTGAAGGATAGTTTGCCATCCTCGGTAATCGTGAAAAAGTCCGCATCCGCTCCCCCGGTGATTGCAAAAGCGACCGGGCGGCCCTGAACGTCTTGTGCCGCGGCTCGATAGGTTAGCGGCTGATTTTCCAATACATCGTCGGTGGAGATGGAAGTGAATGCGACCTGCGTAGTAGGGGTGGGGGTCGGCGCTGGCGGGGTAACCACCGTGCCATCGCCGCCGCCGCCGCAACCGACCAGCAATGTTGCCGCAGCGATCGCCATATAGCTCGCCGCCGCCTGCTTCAAAGAAATCATGTCCAATAAACTCCCCCCAGACAATTTGCATAAGGAGAAGTTTCCCAACGGGAAAGCGATATTTATAACATTAAGCGAGCGGCAAAGCCTTCGATTTCAGGCGCTTCACACGAGGCGGATCGTCTCTACCGTCAGCATTCCGTCGGCTTCGACAATGCCGGTCAGCGCGACTCGCTTTTCGACCTCATCCACCGGGGTTCGCGGCAGGAGCAACGGCAACCGCGCGCCATGTTCGCATTGCAGCACGAACCCGCCCGCTTCGCGCACCAGTCGCCCGGTTTCGGCGACCCGCATGCCCGCGTCGGCACCTTGCGATGAGGGCAGCGGCATCAGTCGGGCACCACGCGCGGATGGGCGATGCGAAGATCGTCGGCGAGCCGCTCGATCACCGCATTTTCGGCTGCGCTGCCTGTCGGGCTGACATTCCAGTTGCAATGCGGATGCGTGGCGGGATCGTACAGCCTGACCGGCCCGAGTGCGAGCCGCCAGCGCCGCTGATTCCCGCCCGCCTGTTTCAGCAGCGTGCGAAGGAACAGATCTTCGAGTTCGCCGACCCTCACGCGACCCCGTTCTCGATCAGGTGATCGACCACATCGGGATCGGCCAGCGTCGAGGTATCGCCAAGGCTCGACGTATCTCCCTCAGCGATCTTGCGCAGAATGCGGCGCATGATCTTGCCCGACCGGGTCTTGGGCAGCGACGGCGCGAACTGGATCGCTTCGGGTGTCGCGATCGGTCCGATTTCGTCGCGCACCCATTGCACCAGCGTCCTGCGCAAATCATCCGACGCCTCGACCCCTGAATTGAGCGTGACGTAGGCATAGATGCCCTGACCCTTCACCTCATGCGGGCGGCCCACCACAGCGGCCTCAGCCACCGATTCATGCAGGACCAGCGCGCTTTCGACCTCTGCCGTGCCCATGCGATGGCCCGATACGTTGATCACGTCGTCGACGCGGCCGGTGATCCAGTAATCGCCATCGGCATCGCGCCGCGCGCCGTCGCTGGTGAAATATTTGCCGGGATAGGTGGAGAAATAGGTCTGGAAAAACCGCTCATGGTCGTTCCACACGGTGCGCATCTGGCCGGGCCAGCTTTTTGCGATGACCAGATTGCCCTGCGCTGCGCCGGTCAGGACATTGCCGTCGGCGTCCAGAATCTGCGGATCGACGCCCGGCATCGGGCGCGTGGCCGAACCGGGCTTCAGATCATGCGCGCCGGGCAGCGGGGCAATCATATGGCCGCCGGTTTCGGTCTGCCACCATGTGTCGATGATCGGGCAGCGGCCATCGCCGACGACGTTGTAATACCAGCGCCATGCCTCCGGATTGATCGGTTCGCCCACCGTGCCCAGCACGCGCAGCGAGGCGCGGCTGGTCTTTTTCACCGGCTCGTCACCATCGGCCATCAGCGCGCGCAGCGCGGTCGGCGCGGTGTAGAGGATATTGACCTGATGCTTGTCGACCACCTGCCAGATGCGGCTGGAATCGGGCCAGTTGGGCACGCCTTCATACATCACGACCGTCGCCCCGTTGGCGAGCGGGCCATAGACAATATAGCTGTGCCCGGTGATCCAGCCGATATCCGCCGCGCACCAATATACATCGCCCTCGCGATAGTCGAAGGCCAGCTCGTGCGTCAGGCTGGTCCACAGCAGATAGCCGCCCGATGTGTGCAGCACGCCCTTGGGCTTGCCCGTCGAACCTGAGGTATAGAGGATGAACAGCGGGTCTTCGGCGTCCATCGCCTCTGCCGGGCAATCCTCGCCAACGCCTTGCGCCGCTTCATGATACCAGACATCGCGCCCGTCCTTCATCGTGACATCGGCACCGGTCGCCTGCACCACGATGACTTTTTTCAGGACCGGGGCCTGATCGGCTGCTTTGTCGACATTGGTTTTCAGCGGAACCATCTTGCCCGCGCGCCGACCGGCATCGGCGGTGATGACATAGGCGCTGTCGCAATCCACGATCCGCCCGGCAAGCGCGTCGGGTGAGAACCCGCCGAACACCACCGAATGGATCGCGCCGATCCGCGCACAGGCGAGCAGCGCGAACGCCGCTTCGGGGATCATCGGCATATAGATGGTGACCCGGTCGCCCTTCTGTACGCCCTGACCTTTTAGCACATTGGCGAAGCGGCACACTTCGCGATGCAGTTCGCGATAGGTGTAGGTGCGCACCGAATCCTTCGGATCGTCGGGCTCCCAGATAATCGCCGTCGTATCGCCGCGAGTCGCAAGGTGGCGATCGATGCAATTGGCGGCGACGTTCAGCTTTCCGTCGGCAAACCATTCGATATGGAAATCGGCTTCGTCGAACGACCAGTCGCCGGCGATTTCGGGCCGTTTGATCCAGTCGAGCCGCCGCGCCTGCTCGAGCCAGAAGCTGCCCGGATCGGCAATCGAACGGCCATAGAGAGTCTCATATCCTCCGGCGTCCACGCGCGCGCGCTTTTTCCATTCATCAGAAACGGGATAGCGTTCCGGTTCGGCCATTTCATGCTCCTCAACCTTTTTCGCCGCTGTGCGGCGTGGATGCAGCGATATTCCATCCTAACCGGCGAACTGCAACAGGATCAGCCCGGAAGTGAGACACATTGCGGCAAGGATTCGCCGGACGCCGAACCCTTCGCGCAGCCATACCACCCCCATCACCGCTGCCCATACCACCGCCGTTTCGCGCAGCGCGGACACTTTGGCGGTTTCGACGAAGGAAAAAGCATAGAGCGCGGCGCCGAAGGACAGGATCGACAATGCCCCCGCCGCCGCGCCATAGCGCCATTTTTCCCGGATCGCAGCGGCAAGCGCGCCGCGGCGAAAGACGATCGCGGCGATGGTGACGCAGATCCAGTCGAACAGGAACAGCCAGACGATATAGGTCACCGGCTGCTGCGCGGTGCGCACGCCCCATGCATCGGTCGTGTTGTAGAGCGCGATGCCGACCGCCGTCGCCGCTGCCCAGCCGAGCGCCACCTTGTCGGGATGAAGGGCGAGTCGGGTTCCGCCCGGCGGCAGGGCAAAGGCGATCACCGCTGCGGTCGCGATGGCAAGGCCGAGCCATTCGAGCGGGGTAAGCGCTTCGCCCAGCACGACCCCGGCGACGATTGCCGTGACCAGCGGCGATGCTCCGCGCATGATCGGGAAGACGAGCGAAAGGTCGCCGCGCCCCAGCGCCTGAATCAGGCAGCATTGATACGCGAAATGGGCCGGAATCGCGAAGGCGAGGACATGGAATGTCGCTGCATCGGGGGCGGGGACGAGGAAGGCGACGGGCAGGAGCAGCAGCGCAGCGCTCATCGACAGGATCGATCGGCTGACCAGAATGTCGCTGCCCATCTTCACCGCCAGATTGGCGAAGGCGAGCGTCACTGCCGAGAACAGGCCGAGGAGCAGCCCGGCAGCTGCGCTATGCACGGGGCAGGCGGGCGAGATCGTCGGGCGTGTCGATATCGATCAGCTCGCCCGGCGCGGCCTGTACGAGGCGCGCGCTGCGCAAAAGGGCACGCGCACCCCGGTCGCCGCTCTGCGTCTCCAGCGCATCAAAATGGGCAGCGCCGAACAGGGCAGGGGGCATGGCGGTGTCGCTTTCGCTCGACGCGACGATCGCGTGACGCTTTCCCGCTGCGGCGATCAGGTGGCGGATATGGGCTTCGCTGATGCGCGGCATATCGGCCAGCGCGACCAGCACGGCCTGCGGCTGGTATGCGCGCGCGGCGGCCATGCCGAGGCTGAGCGAATGGCTCATGCCGCGTTCGGGCTCGCTATTGATCACGCTTTCGAACCCGGACGGCACCGGCGCGCCTTCGCCGAGGACCGCGATGCGCGCGAGAAACTCTATTCCTGCCAACGTGCGGGCCGCGTGCAGGCCGAGCGGCAGGCCGTCCAGATTGGCGGAGAGCTTGTCTTCGTCTCCGAATCGATTCGATCGCCCCGCCGCGAGCAGGATCAGGGCGATACGCGACGCATCAGCCATGAAAGGCCTGAACCATCCCCGCCGCGATCGACAGCGCGATTTCGGCCGGGCCGATCGCGCCGATGGAAATGCCCGCAGGCCCGTCGATCCGATCGATATCGGCGTCGCTCACCCCGGCAGCGCGCAGCCGTTCGCGCCGCGCCGCATGGCTTTTGCGCGATCCCAGCGCCGCCACATAGGCAGTCGGATGACGCAGCCCCTCGATCAGTGCGGGATCGTCGATCTTGATGTCATGGCTCAGCGTCACCAGCGCAGTCGAGGCATCGGGTTTCAGCGCAGCAACCGCTTCATCGGGCCAGCGATCGTCGAGCGCGACCCCCGGAAAGCGTTCCTCGGTCAGGAACCGCGCGCGCGGATCGACCAGCACGGTTTCGATCCCCAGCTCACGCGCCAGCCCGGCGAGCGCCTGCGCGATCTGCACCGCGCCGATGATGATCAGGCGGCGCGGCGGATCATACCGGTTGACGAAAGCAGGGCCGGTCATCTCCGCCTGCAACCGGCTGACCCCGCTTTCCAGATCGGTGGTGATCGTCACCTGCTCTCCGGAGGCGCGGCCATCGGCGATCCGGTCGAACAATTCGGGATCGAAGCCCAAAGGCGAGACCGGCTGGACCATTACCTCGATCTCACCGCCGCACGGCAGGCCGACTTCCCATGCGGCATCGTCAGCGACGCCATATTGCTTCACCTGAAAGGGCGCGCCCGCAATGACCTCGGCTGCGGTGGCGAGGATGTCGGTTTCGACACAGCCGCCCGACACCGATCCTTCGAACCGGCCATCGGCATGGACCAGCATATGGCTGCCGCGCGGGCGGGGAGCGGAGCCCCAGGTCTTTACCACGGTGGCAAGCGCCATGGGCGAACCCGCCCAGTCGCGCGCCGCCGCCAGAACGGAATCATTATCGGCCATGGTCAGTCCTGTTCGGGGAGCGCGGAAAGCAGCTTATCGAGCGTGATCGGGAAATCATGCACGCGGATGCCGCACGCATTGTAGATCGCATTGGCAACGGCAGCGCCTGCGCCCGAATTGCCGAGTTCGCCCACACCCTTCGCCCCTGCTTCATTGGCGAGGTTGTCCACCTCTTCGATGAAATGCACCTCGATCGGCGGCGAATCGGCATGGGTGGGAATGTGATATTCGCCGAAATCGGGATTGACGAACTGGCCGCTATGCGGATCGATAACGCCGTCCTCGTGCAGCACCGATCCGATGCCCCAGACGATCCCGCCGACAATCTGGCTGCGTGCGGTTTTTTCGTTCAGCACCCGCCCGATATCGAAGATGCCGGTCATGCGCCGCACGCGTACCTCGCCGGTAAAAGCGTTCACCGCGACCTCGGCGAAATGCGCGCCGTAGGAGGCCGAGACATGCGCATCGGTATGCTTGCCGGGCTTGGCATGGCCTTTGGCGCTGATCGCCTCGCCGCCGAGCAGTTCGGTCAGCGGAACGCGGCGGTTGCGCGCGGTGGCATGGCCGTCCTGCAGCGTCAGATCCTTTGCCTCGGCATCCAGCTTCGCGGCGAGCTTTCCCGCAATCTCCTGACAGGCGAGCGCCGCCGCGCTCGATGCGCTCGACGCGCCGAACGACCCGCCCGACCCGGCGGAGCGGGGCAGGCTGCTGTCACCGATCGAAACGCGCACCCTGTCCGGTGACAGGCCAAGCGCTTCGGCGACGACCTGCATCAGAATGGTGTAGGTGCCGGTGCCGATATCGGTCATATCGGTCTCGATATGCGCGCTGCCATCGGCTTCCAGCGTCACCGTGGCGCGCGCTTCGACCGTGATATTGCTGCGGATCGCAGCGGCCATGCCGTGACCGATCCACCAGTCGCCCTCGCGCCGCGACGCCGGTTTTGCCGAGCGCTGGTCCCAGCCGAAGCGGCGTGCGCCTTCCTCATAACACTCGATCAGCTTGCGCGTGCCGAACGGCTTGCCGTTCGCCGGGCTGACCTTCGGTTCGTTGCGGCGGCGAAATTCGATCGGGTCGAGGCCGAGCGCTTCGGCCGCTTCGTCCATCGCGACTTCGACGGCCAGCGTGCCGCACGCTTCACCCGGCGAGCGGACCGCGCCCGATGTGGGATGGTCGGCGCGCGCAAGATCCACCGTCATCAACCGGGCGTCACCGGCATAAAGATGGGTGGTGCCGATATGGACCGGTTCGACGAACGAGCGATTGTCGCGCTGTGCGATGACGGCGTGGTGGCCAAAGGCACGGATATGCCCATCGGCATCGGTCGCGATCCGCACCCGCTGACGCGTCGGCGCGCGGTGATGGGCAAGCGCTGCGACCTGTCGCCGCGTCTGCACGATCTTCACCGGACGGCCGGTATGTTTTGCGGCGATGGCAGCGTAGATCGCCTCTGCCCCGACCGACGTTTTACCGCCGAAGCCGCCGCCCACGAACGGCGCGATGACGCGGACCTTTTGCGGGTCGATGTCGAGCGCGCGCCCGACCGCCTTTGTCGCGCCGCCGGTCGATTGCAGGCTGGAATGGAGGATCAGTTCATCGTCCTCCCACCGGGCGAGGGTCGCCTGCGGCTCCATCGCGGCAGGGAAATGGATCGGGGTCGAATAGCTCTGATCGTAGCGAAAGGTAGCGCCCGCGAATATGGCATCGAAATCGCCGGTCTTCACGGGCGGGCGCAGCCCTTCGGGTTCGATCTCGTCAGGGTGCGAAAGGTCGGGAGTAAAGCGCCCCTGCTGCGGCGCATAGCGAATGTCGACCAGCCGGGCGGCCGCACGCGCTGCCTCCTGCGTTTCCGCAACGACGACCCCGATCGCCTGTCCGAAAAAGCGGATATCGTGGCCCAGTCGCCAGCTTTTGAGCTTGTCGAAACTATTCACCGCATCGGCGGGAAGGCGCGGGTCGTCGACCAGCACCGCGACCACGCCGGGCGCGGCGCGCGCGGCATCGGCGTCGATCGCGTCGATCCGCCCCGCGCCGATGCCGGCGGTCAGAATATGCCCGTACAGCGCATTGTCTGCTTCGATTTCAAAGCTGTAGCGGGCATCGCCGCTTACCTTGGCAGGACCGTCGGTCCGGTCGATGGGCTGTCCCAGAACGCGCTGCACCGCGCGGTCGAGCGTGCTCAGCCGCTCCGGGCTGGATAATGTGTGATCGGCCAAAAAATTCGCTCCTGTGCCCCGGCCCGCAATATAGGCCGGGGCAGGGACGGTTCAAACCGGTGGAAGCGAATCCAGCAGCTTGTCGAGCGTGAGCGGATAATCGCGCACGCGCGCTCCGGTCGCATTGGCGATGGCGTTGGCCACTGCCGCACCAGCGCCCGCAATGCCCAGCTCACCGATCCCCTTGGCATGGAGCGGATTGGCATGGGTATCGCGTTCGGGAAGGAAGCGAATATCGACATGCGGCACATCAGCATGGACCGGCACATGATATTCGGCGAGGTCGCGATTGACGACCTTTCCGTTGCGCGGATCGTGCACCAGCTCCTCGGTCAGTGCTGCACCGATCCCGAACACCACGCCGCCCAGACATTGCGAGGTCGCCGTCTTCTCGTTCAGGATACGGCCTGCGGCAAAGACTGCGGTCCAGCGGTCGATGCGCACCTCACCGGTAACAGCATTGACCCGCACGGCGCAGAAATGCGCGCCATGGCCAGCCTGTCGCACTTCGTCGCCCTGATCGCCGGGTTCGATACGGCCGGTCGCTTCGATCTCGCCCGACATGATGTCCGAAAGCGAAACGCGGCGGTTCGCGGCAATCGCCTCACCGTCCTTCAGGGTGAGGTCCGACGGTTCGCAGTCCATCGCTGTGGCCAGCTTGCGACGAATATCTTCGCAGGCAAGATAGACAGACGATCCGCTCGATCCCGCACCGAACGATCCGCCTGATCCCGATCCCGGCGGGAAGCGGTTGTCGCCCAGCCGGACATCGACCCGGTCGATCGGAAGACCCAGAAGCTCGCCCGCAATCTGCGACAGGATCGTATAGGTGCCGGTGCCGATATCGGTCATATCGGTTTCGACGATCGCGCTGCCATCGGGGCGAAGCACGACACGTGCTTCGGACGGTTGCAGCTGGTTGCCGCGCGCCGAGCCCGACATGCCATGCCCGATCAGCCATTCGCCTTCGCGCATTTTGCCGGGGGTGCGGTTGCGCTTGTCCCAGCCGAACCGCTTTGCGCCTTCATCAAGGCATTCGGTGAAACTGCGGCTCGAATAAGGGATGTCCTTTTCGGGGTCGCGCTTGCAATCGTTGATCTTGCGCAGCTCGACCGGGTCGATGCCCAGCCGCTCGGCAAGCTCGTCCATCGCGCATTCCAGCGCCAGCATCCCCGCCGCCTCGCCCGGCGCACGCATCGATCCCGACAGCACCCGGTTCAGCCGCGCAATCGCATGGGTGATCCGGCGATGTTCGCCGCCATACAGGAAATGGGTGGCAATCCCCGCGGGTTCAAAAAACACTTCGTCGGGCAGGTTGCTGCAATGCGTTTCATGCCCGATGCCGGTCAACTTTCCGTCCTTGCCAGCGGCAAGCCGGACGCGCTGGCGCGTATTCGACCGGCGAACGGTCGCGTCGAACACCTGCTGGCGGGTCATCACCGTTTTTACCGGACGACCGATCTGCTTCGACGCAATCGCGGCGGCGACCGATTCGGGCGCAATGCCCAGCTTCGACCCGAAGCCACCGCCGATATAGGGCGTGATGATCCGAACCTGTTCGGTTTCCAGCCCAAGCGCGTCGGCAAGCGACGGCCGGTCGAAGCTCGGCATCTGGTATGAGCCGTAGAGCGTCAGCCCGTCGTCGTTCCAGAGCGCGACCGAGGCATGCGGCTCCATCGCAGCGCTGTTCTGGCTGGGCGTCGTCCAGACTTCATCGACCGTGGCGTCAGCGTCGCCCATCGCCTTGTCGAGATCGCCCTGATCGTGCGTCGCGGGGGCAGCGCCGTCAGGCGGAATATCGGCATCGGCGATCGCTTCGGCAAAATCGAAATTGCCGCTGCCCGCTTCATGCTCGATCCGCACCAGCGAGGCCGCATCGCGCGCCTGTTCATAGCCTTCCGCCACGACAATCGCGACCGGCTCGCCGAAATAAGCGACATCGCGAACGCCCTGCACCGGCGCGCTCTTCACTGCGCCCTGCGCCGAGTTGCGGATGAAGCGGTCGAAGTCGGTGACGACGTCGATAACGCCGGGAAGCGCCTTTGCCGCCTGCGTATCTATTTTGGTGATCCGGCCCACCGCGAAGGGGGCGCGAACCAGAAAGCCGTAACAGCCGTTTTCGAAACTATATTCGGCCGAATAGGTCGCCTGACCCGAGACCTTTTTGGGCCCGTCGACGCGGTCGAGGCCCTTGCCGATCAGCCCCTGCGCGCTGGTGTCGAGCAGGCTGGTCTCGATCGGATCATCCATCGTGAGCGTATAGGTGTCGCTCATGCCGCATCCCCCGTCAGCTCACGCAGCACCGCGATCAGCGTTCGCCGGGCGAGCGGAATTTTGAAATCGTTCGAACCGAAGCCCTTGGCATCGGCGAGCAGAATATCGGCGGCAGCGTTGAAGGCGGCATCGCCGGGCACCTGCCCGATCAGCGCCTTTTCCACCGCGTCCTCGCGCCAGGGCATGGGGCCGATCCCGCCGAATGCGAGCGAGGCGTTGGTGATCCTGCCATCGTCCACCGCGACGATTGCAGCGACCGACACCAGCGCAAAGGCATAGGAAGCGCGGTCACGGACCTTCCGATAGCTCTGTTTGCCCACCGGCGGAGGCGGCAGTTCGACATGGGTGATGAGTTCACCTGCCTCCAGCACCGTTTCGATCTGCGGGGTATCGCCGGGCAGACGATACAGGTCGTGGATCGAAATCCGCCGCCGGTCGCCATCGGGCTTCAGCGTGACGAGTACCGCATCGAGCGCCCGCATCGCCACCGCCATGTCGCTGGGATGGCTGGCGATGCAGTCGTCGGACGTGCCGAGGATCGCATGGATGCGGTTGAAGCCATCCTTTGCCGGGCAGCCGCTGCCCGGTTCACGCTTGTTGCACGGAACGGCGGTGTCGTAGAAATAATAGCAGCGGGTGCGCTGGAGGAAATTGCCCCCGGTCGATGCCTTGTTACGCAACTGGCCTGACGCCCCGGCGAGCAATGCGCGCGACAGCACCGGATAGCGCGCGGTTACCAGCGGGTTGGCGGCAAGATCGGCATTGGGCACCATCGCCCCGATGCGAAGACCGCCATCCTCTCCCTCTTCGACTTCGTTGAGGTCGAGGCGCGAGATATCGACGATGCGCTCCGGCGTTTCGATCTGCAGCTTCATCAGGTCGAGCAAATTGGTCCCGCCCGCGATAAAACGGGTGTTGCCGACAGCGCCGCCCTGAACGGCAGCTTCGGGGCTATCAGCGCGCGAATAATCGAAGGTCTTCATGCGGGCTCCTCCGCGACTTCGCGAATGGCGTCGACGATATTGGGATAGGCCGAACAGCGGCACAGATTGCCGCTCATCCGTTCGCGGATTTCGTCATCGGTCAGCTCGACATCGCCTTCCAGCCTTTCGCTGACATGGCTGGGCCAGCCCTGTTTCGCTTCGTTCAGCATGCCGGTCGCCGAACAGATCTGTCCCGGCGTGCAATATCCGCACTGAAACCCGTCATGTTTCACGAACGCCGCTTGCAGGGGAGCGAGATTGTCGGGGGTGCCGATCCCCTCGATCGTCGTGATTTCATCGTCCTGATGCATCACGGCCAGCGTCAGACAGCTGTTGATCCGGCGGCCGTTGACCAGCACCGTGCACGCGCCGCACTGCCCATGATCGCACCCTTTTTTGGAGCCGGTCAGGTTCAGATGCTCGCGCAGCAGATCGAGCAGACTGGTGCGGATATCCGGGTCCGCGTCATAATTCTTTCCATTGATCGTGAAATGCATCGCTTTTCCCACCTTGCGTTCCCACGCCAACGCCTCACCCCCTCAGGGTTTCCAAGGAAGTTTCAGATGAGAGTCGTTCGCAGCTTTTTCTTATTTCTCACGGGCTTGCTGGCATATTCCAGCGCGTCGGCGCAGAACGGAGCGGTCATGCACAGCAAACAGCTATCCACCCCCATCGTCATCGCGCATCGCGGCGCCAGCGGCGAGCGGCCCGAACATACACTTGGTTCCTATGGACTGGCGATCGAACAGGGGGCCGATTTCATCGAACCCGATCTGGTCCTGACAAAGGACAATGTCTTCGTCGCGCGGCATGAAAACAATATCGCCGAAACGACCGATGTCGCCGATCATCCCGAATTCGCGGATCGCAAGACCAGCAAGGTGATCGATGGCGAAACGCAGACTGGCTGGTTCACCGAGGACTTCACGCTTGCCGAGCTGAAGACGCTGCGCGCGAAAGAGCGGCTGCCGCAGCTTCGCCCCGGCAATACCGACTATGATGGCCGCTTCGAAATCCCGACACTGGCCGAGATTATCGCGCTTGCCAAGCGTGCTTCGGCCGAAACCGGGCGGACGATCGGCATCTATCCCGAAACCAAACATCCCAGCTATTTCGCCTCGATCGGTCATCCGATGGAGGACCGGCTGGTCGAACAGCTGCATGCGGCGGGATGGGACAGCGCGGACGCGCCGGTGTTCATCCAGTCGTTCGAAGTGAACAACCTCAAAAAACTGCATGACCTGACAAAGATTCGGCTGATCCAGCTGATGTACGAATCGGGCGGTCCTGCTGATCATGCGGTGCCGGGCTATGCCGCGATGATGACGCCGGAGGGACTGCGCGCGGTTGCGGCTTATGCTTTTGGCATCGGGCCGAATACCGGGCTTGTCACTGATCCGAAGGTCGATCTGGTCGCGCATGCGCATGCGGCGGGGCTGCGCGTTCACCCCTGGACCTTCCGCGCGGAAAATTATTTCCTCACCCCCGAATTTCGCAATGGCGATAATCCCGCCGCGCATGGCGATATCGAAGGCGCGATCACGGAGGCGCTGGCGATCGGTGTCGACGGTTTCTTTACCGACTTCCCCGGAAAAGGGGTAGAAGCACGCGACCGGTTCCTGCGCGCCCGTACCGGTCAGTAAAGGTGGAGAAAAGTCCCATGCGTATCCGATTGCTGCTGCCCTTCCTTGTCCTCCCGCTCACCGGGGCGTGCGTGGCCAAGACCGCGTGGAATGTCGCGACCGCCCCGGTAAAGGCGGGCGGCAAGGTGGTCGACTGGACCACCACCAGTCAGGATGAGGCCGACCGCAATTACGGGCGCAAGATGCGCAAGAAGGAGGAGCGTGAGGGCAAAGAGCGCCGCGCATGGGAAAAGCGCTGCGACGGCCACCCCGAACGCGACGGCTGCGATCGCTATGACGGCTATCGCGCGGCTGACGATCCCGAATAATCGTCGTTACAGCGACATCATCACGCTGACGGGCAGCGGCGTCCACACGCCCATGCGTACGCCCGCAAAGCGGAGCGCCGCGCCCGTCCAGCTATTGCAGGTGTTGAGCGCGCTATAGCGCCCCTCACCAGCATAAAAGGCGTCATAGGGGCCATAGCCATGGCGCGCGCGCGGTGCGCCGGGGGCGAAGCTTGCCCGGATGAACCCGGCCAGGCGGCGATATTCCTGCGGGCGCAGCAAGACGGTGCGGACGCGCCCGCCCGGTTCGGGCACGGGGACATGTTCGACATGCAACACGGTGTCGTTGCTCCCGATCGCGGCGCGCAACACGGTTGCAGGCCGGACATCGGCCCAGCGCGGCGTGCCGATATAGAAAGCGCGATCCCCCCATCCGAACGCCAGATGGTCATATGCGGCATAGCGCGGATCAGCGATGTCCTGCGAACGGACGATCGTGTTCCAGTCCACTCCCGCAGCGCGTTTGGGCACGACGATACCGGTATGGATGCCGTTATCCTCGATATAGATACGGATTCCCTGTTCGGGCGGCTGCCATGCGGCATTGGCGGGAATTGCGCCGCCGATCAGCCCCGCGGCCCCATAGCCGGCGAACACAAGCGCGATAGTGAGCAGCAGCGCCGACAGGACGCGAACAAAGCGCCTGCGACGGGCGGCTTTACCGGGATTATTTCCAGCCTGCATCGAACCATGATAAACTGCCGCTATGGCAGAGCAAACGCATATCACCGATCATCCGCCCGAAGGCGCGGCGGCCGACTGGACCGTCCCGCAGGACTGGTCCGCTTATAGCGCCGAGGATCACCGTACCTGGGATACGCTGTTCGCGCGGCAGGCGAAATTGCTGCCGGGCAGGGCATCGGAAGCCTATCTGCGCGGTCTCGACGTGCTGAAATTGTCGAAGCCGGGCATCCCCGATTTCGAGGAACTGTCCGAAAGGCTGATGCAGCTGACCGGGTGGCAGGTCGTGGCGGTGCCGGGACTGGTGCCCGACGATGTGTTTTTCGATCATATGGCCAATCGCCGCTTCGTTGCGGGCAACTTCATCCGGCGGCCCGACCAGCTCGATTATCTTCAGGAACCCGATGTGTTCCATGACGTGTTCGGCCATGTCCCGATGCTCGCCGATCCGCGCTTCGCCGATTATCTGGAGGCCTATGGCCGGGGCGGGCTGCGTGCGCTGGAACTGGGATCGCTGAAACAGCTGTCGCGGCTATACTGGTATACGGTGGAGTTCGGCCTGATTGAGGAACCCGAAGGCTTGCGCATCTATGGATCGGGCATCGTGTCGAGCTTTTCGGAAAGCCGGTTCGCGCTCGACGATCCCAGCCCGAACCGGATCGGCTTCGACCTCGAACGGGTGATGCGTACCGATTACCGGATCGACGATTTTCAGCAGACCTATTTTGTGATCCCCAGCTTCGACGAATTGCTGCGCGTAACGATCGAAAGCGATTTCGAACCGCTCTACGCACGCAATCGCGAAAAGCCCGAAATCGCGATCGATACGATCCTGCCCGAGGATCGGGTGATTACCCGGGGCACGCAGGATTATGCGCGCGGCAAGGCGAAAGCGGCGGCGAGCGAACCCGCCTGACCGCTACCAGCTGCCGAAACCGGGGGCGAGGCCGGGACCGTCGGGTCCCGGGCGGCGCACCCGGCCCACGCCATAGCGCGTCCGTTTGACGAGGCGCAGCGCGGGCCATTCGCCCTCGATCCGTCCGGCAAGCCGCATTCCCTGACGCCGATAGGCGGTAGCGACGCTCTGCAACTGGCGGTCGAGCAGCCCGGCAAGGATCAGCGTCCCGCCCTCGGCAAGCACGCGCGTCAGGCTTGGTGCCAGCTCCACGAGCGGCCCGGCAAGGATATTGGCGATCACCAGATCATAGGGCGCGCGCCGCACCAGCAGCGGATGGTCGACCCCCGCTGCGGTCGCGAGCGCGAGCTGGCCCGGCAGGCGGCCAAGCGGCACCCGGTTCGCCAGCGCATTTTCGTGCGTCACTTCCATCGCGACCGGATCGATGTCCGAAGCAGCGACCGCTGCCGCCGGCCAGAGGTGCAGCGCGGCAAAGGCGAGCAGGCCGGTGCCCGTGCCCACATCGGCGACATTGTGGAAACGAAGCCCGCGCGCTTTCATTCCCTCCAGCATCTTCAGACAGCCGAGCGTGGTATCATGCTGCCCGGTGCCGAACGCGCGTCCCGCCTCGATCAGAAAGCGGTGCTTTCCTGCCGGAACCTCGCCGCAATTCGCGCTGGTATGAACGTAGAAGCGCGCCGTGGCGACCGGCTCGATCCCCGCCTGGCTGAGCGTCACCCAGTCCTCTTCCTCGACAGACTCGGCCTCCGCCGCGATATCGCCTGCGCTCGGCACCAGCGCGCGCACCGCTGCGATCGTTTCGGGATCGGGGCGCTCCTCGAAATAGGCGTCGAGCTGCCATTGTTCGGCATCGTCGCTCACTCGCTCACTGGTCATCAGCACCGGGACCGGATCGAATTCGGCGAGCGCGAATTCATTCTCGCCGATCGCCTCTGCCTCTGCGCGAGTGCAGGGCAAAGTGAGTTTCCAGCTACCGGACAAAGCTTGCTCCATTGGCATCGATCACTGCGCCGGTCATCGAAGCCGGGGCTTCCAGCGCGCAGAACCGGGCGATGGCGGCGATTTCCTCGGTGCTCGCCACCCGGCCCAGCGGAATATCGGCGAGCAGCTTTTCGCCGCCCCGGCTCGCCAGATAGTCGTCGGCCATGCCGGTCATGGTGTAACCGGGGCAAATGGCGAAGGCGAGGATCCCCTCGCTCGCATAGCCGCGCGCAATCGTCTTGGTCATCGCGACCATGCCCGCCTTTGCCGCGGCATAGTGCCAGTGCGCCGGGCTGTCGCCGCGATAGGCGGCGCGGCTGGCGATATTGACGATGCGGCCCGGCGTGCCGTGTTCCTGCCAGTGGCGTACGGCAAGCCGACTGAGTTCGGCAGAGGCGGTCAGATTGACCCGCATCGTTCGCTCCCAGTCAGCGACCCAGTCGTCATGCGGCCGGTCGAGGGCGGACGCTTCGAAAATGCCCGCATTGTTGATCAGCACGTCGATCCGCCCGCCCAGCGCATCGCGCGCGCGGCTCCACAGCGATTGCGGTGCGTTCGGGTCGGTGAAATCGGCAGCGATCCCGTCCCGGGTCGAATGGCGGGCAAGCGCGACATCGGCGCGGTCGAGCGCAGTGGCGATTCCTGCCCCGATCCCCCGGCTTGCGCCGGTCAGCAGAATATTGGTGGTCATGCCCCGCCCATAGGACAAAGCGGCCGGGGGGCGAAAGGGCCGCTTCAGCCGGCTCCCGACCGGGAGAAACGATCTGCCGCATCTTTCAGCCGCGCGAGCTGCTCATCGACCTGCGCGGTTTCCCGGCTCAGCGCGGTGACTTCGCCGGTGACGCTTTCGATATCGCGCCGGATCGCTGCGATGGTGTTCGACATGGCGTCGGCGCTCAGCGCGGTCTCATCCACCGATGCGGTGATCGAGGTCACGATATGCGACTGATTCTCCATGGCGCTGCGGATTTGAGTCGCCCGGTCGCGCAATGTGCCCACGGTGGAGGATACGGACGCGTTGATCCGCACCGTTTCGCGAATATCTTCCTGAATCGCGGCGACCTTTGCAGCGATTTCGTCGGTGGCACGCGCGGTCTGGCTGGCAAGGCTTTTGACTTCCTGCGCGACCACGGCGAAGCCCCGGCCGGCATCGCCCGCGCGCGCAGCCTCGATCGTCGCGTTGAGCGCGAGAAGATTGGTCTGGCCCGCAATTTCGCGGATGAACGCCAGAATCGATTCGATCGATTTGGCATGTTCGTTCAGCATTTCCGAACGCTCTGCCGCCAGATCGGCTTCCTTAGACGCCTGTGTGGCGATGCCGGACGCGTCTTCGACTTCGTTCCGGGCATCGTCGATCGCGCGGATCAGCCCCGCTGCGGTCCCGGCGGCATCGCGCATGGCGATCGCGGACTGGTCGGCTGCGATCGCGACTTCGGACGCTTTTTCCAGCATGCCGTCCACCGATTCCGACGCGGTTTTCGACTGGGCCCGGATTCGGTTGCCGAGACCTGCGGTCAGGTCGAGCGTCGATCCGATATCTTCGCGAAACGTACGCGACCGGTCCTCCTGCTCCTTGCGCGCGATATAATCGCGTTCATGGATGGAATGTTCGACCATGACCGCAGATTCTGCCATCGCCAGCCGTTGCACCACGTCGCATAATTTTGTTGCGCGGGCCGCGTCTCCCTCCGTCCTTCGATAGAGCAATTCCATCAAATGGCTGTGGCCGAGCGCGATTGCGGCGATAAAGGCATGAAGCGGCACGCGGAATTTCAGACTGAGTCCGATGTTGCGAAGCGCGGCGCGCAGCCACTCCCGGCTGAGCGGCTTGCGATATTTCAGGCGGAGATAGTCACGCGATTCGGCGATCTGGCGCTGATAGGCCGGGCTGCCGACCGCCCCGAATTGTCCGTCGCTCGAAATATATCCCCATAAAGAACGAAGAATGATGTCAGCGACCGCTTCGAAATCAGCGTCGCTGAGCTCGCTGATTTCCGCGCATACAGCGGAGACGGCACCGTCCCGGTCATATTCGGGCAGCGATCCGATCAGAACATCAATCGCCGCATCGCGGCTTTTCTGAAGCTCCGCACGCTCCCGGGTTTCGCTGCTGGCCCTGGTTTCGCTGCTGGTGTCCATCGTGCCGGCATCCACGTTATACCGCGACCTTCATCGCGAACTCGCCCGCGCTTGTGCGCAGTTCGCCCAGTTCCCTGTCAAGCGCGGCGAAGCCCTGACCGACGCTGTCGATCTCGCTCGCCACCCCTTCCGTGTCTTCACGGATGGCGGCGATCGTATTCGACATCGAGTCGGCTGCAAGCGCGGTTTCGTCCACTGCGGCGGTAATGGCAGTGACGGTGTTCGCCTGAGCCTCCATGGCAAAGCGGATGCGCGATGCGGAGTCCTGAACCTCGATCACCGTCGTCTGAATCGATGCGTTGGTTTCGACGGTCGAATGAGTCGCGGCCTGAATCGACGCGATCTTTGCGGCAATTTCGTCGGTCGCGCGCGCGGTCTGGCTGGCGAGGCTCTTCACTTCCTGCGCGACCACGGCGAAGCCGCGCCCGGCATCGCCCGCGCGCGCTGCCTCGATCGTTGCGTTGAGCGCGAGCAGATTGGTCTGCCCGGCAATGTCGCGGATCAGGCCCAGAATCGATTCGATCGATTTGGCATGATCGGAAAGCGTTTCGGACATGCCCACTGCCTTGCCCGCCTGTTCCGAGGCGCGATTGGCGATTTCAGCAGCGCCCTCCACTTCGGTTCGTGCATCCTCGATCGCACGGATCAGGCCGGCGGCGGTCTGCGCCGCTTCGCGCATCGCCACGGCGGATTGCTCGGCCGCCGCCGCGACTTCGCTTGCCTTGCCCAGCATGCCGCGGGCCGAGGCGGATGTCTGCCCTGCCTGACTGCGCAGCGAGCTGCCTTCGCGGGTAGCGCGTTCGAGCGTTTCGGTGATCCGCTCCTGAAACTCCCGCGCCAGGCGGTCGCGTGACGCCTGTGCACTGTGCGCACGATAACCGGCATAAATATCGACGGTAATGTCGCTTTCCAGCGCCGACAATCGCATCAGCGTGTCGATCAGCTCGGGCAGTCGCGAATCGTCGCGCTCGATCCGTCGGATCAGCGAATCGAGCGCCACCCGATCGCTGGCGCTGATCATCGACAGCAGCGCCATCGGTTCGACATCCGCAGCATAGGCCGACGCAACCGAGCGTTCGATCGATTCGACCCAGGCGCGTCCTGTCGTGTTGAGAAAGCGATCGGCAAGGAAGGTGCAGCCGAGATCGATCATCTTTTCGGTTTCATGCGGGCTCCAGCGGGGCGCGTCAGGAAAACAGCGCTGCCATTGATGCCAGTAAGCGGCCGATATTTCACGGGAATCGGGTTCGATGATCGTCCAGGCTTCGCGCGCGCGTTCGGTCAGGGTTCCGTCGAGGTCGAAGATCCGCATCCGCGCGGAAAGATCGATTGGGCGCGCAAGTTCGCCGATCGCAGGCATATCCTTGCCGCTATGGATTGCATTCACCGATGAAAGTCCTTGTTAGACGTGGTTTTGGCGCTCGCGAACCGTATCTATGGCAAAGCGGTTAACGCCCGGTTAGTCAGGGGCGTGCGGACGGCGCTTGCATCGTGGGCCATGGTCTTTAAGTAGCGCATCCTGAAAGGAGCCCATCGTCTTGGCAACCGCATCACCGAAATCGCGCCCGCTTTCTCCGCATCTCGGGGTCTGGAAATGGGGCACGCACATGCTCGTTTCGATTCTGCACCGCATTACCGGCGACGGAATGGCGCTGGTCGGAACGGTTCTGGTCGTATGGTGGCTCGCTGCGCTGGCCGGCGGCCCGGAAAGCTATGCGGCCTTTATGGATGTCTTCACGGTGAAGGGCGGCGCGCTGAACATCATCGGCTATATTGTCGGGGTCGGGCTAACGCTCTGCTTCTTCCAGCATATGGCGAGCGGTATCCGCCATCTGGTGCTCGATACCGGCGCGGGATATGAGCTGAAGACGAACAAGATGTTCGCGACGCTGACCATGGTGTTTTCGGTCCTCGCGACGCTGGCCTTCTGGGCCTATCAGATCTGGGGCAAATAATATGGGCAACGGAACCGAACTGGGGCGGGTGCGCGGACTGGGCTCCGCGCGCGAGGGCGCCCATCACTGGTGGCACCAGCGGCTGACCGCCGGATCGAATCTGGTCCTGATGGTCTGGTTCTTCGTGTCGCTCGCACGACTGCCCGGTCTGGAATATGGGCTGGTGCATGACTGGATGGCATCGGCATGGGTGGCGATCCCGATGGCATTGCTCGTCGCCAGCGTTTTTTATCATGCGCGCCTCGGCCTTCAGGTGCTGATCGAAGACTATCTGCACGATGAAAAACAGTTCGTGTTCCTCGTGCTGCTCAACGCCTTTGTCGTGCTGGGCGCAGGCATCGCCATCTTCTCGATTCTCAAGATCGCTTTCGGAGCGTCCGCATAATGGCTGAAGCGTATAAGATCATCGACCACACCTATGACGCCGTCGTTGTCGGTGCGGGCGGTTCGGGCCTTCGCGCGACGATGGGCATTGCAGAGGCGGGGCTCAAGACCGCCTGCATCACCAAGGTGTTCCCGACGCGCAGCCATACGGTTGCAGCGCAGGGCGGCATCGCGGCGAGCCTTGGCAACAACACGCCCGACCACTGGTCCTGGCACATGTACGACACCGTAAAGGGGTCGGACTGGCTGGGCGATCAGGACGCAATCGAATATCTGTGCCGCGAAGCGCCGCAGGCGGTGTACGAGCTGGAACATGCCGGCGTACCGTTCAGCCGCAACGATAACGGCACTATCTATCAGCGCCCGTTCGGCGGCCATATGCAGAATATGGGCGAAGGCCCGCCGGTGCAGCGCACCTGCGCCGCGGCCGATCGTACCGGCCATGCAATGCTGCACGCGCTGTATCAGCAGTCGCTGAAATATGACGCGGATTTCTTCATCGAATATTTCGCGCTCGATCTGATCATGGAAAACGGCGTGTGCCGCGGCGTGATCGCGATGTGCATGGACGACGGATCGATCCACCGCTTCCGCGCGCACTCGGTCGTACTGGCGACCGGCGGCTATGGCCGTACGTTCCAGTCGGCGACCAGCGCGCATACCTGCACCGGTGACGGCGGCGGCATGGTGCTTCGCGCCGGGCTGCAGCTGCAGGACATGGAATTCGTCCAGTTCCACCCGACCGGCATTTACGGCGCGGGCGTGCTGATCACCGAAGGCGCGCGCGGCGAAGGCGGCTATCTCACCAATTCCGAGGGGGAGCGGTTCATGGAACGCTATGCCCCCTCCGCAAAGGACCTTGCCAGCCGCGACGTCGTGTCGCGGTCAATGGCGATGGAAATCCGCGAAGGCCGCGGCGTGGGCAAGGAGAAGGACCATATCTACCTTCACCTCGACCATATCGATCCCAAGGTGCTGGCGCAGCGCCTGCCCGGCATCACTGAGACGGGAAAGATTTTCGCGGGCGTCGACCTGACGCGTCAGGCGCTGCCGGTGGTTCCGACCGTGCATTACAATATGGGCGGCATCCCGACCAATTATCACGGCGAAGTCGTGCGGTTGAAGGACGGCGATCCCGAAAGCGTCGTGCCCGGCCTGTTCGCGGTCGGTGAAGCAGCATGCGTTTCGGTACATGGTGCCAACCGTCTCGGCTCCAACTCGCTGATCGACCTTGTCGTGTTCGGCCGTGCAACGGGCATTCGCCTGAAGGAAACGCTGAAGCCCGGCAAGGCGCATGATCCGCTGCCCAAGGGTTCGGAAGAGATGTCGCTGACGCGCCTCGACCATTTCCGCAACGCCAAAGGCGGTTCGCCGACCGCCGCCATCCGCACCGATATGCAGAAGACGATGCAGCGCCACTGCGCCGTGTTCCGCACGCAGGAGCTGATGGAAGAAGGCATCGAGCATATGGACAAGGTCTATGCGCGGATGGAGGATATTCATGTCAGCGACCGGTCGCTGATCTGGAACACCGACCTTATCGAGACGCTCGAACTCGACAATCTGATTAGTCAGGCGCTGGTCACGATCCGTTCGGCGGCCAACCGCAAGGAAAGCCGCGGCGCGCATATGCATGAGGATTTCCCCGAGCGCGACGACGCCAACTGGATGAAGCACACCGTCGCGACGTTCGACGGCTGGGGCGGCAAGGGTGGCGCTACCGAGATCGGGTATCGCCCGGTGCACGATTATACGCTCACCGACGAGATCGACTATATCAAGCCGAAGAAGCGGGTTTATTGATCCGCGCGTAAGGCATTCAGGCAAAAGAAAAGGCGGGGCATGGCGCTCCGCCTTTTTTGCTCGGGCATCTTATACCAAGCTGCAGGGATGGCGACCGATCCCGCGCCGTCATGCCAGCGCAATCTGGCATCTGCTGCAGCTGCGCGGCTCCGTTTTTCCCAAGTCCTCCGAGGACGCCAGCTTTCGCTGGGGTGACGGCAGGTGGCCAGGATCGCAATACGCCGATAGGTCCACATCAACGCAGCTTGGGATAAGGTGCCGTTGGGAGGAACTTAAGGAGCGTGCGGACGGTTGCGCGCTTTATGAACCAACTCTCCACCGATTCCGACAATCGCGCCAGCCGCTACCCGTTGCTCGCGCATCCGCATGTCCATTTGTCGGGCACGGTGGATCAGGCGATGTATCAGTCGTTTCGTGAGCAGCTGAGCAATGCGCCGGACGAAGGCGCGATCGTCGTCGCTATCTCGACGCTGGGCGGCGATCCGGAGGTTGCGCGGCTGATGGGCGATGAAATTCGCCTGATGCGCGATTATTCGGAGCGCGAAATCCTGTTTCTGGGAAAGGTCGCGGTCTATTCGGCGGGGGCGACCTTCATGGCGGCGTTCCCGGTCGACAAGCGGTTTCTGACGCGCGGGACGCGGATCATGATCCATGAACGGCTGATCACCAAAACGATCAATCTGTCGGGCCCCTTGCGAAGCTGTGTCGCCTCGCTGAAAGCCAGCCTCCATGAAATCGAACATTCGATTCGAATCGAGGAAGAGGGATTCACCGATCTGGTGCGCGGGTCGGATATATCGTTCGAAACGGTACGCGAACGCGCGCCGGAAAACTGGTATATCGAGGCGGAAGAAGCGCGCGACCTGAAACTTGTCCTCGACGTTATCTGATTCCCCGAATGTTCGCATTTGCGGTATGCGCGATGCTGAGCTATCGAGCCGCATCGGGTTGACCGCGGATGCGGGGAAGCCCATCTCGGGACTCTGATCAAAGACCGGAATGGATAATGGCCGAATTCACCCTGCCGAAGAATAGTGTTGTCAAAAAGGGCAAGGCGCACCCCGCTCCTGAGGGAGCGAGCCGGGTGAAGAAGTTCAAAATCTATCGCTACGATCCCGATTCGGGTGAAAATCCGCGCTACGACACCTATGCCATCGATCTGGACGATTGCGGGCCGATGGTTCTTGACGCGCTGATCAAGATCAAGTCGGAGCAGGATTCGACGCTGACCTTCCGCCGGTCGTGCCGTGAAGGCATTTGCGGATCCTGCGCGATGAACCTCGACGGCAAGAACGGCCTCGCCTGCACCACGGCGATGGAAGACATTAAGGGCGAGATTCGCATCACGCCGCTGCCGCATATGGACGTGATCAAGGATCTTGTCCCTGATTTCACCCATTTCTATGCGCAATATGCTTCGATTCAGCCTTGGCTGAAGACCGTGACGCCGCCGCCCGCAGGCAAGGAGCGGCTGCAGTCGCCCGAACAGCGCGATCAGCTCGACGGCCTGTACGAGTGTATTTTGTGCGCCTGCTGCTCGACCTCGTGCCCCAGTTACTGGTGGAATTCGGATCGCTTCCTTGGCCCTGCGATCCTGCTTCAGGCCTATCGCTGGCTGGCCGACAGCCGCGACGAGATGACCGGTGAGCGCCTCGACGAGCTGGAAGATCCCTTCCGCCTCTATCGCTGCCACACGATCATGAACTGTGCGAACGTCTGCCCCAAGGGGCTGAACCCGGCCAAGGCGATTGCCGAGACCAAGAAGATGATCGTCGAACGCGCGATCTGATTCGATCCCATGGTAGCCGACAGCAGCACGGCGCCGCATTTCGTCTATGAAGATGATCCCGACCTTCCGGGCTGGAAGCGTTGGGAACTGGGCGAGGCGGGGCGCTATAACGACTTTCTCGGGCCGCTGTCGGTTCGGATGGAGGGCGATGTCGCGCGCGTGCGGATGGTGCCGCAGCACTGCCATTCCAATGTTTCGAACAATCTGCACGGAGGTGTGCTGCTCGGCTTTGTCGATGTGGCGATGTTCGCTGCATCGCGCGGATTCGAGGTGTTGACCGCAGGGGCGGGCGTGACGCTCGACGTGTCGGTGCAGTTTCTCGCCGCGGGTTCGGTTGCCTCCCCGGTCGAGGCGCATGTCGAATTGCTGCGCGAAACGGGGCGGATGCTGTTCCTGCGCGGGCTGGTGGTGCAGGATTCGACGACGATCGGCAATTTTTCCGGCACGCTGCGCAAGCTGTCGCCGCGATGAGCACTGTCCTCAAACGCTATTCGCAGCTGGTCGAAGCGGGCGAGCTGAAGCCCGATGCCGAGCAGGCGGCGGTGGCGGAGCGGCTCGACAGACTCGCGCAGGAGCTGGAAGCCGTGCCGAAGCGCGGCAGCCTGCTCTGGAAAGTGCTGGGCAAGGCGCCTGAACCTGCGCGCGGCCTGTATATGTGGGGCGGGGTCGGACGCGGCAAATCCATGCTGATGGATTTGTTCTTCGACAATCTCGACATTCGCCGCAAACGCCGCGTGCACTTCCACGAATTCATGCTGGAGGTGCACGAACGCCTCGCCGAGGAACGCAAGAAGGAAGCGGGCGACCCGATCGTGCCGGTCGCCGATGCGATGGTCGGCGAAGCGCGCCTGCTCGCCTTTGACGAGATGGTCATCAACAATACCGCCGATGCGGCGGTGCTCTCGCGCCTGTTCACGCGGATGATGACGCACGGTCTGACCGTGGTGACAACATCGAACCGGCCGCCCTCCGATCTGTATAAAAACGGACTGAACCGCTCGCTCTTCCTGCCGTTCATCGATCTGTTGCAGGAACGGCTCGACGTGCTGTCGCTCAACGGACCGGTCGATTATCGGCTCGACCGGCTGGGCAGCATGGATACCTGGCTGGTGCCCAACGGTCCGGAAGCGACGGCGGAACTGTCCGATGCGTTCTTTCGCCTAACCGACTATCCGGTCGAGGATCGTGCGCATGTCCCGACCTGTGAATTGCCGGTGGGCGGCACGCGCGAGCTGCACGTGCCCAAATGCCTGAAGGGCGTTGCGGTATTCAGCTTCAAACGGCTGTGCGGCGAAGCGCGCGGATCGTCCGATTATCTCGCCATTGCGCGGCGATTCCATACCGTCGTACTGGTCGGCATTCCCAAGCTCGGCCCCGAAAATCGCAACGAAGCGGCGCGCTTCGTGACGCTGATCGATGCGCTGTACGAGCATAAGGTAAAGCTGCTCGCCGCAGCCGATGCCGTGCCCGAACATCTTTATGATGAAGGCGACGGGCGGTTCGAATTCGAACGTACCGTGAGCCGCCTCAACGAGATGCGCTCCGACGAATATCTCGCCAAGGGGCATGGCGAGGGCGAAACGCTGGACGCGCCGGGGACGACTGCCTAGCCTCTATCCCAAAACAGGAGGGATGGATGTGGAAGGTGGTTGCCGGCCTGATTGCAGGCAGCATGGCGCTGTGCGCAGCGCAGGCGCAGGAGGTGGTTCCTGCCGCCCGGGACGGGACTCCCCCAATCACGCTTGTCGCGGCGGATATGCGCGCCGGGCAGGACCTGTCGGGGCCGTGGCATAGGGGGATCGACCCCTATCGTGACGGGCTGGCGGGTTTTCATGGCGGCGATCCCGGCCTTTCCAGCAGGCGCTATGCCGATCTCGACATTGCCGCGACCGAGCGCAACGACGGCGGCGCGCTGTTCGAGCAGGATCTGGCGCGCGGGCCGGTGGTGACCTTGCCCTCCTCCTGGCTCACTGAGGCGCCTGAGCTTCGCCACTATCAGGGGCTGGTCTGGTATCAGCGCCATTTCGATACCGCGAAGCAGCCTGGCAAGCGGTATCTGCTGCGCTTCGGTGCGGCGAATTATGCCGCCTATGTCTATGTGAACGGCGCGAAGGTGGGCGAGCATCGCGGCGGGTTCACGCCGTTCACCTTCGACGTGACCGACCGGCTGCGCGATGGCGATAATCAGATCACCGTCGGAGTCGATTCGCAGCGAAGCGATGCGGACGTGCCGCCGCCTGTCACCGACTGGGAGACCTATGGCGGCATTACCCGCGAAATTCGCCTGATCGCGGTTCCTGCGACCTTTATCGACGATGCATGGGTGCGGCTGGAGCGCGACGGGAACATTCATGCGAGCGGCAGGCTGGAGGGCGCGCAGGCTGCGGGCATGGCAGTGAAGGTGACGATCGCCGGGCTGAGCGTGCCGCTCTCAGCGCGAAGCGATGCGAGCGGCCATTGGGAGGCAAGCGCCCCGGTGCCCGCCAATCTCGAGCGCTGGTCGCCCGAGCGCCCGCGCCTGTACGATGTGACCGTTGCTGCGGGCGAAGACCGGCTGACCGACCGCATCGGCTTTCGCACTGTCGCGGTCGATGGTGACCGGATTCTGCTCAACGGCAAGCCGATCTTCCTGCGCGGGATCAGCATTCATGAAGAGGAGTTCGGCGCTGATCCGACCCGTGCGATCACGCCTGCCGCCGCCCGCGCGCTGCTCACCGAGGCGAAAGAGGGGCTCAACGGAAATTTCGTCCGGCTGGCGCATTATCCGCATTCCGAAGTCATGACGCGCATGGCGGACCGGCTTGGCCTGCTCGTATGGAGCGAAATTCCGGTCTATTGGCGCGTCGCGTTCGATAACCCCGCCACGCTGGCCGATGCACGCACGATGCTGGCCGAGAATATCCGGCGCGATCGCAACCGCGCCGCCATCATCCTGTGGAGCGTCGGCAATGAAACGCCGGTGAGCGACGCCCGCAATCATTTCCTGCGCACGCTGGCGGGCGATGTCCGGCGGCTCGACGATACGCGACTCGTCACTGCGGCCCTGCTGTCGCATCGGGAAAAGCGCGGCGGTGCCGATACGGTGGTGATCGACGATCCGCTGATTCCCGCGCTCGATGTGATGGCGGTGAACGCCTATAATGGCTGGTACAGCGACGACCGGCTTGCCGATCTGCCCGCCCTCCGATGGACGTCCGCTTATGACAAGCCGCTGATCTTTTCCGAACTGGGGGCAGGGGCGAAAGCGGGCTATCACGATCCGGCGGGCACCCATAAATTTTCCGAAGAGTTTCAGGCGGAATATTATCGCCAGACCCTGAAAATGGCTGAGAAGGTGCCGCATCTGCGCGGAATGTCGCCCTGGATATTGAAGGACTTCCGCTCCCCGCGCCGCCAGCACCCGGTATATCAGCAAGGATGGAACCGCAAAGGGCTGGAATCGGAAACCGGACAGCGCAAACAGGCGTTTAGCGTTCTGGCAGACCAATATCGCCGCTGGGCCGAGGCGCCGCCCGACCCGGTGGAGTAGAGCCGTGCGCCAGCTTATTGCACTTGCGAACCATGTGCAAAGAAAGACGTTAACCTTTGGGCGTTACCGGTTGCCCCCGCGCTTTTAAGCGCCTAAGTCGCGTGCGTTTCAATCGCGGGTTCGTCCGAGTCCCGTGACATGGTTGAGGAGATCCCAATGGCCCGTAAGAAGATCGCTATGATCGGTTCCGGCATGATCGGCGGCACGCTCGCGCATCTCGCCGCGATGAAAGAACTTGGCGACATCGTTCTGTTCGACATTGCCGAAGGTGTTCCGCAGGGCAAGGCGCTCGATCTGGCGCAGGCCGGCCCGCCCGAAGGGTTCGACGCGAAGCTGAAGGGCGCGAATTCCTATGAGGAAATCGCCGGCGCCGATGTGTGCATCGTGACCGCGGGCATTCCGCGCAAGCCCGGCATGAGCCGCGACGATCTGCTCAAGACCAACCTCAACGTCATGAAGGCTGTGGGCGAAGGCATCGCCAAGCACGCGCCCGACGCGTTCGTCATCTGCATCACCAATCCGCTCGACGCGATGGTATGGGCGCTGCGCGAATTTTCCGGCCTGCCGCACCAGAAGGTCGTCGGTATGGCGGGCGTGCTCGATTCGAGCCGCTTCCGTCACTTCCTCGCCGAGGAATTTGACGTTTCGGTCGAAGACGTCACGGCATTCGTGCTGGGTGGTCATGGCGACACGATGGTCCCCGTCGTCGAATATTCGACCGTTGCGGGTATCCCGATCCCCGACCTGATCAAGATGGGCTGGTCGACGCAGGAGCGTATCGACGCGATCGTTCAGCGCACCCGTTCGGGCGGCGGCGAGATTGTCGGGCTGCTGAAGACCGGCAGCGCTTTCTACGCGCCCGCGACCAGTGCCATCGTGATGGCCGAGAGCTATCTGAAGGACAAGAAGCGCCTGCTTCCCTGCGCGGCGCATCTGACCGGCCAATATGGCGTCGATAATCTGTATGTCGGCGTTCCGATCGTGATCGGCGCGAACGGCGTTGAAAAGGTCGTCGAGATTGAGCTGAATGAGGGCGCTGCTGCGAACTTCCAGACGTCGGTCGACGCGGTCAAGGAGCTGGTCGCTGCCTGTAAGGGCATTGACGGCAGCCTGAATTAATTCGCCGCGGCCCCGCGACTCTGCGGGGCCGTTTCATGGCACGCGATGCCGGTGTTCGCCGGCACCACGGAGAAGGTCACGAATGAGCATCCTCGTCGATAAGAATACCAAGGTCATTACCCAGGGTATGACCGGTGAAACCGGCAGCTTCCACACCAAAGCTGCGCTGGAATATGGCACGCAGATGGTCGGCGGTGTTACGCCGGGCAAGGGCGGCACCACCCATCTCGACCTGCCGGTGTTCGACACCGTGGCAGAGGCGAAGGAAAAGACCGGCGCCGATGCGAGCGTCATCTATGTTCCGCCGCCCTTCGCAGGCGATTCGATCCTTGAAGCGATCGATGCCGAAATCCCGCTGATCGTTTGCATTACCGAGGGCATTCCGGTGCTCGACATGGTGAAGGTAAAGCGCGCGCTTTCGGGTTCGAAGTCGCGCCTGATCGGCCCGAACTGCCCCGGCGTGCTGACGCCCGGCGAATGCAAGATCGGCATTATGCCCGGTTCGATCTTCTCGAAGGGTTCGGTCGGCGTCGTGTCGCGTTCGGGCACGCTGACCTATGAGGCGGTGTTTCAGACGACCAATGCAGGTCTGGGCCAGACCACGGCGGTCGGTATCGGCGGCGATCCGGTCAACGGCACCAACTTTATCGACGTGCTTGAGCTGTTCCTTGCCGATGACAAGACCGAATCGATCATCATGATCGGTGAGATCGGCGGCAGCGCTGAGGAAGAAGCCGCGCAGTTCCTGAAGGACGAAGCGAAGAAGGGCCGCAAAAAGCCGATGGTCGGCTTTATCGCGGGCCGCACCGCACCCCCGGGACGCCGTATGGGCCATGCCGGCGCGATCGTTTCGGGCGGCCAGGGCGGCGCGGACGACAAGATCGCGGCGATGGAATCGGCGGGTATCCGCGTTTCGCCTTCGCCTTCGCTGCTCGGCGAAACGCTGGTCGAAGTTCTTAAAGGTTAAGCGTGTCGCCCCGGCGGAGGCCGGGGCCGCTGCCCGTTCCGGGATGCGCTGCTTACAATAAAGGCTCCGGCCTCCGCCGGAGCGACGGAGTGAAGGCCATGGGTTATGAAGGCCTGGATTTTTCGGAAATCGCCGGTGGGGTGAGCCCCGCTTTCGTCGAGACCCTGTACCGCAAGTACAAGGCTGATCCGACCTCGATCGAGGCGGGATGGCGCGAATGGTTCGACGGGCTGGAAAACGCGGTTTCCGGGCCAAGCTGGGCGAACCCGAACTGGCCGCCCAAGGATACCGATTCGCTGACCGCAGCGCTCGATCCGACGCAGATGGAGGCAGCGCCCAAGCCTGCGAAACCCGACAAGCCCGAAGCGAAAGTAGCCGCTGGTAAAACGGCAAGCACCGAAGATGTGGCAAAGGCGGCGGGCGATTCGATCCGCGCCATGATGCTGATCCGCACCTATCGCGTGCGCGGTCACCTTGCCGCCAATCTCGATCCGCTGGGCGCGCATCAGTCCGAAATGCCCGAGGATCTTCGCACCGAATATCACGGCTTTCCCGATAGCGAGATCGACAGGCCCGTCTATCTGGGCGGCGCACTCGGCCTTGAAACCGCTACGGTGCGCGAACTGGTCAATATTCTGCGCGCCAATTACTGCGGCAATGTCGGCCTGGAATATATGCACATCGCTGATGTCGAGGAGCGCCGCTTCCTCCAGGAGCGTATGGAGGGCAAGGACAAGGCGATCGAATTTACCGAGACGGGCAAAAAGGCCATTCTCGGCAAGGTGATCGAAGCCGAGCAGTGGGAAAAATTCCTCGGCAAGAAATATGTCGGGACCAAGCGGTTCGGCCTCGACGGCGGCGAATCGATGATTCCCGCGCTTGAAGCGGTGATCAAATATGGCGGTCAATATGGCGTACGCGAAATCGTGTACGGCATGGCGCATCGCGGCCGTCTGAACGTCCTCGCCAATGTGATGGCAAAGCCATTCCGCGTGATCTTTCACGAATTTTCGGGCGGTTCGGCAAACCCCGAAGATGTCGGCGGTTCGGGAGATGTGAAATACCATCTCGGCACCAGCACCGATCGCGAATTTGACGGCATCAACGTGCATATGTCGCTGGTCGCCAATCCCTCGCACCTTGAAGCGGTCGACCCGGTCGTGCTGGGCAAGGCACGCGCGATCCAGACCTATCGCGACGATCTGGAGGCGCATGAGCAGGTGCTGCCGGTGCTGATCCATGGCGATGCGGCCTTTGCGGGTCAGGGTATCGTGTGGGAATGCCTCGGCTTTTCGGGCATTCGCGGATACAATACCGGCGGCTGCATCCATTTCGTCATCAACAACCAGATCGGCTTCACGACGAGCCCGCAATTTGCGCGCTCCTCGCCCTATCCCTCGGACGTGGCGAAGGGCGTTCAGGCGCCGATCTTCCACGTTAACGGCGACGATCCCGAAGCGGTCACCTTTGTCTGCAAGATGGCGATGGAATTCCGTCAGCGCTTCAAGCGCGACATCGTGATCGACATGTGGTGCTATCGCCGCTTCGGCCATAATGAGGGCGACGAGCCGAGCTTTACGCAGCCGATCATGTATTCGGCGATCAAGCAGCACCCGCCGGTCAGCGAAATCTATGGCAAGCGCCTCGCTGAGGAAGGCGTGATCGACGGCGACTTCGTCAAGGAGAAGGTGGAGCAGTTCACCAATCTGCTCGAAGGCGAATTCGAAGCAGGCGAGAGCTATAAGCCGAACAAGGCGGACTGGTTTGCCGGTCGCTGGTCGGGCCTGTCGGTTCCCGCCGATGCAGAAAGCGGACGGCGCAGCGTCGATTCCGGGCTGGATCGCAAGCTGTTCGATTCGCTCGGTCGCACGCTGACCACCGCGCCCGACGATCTGGAGATGCACAAGACGCTTCGCCGGATCATCGATGCCAAGCGCAAGATGTTCGAAACCGGCGAAGGGTTCGACTGGGCGACCGGCGAAGCGCTGGCATTCGGATCGCTGCTGTCGGAAGGCTATGGCGTCCGTCTGTCGGGTCAGGATTCGGGTCGCGGGACGTTCAGCCAGCGGCACGCTGTCTGGGTCGATCAGAAGGACGGGCATGGCTATGTGCCGCTCGACCAGATCGAACATGGCCGGTTCGAGGTGCTCGACAGCCCGCTGTCCGAATATGGCGTGCTGGGCTTCGAATATGGCTTTGCGCTTGCCGATCCGAAAACGCTGGTCCTGTGGGAAGCACAGTTCGGCGACTTTGCGAACGGCGCGCAGATCATGATCGATCAGTTCATCGCGAGCGGTGAGGCGAAATGGCTTCGCGCCAACGGCCTCGTGATGCTGCTTCCGCATGGCTATGAAGGGCAGGGGCCGGAGCATAGCTCGGCGCGGCTCGAACGCTATCTGCAGCTTTGCGCGCAGGACAATATGCAGGTTGCGAACTGCACCACGCCGGCGAACTATTTCCATCTGCTTCGCCGGCAGATGCACCGCAATTTCCGCAAGCCGCTGATCCTGATGACGCCCAAGTCGCTGCTTCGGCACAAAATGGCGGTGTCGAACGCGGACGATTTCCTCGGCGACAGCCATTTCCGGCGCATCCTGTCCGACCCGTCGGCCCCTGCTGATGGCGAGACCAAGCGTCTTGTGCTGTGCACGGGCAAGGTCGCCTATGACCTGATCGAAGCGCGCGATGCTGCGGGTGACAAGAACACCCAGATCGTTCGTATCGAGCAGATCTATCCCTTCCCGGGCGATCCGCTGACCGAACGGCTGAAAAAGATGCCCGCACTGGAAGAGGTCGTCTGGTGTCAGGAAGAGCCAAAGAACAACGGCGCATGGTTCTTTGTCGAACCGCTGATCGAACAGTGCCTGACCGATGCTGGCGTGAAGCCCGCACGGGCCACCTATGCAGGTCGCGCCGCAGCGGCGTCGCCCGCAACCGGCCTGATGAAACGGCACCAGGCCGAACAGGGCGCGTTGGTGGCAGAGGCGCTGGGGCACAGCGTCAAGGACGAAATCCGCCGCACGCGGCAGGGTTAAGGTAGTAACCGTCGCCCCGGCATGTGGCCGGGGCCGCTTTGCAAATTAAAGGATTCCGGCTTCCGCCGGAAGGACGAGGTAGAGATGGCAACCGAAGTCAAAGTACCCACCCTGGGCGAATCGATCACCGAAGCGACGCTGGGCGAATGGCTGAAAAAGCCCGGAGATGCGGTTGCGGCCGACGAACCGATCGCCAGCCTCGAAACCGACAAGGTGTCTGTTGAGGTGCCTTCGCCTGTCGCCGGGACCATGGGCGACTACAGCGTGCAGGTCGGCGACACGGTAGAAGTAGGCGCAGTCATCGCATCGATCGAATCGGGTGCAGGCGGTGCGAAGGCCGCTCCTACCCCGCCCGAAACCAAATCTTCCGACGCAGCGGTGAAGCCCGAAAATGCCGGGCAGCAAGCGCCGGGCGGCGATGTCGAGGCCGCTGCGCTGTCGCCGTCGGTGCGTCGCGCAGTGCTCGAAACCGGCGTTGATCCGTCGAATATCAAGGGAACCGGCAAGGATGGCCGCATCACCAAGGAAGATGTGATGGCGGCGGCCGAGAATAAGGGCGGCAGCACGCCTGCACCTTCGCCTGCTCCGGCACCCGCCCCGGCGGCTGCACCGGCAGGTGGCGAGCGCAAGGAAGAGCGCGTGCGCATGACGCGCCTGCGTCAGACCATCGCAAAGCGCCTGAAGAGCGCGCAGAACGAAGCGGCGCTGCTCACCACCTTCAACGATGTCGACATGACTGCTGTCATGGAAGCGCGTGCGAAGTATAAGGACCTGTTCGAAAAGAAGCACGGCGTTCGCCTTGGCTTTATGGGCTTCTTCGTGAAGGCCGCGTGCATGGCGCTGAAGGACGTTCCGGCGGTCAATGCGCAGATCGACGGCGATGAGATCGTCTATCACGATTATGCCGACATTTCGGTCGCGGTTTCCGCGCCGCAGGGGCTGGTGGTGCCGGTGATCCGCAGCGCCGACCAGATGAGCGTCGCGACGATCGAAAAGACGATCGGCGATTTCGGCAAGCGCGCCAAGTCGGGCGATCTCAAGATGGACGAGATGAAGGGCGGTACCTTCACGATCTCGAACGGCGGCGTGTTCGGTTCGCTGATGTCGACGCCGATCGTCAATCCGCCTCAGGCAGCGGTGCTCGGCCTGCACCGGATCGAGGAACGCCCGGTGGTTCGCGATGGTCAGATCGTCGCGCGTCCGATGATGTATCTGGCGCTGACCTATGATCACCGTCTGATCGATGGTCGTGAGGCTGTGACCTTCCTCGTCGCGCTGAAGAACGCGATCGAGGATCCGACCCGTATCCTGATCGATTTGTGAGCGGTTGGTGCTCCTGCGAAAGCAGGAGTCCAGGGCATCAAACAGTACGCTTCAATTGTGACTCTGGATTCCTGCTTTTGCAGGAATACGAAAATGGAGAAGACAGACGAAGTCGGGCTTTGTGTATCTGATGGCGAACAAGCGGAACGGGACGCTGTATTTGGGCGTCACCAGTGATCTGGCCGCTCGGGTCCATCAGCATCGCAACGGACTGATCGACGGGTTTTCGAAGCAATACGGGTGCACGCTGCTTGTATGGTTCGAAGCGCATGACGATCTGCAGGAAGCGCGCCGCCGCGAATTGCAGATCAAGAAATGGAAACGGGATTGGAAGCTCGAACTTATCGAGGCTGAAAATCCGCAGTGGAAGGACCTGTACGCGACACTGTTCTGAAGTGCCGTACTCCTGCGAATGCAGGAGTCCAGAGCCGCGAACGCGTCACGTCTAAACCCTGGGCTCCTGCGTGCGCAGGAGTACGATGGAGCGAGAGATGGCAGACAATTACGACTATGACGTTCTGGTAATCGGCGCCGGTCCCGGCGGTTATGTCGCGGCGATCCGTGCGGCGCAGCTGGGCCTGAAGACCGCGTGCGCCGAAAGCCGCGAAACGCTGGGCGGTACCTGCCTCAATGTCGGCTGTATTCCGTCCAAGGCGATGCTGCACGCATCCGAATATTTCGATGCCGCAGCGAATGGTGCGATGGCGAAGATGGGCGTCAAGGTTACCCCTGAGCTCGACCTCGACGCGATGCATGGCCAGCGCAAGGACGCGGTCAAGCAGCTGACCGGCGGCATCGAATATCTGTTCAAGAAGAACAAGGTCACCTGGCTGAAGGGCCGCGCTGCGTTTGAGGACGCGCACAAGGTGAAGGTCGGCGACGAGACCGTGACCGCGAAGAATATCGTCATCGCCACCGGTTCGAGCGTAACTCCGCTTCCCGGTGTCGAGATCGACCAAAGGATCGTCGTCGATTCGACCGGCGCGCTTGAACTCGCGAAAGTGCCCGAACATATGGTCGTTATCGGCGGCGGTGTGATCGGCCTTGAGCTGGGCAGTGTATGGCGGCGTCTGGGCGCGAAGGTTACCTGTGTCGAGTTCCTCGATCAGATCCTGCCCGGCTTCGACGGCGAGGTCCGCAAGGAATCGAACAAGATCTTCAAGAAGCAGGGGATCGAGTTCAAGCTGGGCACCAAGGTGACCGGTGTCGAGGTGAAGGGCGACAAGGCGACGTTGACGCTCGAACCCGCCAAGGGCGGCGATTCCGAAACCATGGAAGCCGATTGCGTGCTGGTGTCGATCGGGCGGCGTCCGAATACCGACGGGCTTGCGCTCGACAAGGCTGGCCTGAAAACCAATGAGCGCGGCCAGATCGAGATCGATCACGATTTCCGCACCGGCGTCGATGGCGTCTGGGCGATCGGCGATGTCGTTCCCGGCCCGATGCTCGCGCACAAGGCCGAGGATGAGGGCATTGCGGTTGCCGAGAATATCGCCGGCCAGACGGGTATCGTGAATCATGAGCTGATCCCGAGCGTCGTCTATACCTGGCCCGAAATTGCCGGTGTCGGCCTGACCGAAGAAGCGGCCAAGGAAAAGGGCGAGGTGAAGGTCGGCAAATTCCCGATGCTCGCCAATAGCCGTGCCAAGACCAATCACGAGCCCGACGGCTTTGTGAAGGTGATCGCCGATGCCAAGACCGACCGCGTCCTGGGCGTATGGTGCATCGCTTCGGTAGGCGGCACGATGATCGCGCAGGCGACGCAGGCGATGGAATTCGGCGCGACCAGCGAAGATATCGCCTATACCTGCCACGCGCATCCCACGCATAGCGAAGCGATCAAGGAAGCGGCGATGGCGGTAACGGGCAAGCCGATCCATATCTGATTTTGCGGGGTGCCCGGTCCGGGCGGCTGGCAGTTTCAAACTCCAAAACGGCATGTCGGGATATCCCGGCATGCCGTTTTTGCATTCGGCCCGCGCATACCAGGCTGCGGTGATGTGGACCTACACGCATATTGCAATTCTCGCCACCCGTCGTCACCCCAGCGAAAGCGTGGTCTCAGTGGGCTTGGGGAGAACGGAGCTGCGAACCTGCAGCAGATGCCAGCGTGCGCTGGCATGACGGCGGGGGATGGGTCGCCATCCATGCAGCTTAGTACCATCTCTCCCGCTCGCTTCGAGCGAAGTCGAGACGCGCACCCGGTTAGCCAGTCAACGCCCTGTTGCGCAAGGCGCTCCGGATTGCTTCACCGCGCCGTGCGGGTTCGCAATGACGGCTGCTGATGGTCGGGAGCAGCCCGATTCGGGTCAGTCGCGAAACCGGGTGCGAAACTGCGCCTGATCTGCCCATTTTCCGTTACGCCGGCCTCGACGCGGCATTCAGTGTTTCAGCCGGGATCGTATGCGGCTCTGGATGCCGGGTCAGGCCCGGCATACCGGTTTTTGATAGCGTCGCCGCCCCAGCGAGATCGCTTGGCGCGTGAGTGCCTCGGTAGAAAACTGTCGCGCGCGCGTCCAATCAAGCGCTGATCAGCCCCGGCCTGCCCGATTCGACTGCCCATCGTGCGGCGGTGCGGATCGGGGCGCCCGGCTGACGCACCGAATCGACGACGCGGAAATGGCCGGTCCATGCTTCGGGCGTGATCTCGGACAGCACATAGCCGCGCCGGTCGTTGGTCCAGTGCAGGAAGGGGTTGTCCTGCATAATTTGCTCATTGCCCGGACGCACATCATGGCCGTCGCCGCCGCTGCTCATCGAGGTAGAAACGAACTCGCTGGCGACCGTGCGCCCTTGATGCTGCAAATCCATCGCCCAGTTCTGATGCTCGTCGCCGGTGATCACCACGACATTGCCGCCCTTGTGGCGACCGAACATCGCGAACAGCCGGTCGCGCTGATCGGGATAGCCGGCCCAGCTATCCATATTATAGGTGGGTTCGGGCGCGGGGTAGGCGGCGGTGCGGCGGTCGATCGGTGCCATCATCACCTGTTGCGCCAGCCCCTGCCAGCGCTGGTTGCTCGATGCGAAGCCCTGATCCAGCCAGTCTTCCTGCGCCGTGTCGATCATCTGCTGCCCCTTGGCATGCGCGCCCGGACACATCGGTTTGAACCCGTCGCCGCAGGGCTGATCGCTGCGGTACAGGCGGGTATTGGGCATGTGCAGCCGCACCAGATCGCCGAAATCGACCCGCTTGCGGAAATGCACCGCGCCTTCGGCGTCCGGGAAGGAGGCGCGGCGCACCGGCATATGTTCATACCATGCCTGAAGCGCGGCACGGCGACGCAGCAGAAACTCCTGCGGCGGCGTACCGTCCTGCGCCCATTGCCCTGCCCAGTTATTCTGCACCTCATGATCGTCATAGGTGCAATACCAGGGCGCGGCGGCGCGGGCGGCCTGAAGATCGGCATCCATCGTCGTTTGCGCGTACCGAACGCGATAATCGTCGAGCGAGAACGGCTCACGCGTCGCATAGCGACGCACCGGCGCGATCGGCCGGTCGAACGCGTCGAGCACATAGCCCGGCGAATATTCGTAAATATAATCGCCATAATGGAACATGAAATCGGGTGCATCCTCCGCCGCGTGGCGGAAACAGGTGTACAGCCCTGCCTCGAAATGCTGGCACCCGACTGCGGCGAAGCGCACGCGATCGACCTTCGCGCCCGGTGCAGGAAGCGTCGTCGCACGGCCGGCAAAGCTGCGCTCTCCGGCACAGCGGAAGCGATACCAATAGGGGCGGCCGGGTTTCAGGCCGCTGACCTCGACATGCACGGAATGGGCGAGTTCGGGCCATGCCTTTTCGCTGCCCTTCGCAACGACGTTCCGGAACCCGTCGTCTTCGGCGACTTCCCAGTCCACCGGCACTGCTGCCATTGGCATGCCGCCATGCGGCGCCATCGGGTCGGGGGCAAGCCGCGTCCAGATCACGAAGCCGTCGGAAAGTGCATCGCCTGCCGCCACGCCCAGCGTGAAAGGATAATCGGCAAAACCGACCTGCGCGCGGCTTGCGGCGGGGAGAAGGAAAGGAGCGGCGATAAGGCCGCCGACAAAGCCGCGGCGCGTGGGGGTGAGAATCGACATGACAGGCCGCTAGCCATGATATGTTGCAACATTGTGGCGATCGCATCGCCGAATTGCGCCAAAGATCGTTACCGAATGACCGCCCCCCTTTTTTTGCGGAACAATTTCCGCTAAGCGCGCGCAAACCTCGTTTCCGGGACAATTTATAATGACACTTCGCAACGTGGCGATCATCGCCCACGTCGATCACGGCAAAACAACGCTCGTCGACCAGCTTTTCCGCCAGTCCGGTACCTTCCGCGACAATCAGCGCATCGACGAACGCGCGATGGATTCGAACGATCTCGAAAAAGAACGCGGGATCACCATTCTGGCCAAGTGCACCTCGGTCGAATGGGAAGGCACGCGGATCAACATCGTCGATACGCCGGGCCACGCCGATTTCGGCGGCGAAGTGGAACGTATTCTCAGCATGGTCGACGGCGTGATTCTGCTGGTCGATTCGTCGGAAGGCGCAATGCCGCAGACGAAGTTCGTGACCGGCAAGGCGCTGGCGCTCGGCCTGAAGCCGATCGTGGTCGTCAACAAGGTCGACCGTTCCGATTCGCGCATTCAGGAAGTGCTCGACGAAGTCTTCGACCTGTTCGTCAGCCTCGACGCGAATGACGAGCAGCTCGATTTCCCCGTGCTCTACGCTTCGGGCCGTAACGGCTATGCGAGCGAAAATCCCGATGCGCGCGAGGGCACGCTGACGCCGCTGTTCGAAAAGATCGTCAGCCATGTTCCGGCACCCGATGTCGATGTCGACGCGCCGTTCAAATTCCTTGTGACCTTGCTCGACCGCGATAATTTCGTCGGTCGTATTCTGACCGGCCGCGTCGAAACCGGCACGGTGAAGCTGAACCAGCCGATCCACGCGCTCGATCGCGACGGCAAGATCGTCGAAACCGGCCGCGCGACCAAGATCATGGCGTTCCGCGGTCTGGAGCGCGTGCCCGTGGACGAGGCAAAGGCAGGCGACATCATCTCGATGGCTGGCCTTGAAGTCGCGACGGTGGCCAACACCATCGCCGACACCTCGGTCAGCGAGCCGATTCAGGCGCAGCCGATCGATCCGCCCACGCTGTCGATGCGCTTTGCCGTGAACGATTCGCCGATGGCGGGCCGTGAGGGCAGCAAGGTCACGAGCCGCATGATCCGCGACCGTCTGTTCCGCGAAGCCGAATCGAACGTCGCGATCAAGGTGACCGAGGCTGAGGACAAGGACAGTTTCGAAGTTGCAGGGCGCGGCGAATTGCAGCTGGGCGTTCTGATCGAAACCATGCGCCGCGAAGGCTTCGAGCTGGGGATCAGCCGCCCGCGCGTGCTGTTCCGTGACGGCGAAAATGGCCGTGAAGAGCCGTATGAAACCGTCGTTATCGATGTGGACGAGGAGTTTTCGGGCACGGTCGTCGAGAAGATGAACCTGCGCAAGGCCGAAATGACCGATATGCGCCCGTCGGGCGGCGGCAAGACGCGCATCACCTTCTCCGCGCCCAGCCGCGGCCTGATCGGCTATCACGGCGAATTCCTGTCCGACACGCGCGGCACCGGCATCATGAACCGTCTGTTCGAGAAATACGGTCCGTATAAGGGCCAGATCGAAGGCCGTAAGAACGGCGTGCTGATCTCCAACGGCACGGGCGAGGCGAATGCCTATTCGCTCAACAGCCTCGAAGATCGCGGCATTCTGTTCGTCGGCCATGGCGAGGCGCTGTACGAAGGCATGGTGATCGGTGAAAACGCCAAGACGGATGACCTTGAGGTCAATCCGATGAAGGCGAAGCAGCTCACCAATATCCGCTCGTCGGGCAAGGACGATGCGATCCGTCTAACCCCGCCGCGCAAGATGACGCTGGAACAGGCCATTGCCTATATCGACGATGACGAGCTGGTCGAGGTAACGCCCAAGACCATCCGTCTGCGCAAGCGTCATCTCGATCCGCATGAGCGTAAAAAGGCGAAGCGCGCGGGCGCCGGCGCATAAGCGATTGCAGATATGGTAAGGAAGGGGCCTGTCGCAGCGATGCGGCGGGCCTTTTTTCATTGGTTATCGATGGCGAAGTAGCGCGGCAATCCAGCGGCGCTCGGCACGCCCTGAATAGGGTCACCCGGTGACCTATTAATGACGCGCTATGCGTCTCGACTTCGCTCGACACGAACGGAGGATGTTGGGGCCGGGAATTGCGCGAAAGCAAAATTGCCTGACCTGAACCTATGGCACGCTCGTCATCGCGAGCCCCGAAGTGGCGCGGCGATCCAGCGGCGGCACGCACCGCCGGATCGCCGCGTCGCTGCGCTTCCCGCCAGGACGGGTTTGGGTTGGTGGGGCGGCAGACGATTGCGGCTCCGGCCTCCGCCGGGGCGACGGTTGTTGCAATCGCGGCGCATATAAGCCCCTAACCCATGCGTCGCCCCGGCGGAGGCCGGGGCCGTGGGCGTGTGGCGCTATGTGGCAGGAAGCGGTGATGGTTGGTGGCGCCAGCCGCAAGGCTGCGGGCGGCGTGGCGCTCCGGATCGCTTGACGTTGGCACCATAGGTTCGGATCAACGCCGGTCGGTATCAGGCCTGTCGCGCTTCTCTTTGGCTTGCGTCTGTCCGTAGCGACCCTATGTGTGCTGCGATGCAACATGAACGGAAATCGGCATGACGCACGGCACAGCGGCTCCGGCGGCACGGCCCGGACTGGTATTGCTTGCGCTCGCCATGGGCGGGTTCGCGATCGGGACGACCGAATTCGCGACGATGAGCCTACTGCCCTATTTCGCCGACGATCTGCATATCGACGCGCCGACGGCAGGCCATGTCATCAGCGCCTATGCCGCGGGCGTGGTGGTGGGGGCGCCGCTGCTCGCCATCGTGTCAGCGCGGCTTGAGCGGCGCTTGCTGCTCATCCTGTTGATGAGCGTGTTCGCGGTTGCCAACGGATTGAGCGCGCTGGCCTCCAATTATTCGATGATGATGCTGGTGCGCTTTTGCAGCGGCCTGCCGCACGGTGCCTATTTCGGGATCGCTTCGCTGATGGCGGCGTCGCTGGTGCCGCCGGGAAAGCGGACCTGGGCAGTGTCGCGCGTGATGCTGGGGCTGACGGTCGCGACGATCATCGGCGTGCCGCTGGCCAATGCGCTGGGCCAATGGGCGGGCTGGCGCTGGGGCTTTGTGGTGGTCGCCGGGCTGGCGCTGACCACGGTCACGATGATCCGGCTGTTTGCGCCGCGCCAATATCCCGATTCCGATGCCAGTCCGTTTCGCGAGCTCGGCGCGTTGAAACGGCGTCAGGTCTGGCTGACGCTCGGCATCGGGGCAATCGGGTTCGGAGGAATGTTCGCGGTCTATACCTATCTCGCCTCGACCCTGGCCGATGTGACGCATGTGTCATCCGCCTGGTTGCCGGTCTATCTCGCCATTTTCGGGGCCGGGATGACGATTGGCAATCTGATGATCCCGAGCTTTGCCGATCGTGCGCTGATGCCGACCGCGGCGGGCGTGCTGATCTGGGCGATCGTCGTGACGCTGCTCTATCCGCTGGCAGCGCACAGCCCGTGGAGCATGGCGGCCATCGTGTTCCTGATCGGCATGGTGGGCGCGCTGGGCGCAGTGCTGCAAACGCGGCTGATGGATGTCGCGGGCGATGCCCAGTCGCTTGCCGCAGCGCTCAACCATTCGGCGTTCAATACGGCGAATGCGCTGGGACCGCTGCTCGCAGGGATAGCGATCGCTGCCGGGTTCGGCTGGACCTCGTCGGGGCTGGTCGGCGCGGCACTCGGCGCGGGCGGGCTGCTGATCTGGGCAATCGCATGGGTCGATGCGCGGCGTAGCGAGGCAGTGCCGCAGCCCGCGTGACGTCTGTTCCACGCGAAAGACGGTGGAGCGCCCCCGTCATGCCGGCCTAGTTTCGGCATCCGCCGTCGCACTGCACCCGCCGCCGATGCGCCTGACGCTCGGTGGGCCCCGGAACACGTCCGGGGTGACGTCTGAGACTGTCCTTTAGCTATAGGAAGCTCGCTTCTATGCCCCTGCCATCCTCAGCAGGTGCTTCCATTCGTCCTCGCGTACCGGGCTGACCGAGAGGCGCGATTGTTTCAGCGTCGCCATGTCCGACAGCGCCCCTTCGGCCCTCATCGCCTTTAGCGTGACGGGGGAGGGGAGCGGTTCGACGGGCGTCATCTTGACCGAGGCCCATTTGCCCTCCTCACCATCGGGCTGCCATTCGCGGGCGACCGCCATGATCCCGACGATGCACGGCTGGGCAATGGCGCTGTGATAGAAGAAAGCGCGATCGTCCTTCTTCATCGCGCGCAAATGCTTTGCGGCGGCATGGTTGCGAACCCCGGTCCATTCGGTGCTGCCGTCGCGAAGCAGATCGTCCCAGCCATATTCGTCAGGTTCCGATTTCATCAGCCAATATGCCATGTCGCTCTCCCCGGTCGCGCAATCGCCCTCAAGCGAGGCCAATGGTTGGTAAACGCATGCTGAATAGCCGGTTTTGAGCCGGTTCAGAAGCGGGACGCCATATTCCTCTCCATCGTCCGCCATTCCTGCGATCGGCCAACAGGGCCTGGCGAAACGACCAGTCAGGAGGATGGATATGACCATGTTGATGACCAAAGCTGCCATGGGGCTCGCCCTTGGCGCGACCGCGATGACCGCCGCCGTGCCCGCCGAAGCTCAGCGCTATCGCGATGACTATCGCTACCACGATCAGCACCGCGACAACGGTACCGGGACGGCGATCGTCGCCGGGATAGCCGGGCTCGCCATCGGGGCCGCGATTGCCTCGGCGTCGAACAACCGCCGCGAGTATCGCGACTATCGCTATGACCGCCCCGATTATCGCGATCGCTATTACCGCGGCGGCTATTATGCTCGACCCGCTTATCGTCCTCGCCCATATTGCAGCGTGCGGCGCGTATGGGACCCCTATCTGCACCGTCGGGTCGCGGTCCGTTATTGCCGATAAAGCCGAAGGGACGTTCGGCCCGTCCCTTTTTTCGCGGCTATAGGTGACGAAACCCCTTTTCCCGGCGGCGATCCTGCGGCACAGGGCGATCCCATGACTGATACGCCCCCCGACCGCCTTTCGGTAAATCCGCGCAGCCCGCATTTCGACCAGTCGGTGCTCGAACGCGGCATCGGCATTCGCTTCAAGGGCAATGAGCGCCGCGATGTCGAGGAATATTCGATGTCGGAAGGCTGGATCCGCGTCCAGCTCGGCAAAAAGGTCGACCGCCATGGTCAGCCGCTCACCATCAAGCTGACCGGCCCGGTAGAGGCCTGGTATCAGGATGTCGGCGCGCCGGAGGGCGACACCGGCAATGCCGGGCCGCAGGACGAAATCGACGAAGCGTAAGGGCGTCGGGCGTTCGCGCCTGGCACGCTGATCCTTTGAAACGGGCGGACGCAACGGGGCGCCCGCCCTTTTTCATGGTCAGTGCACGAACCGCGCGACCACGTCGCGATAGGAGCGCGACACTTTTACCTGCGCGCCCGAATCGAGCACCAGAAAACATTCGCCGTTGGTATGCGGCTTTACCTGCCGCACCAGATCGAGATTGACGATCGTCGAGCGGTGCACGCGCTGGAACCGGCGCGGGTCGAGCCGCTTTTCCAGATCCTTCATCGTTTCGCGCAGCACCAGATTATTGTCGCCGGTATAGATGACCATATAATCGCCCGCCGCGTCGATCCGTTCGATCGTATCGACGTCGACCCGGAAAATCTGGCCGCGATCCTTGATATTGATCAGCTTTTCATAGCGGCTGGCGGCCACCGCGTCGCCGCCGTCTGCATATTCCTCGGCCGCTTCGGGTGCGATTTCGGCGAGCACTTCCTTCAGCTTTTCGACCTCGGCCTGGCCGCGCTTTTCGTTGATCCGCTGGCGCACGCGCTCCAGCGTATCGGCGAGCCGCCCTTCTTCGACCGGCTTGAGCAGATAATCGACCGCCTGCGCCTCGAACGCGCGGATCGCATGGTCGGAATAAGCGGTGACGAACACGAATAGCGGCGGTTCGACTTCCAGCAGGCCCTGAACGACCGAAAAGCCGTCAAAGCCGGGCATCTGAATATCGAGAAAGACCAGATCGGGCTTTTGCGTCTTGATCGCACGGATCGCCTCGCGCCCGTTCTGGCACTTTTCGATGATCTCGACATCCTCATGCGGCTGCAGGCGCAGCTCAAGCCCCTGAATGGCAAGTGGTTCGTCATCGACGAGAATAGTGCGGATTGTCATGCTGCCTCGCGTTTGGGTTCCTCGATCTGGAACGGAATTTCGATCTCAACGCGAAAGCCCCCTCCGGGGTTCGTCCTTGTTTCGAATCGATGGTCGGGGCCGAACGCCTGAAGCAACCGCTCCCGGATATTGGCGTGGCCCACGCCCGTCGAAAGGTTCGGCCTGCGCGGCCCCCGGGTCAATCCCGGCCCGGTGTCCGCCACGACGACCCGCACTCTGTCTCCGGCGAGCCGCGCGGAGACGGCGATTTCGGCGCCTTCTTCCTGCGGGGTGACGGCATATTTGATCGCATTTTCGACCAGAGGCTGGAGCAGTAGCGAGGGGAGGCGCGCCTTTACCGCGCGCGGATCAATGTCGAAAACGGGGCGCAGCCGCTCATCGAAGCGCATCTTCTCAATCTCCAGATAGAGTTTGAGCGTGTCGATCTCCTGCGCCAGCGTGACATGCGCGGTGGGTTCGTTGGCGAGCGTGTAGCGAAGGAAATTGGACAATCGCGCCAGCATCGCATTGGCGCGCTCGGTTTCGCGCAGCAGCACCAGTGTCGAGATCGAATTGAGCGTATTGAACAGGAAATGGGGATTGAGCTGATAGCGCAGCATGGCGAGCTGCGCGGTCGATGCCTGAGTCTCCAGCAGCCGGAGCTGGGTATTCTGCTCCTCGACGATCAGATAGAAATTGATACCGAAATACAGCGCCGACCAGCCCGCAAGCACAACGAAATTGAGGAACACCGTCCCGAGCACGAGGTTCAGCGTGATGCCCGGTGCGGCATTTTTGAACGAAAAGGTAAAGGCGTCGATCACCGCATAGATCGCGGTCGCGGCCGCCAGCGTCGCCAGCGTGACGACGATCCCGGTGATGCGCGGCAGGCGGCGATAATAGCCGTACAGCGCCGATAGCAGCAGCGTCAGGCAATAGCCGACGATCGCTTCGACCAGCACCGCGATGACCGCCTTGAACGAAAAAGTGTTCGAAATGCTCGACACCGTGCGGAGCACCAGATAGCCGCCCCAGCCCGCTGCCTGCAGCATCCAGAAGGCGCGGCTCTTATCCTCGAAAAAGGGGCGCGAAAGGATCGAGGGTCTGGTTTTCGGCACGATGGAGCAGGCGCTTTCGGGTCAGGCGGTTGTCGGTAACCGTCACGAATATAGCGCAGCCGTGCCAAGGGCAAAGGGATTGGTCAGCCGGAACGCCACCCCAAAACAAAACCGCCGCCCTCCGATGGGAGGACGGCGGCTTTGGCAGATGATGTTGAGAGGTACTTAGAAGCCGACAACCAGCGAGCCGACAATGGCGCGCGGCGGGCCGATATTGACGAAGCTCGATGCCGAGCTGAGCGTCAGACCACCACTGAACGAACCGATGTAATTTTCGTCGAACAGGTTGGTGACGTTGAGCTGCAGACGGCTGTTTTCGAGGCCTGCATCCTTCAGCGAGTACCGGATTTCCGCATCTACGACCGTATAGGGGTCGAAGCGGAAGGTGTTGGTGTCGTCGAAATAGCGCGGGCCGGTGCGCTTCGCCTGAACACCGATTTCGACCGGGCCGAGCTGGCCCTGGACACGGCCACCGAACATATATTTCGGTACGCCGCGCTCGTAATTGCCCGCAGTGGCGATTACGCTGCCGTCCGAACCCGCCAGAACATCCTGCTTGATGTCCGAAACGATATACGAACCGAAGGCGTAGAAGCTGATCTGCGGGATCGGCTGCCAAGAGAAGCTGCCGTCGACGCCATATTTCTCGACCTTGCCGAGGTTGGTTTCGACGCTGCAGTCACACTCGACCTTATATGCCGAAACAAGGCGGTTGTTGTAGCTCGAATACCAGCCGGTCAGCGAGGTCGAGATCGTGCCCGACTTGAACCGTACGCTGCCGTCGAAGCTGTCCGAGGTTTCGGGCTTCGGCTTATTGGCATCCGTGTCGGGCAGATACAGCGAGTTGTACAGCGGGTCGGTGCCGGGAACCGAGATATTCTTAGTATAACCGGCCGCGATCGAGAGCGCGGGGGTGAAGTGGTAGGTGAAGCCGATGCTCGGCAGAACCTTGCTGTAGTTGTAATGACGGCTCTGCGGAAGGGCGGCGCCGGTCACCGAACCATCTGCATCGACGACATACGGATTGGCCGCTGCATAGGCTGCCTGACCAGCAGCCGAGGGAATGCAGTCGACATAACCGCTGGTGTTGGTGGTGAAGCAGTAATTGTCCAGGTCACGCGAGAAGAACGGCACGCGCAGACCGGCGAGTACGTTCAAACGGTCCTCAAGGAACGTGCCGCTATATTCGCCCGAAACCTGATGCAGCGTCGCGAACGATTTACGATCACGCTTTTCGAGCAGATTGCCGTTTACGTCCTTGAGGCCGTCATTGATCGGGAACACATCGTATGGCGAACCGTCAGGACGCAGCAGTCCGGCTTCACCCGTCTGACGGTGACGAGCGCGGTCGAAGCTGTAGGAAAGACGTACGCGGTTGGTGTCGTTGATCTCATATGCCAGGTTGGCAATGGCGATCCACCGGTTGGTAACGGTCTGGCTGGGCGTAAGAACCCGGATCTGGTCAGATTCGCTCGGCGAGATAACGCCGTCGCCATTGGCATCCACGCCCAGCGTCCCATCGCCATTCATATCGATGCCGAAATAAGGCTTGCCACCGATATAGCCGACGAGCTGCTCGCCATCAGCGGTCTGATATTCGCTTTCATAGCCGACCGAGGTGCCGCCGCCATTCGCCTTAGTATAGGTATAGGCACCGTCGAACGAGAAAACGAGCTTATCCGTAAAGTTGAACTTTGAGTTCAGACGAATATTGCCAGTGTTTGACGGGTTGAAGCGCCGTTCAAACTCGCTGCCACAGCTATTCGGCGTATCCACGACGGTCGCGCTGGCAGAAGTGTTAATCGTGCAGGGATAATTGATGTCGTAGAAACGCTCTTCGCGGCTGATCGGATAGTTTTTATAGCTAAAGGGCGAGCCGTTGAAGTTGTTGCGGTTCTGGTTCCAGTGACCGGCAAGCGAAACGAAATCGCCGTTCGAGCCGATCCGCTGGTAGATTTTCGCGTTATATTGCTGCTTGTCGACGCCGCCATAGTTGGAGAAGGTCGAGTCCTGCTTGACGCGCGATGCAGAGAACCATGCCTTGGTTCCGTGGCCGGTGATGTCGCCGGTCTGAATCAGGCCGAATACGCGGTTATACGGACGGCTTTTGCCTTTGCCGTCGGCAATGATGTCGCCATAGCTGGCAACCGCCATCGCGCTCAGCGTGTCGCTGGGTTCGATCGTGTTGATGTTGATCGTGCCGCCTACCGCTGCCGGGGTCGGGCTGTCGACATCCGTCGAACCAAGGTTGACGTTGATGTTATCGACCAGTTCGATGTCGATATTCTGGTTGGTATAGAGCGCGTAGTTGCCCGAATCGTTGAGCGGGATACCGTCGAGCGTTTGCGAGATACGGTCCGAGTTGAAACCGCGAATGCTGAACGAACCGCCCAGCGAACCGAACGGATCGTTGTTGGTGAAGCTGACGCCCGGAACCTGGTTCAGGACTTCGTTAACGCTCTGACCCGGCGTCTGGCGACGCAGCAGTTCGGAGGTTACGACGACCTTCGCCTTCGGCGTGTCGGGAATTTCGATCCCGGCGATACCGCGTTCCGCCTGACCCTGAACGACGATATCCGAATCATCGAATTCGATCGAGCCGGTCGACTGCGCGAAGGCAGCGCCCGGAATGGCAAGCGCGGCGATGGCGACGCCGGCATAAAGCATGTTGCGCATGATTCTTCCCTTATGGATTGGCACCGAAATCGGCGCGCGGCGTATTCGCCGTCGGGGCGGCTGATGGGCATGGAATATGTCGGTTGCATGACAAAATCGACTTCCAGTTCCCGCAATCTGCCAATCGCGTTAAAGAATCATGCTGCGTTGCAAAAAAGCATCACCGGGCGTCGGCGACGATGCGTGCCCATTCGGTCTCGTCGATGATGCGGATGCCCAGATCGCGCGCCTTGTTCAGCTTCGACCCTGCGCCCGGCCCGGCGACGACCAGCCCGGTCTTTGACGAAACGGACCCGGCGGTGCGCGCGCCCAGCGCCTCTGCCTGTGCCTTGGCTTCGTCGCGCGACATGGTTTCGAGCGATCCGGTGAACACCACGGTCATGCCGCTGACTTCCGATTCGCGCGTTTCGTGCACCACATCGGCCGGCGTCACGAATGTCAGCAGATCGTCGACCGCTTCGCGATTATGCGGCTCGGCGAAAAAGTCGGCGAGCGCCAGTGCGACCTCCGGCCCGACGCCCGCGGTTTCGGCAATGGTCGCCATTTCCTTCCCTATGCGCGCCAGGAACTTGTCGTCGCTCTCGCCCAGCGCCTGCGCCATCTCCGTCCGCTTCGCCAACATGGCGTCGAGCATCGCGCGAAACGCGCTCCAGCTTGTCCAGCGGCGCGCCAGATCGCGGGCGGTGATTGCGCCGACATGGCGGATGCCGAGCGCGAACAGGAATCGGTCGAGCGGCGGATTGCGCTTCGCCTCGATCGCCGCGATCAGGTTGCGCGCCGAGGTTTCGGCCCAGCGGTCGCGCGCGACGAGCACGTCCTCGGTCAGCCGGAAGATATCGGCGGGGGTGTGGACCAGATCGTCCTGAAAGAAACTCTCGATATTCGTCGTACCCAGCCCTTCGATATCGAGCGCATGACGCGACACGAAATGGCGCAGCCGCTCGACGCGCTGTGCCGGGCAGATCAGCCCGCCCGAACAGCGCCAGTCGACCTCACCCGGGTCGCGCTCGGCCGCGCTGCCGCATTCGGGGCAATGGGTGGGGAACGGCCAGGGCGCGCGGGCTTCGTCACGCGAGAGATTTTCGACGATCTGCGGGATGACATCGCCTGCGCGCTGGATCACCACCCGGTCGCCGGGATGGACGCCGAGCCGGGCAATCTCATCGGCATTGTGGAGCGTGGCATTGGTGACGACGACCCCGCCGACCGTCACCGGTTCGAGCCGCGCGACCGGGGTCAGCTTGCCCGTGCGTCCGACCTGAATATCGATCGCGTTGAGCGTGGTCTGAGCGCGTTCGGCGGGGAATTTATGCGCCATGGCCCAGCGTGGCGCGCGTGCGACAAAGCCCAGCCGCTCCTGCCAGTCGAGCCGGTCGACCTTGTACACCACCCCGTCAATGTCGAAGGGCAGGTCGGCGCGCTCCGCTTCGATCGCGCGATAGACGTCGAGAGCGGCCGCTGTCGTTTCGGTGCGCGTGAAGCTGTCCGCGACCGGAAAGCCCATGGCGTGGATTGCATGGATCACCTCGGTCTGGGTCTCACCCGGAACCGCGCTGACTTCGCCCCATCCATGGGTCAGGAAGCGCAACGGGCGCTCGGCAGTGACGGTAGCGTCTTTCTGCCGCAGCGACCCGGCAGCGGCGTTGCGCGGATTGGCGAATTGCCGCGCCTTGTCCGGGTCTTCCGCCGCATCGCGCAGCCGCTGGTTGAGGGCGGCAAAATCGGCTTTGGCCATATAGACTTCGCCGCGCACCTCAAAAATGTCGGGCGCGCCCTTGGGCAGGTGCTGCGGAATGTCGGATATGGTGCGCACATTGGCGGTGACGTCTTCGCCCACCTGCCCATCGCCGCGGGTGAGCGCCCGGACCAGCACGCCGCCCTCATAGCGTAGCGAACAGGATAGCCCGTCGATCTTCGGCTCGGCGGTCAGTGCGACCGGCGCGTCCTCGGCAAGGCTGAGGAAGCGTCGGACGCGGGCGACAAACTCCGTCACTTCTTCGTCGGAAAAGGCGTTGTCGAGGCTCATCATCGGGCGCGCATGGGCGACCTTGGCAAGATGGCCGGACGGCGCGGACCCGACCAGCAGCGAGGGCGAATCTGCGCGCTTCAACTGCGGAAACGCGGCTTCCAGCTCCGCATTGCGGCGCATCAGCGCGTCATAATCGGCATCCGAAATCTCCGGCGCATCCTCGCTGTGATACAGCCGGTTATGCCGCGCAATTTCCTGCGCCAGCTGCTCCAGCTCTGCTGCTGCCTGTGTCTCTTCCATGCCGTCGATCTCGCTCATGGCAGACGTCGCTATGCGCTGCGACAAGGTGCCGCAAGATGGATTTGCGCATCCGCAAATGGGCTTGGCCATGGGCGCGCAGGCGAATAAGGCTGGCGCTACTTTCCTTTGACCAGCCGGACGATATCGCAATGCCCGTAACCATTCGCACCGATGACCTGATCGAAAGCGTCGCCGACGCGCTGCAATATATCAGCTATTACCATCCGATGGACTATATCGGCGCGCTGGGTGAGGCGTATGAGGCGGAGCAGTCCCCCGCGGCGAAGGATGCGATCGCGCAGATACTGACCAACAGCCGGATGTGTGCGGAGGGGCATCGCCCGATCTGTCAGGATACCGGCATCGTCAATGTCTTCGTCAAATGGGGCATGGACTGCGTGCTCGACGACACGTCGCGCAGCTTGCAGGAGGTCGTCGATGAGGGCGTTCGCCGCGCCTATCTGAACCCCGAAAACAAACTGCGCGCTTCGGTGCTCGCCGATCCCGCTTTCACGCGCCGCAATACCAAGGACAATACGCCGAGCGTGCTGTCGGTCGAACTGGTGCCGGGCAACACGGTCAGCATCGACGTCGCGGCGAAGGGCGGCGGTAGCGAGGCCAAGTCGAAGTTCAAGATGATGAACCCGAGCGACAATATCGTCGACTGGGTGCTGGAGATGATCCCGCAAATGGGCGCCGGCTGGTGCCCGCCGGGAATGCTGGGCATCGGCATTGGTGGCACGGCGGAACATTGCGTCAAGCTTGCCAAGCAAAGCCTGATGGATCCGATCGATATGGGTCAGCTCAAGGCGCGCGGGGCGAAGACCGACATCGAACAGCTTCGCATCGATATTTTCGACGCGGTCAATGCGCTCGGCATCGGCGCGCAGGGGCTGGGCGGGCTTTCGACCATTCTCGACGTGAAGATCATGGACGCGCCGTGCCATGCGGCGAACAAGCCGGTCGCGATGATTCCGAACTGCGCCGCGACGCGCCATGCGCATTTCACGCTCGACGGATCGGGGGCGAGCTATCTCCCCGCGCCCGACCTGTCGGCATGGCCGAAGGTGGAATGGACGCCGCCTGCCGAGGCGAAGCGAGTCAATCTCGATGCGCTTACGCCGGAAGAAGTCGCAAGCTGGAAACATGGCGACCGCATTCTGCTGTCGGGCAAGATGCTGACCGGCCGCGATGCCGCGCATAAGCGGATCAAGGATATGCTTGATGCGGGCGAGGAACTGCCCGTCAGCTTCAAAAACCGCGTCATCTATTATGTCGGCCCGGTCGATCCGGTGGGTGAGGAGATTGTCGGCCCGGCAGGCCCGACCACCGCGACCCGCATGGACAAATTCACCCGCATGATGCTGGAACAGGGACTGCTCGCCATGGTGGGCAAGGCAGAGCGTGGCGAGATGGCGATTAAGGCGATTGCCGATCACAAGAGCGCCTATCTGATGGCGGTTGGCGGCGCTGCCTATCTGGTGAGCCGCGCGATCAAGGGATCGAAGGTCGTCGGGTTCGAAGATCTGGGCATGGAAGCGATCTACGAATTCGAAGTGAAGGACATGCCGGTGACGGTCGCCGTCGATAGCGAAGGGCAGAGCGTCCACCACCTCGCCCCGCTGGTGTGGCGCGAGAAGATTGCCAAGGAGCGGTTGCTGGAGAAGGTTTGAGGGGCGGCGCGCGCTATATTATCTATCGCCCATGGAGCGCCCGCGCCCGATAGCTATGCGCTTTCTCTCCCGTCTCACTCGCTACAGCACGCCCCTGCCGGAACCCGGCACCTCTGCCGAACGCTATGCCTCCCGAACCTGTGGATTTGGAGAGAGATATGGCGCGCTTTGATGGTCGGACGTTTCTGGTGACCGGCGGTACGTCAGGGATCGGGCTCGCGACCGCGAAACGGCTATCGGATGAGGGCGCGAAGCTGCTGATTACCGGGCATAGCGAGAACCATATCGAGGAGACGCGCAAGGCCCTTCCCAAGGCGAAGGTGATCGAAAATGACGCCTCTGCCCATTATTCGGCGCAGGCGCTTGCGGATTGCGTGCGTGAATTCGCGCCTGACGGGCTGGACGGCGCGTTTCTGAATGCCGGGTTCGGCCGGTTCAAAGCGCTGGGCGAGATCGACGCGACCGAAATCGACGACCATTTCGACCTCAACCTGCGCGCGCCGCTGCTTCAGGCGAAGCATCTGGGCCCGTGCATGAAGGATGGCGGGGCGATCCTGCTCGTCGGATCGGGCACCGTCGGCGGCGGGCGCGCTGATACGCTCGTCTATTCAGCAACCAAGGCGGCGGTGCGGCAGGCGGCGCGCAGCCTTGCCACCGAATTCGCGCCGCGCGGGATTCGCGTCAATGTCGTGACGCCAGGGGCGACCGAGAGCCGCTTTCACGAACGCGGTGGGATGAGCGAGGCTGAGGAAAAAAGCTATAAGGAAAAGGTAGCTAAGGCGGTGCCGCTGGGCCGGCTGGGCACGCCCGAGGATGTTGCGGCAGTTGCCACCTTTCTTTTGTCCGACGATGCGGCCTATGTCACCGGATCGGAATATCGGGTCGATGGCGGGCTGACCATGGCCTGAGCGGCAACGGGCGGAGGAGGCGATCAGCGTGGCTAGACGGATTGCGCGGGGCGTCGGCATCGCGCTGCTCTTTGCGATTATCGGCATCTGCCTGACGCTGGTTATCGTGCCGCGCTTTCTTGACCGCATCTATTATCGCGGGCCGGTGAGTGGGCATTTCGACGGCGAGCATTTTTTCAATCCCGATGGCGATCAGGATATCGCGCCGCCCACCGGACGCAGCCGCCCGGGCTTTATTGCGCGCTATCTGCTGGGCGAGGACGATCGCCCCGTCTGGCCAGACCATGTCGATGTCGCGCAGGCAAAGCCGCCCGCGCGGGTGGCGGGGCAGCGGATGCTCGTCACCTGGGTCGGCCATGCCAGTGTGTTGGTGCAGACCCAAGGCCTCAATATCCTCACCGATCCGGTGTGGAGCGAGGTTGCCGGGCCGTTCGGAATCGGGCCGCATCGCGTCGCACGACCCGGTATCGCGTTCGACGATCTGCCGAAGATCGACCTCGTGCTGGTCAGCCACAATCATTACGACCATCTCGACCTCGCGACGCTGGGCAGACTGTGGCAGCGCGATCATCCGCTGATCGTCACCGCACCGGGCAATGACAGCGTCATTGCGCAGGCGGGCGCGAAGGCGGCGGCGCGCGACTGGGATAGCGGCGTTGCGGTGAAGCCCGGTGTCGATGTCGTGGTGACGCGCAACCATCACTGGAGCAGCCGCTGGTTCGCCGATCGCAATCGCGCGCTCTGGTCGAGCTTCGTCGTGCGGATGCCGGGCGGCAATCTGTTCTTTGCGGGCGATACGGGTTTCGGCGACGGCAAATGGCCGGGCGAGGCTGCGGCGCTGGGCCCGATCCGGCTGGCGCTGATCCCGATCGGCGCGTTCCGTTTTCAGGAAGGGCAGATGGGAATCGACAGCCATATCGGCCCGGTCGATGCAGTGCGCGTGTTCGAACGGCTGCACGCCGCGCATGCGATCGGCATCCATTGGGGGACGTTCCGGCTTTCGTGGGAAGGCTATCTGACCCCGCCGCGTCTGCTGAGCGCCACGGCGAATTGCGCCGGGATCGGGGATGCGTTCACCACCATTCCGATCGGCCGGACGGTTGAGATACCGGCGGGCGATTCGCCGCCAAAGGCAAAACCCGCCAGCCGCAAGCAATTGCTCAAATGTCTCGACACGCCTGAAGTGCGCGCGATCCGTTAAAATCAGGTCTCGCGCGTAGCGAAGGTTGCCGAAAGTGCGTGGTAGAGGCGGTCGCGGCACACCCACTGGCTTGCCTGATCGGCGATCAGTGCAGCACCGAGCATCGGCAACATCAGTCCCCGGCTGACCGTGGTTTCGGAGATAATGATAACAGCCGTCAGCGGCGCGCGCACCACGCCGGTAAAGTAAGCGGTCATGCCGAGCAGCACGACGGCGCTCCCCGGTTCGCCGGGGAAGAACCAGCGCAGCACATTGCCGAAACCAGCGCCCGTGGCGAGGCTGGGCGCGAAGATGCCGCCCGGCAGCCCCGAAATCGCGGTTGCGGCGGTGGTGATGAACTTGGCAAGCCCGAACCAGAGCGGTGCGTGCACGCCTTCGATCATCGCGCGGGCAGGGGCATAGCCGGTGCCCCAGGTCAGGTTGGTGAGCACGCCCGTAACCGCAACGATCGCGCCGCAGATACCGGCGGCATACATCGGGTTGCGGCGCATCCACAGCATGGGCTTATTGTCCGCCCGCGCGGCGAGCAGCAACAGGCGGGAAAAGGCACCGCCGAAAATGCCGCCGACCACGCCGGCCAGCGGCGCGATGACCAGCGCGCTTTTGAACGGCAGCGACGCGCCGGTGACGCCGAAATAGATATAATCGCCCGCGACGCCTTGCGCGACCATGCCCGAAATCAGGATCGCGGTCATGACGAGCAACGTCATGCGCTGTTCGTACGCAGCGGCGAGTTCCTCGATCGCAAAGGCGATTCCGGCCAGCGGCGTGTTGAACGCGGCCGCCACACCCGCCGCGCCGCCCGCAATCACCATCGACGCGCGCATCGGCGCCTGCAGCAGCCGGTGCCACCCCGCCATGACGGCGGCGGCGAGCTGAACCGTCGGCCCTTCGCGGCCCACGGAAGCGCCGCACAGCAATGCGCCGAGCGTCAGCACCGACTTTACCGCCGCGGTGCGCAGCGACATCAGCGACTTCGTCGCTTCGGTCGGGTTGGATTTCGCCGCGATGATCTGCGGAATGCCCGATCCGCGCGCATCGGGAGCGACTTTCTTGGTCGCCCAGGCGATCAGCACAAAGCCCAGCGGTGTCAGGAGCAGCGGCAGATAGGGATAGACGCGGACGATATCGAGAAACAGGCTGCTGACATCATCCGCCGCAGTCGCGAAGATCAGCGCGAACAGGCCGACCGAAATCGCGCCGCCGCCGATCGCAACGCGACGGCGAAACACCATGGACTGAGGTCCCTGACGACGGATCAGGGCACGCAGACGGTTTCGGGTCAGTTTCTTCACAGGCGTAAACGGGTTGACATGGCGCGGCGCATAGCCGCTCTCTATCGCGCGATTGGTCCGGGGGCAAAGTCGTTTGCGAAAGAATCTTCGCGCCCGCCGGCAAGCCGCTCTATATTGCGCGAATGAATCGGGAACAAGTATCCCTGTTGATGCTTGGGATCACAGCTTCCAATCCCCATATGGCGCGGCGATGGCGATTCAGATCAGAACAACGCTCGACGAACCGGAAACCGGTGATACCTTCATTCCGCACCGTCCGGCACGGCCTGACAAAGCGGAGGGCGGTAAGCCGTTCAAGCTGGTCAGCGAATATGAACCGGCGGGCGATCAGCCTGCTGCGATCGAAGAACTGGTCGCTGCCGCGCGAGCGGGCGAAAAGGATCAGGTGCTGTTGGGCGTCACCGGATCGGGCAAGACCTTCACCATGGCGAAGGTCATCGAACAATTGCAGCGCCCGGCGCTGATCCTTGCCCCCAACAAGATTCTCGCAGCGCAGCTTTACGGGGAGTTCAAAAGCTTCTTCCCCGAAAATGCGGTCGAATATTTCGTCAGCTATTACGACTATTATCAGCCCGAAGCCTATGTGCCGCGTTCCGACACCTATATCGAAAAGGAATCGAGCACGAACGAGGCGATCGACCGGATGCGCCATTCGGCGACTCGCGCGCTGCTCGAACGCGACGATGTGCTGATCGTCGCATCGGTGTCGTGCATTTACGGCATCGGATCGGTCGAAACCTATTCGGCGATGATTTTCGACATCAAAAAGGGCGATGTCGTCGACCAGCGCGACATCATCCGAAAGCTGGTCGCGCTGCAATATAAGCGCAACGATGCAGGCTTTGCGCGCGGCAATTTCCGGGTGCGCGGCGACAGCCTCGAAATCTTCCCGTCGCATTATGAAGATACCGCATGGCGCATCGCTTTCTTCGGCGACGATGTCGAAGAGATCACCGAATTCGATCCGCTTACCGGTCAGAAGATCGCCAGCCTCGACAAGATCCGCGTCTTCGCCAATTCGCACTATGTGACGCCGGGGCCGACGCTGAAACAGGCGACCGGCGCGATCCGCCACGAGCTTGCCGAGCGGCTGAAGGAATTGCAGGCCGAAGGGAAATTGCTCGAAGCACAGCGGCTGGAGCAGCGCACCAATTTCGATCTTGAGATGATCGCCGCGACGGGATCATGCGCGGGGATCGAAAATTACAGCCGCTTCCTCACCGGGCGGCTCCCCGGCGAACCGCCGCCGACTTTGTTCGAATATCTGCCCGAGAACGCGATGCTGTTCGTCGATGAAAGCCATCAGACGGTGCCGCAGATCAGCGCGATGGCGCGCGGCGACCATCGGCGCAAGATCACGCTGGCCGAATATGGCTTTCGCTTGCCGAGCTGCATCGACAACCGACCATTGCGCTTTAACGAATGGGACGCGATGCGCCCGCAAACGGTCGCGGTGTCGGCCACGCCGGGTAATTGGGAGATGGAGCAGACCGGCGGCGTGTTTGCCGAACAGGTCATCCGCCCCACGGGCCTGATCGACCCGCCGGTTGAGATCAAGCCGGTCGAGGAACAGGTGCAGGACCTGATTCAGGAAGCGAAGAAGACAGCCGAAAAGGGCTATCGCACGCTCGTCACCACGCTGACCAAGCGGATGGCCGAAGACCTGACCGAATATATGCACGAAGCGGGGATCAAGGTCCGCTACATGCATTCGGATGTCGAAACGCTGGAGCGTATCGAGCTGATCCGCGACCTGCGCATGGGCGTCTATGACGTGCTGGTCGGCATTAACTTGCTGCGCGAGGGCCTCGATATTCCCGAATGCGGGCTGGTCGCGATTCTCGACGCTGACAAGGAAGGGTTTTTGCGCAGCGAAACCTCGCTGATTCAGACGATCGGCCGCGCCGCGCGTAATGTCGATGGCCGGGTGATTCTCTATGCCGACCGGATGACGGGCAGCATGGAGCGCGCGCTGAGCGAAACCAGCCGGAGGCGCGAAAAGCAGGAAGCCTATAACCGGGAACACGGCATCACGCCGACGACGATCCGCCGCAATATCGGCGATATCATCGCGCATGTCGCGTCGAAGGATCAGGTCACGGTCGATCTGGAAGACGATCGCCCGCACATGGTCGGCCACAACTTACGCGCCTATATCGAGGAGCTTGAGGGCAAGATGCGCAATGCCGCCGCGAACCTTGAGTTCGAGGAGGCAGGCCGGTTGCGCGACCAGATCCGCGAGCTGGAGGCCGAAGAGCTTGGCCTGCCCGAAGCGGATCGCAAGGCACCGGTAATGGGCCGGTCGAACGAGGGTAAACCCGGCACCCGCAAGACGCGGTACGGCAAGGTGCAGAAGAAATTCGGCGGCGGTTCGCGCCGCTGACGATTAGCCGTTGAGCGGTGGGGCATTGCGTCGCATGTTTCCCGAAATCCATGGGGAGAATCGAAATGCGCCTTGCCCTGATCGCCGCCGCTGTTGCGCTTGCCCTTCCGCTTCCTGCTGCCGCGCAGGTGGTGAGCAAGGGACAGGTCGGGGCCGCGCTTTTCATGCCGGGCCGTCCGGCGGACGCGGTTAAGCTGGATGCCGATCGCAAACCGGCTGAGGTGCTGAACTTTCTTGGTCTGAAAAAGGGCGATGTCGCCGCCGATATCATGGCGGGCAGCGGCTATTATTCCGAAATCATGGCGCGGCTGGTTGGACCGAAGGGGAAGGTCGTCGCGTATGAACCCACCCAGTTTTATGATGAAAAGGCAAAGGCAAGCTGGCATTCGCTGATCGGTCGAGAACCCAATGTCAGCGTTGTCAGCTACCCGTTCGACAAATTCGCGGCACCTGCCGACACCTATGATTTCGTGATGCTGCACATGGTCTATCACGACCAATATTGGGAAAGCGCCAAATATGGCATTCCGCGCAGCGACCCCGCCGTCTTTGTCAAAACGCTATATGCTGCGATGAAGCCGGGAGGTATTGTCGGCGTGGTCGACCATGTGGCGAACCCGAATGACGATACACGCGCGACGGTAGAGGCGATGCACCGCATCGACCCGGCAGTGGTGAAGGCCGATTTCGAAGCGGCAGGCTTCGTGCTGGAGGACAGCAGCGATGTGCTGAGCAATCCGGACGATGCGCACGACAAGAGCGTGTTCGATCCGGCGATACGGGGGCATACCGACCGGATCGTGTACCGGTTCCGCAAACCGGGCTGATCGACCGGCCGGACGCTTTCGCTCTTGAGGGGGGCGGATGCGGGCTGCATAAGCCTTTGCCATGCGTCATCTGTTCCGTATCGCCCCGGTCCTTGCGCTGGGCATCGCCGCGTCCGCCTGCGTCCCCAGCGTGGCTCCGCCGCGGGTGACTCCGTCGCCCGCACCGACCCCGGCCGCCAGACCCCTTCCTGCGCCTGCGCCTGTCCTGAAGGGCGACTGGCGCGACTGGCCGCTCACCCCCGGCGACTGGCGCTATCAGGACGGCGCGCGGGAATCGGTCGCGCGTTATGGCGAACGGGGCGGGGAGACGGTGTTCGCGATCCGTTGCGACAAAAAGCGGCGGCAGATTTCGCTGTCGCGCCCCGGTGCCGCGCCGCGCAGCCTGCCGATGACGATCCGCACCAGCTCGCAGACCCGCACCCTGACCGCGCAGCCCGACGGTCGGGAGATGGTCGTCACCCTTGCGGCGCAGGACCGGCTGCTCGATGCGATGGGGTTCAGCCGGGGGCGGTTCATTGTCGAAATGCCGCCGATGCAGACGCTGGTGATCCCGTCCTGGGCCGAAGTGCTGCGCGTTACCGAGGATTGCCGGTAGGCTGTTCGGCGCGGTTATCGGTGGAGACCCCGCCGCAACCCATCCCTGAAGGGGAGGGGCTTGCGTTTCCGCGCCCATCGTCACCCATCCCGTTGGAGCCGCTTGCTTTTTCCGGCGTTGATCGTGCGCAAGGAGAGACGTGATGGCAAACGATAAATGGTCGCAGGATGTGACCGAACATTCCGACGCGCTCGATCTGGAAGCAGGCGTATTTACCTGGAACGACCCGGACGCGATCGCGAAATCGCTTAAAAAATCGGCTGAGGCGAGCGACCGCAATAAGGGATCGGACTATCAGTCGGCAATGTCGATGCTGACCTTCTACATCAACCGCGCAGGCAAAGATCTGGACGAGGAGCAGCGGCAGGTGCTGGAGGATGCCAAACAATCGCTTCGCCGCCAATTTGGGCGGGAATGAGCGTCGCCCCCGACGCAGGCGAAAGAATCTGACGCAAGATCGGGAATAATACAAGGCTTGTTCTGCGAATCGCGATGATTCACATAAGAGGGGCACCGCAAAAGGGTGTATTGTGCTTCAACTAGCGAAAGGAGGTGATCCGATGTCTCATGGTTCAGCAATGGGGTCGGTTCAGTTCGTTCGGGAGACGCGCCGCTAATCAAGTGAACGGCGCCGGAGCGGGGAAAATCCTTTCCCAATCAACATTCCGGCGACACGATTCACGCGCGGCTCGCATGGTCTCCCGGGCTGGAGCTTCCGGCCGCTGACCATGCTTTGGGCTGCCGGGTTCGGATCGGACCCGGCAGCCTTTTTCATTTTAGCCTGATGTGAAAACGTCCTGAGCGCGCGGTACGGGCTTTCCGTGTTTGCGAGTGGCCGAAGGTGGCCCGGCAATCCGGCGTGACGCACGCCGCTCCGGATTGCTTCGCCTGGCGGCCCGCAATGACGGTGCGGCGCGCTTCAGCCTCAACGCGCGGCCACCGCTTCGCCCTCGCGCTGCCATCCGCCGCCCAGCGCTTCGAACAGATTGATCTGATCGTTCGAAATCCGCGCATCGATCGTGGCGAGATCGGCCTGCGCATCCGCATAGGTCCGCTCGGCATCGATCAGGTCGAGCGAATTGACCGCCCCTTCGCGCTGCTGCGCGCGGGTGATGGTCACTGCTTGCTCGGCTGCGTTCAGCGCTTCCTGAAAAGCGCGCCGCCGTTCGAGATCATGCGCATAGGCCGAAAGCGCCGTTTCGGTCTCGCGCAGCGCGGTGAGCACGGTGCCGTCGAACGTCGCCAGCGCCTCCTGCGAATCCGCCTTTGCCGCCGCAATCTGCGCGCGTGCCTTGCTCTGATTGGGGAAGGACCAGCTGATCAGCGGGCCGAGCAGCCAGCGTAGCGGCCCCGCACCGAACAGATCGCCGAACGACGTGCTGGTCTGCCCCACCGATCCGCCCAGCGAAATGCTGGGATACAAATCGGCCGTCGCCACGCCGATGCGCGCGGCTGCCGCTGCCAGCCGCCGCTCCGCCGCGCGCACATCGGGCCGCCGGGCAAGCAGCGCCTGACCATCGCCAACCGGGATCGGCGTATCGAGCGCCATCGTCGTCTTCCGCTCGCCCGCAATGGGCGGCAGGTCGGCCGGTGCACGCCCGGTCAGCGTGGCGAGGCGGAAGAGGGCCGCGTCGCGCTGCGCCTGCAAAGCGGGTACATTCGCTGCGCGCTGGTTGCGCAGCGCGGCAATGCGCGCGGTGTCGAGGCCGTTGGCCAGCCCCGCATCGTGCCGTTTTTGGGTAAGCTCCAGCGACTGGTCGAGCAGCTCGACGATATGCTCTGCCACTGCCAGCCGCTGCGCCGAGGAGGCGGCATCGGCATAAGCGCGCGTCGTGTCGGCAACCACCGCGACGCGCACCGCTTCGGCATCGGCGCGGGCGGCGTCGACATCGCCCTTTGCCGCTTCGACATTACGGCTCACCCGGCCAAACAGATCGACCTGATAGGCAACGTCCAGCCCGCCATCGAACAGCCAGCTTTCCCGGTCTAGCCCGGGGAGACGCTGCTGATCGGGCAGGCGGCGATACTGGCCGCTGGCCGACAGATCGGTCGAGGGCAGTTCGTCGGCCCGCGCGCCCTTCAGTCCGGCGCGGGCGCGCTGGATACGCGCAACCGCGACGCGGATATCGGTATTGGAGGCAAGCGCGTCCTCGACCAGTCCGTTCAGGACCGGGTCGTCATAGAGTCGCCACCAGTCCGCCGCGACGGGCTGAGCGGATACCGCCGCGCTATCGGCAGCGATGAAGGGGCCGGACGCCGTCTGCGGAGGGACTGGCGCAACATAGTCCGGCCCCGCCGCGCAGGCGCTGAGCGCCAGCGCGGATAGCGAGGTCATCATGATCGTGCGAAACATCAGAATAGGCTCCTATTCGGCGGGCTGGATGGCGGTATCGTCCCGCGCATCGCCCTGCCCATTGGTGCGGCGGCGCGAGAAGCGGTCCCCAAGCGCGCGGCACACCACGTAGAAGGTCGGCGTGAAGATCAGGCCGAAGCCGGTAACGCCCAGCATTCCGAAGAACACCGCCGTACCCAGCGCCTGACGAAGCTCCGCACCCGCACCGGTTGCGATCACCAGCGGCACCGACCCAAGGATGAAGGCGAAGCTGGTCATCAGGATCGGGCGCAGCCGGTCCTTTGCAGCACGAACCGCTGCTTCCACCGGAGAAAGCCCATCCTCATCCTCTGCCTGCTTGGCGAATTCGACCACCAGAATGGCGTTCTTCGCAGCAAGCGCAATCAGCACAATCAACCCGATCTGCGTCAGGACATTATTGTCCATGCCACGCAGATTGATGCCGATCATTGCAGCGAGCAGACACATCGGCACGATCAGGATGATCGCGAGTGGCAGCACCACGCTTTCATATTGCGCGGCGAGCACGAGGAAGACGAACACCACGGCGAGGGCGAAGACCACAGCGGCGGTATTGCCCGCCAGCTTCTGCTGAAACGCAATGCCGGTCCATTCATGGGCGTAGCCATCGGCCAGCGTTTCGTCGGCCAGCTTTTCCATCGTCACCAGCGACTGGCCCGATGAAAAGCCCGGCGCGGTATCGCCATCGACCGCAACGGCGGGGTGCAGATTGTAGCGCGTGACGCGATACGGCCCCGTTTTGCTGTCGAAGGTCGCGACAGAACCGATCGGCACCATCGCCCCGCTGTTCGAGCGGGTCTTCAAATTGGCGATGTCAGCTTCGGTCGCGCGGTGCGCGGCGTCGGCCTGAGCAGTCACCTGATAGGTACGACCCAGCAGGTTGAAGTCGTTGATATAGGCCGAGCCGAGATAGACCGAGAGTGCCTCGAACACCCGCGACGGGGGAACGCCCAGCATATCCGCCTTGCGCCGGTCGATATCGGCGAAGATGCGCGGCGTTGCCGTGTTGAAGAAGGTATAGACCTGCGCCAGTCCCTCTGTCTGATTGGCCTTGCCGATCAGGCCATAGGTCTGTTGGGCGAGTGCCTCCGGGCCTTTATCGCCCAGATCCTCGACCATCATGCGATAGCCACCGGCCGAACCAATGCCCTGAATCAGCGGCGGGGGTACGATCATCAGCCGCGCTTCGTTTATATCGGCGGTACGCTTTTGCGCCTCGGCCATGATATCCTGAAGGCTGACGCCAAGCTCTGCGCGCTTTTCGAAGCTTTCGAGCGGGACATAGGCGGCCGCCGCATTGGGGGCGAGTGTCTGTGACGGACCATCGAACCCGGCGAGCATCACCGATCCCTTTACCCCCGGAATGGGCAGGATGCGCTTTGCGACCTTCTGCATCACCGCATCTGTGCGTTCGAGCGACGATCCGGGCGGCAGCTGGATGACGGTCAGGAAGTACCCCTGATCCTGCGCGGGAATGAACCCGGTCGGCGTAGCCCAGAACAGTCCCACGGTCGCGGCAATCAGCCCGGCATAGGTCAGCATCATGATGACCGGGCGGACCACCAGCTTGCGGGTGAGGCGGGCATAGCCGTCGCTCATCCGCTCGAACCCGCGATTGAATGCATCGCCTGCACGGTGAAGCTGACGCACCACCCAATGGCTTTCGCCACGATGATCGTGCGCGCGCAGCAGCAAAGCAGCAAGCGCGGGCGACAGCGTGAGCGAAAGGACCAGCGAGATGACGGTTGCCGTCGCGATGGTAACCGCGAACTGCTGATAGAATGCGCCCGACAGGCCGGTCAGGAACAATGTCGGCACGAACACCGCGCACAGCACCAGAACGATCGCGACCAGCGCGGCGGACACTTCGTCCATCGACGTCTTTGCCGCCTCGATCGGCGACAGGCCGCGTTCGAGGTTACGTTCGACATTTTCGACCACGACGATCGCGTCATCGACGACGATGCCGATGGCCAGCACCATGCCGAACAGCGAAAGGCTGTTGAGCGAATAGCCAAAGGCGACGAGCACCAAGCAGCTTCCGATCAGCGATACGGGAATCGCCACCACCGGGATGATCGCCGCGCGCCATTTCTGAAGGAAGACGACGATAACGAGCACGACCAGCACGATTGCTTCGAACAATGTGTGCATCACCGCATCGACGGACTGCGAAATGAACTCGGTCGGGTTGTAGATGACCTTGTATTCCAGCCCCTTGGGGAAGTCCTTCGACACGGTCTGCATCTCTGCATTCACCGCATCTGCGGCGGCGAGAGCGTTCGATCCGGGCCGCTGGAACACCGCCATGATGACGGTGGGCTTGCCCGACAGATAGGTGTTGGACGAATAATCGGCGGCACCCAGTTCGACGCGCGCAACGTCGCGCACGCGCACCTGCTGCCCGTCATTGCCCGATTTGATGATGATATTGGCGAACTGATCGGGGTCGGCGAAACGGCCCTGCGCCTCGACATTCACCTGAAACGCATTGCCCTGATCATAAGGCGGCTGGCCCAGCGTTCCGGCTGCGACCTGCACATTTTGCGAACGCAGCGCCTCGACAATATCGCCTGCGGTCAGGTTCAGTGCTGCCGCACGGCCCGGATCGATCCAGACGCGCATGGCGTAATCGCGGCTGCCGAACAGGCGCACATCGCCAACGCCGTCGATGCGGGTCAGCCGGTCGCGGATGCGGGTCAGTGCGTAGTTGGAGATATAGCCGCGATCGAGCGAATTGTCGGGCGACACCAGATTGACGACCATCAGGAAGTCGGGCGAGGTCTTTTGCGTCACCACGCCCTGCCGCCGGACCGCTTCGGGAAGGTTAGGCTCGGCGATCGCCACCCGGTTCTGCACCAGCACCTGCGCCGCGTCGAGATCGGTGCCGATCTTGAACGTGACGGTTATGGTCAGCTTGCCATCGCCAGTCGATTCCGACGACATGTACAGCATGTTGTCGACGCCGTTGATCTGCTGCTCGATCGGTGCGGCGACGGTGTCGGCCACGGTTTGCGCGGTCGCACCGGGATAATTGGCGGAGACCGTTACGGTCGGCGGGACGATATCGGGATATTGCGACACCGGCAGGCCAAGATAGGCGATCGCGCCCACAATGGTGATGACGATCGCAAGCACGGCGGCAAAGATTGGCCGCGTGATGAAGAAACGTGAGAGGCGCATGCTGCCCGCTCCTGTTCATGGGGCCGGTCGGGCCCCGATAATTCTCTGACATTCCGCCCGCGCTGAGCGCAGTTGAAGCGGTCCGTTCTTCCTGCGTTGAAGAAGAACGGTGCTTCGGCCGTGCTCAGCAGCGGCGGAATGAATTGCGGAAACTGCCCGGCGCTAATTCGCCGCGAAGCTCGCCCCGCCGGTCGTCGGATCGGCGACGGCAGGCGGTGACTGCCCCTCCTTCACAGCGACGATCTTGCCCGGTTTCATTTTTACCGGCGCGCCGGGAGGTGCGAGTTCGGGATCGCTGATGACCACCTTTGTCTCCGGGGTCAGGCCGCTGCGGATCACGCGAAGCCCGTTGATGACCGGGCCGAGTTCGACGGGCACTGGCTGTGCCTTGCCATCCTTGCCCACCGTCATCACCAGCTTGCGCGCCTGATCGGTCGTGACTGCGGCATCCGGCACCAGCAATGCCTGAACCCGTCCGCCGCTCGACAATCGGGCATCGCCGAACATGCCGGGGGTGAGGAACAGCTTCGGATTGCTGACCACCGCGCGGATGCGGATCGTGCCCGAATCGGGATTTAGCCCGTTATCGGTGAAATCGAGCCGCCCGTGCCAGCGATACTGGTTTTCATCCTGCAGCTTGATATCCACCGTCGCAGGTTTGTCGCCGGATTCCGCTGCGCGCTTCGTTTTCAGGAAGAGCGCTTCGGAGGCATCGAAGCTGAAATAGATCGGGTCGAGCGCGTTGATGGTGGTGAGCAGGGTTGCCTGCGCCCCTTCTCCGCCACCGACCAGATTGCCCGCATCGACTTTGCGATCCGAAACCCGGCCGGTAATCGGCGCGCGCACCTGCGTGAAGCTGAGGTCGAGCGAGCGTGCGCGAACATCGGCCTGTGCCGCTGCCAGCGCTGCCTCGCTCGCCTGCTGTTTGGCGCGGAGCTGATCGATCTGGCTTTGCGAAACCGCATCGACATCGACCAGCTTCAGCGCGCGGGCGAGGTCCGCTTTGGCAAGCGCCAGGTCGCTCTTCGCGCTGGCGACGCGCGCCTGTGCTTCGGCCAGACGCGCCTGAAACGGGCGGCGGTCGATCGAAAACAGCAGGTCGCCCTTATGGACGATCGCGCCGTCGGTAAAATGCACGCCGGTGATTTCGCCCGAAACGCGCGGACGCACATCGACCGTCTTCGATGCGGCGAAGCGGCCGACATATTCGTCCCATTCCTCGATCGGGCGGACAAGCGGCGTCGCCACCGTTACGGTCGGCGGGGGCGGCGCTGCCTGTGCGGGCCGGGCATCATGCGTAAGTTCATACCCGCCCCAGACGAGCAGCGCGGCGGGGAGCGCGATCAGCGCCCCCTTTCGCCAGCGCGAGGGGGCACGGCGGGGTTCGGGCGAATCCACATCCGCCCGTTCAATCTTTTCGAATTTCGTCATTCTCAGGCTCGCTGATTCAGGGCATTGCGACCGCGGCTGATGCTGCCCAGCACCAGCTCATATTGGGCAAGGCTAAAGCCCGCGGACATGAATGCATGGATTTCGTGAGAGGCAATCGCATAGCCGCGATGCCAGGCGAGAACCGCGATACGGCGCAGCGCCTCCAGCTTCGGATCGGCCAGTTCGGGATTGGTGCGGGTACGGAACAGCTTGCCCATGGCCACCGCCATTTTTCCGGGCCGTTTCAGGCTGGCCATGCTGTCCTTCTGAGCCAGCGCTACCACCGACCATTCCAGCGCGGAAAGCGCAGGTTTCGTGTCCGCGACGGGATTGGAGGCGGCGCAGGGAAAGGTTGCGGTCGCTGCGCCATTTGCAACATCCAGATAAGCCATGATCTGTTCCCCTTTTTTATGGTGGCGCAGGCAAAGCGGCGCCGTGCCGGAAAAGCGCCTCGCGGCTTTCCGGGTGTGAAAGACGTGCGCCCGACGCTCGCACCGAATGCATGTTCGGCGACGCGGTAAGGCGAAAAATGATGACAGAGCAGCGCCGGTCAGGCCGGAACAGGCCACTCAAAAACGACAGGTGCCGTTACGGCATACCCGGTCGGTTACAGGATGAACTTCGGTTCGGAGCGTTCGTGCATCGGCACACCCCTTCGGTTGTTTCATACTGAGCGGTATATAAATGCCGCATGAACAACGTCAAGAGTGATTTCTGTACCGATCGTTATTTTTTTGCAAGTGCGAAGTTTATCGACCCGGCCAGTTGGCGAGCATCGTGGTGACGATCGCCTCCAGTTCGGCGCGGCTCGATCCCGATCCCGCCATGACCGCCATGCCCTGAAGCACAGCGAACATATAATTGGTCAGCGCCTCGATATCGGCATCGGGGGGCAGGTCTCCGTCCGCCTTGCCCTTTTCCAGCCGCGCGATGATTTCAGCGCGCGACGACGCGCGGCGACGGATGACTTCCTCGCGGATACAGTCCGCCTCCGCGCCGCACGCGACCGAACTGATCACGCCAAGGCAGCCGCGTGGTTCGCAATCGCTGCACTGAACGTCGATCGCGCCGCGCATGAAATATTCGATGACGGCCCGAACCGTCGGCTGGTTCAGCGCCTCGCGGGTGTAAGCCAGCTTCTCATTCTCATAGAGGTCGAGCGCCTTGCAAAACAGCTGTTCCTTGTTGCCGAACGCGGCGTACAGGCTGGGCCGCGTAATCCCCATCGCTTCGGTAAGGTCGCTGAGCGACGCGCCCTCATAGCCCTTGCTCCAGAACACCCGAAGGGCAGCGCTCAGGGCCTCATCCACGTCGAATTCGCGCGGTCGACCCTTGGCGGGCGTGCAGGTTTTAATATTCATAACGAGCGGTATGTAATTGGCGCGTCGCCGAATCGCAAGCATTGTCGGTTCGCGCTGCGCCAGACTCATGCTTGCGTGATCTCGAAATCGCTTTATTGTCTGACAAAATTTCAAGGCGGGGTTCGTACCCGCTTATGCCGGCTCAATAAGGGGAGAGAGAAATGTACAGAATGATTTCGGCGCTTGCTCTGGTTCTGGCCGCGCCTTCCTTTGCCCAGTCATCGGGCGCTCCGGCGACCGACGCGGTGACCGTTCATGCCGATCGGCCGGGTCCGGAATATAATAAGCGGCTTTTCGGTCAGTTCGCCGAACATCTCGGCCATGGCATCTATGGCGGCATCTGGGTCGGCGAAGACAGCAAAATTCCCAATATCCATGGTTATCGCACTGATGTCGTCAATGCGTTGAAGGCAATCAACGTGCCCGAAATCCGCTGGCCCGGCGGCTGCTTCGCGGACGAATATTACTGGCGCGAAGGCATCGGTCCGAAGGACAAGCGCCCGGTAAAGGTCAACACCAACTGGGGCGGCGTAACCGAGGACAATTCCTTCGGCACGCATGAATTCATGAACTATACCGAACTTCTGGGCGCAGAGGCGTATGTTTCGGGCAACGTCGGCTCGGCTCCGCCCGAAGACCTTCAGAAATGGGTGGAGTATATGACCTCGCCCACCACCTCTTCCATCGCCGAAGAACGCCGCGCCAATGGCCGTGACAAGCCGTGGAAGCTCGCCATGTTCGGCATCGGCAACGAGCTTTGGGGCTGTGGCGGCAATATGCTGCCCGAATATGCAGCCGATGTGACGCGTCGGTACAGCACCTTCATCCGCGTGCCGCAGGGCGAGAAGATCATGAAGGTCGCAAGCGGCGCCAATTCGGACGATTATAACTGGACCGACGTGATGATGAAGAAGGCGGCGAACACCTTCGACGCCATCGGGGTTCATTATTACACGGTGCCCAATGACTGGAGTCACAAGGGCGCGGCGACCGGTTTCGATGAAGAGCAATGGGCGCGCACTTTGTCCAAAACGCGCAAGATGGACGAACTGCTCACAAAGCATTCAGCGATCATGGACAAATATGATCCCGAAAAGCGTGTTGCGCTGCTCGTCGATGAATGGGGTACCTGGTATGATGTCGAACCCGGCACCAATCCCGGTTTCCTGTATCAGCAGAACAGCCTGCGCGACGCGCTGGTCACCAGCCTGAACTTCGACATTTTCGCCCGCCATGCCGATCGCGTGCGCGGCGCTAATATCGCGCAGATGGTGAACGTGCTTCAGGCGATGCTGCTGGTGAAGGACGACAAGATGGTCCGCACGCCCACTTATTGGGTGTTCGACATGTATAAAGGCTATCAGGACGGCACCGTCCTGCCGGTCGATGTCCAGGCAGACACGTATAAGAAGGATCAGTGGGAAATGCCCGCGATCAGCGCAAGCGCGGTGCGCGGCACCGACGGCGTCGTCCATGTGGGCCTGACCAATGTCGATCCCAACCGGCCGCAAACCGTTCAGGTGACACTGGACGGTGTGGAAGGGCGCAGGGTGCAGGGGCGTATCCTGACCGGCGACCGGATCGATGCGCATAATACGTTCGACAATCCCGATCTGGTCATGCCTGCGGCGTTCAGCGGCGCGCGGCTGTCGGGCAATCGCCTGACTGTCACCATGCCCGCCAAATCGGTGGTAATGCTCGACATCCGCTGATGCGGGAACCAGCGCCTGCCGGGTCGATCCCGGCGGGCGCTGGTCTTAACCCGGACTATGCAACGCGGTCCGTTGCCCGGTTTACCGGTGGCGGAACCGCCAGCGCCCCGAATCGCTCTCCGGATCGAACGGCACCAGCACCGGCGTGCTTGCCCCGATCGCGACCAGCGCGAGCGATTTGTCGGCCGCCTTCGCCGGACGTATCCGATAGCTGCCGTCGGCCAGCTGATCGATCTGCCACAACTGGTCGTCGCTTCCGTCATAGGCGGGGACGGTGGATACCGCGCTGGCGGGGCCTGCTGCGAGCGCGCGCTGCGTACCCGCGATGGTGATCCTGTAGCAAGGCGCGCCGAACCACCCGCCCTTTTCCGGGACCGGCGTTACGGTCCATAGCTGATGCGGGCGAACCATATAGTCGCCCAGATCGGCGGCGATTTTTCCGTCCGGCCAGTCTGCCGAATCCTCTTTCAGACTCTGGTCGGGGACCGGCGGGACAACCGTATCGGGCTTCGCCATGAAGCTGCGCCGCGCATCGAAATCGATGCGGACGAAATCGGTGGCAAGCTGAAGCGCGCGACCGCTGCGTTCGGATTCGATTTCATACGTGCCGGCAGCGATATTCTCGCCCTCGACCGGCCACCCGTCGCGCCACAGCAGCGGTGCGATCGCGAGAACGCTTCGCCCGCCACGGTCCATATCGGCTTCATAATGCATCGAGAATTTCTGAACGCCCTGACCGAGGTCGATCAGCCCGAAATGCCCCGGACCGATGCCGCGGCCGCGGGCATTGGCGACCAGCTTGCCCCCGCCCTTCAATAGCGGAATGCCCATATTGTCGACATAGGGGCCGGTAGGGGTGCGCGAGCGGCCGACCCGGATATTATAGGTCGAATTGGGACCGTCACAGCAGGTGCCGTGGGTGCCGAGCAGATAATACCAGCCGTCGCGAAACATCATCGCGGTCGCTTCCATGTCGATCGCGACATCGACGGGTTTGCTATCGGGCAACGGCATTGCGGTGTCAGGATCGAGCTCGACCATCCGGATCGACCCGAAATAGGTGCCGTAGCTGAGCCAGAGCCGCCCCTCGGCCAGCAGAAAAGCAGCATCGATCGCGTCGGCGAGCTCGGTGCCGTCGGTCGATGCGACCACGCCGATATCGTGATAGCCGAAATCAGGCGATTCGGGGTCGAGCGACCTGGTCCACATGATCCTGATCTGGCTGGCATGCCCGCCGTTCAGCCCGCCGCCGCCCACGGCATAGGCGACATAATAACGGTCCCCCAGTTTGATGACATCGGGCGCCACACCGCCGCCGGGGCGCACCGGCCCCTCGACCCATTTCCAGCCGTCATCGGAAACCAGCCCGCCGCCGCGTGTGCCGAAGGTGTAATAGCGGCCGTCCGATTCGGTAATCGTAGCGGGATCATGGATGAACGGTCGCCCGGCAAGCTGCGCGTGCGCCGCGCCGCTTGCAGCGATGAACGACAGGGCGAAGGCCAGTGCCCGGTGCGGGCGGATCGCAGTAGCGCGCATCATTTCGCCGCTCCCGTCGTTACGATGTTCAGGTCGCGGATCGGCTGTTCGCTGTCGTCGATGAAGCGCAGACAGAAATCGGAAAGGCCCGGCCCGTTGATAACTGCGCCGCGAACCACGTTGCGCCCTTTTTTAAGGGTGAGCGGACGCGAAACCATATCGTCCATCACCATACGCCGGTCGTCGAACAGCCCGAGCGCTTCCTCGCCGTTCAGCCACCACATGGAAGCGGAGTTCGACCCGACGGCCATGCGCACCGTCTGTTCCTTCGGGCTGTCGATCACGGTGACGGCCCAGAAGATGACGCCATAGGTCGGCTTACCCAGCGCCTGGGCAAAGGCGAAAAGCTTCACATCGAAGCGCTGCGCATCATAAGCGTGCCAGGTCAGCGGCGTCGCTGCCTGAACGATCTGGCCGTTCTGCGGGACGATGGTCATCTGGCCGGGGAAATAGGTTTGCGCGAGGGCGTTGCGGACATAGCTGCCCGTAAAGCCGGCATTGCTGCGATTGGGCTTTACGATCGGTTCGAGCAACAGCCAGCGCCGGATGAATCCGTCGTCGTCGGGGCGCGCGGACGCCGTTGAAGCAGGAACGAGATAGGCGCTCAGATCGATCGTTGCGTCCGACACCGGATTCTGTGCCATAGCCGGTGACGCGACAAGCGCGGCGACCGCAGTAACCAGCCTACCAAATTGACCCATGCCCCGAAGCGATTTCGCGGACAGGTGTCTGCCCCTTGCTATATCAACCATGCCGTCTCCTTTCAGACTGGTCGATCCGAAGCCGGTGAGGCGGAATCGCCGTCTTTATGTAGTTGATGTTAACGTGACATAAGAAGCATTGAATAATTCACCGGTATTATATGTTCGGAACAGGATAATCTTGGTGCAAAAACGCTTACAAAGTGAAACTGGTTATTTGAATTATAGAAATTCATCATATCCGGCGAAGGTGCATTCGCCGCCCCGCTGATCGATTCACTGACTAGCCGTCAAAATTCCAGATTTCGGTTGAAAAAGGGCATGACCTTTTCCTGAAACCTGATCGCGACATCGCTGGTATGCGTGACGGGATAGATTTCGAAGCTGTTTGCAATGCCATAGCGCGTCCACAGATCGTGCAGCTTTTCGGCATCGGCTTTCAGCCCGTCCTGATCGCCGACATCGATGGCAATCGCCTTATAGCGCCGCATATTGCCGATATACTGGTCGGCAAAGGCGAGCGGTGCATTGGCCGTCCATTTGGCGAGCACTGTCTCGTCCGCCTTTCCGTCCTTTACCGGCAGGTCGAGATAGAGCGGCGCTTTTTTCGGGTCCGGCGACCATGCCGCCGCAGTGGCCAGCATAGCTTTTGCAAAAAAGGGCAGGTTCTCGGCGTCGCCGGGGTTTTTGACCGCTGCGACCTTTGCCATGGTGTCGGCATCGGGCGCGTTGTTGACCGAGCGCGGCGAGAGGCAGCAGGGGCTCATCATATACACCGCGCCGAAGACGTCGGGATGGCGCATGGCAATGCGCGTCGCGCCGTAGCCGCCCATCGAATGGCCGACCAGCCCGCGACTCCGCCGGTCGGCGATCGTCCGGTAATGCGCGTCGATATAGGCGATCAGATCATGGCTGATAAAGCGCTCAAAATCCCCCGTGGTAGCGGAACTCGAATACATCGATCCGCCATAGATCGTTTTTGAATCGGGAAAGACGACGATCATGTCGCGAACCCCGGCGGCAAAGGCGTTTTCGATGGTTTCGGGAACATGGATTTCGCGCGTCCATTGCTTGGCCCCGATCGAATAGCCGTGCAGCGCATAGACGACCGGATAGCGCCGGTCGGGATGCGCGGCATAGCCGTAAGGCAGCACCACCATCACGTTGCGGTCAGGCGATTCGCCTTCCAGATTCCCTTCGATCGCCGGGGAATGAACGGTGGTGGTTTCGACCGGTACCGTCTTTGCACCCGCCACGCGGGGCGGTGCCTTTGTGTCTACCTGTGCCGATGCGGGCAGGGCAGCGGCGCCTGCCAGTATCGAAAGCGCAGCAATGCAACAGCGTAGCGATTTCATCCTCATCCTCCCGTTGATTATTTTCCCTGAACCAGTGCGGCATCGCCCCATACGACCGGGTCCGGAAAGCGAACCGCTTCGGGCGTGCGGGCAACCAGTTCGATCAGCTTCACGCCGCGTACATTCGCGCTGATCGGTTGCGGCGCATCACCAAATGCGACCGGTTTCGACCGGGCGAGCAGCCTGCCGTCGCCATAGACGAAGAAGGTCACCGGCTGGCTGCGGTCGCGGGCGCTGTCGTCCATGCCGACCTGCGCCTGAAAGCGGGCATAGCCCTTGTTTCGGACCTCAAGCCGCGAACCGGCGAGCACACCGATCCCTGTGTGGAAGTCATGCCCGCCCGAACCAAGCATCTTGCCGAACGGCGTGGCATCCGCCTCAGCCCCGCCCCACCCGCCATAGCGCGGATGCTGACCGGTGCCGCGCGTTCCCTGCCAGGGCAGGATACCGCGATGGATAAGCGGCTCGTCCTCGGGCACGACGACGCCATCGACCGCCGGATTGATGCTGCCGGGCATTTCCGAGAGGAACAGTCCGTCGGACAGGCGCCGCGTTCCCTTTGCCGCGAATATCAGCGTCTGATGGGGTGCGAGGTGAAGAGTCTTCTCCCCCGTGAAACTGTCGTCCGAACCGGTCCACAAATCGGTGAGGGTGATCGGCGCCTTGCCCGCATATTTCAGATGATCGGCGGTAAGCTGCGCATCGACCGGCGCGGCGGTGCGATTGACGATCGCGACCCCCTTTTCCCCCGAAGCCAGCGTCTTGACCAAAATCTGCACATCGTCGGAATCGTAAGCGAGCACCGCCTGATTGCCCGCCGGGTCCTGATCGAGCGCGATGATGCGCGGATTGCCGAGAACTTCCAGCAGGGCAGGTGTCGCCTTGCGCAGGTCATAGCCGATCATCAGCGGCGCATTGAGCATCGCCCATAATGCCATGTGCGATCGTGCTTCGGTCAGGTGGTCGGCATCGAACGCGCCAGTCCCAACGAACAGCATATCGGGGTCGTTCCAGCTTCCGGGACCGGCATAGAGCGGGCGACGCACGGCGCTGTCGAAATTATGGAGCATGCGGCTCCAGTTGGGTGAAATATCCTCGCTGGTGCGCGATATATTGCCCATATCCTTGGCCCAGGCGCGGACATCTGCCGATCCCCACAAACAGATCGAAAAGATATAATCGCCGTCGGGATTATAGCGCGCCAGTGCGTCGGCAACCGATCCGTACAGCGCCTTCACCTTCGCAATATCGGTTCGCCCCAGCGTTTCGAGATCGATGATGGGGTCAAAGGCGCGAAGATAGCCTGATGTCACTTTCGGATTGGTCACGGGCAGGCCGCGAATGCCGCAGCCGTCGACCTTGATCAGGTCGAACCCCCAATCGGCGAAATACAGCCGGATATCCTGATCGACATGGCCGTACAGCCCGACTTCGCGCTCTGCCACGCTGCCTTCGGGCTGATTGGCGAAGTCGGATGTGTAAACCTGACCGCAGGAATTGCGGCCGATGTCCGAATAGATGCCTGCCTTCAGCCCCATCGCGTGCAGCCGGTCGGTCAGGGGGCGAAAACTGGTCGTGCCGTCGGGCATCGCGGCGGAGGGAAAGCTCTTCGCCCGGATCACCATCCGCCCGTCGGGCTGGTCGCGGCGAAGCCACCAGCCGTCATCGATATCGACATAGCGATACCCCTTCGCTGCCAGCCCGGAATCGATCAGGATCTGCGCCGATGCCATCAGCTTGGCCTCATCGATATCGCTGTTGAACGCGTTCCAGCTGTTCCAGCCCATCGGCGGGAGCGCGGCGCGCCCGCGGGTATTCGCGCTCCAATGGCCCCTCGGCGTGAGTGGATCGTGCGGTGCTTGCGACTGCGCGGCCAGCGGCGCGGCACTGGCCAGCAAGCCGAATGCCGCCATGCGGACCAGATGTGAAACTGCCAAAACCCCTTCTCCCCCTTGTCGTTCGGCCATCAGATGTTGCGCAACATCTGCATGACCAATGCGCGGATGCGCCCGTAATTTTGCTTCACCGGACCAAGCAGCCCGTGCTTTTCCTCCGGCAGATGTGCCAGCGGATGCCCGGCGCTGCGGAAAACATAATGGTCGAACATGGCGTCCCACGCCGCGCGCTCTGCCGGCGGCCGGTCAGCGATCGTGATCATCGCTAGCATCATCGCGGCATAGGGCGAATCCGGGCCCGCCGCATGGGCATCCCACCAGTAATTGACCAGCACATTGGAAGGATCGAGGGCCTCCACCTGATGCCACCATGTCTTTGGAAGGTAGAGCGCGTCGCCGGGATGCAGCGTGATGCTGTGCGCCTTTGCCGCGGCCTTCGCAAAGCGCGGATAGCGCGGGTCCCCCGGCGGCGCGGCGGCGGCCATCGCGACGGGCTGGCCCGCCATCGTAAAGTCGACGGGGCCGACATACAGATCATGAATGCATTCAGGCGGATAAAGGGTAAAGCGACGCCGCCCGGCCACCACACAGGCAAGATTGTCGAACATGTCGTAATGGCATGCGACATCGGAGGCATTGCCGACCCAGATACGCGGTGCCACCGACATATCGATCACCGGCATAGGATGGTCGGCAGCGAAGCCGGGCAGGAATGTATCGGCGGGCAGCGACCCCATATACCAGCTATCGCCGCTACCGCCGGCCGCACGGGCCGAGACCCGGTCGATCAGGGCGCAGAGCGCCAGCGTTTCACGTTCGAAATTGAAGCCCGACAGTGCGTCATCATAATAATAGCGCCCGCCAATGTCCGGGCTGCCATGAAAGGCTTCGCCCGTGGCACCGCTTGCCCGCTCCTTCAGCCATTGCGCAAATATCGGCCAGCCTTTCCCTGCCGCCTGAACCGCAGGCCAGTCGGCGCACAGGCCGCGCAGCACGAACGGTCGGCACGCCTGCTGCCGATCCGCGAACGACGCGCTGTCGATACTGGTGGTCTCTTCCACGGGCGCGGCATGCGACATCGGGTTCAGGCCATCGTCAGTTGACGGTTGCGCGCCTGTGCCAGCAGCGGCAATTGTCTGAGCGATGCGGCCATGATGTGCGCAAGCTGCAAATGCCCCGCGCGGAACAGCGCAACCACCGCTGCATCATCCAGATCGTGCAGCGCATCAAGGCTGACGGTGTACAGGCCGTCGAGCACGATCCGTTCGCCATCGTCGAATTGCAGCGACACGTCGAGCGGCTCGATCAGGCGATGGGCGTTCAATGCTGCGACCAGCTTTTGCGTCTCGTCCGCCCCCTCGGCGAGCGCGGTGAGCGCCCGGCGGATGCGGTGAAGCGCAGGCGCGGGCGTGCCATCCGCTTCGAACAGGGGATCGCCCGAATGATGCGAGAAGCGCGCATGGTCAGCGTCGATCGCGATATGATCTCCGTCGATGAAAAGGCCCTGACAAATCGCATCCTGCGGCACGAATCGCGACGCATCGCCATAGGCGGCGGCGAGCAGATTCTCGCCTTCCCGAAATCCCATGAGCGCGGCTGCATAAAAGGCACCGGTATCGGCCCGCTTGGCAAACAGGACCGGACAGGATGCTGCTGCAACCGCGAACTCCGAAGGCGCAATCGCAACGAAATGACGCCGCTCATGCGCCGGTTTTTCTATCCGCAGCGTTCGATGCGTCTCGCTATCCAGCGCCGTTAGTTGTTCTGTCATGTTTGCGCTATCCCCCATTCGCTCTTTTGCTGCGACGCAACAAGTAACGCCGGCAGAGTATTCTTTTCCGGCAAGTTATGCCAAAATGCTGCTTACTCCAAGCGTAGAACGCGCGCTTGGACATTACCCATACAAATAGATTGATAGCGGTAACTCTTGGTGGTAGCGTTATCGAATAATAATTGTCGGGGAGAGTTGATTATGTCGTTAGCTGAAAGGGGAAGCGTCTGAACTCCCTCTGACCTGTCCGCGTATCCGGCGGGCATCCCAAAGAGGTGCCGCGCCGCAATTCGATAATAATATCGGAGTGGAGGGGTATGACGTTCGAACCAAGAGAAATTCGCCGCCATCGCATGGCCCGGAACGGCTGGTGCTGTGCTGTCAGCATGATTGCGCTCATCGCCGGTGCGCCCGTCGCTGCCCACGATCTGTCGGCGGAGCATGACGGCCCGGCCCGTCCTGCCGAAGCGCCGGAACCGGCATCGCCTCAGTCGCAGCTCAATCAGGCTGCCACTGCGCCCAATGGCGGGTCGGGGCAGAATGGTCAGAATCCGGAAGCCAGCCTGGACGACAATCCGCAAAAGGACATCATCGTCACCGGCATTCGCGGATCGCTTCAGCGCAATCTCGACATCAAGCGCGAGGCCGCCGGTGTCGTCGATGCGATCTCTTCGGAAGATATCGGGAAATTCCCCGATTCGAATGTCGCCGCCTCGCTTCAGCGACTCCCGGGTGTGTCGATCCAGCGATCGGGTCCGCGCGGTGAGCCGACCGGCATTACGGTTCGCGGGTTCGGCGGCGATTTCAACGAAACGCTGTATGACGGTCGCCGTATCTCGACGGCGACGGGCGGCCGCTCGATCGATTTCAGCACGGTCGGCGCGGACTTTGTCGGCGGCCTGACGGTCATGAAAACGCCCGATGTGACGCTATCGTCCAACTCGATCGGCGCAACGGTGAATGTCCAGTTTCCCAAGCCGTTCGACAAGCCGGGGATGCGCGGCGCTATTTCGGCGTCGGGATCGATTCAGGACGATTCGGGCAAGATCGTGCCGGTCGTCGGCGCGTTGTTCAGCGATACCTTCGCCGACGATACATTCGGCATATTGGTCGATGCCATTTATTCGCGGCACGATACGCAGACCAACCGCGTATTCGTATCCGGCTGGCCCGGCGGCAGGATCGCGCCATGTCAGCTGGCCGGTTCGACCGCTGCCACCTGTGCGCCAACCGATGATGCGACCGCCGACCCCAGCCAGCAAAAATCGGTCGTAAGCTGGTTCGAACAGCAATATGGCGCGACGCAAATCTATACCAAAGACGAGCGGATCGATGGCCGGATCGCGCTGCAATGGCATCCCAATGAAGATGTCATGGTGACGCTCGACGATAATTTCACGCGGCAAAAGGTGCGGTCGGACAATTTCGGCTTCGGCATCTGGTTCAATCAGGGTTCGCTGCGCAATGTCGAACTGGACGACAACGGCACGATCACCAATTTCACGCAGGACGGCAGCCAGACCGACTTTACCGCCGGCACCGATACGTCGGTTCTTCAGACCAACCAGACCGGCCTGAACGTGAAATGGCAGGCGAGCGACAATTTCTCGGTTGAAGCCGATGGTTCTTATTCGAAGAGCTGGCTCAACCCCGGCGGGGAGCTGACCAGCACCAATGCCGATATCGGCTATGGTTTCGGTATCGGGCCGTCGCTGGGGCTGGTCATCAACGGCGACAGCAGCGACACGCTGCCCGAACTCAACAATTATGGTCCGGGGGGCGATGAATCGCGCTGGGCCGACCCGTCTGTCATCGGATCGCACGTCACCGTTATTCAGGCGCAGAAGAATACCGATGTCGTAAAGCAGGGGCGGCTGACCGGCCGCTGGGAAAGCGACAATTTCAAACTCGCTTTCGGCGGCTCCTGGCTGCAGGACCGGTATAAGTTCCGGCAGCGCAATACGTTCGTGAACAATTTCTGGCAGGCCTATTCGGGCTATGGTCCGGCATCGGGGAATACGACCGGCGTTCCGATCCCCGCCGATCTGATCAGGGGTGAGGTCAGCACGAAGAACTTCATCCCCGGATTTTCGGGTGCATTGCCGCCGGTATTGCTGCGCTTCACCGCTCAGGATTATCAGAATTTCCTGACCGGCCTCGGCAATCCGCAGGCGCAGAATATTCCGGGCTTCAACTATGATGCGCCGACGGTCGGAACGGACTTTACCGGCACGTTCGATACGGCGCTCGACAACGGATCGATCCGCGACATTCAGGAAACGACCTGGGCGCTGTTCCTGCGCGCGAATTTCGATGTCGAACTCGCCGGGATGCCGTTCCACTTCAATGCCGGGGTCCGCAACGAAAATACGCATGTCGTGTCGGCGGGTTTTGGTCAGGTGCCGTTGCAGATCGTCCAGAATTCAGGCGATCCGACGCTGCTGACCGTGATACTATCCGATCCGCAGCCGGTGTCGACCAAGAGCAATTATTCCTATCTGCTGCCCAGTATCGACCTGAAACTGGAGCTGACCGATAAGCTGCACCTGCGTCTCGATGCATCGCGCACGCTCACCCGGCCCGGCCTGAACCTGCTCACCCCGGTCGCCAGTGTCGGGACCGGCCAGCGTGTCGGCGCACTGACCGCAAGCGGCGGCGCACCCGCGCTGCGGCCTTATCTTTCCGACAATTTCGATGCGGCCCTCGAATGGTATTATGCGCCCAATTCCTATGCCGCGGTCGATTTCTTCCTGAAGCATGTCAGCAACTTCATCGTCGGCGGGACACAGCGTCAGACGATCAACGATGTCATCGATCCGACTACCGGGCAACCGGCGGTCTTTGCGGTGTCGCAGCAGGTCAACGGGCCCGAAGCAACGGTGCGCGGCGTCGAAATCGCATGGCAGCATGTGTTTGGTGACAGCGGCTTCGGCTTCAATGCGAACGCGACCTTTGTCGGCACCAACAAACCCTATGACGAGAACGATATTTCGCTGAGCGGCTTTGCCGTTACCGGCCTTGCCAATTCGGCCAACTTCATCGGCTTTTTCGACAAATATGGTTTCGAATTCCGCGCGGCGGTGAATTATCGCGCCGAATATCTGCGCGCCTTCGGGCAAAATCAGAATACCGGCGCGTTCGGGTCAGAACCGACCTTTGAAGACCCGAACCTGCAGATCGATCTCAGCACCAGCTATCAGATCACACCGCAGTTCAACATTTTTGCCGAAGCGACCAATATCACCAACGAGGTGCAGAGCACCCATGGCCGGTTCGACAATCAGTTGCTCGACGTGTTCGCTTATGGCCGGAGATTCACGGCGGGCGCACGATTCCATTTCTGACCTTCCCTCTCTTGCCGGGGATGTCACTCTGGTGTCCCCGGCAACTTTTTTAACGGTTTTTCATGGTAGCGCGGACCAGACATATCGTGATCGTCGGCGGCGGGACCGCCGGATGGCTGACGGCGGGACTCATCGCGGCGAAGCACCGCGCGCGCATTCCGCATGACCTGACCGTCACTCTGGTCGAATCGCCGACCACGCCGATTCTGGGCGTGGGGGAAGGCACCTGGCCGACGCTGCGCAGCACGCTAGCGCGGATCGGCGTGTCGGAGACCGACTTTTTCCGCGAATGCGATGCCGCGTTCAAACAAGGGGCGCTTTTCGCGCGCTGGACCACCGGTGCGGCGGACGACGCTTATTATCACCCGCTGATGCTGCCGCAGCATTTTTCGAAGCTCAATCTGGTTCCGCACTGGCTGGCACAGCAGGAAGCGAGCAGTTTTTGCGACGCCGTTTGTCCGCAGGGGCGATTGTGCGATGACGGCCTTGCCCCCAAAACGATCGCGACGCCCGAATATGACGGCGTTGCCAATTACGCCTATCATCTTGATGCCGGAAAGTTCGCGCCGTTTCTGCAGCGCCATTGCTGCGAGAAACTGGGTGTTTGCCATGTTCTTGCCGATGTGCGGGAGGTGCGGCTTCACGAACATGGCGATATTCGCGCCATCGACACCGAACAGGCGGGCGAGATAGCGGGCGACCTGTTCATCGATTGCACCGGATTTCGTTCGCTGTTGCTGGGCGACGCCATGGGCGTTGGTTTCAAGGACTGTTCGGACATTCTGTTCTGCGACACCGCGCTTGCGGTGCAGATGCCCTATCCCGACGAGCACAGCCCGATCGCGACGCATACGATATCGACCGCGCAATCGGCGGGGTGGATCTGGGATATCGGCCTGCCCACCCGGCGCGGCATCGGCCATGTCTATTCGAGCCGCCACCAGTCGCAGGACGCGGCGGAGCGCGAATTGCGCGCCTATCTCGGCCCCGGAGGCGCGGATTTGCCGATCCGACAGATCGCCATCCGGTCGGGCCATCGCGAAACCTTCTGGAAGCGTAACTGCGTTGCGGTGGGCGTAGCGGCGGGGTTCCTCGAACCGCTCGAAGCTTCGGCAATCGTGCTGATCGAATTGTCGGCAAAGATGATCGCCGAACAACTGCCCGCCTGTCGGGAGGTGATGGACGTCATCGCATCGCGCTTCAACGAAACCACCCACTATCGCTGGGGCCGGATCATCGATTTCCTGAAGCTGCATTATGTGCTGAGCAAGCGCGAAGACAGTGAATTCTGGCGCGACAACCGGTTGCCCGAAACGGTGCCCGACCGCCTTCGCGACCTGATGCTGCTCTGGCGCTATCAATCGCCATGGTTTCATGACGAATTCGACCGGGTGGAGGAGGTTTTCCCGCCCGCCAGCTATCAATATGTCCTGTACGGCATGGGGTTCGAGACCGAGGTCGAACCCGCCTTGCTGGTCAGCGACAGGCGGCTCGCCGATCAGGCGATGCGCGAAAATGCGGTTCAGACGCAGCGGATGCGGCAGGGCCTGCCGCGCCACCGCGACCTGATCGACAGGATTCACCAGCACGGCCTGCAACCGGTGTGACGCGCAGGACGGCGAGAACCGATGAAGAAGGGGAGCAGGATGACGAACAAAGCAAGCATGGCACGGATTACGCGGACGCTGCTGCTGGTCAGTGCAGCGATATTACCCGCAACCGTGTGCGCGCAGACGACCCTAAATGCTGCACCCGATGCTGCGCTCTCTCCGGTTCGGAAAAAAGCCCGCGACATGGCCGCCGCACTTGTCGCGAAGATGACGATCGGCGAAAAGCTGGGGCAGCTTGTAAACGTCGCCCCTGCAATCCCCCGGCTTGATATTCCGGCCTACAACTGGTGGACCGAGTCGCTGCACGGGGCGCTCGGGCCGGTTCCCACCACCAATTTCCCCGAACCCATCGGCCTTGCCGCGACCTTCGACGCGCCTTTGGTCAAGAATGTCGCGGGCGTGATCAGCACCGAGGTGCGCGCGCTGCACACGCTCGGCCGAGAAACGGGCAAGCTGGGGCGGATCGGCACCGGGCTCGACACATGGTCGCCCAATATCAACATCTTCCGCGATCCGCGCTGGGGGCGGGGGCAGGAAACCTATGGCGAAGACCCCTATCTGACCGCGCGGCTGGGCGTCGCCTTTATCGAAGGGATGCAGGGGCCGGACCCGGACCTGCCGCGTGTCATTGCCACGCCGAAGCATTTCGCGGTCCATTCCGGCCCGGAACCGACCCGCCATGAAGCCAATGTCTTCGTTTCGCGCCACGATATCGAGGACACGTACCTTCCCGCCTTCCGCGCCGCGCTCGTCGAGGCGAAAGCAGGGTCGGTGATGTGCGCCTATAACCGTATCGACGGTCAGCCCGCCTGTGCCAGCGACGATCTGCTCAAGGATCATCTGCGCGGCGCATGGGATTTTCAGGGCTATGTCGTGTCCGATTGCGACGCGGTGAAGGATATCAGCGACAATCATCACTATGCGCCCGACCCGGCAGCGGGTGTCGCGGCTGCGTTGCGCGCCGGGGTCGACAGCGAATGTCACACCGCGACGCTTGGCCCCAATCCGCCCGATCTGACGACGCGCTATCGCGAGGCGCTCGACCGGCATCTGATTACCGAAAGCGATGTCGATCGCGCGTTGATCCGATTATTTTCGGCGCGGTATCGCAACGGCGATCTCCCCGGTTTGCGGTCGGATGCACCGGTGCCGGTAAGCGCGATCAACACAGCCGGGCATCAGCAACTCGCGCTGAAAGCCGCCGAAAAGAGCCTTGTGCTGTTGAAGAATGACGGTGTTCTGCCCCTAAAGCCCGGTGTGAAAATCGCGCTGATCGGCCCGCTTGCCGATGCGACGCGGGTGCTGCGCGGTAATTATTCGTCGCCCGCTTCGGCCCCGCCGATCTCGGTGCTTGACGGGCTTGGCCGCGCTATGCCCGGTGCGACGATCCTCCATGCCCCGGCCGGCGCATCGATCACCGACGGCGATCCGGTGCCTACAGCAGTGCTGCGCAGCGAAGATGGCAAAGAGGGCCTGACTGCACGCTATTACAACGCCCTTCCGGATGCGGCGGGTAAGGATGACGGCCCGATGAAGGTCGAAGCGCAGCCGGTCGTCACCAAAGTCTCGGCAGGCCTTGATGATGAAAGTCCCACGCTTCCCAAGGTGCATGAGGATCACCGCGTCACATGGACCGGATATTTCGTGCCGCCGGTCACCGGCACCTATCGCCTTGCCCTGTCGGGATGGCGCAGCGGGACAATGATGTTCGACGGAAAACCCTTTGCCGAGCTGAAAGACGCTGCATGGGGCAGTATCCCCAAGCTTCAGACGCTTCAGCTGGAGGGCGGGCGTCGTTATCCGATCCGGGTGTCGACGGACGCGCACGGCACGGCGGGCGTCGGCATCGTGTGGAAACGGATTTCGACCGATCCCAGGGCGGAGTTGCAAAAGGCAGCCGCCTCGGCCGATGTGCTGGTCGCGGTTGTCGGTCTGACCTCCGATCTGGAAGGGGAAGAGGCGCCGGTCGATGCTCCCGGCTTCAAGGGCGGGGACAAGACCGACCTGCAACTTCCCGCCGATCAGCGCGAATTGCTGCGCGCAGCAAAGGCGACGGGCAAGCCGCTGATCGTCGTGCTGATGAACGGCAGTCCGATCGATCTCAGCTGGGAAAAGGACAATGCCGCCGCGATCGTGGAGGCATGGTATCCGGGCCAGTCGGGCGGGCTTGCCATCGCGAATGTCCTGTCGGGCAAGGTCGATCCGGGCGGGCGCCTGCCTCTGACCTTTTACAAGAGCATCGACGATCTGCCGCCCTTTGACGATTATGCGATGGCGGGGCGCACCTATCGCTATTTCAAGGGCAAGCCGGTGTACCCGTTCGGTGCGGGGATGAGCTATACCAGCTTTTCCTATGGCCCGGTGGAGGTCTCCCCGGTTGCGGGCGGTGCGGAGCAGGGCGTCCGCGTGACGAGCGAAATCCGCAATACGGGCAGCCGTGCGGGCGATGATGTCGCGCAGCTCTATCTCGACTTTCCCGATGCGCCGGGCACGCCGCAAATCGCTTTGCGTGGCTTCCGGCGCGTATCGCTCGCCCCCGGCGAACGCCGCACGGTCACGTTTGACCTTTCCCCCCGCGATCTGAGCAGCGTGTCGCCCGATGGTGTGCACCGCGTGCTTGCCGGAAATTACCGGATCAGCGTCGGATCGGGGCAGCCGGGGACCGGCGGTGCGGGTCAATCCGCGGCACTTACGATCGATCGCACGACGAACCTGCCGGAATAGAGGTCGGAACTGCGGCGATGGCGCAGCAGGCGCGCAACAGCGATTGCGCGCTTTAGCCAGCGCGGCCAGATGGGCCGAAACCCGTCCGCCGCGCGGCCGACATCGCCGCAATCGGACGCCGGCGTCGCCGAATCCCGGCGATAGCCTCGCCCGGGCCATGATGTGCCAGTCCTGTTGGAAAATGGTGCCGCTTACAGGACTCGAACCTGTGACCCCCGCATTACGAATGCGATGCTCTACCAACTGAGCTAAAGCGGCACGGGGCGGGGCAATGCCTTCGCCCGAGGGAGCGGCGCTTAGCAGCAAGCATCGCGGCTGACAAGCGCCCGATTGCATCCGGTCGAACGTCCGCAGGGCTTAACCGGCTGTTTACGGCGGCGATGGCAAAAGCCGGGCGATAGCTGTACGCTGGCATGCCGAAGATTGAGGATGGGGTTACATGGTGTCGGCGCGCGACATGAATGCACGGAGCAACCGACCGGCAAGGGGGTTCGACGTTTTTGACGGCGCCCCGGTTCGCATTGCCCGCGATGAGCGGCGGATGCATGTGCGCGCCTATAATCATTGGGTCTCGCTGCTCCATGGCCGCCCCTTTCCGCTGATCGACGATCTCGATCCGAGCGATCTTGCCGATTTCGGGCCGAGCAGCGTGCTTCTGGATTTTACCTCGGGCCATGCCGATCCGGTGATCCGCTATCTGGGCGACCGGTTGCGAGAGGAATGCGGCGCGGTAGCAGTTCCCGATCATCTGAACGAAGTGCCCAGCCGGTCGCTGCTGTCGCGGCTGACCGACCAATATCATCGAATCATCGCCACGCGCACGCCTATCGGGTTCGAGGCGGAATTTGTCAGCCGCCGGGGCCATGAAACGCTCTATCGCGGCATATTGATGCCCTTTTCGGCAACCGGCGAATCGATCGACTATCTGTACGGCGTCATCAACTGGAAAGAGCTTGTCGACGCCGATACGCAGGCGCGGCTCGACGCCGAGCTGGCACGCGCGCGGGAGGTTCCCAGAAGGACGCCGCCGATTGCTGCGATCTGGGCCGATGGCCCCGGTGGAACGGTGCCAGAGGCGTCCGGGGACCGGGCGGCGGACCGGCTGCGTACGCGTCCGGCGCTGGCACATGTCGCGCTGGAGGCGGGGGAGCAGGAATTCGCCTTGCTCGTCGCGCGGCGCGGTGCGGCGTCCGGGCTCGACATCGTCGCACGTATCGACGGCGACGACCCGCTGGTCCGTGCAGCGATATTGCGGGCGGCGGACTGAATCAAAGCGGCGATCCGTTTTACAGCCTCTTGAGCCGGGCGCGCGCGAGGCGCATAGCCAGCGCATGACAAAGCAGAGCAAAAAGTCGCTGTCGCAGGCTTTCGAGGCACGGCTCGTCGAAGGCGCGCTACCCGGAGAAACCGAAGGATTTGGAGAGGTTGAACGCGCGGAGGCGGCACGGTTCATGGCCGATGTCGCCGCCGAACGCCGGGCCGGTGGCCCGGTCCTGAAACTGGATACATTCACCCGCGGTGAAAAGCGCCGCATGCGGCTCGCCGTCATCAATGACGATATGCCGTTTCTGGTCGATTCGATCGCCGGCACGATCGGCGCGCATGACATTGCGATCGACCGGATCATTCATCCCGTCGTGCCGGTCGCCCGCGATTCGGAGGGCAAGCTTACCGATATCGGCAATGGCGGCGACCCCGAATCGCTGATCTATATCGAAATGGACCGGGCGGATGCGAAGCCCCGCCGCGAGCTGATGGCGGAGCTTGAGCGCGTCCTCAGTCAGGTTCGCCATGCCGTGACCGACTGGCACGCGCTGGAAGGCGCGATGCGCGCCGATGCCGACCGGCTCGACGATGAAGAGGGCGCGGCATTGCTGCGCTGGTTCCTCGACCGCAATTTCACCCTGCTCGGCCATGAACGCTGGTTCGAAAACGGCCGCAGCGAAGGGCAGCTTGGCCTTGCCCGCGATGTGCTCGACATCCCGCTGCTCGCCGAATCGTCGCGCGAGCGCGCGCTGAAATGGTTTCGCGACGGCAAGCCCACGCCGCTGCTCCTCAAATCCAACTCGATTTCCGCCGTGCATCGCCGGGTGCCGCTCGATCTGGTGCTCGCGCCGATTATCGAGGGCGATACGGTCGTCGGCCTGTCGGTCCATGCCGGACTGTGGACGAGTTCGGCGCTGCACACCCCGCCGCGCGACGTGCCGGTGCTGCGAGCGCATCTCGCGACGCTGGAAAAGCGACTCGGCTTCGATCCGAAGGGACATACGGGCAAGGCGATGACGCATTCGCTGACTGCGTTGCCGCATGACCTGACCGTCGCATTCTCGCTCGCTGATCTCGAAAAGCTGGTGCTGACCGCGATGTCGATCGCTGACCGGCCGCGCTCGCGGCTGGTACTGATCCGCAGCGCGCTGGGCCGCCATCTCTTCGCGTTCGTCTGGCTGCCGCGCGATGAGGTATCGACCGGACGCCGCGTCGCGATCGGGCACATGCTCTCCGAAGCGGCGAATGCCGATCTGCTGAGCTGGGCGATCTCGCTCGAGGACGGAATCGTCGCGCTGCAACGCTATACGCTCGACCTACGCGGAGAAGCGCGCATGCCCGACGCGGACGAACTCGACGCCCGGATCGAGCGCATGGCGCGCGGCTGGCGCCCCGGTGTCGAGGCGGCGCTCGCCGATCAGGGGGTGGAGCGCGCGACGCGGCTCGCCATGCGCTATGCCAATTGCTTCCCGACCAATTATCGCAATTCGAACGACCCCGAGGAGGCGGCGCGCGATCTGGTCCATATCGCCGATCTCGCCGATTCGAGCGCGCGGGCGGTGCGGATCATCCCGCAGGACGGGGTGAAGGGCCGTATCCGGATCAAGCTCTACCGGCTGGGCGGTGCGCTGCCCTTGTCCGACGCGGTGCCGGTGTTCGAGAATTTTGGTTTCCGCGTGGTTGAGGAAGTGCCGACCGAACTCGACGGCAGCGACCGCCCGTTCATCCATGATTTCGAAGTGTCGCTGGCCAATGGCTATGATCCCGACCGCCCGTTCGACCGCGAAACGGTTGAGGGTGCGATTGCCGCAGTGCTGGAAAATCGGGCGGAGAATGATGCGTTCAACCGCCTGATCGTCGAAGCGGGGATGACGCCCGCCGCCGTGGTGTGGCTGCGCGCATGGTTCCGCTATCTGCGCCAGACCGGCATGTCCTATGGCCTCACCACCGTGGTCGACGCGCTGCGCGGCGCACCGAATGTCGCCAATGCCCTCATTGAGCGCTTCGCTGCGGCGCATGACCCCAACCATGAGGGGAATCGCGACGAGGCGATGGCGAAGGCCGATGCCGCGATCGAGGCGGGGCTGGCCGATGTGTCGGCGATCGACGACGACCGCATCCTGCGCAACTATCGCGGGGTGGTGCAGGCGACGCTGCGCACCAATGCCTATGCCCCGGCAGGCGATGAGGCACTGGCGTTCAAGCTCGATTCGTCGCTGGTGCCCGGTCTGCCCCAGCCGCTGCCCTGGCGCGAAATCTTCGTCTATTCGCCGCGGGTCGAGGGGATTCACCTTCGCGCCGGGCCGGTGGCGCGCGGCGGGCTTCGCTGGTCCGACCGGCGCGACGATTTCCGCACCGAAATCCTTGGCCTGATGAAGGCGCAGCGGGTGAAGAACGCCGTCATCGTGCCGACAGGCGCGAAGGGCGGTTTCTATCCCAAACAGTTGCCCTCACCCGCGACCGATCGTGAGGCGTGGTTCGAAGAGGGCAAGGAAAGCTATCGCATCTTCATCCGCGCGCTCCTGTCGATCACCGACAATATCGTCGGCACTGATGTCGTGCATCCCGACAGCGTCGTGGTGCATGACGGCAACGATCCGTACTTCGTCGTTGCGGCGGATAAGGGCACGGCGACCTTCTCCGACACTGCGAACAAGATCGCCACGGACCGCGAGTTCTGGCTGGGCGATGCCTTCGCCAGCGGCGGCAGCTATGGCTATGACCATAAGGCGATGGGCATTACCGCAAAGGGCGGCTGGGTATCGGTGCAGCGTCATTTCCTGGAAATGGGCGTCGATGTGCAGAGCGAGCCGGTCGATGTCGTGGGCTGCGGCGACATGTCGGGCGATGTGTTCGGCAACGGCATGTTGCTGTCGAAAGCGATCAGGCTGAAAGCGGCGTTCGACCACCGCCATATCTTCCTCGACCCCGATCCCGATCCGGAGGCGAGCTGGAATGAGCGCAAGCGCATGTTCGACCTGCCGCGTTCGAGCTGGGCCGAATATGACAAGAAGCTGATCTCAAAAGGCGGCGGCGTTTTCTCGCGTACTGAAAAGACGATCAAATTGTCGAAGCAGATCCGCGATATGCTGGGCGTGGATGCGGCGGAGATCGATCCCGCTGCGCTCATCTCCGCGATCCTGAAAGCGCCAGTCGACCTCATCTGGTTCGGCGGTATCGGCACCTATATCAAGGCCGCGGCGGAGAATAATGCCGAGGTCGGCGATCCCGCCAATGACCGCATCCGCGTCAATGCCGAACAGCTTCGCGCCAAAGTGATCGGGGAGGGCGCCAATCTGGGCGTCACGCAGGCCGCGCGTATTGCGTTCGCGATGAAGGGCGGACGGGTGAACACCGACTTTATCGACAATTCGGCGGGCGTCGATTGTTCGGATAATGAGGTGAACATCAAGATCGCGCTCAACCGCGAAGTGATGGAAGGCCGCCTTGATTTCGACAAGCGCAACAAGCTGCTTGCGAAGATGACCGACGATGTTGCGCAGCTGGTGCTGGAGGATAACCGGCTCCAGACGCTGGCGCTGTCCTTCATGGAAAATGACGGTGCGGTCGCGGTGCCGAGCTATGTCCGGGTGATCGAGATTCTCGAAAGCTCAGGGCGGCTCGACCGCGCGGTCGAGGGGCTGGCACCGAACGACGATCTGCTGCGCCGGTCGCAGGAGGGCGACGGGCTGACCCGGCCCGAGCTCGCCGTGCTGCTCGCAACGGCAAAGCTGGCGCTTCAGGATGCGGTGGAGGAGCGCGGCCTTGGCGACGATCCCGAACTGCGTTCCGACCTGCATCAGGCGTTTCCCGCCGCGATGCGCAGGAAGTACGCCGATGCGATCGACGAACATCGCCTGCGCGGACCGATCGTTGCGACGGTGCTTGCCAACCGGATCATCAACCGGCTGGGCGTGCTTCACCCCTTCGAACTGGCCGAAGAAGAAGGCGCAGCGATGGGCGATATCGCGGCGATGTTCGTCGTTGCCGAGCGCCTGTTCAACCTGCCCGCTTTGTGGAAGGAGATCGAGGAAGCCGATATTTCGGAAGGCGCGCGAATCGCTTTGTTCGAAGAGGTGGCGGTCGCCACCCGGTCGCAGATCGCCGACCTGCTGCGCGTGTGCAAACCCGATGATTCGCCGCGCGAAATCATCGAATGGCTGAGCCGCGGCATCGGCAATCTCGACAAACAGGCAAAGCATCTGCTGCTTGAGGAAGTGCGCGCGCAAAGCGGGCGGATTTCGGCGCGTCTGGAAGAGGCCGGCGCTCCCGCCGCGTTGGCGCGAAAGGTGGTGCGCATCTTCGAACTAGACGGCGCGGTCGGGCTGGCCGATCTGGGCCAGCGCCGCGATATCGACGAAACCACGCTGACCCGCGCCTTTACCCGCCTGGGTCAGGCGCTTGGCCTCGACTGGGCGCAGGCGGTGGCGGCGCGGATTTCGACCGGCGATCCGTGGGAGCGGCTGCTGGTGGCTGGCCTCGCGCGCGATTTCCAGCAATTGCGGCTTGATTTCCTCGGCCGGGTCGATGGCGAAGACCCGAAGGAGCGGGTCGAGCAATGGCTCGACGACAATGCGTCGCGCGTGAAGCAGTTCGTCGACCTGATCGGCCGCGCCCGCCGCGCGCCTGCGGTCAATGCCGCGATGCTGGCACAGATTGCCGGGCAGGCGCGGGTGCTGCTGTCACGGTAAGGGGCGAAGAGGGGGCGGGCCGACACGATGATTTCGACGCTTGCCATCTCGGGATATCGTTCGATCCGTAACCTCGTTCTGCCATTGGCCCCCCTGACCATCGTCACGGGGGCCAATGGCAGCGGCAAATCCAGCCTGTACCGCGCGCTGCGTCTGTTGCGGGACGTAGGGTCGGGGGCGGCGATTGCGTCTTTGGCCAGAGAAGGCGGCCTGCAGTCCACGATGTGGGCCGGTCCCGAGCAGTTCAGCCGGGAGATGCTGGCGGGGACACAGCCGGTGCAGGGAACCCTGCGTTCGGGGCCTGTCGCTTTGCGCCTCGGTTTTGCGGGACCGGACGATGGATATGCAATCGACCTCGGCTTGCCGCGCCCGTCCGGCTCGCGCTTCGATCGCGACCCGGAGATAAAGGCGGAAGCGCTGTGGACCGGCGAAGTGCTCGATCGAATGAGTGTCCTTGTCGAACGCCGCGGCCCGTCAGCGCGGGTCCGGCGTATCGATGACGGGAGCTGGCGGGAACTGACCCGGGAGCTTTCGCCGGGCGACTCTGTCGTCACCCGATGTGCCGATCCGGGCGACGGGCTGGAAATGCTGCGGTTGCGCGATCGTATGCGCGGGTGGCGCTTCTATGACGATTTGCGAACCGACCGCGATGCCCCGGCGCGGCTCACCGCCGTTGGAACCTTCACGCCCAGATTGGGGAGCGACGGCGGTGATCTGGCCGCCGCGATCCAGACGATTATCGAGATCGGCGATGCCGATTCGCTGGCGGACACGATTGCCGATGCATTTTCAGGCGCAAGCATCGGCGTCGATGAAGAATTCACTCTGCATATGCGGCAGCCCGGGCTGCTGCGTCCGCTTCACGTGCGTGAACTGTCCGACGGCACCTTGCGCTATATCCTGCTCGCCGCTGCGCTTCTCTCGCCGCGTCCGCCTGAGCTGATGGTGCTCAACGAACCTGAGGCAAGCCTTCACGGCGATCTCATCGAACCTCTGGCGCGGCTGCTCCGGCACGCCGCACGGACCACCCAGATCGTAGTCGTCAGCCATTCGCAGGCGCTGGTAGATGCGCTTGATGAGGGACAGCGTATCACGCTCGAAAAACGGCTTGGGGAAACGGTGACGGGCGGCAGCGACGTCATGCCTCGCTGGAACTGGCCCTCCCGCTGATCCTGCGTTCCGCACGCAGCGCCTCGGCCATCAGCCAGCTTCGGATCGTGCTGGCGAGGTTGGGGGCGGTATCGCTTTCGATGCGGGCAAGGTCGATGCGCGCGATCAGCGCGTTCATCGGCAGGTCGCGCGCCGCGGCTGCCGCCTCCAGCGCGCGCCAAAATACCGGTTCAAGGCTGATCGAGGTTTCATGCCCTGCAATCGTCACCGACCGTTTGACCGGGCCGACAAAGCCCCCCGGCGGCGGCGCAATGCCGGTCATTCGACGTCGAACAGCCCGGCAAGCTGATCGATCATCGTCCCGCCAAGCTGTTCGGCATCCATGATCGTCACTGCGCGCGCATAATAACGGGTCACGTCATGGCCGATGCCGATTGCCGACAATTGCACCGGCGAACGCGCCTCGATCCACGCAATTACCTGCCGCAAATGGCGTTCGAGATAGCTGCCCGAATTGACGCTGAGCGTCGAATCATCGACTGGCGCACCGTCCGAAATCACCATTAGCAGCTTGCGCTCCTCGGGCCGCGCGATCAGCCGGTTATGCGCCCAGAGCAGTGCCTCGCCGTCGATATTCTCTTTCAGCAGCCCTTCGCGCATCATCAGACCGAGCGATTTCTTCGCCCGCCGCCAGGGCTCATCCGCCTGTTTATAGATGATGTGGCGAATGTCGTTGAGCCGCCCCGGCTTGTGCGGCCGGCCGTCCGACAGCCATTGTTCACGCGACTGTCCGCCCTTCCATGCGCGGGTGGTGAAGCCGAGAATCTCGACCTTCACCCCGACGCGTTCCAGCGTGCGGGCAAGGATGTCCGCGCTGATCGCCGCGATGGAAATCGGCCGCCCGCGCATCGATCCCGAATTGTCGATCAGCAGCGTGACGACGGTATCGCGAAATTCGGTGTCGCGTTCGACCTTATAGCCGAGCGACTGGCCCGGATTGACCACGACGCGCGCCAGCCGCGCGGCATCGAGCAGCCCTTCCTCCTGATCGAAGTCCCAGCTGCGCGATTGCTGCGCCATCAAGCGGCGTTGCAGGCGGTTGGCGAGCTTCGTCACCACGCCCTGCAAATGCGTCAGCTGCTGGTCGAGATAGCTGCGCAACCGTTCGAGTTCATCGGCGTCGCAAAGATCGGTCGCCGCGATGATCTCGTCATATTTCTCGGTATAGGCTTTATATTCATAGGTCGGGGGAAGGTCGGACCATGGCCGGTTGGGGCGGACCGGCATCATGCCTTCCTCGCCCTCATCGCCTTCGCTGCCCTCGGATTCGGCATCGCCCTCAGTGGTCGATCCCTCGTCGTCTTCCTCGCCGTGCTTCAGCTCGTCCTGACGCTGTTCGCCGCGCGCATCGACATCGCCCTGACCCTCGGCGCCCTGTTCCTGCTCGCTATCGCCCTCTTCGTCGGGCTGATCCTCGGTGCCGTCTTCATCGGCGTCGGATTCGCCTTCGCTATCCTCAGGCGTAACCTCGCCCTCGGTCAGCTCAAGGTCTTGCAGGAGGTGCGAAACCTGACGCGCAAAACTTTCCTGATCGTCGATGGTGAGGCTGAGCGAATCGAGCGCCTTGCCCGCTTTCTCCTCGATCCAGCCGCGCAGCATTTCCAGCCCGGCGCGCGCGCGTTCGGGCGGTGCCTTGCCGGTCAGCCGTTCGCGCACCATCAACTGCACCGCGGTCGATAGCGGCACCTCGTCGCGCGCCTTTGCCCGCGCGATCGGGTCGGACTTCATCCGCATTTCCAGCGAACGGTCGAGATTGGCCGCAATGCCTTCATAGCCGCGCGACCCAAGCGCCTCGACCCGCGCGGTTTCCACCGCGTCGAACACCGCACGCGCGGTTGCTTCGGACGGCGCAGCCTTACGATGCTTGGCGCTGTCGTGATATTTCAGGCGGAGTGAAAAGCCGTCGGCAAAGCCGCGCGCTTCGGCCACCTGATCCGCTGGCAGCGTCCGCCCCGGCATCGGCACCCGGATATTGCGCCCGGACATGGTCGGGCTTTCGGCCGAAAAGGCAAGCTCGACATCCTCCTTGCCCGACACCGCGCGCGCGGTGCCGGCAAGCGCAGCCTTGAAGGCGTCGAGGCGGGAGCGGTCGGCCATGGCTCGCTTTATGCCTTTCCAACCACGCTTTCAGGCAGATCATCGCCGAAGACGCGCTGATAATATTCGGCGACCAGCCCGCGCTCCGCCTCATCGCATTTGTTGAGGAAGGACAGGCGGAAGGCAAAGCCGACATTGCCGAAGATCAGCGCATTCTGCGCCCAGCTGATCACCGTACGCGGGCTCATCACGGTCGAGATGTCGCCATTGACGAAGCCCTGCCGCGTCAGGTCCGCGACGCGCACCATCTTTTCGACGACTTCCTTGCCCTCCGGCTTGTCATATTCGCCCGATTTAGCGAGCACGATCCGCGCCTCGGTCGCGGCGGGCAGATAGTTCAGCGTGACGACGATGTTCCACCGGTCCATCTGCCCCTGATTGATCTGCTGCGTCCCGTGATACAGGCCGCTGGTATCGCCGAGCCCGACCGTGTTCGACGTCGCGAACAGGCGGAAATAGGGGTTGGGGCGGATCACGCGATTCTGATCGAGCAACGTCAGCTTGCCCTCGGTCTCCAGCACGCGCTGGATCACGAACATCACATCGGGGCGACCCGCATCATATTCGTCGAATACTAACGCCGTCGGAGTCTGCAATGCCCAGGGGAGCAGGCCTTCGCGAAATTCGGTAACCTGCTGCCCGTCTTTCAGGACGATGGCGTCGCGCCCGATCAGGTCGATCCGGCTGATATGCGCGTCGAGATTGATGCGCACCAGCGGCCAGTTCAGCCGCGCCGCGACCTGTTCGATATGCGTCGATTTGCCGGTGCCGTGATAGCCCTGAACCATCACCCGGCGATTATGCGCGAACCCGGCCAGCACCGCCATCGTGGTGTCGGGATCGAAAACATAGGCAGGATCAGAATCGGGCACGCGTTCATCGGCTTCGCTGAACGCGGGGCATTCCATATCGCTGTCGATGCCGAAAAGGTCGCGCACCTTCACCATCTTGTCGGGTGCATCGAGGATGGTGGTTTCGCGGCTGTCCGGCTGCGTGTTGGAAAGGTCTGCCATCGGGTCGGTCCTGTTCATCTCTTGTCGCTATCGCAGGTAGCCCTTCGCAGGTGCACCCGCAACGCCTTCGCGTTCGCAATAAGGCATGCTGTGGTTAAGCAAAGGCCGGGGAGGCCTTCAGATGCTGATACGCTTCGATCACCCGTTGCAGCGCCTTTTCATGGCTGCGATCGCCGCCGTTCCGGTCGGGGTGATATTCGCGCACCAGGTTCGAATAACGCTGGCGAAGCGCTTTGCGGTCGGCATCGGTTCCAAGGCCGAGCACCTGCAGCGCCGCGCGGTCGCGGCCCGACAGCGGCTTTCCGTCCTGCCGCCCGCGCGCCACTTTCTCGCGAAAGCGCGCACCGATTGCGTCGAGGGGATCGGTAAATTCGCGCCAGCGCGGTGCCCGGTCGGCCCCGGTATGGGCAAAAGCGCGGGTTTCGCGATCCCATCCCGAATAAGGGCGCTGCGCATGATGGATTTCGTCCGCGCTCATCCCTTCGAAGAAATTGTAACTCGAATTGAACGCGCGGATATGGTCGAGGCAGAACCAGCGCCATGCACCGGGGCCGTCGCCGCCCGATGCGCCCTCCAGCGGCGGCGCGCGAAATTCGCCTGGCTCCTCACAGCCGGGCCAGTCGCAACGGCGGCCATTTCCTTCGACCCGGCCATGAAAACGGGTTTTCGGTCGTTCTTTTCGGTTATTGCTTTCGCCTGCCACGCGACTCCCCGGGCAAAACGCCTTATATAGGCGCGATGACTGATACTGCTACCGGCCCCGTCGCCACCCAGATCCGCCGCCGCCTGACCGAGGCGCTTTCGCCTGAAAAGCTGGAGGTTATCAACGACAGCCACCATCATGCCGGCCATATGGGCGATGATGGATCGGGCGAGAGCCATTTTACCGTGATTGTGCAAAGCCGACACTTTTTGTCCAAGTCGCGCGTTGAACGGCAACGTATGGTAAACCAAGCGCTTGCCGATCTGCTGGCAGAGAAAATCCACGCTTTGTCGATCCGGGCAAGCGCGCCTGACGAGGGGTAGAATGGCATATAATCTCTGGTACTGGCCCGGCCTTCAGGGGCGCGGCGAATTTGTCCGGTTATCGCTGGAAGCGGCAGGAATCGAATATCGCGACTGCGGGCGCGAGGAGGGCGCGGAGGCGCTGATCGAAAATATGCGATCCTTCGCCCGCAAACCCTATGCGCCGCCCTATCTGGAAATCGACGGCATCGCGATTGCGCATGTCGCGAACATCCTGATGTACCTGGGGGAGCGGCACCATCTCGCCCCCTCCAACATGGCGGATCGGCTATGGCTGCATCAGGTTGAACTGACCATCGCGGACATGGTGGCGGAGGTGCATAATGTGCACCATCCGGTCGGGGGCGGTGCCTATTATGAGGACCAGAAGGCGGAGGCCGCGCGCGCCGCGAAGCAGTTCCGCGAAGAGCGTATCCCCAAATTCCTCACCCATTTCGAACAGGTGGCCAACACCAATCCGGGCGAGTGGCTGATCGACCATCGCTGGTGCTACACCGATTGTTCGCTGTTCCAGCTTGTCGAGGGGCTGCGCTACATGTTCCCCAACGCCATGCGCAATTTTGCGAGCGATTACCCCGCGCTGATGCGTATCCGCGATCAGGTGGCCGACCTTCCCGGTATCAAAACCTATCTGAACAGCGACCGGCGCGTCCCCTTTAATCAGGACGGTATCTTCCGGCATTACCCGGAACTTGACGAGGAATGAGCGGCATGGACGACATGGTGTTGCAGACAATTACTCCTACCTCGCACGATCTGGGTGGGTTTCGGGTGCACCGCACATTGCCGTCGCGCCCGCGCACCATGGTCGGTCCGTTCATCTTTTTCGACCAGATGGGGCCTGCGCATCTCGAGGTGGGGAGCGGGATCGATGTTCGCCCGCATCCGCATATCAACCTTGCCACGGTCACCTATCTGTTCGCAGGCGCGATCGACCATCGCGATTCGATCGGCACCTTTGCGACGATCGAACCGGGGGCGGTCAATCTGATGACCGCCGGGCATGGCATCGCGCATTCCGAACGCTCTCCTGAGGGTGAGCGGACAAAGGGGCCGGAGCTTTCGGGCATCCAGACCTGGCTTGCTTTGCCCGAAGCGGCGGAGGAAATGGACCCGGCCTTCGAACATGTCGGTGCGCAGACGCTTCCGGTGATCGAGGGAAGTGGCGCAAGAGCGCGAATCATCATGGGTTCGCTCTGGGGGGCGAGTGCGCCGACCACCACCTATGCGCAGACCATCTATGGCGATATCGCGCTGGAGGCTGGCGGCAGCATTCCGATCGACGCCAACGCCGATGAGCGTGCGCTGTATGTCGCAATGGGCGATGCCACCCTGGACGGCATGACGCTGGAGCCGCTCACCCTCTATATCCTCAAACCCGGCATCACCGCGACACTGCGCTCGCAATCGGGCGGGCGGATCATGCTGTGCGGGGGCGAGGCCTTCACCACCCCGCGCCATGTCTGGTGGAACTTCGTCTCCTCGCGCCGCGACCGCATCGACGAGGCGAAGCGCGCATGGAAAGCGGGCGAGTTTCCCAAAGTGCCCGGCGATGAAAAGGAATGGATTCCGATCCCCGAAATCCCCAAGACTGTCAGCTATCCCTGAACGGGCAAGCAGCAGGAGAGGCGAAAATGGCGGAATCGGAAATGCAGCGCATCGCGCTTTCAAGCGGCATAAGCCTTGATGTCGTGACGGCAGGGGACCCGGATTCGCCTGCCATGCTGTTCCTGCACGGCTTTCCCGAATCGCACCGCACCTGGCGGTATCAGATCGACGAATTCGCCCGCGATCACTTCGTCGTCGCCCCCGATCAGCGTGGATTCGCCCGTTCGGACAAGCCGCCGCATGTCGACGACTATCGCCCCGAAAAGCCGGTGGGCGACGCCATCGCGCTGATGGAGCATTTCGGGAAGGAGCGTTTCACGCTGGTCGGCCATGACTGGGGCGGGGCCATATCATGGATGCTGGCGCTCACCCGGCCCGACCGGGTCGAGCGGCTGGTGATCCTCAACGCGCCGCATCCCTATATCTTTCAAAAGACATTGTTCGATGATCCGGAACAGCGCGCGGCGAGCCAGTATATCCGCGCCTTTCGTAATCCGGAGCTGGAAAACCACATCGCCGCGATCGGGCTGGAGACGTTTTTCGACACCAGCTTTGCCAAACATGCCGATCTGGCACTGATGGCGGATGAGAAGGCGAATTATCTCGACGAATGGGCGCAGCCCGGCGCGATGACCGCCATGCTCAACTGGTATCGCGCGAGCAGCATTGTCGTGCCTTCGATGGATGAAGAGCCGAAACGGCCGGCCTTTCTTGATGCCCTATTTCCGCCGCTGCAAATGCCGGTGCTGGTTATCTGGGGCGTGAAGGACAGCGCGCTGCTCCCCTGTCAGATCGACGGGCTGGACCAATTCGTCCCCGACCTGACGTTGGTGCGCGTCGATGCCGGGCATTTCGTGCCGTGGGAAGCGCCGGACGAGGTCAACCGCGCGATGCGCGACTGGCTGCCCGCGTGATTGTTGCACCCGCGCGCGGCGCAACGTAGAGCGCCACTGCCATGTCCGAACCCGTCATCATCGCCGTTCCGAAGGGACGCATTCTCGAAGAGGCGCTGCCTCTGCTCGCCCGCGTCGGCATCGTGCCCGAACCGGCCTTTGTCGACAAGAACAGCCGCGCGCTGCGCTTTTCGACCAACCGGCCCGATATCGATATCATCCGGGTGCGCGCGTTCGACGTCGCGACCTTTGTCGCGCATGGCGCGGCGCAGCTTGGCATTGTCGGGTCGGACGTGCTAATGGAGTTCGATTATTCCGAGCTATATGCGCCCGTCGATCTCGGCATCGGCGGGTGCCGTATCTCGGTGGCCGAGCCGGAAGATATGGCCGCAAAGGATGATCCGCGCGGATGGAGCCATGTCCGCATCGCGACCAAATATCCGCACATCACCGCAAAGCATTTCGCCGCGCGCGGGGTGCAGGCCGAATGCGTGAAGCTGAACGGTGCGATGGAACTGGCCCCCAAGCTCGACCTTGCCCCGCGCATCGTCGATCTGGTGTCCTCGGGCCGCACGCTGAAGGAAAATGGGCTGGTCGAGGTTGAGGTGATCGCAGAGGTCACCAGCCGCCTGATCGTCAACCGCGCTGCGTTCAAAACGCGGGTGGGCGAGGTCGTGCCGCTGGTCGATGCCTTCCGCCGCGCGGTGGAGGATCAGGCCGCATGATCCGGCTCGATACCCGCGAGGCGGGGTTCGCGGCGGCGTTCGACGATCTGGTCAATGCCCGGCGCGAAGCGGATTCGGATGTCGAGCGCGACGTGCGCGTCATCACCGCCTCGGTGCGGGATGAAGGCGACGCCGCGATCCGCGCCTTTACCCAGAAATTCGACGGCCATGATCTGGATGAGAGCGGCTGGCGGATCGAATCTTCCGAACTTGCCGCTGCTTATGACGGGCTGGAGCCCGATCTGCGCGCCGCGCTCGAACTCGCGCGCGACCGGATCGCTGCCTATCACCAAAAGCAGAAACCGGCCGACAGCGATTCCACCGACGATGCGGGGGTTCGCCTCGGTGCGCGCTGGCGCAGCGTCGATGCGGCGGGCGTCTATGTCCCGGGCGGGCGCGCTGCCTATCCGTCCTCGGTGCTGATGAACGCGATTCCGGCCAAGGTTGCGGGCGTCGAGCGGCTCGTCATGGTGACGCCGACGCCGAAGGGTGAGGTCAATCCGCTGGTGCTCGCCGCCGCGCATATCACCGGCGTCGATGAAGTCTGGCGAATCGGCGGCGCGCAGGCGATTGCCGCGCTCGCTTACGGCACGCAGCGGATTGCGCCGGTCGATGTCGTCACCGGCCCCGGCAATGCCTGGGTCGCGGAGGCAAAGCGTCAGCTTTATGGCGTGGTCGGCATCGACATGGTTGCAGGGCCGAGCGAGATCGTCGTGGTCGCGGACGCCGCCAACGATCCCGAATGGATCGCAGCTGACCTGCTCAGCCAGTCCGAACATGATCCGTCCAGCCAGTCGATCCTGTTCACCGACGATGCGCTGTTTGCGGACTCGGTCGCAAAGGCGGTCGATCGGCAGATCGGCACGCTGTCGACAAAGGATGTCGCGCGGCAAAGCTGGGACGCGAACGGTGCGATCATATTGGTGCCGGACCTGATGGCCGCGCTGCCGCTCGTCGACCGGCTCGCGCCCGAACATCTCGAACTCGCGGTCGATGATCCCGATTCGTTGTTCGCGAAGGTGCGCCACGCCGGTTCGGTATTTCTCGGCCGCCACACCCCCGAAGCGGTGGGCGATTATGTCGCCGGGCCGAACCATGTCCTGCCCACCGGGCGCCGAGCGCGCTTTTCGAGCGGGCTGTCGGTGCTGGATTTCATGAAGCGGACCAGCTTTTTGTCGCTGGGGCAGGCGGGGATCGATGCGATCGGTCCGGCTGCGGTGAAGCTTGCCGAAACCGAAGGACTGCCTGCCCACGCCAGATCGGTGGCGCTGCGGCTGAAATCCTAGGAATAACTGTCTCGCCAAAGAGGTGCTTCGATGTCGCTGACCCAATTGCTCGTTCCGTCCTACCGCAACATGTTGCGTACCCTGTCGGGGCTGCTGGAAAAGGCGGAGCGGCAGTTGGCTGACCGGACCGACGAACTGCTTTCGGCGCGGCTGGCGGCGGACATGTATCCGCTGGCGACGCAGATCCGCTTTGCGGCCTATCAGGCGCAGGAGGCGGTGTATCGCCTGCATGGGCAAGCGGTGCCCGAAAGCGTTCAGGCCGTCGCCGACGAAGCGCGCAATGCGGGCGAAGCGCCCGGATCGATCGCCGATGCCCGCGCGCGGCTGGACGAGGCGCTGGCGTTTCTTGATGGCGTGTCCGACGATGCGCTCGACGATCGCGCGGATCAGGCGGTGGTGGTCGAAGTGCCCGGCGGCATCATCTTCGACATGACCGGCGAAAGCTTTGTGCGCGACTGGGCGCTGCCGCAATTCTATTTCCACGTCATCACGGCCTACGCCATCCTGCGTAATCAGGGCGTGGAGATCGGCAAGGCGGATTTCGTGCCGCACATGTTCGCCTATCTGCGCCCCGGTACCGCGCCTGCCGGGTGAGAGCCGCAGGACGGCGCTGAGTGCTCGATTGGTTATTTCCCTTCCCCTGACGTCGCTGCGGCGGAGGCCGCAGCCGCTGGATGCAGTCGGCGACGACACCGGCCTGCGCCGGGGCGACGAAAGCCTTATTTCCGTAGCGGGCATGAAGGGGGTAGGGGGAGACGGCATAATGCCTGCTCAAACAAAAGGGCCGGCACCCTTTCGGATACCGGCCCCCTCCTGTGATGACGAACTCAGGCCGCCGCAGCTGCGACCATGGTTGAGTCGTCATTTTCTCCGCATCGGACAGAGGCGTTGTTCGCCTCTGCCGCTGCGGAACTCGTCAGCCGCGGCGGCATCACCAGCCGCGCGGCGAAAACCGCAATTCCCATCACCGCATAAGCGGCGAGCACCATTTCCGGGTTCCAGATCATCGACACGGCGAGCACGATGCGCAGCCAGTTGGGATTGAAACCAAATTCCTGCCCGATGCCTTCGCATACGCCCAGCAGCGTGTCGGACCGCCGAAGCAAGCTAGTGGTTACGCGTTGCATTTTCGTGTCTCCCTGACCCTCTGAACCCGTATTTCGTTCGGATGATCAAGGCTTCGCAAAGCCCGTGCCAGTTATGGAAAATGATGTAATATCAATAGTTTGAAATATTTCCCCCGGAAAGCCAGTAGTGCGTCCGGTGGGGTGAGCCGCAACTATTTGGGAAAAATACCCGAATGTTCGCGCAATCTCCGCACCGACCGATGGTGGCAGCCAATGTTGCGCTGCTCAGCAACATAATTTCAATACCAAAGCAAGTCCTTTCACCTTGCCCTTTGCGTTTATCCGCTGGTCCGACTATCTCACGCCGATCATGCCCAGTCCTAAAGCAAAGACCCGATCCCAGGCGCGCGCCGCCGCGCGACTCGGCGCCGTACAGGCGCTCTATCAGCACGAGATGGAGGGAACCTCGATCCCTGCGCTGCTGCACGAATTCCACAATCACCGGCTTGGCCGGGTGATCGAGGATGTCGAATATGCCGAGGCGGATATCGCCTTTTTCGACGATCTGGTAACCGGCGTCGATTCGCGTCGCGACGAAATCGACCGCGCGATTGCGGGCAAGCTGTCCGCCCAATGGTCGATCGAGCGGCTCGACAAGCCGATGCGTCAGATCTTGCGCGCGGGCACCTATGAATTGCTCGCACGGCCCGATGTGCCGACCGCTGCGATCATCAGCGAATATCTCGATATCGCGCACGCTTTTTACGACAAGCGCGAGGCGGGTTTCGTCAACGGCCTGCTCGATGCGGTGGCGAAGGCGCTTCGCTGATTTGACCGGCCCTCGCACCTTTCCGCGATGAACGAAGCCGAATTTATCGCGGCGCTCGCCCGCTTGCCGCTCCACCCCGGCGCGGACGGGCTGCGCGACGATGCGGCGATACTCGGCCACCGGGCGGGCGAGCAGCTCGTCCTCACCAAGGATATGATCGTCGAGGGGGTGCATTATCTCCCCCTCGATCCGCCGGACGATGTCGCGTGGAAGCTGGTCGCGGTCAATCTTTCGGACCTTGCCGCGAAGGGCGCCCGCCCGGTCGGTCTGATGCTCGGCTATATGCTGGGGGACGACGCATGGGACCGCGCCTTTCTGACCGGGCTGGATGAGGCGATCCGCGCGTTCGATGCGCCTTTGCTGGGCGGCGATACCGTTCGGGGCGGTGGACGCGCGCGTACCTTATCGCTGACCGCGATCGGTGCGGCCGACCGGGTGGCGCGGCGTGGCGGCGCGAAGGCCGGGGACTCGCTCTGGGTGACGGGCACCATCGGCGATGCGGGGGCCGGGCTTCGCATCGCGCAAGGCGCGGACGGCCCCGAAAGCCTGCGCTCCGCCTATCGCCGCCCGGTGCCGCGTATCGCCGAGGGGCGGGCGCTCAGCGCCGATGCAAGCGCGATGATGGATATTTCGGATGGCCTGCTCATCGATGCCTCGCGCATGGCAGCGGCAAGCGGCCTGGCGGTCGGGATTGATCTTGATGCCGTGCCGCTTTCCGATGCGCTGCGCGATTTCTCAGGCGACGATGAATCCGCCCGCCTCGCCGCCGTTACAGCGGGCGACGATTATGAACTGCTCTTCGCGCTTCCCGGCGATACTCAGCCGCCCGTTGCCGCAACGCGCATCGGCAGGCTCGAACCGGGCGAAGGGTTGACGCTGCGGTGGCGGGGCAACGCACTTTCCCTCCCCGACCGGCTGGGCTTTCAGCACGGAAGCTGAGCGCGCTTGCCGGGCGCGTGTCATAGGGATACGCTCCTGTTATTGCGGCGGGACCGACGCGACAGAACCAACGGCCCGCCCGGACAGAACGGGGAGGATACCGTTTCATGACAATTCTATATTGCGCCATAATTTGTGGTCTGATCGCCGTGCTCTACGGCGTCTTCACCAGCATGCAGATTCTTCGCAATCCCGCCGGGGATGAGAAGATGCGCGACATCGCCGCCGCCATTCAGGAAGGGGCGCAGGCCTATCTCGGCCGCCAATATCGCACCATTGCGATGGTCGGCCTTGCAGTCGCGGTCATTCTGGTGCTGACACTGGGTTGGCTCTCCACGATCGGCTTTCTGATCGGCGCGATCCTGTCGGGCGTTGCGGGCTATGTCGGCATGAACATTTCGGTGCGTGCCAATGTCCGCACGGCACAGGCCGCGCGCACCTCGCTTCAGGGCGGCCTGACGGTTGCGTTCCGGTCGGGCGCGATCACCGGCATGCTGGTGGCGGGCCTTGGCCTGCTCGCGATCGCCGTCTTCTTCTGGTACCTCATCGGCCCTGCGGGTCACGCCGCCAATGATCGCGAGATTATCGAGGCGCTGACCGCGCTTGCCTTTGGCGCATCGCTGATTTCGATCTTTGCCCGGCTGGGCGGCGGTATCTTTACCAAGGCGGCGGATGTCGGGGCTGATCTGGTGGGCAAGGTGGAGGCCGGCATCCCGGAGGATGATCCGCGCAACCCCGCAACCATCGCGGACAATGTCGGCGACAATGTCGGCGACTGCGCCGGAATGGCCGCCGATCTGTTCGAAACCTATGTCGTGACGCTTGGCCTGACCATGGTGTCGGTCGCGCTACTGGTACAGGCATCGGGGGCGGAGCTCCTCGGCCTGATGGTGCTGCCGCTGATCGTCGGCGGTGTGTGCATCCTGACCTCGATCCTTGGCACGTACATGGTGCGGCTGGGGTCGAACCAGTCGATCATGGGCGCGCTGTATAAGGGCTTCTGGACCGCAGCGATCCTCGCCATCCCGGCGATCTGGTTCGTCACCCAATGGGCGCTGGGCGATATGCATGCGGTGATCGGCGGCGCAGGGTTTCTGGACGGCGGATCGGACGCGATGACGCGCGAGGCGCTTGCGGGCGCGGCCACGGCTTCGGCGACGGCCTTTACCGGCATGGACCTGTTCTGGTGCATGATGATCGGGCTGGGCGTCACCGCCGCGCTCGTGTGGATCACCGAATATTATACCGGCACCAACTACCGTCCGGTGCGATCGATCGCGCGTTCGTCGGAAACCGGCCACGGCACGAACGTCATTCAGGGGCTGGCCGTCAGCCTTGAATCGACCGCGCTGCCGACGATCGTCATCGTGGTCGCGGTGATCGCCGCCTATCAGCTTGCCGGGATCATCGGCATCGCCTTTGCGGCAACATCGATGCTGGCACTTGCCGGGATGGTGATCGCGCTCGACGCCTATGGGCCGGTGACCGACAATGCGGGCGGCATAGCCGAGATGGCGGGTCTTCCCGATGATGTGCGTGAGCGCACCGACGCGCTCGACGCGGTCGGCAATACGACCAAGGCGGTGACAAAAGGCTATGCGATCGGATCGGCGGCGCTCGCCGCCTTGGTGCTGTTCGGTGCCTATACGACCGATCTCGACCGCTATGCTGCGGCGCTTGGTCTGACCGGACCGGTCAATTTCTCGCTCTCCAACCCCTATATCATCGTCGGACTGCTGCTCGGCGCGTTGCTTCCCTATCTGTTCGGGGCGTTCGGCATGACGGCGGTGGGGCGTGCGGCAGGATCGGTGGTGCAGGATGTGCGCGACCAGTTCCGCGACGATAGCGGCATCATGGCGGGCACCAGCCGCCCCGATTATGCCCGTACCGTCGATATCGTCACGCGCGCCGCCATCCGCGAGATGATCATCCCCTCGCTGCTCCCGGTGCTCAGCCCGGTGGCGGTGTTCTTCATCATCAGCTGGGTCGGCGGCAGGGAACAGGGGTTCGCGACGCTTGGCGCAATGCTCCTCGGCGTGATCGTCTCCGGCCTGTTCGTCGCGATTTCGATGACGAGCGGCGGCGGCGCATGGGACAATGCCAAAAAATATATCGAGGACGGCCATCATGGCGGCAAGGGTTCCGAAGCGCACAAGGCGGCGGTGACCGGCGACACGGTGGGCGATCCGTACAAGGATACGGCAGGCCCGGCGGTCAATCCGATGATCAAGATCACCAATATCGTCGCGCTGCTGCTGCTCGCCGCGCTGGCGGGCGGGGCGGTATAATATTCGGGGCGTCCCGGCCAGTCGACGGTCGGGACGCTTCGGCTTATGCAAGCTGAGTGGGGTTTGTTTTTCGATCTGCGGGGGGGGGGCACTGAATGAAAGTGAAAAAGCGTTTCGCGGCACTGCTTGCCGCAACATTTTTGAGCGTTCCGGCAGCATTGCCGGCACTGGCGCAGGCAGGTGCAGAATTGAGCGCGGCGGATTTCGCGCAGTTGCCGGTCATTGCCCGGCCTTCAATCTCTCCCGACGGGACGAAGATCGCCGCATTATACGTGCTCGACGGCGCGCAATATCTGACGATCGCGCCGATCGATGGCGGCAAGCCGAAGGTGATCGGCACCGGCGACAACGACCTTAATTGGTGGCGCTGGGTAAATAACGACTGGCTGGTAGTCGGCATCGGCGATAGCCGCCCGTTCGGCAGATATGGTGAAGCGTATATCCGCCGGGCAGTCGGCGTGAAGGCCGACGGTACGCAGACGGTTCCGCTGGGCGACAGGAAACGCGATCTGGGGCAGACGGGCGACCGCCTGTTATGGGTCGCTTCGGATGGCTCGCCGCATGTCATGCTGGCGGCGCAGCATGACATTTTTTCGGACCATATCGATTTCTGGCCCAGCGTGGTCGATGTCGACGTATCGACGGGGCGCGAGCGGGTGATCGCGATGCCGCATCGCGGCGTGATGAACTGGATCGTCGACCATCGGGGCGTCGTTCGCGTCGGCATCGGTCATTCGAACGACGGACGCCACCGGCAGGTGATCTATCGCACGACCAATGACGAACGCTTCCGCACAATTGATCGGTCCGCGACCGACAAGGATGACGCGCGCGACACGCCCGACATATTTCTGCCCGATGGCAGCGCGCTGACCCTCGCTGAAGATGAGGCGGGAACGATGGCGGTCTATCGCTACGACCTGACGAAATTCGCAAAGGGTGAGAAGGTGTTTTCCACCCCCGGCTATGATGTCGAAGGGGTTGCGATCAATGGGGTATCCGGCGCGCTCGACGGCTATGTCACGCTGGAAAAGCAGGAACGCAGCCACTGGGTCAGTGCCGACATGGTCGCGCTGCAGCAAGAGATAGACGCCAAAATTCAGCACGCGCGTGCCGACATCCTGTCGCTCGACGACAGGCACGACCGAGCGATCATTTACGTATCCGCGCCGGACGGACCGGGGGCATATTTCGTTTACGATCGTCCGACACAGGGGATGATCTCGATCGGTCTGGTAAATCCGAAAATCGGGTTACACCGCCTGAACCCGGTGCGTTCAATCCGGTACAAGTCGCGCGACGGCCTAGAGATCGAAGCGGTGCTGACCCTGCCGAAGGGGAAGGAAGAGGCACTTCCGCTGATCGTCCTGCCGCATGGCGGGCCTTCCGCCCGCGATGACGAAAGCTGGGATTTCTGGACGCAATTTCTCGCAAGCCGTGGCTATGCGGTCGTCCAGCCCAATTACCGCGGATCGTCAGGCTATGGCACGAAGCTGGCGGATGCAGGGCAGGGCGAATGGGGCGGCAAGATGCAGGACGATCTGGTCGACGCTATCACCTATCTCGCGGATCAGGGCATCGCCGATCCCGCGCGCGTGTGCATCGCCGGTGCTTCTTATGGCGGCTATGCCGCGATCCGCGCGGCGGAGCGCGATGCGTCCCATTATCGCTGCGCGATCTCCTATGCCGGGGTTTCCGACCTGAAGGCGCTTATCGGCTATAATAATAATTTCCTGTTTTCGGGGTCGAGAAAGGACTGGCTCACTGAGCAGGCGCCTGACCTGAAATCGGTCTCGCCGATCAATTCTCCGCAAGATATCGCGCTGCCGCTGCTGCTCGTTCACGGCAAAAAGGATCTGGTCGTTCCGTTCGATCAGAGCCACGACATGGCGGAAAAGCTCGAAAAACTGGGTAAACCGGTGCAATTTATCGAACAGCCGGACGCCGACCACCATTTCAGCCGGATGGAAGACCGGCTGGAATTCCTCAACGCGATGGAAGCGTTCCTGAAGAAATATAATCCCGCCTGAACAGACGCCATGCCTTGGAAAAGCGCGCATCTCACCCCATCTTGCGGGTTGCGCCTTTTCTTTCTTTGCCGTTCGGCCTAAAGGCGCTTCTCGAATTTCTATGCCAATTGCGAAGAGGTTTTTTTGGCCAAGGAAGAACTACTTGAAATGCGTGGGCAGGTGGTCGAACTGCTGCCCAACGCCATGTTCCGCGTCCGGCTTGAGAATGACCACGAAATTCTCGGTCACACTGCGGGCAAGATGCGCAAGAACCGCATTCGCGTGCTGGTCGGGGATGAGGTGCTGGTCGAACTGACGCCCTATGATCTGACCAAGGGGCGCATCACCTATCGCTTCAAATGATTGGTCCCGGCCTGCCGGTCGTTAGCGACCGCAGGCAGGGCTGACTCATTATGCAGCTCGTCCTTGCATCGACCAGCCCGCGCAGGCGCGACCTGCTTGTTTCGATCGGCGCGGTGCCGGATCGGCTCGCTGCGCCCGAAATCGATGAAAGCCCCCGCGCCGACGAACGCCCGCGCGTCTATGTCGAGCGCATGGCGGTGGAAAAGGCGCGCGCGGTCGAACGCGCCGAAGGTGAGATCGTGCTCGCGGGCGATACCAGCATCGCGCTTGGCCGCCGCATCTTGGGCAAGCCGGAGGATGAAGCCGATCTGCGCCGCATGCTCGGCCTGTTATCGGGCCGTCGCCACCGTTGTTTCTCCGCGCTGTGCGTTGTCGATGCGCAAGGGCGCGAACGAGTGCGCGTGTCCGAAACCGTGGTTGCGTTCAAACGCCTCTCGGACGCCGATATCGACTGGTATGTCGCCAGCGGGGAGGGGATGGGCAAGGCCGGCGGCTATGCCATTCAGGGCCGCGCCGCGGTGTTCGTTCGGATGCTGTCGGGCAGCCCGTCGGGCGTGATCGGCCTGCCGCTTTACGAAACGCGCGCGCTGCTCGAAGCAAGCGGATACCGCCTTGGCTGAATGGCTGGTCGAGCGCGGCATCGGCGAAGACCGGGCGGCGCTGATCGAGGATGGCGCGATTGTCGAAGCGCGCATCCGCCCGCATGACGATCTTGCCCCCGGCACCGTGATTCGGGCGCGGCTCGCCCGGCGCATTCCGCCTCGCAATCAGGGGATCGCGGTCTGGGACGGCGGCGAAGCGCTGCTCAGCCCGCTGCCGCGCGGCGTGACCGAGGGCGCGTCGCTTTCGATCGAAATCACCCGCCCCGCCATTTCCGAACGCGGCAAGCCCAAGCGCGCGCTTGCCCGGCCAAGCGAGGAAGCGCCGCGTCCCGCACCGGCGCTCGCCGACACGCTGGACGGGCCGGTGCGCCTGCTCGACTGGCGCGAGGGCGACGCGCTGGAAGCGGCGGGATGGAGCGAATTGCTCGAAGAGGCGGCAAGCGGCAGCATCGCTTTTGTCGGCGGCACCGCGCATATCACGATGACGCCTGCAATGACTCTGATCGACATTGACGGCGAGGGCGCGCCCGGCGACCTCGCGGTCAGCGGAGCCGCTGCCGCCGCACGCGCGGTCCGGCGGCTTGATATCAGCGGATCGATCGGCATCGACCTTCCCACCGTCGCCGATAAAGCGGTTCGTCAGGCGGCGGGCGAGGCAATCGACGCAGCGCTTCCCCAGCCGTTTGAACGCACCGCCGTCAACGGCTTCGGCTTCGTCCAGATCATCCGCCGCCGCTCACGCCTGTCGCTGATGGAGCTGTACGCGCATGATTCGCTGCTTAGCCATGCGCGCGCGCTGCTGCGTATCGCCGAGCGCAGCAAAGGCGCGGGCGAGCGGACGCTCCACGCGCATCCGCATATCGTTCACGCGATCGAATCGCGCGAATCCTGGGCAATCGAACTTTCTCAGCGAATCGGTGCCCCCATCGCCTTGCGCGCCGACCCGGCGCTCGCCATATCCTCGGGCCATGTCCAGGCCCGCTTCCCCTGATAAATGCCCGCTCTGCGGTGATGTCGCAGTGCGTGACTATGCGCCCTTTTGCAGCCGGGGATGCCGCGACCGCGACCTTTTGAACTGGCTGGGCGAAAGCTATCGCGTCGCAGGCCCCGCAATTGACCCCGAAGCGGCAGCTTTTCATGAAAGCGGGCTGGACAGCGGCGAAAAGCCCGATTAAGAGCCTGCCCTTCCGGCGGTTCGCTGGTGTGCCCAAGTAGCTCAGTTGGTAGAGCATGCGACTGAAAATCGCAGTGTCGGTGGTTCGATTCCGCCCTTGGGCACCATTTTCCTGATCCCATATGCCGGCGGGTCGATCCATCCCCGCACATCGCGCGATCATGACGAAGTTCAGCTGCACGCCGGGTGCGGCGCCCGGATCGTCAGACCTTCGGATGCGGTTCCTTCGCCCCGACGTAAAGCTGCCCGTAAGCGCGAATCATTAAGCTGACAGGCCGAAAGGCGCAGCGCGAAGCGATACCACGAACAAAGCTTTGCATTTCCTTGCCCTGCACGTCATTTTTCGCTTGTTCGCGACCGCGCCTCCTGTAACTTGTCTGATAAATAACGAACGGCAAGGAGGGTTACGACGACGGTCGGAAGCGCGGACAATCGTCTGAATGGCGCTGCTGCGTGCGGCGCTGTCGCTTCGGCCATTGGGCGAACCTCGCCTGTCCCATGAATATCATCATCACATTTCGACGGCGGACAAGTACATGAGTGAAAGCGGTATAAACAAGGACGATATCACCAGCGGCCGGGTGCTGCGATCCCGCGCATGGTTTGACGACCCCAGCAATGCCGACATGACCGCGCTGTATCTTGAGCGGTACATGAATTTCGGCCTGTCGCTCGAAGAGCTGCAGTCGGGCAAGCCGATCATCGGCATCGCGCAGACGGGCAGCGACCTTTCGCCCTGCAACCGCCACCATATCGTGCTGGCCGAACGTACCCGCGAAGGCATCCGCCAGGCGGGCGGCATCGCGATCGAATTTCCGGTCCACCCGATTCAGGAAACCGGCAAGCGCCCGACCGCCGGGCTGGACCGCAACCTTGCCTATATGGCGCTGGTCGAACTGCTCTACGGCTATCCGCTCGACGGCGTGGTGCTGACCACCGGGTGCGACAAGACGACGCCCGCCTGCCTGATGGCCGCCGCCACGGTGAACATTCCGGCGATCGCGCTGTCGGTCGGCCCGATGCTCAATGGCTGGCACAAGGGTGAGCGCACCGGGTCGGGCACGATCGTATGGAAGGCGCGCGAGATGCTTGCCGCCGGGGAGATCGACTATCAGGGCTTTATCAAGCTCGTTGCCTCGTCCGCGCCCTCGACCGGCTATTGCAACACCATGGGCACGGCGACCACGATGAATTCGCTGACCGAAGCGCTGGGCATGAGCCTGCCCGGACAGGCGGCGATCCCTGCGCCCTATCGCGACCGGCAGGAAGCGGCGTATCGCACCGGGCTTCAGATCGTCGAGATGGTCGCCGAAAACCGCAAACCCTCGGACATTCTGACGCGCGAAGCGTTCATCAACGCGATCCGGGTCAATTCGGCGATCGGCGGATCGACCAATGCGCCGATCCACCTTAACGCCATTGCCCGCCATGTCGGTGTCGAACTGTCGATCGACGACTGGCAGACCTATGGCCGCGAAGTGCCGCTGCTCGTCAATCTGCAGCCGGCAGGCGAATATCTGGGTGAGGATTATTATCATGCGGGCGGCGTGCCCGCGATCGTTGCCGAGCTGATGAAGCAGGGGCTGATCCACGAAGATGCGCTGACCGCCAACGGCAGGACGATGGGCGATAATTGCCGCGACGCCACGATTGAGGATGAGCGCGTCATCCATCCCTATGACAAGCCGATCCGCGAAAATGCCGGTTTTTCGGTGCTGCGCGGCAATCTGTTCGACAGCGCAATCATGAAGCGGTCGGTGATTTCGGACGAATTCCGCCAGCGTTTCCTCTCCGATCCCAATGATCCCGATGCGTTCGAAGGGCCGGTGATCGTGTTCGACGGCCCCGAAGACTATCACGCCCGGATCGATTCCCCCGATCTGCCGATCACCGACCGCACGATCCTGATCATGCGCGGGGCGGGGCCGATCGGTTATCCCGGTGCGGCTGAGGTGGTGAATATGCGCCCCTCTGCCGAACTCATCAAACGCGGCGTAGCCTCGCTTCCGTGTATGGGCGACGGACGGCAATCGGGGACGAGCGGCAGCCCGTCGATCCTCAACGCCTCGCCCGAAGCGGCGGCGATGGGCGGGCTTGCTTTGCTGCAGACCGGGGACAAGGTGCGGATCGACCTCAAGAAAGGCACTGCCGATATCCTGATCGACGATGCCGAACTGGCACAGCGCCGCGCCGATCTGGAGGCGAAGGGCGGCTATCCCTATCCGGAATCGCAAACGCCATGGCAGGAAATGCAGCGCGGCGTGACGAGCCAGTATGACACCGGCGCGGTGCTCGAACCGGCAGTCAAATATCAGCGGATTGCGCAGGTCTACGGCGTTCCGCGCCACAACCACTAAAAGCGGGAGAGGGTGCTGATGGCGGCGGACTATCATATCGTCGAACGTGGCGGCACGCGGGATGAACTGGGCGAGGGGCTCTTCTGGTCGGTGCGCGAACAGGCATTGTACTGGACCGATATTCTCTCGAAGCGGCTCCACCGGCTGACACTGGCGGATATGTCGGTGACAAGCTGGGACATGCCCGAAATGACCGGCTGGGTCATCGAGCGCGAGCAGGGCGGGATGATCGCCGGGATGCAAACCGGCTTTCATACCCTTGATCTGGATGGCGACACGGTGCGGACCGAAGCGATCGCCAATCCGCATCCCGATCTGCCCGACAATCGGATGAACGATGCGAAGGCCGACCGTGCGGGCCGCATCTGGGCGGGATCGATGCCGCTGACGGCTGACAAGCCCACCGGCGGTCTGTTCCGGCTCGATCCGGATCACAGCATGCATGTGATGGAATCGGGCTATACGGTTGCCAACGGCCCGACCTTCAGCGCCGATGGCGAGACCTTTTACCACACCGATACGCCGCACGGCTTTATCTATCGCTTCGCTTTTCCCGGCGACGGCACGCTGGGCGCGCGCGAAACCTTTGTGCGGTTCGAGGATGGCTGGGGCCGCCCCGACGGCATGACCACCGATGCCGAGGGTGGCATCTGGGTCGCGCATTGGGGCGGCAACTGTATCAGCCGCTTCACGCCCGATGGAAAACGCGAGCGGGTGATCGAGCTCCCCGCCAGTCAGATCACCAATATCTGTTTTGCGGGGCCGGACCTCGACCGGATGTTCGTCACCTCGGCTGCCGAGGGCAAGCATGACGAACCGCTTTCCGGGTCGCTGTTCGAAGTGGAGACCGGGGGCGTACAGGGCCTCGCCCCCGGCCTGTTCAAAGGCTGAGAATCCGCCCCGTCATCATTGCGAGGAACGAAGCGACGCGGCAATCCAGCTCATCGCGCGCCGCTGGATTGCTTCGCTCCGCTCGCAATGACGACGGGGTTCAGGGCGCACGATCAGACGCTCGTTCCGCGTCCTTCGGCTTCCAGCATCCGCACCTCATAGACCCGGCAATCGGTGCCCGCCGTTTCGAAGCGCACGCGCACCTTGTCCTTGCCCGCTGTCCAGCCGGCCGGAATCGCGTAATCGACCGAGGTCCATTCTTTCAGCGGCGGCACCGCGCGGCGTTCCTCGGCCAGCTTCTTTCCGTCGATCAGGATGACGAAATCCTTGTTGACCTCCTCACCCCAATAGAGCGCGCGCAGCACCATCGGGCCGGGGCGAACGGCAAGCGTGAATTCGACGAAATTACCCTTGCCCCAGGGGAGCAACCGCCCGCTCTTGCCCGCCCAGCTTTGCAGATCGGCATGGTTCAGCGCGAAATCATGGTCACGCTCGGGCTGTTGCTCGCCGATATCGATCTGATCGACGGTGCGTTTTTTCAGCGCCTGTTGCGCGCGCTGGTCCGCGATGAACGCCGCCGATTCCTGTTCCCAGCGCGCTGGCGTGAAACTCGGGAAATAGACCGCGGTGCGCCGGTCATAGCGGTTAAAAAAAGGAAGCAGCTCCACCGCCTGAGGCTTTGCGCCGTTCAGCCGGAAATGGTGCGCAGCGGCGTCTACCGGGGCCACCGCCTCGCGCGGCGATGCCCCGACCAGCGCAGGCGGCAGGCTTTCCCACGGGTCGGTATCGGGCCCAAGATCGCCCGCAAGCACGACTGGGCCGTGGGTAAAGGCGACAATACCCGGATCATCGGCCATCGGTTCGACGGCAAGCGCCATGGGCAGTACCAGCTCGACCCGGTCGCCTGCCCGCCATTTGCGCGCCAGCCAGGCATAGCCGCCGCGCTTCTGAAAGCGCACAGTTTCGCCATTGACCCTGACCCGCGGCGCGTCGCTCCATTCTGGCAGGCGGAGCGCAAGCGCACGGTCCATCGGCGCATTCACCTCGATCGTGACCGTGTCCGAAAAAGGATAGTCGCCTGACAGGGAAAGCTTCGCGCCCTCCCAGTCGAGCACCGAGGGGATGAACAGATTCACGTACAGCGCCGCATCGTCGTGCCAGTAGATCGAATCGCCGTGCTTGGCATGGCTCTCCAGCCCCGATCCGACACAGCACCAGAAACTGTCATGCGGCGTCGACCATGTGCGCCTCGCCCCCGCAGATAAGGGCATGAAATAGGCGAACATGCCGCTATCGGGATTCTGGCTGGCGAGCACATGGTTGAGATGAATGCGCTCATAAAAATCGAACAAAGCCGCATCGGGTGCCCAGCCATATTGATGCCGGGTGAGCTTCAGCATGTTGTAGCTGTTGCAATGTTCGCAGGTCCGCTCGGTAATCGCTTTGCTAAGCTGGTCGGGCGGACCGAAATGTTCGGCTTCGGAATTGCCGCCGATCACATAGCTGTGATGGTGCGCCACCACATCGCGGAAGAAACGCGCGGCGACATGGTCCTTCTCGCCGCCGCCCAGTTCATAGATTCGCGCCAGCCCGATCAGCTTGGGGATCTGCGTATTGGCGTGCAGCCCGGCAAGCTTGTCCTGCTCGCCGGCCAGCGGATCGAGCACGCGATGGTCGTAAATCTTCTCGGCAATGCGCAGCCAGCGAGGATTGCCGGTCAGCGCATAGGTCTCGGCATAGGCTTCGTTCAGCCCGCCATATTCGGCCTTTAGCAGCGTCTGCATCTGTGCTTCGGACAGACCCTCCAGGATCGTGCCCAGATAGCCCGCCATGCCGATCAGCACCGGCATCGCCGCATCGACCTTTGCGATGCGCACGGCGTCGATCAGGCCCGCCTGCACCTTGTGCCAGGTATAAAGCGGCACCCAGCCGCCATTCACATCGAACCCGCCGGTGCGAATATCGCCGCGCCGGATTTCCTCATAGACGATCTTGCCGTCGACCTCTTTGCCGTCGCGTTCGACCGTGGTGCCGCCGATATAGCCATCGCCCTGCGCCGCCTGACATGCGGCAAGCTCGCCGATGATATAGGCGACGCGCTCGCGCACCGCCGCATCGCCGGTCTGGGCATGCATCAGCGAACAGGCGCTGAGATAATGGCCAAGCGTATGCCCCGCGATCCCCCGCGCTTCCCAGCCGCCATAGACCGGCGCTTTCGGCTCCAGTCCGGCCCCTGCGCGGAAGTTGTGGAGCAACCGGTCGGGATCGAGCGACAGCAGATAGGCGCGGTTCGCCTCAATCGCGCGCAGGAACGGCCCCTCGGTCAGTCGTACCGATTCGAGCGGAACCGGGCGTACCCGGATGCGGTAGCCGGTCGCCGCGCCCTGCGGCGCAGCGCGCGCGAACCCGGCGGGAAGGGCGAGCGCCGCAGCGCTTGCCGATGCCATGAAGCCACGCCGACCAATCATCGCATGAGTTCCGAACGGGCGGGCGAGGGCGACGGCTTCATGGCAATTCTCCTGCGATATCCGGCTGTTTCCGCCGGTTCTTATTCTTCGAACGGGCCAACCTCGCGGCGTCGGCCGAGCAGATAGGCATCGGCGACATGGCGGAACGGGGAGAGGTCGGCATCGCTCTGACGCGCATCGAGCAATTTTGCGAAATGGCGATACAGCCGCGCATATTCGGGATCGTCATCGACCGCGACGGCTTCGCCATCGACCGCCATTTTCGATGCGCCCTCGCTCAGCTTCAGATGCCCGGCATCGGTTTCGATCACGATGTCCCAGGTCTGCGGCCCGCGCTGGTCGAAATCGAACTCCACCCGTACCGGCGCGTCGCCATGGGTATAGTCCAGATCGGCCGCGATCGGCGCGTCGCGGTTCGAGGGGAAGCGCAACTCCGCCGATTGCAGCATCATCGGCAACGGCAGGATATGCGTCAGCACCGACAGCGCATTGATCCCCGGATCGAACACGCCGATCCCCGGTTCCCAGATCCATGCCTGACCCGGATGCCAGACGCGGACATCCTCTTTCCAGTTCACCTCGACCCGGCGGATCGTCTTGCCGTCCAGCCATTGTTTCGCCGGTTCGACCGCCGCGGCCTCACGCGAATGCCAGGTCGCATAGAAAACGCGTCCCGCGTCGCGTGCCATCCCGGCAAAGGTCTCCGCCTCGCTGATCGTCGCTGCGGGCGGCTTTTCGATCATCACGTCCAGATTATGCGACAGCGCCTCGGCAATCACCTGCATCCGGCCGCGCGGCGGGGTGCAGATCGACACCGCCTGCACCTCGGGATGCGCCTGCACCATCTCGGCAATGGTGCGATAGCCGGGAATGCCTTCAGGGGGCTGATGCCCGGTCACGGCGGCGACCAGTTCGAAGCGGTCGCTTGCGGCAATGGTGGGGACATGCTGGTCGCGGGCGATCTTGCCGATCCCGACCAGTGCGATTTTCGTAACACTCACAGCGAAAGCACCTCGATCTGATCCGGAGCAGGAGCGGCAGCGCGCGCCAGCGGGTTGCGCACGGGCAAAGTGAAGGGCGCTGCCTCCACCTCGAAAATATCGCCCTCCTGCGTCTTCACATTGTCGGCAAAGGACAGGGTGGCGGTGCCGAAGAAATGAACATGCACATCGCCCGGACGGCGGAACAGATCATATTTGAAATGATGATGTTCGAGGTTGCGCAGCGAATGCGACATATTCGCTTCGCCCGACAGGAACGGCTTTTCCCACAGAGTCTCGCCATCGCGCACGATCCGGCTGGTGCCGCGAACATCCTGCGGAAGCTCGCCGAGCAGCAATTCGGGGCCGAGTGCCGCCTGACGCAGTTTCGAATGGGCGAGCCACAGATAATTGCCGCGCTCGGTCACATGGTCCGAAAATTCATTGCCCAGCGCAAAGCCAAGGCGGCGCGGGCGGCCCGCATCGTCGATGATATAGATGCCCGCAATTTCCGGCTCTTCCGATCCGTCGAGCGCGAAATGGGGCGATTCGAGCGGCGCACCCGGCGCGACCAGACAGCTTCCGTCGCCTTTGTAAAACCATTCGGGCTGCGCCCCGGTGGCGCCGTCGGCGGGCCTTCCGCCCTCAAGCCCCATGTTGAACATGCGCATCGAATCGGTCATCTGGCCGCCCGCCGCCGCCTGATGCATCTTGTTGCGCCCCTCGGCCGAACCAAGATGGGTGAGGCCGGTTCCGGTCATCAGACAATGTGCCGGATCGGGATGGTCGATCGGCGCCAGAAAGCGCCCTTCTGCGGCGATCGCCGCGGGATCGACCGCGTCGCCCGCCGCCTGCTCGGCCGCATGGGCAAGCGAAATGCCGCGCGCAATCGCATCGCGCGCCAGGTCGTAGGTGCTGGCGATGTTGTTCAGGCGCACCGCTGCGCCGCCTTCCTTCAGCATCGCGACATGGCGGGTGCCGTCGCTTTCCCGATACTGGATCAACTGCACGATAAACTCTCCTGATCGTATTGCGGCATATCCCTTTCAGGATTTGTCGGCATTACTCAGACATTAAAACCAATCCCGCAAGGCCCAATTTCGCTGTTGCAGCCATGCAAAACACGCCTTACCACTATTGTCTGATAAATAGATCACAATTTTGGAGAGCCGAATGTCGCACCCACCGATCCCATGTCCGCCCGTCCCATATGGCCGCCGACAGGCCATTGGTTCCTGACACGATCATGACACGCGCCTTCGCCACGGTGTAAGACGCATTATTCAGATGATCGCGTAGCGGCGACGCAATCGCCGTTCAACCCATCAACCCGGCAGGAACATACATGGTATCCGGAGCACCCACCCCAGGACAGACTGGCGCGCAGCATCCGCGCAAAACCTATACCGCCGCTTTGTCGGTGCTTGCCTCGCTTTTCTTCATGTGGGGCTTCATCACGGTTCTGAACGACATTCTGATTCCGCATCTGAAAGTCGTGTTCGACCTGAACTATACGCAGGCGCTGCTCGTGCAGTTCGTCTGGTTCATCGCCTATTTCGTGATGTCGATTCCCTCGGCAAAGCTGCTCGAACGCACCGGCTATAAATGGTCGATCGTGATCGGCCTCGGCATCATGGCGGTCGGCGCGCTGGGCTTTCTGCCCGCCTCGCAATTCGTGTCCTACGGCTTCTTCCTTGGCGCGCTGTTCGTTCTGGCATCGGGGATCACGCTGCTTCAGGTCGCGGCCAATCCGTATGTCGCGGTGCTCGGCCCGCCCGAAACCTCTTCGGCGCGCCTCAATCTGGTGCAGGCGATGAATTCGGCCGGCACGATGGTCGCGCCGATCTTCGGCAGCCTGCTGATCCTCGGGCGCAGCAGTTCGGGCGCGATCGAGGGCGGCGATGCAGTCGCGGTGAAACTGACCGAGGCGCAGAAGCTCGCCGACGCCCAGTCGGTCCAGGCACCCTATATCGGCATCGTCATCGTGCTGCTGATCCTTGCGGTTATCTTCGCGCTCATCAAGCTGCCCGATCTCGGCAGCGATACCCGCCGCGTCGCGCGGGAGGAGCGCAAGCAGCACAGCCTGTGGAAACATCGCAACCTCGTCTTCGGCATTCCCGCGATCTTCATCTATCTGATCGCGGAAATCGGTGTAGGCAGCCTGCTCATCAGCTTCATCACCCGGCCCGATATCGGCGCGCTGACGCCTGAAAAGGCGGGAACCTATCTCACCCTGCTCTGGGGCGGGATGATGGTCGGCCGCTTTATCGGAAGTGCGCTGATGCGCTATATCCGCGCCGAAACCATGCTGGCGGGCGCTGCGACCGGCGCCTTCGTGCTGCTGATGTTCGTGGTGTTCGGCACCGGCCATATTTCGATGTGGGCGCTGGTGCTGGTCGGATTGTTCCATTCGATCATGTTCCCGACGATCTTCACGCTTGGCATTCGCGGTCTCGGCCCGCTGACCGAGGAAGGATCGGGGCTGCTGATCATGGCGATTGCGGGCGGCGCGCTTGCAACCGGTCAGGGCTGGCTTGCCGACCATTTCGGGCTGCAATGGTCGTTCCTGCTGCCTGCGGTCTGCGAAATCTATGTGCTGTTCTATGCTTTATGGGGCAGCAAGCCGACCAACGCGATCGCCGAAAGCGAGCCTCTGGAGCCCGCCGCGACGGCATAAGCACGGGAAGGGGGTGAGCCGGCAGCGCTCGCCCCTTTAACGCCCTTACCGACCCGGCTTTCGAGCTTCCTTGGTATCGGCAAAGGCCATATCGACCAGATCGGCCATCGCCTGATGCGCCCCCTCCGCATCACTCGCCGCCACCGCGTCGAACACTGCGCGGTGATCGGGCAGCGGATCGCGCGGCAGCGGATTGTGCCGCTGTTTGAACAGGGTCGTCCACGAAACGGCGGCACCCACCCCGCTGGTCAGCGTCGTCAGAAACGGATTGGCGGCTGCCTCCAGCAAGGTGGCGTGGAAATCCTGATCTGCCATCCGCCCCGCCTCGGTTGTCAGCGTATGTTCCGCCATGCCGTCCAGCGCGCGCGCCATCCGTTCGATCTGCGCATCGCTGCGCCGCTGCGCAGCGAGCATCGCCGCCTGCGGCTCGACGATCTTGCGCAGTTCGAACAGGCTGGCGACCAGCGCATCATCGGGCTCATGCTCGAAAATCCAGGACAGAATATCAGGATCCAGCAGATGCCATTTGCTCTGTTCGCTGATCCGGGTGCCCGTTTTGGGCCGCGATTCCACCAGTCCCTTGGCCGATAATATCCGCACCGCCTCGCGATAGGCAGTGCGCGAGACATTGAGTTCGTCCGCCGCTGCCACTTCGCCGTTCAGCGTTTCGCCGGGGCGGTATCGGCCCGAAACGATCCGGATGCCGATATCGCGCGCGATCGTGCCATGAATGCGAAGCGCCCTGGGGCGGTTCGGCTCGGATGCGCTGCTGGCTTTTCGAACGTTGGACATGGGCGTCTTTTACCGCAGTGCCGGGCGCGCACAACTATTGCGGCAAATCGACCCGGCAAGGCCGGGTTTTGCGCCGCCGGAGTATTTCGCTTCCCCTTTTGCGGTGCATTTCCTATATGATTGGAATGGCAACCGACCCCAAACAGAATGATTACGGCGCAGAATCCATCAAGGTGCTCAAAGGCCTCGATGCGGTGCGCAAACGCCCCGGAATGTATATCGGCGATACCGATGACGGTTCCGGTCTTCACCATATGGTGTTCGAAGTTTCGGACAATGCGATCGATGAGGCGCTGGCGGGGCATTGCGATCGCATCCTGATCGAACTGCTGCCCGACGGATCGGTCGCGGTCGAGGATAATGGCCGGGGCATCCCGACCGGCATCCACAAGGAAGAGGGCGTGTCGGCGGCGGAGGTCATCATGACCCAGCTTCACGCCGGTGGTAAGTTCGAAAACACCAATGAAGGCAATGCCTATAAGGTTTCGGGCGGTCTGCACGGCGTCGGCGTGTCGGTGGTGAACGCGCTTTCCGAGCATCTCGACCTGACGGTCTGGCGGGATGGAAAAGAGCATTTTATGCGCTTCCGCCGCGGCGATGCGGAGGCACCGCTGAAGGTTGTGGGCGAAGCGGGCGATCGCACCGGCACCCGGGTGACATTCCTGCCTTCGCCCGAAACGTTCAAAATCACCGAATTCGATTTCGACAAGCTGGAGCATCGCTATCGCGAGCTCGCTTTCCTCAATTCGGGCGTCCGGCTGGTGCTGCGCGACAGCAGGCATGAAGAAGTGCGCGAGGTGGAGCTGTTTTACGAAGGCGGGATTGCCGCGTTCGTCAAATATCTCGACCGCAACAAAACCTCGCTGCTCCCCGAACCGATCGCCATCGTCGGCGACCGCGACGATGTCGGCATCGACGTCGCGCTGGAATGGAACGACAGCTATTATGAAAATGTGCTGTGTTTCACGAATAACATTCCGCAGCGCGACGGCGGCACGCATCTCGCGGCGTTCCGCGCGGCGCTGACCCGCACGCTCAACGGCTATGCCGAGCGGTCGGGCGCGCTTAAAAAGGAAAAGGTCAACCTTACCGGCGACGATATGCGCGAAGGGCTGACCGCCATCGTGTCGGTGAAGCTGCCCGATCCCAAATTCGGGTCGCAGACCAAGGACAAGCTGGTTTCCTCTGAAGTGCGTCAGCCGCTTGAAAGCCTGATGGCCGACAAGCTGGTCGAATGGCTTGAGGAAAATCCGGGGCCCGCGAAAATGGTGATTCAAAAGGTCATCGACGCCGCCGCCGCGCGCGAGGCGGCACGCAAGGCGCGCGACCTGACCCGGCGCAAGGGCGCGATGGATATCGCCTCGCTGCCCGGCAAGCTTGCCGATTGTCAGGAACGCGATCCGGCCAAGTCCGAACTGTTTCTGGTCGAGGGCGATTCGGCAGGCGGCAGTGCGAAGCAGGGCCGCGACCGCCATTTTCAGGCGATTCTGCCCCTTCGCGGCAAGATCCTGAATACCGAACGCGCGCGGTTCGATCGGATGATCGCGTCGAAGGAAATCGGCACGCTGATTCAGGCGATGGGCACCGGCATTCGCGACGAGTTCAAGCTCGAAAAGCTGCGCTATCACAAGATCGTGATCATGACCGACGCTGATGTCGACGGCGCGCATATCCGCACGCTGCTGCTCACCTTTTTCTATCGCCAGATGCCCGAGATCATCGAGGCGGGCCATCTCTATATCGCGCAGCCGCCGCTGTATAAGGCGACGCGCGGCCGTTCCGAAGTCTATCTGAAAGACGACGCGGCGATGGACAATTATCTCGTCGAAAACGGCGTCGGTAATGCGCTGCTCGAAACGCAGAATGGCGCGCGGACCGGTGCGGACCTTCGCTCGCTGGTCGATCACGCCCGGCGGATGCGCACGCTGATGCGCTATGTCCCGCGCCGTTATGACAGTTCGATCATCGAAGCGCTGGCGATTGCCCGGGTGCTTGATCCGGTTGCAACGCGCGAGGAGCGGGGCGAGCGGCTGGCCGCAGTTGCCGAGCGGCTCGACATGACCGACGCCGATGCGCGCTGGTCGGCGGAGCTGACCGGTGAGGGCGGGCTGCACGTCCAGCGTCACTGGCGCGGCGTCACCGACCATCACATCATCGAACCGGCGTTTCTGGCGAGTGCCGAGGCGCGCAAGCTCCACGCGCTCGCGGCGGAAGAGGCGGCGAGCTATGCGACGCTCTCCAAACTTGTCCCCCTCAAAAATGCCGAAAGGCAGGAGGGCGAAGGCGCGGCAGGCGAGGATGAGGAAGACACCGTCGTCGCGGGCAAGGGCGAAACGCTGATCGCGCGGCCTTCCCAGTTGCTCGACGCGATCCTGCTTGCCGGGCGCAAGGGCCTGTCGGTGCAGCGCTATAAGGGGCTGGGAGAAATGAATGCCGAGCAGCTGTGGGAAACCACGCTCGACCCGACCAACCGTTCGATGCTGAAGGTGGAGATCCAGCAGGCCGATATCGCCGACGAAATCTTTACCCGGCTGATGGGCGATGTCGTCGAACCGCGCCGCGAATTCATTCAGGACAATGCGCTGAACGTCGCCAATCTCGACGTGTGATTCCGCGCCGCCTGACCGGTGGCGCAAAAAAGGGGCCGCGCTTCCTGTCAGGGGGCGCGGCCCTTTTGCGCAAGGCCGGCGATGCAACCATCGCGCCGCCCGGCGCATTGGTTGGGGCATGACCGAAACCCATGCGCTCCCCGACCGCCGCGCGCGTCTGCGCGCCTTTGTCCGGCTGAAGCTGGAGGCGCGGATGCTGCGCGGGGTGCTGATCCTCGCGCTCATCGGCATTGCCGCGCTCGGCTTCGGCTGGTGGCATCGCGCGCATGCGGTCGAACAGGTGCCGCTGGGGCGCGGCGTGGCGGGGGTCGATCCCGCCATTGCCGCCGCTGAACGCCCGGTGCGTCAGCTCCGCCCCACCCCGATGGAGACGCTGCGCAGCATCGGCCGTTCGATGGGCATGGGCAAGGCAAGCCATTACGGCCCGGGTCTTGCCGGCAACCCCACCGCAAGCGGCGAAATCTTCAATCCCCGAAAGCTCACCGCCGCCCACCGCACATTGCCGCTGGGCAGCCGGGTGCGCGTCATCAATCCGCGCAACGGGCAAAGCGTGGTGGTGCGGATCAACGATCGCGGCCCCTTTGTCGCGGGCCGGGTGATCGACCTTTCCACCGCAGCCGCCCGCCGGATCGGCCTGATGCAGCAGGGCGTCGGGCGAGTCGAATTGCGTCTGCTGATCGGCGAATCCGTCTGATCGTCGGGCGGACGGGGCAACTGATCGCGTTTCGAAAGCGAAACGCTTGGCGAGCCCCTCCGCGCGTCTAAAACACCGCCATCGTCAACGGCGGGGTATTTCCAGCGATGCGTTACTGGATCGGGCTAGCTGCATTCGCGCTTTCGTCACCGGCATGGGCAGGCGACGTCTCCGGCATCGACACAGCGATACCCGTTTCAACCGCATCCACCGAAATAGGTTCCGGGATGGCAAGCTGGTTCGGCGACGAAATCGCCGGACAGCGTACCGCCAGCGGCGCGACCTGCGACCCCGATCAGCTTACCGCTGCGCATCGCAACCTGCCCTTCGGCAGCAAGGTGCTGGTGACCAATTTGTCGAACGGCAAGGAGGTCGTCGTCACCATCACCGATCGGGGGCCTTATGCGCGCGGTCGCCTGATCGATTTATCCCGTGCCGCTGCCGAAGAAATCGGCCTTAAATCACAGGGGCATGGCGAGGTTTCGCTGGCGCTGGTCAGCAACTGATCGCGCCGTCGGGGGAACGATCCCCGACAACAAAGGTTGACCGTTACGCTGGTGCAATGCAGCAAATGGAACCTATGGCTACCTTACCCCCCATCACGAACAATCCCGACATCCGCTTTCTGGGTCGCGTCCTTGGCGACGTGATTCGTGACTATGGCGGCGAAGCGCTGTTCAAGCGGATCGAATATATCCGTTCGACCTCGGTCGACCGGCATCGCGGCATTGCGGGGGCGGATGCGATCGATCCGGGCCTCGACCGGCTGACGCTCGACGAAACGCTCGATTTCACGCGCGGCTTCATGCTGTTTTCGATGCTCGCCAATCTGGCCGAGGACCGGCAGGGCGTGTCCGCCGAACAGGATGCCGATGTCGCCCATGCGCTGGAAAAGCTGAAGGCCGACGGGATCGACCATGATGCGGTGATGGGCCTGCTCGGCGCGGCGCTGATCGTGCCGGTGCTTACCGCCCACCCGACCGAGGTGCGGCGCAAGAGCATGATCGACCATCGCAACCGAATCGCCGAGCTGATGCTGATGCGCGATGCGGGTGAGGAAGAAACGCCCGAGGGCGACCGCGTCGATGACGCGATCCTGCGCCAGATCGCGCTGCTGTGGCAGACCCGCGTGCTGCGCAACGAGCGCTTGTTCGTGACCGATGAGGTCGAAACCGCGCTGTCCTATATGCGCGATGTGTTCCTGCCGGTTCTGCCCGCGCTCTATGCCCGCTGGGACCGCGCGCTGGGTCAGCGCGTGCCCTCCTTCCTGAAGCCGGGAAGCTGGATCGGTGGCGACCGCGACGGCAATCCCTTCGTCACTGCCGATTCGCTGCGCTATGCGATGGCGCGCGCGGGCGAGACGGTGATCGTCCATTATCTCGATTCGCTCCATTCGCTGGGCGCTGAGCTTTCCATCTCGACGCGTCAGGTGCCCGTCGATGATGCCGTGCTTGCGCTTGCCGAAGCGAGCGGCGATGATTCGCTCAGCCGCGAAGACGAACCCTATCGCCGCGCGATCGGCGGCATTTACGCGCGCCTGTCCGCCACGCATGAAAAGCTGACCGGCAAGAAGCCGCCGCTTCCCTCTCAGCTCTCGGGCGAACCCTATGCCGATCCGGGCGAGCTTCGCGCCGATCTGGTGACGCTGGCGCGTGGGCTCGCCGCCAATAGCGGAAGCTCACTGCCCTCGGGCGGGGCGCTCGGTCGGCTGATCCGCGCGGTCGAGACGTTCGGCTTCCACCTCGCCACGCTCGATATGCGGCAGAACAGCGCAGTGCATGAGCGCGTCGTTGCCGAACTCCTCAAATCCGCCGGCGTCGAAAGCGATTATGCTGCGCTGGGCGAAGATGCGCGCGTCGAATTGCTGCGCCGCGAACTCGCCAGCGCGCGCCCGCTGACCAGCCCCTATGCAGAATATTCGGAAGAGACGGCCAAGGAATTGGCGATCCTCCATGCCGCGGCAGAGGCGCATGCGATTTATGGCCGGGGCAGCATCACCCAATATGTGATTTCGATGGCGACGTCGGTATCCGACCTGCTCGAAGTCAATCTGCTGCTCAAAGAGGCGGGCCTCTATATTCCGGGCGAACCGGCGCAGGCGCATGTCATGGCGGTGCCGCTGTTCGAAACCGTCGCTGACCTCGAAGCCGCACCTGATGTCATGCGCGCCTATTTCGGCCTTCCCGAAATCGCCGCAATCGCAAAGGCGCGCGGGCATCAGGAAGTGATGATCGGCTATTCCGATTCGAACAAGGATGGGGGCTATCTGACCTCGACCTGGCAGCTTGCGCGCGGATCGGCAGCGCTCGCCCCGGTGTTCGAAGAAGCCGGAATCGGCATCCAGCTGTTCCACGGGCGCGGCGGCGCGGTGGGACGCGGCGGCGGATCGGCCTTTTCCGCGATCAAGGCGCAGCCTCCCGGCACGGTCAACGGCCGCATCCGCATCACCGAACAGGGTGAGGTGATCGCCGCGAAATATGGGACCGAGGCAAGCGCCAAGACCAATCTGGAAGCCATCACGTCGGCGACGTTGCTCACCAGCCTTGAACCCGAACGGCTGAGCGACAAGGATTATGCCCGCTTTGCCGGTGCGATGGACCAGCTTTCCGATACCGCGTTCAAAGCCTATCGCGGGCTGGTCTATGAAACTGAGGGCTTCCGGACGTTCTTTCGCCAGATGACCCCGATCACCGAGATTTCGGGGCTGAAAATCGGGTCGCGCCCGGCCAGCCGCAAGAAATCCGACGCAATTGAGGATCTGCGCGCGATTCCGTGGGTCTTTTCCTGGGCGCAGGCGCGCGTGATGCTGCCCGGCTGGTACGGCGTGGGGCAGGCGATCGATGCGTTCGAAGATAAGGGCCTGCTGCGCGAGATGGCCGAAGCCTGGCCGCTGTTCGTCGCGACGCTCGAAAATATGGAGATGGTGCTCGCCAAATCGGACATGGGCATCGCTGCGCGCTATGCCCAGCTGGTCGAGGATGAAGAGCGCCGCGAGCATATTTTCGGTCGCATCCGCGATGCATGGCATCTGACGCAGGACGGACTTCTCAGCACCACGCGCCAGACCCGGCTGCTGCACAAACATCCGGCGCTCGAAACCTCGATCCGGCTGCGTTTGCCCTATATCGAGCCGCTCAACCTGCTCCAGATCGAGCTGCTCAAGCGGCACCGCGCGGGCGAAGAGGATGAACGGATCGGCGAGGGCATCCTCCTGTCGATCAACGCGATCGCCACCGCGCTGCGCAATTCGGGCTGACCCGTCGTACTGTATTGCAATGGCAATACAGTTGCGATAGAAACGGGCGGTTCCCCAGGAACGGTTTGCGATCTGATTGTATCAGATCGACCGCTCTGGATTGTTGTTCTGACGCATTTTCTGAACAGTCAGGTGATTCCGGCTGACTGGAAAATGCGCAAGGAGCCGCCGATGCCCGATGAAATGCTTGCGCCGCGTCGCAACGACACGCTGACCCCCGAAACGCTGCCAAGGGCCGAACGGCCTTCGCCGGTGCTTCAGCGGCTGCATGCGCTGGTGGCAAAGGGCTATCGCCCCACGCTCGGCGTCGGCGACAATATCGATTCGATCGTGCTTCGCCATCGCGCGCGCACGCCCGATCTGGTGCTGCATGCCGATGGCGTGGTTGAAGGGCTTGGCGGGCGATTGCCTTTCTACAAGCGCGACCTCAGCCTCGGCGACCCGATCGGCGCGGGCGGCGACGATCAGCAATTGCGCTTCCTCCAGTTGCTTAATGCCGTTCCGCGCGCCTCACTGCGCGACCGGACACGCCGCTTCCGGCATCGCTATGTCTATCTGCCGCTCGCCATGGGCGCGATCTGGATGGCCTGTATCGGCCTCACCATGCTGGTGCTCAGCAATACGTAAGGTGCTGCCGACGTCTCCAATCATTGTCATTGCAAGCCCCGAAGGGGCGCGGCAATCCAGATACGCGCGGGTGAAAATCGACCGCGGCTGGATCGCCGCGTCGTTACGCTCCTCGCGATGACGCAAAATTCCCTGAGTCGGATTTATCGAAGGTTAAGATCGCAGCCCGGCCGCACCGGCTTCACCGCTCCAGGAACAGCCCGGCAATATCGTCGCGAATCCGGCAGAGTCGCCCGCTCGCCCGGTCGATCATCGCCCAGGTGGTGCGCGCCTCGACCTTCACTGAGCCGTCCTCCCCGGTAAAGCGCATCAGCCGGTCGAACCGCGCGCCGCGCGGCGCATCCTCGACCCAGGTTTCGGCGGTCACCGTCTGACCCGCCTGAACATTGCCGCGATAATCGATCTCATGCCGGGTGATGACCCAGAAATAGCGTTCGACAAACTCGGCAGGCGCGACTGCCTCCCAATGCGCGACAGCGACGTCCTGAATCCACTGGACCCAGACCGCATTGTTGACATGGCCCAGCACATCGATGTGCTCGGGCCGGGCGGTGATCTGACGAGTGAAACGCTTCATCGCAGTTAGTCTAGCGTAGGCGAATACTGAACGAAACGTTGTTTTGCGTTCATGCAACCGCCGATACGCATCATGGTTATTCTTTCCGCAAATAGGGAGATACCAGATGCGTAGTTTGATTCTCGGCCTGACCGCCGCAACACTGACCGTTCCGGCAATGCCCGCAATCGCGCGCGATCATCATGGTCATGGACGTCACCAGCATTATAATCCCGAAGCCCATTATCGGCGCGGCGAACCGATCCGAGTGACCCGCAACACCCGCGTCTATCGCGGCGACAATGGCCGTTATTATTGCCGCCGCCCCGACGGCACAACCGGCCTGATCATCGGCGCGGCCGCTGGCGGCGTGCTGGGCAATATGCTGGGCAAAGGCGATTCGAAGCTGCTGACGACGGTTATCGGCGGCGCGGCGGGCGGTCTGCTGGGTCGCGAGATCGAACGCGGCAATGTGACCTGCCGCTAAAAGCACAGCGATCCGACAGCGACTCACTTGAGCCCTTCCCCTTCAGGGGAGGGGTTGAGGTGGGGCAAGCGGCGGTCCCGACGGGGCCGCCGTTTCATGACGCCCGGCACGGGAGCGGCGCCGCGTCCGGGCGCGAAAACGTCACCCGGTCGCCCTTACCGCGAAGCACATAGCCGCCCGACCGATACAGAATACCGGACGCGACCGGCTGCGCCTTCAGCGTCGCGATCGCCTTGCCCTTCGATCCGATGACCACCTCGTTGCTCACCGGATCAAACGTCGCGCTGAAGCGGCTGCCGTCGATACAATCGAGCGTGCGCGTCACCGCTTCTGCCGGCTGATCGCTCCCCTCCGGCCGGGTAACGAAATCGATATTCGCGATCCGCCAGTCGGCATGGTTCGCGGCGCGCAGTACCGCCTGCCCTTCGCGTCGGATCTGCGTTCCGTCCGCGTCGGTCGCGATCAGGATCAGCGGGATTGCGACACGCAGCGCGCCCTCGCCGTCGGGCCGGGGGGCACCCGGCGTACCCATATCGACGCGGAACGCAGCATAGCGATCGACCATATCGCCGAAACGCTGCCCATTGTCGGCCTGTGGCTGCCACAGCGCCTGCGCATCTCCGGCATCGCCGGTCGCGATCAGCGCAAAATAACGCTGCAATATTCCCGCCGCCGCCTTTGCCGCTTGCTCATCTTCACGCGAAAGCTCCGGTGCCTGACTGCCGTTTCCCGGCGCGCTCACCACCGGCTCGGCCGACATGGCGTTCCCGCCATGGGCGCGGTTTTGGCCGTTTTCCGATGGCCCACCGCATCCGGCGAGAAGCATCGCCGCCGCTCCGCATACAATCGCCGCGCGCATCGCTCAGCCTCCGGTCGCGCCCTGCGGCATGTCGATCCGCGCGATATGCCAGCCTGTCCGGTCCTTGCCCGTGCCTTCACCATCGGCGGCACTGTGCAGCACCAGCGTCGCTTTGGTGCGGAACGCGCTCGCCCCGCCGCGCAGCGTACCGTGCAGCGTTACCGGCACTTCGATCGTGCGATCGCCCGAATCAGTCCCGGTGTTTTGCGGCTCGCCGATATCGGCCTGATAGCTCGAATATTTCTCGAATTGCTGCGCGAATTGCTGCGGGGTGCGGCCCGATGCCCTGCCGCCGTCTTCCCACAGCTTTTGCGCCTGCTCATATTGGCCCGCGCTGATATAGGCGTAATAACGCTGCACCGTTTCGCGCGCTTCGCGGCCCGGTACCGGCCCCTGATCGCCCGCCACCGGCTTCGGGATCTGAGCATTCATCAGCATTGCGTCGGCGGCATTGGCGGGCGGTACCGCATTCACCTCGGCCCCGCCGATTGCGCTCATATTGTCGGGCGAGCGAACATTCTGCGTCACCGTCACTACATCATTGCCAGCGCTCTCATTCGCAGCATTGTCAGGCGAATCCCTGAATTCGCACCCGGCAAGCATCAGGCCGGGCAGCAGTGCGAGGATCGGCAGGCGGACGGCGGATCGGGCCATTGCGGGAGGTTCCTTTTGTCGTGAGCGCAGGACCGCCCGCGCTCACGCCGCAGCATGGCGCGGCGGATCGCGAACGGCAACCGGCTGGTCCGGTTTACGGCTTCATCGCCTCGCTTTCGGAATCGGTGCGACCCGATTCTCCGGTGCGCCCGGCATCCCAGTCGGCCTGCGCCTCATCTTCGTCACGATCGGCGCGCGTCTGGCGGCGGTCTTCGTCTTCTTCGCCCAGATCGTCGTCGGTCATGTCGATCGAATCTTCGTCTTCCTCATCCTCGAACGCATGGGTGCGATCGGGGTCGAGATCGGTGATCAGCGATCCGTCGCGCGGTCCGCCGCGCGTGGTTTCCAGAATCTCGGCGCGCTGGCTTTCGTCATAGCCGCGCTCGTCATAGCCGTCGTCTTCCGGGCCTTGTTCGGGTACTCGGTGGCCGCCCATAAATGCCTCTTCTCATTCGGTGCGACAGCAACAGCGCTGTCCCTCATCCGAACGGCGAAGCACCCCATCGCGTTCCCTGAAGCGGGCCCTTACCCGGCGGCGGGCCGGAACAATCGCCCGCGCTCGGCGATCAGGACGATGCCCAGCGCGACCAGCCCCGAAATGACGAACCCGGCATACAGCGGCACGGTGGTCCCGTCATATTGCTGCCCGATCCACGCACCGATCAGCGCGCCGCCCATCGTCGCGACAAATCCCTGAAGGCTCGACGCCGTCCCCGCAATCTCGCCCATATGCTCCATCGCCATCGACGAGAAATTGGAATTGGCTAGCCCGAAACACGCCATGGCCAGCGCCTGCAGCCCCGCAAAGGTCCAGATATTCTCATATCCCGCCCATGCGATGGCGAGGTGGATCGCGGAAATGCCGATAAAACCGCACAATGCCGAATGCGAAATCAGCCGCGTTCCGAAATGCATCACGATGCGCGAGTTGAAATAATTGCCGACCGCCATGGTCCCGGCGATACAGGCGAAGATGACGACGAGCAGATGCGGCAGGCCGAGCACCTCCGACACGATCTGCTGCACCGATCCGATAAAGCCGAACAGCGCGCCGGTCAGCAGCGATGCGGCCAGCGTGTATCCCACGGCATAGCGATCGGCGAGCATGAAGCGATAACCGCCGATCAGCCGCCCGACGCTCAGCGGCTGCCGCCGTTCGGGGGGAAGCGTTTCGGGCATGCGGACCAGAAACCAGATCGCGACGATCAGGCTGACCAGCGCCACCCCGCCGAAGATGAAGCGCCAGTTGGCAAAGATCAGCACCAGCTCGCCAAAGCTCGGCGCCAGCACCGGGGCCGCCATGAACACGATAAAGGCAAGGCTCATCACCCGCGCCATTGCGCGCCCGGCGAAACAGTCGCGGACCAGCGCGATCGTCACCACCCGCGCCGATGCCACCGCCATCCCGGCGGCGAATCGCCCGATCAGCAGCAGCGTGAAGCTGCCCGACAGCGCGACGATGACATTGGTCACTGCATAAGCGAGCAGCCCGAAGCCGAGGATCGGGCGCCTCCCGAACCGGTCGGACAGCGGCCCGTGCGCCAGCTGCGCAATCGCAAAGCCCAGCAGGAAGCTGGTGATAACGAATTGCCGGTCATTCGCTTCCGCCACGCCCAGCGTAGCCCCGATTGCGGGCAGCGCGGGCAGCATCGAATCGATACCGAGCGCGGTCAGCGCCATCATCGCGGCGATCAGCGCGACGAATTCGGGCAGGGCGATGGGCGGCGCGTCGGCCGAGGCTTGCGTACGATGTTCCATGGGCAGCGATGCCATGAACGAACTTCGCGCCCGCGTCACCCGCCTTTCGCTTGACGCACACGCCACACCTGTTAGTGTGTTATCGTAACAACACACAGGAGATATCGCCATGCGTACCGCGCTCATCCTCGCGCCCATCGCCCTGCTCGCGGGCTGCGGCGGCAATGACCATGGCGGCCATGACGATGATAGCGGCACCTCGATCACGATCAGCGGCCAGGACGAAAACGGTCAGGCGGTTCTTGCAAAGGCCGACGGCAATACGGGCGAAGTATCGCTCAACATGCCGGGCTTTGAGGGCAAACTGAAAGTACCGCGCCTGAACCTCGATGCCGGGGACGTGGATATTGACGGCGTGCCGCTCTATCCCGGATCGACGATCAGCGACATCCATATCGATGCGAAGGGCGAGGGGCCGAACAAGGGCAGGGATAAGGTGAATTTCACCTTCGAAAGCCCCGCTTCGGCGGAGAAGGTGCGCGACTGGTTCCGTCAGAAATTCGCCGATAAGGGCACGCCGGTAAAGCTGGAGGGCGACCGCCTGATCGGCGCGACGAAGAATGACGGCGGGTTCGAACTGGCAATCACCCCCGCGGGCCCCGACCGGGCACAGGGCAGACTGCAACTGCGCAACTGACCCGCCGCAGAAGCGCGTCATCACAGGCGGACCCGCCCGCCGCCCCGCGCCGCAACCGTCACCCCGGACTTGTTCCGGGGTCCACGGTCCCGCCAGCACGCGGACGGTTGCTCCTGCGGCTCGGTGGCTGCCGGGACCAGCCCGGCATGACGAGGGGACGATAGAGCCGCCGCCGATCCGCCCCTCCGCATCGCGAGCGTAATACCGGCCTTTCGTTGATCCGAACCTGTGGTGCCAACATCCGGCAATCCAGAGCGCCACACCGTCCGCAGCCTCGCATCACGCCGCTCCACGCAACCATAGCGGCACACGCCATCGGCCCCGGTCTCTCGCCGGGGCGACGCATGGGGGTAGCGGCTTATATGCACCGCGCTTTTCCACAATCGTCGCCCCGGCGAAGGCCGGGGCCGCATCCGTTTGCCCGAACGCCAACCCGAACCACACCCAACCGTCACCCCGGACTTGATCCGGGGTCCACGGTCCCGCCAGCGCGCGGACGGTTACTCCTGCGGCTTGGTGGATGCCGGGACCAGCCCGGCATGACGAGGGGGCGATAGAGCCGCCCCCGATCCGTCCCTCCGCATCGCGAAGCATAAGCGCCGTCCCCCACCACCGCCGCCCATTGACATCCTCCCCGCCACCGCGTCAGATGGTATCGCTATCATCAAGAACGGCGCGCACATGCCGCGGATGGAGGGGAAGATCATGACCACGGCACCACGCGCCGCCACGTCGCTGCGCGCACCCTTTGGCGGCACGCGCATTCCATGAGCGATTCCGCCGCCGCCACGCCGCCCGCCGCGCCTGTCAAACCGCGCGGGCGCATTCGCTGGATCGTCTGCGCGCTGCTCTTCTTCGCGGTGGTGCTCTCGTACATGGACCGGCTGGTCTTGCCGGTGCTCAAGCCCGACCTTTCCGCCCGTTATCACTGGAGCGAGGACGGCTATGCCGATCTCGCTGCCTATTTTCAGCTCGTCTATGGCATCGGCTATGTCTTTGCCGGCTGGGCGGTGGATCGGCTGGGCGCACGCTGGGGCTATGCGATCGCGATGGCGATGTGGACGTTCGGCCATGTGCTTCACACCGCGTTCACCAGCACATCGGGTATGCTGATCGCGCGCGTGCCATTGGGGCTGGGGGAGGCCGCAACCTTTCCCGCCGCACTGAAATCGGTCAGCGACTGGTTCCCGAAGCGCGAGCGGGCTTTTGCCATCGGCATCTTCAACGCCGGGTCGAATGTCGGCGCGATCATCACGCCCTTGCTCGTGCCATGGATCGTGGTCGGGCTTGGCTTGGGCTGGCGCGCGGCGTTCTTCGTCACCGGCGCATTGTCGATCGTGTGGATCGCGATCTGGGTCGCCTTCTACCGCACCCCGCGCGAGAAAAAGTCGGTATCAGCAGAGGAAGTCGCGTGGATCGAGGCAGACCCCATGCCCGAACCCACCGGCAAGGTCCGCTGGGCCGCGATGTTCCGCCATCGTCAGACCTGGGCCTATATGCTCGGCCGGTTCATCATTGACCCCTTCTGGTGGACCTTCCTCTTCTGGCTCCCCGATTTCTTCTCGCGCCGCTTCGACCTTAATCTCAGCGATTTCGGACCCCCGCTGGTGGTTGCCTATATCATGGCCGATGTTGGCTCGATCGCGGGCGGCTGGGGCAGTTCGCGCCTGCTCGCACGCGGCCGCACCACCAACAAAGCGCGCAAAATGGCGATGTTCGGCGCGGCGCTGTGTGCGGTACCGATCATGTTCGCGACCGAAGCGCCCAGCCTGTGGATCGCGGTGCTGCTGATCGGGCTTGCGCTTGCCGGGCATCAGGCATTTTCGGCCAATCTCTACGCGCTTCCGGGCGACCTCTTCCCGCGTGCCATGGTCGGATCGGTCGTCGGCATCGGCGGGCTGTCGGGCGCGATCGGCGGCTTTCTGATGGCGAAATCGGCGGGATGGATTCTCGACAGCGTCGGCAGCTTCCGTCCGATCTTCATCGCCGCAGGATGCGCCTATCTGGTCGCGCTGCTTGTGATTCACCTCGTCGTGCCGCGCTGGCAGCCGATCCATGGGGGAGAAGCCTGAGCGGCTGATAGCAACAAAAGCCCATCGCCCCAACGTCATTGCGAGCCCCGCAGGGGCGCGGCAATCCAGAGCGTCACGCACATCGCTGGATCGCTTCGTCGCTGCGCTTCTCGCGATGACGATGGGATTGGTGCGTTACGGTTACTGCCGCCCGGTAAGACATGCTATTCCCGTGACAAAATGGGAGAGCACGCCATGCCCGCTTACGCCCCGCGCATCACGCTGGAAACGCATGAGGTAACCAACCAGCCGCCCGAATTTTTCGGGCGCAACCTCTACCGCATCGACACTGCCCTTTGCGAAGCGGTGCGGCGCACCGGCGCAGACTGGCTCGACACCCGCCTCGATTCGCTGGGGGAGTTGATGGGGAGTGAGGCGATGCTGGAGGCGGGCGCCACCGCCAATCGCAACCCGCCCGAGCTTATCAGCTTCGACCGCTATGGCCGCCGCCTCGACGAAGTGCGCTTCCACCCCGCTTATCACCAGCTGATGTCTGCGGCGATGGAGCACCGCATCCATGACATTGCATGGGCGGAGGATCGCCCCGGCCGCCATGTCGCCCATGCCGCACTGCTCAGCGTGTTTACGCAGGCCGAGGCCGGGGTGATGTGCCCGATCAACATGACCTATGCTGCGGTCCCAGCGCTTCGGCATCAGCCGGACGTGACGCGAGGCTGGCTCGACACGCTGATCGGCGGAACGTACGACGCCCCCCTCCGCCCGATCGGGGAGAAATCGGGCATCACCCTCGGCATGGCGATGACCGAGAAACAGGGCGGCAGTGACGTTCGTGCAAACACCACCCGCGCGGAGCCGATCGACGCATCGGCGCGGCTATACCGCCTGACCGGGCATAAATGGTTCTGCTCGGCGCCGATGAGCGACGGCTTTCTGACGCTTGGTTATACCGCCGAGGGACTGAGCTGCTTTCTCGTCCCCCGCATCACCCCCGATGGCCGCCGCAATGCCATCCATCTGATGCGGCTGAAGGACAAGCTCGGCAACAAATCCAACGCGTCGGCGGAAATCGAATATCATGGCGCGACCGGCTGGCTGATCGGGGAGGCCGGGCGCGGCGTGCCCACGATCATCGACATGGTCCACCATACCCGGCTGGGGACGATATCGGGCACGCTCGGCATCATGCGCATGGCGCTGGTTCAGGCGCTAAACCACGCCACCGGCCGCCGCGTGTTTCAGAAAACGCTGATCGACCAGCCCGCAATGCGCGGCGTCCTCGCCGATCTCGCGCTCGAATATGAAGCGGCGGTCGCGCTGGTCATCCGCGTGGCCACGGCGTTCGAAGCGCATGAAGGGCCGGAGCGCGCCTTTGCCCGCCTCTCGGTCGCGCTCGCCAAATACTGGCTGACCAAGCGCAATCCCGGCTTCGTGTTCGAATGTATGGAGTGCATGGGCGGGGCGGGCTATGTCGAGGAAAGCCCGCTCCCGCGCCTCTATCGCGAAGCGCCGCTCAACGCGATCTGGGAAGGGTCGGGCAATGTCATCGCCCTCGACGTGCTCCGCACGCTGGCGAAGGAGCCGCAAGCGCGCGAGGCGTTCCTCGCCGAATGCAATGCTCAGCGCGGCCAGCACGGCCATTTCGATGCTGCACTGGACGCCCTGATCGCCGATATGGAAAACCCGGTGGGGGAGGCGCAGGCAAGGGCACTGACCGGCCGCATGGCCCTGCAACTGCAAGCCGCGCTCCTGCTCGCCCACGCCCCCGCGGCGATCGCCAAGGCGTTCAGCGAATCCCGCCTCGGCCCCACCAACGGCCGCCTCTTCGGCGTGTTGCCGGACGGCGCGAACCTGCAAGCGATCCTCGACCGTCAGGCGTTTGAATAAGACGCAGCTCTTCATTCGCTTGCCCCGCTCCCGTCATCCCAGCGAAAGCTGGGATCGCTCTCGGTCAGGCGAGATGGTCGAAAAGATCGAGCCAGTCCGGATTAACGCTTTCGACAAGATCGATCTTCCACGCCCGCTTCCACGCCTTCAGCGCCCTTTCGCGCGCGATCGCGGAAGCGATGTCATCGTGCCTTTCGACATAGGCCAGCCTGTTAAGGCCATAACGACGGCAGAATGCGGAGCCCTTACCGGCTCTATGCTGGAGGACGCGCGCCGCCAGATCGGACGTGACTCCGATGTACAGCACGCCCTCCCGCTTGTTGGTCATGATGTAGACCCAGCCGCCCATCGTCGGAAATTAGCATGGGACGGACAGCGATCCCAGCTTTCGCTGGGATGACGAGCACCCCTAACCCCCCATAAACCGCGCAAAACCAGTCAAAATCAGGGAAAGCAGCGCGGCGCCCAGATAACAGTTTCGGTACACCAGACGCCGGGACAACAGGAAGAAGTCCAGATGCCCGCGCACATTGCGCAGGAAGAACGTGCCGATCAGCGCGGTCGCACCCAATACGGCGAGCAGATACGGGACGTCGGCGAACCCGGAGAACAGGCATACCGCCAGCCCGCCGAACAGCAGCAACGCGCCGACACCGTCCACTTTCCACAGATGGAAGTCGTCATGCTCAGCCATAGGTCCCTCATCAATTTCAACGTCGCAGCGCGCGCCTTGCCAGAGACCGGCGACCGCCATCAACACCGGCGTCGACCGCACCATGGCACTCCGACCATAAAATCGCTGTCCTACATCGCCCCTTCCTGACACAGTCGCGCCATGACCCTTCGCCGCGCCTCGATCCGCCCCGCAACATCGGGGCGGTGCAGGGGGGAGAAAGAGGGGGGACGTAGTGTGAACTTCCACAACTTCCGCGCCCACGCACCCCAGTCAGCGGCGAATCAGTCCCTCGATCAGGCTCGCCGCCCGCGCGATCGGATCGGGATCGAACGCGATTCCGCCGTCCGCCGTCCAGTGCAACCCGTCCAGTGCGCGCCGCACGCGCGCTTCCTGCAACGGACGATAGCGGCCATGGGTGGCGAACGCCTGCGCCACCGCCGCGCCGATATCGCAATCGGGCGGCACCACCTCGCCCAGCGTCCACATGGCGTAATCGGGATTGCCCTGCCAGTCCGCACCATGCGCATCGATGAACAGGCAGGGGCGCGGGCGCACCAGAAATTCATACACCTGACTGCTGACATCGCCGATGAACAGATCGGCGGTCAGCGTGTAGCGCATATCGGTCGAGCGCTCCGACCCCGGATCGACCAGTATCTTGCCGGGCACCGACCGCGCGACCCACTCGGCGCGCTGCGCCTCGCTCCAGCCGCTGGCCAGCCGGATATGCGGGGCGACGATCAGATTATAGCGCGGATCGGCGGCGATTCTCTCGATCAGCCGGTCGGCAAAGACCGCGAACGATCCCAGCGAAGCGTCGAAATGCGGGCAATAGAGCAGCGTAAGCCGGTCATTGTCGAACAAAGGCGGCGCCTTTGCGGTGCAGCGGGCGAGCGCGGCGACCTTGATCGGCCCGGCGACCGCGCATCGCTCCGCCGCCACCACGCCCTGTTCGATCAGCCGCTCGCGGTCCTTCTCGCCTGCCACCAGCACCGAATCGAAAAAGCGAAAGCGCGGCTCGAACCCCACTGCGCGATCCCCCGCACCGTGCGGGATATGGATCACCGGCGGGCAGCGGCCCGGCAACCGTTTCAGCAGCGTACTCGTCCGTTCGGCGCACAAAATCGCATTGCCGCCGCGCAGCCGCCGTGCCCATCGGATCAGGCGCAGCAGCTTCGACGTGCTCTTGCCCGCTGCACGCTCGATGCTGCGGGGCAGGCGCATCTCGATAATCTCAGGAACGGGAAGGTTCAGCCGCGCGGCAAGGCTGCGCACCATCGCCGCTTCCCCGGCGCTGGTGACGAACACCGTCACCCGCATCACCCCCCGCGCCGCCAGTTCGCAGGCGACGGGCACGAAATGCGGAAACTGATGCACGCCGCCGATCGCGACGACGTTCAGCGCGGGCAGGGCGCGCCGGTTCAAATCACATCCATGTCGGATTTATAATGATGCCAGGCAAAGATCGCCGCCGCCCCGCGATAAGGACGCCAGTTTTCGGCAATCGCGCGCACCGCCTTTTCCCCCGGCCGTTCGGGATGCGCCATGATCCGCCCGATCTCGATCTGCACGGCAAGGTCGCCTGCGGGCCAGATATCGGTCCGCCCCTCAGCGAACAGCAGATAGATTTCCGCCGACCAGCGCCCGATCCCCTTCACCGCGACCAGCGCTTTGATAGCTTCCTCGTCATCCTCGGGCAGATGGGCGAGGTCGAGCCTGCCGCTCGTCACTTCCTCGGCAAGGCTGCGGGCATACGCCACCTTTTGCCGCGACAGCCCGGCAGCGCGCAGATCCTCGTCGCTGACGGCAAGCAGGCGCTCAGGCCTGCTCGCATCGCCGCCCATCGCCGCCTCGACCCGGTTCCAGATCGACGCGGCGGCGGCGACGCTCACCTGCTGCCCCACGATCGTGCGCAGCAAGGTGGCATAGCCGCGTTCGCGAATGCGCGGTTCGGGATAGCCGACCCGGGCCAGCGCCTCGGCAAAGGCAGGCTCCCGCGCCGCAAGCGCGTCGAGCGCCTCGCGCAGCTGATCGGCGCTCAGGCCCATCAGCCGCGCGCTGCCGCCGCATACAGCGAAATCGCCGCTGCGTTCGACACGTTCAGGCTCTCGACCTTGTCGCTGATCGGCAGCCTCGCGAGCTCGTCGCAATGCGCCTCGGTATTATGGCGCATCCCTTCGCCCTCGGCGCCCAGCACCAGCGCGACCTTTGCCTCGCCCAGCGCATCGCCGAGCAGCCGGTCGCTATGGCCGGTCAGCCCGATCCGCCAGAATCCCGCCGCGCCGATATCGTCGAGCGCACGGGCAAGGTTCACCACCCGCACCCAGGGCACGATTTCCAGCGCGCCCGACGCGGCACGGGCAAGCGCGCCCGATTCGGGCGGGGCGTGCCGGTCCTGCGTCACGATGCCAAGCGCGTCGAACGCTGCCGCCGAGCGCAGCACCGCGCCGACATTATGGGGGTCGGTGACCTGATCCAGCACCACCAGCGGACGGCGATCCTCCGCCCCGGCGGCGAGCACGTCCTCCAGCCAGATATCCTCCAGCGGATCGACCTCGGCCACCATGCCCTGATGCGGCGCATCGCCGGGGACGAGCCGGGCGAGATCAGCCGCTTCGGCATATTCGATCGGCAGGCCCTGCGGCAGGTCGAGGCCGGACAGCGCCTCGCGCGTGCCCCAGATACGCCGGATCGCGCGGTCGGGATTGGCAAGCGCAGCGGTCACCGGGTGACGGCCCCAGAAGCGCGGGCGCTGGTTGTTGGAGCCGCTTGGGCGGCGCGGGCGGCGTGCCATTATCGGCGGGCCTCATGCTGATTTTTCACGAAGATGACGCTATGCGCGGCAAAAGCGGCATGCAAGGCGTTGACATCGCCGCGCAGCATCGGCATGGGTCCGCCCTCGCCGATCTGGCGGCACCTGGACAGGTGGCCGAGTGGTTAAAGGCAGCAGACTGTAAATCTGCCCGCGCAAGCGTACGCTGGTTCGAATCCAGCCCTGTCCACCATCCTTTCCCTTTACACCGTCAAACGCTTCGCCCGTGCAGCGGGTCAGCGGCGCAGCGACATCAGCACGCTCAGGCCGGGCCGCGCATCGTCCAGCCGGATGGTGCCGCCGTGCAGCGTCGCCACCGCCGCGACCAGCGACAGGCCCAGCCCCGATCCGCTTTCGGTACGCGCCGGATCAAGCCGCCCGAAACGCCGCAACGCTTCTTCGCGCCGGTCGGTGGGAATGCCGGGGCCGTTATCGGCGACGCTCAGCGTTACATGGTCGCGATTCGCTTTCGCGCTCAGCACGATCCGGGTTCCACCCTCAGCATAATGCAGCGCATTTTCGATCAGATTGCCGATCGCCTGACCGACCAGCTGCGGGTTGAGCGCGACCTTCGGTCCGGATGGCGCATCGACCGCCAGAACGAACCCGTCCTCCTCGGCAAGCGGGCCGTAAATTTCGGCAAGGTCGTGCAGCATCGCGGCGATATCGGTGTCGACAAGTTGCTCACGGCCCATCCCCGCCTCGGTCCGGCTGATCAGCAGCGCAGTCGACAGCATGGCCAGCAGCGTGTCGGCTTCGCGCCCCGCGCTTTCCAGCGCCGCGCCCGCCCGTTCGTCATCGGTCGCTGCCGCCGCGCGCTCGATCACCGATTTCAGCCGGGTCACGGGGGAGCGGAAATCATGCGCCAGCCCGTCGGTCATCAGCCGCAATTCGGCCATCAGTCGCTCGATCTGGTCGAGCATCGCATTGATCGCCGCGCCCAGCTCGTCAAAGGCATCGCCGCTGCCATTGACGGCAATGCGGCTGGACAGCGCGCCGCGCCGGATCGCCACCGTGGTGTCGACGATATCGCCGATTCGCGCCGACAGAATGCGCCCGAGGATCAGCGCGCCGATCAGTCCGAGCAAAGCGCCAAGTCCGACTGCGGCGGCAAAGGCCGCCTCGCGGATACGTCCCGGGTCCAGTTCGGTCTCGATGATCCGCCCGGTCATCAACCGCGATCCGTCGGGGAGCAGCGTCGCGCGCGCCACGATATGTTCGGGTCTGCCGTCCGCCTGACTCAGGGTCAGTTTGCGCCACGGCGTCTCGGCGGGGAGGGGGAGTGGCCAGCTGTCAAGATTGCCCGCAATCCGCGAGCCGTCCGGCCCGATCAGCAACAATATGGCCAGATTGCCGCGCCGCGCCGCCGCCCGCGAATCAACCGATTCCTTCAGCATCGAAAGCCCGCCCCGGCGATAGCTTTCGATCAGATCGCCGCTCAGCTCCTCCACCCATTCGCGCTGATAGGATTGCAGCGCGCGTTCGGTTTTATGCTGTACGAACAACAGAATGCCGACGGTCAGCAGCAGTTGCGACAGAAACGCGGCAAAGACGAACTGAACCGTGATCGACCGCGCCCGGCGGCGAAGCGCGCCGGCCATCTATTCGCTCGTGCCCAGCCGATAGCCGGCTCCGCGCACCGTATGGAGCAGCGGCGGGTCGAACCCGTCGTCCAGCTTGCGCCGCAACCGGCTGATATGCACGTCGATGACGTTGGTGCCGGGGTCGAAATGATAATCCCACACCCCTTCCAGCAACATGGTGCGGCTGACCACCTGACCGGCATGGCGCAGGAGATATTCGAGCAGGCGGAATTCGCGCGGTTGCAGCTCGACCAGCTGCCCTGCGCGCCGCACCTGACGCGACAGCAGGTTCATGTGAAGATCGGCGCATTGCAGCTCGGTCACCTGCGCAGTCCCGCTTCCCGGACGGCGCAGCAACAGCCGCAACCGGGCGAGCAGCTCGGCAAAGGCAAAGGGTTTGACCAGATAATCGTCGGCCCCGCCGGTCAGCCCGGCGACGCGGTCATCAGGCGTGCCCAGCGCCGACAGGATGATGACCGGCGTTTCGATTCCTGCGGCCCTGAGCGCGGCGAGCACCGCCATACCGTCCATCGCGGGCAGCATCCGGTCGAGAATGACGGCGTCATAGCTGCCGTCGCTGGCATGGAAGAATCCGTCGCGGCCATTATCGGCGCGCTCGATAGTGAAGCCCTCCTCGCCCAGCCCTCTGGCGATATAATCGGCCGTCTGTCGGTCATCCTCGACCAGCAAAATCCTTTGGCCCATGCGCGATCCTTTTGCCTTCGCTCCTGCTTTAGCGTCATGGAGGGCTACATGACCATTTCTTAATCCACCCGTCACCGCGCGGCACGGGGGGCGGGGTTAGGGCGAACATAACTGCCGGTTTCATGCCGTCGGTGTTGATGGATTTTGCCCGGCCGATGTCAAAGCCCGTTTTTTTCGATGCCAGCGGAAAGCGCCGTCGCTGGTCCGGCCGCTTCTTCCTGCTCGGCTGGATCGTAATAGCGGTGGGGATCGCGATATTCGCGCTGACGCTGGTCGATCTGCCGACGCATGGCGACCTGCCGCTCAATTTCGAAATGCCGCGTGCCGCCCCGCTGCGCACCCAGATCGCGGCGATCGGCCACCGGCTACGGTCGGATGCCCGCCGCGCCACCGCATGGCTGCCGCATCGCCATTCGGCAGCGAAGGGCGCGCCGGTCACGCTCGGCTTCTACGTCCCCTGGGACGAAACCAGTGCGACGTCGCTGCGCGAGCATATCGGATCGCTCGACTGGGTGGCACCGGCGCTGATGCAGGTCACCCGGCCCGACCATGCGCTGGAACGGATCGACGATCCGCGCTTCGATCGTATTCTGCACGCCGCGCTATCCCGACCCAAGGTGCTTCCCGTGGTGCAGAATGTCGCAAAGGATCAATGGGAGACGGTGCAGACCGCGCGGCTGCTCGCCGATCCGAAGGCAAGCGACACGCTTGCCCACGCCATTGCCGACAGCGTGATGAGTCATGGCGATGCCGGAATCGTCTTCGACTTCGAATCGCTGCAACCGCGGCAGATACCGCAATATCGCGCCCTGATCGAAAAGGTGCATCGGCTGTTCCGCAAAAAGGGACTGATCGTCGCGGTCACGCTTCCCGCCGAGGATGCCGCATGGAGTCCGGCTGCCTTTGCCCGGATCAGCGACCGGCTGATCCTGATGGATTATGATTATCACTGGCAGGGCGGTCAGAGCGGTCCGATCGCGCCGCAGCCCTGGTTCATCAACGTGCTGCGCAACACGCTGCGCAGCGTTCCGCCCGAAAAGGTCATCGTGGCGATCGGCAATTACGCCTATGACTGGCACGGCAATGTCGCCGATGCGTTGTCGGTCGAGGAAGCGTGGCAGACCGCCGGCGAAAGCGGGGCGAAAATCAGCTTCGACCCCCAATCGGGCAATGCCGCGTTCGGCTATGACGAAAATGGCGAGCATCACGACGTCTGGATGCTCGATGCCGTCTCCGCCTGGAACGAGCTGCGCGCCAGCGAGGCGCTGGGCGCAGGCGGCGTCGCATTGTGGCGGCTCGGCGGTGAAGATCCCGGCTTCTGGCCCGCGCTTCGCGACTATCGCACCAGCAGCCTGCCCGACCTCACCACCATTACCCAGACGTCGAATGTCAGCGTCGAGGGCACGGGCGAAATTCTGCGCATCACCGCGACTCCGCGCCCCGGCACGCGGCAGGTGATGTTCGACCCCGCGCATATCGCGGTGGGAGAGCGCTATATCACGCTTCCCACACCCTATGTCGTGCGCCGTACCGGCGCGCGCGATCATGAGGTCGCGCTGACCTTCGACGACGGGCCGGACGGCGACTGGACGCCAAAAATTCTCAGCATTCTCGAACATTACCACGTTCCCGGCACCTTTTTCGTGATCGGCGAAAATGCGCTGGAACATCCGCAATTGCTGCGCCGGATCGTCGCTGATGGCGATGAGATCGGCAACCACACCTATACCCATCCAAATCTCGCCAATGTCGGGCCGCGCGCATCGATGTTCGAGCTCAATGCGACGCAGCGGCTGATCGAGGCCTATACCGGGCGCAGCACAAGGCTGTTTCGCGCGCCCTATTTCGGGGACGCAGAGCCGACGACCGCCGATGAAATCGGCCCTGCGCTCCAGGCACAGCAGCGCGGCTATACCGAGATCGGGCTGCATGCGGATCCCGATGACTGGAAGCGTCCCGGCGCCGACGCCATCGTCGCGCGCACCATCGCGGCAGTAGAATCGGCGACGCCAGACAAATCGGAGAATATCATCCTGCTGCATGACGGCGGCGGCGATCGGTCGCAAACGGTGGCGGCATTGCCGCGTATCATCACCACGCTGGAGGCAAGGGGCTATCGCTTCGTGCCGGTATCCTCGCTAGCCGGACTGACGCGCGAAGCCGCGATGCCGCCGGTCGGCGGGGACGATCTGCTCGCAGTGCGTGCCGATGTTGCGCTGTTTGCGATCATGGCGGGGCTGACCTGGCTGCTCAAATGGATGTTTTTCATCGCGATCACGCTCGGCATCGCACGCGCGGTGGCGATGGCGGTACTCGCGCTGATCGAGCGTCGTCGTCGGGGGGCGCCGCCTGAGCCCTATACGCCGAGCGTTTCGGTCGTCATCCCCGCCTTTAACGAAGCGCAGGTGATTGAGGCATCGGTGCGCCGGGTACTCGGCAGCGACTATCCGGGGCTGAGCGTGATCGTCGCCGATGACGGATCGAGCGACGGCACGAGCGAGATCGTAGCGCGCGCCTTTGGCGATGACGATCGGGTGACGCTGCTGACGCTGGAAAATGGCGGCAAGGCGCGTGCGCTCAACCGCGCGCTGGCGATCAGTGGGGGAGAGATCGTCATCGCGCTCGATGCCGATACCCAGTTCGAACCCGAAACCATCGCTCGGCTGGCGCGCTGGTTCGCTGATCCCGCAATCGGCGCGGTCGCGGGCAATGCAAAGGTCGGCAATCGGGTCAATCTCGTTACCCGCTGGCAGGCGGTCGAATATGTCACCGCGCAAAATCTGGAGCGCCGCGCGCTGGCGGGCTTCGATGCGATCACCGTGGTCCCCGGCGCGGTCGGCGCATGGCGCCGCGCAGCGATCGAAGCGGCGGGCGGCTATCCCGAGGATACGCTGGCCGAGGATCAGGACCTGACCATCGCGATTCAGCGGCTCGGCTGGCGCGTCGATTATGATCCCGATGCCATCGCCTGGACCGAAGCGCCGCACAATTTCCGATCGCTCGCCAAGCAGCGCTATCGCTGGGCGTTCGGCACGCTGCAATGCCTGTGGAAGCATCGCGCCGTCATCCGGACACGCAAACCCGCAGGACTCGCGCTCATCGGTATGCCGCAGGCCTGGCTGTTCCAGATCGGGTTCGCCGCGATTTCACCGCTGATCGACCTCGCCCTGCTCCTGTCGATCGCGGGAACCGCGCTTCGCGTGCATCAGCATGGCTGGGCGCAGACCCAGACTGATGTGCTGCGCATCGGCATATATTGGGCGGCGTTCATCACCGTCGACCTTGTCTGCGGCTGGACCGCCTATCGGCTGGACGGAAGAGAGCGCCGCTTTCCCGCCCTGCTGCTGATCGCGCAGCGCTTCGTCTATCGCCAGATCATGTATTGGGTGGTGCTGCGCGCGCTGCGCTCCGCACTCGCCGGCTGGGGCGTCGGCTGGGGCAAGCTGGAGCGCAAGGGCACGGTGAGTGCACCCGCCGGGCCGGCCGATTCCACCATGACCGATTGTTAATCCGCTTCCCATCGGGCCGAAACGATCCCGCATTTAGGTAGGTGTCATGAAAGCAAAACTTCCCCCCCGTTCGCGCCGTATCGCCATTATCCTCGGCGGATCGCTCGTCCTGGCGCTCCTGCTTGGCGGCACCGCGCTTTTGTGGGTGGCCGGATATTTCGACCGCGATCCGGTGCATATCTATGGCAATCCGGCAGACGGGTCGCCGGTGGCAGCGGTGTATTTTTCCGGCGATATGGGGCTGCATCTCGGCATCGGCAGCGATGTGGTGCCGGAGCTTGCCGCGCATGGCATGCCGGTTGTCGGCGTCAGCACCCCGGCGATTTTCGGCCATCGCCGCGATCGGGCCTTTGTCGACGATCTGGTGGCGGACGCGGTGCGCGACACGCTGAGCCGTACGCACGCGAAAAAGGTGGTGTTGGTCGGTCAGTCTTATGGATCGGATATCCTCGCCGCCGGTGCTCCCGCGCTTCCCGACGATCTGCGTTCGAAGGTCGCGGCGCTGGTGCTGGTAGTGCCGGGGCGTACGGGCTATTTCCGTGCCGATCCCACCGGGCTGCACTATCGCGGCACGCCCGATTCTGTTCCCGCCAAATCGCTGGAGGCGGCGCGCTGGGCCGATATCGTCTGCATCTATGGCGCGCGCGAACATGACAGCCTGTGCCCTCAGCTGCTGGGTTCGAAAGCGACGGTGATCGAACTGCCCGGCGGCCATTTTCTGAAGGGCGACTCGACACGGCTGACCAGCGCGATCTTCACTGCGATCGGTCCGGCGATAGCGTCCGTCCAGAAGTCACATTCGTGATCCATGGTACGAATCTGAGGAACACGATATGCACCGAACGGCGGACAGGGCGATGAAGCGGCGTTTCGATCAGACCGCGATCCTTGCATGGGTGGAGCGGCATCGCCGGAAACTGACCGTGGCGGCAATCCTGCTGATCGCCGCGCTGGGGTTTGCAGCGCTGCACAACGTTCTCGCCGAAGTGCATCTGAAACAGGTGCGCGGTGCGCTGCATGAAATTCCCGTCAGCCGGATGGTTCTGGCGCTCGGCCTGACGGCGGTGAGCTATTTCGCGCTTACCTTTTACGATCTTTTCGCGCTGCGGGCGATCGGTTCGCCCATTCGCTGGCGCACTGCGGCGCTTGCCTCGTTCACCAGCTATACGATCAGCCATAATCTGGGCCTGTCGCTGCTGACCGGCGGTTCGGCCCGTTACCGTGTCTATGCCGCTGCCGGGCTCGATCTCGGCGAAGTCGCGCAGGTCAGCCTGATCGCGTCGGCAACGTTCTGGGGCGGCATCTTCGTCGTCGCCGCGCTCGCGCTGCTGCTCGATGCCGCTCCGATCCCGTTGGGGCCGGTGACGCTCTCGCCCCTCATCCAGCATCTGGCGGGCGGGCTGGTGATTGCGCTCCTCCTGACGGTTTTTGCGATGCGGATGCGCGGCGTGTCGCGGATCGGATGGGGCAGGTTCAGCCTGCCGATCCCCCGTCCGGCATTGATGAGCGCGCAGATCGGCATTGCCTCGATCGATCTCCTCGCGGCATCGGCGGCTTTGTTCGTGCTCGTCCCCGGCGCGACGCCGCAGACGTTCGGCGCGTTCTTTCTTGCCTATGCGCTGGCACTGCTTGCGGCGCTGATCACGCATGTGCCGGGCGGAATCGGCATTTTCGAAACCGTCATTCTGGCGACCGTGCCGCAGGGCCGCAGCGAAGTCTTCGCCGCATTGCTCCTGTATCGCATCATCTATTATCTGCTGCCGCTGCTGATCGCGGCGGTGATCGTAGCAGTGGGCGAGGCACGCCGGCTGCGCCGCCATATCGTGCGCGGCGTTTCGGTCGCGGACAAGGTGGGGCAGGCGCTCGCGCCCTCCTTATTGGCGTTGCTGGTGTTCGGCGGCGGGCTGGTGCTGCTGGTTTCGGGCGCGCTCCCTGCGGTGCATTCGCGCCTGTCGATGCTGCGCCATATCCTGCCGCTACCCTTTATCGACGGATCGCATTTCCTTGCCAGTCTGGTCGGCACCGCGCTGCTGCTGGTCGCCCCCGCGATCAATGCGCGCATCCGTAACGGCTTTTACGTCGCGCGGCTGCTGCTGATCGGGGGGATGGTCTTCTCGCTTCTGAAGGGCGTCGATTATGAAGAGGCGATCGTCCTGGGCATCATCGCCGCATTGCTGCAGTATTGCCGCCCCGCTTTCTATCGCCGGGCGGGCGTGCTCGACGCGCCATTGCTGCGCGCATGGCTGCTGGCGGCGGGGCTGGCCGTCGTGCTCAGCATCTGGTCGGGCATGTTCGCCTATAAGCATGTCGCCTATAGCGACGATCTGTGGTGGGCGTTCGCATGGAAGGGCAATGCGCCGCGCTTTTTGCGGGCGAGCCTCGGCGCCACGGTCCTGCTGGTCGGGGTGGCATGGTGGCGGCTGATCTGGGCGCCGGTGCGTCCGATCGGGGCAACCGAGCTTCCGGGCGACGTTGCCGAAGCGGCGTTTGCCGCCGCCGATCGCACCGATGCTGCGCTCGCTTATACCGGCGACAAGCAATTTCTGATCTCCGCCTCGGGCGATGCGTTCCTGATGTACCAGCTGCGCGGACGGACCTGGGTAGTGATGGGCGATCCGGTCGGGCCGATGGCGGCATGGCCCGAACTGGTATGGCGAATCCGCGGCGATTGCGACCGGGCGCATGGCCGGCTGTGCTTCTATCAGGCGAGCGAGGATCTGCTGCCGCTGCTGATCGAGATCGGGTTGCAGATCATGAAATATGGCGAGGAGGCGCATGTCGATCTCGCTTCCTTTTCGCTTCAGGGCCCGGCGGCGAAGCAGTTTCGCGCTGCATTGCGGCGGGGCGAGAGCCTCGGCATCGAATTTTCGGTTATTCCTGCCGCCGATCTTCCGGCGATCGGGCCGGAGTTGCAGGCGGTTTCCGACGCCTGGCTGCAGAGCAAAGCGGGCGCGGAAAAGCATTTCAGCATCGGCCATTTCTCGCCCGAATATCTTGCGCATTTTGACATGGCGGTACTGCGTATGAACGGCCGGATCATTGCCTTTGCCAATCTATGGGCGACCGCAAACCGCTCGGAGCTGTCGGTCGATCTGATGCGGCATTTCCCCGATACGCCGAACGGCACCATGGACCTGTTGTTCGTGAAGCTGATCCAATGGGGCATCGAACAGGGCTATCAACGATTCAATCTGGGCATGGCGCCGCTATCGGGCCTGACAGGGCGCAAGCTGGCGCCGCTTTGGTCGCGGATCGGGCATGCGATCTATGGCCATGCAGAGGCGCTCTACGGCTTTTCGGGGCTTCGCCATTACAAGGAGAAGTTCCGCCCCAACTGGGTCCCGCGCTATATCGCGACACCGCCGGGCCTCGGTTCTCCGCGCGCTCTGGTCGACCTGATGGCGCTCATCGGCGACTGACCGCACGGCCGCACTTTGCGAATCTGCAATAGCGCAGGGAGGGGCGCGGCGTTTCTTGCCGCGCCCCTCCCAAGTGCGGTTACTGCGCGTCGCGAATATTGGTCACGGCCCCATAGATCGGTGCATCGACCGTGGTGAGGCGTTCGCTGCCATCGCCCTGAAGGTCGAAAAAGCGCAGGCGGTTGATCCCTGCGTGCATCCAGGGCGCAGGCGCATAGAGCGTGTGGACCGGACCGATCGACCAGAAACGCCCCAGATTATGGTCGCCCATCCAGAACTGCCCCTTATGCAGTCCGCGCATATCGATCCAGCTATCGACGGGTGTATCGACCGTCATTTCCGCTTCATAGAAACAGGGGGCGGTGCAGGGCGCGTCGGTCAGTTTCATCGTCGAAACATCGTCCATCGGCAGGCGGTACATGCGCCAGTCGGTCGCCGCCGCCCCGTCCAGCGTCGCACCGCCGGTCAGCCCGGTCTGTTCGGTACGGATCGCATGCGAATAATTCACCCGGCCGGTATTTTCGACCAGAATGTCGAGCGTGGCGGGGGCCGTTCGCGCGGGCAGCTTAATACTTTCCTGACCCAGTCGGCGGTCGAGCGTGCCGATCAGCTTTTGGTCGATATAGACCTGCGCATAGCTGTGCATCCCCGCCAGTTTCAGTGTGGCGGCCGGCCCCCGGGTCAGCGCGGTGCGATACAGGACATAGCCGTAATTCTGACCCAGTTCCTCGAACGTCATCGGGCGTTCGGCGCGCACGGGTTCGGGGAGGTTGTTCCACAGCGACGCGCTGCGCCGGATCGGCGATACCGCGAACGTCCGCGCTTTGGTCGCAGCGGGAACGGGCGCGACTTGCTTGCCCGTCGCATCGGCGATTGCTGCCGCGATCAACCCGTATTTGTAGCGCGGATTGCCCGCTTCATCGATCGGCGCGTCATAATCATAGCTGGTCGTATCGGGATGATAGTCGGTGCCGGTATGCGAATCGGCGCCGTTCATCCATCCGAAGGTGGTGCCGCCATGCACCATATAGAGCGATACCGAATAGCCGCGCTTCAGCAGGAAACGGAGTTCTTCCGCTTCCTTGCGGCCATCGGTTTCATGATGCTCCTCGCCCCATTTGTCGAACCATCCCGCCCAATATTCGCCGACCATGCGCAACCCGTCCGGCCGGAAGGCCTCCAGCGCGGTCACCGCCTTTTGCGCATTGCCCGATCCGAAATTGACGGTAGCGGGAATGCCGGGCAGCGATCCCTTGGCAAGATCCTGCGGCTGGTTTGAGGTCAGCAATACGCCATCGGCCAGTCCGGCGCGGCGATAGGTCGCCTCCAGATCCTTCAGATACTGTTTGTCATCGCCGAACGCGCCATATTCATTTTCGAGCTGAACCGCGACGATCGGCCCGCCATTGGCGAGCATCAGCGGCTTCACTTCCTTGCCCAGTCGCATCATCCAGCGATCGACCGCTGCGGTATAATCGGGATCGCGCGAACGCAGCACGAGCTTGCGATCTTTCAGCAGCCATGCGGGATAGCCGCCCAGTTCCCATTCGGCACAGACATAGGGACCGGGGCGAAGAATGACGTTTAGCCCCTCGGCCTGAGCAGCGCGGATAAAGGCGGCGATGTCGTGCTGACCGCTGAAATCATAGACGCCGGGTTTCGGCTCATGCACATTCCAGAAGGCATAGGTGGTGATGGTGTTGAGCCCCATCGCCTTCGCTTTGCGCAGCCGGTCGCGCCAATATTCTCGCGGGATGCGAACATAATGCATTTCGCCCGAAATGACCTGATACGGTTTGCCGTCGAGCAGAAAGCCATGGCCGCTCTGAACAAAACTATGTGTTCCGGCCGATGCGCCTTGCGCTGCGTCAGCGGGTGCGATCCCCGCCAGCGCGATCGCACCCAGCGCGAGACTGTAGCAAATTACGAACCGCATCCCTCTCTCCCATTATATATCATATTTTATATCGGAGAAGTTGTCTGAGTAAAGCCGGGATCGCTCATCGCGTGCCCGGCAGGATGACCGGCAGGAGCGCCCTTCGGCCCACAATCTTTACGGGATGCTTATGCCCGCGCGTCGATCTTCCCATGGAAAGCTGATGCCCCTCCACGCCATCTGCACGGTCGGCACTGACGCCAGCTGTTCGGGAGGTATTTCATGTCGGTCGAGCTGTGGCTCGGCGCGGTCGTCGCGCTGGGGCTAATGGTCTATCTGCTCGTCGCGCTTGCGCGGCCCGAGCGGTTTTGAGGGGGAGCGCAATGGCGTCCGGCTCCGCTTCGCGCTCGCTGTTCCGCCGCGACCTGATCGGTCCGGCGATCGGCGATTCCTTCCGCAAACTGGATCCGCGCCTGCTGATCCGCAATCCGGTGATGTTCACCACGGCGGTCGTCGCGGCATTGCTCACGGTGCTGCTGATCGCCGGTCAGGGCGTAGGCGGCATCGGATTCAACGTTCAGCTCGTCTTCTGGCTGTGGCTCACCGTATTGTTCGGCAATTTCGCCGAAGCGCTCGCCGAAGGGCGTGGTAAGGCGCAGGCGGCATCGCTGCGCTCCACCAAGGCCGAGCTGGTCGCGAAGCGGCTGCGCGGCAAAAGCGAGGATCACGAAACGCTTCCCGCATCGTCGCTCAAGCGCGGCGATCTCGTGCTGGTCGAGACCGGCGACCTGATCCCAGCCGATGGCGAGGTGGTCGAGGGTGTCGCCTCGGTCAACGAAGCGGCGATTACCGGCGAAAGCGCGCCCGTCATTCGCGAAGCGGGCGGCGACCGGTCGGCAGTGACGGCGGGAACGCGCGTCATCTCCGACCGGATCACCGTGCGCGTGACTCAGGAACCGGGGGCGGGCTTTCTCGACCGGATGATCGCGCTGGTCGAAGGGGCGGAGCGCAAAAAGACGCCCAATGAGATTGCGCTGACCGTACTGCTCGTCGGCCTCACCATTATCTTCCTCGTCGCGGTGGCGACGATTCCCGGCTTTGCGGCCTATTCGGGCGACAGCGTGCCCGTCGCGCTGCTCGCCGCCCTGCTGGTCGCGCTGATCCCGACGACGATCGCGGCCCTGCTGTCGGCGATCGGCATTGCAGGGATGGACCGGCTGGTGCGCTTCAACGTGCTCGCCAAATCGGGGCGCGCGGTGGAGGCTGCGGGCGATGTCGATGTCCTGCTGCTCGACAAGACCGGGACGGTGACGGTCGGCGACCGCCACGCCGTCGCGTTCCGCCCGTTAAAGGGCGTGACGGTGGAACAGCTCGCCGAAGCGGCGCATCGCGCGAGCCTTGCCGATGAAACGCCCGAAGGCCGCTCGATCGTGAAGCTGGCGCGCGAAGGCCATGCCATTGCCGCCGAAACGCTGAACGACGACGCCGAAATCATTCCCTTCTCCGCACAGACCCGGATTTCGGGGGTGCGCAGCGGCGGCTTGCTGATCGAAAAAGGCGCGGTTGATGCCATCGTGAAGGCGTGCGCCGCGAGCGGCACCCCGGCGGCGGCGGAGTTGCGGCGCATCACCGACGAAATCGCCCGGTCGGGCGGCACCCCGCTTGCCGTGGCGCAGGGCGGCGCGCTGCTCGGCGTGGTACATCTCAAAGATATATTGAAGGCAGGGATTCGCGAGCGCTTCGCTGAACTGCGCCGGATGGGCATTCGCACGGTGATGATCACCGGCGACAATCCGCTGACCGCAGCGGCAATCGCTGCCGAGGCGGGGGTCGATGATTTCCTTGCCGAAGCGACGCCCGAGGACAAGCTGGCGCTGATCCGCAAGGAACAAAGCGAGGGGCGGCTGGTCGCAATGTGCGGCGACGGCACCAACGATGCGCCCGCGCTTGCGCAGGCCGATGTCGGCGTCGCGATGAACACCGGTACACAGGCAGCGCGCGAAGCGGGCAATATGGTCGATCTCGACAGCGATCCGACCAAGCTGATCGAGGTGGTCGGGATCGGCAAGCAATTGCTGATGACGCGCGGCAGCCTCACGACCTTTTCGATCGCCAATGACGTCGCCAAATATTTCGCGATCATCCCCGCGATCTTTGCGATCTTCTATCCAAAGCTCGGCCTGCTCAACATCATGGGGCTGGCCAGCCAGCAGAGTGCGGTACTGTCGGCGATCATCTTCAACGCGGTCATCATTCCGCTGCTCGTTCCGCTCGCGCTGAAGGGCGTCGCCTATCGCCCGATCGGAGCGGACCGGCTGCTGCTGCGCAATCTGTGTCTCTACGGCCTTGGCGGCCTGATCGCCCCGTTCATCGGCATCAAGCTGATCGATCTCGCGGTCAGCGCGCTCGGCCTCGCATGACGGAGTGCCTTTCATGATCCTCGCCTATCTCTTTCTCGGCCTTTTCCTGTTCGCGGCATTGGCGGGGCTCGTCCGCCTCGCGGCGCACGCCTGATCGCGGGATATTTCACCATGTTCGATGCACTGCTGCTCGCAACCCTCATTATCGGCGGCACCGCGCTGCTGTCGCTCCCGCTCGCCCGCTATATGGCGCGTGCCATGGATCCGCAGGGGTTCGTCCGCCCGACCCGCTGGTTCGAACATATCGGCGGCGCGGCGGCGCGCGGCGATCAGGGCTGGCAAGGCTATCTGTTCGCGCTGCTCGGTTTCAATGCGGCGATGTTCCTTGTCGTTTTCGCGATCCTTGCCGGTCAGCAATGGTTGCCGTTCAATCCGGACGCGAAGGGCGCGCTCGATCCCGCGATGGTCTTCAACACCTCGGCCAGCTTCGTCACCAACACCAATTTGCAGCATTATTCGGGCGAGGTGAGCCTTAGCTATTTCAGCCAGCTGGGCGGGCTGATGTGGCTGCAATTCGTGTCGGCGGCGAGCGGCATCGCAGCGCTGGTCGCGCTCGCCCGCGGGCTTGCCGGGCGGCCCTTCGGCAATTTCTTCGTCGATGTGCAGCGCAGCGCCTTTCTGGTGCTGTTGCCGCTCGCCATCATCGTCGCATTGCTGCTGGTAGCGGGCGGGGTGCCGATGACCTTCGCCGGGGCTGTCCATGCCACCACGCTGGAGGGCGCGGTGCAGACCATTGCGCGCGGTCCGGTGGCAGCGTTCGTCGGGATCAAGCAGCTCGGCACGAACGGCGGCGGCTTTTTCGGACCCAATTCGACGCATCCGCTCGAAAATCCGGGCTTCTGGACCAACGCGCTGTCCATGGCGGCGATCATCATCGTGCCGATGGCGTGCGTATGGATGTTCGGGCGGATCATCGGACGGCCCAAACATGCCCGGCTGATCTTTGCTGTGATGCTCGGCTTTCTGGTGCTGAAAACCGCTGGCGCGCTGTGGTTCGAACAGGCTCCCACACGCGCCTTTGACAGCCTGCCCATCGCGCAGAATGTCGGCAACCTGGAGGGCAAGGAATTGCGCTTCGGCGCGGCAGGCGGGCCGATCTGGGCAGTGCTCACCACCTCGACCAGCAACGGATCGGTCGGCGCGATGCATGACAGCCTCAACCCCCTGACCGGGCTGATGCCGATGATCGGCATGTGGCTGAACGCGACCTTTGGCGGGGTCGGCGTCGGCATGATCAACATGTTCCTCTATATTCTCGTCGCGGTGTTCGTCGCAGGCATGATGGTGGGACGAACGCCCGAATATCTTGGCCACCGTGTCGAGGGGCGCGAGGTGAAGCTCGCCATCATGGCGCTTGCCGCGCATGCATTCTTCATTCTGGTCGGCACGGCGGTCTTTGCCGCGACAAGCTGGGGCGCGGGGACGGTGGGCAATGCCGGGCCGCACGGGTTCAGCGAGATACTCTATGAGTTCAGCTCGGCAGCGGCGAATAACGGTTCGGGCTTTGAAGGGCTGGGCGATGCGACGGTGCCGTGGAATATCGCCACGGGCATCACGATGCTCGCCATGCGGTTCATTCCGGTCATCCTGCCGATCGCCATTGTCGGATCGTTCGCGGCAAAGCGCCGCGCGGCGGAATCAGCGGGCACGCTGGGCGTCGAGAACGGCACTTTTGCGGTGATGCTGGTCATCACGATCCTGATCTTCGGCGCGCTCACCTTTTTCCCGGCAGCCGCGATCGGCCCGGTCGCCGAACATGTCACCTATATGCGTTGAGGGAGCCAGATTCATGTCCCTGATCCTTTCCAGCCTTCGTATCGTCATCGCTTCGATGCTGATCTGCGTTGCGGGCTATGCGGCGCTGATCCTCGGCGCGGCGCAGCTGGTCAATCCGGCGGGCGCGCAGGGCGGGCTCGTCTTTGCCGCCGACGGCCATGTCATTGGTAGCGCGCATGTCGCGCAGAATTTCACGGCACCGCGCTATTTCTGGCCCCGCCCCTCGGCGGTCGATTATGCGGCCGATGCGGCGGGGGGCAGCAACAAAAGCCCGACCAGCCCTGCTTTGACCGAGCGCGGGCGCGAGATCGTCGCGCGCTATGGCGCCGAAGCGCGCCATCCGTTGCCCGCCGATCTCTCCGCGGCCTCAGGTGCGGGTCTTGATCCGGATATCAGCGAAGCCGGTGCACTGTATCAGGTGCCGCGCATCGCCGCCGCCCGGAACGTTGCGCCGGAGGTCGTGCGCGCGGTCGTTGCGAAGCTCGCCTATCGCCCCGGCGGGCCGTTCACCGACGATCGCATCGTCAATGTACTCGCGCTCAACCGCGCGCTGGATGCGGCGGAGACAGCTGGACCGCGATGACGCTTTCACCGGAAGACGCTCCTGCGACACTGGTGACCCTCACCGCTCCGGGCAAATGCGTCCGGAGCGGGCTTTTTGCATACCGGCAAATCGGGGTTGGACAGGATCGCGCAAAGCGCGCAGGCACATAGGGATGAACCCCGATGATCCCGACGCGATGCGCCCGTCGCCCGAGGCGTTGCTGCGAAGCGCGACGCGGGAGGGGCGCGGGCGGCTGAAGGTCTTTCTCGGCGCTGCGCCGGGGGTCGGCAAAACCTATGAGATGCTGCGCGAAGGTGCCGAGCGGCAGCGCGAAGGGGCGGATGTCGTCATCGCCGTGGTGGAAACGCATGGCCGCGCCGATACCGAGGCACTGACCCGGGACATCGAGATCCTGCCCCGTCGCCCGATCGCTTATGAAGGCCACAGGCTCACCGAAATGGACCTCGACGCGGTGCTGGCCCGGCGGCCCCGAATCGCGCTGGTCGATGAACTCGCGCACACCAACGCTCCCGGATCGCGGCATGAGAAGCGCTGGCAGGATATTGAGGAGCTGCTCGATGCAGGCATCCATGTCTATTCGACGCTCAACATCCAGCATATCGAAAGCCTGAACGACGTTGTCGCGTCGTTCACCAAAGTGCGGGTCCGCGAAACGCTGCCGGACCATGTGCTGGACGATGCCGAGATCGAAGTCGTCGACATTCCGCCCGATGACCTGATCGAGCGGCTGAAGGCGGGCAAGGTCTATATTCCGGATGAGGCGAGCCGGGCGCTCAACCATTTCTTTTCGAAGTCGAATCTGTCGGCGCTGCGCGAACTGGCGCTGCGCCGGGCAGCGCAGGCAGTCGATGCGCAGATGCTCGATTATCTGCGCAGCCATGCGCTTGTCGGCACCTATGCGGGCGGCGAGCGCATTTTGGTCGCGGTGGGGGAGCATCCGGGCGCCGATGCGCTGGTGCGCGCGGCAAAGCGGCTTGCCGATGCCTTGCGCGCGCCCTGGAGTGCGCTGCATATCGAAACCCCGCGCGAGGCTCGCTTCACCGATGCCGAGCGTACGCGGCTGGCGGCGAATCTCGGGCTTGCCGCCACGCTGGGCGCCACGATGGTGACGGTGCCGGCGCGATCGGTGTTCGACGGACTGACCGAACAGATCGTCGCATCGCGCGCGACCCAGCTCGTTCTCGGCAAGTCGCAGCGCAGCTGGTGGTTCGAACTGCGCCACGGATCGGTGGTCGACAAGCTGGTGCGGCAGAGCAGCGGCGTGGCCGTACATGTCCTGCCGCTCGGTGAATCCGGACCGGCAGATCATGGCAGAAGGACCCCGGTTCCGGAGCGCTGGCAGGACTATCTGTGGAGTCTGATCGCGGTGGCGGCGATGGTGCTGGCCGGTCGGCTGATCGAACCGCTGATCGGCTATCGCAGCACTGACCTTCTGTTCCTTATCCCGACGATCGGTGCCGCGACCCTGTACGGGCTTCGCAAGGGCGTGGCGGCGGGAATCGCTTCGGGGCTTGCCTATAATTTCTTCTTCATCCCGCCGCGCTATACGCTGACAATCTACGAGCCCGAAAATGTCGTAACCTTTTTCGTGCTGATTTTCGTCGCCGTGCTGACCAGCCAGCTGGCCGGACGAGTCAAGGCGCAGGCTGAGATCGGCGCGCGCAGCGCTCGCGAAAACGCCGCGATCGCCGGGTTCGCGCGAACGCTGGGCGGCCTGTCCGAACAGGGCGAAACCGCGCGCACCGTCTGCGCAGAAATCGCGCGGCTGATGGACGTCAACGCGATGCTGCTTTCGCGCAGCGACGGCGCGCTCGTCATCACCGCCGCCTATCCGGGCGCGCCGGAGCTTTCGGCGATCGACAATGCGGCGGCCGACTGGGCATGGGAGCGCGGAGAAGCGGCGGGGCGGGGTACCGGCACGCTGACGGCATCGGAATGGCGCTTTCACCCGCTCAGGACCGCGCTGGGTACGCTGGCTGTGCTCGGCGTGTCGCGCAGCGATGCCGGGAACCCGGTGCCCGCAACCCGCGCGGTGCTGTTCATGAGTCTGGTCGATCAGGCGGCGCTTGCGCATGAACGGCTGAAGCTGGAAGACGATATGCGCGAGGTCGTGGCGCTGAAACAGCGCGACCAGCTTCGCGGCGCGCTGCTCTCGTCGATCGCGCACGACCTGAAAACGCCGCTGACGGCCGTGACGGCAGGCGTCGAGGCACTGGAGGCCGAGCCGGACAGTGCACAGCTCCTCAGCACGATCCGCGCCGAGACGCAGCGGCTCAGGCGCTTTTTCGACGATCTGATCGATATGACCCGGATCGAGGCGGGCGCAATCCATCCCCAGCCCGAAGCCACCGATCTGACCGATGCGATCGCGTCGGCGGTGCACGATGTGAAGGGTGCGCGCGAGGGGCGGAAGGTTCGGCTGGACGTTCCGGTCAATCTGCCGCTGGTCCGCACCGATCCCAGCCTGCTCCATCACATCCTGATCAATCTGATCGACAATGCCGCGAAATTCAGCGGCGAGGGAACCGAAATCCGGATCGAGGGGCGGCGCGAGCGCGACGGGCTGCGGCTCGCGATCCTCGATCAGGGGCCGGGTCTGCCGCCGGGCCGGGAGGAAGAATTGTTCGGCACCTTTACCCGGGTCGAGGGTTCGGACCGTACCGGCGGCACCGGCCTTGGCCTCGCCATCGTCAGGGGGTTTTCCGAAGCGCTGGGGATCGAAGCGCATGCCGCGAACCGCAGCGACGCGACCGGCGCGATCTTCAGCCTGTATTTTCCGCAATCGCTCATCATCCGACCGAAGGAACAGCCTCTTGGCAAGTGACGACCGCGCCATTCTGGTAATCGATGACGAACCATCGATCCGGCTGCTCGTGCTGCGCGCGCTCGACCGCGCAGGGTATGGCGCGATCGAAGCGCCCAGCGCTGCCGAGGCGCTTCGGCTGGCGAGTGCCCGGCGGCCGGCGCTCGCGATCCTCGATCTCGGCCTGCCCGACCGGGACGGGCTCGAACTGATCGGTCCGTTGCGCGACCTGGAAGTATCGGTGCTGGTGCTGACCGCGCGTGAGGCAGTGCAGGAAAAGGTCGCTGCGCTCGATCTGGGCGCTGACGATTATCTGGTGAAGCCGTTCGATACGGAGGAATTGCTCGCGCGCGTACGCACCTGTCTGCGCCATCGTCAGGCGGCGCGGGGGGAGAAGTCGCGCATCGTCCTTGGCGATATCCATATCGATCTCGACGCGCATATCGTCAGGCGGGGCGGCGAGGAGGTGCATTTCGCGCCGAAGGAATATGGCGTTCTTGCCGAGCTTGCCCGCCATGCCGGGCGGGTGGTGACGCATCAGCATTTGCTTCTCACCGTATGGGGCAGCGCACATGCGCAGGATATCGAATATCTTCGCGTCGCCATCCGCGCATTGCGACGCAAGCTGGAGGCCGATCCCGCGCAGCCCCGGCTGATCCGCAACGAACCGGCGGTCGGATACCGGCTGATGGAGCAGGAGTGATCCGGGCGGCTTTTACGCAAACCTTATGCGGTAAATCCCTGATTCCCGTCGAATGCTTATCCTGTTCAGCGCCAGTATCCCGGTATGGAAGCTGGTTCAAAATCCGGGGCGCTGCGGACGCGATTAATGGGCTTTATGCTCCTGATCGTCTGTGCATGTGCGGTCTGGGGATTGCGCCGATGCGCCACTGACACGCCTCCTCACGCACCGGACGCGATCGAGATCGCCCTGGCCGCTGTCGTGGTGCTGACAGGCGAAGCCGGAGCGGCTCTTCTGATCGAGGGCGATACCCTCTTCCGCACATATGTGCCGCCGAAATACCGGCAATCCGGTCGGGATTAGATCGCGACCTGCTCGCCGATCTGCACGGTGCGGTTGGGCGGCACGCGGAAGAAATCGGTCGGATCGGTCGCATTGCGCATCATGAAGCTGAACAATTTGTCCTGCCAGAACGGCATGCCGCTGCGCCGTGTCGCAACCCAGGTGTGGCGGCCGAGGATGAAGGAAGGCGCTTCTCTCGACGGCGCGGCAATGTCGAGATCGCGCGCCACATCGGGCTGTTCCATGAAGCCATAGGTGAGCGTGACCTGCTCGAAATATGCGTTCAGCCGCGTCGTCATACACCGCTCGCCGGGCGGTACGAGCGGCACCGGGGCGGTTACAATCTTCACCAGCAGATTATGTTCGTGCAGCACCTTGTTGTGCTTCATATTGTGCAGCAGTGCAGTCGGCGTGCGGTCGGGCGAGGTCGTCATATAGACGGCGGTTCCGGGCACGCGCTGCGGCGGGCGGCGTTCGATCACCCGCGCGAATTCGTCCATATCGACGCTATGGTCGTGCGTATATTCGTCGAGCAGACGGCGCCCGCGCGCCCAGGTGGCGATGACCATGCCGACCATCCCGGCGACAAGCAGCGGCACCCACCCGCCCTCGACCACGCGCAGGATATTGGCGCCGAAAAAGACCAGATCGATGATGAGAAACGGGACGATGACCGCAAGCGCGAGCGGCAGCCGCCATTTCCACAGCTTCCACACCACGATAAAGGCGAGCGAGGTGGTGATGACCATCGTCCCGGTCACGGCAATGCCATAGGCCGCCGCCATTGCGGACGAACTGCGGAACGAAAAGACGAGAATGATGACCCCGACGAACAGCAGCGCGTTGATGACCGGCAGATAGATCTGCCCCGCCGCGCGCGCCGAAGTCTGGCGGATTTTGAGCCGTGGCAAGAGGCCGAGCTGAATCGCCTGCTGCGTGATCGAAAATGCGCCGGTTATAACCGCCTGACTGGCGATGATCGTCGCCAGCGTCGCCATGATGACCAGCGGCACGCGCAGCGATTGCGGCGCCATCAGAAAGAACCAGTCGAGATTGGTGAATGCCTCACCGGCAGCGCGAACCTGTTCCAGCGTCGCGAGCGCGAACGCGCCCTGACCCAGATAGTTGAGCGCAAGGCACGGAAATACGAGCGCGAACCAGCCGGTCTGAATCGGCAGTCGCCCGAAATGGCCCATATCGGCAATCAGCGCTTCGGCGCCGGTGACGGTCAGAAACACAGCACCGAGCACGAAAAGCCCGGTCGTGCCGTGCGACAGCAGGAATGCGACGCCGTGATAGGGAATCAGCGCCTGAAAAATCGCGGGTTCGTCCGCGATGTGCAGGATGCCGAGCGCGCCCAGCGTCAGGAACCAGACGAGGCAGATCGGGCCGAACAGCTTCGCAACGCTCGCCGTGCCGCGCGACTGCACGCCGAACAGCGCGATCAGGATCAGCACGGTGACGGCGATAATGACCTGATCGGTGACGATGCTGTGCAACGCAGGCACGCTGCGCAGCCCCTCGACAGCGGCAAGTACCGACAGCGCGGGCGTGATGATCCCGTCGCCGTAAAAGAGCGCCGCACCGGCAGCGCCGAGCGCGAAGATGACGAGCGACCGCCCTTTCACTGCCTTTTGCGCGAGCGACATCAGAACCAGCACGCCGCCTTCGCCTTCATTGTCGGCGCGCATCAGGAACAGGACATATTTGGTCGTGACGATCAGGATCAGCGCCCAGAGCGCCAGCGACAAAACGCCCAGAATCGCCTCCGGCCCGATCGTCGACGGATCGACCTGCCCCAGCGCTTCGCGAAACGCATAAAGCGGCGAGGTGCCGATATCGCCGAACACCACCCCGACCGCGCCCAGCGCAAGCGCCGCGAAGGAATCGCGTTCATGAGGTTCAGCGCCTGTCGTCAATCCGGCCTCGCAAAAATCGATCGCTTCGACGCGCGACCCACATACTCTGACATCTGCCGCGCAAGGCCATAAATAAGGAAGATGATTCCGCTGCCGAGCGCATAAAGAAAGCATAAAGACGCCGCATGTTCGCGGCACGATGCTGAAAGACGGACTCGAACGGAGTTGAGAGATCACTGCCGGTGCGAAGCCCGCAAGCGACGCATGAGGTTGGACGATTTCAGGAAGGCTGACGTTGCGGAAATGGAGCGGGTAACGGGATTTTGCTCCACATTTGCGTGAACTGGTATGCCGCAGAAAACCTAGGGTTTTCGCAAATGATCTTCGGGTTGTATCCCGGCGTGTGAGAAGGTCAAGCACCTAAATTGCGAGATCGGCGAGCGGTTCGGTTAGCCGTCATCGGTTCGGAATCTTGGCGACGCCGGCGGCGTCGGAAGATCCAAAACGCCGAGGACTGTGATAGCGATCTTTACGCCGGCGGACCGGCAGCTCATCTCAGCGCCCCAGAATCGGACAAACAGGTATCGCCGGGGCTAAGCTGAAAGCGGACATCGGATCAGCGGACTCAATCTGACCGAAATGTTGGACACTCCGGAACGGCTCCTTTCAGGAGTGCCGATTGGGATAGCGGACATTCCAGACGACAAAATGGCATGTCAGTTCGCGCTCGGAGGCGGGGGTTGGCGGCGGTGCTAAACAATCTCGAAAGCCGACATCTACGTCGCGCCGGTGCTCTACGTCACCTCCTCGTTATTTCGCCACGGCGAAAAGTAGAATATAGCTACAACCTTGGGGGAGGCTGATGTCGAAGAATATTAATTTAGGAATTTTTTGCGCTCTTGCCTTCGTGCTGTTGGCATTGCTTTGGCTCCACACGGGTAAGCTCGTCCCCCCGTCCGGGCCGGACGCGATTTGGTTTCACGCTGGCTTAATGGCGCTGTTAGTTGGGCGGTTTATTGTTGAATACCGCTTCACCAAACCGAACGATGTATTCGTGAACTGCCTTGCAGTGTTCGTGTCGGTTTCGACCCTGTCTAATCCTCCGAACGCTGCTTGGTGGGAAACACTGCGTTGGAGCGCATTGATGATTGGCTCGGTAGCCTTGTTCTTGGGTTGGGATCCCGGGCGGGAAGCTAGGCTGGAGAACAATCCGTGGCGACGGGCGACGTATCAAATAGTCACTAGGCTTGGTCGAGCCGAGGTGATTTTTTCGATTGTCTTCGTACTAGCGCTGTTGAGTTATTTCGATGTGAACGAGCCCAGGACGCGGTTGTTCGCGATTACGTGGGCGCTGTTTCTGCTCGTCGCCAACTTGAATCTCGAAGGAGTAATCAGACATCGAAGGACAAGCCGCGGACGCCGCATCATCGGCATGGCCCATTCCCTTCTAGCCCCCTCAATCGTATTTTGTCGCCGTATGCCCGGTGAAAAGGTGAGGCTCCACGAAGTCGTGGGCTTTATGCAGGCGGGATCAAAGCAATGCCATTGCCTCGGATTGGTGATCGGCGAGCGTTCGTCGGCTTCGGAGACGAGGGTCGCCGTCGCCCTTATTAACCAAACTGTGGAAGAAGCTGACATCAACGATCGTTCCATTATGGTCGAGGTATCTGCCAAGGAGTGTGAGGTTTTCGCTGCTCGCGACAAAAACATTACCCTGAACGAATTGAGGCGCGTTGTCGGGACGGTGGCGCGAGGCACGAACATTAGCCGGATCAAATTCGAAGTGTTCGGTGCGCCTGCGATTAGTGCGGGGTCGTTGCTGCAGGTGAAATCCGGGCCGGCGTCGGTGTATTATCAGGTGTTTGAAGGACTGATCGACGAGGAGGCCTCACTCCGTGAGAGCACCCGTGCGTTCGTCGAGGGAGAGGCCGAGCAGGTCGGCTCGTGGGACGATGAACGAGGCGGCTTCGAAACACATGATTGGGTTGCGCGCGAGCGCGCGCCTGTTTTCCTGGTCGGTGAGGACCAGCCAGCGCCAGCTTATGAGCTCAAGGCCGACGAGATCACGCTCGGCGCAGTTCCTCGCTCAAGATATCAGGTCAATGCATGTATCAACGACCTCATTCTCTATCATACTGGTATTCTTGGAGTCACTGGCAGCGGCAAATCATTCTTGACTTTTAGGCTGATCGAAGAGGCTGCCGCCAAGGGCGTAAAGGTAGTTTGTATCGATCCGACTGGTGACTATCAAAAATACCTCGGTGATGCGGTTATGCTAGATCGCAAAGGGGCTTGCCGCGACTTTCTTGATTCAGCTGATCACAATATCGGAATTCTGGAAACTGCGAGCTTCAGCGAGACGCCAATTAAGCAAGCAAGGAGCATGGCATCCTTATGCTTGGACTGGTGCAAGAAGCAGCGAACGGCGGAAGAGGTTATGGAGCCAAAACCGAAGGTCCTAATCGTGCTCGAAGAGGCTCACCTCCTCATTCCCGAGTGGAACTTTAATCCTCAGAAGTCTCTACAGGAGGAAGTCAACAAAACATCCCAGATAGTCCTTCAAGCTCGAAAATATGGCCTTGGTTTTTTAATCGTGGCGCAGAGAACGGCCAATGTTACCAAAAGTGTTCTCAATCAGTGCAACACGATGATCGCGCTACAGCAGTTCGACGAAACAGGCTTTGATTTCCTAAAAAACTACATGGGCGCGTTTCATGTGAAATCGCTTCCCAACCTAAAGCCGCGCCACGGAATCCTCGTCGGCAAGGCCTCGTTATCAAGACGTCCGGTCATGGTGCATTTCAGTGAACAAATCCGCGAGCTACGCGAAGATGCGGCACCATCCATGCCAGAACGCCCCAATCCGAAACAACAAGCTGTCCGTGCTGAGAATGCGGTCGCAACTAGCGACGGCGCCTAGGCGAGGTGCGAGAGACGCTGCCGGCGGTACACTCGAGGGCCGCGCCGCAGTTCCAAAGCTGCTTCGCTTGCGGGTGGTGCAAATCGTCTGGCTCTCTATCCTCATTGCGTGTCCTTTGCCAGGACATCGACTGCCGGGGGAGAGCTAAATGATCAGCGTTGAGAGCGTCAGACGCGCCATTCGCCATCTAGGCGCCTTCGGCGACACCGATCTGTTCCCGCGGCTGCCCGAAATGCGCTGCTTCATCGAACGTCCGGAGGCGATTGCTGCCGACTGCAAAACCCTCAACGTCGGGCAGTATTTACCTGCCAGCGCAATCGAAACATTGACGCCGAAATCTTGGCTGGGGTTCAGGATTGCCCACCAGCTCACGGCTTCAGATAACGTGATCTACCTGGCGGCCCTTCTAGATTGCGCACCGACGCTCGAGGCAGCACGGCTCCCCAAAGAGCGCAACGAGGCGTTCGCCTATCGTTACTCCGACGAGGATGGCTTCAGGATTTTCGAATCGGGACGAGGTTATCATCAGTGGCTTGCGCACCTGTCGGAATTTGGTGGCCCCGAAAATCCATTCGCCGAGGACCGTCCGGCCATCATCACTGATATCTCGGACTTCTATCAGCGCATCTATTTCCATCGCATCGAGAATGTCCTGGCGGACGCGGGTTGCCCCGATGGTCCGCGAGAGCTGATCAAGAAGATTATTAAGACGACCCGGGCGCGACAATCTTATGGTCTGCCGGTCGGGAGTGCCGCCTCGCGCCTCCTCGCTGAATGCCTGCTCAACGACACTGATATGCTGCTAACGAACATCGGCCTCAAATTCAGCCGCTATGTCGACGATTTCCGCATTGCAGTGCCGCCCGGGGCGGAGGCGCACTCGATCCTGTGCCGACTTGCCGAACATCTGATGGTAACTGAAGGGCTATCGCTCAACGTCTCCAAAACGAAGCTCGTCTCGGTCAAGGAAATTGAGCGAACGTCCAAGAACCGGCTGCAAGACGTTTTCACGCATTCCGAGATGGAGAAGATGCGGGCTTTCATCACTTTAAGCTATGGCGATGACGATGAGCCCACTGATGAGGATTTGATCAACAATCCTTTCATTTCGGCCGAGTTTCTGATGGATAGGCTCGACCAGATTGGCGACACGAAGCAGATCGATCTTTCGGTATTCAAGGCCGTGCTGCGGACGTTGCGCTTTCTGCCGGGGATAGATGCGGAGCGCCTTCTCGATCGCCACGCTGAGCTGCTCTACTATGTACCCCGCGAATATTGTCTCGCTCTGAGCGCGGCGGCGAAACAGGGTGATTTCCCTGTCGACATAGTAAAGACGCGCGTCATCGAATTGCTCGGCATGTCCCCTTACGCCGATCTCGCCTTTGTACGGTCATGGCTACTTAACCTCTTCGTCGACGGCACCCTTCCCGTCACGCTCGCCGAATGGCAACACTATGATTTCAATCGCAGCGTCGTTGAGCGCCGCTCGCATTTTTTCTTTCGCGGGCTCGCCAACGACCGGCCATATTTCCGAGCGTTGAAGACGCAGCTCGGGTCGTTGAGCGAATGGGACAAGCCCGCCGCGCTGATGGCGGCGATGTGTCTTCCTCTCGACGAGTATAAGAATTGGCTCGCCGTCGCACTGCCACAGCTGACCACGCCGTTCGCCGCGACCTACATTTCCTGGCTGAAGGCAAACCACGGCAAACTTTGCGATCTGCTATCCGAGCCGCACGAGGTCAGCTGAGTCATTTTTACGCCGTGACCAAAAAACCATTCACCAGCCGGCTGCGTGAGGGGAAGCGTAGCACGCTCTCGCGACCGAGAGGCCGGCGGAACATCGGTCAGCTTTCTCTTATCAGGATTCGGATAGCGACCCGTTCCACATTGCGCGCGAAGCTGTGGCTACGAACCCGGATGTACGAAAGGCGGATATCAGGAAGCCAGACTGCTGCCTGCGTGGGCGTCGATGTCGACGATGCTTTGACACTATCGGAGAGAACCGAAATCTGACCCTGCGTCCGGTTCACCGCACTCCGGGGAGCCGGACGCACTTGGTGTGAACAAACAGCAGCTATCGACGCCCCGAATGAGCTAGCGAACGGCCGCTATGTTGGCGCAGCAGGACCTAGGCTCAGGACTCATTGCGGCAGCCAGAAGATGACGGTTGCGGCGATGCAGATAGCTGACATGAACGTGTGGGCGCAGCGATCGTAGCGGGTG
>NZ_SNWD01000007.1 GCF_004361835.1 Stakelama pacifica
CTCCTCGCTGAACCTCGATCGCTTCATTCGTCCGTCTCCTTGTCGAAGGCCGGACTCTACCTATCAATGGAGGAAATCTAGGGGCTCAGACCACGTTCGGAACCTGCAATAGCATCGCGAGATGTTTCAAGGCACCGACCGATGCAGACGACATCACGCAGCGAACGGCCTCGCTCCGGGGCGATTTCGGCCAGCGGGACGGGAACCTCCGGGTCTATAGCCCGGCAGTTGACCCGCTCCCGACAGATCCCCCCGGATCGCGCACCGTGTCGGCCGGCGGCGGACCAGCTGGTCTGGCGGATGTGCTGGCAACATGTTTTTGGTCGGCGGGCGGCATACCGGCGTGAATTGCCCTGCAGGATCGCTCGCAGCGCTTATCCCTTACTCGGGCAGAACCTGACCGCTCTGCCACAATCGCCTCTGCGGTCGCGGCGAGCGCGTCGATCGGGGCGCCGCCGTGCGCCATCGCCCGATCGAGATACGCAGCGCGTCGCCTTCCGAAATCAGATCGCGCCTGCCTGTTTCTGACGCACCGCATGATCCACCGCGCGCGCGGTAAGGGCCATATAGGTCAGCGACGGATTGACGCAGGAGGTCGACGCCATTTGCGCACCGTCGGTCACGAACAGATTGGGCGCGGCATGCGCCTGACTCCATGCGTTGAGCACCGAGCTCCGCGGATCGGCGCCCATTCGCGCGCCGCCCATTTCGTGGATCGCATCGCCCGGGACATGCTCGCTCTCGCTGCTCTTCACATGAAGCAGCCCTGCCTTGCGCAGCATGATCTCGCCCTGTTCGCGCGCATCGGCCATCATTTTGAGTTCATTGTCGCGGAAGGTCACGTTGAAGACCATTTGCGGAATGCCGAAACGATCGACTTTGGTCGGGTGCAGGCTGACGCGATTATCTTCATAGGGCAGGCATTCGCCGAATGCGCCCATGCTGAATCGCCAGGGGGCATAGCGCCGCATCCCTTCCTTCATCGCCGCCCCAAAGCCCTCGGGCTGTGCGCCATAGCGCCAGGCGCTGCCCTGATAGCCATAGCCGCGACGGAAACCGACATCTTCCTCGCCGTCGATATTGCGGAAGCGAGGGACATAGACCCCGCCGGGGCGACGGCCATATTCGATATAATCGGTCATTCCCGGAACATCGCCCGAAATGCTGACGCGGAAGATATGATCCATGACATAGCGGCCGAGCGTGCCGCTGGTGTCGAACCAGCTTTTCCCGCTCCCCGGCGCCTGCGAATTCATCAGGATCTGCACCGATGCCATGGCGGAGGCGCACAGAAAGACCAGATCGGCCTTCACCACTTCCGCCTGTCCGGTCTCGGCATCGACGAAGCGCACGCCGGTCACGCGCTTGCTCGCCGGATCATATTCAAGGTTCGACACGACGGCGTTGGGCCGGACGGTCAGCCGCCCGGTGGCGCGCGCGGCGGGGAGGGTTACCGCCTGAGTCGAGAAATAGGCACCGAACGAACAGCCGTTCGAACATTGGTTTCGATACTGGCAACGGGTGCGATTTTGCTCGGGCTTGTCCTCGGTCATGTTCGACACGCGCGCATGAATCAGCTTGCGCCCCGGAAACTGAGCCTCAAGCCGCTCCTTCAGCCATTTCTCCGCGATGTTCATCGGCATTGGCGGCTGAAATTCGCTGTCGGGCAGATAGGCAAGGTTCTCGCGCGATCCCGACACCCCGGCATAATTTTCGACATAGCTGTACCAGGGGGCAAGCTCGTCATAGCCGATCGGCCATTCGCCGCCTACCCCCTCGCGCTTGTTCGCTTCGAAATCGGCGGGGCTCCAGCGGAAGCACCAGCGGCCCCAGATCAGCGACTTTCCGCCTACCGCCGCGGGCCTGATCCAGCGGAACGCCTCGCCCTCGTCAAAGGCATAGGGGTTCAGCCGATCGTCATTATAGAACTGGACGTTGCTGCTGCTCACATAGCCGTGCTTGGCGATGAAATAATCGCTGTCGATGATCGGCTGCGGCACGTTCCCCCGCGCGGGAAGGTCGAAGGCGGGCGTGCCGTCATACGGATAGCCCGAACCGTGTTCGACCATATAGCCGCGGTCGAGCATCAGGACGCGCATCCCCTTTTCGGTAAGCTCCTTCGCGGCCCATCCGCCGCTCACCCCGGAACCGATTACAATCGCGTCGAAACCATTGGTCGATGCCATGATGCTGCCCCTTTCTTACCAGCGCAGCGCGCGCAGATTACGGAAACTGGTGGTGATGTCGGGGATGTAGGGCGCAGGCGCCTGATCATTCTCGACATAGAAATGCTCGACGCCGCTCGCGCCCGGCAGCGCGAAGAGGCGGGCGAAATCGATCGTGCCGGTGCCGACCGGCGCCATCGATCCGTCTTTCTTCATATCTTTCACATGAAAGGCGAAAAGCCGGTCGGATAGCCGGTCGATGAGCTTCGCGACATCGACCCCGGCATGCGCCGCCCAGTAGAGGTCGAGCTCGAACCCGACGAGTGCCGGATCGGTATCGGCGACCAGCCGGTCGTACAGGCTGGTGCCGTGGCCGGGGATCAGAAATTCGAAATCGTGATTATGATAGGCAAAGCCAAGCCCCGCATCGCGCGCCTGTCCGGCGATCCGGTTGATTTGGGGAATCAGCTTCGCGAACGCCGCTTCGGAGCGATAATCCTCGCTCAGCCAGGGCAGGATGATCGTCTTCGCGCCGAGCGCGTTCATGATTTTCTCGGCGGCACCGAAATCGCTCGACAGCAATTCGATCGGAATATGCAACGAGGGCGCAGTGAGGCCGAAGCGCGCGAGCGCATCGCGCAGCATGTTCTGATCCATCGCGGTATAGTTACCGCCGCCGAATTCGACCTCGCGATAGCCGATGGCCGCGACTTTTTTTAGCGTATCGACCGGATCGGCGGCGAACAGGTCGCGCACCGTAAAGAGTTGCAGGCCGATCGGACCTACCTGATGGGCACGGGCGAAAGCGGGCATGCCCAGTGTACCGAGGGCGGCCATGCCGGCGGCACCTGCAAGAAACGAGCGTCGGTTCGACATCATGCCGTGAACACCTTGTTGATGTTGGAATACAGATAGGCGCCGTCATATTCGCCGGGGACGGGCAGATATTCGCGTTCCTGCGTCATGCCGATTTCCGACGTGTAATAGCCGGTGAGCACGAGCTGGCGGAACGCTTCGAAAAAGTCCGCGCCAATGCCTGCCGTGTCGGTCATCGCGGAGGTCAGCAGCGCATCCTGCTGCTCCGGGCTCGCCTGATCGACGGGGAGCTTATACGCCTGCATGCTTAGCTCGTGCATCGCATCCAGCCCGGCAAGGACCGGCACCCGCTCGGCGGGGTAGGACCAGTCGGCGAGCAGCTTTTCGATATATTCGGGAACGCCTGCCTCGATCGCGCCGGGCGTGTCGGTGGCAGGCATGATCCGTTCGGACAGCGCTACCATCGCCGCGCGCTGGCGCGGGTTGAAGACCTGTACACTGGGCGGGCCTTCGCTGATAACGGGGCGGGTGGGCTTGCCCTCGATCCCCGCCGCCCGCGCGATAGGCGCATATAACGGCGCGGCGAACAGCGCAGCCATGCCCGCCAGCGCGCTTCTCCGGTTGATCATCTCTCGCTCTCCCCTGGTAACGCACGGATTGTCGTTCTGATGAAGGGCGGCGTCCGGTTCATGCCGCGTCGATCGCGCGATAGGCAGCGATCAGCCGCTCCTCGCCCGCGCGCCCCTGTATCGAATTGCCATGTTCCATGCCGATCACCCCGGCATAGCCGCGCCCGCGCAGCCACCGGACGACATTGCGATAATTGATCTCGCCGGTGCCCGGTTCGTTGCGGCCGGGATTGTCGCCGAACTGGATATAGCCGATCTGGTCCCAGCAGCTGTCGAGCGTGGGGATCAGATTGCCCGCCTGAATCTGCTGATGATACAGGTCCGCCAGCACCTTGATGCCCGGACTGTCGGCACCGGTCGCAATCATATAGCCCTGCGGGATCGTGCGCAAAAAGGCGTTGGGATGGTTGGTGATGGTGTTGAGCGGTTCCATCACCAGTATCTTGCCGTGCTTCGCCGCAATCTCGCCCGCCTGCCGCATCAGCGCGATGACGCGCGCGGTCTGAATCTCCTGCGGCACGCGGGAATCGACGAAGCCCGGCACGATCGTCAGCCATTTCGCGTCCATCCGCCTGGCGACTTCGATCGCGGGAAGAAGGTCGGCGAGAAACGCCTCGCGATCCTCCTTGCTATCGGCACCGAGCACGGGGCGGAATTGCGACCATTTCGGCATGCTCGCAACCAGCACACCCATGGTCATCCCGCGCCGGCGAAGCGCCTTCGCCATCGCATCGACCTGCGCGACCGGGCGCGCGGCGGCCTCATTATCTTCCCATGCGGTGAAGCCCTGATCGGCGGCAAAGGCGATCTGCTCCAGCACGTCGCCCCGGCTCGCGAAACTGCCGTCATGCGGCGCGAATTTCAGCGAAAAGCGGGCTGCGTTGCTCGTCTGCGCTCCGGCCCGGGCGACGCTCGCAAGGCCAAGGCCCAGTGCGGATGCACCGATCATCGTGCGGCGGCTTGTCTTCATGTCCGAACCCCTTGCCCCATCATGCCTGTTCGCCGCCGCATCGTTCGCCTTTCGCTCAGTCCGCCGTTTCGGTTTTGAGATACGCGATGATCGCAGCGCGCTTTTTCGGGTCGGCCACCGCGATCGGCATCTTGGTGCCCGGCACCGCCTTGGTCGGGGCGGCGAGGAACGCGTCGAGCGACTTCATGTCCCAGCGGATCTTTGATTTCTGCATCGCGGGCGAATAACGATATCCCGGCAATGTCCCTGCCTGACGCCCGAACAGGCCGTGCAGATTGGGGCCGAGCCGGTTCGCCCCGCCGCTTTCGACCGTATGGCACGCCTTGCACATCGCAAAGGCACGCGCGCCCTCGCTCGCGCTCTGGGCGGGCAGGGGAGCGGTCGCGCATAGCAGCGCGGCAAACCCCACCCCGGTTGCAGCAAATCCGTACGCAAACTTCATCGGATATCTCCTCGGATCATTCTGTAGCTCCGCCCCCGCTCAGACCGAGCAGCCGGCGATTAGCGGCCCTGTCGACACCGCTGGCGGCGAAATCGTCAAAAGCATGGGGCGTGACGCGGATGATATGGTCGCGGATGAACGGCGCGCCCTCTGCTGCGCCATCCTCCGGATGTTTCAGCGCGCACTCCCATTCGAGCACTGCCCAGCCCGCATAATCATAGGCGGCCATTTTGGAGAAGATCGCCCCGAAATCGACCTGCCCGTCGCCCAGCGAACGAAACCGCCCCGGCCGGTTGACCCAGCCTTGATATCCGCCATAGACGCCCGCCCGGCCATTAGGATTGAACTCGGCATCCTTCACATGAAAGCAACTGATTCTTTCATGATAAATATCTATAAAATCGAGATAATCCAGCTGTTGCAGTACGAAATGACTGGGATCGTAGAGGATGCGCGCGCGCGGATGATGGTCCACTGCGTCGAGGAATCGCTCGAACGTCACGCCATCGTGCAGATCCTCGCCCGGATGAAGTTCATAGGCGGCATCGACGCCCTCATCCTCGAACACATCGAGGATGGGTCGCCAGCGCCGGGCGAGCTCGGCAAAGGCTTCCTCGATCAGACCTGCCGGGCGCTGCGGCCAGGGATAGACATAGGGCCATGCAAGCGCGCCCGAAAAGGTCGCATGGGCGGTGAGCCCGAGGCGGCGGCTGGCGCATGCGGCGAGCTTCACCTGCCCGGCCGCCCATGCCTGACGCTCGGCGGGTTTGCCGCGAACCTCGGGTGCCGCGAACCCGTCAAACAGATGGTCATAGGCGGGGTGCACCGCGACCAGCTGCCCCTGCAAATGGGTCGAAAGCTCGCTGATCTCGATCCCGAACCGGTCGAGCCGCGCACGCAGGTCGTCGCAATAGGACTGACTCTCCGCGGCAGTTTCCAGATCGATCAGCTGCGGCGTGCACGGCACCTGCACCGCTTTATAGCCAAGCCCCGCCGCCCATTCGGCCATATGGTCGAGCGTGTCGAACGGCGCTTCCTTGCCCAGAAACTGTGCCAGAAAAATGCCGGGCCCTTTGATCGTCTTCATTGGGTTTCTCCGGGAAAAGGAAGCCAGCCCCGCGCTGCGTTCGACCGGACGGCAAGGTCAACAAACCGCATCGATCGCAGCCCGTCGGTAATGCCGGGAAGCAGCCCGTCCGCTTTGCTCCTGTCGCCTGAAATGGCGTCGGCAAAATCGGAATAGAGGGTGGCGAATGCCTCGATAAACCCTTCCGGGTGCCCGCTCGGCAGCCGCGTCGCCGCCTGCGCGGTTTCGTCGAGGTCCGGTCCGCCGCTATGCAGGATTTCGGTACGCGCATCGGGCCATAACAGCGTCAGATCGCCCGGCGCATTATGATCCCATTCGATCCCGCCTTTCTCCCCATAGACGCGCAGGCGCAGGCCGTTGCGCTCGCCTGTGGAGATTTGCGACGCGGTCAGCACACCCGGCACATTCCCGGCAAAGCGCAGCAGGATGTTGCAGTCATCGTCCAGCCGCCGCCCCGGCACCACGCGCGGCAGATCGGCGACGAGGTCGGTAACGCGCAAGGAGGTGACATATTCGGCAAGCTGAAAGGCATGAACGCCGATATCGCCGATCGCGCCGCCTTGCCCCGCGCGGTCGGGATCGGTGCGCCAGCTCGCCTGCTGATTGCTGTCCTCAATCGCTTCGGACAGCCAGCCTTGCGGATAGTCGACCATGATCTTGCGCACCCGGCCGATGGCGCCGGCCGCAATGCGCGCCCGCGCCTCCCTGATCATCGCATAGCCGGTATAGGTATAGGTCAGCGCAAACGGCCCGCCATTCGTCGCGACGATGGGGGCCAGCGCTTCCGCCTCATCCAGCGTCGCGGTCATCGGCTTGTCGCAGATGACCGGCAGGCCCGCCTCCAGCGCTGCCTTTGCGATGGCGAAATGGCTGTGATTGGGCGTGGCGATCGCAACCGCCTGAATCCCGTCCTCGCGCGCGGCTTCACCCGCCAGCATCGCCTCGATCCCGTCATAGGCGCGCGCCGGTTCGACACCCCATGCCATGGCCTGCGTGCGCGATTTATCGGCGTCGCGGCTGAATGCCCCGGCCACCAGCGTAAAGCGGGCATCAAGGCATGCCGCCATACGATGCACCGGGCCGATAAAGCTGCCCGGACCACCGCCGACAAGACCAAGGCGAAGGATCGGATACTGCCTCATATGCCGACCACCGTCGCCTCGCCATCCTCTTCTTTGGGAAGCGGCGGAGGCACCTTCTCGCGAAAGGTGATGGCGAAGATCACCATGATCGCAAAGGCAATCGCGGCGGGGATCAGCCAGATCGGCCGCCAGTCATGCCCGCCCGCCGGATCGGTATAGATGCCATAGACCAGTCCTGCGATATTCGACCCGATCACGATGCCGATCCCCTGCGTAATAAGGGTGAGGAAGGACTGCGCCCGTGCGCGCGAAGCGATGTCGAATTTGCGGTCGATATAGATCTGCCCCGACACGATCAGGAAATCATAGCAAATGCCGTGAATGATGATGCCGAGCAGCAGCATCGGCATGATCGCAGTGTCGCCGGCATAGCCATAGCCGAATAGGACGAAGCGGACCGCCCATGCGCCCATGCCGATGACCAGCACCCGCTTGATTCCCAGTCGGGTCAGCAGGAACGGCAGGCTGATGAGGAAGAAGGTCTCGAAAATCTGCCCTGCCGTCTGGATGCCCGTCGCCTCCACGCGTGCGCCGAAGAGCGACATGTGCAGATCCTTGTCGGCGAAAAACGGATTGGCATAGGTGTCGTAAAAGCTTTTCGGGATCATCAGCGCCAGCGTGCACAGGATGAACACCCAGAAGGACAGTTCCTTGCGCTGAAAAATCACGTCCAGCCCGAAAATCGCGGGGATGCTCACCACTTTGTGCTGCGCGCGGGGCGGCGTGTCGGGCAGGGTGAAGGCATAGAGGCCGAGCGCGATATAAACGACCGCCGCCATCCGCATCGGCAGCGCGGTTTCGGCAGCGCCGCTGATCACGCCGACCAGCAGCCCGGCAACGATCCAGCCGATCGTGCCCCAGACCCGGATCGCGGGAAATTCCCGTCCGATATCGTCGATCGCGTTGAACGCAATCGCCGTCGCCAGCGGGATGGTCGATGCGTAGAACAGGAAATGCAGCAGGCACCCGAACAGGAACAGCGATGGTGAGCTGTCGATCGTCGATACCCAGAACAATGCTGCGCCCGCGCCAAGCGACAACAGGCCAAGCAGCTTCTGCGCCGCCAGAAACCGGTCGGCGACCATGCCGACAAAAAGGGTGGAAAGGATCGTCGCAATACCGATCAGGCCGAAGGTCGTGCCGATGATCGTGTCGAAGCGCAGCCCCTTGCTCATATAGGTGCCGAGCGGGACCAGCCACACGCCCCATGCAAAATATTGCGCGAACATCATCGCGGACAGGCGCAGTTTTACCATATTGCCGTTTCCATCCCCGTCCTCCCGCTTGCTGTTCGCGGCGGAAATCGGAAAACGGCCTGAGCCCGTTCCTTCTCCCCGCCCGTTGCCGATCTTCGCCGGTTAGGAACAGCCAATCATGAGACCGATCTCATTGCAAGCAGTTTTCGCATTTGTCTTATTTTATTCGGGGGTTTCGGCGATAGCGGGCCCTTTGCCGACGCTTTGCCGGATGATCAGCCGGTGGGGCAGCGTCACGCACAACGGCACGTCCTGCCTGCCCTCCAGGATCTCGATCAGCAATTCGACCGCCTTTCGTCCGATCTCCGCCATGGGCTGGCGAATCGTCGTGAGCGGCGGATCGACATAGCGGGCCATGTCGATGTCGTCGAAACCGACGACCGATAGCTCCGCAGGGCAGGCAATCTGCGCATTGCGGGCGGCGGCGAGCGTTCCGATCGCCATTTCGTCGCTGAAGCAGAAAATCGCGCTCGGCCGGGCGTCGCGGGCAAACAAAGCCTGAGCGGCGCGACGCCCCGATTCGATCGAAAAATCGCCGCGCTCCAGCATCAAATGCCCGGTCAGCCCGCGGATCGCCGCTGCCCGCTGCGCGCCGAGCAGGCGGTCGCGAGTGAGCGGACTGTCTGCCGGACCCAGCACCAGCGCGATATCACGATGCCCCATGGTGTAGAGCGAATCCATCACCTCAAACGCAGCGCCCGCATTGTCGATATGCGCGCTCGACACGCCAAGGCCGGGCGTGAATTCGCAGCCATTGACGATCGGCGCGCGGCTTCCGTCGCGCGCGCGGATGCGATCCAGCACGCTGGGCAGGCGCGGGCCGAGAAAGATCATCCCGTCCGCCTCGCGCCGGTTCAGCATATCGGCATATTGCTCTTCACGCGCCGGTTCGTTGCGCGTGTCGCCCAGCAGCACGGCATAGCCCGCCGCCTGCGCCGCTTCTTCGACGCCGCGGATGACGCGCGAAAAGAACGGGTTGGAAATGTCGGGGACGGTCACGATGATCCGCCCGGTGCGGGTGGTGCGAAGGCTCGCCGCGACCGAATTGCGCGTATAGCCGAGCTGCTGCACCACCTCCAGCACGCGTTTGCGCGTCGCTTCGGCAACCAGTCCGGGATCGGACAATACTCGCGCTGCGGTTGCGCGCGACACGCCGGCGGCCTGTGCGACATCTCTGATCGTCGTCATCTGCGCTTCCTAACCGCATTGCGGCCGCGCGGACAGCCATGGCGGGCGTTAGCGAGCGGCTGGACAGGGCGGGTGGGTGGCTTTAGCATGAGATCGATTTCATAACGTCTTCACCGAAAAGAAAAACCATGGGTGATCGGCGGACCGGCACAGCGCCGGAAAACAGGAAAAGGGGGCGAGGATGATCGATCGGCGTTCATGGCTGAAGGGCGCGGCGGCAACGGGCGCCGGGCTGACCCTGTTTCCGAACGGCGCGTCTGCCGCGCGCCGCCTCTCGCCCTCCGACCGGGTCAATATCGCGGTGATCGGCGCAGGCGGCATGGGCGCTGCCAATATGGAGCGGCTGACCAGTCAGAATATCGTGGCGCTTGCCGATCCCGATTTCTCGCACGTCGCCAAAGCGTTCGTCGACGGCAAAGGCCAGCCGATCCAGTCCCGGCTCGCGCTGAAAACCGCGTATGACCGCGCCGCCAAATATGCCGATTATCGCCGCATGTTCGATACGCATCGCGATATCGACGCGGTCCTGATCGCAACCCCTGATCAGCATCATGCCGTCGCCGCGAAAATGGCGATGGAACGCGGCCTGCACGTCTATGTGCAGAAACCGCTGACCTATACGGTGCGCGAGGGGCGGGTGCTGAACGACCTTGCCCGTCGCAATCCGAAGCTTGTCACGCAGATGGGTAACCAGGGCCATTCGGGCGATGACGGGCGGCGCGTCGTCGAATGGCTGCGCGGCGGCGCGATCGGCGATGTGCGCGAAGTGCATGTGTGGACCAACCGGCCGATCTGGCCGCAGGGGGTGGCCCGGCCCGCTGCGATTCCCGCGCCCGCCGGGTTCGACTGGGATGTGTGGATGGGGCCGTCCACTGCCGGCTGGGGCTACAACCCGTTATACGCGCATTTCAACTGGCGCGGCTGGCAGCCGTTCGGGTGCGGCGCACTGGGCGATATGGGCGCGCATCTGATCGATTTTCCCGTATGGGCGCTCGAAACCGGCCTGCCGACGCGGATCGAGACTCGTCACTCGCCCTGGGGGCCGAGTGATCGGGCCGAGGACACCCCGCCCGGCGACGGGCGCGGCAGCTATCCGCTCGCCACCATGACCTATTTCGAGTTTGCCGATGCGAAGGGCGGGCCGGTGCGGCTGGTCTGGTATGATGGCGGGCTGATGCCGCCCAGCCCGCACGGGCTTCCGCCCGGCACGGTGATGAACCCCGATGGCGGGGTGCTCTATATCGGCAGCGATGGCTTGTTGATGCACGACACCTATGGCCAGAAACCGGTGCTGATGGGGGCAGGGGCCGCCGAACGCGCCGCCGCGATCCCGCAAAGCCTGCCGCGAATCGCCGGCGGGATCGACGGGCATGAGATGAACTGGGTGCGCGCGATCCGCGGCGAGGAGGCGATTTCCTCCCCCTTTGCAGATGCGGTGCCGCTCACCGAAACCATGCTGCTCGGTATCGTGGCAATGCGCGCCGCCACGCCGATCGAATATGACGGGGCGGCGGGCCGGATCACCAATAACCAGCAAGCGAACCGCTATCTGGACCGAACCTATCGAAAGGGGTGGGAGCTATGAAATTGCTGATCGGCGGTACGATTGCCGCGCTGATGATGACGCCGGTTCTCGCCATGGCGCAGGACAAGCCGAAGCCCGAAGATACCGAACAATGGTCGCCCAAAGTGCCGGTGGTGACGCCGGGCGGCGAGAGTTTCACCGCACCGCCTTCGGACGCGATGAAACTGTTCGACGGCAGCTCGCTCGATCAGTGGAAAGCGGTCGATGGCGGCGGCCCGGCGCGCTGGACTGTCGCCGACGGCGTGCTGACCGTGAACAAGCAAGCGGGCAATATCGAAACGCGCCGGGCATTCAGCGATTATCAGCTCCACCTCGAATATCGCATCCCGGCGAATATCAGCGGCGAAGGTCAGGGGCGCGGCAATAGCGGGCTGTTCCTCGCTTCGACCGGGCCGGGCGACAAGGGCTATGAGCTGCAGATTCTCGACAGCTATCGCAACGATACGTACGTGAACGGGCAGGTCGGCGCAATCTACAAACAATATCCGCCGCTCGCCAATCCGGCGCGCAAGCCCGGCGAGTGGCAGGCGATCGACGTGCTCTGGCATGCACCGGTTTTCGCAGCCGACGGGTCGCTGAAGACGCCCGCTTATGTCACGGCCTTTCTCAACGGCGTGCTGATCCAGGATCATGTCGCGCTGAAGGGAGAGACGGTCTATATCGGCAAGCCCGCTTACACCGCGCACGGCCCCGCGCCGATCAAGCTGCAGGCGCATGGTGATCCCAGCGCGCCGATCAGCTTCCGCAATATCTGGGTCCGCGATATTTCGGACGACTGACGCAAAGGCGGCCCGGCATCGCTGCCGGGCCGTTCGCGATCAGGCAGGAATCGGCTCTGCCGATGCCGGGGGCGCAGACGTCGCGCTGTGCGTTGCAGAGCGGGTCGACGGCCGGCCCGTATCGGGCTGCACCCTGAACGTTCGCGCCCGCGCAGCAAGGCCGCCGATCTCGTTCGAAAGATTGCGCGCGCCCGCCGATGTCTGTTCGACCATCGCGGCATTTTGCTGAGTCGACTGGTCCATGGCGTTCAGCGCACCGGCGATTTCGCTGATCGTCGTGACCTGAGCGCGGTTGTCGGCGTCCATCGATCGGACAAGCTCATGCACTGTCTCGACGCTTTGCGCGATTCCGGCAAGCGCGCCATCGACATTCTGCACCGCGCCGACCGCTGCGCCGATATCGCTTTGCGTCGCGGTGAGCTGTTCGCGCGCGCGGCCCGCCTCTTCCTCGGCGCGCATGGCAAGCGCAGAGACAAGGTCGGCAACGACTGCGAAGCCGCGTCCCGCTTCGCCCGCGCGACCTGCCTCGACCGCTGCGTTCATGGCAAGGACGCGCGTCTGGAACGCGATCTTGTCGAGCCCTTCGATGACGTCGTCGATACCCCTGGCGCTTTCGGACACGCGGCCCATCGCGGTCACCGCTTCCTCTGCGGTCGCGCGGCCGTCACCGACCGTGGTCATCGTGCCGTTGGTCTGTTCGACCGTGCGTTCGGATGCCTGTGACGAGGTGTGCAGGCGGTTCTTCATCTGCGAAAGCGCCGCCGATGTCTGTTCCAGACTTGCCGCGTTGCTCTCGGTTCTGCGGGCAAGGTCTTCGGACGCTTGTGCGATCTCGTCCGATCCGGTTCGGATCGTCGCGGTTGCTTCGGTGATCGAGGAAATCAGGTCGCGCAGATTGGCCAGCGCCTTGTTGAAATTGGCCTTCAGCGCGGCGTAGGAAGCCGGGAATTCGGTATCGATCGTGCTGGTCAGATCGCCCTGCGACAGGCGTTCGAGCTGCACCGAAACGGTTTCGACGACGAAGTGCTGCTCCTTATCGGCCCGTGCCTTTGCCGCTTCGGCCTTTTCCCGGGCGAGCGCGGAGTCGCGAAAGGTGCTGAGGGCGCGCGCCATATCGCCGATCTCGTCGGTACGCTGGTCGGAGGGGATGGGCGTATCATTGTCGCCCTCGGACAATTTCACCATCCGGTCGGTAACCTGCTTCAACGGCACCACGACCGAGCGGCCCAGCAATACGGTGACGATCATCACGATACCGATCAGGACGAGCGCAATGAAAGTCTGTTTGAAAATGGAGGAGAAGATCGCGGCGTTCAGATCATCGACATACACGCCGCTGCCGACGATCCAGCCCCAGGGCGCAAAGCCCTTCACATAGGACAGCTTTGGCTGCGGTTCGTCCTTGCCCGGTTTGGGCCAGCTATAGTCGACAAAGCCTTCGCCGTGTGCGCGGACGACATCCACCATCTCGTTGAAGAGCAGAACGCCGTCAGGGTCCGCCTTTTGCGACAGATCCTTGCCTTCCAGTTCGGGTTTGAACGGATGCGCGACCATGGACGGGCGCATATCGTTGATCCAGAAATATTCCTGACCCGAATAGCGCATTGCCTTTACGGCGGAGATCGCGGCTTTCTGCGCAGCTTCGCGCGTCATCCGGCCGGCGGCCTCTTCCGCCTGATAATGCGCCAGAATGCTATATGCGTTCTCGACTGCGGTTTTGGTTTCCTCTCTGACCCCGTCCCGCATCCTGCTATTGGTGCCATAGGCGGACAGGCAAAGCATCAGCACGAAACCGATCAGCGCCACGACGCCGATCATGTTCAACCGGCCGCCGATCTTCAAACGCATTACAATCTCCTGACGAAATATCGCCATTATAGTAGATGTGCGTATGTCCGGTCGTCGAAACGGCTAATTTGACGGAAGCGGTTTCAGGATCAGCGCTCGTCCTTGTCCCATCCATATACATCGTCGAGAATCCTGACGCCGTCCTTTGCCGATGGATCGGGTTCGGCGGTCAGATAGACGATATATACGCGGGTCTGCGGATGCGCGTCGATGGTGCGTGTCTCACCACTGGCCAGCGCTTCGGCGACGCTGGGGCGATCGATCGGGGGGAGCAGCGCTTCGGCCAGTTTCTGCGGGTTCTGAACGCGAATACAGCCATGCGAAAAGGCGCGCTTGTCCTTGTCGAACAGGCTGCGCGCGGGCGTATCGTGCAGATAGATCGCATAGTTGTTGGGCATTTCGATCTTGATCCGCCCAAGCGAATTTTGCGGCCCCGGCTTTTGCCGGATGCGGAAACCGCCATCGGCGGTCTTTACGCCGACATAGCCCTTGCGCGCCTCCGCCTTTGGATTGGCGCGCACGCGTGCGGCCAGCCCGTCTCTGGCGATGCTTTGCGGCACGTTCCACCATGGATTGACGGTGACGCCGGTGATCGTGCTCGCAAAGGCGGGGGATTCAGTGGCGGTCTTGCCGATGATCGCGCGGTGAGACTGTGCGACCTTGCGCCCGTCGATCAGGTCGACGCGATAGGCGGGCAGATTCACCCAGACATAGCGTTCGCCCAGATCGCGCGGCAGGCGGCGCCAGCGGTTCATATTGATTCGTATCGTCCGGCACCGTGCCGCCACCGTGCATTTGGAGAGCGCCGAACGCAGCACGGCATAATCGGGATTGCGCGGCAATAATTCCTCCAGCGCTTCGCCGACGCGATGCTGCGCCACCGCTTTGGCAAGCCAGCCGCGATAATCGGGATGGCCGCGGTCGAAGAGCCAGTTTTTCGCGGACGTGCCTGCGCCGACATAATAATCATGCGCCAGTTTCAGCGCGATCTTGCTGGCCGCCGCGTCCCGTGCTGCCCCGGTCATGCTTTTCAGCGATGCGACGTCATAGCTGGCGGGATCGAGCCCTTCGAGCTTCGTCATCGCCACTGCCTGGGCGAGCTGCGCGATATCGGCGTCGCTCCATTGCGGCTGCGCATCGGGTGCGGCCTGAACGGCTGGTTGGGGCGATTGCTGCGCGGCGGCAGGGGCGGCGGCGAACAGCAGCGGCAGAAACGCCGCACGGGCAAGATTGGTGGTCATCATCGCCTCTATAAACGTCATGGCGGCAATCTGTATCCTATTGGGGCTGGCACGGACTTGACTCTGATTGCGGGGAGCGCATCATAGAACATATAGAGAACACACTATGCAATCCGAGTCGGCCCTTCTCGCCCGGCTGCGCGGCACGATCGCGCAGGCAAAGGCTGTCGCTTCCGCGCATCCGCCGGTCCCTTTGGGGTCGGAGGCGGCGGATCGTGCGCTTGGCGGCGGGTTGAAGCGCGATGGCCTACACGAATTTTATGCGGCCGAACCGCAGGATTCGCCCGCCGCGCTCGCCATGGCATTGCTGTGCGCGGTGCGGTGCCGGGCAACCGGCCATGGTGCGCCGCTGCTCTGGCTGCGCGAGCGAAAGGCGCGCAGCGATGGGCAGCCTTATGGCCCCGGCCTTGCCGAACTGGGGATCGATCCCGATTCGGTGATCCTGCTCGACCTGCCCGATCTGATGGCGGTGCTGCGCGCCGGGGCGGACAGCCTGCATCATGGCGGGGCGACCGCTGCGTTGCTGGAAATGCCGGGCAAAGCGAGCGCGTTCGACCTGACTGCCTCGCGCCGCCTTGCGCTTGCCGCCGCGCGCATGGGGATGATGGTGCTGGTCGCGCGTGGGTGCGCGCAGCCGGTGCCCAGCGTCGCGCACAGCCGCTGGCGGGTGGCGAGCGCACCCTCCGCCGCGCTTGCCGCCGATGCCCCCGGCCATCCTGTTTTCGACCTGACCCTGATCCGTCACCGCGGCGGGAAAGAGGGGATCGACCTTCGTCTGGAATGGAATCGTGACGAACAAAGCTTCCGCGCGCCGCTATCTGGCGGCGTATCTGCCCCTGCTATCGGCGGAGCGGATCGTTCGGGCGGGCGTCGCGCCGCCTGATACGCCGTTCGCGCTGGTTGAAAAAGTGCGCGGCGCGATGCGGATCGCGGCGCTGTCGCACGCTGCGCTCGACCTTGGCCTGTCCCCCGGCATGGCGCTTGCCGATGCGCGGGCGCGCGAGCCTGATCTGGCCGCCTGTCCGCATGATGCGGCGGCGGATGCGGCTTTGCTCGGCTGGCTGGCCGATGGGTGCGAACGTTATACCCCGATGGTTGCGACGCAGGGGGAGGCGGGGCTGGTCCTCGACCTTACCGGATGCGAAGCGGTTTTTGCGGAGCGGGGAAGCGCAAAGACAGGGCCGTGCTTCGACAGGCTCAGCACGAACGGTCAACAGGGGCGGTCCGAAAGTTTTGAGGCACAGCTTGCCCGCGATCTTGTCGCGCGGCTCGCCGGTGCCGGGTTCACCGCGCGGCTGGCCCGCGGCGATACGCCGGATATGGCGCATGCGCTGGCCCGGTTCGCCTGCCGCGATCCGCGCGCGCTGCCGGTCGAGGCGCTGGCGCTGGACGGCGATGGTCATATTGCGCTCCACCGAGCGGGACTTTCCACCATCGGCGATCTGGCGGATCGCCCGCGCGCGCCGCTCGCCGCGCGGTTCGGGCCGCAGCTTCCCGTCCTGCTCGCGCGGCTGCTGGGCGAGGAAGACCCGCGCATCACCCCGCGCCGCCATGCGCCCGAAATTGAGGTCGAGCGGCGCTATGCCGAACCGATGATGACCACCGGCCCGTTGCTGGCGGTGATCGCCGATATGGCGCACGAAGCGGCGCGCGCGCTCGACCTTGCCGGGACGGGCGGACGGCGGTTCGGGGTCGCGCTGTTCCGGGTCGATGGGCATGTCGCGCGGCTTACCGTCGAAACCGGCGCTGCGACGCGCGACCCGGCGGTGATTGCGCGCCTGTTCGACGAACGGCTCGATTCGCTTGCCGACCCGCTCGATCCCGGTTTCGGCTATGATATGCTGCGCTTTGCGGTGCTTGACGCAGAGCCGCTCGATCCCGATCAGCAGCCATTGGAAGGGGGCGAAGCGCGCATCCCCGATCTCGCACCGCTGCTCGACCGGCTGGCGGTGCGGTTCGGTGCGGCGAGCGTGCGGCGCTTCCATCCGCGCGACCATCATTTCCCCGAACATGCCGCGACCACCCGCCCGGCGCGCGCCGGAGCCGCCGCTTTGCCATGGCCGGCCCCCGAACCCGGCGAACCGCCGCTGCGCCCGCTGACGCTGTTCGACCCGCCCCAGCCGATCACCGTGCTTGCCGAGGTGCCCGACGGCCCGCCGCGCCGCTTTCAGTGGCGGGGGGAGCAGCATCGCGTGCGCCTGTCCGAAGGGCCGGAGCGGATCGCCTATCCCTGGTGGCGCGTCGAGCAGGGCGAGGGGCCGACGCGCGATTATTACCGGGTGGAGGATGAATCGGGGCGCCGCTTCTGGCTGTTCCGCCACGGCCTGTATGAAGAGCGCGGCAATCCCGACTGGTATATTCACGGCCTGTTTGCATGACCGGCTATGCCGAACTCGCGGCGGCGACCAATTATTCGTTCCTGCGCGGGGCAAGCAGCGCCGCCGATATGGTGAAGGCGGCGATTTGCCACGGCCATACAGGCATCGGCATTGCCGATCGCAACACCGTGGCCGGGGTGGTGCGCGCGCATGTCGCGCTGAAGGAGATGCGCGAGGAATTGCCCGAATTAGGGCCTTTCCGGCTGGTCGTCGGCGCACGGCTGGCCTTTGCCGACGGTACGCCCGACATCATCGCCTATCCGATGACGCGCTATGGCTGGGGCAGGCTCACCCGGCTGCTCACCACCGGCAATCTGCGCGCGCAAAAGGGCGAATGCATTTTGACGCTCGCCGATCTGGAGGCGCATCATGCGGACCTCGCCCTCCTCGCCATGCCGGGCGCTTCGGAGGAATTGCTGCGGCGGCTGAAGACGCGCTTTGCGGGGCGGCTCTGGCTGGGCGCGGTGATGCAGCGCAGCGGACGCGATGCGCGGATGCTGGTGCGGCAGCAGGGGATTGCGCTGGGTGCGGGCGTCCCGCTGATCGCGATCAACGATGCGCTTTATGCGGGGCCGGAGGCGCGGCCGCTGCACGATATCCTCACCGCGATCCGCGAAAAGACGACGGTGCAGGCGGCGGGGCGCAAACTTGCCGCCAATGCAGAGCGCCATCTGAAACCGGGCGAGGAGATGGCGCGGCTGTTCGCCGATGCGCCCGAAGCGCTGGACGAAATCGACCGGCTGATGGAGCGGATCGGCTTCACGCTCGATGATCTCAAATATGAATATCCGCACGAGCCGGTGCCGCCGGGCTATACCCCGCAAGGCTGGCTGACCGAACTGGTGTGGAGCGAATATCGCCGCCAATGGCCGGAGGGGCGGCCCGATCTCGCCGCCTTGCTGGAGGACGAATTGCGCATCGTCGGCGATGCCAAATATCCCGCGTATTTCCTCACCGTTCACGACATTGTCCGCTTTGCGCAAGGGGCGGGGATATTGTGTCAGGGACGCGGCAGTGCGGCCAATTCGGCGATCTGCTATGTGCTCGGCATCACCGCAGTCGATCCGGCGAAGCATAATCTGCTCTTTTCGCGCTTCATCTCGCCCGAGCGCAAGGAGCCGCCCGATATCGATGTCGATTTCGAACATGAGCGGCGCGAAGAGGTGATGCAATATATCTACAAACGCTATGGTCGCCATCGCGCAGGCATCGCCGCCACGGTCATCCATTATCGCCCGCGCAGTGCGGTGCGCGAGGTGGGAAAGGCGCTGGGGCTCACCGAGGATATCACCCAGCGTTTGTCCTCGACCATATGGGGCAGTTTTTCGAAACGCTATGATATGTCGCGCGCAAGCGAGGGGGGCCTTGATCCCGACAATCCCGAAATCGCGCGGGTGCATCGCTTCGTTGAGCAAATCCTCGAATTTCCCCGCCATTTGTCGCAGCATGTCGGTGGTTTCGTGCTGACGCAGGATCGGCTCGACGAAACCGTGCCGATCCATAATGCTGCAATGGCGGACCGTACGTTCATCGAATGGGATAAGGACGATATCGACGCGCTCGGCCTGATGAAGGTGGATGTGCTCGCGCTTGGCATGCTCACCTGCATTAAAAAGGCGTTCGACCTGATCAATCCGGTGCGGGAGGGCCTCCGCGACAAGAAAGACCGCCCTTCGACAGGCTCAGGGCAAACGGTGTGGGGGCCGGTTGGGCGCGCTGCGCGAGTTGCGGCACCCACTCCCGCTGCATCGCCCGTTGCGTCACCCATCCCCGTTGGTGCTGAGCCTGTCGAAGCACCGTTCTTCTCTTCCCACGGTGGGGGCACTCCATCGCTTGCCCCCTATACCCTCGCCAATATCCCCGACGATGCGCCCGATGTGTTCGACATGCTGTGCGCGGGCGACAGTATCGGGGTGTTTCAGGTCGAAAGCCGCGCCCAGATCAACATGCTGCCGCGTCTTCGCCCGCGCGCTTTTTACGACCTCGCCATTCAGGTTGCGATCGTGCGGCCAGGCCCGATTCAGGGCGATATGGTTCATCCCTATCTGCGCCGTCGTCAAAAGCGCGAAAAGGTCGACTATCCTTCGCCCGGACCGCCGCATGACCCGAACGAACTACGCGGCGTGCTGGGCAAGACATTGGGGGTGCCGCTGTTTCAGGAACAGGCGATGCGGCTCGCCATCGTCGCCGCCGACTTCACCCCCGCAGAAGCGAACAAATTGCGCCGCGCCATGGCGACCTTCCGCAATCTGGGGAAGATGGAGAATTTCGAGGAAAAGATGGTCGAAGGCATGGTCGCGCGCGGTTATGAGCGCGACTTCGCCCTGCGCTGTTTTCGGCAGATCGAAGGGTTTGGCAGCTATGGCTTTCCCGAAAGCCATGCCATCGCCTTTGCGCGGCTGGTCTGGGTGTCCTCCTATCTCAAATGCCGCTATCCGGCGGCCTTTGCGGCGGCGCTGCTCAATTCGCAGCCCATGGGATTTTACGCCCCCGCCCAGATCGTTCGCGATGCACGCCAGCATGGCGTGACGGTGCGCGAAATCGATATCAATCACAGCCATTGGGACAATAGCCTTGAAGGTGATCCTGCCTCACCCGCGCTGCGGCTAGGCTTTCGGCAGATCAGCGGGTTCAAGCAGGAATGGGGGGACGCCATCGGCGCCGCGCGCCCATACGATACGGTGGAACAGCTTGCCCGCCATGCCCGGTTGCCGCGCCGTGCGCTCAACCTGCTCGCCGATGCCGATGCGCTGCGCTCGATCGGGCTCGACAGGCGGGAAGGGCTGTGGGAGGCGCGGCGTACCCCGGTCGGGGAATTGCCGTTATTCGCCGCCGCCGATGCCCGCGAACTGGGTGCCGAGCCGCATGTCCCGCTGCCCGAAATGGCGCTGAGCGAACATGTCGCCGCCGATTATCAGGTGACGCGCCTGTCGCTCAAAGCGCATCCGATGACGTTCCTGCGCCCGCTATTCGATGACGAGGGTGTCACCCCCTGCGCCGTGCTGCGCCATTGCAAGGCGGGGCAGCGGGTAAAGGTTGCGGGCGTCGTGCTGGTGCGCCAGCGGCCGGGCGAGGGCAAGGCGATCTTCGTCACGATCGAGGATGAGGACGGCATCGCCAATATCGTGCTGTGGCTGCGCACGTTCGAGGCGCAGCGGCGCGCGGTGATGGCTGCGCGGCTGATGCTGGTCGAGGGCGAGGTGCAGAAAAGCCCGGAAGGCGTGATCCATGTCATGGGTGCGCGGGTGCATGACCGCTCCGCCGAACTGGGGCGGTTATCCGCGACGCACCGCACCCGCGCGCAATTGTCGCGCGCCGATGTGTTCAAACATCCGCAGCATCCGCGCAATGTGCGCATCCTCCCCAATTCGCGGGACTTTCATTGATGGGGCTGCCGCGTGTCCCGGTCGTCATTGCGAGGGGCGAAGCGACGCGGCAATCCAGCGTGCGCGCGGATCAAAACGGCCTTATCCGTGACTTGGTTTTGCGAGGCATGCCGGAATTAGCTGCAACACTGACTCCGCAGCCCGCTTCCGTGAAGCCAGGCTAGTCCCAATATATTCCGATGTGGCGCAGGTGGCTCTGGATTGCTTCGCTTCGCTCGCAATGACGGCGGTCGGCTGAGGTGTGGCAAGACTTGACGCCGGGCCGCCCGCACCGCACCGCTGCGTTTTTGCCCCGCCCGCTAAGCCCCCGCAAGGACGCCGGATGACCGTTACCGATATTGCCCGCCGCACCTATGATCACGGCTGGCGGCTCGACCCCATCGTTCGCAGCCTGCTCGACACCGATTTCTACAAGCTGCTGATGCTGCAGATGATCTGGCGGCTGCACCGCGATGTGTCGGCGACCTTCACCCTGATCAACCGCACCAAAAGCGTCCGGCTGGCCGAGGTGATCGACGAAGCCGCGCTGCGCGATCAGCTCGACCATGCGCGCTCGCTGCGCTTCACTAATAAGGAGCTGATCTGGCTGGCGGGCAACAGCTTTTACGGCAAGGCGCGGATGTTCGAGCCCGATTTCATCGCCTGGCTCGCCGACTTCCGCCTGCCCGATTATGATCTGCGCGTCATGGACGGGCAGTTCGAGCTGCATTTCGAAGGCCACTGGACGCATACGACCATGTGGGAAATCCCGGCGCTGGCGATCGTCAACGAGCTGCGTTCGCGCGCGCTGCTGCGCGGTCGCGGGCGGTTCGAGCTGGATATTCTCTACGCTCGCGCAAAGGCGAAATTATGGGACAAGGTGGAGCGGCTGCGCGCGCTGCCCGATCTGGTCCTCTCCGATTTCGGTACAAGGCGGCGGCACGGGTTTCTGTGGCAGCGCTGGTGTGTCGAGGCGCTGAAAGAGGGACTGGGCGACCGGTTTATCGGCAGTTCGAACGTGCTGATCGCGATGGACGCCGATCTGGAAGCGATCGGCACCAATGCGCACGAACTGCCCATGGTGCTCGCCGCGCTGGCTGAGGACGATGCGGGCGTCGCTGCCGCGCCCTATCGCGTGCTGGAGGAATGGCAGGCCAATTATGACGGCAATCTGCTGATCGCGCTGCCCGATGCGTTCGGCACCCAATCCTTCCTTGCCCATGCGCCCGAATGGCTGGCCGACTGGACCGGCTTTCGCCCCGACAGCATGCCCCCGATCGAAGCGGGCGAGCAGATCATCGCATGGTGGCAGGCGCATGGCCGCGATCCGCGTACCAAACGGCTGATCTTTTCCGACGGCATGGATGTCGATGAGATTGAGCGCGTCTATCACCACTTCCATGGCAGGGTGCGGATGAGCTTCGGCTGGGGCACCAACCTCACCAATGATTTTCGTGGGTGCGACCCGCGCGGGGCGTCGCTCGACCCGATCTCGATCGTCGCCAAGGTAACCAGCGCCAATGGCCGCCCGGCGGTGAAACTGTCCGACAATCCCGAAAAGGCGACCGGCGACCCGGCAGAAATCGAACGCTATCTGCGCATTTTCGGCGGCAAGGGTCGCAGCGCGCAGGCGGTGGAGGTGTAGTAGCGAACGCCGCCCCTCAGAGCGGCGTTCGCGAGGCGGTTCGTCGATTACATATCTGCGGCGGTGGGGCGCACGATAATCTCGTTCACATCGATGCCTTCAGGCTGTTCGAGCGCGAAGCGGATGGCCCGGGCGAGGGCGTCGGGCTTCAGCGATTTCTTGCGCCACTCTTTAAGGCCGGCGGCGACATCGGGATCGGTGATGTCGTTGCCCAGTTCGGTTTCGGTCACGCCGGGGGAAATGATAGTAGAACGGATGTCGTCATGCTCCTGGCGCAGGCCGTCGGTGATTGCCCAGACCGCATATTTCGTCCCGCAATAGACGGCGGCCGTCGGCAATACGGTATGTGCCGCCACTGAGGCGACATTCACGACATGCCCGCTGCCCTGTTCGATGAAGGACGGCAGTACTGCCGCGATGCCGTTGAGAATGCCATGGATATTGACGTCGATCATCCGCTTCCATTCGTCACGCTTCAGCGCAGCGAGCGGCGATAGCGGCATCACACCGGCATTGTTGACCAGCGCGTCGATGCGTCCGAAGCGCTCCTTTGCTGCGCTCACAAATGCTTCGAAGTCATCGCCGTCCGTGACGTCGAGCGCACGCCATTGCACCGCATCGCCCAGTTCGTTCGACAGCGCTTCCAGCCGATCGCCGCGCCGCGCGCCAATGAACAGCTTTGCGCCGGTATGCGCGAGTTCGCGCACCGTTGCTTCGCCGATTCCGCTCGATGCGCCGCTAATCAGCACCACTTTCTCATTCAATCCGGTCATGTCGGGTCCTTTCCCTCTTACTGCTGAAGTTCAGATGGGGTCGAACCCGCCGGGGGAGGTAGAAGGATTGCCCGAACCTGTTGCACGATCCTCCAAAAGCGCAACGATGGCGATTGCGCGCGTGCGCGGACGGTGGGAAGGCTGAGCGATGAGGAAGATCGAGGAACTTGCGGCAGCGATCGAACATCACGGCGTGAATCAGGGTATTTCGGCGACGGCGATACCCAATCTCTCGCTGATTCGAGCGGACCGCGTCAGTGTGCCGGTGCCCGCCGTCTATGAGGCATCCTGTTGCATAATTGCCCAGGGCGCCAAGCAGGTGTCGCTGGGCGACCAGCATCTGTTTTACGATGCGACGAAATATCTGATCGCGTCGGTCGACCTGCCCGTTGTCGGGCATGTGCAGGAGGCGAGTCCTGAACAGCCATATCTATGCTGCAAGATCGACCTGAACCTTGCCGCGCTGAACGACATGATCATGTCGCAGGGTATGCCCGCAGCGCCAACCGATCTGCCCGTAATGGCCGTGTATCCGACCGACCCTGATTTGCTCGACGCAGCCTGCCGGTTGATCGGGCTGCTCGACCAGCCGGACAGCATCGCTACGCTTGCGCCGCTGATCGAGCGGGAAATTCTCTATCGCCTCCTTACCGGCCCGCATGGTGCGTTGCTCCGCCATCAGGCACGCGCCGACAGCCATCTCAATCAGGTGAGCCGCGCTATCCGGCTTATCCGCGAACGGTTCGAAGAGCGGTTGCGGATCGGGGAAATAGCGGCCGCCGCCGGGATGAGCGAATCCTCGCTTCACGCCCATTTCAAATCGATCACGCGCATGACGCCGATCGAGTTTCAGAAGCAATTGCGCCTTCAGGAAGCAAGGCGGCTGATGACGAGCAGCGGCAGCAGCGCGAGTGAGGCGGGGTTCGCGGTGGGCTATGACAGCCCGTCACAGTTCAGCCGCGAATATCGGCGGCTGTTCGGCCTCGCCCCTCGTCAGGATGTCGATCGGCTGCGGGCAGAAGATCGCTATGTCGGCGCGGTTTAGCCGGATGGCGCCGTCGCTGACTCGTCCGCCCCGCAGGCTTTGTCCCTATGGATCGGCTCGGACAGCAGCTTGTGATTATACGCCTCGACCCGTTCGACGATTGCATCGCCCCGTCGCAGCGTTTCCAGCTTGTAGATATCGGGGGTGAAGGAATAGCCGATTTCGGCAAGCCGCGCCGGATCGTCGGTGCCGCTTTGCACGATGGTGCGGGTCAGGCAGCCCTCATATTCGGTCGTTTTCAATCCCCGCCCATAGCCCGGAATATCAACGGGAAAGGTCGTGCGGCGCAAGCTGCCGTCGACATTCCACACATAGCCGCTGACGAACGCTCCTTCCGGCGAATATTCGTACCGGCGTAGCAGACGGCCGTTGGTATCGCTCCACAGCGCCTGAATGCCGGTGCGGCGGCCCATTTGGAAATGGGTAACTTTGATCGCCTGACCGGAGGGCGCATATTCGACAACGGTGCCGTCAGCGCGGCCGTGGCGATAGTCGCCGCGCTCGAGAAGATGCCCTTGCTTGTCATAATCGGCATAGGGACCGTTGCGTTTCCCGTCACGATATTGAGCGCGCGCGGCAAGGCGGCCGTTTTCGTGATAGATGCGATAATCCCCTTCCAGCCCTTTCGGACCGTATGTCCATGCCTCTTTGGGCGCGCCATCGGGAAACCAGCTGCGATAGGCACCGTCCAGCGCTCCCGCCTGCCAGTGCCGTTCCATCATCAGCGTGCCATTCTCGTAGAATTGCCGATCGCGCCCCTGTTTCTCGCCACCTTCGCAGCCGACCTCGCGCATCAGCATGCCATCGTCGCGGCGCAGTTCGACAATGCCCGAAAAGCGAGGACGCCCTTCCACCCTGCACAGGTCGCTTTCCGCGACGCTTTCATGGTTCGGTATGACCATGCGTTCCTGCGATGGCGCAGAGGCTACCAGCAATGCGGCGAAAACCAGGGTCAGCGTCATGACGGGCGCTGGCGCACGAAAAAGCTGGCGACGAGCAATACGAGGCTTACGCCCATAACCGTGCCGCCGAGCGACCAGAGCGTCTGCGCATCGTTCGCCGTTACGCCGTCCATGAACAGCGGCATGCCGAAACAGCCAAGCGCGACGATCACGCCGATAGTGCCGAAATAGCGGAGCAGGGCTTTTCTGGGATTGCGTGCCATGGCCGCGCCATAACCGCGGCGTCCCTGCCGGGGCAAGCGTACCCGGCCGGACCGTCTTATCGCGTGCACGGCATATCGGGTCCGCGACATGCAAACGGCCCGAGACGCGCCGGGGGGAGGGACGCGGCTCGGGCCGGTGCGGAACGCAGTACCCGCGTGCTTCCCCTGTCGCCGGACCGGGAAGCGCGCGGGGCTATGCGCGCCGGATTACATGCGGAACGAGATGTTCGCGACGAACGTACGGCCGTTCTTGTAGAAAGCCGACGGGCGATCGCGCGTGCCGCTATACTGCAGATAGGTTTCGTCGAGCAGGTTCTGCGCGTTCAGCGTCACGGTGACGTTCGGCGTGATCGAATATGCGATCTGCGCGTCGAGCTGGCTGTACGGCGCGACCATTTCCTGCGAGCCGAGACGGCCGATCGTGCGGAAATAGGCGGAACGATAATTATAGTTCACGCGCGCCTGGAACGGTCCGCTTTCGAAATACGGGATCACATTGACCGTATGCTTCGAAAGATAGGGCAGGTTGAGTACGGCGGAATCGGCAATCACCGTGCTGGTGCTGCTATCCTGATAAGAATAGTTCGCCTGAATACCGAAACCGCCCCAGATTTCGGCCTGACCGTTGATCAGCACGCCGTTGACCTTGGCCTTGCCCGCATTGATCGGACGCGAGACGCTATAGCCGCTGACGACCTGCCCCTGAAGCGAGTTGAACAGCGACACGCCTTCGACGCGGGTGTTCACGATGTAATTGTCGATCTCGCGCCGATAGAGTTCGAGCGAAATCAGCGCGCCCGGCTTCGGATAATATTCGGCCGTCAGCTCGTAATTCTTCGATTCGTACGGCTTCAGGTTCGGGTTGCCGCCGCCGGCATCGAACGTGACGTCGTTCTGCGTGATCGACGCTGCCAGATCCTGATAGCGCGGCCGCGCTATCACCTTGGCGAAAGCACCGCGCAGGATGAGGTCGGGCGTGACTTCATAGGCAATATTGAACGCCGGCAGGAACTTCAGATAGTCGGTCGACGTACGCGTCGGGACCGGGACCGGATTGGGATTCTCTGTCGTCGGCAGCGTCAGCGCATAGCGCGAAATGTCGCGGGTATAGACCAGACGCCCGCCCAGATTGCCGCGGAATCCGCTGCTGTCGAAATTCAGCTGAACATAGCTGGCAACCGTGCTTTCACGAACGCTGCTCGATGCGCCGACCTTGTTGATCAGCGGCGTGTTGATCGCATTGGCGAGAATGTCGATCACCGCCTGATCGGGCAGGTTCAGATATTGGGTCGCATTGCCGCTGCCGCCGGTGCCGTCGAACACGCCCGACGGAGTCACCAGCGTGTCGACGCCCAGCTGATCGCCGGTCAGCGACTGCTGCAAATAGGTGTTCACGCCGCGCGCATCGATGCGGTTGACATGATCGGTCACCCGCGCGCCGATCAAAAGGTCAGTGAAGATTCCGCCGCCCTGCAGCGGCAGCGTCGCGTCGAAACCGCCAAACGCATCGCGGTCGGTGGTAACGCTATAGTCGAGACCGCCGATCTGCGCCGCATTCAGCTGCTGCCCGTTGATGATGACGGGCTTGCCTTCGATCGTGGCGTCATTGTTGTTCGGGTTGGTGAAATAATTGGCGGGGTCGGTCGGATCGCCGACGAAATTGACCTCTGCCGAGGTCGGCGTGATGGCATAGCTGAACGGCAGTTTCGTCTGCACATTGAACAGATATTCGGGATTGCGCCCGCCGGTCGCCTTGCTCCAGCCGCCTGCGAACGAAATTTTCGCCCCGCCATCGCCTTCCCAATCGGCGAAGAAGTTCAGATTGTCGGTCTTCAGCGACGTGCGGCGCACCAGCGTATCGAGCTGCGCGCTCTGGCTGTTTGCTGCGCCAAAGCTCGCCTGTGTGACGACACCGTTCGACACCGTCGCCGATTGCAGGACATCGCCGGTCCATGCACCCGGGATGGTGTACATCGACTGGCTGTAATTGTTGTAATTGCCCTTGATGTGCAGGCCGGTCACGGTGAACGTCAGATCGTCGGTCGGACGATACTGGACGGTGCCCGCAATGCTCGCCCGCTCGCGCTTCTGCTGGAAATAGGCATAGTTGATGCCGAACGGCAGATAGGCGTCGGCCAGATCCTGACGCGAGCCGCCCGAAACGGTTGCGTTGGGATTTTTGAGGACCGGCTGGTTATCGGCGCCGCGGACAAGCACCGAATTTCCGTCCGCATCCTGCTGAGTCTGGAAAAAGCGGCCTGCGCCCTGTTCATAGCCGAAAAATTCGACGCCCGAACGGACAAGCTGCTGGCGGTCATAGGTGCCGGCGAGCAGGATGCCGAACGTCTCGTCCTTGTTCTTCCAGCTATACAGGCCCGATCCGCGGATATTCCCCTTGTCCGCGCGGTCATTGTACGAATAGCCGGCGGATGCGAAAATCGAATTGGCGTCGAGGTCGAGCGGGCGGCGTGTGCGCACGATGACCGTGCCGCCAAGGCTGCCGTCCTCAAGCCGCGCTTCGGGCGATTTATACACTTCGAGCCGGTCGACCAGTTCGGGTGCGAGCAGCGAATAGTTGAAGGTCCGCGACGAGGGGTCATTGTCATTGCCGCCCCAGTCGGCGGTGGCGAGCGCATGGCCGTCGAGCAGCATCCGGTTCAGTGCGGGATCGGTGCCGAGAATGGCGACCTTTTCACCCTCACCGAAACGGCGGTCGATCGACACGCCGGGGATGTGCGACAGCGATTCGGCCACGTTGCGGTCGGGAAACTTGCCGATATCTTCGGCTGAGATCGCATCGACCACAGCATTGGCGTTCCGCTTGATATCGATCGCGTTGCGAAGGCTCTGCGCATAGCTGGTGACGACGATGTCGTTCGCGGTATCCGCTTCGGTCGGGGCGGTGGTGGCCTGACTATCCGACCGGGTCTGCGCATTGGCGGGCGAGTCCGCCTGCACGGTTTGCGCCTGTGCGGCGCTGGCCAGACCGACGACCGAAGTCGTTACGAGTATCAGATTGCGCAAACCCTTCATAAATACCTCCTCAAGTCCCTCGACGCCCGAACGACGCCCCTCATGGCTGCGGGTCATGCCGCTTCGTGCGGCTTGTTATGGGCGAGCCCGTCACATTGGTATGCCTATTCGTCGGCAAAATAAAACCACAATATACCCAATTGGCTACAATATTATGTCCCGGATTCGGAAATTACCCCGCAACTGTGGTGATTGCGCAACAAGTCCACGCGCTGGGCGTGATACCAATTCTCCAATTATCGCGATTGGTTAGCAATTAGTGTGGGCCGGTCGGGCCCGGGCCATGCCGGGGAAAGGGCGCCGCCCTGCGCCGATCCGGGCTATCGGGCCGACTACAGGAAGGTGAAAAAAAGGGGCCGCCCGAACCATGCCGGACGGCCCTTTGCAAAGGATAGGAATGTTACGGCGATCAGTGAAGCATTGCCGCCGATCGCTGATGGCTGGCGGCAGTGCGTATCATCGCGTGATAATCGCTGTTGCCGATCTTGAACTTCGTCGCCTGATCGGCGAGCGAATTGACATCGCCGTTCAGGTTGCGCGCCGCGGCCGATGTTTCCTCGACCATCGCGGCATTTTGCTGGGTGGACTGGTCCATCGTCCCGATCGCGACGCTGATCTGCGAAATAGCTGCTGCCTGTGCCTGATTGTCAGCAGCCATCTGACCCAGAAGCTGATGGACTTCACCGACGTCGGTGGCGATGCCGCCCAGTGCCTGATCGACCTTGTGTACCATCTCCACGGCGGAGCGGATATCGCCCTGCGTCGCCGTCAGCTGGGTACGCGCCCGGTTCGATTCCTCTTCCGACCGCATGGCAAGCGCGGAGACGAGATCGGCAACCACTGCGAAGCCGCGGCCCGCTTCGCCCGCACGGCCCGCTTCGACCGCGGCGTTCATGGCAAGGACGCGAGTCTGGAACGCGATCTTGTCCAGCCCCTCAATCACGCTGTCGATACCCTTGGCACCTTCCGATACCCGGTCCATCGCAGCCACGGTTTCATCGGCGATGGCCCGGCCGTTCGAAACGGTCGCCAGCGCGCCGTCGGCACGTTCCACCGTACGGTTCGACGCGGTGACGCTGGTCTTCAGACGATCGTTCATCTGCGCGATCGCCGCCGATGTCTCTTCGAGGCTCGCCGCATTGCTTTCGGTGCGGCGGGCAAGGTCTTCGGACGCGGCCGCGATGTCATTCGATCCGGTACGGATATTGTTCGCGCTTTCGGTCACCGTGCCGATCAGGCTGCGCAGCGCGCCGGTCGCGGCGTTGAAATTGACCTTCACCGATTCATATTCGGGGGCCAGCGGGACATCGATCGATGCGGTCAGATCGCCATCGGCAAGCCGGACCAGATTGGTTTCCAGCGCTTCGACGACCTTGCGCTGTTCGGCATCGGCGATCGCCTTGGCAGCCTGCGATCTTTCCTGAGCCACGGCGTTTTCGCGGAATACCAGCACCGCCTTTGCCATATTGCCCAGTTCGTCGGCGCGATCGGTGCCGGGAACATCGACCCTGTTGTTGCCGCTCGCCAGTGCGCCCATGGTTTCCTGAAGGCGCTGAACCGGCGTGGTGATGCCGAAGCGCGATACCATATAGCCGACGCCGATGCCGAACAGCGCGGCGATCGCGCTGATCACCATCATCCGGAAGGAAGTGGAGGCGGCGTCATCGCTTAACCGGGTCGAGGTTTCTGTCGCTTTTTCGATCCGCCCGTTGTTGAAATTGGCAAGGTTTGCCGACAGCGCTACAACCCGGGGGTCCGCCTGTCCCAGAAAGGCGGTCGCGCGGGGCGAATCGTTACGCAGGCTGAAGGGCACCGACTGTTTCACGCTCGCATAAATGGCGTCAATCTCGGTGCTGATCTCGCGGACCTTGTCAGACGCCGAAGGGTCAAGTGTTTCGATCTCGGTAAGAAGCGCCTTTACGTCGGTATAGTCCTTTTCGACCTCTTCGACGGCTGTGCGCGCTTCCTTCGAATTGCCGTCATAGACCAGCGCACGGTATCCCGCATATACCATTGCGAGCGCGAGGCGATTTACCCGGGCGAGTTTGGTATTGGCGGGCAGGACGTGATCGGTAAGTACCGAATAATCTTCGTTAGATTGGTTCATGGCGCGCGATCCCATGATCGCGATGCCGAACGTGACCGCGCTCAGCAATATGAGCAGCGCCAATATCTTAGTCGATATCTTAAAACGTCCTAATTGCTCTTCCATGTCCTCTGTTTCCTTTGCCGCTTTTTTTGTTTGTAGAGCGGTCTGGTCGCGGTCGGATGAAATCAAAAAGATTCATATTTCTACAGATACAGCGGGACGAAGGCATCCGGACAGGAAATCAGATTTTTTCTTTTTGCTGTAAATAGTTCCTCCGCTGATCGCGGAGGAGGCACTTTCTGTCCGACCGGCGCGCAAGCAAATATCTTGCGCGCCGCAAAACGATGCTGTAACCGGTTACATGGCCGGTGGGAGCATATCTGATCCGGTCAGAGCAAGATCGCGAACGCACGCGGCGGCGGAAGAGAAGAGGGCGAAACTCCAACAGCAATGGTTTGTGTCCGATGGCCTGCAGGTCCGACGGGCGCGCGAAACAAGACACGGGTCCATCAGGCATCCCATGCGGTCCGACGCTGAGGCGCGGCGACATATTTGGCGATGATGGGCATGCGAACGTTCAGGAAGGAACAGGGTAGGATGAAGCGGAAACTTGCAACAGAAGGACGCGCGCGGCTGACGCGGCTGGCGGCGCTGCTGCTCGGCACGGCGGCGGCGGTGGTCCCGGCGGTCCCCGCATGGGCGCAGCAGAGCCAGGCATCGCTGCGCGGCGTGATTACGACCGAAGCCGGCAATCCGGCTACGCAGGTCACCATCGTAGAGGTCAATACCGGCTTCCGCCGCACCGTACAGGTCGGCGCGGACAACAGCTATAATTTCGCTTCGATAAGTCCCGGCACCTACCGGATGGAAATCCAGCAGCAGCAGGGAAGCCGCAATACCGACAATTTCCAGCTGCTCGTCGGCCAGAATGCGCAGCTCAATCTCGACCTCACCAAATCGAACGCTGCGGCCGCAGAACCGACGGGTGACGTGGATGACGCAGCTGTCGCCGATGCGGGCGCTGCCGACGATATCGTCGTGACGGGCAGCAGCATCCGGACGCTGGAAGGCGGCGAAGTCGGCGTCAACATCACCGAACGGCTGATCGATCAGCTTCCGCAGGTGAACCGCAACTTCCTTGCCTTTGCCGATCTGGCACCGGGTGTGCAGTTCAACACGGGTGCGAACGGCAATTCGAGCATTCGCGGCGGCGCGCAGGCCAGCAATTCGGTCAATGTCTTTATCGATGGCGTCAGCCAGAAGGATTATGTCCTTAAAAACGGCATTACCGGTCAGGATTCGACGCAGGGCAATCCCTTCCCGCAGCTCGCCATCGGCGAATATCGCGTTATCAGCTCCAACTATAAGGCGGAGTTCGATCAGGTAAGCTCAGTCGCGATCACGGCGGTGACCAAGTCGGGCACCAATGAGTTTCATGGTGAAGGCTTTGTCGATTTCACCAATCAGGATATGCGCGCCAAGCGGCCGATCGAAATCCAGAACCAGACTGACAAGGTCGACACGCGCGACATGCAGTTCGGCGGCGCGCTGGGCGGTCCGATCATCAAGGATGTCGCGCATTTCTTCGTGACCTATGAAGGAAAGCGTCAGCAGGTCCCGGTCGATATTCAGCCGGGCAACGGCGTGGCTGTCAGCACGATCCCGAGCGAATATCAGGATATTTTCGGCGCCTATAACCGCAAGTTCAACGAAGATCTGTATTTCGGCAAGATCGATGTTGCGCCGACCACGGCCGATCTGCTCGAATTCTCGGTGAAATATCGTAAGGAAACCGGGCAGAGCATCGATAGCGGTTCGAACGCCTATGAATCGCGCACCGATACCGACACAACGGAACTGCGCGCGCTTGGCCGCTGGCAGCATACCGCGGATAATTGGGTCAACGAGCTTCGCGTTTCCTATCAGGACGTGAAATGGGCACCGACGCCGACATCGTTCGGCATCGCGCAGAGCTTCAAGCAGATCAATCAGAACGGCAATAATTTCAATCGCGCGGACCTGTTCAAGATCGGGCCGAGCCAGGGCTATCAGAACAAGGGTCAGAAGGGCTGGACCGTTCAGGAGGATTTCACCTGGACCGGGTTCGACAACCATACGATCAAGGTCGGCGCGGTCGGTCGCTGGATCGAGCTGAAATCGCTCCAGCTCAATTATTTCAACCCGGTCTATCTGTATAATGCGGTGGTGCCCGGTTCGACCGGTTTCAACGATACCACGCCCTATGAACTGCAGTTCGGAGCCTCGCCTCCGGGGGTCGATCCGCGCATCAATTCGGACACCTTCCAGTTCGGCGCGTATATTCAGGACGATTGGGACGTTACCGATCGGCTGACTCTGAACCTCGGCATCCGCTGGGATTATGAGAAGAATCCGGCCTATCTCGATTTCGTGACGCCAGACGATGCGCTTCGGGCGATTTCGCCCGAAAATTATCCGGCGATCACCAATGCCGATTACAACATCAACGATTATATCTCGAACGGCAGCAATCGTAAAACGTTCACCGGTGCGTTCCAGCCGCGCGTCGGCTTCAGCTATCAGATCGACGAAGCGGGCCGCTTCACGGTGTTCGGCGGCTATGGCCGGTCCTATGACCGGACGCAGTTCGACTTCCTGCAGCAGGAGCGCAGCGGGGGTGCCTATCCGCGGCGTATCTTCCAGTTCTTCAACAATGATCCGCTGAGCACCTGTACGCCGGCGAGTGCGAGTGCAACCTGTCTGGCATGGAACCCGGTCTATCTGACTCAGGAAGGCCGCGATCAGCTTCTGTCGACGGTGACCGCCGGTGCGCGCGAAATCCGCTATATGGATAACAAGCTGAAGACGCCCTATTCGGACCAGTACAGCCTTGGCCTGCGTTCGCGGTTCAACGCAGTCCAGCTTGAAGTTGGCTATCTGCGCGTGGTCAGCAAGGACGGCTTTACGTTCGAACTGGGCAACCGTGCGCCGGACGGCAGCTTCTATACGCCGGATCCCAATACCGGCGTGATTACCTCGCCCTTCCGCTTCACCCCGCCGGGGTTTTCGAACATTCTGCTTGGTGTCAACGGTTTGGAGACCCGGCAGGATTCGGCGTATCTGAAGTTCACCAAGAGCTATTCGGCAAGCTCACCGTGGAGCCTCGATGCGACCTATACCTATACGGAGGCCGAGGATAACGGGCTCAGCACCTATTCGCTCGATATGCCGCATATCGAGGACTATCCCTTCACCCGGACGACCGGCGTTCCGCGCCATCGCTTCGTGGCGGCGGGCAGTGTCGATGTGCCGTGGGGCCTCAGCCTGTCGGGTCGTCTGACGCTGCAATCGCCGACCTATCTGCGTGCCCTTCTCGATAGCCGCGATCCGTTGTCGCGGACCTTTGTCTCAAAGCTTGCGGAATCGAACGGCGATCGCTGGGGCAAGCGGCAGATCGACGTGGCGCTGACCAAATATGTGCCGATCGGCCTGATCAATGACGAGACCAAGCTGCGGTTCCGCGTGGACATCATCAACCTGTTCAATGACCGCAACTATGTCGATTTCAACAATGATCCGACCGACAATAGCCGCACCACCGCTTCGCCGACCGTTTATGGCGAGCGGACCGGGTACAGCGTCGGCGGGAATCCGCCGCGTACGATCAAGCTGACCGCCGGGTTCAGCTTCTGATTTCCCCCCTTGGCGGGGACGCGTGCCATCGCGTCCCCGCTGTTTTTTTCAACGTTTCGGGGTTCTCTCGATTCGGCGATCAGGCATGCGCGGCGCCGGTCGTTTGCCGAACCACCAGCGCGGGCAGCCGGAGATAGGGCGCATCGGGTTCTCGGCTTTCCATCAGCCGGACCAGCCGGTTGATAACGTCGAGCCCCAGATCGACCATCTCGATCCGCATCGTGGTGAGCGCAGGCGTCACCAGCCGGGCGAGCGGCGTGTCGTCGAACCCGCCGACCGCGATATCTTCGGGCACGTTCAGCCCCGCATCGCGCAGGGTTGGAACGACACCGATCGCCATCAGATCGTTTGCGGCAAAAACCCCGTCCGCGCCCTGTCGGTCCGCGATCAGCGTGCGTGCCGCCGCGATTCCGCCCTCTTCGGTAAAATCGCCTTCCAGCACGCGCGCGGTCAGGCCCGCCGCTGCGATCGCGTCGCGATAGCCGCGTTCGCGAAGATCGGATTCGATATTGCCGCGCGGTCCGCGCAGATGAACGATATGCCGCTTGCCGATATCGATCAGATGTTCGGTCATCGCGCGCGCTGCCGCGACATTGTCGACCCGGACGATCTGCGCCGCGGGCGGAACCTCTCCGACCGGATTGACCACCACGGCGGGTACATTGGGCGGCAGCATGGCCGCGAGGAGGTTCGGCGGCAGATGCGGCGCCATGACGACCAGCCCGTCGACCCTGCCGTTCATCGCACCGATCGCGGCGGCGGACAGTTCGGAATCGACATGCATGTTCGACAGAAGCAGCTGAAATCCATGCGCCGAGGCGCCCCGGTCCAGCCCGCGGAGCACCTCAGAGAAAAACTCGCCGTGCAGATCGGGCAGCACCACCCCGATCGCGCCCGACCGGGCGAGGCTGAGATTGCGCGCGCCGACATGCGGCACATAGCCGAGTTGCGCCGCCGCAGCACGCACCCGCTCGCGGGTCGCCTCGGTGACATTGCTCTGCCCGTTCAGCGCGCGCGAGACCGACGCTACCGAAACTCCGGCTTCGCGTGCCACATCGCGGATGGTGGCCGATCGCTTGTTCATGTTCGTCCTCGTCACATGGTCCGAACATGGCTCGCTTTCCCAATTGTAACCGGTTACACAGGTCCGGTGTCAGAAAGATGAGCCGTTCAGGTCGTCGAAAGATTGCCGAAGATAATCGGAAAAGGGAAGCAATGGATAAAAAGCCTGTTTCGCGCCGCGCCCTGTTGATGGGGGCCGCTGTCACCACCGCCTGGGCCGCGAGCCCGGCGCGCGCGCTGACCCGCGCCTTAGCGGCCGATGCGCTGGCGCTGCCCCGGTCGGTCGAGGCGCTGATCGGCCGGATGACGGTCGAGGAAAAGGCGGGCCAGCTTCAGATCATGGCCGCCGCATGGGCGGGCGGCGCTGCGAATGCGCTGAACCCCATCGCGCCCAAGGCGAGCTTCGACGAACAGCTGGAGCAGGTGCGCGCGATGCAGCTTACCGGCGTGTTCAACGGCAATGGTGCTGAGATGGCGCAGCGCATGCAGCGCGCGGCGATGGAGGAGGCACGGCTTCCCATCCCGCTGATCTTCGCGGCCGATGTCATTCACGGCTTTCGCACGGTGTTCCCGGTACCGCTCGGCGAAACCGCGAGCTTTGAGCCCGATCTTGCCCGCCGCACCGCGCGCGCCGCAGCAGAAGAGGCCGCCGCCGCCGGGATCGACTGGACCTTCGCGCCCATGGTCGACATTGCCCGCGATGCGCGCTGGGGCCGGGGCGTCGAGGGATCGGGCGAGGATGTCTATCTGGGCAAGCTGATGGCCGCTGCCCGCGTCCATGGCTTTCAGGGCAAGGCGCTGACCGATGACGATGCGGTGCTGTCCTGCGCCAAGCATTTCGCGGCGTATGGCGCGGCCGAATCGGGGCTGGACTATAACACGGTCGATATTTCGGAGCGGACGCTGCGCGAAGTGTATCTGCCGCCGTTCAAGGCTGCGTTCGATGCCGGTTCGCTCAGCACCATGGCGGCGTTCAACGAGATTTCGGGCGTTCCCGCCACCGCCAATCCTTGGCTGATGCAGGAAGTGCTTCGCAGCGAATGGGGTTTCGACGGGTTCGTCGTTTCCGATTATACCGGCGATGAGGAGCTGATCGCGCATGGGTTTGCGCAGGATGCGCGCGACGCGACGCGCCTCGCCTTTATGGCCGGGGTAGATATGTCGATGCAGTCGGGTTTCTACCGCGAGCATCTGCCCGACCTCGTTCGCTCGGGCGAGGTGCCGATGGAGCGGCTCGACGAATCGGTTCGACGGGTGCTCGCGGTCAAGGCAAAGCTCGGCCTGTTCGACGATCCGTTCCGCCGAATCAGCCCGGCGCGCGAAAAGCAGCGCATCCTCACGCCCGAAAAGCGCAAGCTGGCGCGTGAAGCCGGGCGGCGCTCGATCGTGATGCTCAAAAATGAAGGCGACCTTCTCCCGCTGCCGCGTTCGGGCAGGAATATCGCGATCATCGGACCCTTTGCCGAGGGACAGCATGACCTGATCGGACCGTGGAACGTCTATGGTTCGGATGCGCAGGCGGTCGACCTCGCCACCGGCATTCGCGCCGCCGTCGCAGATCCGAAGCTGGTCACCACGGCGCTCGGCTCGGGTGTCGAGGAAGCGATCGACGGCGGCATCGAACAGGCGCTCGCCACCGCGCGCACCGCCGATATCGTGCTGCTGGCGGTGGGCGAGGCGACCAATATGTCGGGCGAGGCGCAGGCGCGTGCCGCGATCACGCTGCCGAAGCCGCAAATGCGGCTGGTCGAAGCAGTCGCGAAGCTGGGCAAGCCGATGGTCGTCATTCTGAAAAACGGCCGTGCGATGGAACTGGAAGCGCCGCTGCTCGATGCGCAGGCGATCCTTGTCACCTGGTTTCTCGGCACCGAAAGCGGCCCGGCAACCGCCGATATTCTGTTCGGGGTGGAAGGCCCGTCGGCACGCCTGCCGGTCAGCTTTCCCTATGCCACGGGGCAGGAACCCTATTATTACAGCCATAAATCGACCGGTCGCCCGAATCCCGAAGGGCCGCTACAGCCCTATAAGGCGCATTTCCGCGGCATTCCGAACGAGGCGCGTTTCCCGTTCGGCCATGGCCTTACCTATGGCAAGGTCGAATATTCGGACCTGAACCTGCCCGCGCGCATGGCATGGGACGGTGCGCTGGAAATCACCGCGACGCTGCGCAACACCGGCAGTCGCCCCTGCGAGGAAGTTGCGCAGCTTTATATTCACGACATGGCGGCGAGCATCACCCGGCCGGTTCGTGAACTGAAGGGCTTTCAGAAGGTCGCGCTTCGCCCCGGCGAGGCGAAACAGGTAAAATTCCGCCTGACTCGCGATCAACTCACCTTTATCGGGATCGATGAACGCCTGACCGTCGAGCCGGGCAGCTTTCGGTTATGGATCGCGCCCTCGGCACAGGCCGATGGCGTTTCGGGCAGCTTCGAACTGGTACAGGGATGACAGCAATCAAAAAGGCAATCGGCGCCGTTTTTCTGGCGCTTGCAATGACGAGCGGCGCGACGGCCTTTGCCCGTCCGCATGCGCAGGCGCAGGTCGACCAGCAGGAGCGTGTTGCACCCCGGCACATCCTGTTCGTCGGCAACAGCTTTACGTTCGGCGCGCTGTCGCCGGTGCATCGCTATCGGCCCGGGATCGTGCACGACCTCAACGGCGATGGCGTTGGCGGTGTGCCTGCGCTGTTCGCCACCTTTGTCGAACAGGCGGGGCTGAACTGGGTGGTCAGCCTGGAAACGTCGCCGGGCAAGGGGCTGGACTGGCATCTCGCCAACCGCAGATCGGAGATCGATCGCGTCTGGGATGCCGTCGTGCTGCAGGGATATAGCACGCTGGATGCGAGCGATCCCGGCAACCCGAAGCGCCACGCCGCCGCCGCCGATGCGATCGCGCGGATGGTGAAGAAACGCAATGAAAAGGCTGATGTCGAGCTGACCGCCACCTGGACGCGCGCCGATCAGACCTATCAGCCGCAGGGCCATTGGTATGGAAAGCCGGTGAACGCAATGGCCGACGATCTTCAGTCAGCCTCGGTTGAAATCGACCGGAAGAGCAAGGCGATCACCGGCGTGGTGCCGGTGGGCGAGGCGTGGAACCGCGCCTTTGCCGAGGGGATTGCCGACCCGAACCCTTATGACGGGATTGAGTTCGGGAAGCTCGATCTGTGGAGCTATGACCAGTATCACGCCGATACGCCGGGCTATTATCTCGAAGCGCTGACCGTGTTCGGCAAAGTCACCGGCCGCGACCCGCGCAGCCTTGGCCGCGGAGAGCGCGCGGCGTCCGACCTTGGCCTGTCGCCGGATGAGGCCGAAGCGTTGCAGGCCGTTGCCGCGAAAACGCTGATCGACCATGGCGTGACCCTGCACACGCCGCGTAAGCCGCTCTAAGCATTTTCCGGTCAGGTGGCATCACCTGACGATTCAGAAAATGCGCCAGAACAAGAATCCAGAGCGGCCGATCTGAAGCAATCAGTTCGCAAACCGCTCTTTACGCGTCAGGCCGATCGGGCCTTTGCGCCTCCGTCGGCGATGCGCGGCTGGAAGGGGCGTTCCAGCCATTCGGCCAGCTCTGCCTCCAGAAGGGCAGGGGCAAACAGGAAACCCTGTAGTTCGTTGCATCCAGCCGTTTGCAGCAATCGCTCCTGTTCGCTGGTTTCCACGCCCTCGGCGGTAACTGACAGCGCCATGGCATGGCCCAGCGCGATCACTGCCTGTACAATGGCAATCGCTTCGGGCTCCTGGCCCAGCCGTTTGACGAAACTCTTGTCGATCTTGATCCGGTCGACGGTGAATTTCTTCAGATAGCTGAGGCTGGAATAGCCGGTTCCGAAATCGTCCAGTGCGATACGGAAGCCGGCGGCGCGCAGATGCTGTATCGCGCCGCGCACTTCCTCATCATCTTCGACCAGGATGCCTTCGGTCACTTCCAGCTCGATCTGTCGCGGGCTTACCCCCGCTTCATACACGATCTTATGGATACGCAGCGCCATATCGGTGCCGCGAAACTGGACCGGAGAGACATTGACCGCGACCGACAGGCCGGGCCATTTGCGCGCGACGCGGCACGCTTCGCGCAGTACCCATTCGCCCAGCTGATCGATCAGGCCGCTCTCTTCCGCCACCGGAATGAAGGCATCGGGTGCCAGCGGCCCGTGGCGCGGGTGGGTCCAGCGGACCAGCGCTTCCAGTCCGACAATCCTGTTGCCGCGCGAACTGAGCTTGGGCTGATACGCGACATAGAGCCCCTCGCCGGTTTCCAGCGCGATGCGCAGATCGGCGTCCAGTTCGCGACGGCGCGCAATGCTTTCATCCATTTCCACGCCGAAGAAGCGAAAGCCGTCACGGCCGCCCTCTTTCGCGCGATACATGGCGATATCCGCCTTGCGCAGCAGCTCGACGCGATCGGAGACGGCGGAAGAGCAGACCGAAATGCCGATACTCCCCCCGACATGCACGGTCGTTCCCAATATTTCGAACGGCTGTCGCAATTCGGCAAGCACGGCCTGTGCAAGGCAAGCAAACGCATCGCGATTCCCGCAATCGGTCACGCAGATGGCGAATTCGTCGCCGCCCAGCCGTGCGACGATATCATCCTCTCCCGCCACATGCGAAAGCCGGGCAGCGACTTCCTGAATCAGCCGGTCCCCGGCCAGATGGCCCAGCGTATCGTTGACCTGTTTGAACCGGTCGAGATCAATCAGCAACACGCCGAGCAGGCGGCCGTTGCGGATCCGGGCGATCGCTTCATCCACTGCCTTGCTGAAGGCCGCGCGGTTGGGCAGCGAGGTCAGCGGATCGTGATTGGCGAGATATTGCGCCTGCGCTTCTTTCGCCTGAAGTTCGAGCTGAGTCTGTTTGAGCGCTTCGATCGAGCGGGCGTCGCGGCGCATCAGCCAGCCGACGCCGGCGACCAGCGCCGTCAGCAGCGCAAGCAGCGCAGCGAGCGCCGCACTGCCCTTGATCAGCATCGAACGCAAAATCGCCTCGCCCGGCATAGCGGGACGCCAGGTGAAATAGCCGATCCTTTTCCCCTGCGAGGAGGTCAGCGGAACGCTGAAATAGCCCTCTCGCGAGGGGACCGGCTTGTCGCTGACATGTGCATCGACGATTCCGCGCTCCTGCCGAAGGCGCCGCATCAGCCCGGTCTGGAGATAGCGCACGCTGATCACCAGCGGCTCCTGGCCGGGCGGCGCGTCGCTATAACGTGAATCCGGGACCATGCGCATCACGCTTGCCGCTGCCGGCTGGCCGTTCAGCGAAACCAGATCGGTGGCATGTATGGCGGCGGCGGAGGTGCGCACGCTGGTATCGCCCGATAGCGGGCGGTTGGCGAGCCGTTCATGCGGGTTGGCTGCGCGCCCGCTTTCGCTGCGGACAGCATGGATCAACGGCGCAAGGTCGGGTTTCACCGTCTCGAAAATGCGCGGCGACACGCGTGTCCGCCAGTGCATCGCGTAAAGCGGCCGGTCCTTTCCATCGACAATGATATCCAGCTCATGGCCGAAGACATAGTGGAACCAGATGCCGACATTCTGGTCGAACCAGTCGAGATCGATCCTGTCCTTTTGCAGATTGTCGATCGCAAGGTCCCATATCGCCACGCCGGCCTGACTTTGCGCCAGTTCATCGAGCGTGGCGCCGATGGCCGAATGAACTTCCCCCACCTGCTGGTCGCGGATCGCCCGATCGGTCCTGTCCGCCGTGACCCACAGGCTCCAGATGGCGAACCATATCAGGCCCGCAGCGAAGACAAGTGCCGGCAAGGCGACAAATGCGAGAAATTGCCGCTTCGGTCCGATAAGGCTGAACTTGGGCGGCAAGGACGGCAAACCTCTCACAATGACGACAAAGGCATCGCAAGGCTCCGATCGCTCCGCGTCCATCAACAGTGCAAAGCTTCCGGACCTTCGGAGTTATTCCTGATTATAGCGGGCTTTGCTACCGACCGGAGCAGGGTAGGTATTTTCAACATATCGCACATTTCCGGTTAGCGGTTGAAGCGGCGGTATGCGCGCGATCCGTGCGTCAACCGGTAATAAGGCTGACGCCTGCTTTCCCTGATGGTTTCTGCCGTGTAAGGGCCGTTCCGGGCCAATGGTAACAGTTTGAAAGACAAGGGAGAGCAATTTGACCGACGACCGCCGATCGGCGACCACGACCCTGGCATTTGCCTCGGTCACCACGCTTTTCTTCGCCTGGGGGTTTATCACCTCGCTGGTCGATCCGCTGGTCGCGGCGGTGAAGGGCATTTTCACGCTCACCGACCTTCAGGCGCAGCTAAGCGCTTCGGCATTCTTCATCGCGTATGGCGTGATGAGCTTTCCTGCCGCCGGGCTGGTCGCGCGCATGAAATCGGTGCCCAGCGTGCTGATCGCGCTGATGCTGATGATCGGCGGGTGCCTTACCATGCTGGTAGCGACCAATATCGAAACCTATTCGCTGGTCCTGCTCGGTCTGTTCATCACGGCGAGCGGCATCACCATTCTTCAGGTCGCGGCGAACCCGCTTGCGGCGGTGCTCGGCCATCCCGATCGCAACCATTTCCGCCTGACCTTCAGCCAGGCGTTCAACAGCGTCGGCACCTTTATCGGTCCCTGGCTGGGCGCGACGCTGTTCCTGAACGGCGTCGAAGTGAAGGAGGGCGTTCGCCTGACCGACGAAGTGCGGGCAGGGGCGCTTGCCGGAATCGATTCAGCCTTCCTGTGGATCGCAGGACTTATCGCGCTGCTGGCGCTGTTCATCTTCGCGATGCGCGGCCTGATTACGCGCGCGGCGCCCAAGCCGGAAGAAGAGGTCGCACGGCGCGGCGTGGGTGCGGTGCTTTCCGAAGCGCTCACCTCGCGCTGGACGCTGCTCGGCGGCGCGGCGATCTTTTTGTATGTCGGCGCCGAAGTGTCGATCGGGACGCAGATGGCGCTGTTCCTCAACAGCGACGATGTGCTCTCGATCCCGCTGCAACAGGCGGGCAAGATGGTCAGCCTGTACTGGGGCGGTGCGATGGTCGGGCGGCTGATCGGATCGGCGCTGCTCACCCGGCTGCCTGCTGCGCGGATGATGACCTTCTTCGCGTCGGCGGCCTGTCTGATATGTCTATACATATTCGCGTTCGGCGGGTCGGTCGCCGGATATGCGGCGCTTTGCATCGGCCTGTTCAACTCGATCATGTTCCCGGTGATCTTCACGCTGACGCTGGAGCGCTCGACCGCCAGCGAGGCGGCAACGTCCGGCTTTTTGTGCTTCTCCATCGTCGGCGGCGCGGCATTGCCCGCGCTGACCGGGGTAGTGTCGGGGCATAGCAGCTATATCACTGCGTTCATCGTTCCTGCTGCGGCCTATGCGCTGCTCGTGCTCTTCTCGCTCGCTGCGGCGCGCGCGCCGGTGCACAAGCTCGGCACCGCGAAGCCCGCCGCCGGGCACTGATCCGGGGCGGCGCGCTATTTACCGGAAGCAAGCCCGATCCGCCGCTCCAGCCAGCGGGCGGCGGTATCGGCGCTGACCTTGTCGGTATCGCGATCGACCATGTAATTGGCCTGCCGCATCGCATCGGCGGGAATGGCGTTCACCAGCGGGCGAAGCGCAGCGATGAAGCGCTGATCGTCGGCATGTTGGGGTGACACCATCAGGATCGCGTCATAGCCGGGAATGGCATGGCGCGGATCGCCCAGCACCTTCAGCCCAAGTTTGGCAATCCGCCCGTCGGACGAAAAGGCGCTGACCACATCGGCCTTTCCGCTTTCCAGCGCGCGATACATGAAGCTTGGCGTATAGGCTTGCGCACTGCGGAAATGCAGCGGATAGGCGCGCTTCACCGCCGCCCATTCGGGCCGTTCGAGAAATTCCAGATCGGTGGCGAAGTTCATCTCGCCTGATTGCGGCACCAGATCGGTCAGCGTTTCGATCCCGCGCCGCTTCGCATCCGCGCCCCGCATGGCAAAGGCATAGCTGTTTTCGAACCCCAGCGGGCCGATCAGGCGGATGTCGTGCGTCTTTGCCACCCACTGCCCGACGCCCTTCACGATCGCCGCGCGGTCAGGCGTGTCGGTGCGATGCATCTCGTTGGTCCAGATCGTGCCCGAATAATCGACATAAACGTCGATATCGCCGCTCGCCAGCGCACCGAACACCACCGCTGATCCCAGCCCTTCGCGATAGGTCACGCGATAGCCCGCATTCTCCAGCCGATGGCCGATCATGCGGGCGAGGATATATTGTTCGCCGAACCCTTTCGCGCCCACCACAACGCGCTTCTCCGCGCCGCCGGTCGGCAGCACCGGCCAGATCGCCGCCACGACGCCCAGCACGAGCATCCCCAGCGCTGCCCAGACCTGAACGCGCCGTCGCCGCCGCAGCCCGTTCTCGGCCATTCCCAGCAGCGCGTCGACGATCAGCGCCAGCGCCGCCGATGCAATGCAGCCGGCGATCACCAGCGTCCAGTTCTGCGTTTGCAACCCGGCAAAGATCAGATCGCCAAGGCACGGCTGCCCCACCGTCGTTGCCAGTGTCGCCGCGCCGATCGTCCATACTGCTGCGGTACGGATCCCCGCCATCAGCACGGGCACGACGAGCGGTGCCTCGACCAGCCAAAGCTTTTGCCGCGCTGTCATGCCGACCGCATCCGCCGCCTCGACTACCGCCGGATCGAGATTGACGAGGCCGGTCACCCCGTTGCGCAGGATCGGCAGCAGTGCATAGAGCGCCAGTGCGAGCAGAGAGGGGAGAAACCCGAGCGCCGGTATCCCGCCGCCGACCAGCCCCGACATGAGCAGCAACAGCGGATAGAAGAGCGCCAGCAGGGCAAGCGCGGGGATCGTCTGCACCAGACTGGCAAAGCCAAGCGTCACGCGCGCCACCGCCTGATTGCGCGCCGACCAGATGGTGAGCGGCAGTGCGATGGCGAGGCCGAGCAGCAGCGCAGCGGCGGTCAGCAGGATATGCTGGGCGAGCAGATCGGGGATGCGGGACCATGCGGCGTTCATTCGCCCTGCTCCAGCCGCGAAAGGAGATGCGCCTGTTCGCGCGGCACCGCGACGAGCGCATCCGCTGCCGCGCCGCCCTTGCCGGTCAGCATGGCGTGCGGATCGCCGTCAGCGACGATCCTTCCCGCCTCCATCACCAATATCCGGTCGGCGAGCAGCAGTGCCTCCGCCATGTCATGCGTCACCATGATCGTGGTGAGGCCCAGCCGGTCGTGCAGCCGCCGCACCGCCTGACCCAGCGTGTCGCGCGTCACGGGATCGAGCGCGCCGAAGGGTTCGTCCATCAGCATCAGTTTCGGTTCGGTGGCAAGCGCTCGGGCGACGCCCACCCGCTGCCGCTGCCCGCCCGACAGCGCATCGGGCATGCGCGCCGCAAATTCGCGTGGCAATTCGACGAGTTCGAGCAGTTCGGCGATCCGCGCTTCGTCCTGCTTCTCGCCTTTCAGCCGCATGCCGATGGCCACGTTTTCGCCCACGCGCATATGCGGGAACAGGCCGATATTCTGAAAGACATAGCCGATCCGGCGACGAAGTTCATGGACCGGTACCGAATTCACCGGCTCACCGCCGATCGACACGCTGCCGCTGCTCGGTTCGTGCAGACGGTTGATCATTTTGAGCAGCGTCGATTTGCCCGAACCCGAAGCGCCGACCAGCGCCACGAATTCGCCCCCGGCGATGGTCAGCGTCACGTCCTCCACCGCTCGCACCGCGCCGTCATAGGTCTTGCCGACCCGGTCAAAGGCGACCGACGGGCCGCGCGGATACGATTGTTCTGGCATCAGGGGCCGTTGTGCGGGATGAGCGCGGCAAGGTCAAAATGATTGGAGAAGGAACGCGACCATGGCCGGAACAAAGGCGATTTTCATCACCGGCGCGGCGTCGGGAATCGGCCGCGCCGTGGCGCAGCGTTTCGCGCGCGAAGGCTGGGCCGTAGGGCTTGCCGATGTCGATTCGGCGGGGCTTTCGGAGACGGCGGCATTGCTTCCCAAAGGCTGCGCTTCGATCCATGTCATGGATGTGCGCGACGCCGATGGCTGGGTCGAGGAACTGACCGATTTCACCGAACGCACCGGCGACCGGCTGGACGTGTTGTTCAACAATGCGGGCGTGGCTCTGGGCGGGCCGTTCGGTGAGACCGATCTGGAAGATATCGAACGGATCATTGCGATCAACTTTACCGGTGTCGCGCTGGGCGCGCGCATCGGCTATTTCTTCCTCCGCAAAACGCCCGGATCGTGCCTGCTCAACACAGCGTCGGCGGCGGGAATTTACGGCACCTCGGGCGCTGCGATCTATTCAGCGACGAAGTTCGCGGTGCGCGGGCTTACCGAAGCGCTGGACGGCGAATGGCATGGCGAGGGGATACGCGTCCGATCGCTGATGCCGGGCTTCATCGATACGCCGCTGCTCGACCGCGGCGTCGAGGCGTCGAACGAGACGGTACGCGATCGGGTGCGCCGGGCCGGCCTTGAATTCACGCCGGTCGAACAGGTCGCCGAACAGGCATGGCAGGCGGTGCAGGGCGACACGCTTCACACGGTAATCGGCAAGACGGCGAAGCGGATGAAGTTCGCCGCGCGCTGGCTGCCGGGCAAGATCCGAAAGCAGATGCGCAGGGGCGGGTAAGCACCGGAGCAAAGCGCCGCATCCGGTGGTTGATTGCGGTATGAATGAAGCGACACCCCGTCCCGCCCGATGAGCTATCGCGCCGCCACGCGCCGCGAACGGCTGGTCGGTGCGTCCGGCGCTTTGGTCGTTGTTTTGGGGCTCGGCGCGGCACTGCTTGGCGGGCTGGTCGTTCAGCAACCCGGCACGCGCGTTCAGAAGGCACTGGAAACCTTCAATGTCGCACCGCCCGATCCGCCCCCGCCGCAGCCCGACACCGAGCCGCCGCGCGAACGCACGAAACGGGAGGAAGGCGCATCGGCGCCGCCCAATGTCACTACACGCGCGACCGAGGTGCAGGCACCGCCCCCGGTGCTCAAACCCGACCCGCCGCCAATCCCCGTCGCGACCAAAGCGGCGAGCGGCAGCGATTCGACCAGCGGCAATGCCGATGTCCCCGGCCCGGGTACCGGTGCCGGCGGCGAAGGCGAGGGGACGGGCAGCGGGCGAAGCGGCAACGGGTCCGGCGGTGGCGGCGCCAATTCGCCACCGCACCGTATCGGCGGGCGGCTGAGCATCGCCGATTTGCCCGTCGATGTCATCGCGACCGCGCGGCAGGGCGAGTTGACCGTCGGCGTGATCTATCGTGTGCTCCCCAATGGGAGTGTGGGCGATTGTCAGATCGAGCGCCCCAGCGGCAATCGCGCGATCGACGCCATCACCTGTCGCCTGATCGAACAACGGTTCCGCTACGAACCATCGCGCACACCATCAGGGCGCCCGGTGGGATCCTATATCGCGGAGAATCACAGCTGGATCATTCGGGACTTGCCGCGCCAGCCGCGGCGCTGATGGCTGGGGCCGAACGGGGCAATCGCTGGCCGCCACGCCGGTCGCTTCGGACCGACTCGGGAAACCTTATCCCGACCTATAACGTCATCGCCAACACCAGGTCGTCGCAGACCTGATCCCCGACGGTGAATTGCCGCTTACCCACGGGTTCGAAGCCATATTTGCGATAAAAACCGATCGCGCGCTCGTTTCCGGCATAGACGCCCAGCATCAGCCGCTTTGCGCCCGCTTCGCGCGCGGCGTGGATTGCGGCTGCCATCATCGCCGCGCCCGCGCCGCTGCCATGCAGTTGCGACAGGGTGTAGATGCGCTTCACTTCTAAATCGCCTTCGCCGGCCACGGGAAGGTCGGGCGCGGTCAGCACGCAATAGCCGAGCGGAGCGCCGCCCGGTACTGCCTCGATCAGCCAGGCCTTGCTCCCCTCAGGCGCGAGCAGGTCGCGATAATATTCCGCGTTATGCTTCGTCGCACAATGCGCCACCATCGCGTCGCCGCCGATGATCCCGGCAAAGCCATCGAGAAAGCTTGCCGCGCCGACCAGCGCCAGCCGCCCGGCATCGCCCGCATCCGCAGGGGCGAGCCGCCATGATTCGATCCGCATCGCGTCCTCAATCCACCAGCGCGTCGATCGCCTGCGCCATTTCGATATCGCGCTCGGACAGGCCGCCCGCGTCATGCGTGGTGAGCAGGATTTCGACGCGATTATAGACGTTCGACCATTCGGGGTGATGGTCCGCCTTTTCCGCGAGCAGCGCCACGCGAGTCATGAATGCGAACGCTTCCGAAAAATCGGCAAAAGTGAAGCTGCGCGCAATCGCATCGCGTGCCTCGTCATGGTCCCAGTCGGGCAGGCCGTCGAGCGCATCCTCGCGTTCCGCCTGACTCAATTGCTCCACCATCGCATCCTCCTTGCCGTATCGCTGCGCCAGCGCCTATGGATTTTCGGATGGCGGCACAAGATTTCTCCGGCGCGCTGCCCGATGCGCGCGATATCGAGCGGATGGCGGAAATCGCGCTGTCGCGGATTCCGCCGCCCTTTGCCGATCATCTCGCCAATGTCGTACTGCGCGTGGAAGAGCTTGCCGACGCCGAAACGCTGGCCGCGGTCGGGCTCACCCATCCGATGCAATTGTCGGGCGTCTATCATGGCCGACCGATCGGCGAGAAATCGGCATGGGACGTGGCGAGCTATCCCGACCAGATTCGCCTTTATCGCAAACCTATTCTAGCCGAATGGCACGATACCGGCGTCGATCTGCAACGGCTGGTGACGCACATCGTGGTGCATGAGGTCGGCCATCATTTCGGCCTGTCGGATGACGATATGCATGCGCTGGAGGATTCGTCCGGGGCGGGCGAATAATGCCCGGCGGGGCGCTCGCCTTTCGCGACGTGACCTGTGTTCGCGGCGGGCGGACCTTGTTCGCCGGGCTTTCCTTCGCGGTGGAAAAGGGCGGCGCGGCGCTGGTGCGCGGGGCGAACGGGGCAGGCAAATCGAGCCTGATCCGAATCGCGGCCGGGCTGCTCAAACCCTATGAAGGGATTGTCGCCTATACCCCGCCGCGCGCGCTGATTACCGAGGATGCGGCGCTCGACCCCGAATTGCCGCTGGCGCGTGCGCTGCGCTTCTGGGCGCGGCTCGATGACAGCGAGCGCGACAGGGATGCGGCAGTCGCCGCAGCGCTCGACACCTTCGGTCTGGCGGAACTGGCCGAGGTGCCGGTGCGGTTGCTCTCGACCGGGCAGCGGCGCCGCGCCGGGCTGGCGCGCGTGGTTGCCGCCGATGCGCTCACCTGGCTGCTCGACGAACCCGCCAACGGGCTCGACAGCGTGTCGGTCGAGGCGCTGGAGCGCGCCATTGCCCGCCACCGCAAAGCGGGCGGGGCAGTCGTGCTCGCCACCCATTTGCCGCTCGCCGTGCCGCGCGCGCAGGAAATCCTGCTGGGGGCGGGATGAGCGGCTTTCTCACCCTCGTCGCGCGCGAATTGCGCCGCGCCTGGATGCAAGGCGGGCTGGTGCTGCCCATCGCATTCTTCCTGCTGGTCGCGATCCTGTTTCCCTTCGCGCTGGGGCCAGACAGCGCGCTGCTGGCGCGTGTCGCCGGGGGCGTGATCTGGGCTTCGGCGCTGCTGGCCGCCTTGCTGCCGGTCGAGCGGCTGGTCGCGCCCGATCTGGAGAACGGCACGATCGACCAGCTTGTCGTGCGCGGCATGGCCGATGCGACGATCGCGGCGGCAAAGATGGTCGGCCACTGGCTCGGTTTCGCGCCGCTGCTGATGCTGGCGAGCGGGATTGCGGCGGCACTGCTCGGCGCTGACGGCGCTGCGCTGGTGCGGATCGAGATCGGCCTGCTCATCGGCAGCCCCGGCCTCGCCGCGCTGGGAGTGGCGACGGCGGCGCTGACCGCAGGGCTGCGCGGGGCAGGGGCTGTCGCCGGGCTGGTGATGCTGCCGCTCGCGATACCGCTGCTGATCTTCGGGGCGGGATCGATCGCGGCAGCGCCCGGTGCGCTGAAACTGCTGGGCGCAGTGAGCCTGTTGCTCGTCGCGGGCGCGCCGTTCGTCGCTGGCCTGGCGATGAAGCTGGCGAGAGATTAAAAGTTTAGCGGCGCAGCAGCAATTCGGTCTTTCTGACCTCGATAACGGGCACTTCCCACGGGTGCGCCGCCAAAATCGCGTCCAGCGCGGTCGAAACCGCTGCCTGCGGCACGTCGTCCGGGATATAGACGGTCAGGATCGCGGTCGGCGAGGCGATGGGTTCCCCTGCCGTGCCGAGCGCGGGGTTGGCATCGGCTGCGGGCGTGAACACCTCCCGGCCGGCCGAAAGTTCGAATACCGCCTTGTAGAGCCCGAAATCGCCGAGCGGATTGTCGCTGCGGACGATGTCGATGATCCGGGCAAGCGCGCAATCCGGATCGATTGTCGCAATGTCGCCTGCGCTCAGCAGATGGAATGTCGCTTCATCGACCGGGCAATGGATCTTCAGCGCAGTGACGGCGCGGCTCTGATGCGGTGTGACCATCGGCAAAGGCTATCAGAGCCTTCCGCGCGAAGCGAGCGGGACGGATCAGACGGACGACGTGGCGCAGCGTTCGCCGTGTCAAAAGGGCTTGAGCAGGAGCGGAGGGGAAGTGAGGCGGGACCGACGCCGGTTTGTACGCAACAGGGAACAAACAAACCGCGAAGCAAGGGGAGCACGATGCTGTTCTTATCCAGTCGGCGCTCGGTCCCGCCACCCTTTCGGGCTAAGCTCTTTCAACCATATTCGTGCAGGATTCGCTATTCTGTAATAGTACAGTGCAAGTCCTGTCCTGTAATCGGACGCTTTCAATTTGTCGCAGCGCACTGATAAATTCGCAGCCGCCACATCGCAATACAGCCATATTGTCTGATGAGTAGTGGGCCTTCCGCCCGATTACCGCGACCAGCGGGCGAAAATCGCGGTCGGCAGTGACAGTCCGCGCGCTTCCTCGCGCACGCCCAGCTCACCCGCCTCGACCGTGCCACCCAGATCGGCAAAGGCCTGCCGCACCAGCTCGCCGATCGCCAGCGCCGACATGCGGACGGCATAGACGGTCAGGAACAGAAAGCGCGAATCGGAATCGAGCAGCTGCCGGCAATCGGCGATCAGGCCGGGCAGGCTTTGCTCCAGCTGCCAGATTTCCTTGCCCGGCCCGCGCCCATATTTGGGCGGATCGAGCAGGATGCCGTCATAGCGCCGCGCGCGCCGCACTTCGCGCGCCGCGAACTTCGCCGCATCCTCCACCAGCCAGCGGACCGGCGAATCGGCAAGGCCCGACAAAGCGGCATTGCCGCGTGCCGCCTCGACCGATTTTTTGGACGCATCGACATGCACCATCTTCGCGCCCTTCGCCGCCATGGCGAGCGTGCCGACGCCGGTATAGCCGAACAGGTTCATCACCTCAGGCTCCGGCAGATCGGCTACCTGCTCGCGCATCCAGCGCCAGACGGGAGCCATATCGGGAAAGAAGCCGAGATGCCGGAACGGCGTGGTCTGCGCGGTGAAGCGCACTTCTTCCCAGCGGAGCCGCCATCCCGCTTCCGGCACGTCGCGCGCAAATTGCCAGCGCCCGCCGCCATCTTCGTCCGAGGCGGGCACGAACTCGCCATGCGCGTCCCAGTCGGGCGAGGCGGGCTGCCACATCGCCTGCGGTTCGGGGCGGATGAAGCGATAGTCGCCATAGCGTTCGATCTTGCGCCCGCCGCCGCTGTCGATCAGGCCGTAATCGTCCCACGGCTCTCCGATTAGCTGAACCAGTTTCATTTCGACGGGGTGGCGAGGTCCGCGATATGGGCGGTCACATCGTCGAACGTGGCGTGAACGACCTCATAGCGCTCCTGCCGCTCGAACAGATCGCCGACGCGCGAGGGCAGTTGCGGACGAACCCCGGTGGCGCGTTCCACCGGATCGCGGAATTTTGACGCATGCGCGGTGGCCAGCGTAACGATCGGGATGGCGGGATCGAGATCGACGTCGCGCGCGGCGGCAAGGCCGATCCCGGTATGCGGGTCGATCACCTGCCCCGCCTCACGCCAGGCCCAGCGCATTGCAAGCGACATGTCATCGGGATCGATCCGCGCGCTGGTGAACAGCTTTGCCGCACCTTCGCGCTGGCTGTTGGTCAGCTGGATAGCGCGGGATTTTTCGAACGCCGCCATCTGCGCCGTGATGGCTGCGCCGTCGCGCCCGCCCAGATCGAATTTCAGCCGTTCGAAGTTCGAACTGACCTGAATATCCATCGACGGGGCCGCGGTCGGCGTCACCTCTCCGGCGGAATAATCGCCGCTGGTGAGCGCACGGTGGAGAATGTCGTTCACATTGGTCGCGACGATCAGCTTCGCGACCGGCAGTCCCATCTTCGCTGCGACATAGCCTGCGAACACATCGCCGAAATTCCCGGTCGGCACCGAAAAGGCGACCGGGCGATCGGGAGCGCCTAAACGGACCGCAGCGTAGAAATAATAGACCACCTGCGCCATCAGCCGCGCCCAGTTGATCGAATTGACCGCCGAGAGATGATAGCGGCCCGAAAAGCCGGGGTCGTTGAACATCGCCTTGACCAGCGCCTGTGCCGTGTCGAAATCGGCATCGATCGCGATGTTGTGGACGTTGGGCGACAATACGGTCGTCATTTGCCGCCGCTGCACATCGCTGACCCGCCCGCGCGGATGCAGCATGAAGATGTCGAGGCCTTCGCGCCCGGCAAGCGCATCGATCGCCGCCGAACCGGTATCGCCCGAGGTCGCGCCGATGATGGTCAGATGTTCGTCGCGCCCGTCCATGAACTTTTCGAACAGCAGGCCGAGCAGCTGCAGCGCCACATCCTTGAAGGCGAGGGTGGGGCCGTGAAACAGCTCCAGCAGCCATTGGCGATGGTCGAGCTGGACCAGCGGCGTCACGGCAGCATGCGAAAACCGCCCGCAATAGGCCTGTTCGCACAGGCGGCGCAGCGTGTCCTCGTCCAGACTGCCCTCGACATAGGGCATCATTACCCGGACGGCGGTTTCGACATAGGACAGCCCGGCCATATCGGCGATCTCTGCCCGGGTGAATTGCGGCCACACCTCCGGCACATACAGCCCGCCGTCCGACGCAAGCCCGGCCAGCGTCACTTCCTCGAAATTGAGCGCAGGCGCGCTCCCTCTGGTGCTGATATACCGCATAATATCGTCCCGGTTAGCCGCCCCCCGTCAGCGCGGCAAGTCGCTCTACGCCGTAGGTCTGCGCCGACGCAACGCAAGGATATAGATCACCAGCGCGATCGCGGCGAACAGGAACCATTGCACGGCATAAGAGAAATGGTTGTTGGGTATGGATGAAAGCTCCGGCGTCCCGTTCGGCGACAGGCCGTCAGGCGGCGTATTGGCGACGAGCAGCAGCGGTTGCGGCGCGGGAGAAAGCATCTCGCCGATCAGCGAACGGTGGGTGGGGGCATGGCTGATAAAGCCATGTACTTCGCCGCCGCGCCAGTGCGGGCGATAGGCCGGATCGCGGGTGGTGCCGAGCTGAACCAGCATGCCGGGGCCTTCCGCGCCGGTGCGGCAATGGGCGATAACGCGATATCCGGCCTTGCCCGCGCCCTCCAGATCGAACGATACCGGTTCGAGGCAAAAGCCGCTTGCCGGGCGGAACAGAACCGACTGATCGGGAAAGCGCGGAAAGGCGATTTCGCTTTTATGGATATTCGCCGCATAGCGTTCGAGCAGCGCCTCTTTCCACGCCTTGCGCTCCAGCTGCCAGATGCCGAGCGCGATCATCGCGCCGATGCACAGCGCCACGATGATCGTCGAAACAATCGGAATGCGTTTCAAGGATTGGGGTCGATCCGTCCCTCGCGCGCCGCATTGCGATATTCGAGCGCGAGGAGCAGTCCCTTGGCGAAGCGAAGCGACACCAGCGTCCCCCCGACCACCAGCGGCAGCCACAGCAACACGTGAAGCCACCAGGGCGGATCGGCAGCGAGTTCCAGCCACACCGCCAGAATGACGACCAGCGTTCCCCATATCAGGGTGAGGAATGCCGCCGGTCCGTCGCCGACATTGAAGCTTGCGAAATCGAGCCCGCAGGCGCTGCATCGCGGCGCGAACCCCGCGAACGATGCGAACAGGGTTTTCGCGCCGCAGCGTGGACAAAGCCCCCGAATCGCGGCTTCGGCCGGTTCGGGGGCTGCGTTTTCCTTATGCTCGCGGGTGATGGTCAGCCCCCGTGGATCGGTGCGCCCCAGCCGCCCCAGACATAGATGGTGACGAACAGAAACAGCCAGACGACATCGACGAAATGCCAGTACCAGGCAGCCGCTTCAAAACCGAAATGCTGGCGCGGGGTGAAGTCGCCGCGATAGACGCGGATCAGGTTCACGATCAGGAAGATCGTGCCGATAATGACGTGAAAGCCATGGAAGCCTGTCGCCATGAAAAAGGCTGCGCCGTAATTCAGACCCGAAAACGGGAACGGCGCATGCATATATTCATAGGCCTGAATGCTGGAGAACAGCAGGCCCAGTAAAATGGTGAGCCACAGCCCCTTTTTCACCGAATCGCGATCGCCATGGATCAGCGCATGGTGCGCCCAGGTTACCGTGGTTCCCGACAGCAACAGAATGAACGTGTTGAGCAGCGGCAGTTCGAAGGCGTTGATGACTTCGATACCCTTGGGCGGCCATGCGCCCGCAGTGACGTTCTGCAGCACCGTAACCGCGCCGTCAGACCATTCGATCGGTGCCGGGAACAGCGCGAAATCGAAATAGGCCCAGAACCAGCCGACGAAGAACATCACTTCCGATGCGATGAACAGGATCATGCCATAGCGCAGATGCAGCTGCACCACCGGAGTATGATCCCCGGCATGCGCTTCGCGAATGACATCGGCCCACCAGGAGAACATGGTGAAGAGCACGCCGACAAATCCGGCGAGCAGGACGAAGGTCCCGCCCGGAGCCGAGTGCATCCACATCACCCCGCCCGATGTCAGCACCAGTGCGGCGATCGCCCCGATCAGCGGCCAGGCGCTGGGCGGCAGGATGTGATAATCGTGGTTCTTGGCTCCGGCCATGACGTATCCCTGTCCTTGCTTTTCTTTTATGGTTTAACCCGACACCTTGCCGGAATCTACCGGGTAAAAGGTGTAAGAGAGTGTGATTTCCTGAACATCGCGCGTGTCCGGGTCTTCCATGATCTTCGGATCGACATAATAAATCACCGGCATCCGCATGGTTTCACCCGGTTCAAGCGTTTGCTGGGTGAAACAGAAACACTGGATCTTGGTGAAATATTTCCCTGCCTGTGCCGGGGTGACGTTGAACGTGGCGGTGCCGGTCACGGCGTGATCGGCCCGATTGGTCGCGGTGAAAAACGCCATGTCGCGCGCACCGATATCGATCCGGTCGGAGCGTTGCTCGGGTTTGAAGTTCCATGCCAGTTTCGGGCTGACATTGCTGTCGAACGATACGGTAATTTTGCCGCCGCTCGCGCCGGGCGCGTCGCTTCCCGTCTGGGTGGTGCCGTTCAGGCCGGTTACCTGACAGAATACCCGGTAGAGCGGCACGCTCGCAAAGCCCAGCCCGACCATCACGAAAACGACGGCGGCGGCGATCGAGGCGGTGCGCAGATTGGCGTTCATCTATCCGCCGAGCTGCATCTTGGCGATCGAGATCGCGAACACCAGCACCACGAACGCGCCGAGCAGCCATGCCATGACCTTTGCCCGCGCCCGCTGACGTTCGCGAACGACCTGTTCTTCTTCCGGGGTCATGCGCCGATCGTCCAATGGTCGAGCACCAGCGCGCCGAACAGCAGGAACAGATACAGAATCGAAAACGCGAAGAGCTGCTTTTCGGGTTTCATGCCGTCGCCGGGAATGCTGCGGCGGAGCGACACTCTGGCGGCAAGCGCAGCGAACACCGCGTTGAGCGCAATCGCCGCTGCGCCATAGACCCAGCCGGTCAGCCCCAGCGCCCAGGGTGCGATCGCCACGGCCGCCATCGGGATCGTGTACAGGCCGATCTGATGCCGAGTCACCCGCTCGCCCGCGACGACCGGCAGCATCGGTACACCCGCATTCGCGTAATCGCTCTTCACGAACAGCGACAGCGCCCAGAAATGCGGGGGCGTCCAGAGAAAGATGATCGCGAACAGGAGCAGCGGCAGCAAGGTGACATTGCCCGTCGCCGCTGCCCAGCCGATCACCGGCGGAAAGGCGCCCGCAGCGCCGCCGATGACGATATTCTGCGGCGTGCGGCGCTTCAGCCAGATCGTGTAGATAAAGACATAGAAGAGGATCGACGCGCTCAGCACCGCGGCGGCGACCATGTTCGTCGCCAGCTCCATCAGAATGACCGAGAAAAAGGCGAGGCCGACGCCGAAATGCAGCGCCGATTGCCGATCCATCCGCCCGGCGGGCAGCGGGCGACCGGCAGTGCGCTTCATCTTCGAATCGAGGTCCGATTCATACCATTGGTTAAGCGCTCCGGCTGCGCCCGCGCCCAGCGCGATACACAGGATCGCGGTGAAGCCGAGGACCGGGTTGATCGCTTGCGGGGCTACCAGCAGGCCGCACAGCCCGGTGAACACGACAAGGCGCATCACCTTCGGCTTGGTCAGCGCCAGAAAGTCGCGCCACTCGGCGGGTAGCGACACATTGGGGTTGGTCATGGTGTTCATAACAATCTCGCGCGCCGAAATACTGCACCGGCGCTTCTCATCGCCGCCTTATCCCATGTCGGGGGGATGAAGGCCAGCTTGGGCGATTCATCGCAAAGCGGCCCCGCCGATCCGATTGCGAAGGACGGGGCCGGAAAACATGCCGTCAGTCGATCTTGGGCAGGGTTTCGAACTGGTGGAAAGGCGGCGGGCTGGACAGGGTCCATTCCAGCGTCGTCGCGCCTGCGCCCCAGGGATTGTCGCCTGCCTTCTTTCCGGCGGCGAGCGACCAGATCATATTGACGAAGAAGATCGCCATGCCCGCCACCATGACTTCATAGCCATGGCTGGCGATCGAGTTCCACGTCGCAAAGGCATCCGGATAATCGGGATAACGGCGCGGCATGCCCTGCAGCCCGAGGAAATGCATCGGGAAGAACAACATGTTCACGCCGACGAAGAACACCCAGAAATGCAGCTGGCCGAGAAACTCGTTATACATCTTCCCCGTCATTTTGGGGAACCAGTAATAGAGGCCGGCGAACAGCGAGAAGACTGCGCCGAGGCTCAGCACATAATGGAAATGCGCGACGACATAATAAGTGTCTTGCATATAATCGTCGACACCGCCGTTCGCGAGTACGACGCCGGTCACGCCGCCGACGGTGAACATGAAGATGAACCCGATCGCCCAGACCATCGGCGTCTTAAAGCTGATAGAACCGCCCCACATCGTCGCGATCCATGAGAAGATCTTGATGCCGGTGGGGACCGCGATGATCATCGTCGCTGCGGTGAAATACATCTTCACATCGACCGGCAGACCGGTGGTGAACATGTGGTGCGCCCAGACGACGAAGCCGACCACGCCGATCGCGACCATGGCATAGGCCATGCCGAGATAGCCGAACACCGGCTTGCGGCTGAACGTCGCGACGATATGGCTGACCATCCCGAAGCCGGGAAGGATCATGATATACACTTCGGGATGGCCGAAGAACCAGAACAGATGCTGGTACAGCACCGGATCGCCGCCGCCGGCCGGATCGAAAAAGGTCGTGCCGAAATTACGATCGGTAATCAGCATGGTGATCGCGGCAGCGAGCACCGGCAGCGCGAGCAGCAGCAGGAATGCGGTGATCAGCACCGACCATACGAACAGCGGCATTTTGTGCAGCGTCATGCCCGGTGCGCGCATGTTGAAAATGGTGGTGATGAAGTTGATTGCGCCGAGGATCGAGCCCGCCCCGGCAAGGTGCAGTGCGAAAATCGCGAAATCGACCGACATGCCCGGCTCGCCATAGGTCGATAGCGGCGCATAGACCGTCCAGCCGGTGCCTGCGCCCGGTCCGACGAACAGCGACAGCAGCAGCGAGCAGAAACCTGATACGGTCAGCCAGAAGCTGATATTGTTCATCCGCGGAAACGCCATGTCCGGCGCGCCGATCATGATCGGCACGAACCAGTTGCCGAATCCGCCGATCATCGCGGGCATGACCATGAAGAACACCATGATCAGGCCATGGGCGGTCACCATCACGTTCCAGAAATGGAGCGCGGCATCGCCTTCCTCGCCCGACAGCATCGGCAGCCACTGAATGCCCGGCTCGGCGAGTTCGAGGCGCATCGCCCCCGAAATCGCACCGCCGACAATCCCCGCGATGATCGCGAAGATCAGGTACAGCGTGCCGATATCCTTGTGGTTGGTCGACATGAACCAGCGCGCGAAGAAGCCCGGCTTGTGCTCGGTATCATGCGCATGATGGTCGCTATGGGCCGCCTCAAAGGCGCTCGGTGTGACTGCGGTATCGGTCATGGCTTAGTTTCCCGTGGCGGGCTGAGTCGTGCCGACCGCTTCGGTCGTGGCATCGACGGTGTTTCCTGCAGGGGCGGCAACGCCCATACCGCCGGCTGGCGTGGCAGTGGCATCGACGGTGTCGGCGGCGGGCTGTGCCGGTGCCGCAGTCGAGGGCGCGTTCTTGTCCTCGGGCATGGTGCCGCCCTTGGCACGAACCCATTGCGCGAACTCGGCCTCCGGCACCGCTTCGACCACGATCGGCATGAAGGCATGGCGCGCGCCGCACAATTCGGAGCACTGGCCGAAATACAGGCCCGGCTTGTCGATCGTGAACGTCTTTTCGTTCAGACGGCCCGGAATGGCGTCGAGCTTCATCCAGAAAGCGGGCATCGCCCAGCTGTGAATGACATCGGTCGCGGTGGTGATCAGGCGGATCGGCCGGCCGACCGGCAGAACAACGCGATTATCCACGGCGAGCAGGCGCGGACCGTCCTGATCGGTGCGGAACCGCTGTCCCCCGGTGACCTCGTTCTTTTCCTTCAGCATGTTGGAAGTGAACTGAATATCGCCGTTATCGGGATATTCGTAGCTCCAATACCATTGGCTGCCGATCGCCTTCAGCGTGATCGCATTGTCGGGCGCGGGCTTATACTGATGCGCGAGCAGCCGGATCGACGGCACCGCGATAAAGACGAGGATCAGCACCGGAACCACGGTCCACACCACCTCGATAAAGGTATTGTGCGACGTTTTCGACGGTTCGGGATTGCGCGCGGCGCGATAGCGGAACACGACCCAGAGCAGCAGCACCAGCACGAACAGGGTGATCGCGGTGATGATCGGCATCAGGATGTAATTGTGGAAATTATGCGCCTCGATCCCGGTATCGGTGACCTGTTGCTGCAGGCCGAACCGCGCATCGATGGGATGGCCGATATCGGCGCTCTCACCCATCTTCTGCGACCCGTCGGGATTGAGCGTCGGGTCGGGCAGCGATGCAGCCGCCGTTACGGTTTCATTGCCGACCTGAACACCCGGTGCAGTGTCCTGTGCATGTGCAGCATTGCCAAGGCCTGCCAGCATAAGTCCGGCGGCAATCATTATGGTTTTTATACCGGTAATTCGCATCGTCCCCTACATCCCGTTGCTGGAGCGACATAGGTTATATCCATGTCGTCAGGACGAGATACGCCCTTCAAGTTGGTCTATACGCGCGGTAATCCTTTCTCTCAAGTTATCCCTTGGCGATTTTTGGCGCGCAGTTGCGGGCCTGCCCCGCCGGGCCTAAGAGAGCGGCGGTTTTTCAAGGGATCGGGACATGATGCGCGACGAAGAGATTCTGGCCGAATTCCGTGCGGCGGATGCGTTGCTGGAGGGGCATTTCATTCTTTCTTCGGGGCTGCGCAGTCCGCGCTATCTGCAATGCGCGCGGGTGCTGATGAACCCGGCGCGCGGCGCACGGCTTGCTGAGGCGCTGGTCGCGCGCATTCCCGATGATCTGCGCGCGCGCATCACGGCGGTGGTCTCGCCCGCAATGGGCGGCGTGATCGCGGGGCAGGAGGTTGCCCGCGCGCTTGGCGTCGATGCGATGTTCGTCGAACGGCCCGCCGGCACGTTCGAACTGCGGCGCGGCTTCCGGCTGGAGGCGGGGCAGGAAGTGCTGATGATGGAGGATGTCGTCACAACCGGCCTTTCCTCGCGCGAAGCGATCGCGGCGATCGAGGCTGCGGGCGGCACGGTGATCGCGGCGGCGTCGCTGGTCGACCGGTCTGGCGGCAATGCGCAGTTCGATATGCCGTTCTTTCCGCTGATCCGGCTCGACGTGCCGACCTATGAGCCCGATGCGCTCCCCCCCGAACTGGAAGCGATTCCGGCGATCAAGCCGGGGAGCCGGGCGGCGGCATGAGCAAGAAGCTGCGCCTTGGCCTCAACATCGACCATGTCGCAACGGTGCGCAATGCGCGCGGATCGGGCTATCCCGATCCGGTGCGTGCGGCGCTGCTCGCGGCGGAGGCGGGGGCCGACGGCATTACCGCGCATCTGCGCGAGGATCGCCGCCATATCACCGATGACGATATCGCCCGGCTGTCGGACCGCCTTTCGATTCCGCTCAATCTGGAAATGGCAGCGACCGAGGAGATGCTCGGCATTGCGCTGCGCCATGTCCCGCACGCTGCCTGTATCGTTCCCGAAAAGCGCGAGGAACTGACGACCGAGGGCGGGCTGGACGCCGCTGCGCATTTCGAACGGCTCGCGCCGATCTGCGCAAAGCTGCGCGCGGCGGGGATTCGCGTCAGCCTGTTCATCGAACCCGATTCGGCGCAGATCGACGCGGCGCTTCGTCTCGGCGCGCCGGTGGTCGAGCTGCATACCGGCCGCTATGCCGAACTCGCCGGGGCGGAGCAGGCGGCCGAGCTGAAACGCCTTGCCGATGCAGCGGCGCTCGCCGCGAAGAACGGGATCGAGGTGCATGCGGGGCACGGCCTCACCTTCGACAATGTCGTGCCGATCGCCGCGATCCCGCAGGTGCGCGAGCTGAATATCGGCCATTTCCTGATCGGCGAGGCGATTTTCGACGGCCTCGCTCCCGTGGTCCGGCGGATGCGCGCGCTGATGGACGAAGCGCGGTGATCATCGGTCTGGGGTCCGATCTGTGCAATATCGAGCGGATCCAACATTCGCTCGACCGGTTCGGCGACCGTTTCGTCAACCGCGTCTTTACCGAGGTCGAGCGTGAAAAAGCGGCGCGGCGACCCTTTACCCGCGCCGGAACACTGGCCAAGCGGTTCGCAGCAAAGGAAGCTTTCTCCAAGGCAGTGGGAACGGGGTTTCGCCGCGGAGTGTTCATGCGCGATATCGGCGTGGTCAACGCGCCGTCCGGAGCGCCCACTCTGGCGCTGTCGGGCGGGGCGAAGGCAGCGCTCGATGCGCTGCTGCCCGCCGGGCATGGCGCGAAGATACATTTGACGCTGACCGACGATCATCCCTGGGCGCAGGCATTCGTGATCATCGAGGCGATCCGGGATGAAAAGGCTGTTTGCGTAGATGGGTGATGACGAAGCGGTTCAGGGGAACGGAGCGCATGCGTCCGCGCAAACGCCTGCGCCGCCAAAGGCAAGGACCGATTGGTGGGGCGAGGGCAAGGCGATATTCTGGCTGATCCTGGCGGTGCTCGGCTTTCACAGCCTGGTCGCCAAGCCCTTTTACATCCCGTCCGAATCGATGCTGCCGACGCTGGAGGTCGGCGACCGGCTGATCGTGTCGAAATTCCCGTACGGCTATAGCTGGGTGACGCCGACCTTCCATGTCCTGCCCGTTATGCACGGACGGTTGTTCGGGCATATGCCGAAGCGCGGCGATATCGTCATCGCGGTGCCGCCGGGCACGCATACCGATTATATCAAACGCGTGATCGGCCTGTCGGGCGACCGGATTTCGTTGTCGGGCGGCGTGGTCTATCTGAACGGCAAAGCGCTGCCGCGCCGTCACATGCCTGACCTCTTGCTCCCCGTCGACGGCAATACCCGCTGCGATCCGGCCGAATATCCGGGGCGACGCGAAACGGGTGCGGATGGAAAGCTATATTGCCGGCTGCCCATTTATCGCGAAATGCTGCCCGGCGGCCGTTCCTATGACACGGTCGATCTGGGCGAATCGATCGGCGATGATTATTCCGAGATCACAGTGCCGCCGGGGCATGTCTTCCTGATGGGCGACAATCGCGACAACAGCGCTGACAGCCGGTTCAGCCGCGCGCAAAACGGGCTGGGCGGCCCGGTACCGTGGGAGAATATCGGCGGCCGCGCGGAGTTCATCACCTTCTCGCTCGACGGCAACGCCACCCTCAATCCCCTCAGCTGGTTTCATGCCTTTCGCCCCGGTCGGACGGGCATGTCCCTCCATCCGGAAAGCGATCCGAAATGAGCGAACGCCGTCACGCCGCCACGACCGAACCGGGGCCGAACGAGATGCGCGATCCCGTCACGCGCGCCGAATTACGCAAGGCGATGATCTGGTTTTCGGTCGCGATCGGCATTGCGCTGATCGTGCTGCTGATTCAGCCGTTGCTGATCATTTTCGGCGCGCTGGTCTTTGCCTCGATGCTCGACGGCGGAGTGCGGCTGCTGGGCAAGGTTTTGCCGATTCCGCGCGGCTTGCGCCTGCTGATCGTCATGCTGCTCGCCACCGCGTTCGTGCTCGGCACTTTCTATCTGGCGGGTATGCAGATCGCGGCGCAGGCGAACCAGCTTCGCGACACGCTGGAAGTGCAGGCGCATCGGGTGATGGGCTGGATGACCAGTCTCGACCTGATGCCGGGCAAGCAGGACATCGCCTCGCTCGCGAAGCAGGCACTGGGTTCGGTGGGTAAAGTCACTACCGCGGTCGGCACGGCGGTAGGCGCGGTGACGACAATGTTCATGATCCTCGTCATCGGCCTGTTTATCGCGATGGAGCCGCGAATCTACGATCGCGGGCTGCAATGGATGGTCCCGCTTTCGAAGCGCGAGGATTTCGCGGTCACGCTGGAACGCATGGCGCAAACGATGCGCAGCCTGCTGGCCGGCCGCCTGCTCGGCATGGCGTTCGAAGGGGTGCTGACCTGGATCTTCCTCGCCATTGCCGGTGTTCCGATGGCGTTGCTGCTCGGCATCATCACCGGGCTGCTGGCGTTCATTCCCAATATCGGGGCGTTCATTTCAGGCTTGCTCATGGTCTCCGTAGGGTTCAGCGCGGGCGTCGATACGGGGCTCTGGGCGCTTGCCATCTATTTCGGCGTCCAGACCTTTGACGGCTATGTCGTCATTCCGATGGTGGCGCGGCGGACCGTGGACCTGCCCCCCGCGCTCACATTGTCAGCGCAGATCCTCGCCAGCACGCTGTTCGGCATTTTGGGGCTGGCACTGGCCGATCCGATGGTCGCGATGATAAAGGTCGCGCTCGAACGCGAATCCGAACTTGCCGCGCGTGCGGGCTATCGCCTTGACGATGAGGGCGAGGATCAGCCCGACGACGCGGACTGACCAACCGGGAATTTTCATGAAATTGCGGCCCGCGCTGCTTGCTTCTCTGTCCGTTGTTGCTCTCTGCCCCGACCCGGCCGCTGCGCAGGCAATTCCCGGCGGTGAGATTGTCGTCGAAGGCGAAGGGCTGGCACCGCCGCCCGGCGATGCCGCATATTCGACGCTGACGATCGACCGCTATCGCCTGACGCATCTGGCTGGAGGGCGGCTGGAAGAGGCGCTCGCCGATGTCGCGGGCCTGGCAAGCTATCGCCGGTCCGATTCGACCTCATCGCACCCGACCAGTCAGGGAATCACGCTGCGGGGCCTTGGCGGCAATGCGTCGAGCCGCGCGCTGCTGCTGCTCGACGGGGTGCCGCAAAGCGATCCGTTCGGCGGCTGGGTCGCCTTTCCCGCCTACCTTCCCGACACGCTGGCGCGTATCCGCGTGATGCGCGGCGGGGGCAGTGGGGTGCAGGGGCCGGGCGCGCTCGCCGGGACGGTCGAGATGACGAGCGCGGGTCCCGATATGCTGCCGACGCTCGCCGCCAATGTCCGCTACGGCAGCCGCGATTCGCTCGACAGCGCGCTCTATGGCGCTACCCGCGCGGGCAGCGGCTTTGTCGGCTATGGCGCAAGCTATCGGCGCGGCGACGGGTTCATTCCGGTCGTGGCAGAGGATCGCGGTGCAGCGGATATCCTGGCCTGGTACGAACAGGGCAATCTTGCCCTGCGCGCCGGAATCGATGCGGACGCCGACACGCAGTTACAGGCATCGGTGCGCGGCTTTGTCGACCGGCGCGGCGGCGGTACTGCCTTTACCGGGATTCGCAGCGAAGGGGTGGATGCAAGCCTGCGCGCGGTGGGCACCGGACGCTGGCAATGGTCGGTGCTCGGCTATGTGCAGGCGCGCAATCTTGCCAGCGGTTTTGCGAGCGTCGACGATTCGCGCGACACCGCACGTCCGGCGCTCGACCAGTATCAGGTGCCCTCGACCGGGATCGGCGGGCGCGTCGAAGTCGTTCCCCCGCTGGGCGGCGGCTGGACGCTTCGGCTGGGCGGCGATGTCCGCAGCGTGACCGGGCGGACGCAGGAACGCTATATCTTCACCGGCACTACCCCGACGCGGCGTCGCGAAGCGGGCGGGACCAGCCGGACGCTGGGCGGTTTTACTGACCTTAATTATCAGTCCGGCCCCTGGACGCTGGATGCGGGCGGCCGTGTCGATTTCTGGCGGATCGGGCAGGGGAGGCTGATCGAACAGAATTTTTCGGGTGAGCCGCCCATCACCGATTCGCGGTTTGCGCCGCGCACCGGGGTGGAGCCGACGGGCCGGATCGGCGCTGCCTATCGCCTATCGCCGCTGGTGACGCTGCGCGCGGCGGCCTATCGCGGATGGCGCCTGCCCACGCTCAACGAACTGTACCGCCCCTATCGCGTCGGGGCGGATGCGACCGCCGCCAATGCGATGCTCGATCCCGAACATCTCAGCGGCGTGGAAATCGGTGCCGATCTGGTCGCGGGGCCGTTCGGCCGGCTGACCGCGACCCTGTTTCACAACCGGCTGGAGGACAGCATCGCCAATGTGACGCTGGGACAGGGGCCGGGCAGCTTTCCCGGCGTCGGCTTTGTCAGCGGGGCGGGCGTCTATCGGCAGCGCCGCAATCTGGACGCAGTGACGACCAGCGGCGCTGAAATCGCGCTGCACCTCAAGCTCGGCAGCTATCGGATCGATGCCGGCTATGCCTATAGCGATCCGAGGGTGGAAGCAGGGGGCGAAGCGGCCCCGCTCGACGGTCTGCGCCCCGCCCAGACCCCCCGGCACAGCGCCCATGGGACCTTCGGATGGCAATCGGCGGGCGGGATCGATGTCAGCGCGACGCTGCGCTATCTGGGCCCGAGATTCGAGGATGATCTCAATACGATCCGGCTGGGCTCTGCGGTGACGCTCGACGGCTCGGTCGAGGTGCCGGTGACGCAGCGCCTGTCCGTGCAGGTCAGCGGCGAAAATATCACCGGCGCGCAGGTGGTCAGCGCCATTGACGGCGACGGGGTTACCGAACGCGCGCGCGCGCGCACGATCTTTGCCGGGGTCAGCGTCCGCTTCGATTGATCGCAGATGGGGGCCGGCGCAGCGCTGCATCCGCAGCTTTGTCACAATCCTGTCGGTATTCTGACTTATGAGCGGCGCGATCCATGTCGAGAACCCTATAGCTGCGTCGTCGATTCAAAGCCCTATCTGCGTGACATCACCCCCTTCCCCCAGCCCGGTAACCAACGGCGCCGCCGCACTTGCGAACGATATCGCCGGGCTGGAGCCGTCGCGAAAGCTGCGCAATCGCTGGCCGAAATGGCTCGGCATGGCGCTGAGTGCGCTGATGGTCGCGGGGTTGTTGCACGAATTGTTCAATGAGGGGCTGGCCGACCTGTCGCTGGCGGTGCCGCACAATCCGCTTTTCTATATCGCCTTTGCCGTCACTTATCTGGCGCTGCCGGTTTTCGACTATCTGATCTACCGCAAATTATGGGGCATTCCGCTGATGAGCGGGCTGGGCGCAATCACGCGAAAGCGGATCGCGAACGATGTGGTGATCGGCTATTCGGGCGATGCCTATTTCTATGCCTGGGCGCGGCAGCGAATGAAGATGGTCGTCGCTCCCTTCGGCGCGATCAAGGATGTGACGATCCTGTCGGGCATTGCGGGCAATGCCACCGCACTGCTGATGGCGGCGGTCGCGCTTCCTTTGTCGAGCGACTGGCTGACGCCGTCGCAATTCAACAAATTCGCCGGATCGGCGGTCATCATCTTCGTCATCTCCTTGCCGTTCCTCATATTTTCGCGGCGCGTCTTCTCGCTGCCTTCGGGTCGGCTATGGTGGATTTTCGCGATGCATTGCGCGCGGATCGCGGTGGGCGCGGTCGCGCTGGCGCTCGCCTGGCATTTTGCGATGCCGATGATCGCCATCGGCTGGTGGCTGTTCCTGTCCGCCGCGCGGCTGCTGGTATCGCGCCTGCCGCTGGTTCCCAACAAGGATCTGCTGTTCGCCAATATCGCCATCATGCTGATCGGCGAGGGGCGGGCATTGTCCGACATGATCGCGTTCACCGCAGCGTTATATCTGTTGCTGCATATCGTGTTCGCAATCGCATTTGCTGGCCATAAACTGGTGGAGAAAGACGCGTGACCGGGTCCAAAATGCTTGTCGCGGCGCTGACCGCCTCGACATTTCTGGCGCTGCCTGCGCTTGCCCAGACGATCGGCAGCGACAGGGATGCGTGCAACAAATCCGAAGGGCCTGCGATCCAGGCCAATATCACCGGGCTGAAGGATCGCACCGGCCGGCTGAAGCTGGAACTCTATCCCGCGACCGAGGAGGATTTCCTCAAGGACGATCACGATCTGCGTGCCGAGAACAAAGTGTTTCGCCGCGTCTGGGCCTCCATGCCCGATGAAGGTCCGGTGTCGATGTGCATCAAAGTGCCGGAACCGGGCACTTATGCGCTGTTCTTCACGCATGACCGCGACCATCGCAACAAATTCAATTTCTGGAAGGACGGGGCGGGCGTGCCCGGCAACGGCAAGCTCGGCCGGTCGAAGCCCGACCTGTCGCAGGCAATCGTGAAAGTCGGCAGCGGCGTCACGGTGGTCAATATCCGGGTGCAATATCTGCGCGGGCTCGGCGGGTTCGGTCCGATCGACTGAGCGGGCGAGTTCGCGATGCGCATCGTCGATGTAAACGAATTTTATTCGCCGACCGGCGGCGGGGTGCGCACCTATCTCGATCGCAAAATGACGATCATGGCCGAGATGGGCCATGAACTGATTGTCATCGCCCCGGGGCGCGAGAATCGGGTCGAGGAGCGGCTCGACGGCGGCAAGGTGATCTGGGTCAGATCGCCGCCGCTGGTCTTTGATTTCAATTACCGCATGTTCTTTTTCGAAGCGCCGATTCACGCGCTGCTCGACGAACTCGATCCCGATATCGTCGAAACGAGCTCGCCCTGGCGACCGGGGTGGATCATCGGCAACTGGCAGGGGCGCGCGCCGAAGATTTTTTTCGCGCATAACGACAATGTCGGTGCCTATCCGATGCGCTGGTTCGAAAGCTTCGCCTGTCCCGGCGATGTCGAAAGCGCCTTTGGCTGGTATACCCGCTATATGGGCCGCTTCCTCGCGAAGTTCGACGCATTCGTGACCAACGGCCCCGCGCTGGCAAAGCGCCATGCCGCGCGCGGGCTTACCGTCCACGCCTCGATGCCGCTCGGCATCCAGCGCGGATTTTTCTCACCCGATCATCGCGACGAAGCGCTGCGCCGGTCGCTGCTCGAACAGCTCGACCTTCCCGAACATGGCCATTTGTTGCTGGGGCTGGGGCGGCATCATCCCGAAAAGCGCTGGCCCATGGTGATCGACGCGGTCGAGACGGCGGGGCAGGACCTTCCCGTCGGCATGATCATGATCGGGCAGGGGGTGCATAGCCGCCAGCTGGAAAAGCGAATCGCGGGCAGCCCGCATATCCGCATGTATCGCCCGGTCTATGAGCGTCCCCGCCTTGCCCGGATCATGGCAAGCTGCGACGCGCTGATCCACGGATCGGATGCCGAACCGTTCGGACTGGTCGGGCTGGAGGCGATTGCATCGGGCCTGCCGCTCGTCGCGCCGGACGAAGGCGGTCTGTTCGAGCTTGCCGATCCGCATATCGCCGAAACCTATCGCGCGCGCGACGCCCGTTCCGCCGCCGCCGCGATCCGGCGCCTGTTCGCGCGCGATCCCGCCATCCTGAAAGCCGCAGGACGGCACGCGGCATCGAAGGTCCGCACCGATGTCGACCATGTCGAGGACCTGATCGCTTATTATCAGTCGCTGATCGACGGCGCGCCCGCTTCGATCTGGGTTGCCTGACGAGGCGGCAGCGCGCGCCGCCGCCCAGACCGGCTTCAGATTTGTTCGGGATAGATCGGCTGAATATCGACCGGGATATGGTCCATCGTGCCGATCACCTGTTCGGCATGGGGGTCGAGCACCGCCCATTTGGCCATGAACGCCTTCACGCCCGCATAGTCGCCCTTTGCCTGCATCGTCAGGATGGTGTTCAGCAGTGTGCGGACGCCCGCCTCCATCTTCGCATCATTGACGCGAAAGCGCTGCGCCGCCGGGTCCCAGGCGAAGGCGCCCTGATCCTGCAAAAAGCGATATTGCATCGCTGCGCCCCGGCCATGCGCCTCTTCGGTCCCGAAACGGACCGCGCGGAAGATACCGGCGAGATAGGTGGCGAACAGCTGCGGCTTTTCGGCCGCGGGAAGCTCGCCTTTGTCCATCATGAACAGGATGTTCCACACGCCCGCGACATCGGCCTTCGCTTCTTCCAGCGCCGAAGCCTGATCCTTCAGCTCGGCATCGACCGTCGTTTCTCGCCCGTCCACCGTGATCGTGCCCGGCCCGAGGCTGTGCGACAATTCGTGGAACAGCGTTTCGAGCTGCATATATTTCTTGGCGACCAGCCCGGACTGATCGCTGACCAGCACCAGCGGCGCCATCGGCTTCAGAATGCGCTCATACTTCGCGCCGAGCACGTTCGACAGGATGACCTTCTTCGCGCCCTTCGCCTCGCGGACGCGTTCGTCATTCGGCAGGTTGAATGCGATCGTCTGAACGCCGGGCACATTGTCGCCGCCGCCATGCACCTGTTCGGCGACCGCGATCGGGCTTTCGAAGCCGCGGCGGAAATTTTTATATTCCTCGGGCTCGGGGAGGTTTGCCTCCATATCTTTCAGATAGCGCTTATATTTGGCGAGCGCGGCCGATTCTTCGGGGTCTTTCAGCGTCACAAAGCTTTCGAACGCTGCCTTCGCGCCATAGAGCCGGTCGGTATACACCTCATAGGGCCCGATCGCGACTTCGATCGGCGTGTCTTTCAGGTCCATCCACGCCAGCTCGCTTTCGAAATAATCGTCGGTGCGAAATGCTTTTGCGCGCAGCGACAGGAATTTTTTCAGGCTGGGATTGGTGGTGATCGCCGCCGCTTTGTCGAGCAGCTGCGCGGCGGGTTCGAGCCATTGCTTATATTCGACCGAATAGGGCACGGCCTTCAACCGGTCGCCGTCGCGGCGCACCACGGTGTAGAGGCTGGTGAGCTCCTCTTTCTGCTCCGGATGCGCCTTCAGATAGGCGTCGAATTCCTCGCGTGTCATATCGGTCGGATAGAAATTGGCGCCAAGCGGCATTTCCTCGGTGCCCCAAAACGGGTGGAGTTCGGCAAGCGCGTCCCACGGCCCGAAATTGAGGTCGTACATGTCGAGAAGCTCGTCGCGAATGGCGATGCGCGAACGCTCGATCGCCTTGCGGTCCTGCGGATACCAGGGGTCGCGCTGGCGGATATAGATGTCGCTCATCAGGTCGGATGCCTGAATCAGCAGATTGACCACCTGACGCTGTTCGTCGTTCAGGAAGCTGGTGTCGGGGTTCATGTCGATCCGGGCGATCTTGGCGCGCTGCGCGGCGAGATCGTAGCCTTCCGCTTTGTCGCTGACGGGTGCGGCGTCGGTGGCAGCGGCGGTTCGCGTTTCGCTTGCCATCGGGGTGCAGGCCGTGCTCGCCAGTAAAGCGAGGAGAAGGGTCTTGCGCATCTATACTCCTTGTCGGGGCGTCGCCCCGCAACCTCAGAAATCGTTGCGCATGAGACTAGCGACGCGATCGCGCGCTGTCACGAACCCGCCATATCAAAGGCGCAGAGGGCACCCGAATCGAGACCGAAAAAGGGAATGCCGCCAATGACTTTCCGGATCAACCGCCGTTCGCTGCTGATGACGGGCACGCTGGGCATGGGCGCCTTTTCGGTGCCGGGTTTCGCTCAGACATCCAATGTCTCGACCGCGAAAGGTTTCACCCATTCGGTGGCGAGCGGCGAGCCGGCGAGCGATGCGATGCTGTTCTGGACCCGCTATGTGCCGAACGCCGGGCAGCAGGTCGAACTGGCGCTGAAAGTGTCGAAGACCGACGATTTCGCCCGGCCCGTGGCAAGCGGCAAGGTGATTACCGGACCCTGGCGCGACTATACGGCGAAGCTGGCGCTGGACGGGCTCGAACCCGCCACGGTCTATTATTACCGCTTCCGCGCGCCCGACGGGTCGGTGTCGCCGGTCGGCATGACCAAGACGCTTCCCGAGGATGGGCTGAAGGCATTTCGCGCCGCGATCTTTTCCTGCTCGAACCTGCCGTACGGCTATTTCAACGCCTATGGCCATGCTGCGGACCGCAGCGATATCGATCTCGCCGTCCATCTGGGCGACTATTTCTACGAATATAAGCAAGGCGGCTACGCCCCGGCGGGCGGCGCGGTCGATGGTCGCTGGCCGCAACCGGTGGGGGAGATTGTCCACCTCGACGATTATCGGCTGCGCTATGCAAGCTATCGCGCCGATCCCGATCTTCAGCGGCTGCACCAGATGAAGCCGATGATCGCGCAATGGGACGATCACGAAAGCGCGAATGACAGCTGGGAAGGCGGCGCGCAGAACCACCAGCCGGGAGAGGAAGGATCGTGGGATGCGCGTAAGGCCGCGTCGATTCAGGCCTATCGCGAATGGATGCCGGTGTCGGACGAACCGTGGAAGACCTATGACATTGGCGGGCTCGCCACGCTGTTCCGCACCGAGACGCGGCTGCTTGGCCGTACCGAACAGCCCGATATCGCGCCGCTGTTCAAAACGGCCGACCCGGCAAAGGCGCTCGCCGATTTCCGCGACGTCAAATGGCAGGACCCCGCAGCCACGATGATGGGCAGCGAGCAGGAAATCTGGCTTGCCGATGCCATGGCCGCGTCGGTGAAGGGCGGAAAGAAATGGCAGGTGGTCGGCTTCGGCACGATCATGGGGGAAACGCGCGCGCCTGCCTCCGCGATGGACTGGGTCGCGCCCGATGCTGAGGATCGGGTGAAAAATTATGTCCGGGCAGGGGTGCTTGCCGGGAAGCTCGGCCTGCCGATGAATTTCGACAATTGGGGCGGCTATCCGGCGGCGCGTGCCCGCTTCCTCAAATCGGCGCAGGAAATGGGGTCGGAGCTGGTCGTCATCTCGGGCGACAGCCACAATGCCTGGGCCTATGATCTGGCGCAGGGCGGCGAGCGTGCGGGCGTCGAGTTTGCCGGGCATTCAGTGACGTCGCCCGGTTATGAATCGGCGATCAAGGTCGACCCGGCGCGGGTGGCCGACGCACTGGTCCGCGCCAATCCGGAGCTGAAATGGTGCGACACATCGAACCGCGGCTATATGGTGATGACGATCGAACCTGATCGCGTGACCAACCAATGGTTGTTCTGCGACACGATCCTGAAAAAATCGAACAATCTGCGCATCGGCCAGACCGCGAGCGTGCTGCGCGGTCAGAAGGTGCTGAGCGGGATTTGATCGAGCTCAGCCTCATCTGACAACGTCATTGCGAACTCCGAAGGCGCACGGCAATCCAGAGCGGCACGCGCTATCGCTCTGGATCGCCGCGTCGCTTCGCTCCTCGCGATGACGGTCGTGGCGGTGAGGTATACGGGCTAGTCGAGGCTCTTGCTCGCCTGTTCGAACACGTCCTTCGACAGGCCCGGTGTCGCGACGATTCGCTCCAGCTCTGAACGCATCCGTTCGCCACGGTTCTCATCGAAACGCCGCCAGCGCCCGAGCGGCGGTAGCAATTTCGCCGCCGTTTGCGGGTTGAGCTTGTCGAGCGCGATGATCTGATCGGCGACGAAGCGATAGCCCGATCCGCTGTCATGGTGAAATGCCCGCTGATTCATCGAAAAGGCACCGATCAGCGAGCGGGCGCGGTTGGGATTGGCGAGCGAGAAATCCTTGTGCTTCGCCAGCGCTTCGACCGCCTGCGGCGTATCGTCGCGTGAGGACAGCGCCTGTGTGGTGAACCATTTGTCGAGCACCAGCGCATTGTCGCTGTAGCGGTTATAGAAGATATCGAGCGCCGCGACGCGTTTTTCCGACGTGCCACTCGCCAGCGTCGCCAGCGCGCCTTGCCGGTCGGTCATATTGTCGGCACTCTCGAACTGGACGAAGGCAAGGCTCGCCGCATCGGGTGCGCCGGATGCGTTGATATAGCCGAGCGCGACATTTTTCAGCCGCCGTGCGCCCTTGGCGGCAGGCGAATATTCGAAGCGATTGGCGCGCGCCGCCTCATAGGCTTCGCGCCAGTCCGCCTCCAGCTCGCGCCCCAGATCGCGGCGAAGCGCCTCGCGCGCGCGAAAGATCGCTTCGGGATCGACCACCGGCATCTGATCGCCGACGAAACTGTCGGACGGCAGCAGCACCGCCTCGGCGATGAACGCCTTGTCGAGATCGGGATCGTGCAGCGTGTGGCGCACCGCATCGATCACCGGCGCATGATCGCCGCGCCCGCGCGCGACACTTTCGACCAGAGTGTCGAGCATCAATTGCTGCATCGCTTCATACCGGGCGAAGGGATCGTCGTCATGGCCCGACAAAAAGCCGAGATCGGCCGCACTGCGATCGGTTTCGACGATCACCGGCGCGGAGAAACCGCGATTGATCGATGCGACCGGCCGTTCGCCGACGCCCTCAAACGCGATTTCGGCTTCGCTGTCGGAAAGCAGCACGAGCTGTTCGGGCGCGATTTCGCGGCCGCTCTCCGCACCGAACAATTTGACCTTGAGCGGCAGCAGCATCGGCGCCTTGTCGGGCTGTCCCGGCGTCGGTGGGACGCCCTGGCGCAGGTTCAGCGCGGCGCGGCCGCTGCCCGCTTCATGCGTTACGCTGGCCGTGACGCGCGGCGTGCCTGCCTGACTGTACCAAAGGCGGAACTGGGTCAGGTCGATGCCGCCCGCTTCCTCCATGCACGCGACGAAATCCTCGCAGGTGGCGGCGGTCCCGTCGAAGCGAGTGAAATACAGATCGGTCGCCGCCCGGAATTTCTCGGGGCCGAGGATCGTCGCCATCATGCCGATCAGCTCGGCCCCTTTGTTATAGATGGTCGCGGTGTAGAAGTTCGAAATCTCGATATAGCTGTCGGGGCGTACCGGATGGGCGAGCGGCCCGGCATCCTCCGGGAATTGCGCGGCGCGCAGCGTGCGGACATCTTCGATGCGCTTGACCGCGGCCGACCCCTGATCGGCCGAGAATTTCTGGTCGCGATAGACCGTAAAGCCTTCTTTCAGCGACAATTGGAACCAGTCGCGGCAGGTGATGCGATTGCCCGACCAGTTATGGAAATATTCATGCGCGACGACGGCGGCGATCGCGTCATAATCATGGTCGGTCGCGGTGTCAGGATCGGCGAGGATGTAGCGGCTGTTGAAGATATTCAGCCCCTTATTCTCCATCGCGCCGAAGTTGAAATCATCGACCGCGACGATGTTGAACACGTCGAGATCATATTCGCGGCCATAGACCTGCTCATCCCACGCCATGGCACGTTTGAGCGATTCGAGCGCATGGTCGGTCTTCGGCAGGTCGCGCTCCCGCACCCAGATGGCGAGCGTCACCTCGCGCCCCGATTGGGTCGTAAAGGTCGCGCGATTGGCGGCGAGATCGCCGGCGACCAGCGCGAAGAGATAGCTCGGCTTCGGATAGGGGTCGTGCCATTCGGCCCAGTGGCGGCCGTTTTCCAGCTCGCCCGAACCGACCGGATCGCCGTTCGACAGCAGCACCGGATAGCGCGCCTTGTCCGCAGCCATCCGTACGCGATAGCGGGTCAGCACGTCGGGGCGGTCGGGGAAGAAGGTGATCCGGCGAAACCCCTGCGCTTCGCACTGGGTGCACAGATTGCCGCCCGACGCGTACAGACCCATCAGCTGCGTATTGCGTTCGGGCGCGATCACCACTTCGGTTTCGACCCGGTGCGAATCGCCCGGAAGGTCGATCAGCAGCGCCCCGTCTTCCATCCGCCATTCGGCATCCGCCCCGTCTACGCGCACCGCCGCAGGCACCAGCGCGTCGCCGTCGAGGCGAAGCGGCCCGCTCGAATCGCCGTTCCGCTCGACCGAAAGCTCCGCGCGGACGCGGGTTTCGCCGGGCGAAAGGTCGAAATCGAGCGCGATTTCGGGCACCAGCCAGGCGGGCGCGACATAGTCTTCGCGGCGTGTGACAGTGGGCTGTGCGGTGTTCTGAACATCAAGCATGGCGAGACCTTAAACTAAAATCGCAACGGCAATGAAGGTGATAACGATGGATCGCCTTTGCTGGACCCGGACGAATCGCCTGCTAAGGCTTGTCCGATCGAGCTACAACAGAGGATGTCGATGATCCGTTTCCTGATTCCCCTGCCGCTATTGCTGGCCGGCACTGCGCTTTCCGCTCAGACGGTTGATGCGCCCGTCCCGGTTCCTGCGGCGAGCGAGAGCGATATTGCCGCACGCAATGCGATCATCAACGAAGCGCTGCCGCCCGATCAGGCGGCGATGAAGGCGCATGTGATGTTCCTTGCCTCCGACGCGATGCGCGGGCGCGACGCGGGCAGCGAGGAATATGACATTGCCGCGCAATATGTCGCCTCGCAATTCTATGCGGCCGGGCTGAAGCCTGCGGGTGGTGATGGCAGCTATCTGCAGCATGTGCCGCTGATCGGCTATAAACCGGCGGGCGAGGGCAAATTTTCGCTCACCATCGGCGGCGAGACGATCCCGCTGACCTATGGCGAGGATTATCTCCCCTCCGGCAATGCGGCGAAGGACCTGACCGAGGTGAGCGGCAAGCTTGTCTTTGTCGGTCAGGGCATCGTCGCGCCGCAATACAGCCATGACGATTATGCCGGGGTGAATGTGAAGGGGAAGATCGTCGCGCTGGTGCGCGGTGCCCCTGATTCGTTCGACGGCGAAGAACGCGCCCATTATGGCAGCACCGCCACCAAGCTGGTCGAGGCAGCGAAGCATGGTGCGATCGGCGCGGTCATGCTGATGCCGCCGGGCGATTCGCTGGCGCGGATGAAGGGCTATGTCGATCACGAGTCAGTGACATGGGCGGATGCGGACGGGAACGGCCATGTCGCCGCGCCGCAAACCCCGATGCTGGGCATGATCGGCGGCGAGGCGGCGACGCGCCTGATCGCGGCGGCGAAGGTCGATCCGAAGGCGATGCATAGCGCCATCGAAAACGGCACGTTCCGGGCGATTGCCTTTCCCGCCACGCTGAACGCCGAGGTGAAGACCGAACGGCGCAGGATCGAAAGCTCGAACGTCGCCGGCATGATTCCGGGCGGCGATCCGGCGGCAAAGGATCAGGTGGTGGTGCTGTCGGCGCATCTCGACCATGTCGGGGTGGGAAAGCCGGACGCGAGCGGTGATACCATCTATAACGGCGCGATGGACAATGCGGTCGGCATCGCGTCGCTGATCGAGGAAGCGAAGCGGTTTCAGTCAGCGAAAAAGCCGCCGCGTCGTTCGATCCTGTTCCTTGCCGTGACGGCGGAGGAAAAGGGGCTGGTCGGTTCGGACTATTTCGCCAACCATCCCACGGTGCCGAAAAAGAACATCGTCGCTGACGTTAATCTCGACATGCCGATCATCACCTATCCGTTTGAGGATGTGATTGCTTTCGGTGCCGAACGCTCGACGCTGGGGCCGATCGTGAAGAAAGCGGCGGCGGATGCGGGCGTCGCTTTCTCGCCCGACCCGATGCCCGATATGGGGCTGTTCGTTCGCTCCGACCATTATCGCTTTGTGCAGCAGGGCATCCCGTCGGTATTTCTGTGGCCGGGCGAAAAGGGGCCGGGCAAAAAGGCGGTCGAGGATTTCTTCGCCAACCATTATCACCAGGCATCGGACCAGATCGACAAGAATGGCGTCGACTGGAAACAGGGCGTTCGCTTTGTCGAGGTGAATTATCAGATCGCGCGCGAAATCGCCGATGCCGATACGCGCCCGGCATGGAATAAGGGCGATTTCTTCGGAACGCTCTACAACGGCTATGGCGCGAAATAAGGCGGTATCGTGCGGCTGTTGATCTTCGGTTTCGGGTATAGCGCAGGCTATATTGCGCGCGCTGCCCGAAGTCGGGGGGCAGTCGTTACTGGCACGACGCGCGACGGGCGAGAGGACACGCTGCGCTTCGATGATCGTGAACGCGTGTTGCACGAAATCGCGGGCGCGACGCATATCCTGTCGAGCGTGCCGCCCTCCGAGGGGCGCGACCCGGTGCTGGCCGCCTATGGCGATGCGATTGCGCAGTCCGGGGCATGGCTGGGCTATCTTTCCTCGACCGGCGTCTATGGCGATGCGCAGGGCGCATGGGTCGATGAAAGCGCGTCGATCGGCGGGGGGCGCCGTGTCGCGCGGGCGGAGGCGGATGCGGCGTGGCAGGCAAGGGGCGCCAGCGTCTTTCGCCTGCCCGGCATCTATGGCCCCGACCGCTCGCCGCTCGACCGGGTGCGCGAGGGGAAGGCGCACCGCGTCGATGTGCCGGACCAGATTTTCAGCCGGGTCCATGTCGAGGATATTGCGAGCGGCGTTATCGCCGGGTTCGATGCGCCTTCGGAAGCCTATAATCTGTCCGATGACGAGCCCGCGCCGCAAAATGCAGTGATCGACTATGCCGCGATGCTGCTCGGCATGGCTCCGCCGCCCTTTGTGTCGGTCGACGATCTTTCACCGATGGCGCGCGGCTTTTATGCGGAGAATCGCCGGGTCGCGAATGGCAAGGCGAAGCGGATACTCGGCTGGCGTCCGCTCTACCCCAATTATCGTCTGGGCCTGCGTGCTCTGAGCGCCACGACCATACCGATAATGCCCAGCGCGCCGCCGGCGAGCGCGAGCGGCGACCAGCGATAGCCCTCGAACACGGTCGAAAAGCCCATGGCGATGATCGGGACGAGGACGTTGGAATAGGCCGCCTTTGCCGGGCCGATCACGCGGATGACATTGTAATATAAGGTGAAGTTCAGCGCGCTCGCGAACAGGCCGAGATACACCACGCCCAGCCAATAGGTCGGCGCGCTCGACAGCACCGGCGGGCCGAGCGTCGACCACGCCAGCATCCCGTCCATCGCCGCCCCCATAAGCATCGCGACCGCCAGCATCGGTATCATCGGATAGCGGCGCGAAATCTGCGTGCCCTGCATCACATTGGCGACCGAGGCGGCGAACATGCCGCCGGTCGCGATCGCAACGCCCAGCCACACATTGCCCGACGGGCCGGTCAGCGCGCGCGCTTCCTGCACGAACAGCAGCGCGACCCCGGCGACCGCGAGCACCGACCCGGCGAGGAGCTGCCCGCTCAGCCGCTGGCCCAGAAAGATGCGCGCCAGCACCGCATTGGGAACCAGCAGCAGCGCGATGATCGCGGCGACGAGGCCGGAGGTCACATAGCGTTCGGCATGATAGACGAAATTGAAGTTGAGGCAGAATTGCGCCAGCCCCAGCGCGGCGGCAAATCCGAGGCCCGGCAGATCGAGCGGAAACCGCTCGCGCCGCCACAGGCCCAGCGCCAGCATCGTCCCGCCGGCGATGAGGAAGCGATAGGTCACCGACCAGCCGGGCGGCACTTCGGCAATCTGGCCGCGTATGACGATCCAGGTCGATCCCCAGATCAGCGTGACGATCGCAAAAGGGATCAGAATCGCCAGCCGGGTGGAGTTGGGGCGTTCCTCCCCGGCGGCGTCGCTCATAAGGCTGCGATCGCGTCCGCCAGCGGGCGGATCGCCGCTTCGTCCTGATCCCAGGAAATGACCAGCCGCACCTCGCCCGGCGCCCAGTCGTAGAAGTCGAAACCAAGCGAGCGCAGATGCGCCGCCTCTTCCGCGCTTGCTTTCAGGAACACTTCATTCGCTTCGACCGGATAGACCAGCCGCTCGCCCGCCGCACGCGCGAGCAGCGCTGCGCCTGCATTGGCGGCGCGGGCATTGCGCAGCCACACATCCTTGTCGAGCATGGCCAGCAATTGCGCGGCCATATAGCGGCCCTTGGAAAACAGCATGCCCGCCCGCTTGCGCCGATACAGCGTGGCATCGGCAAGGTCGGTCCGGAAAAAGATCAGCGCTTCGGCATTCATCCCGCCGTTTTTGACAAAGCCGAAGCTCAGCGCATCGACGCCTGCGCGCCATGTCACATCGGCGGGAGAGCAACCCATATGCACGACCGCATTGGCGAAGCGTGCGCCGTCCATATGGAAGCCAAGCCCGCGCGTCCTTGCCAGCGCGCCGATCGCGGCGACTTCGTCGGGCGTATAGGCCAGCCCATATTCGGTGGCGTTGGTGATCGAGATTGCGTGCGGCTGCACCTGATGCACATCGTCGCGGATGGGATCGATCCGCGCTGCGATGCTCTCCGGCGTCAGCTTCGCGCCATCGCCATGGGCAAGCAGCAATTTCGCGCCATGGGTGAAGAATTCGGGCGCACCGCCCTCATCCTGCTGAATATGCGCTTCGTGATGGCACACCACGCCGCCATGCGGTGGCACCAATGCGGCGAGCGCGAGGCAGTTGGCGGCAGTACCGCTCGGGACCCAGAGCGCACGCACCTCGGTCTCGAACAGCTCCGAAAAGCGCGCATCGAGCGACCGGCTCAGCGCATCGCCATCATAAGCGGTATCGAGCCGGTTCGAAGCGGCGAACGCTTCGAGGATTTCGGGGCAAACCGCGGCGGCATTGTCGGAGAAAAAGCGCATGGCCAGCGCCTTGGAGCGGGGCGTGGCGTCAGTCAACAGCGGACGCGACGATGGGCGCTACGGGCGCATCTGTATCTGCCTCGTCACCCCGGACGTGTTCCGGGGTCCACTCTGCCGTAAGCACGAAACGCCTGATGGTGAGGCACCGTGGATGCCGGAACAGGTCCGGCATGACGGACCGGCCTTAGCGTTCCTCACTCCTCGCGGGCGGCGGTGCGGGTGCGTCGGGGGCGCGGCCCGGGTCGGCGGGCGCGCGCTCGCCGCTGCGCCCGATCCGAACGCCGCCGTCGGGATCGATACGAAGCTGCAATCCCATGCCGCCGATCTCGCCGTCAATCTGCACCGGAGCATCGGGCACATCGGGTTCGATCATATTGCCGAGGTCGATCAAATTGCCCTCGTCCTCGACCGGTTCGACCGGTGCTTTGGGGGCGAGATCGACGTCCAGCGCATGCGTCATCACATCGCGCCAGATGCGCGCGGGCACGCCACCGCCAGCAAGGCCGGGATTGGGGGTATTGTCGTCATTACCTACCCATACGCCGGTCACCAGCCCGCCCGCATAGCCGATGAACCAGCCGTCGCGATTGTCCTGTGTCGTACCCGTCTTGCCATAGGTCGGAATGGAAAGCGCGGCGCGGTGGCTGGTGCCATATTGCACTGATGCGGCAAGCAATGTGCGCAGACCGCGCAGCTCGCGGGCCCCGAACGCATGTTGCTGCGGGCGGATCGCGTCGAGCCAGGAGGTTTTGCTCTCAGGATCGGGGGCAAGGCCATGCGCCTTCACCGGCATCTCTCCCGCAGCGACAGCGGCAAAGGCGGAGGTCAGCTCGATCAGCGACACCGATGACGTGCCGAGCGCGATCGATGCCTCGTCGGGAATATCGCCGGTCAGGCCAAGATCTCGCGCCGCGCGGATGACCTTGCGCGGCCCGACTTCGTTGGTGAGGCGGGCTGCAGCGACATTGCTCGACCGGGCAAAAGCCTGAGTCAGCGTGATCGGCCCCTTATAGACCTTGTCCGAATTTTCGGGCGACCAGTTCGCAATCGTGACCGGTTCGTCGAGCACAGTCGAATCGGGGCTCATCCCCGATCGCAGCGCGGCGAGATAGACGAACAGCTTGAACGTCGAACCCGCCTGTCGCTGCGCCTGCACCGCGCGGTTGAACGCGCTTTTGCGATAATCGCGCCCGCCGACCATCGCGACGACATCACCATTGGGACGCATGACGACCACTGCGACCTGCGCCTCGTTCAGCCCGGCGCGCTGCACCGCCGCTTCCGCTGCCTTTTGAATCGGCACGTCCAGCGTCGTTCGGACGGTGCGATCCGATCCGTCGAGTTCGGCGCGGTCGCGCGCATCGGGCAGCACCCAGTCGGCGAAATAAGTACCGCTCGGCAATTGGCGCGCCTTGCGGACCTTCAGCACGGCCGGGCGGACCCGGTTGGCTTCCGCTTCGGTAAGGTAGCCCGCTTCCTCCATCGCATGGACGACGACTGCCTGACGCGCGCGCGCGCCTTTGAGATTGTCGGTCGGGTCGAGCGCGGAAGGGGCTTTTACCAGTCCGGCGATCATCGCCGCCTGGGCGGTGGTCAGGTCTTCGGGGTCGCGGCTGAAATAATGCTGGGCGGCGGCGGTCAGGCCATAGACATTGTCGCCGAAATAGACGTTCGAAAGATAGCGCGACAGGATCTCATCCTTGCTGAGCCATGCCTCCAGCCAGAAGGAGATCAGCAATTCGCGAAATTTGCGCCCCATCGTCCGGTCGGAGCTGAGAAAGGCGTTTTTGGCGAGCTGCTGGGTGATCGTGCTGCCGCCCTGCGCCGACCCGCTGGTGAAGATATTGTTGATCGCGGCGCGCAGGATGCCGCGCGGATCGACGCCCCAATGGCTGTAAAAGCGCCGGTCCTCGATGGCGAGGAATGCACCTTTGACTTTATCCGGAAGCTTCGCCGCATCGACCGGCTTTCCGATGATCGCGCCGCGCTCGGCGATCGGTGTGCCGTCGGCGGCAAGCAGCGTGATCGAGGGCGGGGCGAGCGGTTCGAGCGATTTGGAAAGCGGCGCGGTAAAAGCAAGCCAGCCGACCGCGATGAAGAACAGGATCAGGCCAAGCCCGGTCAGCCGCCAGAACCAGCGCCAGCGCCGCCGCCATTTGCCGGGGCGCAGCGCGTCTTCATAGTCCTCGTCATCCTCGTCGAAATAGGCATCGCCCTCGGGCGCGTGCATATCATCGTCGGGATACAGGGGGGCGTCCGCGTCGCGGTCTTCGTCTCGTCTGGGATCGTACCGCATCATCTACGCGCATTGCCTCTGCGCGCTGTATTATCGCGATATGACAGTAAGGGCAAGCCGGGCGATGACGGGAGCGGGATCAGGCCTCCAGCTCGATGTCCCAATATAGCCAGTCGCGCCAGGTTTCGTGCAGATAATGCGGTGGGAAGGAACGGCCATGTTCCTGAAGTTGCCAGCTGGTCGGCCGGATCGGTGCGATGCGCAGCGGCATGGCGGCCTGTTTCGGCGTGCGTCCGCCCTTTTTCAGATTGCAGGGGGCGCAGGCAGTGGCGACATTTTCCCAGGTGGTACGCCCGCCCTGCGCGCGGGGAATGACATGATCGAAGGTCAGGTCATGGGGAGAGCCGCAATATTGGCAGGCGAATTTGTCGCGAAGAAAGACGTTGAAGCGAGTGAAGGCGGGGAAAGCGGAGGGTTTGACATATTGTTTTAGCGCGATGACCGAAGGAAGTTTCAGCGTCGCGCTGGGACTTCGGACCTCTCTTTCATAATAGGATACGATATTGACCCTATCGAGAAAGACCGCCTTTATCGCCGTTTGCCAGGGCCATACGCTTAAGGGATAATAGCTTAGCGGCGTATAATCGGCATTGAGCACCAGCGATGGACACCCGTCCGGGTGTCGGATCAGATCGGGATGATACATCGAGCCTCCCTCCCGCCATTTACCTCAGGCAAGCCTTTCGCGAACCTTGGTTACGCGGGTATGACAGCATTCCGATGAGTCACGGTCAACCCTTCACATGACAGCGCCGGTCGTCACCCGCTTCGCGCCCAGCCCGACCGGGCGGCTGCACCCCGGCCACGGCGTGGCGGCGCTTGCCGCTTATGATTTCGCGGTTGCACGAGGCGGGCGCTTCCTGCTCAGGATCGAGGACATCGACGGTGCGCGCAGCCGTACCGAACATGTCGAGGCGATCCTTGCCGATCTTCGCTGGCTGGGCATTGTCTGGGACGAGCCGGTGGTGTTTCAGTCGCAGCGACTGGCATGGTATGAAGCGGCGCTCGACCGGCTTCGCGCGCTGGGTCTGCTCTATCCGTGTTTCTGCACGCGCAAGGAAATTGCTCGCGAAATCGCCGAAAGCATGTCGGCACCGCATATCGGGCCGGACGGGCCGGTCTATCCCGGCACCTGCCGCGCGCTGGGGCAGGCCGGGCGCGACCGGCGTATCGCAGGGGAGGCGCATTGCTGGCGGCTCGATATGGCAAAGGCGGTCGCGATGGCTGGCGAACTGCACTGGACCGATCACGGGCGGCGGGTGCGCGCCGACCCGCTCGCCTATGGCGATGTCGTGCTGGCGCGAAAGGATGCGCCGGCCAGCTATCACCTCGCCGTCACGCTGGACGATGCAGCGCAGGGGATCACCGATATCGTGCGCGGCGAGGACCTGTTTCCCGCCACCCATGTCCATCGCCTGCTACAGGCGCTGCTGGACCTGCCGCTGCCGCGCTATCATCATCACGCGCTGGTGCGCGACGGCAACGGCGAGCGGCTCGCCAAGCGCAACGGGGCACCGACGCTGGAGGCGCTGCGGCTGGCGGGAGTCGACGGTGCGGCGCTGGCGGCGGAATTGCGCGCCGGGCGCGTGCCGCTTGGCATCTTCGCTTCAAAGGCTTAGGATGTCCTTATGCAGCTTTTCCTCATCCTGTGCCTGATCGCTGCGATGATCGCCACGGTGGTCGCGCTGATCCGCGGAATCGTGACCTTCCTGCAAACCAGCGAAGCCGAACTGCATGGCGACGGCCCCAGCGAATCCAGCATCAAATCGAACAAGATGATGCAGGCGCGTATCCTGTTTCAGGCGGTGGCGGTGCTGATCGCGGTACTGCTGCTGGTATCGGTGGGCGGCAGCTGACCGGATCATGGTCCGGCTCAATCGTATCTATACGCGGACTGGCGATGACGGCACCACGGGGCTTTCCGACGGGTCGCGCATTTCGAAATCCGACAGCCGCATGGAAGCGGTCGGCGCGGTCGATGAACTGAACTGCGCGATCGGCGTGGCGATCGTCGGGATGGACGACGAGGAGCTGGCCGGGGCTTTGCGCGCGATCCAGAACGACCTGTTCGATCTCGGCGCCGACCTTGCCACGCCGGGCGAGGATTTCACCCCCGGCGACACTGCGCTGCGCATCGTGCAGTCGCAAATCGACCGTCTGGAGCACGGCATCGATACGCTGAACGCCGAACTCGAACCGCTCAGAAGTTTCATCCTGCCCGGCGGCAGTGCGACCGCCGCCGCGCTGCATGTCGCGCGTGCCTCCGCCCGCCGTGCCGAGCGAATGGCGGTCGCCGCGAGGGCGGAGCATCGGCTTAACCCGCTCGCCCTGATATATATTAATCGTCTGTCGGATTATCTTTTCGTTGCCGCACGATGTGTGAACCAATCTGCCGGTGGCGACGTTCTTTGGGTGCCCGGAGGATCGCGATGAACGGGGTCCTGCGTCATCAATTCAGAAAGCCTGACCGCTAGCGAGGGTTCGCGGCGCATGTGCAGGGGAGGAAAAATGGCCGCAAAAACCGCCATACAGGACCGTGCCGATCCGCTGGTACGCCGTTATAGCGAAGTTCGCGATCTGACCTGTGCGCTTGCCGCGCCGCTGTCGGATGCCGATGCCAGCGGTCAGTCGATGCCCGACGCATCGCCCGCCAAATGGCATCTCGCGCATGTGACATGGTTCTTCGAAACCTTCATCCTGCGCGATCATGTTAAGGGCTATGCCCTGTTCGACGAGCGCTTTCCGTTTCTGTTTAACAGCTATTATGAGGCGGAGGGCGAACGCCATGCGCGGCCGCGCCGGGGGATGCTGACCCGTCCCGCGCTGGACGACGTGCTTGCCTATCGCGCGCATGTCGATGCAGCGATGCAGGCCGCGATCCCGGCGCTCGACGATGAAGTGAAGGCGCTGGTCGAGCTTGGCTGCCATCATGAGCAGCAGCATCAGGAATTGCTCCAGACCGATATTCTTCACCTCTTTGCGCAGAATCCGCTGGAGCCGGCGATGTGGCCCGCTTCGCCCAAAGTGCCCGTCGATATGCCAAGCCCGATCCGCTGGGCCGAACATCCCGGCGGGCTGGTTGAGGTCGGGCATGATGGCGAAGGATTCGCTTTCGATTGCGAAGGGCCGCGGCATCGGGAATTGCTGCACCCCCATGCGATTGCCGACCGAACGGTGACCAATCGCGAATGGACGGCCTTTATCGAAGATGGCGGCTATCGCGATGCACGGCACTGGCTGTCCGACGGCTGGGCATGGGTGAAGGAAAACGGCGTCGAGGCACCGCTTTATTGGGAAAAGCGGGACAATGTCTGGACCCGGTTCGGGCTGGACGGACGGCGGCCGATCGATCCGGCGGCACCGGTGACGCATATCAGCTTTTTTGAAGCCGATGCTTATGCAAGCTGGGCCGGAGCTCGCCTGCCGACCGAAGCCGAATGGGAAGCCTTTGCCGCAGGGCGCGATTGCCGGTCTGGCAATTTCCTGCGCACCGCAGGCCCGGTCGAGCCCCGGCCTGCGCGCGGAGGATGCGGCATGTTCGGTGATGTGTGGGAATGGACCGGTAGCGCCTATCGCCCCTATCCCGGCTTCCGCCCGGCCAGCGGCGCGGTCGGCGAGTATAACGGCAAGTTCATGAGCGGGCAGTTCGTGCTGAAGGGCGGGTCCTGCGCGACCCCGGTCGGGCATGTCCGCCCGTGCTATCGCAACTTTTTCTACCCCCATCAGCGCTGGCAGTTCACTGGCCTTCGCCTCGCAAAGGATATCTGACGTCGATGCTCAAAGAGGAAAACGACACGCTGGAGCGCACGATGGTCGATCCGATGTTCCGGGCCGATGTGCTGAACGGTCTGGCGGCGCGTCCGCGCGCGATTCAGGCGCGCTGGTTCTATGACCATCGCGGATCGCAGCTGTTCGAACAGATTACCGACCTGCCCGAATATTATCCCACCCGGACCGAAGCCGCGCTGCTCGACAAAGCGGGGCCGCAAGTGCTGGAGATTGCCGGAGCGGGCCGGGCGGTGGTCGAATTCGGGTCGGGTTCGTCGGCGAAAACGCCGCGCGTGCTCAGCGCGATCAAGCCATCGGCCTATGTCCCCATCGATATTTCGGGCGATTTTCTGCGTGAGTCGGCGCGCGAGCTGTCGCGGCAATTTCCCGACCTGCCGGTGCATCCGGTCGAGGCGAATTTCCTGCACCCCGTGCCGTTGCCCGATCAGGTCGCGACACTGCCCAAGCTCGGCTTTTTCCCCGGCTCGACGATCGGCAATATGACGGCAGCTGCGGCGGTCGATCTGTTGCGCGCGATGCGCCATTCGCTGGGCGAGGGCGCGCATCTGCTGATCGGCATCGACCGGGTGAAAGACCCGGCGGTGCTCGTCCCCGCTTATGACGATTCGCAAGGGGTGACGGCGGCGTTCAACATGAACCTGCTGGAGAGGATCAACCGCGAGCTGGACGGAACGATCCCAATCGAGAATTTCCGGCACAAGGCGGTATGGAACGCGGCGATCGAACGGATCGAAATGCATCTGGAGGCAGTGCGCGACAGCGAGTTCACCGTCGAAGGGCGCAGCTTTTCGATTCGACAGGGCGAAACCATCCATACCGAGAACAGCCACAAATATACCCCGTCGGGGGCACGGCTGCTGCTGCGGTCAGGCGGCTGGACGCCGGTCGCCGAATGGACAGACCCCGATGATAAATTCGCGCTGCTGCTGGCCGAGGCGCAGCCGGTGCGGGCAGCGCCTTAACCGACGACGGCGTGGCCCTGAACCTGATCCATATAGCGCAGCGCGTCGCCCAGCCCGGCAAGCGCCACCTTGCCGATATAGCGGCCCCGCTGCGTCCGGATGACAACCGCACGGGCGGGCGGGCTGGCCGCCGCTCGCGCCGCGCGTTCGGCACTCGCACCGATCAGGCGGACGACATCGCCGCGGATCACCCCGCTATAGATGACGGTGCCGTCCATCGCGATCGTTACCGGCTGATCCACCGCTTGATCGGGCCAGATTTCCACCGTGGTCTTTCCGTCCGATCCATCGCGAATGATTCGCATCGAAGCACGCGCCAGCGATCCCCGGCCGGTGGGCACCATGGTTTCCATGGCAACACAGCGCAGATCGTCGTTGCAGCGCACCGTCCACGACCCGAAGGAGCGCGGTTCGATGGGTGTGCTGACCGAGGTCAGGGCAAGGGCGATCGCGGCGATCATGGCGCAGATATAGCCTATTTGCGCGCCAGACGGTAGGGCCGTCGCAACCTGTTAGGAGATGAAGGCATGAAAATGATTGGGGTCATCGGCGCCGGGCAGATGGGGGCGGGGATCGCGCAGGTCGCGGCCGCTTCCGGCTATACCGTGCTGCTGTCGGATATTTCGCGCGAACAGGCAGAGGCCGGTAAGGCGAAGATCGGCAAAGGGCTCGACCGACTCGTCGCGAAGGAGAAAATCACCGGCGATGCACGCGACGCCACGCTCGCCAATATCGAACCGGTCGGCAATGTTTCCGCGATGGGCCCGTGCGAGCTGGTGATCGAAGCCGCGACCGAGCGTGAAGAGGTCAAGCGCAAGATTTTCGAGACCGTCGCTGAAGTGCTGTCGGACAAGGCGATCCTCGCCTCCAACACCTCGTCGATCCCGATCACCCGGCTGGCGCAGGCAAGCTATGATCCGGCGCGATTCATGGGCGTGCATTTTTTCAACCCGGTGCCGGTGATGGGCCTGATCGAGCTAATTCGCGGTCTCGCCACGTCCGACGCCACGGTTGCCGCAGTGGAAGCATTCGGCAAATCGCTGGGCAAGGAAATCGTCCATGCCAATGACGCGCCGGGCTTCATCGTCAATCGCGTATTGATGCCGATGCTGAACGAGGCGTGTTTCGCGCTGGGTGAGGGCGTCGCCTCAATTCCCGATATCGATACCGCCTGCAAACTGGGACTCAATCATCCGATGGGGCCGCTGACGCTCGCTGATTTTATCGGCCTCGATACCTGTCTCGAAATCACCCGGGTACTGTTCGAAGGGACGGGCGATCCCAAATTCCGACCCGCGCCCCTGCTCGTCAAATATGTCGAAGCGGGCTGGTACGGGCGCAAGACCGGGCGCGGCTTTTACGATTATTCGGGCGATGAGCCCGTGCCGACGCGGTAGCGGCAGGCAAGGGCCGGATGGGCGAGGATATCGAAAAGGCGCCGCTGGAGGCGATGGCCGATGACGCGGTCGATGCCGCGCAGAACGGCAAGGTGACAATCGGCGACCTTCTCGATTCGTTCGGCGATCGCGGTTTCGGCCCGATGCTGGCATTGTGCGGGCTGATCGCCGCAATCCCGCCGGTGGGCGGTATTCCCGGCGTTCCCACGACCATGGGGCTGCTGACGGTGCTGCTTGCCGGGCAGATCGTGTTTGGGCGCAAGATGCCATGGATGCCGGGCTTTATCCGCAAGCTCGGCGTTTCGAAGGACAAGGTCGAAGCGGCGCGCGATAAAGGGCAGTCGATTTTCTCCAAGATCGATTCGCTGATCCGTCAGCGGATGCAATGGGCGTCGGGGCGTGCGGCGGCGTATGTCGCGGCCTTATGCTGCATATTGCTCGGCCTGATGATGCCGCCGCTGGAACTGCTGCCGTTCGCGGCGGCGGCGCCTGCCTCAGCGATCGTGATGTTCGGACTGTCGCTGACCGCGCGCGACGGGGTGCTGATGATCATCGCCTTTGTCGCCAGCGCGGGCAGCGCCGCGCTGATCCTCTTCAACCTGCCCGCGCTGTTCAATTAATAGGGCAGCAGCAGCCCGGCGAGGGCGGCGGACATCAGATTGGCGAGGCTGCCCGCGAACAGGGCGCGAATGCCGAGCTTTGCGATCATCGGACGCTGATTGGGGGCAAGCCCGCCGGTCACCGCCATCTGAATCGCGATCGAGCTGAAATTGGCGAACCCGCACAGCGCGAAGGTGATGATCGCGCGTGTGCGCTCGCTGATTCCCGCAATCTGCCCCAGATCGATGAATGCGACGAATTCGTTCAGCACTACCTTGGTACCGAACAGGCCGCCTGCAATCTGCGCCTCGGTCCAGGGGATGTTGAGCAGATACATGACCGGCGCGAAGACCCAGCCGACAAGCCCCTGAAAGCTGAGATCGGGATAGCCGAACCAGCTCCCCACCTCACCCAGCAAACCGTTGGCGAGCGCCACCAGCGCGACGAACGCCAGCACCATCGCGCCTACCGCAACGGCAAGGCGGACGCCGGTCTGCGCGCCGTTCGACGCTGCCATAATGATGTTCGCCGCCCGGTCCTCCTCAAGGCTCTGTTCGGCGGCGCGGATCACCGCTTCCTCGCGGTCCTGTTCGTCGAGCGGCAATTCGCCGTCGGGACCGGCGATCCGGTCGGGCATGATGATCTTTGCCATCAACAGCCCGCCGGGCGCCGCCATGAACGAGGCGGCGAGCAGAAAGGGCAGATAGTCATTGCCGAGGATCGCGGCATAGCCCGCAAGGATCGTGCCTGCGACGCCCGACATCCCGACCGACATCACCGCGAATAGCTGAGACGGGGTAAGCGTCGAGAGATAGGGTTTGATGACCAGCGGCGATTCGCTTTGCCCGACAAAGATATTCGCCGCCGAACATAGCGATTCGACCTTGGACACGCCCGTCACCCGCTCGATCGCCCCGCCCACCCAGCGGATCACGAACTGCATGATGTTGAGGTGATAGAGAACCGCGACCAGCGAGGCGAAGAAGATGATGACGGGCAGCGCGGTGATCGCGAAGCTGCGTCCGCCCATATCGGGATCGGCCAGCGGACCGAAGATAAAGGCTGTGCCCGCATGCGCATAGCCGAGCAGCGCCGACACGGCGAGCGACATGGCCGCGATGGCCGACTTTCCGGCAGGGACGTAAAGGACGAGCACCGCGATCCCCGCTTGAAGCGCGAAGGCAGAGCCGACGACTCGAAACCGGATCGCCCGGCGATCGGTCGACAGCAGCACCGCGATACCCAGGATTACCGCGATCCCGGCAAGCCCGATCAAAAATCTCGTCATGTAAAGTGTGTCATCCCCGACCCGTAGCTGACCCTAGCTTCGCACTTTTCGCATGGGTCGCGCAAGAAAGTTGCTTGTGTGGAATCGGTTGTCCTTCTCGATTCAGGATGTGGCGGATTTGCGGCGGGGGGTTGAGGCAGGCACGGGACGGCCCCTGTCTGCGCCGGGGCGACGGGAATTATCAGGTCGACCCAACACCCCGTTCGCTTCGAGCGCAGTCGCGAAGCCTGTTCGCTCCGCTCGACCGGAACGTTTCTCGACTGCGCTCGAAACGAACGGGAAAAAGGATCGGGTGTGCCTCCCTGGCGCGCTCTAACTGCACCCGAATCGATTCTCGCGCTTGCGGGAATATGGGAACAGCCGCTAGCAGGCATTGATGGACGCTAAATCGGTTTCGATCCCCCGCTCGCTGTTTTTCCTGTCGATCTTTTACGGCGGCATGGTCTGTATTGCGGGGGTGCTGGGCAACAAACAGGTGATGCTCGGCCCGATTTCGGCGCTGGGACCGTTGATCGGCATCGGTCCGCTGGCGGTCGAGGCGGGGATTTTCGCCTTTTTGCTGCTCGTCGTCGTGTCGAGCGCAGTGGCCGAACTCCATGGGGGCCGAGTCGCCAATCAGCTGGTGCGCATCGGCTTTGTCCCGCTGATCTTCTCGATCCTGCTCTCCATCGTCGTGCATGCGGTGCCCGCTTCGCCCGATATGCAGCCCGAATATCGCGATGCGATCCAGACCGTGCTGGGCGGGACATGGCGGATCTGGCTCGGCGGGATCGTTGCTTATGGCGTGTCGCAGACGCTGAACGTGACGATCTTCGCGCGGCTGAAGGGCGAAGAGGGCGCGCAACTGCTCTGGTTCCGCGCCGGGCTTGCCAGCGTATTGAGTCAGATCGTCGATACGTTGCTGTTCGTCACCATTGCCTTTTACGGTACCTTTCCGATCGGCGAATTGCTTGCCGGGCAGATGCTGGCCAAGGTCGTACTGTCGGCATTGCTTGTCCCACCGCTCATCTATGTCGCGGTGGGGTTTGGCCGCCGGCTCGACGCCATGGGGCCGATCCGCAGCACCTGATCCGCTCGCCCCACCGGCGCGCTCGGACTACAGCGTAATATAATATAGATTATAGCCGACAAAGATGATGGCGACGATGCCGAGGATCAGGGCAAAGAGAAATCCGCCCCCTTTCCAGCGTCGCGTCGATCCGGTTTTTTCGTCATAGTTCATGATACGCATCCATAGGGTTACAGGACAGAGTCAATTCATGGGCGCGGCATCGGGTCCTTTGCGTGATCGCATGGAAATCGGCTTATGTGGTCGATACAGCGCAGGCGGCAGCGCAATTGTGCCGATGTGAAAGCTGAAATCGCGCAGGATAAGCCGAGCTCTGTTTTATCGCTTTCACCTATGATATTGATTGAAGTTAACGAAATAATTCGCAAATTCTCAATGATCCGAGCGCCGTTCATTCTATAATGGTCGTTTGTCGATGCGGAGATGCAGAATGGCGACCAGATGTCAGGGATGCCGTTCCGAACGGCTTGATTTCGGCCTTGCAATGGCATTTCAGCCGATCGTCGATGTCGAGGCGCAGCGTGTATTCGCGTTCGAGGCGCTCGCGCGCGGTGAAGGCGGCGAGCCCGCGAGCGAAATATTGGCGCGCGTCACCCCCGACAATCGCTATGCCTTCGATCAGCAATGCCGGGTGGCCGCTATTCAGGGCGCGGTGGAGGCGGGAATTCTGGGCAGCGACGCACGGCTGTCGATCAATTTCCTTCCCAACGCAGTATATTCGCCGCTTGCCTGTATCCAGCTCACTCTGAAAACGGCGGGCGAGACCGGCTTTCCGGCCGATCGGCTGATCTTCGAATTCACCGAAAATGAGGAGATCGTGGATTCGGCGCATGTGCAGAATATCATCGAAAGCTATTCGCGCATGGGCTTTACCACCGGAATCGACGATTTCGGTGCCGGTCATGCGGGGCTTGGCCTGCTCGCACGGTTTCAGACCGATCTGATCAAGCTCGATATGGAACTGATCCGCGATATTGACGCGAGCATTCCCAAAAGGCGGATTGTCGAGGGCGTGATCGGCATTGCGCGTTCGCTGAACCTTATGGTCATCGCCGAGGGGGTGGAGACGGCGGGTGAATATCATGCGCTTCGCGACCTCGGCATTCGCTATATACAGGGCTATCTGCTCGCCCGACCGGGATTTCGCAGCCTGCCCGATTTCACGCTGCCCGATCCGCCCCAGGTCGAAGTTATCTGAACGCGCGGCGATTGCAGCGGCGACACCGGTTCTTGCTTGGGGCTTTGCCACTGTGCCGCTAAAGCAGCGCGCATGACCGACCATACTCCCGATCCGGCGATGCTCGCCAAGGCCGAAACGTTGACCGAGGCGCTTCCCTATCTTCAGCGCTATGCGGGCAAGACCTTCGTCGTAAAATATGGCGGCCATGCCATGGGCGACCCTGAATTGCAGCGCGATTTCGCCGAGGATGTCGTGCTGTTGAAAGCGGTCGGCATCAACCCGGTGGTGGTGCATGGCGGCGGCCCGCAAATCGGGCGGATGCTGAAACAGCTTGGCGTCGAAAGCGAATTTATCGACGGGCTTCGCGTCACCGATCTGGAAACCGCGAAGGTTGCCGAAATGGTGCTGTCGGGCGCGATCAACAAGGAAATCGTCGCCTGGATCGGTCAGGCGGGCGGGCGCGCAGTCGGCCTGTCGGGCAAGGATGGCGGGTTTGTTCGCGCAGCCAAGGTGGAGCGCACGACGCGCGATCCCGAAAGCAATATCGAACGCGCGATCGACCTCGGTTTTGTGGGTCAGCCCAAACATATCGACCGGACAGTGATCGATACGGTGTCGGCGGCCGGGATGATCCCGGTGGTTGCGCCGATCGGTATCGGCGATGACGGCGAAACCTATAATATCAATGCCGACACCATGGCGGGTGCGATTGCCGGTGCGCTGGGCGCATCGCGGCTGTTCCTGCTGACCGACGTTGCCGGCGTGCTCGACAAGCAGGGAGAGTTGCTCACCGATCTCGATCCCGCCGCGATCGCCGGGCTGCGCGAGGACGGGACGATTTCGGGGGGGATGATCCCCAAGCTGGACACCTGTGTCGAGGCGGTGGAGGCAGGGGTCGATGCCGCGGTCATTCTGGACGGGCGGATTCCGCATGCGATGCTGCTCGAAATCTTCACCACGCGCGGGGCGGGTACGCTCGTTCATCGCTGATGCGCCGGTCATACCCCTCCCGAAATGGTCGCTGCGTTCCTATAATGAGAAGATATGATGCGGCGTGACATAAAGGGTGGCCCGGCAGGCCGGTTCGTGCGAGGCACGCATCCTGCCTTGTCCCCTGAACCCGTCATGCTGTATCAGTCCGGCGATACACTGATCTCCCGCGGAGAAGTTTTTTGAACGTCCTGCTTGATATCATCCAGGTGCTGCTCTCGCTGCTCTGGTGGATCATCGTGATCCAGGCGATCCTGTCCTGGCTGATCGCCTTCAACGTCATCAACACCTATAATGATTTCGTCCGGTCGGTCTGGCACGCGCTGGGCGTGATAACCGAGCCGATCTATCGCCCGATCCGCCGGGTGCTGCCCGATTTCGGCGCGCTGGACCTGTCGCCGCTGGTGGTGCTGATCCTGCTGTATATCCTTCAGTCGATCGTTATTCCGGCGCTGTACGTTCGTCCGGCATATCCGATGTGATCGGGTGGGGCCGGGCGGGGAGTTTCCCGATCTGGTCTGAAACGAACCGGACGGCAGGGAGAGGCGTACGCTTTCGCTGGCGGGGCTGGTGTCTGGCAAGTGTAACCGGGCGGCCCCGGCCTGCGCCGGGGCGACGCCGGGGGCCTCGACGATTATCGCCGTTCGCTTCGAGCGAAGTCGAGAAGCCTCTGTCTGCGTTTTGAGGATAACGGTCCCGTGATCGCACCGCCCCCCTGGCAGCTTCGCGATAGCGGGATCAGCCTGTCGGTGCGTGCGAGCCCCAAAGCGTCGAAGGATGCGATCCTGCCGGGCGACGGCTATTTCGCCGTCCGGCTTACCGCGCCGCCGGTCGACGGCGCGGCAAACAAGGCGCTCGTCAAATTGCTCGCCAAAACATTCGGGGTCGCAAAGCGCGATGTCACGATCGAGGCGGGGGACGCCGCCCGAATGAAGCGGATTTTCGTGGCGGGCGATCCCTCAGCGCTGGCAAGCATCGCTGCGAGCCTTTATGACCCCGAAGCATGAGCGCTGAAATCATCGATGGAAAAGCGTTCGCGAAGCAGCTTCGCGAGCGGGTGGGGGCAATTTCCGCGGACTTCGCGGCGGCGGCGGGGCGCAAGCCCGGCCTTGCCGTGGTGCTGGTGGGGGAGGACCCCGCATCGTCGGTCTATGTCCGCAATAAGGGCAAGGCGACGATCGGCGCCAATATGGAAAGTTTCGAACATCGCCTGCCCGCCGAAACGAGTCAGGAGGAACTGCTTGCACTGGTAGACCGGCTGAACGCTGACCCTGCGGTCGACGGCATCCTGGTGCAATTGCCGCTGCCGTCGCACATCCATGAACAGACGGTGCTCACCCGGATCAGCCCCGACAAGGACGTCGATGGGTTTCACCCGGTTAATGCCGGACGGCTCGCTACCGGGCTGGATGGATTCGTGCCCTGCACGCCGCTGGGCTGTCTGATGCTGCTCAAGGATCGGATCGGCCATCTCGCGGGTGAACAGGCGGTCGTGGTGGGCCGGTCGAACATTGTCGGCAAGCCGATGGCGCAACTGCTGCTGCGCGAAAGCTGCACCGTCACCATCACCCATTCGCGCACCCGCGACCTGTTCGAACATCTGCGCACCGCCGATATCGTCGTCGCAGCCGTCGGGATTCCGCGCATGATACAGGGCGAGTGGCTGAAACCGGGCGCGACCGTCATCGATGTCGGCATCAACCGCACCGAAGCCGGACTGGTCGGCGATGTGGACTTTGACAGCGCGGTGAAGGTCGCGGGCGCGATCACGCCGGTGCCCGGCGGGGTGGGGCCGATGACCATCGCCTGCCTGATCCGCAACACCGCGGTCGCCGCGCATCGCAATGCGGGGATCGCGCTCGATCGGGACGCGATCTGATGACCATGACCGAATTGTTTGTGTCGACGCTCATCACCTTTTTCGTGGTGATCGATCCGCTTGGCTGCGCACCGATCTATGCCGGACTGACCGCGGGGGCGTCGAACGCGATGCGCCGGGCGATGGCGATCCGCGCGGTGGTGGTGTCGGCCATCATCATCTTCGCCTTTGCCTTTTTCGGGCGGCAATTGCTCGACGGGCTGGGGATCAGCCTCGATGCATTCCGGATCGCGGGCGGGATCATGCTGTTCGTGATCGCGCTCGAAATGGTGTTCGAAAAACGCACACAGCGGCGTGAGGATCGCGCGCAAAAGATTATCGACACGCCCGAGGTGGAAGATGTGTCGATCTTCCCCATGGCGATGCCGATGATCGCCGGGCCGGGATCGATCGCCAGCGTCATGCTGCTGATGGCGCAGCATCGCGGGCTGGAAGCGGCGATCGCGATTCTGGGCGCGGTGTCGCTGATCCTTGCCCTCACGCTTGCCGCGCTGATCGCTTCGGGGCCGCTGATGCGGCTATTGGGCGCGAAGATCGAGGCGGTGATTACCCGCCTGCTCGGCGTGCTGCTCTCCGCCTTTGCCACGCAATTCGTGATCGACGGAATTCGCGGCAGCCTCGGCTAATTGATCTTCCACGCCTTGAACGGAGAGCCTTTGGGCAGTTCGACAGGGGTGAGGAAATCGAATGTCTTGCCGTGCGCGAGCTGGTCATAGAAACCGCCCGGCGCGCGCGAGCGATAGACGGTCGTCTCCGACATGTTCGGGCAGGTGAGCAGCAAGGTCGCATGGTGCCGTTTGGCGATCGCGCGAAATTGCTGCGGCGTGCCCATGAACGCGTGATGCACGTCGAGGATCGCATCGCCGTTGCGGTGATACGGCCCGGCGATCGCGTCGAAATGCGTCGTGGTGATGAGGCGTGGCCCCAGATCGACATGGGTGAAGACGATCTGCGCCGGGATGCGGTTGAGCTGTTGCAGGCGCGGCAGGCTGGTACAGCGGGCATTGGCGCGGTTGACGGTCTGCACGCGCTTTGAGGGCGGATCGATCGGGAACCAGCGCAGCAGCACGCCGGTGAAGAGGCCGCCGATCGCGATACACGCGGCCGCGGTGCCGACCACGCGCAACGCCATCGACCGGCGCTTGCGCAGCCATGGCAGAACGATCCAGACCAGCGCGGTCGCGCCGGGCACCGCCAGCAACTGCGCTGCGGGTCCCGCGCGCACCTGCCACAACAGCATGGCGCAGGCGAAGATCGAAAAAAGTCCCACCGGAATCCATCGCACCGAGCGGTGGCGCCGCCAGTCGAGCCAGCACGCGACGATCGTACCTACCAGTCCGATCAGCGGCATGACTGCGATCGGAATCGCGGTGCGCAGCGGGTGCTGATAGATCGGCTTCGCCTCGCGCACATTGTTCAGCCATAGCCGGGCAAGTTCGGGCGATACGCCTTCGGGACGGCCCAGACATTGCGGAAAGACAAGCGCGAAACCCGCGCCCAGCGCTGCGCCCGCCGCCACCGATGCGGCGAGGCGGACGATCCGGCTCGCCGGATTCCACAGGCCGAGCAGGAACAGCAGTGCCCCCGCCACCGTCATCACGGTCAGATAGACGGGCGTCAGCGCGTCGCAGCGCATCGCCATATTGGCGTAGGAGGTAAAGCCCGCAAAGCCGAGCGCCGTGCCTCCTGCAAGCGTCAGCGCATAGACTTTGAGCTGCACCACCTGATCGCGGTCCCAGATCCAGCGCAGCGCGACGATTGCGCCCGCCATCGCGCAATAGGGCAGCATTTCAAGCCCGATGGTCAGCGACGCCGCGCTCGACAGGCCGATGATCGCACCCGCGCGAAAGCGATGGTCATCGGCAAGCCCCGCCACGGTCAGGCACAGAAAGGCGAGCTGCCAGCCATGATGGTCGATGCGCTCGGGCATGAACATCAGCATCGCGACGGTGCACCCGAACGCGATCATCACGATCGCCAGCGGATAAGCGAGCGGCGCGATCAGTCGCCGAACGGTGAAGGCGATCGACCCGATCACGATCGATAGCGGGATCAGCGGCGCAATGCCGACCGCGAGCCGCTGTGCCCAGAAATCGCTGGTGAACAGACGGAAGAACAGGATAAGCCCCGCGATCGGCAGATCAACCAGCCGCGACCAGTGGATGTTGAACCCTTCCGGCGGGTTCAGCCGATATTGGGTGAGGTCATACCAGCCTTGCCCCGATAGCAGGCCGCGCACCTGCATCAGGCGCATATTGTCGTCGGTGTCGCCCAGTGCGAGCCAGTAGATATAGGGCCAGCGCTGCCAGATGAACCATGCAGCGATCAGCAGCCATGCGATCAGGCTCCATTGCAGCCAGCTGACTTCCACATCCCGGCGCACGATCGATGCGCGCTCACGCCACTTACTCAATTTCCGCTCCCAAGAGGCTGCGGATCGCGCATTACGCGCTCGGCACCCGCGCGGCAACGGGGAAGCGGCGCGGGGCGGCAGATGGAAACCAAACGCATCCGCTCGCTTCGGGCGAAGCCGGGAAGCGTTCCCCCCCGGCGCTCGCACCGGGCTGCGTCCCGCGCCTGCACGGTTGCCCGCACAGGAACATTGCCGTTTCCGCTCACAGGGCCTAGGGCGAGCCACCGGAAAACAGGCAGGGCAGACGTGACCGCGATTCAGCGACGATTTAGCGCCATGCGGCAGTCGGGCGTGCTGGGGCAATTGATCCGTTTCGGCATTGTCGGCGGGATTTCCACGCTGGTCTATGCGCTCGTCTATCTGCCGCTCGTCACATGGGTGATGCCCGAAGGCTGGGCCGTCGGCGCGGTGCCCTTCGCCTTTGCCGTCGCGGTCGCGGTCGGCTTTCCGCTACACAGCATGTGGAGCTTCAAAGGCCATGGCACGCGAAAGCGCGACGGGTCGCAACAGATGAAATTCATCGTGGTGCAGGGGTCGGGGCTCGTCATGAATATGGGCTTCACCTGGCTGCTGGTCGATCTTGGCGGGCTCGCCGACTGGGCACCGCTGGTCCCTGCGGTGACGGTCATTCCGCTCGTCACCTTTCTTATCAATCGCCACTGGGTATTCGGCTGATGGAACGTATCGTTTATGATCGCATGGCGGCGCATGATTCCACCCATTGGTGGTATCGCGCGCGCCGCGAAATCCTGTCCGATTATCTGAAGCGAAATGCGAATTTGCCGCAGGATGCGCGCATCCTGGAGATCGGGTGCGGCACGGGCCACAATCTGCCGATGCTCGCGCGGTTCGGCGATGTTGATGCGATCGAGATCGATCCGGCGGCGCGCGCGATCGCGGGCGAGCGGCTGGGCAAGGCGATCGGCCATGCGCCGCTTCCCGAACTGAAAGGCGTTGAGCGCGGCGCCTATGACCTGATCGCAGTGCTCGATGTGGTCGAGCATATCGAAGACGATGTTGCTGCGCTCAAGGCCATGGCCGAATGCCTGAAACCCGGCGGGGCGATCCTCGTCACTGTGCCTGCGCATCAATGGATGTGGAGCGCGCATGACGTGGTGAACCATCACCACCGGCGCTATTCGAAACGCACGCTGGCGCAGGCGATCGAGAAAGCCGGCTTGCGCCACAACGGGCTGCGCTGGTTCAATTCGCTGCTGTTTCCGGCCGCAGTCGCCGCCCGGCTGGCCGGACGAATTCGCGGCAAGGACGACAGCGACGATTCGCCGCCCGCCAAGCCGCTCAACACCGCGTTTCAGGCGGTGTTCGGACTGGAGCGGCATCTGCTCGGCCGCCTGCCCATGCCGCCCGGCCTGTCGATCATCACGCTCGTGCGGCGTCCCTGAAAATCCCGTTATGTGACGGGCCAGAAACGACCGCCCGAATGCCGGATATCGTTGCGCGGCTAGACCACCGCCAGACTGGCTTGACCACTTCCTCTTTTTCCCGGTAACTGTTAGCGATAACAAAAAGCCGGCGGCTAAGCATGCCGGATGCGAACCGGAGAGAGAGAAATGACCGACGCCGCCGATGGCAGCGATGTCACGCGCCGCACATTATTAGGCGGGGCGGCCCTCAGCGTTGCGCTTGCCGCAATGCCGCACCCTGTCTTTGCCCGAACGCAGGAAGCGCAGGCCGATCCGCGCACTGCCTTTCCGCTGATCCGCAACGGCAGGGCCGCAACGGTCTTCGTCGATGACGAGGCGGATTCGGCGGTCCGGCGGGTTGCAGCGAGCTTCGCCGGCGATCTCGAACGCGTCAGCGGCAGCCCGGCGAAGCTGATCGGGGGAGATGCGGACTCGCTTTCCGGTCCCGCAGTGCTTATCGGCGTGGCGGGCCGGAGCCCGTTGCTCGACCGGCTGGTGGCGGAGGGCAGGCTCGATGCGGCCGACCTTCGCGGCGAATGGGAAGCGTTTCGCCAGATCGTGGTCGACCGTCCGCTGCCCGGCGTCCCTCGCGCGCTGGTGATTATCGGTTCCGACCGACGCGGGGCGGTGTTCGGCACCTATGACCTTTCCCAACGGATCGGGGTTTCGCCCTGGTACTGGTTCGCCGATGTGCCGGTCGTGCGGCAGACCAATTTGCTGATCCCGGCCGGGTCTCGGCGCGACCAGCCCAAAGTGCGCTATCGCGGCTTTTTCATCAATGATGAGGATCCCTGTCTCAGCGGCTGGGCGAAGCGGAAATTCGGCGGGGTCAATGCGGCGATGTACGCGCATGTCTTCGAATTGCTGCTGCGGATGAAAGGCAATTATCTCTGGCCCGCAATGTGGGGAAAGGCGTTCGCCGACGACGACCCGCAAAGCATGGTGCTCGCCGATGCAATGGGCGTGGTGATGGGCAATTCGCATCACGAACCGATGCTGCGCGCCCAGGCCGAATGGCACCGGCACAAAGAAGACGGGGTCCGGGGCGGCGCATGGGATTACACCACCAACCGCGATAATCTGCGCACCTTCTGGCGCGGCGGGATCGAGCGCATGATGTCCAAGGGCAAGGGGCAGCGCTATGAATCGGTCGTGACCGTGGGCATGCGCGGCGATGGCGATGAGGCGATGGCCGAGGGTACGGCGACCGAATTGCTCGAAAAGATTGTCGCCGATCAGCGCGCGATCATCGCCGAAGTGACCGGCCGCCCGGCAAGCGAAACGCCGCAGGTGTGGGCATTATATAAGGAAGTACAGGATTATTATGACCATGGCATGAAGGTGCCGGAGGATGTGACCCTGTTGTTTTCCGATGATAATTGGGGGCAGATCCGTCGCCTGCCCGATCCGGGCGCGGCACCGCGCGGCGGCGGCTATGGCGTCTATTATCATTTCGATTATGTCGGCGGGCCGCGCAATTATAAATGGATCAACACCAACCAGATCGAGAAGATCTGGCAGCAAATGGACCTTGCCTATCAGCGCGGCGCGCGCGCGATGTGGATCGCCAATGTCGGCGATATCAAGCCGATGGAATATCCCCTCGGCTTCTTCCTCGCTCAGGCATGGGACCCCGATGCGATGACGCCGGAGCTGCTCGCGGCGTATCCCGTTGCCTGGGCAGCCTCCACCTTCGGCCCGGAGCGGGGGGCCGCGATCGGCGATCTGGTCACCCGCTACAGCCGATATGCCGCATGGCGTAAACCCGAACTGATCGACGACAGCAGCTTTGCGCTGGGCGGAATTACCCCGGAGGGACTGGACGGCGGCGAATTCGGGGCGATGGTCGCGCAATGGGACGCGCTGGAGGCCGATATGATGAAAGCACGCGCCACGCTTCGTCCCGATCAGCGCGACGCTTATTTTCAGCTCATCGAGTTCCCGATCGCCGCGCTCGCCAATCTCTACCGGCTATATTATGCGACCGCGTGGAATCGCATGCTCGCGTCGCGCAACGATGCCCGCGCCAATTATTTCGCCGATCAGGTGGAGGCGACGTATCGGCGCGACGGCGAACTGACCCGCCGGTATCACAGCATCCATGACGGCAAATGGGACGGGATGATGGCGCAGGTCCATATGAGCTATGTCATCTGGAACGACCCGACCCAGCAGACCATGCCCAGCATCGTTCGGGTGGGCGCCGATACGCCGGACGACAGGCAACGGCCGACGCCGAAATTCATCGATCGCGCCGCGCCGCCCGAGGGCGTGATCGCGCTGGAAGCCGCCGATTTCGCCCGGACGCGCGGCGCGGCGGGGCTGCGCTGGACCCCCATTGCGCATCTGGGGCGGACCGGAGGCGGCGTCGTCGCGCTTCCGCAGGGGCGGCCCGCGACGCAGGCGCAGGATGCGGTGATGCTCGAATATGATGTCCGGGTCACCAAAGCGGGACCGGCGCAGCTGACGCTGCTCCTTGCCCCGACGCTCGACACGCTGGGTCACGGCGGCAACCGCATCGGCGTGTCGATCGATGACGGACCGGTGACGATGCTGGAGGCGAAGCTGGAAGCGTCGGGCGGCGCGCAGGACACGCCGGGCAAGCAGCGCTGGGCACAGGCGGTTCGCGACAATGTCATCCGGCTTTCCGCCGATATGGGGCCGCTCGCCGCGGGGGACCATCATATCCGGCTCTGGCGGATCGACGATAATGTCGTGCCGACCCGGCTGGAGCTTCGCACGGTGGAGGCGTCCGAATATTATCTGGGGGCGCCGGCCCGGCCGCAGCGATCCTGAGCGGGCGAGGGGGGCGACCTGCTCGCCCCGGACGACGGCTATTTGCCCGCCGCCGGTGCAGCGCCTTCCGCCGGCCGGTCGCGATCCTCGGATGCTGAATCGCGCGGCAGCGGCTTGATGCCCCAGCGGACCATCGCCCAGCCGCGTTCGTGGAGATAGAAAAGGAAGATCTTGGTGAACACTTCGGTCCCCGCGATCGACACCGCGATCGTGGGGTTGCCGCTGAACAGCCAGCTGAGCACGAACGTGTCGAGGCTGCCCAGCGTGCGCCAGGAAATCGCCTTCAGGATCGAGCGCGGATGGCTCTCCGTGCCACGCAACAACAGCATCGCGTCTCCTTACCGGTTGCCCGATGCATGCGCCTGATTGACGCCCATGCTCTGGAGATAGCGCTTCACATTGCGCGCTGCCTGACGCAGCCTTTGTTCATTCTCGACCATCGCGATCCGTACATAGCCTTCACCGTTCTCGCCATAGCCGACGCCGGGCGCGACCGCGACCTTTGCATGGGTTAGCAATTGTTTTGAGAACTCAAGGCTACCTAAATGCGCGAGCGCGGGCGGCAGCGGTGCCCACGCGAACATCGATGCGCGCGGCGAGGGGATATCCCATCCGGCGCGGGCGAAGCTTTCGACCATTACGTCGCGGCGCTTGTGATAGAGCTGGCGGTTCTTTTCGACGATATCCTGCGGGCCGTTGAGCGCAGCGCAGGCCGCAGCCTGAATCGGGGTAAAGGCGCCGTAATCGAGATAGGATTTGACTCGCGTCATCGCCGCGATGAGTTCGCGATTGCCGACCGCAAAGCCCATCCGCCATCCGGCCATGGAATAGGTTTTGGACAGCGAAGTGAATTCGACCGCCACCTCTTTGGCGCCTTCTACCTGCAGGATCGAAGGCGTCGGCTTGCCGTCATAATAGAGTTCCGAATAGGCAAGGTCGCTAAGGATCCACACTTTATTCTCACGCGCCCATGCGACGAGCCGTTCGTAAAAGGCAAGGTCGACCGTCTCCGCCGTGGGGTTGGACGGATAATTGACCACCAGCACGCTGGGGCGCGGGACGGTATAATACATCGCCTTGTCGAGGCTTTCGAAATAGGCCTCGTCCGGCGTGGTCGGTACGCTGCGGATCGTCGCGCCCGCGATGATGAACCCGAAGGTGTGGATCGGATAGGACGGGTTGGGCGCGAGCACGACATCGCCCGGCGCGGTGATCGCGGTGGCGAGGCTGGCCAGACCCTCTTTCGACCCCATGGTCACCACGACTTCGGTTTCGGGGTCGAGATCGACGCCGAAGCGGCGTTCATAATATTTCGCCTGCGCACGGCGCAGCCCCGGAATGCCCTTGGACTGCGAATAGCCATGCGCGTCGGGCTTGCGCGCGACTTCGCACAATTTCTCGATCACATGGTCGGGCGGGGGCAGATCGGGATTGCCCATGCCGAGGTCGATAATATCCTCTCCGCCCGCGCGCGCCGCCGCCCGCATCGCGTTGACTTCGGCAATGACATACGGGGGCAGACGACGGATACGGTAGAATTCTTCGGACATACACAACCTCCATGGCGCATGAATCGCACAGCATGCTCTGCTAGGCTATAGCAAGGTTGCAACGGACCAGCGAACGGGATGACGGCATGAACGATCGGGACGAAGGCACGGCTGCGGGAACGCAGACACTGGCGGATCTGCAACACTGGACCTGGGTGCTGGGCAAGGCGCAGCAAATGATGCTGGAGCATGGCATCCACACGATGGGCGATTTTCCGCCGTCGGACTGGGAAAAGATGAACGTGCCGGGCTGGGGCGATCCGGGTGACTTTGTTCGGGCGAGCGCCGATTTCTGGTCCGATACGATGAAATTATGGCAGCGTTTTCTTGATCCCGCTACGCCCGATACGCGGGGCGAGCGGCCCGAACATGCCCGCGACAAACGCTTTCGCGCGCCGCAATGGCGCGAAGAACCGTTGTTCGACTTTATCCGGCAAAGCTATTTCCTGATCGCCGACCATATGCTGAAGGGTGTGGACGCGTTGCCCGGCATGGATTCGCGGCAGAAAGAGCGCATCCGCTTCGCCACCAAAAGCTTTGTCGATGCGATGAGCCCCACCAATTTCGCCGCGACCAACCCACAGGTTATTGAACGAATCGTCGAAACGCGCGGCGAAAATCTGCTGAAAGGCCTGCAGAATATGCTGTCCGACCTCAGCAAGGGGCAGCTTACCCAATCGGCCACCGACGCATTCAGGCTGGGCGAGAATATCGCCGCCACGCCGGGCAAGGTGGTGCATCGAACGCCGCTATACGAGCTGATTCAATATGCGCCGACCACCGAAACGGTGGCGAAGACGCCGCTGATCATCTTTCCGCCATGGATCAACCGCTTCTATATTCTCGACCTGTCACCCGAAAAAAGCTTCATCAAATGGGCGGTGGATCAGGGGATCAGCGTCTTCGTCGTGTCGTGGAAATCGGCGGATGCGAGCATCGCCGGTATCGGCTGGGACGGGTATGTCGAAAAGGGACAGATCGATGCCATCGATACGGTGCGCGCGCTGCTGAAGGTCGATAGCGTCAATGTCATCGGCTATTGCGTGGCGGGAACCGCGCTCGCCGCGACGCTCGCTGTGCTTGCCGCGCGGGGCGAAGCGGCGAAGGTGGCGAGCGCGACCTTCTTCACCGCGCAGGTCGATTTCGCGCAGGCGGGCGATCTGTCGCTGTTCGTGGACGACGAGCAGCTGGCGGTGATCGAATCGCTCAATACCGACGGCTATCTCGACGGGCGGTTCATGGCGGCGACGTTCAATCTGCTGCGCGGGCGCGATCTGATCTGGAACTATGTCACCAATAATTATCTGCTGGGCGAAGATTATGCGCCGTTCGACCTGCTATATTGGAATGCCGATGTCACCAATCTGCCGGGGCAATGGCATCTCGATTATCTGCGCGATCTTTACCGCGACAATATGCTGGTGCGACCGGGCGCAATGAAAATCGCGGGCGAGCGGATCGACCTCACCACGATCAAAACCCCGGCCTATGTGCAGGCGGGGCGTGAGGATCATATCGCCCCGGCGGAAAGCGTGTGGAAGATGACCGAGCATCTTTCGGGGCCGATCCGCTTCGTGCTGGCGGGGTCAGGGCATATTGCGGGCGTGGTGAACCCGCCTGCGGCCAGGAAATATCAATATTGGACCAATCCGGAGTCCACCGAAAGCCTGACCGCCTTTATGGATGGGGCGAAGGAACATCCGGGCAGCTGGTGGCCCGACTGGCGCGAATGGATCGCCGGTTTTTCGGGCGGTGAGGTGAAGGCGAACGGGGCGCGCATGCCGGGATCGGGGCGTCGCAAAACGCTGGGCGATGCGCCGGGAAGCTATGTCCGGCAACGCTGATATTCCGTAGCGGCATTCGCCAATATTGCGATTTTGTTGCACTGCACAAGAGTCTTGTGCAAGCCCCGCGAATCATGTATGTTGCACCGCAACAAACATAGGAGGATTCGCATGGCCAGCCAGGATCGGAAGACCGGCGCCAAATCCACGCCCGCTAAAACCGCTCCATTTGCCAAAGGTGCTGCCGCCAAACCGGCTGCGGCGCGACCGTCCTCGACCGGCGGTACAGGCGCAGCGGCGAAGGCCGAAGCGAAGCCGGTAGCGGCTAAGGTGCCGGTGAAAGCGAAAGCGGCTCCGGCGCCTGCGAAGCAGACGCCCGCGCCCGCTCCCGCTCCCGCACCGGCTGCGCAAACGCCGCCCAAGGCAGAAATCGCCGGGGTTGAGCAGCGCGCAAAGGTAGCGGAGCCGGTGACAAAATTGCCCGAGCCCGCACCGGCGGCGAGCCGGAGCGAGCCCCCGGAACCTTCGAAACCCAACCCGGCGAACGCCGCCGAAACGGCCGCCGCCACCCCCAGCCAGATCGCCGCCGAGACTCTGGCACCCGCAAGCGAGGAAGTCGAAACCATGGAAAACACCGTCAACGAAACGATCAGCAAGTCGCAGAACATGTTCGCGGACATGAGCGCGCGTGCCAAGGGTGCGATGGAGAAGAATATGAAGATGGCCGAAGAAATGAACGATTTCGCCAAGGGCAATGTCGAAGCGATGGTCGAAAGCGGCAAGATCACCGCCAAGGGCCTCGAATCGATCGGCCAGGATGCTGCCGAATATGGCCGCAGCTCGTTCGAGCACATGACCGCCACCATGAAGAACATCGCGCAGATCAAGTCGCCGACCGAGCTTTTCAAGCTGCAGAGCGATTTCGTTCGCGGCGCGTTCGACTCCTATGTCGCTCAGGCATCGAAGCAGACCGAAGCGATGCTGAAGCTCGCCGGTGACGCTGCTCAGCCGCTGTCGAGCCGCTTCGCGGTCGCAGCCGACAAGGCGAAGTCGGTAGCCTGAATTCGCGGTTTTGGTGCCCTTCGGGGCTTCGAACGTGATCAGGACGGATAAAAAGGGGCGGCTGCGCGATCGCGTAGCCGCCCTTTTTATCGGCGGAACCGGGGCGCATCCGGGCGCGTCGTTCATGCTGTCGGGGATGAAACGACATTCGAACCGCTATCCCCCCTTGTCCTTCCCCCGCTTCATGCCATATTTTGTTGGACGTTATGGATTCCATTCACGAATTCCTGATCCGCATGAGCGACGAAGATGGCGAAGACGGCGATGAAAACGCGGTCGGTATCGCCACGCGGACGCGTACGCGGACCAAAAAGCCCACCCCCTATCGCGTGTTGTTGTTGAACGACGATTATACGCCGATGGAATTCGTCGTGCTGGTGCTGCAGCGCTTTTTCCGGATGAGCATCGAGGATGCGACCCGGGTGATGCTCCAGGTGCATCAAAAGGGCGTCGGGGTATGCGGCGTCTTCACCTATGAAGTGGCGGAAACCAAGGTGAGTCAGGTGATCGATTTCGCCCGGCAGAATCAGCATCCGCTGCAATGCACGCTGGAAAAGGCCTGAGCACCGCGTTTCGGCGCTGATCTCATGGTGCGATAAGTGTAGCCGGGTGACGGTTCGTCACCGCGAGGCGCGCAGCGACGAAGCGGTCCGGAGCGATGGTGCATAACCCTCTGGATTGCCGCGCCCCTGCGGGGCTCGCAATAACGTTGGTATAAGTCCTGCCACTGTCAGGAAAAATCCGGTTCGCGGTTCGGCCCGTTCGACCACATGCCCCCCGGCACGCGGAACGGTGTCATGCCCTTGCCTCGGGCGCGCGAAACGATAGAAGCTGAGCATGGACCGTATTATCATTCGCGGTGGAAACCGCCTTTCCGGACGTATCGCCATTTCGGGCGCGAAGAACGCGGCGCTGACGCTGATGCCCTGCGCGCTGCTCACCGACGAGCCGCTGACGCTGCGCAACCTGCCGCGCCTCGCCGATGTCGACAGTTTCGGCCATTTGCTCAACCAATTGGGCGCATCGACTCAGATCGAGGGTGCGCGGCCCGAGGATTTCGGTCGGGTGATGACGATTCGCGCCGGACGCCTCACCAGCACCGAAGCGCCCTATGACATTGTCCGCAAGATGCGCGCCTCGATTCTGGTGCTCGGCCCGCTGCTCGGCCGCGCCGGGGTGGCGAAGGTGTCGTTGCCCGGCGGCTGCGCGATCGGCAACCGGCCCATCGATCTGCACCTCAAAGCGCTGGAAGCGATGGGTGCGGAGATCGAGCTGACCGCAGGCTATGTGAAGGCGACTGCGCCGGGCGGACGCCTGCCGGGCGGGCGGGTGACCTTTCCGATCGTGTCGGTCGGTGCGACCGAAAATGCGCTGATGGCAGCAGTCACCGCGCGCGGCACGTCGATCATCGAAAATGCAGCGCGCGAGCCGGAGATCGTCGATCTGTGCAACCTGCTCGTCGCGATGGGCGCATCGATCAGCGGGATCGGGACCGAAACGCTGGAGATTGAGGGGCGCGAGCGGCTGCACGGCGCGACCTATCGCGTCATGCCCGACCGGATCGAGGCAGGCAGCTATGCCTGTGCCGCGGCGATTACCGGCGGCGCGCTGGAACTGGTCGGCGCTGCGCCGGGCGATATGCGCGCGACGATCTCGGCGCTGGTCGAGGCGGGGATTACGGTCGAGGAGCGCAAGGATTCGTTGTTCGTCGAAGCGTCGAACGGTATGGGACCGCTCAACATCTCCACCGCGCCCTATCCGGGCTTCGCGACCGATATGCAGGCGCAGTTCATGGCGATGCTGTGCAAGGCGGACGGGGCCAGCGTGCTGACCGAAACCATCTTCGAAAATCGCTATATGCACGTCCCCGAACTCGCGCGGATGGGCGCGGATATTCAGGTGCGCGGGCGTGCCGCCGTGGTGCGCGGTGTCGATAAGCTGGTCGGTGCACCGGTAATGGCGACCGACCTTCGCGCGTCGATGAGCCTGATCCTCGCGGGTCTTGCCGCCGAAGGCGAAACGCAGGTCGCCCGCGTCTATCATCTTGATCGCGGCTATGAACGTCTGGAAGAAAAGCTTCAGGCGGTCGGCGCGGATATCGAGCGGGTGAGCGACGGATAGGGTTGCGAAGCGGGCGTTCGACCGGCGCCTATACGAACACCTCGATTTTACCGTCGCCGTTGCGTTTGAAAATGGGGTGCCCGGTGCCTGCCAGTGCCTGTGCCATATCATGGCGCAGCGTGTCGGCATCGGGCATGCCGGTATAATAAATCCAGCCTGTAATCCCGCTCTTGTCGATGGTGGCGAGGAAATAGCCCTCGACCTTGGCAGGAGGCTGATGGTTTTTGCTCGATTCGATTGCCTTCATCAGGTTGACCACCGGAATCATCGTGGCGAACGGTTTGCCCTTGTGATCGGGTTTCGCAATCCGCTGATGTCCATGATCATCGTCGCCATATAGCGAATAGCCGAGGGTGCCCGCATCGAACTGACCCAGCTTGCACGACGGCTTTGCCTTGGCGACGCTGGCATAGTCGATGTGCAGAAATGCGGGCATCATGCTCATCGAAAAGACCAGGTCGGCATCTGAATCGACACCGGGATCGATGGTCTTTTCGGCGGCTGCTGCGTCCGACGAAACGCTGCAATCCGCCCATGCAGGCGTTGCCGCGAAGAGGGTGAAAATGGCGATCATCGCATCCAAATGGCACCGCATCACAACCTCCTGTTTTATCTCGGTACAGCGTTTGCCTTCCCAAGCGATCCGTCAATGGCCGTCGGCTATTCTATCAGGGCCAGCCCCGCCCGGATCGCATCATAGATCTCGTCGAGCTGTTCGCGGCTCACGCAATAAGGGGGCATGACATAGACCGTATTGCCGAGCGGGCGGAGCAGCACGCCGCGCTCCCGGAACACCGCGGACAGGCGGGGGCCGAGATCGGAGAGATAGGCGCCCGCCGCATCGCCGATCTCCAGCGCGGTGATCGTGCCGATCTGCCGCGCGCCATGCACGCCGGGCAGGTCCGCCAGCACGGCAAGCCGCTTCGCCTGTTCCTCAGCCAGCGCGGCGATGCGTTCGAGCACCGGCTCCTCACGCCAGATGGCAAGGTTCGCCGCCGCCGCTGCGCAGGCGATGGAGTTGGCGGTGTAGCTTGACGAATGGAAGAACATCTTCGCCTTGTCGGTCGACCAGTGCGAATCGAAAATCGCCGGGGTGGCCATAGTCACGGCCAACGGCACCGCGCCGCCGGTAATCCCCTTGGACAGGCACATCAGGTCGGGCACCACGCCCGCCTGTTCGCACGCGGTGAGCGTGCCGGTGCGGCCCCATCCGGTCATCACTTCGTCCGCGATGAACAATACGCCGTAGCGCGCACAAATCTCGCGCATCGCGGCGAGCGTCGCGGGATCGTAGATCAGCATCCCGCCCGCGCCGAGGATGAGCGGCTCGACGATCAGCGCGGCGAGGCTTGCGGGGCTGCGGCACAGCGCCTCAAGCGCGTCGAGCGTCTCCTGTGCAGCGCCCGCGCCCGGAAAGGGGATGGTCGCGACATCGAACAGCAGCGGCGAATAGGGCCGGTTGAACACCCCGCGCGCGCCGACCGACATGCCGCCCACCGTGTCGCCATGATAGCTGCCCGCCATCACCGCGATCCGGCTTCGCGCTTCGCCCCGGTTCGCCCAGAACCCAAGCGCCATTTTCAGCGCGACCTCGACCGCCGTCGAGCCGCTGTCGGAGAAGAATACATGGTCGAGCGGGCGGGGGAGCATCGCCACCAGATCGCGCGCTACGGCCTCCGCCGGGCCGTGGGTGAAGCCGGCAAAGATGATCTGGTCGAGCGTGCCCGCCTGCTCCGCAATCGCGGCGGCGATTCGCGGATGGCAATGGCCGTGCGTCGTCACCCACCACGAGGAAATGACGTCGAGAAAGCGCGTGCCGTCGCTCGTCCATAATTCCGCACCCTTTGCGCGCGCGATCTCAGGGATGGGTTCTTCCAGCCCATGCTGGGTGAAGGGATGCCAGACAGGCGAGCGGGTCATGTAAAATCCGTGATCTGAAAATTATCGGCAAAGGCGCGTGCAAGGCTGTCCGGGTCGAGCGGATCGAGGTGCGGAAGCCGCCCGAGCCGCGTTACCCCGCCGATTTCGGCGATGGTCGCTTCGCTGTCGGGCTGCGCTTCGCCGACAAAGGCGATGCCGAGAATCGGGACGCCCCGCGAGCGCAGCGCTTCGATGCTAAGCAGGCTATGATTGATCGTGCCGAGTATCGTGCGCGCGACAAGCACCACAGGCGCGCGCCAGCGGGCGAAGAGATCGGCGAAGAGCAGGTCGCGGCGTACCGGCACCAGCACGCCGCCCGCGCCCTCCACCACCAGTGTTTTCGGGCTCGGCGGCAGCGTCAGTGCGCTATCCGCGATCGTCACACCGTCAATCTCCGCCGCGCGGTGCGGCGAACAGGGCGTGACGAGCCGATAGGCGCTGGGGAGCGGGCGAACCCCGGCCAGTTCGGCGACGGTGTCGGCATCCTCACCCTCGTCCAGCCCCGACTGGACCGGCTTCCAGTAATCGGCGCCCAGCGCGCCGGTCAGCGCAGCGGCGAAGACGGTCTTGCCGATGCCGGTATCGGTGCCGGTGACGATGATCGCGCTCATGCCAGTGCCTTTCGAATAGCGTCGGCAAGGGTGTCGATCTCCGCTTCACCCACATTGCAGGTGATTGAGATGCGCAGCCGCGCTGTGCCCGCCGGAACGGTGGGCGGGCGGATGCCGCGAACGTCGAAGCCGGCGGCCTGAACCGCCGCCGCCGCGGCCATCGCCTCGGCATCGCCGCCGATGATGAGCGGCAGGATCTGCGACCCCGATATGGTGGCGCCAAGCGGTCCCAGCACCGCACTCGCATGGCGCGCCAGCGCGAACAGGCGCGCGCGGCGCTTTGCATCCGCTGCGACCGTGGCGATGGCGGTGCGCGCCACGGCGGCCATCAGCGGCGAAGGCGCGGTGGTGAAGATCACTCCGCGCGCGCGATTGACCATCATGTCCTTCAGCACGGCGGGCAGCAGCAGCAGCGCGCCCTCCGCACCATAGGCCTTGCCCAAAGTCACGAGGCGGATGAGATTGTCGGCAGGGGCGAGGTCGGCGGCAAGGCCGCGCCCGCCATCGCCGAACACCCCGGCGGCATGCGCCTCATCGACCAGCAGCATTGCGTCATTGGCCTTCGCAATGGCGGCGAGCGACTCGAGCGGCGCGCGGTCGCCGTCCATGCTGTACAGGCTCTCCACGGCGATCCACGGGGTTCCTGTGCCGCCCCCGGCACGCCACCGGGTGATCGCATCGGCAAAAGCGTCGGCGTCATTATGCGCGATCAGGCTGTGACCGCACCGGGCGAGGCCAAGCCCCTCATGCATGCTGGCATGGATCAGCGAATCGGCGAAGACATGGTCGCCATTTTGCGGCAGTGTGGTGAGCGCGGCGGCATTGGCGGCAAACCCGCTCGATACGAACAGCGCGGCCTCCGATTGGAACAGGCGTGCTGCTTCTGTCTCCAGCGCTTCATGTTCGGGATCATTGCCGCGCAGCAACCGCGACCCGCCCGAACCGGTCGCAACGCCACGATCGAGCGCGGCACGCGCAGCATCGGCAAGGCGCGCATCTTTTGCCATCGCCAGATAATCGTTCGAGGCGAAGTCGATTCCGCGACGGGGGATGAGCGAGCGGCGACGGGCATTGGCCGACAGTGCAGCAAGATGGTCGTGATAGCGGGAAAGCAACGTCATTGCGCCATGGCGGTTAGGCGCTTCGCCGCGAACGGGCAATGGTATGTTGCAACGCCGGACGGTTTTCCCGCGCCGGGACGTGCTTGCCAGATGGTGGAAGCGGAAGGGAAATGGTGCTGCTGGCGAGGATTGAACTCGCGGCCTCTCCCTTACCAAGGGAGTGCTCTACCACTGAGCTACAGCAGCAGCGACGGGCATTGCGCCCGTTTCCGTGGAGGCGGCCTATGTGCAGGTGCGCGACCGATTGTCAACCCGGTCTGGTCCGGTTTATCGCATGTCGTATGGCAGACAATAGCGAAAAACAGGCCCGCCTTGCCGAAGCGCTCCGCGCGAATCTGCGCCGGCGAAAGGCGCAGACCCGCGAACACAAGGAAAATGCGACTGGAAAAGGCGATCAGCCCTTCAGCAACAAACACCAGTCGCCGAACGAATAAGCGACGAACAGCGCGCCGCCCAGCGTTCCGCTGCCGATTATGACGTCGAGCGCTCGACGGGCGCGCATTTTTCCATGAGCCATGCCTTGTCCTCTCCTTCAAGGAGCGGGCCGATTTTTTCGATTACCCGCGCATGGTAGTTATTTAGCCAGTTAAGCTCGTCTTCGGTCAAGAGTGCCGGATTAATCAGGTCGCGCTCGATCGGCGCCCAGGTGAGCGTTTCGAAGCCGAGCACCTTTGCGCCGTCGTCCAGCGTGCGCTCGACGATCAGCGCCAGATTTTCGATGCGAATGCCATATTCGCCCGCTTTGTAATAACCCGGCTCGTTCGAACAGATCATGCCCGCACGCAGTATTTCGGACTGGCCCGATCCGGCATAATTGGGTGCGGCAATCCGTTGCGGCCCTTCATGCACGGCAAGGAAGGCGCCGACGCCGTGCCCGGTGCCGTGCGCATAATCGAGGCCGACTTCCCAGAGCGGGCGGCGGGCGAACGAATCGAGCTGGCCGCCGGTAATCCCTTCGGGCCATTGCGCGACATCGATCGCGATATGCCCCTTCAGCACGCGGGTGAAGCGGTCGCGCATCTCAGCGGTCGGTTCGCCGATCGGCAGCACGCGGGTGATGTCGGTGGTACCGTCCTCATATTGCCCGCCCGAATCGACCAGATAGAGCTGTCCCATTTTCAGTTCGGCGTTCGATGCTGCATCGACCCGGTAATGCGGGCTGGCACCATGGCCGCCTGCTGCCGAAATCGTGTCGAAGGACGTATCCTTCAGCAGTCCGGTCTCCCCCCGGAAAGCCTGCAGTTTCGCGACGCAGTCGAGTTCGGTCAGCCCGCCCTTCGGCGCGGTTTCGGATACCCAGCGCAGGAAGCGGACGATCGCCGCGCCGTCCCGGGCCTGTGCCGCTTTGTGCCCGGCAATTTCGGCGGGGTTCTTCAGCGCCTTGGCAAGCACCACCGGATCGCGGACCGAAAGAATTTTGGCACCGCCGGCATCCAGCCCGTCGAAAATCGCCGCGACCGCGCGTTCGGGATCGGCAGCGACTCGCTTGCCGGTGAACCCGCGCAGCGCATCGTCGAACGCAGTGCGCGGATGCACCCGCACGGCATTGCCGAGATGCTGGGCCACCGCATCGGTCATCTTTTCCGGCGCAACGAAGAAATCGGCCGTGCCGTCGGCATTCACGATCGCATAGCTCAGCGCAACGGGCGTATGATCGACGTCGCGCCCACGAATATTAAGCAGCCATGCGATCGAATCGAGCGCGGAAAGGACCACCGCATCTGCTTTGCGTTCGGCCAGCCAGTCGGCCACTTCCTGCCGTTTGTCGGCGCTCGAACGGCCCGCTGCCTCGTCCGGGTGCACCGTCAGCCTGGCGAGCGAGGGCGACGGATGGTCGGACCAGACTGCGTCGATCGGATTGCGGGTGACGGCGACCAGCTCTGCACCGCGTTCGGCCAGCGCTTTCGTCGCTTCCTTCACCCAGTCGCGGGTGTGCAGCCAGGGATCATAGCCGATCCGGCCTCCCTCCGGTGCAAATTCGGACAGCCAGCCCGCGATGCTCTGCTGCGGCACCGGCACATATTGCCAGTCATTGCCGTCGACCTGTTCGCGCACCTGAAGCGTGTAGCGCCCGTCCGTGAAAATCGCGGCCGCTTCGGGCAGGACGACTGCATTGCCCGCCGATCCCTGAAACCCGGTCAGCCAGGCAAGCCGCTGGGCATATTCGCCGACATATTCGCTCATATGCTCATCGGTCAGCGGCACGACGAAACCGTCGAGCCGGTCGGATTTGAGCTGGTCGCGAAGCGCTTTCAGGCGATCGGAATAGGTCGACATGGGCACCCTTTTTCTGTTCGAACATGGTGACCGGCTCTGCCGCGCAAAAAATCGAAACGATGCGATGCACCGGGCGCGACGCGCGGGCGGAGCCGGTCGGATATGCGTGTGTTACACAAATGGCTATGGCAGGACAGATGGGAACCGAAACCGCAGGTTTCCAGCCCTGAGCGGAGCTTCACAGCCTTTGAAGCCGGTACTCTTCGACCGAAAGAGATTTACTCAGGTTAATTCGTAAATGCTTGTTTTTTTTCCGGACGACGCGAAAGTGAGCGCTAACGAACAGGGGAAGAATCAAGAAACGTGTTGCCATTGAACCGTTTCAGCGAGTTCGCCTCGCTGACCGAAAGGGAGCGGCAGCTGATCAACCAGCTGGCCGATCCGCCGGGAATAGTGCCGAAAAATTCGCGTCTGCGCAGCGAGGGGGATCGACCGGAAGCCGTATATCTGCTGCTCGAAGGATGGGCGGGAACCTCGCTTGCTCTGCCGGGCGGCGGGCGACAGATCATGCGCGTGCATCTGCCGGGCGATCTGATGGGAATGCCGAGCCTGTGCCTTGAACATGCTGCGGAAACGCTGACCGCGTTTTCGCAGATCAAGGTGGCGACAATCCCGAATGCCCGGCTGATGGCGCTGTTTACGAAGGCGCCCCGCGTTGCCGCACTGATCTTTCTGGCGAGCCAGCGCGAACGGGTGGCATTGATGGACATGACGGCGTCGCTTGGAAGGTCGAGCGCACTTGCGCGACTGGCTTCGGTGCTGATCGACCTGCATGGCCGTTTGCGCGCGATCGGCCTGACCGAGGGCAACCGGCTCGACCTCGCCCTGACGCAGGAGCAACTGGCCGATATGGTCGGCGTCACGCCGGTGCACGTCAACCGCACGTTACGCGAACTGGAGCAGCGCGGAGTGATCGCGCGGCATCTGAACCAGGTCCGGCTGATCGACGAACCGGCGCTGCGCGCGATGGCGGGCATGGTCGAGCGGTGTACGGTGCGCGATCCGGAGTGGTTGCCCGCCGCCGGCAAATGACCCTTTGTCGGGCGCAGCGGCGCCGACGGGCTTTTCGTCGCCGCCGCTCGGCTCTACATCGCCCGTCATGACAGATATTCCCACGCCGCCGACCGCGCCGCAGCGCCCGCATTCTTTCGAACGCCATGGCGTCACCATCGACGATCCCTGGGCGTGGATCCGCGCGCCGGGCTATCCCGCGCCGGTCGAGGATGAAGATGTCCTGGCCTATCTGAACGCCGAAAATGCCTATTATGAAGCGGTGATGGCACCGCATAAGCCCCTCGCCGACACGCTGTTCGCTGAGATGCGCGGGCGGATCAAAGAGGATGATGCCAGCGTGCCGCAAAAGGATGGCGACTGGCTTTACTGGACCGATTTCGAAAAGGGCGGCGAATATCGCCGCTGGTGGCGAAAGCCGGTCGATGGCGGAGCGGATCAGCTGTTGCTCGACGAGCCGAAGCTTGCCGAGGGCAAGGAATATTTCACGCTCGGCGCCTTTTCGGTCAGCCCCGATGGGCGCCTGCTCGCCTATGCGGTCGACGATAGCGGCGCGGAGCGGTTCGAAATCCGCGTCAAGGACCTCGAAAGCGGCGAATTGCTGCCCGACACGATTGCGGGCGTGCTGTCGGATGTTGTGTGGACCGCCGATTCGAAAGGCTTTCTCTACGGCCTCGCCAACGAACACTGGCGCACCGACAATGCCCGCTGGCACCGGCTGGGCGAGGACCCGGCGAACGACACCGAACTTTATCGCGAGGCGGATGAGGGCTGGCGCGTATCGGTGAGCGAGACTCAGTCGCGCAACTGGCTGGTCATCGCGGCAGGCGACCATGTGACGAGCGAAGTCTATCTGCTCCCCGCCGACAATCCCGCGGCCGAACCGCTGCTGGTTGCGCCGCGCAAGCCGGGCCGCGAATATGATGTCGAGGAGCATGACGGCACGCTGTTCATCCATACCAACGATATTCACACCAACTGGCGGCTGGTGACGGCGAGCATCGACGCGCCGGGCGAATGGCATGAGCGGATCGGCCCAAGCGAAGATTTCTACATGACCGGGGTCGTGTGCTTTGCTGATTTCTTCGTGGTCGACGGGCGCGATCGCGGGCTCGATCAGATCGAAATCCATCGCTATGATCAAACAATCGCACCGCAGCGCATCGTCTTTCCCGAAGACAGCTATGCAGCAGGTGTCGGCGACAATCCCGAATATGCGATTTCCAGGCTGCGACTTGGCTATCAGTCGATGGTCACGCCGGGCACCGTCTATGATTACGACATTGCGACCGGTGCGCTCGAAACGCTGAAGGTGCAGGAAATCCCTTCGGGCTATGATGCGTCACGCTACGCGACCGAACGGCTGGAGATCGAAGCGCGGGACGGGACGAAGGTACCGGTGTCGATCGTCTATCCGAAGGATTTTCCGCGCGATGGATCGGGCAAGCTCTATCTCTATGGCTATGGGGCATATGGCCATGCAATCGAGCCGGGATTTTCGACCGGGCGGCTGAGCTTTCTCGATCGCGGCATGGCCTTTGCCATCGCGCATATTCGTGGCGGCGACGATCTGGGCCAGCAATGGTATCATGACGGCAAGCTGGAAAAACGGACCAACAGCTTCAACGATTTCGTCGATGTGGCGAAGGGGCTGGTTGCGCAGGGCTATACCGCGCCGGGCAATATCGCGATTTGCGGGCGTTCGGCGGGCGGCGAGCTGATGGGGGCGGTCGCCAATTCCGATCCCGGTCTGTGGGGCGTGGTGGTCGCTGATGTGCCGTTCGTCGATGTGCTCAACACGATGCTCGACGCGACGCTGCCGCTGACCCCCGGCGAATGGCCCGAATGGGGTAATCCGATCGAAGATAAGGCCGCGTTCGACCTGATCCGCAGCTACAGCCCCTATGACAATGTCGAGGCGAAACCCTATCCGCCGATGTTCATTTCGGGCGGCCTCAACGATCCGCGCGTGACCTATTGGGAGCCCGCCAAATGGGCGGCAAAGCTGCGCGCGACCAAAACCGATAATAATGTGCTGGTGCTCAAGACCAATATGGGCGCTGGCCATGGCGGCAAATCGGGCCGCTGGGAATCGCTGCGCGAAGCCGCGGAGGAAAACGCCTTCGTTCTCTGGCAGCTGGGTATCGCGGAATAAACACCGTCATGCCGGGCCTGTCCCGGCATCGTCCGCGCCGCAAAGGGTGCGGTCTCAGGGGGGCGTCATCGCGAGGCGCGCAGCGACGAAGCGATCCAGTGGTGCGCGCGGCGCTCTGGATTGCCGCGCCCCTGCGGGGCTCGCAATGACGATGATGGGGCAGGCGTTGCGCTCAGCTTTTGCCGAGCGCGGCGATCAGCGGCTTGTCGAGGCCGTACACATCCTTTTGCCAGGCGATATTGCCCTTGGCATCCGGCCATGCGGTGAAATAGCCGAGATAGACCGGCACATCGGTCTTTAGCGGCACATTCTGATGCTTGCCCGTGTCGACCATCTGCTGGAATTTCGCTTTGCTGATGCCCTGACGGTCGAACAGCCATGCGGCGAAATCGAGCGGGCGGGCAAGGCGGACACAACCATGGCTGTCGTCGCGCGCGCTGCGCGAGAACAGCGAATCGGCGGGCGTATCATGGAGATAGATCGCCTTCGGATTGGGGAACATGAATTTGATCCGGCCCAGCGCGTTCTGCTTTCCGGGGCGCTGGCGCACCAGAAATTTGGGCGCGAGCGCCGCTGCCTTGGTCCAGCGCACGCTCCCCGGCGGGATCGGCTTCGCGTCGGGGCTGAAATTGCGCACGACCTCCATATCCTTGCGCCGCAGATAGCCGATGCCCTGCGCCTGAACCTGCGGCACAATTTCATCGGCGGTGATATTGGTCGGCAGGTTCCAATAAGGGTTCACCTCGGCGAATTCGAAGCGATCGACCATTTGCGGCGTCTGGCTGTCGGTTTCGCCGACGATCACCCGCATATCCGCGGGCTCCTTGCCGCGTTCATACATATGGACGCGATATTGCGGGATGTTCACCAGCACGAATTTCGCGCCCAGCGCGCCGTGCGGCAGCCAGCGGGCGCGCTCCATATTCGCGCGGATCAGATCGATCTGCTCGGCGCGCGACTGGTTGAGCATGGCAAGGCTCGACGGCCCTAAAATGCCGTCGGCGGAAAGGCCATGGCTGCGCTGAAAGGATTTGAGCGCATCGGCGGTGGCAGGGTCGAACAGCGTTTCGCCATTCGCGTCGCCCTTTGCCTTGTCCCCGGTCGACTTGTCCCCGCTCGATGGTTCGTCCGGCGCGGCAACGCCCAGCCGCTTACGCAGCGCGGGGATACGCGGATCATGCTCGCCGGGATGGACGACATCGCCCGAGGGGATGGTCGTATAGGAATCCTCGCTGCGCGAACGCACCTGGGCGAGGGCGAGCCGCAGCCGGCGATAGAGGGGGTTCACGCCGCGAATCTGGTGCATCCATGCGATGAAATCGGGCGCTGCCGCTGCGGAAGCGAGGATGCGACCGGGACTGGGCACCTGCCAGGTCAGATGATCGTCGGTATAGGCCATGCGGTTGCGCACCACGCCCCAGCGGACGTCGCGGACATAGGCGATCAGCGCGCGTGAAAGATCGCGCTCCAGCTTCCGCTCCCAGTCGAGGTCGCTGACATGGGTGAGGCGATGCGCCAGCGCGTCGGCATGATAGGTGGCGGGGTCCAGCCCGTCCTGATCGGCGTGCTGCAACAGCCAGACCAGCCGCTTGGCGTTTTTACCCGGCGCACCGTCGACGATCCAGAACGGGTCCTTTTCATGCAGCGCCACGAAACGCTCCACCACTGCATCGACCGAATCGCCGTCATAGGCGGCGCGGACGGGCGGCGGGCCATCCGCTTCCGCATGTACGGGCGCGAAACCGGACGAGGCGAGCGCGGCGGTGAGCAGGGCAAAGCGGGTGGCGGTGCGGAAAATGATGAGCTCCGATTCTGGCTTACGATGACAGGGGTGACCCGGTGGGTCGGCACGTTGCGAGGTTTGCTATCGCTAAAGGATATACATTGCGGCTTACCCCAGGATGACTGACGGACGACGCCCGCGATGGATCAACGGTGTTTCGGCACCGCGGTTCCTGCGCCGTGCCGGCGATTCCCCGGCCCGGACGGGCGAAATATACTCGATCACCTATGTCAATATACCGAAAAATATCGGATAATTTCATAAGAAGTCACGCTGTTACGGCACGAAAAGGATTGCAGTGAGTTGAGAAGAATCGTTTCCAATCATGGAGGAATGAAATGCGAATTCGAACCTCATTATTCATCGCTTCCGCCTGTGCTTCTCTTGCGGCGTGCGGCGGCGGCACCGAAACCGCGACCAGCGACAATTTTTCGCAGCTGAACGGCACCGACACTATGGCGCTTGGCGATAATGACAGTCAGGCGATGACCGATCCGCAGCAACTGGTCACCGAAGCGGCAGCCGAGGTCGAGCAGATGAAGCGCGACCCGCAGCTTGCGGACCTGCTGAAAAAGGCAAAGGGCGTCTATATCGTGCCGGAATTCGGCCGCGGCGCATTCATCGTCGGCGGTCGTGGCGGCGCTGGCGTGGTTATGGCCAAGGCGGACGGCAACTGGACCGCACCCGCATTTTATGATTTCGGCGCACTCAGCGTCGGTGCGCAGGCAGGGGGATCGGGCGGTCAGCTTGCCTTTCTGCTGATGACCGATGATGCGGTCAACGCGTTCATGAGCGGCAACAAAATCACCCTGAACGCCGAAAGCGGCCTGACGATCGTCAACTATTCGGCCAATGATCAGGCAAGCTGGGGCAAGGGCGACATTATCCTGTGGTCGGATACCGAAGGTGCCTATGCCGGCGCCACGGTCAGCGTCACCGATCTTAACTGGGATGACGACGATAATGCCCAATATTATGGCGAAAAGGTCGATCCCGCGCGGGTCCTGACCGGCAAGGCAAGCAATCCGAAAGCCGATGTGCTGGTGAAGGCGCTCAACGGCTGACCGGCCGGACGCGCTTTCGCATAAGGACTGCCGAACCCCCGCTCTGCACATGCGCGGAGCGGGGGTTTTTGCATGCAAGGCGGCTGCTGACGCAAAAACCCGCCGGGCAAACCCATGGGCTCAACCGAATGGTGGGAGTGTATCGATGTAAGGAGAACCTGCTCGCCTGAAGCAGGAAATATCTGGTCGGGACGACTGGATTCGAACCAGCGACCCCCACACCCCCAGTGTGATGCGCTACCAGGCTGCGCTACGTCCCGACCGTGGACGGGGCATCTATGCGCTATGGCGAAAGGATGCAAGCGTTGAGCGCACTTTCTGCCAACGCGCATATATACCGCGCATCGTTTCGCTTTGGCACTGTCGCGTCGCGGCCTCCGGCTGCGGGCAGGGGCCCCGGGGCAGCGATAGTTGCACGGCGAGCCGTGGCGTGATAGCGCGCGCGGCTTGAAAGCGGGCGTCCATGGCGTCCCGCCCAACCCTTATTTTTCAGAGAAACCATGTTCGCAACCCCAGCCTATGCCTCGACCGCCGGTGCCGCAGGTGGCGGTGCCGCCGGAGCCTTTCTTTCCTTCGCGCCGCTGATCCTGATCTTCATCGCCTTCTGGTTCCTGATGATCCGGCCGCAGCAAAAGCGGATGAAGGAGCATCAGAACGCGATCGCAGCGGTAAAGCGCGGCGATCAGGTGGTGACCGGCGGCGGTCTGGTCGGCAAGGTGACGAAGGTCGAAGACAAGTTCGTCGAGGTTGAACTGGCGCAGGGCCTGAAGGTTCGTGCGGTGAAATCCACGCTGACCGAGGTGATGACCCCCGGCGGCGTCAAGCCAGCGAACGACTGATGCTCGATTTTCCTCGCTGGAAGGTCTGGGCGACGCTCCTGACCGTGGTGCTCGTATCGCTGCTGGCGATACCGAGTCTGGTGCCGAAGGAAACGCGCGACAGCTGGCCCGCATGGGTGCCGAAGCCTGCGATCAATCTCGGCCTCGACCTTGCGGGCGGCAGCTATATCCTGCTCGAAGGCGATGTGAATCAGCTGAAGGCCGACAAGATCGAGGCGATGCGCGATACCGTCGCGAGCGAAATGCGTCGCGGCCCGCGAATCGGTATTTCGGATATTTCGACTCGCGGCGGCCGGGTGAGCTTCATGGTTCGCGACGTGTCCAAGGTGGACGAGGCACGCGAGCGCCTGCTTACCGCCACGGGCAGCGGGGCCGGGCTTACCGGCAAACGCGAATGGGATGTCGAGGTTGTGGATTCGACCCGCTTCGTCATCGCGCCGACCGATGCCGGAATGCGCCAGTGGGTCGATCAGGCGATGAACGACGCCCGCGAAGTCGTCGACAAGCGAATCAACGCGCTCGGCACGCGCGAGCCGACGATCGTTCGTCAGGGCGATACGCGCATCGTTGTTCAGGTGCCGGGCCTTAAGGACCCCAAGAAACTCGAAGCGCTGCTCGGCAAGACGGCCAAGCTTGAATTCAAGATGGTCGATGAAAATGCCGATCCGGCGCAGGTCGCGCAGGGCCATGCGCCGATCGGCGATGTCGTGCTGCCCTATCCGACCGGCGGCGGGCCGATCGCGCTGAAGCGTTCGACGCTGATTTCGGGCGATATGCTGACCGATGCACGGCAGGAATTCAGCCAGCAGACCGGCGAACCCATCGTCACGATGAATTTCGACACGACGGGCGGCAAGCGCTTTGCGCGCGCGACGCAGGAAAATGTCGGCAAACGCTTTGCGATCATCGTCGATGACGTGGTGATTTCAGCGCCGGTCATCCGCTCGCAAATCCTCGGCGGCAGCGCGCTGATCGAAGGCGGCTTCACCGTCGATTCGGCCAACGAACTCGCCATTGCCCTGCGATCGGGCAAGCTGCCCATCGCACTCACCCCGGTCGAGGAATCGACGATCAGCCCGGAACTGGGGCAGGATTCGATCAATAAGGGCGCGCTCGCCGCGACGCTCGCCACGCTGCTGGTGATCGTGTTCATGCTCGTCACCTATTTCCGCTTCGGTATCTATGCGACGGTGGCGCTGGTCGCGAACATCCTGATGATCCTCGGCATCATGGGGCTGTTCCACGCCACGCTGACGCTGCCCGGTATTGCTGGCTTCGTGCTGACGATCGGTGCGGCGGTGGATGCGAACGTGCTCATCAACGAACGTATTCGTGAGGAGCAAAGGCGCGGGCGGACGATTATCCAGTCGGTTCAGGTCGGCTATAAGGAAGCGACGCGCGCGATTTTCGACGCCAATATCACCAATGTGATCGCGGCGATCATCATGTTCATCTTCGGTTCGGGTCCGATCCGCGGCTTTGCCGTGGTGCTGACCATCGGTATCGTCACCAGCGTGTTCACGGCGGTGACCTTTACCCGGCTGATGGTCGCGCAATGGCTGAAAAAACGCCCGCGCGAACTCGTTATTTAAGGGACTGAACCCATGCGTCCGTTAAAACTCGTCCCTGAAAATACGAATATCGACTTTCTTGCCGCGCGAAAGGTTGCAGCTGCGATCTCGCTGCTGCTGATCATCGGCTCGATCGTGCTGGTCGGAGTGCGCGGCCTGAATTTCGGTATCGACTTTGCCGGGGGGCAGATGGTCCGCGTGACCTTTGCGCAACCCGTGTCGCTCAACGAGCTGCGCAACAAGGTCGACGGCCTCGGCTATGGCGATGCGACGATTCAGGAGTTCGCAGGCACCAATACGGTGTCAATTCGCCAGCCCGTGCCAGAGGGCGGCGACGCCGCTGCGAGCAAGGCAGGCGCTGCGCTGCGCAATCTGATCGACACCAACTATCCCGGCGCCAAGGTCGGGTCGGCGGAAACCGTGTCGGGCAAGGTGTCGAACGAACTGTTTCAAAAGGGCGCGCTGGCGCTCGGCCTCGCGATGCTCGCCATCTCAGTCTATATCTGGCTGCGTTTCGAATGGCAGTTCGGCATCGGCGCGCTGGTCAGCCTTGCGCATGACGTTATCCTGACGCTCGGATTCTTCGCGCTGACTCAGCTTGAGTTCAACCTGAACATCATTGCCGCGATCCTGACGATCATCGGCTATTCGCTGAACGATACGATCGTGGTCTATGACCGTGTCCGCGAGAATCTGCGCAAATATCGCAAGATGGACATTGTGCCGCTGCTCAACCTGTCGGCGAACGAGACGCTGTCGCGGACCATCGTCACGTCGTTGACGCTGGTCATCGCGCTGGCGACGCTGGTGCTGCTGGGGCCGGAGGTCATTTTCGGCTTCTCCGCTGCGATGCTGCTGGGCATCGTCATCGGCACCTATTCGTCGATCTATATCGCCAACCCGATCCTGATCTGGGCGAAGGTCGGTTCGCACAGCTTCGTGCCGCGCGATGCCGCGCCCAGCGGTGCCGAGCGGGTGAGCAAGGAGCAGCGCTGATGCGGATGGACCGCGACCAGCGGTCCGAAGGGCCGCTGATCACCGGCATTGTCGGTCGCGGCTTTCGCGTCGATGAAGGCGTGTATGAAGGGCTGACCATCACCCCCAATCGTGCGGACGGATGGTCGCCCCCGGCACTGGAGTCGCTGACCATCGAAGACCTCGCCCCGGTTCTCGCGCTCGATCCGCTGCCCGAATTTCTGATCCTCGGCACCGGCACCGCGATGCGCCGCCCCTCACAGGCGCTCGTCGCCGCGCTGGAGGCGAAGGGCGTCGGGGTGGAGCCGATGGACAGCCGGGCAGCGGCGCGCGCCTGGGGCGTGCTGCGCGCCGAATTGCGCTGGGTCGCTGCCGCGCTTTATCCGCTGGATTGAGCTTCGCGGTGCGCGGCGACCAGCGCGTGCAGATGATCGTATAGCGCGTCGCTGTTGGTTTCCCAGCTGAACCGCGCCGCCGCTTGTTTGACCAGATCGGCGGGCGGCGGGTCGCACAGCAGATCGGCGATCGCGGCGGCAAAGCCATCGGCGCTCGCCGCGACGATACGCCCCGCAGCCGCGTGGTTCACCACCTCCGATGCGCCGCCCACATCCGGAATGACGATCGGCGTTCCGCTGGCCAGTGCCTCGATCCATGCATTGGCGAGACCTTCGCTTTGCGAGCCAAGTGCCATGACATCCGCCGCAGCCATCCAGCGTGGCAGTTCGGCATGTGGCAGCGCGCCGAGCAGTTTCACCCGCTCAGCCAGGCCAAGCCGGTCGATCTGTGCCTGCAGCGCGCCTCGCTCGGGGCCATGGCCGATGATCCGGAATGCGACGCCGGGCAGGCGCGCGGCCGCTTCGACCACCATATCGTGCCGTTTGCGGGGGATCAGCGATCCGACCGACAGAACCAGCGGGCCGTCGATGTTCAGCGCGGCGCGGGCCTCTGCCCGGCTTTCGGTACCGAAGCGGTCGCGGTCCACCCCGGTATAATGCACCCGGACACGCTCGCGATCGGCGCCCAGCGCGATCAGCTCCTCCGCCATCCTTGCCGACACCGCCAGCAAGCCGTCGGCATTGCGTGCGGCCATCGCAACCTGACCGGCGCTATGCGGCGCACCGGCCCAGTAATGGATGTCAGCGCCCCGCGCCTTGATCGACACCGGAACGCCATAGCGCTGCCCCAGCGCGAGTGCGGCGGGACCGTCGGGGAAAAAGAATTCCGCATCGATCACGTCGAACGCAAAATCGCGTCGGATCCGGTCGAGCAGCGGGATCAGCGCGCGCTCCAGCATCGTAACATGCCACCGGCCGTTGGTGCCGGGAATGTTGGTGAAACGCGGGCGATAGACGTCCAGCGCGTGCCACTCCTCGCGTTGTGATAGCGCGGAAAGCGCGTGATATCGGCTGGCCATCGCAAGCGGAAAAGGAGGGAGCCCGACGGGCGCGACGACCTTCACCGTGACGTCGGGAAGCGCCGCGAGACCTCGCGCCTGCCGCTCGACAAAAATACCGAAATTGGGACGAGACGCATCGGGAAAAAGCGTCGACAGCGTCAGTATGCGTAGCATGGCCGATACGCTACACGGCCTTTCGCAAACGCGATACTGGCGCTGTCGGTTTGAAGTGCCTTTTTAGCCCTTCAAATCATGTTCGAGTGTGATTTCCGCGTCGAGAAGCTTCGACACCGGGCAATTCGCCTTCGCACCTTCGGCGATCCTGGCGAATGTGTCGGCGTCGATTCCCTCGACCGTTGCCGTCAGCGACAGGTCGGAACGGGTAATCTTGAACCCGTCACCGTCCTTTTCCAGCGTCACTTTGGCGTGCGTTTCCAACGTGCCTGCTTCATAGCCCTCCTTGGCGAGCGCAAAGCTGAGCGCCATGGTAAAGCAGCTTGCATGCGCGGCGGCGATCAGCTCTTCGGGATTGGTGCCCGGATCGTCTCCGAACCGGGTGTTGAACCCATAAGGCTGATCCTTCATCGCGCCGGACTGGAGCGAGATATGGCCGCGGCCATCCTTGCCCATCCCGTCATAGCGTGCCGATGCAGTCTTGACGGTCATTGGCAAATCCTCATTTGCACTTCACATCGCCCTTATCGATCTGCTGCCCGGCAATCGCGCCGCCCGCAGCACCGATGATCGTGCCCAGCGTCTTAGAACCGCCCGGCGCAATGATATTGCCCAGCACGCCGCCTGCAACGCCGCCGATGACCGCGCCGGTGGTGCCGTCGTCGCGCTTGCAGTAATAACGGCCGTCCGAGCCGCGATAGATGGTGTCGTTGCGGCCCAGCGGACGGGCGCGATAATCACCGTCCCGATAATAGCGCGATGCGTCATAATAGCCGCCGCGATTGGCATAGGTATCGCCGCCGCCGAACATGCCGCCAAGACCGTTTCCGGCACATGCGCCCAGCGGCAGCATTGCCGCGGCGCTCATCACAATCATCATCTTGCGCATCGTCTTCTCCCTTGGAACCGGCAAACGCGACATGAAGGCGTCGCGTCGTTTCCGTTCCGATAGCGGCGGCATCGCGCCGCCCTTCATGGACAAACCTTCATCCGGCATCTGCGTCCGGTCGATCCGAACCGCCTGACGCCATACGGAAAGCACAAACGTCTCCGGCACATGGAGGTTGCATGAACGAAATGAACGATGGCGTGCAGATACGGCGGACCGAGTGGTTTGACGGGGCGAATGCCGTGTGAAAATTCTTTGTGAACCAAAGTGAAAGGCGACATTCATGACCGAAATAAGCGCAGCGTCGCTGATCGAATCGCTGGGCCTGGCTCCGCATCCCGAGGGCGGATGGTATCGCGAGACCTGGCGCGCGGCGGCGGGGCCGGACGAACGTTCGCCCGGTACCGCGATCCTGTTCCTGCTGGAGGCGGAGCAGCGCTCGCACTGGCACCGGGTTGATGCAGAGGAGCTGTGGTTCTGGCATGCGGGCGCGCCGCTCGCGCTCGATCTTGCCGAGGCCGGGAACGCGCCGGTCGAAACCTTGCTCGCCGGACCCGCGATTGATCAGGGGCAGCGCCCGCAGCGGCGGGTTCCGGCGCATTGGTGGCAGGCGGCGCGGCCGCTGGGCGGGTGGACGCTGGTGAGCTGCGTCGTCGTACCGGGCTTCGACTTTGCCGGTTTCGAACTCGCGCCGCCGGGCTGGTCGCCGCTGTGATCCTGATTATCCCCGTTATCCACAGTTTTCACAGCGCATTTGTCCACAATACGGTCTGTGCACAGCGGGGTTATCCACAATGTGGACAAGTCGTGGAAAACCGGCGGTCAGGGATCGAGGCGATAGCGCGCGATCGCCTCATAGCGCGCGCCTTCGCTCGCCAGCGTGCTTTCGAACAGCAGGAAATTGTTGAACCGGAACGGGGCTGTGGATAAGTCTGCATGATGGTCCAGAAACCGGTCGACCGGGCCGGAGGCGCTGTTCAGCCGGGCGAGGGTGATGTGCGGGAGATAGGCCCGCCGTTCCGGTTCCAGCCCGCTACGGACCAGCGCCTGATCGACCTTGCGGTGGAGCCGCGCGATTGTTTCGTGCGGCTTCACTCCGGCCCAGACGGAATGCGGCCGTCCGCGCGTGTCGAACGACCCCACCCCCGATACGGCAAGGTCGAATGCGGGAAAGCGGATATTGCCCAGCGCGATCGCAATCTCTTCGGCCAGCGGGCGCTCGACCTCCCCGATGAAGCGCAGGGTGACGTGCAGCTGTTCGGCACTCTGCCAGCGGGCACGATCGATCCCGCCCATCGCAGCGAGTAAGGCCTCGCGCATCGCGGGCGGCGGGCGTAATCCGACGAACAGGCGGTGCATCCCCATGTCCTTTCTGCAATAATTTGTAACAGGCGCGCTGTGTCCGGTTTTGCTTGAAATAACGCGCGTGCCGACCGATATTCCCTGCATCCGGGAATATTCCTGGGCAAAGGAGTTTATGATGGCAAATTGGTCTGATCCCCGACCGACCGCCGCGCGCTATGCGACGGGCGCAGGTACGCGCTCCGACGCGTATGATGCGGGGCTGCGGTCCTATATGCTTTCGGTGTATAATTACATGGCCTCGGGCGTGCTGCTGACCGGCATCGTCGCGATGGTGTTCGCCCTGTCGGGTGCGGTCGGCTCGCTGGTCGATATGCAGACGGGCCGGATGACCGCGCTCGGCTGGATCGTGTCGCTTGCGCCGCTGGGCATCGTATTCGCGATGAGCTTCGGTCAGGCGAAAATGAAGACCTCGACGCTTCAAGCGCTGTTCTGGGGCTTTGCGCTGCTGATGGGCATGTCGCTCTCGACGATCTTTCTCGTCTATACCGGCACGATGATCGCGCAGGCGTTCTTCGCGACCGCCGCCGGTTTCGCCGGGCTCAGCCTCTACGGCTATACCACGAAGAAGGATCTGTCGGGTCTCGGCACGTTCCTGATCATGGGCGTGATCGGGTTGCTTGTCGCGATGCTGCTCAATGCCTTCATCTTTCAGTCGGGCGTGATGGATCTGGTGATTTCGATCCTCGGCGTGCTGATCTTTGCGGGGCTCACGGCCTATGACACGCAGAAGATCAAGAGCATGTACGACTATGTCGCCGGAACCGACATGATGGGCAAGGTCGTGATTATGGGGGCGCTGAACCTCTATCTCGACTTCATCAACATGTTCCTCTTCCTGCTTCGCATCATGGGAAGCCAGCGCAGCTAAGCGCGGCCCTTTCGCGAACGCGGATGCAATCAGGCCCGGCGGGGAACCTCGCCGGGCCTTTTTATTGATCTTTTGTAATCGCCTGGCCCCGGCGGAACGGGGCACCCGCTTGCTCGTTGGTCGCAAAAGCAATCGGGAGACTGAACATGGCCGACAAGACCGGAACCGGAGTGGACGAACGCGCAATGGGCGGCATGTCCGTCGCGCCGCCCGACCCCGATAGCGAAGCGGAGACCGCGAAGCGCCAGAAGCACTCCTCCATCGAGGAGCGGCTGCAACGCAATCCGGAAAGCAAGCAGGCGCGGCTCGACGCAGGTGTCGAGGAATCAATGGACGCCTCCGATCCGCCCGCCACGACTCAGCCGGTGCATGCCAGCGATCCGGCGCCGTCCTCGGGCTATGATGAAGAGGCAGAGCGCCGGCGTCGTCAGGATGAAGATGAAGACGATGGCGAATGACTGACCATGGGGCGGCAGCCTGACCCATGGCAGGCCAAGTAGCGCATAAGAAAGACGGCTGGCGCGAGCATATCGTTCTATATGCCGCGCTTGCCGCGAATATCGGGATCGCCGTCGCGAAATTCATCGCGGCGGCGCTTTCAGGTTCGTCCTCGATGCTGACCGAAGGCTTTCATTGCTTGCCGCGAATATCGGGATCGCCGTCGCGAAATTCATCGCGGCGGCGCTTTCAGGTTCGTCCTCGATGCTGACCGAAGGCTTTCATTCGGTCGTGGACAGCGGCAATCAGATATTGCTGCTCTATGGCGAGCATCGCGCCAAGAAGCTGCCGGACGAGGCGCATCCCTTCGGCTATGGCCGCGAACTCTATTTCTGGGCTTTTGTCGTCGCGATCCTGATCTTTGCGATCGGTGCAGGCTTTTCGATCTATGAGGGCTATCGCCACATCAAACATCCTTCCGAACTGGAGGATGCAACGCTCAGCTATATCGTGCTTGGTGTCGCTTTCCTGATGGAAGGGGCGTCCTGGGGAATCGCAGTCAAGGAATTCGCCGCGGCCAAGGGCGATCTCGGCTGGTGGCAGGCGGTACGCGAATCGAAAGACCCGAGCGGTTTCGTGGTGCTGTTCGAGGACAGCGCCGCCTGTGCCGGACTGGTCGTTGCGGCGCTCGGTATTTTTGCCAGCCATTATTTCGGCGATGCGCGGATCGACGGCGTTGCGTCGATCGTGATCGGCCTGATCCTCGGCGCGGTTGCGCTGCTGCTCGCACGTGAGGCCAAGGGACTGCTGATCGGCGAGCGCGCCGATAGTCGGGTGGTCGAGAAGATCAGAAGTATCGTCGGCGCGCATGAGGCGGTTGTCGGCGTCAATCATGTCCGCACCATCCACACCTCGCCCGACGGTATCTTTGCCGCAGTGAGCGCCGATTTCGAGGACAGTGTGTCGATGGGTGCGGCTGAGACGATCATCGAAGAAATCGAGGATTCGCTGCGTGTCGCGGTGCCGCAGCTGACCTCAATCTATATCCGCCCCGAAAAGCGGGAAGATGCGGCGGTGCAGCCGCGCAACCTTCAGGATATGGTGTAGCGGCGGGATGCGGGCCGGGCGGGCAGCCCGCCATCCGCCTCACGGCGCGGGCGTGATTTCGATCAGGTCGAGTTTCGATTCGAACGCAGGCCGGGGCAGCGCCAGTCGCCAGCGCGCATCTCCGATACGCTCCACAAAGCCCGCCATGTCGCGGTCCTGATCACGGCCATAATCGAGCGCGCGATGTTGGTTACCCAGCATCAGCGTGCCGAGGAACACCCCCCGCGCGGCGGTGTCGGGAAAGATCAGCCCGACGGGCCGCTGCGACCCGCCATAACGGGTGAGGCTGAGCACATCATCTTCGCGTTCGATCCGGCAGGGATAGCCCGGATAATCGACATAGCGCGAGAGCCCCTGCTGCGCGGAGCCGAGTTTCACGGTGCGGCAGCGATAATCGCCGGGCGGCGGCAGCGGATCGGTAAGCGCGCGGTCGGGATCGAACAGCGCCGGATCGGCGGCAATCGCTTGCGGATCGGCGCTTCGTGCCTCGGCAAGTGCCTCGATCCATGTGTCGCGCCAGTTGCGCAGCCGGGCGCGATCGGCATCGGTCGCGACCTGACGCCAGTTGACGGCGTTGGCCTCTCCGGAAGCAGGGGCGCTGGCGATCGGCGCGGGCTTATCCGCCGGAGCGGATGTGCGATGCGCACACCCGCCCAGCACGATTACCCCTATCGAAATGCCGACCAGCCTGCTCCACGCCATATACACTCCCCCAAATGGAAGCGCACAGCCTAACCGAAGCAGCCCTTCTGTCGAGGCTTTCGACCGGATTCGGTAATTATTCGGCGGTCCAGCCGCCATCGATCGAATAATTGGCGCCGGTGATCGCCTTTGCCTCATCCCGGCACAGGAACAGCGCGAGCGCCGCAACCTGTTCAGGCATCACGAATTCCTTCGTCGGCTGCGCCGAGAGCAGGACATCGTTCATCACCTGTTCGCGCGTCATTCCCCGCGATTTCATCGTGTCGGGAATCTGATCCTCGACCAGCGGGGTCCAGACATAGCCGGGCGAGATGCAGTTGACGGTAATGCCATCGGTCGCGGTTTCCAGCGCCAGAGTCTTGGTCAGCCCGGCAATGCCGTGCTTCGCCATGATATATGCGCTCTTGTTCGGGCTCGCGACCAGACTATGGGCGGAGGCGGTGGACAGGATGCGGCCCCAGCCCTTTTCCTTCATATGCGGCACGGCGGCGCGGAACAGATACCAGGCCGATTTCATATTGATCGAGATGATTGCCTCGAATTTCTCAGGCGGAAAATCCTCGATTTTCGCGACGTGCTGAATACCGGCATTGGCGATGACAATATCGGGGCCACCCAGTTCCTGATGACAGCGATCGACCATCGCTGCGATCTGCTCGGGCCTGGTCATGTCGGCGGCGTCGTACAGCGCCTTCGCACCGCTGGTTTCGGCGAGCGCGGCGCGCTCTTTCTCGATCTCGCCTTCATCGCCGAAACCGTTGATCATCACAGCGGCGCCCTCGGCCGCGAACGCTTTGGCATAGGCAAGCCCGATGCCGGAGGTGGAACCGGTGACGATGACGCTTTTGCCCTTCAGAAACATGGCCTTGCTACTCCTTGCTTGGATCAGTGATGGGTGAGGTCGAAGGCGGCGGTTTTCCCGTTGAGAATATTCTGCGCCACCAGACGCGAACGGGCCATCGTCTCCCCCACGGCGGCATGGCCGGACCGCCAATGGTCCGTCATCGTACGGCGTGAAAATTCGAAATCGCGGCTGCCCCCCTCCCAGGCATTGGCGCGATAGATCAGCTGGACCAGATTAACCGGCAGTTCGGTCGCGATATCGCGCAGCGCCGCGACATCGGGATCCCCGGCCAGATCGCCGGGCAGCTTATCCAGCACCTTGCGCACTGCGGCGCGCATCGCGCGTTCGCGCATATAGAGATTGGAAACCTGCCGTGTCCGGCTGGAGAAGCGGATTTCCTTCTCGCGCGCCATCACGTCGAGCAGGGTGCGCGGCGGCGCGGCGGTGGCCGAAAACAGATCGACCTGAAATACCAGCATCGGTGCCGCCTGATTTTCCAGCACATAAGCGAGCGGGGTATTGGACACGAGCCCGCCGTCCCAATAATGCCGCCCGTCGATTTCGACCGGGGGCAGGCCGGGGGGAAGCGCGCCCGACGCCATCACATGCCGGGCATCGATCTGCATTTCGCTGCTGTCGAAATAGCGGAAATTGCCGCTTTCGATATCTACCGCGCCGACCGACAGGCGAACCGGTCCGTTGTTGAGCAAATCCCAGTCGATCAGCCGGTCGAGCGTTTCCACAAGCGGCGAGGTATCGTAAAAGCTGAGCGCCTCCGCAGTACCCGGAATCGCGAACATCGGCGGGACGGGGCGCGGTCGGAAAAAGCCCGGAACCCCCGTTGCCATAACCGAGGCGGCCGACCATTCATGCGTGAATTCGCGTGCCGTATCCCAGTTGGGAATGGGAAAGCTGGGCAGGGCGCTTGTCACTTCCTCCCAGAACCGGGTCAGCCGCTCGACCCGGCGTTCGGGCGGATTGCCGGCATAGATGGCGGCGTTGACCGCACCGATCGAAATGCCCGCGACCCAGTTCACATCGATTCGCGAATCAGAAAGCGCGTCGATCACTCCGGCCTGATAACTGCCCAGCGCGCCGCCGCCCTGAAGGACCAGAGCGACGCAATCCGGAAGGGGCAGCGCGTCGGAGCTTTTGCGCCGCGAAGGCGAAGGATCAGCATCGGCCATGCACGATAGATGGCGCTGGTGCTGCGCTGCATCAAGTAAGCGTGGCGGATAAAGTCGTGCAACGGTGCGGGCGTTCGCGCATTGTCCTTTCACTGTCAGGGGTTAGCGAAAGGACAAGAATGCGGCTCGACGATCTCGATCCGACGAAACATGCGCGCGATCTGGGCAGGGGCGGCGGTGGCGGCGGCGGATTCGGGCTGCTGGGCCTGTTGCCCCTGCTATTGGGGCGTCGACTCGGCTGCGGCACGATCGCCATATTGGGCATCGTGGCGGTGGCGTATCTCTATCTCGGCGGCGGGGGCACGCCCTCCGGCACCGGCACCCAAACGCCTTCGCAACAAACTGCCGGGCGCAGCGTCCCCTGCGACACGCCCGACGAATTGTTCGCGTGCCGGGTGATGGCGCTCGCCGACAGCACATGGCAGGATATTTTCGCGCAATCGGGGCAGCGCTACACGCCGGCGACGATCAACTTCTATCAGGAGCAGGGCCGGTCGGGCTGCGGAGAGGCGCAGGCGGCGATGGGGCCGTTTTACTGCCCCAGCGATGACGGCGTCTATATCGACACCAGCTTTTTCGACGAGCTGAAGAACCGCTATGGCGCGGCAGGCGATTTCGCCAAAGCCTATGTCATCGCGCATGAAATGGGCCATCATGTGCAGGATCTGCTCGGCACATCGGGCGAGGTTGCCCAGCGACAGGCGCAACTGGGCCGGACGCAGGGCAATGCGCTTTCGGTCCGGCTGGAGCTTCAGGCCGATTGCTTTGCCGGTGTCTGGGCAGCGCGCAACCGCGACCGGTTGGAGCCCGGCGATATCGAGGAGGGGATGCGCGCGGCCAATGCGATCGGCGACGATACGCTGCAGCGTGAGGCGCAGGGACGTGTCGTGCCCGACAGCTTCACCCATGGCACATCGGAGCAACGGATGAAGTGGCTGCGCACCGGCCTGCAATCGGGCGACCCGGCGGCGTGCGATACGTTCCGTGAAGCGGTATGATGCGTGCATGAGCGATGCCGTAACGATCTTCGTCGATGCTGATGCCTGCCCGGTAAAGGAGGAAGTGTATCGCGTGGCCGAACGCTATGCCGCGCCGGTTAAGGTGGTGAGCAACAGCCGGCTGCGCGTGCCGCCGATTGACCGGATCGAGCGGGTGGTGGTGAGCGACGGCTTCGACGCCGCCGATGACTGGATCGCCGAACGTGCCGGGGCGAACAGCATCGTCGTTACCGCCGATATCCTGCTCGCCGAACGGTGCCTGAAGGCCGGAGCGAGTGTGATCGCGCCCAACGGCAAGCCCTTCACGATGGATTCGATCGGCGGAGCGGTGGCGACGCGTGCGATCATGGCCGATCTGCGCGCCGGCGGCGATGTGGTGGGCGGCCCGCCGCCGTTCAGCAAAACCGACCGTTCGCGCTTTTTACAGGCATTGGACGAGGCGATGGTGCGCCTGCGCCGAATGGTCTAAAAGCCCCGCCATGGCAGAGAAATTCGAACGGCACCGCCAGCCCTGGCGGCAGGATGAAGTGCAGAAGCTCCACACGCTGGCGCAAAAGGGAATGGGGCTGAAGGCAATCGCCAAGGCGCTGACCCGCAGCGAGGAATCGGTGAAGGAGCGCGCCAAGGCCGACAAGCTGAACATCGCCAAGCTGCGCTGACGCGGCTCCTTCGCCTTCACGGATTGGACTGGCGGATCAGAGCTTTACAAGCATCTTGCCGCGATTCTTTCCCGAAAACAGGCCGAGAAACGCGTCGGGCATATTCTCCAGCCCCTCGACGACGGTTTCCTCCCGGCGAAGCTTGCCTGCCTGCAGCAGCTTGGCCGCCTCTTCATAAAATTCTCCGGCGCGGGACAGATAGTCGCTGACGATAAAGCCCTGCACCCGGATGCGATTGCCGATCAGGCGCGGGAGGTAGCGAAGCTCGGTCGGCGCACCGACGTTATATTTGTCGATCATCCCGCAAATCGCGAAGCGCGCGCCCTGATTGGCGCAGGCAAAGGCCGCATCGAGATGATCGCCGCCGACATTGTCGAAATACACGTCGATCCCGTCGGGAGCGGCTTCCATCAATGCTTTGATCAGCGGCGTGTCCGATTTGTAGTCGATCATCGCATCCGCGCCGAGCGAGCGCACCCAGTCGCATTTCTCCTTGCCGCCCGCCGATCCGATCACGGTCATGCCACGTGCCTTCGCGATCTGAACCACGGTCGATCCGACCGCGCCCGCAGCGGCGGATACGAACACGACCTCGCCCTCTTTCGCTTCGGCCACTGCGGTCAGGCCGAAAAAGCCGGTAATGCCGGGCATGCCGAGCTGCCCCAGAAAAGCCTGCGGCTCGACATCAAGCGGCGGCAGTTTCTGCACGTCGGACGCTTTCACCACCGCTTCGTCGCGCCAGCCGGCCATATGCTGGACCATATCGCCGACCGCAAAACCGTCCGCATTGCTTTCAACGACTTCGCCGATCGCGCCGCCCTGCATCGGTGCGCCCAGTTCGAACGGCGGGACATAGCTTTTCACATCGTTCATTCGCCCGCGCATATAGGGATCGACCGACAGCCAGCGATTGGCGATGCGCAGCTCGCCCTTACCGGGTTCGCGCAGGTCGATCGGTTTCAGCGCGAAATTGTCGGTCGTCGGCATGCCCTTGGGGCGGCTTTCCAGATGCCATGCGCGTGCCATGTCTGCATTCTCCTGACGGTTGTTCGAACTATAGGTTTGTCGCGCACGATATGTACGCTTCGTGCAAAGCGTTGCAATAGGCGGTCAGCTTCGACCGGAAGCCTTGTCGTCATAGACCGGATCGAAATCCGGGTCCTGCGCGGCATCGTCCTCCACCCGTTCGCGCGGACCGCGTTCGGGCGGGATGGGAAGGTCATTGTCGCGCTTCGCAGCGCCGGGATCGTCAAAGCCGGACTGGCCGCTGTCGCGCCGATGACCGGCGATGGGGGATATGGGATCGGGCATGCCTGCTCCTTCGCCTTTGCTGGGCTCCGGCGACGGCCGGAGGTTCGGCAGGTCAAAGAGCGAAGCGGGGGCGCGGTTCCGGCGGAGCGACGGGACGAGCTATGCCCATGCCGGGGCGAGGACATGCAAAGTTCAATGTCGATCGCGGTTGCACGCCGCGACAAGCGACGTTAAATGGGCGCTTCCGGTGGCAAGACCGGACCGGCGGCGGGGCTGTAGCTCAGATGGGAGAGCGCTGCAATCGCACTGCAGAGGTCAGGGGTTCGATTCCCCTCAGCTCCACCAAGCCGCCACCCGCATAAATCCTAGACTTTTCCATCATCCTGTCAATCCCTTTCGAGCAATCGAAACCACCTTGGTATCGCGCTGGTATCGCAAATGGGCGTTGGTATAGCGTCCGACTTCGCGCCAGAATGCCTCGGTAGATTCGATCAGTTCCTGCAGGTACTCCGGGCGCAAATGGGTATAGTTCGCGCCGGTCCCTTCCTCGCTGTGTCCTGCAGCAGCATTGATCTGCGCATCGGGCACACCCCGGCGCTTGTGCCAAGTATGAATCGTGTGCCGCAGGGTATTCGGCGTCCCGATGGCGCGCAGGTTCGGACGGCGCTTTGTTTCGCCCAGCTTCGCGCGCGGGGGGAGCCATCGCGGCTTGCCATCATCGTCGTTGCGCTGTTCTGCAAAGCCGAGGTCCGGGCGCATCGCGTGCGCGGCAATCAGCGTGCCAGCAAAGGCGTTGCTGATATTGTCGGTCGGGCGCTCGAAATACTCAGGCCCGCCGTTCGCGCGCGTCTTGGCGCTGGTGGGCACGCGATAGACGATGATCTTACCCGTTTTCCCTGCAAGCCAAGGTGCGAGGGTAGGGCAGGCAGGAACGATCGCGCGGCGCTTGCTCGTCTGATCCTCTCCGGGGCGCAGGAAATAGATAAGCCCCTTTCGTATCTGTTCGGCGTGCAGTTCGAGTGTCGCCTCCGCCCGCGCGTGCGTGCTGAGCATGATTATCGTGAAAAGGTGAACATGGTGGCGGTCGGGTGAAGCAAGCGCCGCGTCAAGGATGACCGCGATCTGTTCGGGCGACCATTCGAGTTCCTTGGGGCGCTTCTTGCCCTTCACGTCTTTGATAAACGGTGCCCATGTAATCCGGTGTTCGCGCTTCGCCCAGTTGATCGGCCCGCGCAGCGCAGCGAGGTCCCGCGATATGCTCGGCGCACTGGTGCCTTGCGCTTTTCGCCAATTCACGAACGCGTCGACCAGCGTTACCGCCTCATCGTTTATGCGGATCGTGGTGCCAATCGAGGCGATAGTGAGCGGATCGGGGAGTGCGCGCACGCTTTCGAGATATTCCCAAAACTGCTCCCACACCTTGAGCGATTCCTCATAGCGTTCGGGCGCGGACAGGTGCGCGACGTGCTGAGTAAGCCAAAGGATAGTCGCGTCGCTCAAAAGCACATCTGCAGGCGACTTGAAGCCGTTGGCTGGCAGTTCTGCCGAAACGTCCTTCTTGGAGGCGTAATGCTCGGCTAGTGCTTCGCGCGCTTGTTCTGGCGGGCTGTCTGGCTTGCCACCGCCAATACCTGTCGACGTTCGGCGCGTGACCCTTCCTTCGGACCAGCAGATATTCCAATCGTCGCGGTCTTTTCTGTACCAGAGCCAATATCGGCCGATTTGGAATCGTTCGCTGGCTCCTTTTGCTCGACCGCGCATCCGGTCATCTCCTTCAATTCGTACCGGCAAAGCAGCGAATATACATCGTCCTGCAGCAGCAAATCGACGTGTTCATGATCGAGGTGAAGTTTTGTGCCGTTGCGCTTCGCGCGCTTGATCCGGCTCATCATCTCGGTAGCAGGTGCCGTCATCCCCGCGCCTCCTTATCCTGATCGCCAGCATCCTTGGGGAGAGCGGAGAGCATGGCCCACAGCAATTTACACGCCGCGTGGATTGCCTGATCCTGATTGAAGGTCAGCCGCCCGTTGCACTTCAGGTCGTCGGTGATTGCATGAACCGCCGCTTCAGCGATGCCGAGCGCGGGCGATCGAGTGATGAACGCAACCGCCGCGCCGTGAATGATCGCGTGAGCGCCCAGCGCCTGCCACCACGGCACGCCGGGAATAGGCACGGTGCGGTTCTTTGCCTTCGCCAGAAAATCGCCCTGCATCGGATAGTCTGCGACAGCATGGGCGGCGATCATCGCCATGAAGCGTTCATGCGGTTTCATTGCCAGCCTCCAAAGCATCAGCGGCCATATCCCAAACGGCTGCGGACTTTTCGCAATATGCGTCGGGGTTTGTCCGGCAGGTTCTTGCGCGCCAGCGAAAATCCTGAATGTGTTTCCCCATATCAGACGGCACAGCGTTGGATTGAGCGAGGGCGCGAATATCGTCGGCGATGCTCTGGCAAACGGGAAAGTCCGATGCCTCATACCGTTTATGTTTTTCGGCAATCTTGGCGGCCGCCTCCACCAGCCCCGCGCTATCGGTGCTGTGGGCGATGCGGTGAAGCGCGAAGGCTTGGACTAGTTCGTCATCATCCGCCGCACCCGCTGACAGGTTTTCGTTTATCGCAGCGATGCTTTGCTCGGACAGGCCAAGCGTTCGGCAGCGGGCTCGCGTCCATTCAGCGGCGCGGTCACGATCCGCCTGTATCACCTTCACGCTATCGGTTTCACTGGTCATCAACCGGTCACCCATAATACCCACTCCCATACCGGCGATAATGCTCCAGCCACACCCAGCAGCCGGGACGAACGCGCTTGGGAAGCCATGCGAAGCGGCGCGAACTGCGCTTGCGCGGGCTGCGTTTCTGGATGCGGATTTTCACAGCCCCAGCCTCCGGATAATGCGCTCGATCAGGCGCGGCTTCGGATTACAAAACCGGTCGAGATAATCCCGCCGCTTGGCCTCGGCGCGGTGGTATAGCGCGCTCATCATCTGTTCGCGCGGCAGGTCCGACAGCCGGGGCGGGGCGTTCATGCGGGGGTCTTTGGTGATGTCGCTCATGCCGCAACCTTTCCGATTGAAGGGCGCGCGAAATAGGTCTGGCCGTCGAGGTAATGGCCTCCTTTGTCAGAGCTCGACCCGCCGCGCTGCTTGAAGTTAAACACCCGGCCATGATGGAACGCTTGCCGTTGCAGGCTTCGCGCCCAGTGCAGGTCCATAGGCCGTGCATTCCGACCGCTTTCGCCGCCGACGATGATCCAGTCCGGCGCATTGTCGTCGATGATGATTGAGCCCAGCAGCGGCTCGAAGCTGCCAAAGGTGAACAGCACGTCAGCGAAATGCTTCACCTCGGCCAATTGGCGCGCGTCGCGGTCGTATTCGCGCTGGGTCACCATCGTCGCACCAATTGCGACGTTAGGCGGGATGATCCGGCATCCGCGCATCGGGTCAGTCATTTTGCGAACATTGCAAATCCGCTTTGTGAGTAGCAGCCAGACGAGGTTCGGCGTCTCTTCGATCAGCTCGAACAGATCTGCGCGCCACTGCTCCGGCACCTCGTTGTCGAACACATCCGCCAACGACGCGCAGAACACGAAAGGCCGGGTCTCAGCTTTTTCAGCATCACGGTTCCATCTGCGCGGCTGATTCCACGTCGATACCGCTGTCCGGGCGCGCGGTCGTCCCGCGCCCCATTCAACTCGACCGTAGCGATGGTCCATCAGGGTTTCAGCATAGCACCCTGCGCCTTCCGGTTCTCCCGGAGCGGTCGGCAGGCCGCAGCCCGGTCCAACGCGGGTGCAACCGATCCACGGGTTGAAGGTGTGATCGCACCATTCGATCTTCGTGTTCTGTGCCATCGTTCAAATCTCCTGTATCAGTGGCGGGGCCGCCGGGGGATCAGCCCCGCCACCGGCTCCCGGCCTCATTGCCGGGGTGCTTCGTCATTCCTACGGGGCGGCTTATTGGGACCGCCCCGCTCCCTTGAGAAACTTGTCAACCGAGGTTGCGCGGGCATTCCCAATCACATTCCTCGCTACCCGCTTTCGAGCACTGCCCATCGGGCATCATGCCGCAGTCAAAGTTTTCCGGGCATTGCTCCCACGGCTTCCCGCAGCACTCGCAAAGGTCGTCGTCATCATCATCCGGCCCGCAGTGATATTCAGCGACTGCTGAGGCATCCGGGTAGCCGCATATATTGCATTCGTCAGGCAGATGCGCGCCGCACTCGAGCCATTCGGGGCGGGCAATCAAATTGCCGCAACTTGGGCACCAGTGACCGTCATCATTGACAGACCAGCAAGCGGTTGCATCGTCACACGGATCCGGACCTGCGAACATCACATATCTCCTATGCGGCCTGTTGCCGCGCTTCAGTTGTCAAGCGGCGTCATCGCCAAGCGGGATGCGCAGCCGCGTTTCGTCCAGCGAGTTGAGAAGCGGCGCACCCCGACGCTTTCGGTCGTAATTGATCCGACGCAGGCGCTCGCGTGGCGACTTTTGGTAGAGCGCCCGGTTGTAGGCGACGGTGGCGGGGTCCTCAGCCATTTGTCGCCTCCTTCAGTTCGGCAATGCGGTCCATCGCGTGACTGCGCAGCGCGTCGCCATCGTCGTCACTCAGCAGCGGAATCAGCGCGGAAAGGCGGCTGTTCACATCGGGCACCATCTTGGTCGCGTCGATTTCGGCCTTGGCGCTTTCCAGCGTGGTAGCCTCGCCGTGATCCTCATCGGCGCGTCCGTCGATCGCTTCGACATGCTCGGCAACCTGTTTATCCGTCGCCTGTTGCGTCAGCATTGCGGCGGTGAGGGGCTTTGCCTCGCGCGTCTCCGCCAGACTGCCAGCGCCAGCGGCGGACATAGGCGCTTCAAACTCGTCGGGCGAATAGACGCCGAGCAGCACTTCCGGCGCGTGGAGGCGCACCCAAGCACGGCTTGCGTAATAGCCGATCTGCTGTTCAGGGTCTTGCTTCCACAGCGGCGAATTGCGCGTGGTGATGTTCTTGATCGCCACCCGGCGCTTTTTAGGCTCGTCGTCGCCCTTCAGCTTGCCCGTGACGGTGCAAACCAGCTCGTTTCCTTCGCCTTCCCATTCGGGGTGAAGGCGACCATCAAGCACGCCGGACGAATTGATAACAGCCGTGACGAGCTGCGCTTCATAGGCGATGCGGTCATTCACGAAAAACGTCTTGTTAGCGACCGCGAACGGGTCCATCGCCCACCGCGCGGCCTGCATCACGACAGCGAGGCAGTCGCCCGGCTTGCCGCGAAGGTGCGGCGCGACGAAATTGCTGCCAGCCATCAGGCGCGCAATCTCCATCGCCTCGCCCATGTTCGCAGGCTGGAACATCGAACGCGGCGCGTTGCTATCAAGCTGCGTCGTACCGATCGATTTCGCCAGCGCCATGTCGCGCTTGTCATCAGTGGTAGTGAGTTGGGTAGCCATGTATCAGTTCCTCAAAAGGGGATTTCGGTTTCAGTCACGTATCGTTCGCGCCGAACGCGCTCCGGTTCGGCCCCGCGTTCCATAAGGTCGGCGTCAATCGCCTCTCTGACGCTGGTGCGGAATGGCTCGCTAAGGTGCCCAGCTTGCGCCCAAAGCGATCGGATGCACCGTATCTGCCAGTTGCGCTGGCGAGCGCGAGTTTGCGCTTCAGTAGGCTTCCCGCTCATGCCGCAGCCGCCCAAGCCAGTTCGTGCCCCTCGACATCATCGATCCGTTTGCGTGCCCAGATCGGCAGGCCGACCGGCAGGGGATCATCTGCGTAGCCGGGCCACTTGTCCGCGTTCAGGCACTCGGCGAACTTGCGGATCGCTTCGCGGTTGAGCCAACGCCCACGCTCAATGTCCTCTTGCGGCAGCTCATAAAGAGCGGTGCAATACGGCGGGTCTTTCTCGACGACGACATGAAGCCAGTGCGTCGGATAATGCCCGAACGTCGCCTTGATGCCATCGGCATAGAAGGCGGCTGACTGGTGATAGCCGAAATTGGAGATGGCGCTCTTGAAGCCCTCCGGGTCCGCGTGTGAACCCGCCACAAACTTCAGATCGGACACCACGATAACGTCACCACCGACGCGCGCGGCGGCGGGCATGAAGTCGGGGCGGGCGCGAAGCCAAACATCCGTTTCCGGGTCTTTCCACGCGAGCGTCGTTTCGCTTTCGCCGTTCGTAAGCGCCGTAACCGAAACAGGGTTACGCTTGATCGACTCTGCGACCTGCCGAACCGTCTCCGCGCCATCATGGGTGAGGATGCACTTGTTCGCCGCGACAGCCGCCTCATAGGCCGCGATCGCTTCGGGCATCGCCTTCGTCTTGTTGCGCGCGAAACCTTCCGGCAGGACGTGATAGAACTCCGGCCACCGCTCGCTAAGCAGGATCAGGTCATGCGCCGCCTTACCGACGCTGAAATGCGCCTTTTCCTCTTGCTCGACGCGATCCGGGTTCATCGGGCTTTGAAACCAGAAGTGATAGGGCGACTTGTTCAGCAGCAGCTTTGCGCCGGTTGACGACAGCGAGGGAGCGGGCAACAGGTTCGCGTTTCCATGGTAATCCTCCGCTGGGATGTCGCGATATGCGCCGGGTTTCGTGATCAGCGGAGCATTCGCCTGCTTTTCGGCTTTCGGCTCAGGCGCGGCTTCCGGCTGTTGCGGAGCGACGTAATCGCGGTCGAAAGGATTGTCGGTCATCGTCATGATCTCCGGGGGTTTTGAGCGGCGCAGGCGATAGTTTCGAGCCACCAGAGGACGCTGCCTTGCGGATGTCCGCCGATCGCGGAGCTGTCGAAGGAATCGGCGATCCGCTTCAGACTGATGGCGGCTGAAATGGCAGCCGCTTCCTGCAAACTGCTGCACACGCTCCCCAGATCGCTGACGATCGGCTCCATCTGGTCGATTGCTTGATCGACGCTATTCTTTGGCGTTTCCATTGCTCAAAACCCCAACCGAACATGAGGAACCTCACCGGCGATGATCGCCACGACGATCTTGCGCGCCGTGTCCTCATCAGCGCCGCACGACATGATCGCGGCCTTCGCAGCGCTCTTTACCTTCGTGCGGTGCGCCTGATCGGCCTCGCGCTTCGCCTGCTCTTCGGCTTGCCGCTTCTGCTCGGCCTCACGCTCCGCCGCTTCGCGGGCCGCGCGGTCGCGCTCTTCCTGCGCGGCACGCTCGGCCTCTTCGGCCCGGTGACGTTCGGCGGCCAGTTCCTTTTGATGGCGCTCTTCGGCCTCGCGCTGGGCCTGCTCCCTAGCCTTTCTGGCAGCCTCTTCGGCCTGCTCGCGTTGCTCGCGCTCCGCCTGAGCTTTGCACGCATCCTGAAGTCGGATCAGAGTATCGGTTCGAGCCTTCTCAACCTCATCGGCCATATCGCCAAAAGCAGTTTCGGCGCGCGGTCCAGTTTCGATCTTCTCTTCGAGTTCGCGGATCAGAATTACGTAGGGATACGTTTTCCCCCCAATTGTCCCCAATCCACACTGATGGATGTGTTCGATAATGTCCCTAGCGTATTGCCTCTTGCGTTCTGCACGCTCTGACTCTTCACGCTTGGCAGCTTCCTCGGCCTCGCGTTTCTCCTGATCGGCGCGCAGCCGGGCAAGTTCGGCCCGGTCAGCCTCCTCCCGCTCAAGGCGGGCGAGGGCAGTTTTCAACGCGGCGACGGATGCATCCTTCGCGGCCTGCGCCTCTTCGGCCATGTCGCGGAAGCGGTCAGGGTCGATCGTCTGGTTCCACAGATCCATGCCCCGTTGGCGCACGTCCTCGGCGGTGTCGCTCAGCGATACCTCGCCTGCGCGCTTGAATGCCTCAATGTCCTCGCGGCAGCCATCGACACGCGCCTTCTCAGCCTCTTCCCAATCGGTGAGCGGCTGGCGGACCTGAGCGGCCAGCGCGTCCAGCTTCTCGCGAGCCTCCCGGCGCGATGCATCAACCGCATTGATCTGCGCGCGCGCATCCTCGTTCAGTTTCTTGCCCGCCGCATCGATTGCAGTCTTCGACCGCGTGATCTTGTACGCCAGCGACTTGATCGCATCGCGGCCCTTGGCGGTCGTCAGGTCAGGCTCGAATGCCTCAACCTCGCGCCGGATATGGGCAAACAGGTCTTCGCGCTTCCCGGCATCGATCAGCACGATTGCGGGATTGTGCGCAACGACGGTCGCGATGTCGGTGCCGGTTTCAGGCTGTGAAGCAACAGCGTTCATTTCAATTCTCCATTGCGAAATTGAGGCGCGCGGGGCGCATGACAGGCGGCAAAATCCACCGCCGTTCCCGCACATCGACAACGCGACCGTTGACCAGAACCAGCTTCGCCCCGCACCCAAGGCGGACGCATGTGCACCGCTCTTGGATCGCCACCATGATGGCGCGTTCGTGGCTCATGATTTCCCGCCGCGCTTCGTCCAGCGACAGGGCAGGGTTCACGCGCTCGACATAGCGTTGTGCTGCGTGGTGAGTGACTTCGATCATGCCCGTTCCCTCCGAACATGCGCGGTGATGAACACCGCCCCGCCGATCGCAAACGGAAGTGCTGCGAACAGGTCACCGCCGAACAGCGAGAGGAAAAAGCCGGTCATCATGGCGGTGATGACAATTGTGGTTGAAATGCGGGTCATGCTTCACCGCGTGCTTTGGCGACGAAAGCCTCCAACTTTTGCAGCGATCCCGGCGGATAGTAGAAGTTCGCGCCAGACCGTGCGAAAGCAAGAAACTCTTCCGCAATCTCCAGCCCATCAGGTGCGGCGGCGATCAGGCGGGCGTTGGCTTCAATAACAGGTTGTGCAGCGTTCTTGCGCGCTACTGCCTGCAACGCATCGAGGGGAGGACGGCGTAAATCGCTATCCATCTTCGATATAGGCTCGACCACTCGGCATATCGCGGTGCAAGCAAGGACATTGTTGCTGTCTTTCGCAAACACATCGCCTGCAACACCTTCGGGATACGTGAACCCGTGCGGAAACCACGGACCCGGAGTATGCTTCGCCCCGCTCATTGTTCTTCACCCGAACGAGCGCGGAGCATTGCTTGAACGCGAGCGCCATTAGCGGTGAGTGAATAACCGCTTCCGCGAATGAGGTTGTCATCTTCGCTGCAAAATGGGTGATGCTCAGCCAGCCCCAAAGCAGCTAGCGCGCGGATTATTTCTCTAGTCCACTTGTCTGGAACGCCCGCATCTGCCGCTACATAGCTAAAAGGAACCGCCCAACCTTCGCGCATCTCTTTAATTACTCGGCACACCGAAGGAAGGAAGGCGACGTCGACAACTGCGGCTAGATCGTCATATCGTGCGCGCTCTGCATCAACGGCGCGTTTCATCGCTTTACGGGTGACAATCACTTCACCTTCTCCTGTTCCATCGCAGCTTCAGCCTTTTCAGCTTCCCGCTTGCGTTCCATTGCGTTCAGCTTCCCGCGCGCCAGGTATGCGGCGTCGATCAGGTGCACGGCTTCCGAGGTTGCCTCGTCCTTGCCCCGCCGGATCGTGATCGAGACGTATCCATTGCGGCAGTCGGTGCTGGGTGCGTGCGCGCCGACCGCGACGATCAGGTCAGCCTCATCGGGCATACGCAGGGCGCGCAGTGCAGCTTCGGCGGCGTCGAATGAGGTGCGCTCGCTCATGCCTCGCCTCCCGTCGCCAGTGCGCGGCGTTCGCGAGCCTTGCGCATACCTTCGTCAATCGCTGCATTGGCGCGGTCGCGGTCGCGGTTGGACTGGACTTGCGCCTCCACGCCATCCCGGTAAGCAGGATCGTTCCAGTAGCGCTCGAAGGCTGCAAAGCGTCCGGGGCGGTTGTAGATCGCGCCGGTCCGGTTGAGATGATCGCGCGCCTGCACATGGCGATACGCTTGGAGATACTCCATGCCGGTATCTTCCATGACGCGGCGGATTGCGGTTTCGCTGGGCATTATGCGCGCCCCTCGTCATGAAGGGCCACACCCGGCGTCAGTTTGTGACGCGGGCAATGGAAATAGACGTACTTGCTTGCGTATTCGCGGCGGCGCGCGGGCGTGAACCGATCAGGCTTCGCGGTGTAGTGGCGATCGAACTCCGCCAGCCCTTCGACGTAGTAGTCTGCCGCGCTCCAGTCCGTGCGGCCAAGAAGGCGCTCGGCACGGAGAACGTGCGGAAAGTCCCTTACTTCCGGAATGTTCTGAGCTGCGGTAGCCATTATGCGGCCTCCGCTTCGATAGTCGTGTCTTCAATGCCGGTATCGACAGACGAAGGATTGCGCCGCTGCGTCATCTGCGCGAGTGCGTCCTTGAACGCCTCGTCAATCGTATACGCGGTGCCGCTGCAATTCTGGTGCGCGTTGTCGCCGATATCGCCCCACGTCAGGGTGACGAAATAATAGGGCTTATCGTAGCCCCGATCCGGCGCGTGGCAGGAAAAGCCGATCGCGGACAGATCGTGCTTCTTGCAAAGCGTATCGAATTGCTCGGAAAGCGTCTTTGCCATGTTGACCTCCTTGCGACGGTGTGTCGCTGTGAGGTCAGTATCTACAACCGGATTGTAGGCAAGTCAACAACCGGTTTGTAAAAAAGTTGTAGCGCTATTGCACCCGCCGCCCGTACCAGATGACGCGCCCGATCAGGCTCACCTCTTCGACAAGGCGTTCGTAGGGCTCGAACAGTTCGCGGTTCGCGCTGATGATACGGACGCGGGGCGGCTCGCTGTTCGGGATTCGCTCCAAATATTTGATAACGTGCCCGTCACTATCCCACAGGCAGAACGCGCCAGGCTGGGCGAGCGATCGCTTGCGAGTGTCTACCAATATCTGATCGCCGCCCATGAAGTCGGGGGCCATCGAATTGCCCTCTGCGACCATCGCCAACAGTGCGTCGGGTGGCGCGCGCAATTCGCGCTCGATCAGGTCGCGCGAAAAGGCAATTTCCCCTTCATCGCCCTCGCCACTACCGCCACCACCCATGCCCGCGTGGGTGGGCAGCAACCGGATCATCACGGAATTATCCGCCTTGCCAGTGTCAAGGTAGGGGTCTTCGCGCGTCTCGCCGTCCATCTGGGCGAACGCCATTGCGATGTACCGGGTCCATGCGGGCTTCTTCTTGGTTTTGCCCTGTTCGTATTTCGAAACCACCTGCTGCGACACAGTCGTCGGATCGCCGTTTTCACGCGCAAGGCCGTTGATACGCTCTTTCAGGTCGTCGGCGGACAGCCCGCGCTTGACCCGCTCGGCCTTCGTCCACAGTCCTGCTGCGCCTGCGTCTATTGGTTCCTGTGCCACGGCGGAGTCAGCTACAAAGTTTTTGCGGCCTTTGCTCGTACAAAGGGGTTGTAATTCTACAACCGAGTGGTAAAGTGCTTCCATTATGAAGCCTTATCCGATCAAGCGCGCCATGAAAGGCGACCTTTCGAGCCAGACCCGCTTCGCAGAGGCGATCGGGACTTCGCAGCAGAATGTATCGAACTGGGTGCGCAAGGGGCGACCACTTCCCGCCGAGTTCGTGCTGAAAGCTGAGATGGCAACGGGCGTACCCCGCCACCAATGGCGGCCGGACATATACCCTGCACCGGCCACCTCCGAAGCGAGGTCGGCAGCATGAGCGGGGAAGCCGAAACCGTCGATCCGTATTCGCAGGGCACCCGCGCCGAAATCCTTGGCTGGGTTGGCGGCATGGAGGCGTTCGAGCGCGGCTTTAACGCCCGGACGTTCAGCCCCGAACGCCGCGCCCGTCAAGCTGTAGAGGATGCAGTTTCCGACCTGACTAGCGCGGCAAGCGACATCTACGAAGCCGGCGGTACAGCCGAAGATGTTGCGAGCTGGACGCAAGGCTATCGCAAGCGCTGGGTCGCGTTCCAGCAGGCAGGCGCGCGTACCATGAACTGGATGATTACCGGACCCGCTCGGTTCCCGGTCGATCGTAACCAGAAGCGCATGGACATCGAGATGCGCCGATATGAGGAACTGGCGGTATATCGCGATGGCGCAACGAAATGGATTGAACGTAGCCAGCGGCGTGCCGAACGGGCGGCGATCGTGGAATCCGACGAGGGCGGCCATCCCGAAACCCTGATCGGCAATATTCGCGTTGTCGAAAATGTCACGCTTGATCGGCTGCAACTGATCTTCCCCGATAAGCCGACCGATGAAGAGCGCGCCGCTCTCAAAAAGCGTGGCTTCCGTTGGGCGCCGAGTGTCGGCGCATGGCAACGCAAGCTGACGAACAACGCGCGCTACGTCGGCACCAGCCTTGCCAAGCAATTCTCCCCCGCGACCGACCTTACCACGGTCGCGCACCCTGCCGGTGGCGTCCCGTCGGGTACCGACGCCACCGGCAATTTTCATCATAGCGAAGGATAGATTATGTCCGAGAAGCTTACCTCTATTAGAGTTCCTAACGCTCCTTCCGGTTTTGGTATTGTCGATTGGGGTGAGCTGTCGGTAGCTGAAATGATTGGTCAGTACCGATCTTATGCAGATCATTTGCGCGAACACGTAGCGCGCATTGATGCAACTCCAGATGATAAATTTGTCGTCGAAGTAATTCGCGGCTCTTGCGTTCGCCGCCATGTAAAGTGGCTTCAGGGTGCCCCTTCTCACAGCGAAGGGAATTGAGCGATGGGCTGTCCTTTTGATGTTGGCGATGTCGTGGTGTGTGTGGATGCGAAGGGCCGCTTCGATCCATGGACCGGCGAACGTGTTGATACGATGCTCGCAGAAGGTCGTCACTATCGGGTTAGCGGACTGTTGCCGCCGGTCGATGGCGAATATGGTGTGCAAGTTGCTGGCCTGTCGCCCAAAAGGACGGCCTTTTGGGAAGCCGCATACGCTCACTGGCGCTTCCGCAAGATCGACGATGAGCAATACCCGGAAGCCCTGAGCCGCATCCGTTCCCTTGGCAAAACCAAAGAGCGGGAGGCGGCATAAATGGCCTACCTCGCCCTTTGCGTCATCTGCACGCTGGTCATCACCCTGCTTATCCTGACCGCGCCCGAAGGCTGGCAGGACGAGCGCGGTTTCCATCACGGCGCGGAATATCGCGATCATGGCGTCGGCTCGTGACCGATCAGCCCCGCACCATTGCGGCGCTCTACGTCGAAACGGATGGCTGCTATTTCGGTCTCGACGGCGTTGATCCGTGGGACGAGCCGCGTGATGCTCGCCGTTATGCCGGGCCGCATCCCGTTGTCGCACACCCGCCTTGCCAGCGGTGGGGCGCTATGGCGCGCGTCAACTATGCGCGTTGGGGTGGCGAGCACAATCGACCGGGTAACGACGGCGGTTGTTTCGCCAGCGCCCTGCGATCGGTGCGAACATATGGCGGCGTGCTTGAGCATCCGGCTAAAACCCGCGCTTGGAACGCCTATGGGTTGATTAAGCCGCTCCGTACGGGCTGGCAGCGCTGCGCTACTGGTGGATGGGTATGCGAGGTTTGGCAATCTGCCTATGGCCACCGAGCCAACAAGGCTACGTGGCTTTACGCCTTCGGTGTCGAGCCATTTGATTTTGATTGGTCGCGTCCTATTGGGAGCCATCAAGTAGGCTTTCACGATCAGCGCGGGAAAGATCGAAACAAGCCGACGCTTTCGAAAGCAGAGGCCAACGCTACCCCGCCCGCTTTCCGCGACATGCTCATCGCAATGGCCCGAACGGCTCATCGCGCCACCTCGTCGGAGGCGGCTTGATGACCGATCAGCCCCGCCATTTCCCAACGCCTGCGAGCGCTGCGCACCAGTCGCGCGGCCTCGGCAAGGCGCACCTGTTTTTCGGCGTCGATCGGGAGGGGGAGGCGCTGTGCCTCTCCGGTCCCGTCGATGCTGTTCTCAATCCCTTTCATGCCCGGAGGATTAAATGACGCAGCGCACCATAGCAGCGGAATTGGCGCCTATCGTTTCCCGCGATCGTGTAATTGATACGGTTCGCCCGCTTCTCCGCACCGCGATTGTCATCGAGCGCCGGTTTACGGTTGAGGACTTGCACCGCCTGTCGGGCGTCTCGGTCCGCACGATCCGCTCTTACATGGCAAATGACCCGGGCGAAGTACGCGAACCGTCGCTATCCGCCGCCCTGTCGCTGGCAGTTGTCATCGGCCCCCATGCGGTCAACGCGGTGCTTGCGATTATCGGCTATGGCAACGCCTCCCCGATGGACGAGCCGGACGAGCGCGAGCCGATCCGCCTGCTTATCAACGGCATGGCGCATTGGGCTATCCTTACGCGCTGCGCCGCTGATGGCATTATCGACCATACGGAAGAGGCCGACACGACCAAAGCGGCTGATGGCCTCATTGCCGAGCTGCTCCCCTATTCCAGCACGGGGAAGGCGGCATGAAGTATCTCCGCATCCTGATCGCCCGCCGCGCCCTTGCCCGTATGGTGCAGGCCAACCGCGCCCGCATACAGTCACCCGAATACAAGGCGCGCTCCGCCGCCGCTCACAAGGGCTGGGCGACCAAGCGGAGGGCTGGGGCATGAGCCGCGTCGAACATATCGGCAATGCCACGCTGTATCTGGGGGATTGCCTAGAGATTATGCCTACGCTGGGGCCGGTTGATCATATCATCATGGACCCGCCTTATGAGGCGATCATGCACGCAAGCAAGGGCGGCATGAAGGGGCTTGTTCGTCCTGATGGCTCTCACCACTGGAAGCCGCTCGACTTCGCGCCGATTGACGAAATTCGCGACGAAGTAATCACGTGGGGCGCGCAATGCGATGGCTGGTTCATCGCGTTCTGCACTTCGGAAGGTGTGGGCCGCTGGGCTGATGGAATCAACCCCAGCCCGATGCGCTACAAGCGCGCCTGCGTGTGGGTGAAGCCCGACAGCACGCCGCAAATGAACGGGCAGGGACCGGCGCAAGGTGCTGAGCATTTTGTATGCGCATGGGCCGGGCAGGGATTCGCGCGCTGGAACGCGGGCGGCAAACGCGGCGTCTATACGCATTGCGTGAATAGCCCCGAACGCGAGGGCACGCACCCGACCGAAAAGCCGCGCCGCCTGATGAGCGAGATCATCGCGGACTTCACCAACACAGGCCAGACTATTCTAGATCCATTCATGGGTTCCGGCACCACTGGCGTTGCCGCTGTGATGGCCGACCGTCGGTTTATCGGAATTGAGCTGCAAGAGCATTATTTCGACATCGCTGCTCGCAGAATTGAGGAGGCTCAAAAACAGGGCGACCTGTTTATACCGGGGGCGGCGGCATGAAGATGTGTGGGCGCTGTGCTGTAAATAAGCCGGTCACGGAATTCCGGACTGACCCTCGCTACCGTGATGGACATGTTTCGTGGTGCAAGCAGTGCCATCGAGAGCGGAATAGTGAATGGGCGCGTCAAAACCGCGAGCGCCTGACGGCTAAATCAGCTGCTTGGCGTGCCTCGAACCTAGAAAAGGCACGCGAAACCAACCGTAGCTTTAAGCGCCAAAACTGTGCGCGCCTTCGTGATGAGTACTCTATCTGGGCGAAAGCTAATCGCGGTAAGCGCAACGCAGCTTCCGCCAAGTACAAAGCGTCAAAACTGCGCGCCACACCGCCATGGGCAAATCTTTCGAAGATAGCGGCAATCTATGAGAGGGCGAGTGCGATTCAGGCCGCAACTGGTCAGCGGATGCATGTCGACCACATTGTTCCCCTCCAGCATGAGCTGGTGTGCGGACTGCACTGCGAAACCAACCTGCAAATATTACCCGGCTCGCTAAACGAAGCCAAGCGCAACAATTGGTCGCCCGAGGACGCGCAGCGCCAAGGCAACCTTTTTGCAGGGGAAGCTGCATGAGCGGCGTTCTCTGGACCGAAAAGGAGGACAAGCTCCTACGCGCGTTCCCGTCGATCGACATGCGCATGTCTGAGTTTGTCGAAACCTATCTGCCGGGGCGCACTGTAGCTGGGGCGGAATACCGCCTGCCGATTGCACTTCACGGCGGCGGACGATCAACCAGCGGCTATCAGCCGGGATATGATCGCCCGACCGGCGGTCACAAACCCGAAAAGGCCAGCGCTATGCTTGTTGCCGCCTGTGACGAGATCGGCGGCACATGGGATGCTGACGCACAGCGCGCATGGATCAAGCGGCATGGGGTGGCGGCATGATGTTTCCCGCTCGCGTCCTGCTTCCCTGCGCCATCATCGACACCCGTACAGGCGTCTACAGCTTCCACCGCGTCTCTGACCCGGTGCGTAGGAGCCTGCCGCATTTTTCGGTCGATCGGCCTGCAATCATCAAACAATCGGAGAAACCCGCATGAGCGAGAGCATCGCCGCCGAAGAACTGCGCCTTCTTGTCGAGCGCATCGAACGCCTTTCCGGAGAGCGTAAGGGTATCAGTGACGATATTCGCGACGTGTTCAACGAGGCAGCATCACGCGGCTATGACAAGGCAGCACTACGCGAGATCATCAAAAAGCGCGCGATGGACGCCGACAAGCGCCGCCAGCGTGAGGACGCCATCGAAACCTATCAGCTCGCGCTGGGGCTGTGATTATGCGTGCCTCTGTTCAAGCACTGGGCCGGATGAAAGCAGGCAAGCAGAATAAGACCGAGGCCGCATACGAAGACTCGGTACTTAAGCCCGCGATGCAGGCCGGTGAAATCCTTTGGTATCGGTTTGAGGGCGTAAAGCTACGGCTGGCCGACAACACATTCTACACGCCAGACTATGCCGTGATGCGCGCTGATGGCGCGATCGAGGTCCACGAAGTCAAGGGGCACTGGATGGATGACGCGCGCGTCAAGATCAAGGTCGCTGCCGAGCAATATCCGTTCCGCTTCATCGCCGTGAAGCCGCTGCCCAAGAAGCGCGGCGGCGGGTGGGAAACAGAGGTGTTTTCGTGAACGTCATTCCGATCATCCCCGACGCTGACGCGGTGCAGGACGCATGGGACGATTACGTCGCGCTGGTCCGCGAGCGTGACGCAGCGCCTGAACTGGCGTCCGACATGGAACATGCCATGCGCACCGTGCGCGCCCACGAACGCTGGAAGCGATTGTTTCTTGCTGCCGACCGGAGGGTGTCATGCTGATGAACGCTATCACCACCGACGCGCCACGCGACGCATCGACGCTCGCCAATGCCGAAACCGAAGCGGCGCTACTTGGCGCGATGATGATGGAACCTCAGATCATCGATATCGCCGCCGACCGGTTGCGCATCGAGGATTTTTCCGAGCCTCTGCACGGGCGCATTTATGACGCGATCGTGCGCGAGCATTCGCTTGGCGGGCGGCCAACGCCGATCACGTTGCGCCCCATATTCCTGAACGATCCCGCCGATTTGGACGTGCCGTCCTATCTGGCTCAGCTTACCGGAAGCGGGGCGGGGCTGGTCGGGTATCGGCATTTCATCGACCAGATTGAAAATCTGTCGCAGCGCCGCGCCCTCGCACTGGCGCTGGACGATGCGCGCGCGGGAGCGGCAGACTTCGCTATTCCACTTGCCGAATTGGTGGATCGCGCAGACGCCGCAATCGTCGCATCGGTCGAGCGCCGGGAATCATCGAAAAGCACGACGCTTTCCGGCAGCATCGGCATGGCCGCGAAGCGCATTGCCGAGATCAAGGCGAATGACGGCAAGGTCGGATTTACGACCGGAATACGCCAGCTTGACGAGACACTGGGCGGGTTTGAGCCGGGGTGCCTTACCATCATCGGCGCGCGCCCTTCGATGGGAAAGACCGCCGTTGCGTGCAGCGCCGCGCTTGGGCTTGCGCGCAACGGGCACGGCACCTTGCTGGTGAACCTTGAAATGAGCGCCGAACAAGTCGGGATGCGCATGGCGTCAGACCTGTGCTGCCGCGCGCCACAGAACTGGATACCGTTCGAACGCATCGTAAACGGCACCACGAACGCGCAAGAGGACGACTTGCTCGCCAAGGCCGGTGAGCATGTGAAGGACTGGCCCCTCGCCATCGAGGACGGCGCGGGGATGACGCTGGCGCGGTTGATCCTGAAGGTACGCCGACACCGCCGCCAGATGGCCGCGAAGGGGCAACAGCTTCGCGTCGTGATGATCGACTATCTGCAACTGCTTCATTCCGACGATCGCCGCCAAAGCGCTTACGAGACGGTTTCCGAGGTCAGCAAGGGCCTCAAGGCGATGGCGAAGGAATTGGGGATCGCGGTCGTCGCGCTCGCCCAATTGAGCCGTGCGGTCGAGCAGCGGGAGGACAAGCGCCCGATGCTGTCCGACCTGCGTGACAGCGGGCAGATCGAGCAGGACGCCGATAACGTCCTATTCCTCTATCGCGAGGAATATTACCTCGAACGCAAGAAGGTCAGCAAGGCCGCTCAGGACGACCATGAGCGGCAATTGGCCGAGACGCGGGGGTGGCTGTCCCTGATCGTCCCGAAGCGCCGTCAGGGCCGCGTGGGCGAGTCCACATGCCTTTTCCTTTCCAACTATCAGGCGGTGCGTTCCGCCGAATGGGGGCGATAATGTCCGAAGGCGGTTTCGCGCTGATCCATCGCACGCTGCTGGGGCACCCGGCGTTTCGTAACGATGCAGAGGCGATGGCCTTTGCCTGGATGATCCTGCGCGCGGCGTGGCGTCCCACCCGCGTCCGGTACAAGGATCGCCCCATCACGCTCGCGCGCGGCCAGCTTGCCGTGTCGGTGCGCGACATGGCGAATGCGATGGATCGAGACAAGGCGTGGATCGAGCGACTTTTTAAACGCATGAAAAGCGAGACGATGATTGAGACAGTGACGACGACAGGCGTTACCGTCGTAACCATCTGTAATTATGATGATTTTCAGGCCGAACAAGACAGTTGCAAGACACAGCGTGAGACACATGCCGAGACAGACGCAAGACAGGCGCAAGACACAGAACAAATAAGGGAAAAAGGGAATAAGGAAAGAAGCTGGCTTGCGCGCCCACGCGAGGCAGTTTCCCTCCAGCCTGCTGGCCCAAGTGATTTTGAGCGGAAGGCTCAACAGATCGCGGAAGCTATCCACCTGACCCGCCCGATAGCCGAAATGGACCGCGCCCAGCTTCGCCAATGGCTGAAGGATGGACTGGACTTCGACGACATCGTGATGGTCGGCGTTCGCACCGTGACAGCGCGGGAGGAAGGCCGGGGCCGATCGGTCAGCGGTTTCCGATACCTGGACGGCGGGGTTCGCGACCGGGCCGCCGAAGTCGAACGCGAGATCGAGCATTTGCGCAGCCTGAAGTTCCCTGAGCGCGGGTTCGCGCTGTGACCGAGACCCCAGCCCATGGCAACCCAATTCCCGCTTACGCGGCTGATACTGGATTTTGCGCAAGCGGACACGGAACGCCTGCGCAAGGCCGACCCGGAGCGGATCGCCAAGCATTACCACATCCCGGTCGAATGGGTGCGCGAATATCTCAGCCGCGAGATGCAGACGCGGTGATCGGAACGAAGGGAAACGAGTGATGGAAGCGAAAGAACTGCTGGCGCTTGCCGCCTTTCAAGATAGCGCCGCTAAGTATTTCGAAAATCTGGCCGTTGAGGCCGGTGAGGACATGGCTTTCCAGGCCAACGCAAGCAATGCCCGGAACTGCCGTCGAACCGCAGCCGCCCTTCGCGCACATGCTTCGGAGGGGGAGTGATGCTCCACGACCTAGCGCTCGTCGGGCTGGGCGCGCTGATCGCCGCCACGTTCATACACAAACGCGAACCCGCCCCAACCTCGGCCCATCTTTTCGGTGAGGAAGTCGGAAGCCTCGCACAGCAAACGCTTCAACGCGCATCGTTCGCAGGGTCTGAATACCGCGCCACGTCATGCGCCACCTTCACCGTCAACGGTCACGAAGTGGAAATTGCGATGGCGGCCTATGGCGAAGATGGACCAGACTGCGAACAGCACCACAGCAACAAAGGGAGGGCATAGAATGAACCAGATTGCTACGATCGCGCCACCTGCCACGGTAGCGCTTGCACTGCCCGAAGACATCGACTTCGAAGCATGGGTAAATCTCGGCAGGGGCATCGTCACACAGCGCCGCCAAGCCGACTGGCTCATGGCAGACTGGTTCGCCCACGGTACCAAACACTTTGCCGACCGCGAGCAGGTGCAACTGATGCTTGTTCAGATGGGCGTGGATCAAAAACGCATCGCCGCAGACGCAAAGGTAGCAGAGCGGATTCCCGAAGGCTGGCGCTCCGACAAGGTGAGCTTCGAAGTCGCGAAGGAAATCTCCAAGATCGACGACCCCGCAATCCGGCAGCGCATGATCGTTCAGGCTGAGCGCGAACACTGGACGAGCCGCAAGGCGCATCACCATGTCGTAGAACACAAGGCCGCGACCGGAAGCCTGCTCCCCGAAGACGACGACGAAACACGGCAGGCGGTAGAGCTTATCCGATGCTGGAACCGTATCAGCCCCGAAGCACGCGAATACGCCTATGCGCTCATGGAGATCGCAGCAGGCAAGAACTACGCGCCGATTGATGAGGATGAAGCAGCATGAAGGCGTACAGCACCCGCACCATGTTAAGCCCGCCACCGGAGTTTGTCGGGTATTTTGTCGAGCACGGATGGTCGAAGGTAAACCGCCTTTACGGAAAGCGCGCGGCTCAGCGTTACTATCACATGCTTGGCCCCGAACGCCTGAAGGCGGCACGCAAGCGGCACAAGATGACGGCGGCTAAATCCGCGATGGCGGTAGGGTAGGAGGCTGCGATGGGCATGACACCCAAACAGGAAAGGTTCGTTGAGGAGTACCTCATAGACCTGAATGCCACTCAGGCGGCCATACGGGCAGGCTACAGCGCGAAAACGGCTCAGGAGCAGTCATCGCGCCTGTTATCGAATGTTATGGTCTCACAGGCCATTGCTGAGGCAAAAACGAATAGGTCGGAACAGACGGGCGTTGACGCGGCATGGCTGCTCAAGCGCCTGGCAGATGAAAGCGTTGCTGACGTGGGCGACCTCTACAATGATGATGGCACGATCAAGCCGGTGAAGGACTGGCCGCTTATTTGGCGACAGGGCCTTGTTGCGGGCCTTGAAGTCGAAAGCATCGGCGATGGCGCGGGGCATGTGACGAAGCTCAAGTTGTCTGACCGGGTGAAGCGCCTCGAACTGATCGGCAAGCATATCGACGTGCAAGCCTTCCGCGAACAGATCGCGCAGACGGGCGAGGTTCGCATGGTCGTGTCGCCTGAAGATGCAGAGCTATAAGCTAAACCGTGAACGCACCTGCTAACATCGGCCACAATGGCGGGCCACCACTTGCGAAACTGACCCCGAAGCAGCGCGAAGCCAACCGGCTACTAGCCAGTCCCGCCAGCCATATCATGCTTCGCGGTGGATCACGTTCCGGTAAAACGTTCCTGCTGCTGCGCGCCATCGTGCAACGCGCCCTGAACGCGCCGGGGAGCCGTCACGCCGTTTTCCGCCTGCGGTTCAACCACGCCAAGACCTCGATATGGTCTGACACCCTGCCCAAGGTGCTGAAGCTGTGCTTCCCCCAAATCAGGGCGCGGTTCGACAAGACCGACTTCTATGTTGAACTTCCTGGCGGATCGCAAATATGGATCGGCGGGCTGGACGATAAAGAGCGGGTCGAGAAGATTCTCGGTGCCGAATATGTCACGCTGTATTTCAACGAGAGCAGCCAGATACCGTGGTCATCAATCGAAATGGCCATGTCCCGCCTTGCGCAGAAGGTTGAACTTGCGCCAGCGATAGCCGCAGCGACCGGCAAGACGCACCTGACCCTGAAGGCATATTTCGATTGCAACCCGCCATCTAAGCTGCATTGGTCCTACGTGCTGTTCAAGCTTAAGATGAAGCCGGGGACGAAGGAAAAGCTGGCCGATCCCGACGATTACGCCGAAATGCTGGTGAATCCGTCCGACAACCGGGAAAACCTGCCCGATAAGTATTTCGACATTCTCGCCAACATGAGCGCGGCAAAGCGCTTGCGGTTCGAGGCCGGGGAATGGGCGAGCGAGGTTAACGGTGCGCTGTGGTCGCTGGATGATCGCGTTATCGAGGCGCGCAAGAACGAAGACGGCAGCATCACGCCAGCCCAGACGATTCCCGGAATTGACACCACGCGCATTGCCAAGGGAAAAGAGCCTGAGATGCAGCGGATCGTCGTGTCGGTCGATCCAAGCGGCACGAAAGGTGATGGCGGCGGCGATGATATTGGCATCGTGGTCGCTGGGCTGGGGGTCGATGGCCGCGCCTACATCCTGCTTGATGGTACTGTACAAATGTCACCGGAAGGCTGGGGACGCCGCGCGGTCGAACTGTATCACCGCTACAATGCTGATCGTATCCTAGGCGAGCGCAATTTCGGTGGCGATATGGTGCGCTTCACCGTGGCGACTGCGGACAAGAAAGCGGCATTTAAAGAGGTTGTCGCGAGCCGTGGTAAAGTCGTGCGTGCGGAGCCGATCAGCGCGCTATACGAGCAGAAGCGGGTTAGCCATGTGGGTGACTTCCCTGACCTTGAAGACCAGATGTGCAACATGACGGTTTCGGGCTATGTGGGCGACGGCTCGCCTGACCGCGCTGACGCGCTGGTATGGGCGCTCACCGAACTGATGTTGAGCAGCAAGTCGCAATACAGCCTCTCCGCACTCGCGTGACGGCGGCAAACTGACGGCGGCAAACCCGTAGCGTTCCAGCCATGTCCGGTGGCCGCATATCATCCTTCCGTCTCAAGCCGGGTTATTCTCTGGATAGCCTGACGAACTCGCTCACCGGCATGGGCATGGCGGGCGATCCGCGCACCGCAAACGCCTATGCCGCGCGCACCCTGAGCCAGTACGATATCGCGAGCGCCTATCGCGGCTCCGGGCTGATGCGCAAGATCATCACCATCCCGCCGTTGGATATGGTTCGCGAGTGGCGCGACTGGCAGGCGGATGGCGACCAGATCAAGGCAATCGAGGCAGAGGAAAAGCGCCTCGGCCTGAAGCAGAAAACCCGACAGGTCGAAGTCCTGCGCAAGCTCGGCGGAGGTGCGCTCATCATGGGGTTGCCGGGGGATATGTCACAGCCCGCGCCCACGACGATCGCAAAGGGCGGGCTGGCCTATATCCATGTGGTCAACCGCTGGCAGCTTACCTTTAACCGCCTGATCGAAGACAGCCGCGATCCGCGTTTCGGTGAACCCGAAATGTATCGCATGACGACGACACGCGGGCAGCAGCTCATTCACCCGTCGCGCGTCGTTCCGTTCCGGGGTGACCCGTCGCCCTCGCTACTTGGCGTGGCGAATTACGTGGAAGACTTCTGGGGCGAAAGCACAATTGCACAGGTTCTCGACGCGGTTCAGGACAGCGACACGGCGCGTTCGGCATTCGCATCGCTGATCACGAAGGCGCGCAACCTGCGCATCGGTATTCCGAAGCTGTCGGAATATGTCGCGACCGACGAGGGTGAAGCCCTGTTCCAGCGCCGGATGCGCAACTTCACCGTGTCGGAAAGCATGTTCAACGCGATCGTCTATGACGCGGGCGATGGGGATGGGAAGTCGGGCGAGCGCATCGACGACACCACCTATTCGTTCGGCGGCATGAAAGACGTGATGAACGCTTATGGCGAGTGGGCGTCCGCGATCAGCGACATTCCCGCCACCCGGCTGCTTGGACGCGCACCGGAAGGCATGAACGCCAGCGGTGAGTCGCAGCAAGAGGACTGGCGCAAGAAAATCCGGGCGATGCAGACGCTCGAAATGGGGCCGTGTCTCGATCGTCTAGACCCGTATCTGATCCAGTCCGCGCTGGGCAGCGCGAACCCTGACATTTGGTACGAATGGGCACCGCTCGACACCCCGACCGAGGCGCAGCAGGCAGAGACGTTCTTCAAGATCAGCCAAGCGCTCGAAAAGATCGCTGGGCTTACCGCTATTCCTGACCGGGCCTTTAACGAGGCGGTGCAAAACACGCTTACCGAAGGCGGGTATATGCCGGGGCTGGATAACGCGCTCGAAGGCATGTCCGACGAAGAGCGGTTTGGCCTGCAATCGAGCGTGGACCCGGCGCTTACCGATCCTTCAGCCCTTATCGAGGCGCAAGCAGCGAGCGCAAGCAGCGGAAAGGAAGGTGGTCAAATATCTCCCTCGACGGCGGGGGCCACAGCAAACAACACCCCCCGCCGCCGTGCGGCTAATGATGCGCGCTTCGTGGCAGATGCTGCGAGCAAGACGCTCTACGTCGAACGTAAACTGTTGAATGCAGCGGAAGTGATCCGGTGGGCGAAGTCGCAGGGCCTCGAAACAACGCTGGCACCAGACGATATGCACGTGACAGTCGCCTACAGTCGCGCCGCCGTCGATTGGTTCACGGTGGGCGAGGACTGGTCAAGCGATCAGGATGGCAAGCTACGGGTTAAGCCCGGTGGTCCGCGCACCGTAGAGCGCCTTGGCGATGGTGATGCGGTAGCGCTGTTGTTCCAGTCGAACGAACTGCAATACCGCCATGACGCGATCCGCAACGCTGGTGCCTCATGGGATTGGCCTGATTATCGCCCGCACATCACGCTCACATTGCAGGCCGAAGGCGTCGATGTTGATACTATCGAACCGTATCAAGGGCCGCTGGTGTTCGGCCCGGAACTGTTCAGCGAATTGGACCCGGATTGGAAGTCCGGCGTGAAGGAGCAATAAGCGATGGCTGACCAACTCCCCGACCTTGAAGGCGGCGCAAATCGTCGCGTTGAATCTATGCCGGTTCTGGCAATCCGCCCGGATGGCTCACCCTCGGTTACGACTGACCCCGCATCGGACATTATCCCGATCGCGCCGAACGACAGCGCGGACCTGTCCACGGTGGTGCGCGAGGTGCGCCTGAAGCCTATCAGCGGCACCGACGGCACGATCCGCGTCACTTTCGCCAACGGCAGCACGCGAGACACTGAGATCGCAGTAGGTATGCCGCTTACGGGGACGATCGTTCGCGTTCATGCCACCGGAACCACGGCAACGGGGCTTGAAGGGTTGGTCTAGTGCCCCGCTACGACCTCGCAAGCATGGCGCGGCGGCAACGCAACTTCCGGCGCAGCGCAATCGTGTTCCGTGACATTCGCCCGCCTGCCATGCTCGCGACCGACCTATACCAGCGCTGCTACAAGCCTGTGGTCGATCTATGGGCGAGCGCGGCGGACACGATCATCGCGCAATACGCCAGCACAATCGACACCATGACGACCGATGCCCCTGCTGACATATCGGGCGCGATTGACGGCGCATCAAATACGTTTGATCGGCTGTTCATCACCCTGACTGCCAGCCTACGCGATTGGGTATTGCGGACAGAGCAGTGGCAGCGGGGAAGCTGGCGCGGTGCTGTCCTGTCCGCGACTGGCGTTGACCTTGGCACGCTACTCGGCCCTGCTGACGTTCGCGCGACGATGGACACCTATATCGAGTGGAATACGAAGCTGATCCGTAACGTGTCGGACGAGGCGCGTAAGAAGATCGGGGATGCGGTGTTTTCGGGCCTGACACAGCGGCAACCCGCGCGCGATGTGGCGGCGCGTATACGTGAAGTGGTGGGCATGTCGCAGCGTCGGTCGATCAACATCGCCAGCGACCAGCTCAGCAAGATCAGCAGCGAGCTTGCCGACGAACGCAGGCGAGAGGCTGGGCTATCGGTGTGGCAGTGGGTGTCATCCCATAAGCTACACCCTCGCGAATGGCATCAGGCGCGCGACGGGAACCTGTATAGCGAAGAGGCCGATATGCAGGGCAAGACGGTAAACGGCAAGACGGTTGCCGAGCCGCCCGCGCGCGATGATTGGCCGGGCCGCCCGCCTTATTGCGGATGCCGGTCGAAATCGGTGCTTGTCCTAGATTAGAACACCCGTCCTCCACTTCCACACCGGGTGCGCGCCGGTGCGAGGCCGAACCAGCGCGAAAGCGTAAAGCCGGGGAGGGTAGCGGGTTCATCTCCCGGTATGGTTCGGAATAGCGCGCTTTTTGTTTCGGGTGCAGGGTGTTTGGTGCTATGGTGCGCGGGCTGCGGAACGCCGGGTAAGCGCCGTGTCATCGCCTTTGTGCTGTCCTGCCTTTATGGTTGAACAGGTGCCGGGGCCGCAGCAACCCGACCCGATGCGCAAACACCGGGCCGGGTCTGACCACAACCGAACGTAGGAGGTTCGATCATGAGTGATGCGCCTGATAGCAAAATCATTGGCGAATTGTCGATTGGCTTCATGATGCCGCGCGACATAAGGCGCTTAAACCGGCATGGGTTAGCGATGCGAGACTTGCCGGAGCCAATCTCATTCAAAATGAGGCACTGGCCGAACGGTTTAGGCGACAAGCCCACGGACGCTATCGGGAAGCTGGTCAAGCTAGATTTCGAAGGCGTTGGAGGGTTGTTTCGTGTTGTGGAGGTGAGTGGCGAAACGCTAATTCTGGGCAATGGCGTTCCTGTGGAGGCGTGGAATGACCCCGCTTGAACGCGCCGCGCGGGCGCTCACCGCCACACTGCGTCATCATGGCGTTGAAATGCATCCCGATGATATACGAGGCTGCGCTATCGACGTCATAGCCGCGATCCGCGAGCCGAGCAATGCGATGATGCGGTCAGCGGTGCCTGGATGGCCTAAACAAGGGGTCGTCATTGACCACAACACCCAAGCGGGCATGGATTTGCTTGTTGATGGAGCGGTTGCGTTCGAAGGATGGCAAGCCATGATCGACGCGCTACTGGCGGAGGGCGAGTGATGGGGCCGGACACAATCGTAAGAACCCAGCGCGGCGATTTGCGCCTCGACCAGCTTACCGAGGGCGATCGTTTATTGGACGAGTCGGGCGAAACTATCGCACATATCATGCATTACGAATATCGTGACATGCGTGGCCCGGTTACGAGGTGGTTTGACGCGATGACGGGGCAAAAGCCTAAGCCTGCGGTTCACAACATTCGCGTTGATAGGTCGGGCGAATGATGGCTATCGACTGGAAACCGATCGCTGATATGCCGCAATCTCTGAAAGACGGTCGCGAGGTTCTGCTTGGTTGGTGGGAGAGAAATGTCGGTGGGACTGCAAACCCACGTCCTGACTACTGGTCATCGGTTGTTGTGATATGGTGGAAAGCCTTTCCCCATAGTGAAGGCAGATGGGACATAGTTCATACCGGGGAATATGCCGAGAGCAGCAGCTTTTACGAAACGCCGACCCACTACGCCGAGATAACCCCGCCCACCTAACGGCGGTAAATCCCCGCCCGCGCGACCTTTACCGTGCGGGAGATGCTATTCCATGACCGCCTTTCGGTAGAAGATAAGGGCCGCTCCTCGGACGGCTACCGCAAGGTTCGTGCCCGTTCTGCCCGCGCCGGGGTCTATGACTATCTCGGCAGCGAGGTTGACCCCGAAGGTAAGCACTTCAAGGCCGACCAGATCGTCAAGGTCTATCGCCCTGCCGATGAGGTGTTCGCGAAGGATTCCCTCGCCAGCTTCGTGCTGAAGCCTATCACCGACGACCATCCACGCGAGCCGGTCAATTCCGCCAACTGGCGCGACCATGCGCGCGGCGCGATTATCGGCGCGGTGAAGGACGGGGATTATGTCGGCTTCGACCTTGCTTTCATGGACGGCAACACCGTTTCCAAACTGGACGCGGGTAAGCGCGAGCTGTCCAACGGCTATTCCTGCGACCTCGCCATCGAGAGCGGCACCGCGCCCTCTGGCGAAACCTATGACGCAGTTCAGAAGAACATCCGTGGCAACCATGTCGCGCTTGTATCTCAGGGAAGAGCAGGCCCTGAGTGCCGTGTCAACGACGCGAAGCCTGATGCTTTCGCGCTCTGCGACAGCAACCCCGATGCACTGGCAGGCATCGCCACCCCTCCCATTGGAGACACCCAAATGAAGACCATGACGATCGACGGCCTGAAGGTGTCGAACGTCTCCGATGAAGCGGAGGCGGCGATTACCAAGCTACAGGGCCAGCTTAAGGACGCACTCGACGCCCGCACCGCCGACAAATCGGAGCATGACAAGGCGCTCGCTGCGAAGGACACCGAAATCGACAAGCTGAAGGCCAATCAGGTCGATCAGGCGAAGATCGACGCGATGGCCGATGCAAAGGCGGAAGTCGTCGCGAAGGGCAAGGCTCTGCTGGGCGACAAGATGCCCGAAGCCAAGGGTAAGTCGGTTGCCGACATGCGCCGCGCGATCGTTGCAGCGAAGCTGGGCGATGCTGCGGTTGCCGACAAGTCGGACGATTATGTCGAGGCGCGTTTCGATGGCCTGACCGCCGATGCGAAGGACGCCAGCACGCAGGTTCGCGACATGGGTGCTCCGATCGTGACCGGCGATAGCGCGATGCAGCGCGATTCCGCACGCAACGAATACATTGCCCGTCTGACGGGTAGCAAGAAGGAGGCCGCATAATGGCTGCTGTTCAGACCGCATACGGCAACCGACTCGCGCCTCTCGCGCTTGGGCAGGTCGTCAATCAGGAACTCCACAACGCGGATTCGCTGCTTCTTGAAGATGCAACCGCAATCGGCTTCGGTCGCGCGGTTTTCACCGGCACCGCTGACAACGAAGCGACTGCGACCCCTTCATCGCTTTTTGAGGGCGTGACCTTCCGCGATGTGACCGTGGAGAGCGCAACCGCAGATACCTTCGAACAGGGCGACACTATGCCTGTGATGAAGCTGGGTGTGGTTGCGGTTCAGGCATCGGTCGCAGTCGATAAGGGTGATGCTGTCTACGTCACCAGCGCTGGCGCGTGGACCAATGTATCGACCGGCAACACTGCCGTACCGAAGGCCACCTTCGACGCAACCATTTCGGCGGCGGGCCTCGTTCCGCTTCGCCTGAAGTAAGGGGGAAACAGAAATGCTTACCATCGACGCAAACCCCTTCATGAACGACGCACAGGGGGCGCTTAGCTTCCTTGGCCAGCAGGCCGCATATGTCGAACAGGAAGTGTTCCGCACCAAATATGAGGATATCCAGTATCCCGAACTGGTGACGATCGACACCTCCGCAGGCGAGTTCGCCAAGACGATCGAGTTCTATTCGATGGATGGCGTCGGACAGGCAAAGTGGTTCAACCACCTGTCCAAGGATGTCCCGAACGCCGATGTGAACATGACGAAGTTCACGCATTCGATCGAAATGGCTGCGATCGGCTATCGCTACACCACCGAGGAACTGGGTTACGCCTCGCGCCTCGGCATTTCGCTGGACACCGAACGCGCTTCGTTCGCGCGCCGCGCCTATGAGGAGTTCATCGATGAACTGGTGAAGTCGGGCGACACGCAAAAGGGTATGACCGGCCTGTTCAACGATGCCAGCGTCGGCACTGCCAATGTCGCGGCGGACGGTTCCGGTTCATCGCGAGCATGGACGGCAAAGACACCGATTCAGGTTCTTCGCGATGTCAACGAAGCGCTGACCTCGGTTTACGAAGGATCGAAGCGCGTCGAAATGGCGAATACGCTTCTGCTCCCGACCGCTGCTTTCACGTATATCGCGACTACGCCGATGGCCGCTGAAAGCAACATGACGATCCTTGATTGGCTGATGCGCGGCAACGTCTACACCGCGACGACCGGCCAGCCCCTCGTCATCAAGGCGGTTGGCGGGCTTGAGGATGCAGGCGCTTCGAGCACGGGCCGCATGATCGCGTATCGCAATACCCGCGATGTCGTGAAGCTGCATCTGCCGGTCCCGCTTCGCTTCCTTGAGCCGATGCGTTCCGGACCGATGATTTACGAAGTCCCCGGCTACTTCAAGACGGGTGGCGTCGAAATCCGGCTCCCCGGCGCGGTGCGTTATCGCGACGGCATTACCGCCTGATCGGATTTCGTCACAAGTAGGTGGAGGGAGGGGCGGGTCGGTATGGCTCGCCCCTTTTGTTTCAGGAGACAAGACATGCCCGATTATACCGAACACACCGTAACGAACGAAGGCAAGGCACCACGCGGCGTTTATACGCGCGACGGCATGGTCACGATCCTGCCGGGGCAGACCAAGCCTATTACTATTTCGGATGAGATTGCCAAAGAGGAGCGGGCGTTTCTTTCGTTTGGTAAGGCAGCGAGCCGCAAGGAGTTGTCCGACCACACCGTGGATGAGCTTAAGCTGATCGCGGACGATGAAGGCGCAGACCTCGAAGGCATCACGAAAAAAGCGGATATCATTTCCGCAATCGAGCTTCACCGGGAAGGTTGATGGTAGACCAGCTACCAGACCTAGAGGGTGGGGCAGGACGTCGCGTCGAAACCACGCCGGTGCTTATCGTCAACCCGGACGGCTCGCGGGCCAACGCCATTACGGTATTTGGAGAATAGACATGGCTTATGTCGCGCCCACGCCTGCCGATCTGAAGACCCGATACCCGGCATTCGCTGACGTTCCCGACGCCACGGTGCAGCTATGGCTTACCGACGCCACGCGGTTCACGGTGGGATGGCCGATAGAGGACGATCGCGCGCTTGGGGAAATCACCTATGCCGCGCACATGATGGTGCGTAGCGGCGCGCTCACGACCGGAACAGGTGCAATCGCATCACTGCCGGGAGTTACCAACTTCAAGAGCGGCACCTTCAGCGCATCGTTCAGCGATGAAGCGGTCAAGGCGAGCGTGAAGGGTGGATACCAGTCTACCGAATACGGGCAGCAATTCGAGATGCTACAGCGCCGTAACCTCGGCCCCGGCGTTCGGATCATCAATAGCGCGGTGGGACTGTGAACCTCGCCGCTGCGTTTGAAAGCCTTGCGGGCACCGTGGCGGCGGCAGTGGGCGCGCCGTTTTATGCGGCCGAGCGACTGACCGAAACTGCGCCGGTTCTGGATGCAGGCGGTTCGATCGTCACGCCGGGAACGCTCGTTCGAACGCCATGCCGGTGCCAAGTCGATGACGCTACCGATGCCATGCGGCAGGATGCCAGCTTCGTGCAGGGCGATGTGCGCCTGATCGTGCTGGGTCTGGATAGCCTGACGACCGATGCGCGTATCAGCGTCACGGAGGGGCCGGGGGCGGGCACGTATTCGGTGCAGTCGGTGTCGCGCGATCCTGCCGGTGTCGGGTTTGTGTGCCGGGGGAGGGTCGATAATGGCTAAGCGCCCCAAAGGACTGGATGCGCATCTGAAGCGGCTCGCGCGGCTATACGGTCCGGAGGGGACGCGGCTTGTCGATCAGGCTATTTTTGTCGGAGCGGACGAAATCCGCGTAGAAGCGCAAATATCTATTACAACGGGGTCTGTAAGTGGTGCGGGCCATGTTCCTTCGCTTCCCGGCCAACCGCCGAACAACGATACTGGAACGCTCGCAAACTTCATCAACGTAGAGCATCGCGCTGGCTCGCTAAAAGCTACCGTTCGAAGTGATGCGACATATTCCGCTGATCTGGAGTTCGGCACAAGCAAGATGGCCGAACGACCATTTATGAGGCCCGCGCGTGACAAAAAGAAGAGTGAGGTCAAGCGATTAGTGCAGCAGGCCATGAACAAAGCTGTGAAAGGATCGGGGACATGAAGGACGTGACGTTTTCGAAAGATTGGGATTATCGCCCCGACGCTACGCGCACGGTTCGCTATCTCGCTGAACACTCCTATTCGATCGCGAACGAAACTGAACGCGAAGCCCGCGAGGCTGGCGTGCTGAAGAAGGGCAAGGGCAATGGACCTGACAACGGAACTGCGGCGGGCGATACTGATCAGTCTGAAGGCTGACAGTGCCGTCACCGCCCTTGTGCCCGCCACGTCGATCTATGGGCAATCCGCGCCTGCTACGCCGCCATGGCCATTCATCAAGGCCGGAACGCCGATAGATGGACCGCAAGACGCATCGTGCCAGCGCGGCGAGAGCATCCGATGGACGCTCCATGTTTTCGCCGGTTCGCGCAAGCAGGGCGGCGCGGAGGTCGAAACGGTTGAGGATCATATCGGGCGCATCATGGCCGCCATCAAGAAGAACCTGCACCGGCAAACACTGACCTTTACCGATGGCAAGGCAACGCTGCGCTACATCAATTCTCAGCGGCTTATCGATGGCGATGCAAGCCAGTTGCACGGAATTATCGAGTTCCGCGCAAAAGTGATGACCGGGTGGGCGGCATAGCGTATAGCTTTCCTTGTGGACGACCTTTTGCCCGAAGCTGCAATCCTATTGATGATCCGTGCCGAACTGATCGGGCCTGAGGCTCTGGTCGATCTGGCGGACGAATACGACACGCGCGCAAGCCGGGAACGGGTCAAGGAACTGGCCGACCAGCTATCCATGACGGCTCACCGCCTTCGCGTGCTGGCGATCGACCATGACCCGCCGCCCGCCGTTGATCCCGAAAGCCAGATGCGCGCCGAATATCTGCGTAAGCGCATGTGGGAGCGCGGCGCAATTGATGGCGGCAAACAAAGCGACTGATCGGGCTTAGCGTTTCCCGCAAATAGCGGAGAATTGACCCCATGTCGCTGCCCAACGAACCCGATTTCGCGCTCATCAAAAAGGGCGACGGAGCCGACCCGGAAGTGTTCACCATGATTTGCGGTATCGAGAACGTCTCGGTCAACAAGGCCGCACAGACGAGCGATCGCTATCGTCGCGACTGCACGAAAATGGGCGTAACCCCGGTTCGTAAGATCAAGGCGACGGGCAAGGCGCTTACTGTAACCGGCTCGGGCGCAGCGAACGTCGATAATATCGCTGATTTCGAAGCTGCGTTCGGGCAGATCGCGAACTATGAAATCGAGCTTTACAAATATGACGGCACCGACACCGGCGCGCTCATGGGCACCTATTTCGGTTCGTTCATGCTGACGACCGACAACGGTACGTTCGACGCCAACGCTGATAGCTCCGGGGATATCACGCTGGAAAGCGACGGAACGTGGAGTTATTCGGCGGCTGCGTAATGGAAACCGCAATCGAGCCGATCGCGTTCGGTGACGGCAAGTATCAGCTTCGCCTCACCCTCAAGCAGATATTCGAGATTGAGCGAAGCTGCGGCTTCAAAGATCACGAAGGCATCACCCGGCCGAAGTCCATCTATATCATGCTGGACGAACTGGAGGCGGGCCTTGGGCAACAGCAGGACACGGAGCAACCGGTATATCTGGGCGGCGGCGCGGCCCATGCCCGCGATATTCGCGAAGTCATCCGTTGCGCGCTGATCGGCGGTAATTCTGGCTTTGTGGCTGGCGAAGAAATCGAAGTCGGCCCCGGCAAGGCGCAGCAGCTTGTCGATGAATACCTGTTCCCGGCCCGCCCGCTGGTCGAAGGGCAATATATCGCGTGGGCCGTTCTGAACGCGGTTATTCGCGGCGTGACGCTCAAAAAAAAAGCCGAAGAGGCGGAACAGCCGATAGCCGGGGATTCGACCGGGGGCTCGTCATCGCCAACTGCGGACAGCTTGGACTAGATCATACCCGCATAGAGCTTTGGGAATATGCCGAGGCGCTTGAAGCGCATACGTCTGACGATACCGGTAGCCCTGAACCGCGCAAGGCATCCCCGCAATTGAAGGCTGCGATGCGGGCTCATTCGGCGCTGCACTGACGGTCAGAACATATGCAACGCCGCCTCTTCAGCCCCGCCATGGTCCAGCCAATAGATCACAAGCAGGAAAGCGACAAAGCCGATCACCCAAATATAGGCGCGCTGATTTTTCTGTTCTGCTTCGCCGCTTGCTATATCGGCAGCGGAAAAACTGGTCTGGCAATACGCGCAACGGGTAGCATCACCTTTGATGCGCTCTTTGCAGGCTGGGCAGGTTTTCATTTCTCATCTCCTACCGTCGGCAACCTAACCGATACCACTGCATTAGCGCAAGCGCATGGCCGAGGTTGACCCCGTTATTCTCGAACTCCGCGCTGAGAACGCAAAGTTCAAAGCTGAGCTTCGTTCAACCGCGCGAATGGTCGATTCCAGCGTCACCGATATGGACAGGCGCTTTCGCCGCCTTGAGGATACGGTTGACCGGTCGGGCGCTCGCATGGTCGGGGGCCTCAATTCCATTAAGCGTGCCGCCATAGGTCTATTCGCAGGAATCAGCACCATTGCCCTCGCTCGCGAGTTTCTGCGCCTTACTGACGCATCAAAACAGCTTGAGGCGCAGTTACGACTTGCCACCCGCGAGAGCGGCAACTTCGGGCAGGCGCAACGCGACGTTGAGCGGATCGCACAGGAAACGCGGAACGGTCTGGAAGAGACGGCGCAGTTATATGCGACATTCCAGCGCAATGCGGTGCAGCTTGGCATTACACAGGAGCAGGCCGCGCGTGCGACAGAGACGGTAACGAAATCGTTCCAGATCAGCGGAGCGAGCGCGGAAGAGGCAGCGGGCGGCTTGCGCCAGTTCCTTCAGGGTCTGCAATCGGGCACGCTGCGCGGAGAAGAACTGAACAGCGTTCTTGAAAACGCACCACGCCTCGCGAAACTGCTTGCCGACAGCCTGAACGTCACCATAGGCCAGTTGCGCGCCATGGGTGCAGCTGGGGAGCTGTCTGCCGACAAGCTGATCAAGGCCCTGACCGAACGCCGTTATACCGACCAGATCGACAGCGAGTTCAAGGAACTGCCGGTCACATTTGATCAGGCAATGACGCAGGTGCGCAATGCCGCGATCGTCACCTTTGGCGCGTTTGATCGTGGCGGGGAATTTTCCTCTATGCTGGCCAGCTTCTTTAGCGACGGGTCGGAGGGCTTTGCCAGCCTTGCTGATAGCGCGGAGCAGGCGGGAATTGACATTCGGGCTGCGTTCGAAGGATTGGCCAGCGTGTTCGAGCCTATGGTCGCAGCGGCACAATCCGCGTTTGGGCAGATCAACCAGAACGCGCAAAGCTCCGCCGAATATGTGTTCGGCCTTTTCGATACGATCGACACGATCCGAAACGCCCCGTTTGTCGCTGCAAAGTCGATACAGGGCGGGCTTAAGCAAGCTGGCGTCAGCCTGCCGGATAGCGTTTTCGTGCCCGGCGATTACCAGTCGTCGCAATTCGGCAAGCGCTTTCGCGATGCGTTCAAGAAATCACAATCGCGCGGCCAGACGAAAGCGGCGGAGCGGGCTATCGAGGCCGCGACAAGCGGTAACCCGCTATTTTCTGCCGACTTCATCGCAAGCGGTGGTAAGCTGCCCCCGCCGCCCCGCCCTGTCGCTGTTTCCTCAACGGGGACGGGCGGAAAAAAGAAACGCGGCCCGTCTGCTGAGACGATTGCCAAGCGTGAAGAAGCCGCCCGCAGGGCTGCGCTGCGCGATGATTTGCAGTTTGAGGATGAAAAGCGCGCCGCCAATATCGACTTGCTGCGCGCCAAGCAGGCCGTAGCCGTCGCGGCTGATACGATCGCTGATTATGAGCGTGACCAGATCGAAGCCGAACGCCAGCGCCGCAACGCATCCTATGACGCCGCCGTCAAGATGGGCGAACTTACCGAAGCCCGCGCGGAAGAGCTTAAAACCGTCAACGACCAGATCGCTGCACAAGATCAACTGCTGATCAACCTTCGCGAGGCTGACCGGCGGCAAAAAGAGGCGCTGGATATCGCCGCCGCCGATCGCGAAAACACCATGGAGATTGCGCAGGTTCAGGCGTCCATTGCCGACACGGTGCAAAAGCGCCGCGATGCTGCCTTGCGCCTGCTTGACCTTGAACTCGAACAGGAGCGCGCGCGGCAAGAGGGCATCATCGCATCACGCACCGCAACCGAAGCGGAAAAAGAAATCGCGCGGCGCAGGCTTGAAGCGCTGGGCGGCATCGCCGCTGCCCGAACCGAGGCAATAAACCAGCAATATGCAGGCCCGCTGGAACGCTATCGCCAGAGCATGCGAGACCCGCGCACCCAAGTTGAGGATGCGGTTGTCCAGCAGCTTGAGAGCGTCAACCGAGGAATCACCGACGCCATCACCAAAAAGATCGGTGTGAAAGACCCGCTGCTGGAATCGTTGTTGGACATATTTATCCAGCAAACCATTCTGCGCCCGTTCATGGATGCGTTATCAGGAGCTAGCCAACAGAAAAGCGGTATTGGTGGGTTCTTTGGCGGGCTTGTGTCGAGCATCTCCAGTATATTCGGTGGCTCAAGCAAGGCTGGATTCACGCAGGGTCCTGCGGCACGAACAACGCCCGGCATTGGGGACAGTCTCGCGCGTTTTGCAAATGGCGGATCGATGATGATCGGCGGCAATGGGGGGATGGATCAGAACGTCCTCAGCCTCAACGGAAAGCCGGTCGCGCGGGTAAGCCGTGGTGAGACGTTGAATGTTGTGCCGAACGCGCGGGCATCGCGCAACACGGGCGCAATGGTCATCAGCGCGCCGCAATTCAACCTCCGGGGCGCGGTGGTGACGGCGGAACTCTATGCCGACATGCAGCGCATCAGCAACGAGAGCGCGGAGCGGGCGGGCAAGGCGAGCTATCGCCAGTCGATGAAGGACGTAGGGACCGCGCTTCAGCACAAGCAGAAATACGGCACGTCACGCTTTTGACGGCGGCAATCGGAACGACACGACGGCGGTAGCGTTCGCGCATGGCGGACTATCGGCGTTCCATTGTCTGGCGGCTAGGCGTCAACCCGGTTTGTTACCTCTGGTCGGGTTTCGGATGGCTCGATGTGCCGGGCGATTATGTCGATCCGTCCGGCGCGCGTTATCTCGGCATCGGTTCACTTATCGAAGTGCCCGCGCTTCAGGCGATGATTAACGGGGTGGCGCAGCGCCCTACCTTCACTGTGAGCGGGGTAACACCTGAAACGCTGCGGTTCGCGAATGAGGATCGCGGCGAGATTCGCGGCGCAACGCTGCACGTTGGGGCAGTTACATTTGATCGCGACTGGCAGATCGAAGGCGCGCCAGAGTGGGAGGGGCGCTTTACCTGCGATGTGCTTATCACGTCCGGGCGCGCAACCGATACCGGGCGCGAACTGACAATCCAGCTTCCCGTTTCATCGGGCGACACGTTCCGAAGCAATGCACAGCTTGCGTGGTGGACCGACGCGGACCAGCGCAAGCGCTCGCCTACCGACGCGATTTGCAACCTCGTTGCACAGATGAACCAAGGCATAACGCGCGCTTGGGGGCCGAAATAGTGCTTGGTCCATATCTCAAGCAGCAAGCCGCCTTGCCTTACGAACCGGGCATAACGGACTGCTGCACGCTTGGCGCGGATTGGCTGTTGCGGTGCGGGCATAGCGACCCGATGCGCGAATGGCGGGGGAACTATCACAGCGATGCACAAGCAGAGGCATTGATAGCCGAGGCTGGTGGGCTGTCGGTGCTTTGGTCGAAAGGGCTGCTGTCGATCGGCATACGCCGCCGCAGCGCGCCTATGGCGGGCGATGTGGGGATCGTGCGTGTCATCGGGCCTGGCCGCACGCCGGTGGAGGTGGGTGGTATATTCACAGGCTCAAATTGGGCTGTCCGCCTGTCGCGCGGGATGGCCTTCTTGCGCGCCGAACCGGTAATGGCATGGGGGCCTGTCAATGGGTAGGGCGATCGGGCAAATCGTGGCGCTGGCGGGCGCTGTCGTCGTCAATGTAGTGCCGGGGTTGGGCCAGCTTGCAAGCGCCGCCATCCTGATCGGCAGCGCGGCGGCGGGCGCGGCGCTGTCCTCACTGCTTGGACCGAAGGCGCCCCCACCAGCCCAGACCGAAACCGAGATCAAAACCGAGCGTCCCAAGCGGGTGCGGGGATATGGCACGACACGGCGCTACGCCGCCGCGCTGGCGTTTGATACGTCTTCGAACGGAACCAGCGTAGATGTTGGGGCCTACCACGATGGCCGCGCCGCACAGATTCGCCGCGTCTATCTGAACGACGATCAGGTCACGCTATCCGGTAACACGGTGAACCAATTTGCTGACGACCGCTTCCAAGGTGGGCGGGTCAAGGTGGGATGGACGCTTGGCGCGCCGACCGAAACCGCGTTTTCGTGGATCATCTCGTTACTGCCGGGGATATGGACGAGCAATCATCGCGGTGATGGCATGGTGTGCGCCTATCTCACCAAAGCGCCGGAAAAGGAAAAGTGGTTCCTCGAAACCTACCCGCAGGGCGATAACTACAAGCTGTCGCTCGTTGGGGATTGGACCACCGTTTACGATCCCCGTGACGTCACACAAGACCCGTACAACGAGGCGACGTGGAAATGGTCGGATAACGCGGCGCTAGCCTTCATTCACTACATGATGGTCTATCGCGGTTACGATTGGAATACGGCATTCGCTCCGCAGCTTGCCAAGGTCATTGCGGCGGTTAACGATTGCGACACTCTGATACCGCTTAGCACGGGCGGCTCTGAAAAGAAGTATCGCACCGCCTTCAGCTATGAGGCCGATCAGGAACCGGCGAACATCATCGCATCGCTGCTTGCCTGCTTCGATGGCTGGTATGTCGAAAATGAGCGCGGCGAAATCGTGATGTATTCGGGCGTCTACTACACGCCCACGGTTTCCATTGGCCCCGACCAGATCGTGGATCACAGCGACCAGCTTGGTGTTGAGCGCGAAAACACAATCAATGAAATCGCCGTTCCATATATCTCCAGCCAGCACGACTACGCCAGCGTTGACGCCGATCCGTGGCGCGACGAGGACAGCATCAGCGAGCTTGGACGCGAGAATACCGCCGAACTGAACGCAGTTGTTCCGTCTTTCACGCAAGGCCGACGCTTGGCAAAGCGCCAGATGGCCCGCGCCAACGCCCCGGCGCGCGGGACGATCCGCACCACCTACAGCGGCAAGATCATCCTCGGTGAGCGCTATATCGACCTGACGAGCGCGGAGGCGGGCACTACCTTCTATTCCGGCCCCGCAGAAATTCAGTCTATCGAACGCGATCCACTCACCGGTGGTGTCACGTTCGAATGGGCCGCTGTCGAGCCAAACATAGACGCATGGAACCCTGCCACCGAAGACGGTGAAGGCGCGCCGGTGGGCAATCGCGTAACCCGCGCCCCGCTGGCCGTGCCCGTCATCACCAATGCCTACGCCCAATACGAACAGGCCGTAGACAACAGCGGGACCGGCGTTCGCGTGGTGTGTGTCATCACCGATCCGGGCTTGCTCGGCCTGACATGGTATCTGCGCTACCGCAAGGACGGCAACAGTGCATGGAAGGAACAGGAATATCCCGATGTTGACGCGGACACTGGCACTGTAACACTCATCACCGATTTTATTCCGGTGACGGCTGACCTCGAAATAGAGGTCGAATACCGCGCTTCGGATGGCAGGCTTTCGGGCTGGTCCGATCCGTCAACCGTAAACACATCGACCGATGCGACGCCGCCCGATGCGGCTACCGGCATCACGCTGGTGGGCTGGACCAACGCGCTTACCGTATCGAGCGACCCGATTGCGCGCGCCTCTACCTATCGTTTCCGCATCTATGCCGATGATGGCACGACGTTGATACGCACGATCAACAGCGCCACCCGGACTGCGACTTACGCGTCTGACGAAGCAGCGATAGACGGAATACGCCGGTCCTATATCGTCAAAGTCGCTGGCGTTAATAGCGCCGGAGCGGGCACCGAAGCGACAACCGGTATTCTGAGCAAGCCCGCGCCGCCTGCTGTGGCGAACATCTCAGCAACTGGCGGACAATATAACGGCACGATCAGTTTCGACCTTCAAAGCGGGGTAGCTGGGTATTCGATCTATGTGGCGACGACCGCAGGGTTTAACCCAGTGACCGAAGGGCTGGTTTACGAGAACAACGGCTATTCGCCGCACACCGTTTATGGATTGTCCGCCGATACATATTACACGCGCGTTGCGGCATTTGATCAATGGTCGAAAAATCCTGCGCTACTAAACCTGTCGGCTGAGGCGTCTTTCACGATCACGACCGGTGGCGGTGGTGGCGCAGGCGGCGGTGGCGGCGGCGGATACTGCCCCGAAGTCGATACGCTTATCCTGATGGCAGACGGTACGCAAAAGCGGGCCGGGGATATTGTCGCTGGGGATAAAGTCTGGACGCTCCCCGACCCTGAAGCCTCGCCCGGAATGGACTGGGGCGCTTTTGATGTAGAGGCGGTAGAGTTTGCCGAAGAGCCGGTATTCGCAGCCGACATAGGCGTGAAGCGTATGCGCGCTACCGCTGATCACCGGATATGGATCGGCGGCGGATGGGTGCACATGGAGGCGATCGGCGTTCCTGACGGAACCGCGACGGTCGCGAAGATTACCGTGACCGATGCGCATACCTACGTCTCGAACGGCGTGCTGTCGCATAACATCAAACAACAGACCGATGTGTAGCGGCTAACGGCGGCAAATTGCGTGACGGCGGTGAAATATCGTCCGTCGCATGAAGGTATTCCCTACGCCTCTATTCGCCTTCGAAAGCGATAATATCGACATTGAGGCGCAGATCCTCAGTGGCGGCACTTCGATCACCGGAATCGAAGACGTTATTTCTACCGATGGCGGCGGGCACTGGTTTGCCGAGTTCGGCGCGGCGTACATCGACGATCCTGAACTTGAGCGGGCCTATCGCGCTTGCTCCCGTCATCTCGACGGCGGAACCCCCATGACGGTTCTATTCACCGACGCGCGCGCGCAGGGGCAGGGCGATATTCGCCTCCCGATCGGTGGCCTTCCGTTTTGGGACGAAAGCGATTTCCCCACCGCAAACACCGGCGCGGTAGTCAAAACCGACGCCGCGCTTCGTGCAACGCAGATCACCATAACCGCAACCGGGCTTTCTCTGCCTCCGAGTTTTGGGGTCAAGTTCACGATCGTACATCCGACCGTCCGGGCGCGCTGCTACGAAGTGGCCGAGATCGTATCGATTTCCGGCGCTGATACGACGATCAAATTCAAGACCCCGTTGCGTGAAGCTGTGTCGGCAGGAACGCCGGTGGATTTCCTCAACCCGCGCTGCGTGATGCGCCGTGACGGTGCCATGCCGACCCCGAAAAGCATGGGATACCCAGACGGCAGCGTCCGCTTTGTCGAACATTTTGCGGAGAGCTATTCATGAGCATCGCCCCCGCCGTTGTCGAAATCTTCTGGTATCGGGGAACGCTCCTGAAGGACGTAACGCGCTTCGAAGATATCGACTATTCCGCCGCGACGTTCGACCTTCAGGTGCGCAACTATCCCGACGAAGCAACGCCGCTTCTGACGCTGGGCAATGCCGCCAGCAACGCGCAAGGCGTGTCTTGCTCGACCGTTACGGAAACGATCGACGGCATCGAGCACACGCACAGCGATGTGCAAATCCGCCTTAACGAAACCACCGGCGAGGCAATCCGCAAAAGCGCGCCCGTAGGAGGCGATATCGAACTGGTGTTCGCGCTCGATATCACCGGCGGGGGGCATGAAAAGACGCGCCGGATGCGGGGAAAACTTATTCTGAAAGCTGGGGAGGCGCTTTAATGGTTGATCGAGTAGTGCGTGTAATTGACGAAACCCGCACGATCGTTGTGCCGGGTGCGTCTGTCCTTTCCTCGATCACCAAGCAGGCGGAAGTGTATCGTGATGCAGCATTTCTTGCCGCATCAACCGCCGAGGCCTTCGTAGGCCCGACCTATACCAGCAAGGCCGCCGGGGAAGCGGCGACGACGGTAGGCCAGTCCTTCGCCGTGAACGCTGGCGATGGCTTTATCTCGATCTACACACGCACGTCTGGCGGTTCGACGCTTGAGCGAAAGACGTACACCGTGGACGCGATCGACGCTTTGATGGCGGTTCAACCGATCAACGTCCTCACTCGCGGCCTGACGAACGACAACACCGATTGCCAGTCCGCAGCAGATGCGTTGATGGCCGACCCGACCGCGCTTGTGCTTCGCTTCCCGCCCGGAATCTATCGCTGCTATCTCAACAACACCGTTAGCGGTCGGACGCTTATCTTCGATGAGGGTGCGATCATTGACGGCACGATCCACATCGCCATCGGTCGCGGACCTGACACCAATCCGGGCGAAACCGAAATCACTTGGACCGACAACACGCGCGTCATCGGAACGGCGACATCGACGGTTCGCGTCGGCACTTTCTATTGCCGCAAGACGAACATCGACAAGATCAGGATCACCGAAATCGACCCCGCGTACGTCAATCAGACGGCGGAGGGCGGCAGCAATGGTGTCCACCTCTATGTCGGCACGAAAGACCTGACGTGCGGTGAGATCATCTGCGACAGCGCGACCGATGGAGCCTATGCGCTGAGCATCGACGCTGCGACGACTATTGATGCCGACCATAAGCCCGAGAACATCAGCATCGACAACGTGATCGTGCGGAACAACACGCAATCGATTCTGACCACGAAAAGCACCAAGAATGTTCGGATCGGTAATCTTATCGCCGATAGCTGGGATTACTACATCGGCGTCTCGCTGGTCGAGGATGAAAACCTCCGAATTGACCGGGCGATCCTCAGCGGGGCACCTACCGTCACGCAGGACGGCATCTACGTCCTTAACGGCATTTCCGCGTCATTTGGCGAAATCGAAATATCGGGAGCCAAGCAGATCGGTTTCCGCACATTCAACTGTGGCCGCGTCGATGCGGATAGCATCCGTGTGGATGGGAGCGGGCTTGACCAAGTGCGCATCGAAAGCCCCGGCAATATCGGGAGGATCGAAACTTCGGACGCCGGGACCGGCGCGGCTGTGCTGATCCAAGGAAACGCCAATGGTCTCACCATCGGCGAAATCTACAATGACGGCGGCGGCTCAGTCCGCGTCCTGTCCGACGATGTGACCGTTCCGATCATCACCTCGAAGAATAACGCTTCGGGGTATGGCCTTGAACTTAGCGGGGCGGATCGGTTCACCAACCAGTATCTTCTCACCGATGGCAATAGTCAGGGTCTTCGGATGGTGACTGTCACCGACCCGACGTTCGGCGCGCTCTATATCCGCAACAACACTACCGGCATTGCCATCTCTACGGTGTCCGGGGTTTCTTATGACAACGTTGCATATAGCGGCAACACCAGCGACGGAACGGCGCTCAATACGCTGCCTGGCTTCCGAGGCTCTCGCATCCGATCGGGTGCGGCAACGCTCGGCAATGCCGATGCTACACTCATCGTCGGAAACAATCCTCCGACGCAGGTATGCGCTACCTCGCTGACTGCCGATCGCACTGTGACCGTTTCCACGACTGGTGCGAAGAACGGCGACAGGTTCCGCATTGCTCGGACTGCTGCATCGGGCGGTGCGTTCAACCTCATAGTCGCGGGGGTGACTGGTGGTCCGTTCAACCTCGCGACCGGCCAATGGCTGGAAGTTGAATATGTGTCGGGCTGGCAGATGACGGCGAAGGGCACGCTTTAACACTTTTATTACAAAGTAGGAAATAACATGACCAAACAAGAATCCGTCGAGAACATCAAAGCCAAGCTGACGGCGCTGGAAAACGCTGTCACAGATTTGTGTGAAGCTATCGAAGGCGTGGGTGATCCCGTCTCGCAGGTGGCCCCGCAGGCATCCAGCGGCGGTAACGGCCCGCCTCCGACGCCTCCGGGGGTCTGACACATGGCGCTTGTGCTGTCGCTGCTGGTGGGCCTGCTCGCCATGTGCATCGCTTCGGTGCTTAAGCATCGCCGCGCGCGCACGGCGGCAGCATTCGCGCTGCTTTTAAACTGGGGGATGAATACCGCAGCGGTCAAGGTAGCGGGGAACGATTTCCCCGTCCCGATCTGGATGATTACCGACTATCTCGCCGGGCTTTTCATCTTCTGCTTCTGGTGGGGGGCGGAGAGGCGGAGCAACTGGAACGTTGCGATCATCGCGACCTATGCGGCGATGCTCGTTTGCCATGGCGGCTTCCTGCAATCTGATGGAGGGGCATGGGCGCGCTATCATTATTGGTGGACGCTCTATTATCTGGCGTGGTCGCAGGTCTTTATCACCGGGGGGTGGATCGTTGCTGACGGGATTGCTGACCGCCGCCGCGCTCGTAGGGGCTTGGCATCTGCTGCATCTTTGCATCGGACGCCGCTATGACCGGGCCAGCAATCCAGAGCGCCGCCGCCGCCGCGAATAACTGGACCCCCACGGCTTATGGTTTGTGGGGCATGGTCATTCTTGCCTGCTTCACTCTGCTCGGCGCTGTGGTGAAGAAGGGGCCGGAATGGCTCGCGCAAATGAGCGCAACCCGGATGGCTGTGCGGAAAGCGGATGCTGACGATCGCCGCGATCTTAATGCCCGGGTCGAACATCTGGAACGTCAGGCACAACGGGACCGGAGCAATCTAGTCTTCATCACGAACGCGCTGACCTTGGCGCTCAATGCGCTTGAAAGCGAGAACCCGCGCAATCCGGCCATCGCACAGGCGCGCGAACTGGTCGGCATGGCCGTAGCGGCTGATGACGGATTCGGGGACGCGCTGCGCCGTCTGGCAACCATCAAAGGGGTGGGAGAATAAGCATGAACCGCAAACCGATATTCGACGCTATCCGCGATGCGCGCGGCAAGGGCTTCACTCAGGACGAGGTGGACCGGATCGACGCGCTGCTCGATACGCTGGATACCGCGCCAGCCCTAGCAACGGGCGACGAATTGCCCGAAGACTACTGGCCCATGCTGGCCAAGATCGAAAGCGGCAACCGTCCCTATGTGAAGGCGTCAACGTCCAGCGCTTCCGGCCTGTACCAGTTCATTAAATCAACGTGGCAGGGCGAGGGCGGAACATGGGGCAGTGACGCCAGCAAGGCATTCGGCGGGCTGTTTCCTTCGGAGCAAGAGCAGCTTCGTCGCGCCAAGACGTTCACCGAGAAGAACGCGCAATATCTGCGTTCGAAGGGAATCCCGATCAACCGGGCATCGCTTTACGCTGCGCACTTCCTCGGCGCGGGAACTGCGGCAGAGGTAATTGGTGCGGACGTGAAAGCCAGCGCAGAGGCGCTTGCCGGTCCCGCCGCTACGAAGGCCAACCCGTCTATCCTGAAGGGCAAGACGGTGGGCGACTTCCTCACATGGCTGCACGCCAAGACGGGGGCGTGGGCGCGATGAGCCTCCTCAAAACCATGCTCTACAATGTGAATGGCGAGCCGGAGATCGGGCGCGTCATCACATGGGTCGCGGCTATCTCTGCAATATTCTCGCCGGTCGCGTTCATGGGGTGCGCAATGGCGTTTCAGGGCGTCAAATTCGATCCTGTCGCATGGTGTACAGCTTACCCCGGCGGGCTTGCCGCTCTGGTAGCATCGGGCATCCTGTCCATCGGTAAGAAGGATAAGGACGTAGAGGCCGCGCGCGCAACGAAGGGGCAGGGCTGATGCTCGGCAATCTCGGCCTCGGCTTCCTGTTCGATCGCCTCAAGGGCAACGTCACCGCGATCCTTGGCGGCATCATGGCGGTGGCGCTGATCGGCGTAACCCTGTGGGGCCTGCGGGTCGATAAGTTGCGGGGGCAGCATCTCGCGGCGCTGCATAAGGTCGAACGCCAGTTAGAGGCGGAAAGCGCGGCGCACAATGCCACGCTCGAAAGCCTGTCGCATTGCCGCACCCTCATGAACGAGACGAACGCCGCCGCTGATGCACGGGCGAAAGCCGATGCGGAGCGCCTTGCCCGATACAAGCAGCGCCTCGCCAGCATGGGAGCCGACGCGGCCAAGTCTGATGAGCGGATCGCCCGGTTGCTCGGGATGGCACAGCACGCGGCTGACACGCCGTCTTGCCCGGTATCGGATGAAGCTTTGCAGGAGTTGAAACAATGAAAAAGCGCTTAGCCTGTCTAGCGGTTCTCTTGCCGCTCGCCGCCTGTTCGCATCCCGATTGCCCGCCCGCTGGCGTTCGCGTCGAATATCAGGATCGCGTTGTCGAGACGCAGCGCCCGTGCAAGGTGGAAGCGCCTGCCAAGCCCGCGCCGGTTGGCAGCCTGCCCGCAGATTACAAAGCCATCGCCTTCATTCTGAAAGCCAAACTCGTTGAATACGAGGGCGACGGAAAGTGGGCGGATAAGATGATCGCAGCGCTCGATAGCTGCACGCAGGAGGACGAATAATGCCGATGCTCGGTGGCAGCACGATCCGCATCAAGCCTACAGAGGCAATAATCGCGCCAGCGTTCAATGACGGGGATAGCAAAGAGCAAATCCTGACGGCCCTTGAGAATGCAGGCGTCATTCGCCCGCCCGCTGTGCCGTATCGCAATCGGCTGCTCTTCTCGCCTCCGGCGCTATCCAACCCCATCACGGTTAACCTGCCGACCGGGTTCCAAGGCGACCCTGCTGGTTCATCGACCAGCACCGACATTCTCTTCATCGCCCCCGGCGTGCCGCGTATCAGCGGGTTCAACCTGACCAAGGGCCGCAACGTGCGCCAGATCGGCGGTCGGGTGGATTACAACCCCGGCTCTGGCTCACGGGCGATGCAATGGGCAGGCATCAGCGAAAGCGTATTTATCGAAGGCATCGCGATAAACCTTATTCGGCGTCCCTCAGATGCTTTTTCGGCGGGCGGGGGTGGCAGTCTACGCCCCGACGTGTATCTCCAAAACTGCTGGTGCAACGGATTGCGCGGCGAGAACGCAGGACTGCACCCGGATTTCTTTCAGCTTAGCTACCCGCTGCGGAATCTGTTTTCGTACAAAACCACCTTCACGACTAACTATCAGGGATTCTTCGTACCGCCGCAGAGCGAAATAACCGGCGATATTCACATCATCAAATCGAATGCATATTGCCTCGACAATACGGCGGAAAATAGCGGATACGGGTCGGCCTATTGGTTCAGCGATACCGTAGATCAGTGGAACAATACGTCGCACAAGATTATCTGCCGAGATATCTATGTCGCACCGGGAACAGACCGCACGGTGCGTGACCGCATCTCGATTTATGCGCCAGGATACGAGGATGGGCGAGGCGTCCTATCGGCTGACGACGGCGGGAGCTTTGTCTGGTATCCCGACCTATATCCGCGTCTGAGCGATGGACGCGGCAACCCGGCTAAGTTCCGCGAGGGTACGCCACCGGGCGGAGATTACTGCATGGAGACAGATGTGGGGGTCGGATACAACTCGCCGGGCTACCGGTGAGCGCGGTTGAGTATCGACTATATCAGGGCGTATCAGGTGGATTAAGATTGCCCGCCCGCAACAACAGTGTTATTCGCAGATTGCGTGTCACGACTACAGCGGCGGCGTTAGGATTGGGCTTACCCGGTCGCGCCGCCGTGGCAATTATATACTTTAATTAGCGAGGTGAGCCATGCTGCACGATCGGAAGCAGACCGACCTTGGCCCTGTTAATGGGCTAGACTTGGGGTTT
>NZ_SNWD01000008.1 GCF_004361835.1 Stakelama pacifica
GCTCCTCGCTGAACCTCGATCGCTTCATTCGTCCGTCTCCTTGTCGAAGGCCGGACTCTACCTATCAATGGAGGAAATCTAGGGGCTCAGACCACTGGTTAAGAATTGCTTACCATTCGGTCATGACGAGCCGAATCCGATCCATCCCGATCTCAACAGGGCATCCGCTGCGCACCGAATTGAATATTCGCCAGCGGCGCAATGCGCTTCGGGCGCGGGTGCGGGCGACCGATCAGGATCAGGACTGGAAATTGTTCTTGCTGAGTTTCGCCGCGTTCTTCATCTGCTTCTACACCTTCATCGCCTGATCGATCGCCGATCAGTCGCAGGCGCGGTGCAGCTTTTGCGCGATCCACGCCGATATCAGGCACATCACCGCCACCATCAGCAGCATGTCGGTATTGCCGACGCCGAGCAGCGACAGGCCGATCACGAGCAGCGATCCGATCACCATCGCGCCTGAATTGACGACGTTGTTCGCGGCAACGGTGCGCGCGGTCTGATCCTTGGTCACGGTCGTGGTGAGGAAGGCGTAGAGCGGCACCACGAACATCCCGCCGGTGATCGCAATGGCAGCCAGCGTCAGCATGACCAGCAGCGACTGGGGATGGGTAAGAAACTCGCTCACCGTGAACAGCACGCCCTCGGGTGCCGAACGGAACGCGCGCGCCTGTATCCAGAAGGCAAAGACGCACGCCCCCATCGCGACGACCGACGCAGGCGCATATTTTGCTGAAATCCGCCCTTTCAGCAGCGTGTTGATAACCACCGATCCGATCGCCACCCCGACTGAGAAGGTGGCGATGGCAAGGCTCGCCACCCGCTCATCGGCGGTCAGCACATTCTTTACCAGCGGCGGGAATACGACGATCAGCATCGCTCCGATCGCCCAGAAAAAGCTGATCGCGCAAATCGCGAGGAACAGGCGCGGGATGTGCATCGTCGCGCTGATCAGTCGCCAGGACGAAGTGAAAGGATTGTAATTGATCGCCAGCTTCGGCCCGACGCGCGGCGCGGGCGGTACCTGCCGCCCGGTGAGCCAGCCGATACCGGCGACCACCAGTACCAGTATCGCCGCGCCCTCGACCGAAACCCATCCGGCAAGCACGGTGCCGAGCAGGATCGCCAGATAGGTGCCTGCCTCGACAAGGCCAGTGCCGCCCAGCACCTCATCCTCCTCAAGATGCTGGGGCAGGATCGCATATTTGATCGGCCCGAAAAATGTCGAATGCACGCCGAGGAACAGGACGGCGGCCAGCATCATGCCGATGCCGAAGGTGGTGAACCCGGCCTTCGCCGCCATCAGTCCGCCTGCGCCGAACAGCATGATCCCGATTTCCGCCGTTTTGACGATTCGGATAATCTTCGCCTTGTCATTGGTATCGGCGAGCTGCCCCGATAGCGCGGACAACAGGAAAAAGGGGATCAGCGAAAGGCCGGTCGCAAGCGCGTTGAAATTCGATTCGACATGCGGATCGGCGAAAATCGAATAGGTCGCGAACAGGACCATCGCGGTCTTGAACAGATTATCGTTAAAGGCCCCGAGAAACTGCGTGACGAACAGTGGCAGAAATCGGCGCTGTCTCAGCAAGCCAAGCGCGCTTATCATCGAAAGTCATGGGCCCTTAATGGCATGGTGGGGCAGCCATAGCCGCTCCCTTATGTCGATAACAATCGCTAATTCGGTCGCGCACGGGCTGGCAGCATCCGCCGCTTGCGCGTAAAGGCGGAAGGACAATGCTGACTCTGCCCAATATCCTCACCCTGTCGCGTATCTTCACCGTGCCGCTGCTCGTGGCCTTGCTATGGTGGCCGCAATGGCATGTGGGCTATGCCATTGCCTTTGCGGTATATTGCCTGATGGGTATCACCGATTATTTCGACGGCTATCTTGCCCGGGCACAGGGGACTGTCTCGAAACTGGGCGTGTTCCTCGATCCCATTGCCGACAAGATCATGGTGGCGGCGGTGATCCTGATGCTGGTTGGCACGCACGACATTGCGGGCCTGCACGTCATCGCAGCGCTCGTCATTTTGCTGCGTGAGATCATGGTGTCGGGCCTTCGCGAATTTCTGGCGCAGCTTCAGGTGTCGATGCCGGTATCGCGGCTCGCCAAATGGAAGACGACGTTGCAACTGGTGGCGCTGGGTGCGCTGATCCTGGGCGGGGCGCTGCCGAACTGGCCATGGGTCGATGCGGTCGGGCTGGCGTGCTTATGGGGCGCTGCGGTGCTGACGCTGGTTACCGGCTGGGACTATCTGCGCGTCGGCCTGCGCCATATGGATACATGATGAGAATCGAGATGCTCTATTTCGCATGGGTGCGCGAAGCGGTGGGCATAAGCGGCGAAGCCGTCACCCCGCCCGAAGCGGTGCGCAATGTCGCCGATCTGATCGCATGGCTCGGCGAGCAGAGCGAAGGCCATGGCCGCGCCTTTGCCGAACCCGAAAAGCTGCGCGCGGCGATCGATCAGCAGTTCGTGCCGCTCGATCGCGAGCTGGGCGCTGCACGCGAAGTGGCGATCTTTCCCCCGGTGACCGGCGGATGATCCGGGTCGAGGTCGGACCGGACCCCTTCGATGCGGCCACCGCCGCCGGAGCGCTGGAGCAAGGCGGGGCGGGGGGCATCGCCACGTTTACCGGGCTGGTGCGTGCGGATGGGGGCGTCTCCACGCTGGAGCTGGAACATTATCCGGGCATGACCGAGCGGGTGCTGCGCGATCTTGCCGATGAAGCGACGCGGCGCTGGGACCTTTCCGCCGCGATCATTCTCCACCGCGTCGGCCCGATGACCGTGGGCGAACGGATCGTGTTCGTCGGCACCGCCGCCGCGCATCGCGGCGAAGCGATTGCAGCGATGCATTTCCTGATCGACCGGCTGAAGACCGATGCGCCCTTCTGGAAGCGCGAACATCGCGCAGGCGGCGAGAGCTGGATCGAAGCGCGCGCGGCCGATGATGATGCGGCGGACCGCTGGCGGGAATAATAGCAGCCTGCAATAATCCGGACTGACTGCGAGGTCGGCACCTGCGAGTAGCGCAGCGGCGCGGCGATTTATGCGCCGCTGCCGGATTGCCGCGCCTCTTCGGGGCTCGCAATGCTGCTGTGCTCCTCGCAAAGGCGGGTTTGGGTTGGGGTTGTGGCAGACGGGTGCGGCCCCGGCCTCCGCCGGGGCGACGATTTTGGAAATGCAAGGCGCCAACCCCATGCGTCGCCCCGGCGGAGGCCGGGGCCGATGTCGTGTACCGCTATGGTACCATGGAGCAGCGTTATGCCAGGCTGCGAGCGGTGTGGCGCTCTGGATTGCCTGACGTTGGCACCATAGCTTCGGATCGTCGCAGACCGGTATATGCCATGAAAAGAGGCGCCGACCCCATGGGACCGACGCCTCGTTCATTCTTCGCCGAACAAGCGCTTATTGCGCAGATGCATCCGAAGAAGAACCGCCGCCCAGCGTCGGCACGATCACGCCGTTGATGACATGGACTATGCCGTTCGATTGACGCACATCGTGCATTTTGGGGCTGACATATGCCTTGTTGCCTGCCGTATCGGTCAGCGTGACATTGCCGTTGGTCAGCGTGATCGTGATCGGCTCGCCCTCGACCGTGGTCAGCGTCGCCGAACCACCACCTGCCTCGATCCGCGACATCAGTTCTTTGGCGTCCAGATCGCCCGGAACGACATGATAGGTCAGAATCTTCTTCAGCGTCGCCTGATTTTCAGGCTTTAGCAGCGTATCGACCGTGCCGGGGGGCAGGCGATTAAACGCATCGTTGGTCGGCGCGAACACGGTGAACGGACCCGGACCCGACAGCGTCTGGGCAAGGCCCGCAGCCTTGATCGCGGCCACCAGCGTGGTGAGGTTGCTTGCCGCCGAAGCATTGGCGACGATCGTTTTGTTGGCGTCCATCTTCGCCCCGCCGACCATCGGGTTCGGCTTCGCTTTGGGCGTCGGCGTGGGTTTCGGCGTCGGTGTGGCTGCCACCGTATCCGAGGTGGCGGCGGTCGAACCGGCGCTGTCGGTGCCGTTCATATCGGTGGTCGTGGTGCAGGCGGCGAGCGCTGCCGCGCCTGCCATGCTCGCGAAAATCAGCCCCTTTGAGCGAAACATCGATCTCTCCATTTGCCAGTAAAGGAATAGCGGACCGCTATTAGTGCGCATGACAAATTACGGTTCAACCCCGAAATGGTTGCGCAAGGGCAATATTAATCGATCAATGTGCTGCGGCCAGTGCCTGCGCCAATAGCCTGAAATCGCGCTCGCGCGGGCTCGCCTTTCGCCAGATCAGCGCGATTTTACGTGAAGCGCGCTCGGCTTCGATCGCGCGGACCACGATATTGGTGCCTTCCAATATCCCCGATTTCACTGCCATTTCGGGTAACATGGTGACGCCAAGCCCGTTATCGACCATCTGCACGATGGTGTGGAGCGAGGTGCCCATCATCGTTGCCTGCCCGCGAAGGTCGGGATTGTTGCACGCGGCAAGCGCATGGTCTTTCAGGCAATGCCCGTCCTCCAGCAGCAAAAGACGGGTATCGTCGATATCCTCGGCGAGTACCGGCGAATCGACCCGCTCGCTTTCGCCATCGGGAAAAGCGACGAACAGGCGGTCGTCGAACAACGGTTCGATCTCCACATCGCCGCAGACATAGGGCAGCGCCAGAAGCACGCAGTCGCTTCGTCCCTGATGCAGGCCGTCGCACGCCGCCGCGCTCGTTTCCTCGCGCAGGAACAGTTTCAGGTCGGGATAATCCTTGCGCAGCCGGGGCAGGATGCGCGGCAGGAGGAACGGCGCGATGGTGGGGATGACGCTCATCCGCAACTCGCCCGACATCGGCTTTCCGGCGGCGCGGGCGATATCGCCCAAATCCTCGGTCTCGCGCAGCACACGCCGCGCCTTGTCCACGATCCGCTCGCCCAGCGGGGTGAAGCGCACCACGCGCCGGGTGCGTTCGACCAGCGTCACGCCGATCAGCGTTTCGAGCTCGCGAATACCCGCGGACAGCGTCGATTGAGTCACATAACAGGCATCGGCTGCACGGCCGAAATGCCCCGCTTCATGCAGGGCGACCAGATATTGCAGCTGCTTGATCGTGGGAAGATAGGTGGTCAGCGATCGTCTCCGTTCGTCGCGCCCCTATCTAGGGCTTGCCGCCCGCCAAGGCAAAGACCCCATCCGCGCCGAACGCAGCGCGGATGGGGCAGGGAGCAGGGTCAGGCGATTTCAACCTCGCGCGCCGCATCGGCGGGCAGGCGGATCAGATAATCGAAGGCGGACAGCGCCGCGATCGATCCTGCGCCCATCGCAACGACGATCTGCTTGTACGGCACCGTGGTTGCATCGCCCGCAGCGAAGATCCCCGGCTGCGACGTTTCGCCGCGCGCGTCGATCTCGATCTCGCCATGGGTGGTAAGCGCCACCGCATTTTTCAGCCATTCGGTGTTCGGCACCAGCCCGATCTGGACGAAAATGCCCTCCAGCGCGACCTCGTGCAGATCGCCATGGTTGCGGTCCTTATACGTCAGGCCGACAACCTTTTCGCCATCGCCGCGCACTTCGGTGGTCATGGCGGAGGTGATGATCTTCACATTGGGCAGGCTGGCGAGCTTACGCTGAAGCACCGCATCGGCGCGAAGTTCGCTGGCATATTCGATCAGCGTGACATGCGCGACGATACCGGCAAGGTCGATCGCCGCCTCGACGCCCGAATTGCCGCCGCCGATCACCGCGACGCGCTTGCCTTTGAACAGCGGGCCGTCGCAATGCGGGCAATAGGCAACGCCCTTGTTGCGATATTCGTCCTCGCCCGGCACGTTGATCTTGCGCCAGCGGGCACCGGTCGAAAGGATGATCGTGCGCGCCTTGAGCGAACCTCCATTGGCGAGGCGGACTTCGTGCAGGCCACCTTCGTTCGCCGCCGGGATCAGCTTCTCGGCGGTTTGCAGGTTCATCACATCGACTTCATTGTCCTTGACGTGCTGTTCCAGCTGCGCGGCAAGTTTCGGCCCTTCGGTATAGGGAATCGAGATGAAGTTCTCGATGCCCATCGTATCGAGCACCTGACCGCCGAACCGCTCGGCCGCGACGCCGACGCGAATGCCCTTACGCGCCGCATAGACGGCTGAGGCAGCCCCGGCAGGACCGCCACCGACGATCAGCACGTCGAACGGGTCTTTCTTCGAAATCTTCTCAGCGGCCTTTGCATCGGCACCGCTGTCGAGCTTCGACACGATCTGCTCCAGCTCCATCCTGCCCTGACCAAAGGGTTCTCCGTTCAGGAACACCGACGGCACCGCCATGACCTTGCGGCCATCGACCTCATCCTTGAACAAGGCGCCGTCGATCGCGGTATGGCGGATATTGGGGTTGAGCACCGCCATCAGGTTCAGCGCCTGAACCACATCGGGGCAGTTCTGGCAGGAGAGCGAGAAATAGGTCTCAAACTCGTAATCGCCCTCAATGCCCTTGATCGTTTCGAGCAGTTCATGGCTTTCCTTCGACGGATGGCCGCCGACCTGAAGCAGGGCAAGCACCAGCGAGGTGAATTCATGCCCCATCGGAATGCCGGCAAAACGCACCGAAATATCAGTGCCGGTGCGGCGGATAAGGAAGCTGGGTTTGCGCGCATCGTCTTCGCGCGTCATCGAAACCTTGTCCGACAGCGCGGCAATGTCGTTCAGAAGCTCCTCCAGCTCGACCGACTTGGCATCGTCGCCGAGGCTGGCGACGAGCTCGATCGGCTGCTGAATCTTTTCAAGATACGCCCTGAGCTGCTGCTTCATAGTGTCGTCGAGCATGTGAAACTCCATGTATTCCAGATACAAAACGGCCCGGGACGGTGGGATTCCGCCCCGGGCCGCCGTTCTTACCCAAGGGGGCTGGGTAGATTTTAGATCTTGCCGACGAGGTCGAGCGAAGGTGCAAGCGTCTTTTCGCCTTCTTCCCACTTGGCGGGGCAGACTTCGCCGGGATTGTTGCGGATATATTGCGCCGCCTTCACCTTGCGCAGCAGCTCGGTCGCATTGCGGCCGACGCCTTCCGAGGTGATTTCGATCAGCTGGATGACGCCATCGGGATCGACGACGAACGTACCGCGGTCGGCAAGGCCCTGACCTTCGCGAAGCACATCGAAATTGTTCGCGATGCTGTGGTTCTGGTCGCCCAGCATGAAGAAGTCGATCTTGCCGATTGCGGGCGAGCTGTCATGCCATGCCTTGTGGCTGAAATGCGTGTCGGTCGAGACCGAGAACACTTCGACGCCCATGTCCTGCAGCTTGGGATAAATGCCGGCAAGGTCTTCCAGTTCGGTCGGGCACACAAAGGTGAAATCCGCCGGATAGAAAAAGAAGATCGACCATTTGCCCTTGGCTTCAGCCTCGCTGACCTCAACGAATTTGCCCTGCTTATAGGCCTGGGTCGTGAAGGGCTTCAGCGTGTCACCGATCTTAGCCATATTGTGCGTCCTCTTTGGTTGGTGTGAACCCGTGTTGCAATGCGGGATATAGGGTACGATTCGTGCGCTTCCAAATGGGAAGCCTCGTTCGTTGTAATCGATAAAATCGATCATCCTTTGCCGTTACAATCGAACGAGCGCGGGTTGCGTTCCACCTTTAGCTCAGCGCCCGCACCAGTCCGAAAATGCTGGTGGCGGTCAGGATCATGCCTACCAGCAGCAACAGCTTTTTCGGCACCACGCGCCGTGCCAGAAGTGCGCCAAACGGTGCCGCTACGATTCCGCCGATCAGCAGGCCAACCGTCGCCAGTGTGAAGGCCGCAAGGCCGAGCTGGGTGAGGAAGGTCGCCGAAATCGTGACCGTGACGAAGAATTCCGCCGTGTTCACCGTTCCGATCGTGGTGCGCGGGCTTGCCCCCTGCACCAGCAGGTTGGAGGTGACCACCGGTCCCCATCCGCCGCCCCCCGCAGCGTCGAGAAACCCGCCGGCAAGCCCCAGCGGTTCGACGATCTTCGGCGCGCGCTCCTGCGGCGGGAATCGCCAGCCGCGATAGATCAGATATATGCCGATGGCGGTCAGATAAGCGAGGATGAACGGCTTTGCCGCCGCTGCATCGATATTGGAGAGCACATAAGCGCCCAGCGCGCCGCCGATCATGCCCGGCACGGCAAGCCGCAGGAACAGCCGCCAGTTCACATTGCGGTGCAGCGCATGGCTGATCCCCGAAACCATGGTGGTGAAGCTTTCGACGGTATGCACGCCGGCCGATGCAGCTGCGGGGGGAACGCCGATGCTGAGCAGCAGCGTGTTCGAAATCACGCCGAACGCCATGCCGAGCGCGCCGTCGACCATCTGCGCGACGAATCCGACCCCGATGAACAGCGCCAGCGCCTGATAGTCCAGAGCGGAAAAATCCATATCCGTTCTCCTGTCGCGCGATGATTGGCGCGGAAGCGGATCAGGACATGGTTTTTGAATTCCTACAAGATAGATAGGCTTTAGCGTCGCGATGGCCGGACGGGGTAGCGCTGGAAATCACGCGCCACACGCCTTAAATTGCCCGGCTGGAAAGGGGACCATGGCATGTTCCGGCGGCTGAACGCTTATCTCGATTCGATCCGCGCACGCGACCCGGCACCGCGTTCGCGTGCGGAAATCCTGCTCTATCCGGGCGTCTGGTCGCTATTCTTTCATCGCATCGCGCATCGGCTTTTCAATGCGCGCCTGTTCTTTCTGGCGCGCGCGGTGAATCATCTTTCGCGCTTCCTGACCGGCAATGACATTCACCCCGGCGCCAGGATCGGGCGCAATTTCTTCATCGATCATGGCTGGTCGGTGATCGGCGAAACGGCCGAGATCATGGATAATGTCACCATCTATCAGCATGTGACGCTGGGAGGCACCAGCCCAGATAACGGCGTTGCGGGCAAGCGGCATCCGACGATTCTCGACGGTGCGATTCTGGGGTCGGGCGCGCAGGTGCTCGGGCCGGTGACGGTCGGGCGGCGCGCGCGGGTGGGGGCGAATGCGGTGGTGACTCGCGACGTTCCCGAAGGCGCGACGATGGTCGGCATCCCGGCGCGCCCGACCATGGTCGATGGCGGCGCGACGCGGCCGAGCTTCGTTCCTTATGGGACGCCGTGCAGCGAGGTGTTCGATCCCGCCACGCAGCAGGTGGAAATCCTGCGCTGCGAACTGGAGGTGATGCGCAAGCGGCTCGACGCGCTGCTTGCCGAGCAGGAGGAGCGCCGCGACCGCGCCTGATGGGAACGATTACACCATTTCCGGGGCCGGGCCGCCGCGACGGACAGGTCGGTTTCGAACGCACTGAATTGATGCGAATCCTCGATCTGTATGGCCGCATGGTCGCGGCGGGGCACTGGCGCGACTATGCGATGAATTTCGACCGGGACGCGGCGAGCTTCTCGGCCTTTCGCCGAACCGCCGAGCGGCCGGAATATCGGATCGAAAAACGCCCCGCGCTGCGCAACCGGCAGGGGATGTGGGCGCTGCTCAACGAAACCGGCATGGTGCTGAAGCGCGGGCACGAGCTGGGGCCGGTGCTTGCGCCCGTCGAACGGCGGCTGGTGAAGCTGGTCGGCGACTGATCGCGTCATAGACCTCACCCTGCCGCACAATCGTCATTGCGAGCCCCGAAAGGGGCGCGGCAATCCAGAGCGGCGGGCCTGTCGCTCTGGATCGCTTCGTTGCTACGCGCCTCGCGATGACGATCCGGCCCCCGAGCCATGCGTCCTGCGACCCGAATAATCAGGCAGCGGCCGGCATTGCCACCGGCGGCAGCTTCCGGCCCAGCGTGCCCAGCATCGCCACGGCCTGACGCCGCATCGGGTGCCAGAAGATCGAAAGCGTGAGCAGCGCCGACCCGATCACCAGCGCCGCGAGCGCAGCGCTAAGCTCCACCGCGCCAGCTTTTGCGATCACCGCGTACAGTGCGTAGAGGACATAAGCGAGGCTGGAGACCAGCAGCGCGCGACGGTCGACTGCCAGCGCCACAAAGCCGAAGGCGAGGTATAGCGCGAGTACGATTGCCGCGACACCCGGCCCGATATCCGAATTGAACACGCCCAGCATGCGGAACACCGAATGCGCGATCAGCGGTGCGGCGGTGAGGTGCAACCAGAAAGCGACATCGGCGCGGCGCGTCTGGCGCAGCGGATCGCTGATGTCCCAGCGCATGGCGAGCAGGAAGATCGCGACCCCGCTGACCAGCAGCAGCGGCCAGACATAGTCGTCCAGCGGGGGATATAGCGCGATGCCGATGCTCACGAACATTGCAGCAATCCCCAATGCCCCCGCTGCGATGGTGATCGGAACGCCGAAGCGCCGCCAGTGCAGCCACGCCGCGCCGGTCGCGATCAGGCCGATCCCCGCGATGATCGCCATATTGGCCTGTTGGGAAACGTCAGGGTCGATCGCGGCCATGGCGGCTACCAGCATGCCCGCAACGCCGCCGACAAAGGCGATCAGCAACAGGATGCTGGGCAGCGCCATCCGCCGCTTCAGCGTGAAAAATTCGGCGAGCAGCCATGCGGTGACCGCCACCGCCGCGCCGCCCAGCCAGGACGCAATGACCGCGCCGATCTGCGCCACCGCGACCAGCATCAGCGCAATGGCGATTCCGACGAAAATATCGTTGAACCCCGACAGCAGCCGGAAATGCTCCTCATCCACCGCCGGAAGCGCGCGCTGCGCCGCGACATGGTTCCGAAACGCTTCGGCGGCTTGCGGAGACAATGCCCCCGCCTTCACCGCATTGTCGATTTCGATTTCGCTATACATTGCTTCCTCCCTGTATTGCCCGACTATAACAGTTGTGTGTTATTCGGGCAATACGGTTGCAAGCCGGGTTATACCGAGCTGCGTTTAGGTGGACCTATCTGCGTATTGCGATCCTTGCCACCAGTCGTCGCCCCAGCGAAAGCCGGTCTCCCGGGCTTGAGGAGACGCCGGCTGGCACCGGCATGACGGCGGGGGAGGGGCGCCATCCATGCAGCCTGGTATTATCCGCGCTGCTTCTGAAGCTGGGCAAAGATCGCCATCGCCTGTTCATTGCCCGATTGCGGAACGATCTCGCCGGTGCGGTCAGTGATCCGGTCCCAATGCGCGGCGATGCCGTCGGGGCTGAGATCGTCGCCCTCCAGCAGCGCGCCGGGGGTCAGGGTGATGTAACATGCCTGGAACACGCCGGCACCTGCGCCCACGATCGCATTGCTCGGCGCATCTTCGGATACGAGATACAGGGCCGCCGGCGCCACCTTTTCGGGCGCAAAGGCATCGAAGGCCGCTTCGGGGAAAATATCTTCGGTCATCCGCGTGCCTGCGGTCGGCGCAATCGTATTGACCCGGACATTATATTTCGCGCCCTCCAGATAGAGCGTGCGCGTCAGCCCGGCGAGGCCGAGCTTCGCCGCGCCGTAATTCGCCTGACCGAAATTGCCGAACAGCCCGGTCGAGGATGCGGTCATCAGGATGCGGCCGTAATTCTGGTCACGCATGGTTTCCCACACCGCCTTGGTGCAATTGGCCGAACCGTTGAGGTGCACATCGACAACGAAGCGGAAATCCTCGGGCGTCATCTTCGCGAAGCTCTTGTCGCGCAAAACGCCCGCATTGTTGATCAGGATATGGACGCCGCCCCATTTTTCCTTCGCGCGCGCAACCATTTCCGCCATCTGGGCAAAATCCGTGACGCTGCCGCCATTGGCCATGGCGCTGCCGCCTGCTGCTTCGATTTCCTCGACGACCTTCGCCGCCGCGTCCGAATGGCCGGTGCCGTCGCGGGCGCTGCCCAGATCGTTCACCACGACATGCGCGCCCAGCCGGGCAAGGTCGAGCGCATATGCGCGACCAAGCCCGCCGCCTGCGCCGGTTACGATTGCGACGCGATCATCGAAACGGATAGACATGAAAAAGCTCCCGAGAATGTCGGAAGCTGCCATAATATAGAAATTGCGGGCTTAACAGGATGACGGGCGCTGCAACCGCAGCGCCCGATCCGGTGCGGTGGGCGATCAGCCGCCGCGCTGACGGCAGCCGTCGGTCTCGCCGCGTTTGCAGACGGGATATTCGGCCTTGGGCGCAGGGGGCGGAAAGGCTTGGGAAACCGGCGGGGAAGGCTGGAAAATAACCTTCTGGCCCGGCTCCGGTTGCATAGGCATCGGTGGCTGGCTGGGTTCATATCCGCCCGGCATCGCGGCGTCACCGCTGGCCGATTGCGCGGTCGTGGTCGACATGTCCTGCGGTGCATGGGCAAGCGCGGGGGCGCCCATCACCAGCGCGGCTGTCATCAGAATCAGTTTCATAACGACTCTCCAGAATCTTCGTCAGCGCCATTTCATGCGCTGCCTCACAAACGAGCCGAAACGGGATTCTATCCGTGGCACGCGACGGTTTTTGTCACGCTCCCGAATCGAGCGCATAGCCCGCCGAGCGGACCGTGCGGATGATATCGGGGCGGCCGCCTTCGTTGATTGCCTTGCGCAGCCGCCGGATATGCACATCGACGGTGCGCGATTCGATGTCCGAATCATGGCCCCAGACCGCATCAAGCAACCGTTCGCGCGAAAACACCCAGCCGGGATGTTCGAGGAAATGTTTGAGCAGGCGGAATTCGGTGGGGCCAAGCGGTACCACTTCGCCGCCGCGCCGCACCTTATGCCCGACCGTGTCCATCTCGATATCGGCATAGGTAAGCTGTTCGCCGGCAAGCGCGGGGCGCACCCGGCGCAGCACCGCATTCACCCGGGCGATCAGCTCGCGCGGCGAAAAGGGTTTTGTGACATAATCATCGGCGCCGGTTTCCAGGCCGCGTACCCGATCCTCTTCCTCACCGCGCGCGGTCAGCATGATGATCGGCACATTCGCGGTTTCCGACATGCGGCGCAGGCGGCGGCACACTTCGATCCCCGACAACCCTTCGACCATCCAGTCGAGCAGGACGATATCGGGTGTCGCTTCGCGCGCCAGCAGCAATGCTTCCTCACCATCCACCGTATGGCGGACCTCGAAATCCTCCCGACTGAAATGATAGCTCAGCAATTCGGCGAGGGCTGCGTCATCCTCGACCAGCAGCATGTCAGCACGGCTCATTCTGCATTCCCGTTCAACGGCACGGCATCGCCCTGATCCCGCTCGCCCATATGCCTGCCCGTCGCGGCGTAATACACCATTTCGGCCACATTGGTCGCATGGTCGCCGACCCGTTCCAGATTCTTGGCAATGAACAGCATATGCGCTGCCTGGCTGATGCTCGACGGGTTTTCCATCATGAAGGTGACCAGCGTGCGAAAGATCGAATTGTAGAAATCATCGACCGCCCGGTCGCGCTCGCATACCCGCTGCGCCGCTTCGGGATCGCGCGCGGCAAAGGCGTCGAGCACATCGCGGACCATATCGGTTGCCATCCCCGCCATGGCAGGAAGCAGCGATAGCGGCTCGATATGGCCGTCGCCGCGAATGGCGGGAACGCGCCGCGCGATATTCTTCGCATAATCGCCGATCCGCTCGACCACGCCGGCGATTTTCAGCGCGGCGACGACTTCGCGCAGATCGTCGGCCATCGGTGCACGCAGCGCGATCAGGCGGACGGCGAGGCGCTCCACCTCGGTTTCGAGAATGTCGATTTCCTTGTCGCCCTCGATGATCCGGGCCGCAGCCTCAAGATCATGGCGCTTGAGCGCGACCATCGACGCGTCGATCGCCGATTCGGCCAGCCCGCCCATCTGGGCGATCAGTCCGCGCAGTTCGCCGATATCTTCGTCAAACGCCTTTACCGTATGCTCGTTCATCGCTTTGTCCGTCCGGATCAGCCGTAGCGGCCGGTGATGTAATCCTTGGTCCGTTCTTGCCGCGGATTGGTGAAGATTTCCGACGTTTCGCCATATTCGACCAGATGGCCGAGATGGAAAAATGCCGTTTTCTGCGACACGCGCGCTGCCTGCTGCATATTATGCGTGACGATCACGATCGCATATTTACCGCGCAGCGCGTGGATCAGTTCCTCGATCTTTGCCGTGGCGATCGGGTCGAGCGCCGAACAGGGTTCGTCCATCAGGATGACCTCGGGATCGACCGCGATGGCGCGTGCGATACACAGGCGCTGCTGCTGACCGCCGGACAGCGCCGTTCCGCTGTCGCTCAGCCGGTCCTTAACCTCTTCCCACAGCCCCGCGCGGCGAAGCGCGCTTTCGACGATCTGGTCCATGTCGCGCCGTGCCGGAGCAAGGCCGTGAATGCGCGGGCCATATGCGACATTTTCGTAGATCGACTTGGGAAAGGGATTCGGCTTTTGAAACACCATGCCGACCCGGGCGCGCAGCTGCACCACATCCATGTCGGAGGAATAAATGTCCTCGCCATCCAGCGTGATGTCGCCCGTCACCTTCGCGATCGAAATCGTGTCGTTCATTCGGTTGAGCGTGCGCAGGAAGGTCGATTTGCCGCAGCCCGACGGACCGATGAACGCAGTGACATTTTCCATGTCGACATCGATCGACACGTCCTTGATCGCGTGGTTGGCGCCGTAAAACACGTTCACGTCGCGCGCGGTCATCTTGATCTGCGCCGGGGCAGCGACCGCCGGGTCGGTCTGATTGGTGCGGACGGCGGGGGCCTGAATATCTGTCATTACCAGCGGGTCTCGAAACGGTTGCGAAGATAGATTGCGAGGGCGTTCATCGCGAGCAGGAAGACCAATAGCACGATAATCGCCGCGGAGGTGCGCTCAACAAATCCCCGGCTGACCTGATCGGACCAGAGAAAAATCTGCACCGGCAGCACGGTGGCGGGATCGGTCAGCCCTTCGGGCGGCTGCGCGATAAAGGCGCGCATGCCGATCATCAGCAGCGGCGCAGTCTCGCCCAGCGCGCGCGCCATGCCGATGATCGTGCCGGTCAGGATGCCGGGCAGAGCGAGCGGCAGGACATGGTGAAAGATCACCTGCACCTTGCTTGCTCCCACGCCCAGCGCCGCGTCGCGGATCGAGGGCGGCACTGCCTTGATCGCGTTGCGGCTGGCGATGACGATCACCGGCATGATCATCAGCGCAAGCGTAAGTCCGCCGACCAGCGAAGCCGAGCGCGGGAGATTGAGGAAGCTCAGAAACACCGCGAGGCCGAGCAGACCGAAGATGATCGAGGGCACCGCCGCCAGATTGTTGATCGACACTTCGATCAGGTCGGTCCAGCGATTGCGCGGCGCATATTCTTCCAGATAGACTGCCGACAGCACACCGATCGGAAAGGCGATCAGCAGCGTCACCAGCATGGTGAACAGCGACCCCTTCAGCGCGCCCCAGATGCCGACATTGGTCGGATCAGTCGAATCGGCGGAGGTGAGGAAGCCGAAATCGAATTTGTTGCTGAACAGGCCCTTTGCCTGCATCCCTGAAACGATCGCGCGCATCGCGGGCTTGCCGCCGCCGTCCAGCGCGTTTTGCACGTCCTGCGACACGGGAACGTCGATCCGCGCCTTGCGGCTGAGCAGGGTCGGATCGGATTTCAGCGCCTCGCGCACTTCGGTCCAGGCACGGTCGGAAATGATATCGATGCCCTGCTCGCCAAAAGCAGCAGTCGCCGCTTTGTCGACGACTTCGTCCAGCCCGGCACCGGCCAGCGCCAGATCGGCCCCGCGATTCTGCAACTGCTTGGCGGTCACGTCGAGCTTTGCGGCCGGAAAGTCGATCGGCAGCGCGACCTCTGTCCGGCTGAATCCGGCAAGGCCGTTCGACAACATGGTGACCAGCAGAAAGGCGAGGAATCCTGCCGACAGAACCACAGCTGCCAGTCCCATGAATTTGAACCGGCGTTCGGCGGCATAGCGGCGCCGGATGCGTTTCTGCATCGCAGCTCCGCGCCAGTCGGTGGGGCGGCGCACTTCACCGGCGGGGGTGACGGGATTATTCATAGGCTTCGCGATATTTCTTCACGACGCGCAGCGCGACGATGTTGAGCAGGAAGGTGATGACGAACAGCGTCAGACCCAGTGCGAAGGCGGCAAGCGTCTTAGGGCTGTCGAACTCCGCCTCACCGGTCAGCAGGTCGACGATCTGCTTGGTAACAGTGGTGGCGCTTTCAAACGGGTTGAGCGTGATGGTTGCTGCGCCCGACGCTGCCATGACGACGATCATGGTTTCCCCGATCGCGCGGCTGACCGCGAGCAGCATGCCCGCCACCACGCCGGGCAGCGACGCGGGGATCAGCACGCGGCGGATCGTTTCCGATCGCGTCGCCCCCATCGCGAACGAACCGTCGCGCATCGCGGTGGGCACTGCGGCGATCGAATCATCCGCCATGGACGAGACGAAGGGGATGATCATCACCCCCATCACCAGCCCGGCGGCAAGCGCGCTTTCCGAACTGGCATATTGAAAGCCCAGCATCACCGCGAAATCGCGGATGGCGGGGGCGACGGTCAGCGCCGCGAAATAGCCGTATACGACCGTCGGAACCCCTGCCAGCACCTCAAGGATCGGCTTCATCCATCTGCGCACGCGCGGGGCGGCATATTGGGTAAGATAGATCGCGCTCATCAGGCCGAACGGGATGGCGACGATCATCGCGATCACCGCGCCGATGAAGAACGTGCCCCAGAAGAGCGGTACCGCGCCGAGCGATTCGCCCGGATCGGTCGAACTGATGACCTGCGGGCTCCAGTGCGTGCCGAACAGGAAATCGGTGATCGGTACGACCGCGAAGAAGCGCGCCGATTCGATCAGCAACGATACGAAGATACTGAGCGTCGTCAGGATCGCGATCAGCGAGGCGATCAGCAGGACAAGCATCACCGTTCGTTCCACCCGCGTCCGGGCGCGGAAGGTCGGGGTGACCCGCGAATAGGCAAAGGCGAATCCGGCAAAGGCAAGCAGGATCGTCGCTGCGGAGCCGATCCAGCTATAGCGACGTTCTGCGGCGCCATAGACCGGCGCGATGGCGCGGGCTTCCTCGTTGAACGCGCCCGCCTCGGGATTGTCGGCGAGCATGCGTGCTTCGCCGAGGATCGAATCGCGCTGAAACCCGAAGCTCGGCAGCGATGCGGCGGCGGGCGTTTCCAGCACCGCATCGCGCACCAGCGCAGGCGAAATCGCCGACCAGACAGTGAGGAACAGCAGAGCGGGCAGCGCGGTCCACATCGCGACATAAGCGGCATGCTGACCGGGGCGCGAATGGCTGCGCTTCGGTGCGGCGCGGATCAGCCGACCGGCACGCGCACGCCCGGTCAGCCAGCCGATCAGGCCGAGCCCCAGAACCAGAAAGAGAAGAGCGAAGGAATTCACGTGTCGACCGTCATTTCAAGGAAGCCAGTGCCCGGCGGCGGCGGCGGGGAGGAGGAGAAGCATGGCGTCCATGCGCCTCCCGCGCTCCGTTGCGCAACGCAATCAATGCAGCTCATCGTCTTTGAGCGTGTCTGCGGTGATCGTGATGCCCTGTTCGATAATCTTTTCGCTGTTGGCGCGGACATCGGCGGGGGCGGCGATCATGCCTTTGGCGACCAGCGGGCCGTCGGGACCCCACATCTGGCTATACTGGTTCAGGAACTGCTTCATTCCCGGCACTGCGTTCAGATGCTGTTTCTTGACATAGATGAACAAGGGACGCGCGCCGGGATAGGAACGGTCGGCGATATTTTCATAGGTCGCTGCCACCCCGTTGATCGGCACGCCGTTCAGCCGGTCGCGATTTTCCTCAAGATAGCTATAGCCGAAAATGCCGACCGCATTGGGGCTGACGGTCAGGTTCTGAACGATGATATTGTCGTTCTCACCCTTATCGACATAGGCGCCGTCCTCGCGAATGCGCTGGCAGCGTTCCTTGAACGCGTCCTTGTCGGTTTCTTCGAGCTTTGCCGCCTGCGGATCGACTTCCTTGCAGCCCTTGGCGAGGATCAGCTCGGCCAGCGCGTCGCGCGTTCCGCTGGTCGAGGGCGGGCCGAACACCTGAATCGGGGTGTGCGGCAACGACGGGTTCACGTCGCTCCAGAATTTCGCGGTCTGCGGCTTGCCCATCGGATTGGCGGCCAGCGCTTTGTAGATATCAGCGCGGGTCAGTTCGAGCTTCGGCCCCTTTTTCGATTCGGCGAGCGCAACGCCGTCCATGCCCACCTGAATTTCCATGATGCCGTTGACGCCGTTCTGCGTGCAGGCCGCGAATTCGTTCGGCGTCATCCGGCGCGAGGCATCTTCAACATCAGGATGCTGCACGCCGACACCGCCGCAGAACAGCTTCATCCCGCCGCCCGTACCGGTCGATTCGATGACCGGCGTCTTCAGCGCGGGGTTGGTGTTCACCATCGCTTCGGCCACCGCGGTCGAAAAGGGATAGACCGTCGAAGAGCCGACGATCTTCATGTAATCGCGCGACGAATCCTGGCTGCAGCCGGTAAGTGCGATCGCGGTCGCGGCGATGACGGTTAGCCTGCCGTACATTATGTTCCCCCGCTGGGTGTCGAAATTTCAGCGCTGCCGAGAGGTCTCATCAGACTGGCTTAGCGCGGTACAGGGACGCCCATGTGCGAAACGCGTTACGATACGATGACAACCGCGTTATCTCACGGTTGCGGTTGCACCATCGGCAGCAGCACGACGACGCTCGTTCCCTTGCCCTGAACGCTGCTGATATCCAGCCGCCCGCGATGGCGCTCGACAATATGTTTGACGATGGCAAGGCCGAGGCCGGTGCCGCCCATCGCGCGGCTGCGACCCGAATCGACGCGATAGAAACGCTCGGTCAGCCGGGGGAGCTGTTCTGGCGCGACGCCCTCGCCCTGATCGGTGACGCGCAATTCGGCCATACGCGTGCCGCTCGTCGCCAGCCGGATCTGCACCGGCGTGTGCGAATGACCGTATTTCAGGGCATTGCCGATAATATTGTGCAGCAATTGCGACAATTGCGCCCGATCGCCCCGGATGGGCCGGATATCCTGAATGTCGAGGATCAGATGCTCGGCCCGATCATGCTGTGCCGAGGCGATTTCGGCGCATACCTCGCGCGTCAGGCGTGCCAGATCGACCGCTGTATCGGGCTCGCGATATTTTTCCGCTTCGATTCGGGACAGGCTCATCAGGTCGTCGACCAGCCGCTGCATCCGCACCGCCTCGTTGAACATCACGTTCAGGAAGCGCTTGCGCACGGCGGGGTCTTCGCCCGCTTCCTCGCCCAGCGTTTCGATAAAGCCGATGATCGACGCAAGCGGGGTGCGCAGCTCGTGGCTGGCATTGGCGACGAAATCGACGCGGATGCGCTCGGTCGCATAGCTGCCCGTGCGATCGACCAGGTGAACGATGCGCACCGATTTGCCGACCCGGCGCACCCGCATTTCCCAGCGCTGATCGCGCGTGCCCAGACCGACCAGATGGATCGCCGCCGAACTGTCCTCCCCCCGGTCATGGATCAGCTTTTCGGCCGCCGCAGGATGGCGGATGGCAAGGCGAACATCCTCGCCGATGATATGGTTGCCGAGCAGCGCGTGTGCCGCTTTGTTCGCGCGAACCACGCGGTTGTCAGCAACGATCAGCACCGGTTCGACGACCGCTTCGAGCACCTCCGCAGCGGCAACGTCAGATTCGCGACTCATGTCGCGGCTAGGCGGGGGCGGAGGCGGCGATTCTTCCTCCCCGCCCGACGCCGCAATCAGGACGGCGGCGATCGAACCGACCAGTGCGATCAGGATCGCATTGATATCGGCACCGAGCGCAAGTCCGGCAGAAGCGGTGACCACTGCCAAAAACAGTGCGATAACAGTGCGTGGCGCGGATACCCCTTCCATGCAACCGGCATAGCGCATTTGTCGCGCGAGAGAATAGCGGAGCGAAGGCGTTTTTAACGATCTTTCCCCATTGCGAAACGCGCGCCGTCGCGGGATGATGGGGGGCATGAGCGATGTTCCTCCCGAAACCGGCTCCGATGACCATGATGCAGGAATGGATCGCGGCCGGCGTGCACTGATGCTGGGTGCGGTCGGTGCAAGCGCGGTGATTTCCATTCGCCCAGCGCTCGCCCAGACGGCGGCGTCGGTGTCGAACTGCGAAATTCCGGTCCCCGATCCGGGACGGGCAGGCAATTATATCGCGCTGGACGGGACGGTAGTCCCGCGTAACACGCCCTTCGCCGTACCGCCGCCGGGTCGACCGTTTACCGGGGAAGAAGTGAAGCAGGCGATGCGCGGCGGATGGTTGCCCGGCACCAATTTTTACAGCAATCGCGCCTATATGCAGTATATCCGCAGGCTTCAGCGCGGGACCAGCGGCTTTACCTGTTTCGCATCGATGCAGATGCCGAACCGCTGATCGCTGGTGGCGCTTTTGCGGTATCGGGCCGAAGCGAGGGATGCGATTGTGCCGGTCGATCTGGGTGAGCTGATCGCGCTCTATCATCGCCCGTCGGCGCGGACGCATCTGGTGGGATCGCCGGTGCCCGAAATTCTGGACGCGCTGGGCGAGGAAGCGATGGATACCCAGCAATTGCTCGATGCGCTTCAGCGCCGCTACGCGCTCGACGATGCCGATCCGCAGGCGCTTGCCGCACGGCTTGCCGAGCTGGAATCGGTGGGGCTGATCCGCCGGGCATGAGATATCGGACGCTGTTGAAGATCGGCCCGGTGGGGTTTCGCATCGGGTCGGACTGGCGCGCGCCGATCGCGGCGCTGGACGATCTGTATCGCGATTATCCGCGGCCCGATTCGGATATCGCCGATTTCACCGTTCGGCTTTTCGCGGCGCGCTGGTGGCGGCGGTTCCTCCGCCCGTCAGTGATGATCGGCGGCGATTACACGATTCCCGATGCCGCGCCGCTGCCATTGTCGATGGGATTGCTTGCCGCTGAGATGGGCATGAACCTGCAAATGGCGCTGGGGCACCGGCGCTATCTGCTGGTCCATGCCTCGGCGGTCGAGCGCGATGGTCGCGCCCTGCTGATGACCGGCATGTCGGGCGCGGGGAAATCGACGCTCGCCGCATTGCTGACGGCGCGGGGATGGCGGCTGATGGGTGACGAATTCGCGCTGATCGACCCCGAAACCGGACTGGTTCATGCCTTTCCCCGCCTGATCAGTCTGAAGAACCGGGCGATCGACGAAGTGCACTCTGCGCTGCCCGGGGGCCGGGTCGGGCCGATGCTGGCCGATACGCCCAAGGGCGATCTGCGCCATCTGGTGCCCGACGCCCGAGCGATCGAGGCGATGATGCGCCCCGCGACCCCTGCGCTGCTGCTGTTCCCTGCATTCGGCCATGCGCTTGCCGAGCGCCCTGTCGGCCGGGCCGAGACCTTCGTCCGGCTGACTCAGGCTTCGACCAATTTCGTTTTGCTTGGCGAGAGCGGTTTCACCGCGCTTTCGCATCTGGTGAATAGCGTGCCCGTCCGGGCGATCGATTATCCCGATACGCCAGGCGCAATCGCGCTGGTCGACCGGCTCTGGGAGACGCTTGCATGACCGGGCGGCTGGTGGTCGAGAGCTTGCGCGATCCGGCGCGGTGCGGAGCCTATAGCAGCGATCAGTGGAACGCGCTGATCGCGGCGGCGCGGGCGGAGCAGCTTGCCGGAACGCTCGCTTATCGTCTTACGGGGCTGACCCTGCCGGAACCGGTCGCGCAAATTATGGAAGATGCGCGGTGTTCGGCGGAAAACGGGCGAACGCTTGCTTTATGGGAGGCAGAGGCTGCCCGCCGCGCGCTGGCACCGCTGGGCGTGCCCGTCCTGCTGCTAAAGGGCACGGCATTCGTCGCGGCGGGACTGAAAGCGGGGGTGGGGCGCGCGATCGGCGATCTCGACATATTGGTGCCGCGCGGTTCGCTGGACGCGGTCGAGGCGGCATTGCTCGATGCCGGGTGGGAATGGGTGAAGCCCGATCCCTATGACGATGCCTATTACCGGCAATGGATGCATGAGCTGCCGCCGCTGATCCATCGCGAGCGCGACCGGATGATCGACGTGCACCATACCATCCTGCCGCTGACCGCGCGGATCACCCCCGATCCCGCCGCGATGATCGCCGATGCCGGGGCGCTGAACAACGGGCTCTATGTTCCTTGCCCTAACGACCTGCTGTGCCATGCTGCCGCGCACCTGTTCGCCGATGGCGAACTGGCCGGGGGTATGCGCAATCTGTGGGACATTCATTGCCTGCTGGAGGAATTCGGCACCGGGGAGCTGGCCGAACGGTCGCGGCTTCATGGGCTGTCCGCGCCGGTGCGCCGCGCGGTGCGGCTGTCGCATCGCTTATACGGGACCGATGTGCCGGACGCGTGGCGGGGCAGGGCGGTCAGCGATGCGCTGTTCGTCCACCGCCTGCTGGCGCGCGACGGCTGGGGTCGGGTACGGCCCAAATGGGTCGAGCATGTCTTTTATCTGCGCGGCCACTGGCTGCGCATGCCCCCGGTGATGCTGGCGCGGCATCTATGGACCAAATGGCGCAAGGGCTATCGCCCGGTCGGTTAAGCGAGGCTTTCGAGCGCGGGAATCAGTTCGGCATAATGATCGATCACTGCATCGGCGCCGAGGTCTTCGATCCTGCCGGTAACGAAGCCGAAGCTGACCGCGACCACGGGGACACCGGCATTTTTCGCCGCCTGAACATCATAGATCGAATCGCCGACAAACGCAGTGCGTCCGCCGCCGCAACGCCGGATCATCTCATCGATCGGCGCGCGGTTCGGTTTGGCGAGCCCCTTGCCCATCGTGTCGCCGCCGATCAGGCAGGCGAAGCGATTGCGCAGCCCGATTTCGCGCATCAGCTTTTCGGCGAGCGATTCGAATTTATTGGTGACGATCGCGGTTTTGACGTCCCGGCCATGCAGCGCGTCGAGCGTGGTGAGCAGCCCGTCAAAGGCGTGCGAATGCACCGCGATATGCGCCTCGTAATAGCGCAGCAACTCGCGGTGCAGCTCGGCGAAGCGCTCCTCGTCGCACCCGCCGCTATCATCCAGCGCCATGCGAAGCATGTTTTTCGCGCCCCCGCCGATCTTCGGCCGGATCTGCGCGACGGTAAGCGGTTCGCGTCCCGCCAGTTGCAGCGCATGATTGACTGCGGCTGCAAGGTCGCCGCTGGTATCCAGCAAGGTGCCGTCAAGATCGAAGCCGACAAGGTCGAAGGGAAAATCGCTCATGCGCCGTTCATTGCCCGTAGCGCTATGGCAAAGGCAAGGCTTGCATGGCAGGAGCGGTGGCGACGCATCAGGCACCAGGGACAGTGAAGTGAGCAATTCCACGATCGCAGCCATCATCCTTGCCGCAGGCAAGGGCACGCGGATGAAATCGGACCTGCACAAGGTGCTGCACCCGATCGCCGGACGGCCGATGCTGCTGCACCTGATCGACAATGTGAAAACGCTGAACCCGGAAAAGACGGTGGTGGTGGTCGGTGCCGGACGCGATCAGGTGGAGCGCGCGGCGGCGCCCCATGGTGTCGCAACCGCGCATCAGGTGGAGCAGCTCGGCACCGGTCATGCGGTACAGCAGGCCAAGGATGCGCTTGGCGATTTCGACGGCGATGTCCTGATCCTCTATGGTGATGTGCCGCTGGTGAGCGCTGAGACGATGCAGCGGCTGACCGGGCGGCTGCATGGCGCGGATTCTCCGGCGGTCGTGGTGCTGGGGTTCCGCCCCGCCGATCCCGGCGCTTATGGCCGGGTGATCGTCGAACCGGGCAGCGACCGGATCGCCAAAATGGTCGAATTCAAGGACGCAAATGCGGCGGAGCGCGCCGAAACGCTCTGCAATTCAGGATTGATGGCGGTGCGCTCGCGCGATCTGTTTGCGCTGCTCGACAGGGTCGGTAATGACAATGCGGCAGGCGAATATTATCTGCCCGATATCGTGATGCTGGCCGCGGCCGACGGGCGCGCTTCCGCCGTGATCGAGACCGATGCGAGCGAAGTCGCCGGCGTCAATTCGCGCGCCGAACTCGCCATGGTGGAGGGTGCGTGGCAGCAGAGCCGCCGCGCGCGGGCAATGGCGGACGGCGCGACGCTGATCGCGCCTGAAACGGTCTGGTTCGCGTATGATACCGAGGTCGGGCGGGACGTGGTGATCGAACCCCATGTGGTGTTCGGCCCCGGCGCGAAGATTGCCGACGGTGCGGTGATCCATGCCTTCAGCCATGTCGAGGGCGCCAGTGTCTCAGGCGGGGCCAATGTCGGCCCGTTCGCACGGCTTCGCCCCGGCGCGGTGCTGGAAGCGGATTCCAAGGTCGGCAATTTCGTCGAGGTGAAGAATGCACGGCTGGGCAAGGGTGCCAAAGCGAGCCATCTCACCTATCTCGGCGATGCCGAGGTGGGCGCGGAGGCGAATATCGGCGCGGGCACGATCACCTGCAATTATGACGGCTTCCTGAAATATCGCACGGTGGTCGGGGCAGGGGCGTTTATCGGGTCGAACAGCGCGCTGGTCGCGCCGGTGACGATCGGTGACGGTGCGATCGTCGCGGCAGGGTCGGTCGTGACGCGCGATGTCGAAGCGGATGCGCTGGTGCTTGCGCGCGGGACGCAGGAGGCGAAGCCCGGCTGGGCGGCAAAATTCCGGGCAATCATGGCCGCGAAGAAGCGCGGCGGTTAAATTGTCTCTACACGTGCGCCCCATGGCATAGGCGCGGATAACGAAGTTCAGGAGTGGTATTGCAGCTATGTGCGGGATTGTCGGGATTATCGGGCGCGAAGCGGTTGCGGAGCGTCTTTTCGAAGGGCTGAAGCGGCTCGAATATCGCGGCTATGACTCTGCAGGCATCGCCACCATCGTCAATGGCAGGATCGAGCGGCGGCGCGCGCAGGGCAAGCTTGTCAATCTGGGACGGGAGCTTCAGGAAGCGCCGCTGCCCGGGACGATCGGCATCGCGCATACCCGCTGGGCAACGCATGGCGCGCCGACGACCAGCAATGCGCATCCGCACGCCACCGACCGCGTCGCGATCGTACATAACGGCATCATCGAAAATTTCCGTCCGCTTCGGCAGGAGCTTGAGGCGCGGGGCCGGGTTTTCGCCAGCGAAACCGACAGCGAAGTCGTCGCGCATCTGGTGAGCGAACAGATCGAGGCGGGCAAATCGCCGCGCGAGGCGGTGGCGGAAGTGCTTCCCCGGCTGCACGGTGCCTTTGCCCTGTCGCTGCTCTTCCCCGACCATCCCGATCTGCTGATCGGCGCGCGGCAGGGAGCGCCGCTCACGGTCGGCTATGGCGAGGGGGAGAATTATCTCGGCTCCGACGCGCATGCGCTTGCGTCGCTGACCCAGCGGATCGCGTATCTGGACGAAGGCGACTGGGCGGTGGTCGAGCGTGACCGCGTGCAGATCTATGACCGCGACAATCAGCCGGTCGAGCGGCCCATCGTCCATTCGGGCGCTTCGGCGGCTCTGGTCGATAAAGGCAATCACCGCCATTTCATGCAGAAAGAGATTTACGAACAGCCGATGGTCGTCGCTCAGACGCTACGTTCCTATCTCCGCCCGCTCGAAGAGCAGGTGGCGCTGCCCGATATGACGTTCGACCTTGGCAATATCGAGCGGGTCGTGATCATCGCATGCGGCACGGCAAGCTATGTCGGCATGATCGGCAAATATTGGATCGAGCAATTTGCCCGCCTGCCGGTCGAGGTCGATGTCGCCTCGGAATATCGCTATCGCGATCCCGTATTGCTGCCCGGCACGCTGGGCGTGGTCGTATCGCAATCGGGCGAGACGGCGGACACGCTCGCGGCGCTTCGCCATATGAAAGAGGCGGGCGTGGTCACGGCCGGGATCATCAACGTGCCGACCAGCAGCATGGCGCGCGAGGTCGATCTGCTGCTCCCCACCCATGCCGGGCCGGAAATCGGCGTTGCTTCGACCAAGGCGTTCACTTGCCAGCTGGCGGTGATGGCGGCGCTGTCGGTCAATCTTGCCCGTGCAAAGGGCAAGATATCGGCGGAAGAAGAGGCCGATATCGTCCGTCAGCTGATCGAATCGCCCGCCGCGCTCAACGAGGCGCTGAGCCATGATGGCGAAATCGAAGCGATGGCGCATACGGTCGCGGCGGCGCGAGACGTGCTCTATCTGGGGCGCGGACCGGACTATCCGCTGGCGCTGGAAGGTGCGCTGAAGCTCAAGGAAATCAGCTATATCCATGCCGAGGGCTATGCCAGCGGCGAGATGAAGCACGGACCGATCGCGCTGATCGACGACCGCGTGCCGCTGATCGTGCTGGCACCGTCGGGACCGCTGTTCGACAAGACGGTCAGCAATATGAAGGAGGCGCAGGCGCGCGGGGCGCAGGTGGTGCTGATCTCCGATTCCGACGGCATTGCTTCGGCCGGAGAGGATGCGGTCGCGACGATCGAAATGCCGCGCGTCCATCCGCTGATCGCGCCGCTGGTTTATGCCGTGCCGGTGCAACTGCTCGCCTATCATGTCGCGGTGGCGAAGGGCACCGATGTCGATCAGCCGCGCAACCTTGCCAAGAGTGTCACGGTGGAGTGAGGCGGGAACTTCGCGGCGGGGATGCGCGGTTGAGCCGCGACCATTCCTTCCAGGAGACATTCTCATGAAAATAGTGCGCATCGGCGATCCGGCGAGCCTCGACAGTCTGCGCGTCGGTCAGGCCGACGATCCGGGCCGGCCCGGCGCGGGTGAAGTCCGCGTTCGTATCCATGCCAGTTCGCTCAACTATCATGATTTCGGGATCGTATCGGGGCGAATGCCCTCCGAAGCCGGGCGCATCCCGATGGCCGATGGCGCGGGTGTCGTCGAGGCAGTGGGCGAGGGCGTCGAGGAATTTGCGGCAGGCGACCATGTGGTGTCGACTTTCTTCCCGTTATGGGAAGATGGCGAGCCGGTGATCGGCGATTTCTCCACCACGCCGGGCGATGGCGTGGATGGTTATGCCCGCGAGCTGGTGGTGCGTCCGTCGAGCTATTTCACCCATGCGCCCAAAGGGTGGAGCCATGCCGAAGCGGCGACGCTGACCACCGCCGGGCTGACCGCCTGGCGCGCGCTGGTGGTCAATGGCGGGATCAAGGCGGGTGATACGGTGCTGGCGCTGGGCACCGGCGGCGTGTCGATCTTTGCCGTGCAGATGGCGCGGGCGATGGGCGCGCGGGTGATCGCGACCTCCTCGTCCGACGAAAAGCTGAAGCGGCTCACCGAAATGGGCGCGGAACATGTGCTCAATTACAAAGACACTCCCGAATGGGGCGCGAAGGTGCGTGAACTCACCGACGGGCGCGGTGTCGACCATGTGGTTGAGGTCGGCGGCCCGGGCACCCTGCCGCAATCGATCGATGCCGTGCGGATCGGCGGGCATATCGCGCTGATCGGCGTCCTGACCGGCGGCAGCGGCGAAGTGCCGACCGCGAAGATGATGGGCAAGCAGGTGCGGCTGCACGGGCTGATCGTCGGCAACCGGCGCGAGCAGCGCGATATGGTGCGCGCGCTGGAGGTGATGGACTTTCGTCCGATTATCGACCGAAGCTTCGCCCTCGACGACATCGCCGATGCGTTCCGCCACGAAGAGTCTGGCAGGCATTTCGGCAAGATCGTTCTGGAATTTTAAAACCCGACCGGGCGGCGCGCAAAACGCCGCCCGGTATCGTATCAATCGATCGCTGCGAGACGATCGCCCGGATAAGCGAACAGAACATCGCCGCCATCCGCAACCGTGATCCGGCTTTCGCCTGTGATCGCAAGGCACTGGCCCGCCGCAAATGCCACATCGTCCGCGCTGCCCGATCCGGTGACAGGAACGAGCCAGGCGGTCTGATCCGCACCCAGCCGGGCATGGAAGTCGCCTGCGCTCCAGCGCTCCAGCACGAATTTCGGTCCCTGCGCGAGCAAACCCCGGTTCGGCGCGGGCGAGGGGGGAACCGGCAGCGGTTCGAACGGCGCTGCTGCCGATACCGCCACGCCTTCATCCAGATGCAGTTCGCGCGGACGCCCATAATCGTACAGGCGATAGGTCAGGTCGACATTCTGCTGCACTTCGATCAGCGTGATGCCTGCGCCGATGGCATGCACGGTGCCCGCCTGCGAATAGAAATAATCGCCCGCCTTTACCGGCTTCCAGTCGAGCATATGCTCGATCGATCCGTCGAGCGACGCGGCGCGAAGTTGCTCGGCGCTAAGCGGTTCGAGCGTACCGAGCGCGATCGTCGAATCGGGTTCGGCATCGAGGATCAGCCAGGCCTCATCCTTTCCGCGCTTATAGCCCGCCTGTTGCGCATCCGCGTCATTGGGATGCACCTGCACCGACAATTTTTCGCTCGTGAACAGATATTTGATCAGCAGCTCGTCGGAAACGCCCTGCGGCGTCTGAAACCAGACCTCGCCGATCGGATCATCCTTTTCGGCGGGATTTTCGAACCCCGGCCAGAGCCGATGACGCCCCCAGGGTTTTGCGACGCGATGGGTGTCGAGCATGATTGCGGCCATAATAATCTCCCTGAACATTGGGGCGGCCGGGAGGTGGTTCGCGCCCGGCCATGACGCCGATGCTCTGCCCCGTAGCGACCGGACAGTCCAGCGCTGCGGACGCGCAAACGGAAAAAGGCGGTACGGGAGCGCCGGCAGGCGCTGCCTGAGGGCGTAAGCTGCGTCCGGTGGCATGTCCGGCACGCTGAAGCCTGCTTGGCGTCAGCCGCGCGAGACAGGATCGCAGGCGTTACAAATATTTCATTAGTAACGAGGGAGACACGTCGGGGCAGCGCGAACCAAAGCGATCAGCGCCGCGCCCGACGCAAAATGGTTCAGACCGGACGAAGAATTTCGCCGCCCAAGCCGTCCTTGAACAGGATCGAGAACATCAAACTTCTCCCTATCGGGGCGAATCACCCACATGCAAAGGTTAACAATGTGTTAACATTGAATCAAGATTAATTTTCTGATTGCGCATTCGTGAGCGAGCGGGTTCAAAGGAAATTAACTTTTTTTTCAGCCCTCCGGAGTTATGCGCGGAAAGAAATGATTAAGCCGCGTCAACCTGTCCCGCCGGGCCGCCGGCAATCGGCTGACCCCCAAAGGGGCGTTGAGCAATCCACCGAACAAGGTGGAGGGAAGCATGTATCCGTGGACGCTGTTCCGGGAAGGCCGGTCCGTAAAGACGGCGCAGGGCGGGTAAGTCGGCTTGGGCATAGCCGTGACGAGCGGGCGGGCATGGGCTTCTGGCGCATCCTGATTCTTGCCGAAATTTCGAATTTTGCTTCGCTGCGACGCCACCTGGGTCAGGGCCGTGCTGCGGGACTGGCTCGCGCGGTAAAGGCAGCGATCAGGGAATGTTTTTCATTTGCCGATGTGGAGGTGGCGGGACGCAATCTGATCGAAATCAGATTCGATTGTTCGACCGCGCATGAAGCAGAAGAGGTTGTTCAGTCGCTCGAAGATCATTTCAGAGCACCCTTCGCGCTTGATGAAGAACGCTATCTGCTGAGCCTTTCGATCGGAGGCGGATTGTGCCCCGCTTTTGAAGGCGACGATATACGGCTGGTCGAGGCAGCCGAAACAGCGCTCGATCAGGCGCGCGAGGAGAACAGGGCGGTACTGCTCGATCTCTCACGTGAGGAATTGCAGTCGCACCGCCCGGCGCTGGTTCGCGAACTGCCCCGGGCGATCGCGGCGGGCGAATTGTTCATGCAATATCAGCCCAAAGTTCACGTCCGGCGTCAGGAGATTGCGAGCGCAGAGGCGCTGGTCCGCTGGGATCATCCGACCCGCGGACTGATCCTGCCCGGCGAATTTATCAGCGCGGCAGAAGCAGCGGGCAGCATCTGCGCGCTCACTTTGTGGTGCATAAAGCAGGTCATTCACGACCAGCGTATATTCGCCGAACGCGGTTACGACATTCCCGTGTTCGTCAATATTTCGGGCGTTCTGCTCGCCGATTCAGAATTCGTCGCTCAGGTTTGCGCATTGCTGGAGGGCAGTTCGGCAAAAATCGGCTTTGAAATCACCGAAACCGCCGTCATTCGCGATCCTGCGATCGCATTGAAGCATTTGCAGCAATTTGCCGATATCGGCGTTCCGGTGGCGATCGACGATTATGGCGCTGGCCTGTCTTCGCTGGCCTATCTCAAGCAGTTGCCGGCTTCCGAACTGAAGATCGACAAGATGTTCATCACGCAACTGACCAGCAGCAACCGGGACCCGCTGATCGTTCGATCCACTATCGACCTCGCCCATGCCATGGAAATGGAAGTAACGGCGGAAGGTGTCGAAACACCTGCCGCGCTGGCACTGCTCAGTGTTATGGGTTGCGATCTTGTTCAGGGATATCTGATCAGCAGGCCGTTGGGACGCGATGCCTTTCTGGCTTATGTCGAGGAAGAAGCGCATCGAAAGATCGCTCCGGTCGGCCTGCCCAATCTGCGCAATGGCGGCGATTTCTGGAAGCGCGCACTGGCGTGACCCGCTTCCGGCACTTTTTGCGAGCTGGAATTCAATCGATCTGCGTTTTTTGCTTGCTGGTTGTTGCGGCCACCATCGGCACGACAGTCAGTGCCGAAGGACAAGAGCGAGCTCCGGCTGCTGAAATGTCGGCAAAAGATCGCGCGAAGCTCACGGAACTACGTTCGACGCTCATGCAAAACCCGAAAAAGGCTTTGCAGCAGTCTCAGCGATTCCGCGAGAGCGTGGAACGAAGAGATGAAAGCGATATCAGGCAGATGATTATCGCTGAAACCCTCTGGGTTGATGGCGATGCAAACATCCGGATCGGAAATCTGGAAACGGCTGAAGCATTTCTGCGTAGATCCGAGGCTGAAATTTCCGGCTTATCCAGAACGGTCAAAGTAAGCGCTGATGTAAAGATATCCCAAGGTTCGCTGCTGATGAGCCGGGGAGACCCGGCAGGTGCGCTCGAGCAATTTCATTCTGCGTATGACATTTACCGCAGACTGGGCGATCGGCGCGGCCAGTCGGTTGCGCTTCAGAATATTGCCGCGCTGTACACCGAGGCAAATGATAACGAGAAAGCGGAGCGCTATTATGAGCAGGCGGGCAGTATCTATGACTCCGATGTGCTCCTGTCGACCTATCTCCACAATAACCGCGCCAATGTGCTTCTTCAACTCGAACGCTATAGCGATGCCGAGACACAATATCTTCGTGCCCTGAAAGGGGCTCGTACGCTGAAGAGCCAATCGCTTATTGCCTCGATCTACGACAATCTCGCGCGCACTGGTCTCGAATCGGGCAATCTCGCAAAAGCCTCTGCCTATCTCAATCGCGCTTTTGCGGTCGCACCGACGGTGTCCGATCCCATGCTGGCAACACGCGCGCGGCTGTTGCTCAGTCAGGGTCGCAAGCAACAGGCGAAGCAAGTGATCGGCCGGATATTTGGCAACCGTCCACCCGGCGAGGTCGATTCCTATTATGAGCAGTTCGTCGCCTATCAGGTTTATGCAGCTGTCGGCGACGATACCGACGCGCTCCGCCATCTTCAGATCGCAAAACGGCTGAACGACGAAGCGACGCAGGTGGCGAGTTCAACCAACGCGGCGCTGGCGGCGGCACGGTTCGATTTCCAGAATCAGGAATTGCGGATCGCCAAGCTGAAGGCCGAGGAACTTCGCCGAAATGTGGCGTTCGAACGGTCGACGGCGCGGTTTCAGCGCACGTTGTTCGCCAGTATCGGCGGCGCCACGCTGGTTCTGATTATCGTCCTGTCGTTCAGTCTCGTCACGATCGGCCGTAGCCGCAATCGCAACCGTGAAGCGAAGCTGGAACTTGCCGACACCAATGCGGCGCTCGAAAAAGCGCTGGCGGCGAAGACCGAATTTCTGGCGACGACAAGCCACGAAATCCGCACTCCGCTCAACGGCATATTGGGCATGACGCAGGTGATGCTCGCTGATCGCCATCTTCCCGGCGAACTGCGCGATCGGGTGGGCGTCATTCACGGCGCGGGAATTACCATGCGCGCGCTGGTCGATGACATTCTGGACGTCGCCAAGATGGAGACCGGCAAGCTTACCATCGAACATCGACCGATGGACCTTCACGCCGCGCTTCGCGAAGTGGCGGCCGTGTGGCACGATCAGGCGCGAAGCCGGGGCCTCGCCTTCGCCCTCGATATCGGCGACACGCCGCGCTGGATCACGGGCGATAGCGGGCGGTTGCGGCAGATCCTGTTCAACCTGCTCGCCAATGCGATCAAATTCACCGAACAGGGCAAGGTAGCGCTGGCCGCACAGGCGATCGGGATCGGCGGATTCGACTATCTGCGTATCACGGTGACCGATACGGGCATCGGCATTCCGGCGGATAAATGCGAGGATATTTTCGAATCCTTCAAACAGGTCGATGGCGGCACCACGCGGAAATTCGGCGGCACCGGGCTAGGCCTATCGATCTGTCGTAATCTCGCCACGGCGCTGGGCGGCACGATCGGGGTGGAAAGCGAAGCGGGGGCGGGCTCGCGCTTCATCGTCACCCTGCCGCTCGTCCTTGCCGAGGCTCCGGACGTTACGGACACGGGGGAGGCGGATTGCGGAACTTTGTTGATTCTGGAGCGCAACCCGATCGCGCGCGGGATGTTACGCAAGCTGCTGGAGGGGCATGGCATGCATCTGCGCTTTGCCGGCTGCGCCGGCGAGATGCTTGCCCAGATCGCTGCGCGCCCGCCTGCGCAGGTGCTGCTCGACGCGGGAAGTCTGGCCGATGATGAAGGGCAGCTATTTGAGACTATTGAAGAAATTTCTCATGCGGCGCATAGGATCGGGGTATCGATCACGCTATTATGGAAGGTGCCGAACGCATCGGCGCGCGCGCGGATGATGGAGGCGGGGATTGATGACATCATCGACAAACCGATCGCAGGACCGGCGCTCGTTCGCCGGCTCTTCGGAGAATCGGATGAACAGCCTGAAATTCAACCTCTTGTATCGCGCGCCACATAAGGCGATACCGGTGTGGTAATCTGTAAACACACCTATGCCGGAGCGCAGAAACGGTGAACGTTCTTTTCATCGAAGACGACCCGATGAACCGCCGCGTCGTTCGCGACATGCTCGACGTCGCGGGAGCGCATATGACCGAGGCGGAGCTTGCCGATATCGGTCTGGCCAAGATCGATGCGGAGGATTTCGACGTGATCCTGGTCGATCTGCGCATGCCCGGCATGGACGGGTTCGAAGCGATCCGCCGGATTCGCGCGCGGCAGGATGCGAAACGCAATCTGCCGATCATCGTCGTCACTGCCGATACCGCGCTCGACCTTCGCGAACGCTGTCTCGAGACCGGCGCGGATGAAGTATTGTTCAAACCCGTTGCTATGGACGCTTTGTTCGAAACGATCGGTGCCGTGCTGGCCGAAAAAGGGGGGGAGGGCGCGCTGATCCTTTAAGATCCACGCGTGGCGCTTACCGAAGATCAGCCGCCCGGTCAGAGCGGCTTTTCATACACCTGATAGATGCGGTTGACCCGGCTTTCGATCGTTTCCGCAATCGCCACCATCCCCTGATTATCGTCGAGGATCCACCCGATTTCGCCGCGCGACGCGCCATAATGTTCGACCGAGGCGCGGCGGATATATTCGATCATCATGAAAGCGAGCTGGCTCGCCATGCGCGAGGATTGCAGCCGCTTGACCACGCCCATCAGCGGCACCCGCATGGTGCGTACCCTGGGCTTGCGCAGCCACCAGAGCAGCTTTGCCCAGCCGAAGGGAAAGAGCGAGCCGTTTAGCGGCTTGATCGCTTCGTTAAGGTCGGGAAGCGTGATCATGAAGGCGACGGGTTCGTCGTCCAGTTCTGCGATCATGATCAGATCGTTGAACACGATCGGCTTCAGCTTCTTGCCAACATCGTCGATCTCGGGCTGGGTCAGTGGCACAAAGCCCCAGTTATCGGCCCAGGCATCGTTCAGAATGGCGAGGATGATCGCCGCTTCCGCATCGAATTTCGATTTGTCGACCGGGCGAATGCGGATACGGTCGTTGCGTTCGCCGGATTTGATGATCCGCTGCACGATCGGCGGAAATTCCTGGGTGATATCGAGCTCATAGGTCAGGAGCTGCTTGACCGGCGCATAGCCCGCCGCCTCGATCCAGTCCTGATATTCGGCGCGGTGATGGCCCATCATCACGGTCGGCGAATGGTCATGGCCCTTGATCAGCAGGCCGGGCTCTTCCCATACCGACATGCTCATCGGTCCCACAGCGCGGACCATGCCCTTGTCGCGCAACCATCCTTCAGCAGTTTCGATCAGCAGCGCGGCGGTGGCGGCATCCTCCGCCTCGAACAGGCCCCAAAAACCGACGCCGGGACCGAAACCCTGTTCGCCCGGCATGGTGAGCGCCAGCGTATCGAGATGGGCGGAGATACGTCCGACGACTCGCCCGCCGCGCTCGGCAAGATAAAGCTGTGCCTCTGCATGGCTGAACCAGCCGTTTTTCTCCGGGGTGATGAGGCCGAGCGCTTCGCCTTTCAGCGGCGGTACCCAGTGCGGATCATCGCGATAGATGCGAAAGGGCAGGTCGATAAAGGTCTTGCGATCCGCTTTGGTGATGACGGGTCGAATGGAAATCTGGCTGGTCACGCTGCTCGTCCCCGGAAGAAAATTTGGCGCAGAAAGTTTGGCGATTCCACTCTTCGCCGCGTACGATGGTGTCAAGCGGATGTAGAGCGGCGTTGCGGCACAATTCGGGCGGGCTTTGCGTCCCGTCGCGATAGCGGCCTGTAAATGCCTCGGTATCGCCACTATCTTGGGGCAGATATGACCGCTATGGAAAGCTCAATTCGTCTTGACGGCCGCGGACCGGTTTCGACCGCGCGCGAAGCCGTAGTACGGCCTTCGACCACGCATGTGCCCGATGACCGGGCGCTGCTGCGTAAGGCGGCGGAATTGTCGCGCGACGTCAATACGCCGCGCGCCATGATCTACTGGACAGACCTGATCGCCTCTGCGGTCATCGGCTATGGCGCGCTGTATGTCGCCGCGACGCAGCAGCAGACGGGCGTGGCGATCGTCGCCGGCATCATCGCCGTTCTGGCGCTGTATCGCGCGATCAGCTTCATTCACGAACTGACGCATATTCGTCCGAGTCGCCTGCCCGGATTTCATCTCGGCTGGAACCTGATCGTCGGCATTCCGATGCTCACCCCCTCTTTCATGTATGAAGAGGTGCATAATCAGCATCATGCCCGCACGCGCTATGGCACGGCGGACGATCCCGAATATCTGCCGCTCGCGCTGATGAAGCCGTGGACGCTGCCGACGTTCGTTCTGGTCGCTGCGCTCGCTCCGGTCGGGTTCCTGATCCGGTTCGGCATCCTGTCGCCTTTGTCGGCGCTGTTTCCGGCCCTGCGCAAGCCGGTGGTGGAACGCTATTCGGCGCTGTCGATCAACCCGCATTACCGCCGGCGCGAACCCGAGGGCGATTTTCGTCGCTGGTGGCATCGGCTGGAGGCGGCGTGTACGCTGTGGGCGATCGGCCTCGTCACCGCTGTGTGTACCGGGATTCTGCCGCTGCATGCCTTTCTGGTGATGATCGGCGTGGTCTCGGGGGTCGCGGTGATCAATCAGGTCCGCACGCTGGTCGCTCATTTGTGGGAGAATGAGGGCGAGGCGATGAGCGTGACGGCGCAATATCTTGATTCGGTAAACGTGCCGCCGCCCGCAATGCTGCCGATGCTATGGGCGCCGGTGGGGCTTCGCTACCATGCGCTCCATCATTTGCTGCCGGGGGTGCCGTACCATTCGCTGGGCGAAGTGCATCGCCGCTTGTCGGCGGAACTGGATCAGAGCTCACCCTACCATAAATCGAGCCATAGCGGCCTGCCGGTCCTGCTCCGCCGCCTGATCGTCAGCACGCTGCGCAGCGGTCGCTAATATCAGGTTGGAGTAAGCCTGCTTACGGACCGATCGTCATCGCGAGAAGCTCAGTGACGAAGCGATCCACGCGCAGCTGCCGGATTGCCGCGCCCTTCGGAGCTCACAATAGCAGTGCACTTCGCACGAGCGGTTTGGGTCGGGGTGGTGGCAGACAATGGCGGCCCCGGCCTCTCGCCGGGGCGACGATGGGGCGCGGTTTGGGTTAGCGTTGGGGCAGACGCTTGCGGCCCCGGCCTTCGCCGGGGCGACGATTGTGGAAATCGAAGGACCATATAAGCCGCGGACACCATGCGTAGCCCCGGCGAGAGGCCGGGGCCGGCGGTGTGTGGCGCTATGGTTGCGCGGAGCGACGTGATGAGGCTGCGGGCGGTGCGGCGCTCCGGATTGCCTGACGGTGGTACAACAGGTTCGGATCAACGCAGGTCGGTATCGGGCCTGCTATTCCTCGGTCCGGAACAGCACCGCTTCGCCGACCAGCAGGAATAGCAGGAACGGCGCCCATGCGGCGAGAAACGGCGGATATGCCCCGATATTGCCCATTGCCAACGCGAAATTGTCCGCAACGAAATAGGCAAAGCCAAGCGCCATACCGATCACCGCGCGAACGAACATCTTGCCCGACCGGGCGAGCCCGAACCCCGCCACGGCGCCCAGCAGCGGCATCAGGATCGAAGAAAGCGGGCTCGACAATTTATGCCATAGTGCCCCGCGCAGCGCGTTGGTGGGCCTGCCTGCCCGCTCCAGATCGTTGATTGCGGTCTTCAGCGCGCCGAACGACATGCCGTCGGCATTGATATCGCCCAGCGTGAACTGGTCGGGCCGGATATTCGGCCCGAACGTGGCATCGCCCAGCCGGGTGAGCGTTCGCGTCGCGATATCGAAGCGAACGGCGTTGTTGAGTATCCAGACATTGTCGCGGCGCTCGCCCGTGGGTGCGGTCACGATTTCGGTGAGCGAGCCGCCCACGCGCCGGAACAGCGTCACGCCGACCAGCCGGGTATCCTGTCCCCGTCCGTTGACGCCAAAGGCGCGGACCAGATTATCGCCGTCCTTCACCCACACATTGCTTCGCTGGTTGCGCTGTTTGGGCATCGGCCCGTAATCGACATCCTGCCACTGATCGAGCGTAGCGGTGGCGCGCGCGACGACATGGTCGTTAAACGCAAAGGAAACGACCGCAACGCCGAGCGCGGCGAGCAGCAGCGGCGCCAGCACCTGATGCGCCGACAGCCCCGCCGATTTCAGCGCGACGATCTCGCCATTCTGATTGAGCGTCGACAGCGTAATGATCGTGCCGAGCAGTACGGCAAAGGGCAGGAATTGCGCGATGATCTGCGGCGTGCGCAGGCCGATATAATGCCATATCTGTTCCTGGCCGTTGCCGGGATAGGCAAGGATCGAGGCGGATTCGCTGAGCAGATCGAGCGTCTGAAGCACCAGCACCAGCCCGGCCAGAATGGCGAAGGTCCGCACCAGCATCAGCCGCGCCATGTACAGTGCGACGACGCGCGAGGGGAACATGCTGTTCTGGCTCATGCCGACGCCTTCTTGCGGCCCGGCAGCAAGCGCATAAAGCCTTTCGCGGCCTTGCCGAACCATTTTTCGAGAGCGCCGATCGGCTGTCCCCCCGGAACATGCGCGACGACATGGTACATCCAGCCGACCAGCGCGCTGAACAGCGCGAACGGGCCCCACAAGGCGAAGAACGGGTTCACCCGGCCGAGGCTGCCGAAGTCCTGCGCATATTCGTTGATCTTATGATAGGTCACGATCATCACGATTGACAGGAAGACGCCAAGCGCCGAGGTCGATCGTTTGGGCGGCACGCCCAGCGCGACCGCGAGCATCGGCAGCAGGAACATCGTCATCGCCTCGACCAGCCGGAAATGGAAATCGGCGAGCGAGGCGTTGCGCAATTCGGGCGCGGTTTTGGGATCATGGCCGACCCGCCAGAGCTGGGGCAGGGTAAGTTCCCGATTATCGTCACCGCGCGCGCGGAAACTGCCCATTTCGGGGAGCGGGATCGGCAGGTCGTGCTGGGTGAAGGTCAGCACGCGCGGATTGCCGAAACTGGGCGATTTGTTGACCAGCGTGCCCCTGGTCAGGCGAAAGATGATCGTATCGGGATCGTCGGTGGCAAGGAACTGACCCGAATCGGCGGTGACCGCGACCCAGCTCCCGTCCTTCTGGATCGTATTGACGAAAATGCCCGACAGATGCGCGCCATTGTCGCGGCTCTGTTCGATGCGCAGTGTCATCTTGTCACCGAATTTGGTGAATTCGCCGATCTTGATCGCAGCGCCCAGCGCGCCCGAACGAAGGTCGAAGCGCAGCTCTTCATAATTATACCGCGCCCAGGGCTGAACAAAGCCGACAATGCCGAGATTGAGCAGCGCGAGCGCCATGGCATAGACATAGGGCATGCGCATCAACCGGCCATAACCCATGCCGACCGCGCGCAGCACGTCGAGCTCGGACGTCGTCGCCAGCTTGCGGAAGGCGAGCAGCGTGCCGAGCATCAGCCCGATGGGAATGCCGAGGCCCAGATATTCGGGCATCAGATTGGCAAGCATCTTCCACACGACCGTCACCGGCCCGCCTTCGCTCGCCACGAAATCGAACAGGCGCAGCATGCGGTCGAGCACCAGCAGCATCGCCGCGATGATCAGCGTGGAGAATAGCGGCACCGCAATCAGCCGTGCCATATAGCGGTCGATCGACTTCATGCGGATTTGCGGTGAGGCGCCCTTCGCAAGATATTGCCCGAAAGCGGATTTTGCCCGCTATAGACGCGGCGTGCGGGCGCGTCACCCCCGTGAGGGCAAGCGCATGCCCGCAGCATCAAGCGATGACGCCCAGCGCGGTACCGGTCTGGCGGAACAGGCCGAGCACGCGCTCAATCTGTTCGTCACTATGTTCGGCGCAGATCGAACAGCGCAGCAAATAGGTGCCTGCCGGTGTCGCGGGCGGGCGCGCCATGTTCACGTACAGGCCGTTGTCGAGCAGCGCCTGCCACATCGCGACTGCCTGTTCCTGATCGTCGAGCATCACCGCGACGATCGCGCTGTCCGGGTTTTCAGTGCCAAGGCGGAAGCCCATGGCTTTCAGCCCGCCATGCAGCTTCTTCGCGCTCGACCACAACCGTGCACGCTTTTCATGCGCGGTCATCAGCTTGCGGATCGACGCCTCGGCAGTCGCAACCACGCTGGGCGGCAGGCTGGCGGTAAAGATATAGGGGCGGCAGGCGAGGCGGATCGCCTCGAACTTCGGATGGTTCGACACGCAGAAGCCGCCGACCGTACCCACCGATTTTGAAAAAGTGCCGACGATGAAATCGACCTGATCGGTCAGGCCCTGATCCTCGTACACACCGCGGCCATTGGGGCCGAAAAAGCCCATCGAATGCGCTTCGTCGACCAGCACCATCGCGCCGTGTTTCTTGGCCACCGCGACCATTTCTTTCAGCGGCGCGATATCGCCGAGCATCGAATAGACGCCTTCGAGCACGACGAGCTTGCCCGGCTCTTTTGGCAGGCGACCGAGACGCTTGTCGAGATCCTCGACCGAATTGTGGCGGAAGCGCACGATTTCGGCATTGCCCTGCTGGCACCCGTCATAGATCGATGCATGGCTGTCGGCGTCGAGAATGACATATTCGCCCTTGCCCGCCAGCGTCGAGATCATGCCGAGATTGGCCATGTACCCGGTCGAAAACACGATCGCCCCCGACATGCCGTAAAAATCGCGCAGTGCCTGTTCGACCGCCATATGGTCGCGGAACGTGCCGTTGAGCATCCGGCTGCCGTTCGTGCCCGAACCGAACTGGTCGAGCGCATCCTTGCCCGCCTGCACCACATCGGGGTCAAAGGTCATGCCCATATAATTATAGGTGCCGAGCAGGATGGTGTCCTTACCCGCAATCACTGCCTCGGTCGGCGACTTCACCTGTTCCATGACGATCGCAAAGGGATCGGTGACGCCCGAATCGAGCAGTTTCTGACGCTCTGCGATGAGGGAATCGAACTTGCTCATCAGGTCGGTTTCAGGCGCCACGGCCTCTGCATGGTCCGGGCGCTGGTGCGCGGCTGCTGCGGATTCGGTCATAATAATCGCTTTCGAACGGGGGAGGCGGATCAGTCCTGCTTCAGTTTCTCGACCGCATCGACCAGCTGGCCGACGGTTTCGATCTCCGCCTGCATGTTCATCGTGATGATGATGTCGAATTCATCCTCGATTGCCGCAACGAAATCCATCACGGTCAGGCTGTCCCATTCAAGGTCGCCTGCGAAGGTCGTGTCTTCGGTAAGGGCGACGCCCTTTTTGTTGAACGGTTCGATCAGGCCGGTGACCGTTTCGAAAACCTGCTGCCGGTCGCTCATATGCTGTCCTTGCTCAAATTCGAATATTCGCTTTTGCCGTTGGCAGGCAAATGCGGCGCCATTTCGGCGGATTTATAACAGGCCCTGCGCCCTATACCATTGGGCGGTGTCGGCAAGCCCCTGCGCCGTCGGGATTTGCGGCTGCCAAAGCTTCGCCGGGGGCCGGTGCGCGGGGTTGGAAACCCAGTCGGGATGGCAGAAATAGGCCGCGCGGTCGGGGGTGAGCTTCGCCTTGTCGCCGCGCAGCAGCCGGTCGATCCGCGCGCCTGCCATGACTGCGGAGCGAGGGCAGGAGAGGGTCAGCACCCGCTTGCCCACCGCCTTGCCGATCGCGCGGGCAAAATCGGCATGGCTCCAGCCGTTGAGCGCGCCGTCATCGGGATCGAAGACCAGCCGCGCCTCGTCGCTGTCGGTCAGGGCCAGCAACAGGCGGCACAGATCATTTGCATGCAGCACCGACAGCCGCCCGCCGGGGGGCAGCAGCGCGAGATGGTATTTGGCAAGACGAAACAGTTCGAGCATCTCGAAATCGCCCGGTCCGTAGATTGCAGGCGGGCGGACGATCGACCAGTGGAACGGCGACGCTTTCACCAGTTTATCAGCCTGTGCCTTCGACCAGCCATAGTCGGAAAGCTCGGGTTCGCGCGCGGCGAGTGAGGAGACATGCACGAACCGCCGAACACCCGCTGCCTGTGCGGCATTCAGCATCGCGCGCGTGCCCTCGATATTCCCGTCGGCAAAGCCCGCGCGGTCGGGTGCATTCACCACACCCGCGACATGGATCACCGCATCGGCACCCGTGACCAGCTCGGCCAGCGAGGCGGTATCGTCCAACGCGCCGCGTATCCACGTCACGCCCGCACGCTCCGGCTGATCGCGGCGGGTGAGGGCGCGGACCTGATGCCCGCGCTCTACCGCCATCGCGATCAGATGCCCGCCGACAAAGCCGGTGCCGCCGGTGATCGCGAGGGTGGTCACGCTACCCGCTCCGTTGATCCTGAGCTCGTCGAAGGGTCGTTCTTCTTTGCATTGCGTGAAAGGGAAAACGACCGGGCTTCGACAGGCTCAGCCCGAACGGGTCTTGCGGGGATGGCGAGCGCGGTCACGCCGGAATTCCGTTCGCACTGACAGGCTCAGGACCAACGGTTTTCAGATACTCTATCAAAGCACCGCCATATGGCTGCGATGGACCAGCGCCGAGCGCGGAGCATAGCCGAGAATCCGAGGAATATCCTCGCTGCGCCGCCCGATGATGCGCGCCGCATCGACATAGTCATATTCGACCAGCCCGCGCGCGATCTTGTTATGCTTGGAATCCACGATGGTGACGAGGTCACCGCGCTGGAACTTGCCCTCGATCCGGATCGCACCTGCGGGAAGCAGGCTGTTGCCGTTGCGCAGCGCGTCGACCGCGCCCTGATCGATGATGACGACGCCCTCATCGGTCAGCCCGCCCGCCAGCCACGCCTTGCGCGCGCCCGCAGTGCCTTCGCCGACGAAAACGCTGCCGCGTCCGGTTTCGGCAAAGACCCGCAGCGCGTGATCGGGGTGACCCGATACGATGGCAAGGTCGGCCCCGACCGTGGTGGCGATTCGCGCTGCCTCGATCTTCGACACCATCCCGCCCGATCCCATGCCGGAGGCAGAGCGGCCGTCCGCCATGCCTTCGATATCGTCGATATTGCGGATGACCGGGATGAACTTGGCATCGTCATGATGCGTCGGATTCTTGTCGTACAGCCCGTCGACATCCGACAGCAGGATGACGCCGTCGCCGTTCGCCGCCTGCGCAACGCGCGCGGCGAGCCGGTCGTTATCGCCGAAGCGAATCCGCTCGGTCGCGACCGTGTCATTCTCGTTCACGATCGGGATGACGTCGAGCGAGAGCAGCCGCGACAGCGTTGCCGCCGCGTTCAGATAGCGCCGCCGATCCTCCAGATCGCCCAGCGTGACGAGCACCTGCGCCGCCTGAAGATTCTGTTCGTCGAGCAGACCTGCCCAGACCTGCGCCAGTGCGATCTGGCCGCGCGCGGCCGATGCCTGCGCGTCTTCCAGGCTGTTGCGTCCGCCGCCGGGCAGGCCGAGCCGCCGCGCGCCCAGCGCGATCGCGCCCGAACTGACGACGGTGATTTCCTGACCCTGTTTTCTGCGTTCAGCAATGTCCTGAACAAGGGTTCTCAGCCAGTCCTCACGCACCTCGCCGTCCTGATCGACGATCAGCGCGGAGCCGACCTTGACGATCAGCCGGGGACAACGTTCGGGCGAAAATCGGTCCGCTTCGTTCAAGCAGGGCCTCCTTTGATTAACTTCAGTCGCAATATGCGGTTCAGACGGGCGACCATTCAACAGGTTCCTCGTCATCGCCGTTTTCGTCGATTTCGGACACGGGTTCGATCGCGTCGATCAGCCGGTCGAGCACCGCCTCAACCCCCTGCCCGGTGGCACCCGACAGCGGCAGCACCTCAGCGCCACTTTCCTCGGCCAGTTCAGCGCTGAGCGCCTCGGTGAGTTCCTCATCGAGCAGATCGGCCTTGTTCAGCGCGATCACTTCGCGCTTGCTCTCCAGATCCGCGCCATACGCGATCAGTTCGTTGCGCACCGTGCGATAGGCCGCGGCCGGATCGTCGCCATGCGCATCGACCAGATGGAGCAGCACCTGACAGCGTTCGATATGGCCGAGAAAGCGGTCGCCGATGCCTGCGCCGTCGGCAGCGCCTTCGATCAGGCCGGGGATATCTGCGATCACGAATTCGCGATTCTTGTGCCGCACGACGCCCAATTGGGGGCGGGTGGTGGTGAAGGCATAGTCGCCGACCTTCGCCTTGGCATTGGTCACGGAATTGATGAAGGTCGATTTGCCCGCGTTGGGAAGGCCGACCAGCCCCGCATCGGCGAGCAGCTTCAGCCGCAGCCACACCCATGCCTCTTCGCCGGGCCAGCCCGTGCCGTGCTGACGTGGCGCGCGATTGGTCGAGCTTTTATAGCTCAGATTGCCGCGCCCGCCATCGCCGCCGCGCAGGAACACCTTGCGCTCGCCGACTTTGGTGAAGTCCATCAGGACATGTTCCTTGTCCTCGCTCAGCACCTGCGTACCGACCGGGACCTTGATCACCAGATCATTGCCGCCGCCGCCGGTGCGGTTCGCTCCCGCGCCGCCTTTGCCGCGCTGCGCCCGGAAATGCTGGGTATAGCGAAAGTCGATCAGCGTATTGAGGCCGGCCACCGCTTCGAACACAATGTCGCCGCCCTTGCCGCCGTCGCCGCCGTCGGGGCCGCCATATTCGATATATTTTTCGCGCCGGAAACTTACCGCGCCGGGGCCGCCGGTGCCCGAACGAACGTAAATCTTGGCCTGATCCAGAAAATGCATGACCGCTATCTAGCGATCACGCCGGATTTCGCCAGTGGGGAAGGGGATAGAAGCGGCGTGGGCCGGTTCAGACATTTTCGCGATGCTGGGGAAGCAGGGCAGCGCATGCGAGATCGCGCGCCTTGTCGCGCGGCAGGCCGAGCGCGCGCGCCATAGGAGCGCCGAGCAGGGCATCGCCCAGCGCGAGCAGCACGAGTTGCAGCGTCTCCTCGCGAATCGAGCGCTCTCCTGGCGCATCGGGTGCGCGCATGGAAAGATCGTCGACGAGCCGGTGGATCGCCTCGAGAATCGGGTTGAGCGCGTCGCGATTGCCGGTGAGGATCATCCAGCTCGCCAGCTGCCCCGCGCCTTCGACGCCGAACGCATCGAAGGTCAGGTCGATCACTTCGCGCGGGTCGCGATGCGAGGTGCGCGCCTTCAGCGCCGCCTCGCCGATCTTGGCCGTAATGCTCTCCGCCATGGTTTCGATCAGCGCGGTCTGCAGCCCGGCCGCCGAACCGAAATGGTGGAGCAGATTCGCATGCGTCCGCCCGATCCGCGCCGCCACCGCCTTCAACGTCACTGCCTGAGGTCCGTCCTCGATCAGCAATTCGCGCGCGGCATCCAGCGCGGCAAGCCGGGATTCGGCCGGGGTAAGGCGTTTTCGGATTATTGACATTGTTGTAAGTAAGGCTATCTACAAGGATGTAAGGAGGCGGCAACCCTCTTTCTGGAGGAAAATGATGACGAAGGCAAAAACTCCCGCGAATCTGACGATTACGCCGCGCGACCGCCGGTTCGGGCGCGATGGGCAATATCGCCGCTGGTGGCTGAACGACGACCCCTATGCGACCGCTTTTTACAACGCGATGTCGGTAACCTTTCCGAAGGGCGAGGGGTTTTTCATCGATTCGGTCCGTCAGTTCCGCGACGGCGCATCGCCCCGGCTTACTGCGGAGATTCGCGCCTTCACCCAGCAGGAGGTGATGCACACCCGCGAACATGTCGCCTTCAACCGGCATGTTACCGATCAGGGTTATGATATCAGCCGCCTCGAACAGCGCGTCGACGATGAAATCGCGCTGACAAAGGGGCGACCGCCGATCGCCAGTCTGGTCGCGACCATGTGCCTTGAACATTTCACCGCGATCATGGCGCATGAACTGATCGCCGATCCGCGGCATCTTGCCGGTGCCGATCAGGCGGCGGCCGATCTGTGGCGCTGGCACGCGATCGAGGAGATCGAGCATAAGGGCGTTGCCTATGACACCTGGCTGCACGCAACGAAGAACTGGAGCCGTTGGACCCGGTGGCGCGTGCGCGCGACGGTGATGCTGCTGGTAACGGTGCGTTTTACCAAGGGGCGAACGCAGGGGATGCTCGATCTGCTGGCGCAGGACGGGCTCACAGGGGCGCGCGTCAAATGGCGGCTGTTCCGCTATGCGTTTCTGCGGCCCGGCATGGCGCGCAAGATCGCGGGCGCATGGGCGTCGTTCTTCCTTCCCGGCTTTCATCCCTGGAAGCATGACGATCGCGCGCTGATCGCGCTGGCCGACAGCGATTATAAAGATGCCCGCCTGCCGAAGCCGAAATCGGGCGCATCGCCGCAGCCGGCCTGATACGCCTTGCCGCGCCCCGTGGTCTGAAACGGGGCGCGGCCGCTCATGCCGCTATGCGAATGGAGCAGGGGCCGGGCGCCGCCTCGTCCTTCAGCACCTTGCGCAGTCGGATCGTTTCGACGGGTTCGCCGCGCGCAAGGCAGGGCGATATCCGGCGTTCCCCGGTCGGTTCAAAGCCGAGCTTTTGCAGCACCCGGCCTGAAGCCGGGTTTTCGACATGAAAGCCCGCCTCGATCTGCGGCAGACGCAGCACTTCGCGTGCGAATTCGATCAGTCCGCCCGCCGCTTCGGTCGCATAGCCACGCCCATGGCAGTCTGGGACGATCCAGTATACCAGTTCCCAGCCTGACCCGGCAATGGGGCGCAGGCCGACGCAACCGACGATCCGCGCGCCCTCATCCTGCGGCGCGACGATCATCAGCCCTTCGCTGGGTACGCGTTCAGAGCTGAGAAACTGCTCGGCATGGCCCAGTGTATAGGGCCAGGGCGCGCGCGACAGATTCTTCACCACATCCCATTGCCCGATCGCGCGGGCAAGTTCGGGGGCATCTTCGATCCAGCCGGGCCGTAAGGTCAACCGCTTGGTACGGACGAACACAGCAACTCTCCTCGTCATTGCACGGCCCTGTCGCACTGTTCGATGACAGCGCGGCGACCATGCGGGGGAGGGAGCAAGAAAAAAGGGAGCCGGGGTGACCCGTCTCCCTTTTTTGCTGGTTCCTGGCTGGAACCCGGGTCACCCTGGTGGGCAACCCGGCCGGTTACCCGTTATTCGGCGGCTTCCGCCATAATCTGTACCGACGCGTATTTGCGGCCAAGCTTACCTTCGCGGAACGCAACGCGACCGTCGGTAAGTGCAAAAAGCGTGTGGTCTTTACCCATGCCGACATTTTCGCCCGGGTAGAATTTGGTGCCGCGCTGACGCACGATGATGTTGCCGGCGATCACTTCCTGACCACCGAACTTCTTCACGCCAAGGCGACGGCCTGCTGAATCGCGACCGTTACGCGAAGAGCCGCCTGCTTTTTTATGTGCCATGTGAGTCTACTCCTCGAATCTCGTAACCGGCCTTATGCGGCGGCGCTGTCGCCGTCGGTCGCTTCCGCCTTTTTGGCGGGCGCCTTCTTGGCCTTCTTGTCATCGCCGACAGCGACGATCTTCAGGATCGTGTGCTGCTGACGATGGCCGTTGCGGCGGCGGTAGTTATGCCGGCGACGCTTCTTGAAAACGATGACCTTTTCGCCCTTCGCCTGCGCGATAATCTCGGCAGAGACGGTCAGGCCGTCGGTCGGCTTCAGCTCGCTGCCTTCGCCCGCCAGGAGCACATCGTCCAGCGTAACCGAATCACCTGCTTCGCCGCCGATCTTCTCGACGACAATCTTGTCTCCTGCGGCAACGCGATACTGCTTGCCGCCCGTGCGCACGACTGCGAACATGGCCCTCATCACTTCTTCAAATGCGTGTGTCCGCATGGACAGCTATCCACGCGGAAATGAAGGCGCGAGCTATGCGAAGCGACACGCCTTGTCAACCTTTCGCGAACGAAAACCCGCCCGCCGTTACAATAGACCTAGTGCCGGTGTTCGCGGCGAAGCGTGTATCGCCCCGGCGAATAGCTGTCGAACAACCCCGTAATTGCCGGATGATCCACCGGTTCGTCGCTATTATCGCTCATCAGATTCTGCTGACTGACATACGCGACATAGCTCGAATCGGCATTTTCGGCGAGAATATGGTAAAAAGGCTGGTCCTTGGCCGGACGGGCCTCTTCGGGAATCGAATCATACCATTCCTCGCTATTGGCGAAGACGGGATCGACATCGAAGATGACACCGCGAAAATCGTACAGCCGGTGGCGCACGACATCGCCGAGATTGAACCGTGCATGGGCGACCGCGGGGGCCGATACGCCGGACTCCAGCGGATTTCTGATTGCTTGGCTACGCTGCATACCGACTAATTTAGCGTTTTCACCGCGCTGCACAAGCAGGTGCTTGTATCATCGTATTTGTTACGTTAAGGCCGCGCCCTCACGACCGGCACCGTGATTCCCGACGACGGGAAACAGGGTGCGAAAATCTGCGGAGAGGTGGCAGAGTGGTCGAATGTACCGCACTCGAAATGCGGCGTGCCTTCACGGGTACCGTGGGTTCGAATCCCACCCTCTCCGCCATTTTTCTTAAGCGTTTTTTCTGAATGTTGCGCGGTCGCTGCGCCGCGTAAAGCTATGCCCACCGCGCGGGCCGGTATGCGTTGCTGCATCCGTGCGGTGCATTTTTCCTGTCTCTTCCGATGGTTCCGACTGAAGTCGTCCTAAAATTGATCCGAAAACATTCATTTCGGAGAAATTGGCGCGCAGTTTTTGGCGCGGCTGAGAATCAGCAAACGCATATTCATCGTGGGAGCAGCGGCTTTTATCGGCCTTCTGCTCGTCACCGCGCTCGCTATGGGGCAGTTGCGCACGTCGCTTACCCGAAGCTTTGAAACCCGGACCAAACAGACGCTGGAGGTCGCGTACAGCCAGCTTGAGCGGTATCATGCCGAGGAACAGGCCGGTCGCATGACCCGCGAACAGGCGCAGGCGGCGGCGCTTCGCAGCATCGATTCGCTGCGCTTCGGCGAAAAAAACTATTTCTTCACCTTTAACGACGATCTGAAAATGATCGGGCATCCCGTGAAGCCCGAACTCGTCGGCACCAGCGTGGCTGAAAAGACCGACGCCAGCGGCCAGCTGCATTTCCGCGCGATGCGCGATGCCGCTGTTTCGCCCGCCGGCGGCGGGTTCGTCCAATATGATTATGAAATGCCCGGCGGGAAGGGCGTGAAGCAAAAGCTTTCCTATGCACGCGGGTTCAAGCCCTGGGGCTGGGTGATCGCGACCGGCGTTTTCAATGACGAGATCGACGCAGCGGTACACCGGGCGATGATGAACCTCGCCAAGATGGTCATTCTGGTGCTGCTGGGCATTACCGGTCTGATCTGGATCATCAGCCGCTCGATCACGCTGCCGCTTCAGGCGATGACGCAGCGGATGCGCACCCTTGCCGACGGCAATGTCTCCGAAGCCATTCCCGGCGTCGATCGCAGGGACGAGCTGGGCGAGATGGCAGGCGCGCTTCAGATTTTCCGCGATCAGGCGATCGCCAAGGAACAGGCCGAAGCGGCGAAGGCAAGGGCCGATGCCGATCAGAAAATGATTGTGTCGCTGGTGTCGAACAAGCTGGAAAAGCTGTCCGAGGGCGATCTGACGAGCAAGATCGACGAAAATGTTCCCGAATCCTATGCGGCGCTGAAAACCAATTTCAACACTGCGATCGCGAATCTGTCCGAACTCATCGGCGCGCTTGCCGAAGCGTCGCACAGCATCGAGACCGGGTCGACCGAAATCGCCGCAGCGTCGGATGATCTTGCCCGCCGGACCGAAAGCAATGCCGCGAGCCTGGAGGAGACGTCCGCTGCGCTGGCGCAGATGAACGACCGGTTGAAATCAAGCGCTCAGGCCGCCGAACGGACGGTCGAATGTACGCAGGGCGCGATCGGCATGGTCGATACCGGCCGCTCGACCGCCGATAAGGCGACCGAGGCGATGGACCGGGTCGGCGAAAGCGCGCGCGGCATCGATGACGTGATCGAGGGACTCGACAAGATTGCGTTTCAGACCCGCGTCCTCGCCATGAACGCTGCTGTTGAGGCAGGGCGTGCGGGTGAGGCGGGGCGCGGATTCGCGGTGGTTGCCGATCTTGTCTCCGCGCTCGCCATGCGCGCCGAGGAAGAATCGAAGCGCGCCCGCGAACAGCTCACCGCGACTCAGGCCGATATCGGCATCGCAGTGGGGGCGGTGAAGAATGTCGACACAGCGCTTGCCAATATCACTGACAGCGTCCGTCAGGTGCATCAGTTCGTCGGGACCATGGCGGAGGATAACCGGGCTCAGGCGATGACGATCGGGGAGATCGCCACCGCGATGAACAGCATGGACCAGTCGACGCAGCAAAATGCCGCGATGGTCGAACAGACTTCGGCGGCCGCCCGCAATCTTGCGAGCGAAGTGATGAGCCTGACCAGCCAGTCGTCGCGCTTCACCGTTGCTGGTGGGCAGGCTGCCCGGCGCCCGGCGGCACCTGCACCTGCACCTGCACCTGCAAAGACAAAGGCTCCGTCCGTCAGAACAGCCCAGCCGATTATCGCGCCGAAGCATTTTGAACCGGCAAATCCAGTCATCCGCAACAGTTCGATCACGTCAGACAGCGACTGGGAGAGCTTCTGACGCAACGCAGCCCGGTGTCGTGCCGGGCGGCATTCCGGTCCGCCGGATTCTCCCATTTCGACCGCCAGCGCCGGGGGGCACGTGCGGCGAAATCCGATCTGCGCCGAGAAAAGAGCGCAACGATTAAGAGAGATATAGAATGACCAAGTTTGTTCGTCGTACCGTCCATGACCTGCCGCTGATCGGGCTTGCGATCCTCGGTTCGGCATGGGCCGGTTCCGCAACCGCGCAGACCGCTGTCGCCAATAACGAGCGTTCTGCCGATGTGATGGTGATCGGGGGCAGACAACAGCGGGTGCCGCCCGCCGATCCGCAGGTGCCGCCGGCCGAAGCGGTACAGCCGCGGGAAGTCGCCAACCCCGCCATCCGCCCATATCCTGCTGACGCGGATGGCATTGGTATAAAGCGCGGCGGCTATAACGGGTCACGCTGGGCCGAAGACTGGCGGTTGATGGCGGACCCCAAAAAGCGGAACGATCCGCTCGACCGGCTGAAATATCTGCCGTTCAACGATGCCGGCGACATCTATCTGACCTTGTCCGGCGAGGTGCGCCTGCGCAGCAATTATATCGGCAATCCCGGTATCGTGGAAAGCGAGCATCGGCGCGAGGATATGCTGCGGTTGATCGGCGGCGCCGATCTGCATCTGGGCGATCATCTGCGATTCTACGGCGAGCTGGGCCATGGCGGTATCAGCGGCCATAATATCGGCACGCCTTCGGCAAAGGCGCGCAACGATCTGATCCTGCAGCAGGCGTTCGGTGAATTCAGCGGCAGGCTCGACAATGTCGACCTTGGCGTACGCTATGGTCGTCAGGAGTTCACCGACGGTCCGCCGCTGCTGGTCGGCGCGCTCGACAACAACACGATCCGTACGTCGCTCGACGGTTTCCGGGGCTGGGCGATGGGCAGCCGCGTTCGCTTCGATGTATTCGATTTCGAATATATCCGGTTCGGCCCGCACGGCATCAGCGATGACAAATCGAACGACGCCACCCGCTTTTCTGGTGTGACGATGGGCATCATGCTGCCCAAGGTCATGGAAGGGCAGCTGTTTTTCGATCCGTTCGTCTGGCGCGAGCGGCTGGATGCAGAAACCTGGGCGGGCGTTACCGCACGCGAAGAGCGGCTATATACCGGCGCGCGTCTTTGGGGCGATATGGGGCCGGTCAATATCGACTGGACGATCGACCATCAGAGCGGAAGCTTCGGCAATCGTGACATCGATGCATGGAACTTCTTCCTCGCTCAGACCTATGATCTCGGTCTTGGCGGAATGAAGCCCGAAGTGGGTATCCATTTCGATTATGGCAGCGGCGGCGGAACCTATGAGGGCGGCACGCTGAAAACGGCGGCAACCCCGGTCGGTGGCAACATCGAATATAGCTATCAGGGTGCGCTCACCATCACGAACCTGTTCATGGTCGCGCCGAACGTGACGGTAACCCCGGTCAAAGATGTGAAGCTGACGCTTGCCTATAACAAGATCTGGCGGGCGAATTCGCAGGATGCGGTCTATCGCGCAAATGGAAAGCCGTATGCGGGTACGCAGAATCTTTCGGGTAGCGATATCGGTCAGGCGTTTCGGGCACAGGCGTCGTGGAAGATCAGCCCGCGCCTTTCGATCACCGGCCGGTACGAATATTTCGCTGCGGGCGATCTGCTCACCCGGCTGAACTATACCGATTCCAACTATGTGGCGCTCTGGACGAGCTTCCGCTTCTGACAAGACTTTGGCGACCGGCGGGGCGGGCTCATGCCTGCCCCGCAAAACTTTTTAACGGCGCCCGCGCACCCCCAGCACCAGCAGCCCGCCCAGAGCGGCAAGCCCCGCCAGCGCGAGCAGCGCGGCGGTGAAATTATGCGGGCTCGCCAGTTGCCAGGTCAGCACCGGCCCCAATAAGGCGGGCAGGGTGTTGGTGAGGTTGAGCAGTCCCAGATCGCGACCGCGATGCTCCGGACTGGGCAGAAGCTGCATTGCAAAGGCGCCGTGCAGCGCCAGAAACGCCTGTGACCCGATCGAATAGGTGAAATAAGCGACCGCCCCGATGCGCGGATCCTCTGCCAGCGCCATGACCACCAGCCCCGCGACCGCAAGCGCCGCCATGGCGAGCAGAAACGGCTTTCGGCGGTGCATCCGGTCGGACAGCCGCCCGATCAGCAGCGTGACGGGCACGGGAAGCAGAAAGGCGATGGTCAGGACATGGCCCACCCGCGCGGCGAGTTGTTCGGGCGAAGCGCTGCTCGCGACGCTTTCGAAATAATAAAAGAGATAGGTCGAAAGCACATTGTTCGCGACCTGCATCAGGATGCGCGACGCCCATGCCACGCCGAGGTCGCGACGAAGCATCGCGCGTTCCTCGATCGGGGGAAGCGCGTCGCTGGTTTTGCGCGAGCGGGTAGCCAGAAACGGCGCAGTGCAGATCGCAAGCGCGAGCGCCGCGACAGCGAGCCGGGTCGCGCCGTTCAGGCTGGTGAGGTCCATCATCAGGGCAGCGCCCCCAGCCGCCAACGGAAAGGCGAGCGACAGCAATGCGCCGGTCAGTCCCTTTTGCGAATCGGGGATTTCATCCGCCATAATCGCGATCAGCGGCGCGAGCAGCAGGTTCACCGCGATCTGTACCGCCATGACCGACAGGACGAGCGGGATCGGGCGAGCAGCCTCTGCCACCGCGAACAATGCAGCGGCGCTGGCCACGATCCCGGCCGCGATCCATCGGCGCCGGCCATTGCCCTGTCGCACCGACCGGTCGCTCAGCCAGCCGAAGAGAATGTTCGACGCGCTCGACGCTATGCCGCCCGTCACCATGCACAGCGTGAACAGCCCCAGCCGCGCATCGCCCGCCATCGCCTGCACCTTGATCGGCAGCAGCAGCGAGAGGAGCGGCAGATAACCGAACACCCCGCCCAGATGGGCAAGCGCGAACAGCAGCAGGAATGCCGCGGATCGCTTTTCGATGGGCCGACCGCTCGGGGCCGGCCCTGTATTCGCGGACAACGCGTTGTCCACGCTCAATTATGCCGTATCGCCATCACGGCTTCATTGTCGCGGACTCCAGCGTCACGGTAAAGGTCCGGCTGCGATCCTCGGCATCATTGGCCAACGCGAGCGTGTAAGTGCCGCCCGCGATCCGCCAGCCGGGCAGGGCGGTGTCATAATCGGCGACGATGCGCGGTTCGGCGGTCAGCGTGACCTTGCGCGTCTCGCCCGGCTTCAGCGTCACGCGCTGAAAGGCGGCGAGCCGCATCGGCGAATCCGATCCGTCGCGCTTCACATAAAGCTGCGGCACCACCGCGCCTTTGCGCTTGCCGGTGTTCACGACGTCGAATGTCACCGACGGGACCTTGCCGCCGCTCGCCTGCGCATTGCGATAGGCGAAGCTGGTATAGCTCAAACCATGGCCGAAGGGGAAAAGCGGCTTTTCGCGCTGCTGTTCATACCAGCGATAGCCGACATTCGCCCCCTCGACATAGTCGACCGGATAGCTTTTGAGCTGATAGTCGGAAGCGTCGGCCGGGTTGGCCGCTGCCTGCGCCTCAAGGCTGTTGAGCTTGTCGAGCCCGACCGGTTCGGGGCGCGGTGCCTGCGATGCCGAAACGGGGAAGGTGATCGGCAGGCGACCCGAGGGGTTGGCCTTGCCCGTCAGAATGTCGGCAATTGCCTCACCGCCGCGCTGGCCGGGATACCATGCCTCGACCACGGCGGGCACCTTGTCGATCCATGGCATGGTGACCGGACCACCGGTTTCGAGCACGGCGATCGTGTGGGGCTGCGCCGCAGCGACTGCCGAGATCAGGTCGTCCTGATGATAAGGCAGCGACAGATTGACTGCATCCTGCGCCTCGGTCGTCCATTGCACCGCGAAAACGATGGCGACATCGGCTTCGGCCGCAGCCTTTTTCGCGCCCTCTACATCGCGCTGATCGACAAAGGTGATCTGGATGCCGGGCATCGCCTTGCGCAGCGCGTCCAGCGGAGAGGAAGCGTGATAGGTGATCCGGGCGAAGGACGATGCCGCGCCCGATCCCAGCGGGATTTCGATGGGAGCACCGCCGACCGAGCGCACCTGACTCGACCCGCCGCCCGAAAGGACGCCGACATCCGCATGGCCGCCGATCACAGCGATTTTTTTGACGCCTGACAGGGGCAGCAGATCGCCCTCATTCTTGAGCAGAACGATGCCCGCTTCCGCAGCGCGCCGCGCAACTTCGGCGTGCGCGGCGTAGTCGATTTTTTGCGCCTTGGCGGGGACCGGATGGTCGAATGCGCCGGAGGAAATCAGGCCGGTCAGATAGCGCGCGACCATATCGTCGAGCCGCGCCTCACGGACCTTGCCGTCGGCGACCGCCGCTTTCAGCGGTGCACCGAAATAGATTTGCTTGTCGAGCTCCTGTCCCGATTCCTGATCGAGTCCGGCATTGGCGGCCTTTACGGTTGAATGCACTGCGCCCCAGTCGCTCATCACCCAGCCCGGATAGCCCCAGTCGGTTTTCAGAATATCGGTGAGCAAATGCTTGCTTTCGCAGGCATAATCGCCGTTCACCTGATTATAAGCGCACATCACCGAAGCGGGATTGCCGCGCTCGATACCGATTTCAAAGGCGAGCAGGTCGCTCATCCGCAGCGCAGCTTCGTCGATCCGGGCATCGAGCACCATGCGCCCGGTTTCCTGCGAATTGAGCGCGAAATGCTTGATCGTGGAGACGATATGGTTGCTCTGAACGCCCGAAATTGCGGCGCCCGCCATTTCGCCGGCGAGCAGCGGATCTTCGCCCAGATATTCGAAATTGCGCCCGTTCCACGGATCGCGCGTCAGGTTGACGCCGCCAGCGAGCAGCACGTTGAACCGCTTGGCGCGCGCTTCCGCACCGATCATCGCGCCGCCGGCATGGGCGATTTCAGGATCGAAGCTGGCGGCGGTGGCAAGGCCGGAGGGAAGGGCGGTCGCGACATCGCCTTTGCGCTGCTCAACCTGATTGGCGACGCCGAGCGAGGCATCGCTCTCTCGCACGGTAGGAATGCCGAGGCGCGGGATGCCGTCGATATGGCCCGCTGAGGGGATCAGTTCCTGATCGGTCTTGCCTGCCGCCATCGGCGGAAACAGGCCGTGGACCAGCGAAAGCTTCTCCTCCAGCGTCATCTTAGCGACGAGCGCGTCGGCACGCGCCCGCGCCTGTTGCGCGTTTTCCGCGGGTTCCTCAGCGTGCAGCACGGCAGGTGCGGCAACCGCGATTACCCAGGATGCGGCAAATGCCAGCCTCATCGATTTTCCCATGTTCAGGCCCTTGCTCACCTTGTTGAAACTGCCCGGCTATTGCCGGTGAATACGGTTACTTGACAGCGCCGAAGAAACTGCGCAAGTGAACGTTATCAATTTCGAGACGCGGAATATACCGCGCCGTTTACATGGGGAGGAATGATATGCGTAGCGTACACGCGCGCACTTTTTCGCGTTTGATTCTCGGTGCTTCCACGCTGGCGCTTGCGACGGTGCCGTTCGCCGCACAGGCCCAGGAAACGCCCACATCCTCGACCATGGGTCAGCCGGGTGATTCGGCAATCCAGAACGATGGTCAGGCCGAAACCGATACGACAGTAACGACTCAGCCGGTTCAGGCGGCAGGTGCGACGCAAGCCGCGGATGCGGCGCAGGACATCGTCGTTACCGGCATCCGCGCGAGCCTTCGCGAATCGATGAATATTAAGCGCGAGGCGCAGGGTATCGTCGATGCGATTTCGGCGGAGGATATCGGCAAATTCCCCGACACGAACCTCGCCGAATCGCTTCAGCGCATCACCGGCGTTTCGATCGACCGCAACAATGGCGAAGGGTCGAAGGTAACGGTTCGTGGTTTCGGTCCTGAGTTCAATCTGGTCCTGCTCAACGGCCGCCAGATGCCCACTTCCGATATCGGCAGTGGCTTCGGTGCGCCTGCGTCACGCTCGTTCGATTTCGCGAATCTTGCCTCGGAAGGCGTTAAGGCGCTGGAAGTCTATAAATCGGGCCGTGCCACAGTTGAAACCGGCGGTATCGGTTCGACGATCAACATCCTCACCCCGCGTCCGTTCGACAAGCCCGGCCTGCGCGGCAGCGTTGCGGTAAAAGGAATTTTGGATACGTCGCGCAACGGCAAGGATCCGATCACGCCGGAAGTGTCCGGCATTATCAGCGATACGTTCGCCGATGAACGCATCGGCATATTGCTGGTCGGCAACTATTCGCGTCGTAAAGCGAGCACCAATTCCGCCAATATCGGGGAATGGCGCGACGGCTATCTGGGCAGCGAAAATGGTTGGGGATCGCTTCCGACCGAGGGCGACCCGCGCTATGCCAATATCACCAATCGCCCGGGTCCGAACGATGTCTATCAGGTGCCGCAAAGCGCGTCGTACAATCTCAACGATATCGATCGTGAGCGGATCAACGGTCAGGCGGTGTTGCAATTCCGGCCGATCGACAGCCTGACCGCGACGATCGATTACACCTATTCGCGCTTTGAGCTGGAAACGCACAACAGCAATGTCGGTATCTATTACAACCATGCCGATACCAGCAGCGCATGGGGCGACGGGCCGATCGCCGATCCGATCTTCTATTCCGAACATTTCCAGCCGCAGGAAAATAAGGACCTTTCCTATTCGGGCGCGCTGACCAAGGTGAAGAATGAGAACAAGTCGCTTGGCGGCAATCTGCAATGGGATGCGCCGGGAGGCGTGACGATCACGCTGGATGCGCATCATTCGACGGCGGAATCGAAGCCGGGAAGCAAGTATGGCAATAGCCAGTCGGTCGGCACTGCGATTTTCGGAGTCGAAGATCAGTCGATCAATTTCCAGAATGAATTTCCGATCATTTCGGCATCGTTCTACCCCGGTATCGATCCGCTCGATGCATCGCTGATCCATGCGACCGGCAATGTGTTCCGCAATTCCTATTTCAAGGATCGGATCAATCAGGTTCAGCTAGCCGGTCATTACGACCATCAGGGCGATTTCCTTGATAGCCTCGACTGGGGCGTGTCCTATGTCGATAACAAGGTCCGCTCGGCCTATGGTTATATCCAGAACGATACCTGGGGCGGCCTCGGCGGTCCCGATGGCAACGAGCTGATTCCCGACGATATATTCTCGCTGGAAACCATTTCGGACAAATTTCCGGGCCTGAAGGGCGTCGGGGCCGACGGGATGATCAACCAGTTCTATACGTTTGATTTCGATCGTCTCGTGCCGCTGCTCGATCAGCAATTCGGGATTTGCGGCGGTGACGGAGACTGCCTCGCGCCGTATAATACCGACCGGCGTATTCGCGAAAAGACGATCGCCCCCTTCGTTCAGGTGGCGACCAAATTCGACATCGCAAACCGGTCTGCGCATCTGATTGCAGGCCTACGGTACGAAGAAACCACCGTGGATTCCTCTGCGCTGGTGCCGACCCCTGTCGGAACGCAATGGGTTTCGGCGAACGAATTCAATATTCAATTCGCAGGGGCCGGGCAGTTTACCCGGTTCAAGGGCAGCTATCAGAACTGGCTGCCTGCGGTCGATTTCGATATCGAGCCGATGCGCGATGTAAAGCTGCGCGCTTCGTACAGCCACACCATCACCCGCGCGGATTATGGAAGCCTTCAGGGCGGGCGGACGCTCGACCAGCTTTTCCGTATCGCGAACGGAACCGGTGGTCAGGGTAATCCGGGCCTGCTGCCCTATAAGTCGAAGAATATCGATCTGTCGGCCGAGTGGTATTACGGGCCGTCAAGCTATGTGTCGGTCGGCTATTTCCATAAGGACGTGTCGAACTTCATCGGGTCCGACCGGTTCGATACGACCGCTTTCGGTCTGACGAATCCGGGGCAGGGGCCGCGTGCTGATGCTGCGCGGGCAGCGCTGGGGCCGACGGCGACTTCCACGGATATCCGCAATTATATCGCCGCGAACTTCACCGAAGGCGTGTTCACCAACGATCAGGGCCAGCTGATCATTCAGGGCCTGCCTGAAGACGATCCGCTGAACTTCCAGATCACGCAGCCGGTCAACAGCGACCAGACCGCAGCGCTGCACGGCTGGGAATTCGCGGTTCAGCACAGCTTCTGGGATACCGGCTTCGGCGTGATCCTGAACTACACGATCGTCAACGGCGATGCGGTGTACGACAATACGCAGCCTGCGAGCGTTACCCAGTTCGCGCTGACCGGGCTCAGCGACAGTGCCAATGCGGTGGCGTTCTATGACAAGGGGCCGATTCAGGCGCGCGTTGCCTATAACTGGCGTGACAAATTCCTGCAGGGAAGCGGGCCTAACCCGACCTATATCGAAGCCTATGGTCAGGTCGATGCCAGCGCGAGCTATGAGTTCATGCCCGGCCTCACCGTGTTCGGAGAGGCAATCAACCTGACCGGCGCGAGCCGTCGCGGTCATACCCGGTCGGATGCTTATGTGACCTTCATCTCCCCCGGCTTTGCGCGCTATTCGGCGGGTGTTCGATACGCCTTCTGATTGCGGCATCGCCGATCAAAGAACGAAAGGGGGTATGCTATGCGTGACCATATCCCCTTTCGGCACCTTCGCCGAGGCCAAGGACATGGCTTGACGCGCCATGGCCTGGCGGGTTTACTTTTCAAAAGGGTCAACGCGTAGTTCATGTCCGATCATCAGCCAGTCACTCCCCAATCGCACGGCAAACTGAAGGTGCATGCCGGTCGGGGTGCCGTATTTGGCGATGCGGTGATGTGCTGCGTCACCGTGGCGGAGGAATTCCGCCGGGTGCAGAATGAATATCCGATCCTGTTTCGCCTGAATCCGGAGCGCGACAGCTTTGCCGCCATGGCATTGTTCGGGTTTCAGGACGGTGAAAATCTGTTCCTGAACGGTGATCGGTGGGAAGCGCGCTATCGCCCGCTGGCGATGGATATTCAGCCGTTCCTGATCGGACGCCCGTCGCCGGAATCTGAGGAGCGGCAGGTACATATCGACATGGCGAGCCCGCGCATTGCGTCGGGACCGGAGGGCATCGCGATCTTCGACGATGCGAACCAGCCGACTGCCTATCTGGAGCGGGTGATCGAGCAACTGGGACAGCTCGATACCGGCTATGCGCGCATGGGCGACTTCATCGCTGCGCTGCGCCGCTATGATCTGCTCGAACCGCTGGCGGTGGAAATCCCGCTCAGTGACGGTTCGACCAATCGCCTGATCGGATTCCACACGATCAATGAGGATCGGGTACAGGCGCTCGATGCCGCCGCGCTGGGCGATCTGCATGGCGCGGGCCATTTGATGCCGATCTTCATGGCGATCGCGTCCATGTCCAATTTCGACGATCTGATCCGGCGCAAAAATGCCAGGCAGGGCGGTGGCTGAGGCAGACCCCGGTATCTTCGCCGCGCTTCAGCCGGTAGAGGAACGGCAGGTCGCCGACGCGAGCGAACTTGACGCTGCGCTTCGTGAGGCTGACCGGCCGTTCGTCGTTCGCGATCTGGTTTCCGACTGGCCGCTCGTTGCAGCTGCCAACCGGTCGCCGGGCGAAGCACGGCGCTATCTGCTCGATCATGCCCGAGACATGGACTTCACCGTTTCGACCGGAGAGTCGGGATCGAACGGGCGGATGTTTTATGACGAGGCGATGGGGATGAACTTCCGCACGCTGCGCGCAAAGCTTCCCGAAATCTTCGCGCGGATGGAGGCGGAGGAGGGGAAGCCCGATGCGCATCCGCTTTATATCGCCTCGACCGATATGCACCGCTTCTTTGAAGGACTGGCTGAGGCGAACAGCATCGACCTTGCGGGGCGAAAGACGCTCGACGGCATCTGGATCGGCACCCCGACACGCATCGCCGCGCATAATGATTTTCCCGACAATCTGGCGTGTGTGGCGGCGGGGCAGCGGCGCTTCACGCTCTTCCCGCCCGATCAGTTCCGCAACCTCTATCCCGGCCCGATCGACAATACGCCCGCAGGCCGCGCAATCAGCATGGTGGATTTCCATGCACCGGATTTCGAGCGCTTTCCAAAATTCCGCGAGGCGCTCGATCATGCGCTGGTGGCGGAGATGGAGCCGGGCGATGCGCTCCATATTCCCTCCATGTGGTGGCACCATGTCGAGGGGCTGTCGCGCTTCAACATCCTCGTCAATTTCTGGTGGCGCGACACGCCTCGCTGGCTGGGACAGCCGCAGAACGCGCTCAACCTCGCACTGATGGCGATCCGCGACCTGCCTCAGGCGGAGAAGGAGCATTGGCGTGATCTGTTCGACCATTATGTGTTCCGCAACCGTGACGAGGACTTCGCCCATATCCCCGAAGACGCGCGCAGCGTGCTCGCGCCGCTGACCCCGCAAAGCGCCGAACATATTCGCGGCTTCCTCCTTCGGCAGCTCAACCAGTGAAGCCGGTGCAGCGGATCGTGATCGCGGGCGGCGGCACTGCGGGCTGGATGGCGGCGGCGGCCATCGCGCATAATATGGGCGAGACGGTCGATCTGACGCTCGTCGAATCGGATGCAATCGGCACGGTGGGCGTGGGAGAATCGACCATCCCGCCGCTTGCCACCTTCAACCGCGTGATCGGCGTCAAAGAGGCCGATTTCATGGCCGCGACCAATGCCACGTTCAAACTGGGCATCTGGTTCGAAGGCTGGCGAACGGGAGCGGCGGACGACCGCTATTTCCATTCCTTCGGGATTACCGGGCGCGATCACTGGACGGCCGGGTTTCAGCATTTCTGGCTGCATGGCCGCGAAAAGGGGCATCACCAGCCCTATGACGATTACTGCCTCGAACTGGTCGCCGCGCGCGAAGAGAAATTCGCGCATCTGCCCGATAATCGGCTGAACTATGCCTTTCAGCTCGATGCGACTGCTTATGGCCGCTTCCTGCGCCGCCTTGCCGAACAGAATGGCGCGCGCCGGGTCGAGGGCAGGATCGCCGAGGTCGAGCTAGACGGGGCGAGCGGCGATATCGCAGCGCTGAAGCTCGAATCGGGCGAGCGGATCGAGGGCGATCTGTTCATCGATTGCACGGGGTTTCGCGCGCTGCTGATCGACGGCGCGCTCCATGCCGGGTTCGAGGACTGGACGCACTGGCTGCCGTGCGACTCTGCAATCGCGATTCAGACTGAAAGCGGCCGGCCCGCGCCGCCTTTTACCCGCGCCATGGCGCATGATGCGGGCTGGCAATGGCGCATTCCGTTGCAGCACCGCACGGGAAACGGGCTGGTTTATTGCAGCCGCTATCTGTCGCGCGACGACGCGCTCGCGCGGATCGAGGGCAATCTGGAGGGCGCGGCGATCACCTCGCCCAATTTCCTGCGCTTCACCACCGGCGCGCGGCGGCGGCAATGGCATCGTAATTGCGTCGCAATCGGCCTGTCGGGCGGGTTCATGGAGCCGCTGGAATCGACCAGCATCCATCTGATCCAGCGCGCGATCCTGCGGCTCATTCGAATGATGCCCGCCGGCGGCGTCATCAGCGAGCGCGACATTGCCGAATTCAACGATCAGCAATTGCTCGATATGGAGCAGATCCGCGACTTTCTGATCCTGCACTATAAAGCGACCGAGCGGCGCGACAGCGCGTTCTGGCGGCATTGCGCGGCGATGGAGATTCCCGACAGCCTTGCCCAAAAAATCGAACTCTTCCGAGAAACCGGGCGGGTTTTCCGCCGCAACGAGGAGTTGTTCGCGGAAAACAGCTGGGTGCAGGTGATGATGGGGCAGGGGATCGTGCCGCAGCGCTATCATCCGATCGCCGCGAAACTGGGCGAGGCCGAACTGGACCGGTTGCTGTCGGGCCTGCGTCAGGATGTGGCACGAACCGTGGCCTCGCTGCCTTCGCATACCGATTATATCGCGCGTTATTGCGCGGCTGATACTACCGCCTGATCGATACCATGGCGCGCCGCAAACAAACCGTGACGATCAAACATGTCGCCGCCGATGCGGGCGTGTCGCTGCAAACGGTCAGTCGGGTGATCAACAAGGAGCCGAATGTCCGCCCCGCCATGCGCGAGCGGGTGCAGGCGTCGATCGAGAAGCTGGGCTATGTTCCCTCGATCGCTGCGCAGCGGATGAGCGGGTCGCGCTCCTATCTTATCATGGCGCTCAACGATCGTGAGCGTACCATCGCCGACTGGCGCAAGCGCGAGGGTACGGACTGGGTCGATCAGATGCTGCTGGGCGGTATGCTGACCTGCGCCGAACATGGCTATCGCCTGATCGTCGAGCTGATCGACACGCATAGCGACCATATCGAGCGCGAATTGCTTGGCGCGATCGCCGCGCTGCAACCCGACGGCGTTATTCTCACCCCGCCGCATTCGCAGAATCAGCGGGTGATCGAACTGCTTCACGATCATGGGATCAGCGTGGCGCGGATCGGCTCGCTTAGCGGTGGTCCGGGACTGCGCTTCACGATGGATGACGAACGCGCCGCGCGGCTGGCGAGCGAGCATCTGATCGGGCTGGGGCATCGCCGGATCGGCTTCATCGCCGGATCGCCCGAATATGAACTGAGCGCATGGCGCGTCGATGGCTGGCGCAGCGCGATGCGTGCGGCCGGACTGTCGGACGCCGGATTGTGCGAGGACAGCGATTTCAGTTTCGAATCCGGGCGGCGGGCGGCGCTGGCGCTGCTGGGAGCGCCGGACCCGGTAACCGCGATCATCGCGAGCAATGAGCAGACCGCGCTTGGCGTGATGGCGGTCGCACGCGAACAGGGGGTGTCGATCCCCGATGACTTGTCGCTGATCAGCTTCGACGATACGCCGCTGGTCCGCTTCGGCACGCCCGCGCTCACCGCCGTGGCGCAGCCGATCGCCGAAGTGACCGCGCGCGCGGTCGAAGCGATTATCGAGGATCGTAAAACGAAGGAGACGCTCGACCGGACGGCAGTGGTACCCGCCGGGCTGATCGAGCGCGAATCCACCGCACCGCCGCGCAAGCGCTGACCGGGTCAGGCGAGCGCGGGCAGCGTCACCTGTACCGCTTCGCCGAGCGCACCCGACCGGACAAGTCCGGCCGCCACCGCGATGTCAGGGTGGAAATGGCGGTCGTCTTTCAGCGTCGGCACCAGCGCGCGCAGTTGCGCCCGCACTGCCTCCAGCGCTTCGGACGAGGTCAGCGGCGCATGGAAATCGCACCCCTGCGCCGCCGCGAGCAATTCGATGCTGAGCACCGAATGCAGATTCTCCGCCATCCGCCCCAGCCGCCGCGCGCCATGCGCCGCCATCGATACATGATCTTCCTGATTGGCGGAGGTCGGGATGGAATCGACGCTTGCCGGATGGGCGAGCTGCTTATTCTCGGAAACCAGCGCCGCTGCCGTGACCTGCGGGATCATGAAGCCTGAATTGAGGCCGGGGCGGGGCGTGAGAAACGCGGGCAGGTTGGACAAAGCCGGATCGACCAGCATCGCCACGCGGCGTTCGGCAATCGACCCGATCTCGCAGATCGCCATCGCGATCATATCGGCGGCAAAGGCGACCGGCTCAGCATGGAAATTGCCGCCCGACAGCGCCTCCAGCGTATCGGCGAAGATCAGCGGATTGTCGGACACGCTGTCCGCCTCAATCTCCAGCGTACGTGCGGCATTGGTGAGCACATCGAAGGCAGCGCCCATGACCTGCGGCTGGCAGCGCAGGCAATAGGGGTCCTGCACGCGCGGATCATCGACGCGGTGGCTGGCGCGGATCGCTGATCCGTTCATCAGCGTGCGCAGCGCATCGGCGACCGCGATCTGGCCGGGATGCGGGCGCAGCGCATGGATGCGCGGATCGAACGGCGCATCGGTGCCCTTCGCCGCTTCGGTCGACAGCGCGCCGGTGACGAGTGCTGCGCGGAAGGCGGTTTCCGCCTCGAACAGTCCGGCGAGCGCGTAGGCGGTCGAAAATTGCGTGCCGTTAAGCAGCGCCAGCCCTTCCTTCGGGCCAAGCTCGACAGGAGACAGGCCTGCGCTCTGCAATGCCTCGGCCGCGGGCATGATCTTGCCCCCGACCATGATCTCGCCCGTGCCGATCATCGCGGCGGCCATATGGCTTAACGGAGCAAGATCGCCGCTCGCGCCGACCGACCCCTGCGCCGGGATGACGGGCAGCAATCCCTGTTCCAGCATCGCGCCGAGCAGCGCCAGCGTGTCCGGCCGGATGCCCGACGCGCCGCGGCCAAGGCTCACCAGCTTCAGCGCCATCATCAGCCGCACGATCGCACCCGGCATGGGTTCGCCTACCCCGGCGGCATGGCTAAGCACGATATTGCGCTGAAGCACCGCGAGTTCGTCATCGGCAATGCGCACGCTCGCCAGTTTTCCGAAGCCGGTATTGATGCCGTAAACCGGCTCGCCCCGCGCAAGGATGCGCTCGATCGCCTCCGCACCCCTTGCTACTGCCGCGTCGCAGGCAGGATCGAGCCGTGCACGGGCGCCGCGATAGATTGCGCGCCAGTCGGCAAGCCCGACCTTGCCGGGGGTGAGGGTCAGCAGTTTCAGATCCATGTGCTTCGCAATCTTGTAATTCGATTATGTCTAGTCATAATGACCGGCAGATGTTGCGACACATATCCGCCTGCCGAACGGGGCACCAGCCCCGGCGTGTCAGGCGGTTCCGCAAACAGGGGCCGATACGCGCATGGACGACGATCTGACGCTGGACCAGCGCATACGCGGCGATATCGAAGCGCGCATTCGTTCGGGCGAATGGCCGCCGGGGACGCGCATTCCGTTCGAACATGAACTCGTGCGGCAATATGGCTGCGCGCGGGCGACGGTCAGCAAGGCGATGGAGAAGCTCGCGCATGCCGGGCTGATCCACCGCCGCCGCCGGGCAGGATCGTTCGTCGCGCGGCAGCAGGAGCAATCCGCCGCGCTCGACGTGCCCGACCCTGCGAAGATCGCCGCCGAACGCGGCGAGCGCTATCGCTGGAAACTGGTGCGTATGCGCAAGATGCGCGGCGCGGGCGATATGCCGGGCATGGTGCTGTTCGTCACCGGGGTGCATCTGAGCAACGATGTGCCGCTCGCACTCGAATATCTTACCGTGTCGCTTGCCACGGTTCCGCATGCGCTAAGCGCGCCGTTTCAGCGGATTTCACCCGCCGACTGGTTGCATGAGCGAATTCCCTGGACCGATGCCCGGCACCGCATTCGCGCAGTGGAGGCCGATGTCGACGATGTCGCCCTGCTCGACGTGCCGCTCTATACCGCCTGTCTGTCGATGGAGCGATCGACCTGGCGTGCGGGTCAGGCGGTGGCGCGCTTGCGTCAGCTCTATCCCGGCAACCGCTATGAGCTGGTGGCGGAATTCAGCGCAAGCACCTGATCCTGCACGGCTTTACAGCGGCGCGGCGGGACGTGATACTCGCCGCCATGATGGAAAGGCTCACTCGCCCGCTCCGTCGGCTGTTTCTGTCGGCGCTCGTTCTCCTCACCGCTGTGGCGGCCTTCCCGGTTCAGGCGCAGCAGCCCGCGCCGCAACAAAAGGTTATGACCGTCGCGACCCGTCCCGCGCCGCCCTTCGTCATCAAGGGCGATGACGGGCAGTGGCACGGCCTCGCCATCGATCTGTGGCGCGATATCGCGCGCGATCGCGACATCGAATACCGGCTGGTCGAAACCGATCTGAAGGGCATGGTCGATGGCGTCGCCGATGGCCGCTACGACATGAGCGTCGGCGCACTGACCGTAACGCCGCAGCGTGAGGCGAAGGTTGATTTCACCCATCCGTTTCAGAGCACCGGCTTCGGGATCGTGGTGGGAAAGGCGCCGCCCAGCTGGTTCCTGCTGCTGCGCAACTTCTTCACCTGGAGCTTTTTGCAGGCAGTGCTCGCGCTGCTCGGCCTGCTGGCGGTGATCGGCCTGCTCTTCTGGCTGGCTGAGCGGCGGCACAATGAAGCGGAGTTCGGCGGCGGCACCGCAAAGGGCATCGCATCGGGCATGTGGTTTTCCGCCGTTACGATGACCACGGTCGGCTATGGCGACAAGGCACCGCGCAGCGCGGCGGGCAAGATCCTGGCGCTGGTATGGATGTTCGGCGCGATCATCATCATTTCGACCTTCACCGGCATGATCGCATCCTCGCTGACCGAAGGGCGGCTGGCCGGGCGGATCACCGGCCCCGACGACCTGACAGGCGCTACGATCGGGTCGATCCGGGGATCGGCGGCGGAGGAATGGCTCGACGATCGCGGGCTGGGTTTCGAAAATGAAAAGTCGATCGCGGATGGTCTGAACGCGGTGCGCGACGGCCGGATCGACGCGTTCGTCTATGACCGCCCGCTGCTCGCCTATCTGATGCGCGAGGGCGCAGCGGGTAAGGGGCTGCGGCTGGTGCCCGGCACGTTCGGGCGGCAGGATTATGCCTTTGCCCTGCCGCAGGACAGTGCGATCCGCGAACCGATCAACCAGTCGCTGCTGCGTGAGATTGAAAGCACCGAATGGACGAACAAGCTGAAACAGGTGCTGGGCAAGGAATAGCGGGCGCTGAGCTAACCATCGTCATTGCGAGCCCCGTAGGGGCGCGGCAATCCATAGCGGCGCGTGGATCGGTGGATCGCTTCGTCGCTTCGCTTCTCGCGATGACGGCCGCCTGTTCAATCCCGGCCCCCGCCGGGGGTGACGCAGCTCACGCTTCCGGCAGCGCTGCTTCCAGCTCGTCGATCCACACCCGCGCGGTGCCGTCCGACGGCGCGCGCCAGTCGCCGCGCGGGGAGAGCGCACCGCCGCCCGACACCTTCGGCCCGTTGGGTAGGGCCGAGCGTTTGAACTGGCTCGTCTGAAAGAAGCGCCACAAAAAGGAGCGCAGCCATTTCGCGATTTCTTCCAGCGCATATGCGCGGCGCAGATGATCGGGAAAATCCACGGGCCAGCGGCCCGCCTCCGCATCGTGCCAGGCATGCCAGGCAAGGAACGCGACCTTTGACGGCTTCATCCCGAAACGGATGATGTGATGCGCGAAGAAATCGTTCAGCGCATAGGGGCCGATCTTCTCCTCGGTCTTCTGAATCTCGCCATCCTCCCCGGCAGGCACCAGTTCGGGGGAAATGTCGGTATTCAGGATCGCGCGCAGAATATCGTGCGTCGCATCGTCATACTGGCCCGATGCGATACACCAGCCGATAAGAAACTGGATCAGCGTCTTGGGAACGCCGCTATTGACCGCATAATGGCTCATCTGGTCGCCGACGCCATAGGTGCACCATCCGAGCGCCAGCTCCGAAAGGTCGCCGGTACCGAGCACCATGGCTTCGCGCTGATTGGCGAGGCGGAAGAGATAATCGGTGCGCAGCCCCGCCTGAACATTTTCGAACGTCACGTCATGCACGGGTTCGCCTGAAGCGAAGGGGTGTCCCATATCCTCGAGCATTCGCGTCGCGGCGGGGCGGATGTCGATTTCTGCGCCGGTAACGCCCAGCGCGTTCATCAGCGCCCAGGCATTGTCCTTTGTCGCATCGCTGGTCGCGAAGCCCGGCATGGTGAAGCCCAATATGTCCTTCCTGTTCCGGCCCATCCGGTCGAACGCCTTTGCCGCGACGATCAGCGCATGGGTGGAATCAAGGCCGCCGGACACGCCGATCACGATCCGCTTCACGCCCGACGCGACGATCCGCTTGCGCAGCCCCTCGACCTGGATGTTAAAGGCTTCGTAGCAATCCTCGTCGAGCTTTTCGGGCGTGTTGGGAACGAAGGGGAAGCGGCGGACGGCGCGCATCAGGCCCATATCGCTCCGCGCAGGACGGTGTTCGAACGGCACCCGGCGAAAGCGCGTTTCCGGATGGCCCGCGGCGACGGCGGCATCGTTGAACGTCCCCATCCGCATCCGTTCAAGCCGGATGCGCGCGACATCGACATCGGCCAGCACGATTTCGCTCGCAAGGTCGAACCGGCCTGACATGGCAAGCGGTTCGCCCAGCTCGTGGATCATCCCCTGACCGTCCCAGGCAAGGTCGGTCGTGCTCTCCCCCGGCCCGGCGGCGGAATAGACATAGGCGGCGACGGCGCGCGCCGAATGCGCGGCGGCAAGCATCGTCCGGTCGCGACCCTTGCCGATCACGATATTGGAAGCGGAAAGATTGGTGAGGATCGTCGCGCCGGCCAGCGCGCCATAGGTCGAGGGCGGGATCGCTGCCCAATAATCCTCGCAAATCTCGGCATGGAAGGCGAAATCGGGCAGGTCGCTCGCCGCGAAGATCAGGTCGGTGCCGAACGGCGCGCGCTGGCCCGCCACCTCGATCTCCAGCCCGGTCAGCCCGGCGCCGGGCGCGAACCAGCGTTTTTCATAATATTCGCGATAATTGGGGAGGTGGCTTTTCGGCACCACGCCGAGAACCCGCCCGCGCGAAATCGCCACCGCGCAATTATACAGTCGTCCGTTGCGGCGGAGCGCCACGCCCATCAGCAGGGCCGGGGAGAGCGTCTCGCTCGCCTCCGCCACCCGGGCCAGCGCTGCCTCGCTCGCATCGCACAGCGCGTCCTGCAGATGGAGATCGTCGATCGCATAGGAAGACAGGTTGAGTTCGGGAAAGACCAGCAGGTCCGCCCCCGCTTCGTCCCCCTGTTTCGCCAGCGCGATCGCGGCATCGGCATTGGCGATGGTGTCGCCGACCGTCGCGACCGGCGTACAGGCGCCGACCCGCACGAAACCGTGAGTATGCGCAGCGAAAAAGGGGTGGTTGGTCATCCGATCGCCTGTCTCAGCATTTCCAGTGCAGTGCCGATAGCGCGTATTCGGGTCGGACCGCGACCGATATCTCCATAATGTTCTTCGCGCGTCACGGTTTCCGCGCCCGACCGCGCACAGCCGAGATAGACGAGACCGGGTTCATCCTCGGGACCGCCTGGCCCGGCAAAGCCGGTCACGGCGAGCGCGATATCCGCGCCTGATGCGGCCAGCGCGCCGTCCGCCATTGCCTTTGCCACCGCAGCGCTCACCGCGCCGCAGCGGTCGATCTGTTCGGGGGCGATGTTGAGCAATTCGCATTTCGCCGCCTTGCTATACACGACGAAGCCGCGTTCAAAGGCGTGGCTGACCCCTTCGACATCGGTCAGCAGCGAGGCGAGCAGCCCGCCGGTGCAGCTTTCCGCGACGGCGAGCGTCAGGTCCTTGTCACATGCGGCTTCCAGCACATCATGCGCGGCGCGTTCGATGGAATCGGGAATTGCGGGGCTGAGCGTTTCAGTCATGCCCCGAAAATAGGGGGCTCGGCGGCCCCCGCAACAACTTCGATCAGACCTTGCCCGCGAACAGCATCCGGCCTTCGCCGAGCATCGCGAACAGGGGATCGCGATGCGTCTCACCCACCGCGAAACAGCCTTGGCTGCGGCCCAGCATGCCGTGCTTTTCGATCATATCGGCGTTGGCATACCATGCGCCGTGAATGACGATGGCACGCGCACGGGCATTGTTGTTCGTCGGGTCGAGCCCGTCGAGCCGCTGCGACTTGCCGTGCTTGCCGACATAATAGTTTGAGGTGACATAGGCCCCCTCACTGGTCGAGTTCGAATTGGGCACGTTCGAAAAGCGGTGCAGATAACCGCTGTGCGACGGGTCGGACCCGCTGCCGTGCGACACCAGCACTTCATGCATCGATCCGTCTTCCAGATTGATGACCTGAAGCCGCGGCTTGGCCGAAAAGGGCGTGAAATCGGCGATTGCGATGACGTCGCGCTTCGCGATCGCGCTGCCATGACGGTCGAGCGAAGCGAGCGCGCGCTGGAACAGTTCGGGGCGAACCCCGGCAGGCGCGACCGGCGCCTTTGCGACGACCGGTTCCACTGCGGCCGGCGCGGGCGCTTTGGGAAAATGCGGATCGATCGCAGGCCCGGTGGCCGCGCTCTGTTCGGTCATCACGGAGCGCGCGCAGCTTCCCAGCACCATGGCGGAACCAAGCGTCAACCCCGAACGAAGAAATGCCCGCCGCGAGCGCGCATCGATATTTTCTGTATTCATGGACAATGTCCCCCGACTTTGTCCCCCTTTTTCGTTACCCCTGCTTATAGCAGATCGTGCGCGAAAATCACCGAACGGTTCCCCGATACGGCGCGCTTCGCGCACGGTTCATCGGCCAAAAAGGGTCGTTTCGGGGGTGAAACGCGATCATAGCTGGGTATTGATGGCGATCGGGCTGGGAAGATCGGCGCGCTGCATCATGCCCCCCGCGCCGTACGACGCAGATGTCGACCCGCGCCGCCGACGCGTATCCTGTTCGATGGCGAGGATCAGGTCCTCGGCAAAGGCGATCTTGCGTTCCAGCGCGATGCCGTTCGCTTTGGCGCTGTTCGCCATGCGCTCGGCGGCCTCGGCCAGTTCGACGCGCAGTTCCGGATCGATCTCGGCCCGCCACTTGGGATTTTCGCGTTCCATCCGCGCAAGCTGCGCGTCGAGCGCGGCGGCGAGGCGGATTTTGTCGCGCACGACCTCCTCAATCTCCGCGCGCGGCGCATGTTCGTACAGAAGTTCGGTTTCCTGTTCGGTGATGCGCGCCATTGCCTGCATCAGGTCGAGCAACTCAGCGGCCATTTGAGGAACCTCCCTGCATCCTGATAATCTGATCCAGCACGGCGGGGGCAAGGCCCAGTCCGCCGCGATCGGTGATCGCTTCACCCATTTTCTCGGCCAGCACGCCGCGGAACATTTCCTCGGCATGACCGCCGGAAAAATCGCCTTGCTGAACGCTTTCCATCATCAGTTTCGTCATCTGGCCGACGAACACTGCTTCGAAATCGCGTGCGGTCTTCGCATCCCTGGGGTTGGGCGCCTGCCGCGCGGGAAGCGCGGCGGCGCTTAGCGATGTGACGGGATCGGTCATTGTACCTCGATATCGGCCTGGAGCGCGCCGGCGCTCTTGATCGCCTGAAGGATGGTGATGAGATCGCGCGGGCTTACCCCCAGCGCGTTGAGCCCGGTGACGAGCGAGGCAAGCGAGGTTTCGCCGCCCAGCGTGCCCAGCGAGGCACCGCTGCCGTCATCCACGCCGATCGACGTACGCGGCACGGTGGTCGTCTGACCGTTCGAAAAGGGGCCGGGCTGCGAAACCATCGGCGTTTCGGTGACGCTGATCGTCAGGCCCCCTTGCGCGATCGCGACCGGGCTGATGCGGACATCGGCGCCCATCACGACGGTGCCCGATGCTTCGTTGATGACGATGCGCGCAGGCTGATCGACCGAAACGGGGAGATTTTCGACCATCGCCATCAGGTCGACGACCGACCCCTGAAAACCGCTGCCCGGCCCGATTTCGACCGTTGCCGGGTCGAGCACCTTCGCGGTGCCGGTGAACCGGCCGTTGATCGCGGCGGCGATCATGTTGGCGGTGGTGAAATCGGGGTTTTTCAGCGCGAGCTTCAGCGTCTGGGCGGAACGAAGCGCATAGGGCACTTCGCGTTCGATGATCGCGCCGTCGGCGATCCGGCCCGAGGTGGATACGCCGCGTGTGATGCTGGCCGCCGCGCCGCGTGCCTGAAATCCCGACACGGCGAGCGGGCCCTGCGCCACGGCGTAAATCTGTCCGTCCAGCGCGCGGAGCGAGGAAGCGATCAGCGTTCCGCCCTGCAGGCTGGTGGAATCGCCCAGCGCCGATACTGTCACGTCAATACGCGAACCGGCCCGCGCAAAGGCGGGCATGGTGGCGGTGATCGAAACGGCAGCGACATTCTGCGTCTTCATCTGCGTGCCGCGAACGTTGACGCCCATGCGTTCGAGCATGGCCTGCATCGATTCCTCGGTGAAGGGCGCATTGCGGATACGGTCGCCGGTACCGGCAAGGCCGACCACGAGACCATAGCCGACCAGCTGGTTCGACCGGACATTCTCGATATCGACAATATCCTTGATACGATGGCTGGCAGGGCGGGCGAGCGCGCTGAGCGGTGTCAGCCCGATCGCTCCGATCGCCAGTAATGTGAGTATCCGGCGCATAAACCCCTCTGCAACGCTCCGATAACTATTCTTTTGTCTTATAGAGAGATGGAGAGGCCTGCGGTCCTGCCGGTCAAAGGAAGATAGAGCATATGCGGATCGAAGGACTGCCGTTGCCGATACAGACGGTGCTGAACGCACTGTCGAAACCGGACGCATCCTTTCGCCTTCCCGGCGGTGCGGCACCGCGTATGGACGTCGCCGCAACACCGCCGCCCGCGCCCTCGCTTCAGGCGGCGACATCGGTACAGGTGATGATCGCAGCTGCCGCGCTGAACGAAACGCCGCAGCAGATCCGCAAGCGCGAGGCAAAGCGAGTCGATCGCGGCGTATCGCTTCTGGAACGGCTGCATCAGGCGAGCCTTGGCGGTCCGCCCGAACCGCAGGTGCTGGAGGAGCTGGCGCAATGGGCGGAGGAGTTCAGCCTGCCCGACAGCCCGCAATTGCAGTCGCTTGCCCGCGACGTCGAACTGCGCGTGAAGGTCGAACTCGCACGGCACGAACGCTTCGTCTGAGTATTTTACGGGGTGTGGAGGGACGGGCCGACGATGCGCCTGCTCATCGCACCTGCCGCGCGATCAGTTTTCGCGCGCCAGCTTCATCACATAGCTGATGATTTCCGCGACCGCGGCATAATGTTCGACCGGGATCGGCCGGTCGATTTCTGCGCTGGCATGCAGCGCGCGGGCAAGCGGGCGGTTTTCGACCAGCGGTACGCCTGCATCGGTCGCGACCGAACGGATGCGCAGTGCCACCTCATCGGTTCCCTTCGCCACCACCACCGGCGCTGCCATGGTGCCATGGTCATATTTCAGCGCGACGGCGAAGTGCGTCGGATTGGTGATGACCACGCTGGCCTGCGGCACAGCGGCCATCATCCGGCGGCGCGAGCGCTGCATGCCGATCTGACGGATCTTCGCCTTGATATGCGGATCGCCTTCCTGATCCTTGAACTCGTCCTTCACTTCCTGACGCGACATGCGCAGCTTTTTCAGCCAGCTGTGTCGTTGATAGAAAAGGTCGAATATCGCGATTGCGCCGACCAGCAGCGCGACCGCGCGAAATACGGTGATGATGATCCGATGGGTCAGCGCGGCAATGCCGACCGGATCGAGTCCGACCATCGCGCTGAAACCCGGGACGAACGGGATGACCACGATATAGCCCACGGTCACGACCGCGATCAGCTTGGCCAGCGTCTTGCCGAATTCGACAAAGGCGCGCATGCCGAAGATGCGTTTCGCGCCCGATACGGGCGAGAGTTTGGACCATTTCGGCGCCAGTCGCGACCAGGACAAAGCAGGACGCCCCTGCAACAGGCCGCCGACGATCGCGAATGCGACCATCGTCGCCAACAGCGGCAGCAGCGTCATCGCAATCGTCGAGAAAAGCAGGGTCATTACCGACTGCGCGGTGTCGGGGGTCAGCGAGAAAGTCTCGGCATTGTCCCACAGAGCTGCCATCTTCTGCGCCAGATTATTGAACAGATATACCGCCAGCCAGCCGATCGACACCAGCAGCCCGGTGAACATCGCGGCGTGGCGGACCTCCGGCGCGGACGCAATATCGCCCTTCTTGCGCGCATCCTCCAGCCGCTTTTCGGTCGGGGCTTCTGTTTTCTGGTCCTTATCGGGTTCTTCGGCCATCGGCTTAGCCCCACGCGCCGTTCAGCCACGCCGCCTGGGCATTGGCAAAGGCGATCAACACGGTGCCGAGCACGCCGGCAATGATGGTGATGCCGAGCAGCAGGTTGAGCGGCTGGGCAATGAAAAAGACCTGAATGGCGGGCGAGATGCGTGCGGCAAGGCCCAGCACCACGTTGAACACGATGGCATAGACCAGCACCGGCGCAGCGAGCGACAGGCCGAGGAGCAGCGCATCGCCCGACACGCGGATGGCGAGCTGCGCGAAGTCCGCTGCGTTCGGCAGCATGCCGACCGGGAACATGCCATAGGATTTGATGAGGCCGCCGATCCAAAGATGATGGACGTGCATCGCCATGCACACCACCGCGGCGGCGACACTGACGAAGCGTGAGAGGATCGCCGACTGGCTCGATTGCGCGGGGTCGAACATCATCGCCATGGAAAGCCCGATATTCAGGCTGATGATCGACCCGGCGATTGCGATCGCCTGAAACATCAGCCGCATGACGAGGCCGAGCGACAGGCCGACCATCAGCTCGGCGAACAATGCGCCGATAAAGGCGTCGTCGCCCTGCCGCGCGATCGGCATCACATGATCGGAAAGCAGCGCCCATAGCGCCAGCGTCATCGCGCCCGCTGCAAGCAGGCGGATCTGCGTCGGAATGCCGTCTTCGGAAAAGACCGGCAGCAGCGCGATGACCGATCCCACCCGCGCGAACAGCAGGAGGAATGCGGTCACATAGATCGGGAAATCGGTCATCGCGATGAAAAACTCAGCGTCCGGAAATGATATGGTCGCTGACCAGCGTCATGAACTGCCCCAGCGCGCTGCCGATCATCGGCAGCGACAGGAGCAATACCGTGCCCATCACCAGAATTTTGGGAACGAAGGTCAGCGTCTGTTCCTGAATCTGGGTCAGCGCCTGCATCAACCCGATCACGACGCCGGTGATCAGCGCGCCGAACAGCATCGGCCCGGCAACGGTGAGCGTCAGGACCAGCGCGGCGCGGGCCAGTTCGATGGCGGTTGCAGCTTCCATGATGCGATCGCCCGACTAAATCTGCATGCGCATGATTTCGGAATAGGCGTTGACGACGCGGTCGCGTACCGCAACCACCTTGTCCAGCGCCAGTTCCGCCGCACCCATCGCGGTTACGACATCGATCAGGTCGCCCTTGCCGGCAACCTGCTTCGACGAGGCGGCTTCCGCGCCTTTCAGGCTGCTCGCCGCGTCGCCGACCATGGATTCGACCATCTGGCCGAACCCGCCGGCCCCTTCGGTCTTGCCGCTGTCGGCGATACCGCCGGTGCCGCCCGAAACAGGCGCAAGACCGACCGCACGGCCGTACGCACCGGCCGCGTCCAAAGCTCCAATCGACATTGGGTGGTTCCTTATTTCAACAGATCAATGGTGCGCATCGTCATGCCCTTGGCAGCTTCGATGGCGCTCAGATTGGCTTCATAGGCACGCTGCGCGGCCCGCATATCGGCGGCTTCGACCAGACCGTTGACATTCGGCTTCAGCACATAGCCCTTTTCATCCGCAGCCGGGTTGCCGGGCTGATAGACACGCGTGAAGTCCGAACGGTCAGTGGTCACGTTCTTCACTTCCACCCCGGTCCCGCCGGTCGCCCGGTCGAGTTCTGCGTGGAAGGTCGCGACCTTGCGCCGATAGGGCGTGCCGCCCGGCGTATCGGCGACGGAATCCTGGTTCGCCAGATTTTCCGCGATCACGCGCATGCGAAGCGCCTGAGCGCGCAAGCCTGTCGCGGAAACGGAAACTGAGGTTTTCAGGTCCATGAATGCGTCATCCCCTTTTCGGCGGGCAGGGATTGCCGCCGACACCACAATCATAGGCAAGTTTTTCCTACCCCGGACCGGAGATGGGAAAATTCCTCCTATAAATTTGCGCAAGAGGGAGGTGCAGCCATGTCCGTACTTGAAAATATATCGGTCGATATGTCGATCGTACTGGGTTCGACCCAGCTTCCGATCCGGCAGATCCTGAAGATGAGCCGCGGCGCGATGATCGCGTTCGACAGCGGTCAGGACGACCCCACGCAGATTTTCGTCAACGGCACGCTGGTCGCCAAAGGCCGGGTTCTAGTCGAGGGCGAGCGCATGTCGGTGGAAATCACCGAAGTCCTTCCCAAGGGGATGGCAATATGAGTTTTCTTGACCTTGTCCGCATGTTCGGCGCGCTGGCGCTGGTACTGGGCGGGCTTGCCGGCGCGCTCTGGGCGGTTCGCCGCTATGATCTGAAGCTGCCGTTGCATATGGGTGGCGGCGACCGTGCCAGCCGCCGGCTCGAACTGATCGAACGGCTGCCGATCGATCAGAAGCGCGCGGTGGCGCTTATCCGTCGCGATGGTGCCGAACATCTGATCCTGCTGGCACCTGAGGGCAATATGGTGGTCGAAAGCGCCGCCAACCCTAATGGCCACCGCGCCTTTTCCGATTTGCTGCCGCGCGCCGAGAGCGCCGAACCTGCATTGGGCTGAAAATAGATGAAACGCATTTTTGCTGGCGTGCTCGGCACCGTCTGGTTGCTGGTCCCGCATGTCGCGATGGCGCAGGAAGCCTCGCTTTCGCTGGGCGGCGGCGGCGAAGGATCGATGAGCAGCCGCGCGATCGGTCTGGTCGCGATGCTGACGGTGCTGAGCCTTGCGCCCGGCATTTTGATGACGGTGACGTCCTTTACCCGGATCGTCGTCGCGCTGTCGCTGCTGCGTACCGGTCTCGGCGCGCAGGGCGTCCCGCCGAACCCGGTCATCATCAGCCTTGCCATGTTCCTGTCGCTGTTCGTCATGGCCCCGACCTTTCAACAGGCCTGGGACACCGGCGTGAAGCCCTATACGCAGGGCCAGATTGACGAGAGCGTGGCGTTCGACCGCACTTCCGCGCCTTTCAAACAGTTCATGCTGAAGCAAGTGCGCGAGGATGACCTCAAAATGTTCAACGATCTGGCGCAAAAGCCTGCAAAGGATCGGCAGAGCATTTCGCTCGGCACTCTGGTTCCCGCCTTCATGGTTTCCGAACTGCGCCGTGCGTTCGAAATCGGCTTCCTGCTGCTGCTGCCGTTTCTGGTGATCGATCTTGCCGTTTCCGCAGTGCTGATGGCGATGGGCATGATGATGCTGCCGCCGGCAACGATATCCATGCCGTGCAAGATCATCTTTTTCGTGCTGGTCGACGGCTGGGCGCTGGTTGCGGGCAGCCTGATCCGAAGTTTCGGAACCGGCTGATCTCTTTCCTCGGCTTCGCCTCGGTAAAGGCCCGGTGGGATATGCTCACCGGGCCTTTATTTTATCGCAGGGCAAAGCGGGTGGGAGAAGATTGCAGCCATTCCGCCAGCGCCGAATACAGGATCGGTTTGGTGAATTGTATTCCGGCCATGTCGTTATCGCACCAGCGTATTGTGCCCTCGACCGGCTCGAGCTGCGGGATGTTCAGCGTGAACAACCCCTCGGCCAGCGGCCATTGCAGATTGGCAAGCCGCGCGCCGCGCGGGTTGATGTCGAGCATATCGGCATGCACGATCCGCCCGTGCTGGCGGACGGTGACCGGACACTGGGTAGTGATCCGCGGCATCCGCTGATGCCAGTCGGTATCGCTTTGCGCGCCGTGCAGCACCGCATCGGTATCGATCGGCTGGACAAACTCCATGCCGACCACACCCGGCCCGGTCCAGCGGACATGTCCGGCGAGCACGATGTCGCCGCGCAGTTCCACCTGTACCGGATCGCCGGGAGCAAGCGTTGCGGGCGTTTCGATACGCGCGCCACCTGTCGAAATATTGCGTACGCGGCACAGCCCGTCGGTCCCGGCGAACAGCAGCCGTCCGACGAGCAGCGTGGTGACCAGCCGCTTCGTTTCGGGCGCGCGCCGATCGACAGAAAAGCTCGCCGCTTCGGAAGGCTGGGGACTGAAAGGTTCAACCGACATGGTAGCCGCTCCTTAATCCGGTACTGCCTTGGTCACCGCTACACGTTGGACCACGCCCTGTCCAAGCGCTTCCTTTGCGGCATCGGCCACAACCTGCCGGAATTTTTCGATGTCGGGGATCGTCCCGTCGACACCGGCGGCAAGCGGCGTGCGATACGTGCGCAGGTTGATCGCATGCTGCACAAAGGGGATGCGCTGCGTCACGCTGTCGACATCCTTCTCGGGGACCTCCAGCTGCACCTCAAACGCCATATAGCCCGAAAGGCGGCCGTCGGGCAGGACGAGTGGCGCGACCATATGGGGCACGGGGACGAAGCTGGTCTTCACCGCTTCTTGCGCCCCATGCGCATCGTCGGGACTGCCCAGCACCAGACCGGCACCATAGCCGCTGCCTGCACCGACGCCGATCCCTGCGATGATGAGGGCCAAGGGGAGGAGGAATTTCTTCATGGCGTCAGAACCGAAAGCTCGCATCGGTGGGAAGCGAAGGGGCCTCGCCCTTCACGATAATGGTGATCCGGCGGTTTTCCGCACGGTTCGGCTGATCGGGATAGAGCGGCTGGCTGCCGCCCATCGCCACTGCACCTGCGATGCGATCGGGGGTGAGCCCGCCGTCGAGCAATGCCTGCCGCGCGGCAAGCGCACGCTGGCCCGACAATGCCCAGTTCGCGGCGCTGTCGCCGCCGACCCCGTCGGTATGTCCCTCGATCGTCAGGCGCGCACCGGATTTGGCGAGTTTTTCTCCCACCAGCTTCAGCCGCTGATAGGCGAAATCGTTGAGCTGTGCCGTTGCGGGTTTGAACATCGGCAGTTTCGGACCGTCCATCAGGGTGATGCGCAGCGCATCGTCATCGGTCTCGATCTTGCTCGTCTTGTTCGTCGGATTGGTCGGCTGGGCGTCGAGGACGATGCGCAATTCCTGCGCGAGAACGCGCAGCGAGGCATCGGGCACCGTTGCGCTGCCGCCGCGCGATACGCCTGCGCTTTGCGCTTCCATTGCCGGAACGCCGGTCGGCCGCGCATCATCGGCATCGGATTCGCGTGCAAAGCCGCCCGTACCCACGCCGTCGCCGGACGCTGTGACCGGGGTGAAATATTCGGCCAGCCCTTTCAGCACTTCCTTGTCCGGATTGCTGATCAGCCAGAGCAGCATGAAAAACGCCATCATGGCCGTCACAAAGTCGGCATATGCGACCTTCCACGCGCCGCCATGATGACCTCCGGAAATCTTTTTGACCTTACGGATGACGATCGGGCGTTCATTGGGTGTGCGGCTGGCCATGCCTTAATTGCCCTGGGCAAGCGCCGCGCGCAGCCGATCCTGAACCACGCTTAGGCGCACGGGGGCGATGGCTTCCTGCGACGGCAGGCCATTGGCGAGCCGTTCCAGAATAGCGGCATTTTCCTCGGCATATTGCGCGAGCAGATCGAAGGTCTGCAGCTTGTCGACATAGCGCATCACGAAATGCTCGTCGGTAATCAGCAGCGCTGCCAGTTCCTCGATCATCAGCCGCGCATGACGCAATTCTTCGGCGATCGCATTGTGCAGAACGCTGATCAGCCGGTCGGTCGCTTCGGGGTGCCCGGTGGCGCAGTCGGGAGGGGAGGATTGTGACATGATAAAATTTCCCTCAGAAAAGCTCGATTTCGCCGCAATGCTCGGGCTTGCGTTCAGGCACCGGCGGCGGCGGGACGTCAGCGACGCAGCGCGAACGCACCTTGCCATCATAGGGGCGGAACTCGACCTTTCGGGCGCGGTTGCCGCCGGTATCCACATGGCCGATCGCGATCCCTTCGGTTTCGAGGAAGCGCTTGGCGAAAGCGGCGTTGGCTGTGCCGATCCCGCCAAGTCCGGCGATGATGTTCGCGCCGCCATACAGGTGAGCGCGCAGATTCTGACGCTGCGCGCCCGCCTTCATCGTGGCGTTGATGAGCAGTTCCATCGCGTGCAGGCCATAGCGCTGCAGTTCCGATGCATTCAGCTTCTGATCGGGGCCGGGTTCGCCCAGAAGGAAGTGGTTCATCCCGCCGATGCGCTTTTCCGCATCATGCAGGCACACCGCGATGCAGGAACCCAGCAACGTCGAGATGACGACTCCCTCCTCGTTAACGACGGCATGTTCGCCCTGAATGATCGGAATGGTACGCAACGACTGGGCCTCCTTCAGGTAAGGGCGCCGAACACGCGCTCGATCTTTTCCTTCAGCGCGGCAGGCGCGAAGGGTTTGACCAGATAGTTGTTCACGCCCAGCGCAGCCGCCTTCTGAACGACCTCGCGGTCGGACGAACCGGTGAGCATGATGAATACGGTCTTGGCGAGGACCTCGTCCTTGCGGACCGCTTCCAGGAAGGCGAGGCCGTCCATTTCCGGCATGTTATAGTCGGAAATGACCAGATGGACGCGATCGGACTTGATCGCGGGCAGGGCTTCGGTGGCCGTGGGCTTGTCACGCACGTCCTTGAAACCGAAATCCTGGAGCGCGCGACGGATCATCGCACGCATACTGGCCTGGTCGTCCACGACCATCACCTTGATTTGAGAGGCAGCAGGCATTTAACGCTCCCGATGCTCGCCGCGGCATGCCGACAATATTGTCGAAGCCATGCTGGACAGGCTGATTTCTTGTTGTACCCCGCCCAGCTCTGCAGCTGCGCGTGGCATTCCCCAGACCACGCAGCTTTCGCGTGACTGGCCGAAGGTTGTGGCACCCGCCTGACGCAACGCCAGCAGACCCTCTGCTCCGTCAGCACCCATCCCGGTCAGGATGGCGCCGACCGACGCCGCGCCGCTTTGCGCGACGGAATGGAACAGCGCATCCACCGAAGGGCGATGACCGCCGATCGGATCGCTCTCGATCAGTCGGATACGGCCGTTATAGCCACCCTGAAGCGTCATGTGATGTGTGCCTCCCGGTGCAATATAGACGGTTCCGGGCGCGATCGGCTGACCATGTTTCGCTTCGACGATTTTCGGCGGGCAGCTGCGATCCAGCCGGTCGGCAAAGCTCGCGGTGAAGGCCGCGGGCATATGCTGGACGATCAGCGTCGGCGGGCAGTTCTCCGGAAAGGAGGAGAGCACATGGAACAGTGCCTCCACACCGCCCGTCGATGCGCCGATCGCGATCACCATGTCATGAAAGCGGGTATTTCTGCTTTCACCGGAGGCCATTGGCGGCGTCGTCGTGACCCGGGGCCGGGCGCTTGAACGCGCGGCATTCTTGACGGTACGGCAAAGCAGCGCCGCACTTGCCGCGAGCTCCGCCGGGCCGCCCACGGGTTTGGCGATGCAATCCACCGCGCCCAGACGCAGCGCCTCGATCGTGACCTCGGCGCCCGCTGCAGTGAGCGAGGAGCACATGACCACCGGCATGGGGCGCAGACGCATGATGCGTTCGAGAAAGGACAGGCCGTCCATTCCCGGCATTTCCACGTCCAGCGTAATGACGTCGGGATTGAGATCCTTGATCATGGCGCGCGCCGTATGCGGCTCGGGTGCCATGCCGACGACCTCAATCTCCGGATCGGATTTGAAGATATGGGCGAGGGTTGCGCGGATCGACGGGCTGTCGTCCACGATCAGGGTGCGTACGGTCTGCATCAGCGACCGTCCGCGAGACGATAGATAGTGTTCCCGCACGAAACCATCTTCTCGGCAGCGGGGCCGATCAGGCGTTCCGAATGGCCGATATACAGGAAACCTTCGGGTTTGAGCATGTTCACCAGTTTTGCTTCCAGTTCGGCCTTGGCCGTGTCGTCAAAATAGATCATCACGTTGCGGCAGAAGATGGCATCGTAGCGCATGCGCATCGGCCATTCATGGAACAGGTTGAGTACCCGCGCGGTGACGAGTGCTCGTGCCGCCTCCACCATCCGATACCCGCCCTCTTCGCGCCGCATCCACAGATCGCGATATGCCGCCGGCACCGGTGCCACGGTCGATTCGGCGTACAGCGCTTCCCGCGTCGCGTTCACGACCGGTTCGGACAGATCAGTCGCGAGCAATTTTACATCGCGACCGTTCATCCATTGCGCCTTGGAACGATCGTCGCCGAGCAGGCACATGGCGATCGTGTAGACTTCCTCGCCGCTGGAACATGCCGAGGACCAGATCCGCACCGGCGAACGGTTCGGATCGGACTTCAGCCGGGGCAGCAGATGTTCGCGAAGATGGTCGAAATGATGATCTTCACGGAAAAAATGCGTGTGGTTGGTGGTCAGCGCAGTAACCATCTGGCGCCGTTCTTCGGTATTGCTTTCGACCAGGTCGAGATACGCCTTGAAGCTCGCCAGCCCATGCAGGCGCAGCCGCCGGCTGAGCCTGGAATGGACCAGCGTCTTCTTCACCTCGGTCAGGTGAATGCGCGCATCGTCCTGCATGATCCGGGCGACCCGACCGAATTCGGCGTCCCCGAGGACGGGTGCGCCCTCGGGAAGCGGTGATGCGGACGTGCCGGGGGCGAGCGTCGCCATGGATCAGGCAGCCAGATCGAGATGGCGGGTGATCGCCAGCGCATCGAGATCGAGCAGAAGCACCATCGAATGCGAATCCTCGCCGCCTTCCTTGGTACGGTTCGGCACCTGGACGAGGCCGGAGATAACGTTCGCTTCCTGGATCTCGACATCGGGAGCGGGCTGGATGGCATTCTGCTGAATGACGACGATGTCGTTGACTTCATCGACCAGAAAGCCGGCCTGCTTGCCCGAAATCGCGACGACCAGCACGCAGGAGCGCGGATGGATGACGCTGGGTTCCCAGCCGAGCCGTTCGGCAAGGCCGACGATCGGGATCACGGTGCCACGCAGATTGCTGACGCCCAGAATATAGTTCGGAACGCTGGGCAGCGGGGTGGGGGACGCCCATTCGCGGATTTCGATGAGCGAGCGCATGTCGATGCCGAACACCTGATCGCCCAGGGCGAAGGTGACGATCTTCATTTCGCCCGCCTCGTCAATGCTTGCGATGGTCTTGTTTTCGGAAGCGAGGGTCAGGTCGTTCATGCCGCAATTCCTCTCATTTGCGTACGGTTTTGGTGCAGGTTGGGGGCAGTAAGGGCATCCACGTCGAGGATGAGCGCGATCGACCCGTCACCAAGGATCGTTGCGCCGCCCAGTCCGCGGATCGGGTAGAGATTTTCTTCAAGGCTCTTGATCACCACCTCGCGGCGGTCATCGACGGTATCGACCATCAGACCGACCTGACCCGAGGAGTCGTTTTCGACCACGATGATCAGGCTGTCCTCGATCGGACGGCGTTCGCCGCGTTCCAGCCCGAACATGCGGGGCAGGCGGCGGATCGGAATATACTGGCCGCGTACTTCGATGACTTCGCTGTCGGGCGTGGTGGAACGCACCTGATTCGGTTCGGGCTGCAGGGTTTCGACCACGGTAGCGAGCGGCAGGACGAAACGCTGTCCGCCCAGCCGGACGACCATGCCGTCGAGAATGGCGAGAGTCAGCGGCAGGACCAGCGTGAACGTCGTTCCCTTGCCCGGTGTGGAGCTGATGTCCACCCGGCCGCCCAGTGCCTCGACATTCGACCGCACCACATCCATGCCGACGCCGCGGCCGGAAATGTTCGAAATGGTTTCCGCAGTCGAAAAGCCGGGGGCACAGATCAGCTGATCGATTTCCTCGTCAGTCAGATTGGCATCGGCCGAAATCAGGCCGCGTTCGATCGCCTTGTTACGTACGCGGGCCCGGTCGATGCCGCGCCCGTCATCCGAAACGGTGACGATGATCCGCGCGCCCTTCTGCTCGGCCGACAGGGTGACGGTACCGGCTTCGGGTTTTCCGGCGCGGATGCGCTCTTCCGGCGATTCCAGACCATGATCGACCGCATTGCGGATGAGATGGGTCAGCGGATCGCCGATCTTCTCGATCACGCCCTTGTCGACTTCGGTCGTCTCGCCATGGGTGACCAGCTCGACGATCTTGCCGGTTTCGGCATGAAGGTCGCGCAGCATCCGGGGAACGCGGCTGAACGCCTGCCGGATCGGCTGGGCGCGCAGGCTCATGACATTGTCCTGAATCTCGCGGGTCAGACGCGCCAGCTCGGGCAGTTCGACGCGTTCCTGATCTTCCGAATCCAGCCGGTCGGACAGGATCGAGTTGCGGATCACCAGTTCGCCGACAAGGTTCAGCAGCATGTCGAGCTTGGTCAGGTCGACACGGATCGTCTGCGAACCGTGGTCGGCCGCACGTGCATCCGACAGCGGAGCGGGCTTTGCAGGCTTTGGTGCCGCCGCCGCCGGCGCTGCCGTCGTTCCGGTCGCGGGCGGGGTATTGTCCTGCATCGGAGCTTCGGCTTCGACCGGTGCGGGTGCCTCGGCAGGTGCTTCGAAGGCCGCAGGCGCGTTCGCCTCCTGCCGTTCGACCGTGATCAGCGCATCGGGCGCCACGAAATCGAAGGCTTCGCGAATGCGCGATTCCTCGCACCATTCGGGCAGGTCGAGCGACCAGGTGACATAACCCTGTTCGGGATCGAGATCGCGAAGCGCCGGGAGGTTGTCCGCATCATAGCCGACCACCCGGCCGCCCATCTCTTCCAGCTCGCGGATGACCAGCATCGGTTCGGCGCCGTTTGCCATCGCTTCGTGCGAGGGACCGAACATCACACGCCATCCGGCGGCGACCGGTGCCGGGCTGCTCTCGCTTTGCTGATCGTCGAGCTCCAGATCGAAGGAATCGAGATCGGTGATGGCGACCGTGACGGGTTCGAAGCCGAACGGATCGTCATCCTCAGCGGCGGGCGCTGCCGGTGCCGGCGCTGCGGGCGCGGGCGCTTCGGCGGCGGCGGGCGCGGCAGCAGCCGATTCGCCTTTCAGGATCGCGTCGAGCGCGGCCAGCGAAGCGCTGTCATCGGGAAGGTCCATCGTCCCTTGCGCAGCAGCGACATGATCCGCCAGCACGTCGAGCGCGGTCAGCATGACGGCGACGGTAGGTGCGGTGGGTTCGATCCGTTCCGCGCGAACTTCGTCGAGCAGATTTTCGAAGCGATGGGCGAAGGCGGTCAGCGCGGTATGGCCGAACGCACCTGCGCCGCCCTTGATCGAATGGACCGCGCGGAACACCGCCGCGATCGTTCCGGCCGAGGTATCGCCGTCGCGCATTGCCGACAGGCCGGTTTCAGCGGCAGTCAGACCTTCGGCGCATTCTTCGAAGAAGATCGCCTGGATTTCGTCGAGTTCGTCGCTCATGGGCACACCCGGCGCACGGCCGCTCCCAGCTTGGTCGGTTCAAAAGGCTTGGTGATCCATCCGGTCGCACCGGCCGAGCGGGCGCGCGCCTTTTTCTCGTCCGAAAATTCGGTGGAAAGGACGAGGATGGGCGTGCCGCGGAAATCGCCGATGCCGCGCACCGCTTCGATCAGTTCGAAACCGTCCATCTCCGGCATGTTGATGTCGGTGATGAGCAGGTCTGGGCGCACTTCGTGCATCCGCTCCAGACCGTGCTTGCCGTCATTCGCGGTCTCGATACGATATCCCTGAGAGGTGAGGGTGGCCTTCAACAGCATCCGCATGCTCGCGGAATCGTCGACAGTCAGGATCAGCTTGCTCACGATTTGGTTTCCTCTTCGGTGACGAGACCCAGCGGGCCGGCAAGCCCAAGCGCCTCGATCCTGGCTCTGAAGGCCGGGCTGGCATTGATGATGGTAAAGGGATGGTCATTGGCCTGCGCCTCCGCCCGACCGGCCAGCAGCAACTGGACCATGGCCTGACCGACGCTTTCGACCTGGCTGGCATCGATAATCATCTCTCCGCCCAGATCTGCGGCGAGAACGAGACGGACCTTCAGTTCTTCCGCGGTGACGGTGGTGCCGTTGACGGGCAGCATGATCGTTTCGATCGCGGTGGCAGGAACGTCAGACAGGTTGGGCAGCAAGGTCATTCTTCGCCTCCTCGAGCGCGGTTTCCAGTTGCTGGAAGGTGGGGGCATGGTCGCTGGGCGTCGCGCGCCGGGCGATCTCCACCGCCACCTGGGTCGGCATGCCCTGGGCATGGGCGACGATAGCGGTCTTGATGATAAAAAATGGTTTCACGTCATTGTCGATCACCTGCTGCAGTTTCAGCGCCAGCGGCCCGACAAAGCAGTAGGAGAGCAGCACGCCCAGGAACGTCCCGACCAGCGCGCCGCCGATCATTCCGCCCAGGATTTCGACAGGCTGGTCGATCGATCCCATCGTCTTGATGACGCCCAGAACCGCCGCGACGATACCGATGGCGGGCAGCCCCTCGGCCATTTGCTGAAGCGCATGTTGCGGTGCCAGCTCGTGGTGAAGATGCGCTTCGATATCATTTTCCATCGCTTCGGCGATCTGGTGCGGATCTTCGAAGCTGACCGTCATCATGCGCAGATAATCGCAGACGAATTCGATCAGATGATGATCGGCCAGAAGGCGCGGATAGCGTTTGAAAAGTTCGCTTTCCTCCGGCGCGTCGAGATGCGGTTCGATCGCGACCGCACCGCCCTTCTTGAACGTCGACAGCAGGGCGTACATCAGCGTCAGGACATCCTGATAGTCGCTGTTGTTCCACCGGCCGCCCTTGAAGGAGCGCACGATGCCTTTGCCCGCGGCTTTCACCACCGACATCGGATTGGAAACGAGAAAGGCGCCGATCGAGGCACCTCCGATCGCCAGCATTTCGTGCGGCAATGCGTGCAACACCACGCCCATCTTGCCGCCAGCCCAGATGAAGCTGCCGAAAACGCAGGCGAGGATGACGATAAAGCCTACGCCGTTTAGCATGATGTCGAACAATCCCTTCGTGCTACGCCGATAAGCGTCGATTTCTGGGATTATAGGATGCAGCGCGGTCGGTCGGACGCGGATCGGTGCTTTTGGTGAATCAATAAAAGATGCCGAACAACTGCTTTCGGCAAATCCGTTAAAAGCCTGACCGGGCGGGCAGCTTATCCTCTAAAATGGGCGCTGAGGCCAAAGAGGAAGGTATATGTCGCTCAACGCCTACCAGCAGGTTCGCACCCTTGCCGAAACGCCGCGCGCTATGGAGCGCCGTCTGATCGGTCAGATTACGGGGCAAATGATTGCCCTGCACGAAGCAGGAATTAGCGGTTCGGGGTTAATGCCCGCGCTTCACCGCAATCGCGAGATGTGGAACATGTTCGCTGCATTGTGCGGCGGGCCGGGGAACGAACTTCCCAATGAATTGCGCGCCTCACTCGTATCGATCGGCCTGTGGGTCGACCGGTATACGAGCGAGGTCATTGCAGGACGCGATTCGATCGAACCGCTGATCGAGGTCAACCGATCGATTCTCGAAGGGCTTGCAGACACGGTTCTCGCGGCCTGACGCCTGTGACGCGCGGATCTGGCCGGTTCCGTCAGGGAACCTGGACCAGACCGGCGGCAAAGGCGACGCGCAGGGCTTCCGACAGGCTGCCCACGCCCAGCTTCTCCATCATATTGGCGCGATAGATTTCGACGGTTCGCGGGGACAAGTCGAGATCGTGCGCGATTACCTTGTTCGCACGCCCCTCGATCAGCCCCATCAGCACATCGCGCTCGCGCGGGCTGAGCTTGTCGATCCGGTCGGTCGCGGCCTTTAACCGCTCCTGATGGCCGGTTTCGCTTTCGAACCGCTTGAACGCCGCTTCGACCACGCGAAGCAGGTGATAGGGGTCATAGGGCTTTTCGAGAAAGTCGACCGCCCCCGCCTTCATCGCCTGAACCGCCACGGATACATCGCCCTGGCCGGTCAGCATCACGGCAGCGAAGCGCACCCGCTGATCGCCCAAGGCGCGCAGCACATCGAGGCCATTGCTGCCGGGCATGTGGTAATCGAGCAGCAGCACGCCGCCATCCTCTGCCTCGACGCTTTCCAGAAAATCGTCGCCCGAACGGAAGACGCGGATCTGATGGCCGGGCCGCTCGGCAAGCAGCCCCTGAAGCGAGCTGCGGACGGCATCATCATCATCGACGATATACACGCTGCGCATCATGCCGACACCTCCTGCTTATTGACGCGGGGCAGGGTAAACCTGAAGCGGGCGCCGCCCTCCGGCATATTTTCGCCGCTTAGCGTGCCCCCATGTGCTTCGACAATGCGTCGGCAAATAGAAAGGCCAATTCCCATACCACCTTCCCCCTTTGTGGTCTTAAACGGCATATAAATCTGTTCGAGTATATCGCTGGAGAGCCCGGGGCCAGTATCACTGACACTCAGTTCCAGCATATCGTCGTTCAGCGTGCGTGACCAAATAACGATTTTCCGATCCTCACGCGGCACAGCTGCCAGCGCATCCATGCTGTTACGCAAGAGATTTACCAGCACCTGCTGCACCTGAATCCGATCGCCGAACATATAAAGCGCATCGTCGGACAATTGATATCGTATGTCGATTCCCAAACGGTCATAACCGGTCAGGACGAGCGATGTCGCTTCCTCGATCACCGAATGTACCGATTCGACCCGGCTATCGGTTTCGTGTTTCGATGCGAAGTCACGCATGCGCCGGATGATCTGCCCGGCGCGCAGCGATTGCTGGCGAACCGCGGCCAGTTGCGCGCGCAGCTTGGCGTGGTTCACCCGGTCATCATCCAGCATGATTTCGGCGATTGCCATATAATTGGCGATGGCAGAGAGCGGCTGATTGATTTCATGGGCCAGTCCCGCCGCGAGTTCGCCCATCGCGTTCAACCGGCCGACATGGTTGAGCTCGCTTCTCAGCGTATCGAGCCGCTCCTCACTTTCCAGTCGTTCGGAAATATCCTGCACAAATGCAGTGAAGACGCGGGTGTTATTGTATCGCGCCTCGCCAAGGCGCAGTTCCACGGGTATCTTGCGGCCATCGGCGTGAAGCGCGCTTAGCAAATGTTGCGCACCGCCCGGTCGCCGGTCCCCGGCCTCGCCGATGCGAACGGGATTTTCCTGATCGATGTCGATACGGAAATCCTCCATCAGCATCTGTATCCTGCGGCCGATCGCGACCGCCGCAGAATAGCCGAACATGCGCTCGGCTGCCTTGCTGAAGGTTAGGATGACGCCATCTTCATCCACCACGATCATCGCGCTGGGTACGGTGTCCAGGATCGAGCGCAGTTGCGCTTCGCGGGCGGCCAGTTGCGCTTCGCGGTCGACCCGCGCGGTGACGTCGATATTCACCCCGATCGTCCGGATCAGCATGCCCTGTTCGTCGTAAAAGCAGCGCGCCGACCCTTCGATCGCACGCACTTCGCCGGACGGGAGTCGCATCCGGTAGAAAAAGGAGAAGCGCTCGGCCTTTGCCCAGACCGTTGCTTCGAGCCGTTTTCGGATCGTTTCCAGATCTTCGGGAAGCACCAGCCGTGCCCAGCGATGGAAATCGCTCAGGGTTCCGGGCGGCAGGCCCAGCTGCGTTTCGGTGTCGCTGATCCACTGGACGTTGTTATCGCCCACCCGCCATTCGAAAATCCCGATCGCATGCGCCTCGGCAGCGAGCGCCAGCCGTTCGTCGCTGTCGCGCAGCGCCTGTTCGATCGCGACGCGCTTTCCGATATCGGTCATCGAAAGCACCGTGACCGACCCGGCTTCCTTTTCATCGGTTACCAGCCGGCGTTCAAGAATATGGATAGTGCTGCCGTCCTTGTGCGATTCGATCAGCTGATATTCGCTCGAACCTTCCGCACCCCGCAGTGTATAATCATTCGCCGGTTCGCGGGAGTTGAGCAGGACTGACTTGACCTTGCCGATCACCTCTCTGGCGGACCAGCCGTAAAGCGTTTCGCAGCCGCGCGACCAGTAGATGATCTTGCCCTGGCTATCGACGAGCGCGATCGGCATCAGATCGGCGACCCGGGAAAAGATACGCGCGGTCGAACGCTCGGCATACAGCATCCGGAACACCCAGAGCATCATCACGCCGATCACGGTCGCCTGCGCGGTCAGGGTGACGAGCACGATCCACTCCGACGGCTCGAACGCCAGGATCACAATGTCAAACGCGCCGATAAAACAGGGGGCAGCGAGCAGCAGAAAAAGCGCATGGGGTGTTTTAAAGCCGCGCCCGCTGCTTTGTTCCTGATAATCCGCTGTGCGTCGCGATGCGCTGATCAGGAGTCCGATTGCAATCAGTGCCAGTGCAATTGCATGGCCGGGAAGGAGCGGCTCATAGGATGTCGAGGAAAAGAGCCGCCGATCAGCGATCTTGAACAGCGAAACGGTGATCGGCCCCGCCGCAATCGTCGCGCACAGCGCCGCCGCGCCCATGGTGAGCGGCGATTTGCGGGTCAGCAGCAATGTGCCGATGCTGAGCGGGCCGACAATCAGCGCGAACAGCAACCGATACATATCGCCATGATCATAAGAGATCACTGCCGCAGTATTGGCCAGCGCGATCACCAGTGCGATGCCGCACAGCAACCCTATCGCCGACCGCGACCATCCGAGCCCGCTGCCGAGCAGCGCCAGCGCCAGCGCGCCGACAGCAGTATAGGCGACTGCGGCGACTTCGAGTGAAGACGAAGCGGTGAAAAAGGCAACGTACGGGAAAAGCAGCGAACTCAGAAACTGCAATACGACCACTGCCATCGCAGCCACAGCCAGATAGCATATTGTCGTTGCCTGACGGGGGGCCGCCGATATCGGGTGCGCTTGCATTCAGCCGGTTTTTCAGTGTCGTTTACCGTTACCTATCTGATACCCGCATGACGGCCAAAAAAAATCGTGCATCGTCAACAATATCCTTTGCCGAGGAACATTCTTATTCGGCAGAGGAACAGCTATATCTTTGACTCGTCAAGATATTTTATCGCGCAGCGATTCCGGCCGATCGGATGAAGGTAAGCGACGCGGCAGGGCGGCGCACCTTTTGCTGCTGGAGGATCGGAACCTGCACCAAAAGCAAAGGCCGCCCGTTCCGGCCAGGGGAGGCGGAACGGGCGGCCTTGCAGAGCCGGACTGTTCGTACAGATCAGTTCAGTCGCGAACGACGCGCTTGGGCTTCATGAGCGATCGGCAGCATGACGGGCATACCGTTCATGTCTTGCGCTTCGATCACGAGAACGCGGGTTTCGCCCGGGTTCGGCATGGGAAGCAGCGACTGCTCGACCTCGACGCGATCGGTCGCGCGACGGCGCGGCTCGGGCTTGCGGCGTTCGAACATGCCGCCGAAGCGTTCGTCGGTCTGCGCGATTTTCGCGATGGTCTTGGCAGCGCGCTTGGCGACCTGACGGAGGCGTTCGCGCTCCTGCGGATCGTCGGTCATATCCGAAAGATCGTCGTTCAGGCGGTGCGCGACGATTTCGCGCTGGCTTGCGAGACGCTCTTCCAGCTCGGCCAGTTCATCGGCATCGATCGCGCCCCGGGCCCGGAAGCGAGGAAGCGAGGTGTCGTCATTCTGGCGCGAACGCTGGGTGCGGGCACGGCGGCGGAGCTGATCGATACCGACTTCGCGCAGATGCGCGACATAGGCGTCGAGCAGCGCTTCGCGAGTATTGTCGGCGAGATGTTCTGCAGCGCAGGCCTCGGTGCGCTCCAGCGCATCCTCGTCCTCGATCATGCTTTCCAGCGAAGTGGCTTCGCCATCGGCGGCCATGGCGGTGGCGTGCAGCGAAACCGTGGTCGCCTCGACCTTCTTCGCCGAGGGGCGCTGATCGGTCATGAGGCGGAAGCGAAGGCTCTGAAGCTCGCCGCGAAGCTGCCAGTTCACAAAGGTGGTGAACTGCGCTTTGCTGGGGTCATAAGCCTGAATGGCGCGGTGTACGCCGATGGCACAGCACTGCTCGGCATCTTCCCAATGGGCGACCAGGCCGTACTGGCGGATGAAATGGCGGATACGCGGAGCGACGAGATCCAGGACCCTGGCGAAAGCCCGGTCTCCATAGACGCGCTGGCGATTGGTCTGCTTCTCTCCGTCCTTCGGCAGGTTCGCGATGACCTCTGCGACTGCGGCTTCGAGAGCGGCGGTGATTTTCGACATTAACATTCCCCTGATCTGGTCCGGCAGGTCGCGCTGCGGCCTGCCGGTAGGAGAGAGAATGCCTTGGAGGGATTAATAGCCGTAAACTTCTGCCTTATGGGAAAACACGACCCTACCTACGTATTTCCACAATGTTTCTGTTACGCAGCCCGCACTTTTGCGAGGAATTGACCGACTTCGCCCGACAGCGAATTTGCACGTTCGGAAAGGTCTCCGGCAGAAGTGTAAACCTGTGACGCGGCGGCGCCGGACACTTCGGATGCCTGGCTGACGCTCACGATGTTGGTCGAAACCTCCTGAGTCGCGGCGGCTGTCTGCTGAATATTTCGGCTGATTTCTGCGGTTGCGCTGTTCTGCTGATTGACCGCATTGTTGATCGTGCCGGCGATTTCGGCGACCTGGGCGATGGTGCCCGAAATTGTTTCCAGCGCCGATACCGCTTCGCGAGTCGATACCTGAATCGCGCGCACCTGAAGCTCGACCTCTTCGGTCATGCGTTCGGTCTGGCTGGCGAGAGTCTTAACTTCCGCGGCAACGACCTCGAACGCCTTGCCGGCTTCGCCCGCACGCGCCGCCTCGATCGATGCGTTGAGGGCGAGCATGTTCGTCTTGCCTGCGATCTGGCCGATCATGCCGATCACATTGCCGATCTGTTCGGCACCGGTGGCAAGCGTGCGCACGATTTCGTCGGTGCGCCGGGCATCGGCGACGGCGCGGTCGGTGGTGCGGCTCGATTCGCCCATCTGCTGCGCGATGAGCTGGATCGACGCGGCGAGTTCTTCGGCGGCCGAGGCAACGGTCTGCACGCCCGCGCTTGCCTGTTCTGCGGCGGCGGCGACGGTCATGGCGCGCTTGTTGGTCTGATCGCTGCTTTCGGTCATCGACCGGGCGGTGCCCTCCAGTTCGTTGGAGGAAGAGGCCAGCCGTTCGACGAGAGACCCGACATTCGCCTCGAACTCGCTTGCCAGCCCGCTCAGCTTGGCATCGTAGCTCGCTTTGTTTTCAAAAATATAGCCGGAAATGGCGAGATCCATGTCGATCAGCGCGGCCATGTTGATGGCGGCGCACAGCTTCGTCGCCTTGACGCTCTGACCGGTGCCGAGGCCTTTCCTGCCGGTCACCTTGCCGACATGTTCGAAGATATGGCGCAGCAGGAAGGAATAGCCGCCGAGATACCATTGCGGTTCCAGCCCGATCCGGCTGTGGACCATGCCGATCTGGCGAACCGATGCGACATATTCGTCGTCGAACTTACCCGAAAACAGCTTTTTCCAATGGCTGATCTGCGCGCTGCCCGCGCGCGACATTGCGCCGCTGCCGCTGAATTTGCCCGACAGATTCGGCCAGCGATTCAGGTTGGCATAGAAGGCATCGACCATTGCCGGCAATGCGCTCTCAAGCGTCGGGAGAAAAGCGGCAAGCTGGTCGCGCATCTCGTCGGTGAAACCGACATACGCAAGGCGATCAACGATCTCGTTGCTCACTCCCATGCGTCATATCCTCTTTTATAAATTGCTGATATTGTATTTATAGTCAGCAACCGGATATGCGGGCGGGTACTGTATAAATCAGGTATAGCGTTGTGGTTGCACGCTATTTGCCACATAGCCGCGCAGCCATGCGCGATGTGCCGCACTGGCGTCTCCGGCGGCCGCGATCGCTTTTTGGGCGCGGCCGCTGCCGATCTGCGCGGCGAGAAGCGTGGCGGCGCGCTGATCCGACAGACCGGTGGTCATGAAGGTCACCGCATCGCCCGGCCCCAGATGATGGGCGAGATAGGCAGTCCGGGCGATGCTGGTCGCATCGCTGCCGACATTCACCCCCTTGCGTTCGAGAAAGTCCAGATTGCGGCTGGCATAATCGGCAATCGTCTGAATCGAGGCCGTCGGATCATAGCGCAGGCGTAACAGGTCGGCGCGCGCTGCGGACCGGACATTGCCGTTCTGGTCGAGCCAGCCATGATCGGCGGCCACCTTGTTGAGCCAGGTACCGGGCTTTTTCGCCATATCCTGCCATGTACCGCTCAGAAACTGGCCCAGACCTGCCGCGCTGGAGCGGGGATTGCGCGAAAAGGCGTTCCAGCGGCCCGAGGAGTCCTTCGCCGCTTCGGCATCGACGATCGCGGCAAGCGCGCTTTCGGGAACGCCGGTGCGCCGCGCCGCCGCTTCGAGCGATCCGGAATGCTCATTATTCACGCCGAGGTTCAGGATACCGTTCGACGCAATGCTGTTCGCCGACTCCATGGTGGTCACAGCGATCGCAGGTTGCATCCGGGGCCGCGCGACCATGTCGGGCCGATTGCCCGAGACGAGCGCGACCATGCTGGCAAAGTCCATGCCGCCGCGCATACCGCCGACGCTTTCGCTCGCGTCGGGCATGTCGTCGCTCTGTCCCAGCGCTGCCTGCCACAGTCGTTGCTGAACATCGGCCATGGCGGTGCGATGGATCATATCGGCGCGCCTTGCGGGCGACAGGCGGGAAAAGTCCATGGATTCGATCATGACTGACGCTTTCTGTCCCGTGCATGGCGCATCGTGCGCACAAAGCGCGCAGCCACCACATCATCGACAAGTTGTTGTTCGGCGCGTTCGCGCTCGCGTTCGACATTCTGGCGATATTGATCGGCGGCATTGCCGATCGCGCGCATCGAGGCGAATTGCTCCGCCGCTTTTTCGCGCAACACCGAAAGTTCCTGCTCGGCGGTGCGCTGCGCATCGTCCAGCGAGGCGCGTTGCTGCCGTGCCCGGGCGAGATAGGCATCGGCGAAGAGAATATGGTTTTCGGTCGAAAGCTGCTGCTCCTCGACGATCCTCTTTCCGATCGCCTTACGCTCGGCCTCGATCGTGGTGAGGCGCTCCATCGCATCGCGGATGACGCGCTTCAGCTCGTCCATCTCCTGATCGAGCGCGCGCAGCGCGGCGTCATACGGCGTTTTCATCGACCGTCTTCACCATTTCGCCCAGTTTCTCGAACGATTGCAGCATATCGCCGCGATCGGTCTTCCCCTGGGTCAGCAGCGATTCGATCCCCGGCGCGATCGCGACCGCGCGGTCGACCTCCGGGTTCGACCCGGCCTTATAGGCGCCGAGGCGAACGATATCTTCCATATCGGCATAGGTCGAAAGCACCCGCCGCGCGGCAAGGCGCGTTTCATTCTGCTCCGGTTCGAGGCAATGGGGCAGGGTGCGCGACACCGATTTCAGCAGATCGATCGCCGGATAGCGGCCGCGCTCCGCAATGCGCCGGGTAATGACGACATGGCCGTCCAGAATGCCGCGCACTGCGTCGGCGACCGGTTCGTTATGATCGTCGCCATCGACCAGCACGGTGAACAGGCCGGTGATCGACCCCTGACCCGGAAGGCCGGGTCCGGCGCGTTCGAGCAGGCGCGGCAGTTCGGCGAAAACGGTCGGGGTATAGCCTTTGGTCGCGGGCGGTTCGCCACTGGCAAGGCCGATTTCGCGCTGCGCCATGGCGAAGCGGGTGACCGAATCCATCAGGCACAGGACATTGAGCCCGCGATCGCGAAAATGTTCGGCGATCGCCATGGTGGTCCACGCTGCCTGACGCCGCATCAGCGCCGGTTCGTCCGACGTGGCGACGACGACGACGCTGCGCGCAAGCCCTTCGGGGCCGAGATCGTCCTCGACAAATTCCTGCACTTCGCGGCCGCGCTCACCGATCAGTCCGATGACCGCGACATCGCATTCGGTCCAGCGCGCCAGCATCGACAGCAGCACCGATTTGCCGACGCCGGACCCTGCGAACAGCCCGAGGCGCTGACCCCGGCACAGCGGCACGAACAGGTCGAGCGCGCGCACGCCGGTTTCGATCCGGCGTCCCACGCGTGCGCGCACAGCGGCGGCGGGCGGCGATGCCTTGATCGGCTGCGGCTCGGCCCCGCGCACCAGCGGCGCTTTGCCGTCGATCGGACGGCCCAGCCCGTCGACCATGCGGCCCAGCCAGTCATCGCACGGGCGTACCGCGAAGCTGCTGGCTTCCAGCCATGCAGCGGTGCCGACCATCAGCCCTTGCGGGTCGCTGAACGGCAGGCACTGGGCAAGGCCCGATTCGAAGCCGGTGACTTCCGCCGCGAGCACGCCGACATTGGTTTCGATCGACATGCGCGATCCGATCTGCGCGGCGCCGGCAAGGCCTTCCACCTCAATCAGCGCGCCGCGAACCGACACGACCCGGCCATGGCGGCGGTCGATCGGCAGCGACTCGATGGCGCGCGCGGCAGAGAGGAGATTGTGCATGGCTGTGGCGCTCAGGCAGCAGCGACGTCGCTCGTCATCGCCTGTTCGTGCGCGATGAGCGCGCGGCACTGAATCAGGCCCTTATAATAATCGCACACCGCGACACGGTTGGCGAAGGCGACACAGGCTGCCTTCGCCTCGATATCTTCCAGCGTCGGCATCAGCTGGCGCAGCGCATCGATGATTTCATCGCGATGCTTGTCGCTGTCTTCACCGATATAGGCCATCATGCACGCATAATAGAGCCGCTTGGCGGGGGTGTCGGCCTCTTCCGGCGTCATGATCTCACGCCCGCGCAGCAGGCATGCCTGATTTTCGACCTTCAGTTCGGTGCGGCCCGATGCGCGCAGCAGCGCGCCGTTGATGATAAGCGCTTCGCCGTCGCGCAGAGTAATTCGAAGCATCGCTGCCTCCCAAATGGGTGATTGTGCAAATTATAGAAGCATGTGCGCGTGTCCCGACGCGGGGGGCGGAAAAAATTGCCGGGTGGAATTTTTTGCACCCGCAATGGGACCGGACGTTCGCGTCTGCCTCTATCATGGGGGCGAAGCGCCGATTTTGGGGCGCGAATGACGGGAGATCCCTCTTGAGCCTTTATTCGGCCCTCTATGCCGGCGTTTCCGGCCTTAGCGCGGAATCCTTTGCGATGGCCGCCGTCGCTGACAATATCACCAACATCAACACGGTAGGATATAAGGGGACCACGACCCAGTTCCGCACGCTCGTTACGGATGGCGGTGTGAAGAGCAGCTATTCGGCAGGCGGCGTCGCCGCTGCGCCGCAATCGCTGATTTCGAAACAGGGCATGTTGCAGGCGTCGGGCAGTTCGACCGACCTTGGTATCGAAGGCAATGGCTTTTTCGTGACCCGTGGCGGCCTGGAGGCCAATTCGGATGTCGCTTATACCCGCGCCGGTTCGTTCAAGCCGGATAATTCGGGCTATCTGCGCAACGCCTCGGGCCTGTACCTGATGGGCTGGCGTCTTGATGCCAGCGGCGGTTTCACCAATACCGGCAGCCTGAACGCGCTGGAACCGGTTCGCGTCAGCGACCTTACCGGTTCGGTCGCATCGACGACCAAGATCGATATCAGCGCCAATCTTCAGTCGACCTCGACGCCGTTCACCGGCACTTATAATCGCGGCGACATGGCGAACGGTACGGTGCCCCCGACGTTCAAGCGCTCGTTCGACGTCTATGATTCGCAGGGCGGCATGCACCGGCTGACCATGGGCTTTGTCCGTACCGGCACGAACCAGTGGCAGGCGGAAGTCTATGGCGATCCGACCGAAATGACCGCGCCGGGTGGCGTTCTCGCCAGCGGCCCTATCCAGTTCAATGCGGACGGCAGCCTGATTAAGGACCCGGCGGTCTATACGTCGGAAATGTTCGACATGCCGACGATCAACTGGACCAATGGTTCTTCCTCGCAGAAGATCAATCTGGGCCTCGGCACCAACGGCACGCTGAGCGGCCTGCGTCAGTCGGTCGGCGATTCGGCGATGATTACGTCGACCGTCGATGGCGGTATGCTGGGCAGCATCTCGTCGGTGCAGGTATCGGATACCGGCGTCGTCAGCGCAGCGTTCGCGAACGGCGTCACCCGCGATGTGTTCCAGCTTCCGATCGCGACCTTCTCCAATCCCGACGGTCTGACCCGTTTGTCGGGCAATGCGTATATCGCATCGAACGACTCCGGCAATGTCGCGATCAACAAGCCGGGTGCGCTGGGTGCGGGTGATATCCGTTCCAGCACGCTGGAAGCATCAACGGTCGATCTGGCCGAAGAGTTCAGCAACATGATTCGCTTCCAGCGGGCATACAGCGCCTCTTCGAAGATCATCACCACCGTTGATGACATGCTTCAGGAAGTCAGCAACCTGAAGCGTTGATGCACCTCTTTCGGTACAGGGAGTACGGACAGTGTCGCTGAACGACATATTGGGATCGGCACTGTCCGGCCTGGGCGCCTCGCAGGCGGGTCTCAGAACGGTTTCGACCAACATCGCCAATGTCGGCACCCCCGGCTATGCGCGCGAACGCGTGTCGCAATCGGCCGGGGTTACCGCCGGACGGGTGAGCGGTGTGGTCGTGAGCCAGGCCGAACGCGTCGCCGACCGGTTTCTGGAGGCGACCGCTTACCAGCGCGCCACCGAAGTCGGCATGAGCGACGCGCGGTCCTCCTATCTCGACCGGATGCAGGCGCTGCTCGGCACGCCGGGCGCGGAATCGGGTCTGCCCGCGCGGCTGGACGCGATTTCGTCCGCCGCGATCACGATGACCGGTTCGCTGGGCGGCGATCAGAATCAGGCGAATTTCGTTTCGAAAGCGAGCGATTCGATCTCGGCGATGCAACAGCTCGACTCCGATGTCGATGCGTTGACCCGCGATGCGGATCAGGAAGTCGGCTTCACGGTCGAACGAATCAACAGCCTGTTGTCGCGAATCTACGATCTCAACGCGACCGTTTCCCGGCTCGACGGGCTGGGCAAGACATCGGCGGGCTCGGTCGATCAGCGCAACGCCGCTGTCGAGGAACTGAGCGGCCTGATAGCGGTCAATGTCCGGTTGCAGCCCAATGGGCGGGTCAATATCGACACCGCCGGCGGAGCGCCGCTGATCGACGGCAGGCTGCGGCTGCTTTCCTACCCCAATGGCGGCGCGGGAAGCAGTGCGCCGGTTCGCCCCGGTATCGATATCCGTATGACCGATGCCGACGGCAATATTTCGACGCCCACCGGCGACCGGATCGAATCCTCTGCGGCAGGCGGAAAGCTGGGCGGTCTGCTCGACCTTCGTGACCGGACGCTTCCGGGCGTGCGCGAACAGATCGGCTCGCTGTTCGCCGGACTTGCCCGGACGATGAATCAGGCATCGAATGCCGCCAGCGCAGTTCCTGCACCTTCCGAACTGGTCGGCGCGCGTACCTCGCTCGCCGGGACCGACCGGCTCGGCTTCACCGGCAATACGATATTCGCGGTGACCGATTCCTCGGGCAAGCTGGTCGCAAAAACCAATGTGGATTTCGACGCACTGGGCGCAGGTGCGAGCATCGATGATGCCGTCGCCGCGATCAATGCAGGGCTTGGCAGTGCAGCGACGGCAAGCTTCGCGAACGGCCGTCTGTCGATCCGCGCGACCGGATCGGGGCAGGGCGTGGTCATTGCCGATGATCCGGCCGATCCCGGAAAGCGCGCAGGTGTCGGCTTTTCCCAGTTTTTCGGCATGAACGATCTGATCCGAAGCGATGAAGGCGTTCTGGCCCCGACCGGGCTTGCGCCCGCCGATCCGCATGGTTTCACCACCGGCCAGACGACCGGTATCGAAATTCGCGACGGCAGCGGTCGCGTGCTGGCGCAGATGACTCTGACGCCGACCACGGGCGGCACGATGGGCGATCTGGTCAACGACATGAATTCGGGCCCGCTCGCCGCTTATGGCAGCTTCAGCATGGACGATGTCGGACGGTTCCGGTTCGAACCGGCCTCCGCCTATGCCGGGGCCAAGCTGTCGATCCCGGTCGATTCGACCGATCGCAACGGAACCGGCGCGTCCTTTGCGATGATTTCCGGGCTGAGCGGCTTTGCCGCCGGGCTTGGCGTGGGTGAGGTGCGCGATGACATCCGCAACGATACACGGCGGCTTCCCATCGCGCTGTTCGATACCAGCGCCACGGTGGGCAGCTTTGCCCTCGGCACTGCCGACACGCGCGGAGCGCAGGGCTATGCCGATTCGCTGACCAGCCCGATCGACCTGGGCAAGGACGGCGTGATGTCGCTGGAGCGCTTTTCGAACCAGCTGATCGGCGGTGCGGGCACAGAGGCTTCGCGCGCGAAGGACCGGCTGGCCGATGCCACTGCGCGGCGCGACGACGCAGTCAATCGCCGCGACAGCTTTGCCGGCGTCAATATCGACGAGGAATTGTCGCAGATGGTCGTGCTGCAAAACTCCTATTCCGCGGCCGCGCGGGTAATGACTACCGCCAGCGAAATGTACCAGACGCTGATAGCGATGATTGGCTGAAAGGACCGGTAATGCGCGTCGCCACGATACCTTTGCAAAAAACCACCATGGACGCCATTCGGCGTAGTCAGGAAGCGCTTGCCGACACACAGGCGCAGCTTTCCACCGGAAAAAAGGCGCCTGACATCGCGTCGCTGGGCACCGAAGCGGTGCGGACCCTGTCCGCGCACTCGATGCTCGCCCGGCAGGAAGCGCAGGGCGATACCGCGAAGCGACTGGGCACCACCCTGTCGCTATATGATGCGAATATCAGCACGATCGAAGATGAGGGGATGAGTCTGAGCAAGCGTATCCTCACTGCCATCGGCAGCGGGGATGCCGCAGGACTGAACGAAGCGATCGATTCTGCCTTTTCCCTGATGCGCAGCGCACTGAACGGGCAGGAGGGGGGCGTTCCCCTGTTCGGCGGCGGTTCGAGCCAGCCGCCGTTCAAGCCGGAAAAGATCGCCGACCTGATCGGCATCGATCCTGCCGATGCGTTCACCAACGGCACGGCGCGCGCCAGCGCCCGGGTGGGCGACCGGCTCGATGTCCAATATGGCGTGCTGGCCAATGAAGTCGGCACCGATATGGTGAAGGCGTTTCAGTCACTCGCTGCGATCGGGCCGTTCGATCAGAAGCTGACCGATGCGCAGAGCGCGGCGCTGAAATCGGCGCAGGCCGAACTGGAAACCGGTATCACCACCGTTCGCAAATATAACGCGGATAACGGCCGGCGTCAGGCGCAGGCGGAAACGCTCGTCACCCGCGCCGATGAACGATCGTTGGTGCTCAATGATGTGATCGCGCGCAACGAAGATGCCGATCTCGGTCAGGTGGCGATGGATCTTGCCCAGCAGCAGACGATGCTGCGCGCCAGCTATTCGGTCTTTTCCCAGCTCAACAGCATGTCGCTGGTGGATTATCTGCGGTGACGAGCGCGCCGGGGCAGCCGCTCCGGCAACGCGATCCGAATATCCGATCGGGGCTGTGCGGATGTGCCGCGCAGCCCCTTTTTCCTGCGTGGTGTTACCAGAACAGCAAAAGGCCCGGCGCACCTCGTCGGCAGCCGGGCCTTTCCTGTTCCACAGGCGGTTATCTGCGCGAAGGAAAGGGCCTCAGCCCGCATCCCCCTCGATCAGCCCGGTGAGCGGGCCTGCCGATGCCGCGCCCGGCATGGCGGCGAGCGCTGCCTCGATCGCGCCGGGATCGACCTGATCGGGACGGTCGGTAAGCAGCGCTAGCGCCTTGCCGCTCGGTCGCTTGCTCATCGCCGGACCATAGCGTCGTTTCAGGTCGGAAAGCCCCGCTTCATTGCCCTGCATTGCCAGCGCGACGGCCTGGCGCAACACCGCAGTTTCGGCAGCAGCGTTGAGCCCCGCCGGAGCGGGCAGCGCGCGGCCGTTCGCTTTGACGAAACCGGACCAGTCGCGCTGATGCCAGAGCATTTCCGCCTTTAGCGGCGCTGAATCCGGCACCAGGTCGAGCATCGCCATCGCTTCGTTCTTCTTGCCGAGCCGGAACAGCGCGACAGCGCTCATCCGGCGGCGATCGGTCAGCATGGTTTCGGGATAAGGCGGTCCGTCGCTCGCGCGGATCACCTCCAGCGCACCTTCCGGATTGCCGTCAAGCAGTTGCAGTTCCGCGATGCGGACCGACAGTGGCCCCTTGGCGATGTCGGTGGCGCGATTGTCCATCTGATAGCGCAGCAGTTCTGCCGCCCGTCCGAACAGCCGGGCATCGGCCAGCCGGTCGGCCAGATTCGAAGCAACGGCATCGCCGGCACCGCCGGTCGGGGCAAGGTCGCGATATTCCCAATAAACGCCCGCCGCCTGCGATAACGGCAATTGCTGGTCGTTGAGCAGGTTTGACAACATGCCCTGCAGCTTTTCCAGAACCGGCCTGGTTTTCGGGCCGAGGTCGAAATAGCGAAACAGGCGTGCGCCGGCATCCAGCGCGCCGCGTTTGTCGCCCATGGTTTCAGCGAGTTTCCAGCGAACCTTCAGCGCCTCGCGCTCGGTATCATCGCCGCGCCAGTGATAGAGGAGCGCGTCGAGCTGATCGGCGGCGTCCTTTGCGGACAGGCTTTTTGAGGCAATGCCGGTTTCGATGATCGCAAGCTGGGCGGCGGCGCGCTGCTGCGGCGATCCGGCAAGTGCGACCCGGCGCAGTTTCAGCAGGCCTTCATCATATTTCCCCAGCGCGAGCAGCGCCTTGCCGCGCACCAGATTCGCATCCGTATCGCTTTCAGCCAGCGGTGCGAGCAGGGTCATCGCATTTTCCGGTGCCATGATGCCGATTGCGGTCTGGGCGGCGGCGATCCGGAAATCGTGCTGGCTCCATGCCGGCATAGCATCCATCGCGGGGGCGGCGCAGCGGAACTGCTTGCCCGCCGCTTCCCAGTCATGCATCCGGGCGAGAAGGCGCATCCGCCAGGCACAGGCCGTTCCGGTCATGGTGAGGCCGGGATCGGAAAGTGAGGCCAGCGCATCCGAGGTGCGGCCGATCCGCGCAAGCGCGACACCATTGGCAAGACGCCATGCCGATACCAGCGACAGATCGGGATCGTCCATCTGCATCACCGACAGGACGCCCAGTTCCTCGGCAGGGCTGCCATAACGGGCAAGCGAGCGGGCGAGGTTCCAGCGCGCCGCCTGCCGCCCCGAATCGCTTGCCTGTGCAAGGGTGCGCCAGGCAGCGTCGATCGTCGGCACCGGCTGGTCGCTGTCGTCCAGCGGCATCTGGGCCAGTTCGGCGGCGAACCGGAGCGAGGGCTTGTCGATCGCGGTGACTGCGGCGGCATCCGGTGCATTGTCGCCTGCGGTCGAATTGACCGCATGATCTTCACCCACTGCATGGTCTTGAGTCGCAGGGGCATTTGCCGCCGATGCCAGCAGCGCGGTGATGAGAAGCGCGCGCCGCCCTTTCATCGCAGGAACCACGCCTGAAGCACGCCGCCCAGAGCGGCGGCGATGACGAACAACAGGATCAGGCCGATACGTCCACCGCGCGATGCGGTCTGCTCAGCCTGTGCGGCCCCGTCGGCAGCATTCGCGGTCGCTCCCGTCTGGAGCTTTCCTGCGGCGTTGGTCGGCGCGTTCGCGGTGCTGGAACCGACGACGCGAACGCGTGTCGGCTTTTGGTCATGACTCATGCTTCACCCGGTGGCTCGATTTTCATCCTATTATAGGAGCGTGGGGACGCTGCCGGTTGTGCACACCCCGATAGGAGTGCTCATTCTTGGTTCGTCTGCTTCGCCTGTTTCCGCTCATCCCGCTGCTCGTGCTGGCGCCCCCGGTGGCTGCGTCCGGCGGCGAAAGCGGTGGCGCCGGCGGGGGCGCGGCTGCGCTGGAGACGCAGCCGCTGTCAGTGCCGATCGTGGACGGCAGCCGCATGGTCGGCAGGCTCGATCTGGTATTGCTGGTCGAACCCGATCCCAAGGCACCGATGACCTTCGCCGCGCCGGTGGTACGCGCGGCGCTGTACGCGGCGGCAGCGGAGTTCGCGCGGCTGAACGTATCCACGCGGCTGCCGGTCGATGCGTCCAAACTATCGCATATTCTGGACAAGGCCGCGCATGACGCCGATCCCGCTGCCGCGCGCGTGTTGCTGATCGAAGTGCGCACTACGCCTGCAGGCTAATCGGAAGTCGCTTACCGACCGGCGGCGGGATCGACGCTCTGCAGGATCTTGTCGAGCATGGTGACCAGTTCGTCGTCGCCTGCGCGCATCGCCTCGCGGATAAGCTCCATCATCGGCGGCACCACGGTATGGCGCGTGCGGTAGCGACGCCGTTCCAGCTTTATCTCGTCCTGAATATATTCCGCTTCGACATGCAGCAGGGCGATCACCCGATCATCGAAATCCGACCGGGCTTTGGTATCAGCGACAAAGACACTGCCTATCGCGCTGCCCAATATTCCTTTTAACGGCACGCCCGCATAAGCGCGGACTTTCATCGGCCCGACAACGGCAGGATGGGTCCCCAATACGGGATCGGTCGTGAGGTCGGCGATAAGCGACAGTTTGTTCTGCGAAACCACGGTCGCACAGAGCGATTCCGACACGGAAATCGATTCCAGCGACGCGCTGTGGCAGATCGGCAGCCAGCAGGTGTCGTGATCGATCACCGTGACCCCGGCCATGGATGCGCCGGTGCGCTCCATCAATATATGGATGCGTTCCTGCAGCACCGGATCGCCACGTAGCAACATCAAGCCCGACGCGAGAATCGCGGCCTGCCGCAGCGACCGCGATCGTGGGTCATCAGAAGCGGGCAAACCAGACCCCAATTGAAGCGTCCTGAAGGGATAGTGTCCTTTACTGCACCGCCGACTATCTTCTCTTTTCGGGTGAGACGCCACCCCCGTAAAAATACGGTAACATTGCCTAATCTGTGGTGATGTTCTTAGTCTCGCTCAATCCACCGCCTTTTTCATAGGCTCTGCGCGGACCGGAATACCGCGTGCCAGACCCATGCTGAGTGCAGCCGCGCCCTGCGGTGTCATCGCCGCCATGATCAATCCTGCATTGCGCTCCCGCATATGCTGGGCGATGCGCAGCTGGACATCGGGGTCGAGCTTTTCGAGAACGAGCGCTGCCTTGGCCGGTTTCATCGCCTGATAGATGCGGGCGAGATCGGCAAAACGCTGCTCGCTCGGATTGTCGCCTCCGGCCGCACCGCCGGCACCATCGGCGGGTGCCGTTGCTGCCTGACCTTCGTCAAGCTGGCGCTTCATGCGCGCCTGCGCGGCCTTCAGCGCCTGTTCGCGAAGGTCGAGCGCACGCTGGCGCTGCGCCTCGCGGCTCTGCTGCGCCTTCATATCGGACCGGATCTCGTTACCGAGACGCGTTTCCTGCGGCTGACCGACGGCGTCACCGGCAACCGCCGCGCCATTGGCGACGACGGCAAGCGCGCTGACCGCCGCCGTCAGGGGTAGCAGCGGAAGGCGGATCATGCGGCTTCCTTTTCCGTCGCAGCGGTCTTTGCCGCAGCTTCTTTGGTTCCGGCATCGCCGGTGTCACGGCGCGGCTTTGCTGCGCCTTTGGGCTTCACAAGCGGCTTGGCGGGTGCGCTGTCGCGCACCTGCGACAGGCGTTCGGCGCTTGCATCGGCAAGCTCGGTCATCATGCGAAGTTCCTCGGCAATCGCTTCCGCGCGCATCAGGGCATCGCTCGAATCCGAACAGCGCTTCAGCGTGCCCTTCATTTCCGACATCACGATCCGCGCCTGCATGGTCGCCTGATCGAGCGCGCTGACCACCTGGGCCAGGTCGCCGCGCTTCACCGCGTTCAGGCTGCGCATCATCCGCACGCTCTGAACCGTGACGGCGGCGCACAACAGGATCGTTGCGATATTGGCGATCAGGGTGAAGGTCATGGTTGCACTCCCTTTGCGATGTCGGAAACCAGTCGCACCGCGACGTTGTTGGATCGTTGGCCGATTTGCGCCCGGCCCAGCGGAATCCCGCCGCATTGCAATTCCAGCGGCTCATCGGGACCGTGGAACAGCGAAATCGTCTGCCCCACATCGAAATCGCGCACCTGCGCCAGCGGCAGCATCCGTTCGCCCAGCACCACGTCGAGCGTGACCTCGGTCTTGCGGATTTCGTTCGCCATGTGCGATTCCCAGATATTATCATGGCCCAGCTTCTCGCCCATGAACCGCTGGCCCAGCAGGTGGCGCACCGGTTCGATGCTGGCATAGGGAAGCAGGATGCTGAACCGCCCGCCGCGTTCGTCCATATCGACGCGGAAGGTTGCGACCGCGCAGATATTGGTCGACCCGGCGATCGTGGCGAAGCGCGGGCTGGTCTCAATCCGCTCCAGCGACACGGTGGTCGGTGTGATCGGCGCCATTGAGCTCGACATATCGGCAAGCGCATGACGAAGCATCCGTCCGACAAGATCGGTTTCGATGGTCGTGAACCCGCGCCCGTCGATCATCATCGAATCGCCGCCGCGACGGCCGCCCAGAAGTGCGTCGACCACCGAATAGATCAGCCCGGATTCGACGGTGATGAGGCCGTAATTCTCCCATTCCTCGACCCGGAACACGCCGATCATCGCAGGCAGCATGACATGGCCCATGAAATCGCCGAAGCGGACCGAAGAGACTTCTTCCAGATTCACGTCGATCGCGTCAGAGGTAAGGTTGCGCATCGATGTCGCGAAGATGCGCACCATGCGGTCGAACACCACCTCAAGCATGGGCAGCCGTTCATGGCTGACCACGTCGGATTCGATCAGCGCGCGCAGCCCCTGTTTCGGTTCTACCGGCGTACCGACATCGCCGAACAGGGCGTCAATGCCCGCCTGATCCAGCGGAATGTCAGGATCGAAATCGCCGCTCGGCGGATCGGGCAGGAAATCTTCGAAATCGTCACTCATTGCTGAATAAGATCCTGAATAAGAACGTCTTTCACCTGATCGTGGCCAAGCACCTGATCGGCGCGAACCAGCAACTCTTCCTTCACGCGGAACACCGCTGCCGATCCGTTCAGATCCTCAGGCCGCAATTCGCGCAGAAACGGCTGATATGCATCCATCAGCAGGGGCAGCTTCGCCTTCAGCGTATCGGACGTGGTGTGCGGCCCCGGCACCAGCATGAAATGCACTTTGAGGAAGCGGGCGCTGCCGTCCGTGCTGCGCAGGTTCACCATCATCGCGGGTACGTCGACAAAGGTTTCCTCGCCATGCGTGGTGACCGAATGGTCGGTCGGCTCGGTCGCATAGCTCTCGTCGGTCAACGGTTCGGCTTTGCTGCTGCTGAGAAAGGCATAAGCAGCGCCGCCGCCGCCGCCCAGAAGCGCGACCGCACCCACGGCGGCAATGATCAGCTTTTTCTTACCCTTTTTCGGCGGCTCGACTGCTTCGGCAGGCTGGTTCGAAACCTCTGCTGTGTCCTCGCTCATTTCCCGTTTCCTTTTGCGCGGGTCCGCGACCGGACCGGCAGTTTGGTCCTATTATAGGAGAGTGAGCAGGCAAATTTTGCCTAGTCGCAAAAAACTGATCAGATTTTTGAAAGGCCGCTGCCTTGGACGTCACATCCTATGTATTGCTGAGCCACGAACAGGCGTTGCGCCGCCGGATGGACATTGTGTCCAATAATATGGCCAACCTTTCGACGGCCGGATTCAAGCGGGAAGACCCGCTTTTCCACGAATATGTCGAAAAAAGCGGCGGGCCGGACGCGGCGACGCGCACGACGTCGATGGTGCTCGATTACGGCACTGTTCACGATACCAGCGCGGGCACGTTTCAGGTGACCGACAATCCGCTCGACGTGATGATCGAGGGGCCGGGCTATCTGAGCGTTCAGACGCCCGACGGCGGCACTGCCTATACGCGCGCGGGCTATCTGAAGGTCGAACAGGACGGGTCGCTGACCAACGCCGCAGGGATGCGCGTGCTGGGCGAGCGGGGGCGTCCGATCACCGTTCCGCCCGAACAGGCGAGTCGCCTGACCATCGGCGATGACGGCACGATCCGCGGGCCGGACGGCGATATCGGCCGGATCGCGGTCACCGTGTTCGACAATGAAGGCAGCGTCGATCCGCGTGGCGACGGCACTTTTACCGGCACCGGCGGCCGCGAACTGACCGCCGAACAGACCAAATTGCGCAGCGGCGGGATCGAAGGGTCCAATGTCCAGCCGATCGTCGAGACCACCAATATGGTCGCGATCCTGCGCGCGTATCAATCCAGCATGCGGATGGCGGAAACGCTGGGCGACATGCGCAAATCCGCCATCGACAAGCTCGGCCGCTTCGGCTGATAAGGAGAATTCGAAATGCGTGCACTTTTCACCGCCGGCACCGGGATGCTTGCCCAGCAGACCAATGTCGATGTGATTTCGAACAATATCGCGAACATGAACACCACCGCGTTCAAGCGGCAGCGGGCCGAGTTTCAGGACCTGTTGTACCAGCAGGTGTCGCGCCCCGGTGCCCAGTCCGGTCCCGATAACCGAATCCCCAGCGGCATTCAGATCGGTACCGGTGTGCGTACCGGCGGCGTGTATCGGATCAGCGAACAGGGATCGCTGAGCCAGACCGACAATCGCTATGACCTCGCCATTCAGGGTCGCGGCTTTTTTCAGGTCACGCTGCCCTCGGGCGAAACCGGCTACACCCGCGACGGGTCGTTTCAGGTGTCGGATCAGGGCGAGCTGGTGACGCAGGACGGTCTGATCGTTCAGCCCGGCATTAATATTCCGCAGGACGCGATCGACGTTACCGTGTCGAAAACCGGCCAGGTGCAGGTAAAGGTCGCTGGTCAGCCGGACCTTCAGAATGTCGGCCAGCTTCAGCTGTCGACCTTCATGAACGAAGCGGGGCTGGAAGCGCAGGGCGGTAATCTGTTCCTCGAAACCGCCGCATCGGGTCAGCCGACCGTCGCGACGCCGGGCGATCCGGGCTTCGGCACGATCCAGCAGGGCTTTATCGAAGCGTCGAACGTAAATCCGGTCGCCGAAATCACCGCGCTCATCACCGCGCAGCGCGCCTATGAAATGAACAGCCGCGTCGTGAAGACGGTCGACGAAATGCTGTCCACGACGAGCCAGATGCGATGATCCGCGCGCTTCTCCTCGCGCTTGCCCTTGTCCCGGCCGTTGCCGCGCCCGCTATTGCGGCGCCGGAAACGGTCGAGGTCGCGGTCCTGGCGCATCCGGTCATGCGCGGCGATGTGCTGAACGCCGGCGATTTCGTGCTGGAAGAACGGCCCGCATCGCTGGCGCGCGGCGCGCTCGATGTGAAGTCGGCCAGCGGTATGGAGGCGAAGCGTACGATCGCACCGGGTTCGGTGATCCGGGTGATGGATGTCATCACCCCCCGGCTGGTGCGTCGCGGTGAGCCGGTGCTCATCGTGGTGAAGAGCGCCGGTCTGGTCATTACCGGCCGGGGCCGGGCGCTTGCCAGCGCGGGCGAGGGAGAGATGGTGCGTGTGGTCACGGATTCGACCAATCGCACGCTCGATGGTGTCGTCGCACCCGACGGTTCGGTGCTGATCGGCGGATAAGGAAGATTCCATGCGAAAAGTAATTGGTATCGTCGCGCTTGCCGCGCTGTTGCCGGGCTGTGCATCAATGGACGCGCTGGGCCGGATGGGCCGTGCGCCGGCAATGACGGCCGCTGAACCGGTGGTTATGCCCGCGACCCAGCCTTCGCTCGGCATGCCCAGCCTCAATTACGCCGAAGGGCAGGGCGGCGTCGTGATCGGACCGGGCGGGGTCGTCACCGCCCCGATGGTGCCGCCGCCAGCCGGTACGAGCAGCGCATCGCTGTTCCGTCCGGGCGCCGGGAGCTTTCTGGGCGACCAGCGCGCAAGCCAGGTCGGCGACATCCTGACGATCCGCATTCAGATTCAGGATAAGGCCGAAGTGGGTAATACTACCACGCGGCAGCGTGCAGGTTCGGAAAGCGCCAGCGTCGCTTCGCTGCTGGGGCTGCAGAAACTGCTGCCTTCCAGCATCGATCCCAGCAATCTCGCTTCGACCGATTCCTCGTCCAAATCGAGCGGCGGCGGCAATATCAGCCGTTCGGAAACGATCAACATGACGATGTCGGCGATCGTTACCGGCGTATTTCCTAACGGCAATCTCGCCATTCGCGGGCGTCAGGAAGTGCGGGTGAATTACGAGCTGCGCGAACTGGTGGTGACCGGCATCGTCCGGCCGCAGGATATCTCCCGCGACAATTCGATCCTGCATTCGCAGATCGCCGAGGCACGGATCAGCTACGGCGGACGCGGCCAGCTTTCAGAGGCGCAGCAGGCGCGCTGGGGACAGCAAATCTACGACGCATTGTTCCCGTTCTGACGGGCGCGTCACGGCAGAAAGACGAAGGGGTCGGCAGAAATGCCGGCCCCTTTTTCGTTAACACACCGGCAACCATTAAAAATTCATCGGGCCCGACCGGGAAAACGATAATTCGCCCAAAATGGAAGTGCGACCTCACTTCTGCAGGTTGTCGGCGGACCGCCGCTTCGGTCCATGGCTGCAGAAGCGGCCATTACTTCCAAGAAGGATATTATCATGGGCTTTTCGGTAAACACCAATGTCGGCGCGATGGCCGCTCTTCAGAGCCTCAACGCGACCAACAAGGGCCTTGCTACGACTCAGAGCCGCATCAACACCGGTCTCTCGGTTGCTTCGACCAAGGACGATTCGGCTGCTTACACGGTTGCTCAGACGCTTCGCGGCGATCTGGGTGGTCTGACCGCCGTCAACTCGTCGCTCAGCCGCGCCAAGAGCACGGTTGACGTTGCGACTGCCGGTGCCGAGCAGATTTCGGACCTCGTCAATCAGATGAAGGCGAAGGCAACCGAAGCTTCGGACGCGGGTCTGGACGCTGACAGCCGTACTGCACTGGGTAAGGATTTCGACGCTCTGAAATCGCAGATCAGCACGATCATCGATTCGTCGGAATTCAACGGCACGAACCTGCTGAAGGCTTCGGGCGGCACCGTCAACGCGCTGCAGTCGACCGATACGACTGCTTCGACGCTCGACGTCGCCAACCAGGACTTCTCGGCAATCGTGACCGCGATCGGCACGACCTTCAGCGACGCCGCAACGGCGAAGACGATGGTCGGCACGCTCGAAACTCAGGCGAAGGCAATCAACGGCAAGCTCAGCACGCTGGGTGCCGCCGGTCGTAAGATCGAAGGTCAGCAGTCCTTCATCAGCAAGCTGTCGGACGTTATCGAAAGCGGCGTCGGCAACCTCGTTGATGCCGATCTCGCCAAGGAGTCGGCACGTCTTCAGGCGCTTCAGGTCAAGCAGCAGCTTGGCGTGCAGGCTCTGTCGATCGCCAACCAGGCTCCGCAGACGATCACGTCGCTGTTCCGTTAAGGCGTATAGGCGGTTCCGGTCGCATGACCGAGATCGCAATCTGGACCGGGGCGGAGCAATCCGTCCCGGTCTTTTTTTGTCTCGCCGGCGGCGTCTGTCGCTCATGCGAACTATTACGCTTCCATGCCGAAAAGCGGCCCGGAAGGCCGGTTCAGGGCCTATAATTCATCTATGAATCGCCATTATTTCATCCGGATCCGCGAGCTTGTCGACACAAGCGGGGTTCGCCTGCGTCTGGGGATCGAAAATGGTCCGACGGGAATGCAAATCGCGCTGGAACGCTGCGATCTTGAATCGCCGACTATGGTCAAGCTGGACAATTATGGCGCCGAACTGCTTTGCGGGTTCGTCATGGCGGCACGGCTGGCGGGCAATGAAGGCCTTGCCGCAGAAAAGGCATGGGGGCCGTATTCGGCCACGTTCAGTGCCTTTCAGGGTGACGCGCGGCGGATCGAGATCGCACAGGCGGATGCCGTCGATCCGGTGGCTATTCCGGTAAGCCTGTGGGATCGCCTGTTTGCTGAACTATGCATTGTATCGGCACATGGCCGGGCAATCGCCTCCTCCACGCCGATCACCGTCCATTGAACGAGGCGGGGCGAAAGCGCCATCGGCAGTGCACCCCATTCGACCTGCATCGGCGGGCCGACTGATACCTACCTGCTTCGATCCCAGGCTATCATACCAACGTCACCCGCGAGCCCCGACAGGGCGCGGCAATCCAGAGCGGTATGCGCCATCACTGGATCGCTTCGTGGCTGCGCTACTCGGAAGGGCGGGCTTGGGTTGGGGAGCAGACGCCCCCGGCCCCGGCCTGCGCCGGGGCGACGCATGGTGTTAGCGCCTTTGTACATTTCCACAATCGTCGCCCCGGCGGAGGCCGGGGCCGATGGCGTGTGATGCTATGGTCGCGCGGAGCGGCGTGATGCGAGGCGATCGTCCGGCAACGTGCGCGCAGTCCGGTCAGCGAATGGCGCGTGCCAGCGTGCCCGGGACGGGAGCGCCCAGCGTGCCCGGCAGGGAACTGAGCAACGCTTCCAGCGTCATCGGCTGACCGAGCTTATAGCCCTGTGCGTAGCGATATCCCATCGCAATGGCCTCTGAAAGCTGTGCCGCATTCTCGACACCCTCGATCGTGCATTCCAGCCCCAGCGACTGGGCAAGATTGCGGATCGCGCCGGTAATCTGCTTTCCTGATGAAGAATCGAGACCGCGAGCGAAGCTTTTATCGACCTTCACGATATCGAGCGGCAGGTCCTGCAATGTGGCGAGCGTGGAATAGCCGGTGCCGAAATCGTCGAGCGCGACGCGCATACCGAGTACGCGCAGCCGCCCCAGAACGTCGCGCGCAAGATCGAGGTCGCGACCCAGCGAAGTTTCCGTAACTTCGAAGATGAACCGTTTCGGCGGCTGACGGGTCGCGAGAACCATCGAGATCAGCTCGCGCATGGTGCCGTGCGAGGCGATGTCCTCGCTCGACAGATTGAACGACAGATCGATTGTCGAAGGCAGCATGGCAAGCGCGGCCAGCGCCTTTTCGAACAGATGGAGCGTTACCTGCTGAATCCTGCCCGATCGTTCGGCGGCGGCGATAAGCTTATCGGCGGGAATATCGCCCATAAGCGGCGAATGCCAGCGCGCAAGGGCCTCGACACTGGAGACTGTCATCGATCGACAGTCATAGATCGGCTGGAATTGGACCGTCAGTTCGCGCGCAAGGTCGGCGGTATGGAGCAGATTTTCGATCCGCTGCGCATCGCGAACCTGTACCTCATGTACGGCATTGAACACCGCGCATTCACCGCGCCGATTGGTTTTGACATGGTACAGCGCATGCGCCGAGCGGGCGAACAGATCGTTCGCCGACGTGCCGTGATCGGGATAGACGGCAATGCCGCTCGAACAGCCGATCCTGAGTTGAATATCATCGAGATTCACCGGCTGGGTGAGGCGGGTGGTGATCTGGCGCAGCATATGCTCGCCCTCCGTCTGCGACCGGTCGCAGATCACGCCGAATTCGTCGCCGCCCAGTCGCGCGACGAAAACGCCTTTGTGCTGATATTCCATCAGGCGGCGCCCGGCCTCTGTCAGCACGCGATCGCCGGCTTCATGGCCATAGGCGTCGTTGACCGGCTGGAGACTGTCCAGATCCAGTTTTGCGATGCAAAGCGGCGCCCGATTATCGCGTTCGCGTTCTTCGATCAGCGATTCGAGCCGGGCGAGGAAGGAGCGGCGGTTGGGCAGGCCGGTAAGCAGATCGGTATGGGCGAGGCGAAGATTCTCGCGGTTCAGCCGCTCTGCTTCCTGGCGTTCGGTCGCAAGCGCTCGCCGCGAACGGATCAGCGCGACGAAGGTGCGATGCGAATCGAACATCATGCGAAGCACCAGTGCCGCGATCAGCACGATATTGATCGTCATTGCGATCTGGGTGAGATCGCGATGCCACAGGCCGTTCACAATCAGCGGAATAAGTACGCTGAGCGTGATGGCGACCGCGGCGCGCGGCACATGCATCAGGCAAAACAGGATGCCGAGCAGCGACAGTCCCGAAAAAACCAGCACATATGCGTGATGCGGATGGCTGCTGAATGCGCTGAGCGACAATGCCCAGAGTTCCGATACGCCACCGACTACCGGCGCGAGCCAGGTGATGCGTCGCAGCTGGCGGATTGCTCCGGCTTCACCCTGCTCATTCTGTCCGGACGCGCTGAACCAGTAGATGGCGCGCGAGAGCGCGATACCGACGATGAGCAGGGGTATCAGATAGGTAAGCAGCGCGGGCGCGCTGCCGTGGAAGATCAGCGCAAGCGCGGTGGTGCTGGCGCACAGCAGCAGATACCCCCACGGCAATTGCCGGGTAAGATGCTGTAATTGCGCTTCGGCAAGCGTGTAATGCCCGTTCAGGTCTGGCGCTGAATCGAGGGCTGCGGCGTGACGATCGTTATTGTCGGGTTGGACCGGAGCCGGGGGTAAACAGGGGGCACAGACCATCGGCTCCGATCCATTACCATCATAGGGCGGAACCGATGCGGACGGTCGCGCACCCATAGTCAATCTTTGATCATGGTGCCGATAAGCGAACCGAACGGATAGGTTGCACCGGCGGCGCCCTTTAGCATCACCGATTTGCCGTCGAGCATCGCTTCGTCGATGCGCGCATTTGCATGGACGCTGACCGGGACCGAGCCGCCCGAATTATCGGTCGCCTTTACGGAAAGCATGTACAACCCCTCAGCTGCGGTGCCGCCATCGGCAAGTTTCCCATCCCATTGGATCGTCCCGCTCGCCTTGTCCAGAGGCCAGGCAGCGACTGCGTTGCCCTTTGCGTCCAGCACGGTTGCGACCATTTCGGTGGGTGCGCCCGTGGCCGCATAGCTCCAGCTCGCCGGGGCGCCGTCGGAAAATCCTGCGATTTCACTATCGAAGGCACCGGTCTTGCCGACCAGCGAAGATGCCGAAACCAGATCCTGACCGGTCATTTTGGCCAGAATGTCGTTCAGCGCGCCGGTTTGCTGGATCGATTGTTCGACCTGAGAAAATTGCACCAGCTGCTGCGTATATTGCGACGTGTCCATCGGATTGAGCGGATCCTGATTCTGCATCTGGGTGGTCAGCAGCTTCAGGAACATGGTCTTGTCGGACAACAGCTTGTCCATCGACGCATTGCTCTTCGTGTCGGTCGCCGTGGGGGTCGGCGTGGTGCTGGTAACAGTGGTCATAGTGCTTCCTTATGCGAGCAGGTCGACCCTGCCCGAAGCGATGCCGAGCGATTGCATCTGCGAGGCGAGGAGCGGATCATTGATATCGTCGGATGCGGTTCCGGCGCTGTGGAACGGGGTGTGGCGACCCTGTCCGCTGCCCTGTTGTCCGCCCCATGCGGCATTTTGCTGGCCGCCCGAGAATGCGCCGCCGCCGTCGAAGCGGAAGCCCTGCGCATCGGTGCGCACGCCCGCATCGTTCAGCGTACGGACCAGCGTGTCAGTGTCGCGGCGGATCAGGTCGAGCGTGTGATGATGGTCGGCGGAAATGCGCGCAGTCATCATGCCCTTGTCATCCATCGCCAGCCGCACCTCGATCTTGCCGAGATGACCGGGATCGAGCCGCAGCGTCACGACCTGATCGCCCTTGTCATTGGCGTGGCGCGATAAAGCGATGCCCATATCCTGCCCGAGCGAGGATGCGCGCACCACCTGATCCTGCGGCTGAGCGGGGACGGGCTGGGCGGCGGTCTTCATATCGGCCGGGCGCGGCGCATCGGGACCGTTCGGAGCGCGGGCAAGATCGAGCGCCGCCGAAAAATCGCGCGGAGTCGCCGCGTCGCGCTGGGCGGATGCAGTCTTGTCGTTGGGGGCGGCGTCCTTGCCTTCCACCTTCGTCGAGGAGGCAAGCTTTTCGAAGGATTTCCCGACAGTATCGTCCTGCTTCGTGCCGGGTTCGACGGCTGCGGGTTCGCCATCGCCCGTGCGCACCACGAGCGAAGGTGCGACCGCCGCTGTGGCTTTCGGCGCCTTATCGGCCGATTTGCCGTCGCTTGCGGCTGCGGGCGTGTTTACACCCGCTGCGGCCACTACGGTCGCGACCATCGGCTGAACGGGAGCAACGGCGGCAAGGATCGGTGCATCTTCCGCTTTGGCCGACTTCGTGTCGCGTCTGGCGGTCTCGGTTTCGGCATTCGGCCTGGATGCGACGACCGGCGCTGCCGGAACGGCAGCGTCGTCGTTCGCTTTCGCCGCGTTCTGCGCAGCCGCCTGCGCCTGCATATCTGCGGGCAGGACCTTTGCCGGCATCGGCGCATCGGTCGTTTCGGCGAGCTTCGGCTTCCCCGGTTTGCCCGGCGCAGCGGCGGGCGGTGTTACGGCCCCCTCTGCGGTTTGCGGAGCAGCGGCGATCGGCATGTCCGGCAGCGCCGCTTCGGGCGCGGCTGGAGATACGGCTTCGGTTTCGGCGGTGCCCGCAGGGGTAGTCGTCCCGGCATCCGCCGAAACCGTCTGCGGCACGGCGTTTTGCGGCGCTGCGGCCTGCACCGTGCCGGACATTGCGGCGGCGTCGGTGAGCGGCTGGCCGATCAGCATCGACAGCACCGGACCGGCCTGTGCGGATGCCTGTCCTCCGGCCTGAGCTCCTGTTCCGGCCGTAGCTATACCCGGCGGGGTAAGCGCCGTACCGCCGAGCAGGGCTGCGAATCCGGCATCGTCGCCGCTTGTCGGGGCGGCGGAACCGGTGCTTGCGGCGGGCGCACCTTGGGCGCCGACGAGCGAAATAGGCTGCATATTATGCATGATAGGCGGCTTTGGGGCCATCCGGTCGCGCTCCTTATCCTATCGAACCCAGCGCGCGCACCCGGGCGCGCGAATGGATTTCATTCTGTGACAACACCACCGTGGCCGGACGGACACGTTCGATGACCGAACGGACAAAGGGGCGGATCGTCGGATTGGTCAGCAGGCAGGGAATTTCGCCTTCGCCCGCCAGCCGGTCATAGGTGTCGCGCACCGAGCTGATGAACCCCTGAAGCGCGGACGGCGCCATCGCAAGCTGCCGGTCATCGCCCTGGCCGATAATGCTTTCGGCAAAGGCGGTGTCCCATTCGGTCGACAAAGTAACGATCGGGATCGATCCTTCGCGCGCCTGCTGCGCCGAAATCTGGCGGGCAAGCCGCGCGCGGACATGTTCGGTGATCTGCGTCAGATTCTGCGTGACGGGCGAAGCTTCGGCAATGCCTTCGAGGATCGTCGGGATATCGCGGATCGAAACGCCCTCGGCCAGCAGGTTCTGCAGAATGCGCTGAACGCCCGAAATCGAAATGCGCGACGGGATGATATCGCCGACCAGTTTCGCCGAGTCGGTATGCACTTCGTTCAGCAGCTTCTGAACCTCGGTATAGCTCAGCATGTCCGCGATATTGTCCTTCACCAGTTCGGTGAGATGCGTGGTGATGATCGTGCCCGCATCGACCACGGTGAGGCCCCGGAAGCTCGCTTCCTCGCGCAGCTCGCGATCAATCCACAAAGCGGGCAGGTTGAACACGGGTTCGCGCGTCGCTTCGCCCGGAATGCCGACCGGGCCGCCGCCGGGATTGATGACCATCAGCCGGTCAAGGCGGATTTCGCCGCGTGCCGCCTCGGTCTCCTTGATCGAAATGATATATTCGTTCGCCTTCAGCGCCATATTGTCGAGGATGCGGACCGAGGGCAGGACGAAGCCATATTCGGTCGCCATCTGACGGCGCAGCGCACGCACCTGATCGTCGAGGCGCGGTTCGCGGCTCGAATCGTTGATGATCGGGAGGAGGCCATAGCCGATCTCGATCCGCACCGCGTCGATGGCGAGCGTGCGCGAGATCGGTTCCTCTGCATTTTCGGCGGCTTCGGCCTCTGCGGTCTGCGCTGCGCGGCGTTCGCGCTGTTCGCGTTCTGCGTTCAGCTTGGAGAGCTTCCAGGCGGCATAGCCCGAGGCTCCTGCAAAGGCGGCGAAGGGAATGAAGGGAAGGCCGGGCATCAGCGCCAGCGCGCCCATCAGCACCGCGACCATGCCGAACGCCTTGGGGAAGCGGAACAGCTGTTCGCCGAGCGCCGTGCCCGCCTTGCCCGCGACGCTGCCCTTCGACACCAGCAGGCCCGCTGCGGTCGACACGATCAGCGCCGGGATCTGGCTGACCAGACCGTCGCCGACGGTCAGCAGCGTATAGCTCTGAAACGCCTGACCGAAGGGCACGCCGTGAATGGCGACGCCCATGATCAGGCCGACAATGACGTTGATCGCGGTGATGAGCAGGCCAGCGACCGCATCGCCCTTCACGAACTTGGACGCACCGTCCATCGCGCCGTAAAAGCCGCTTTCGGCCTCGACCTCCTGACGGCGTTCCTTTGCCTGTTGCTCGTTGATCATGCCCGCCGACAGATCGGCGTCGATTGCCATCTGCTTGCCGGGCATGGAGTCAAGGCTGAAGCGCGCGGCGACTTCGGCGATACGGCCGGCACCCTTGGTGATGACGACGAAGTTGATGACCACCAGAATTGCGAAGATCGTAAGACCGATCACCGTCTGACCGCCGATCAGAAATTCGCCGAACGCACCGATAACGCCGCCCGCTGCCTCCGGCCCCTCGTGCCCGTGGCCGAGGATAAGTCGGGTTGAGGCGAGGTTGAGGCCGAGGCGAAGCATGGTCGCGACGAGCAGAATCGTCGGAAAGGCGGAAAGCTGAAGCGGCTTTTCGATGAACAATGCGGTCATCAGGATCATCACCGAAAAGGTGATGGACAGGGCAAGGCCAAGGTCCAGCATCCATGCCGGCATCGGCAGGATCAGCATCGCGATGATGCCGATCACGCCGATCGCCAGCGCCATGTCGCGATTGTCGCCGATGCGACCGAGGATTTGAGTCAGCTTTTCCATGTTTTACGCCGCAGGAATGGTGGAAATACCGGCTTCGACAAAGGCCTTCAGCTTGTTGCGCATGGTGCGCACCGAAATGCCGAGGATCTGCGAGGCAGAGGTGCGGTTGCCGTTGCACCGCTCCAGAGTCTGGAGGATCAGCGCGCGTTCGACTTCCTCGACCGTGCGACCTACCAGCGCTTCGACGGTCGCTTCGGAATTGCCTTCCACCGACCGGATGCGTGATCCGTCGGCAAGCACGATCGACTCCGCATCGATGCCTCCGTTGTGCGCGAGCAGCACGGCGCGGTGCATTGCTTCCTGAAGCTCCGCCACATTGCCCGGCCATTCATAGCCCTGAATCAGCCGCAGCGCTTCGGGGGCGATTGCGGGAACCGCACGGCTTTCCATCGCGGCAAAGCGGGCGACGAAGGTTTCGGCGAGCAGTGCGATATCGTTGCCGCGATCGCGCAGCGGCGGGATGGTGATGCTGGCCAGCGCGAAGCGGGCGAGCAGATCGGCGCGGAAGCGTCCGGCCTCGACCAGCGCGCCGAGGTCGCGCGAATTGCTGGCGATCAGGCGCGGTGCACCCGGCTCATCGATCGCGCTGAGCACCCGGTGCTGGAGCAAGGGCGGAAGCTGATCGATGTCGCGAAGGAACAGCGTCCCGCCGCGCGCCGTGGTGAAGGCCCCCCGTCGGTCCGCACGCGCGCCGGGAAAATCCCCCGCCTCATGGCCGAACAGTTCGGAGGCGAGAATGTCAGGCGCAACGCCGCCGCATTCGACGCTGTGGAAGCAGCCGCCATTGGATGCGGCATGGACCATATGCGCCACGCTCTGCTTGCCGGTTCCGCGTTCGCCCGAAATCAGGATCGGGGCATGCGCCGGTCCCATGGCACGGGCAAAGGAAAGCGCGCGGGTGAAATTCTGCGCTTCGCCGATCAGTGTGACTTCGGGCAGCACCGCGATCTGGCGGATCGCTGCAGCGATCAGTTCGCGGTCGGGGGGAAGGGGGACATAGTCGACGGCACCGGCCCGGATCGCTGCGACCGCGCGTTCGGCCGATGCATCTATGCCGCAGGCAAGCACGGGCACGCCGAAGCGTTCCTGAGTCAGATCGGCCAGAAAGCCCGGAACGTCGGTTTCGACGTCGATCATGACCATGCCTGCGCCGCTGTCACGCAGCGCGCACAGCGCATCAGCGGGGGTGTCGGCAAGGCGAACCTCGGCACCCGCCCCGCGCGCCATTTCGGCTGCTTCGCGGAACGGGCCGCCCTTTGGCCCGACGAGCAACATCCTGACGATGGTGCCGTTCATTCTCAACGATCCGGCCGAACGATTTCGGTGAGCGTCACGCCCAGCGCCTGGTCAATCATGACCACTTCGCCGCGTGCCACCAGCCGGTTGTTGACGAACACATCGACGGGTTCGCCGACGCGGCGGTCGAGTTCGACCACCATGCCCGAATGCAGGCGAAGCAGATCGCCGACCGGCATTTTCGCGCGGCCAAGCACCGCCTGAACCTTTACCGGTACGTCATGCACGGCGGCCAGCGCACCGGGCGCGTCGCCCGGCGTATCCGTTGCGGGATTGCCGAATTCCTCAAAAGAAGGGGCTTCGTTCGCGACCATCGCCATATGCTCGTCGGTCTGGGGTTGGGACTGGGTGGCATCTGCTTCGGGTTCCGGCGAGAAACCGGGGGTTTCGCTCGAGATGTCCATCGGGCTCTCCATTATGCGTTCATCCATTGGCGCAGCACTGCTGCGGCTTCAGGGGGACTGTTGGTGACCATGTCGCCGATCCGTTTGATTGCGGATGCCTTGATCCGGCCGTCGACCTGGGCGAGGGCGATATCGTGGTCCAGCATCGGCACATCGCCATTCTGGCGGGCTTCCAGCTGTTGCAGCGCCTCGGGATCACCTTCGGCCGCCTGATCGGCGAGTGCCAGCATTTCGGCCTGTTCGTCCGCTGAGAGCAGCTCCGGCGTCGGTTCGGCCTGTGCTTCGCCCGGCATCAGGCGCGGCTTCAGCATCCGCAGCGCCACCAGTCCGACCGCGGCGACGATCAGCAGCTTGATGACGCCCGTCACCTGATCGCTGGTGAGGAAGGCCCACCATGCCTCGCTCGGGTCGACAAGGTCGGCGGGCGCGCTGAACGGCATGCTTTCGATCACGACGCTGTCGCCGCGCTCCGCATCGGCGCCCACGGCATTCTCGACCAGTCGGGTAAGCCGCTGAATCTTTGCCTCAGGCAGACCCTTTTCGCCGCCATCGACCATCACCGCGACGCTGAGGCGCGTAACCTTGCCCGGGCCGCGATCGACGATGCTGTGCTTCAGCGAATTGGCGAACGTGGTGTCTTCGGACGTTTCGTTCTGCGCCGACTGGCTCTTGTCGCCCGGCACCGGGGGCTGATCCTGCGTTTCGGGAAGCTCGTTGCCGACGCTGACGGTCTGGTTCGCCTGCTGTTCGTTGCTCTGATTGTTGCTTTCGACCGTCACCTGATGCGCGATGACCTGCGTATCGGGGTCATAGACATTGCTTTCCTCCCGCGTACGGTCGCGATCGATCTGCGCGGCGACTTCGGCGCGGACCTTGCCCTGACCGACGATCGGTTCGAGCAGCGCGACGATCTGGTCGCGAAGCTTGCCTTCGACCTGCAGCTGGCGTTCATCGGCATCGCTGCTTCCCGCCGTTCCGGCTTCACCGGCACGGGCGAGCAGCGCACCGCTCTGATCGACGATCGACACCGAGTCAGGCGAAAGATCGGGAACGGCGGAGGATACGAGATAGCGGATCGCATTCACCGTTTCGGACGGCAGGCGTCCGCGCGTCTTCACTGTCACCGACGCACTTGCCGGTCGTTCTTCGGACGCGAAGATGGCGCGTTCGGGCATCACCAGATGGACGCGTGCGGCCGATATCTGATCGAGGCTCTGGATCGATTTGACCAGCTCGCCCTCGATTGCGCGGGTTTCGTTGAGCTTGGCGCGGCTGGAGGAAACGCCGAACGGCTGCTCCTCGTCCAGCACCTCATATCCGATCTTTCCGCCGAGCTGTTCGCCGGCCATCGCCATGCGAAGTTCGGCCAGCTTGTCCTGCGGCGCCATGATGGCGGTGCCGTCGGCGGACAGTTCGAACGGAACGTTCTGCGCCTTCAGCTTTTCGGTGATGGATGCGGCCGATCCGGGGTCGAGATCGGTGTATAGATACCCCATGGTGGTGTCTTCGCCGCGCAGTGCGACGGCGGCCAGTGCCAGCAGAAGGACTGCCGCCACCCCGCCCATGATCATCAGCCGCTTGGGCCCCAACTGGGCGACAAGATTGCGTAGCTGCTCCAAAATCGCGATCCCTGGTTCAAACTCGGGACGGCGCGTGGCGTCCCCTGTGTATGAACTATAGAAGGGAGTGCAGGAGGCAGGTTTTGCCGGTAGGAAAAATTTGCCGCCCCGAAGCCGGGGCGGCACGTTGCATCAGGCAATAAGGATCAGTTCGGGCGGCCGGGTGCCGCCATCATCAGCCCTTCCAGCTCTTCGCGAACCGCCGCTTCGCGCGCGGCGCGATCGACCATCAGGCCGCCCTCATCCCATTCGATCCGCGCATCGCCGGGCGAAAGCGACGGATCGGGCGTGACGTGCAGGTTGAGCCGCCGGCGATCACCGGCCTGTCGGCGGGCGATACGCTCGGCAATATCCGTCTCCAGATCGGGATGGATGCGGATCGTAAGTTCGGTGCCGCGCGCGACCTGCGCCAGCGCGCGGCCGATCGCATCGTCGATCGCATTTACAGGCTGATCGGTGATCGCCCGTCCTGCGATATGACCCGCCGCAGCGAGCGCCAGCTCTGCTGCATCGCGGGTCAGCTCGGCGCGGGTGGTGTCGAGCGTTCCGCCGATCGATTCCAGATCGGCCTGAATCGCATCCACCGCTGAAAGCAGCGCTGCTTCGCGCTCATTGCGTGCCTGTGCCAGCCCTGCCTCGAACCCGTCGACACGGGCGCGGGCGAGTTCGGTATGATGATCTTCGCGCATCCGGCTGAGTTCCGCGCGGAGCGTTTCGATTTCGATCGACATCGCTTCGGGCGCTTCGGCCGGACGTGCGGCGGGCGCGTCGACAAAGACCCGGTCAAAGGCGAAGGGGCGGGTGTGAAAGGACATTTCCATATCGAATTGATCCTTACATGATCATGGTATCGTCGCTCTTCGGATCGACGAGTACGATCTCGCCGGTATCCGCGAGCGTTTTGGCAAGGCGTACAAGGTCGCTTTGCGCTTCCTCGCAATCGCGTGCGCGCACCGGCCCCATGCCGGCCATATCCTCGCGCAGCAGCTTGGCCGAACGTTCGGTCATGGTGGAGAAGAACAGGCTCTTGATCTCCTCCGGCGCGCCCTTCAGCGCGAGTGCCATCTGGCGCTTGTCGGCCTGACGCGCGATCACTGCGATTGCGCTCGGCATCAGATTGGCGAGATCCTCGAACGTGAACATCAGCGCGCGGATGCGTTCGGCCGATTCCGGCGCCTTCTGATCGAGCGCGCCGAGCATGGTCTCTTCGGTGGAACGATCCATCGCGTTGAAAATCTCTGCCATGGTTTCGTGCGGATCGCGGCGCTGGGCGCGCGCGAAATTGGCCATGAACTCGGTCTTCAGCGTGGCTTCGACCTGAGTGAGCACTTCCTTCTGAACCGTGTCCATGCGCAGCATCCGCTGTACCACATCGACCGAGATTTCGCGCGGCAATACGCCGAGAACGCGTGCCGCATGGTCCGACTTCAGCTTGGAGAGAATGACCGCGATGGTCTGCGGATATTCGTTCTTCAGATAGCCGGCGAGGACGCTTTCGCTGACATTGGACAGCTTGTCCCACATCGTCCGGCCGGAAGGACCACGGATATCTTCCATGATTTCCTTCACCTTGTCCGGCGGCATGATACCGGCGAGCAGGCGTTCGGTGGTTTCGAACGAGCCGTGACAGGTTTCCATCGCGGTCATGTCATGGGCGAATTGCGCCAGCAGATGTTCGACCACGGCGGCGGGGACGCGGCCGAGCATCGCCATCGAACTCGACAGCTCTTTCATCTCTTCGGTCGAAAGCTGGTCCCATATCGGCGAACCGTATTTCTGCCCAAGCGCCAGCATCAGCGCGGCCGCGCGCTGGCGAGGGTCGAAACGTTTCAGTTCGGGCGGTTCGATAAGCTGCGTTGCCATGTTGATCTTTTTTCCCCTGAGAACGGGTTTTTCCTGACCACCTGCGTCGGAACCCGTGCGTGCCCGTCTATTATGGAGGGGTGATCGGGTGGTCGGTCGCAGGGAGCAGTAATGATGAACATCAATTCGGGGCTTGCGGGACTTGCCTTGCTAGGCGGCAATTCCAGCCTGTTCTCCTTCGGCTCGGGAGGTCTGAGCGGCGGTCTGAAGATCGAATCGCGGGCGGTTCGCAACGCGCGCGAACAGTTCACCCTGCCTGAAACCACCCCGCCCTGGAAAATGGCGACTGCCACCAAGTCGCTCTACACCCAGGTCGAAGACGTTATGCGGATGCGCACGGTAATCGACAAACCGGCCGGCGGCGCGCGAACGCTTCCCGACGATGTTCAGACCGCCTTCACAGCGTACAAAGCGCTCGACCGGCTGCGCGCGCTCGCCGAACTCGCGGCGAAGCCCGGGGCGGGCGAGAGCAATCGCGCTGATTACGACAAGGCTTTTTCGAAAGGTCTGGTCGATCTGGAGAATTTCCTGTCGACCGCGCCCAGCGACAAGCTCAGCCTTGCCTTCGATCAGCCGGTGCGGCGGGCGCAGAGCGCGACCGTCGACGGCGGGACGGGCAATTATTCGCCGAGCTTTATCGGCAAGAAAGTGACCAAGGAACGCTCCGATGTGCTGAGCGGCCTGACCGGCACTGAAAAGTTTCAGGTCAAGCTGTCGCGCGGTTCGGCCAGCGATACGATCACGGTCGATCTTTCGCAGCTTACCGACCCGCCGACGCTCGATAACGTCTCGACGCTCATCAACAACGCGATCGCCGCGATTCCCTATCGCGACGAGAACGGCAATACCGTCACGCAGGCAGACGGCACGACCGAACCCAAATGGAAGGTGAGTTTCGAACCGACCAAGGTCGAGGAAGGCTGGACGCTGAAGGCGAATCGCCAGTCGATTGAACAGGTTTCAGTGGATCAGATCGACGCTCCCGATGCGGTGCTGGTCGCGACCGGCATGACCGGGCTGGAAACCGCGACATCGACGCGTGTGATGCGGATCGACGATCCGTCGGGCGATATGAGCCGCAAGACACTGGCGACGATCGCAGCCAACGACCGGCTGAAGCCCGAAGAGACGGTGAAGACCACGGCCGATGCGATGGTCACCGATGCTGACGGGTTCGGCTATGTGCTGGGAACGACATCGGGCGATCTCGGCTCGCAGCGGCTGGCGGGCGATCAGGACCTGTATCTGACCAAGATGGACAGCCTCGGCAATGTCGTCTGGCAGCATAGCCTGGGCGCCGCAGGCAGCGCGAGCGGCGCGGCGCTTTCGATTGCCGATAATGGCGATGTCGTCGTCGCGGGCAATGTACGCGGCGCGTTCGAAGGTACGAACAGCGACGGCGACATGCTGGTCGCGCGCTATGACGGCGGCGGGAACGAGAAATTCGCGACCCTGATCCGCAAGGTCGGCACCGAAACCGCGACCAGCGTGGTCGCCGCCGCTGACGGTTCAGTCTATGTCGGCGGACAGGCATCGAGCGAGGACGGCGGGGATGCCTATGTCGTGAAGGTGGATTCGGCCGGCCATATCGCGGCGCGCCAGAGCTACGATACCGGCACCAGTGAGAAGATCACATCGCTTGCGATGGGTGCGGACGGAAAGCTGCTCGCGCTGACGCGCGAGGGCGAAAATTCCAGCCTGCGGTTCCTCGACACCAGTGATCTTTCGAGCGAGACCGGACGCGTCGATCTCGGCACGGCGGACGCGCGCGCGCTTGCGGTGGATGCATCGGGCAATATCGCGATCGGCGGGACGACCGTTTCCGCGCTGGGCGGTACACAGATCAACGGGCTGAGCGGTTCGGGCGACGGCTTCGTCGCGCGCGTTGCCGGCGATGGCAGCGGGCTCGCCGTGACCTATCTCGGCACCGAGGGCACCGATCAGGTCGACAGCCTGGTGTATAGCGGCAACACGCTATATGTCGGCGGACGCACCAACGGAACGATCGGCGCCGAAAAAAGCGGCCCCGTCGACGGCTTTGTCGCGCGGCTGGATGCTACCAGCGGCGCGATTGGCAAGATCACGCAGTTCGGCACGCCGGGGCAGCGCACCGAGCCGGTACGGCTCGTCATGTCGTCGGGCGGAACCAACAGCGTCGGCGAACTGGGCTTTGGCCGCGGTGCCATCACGCCGGGAACGTCGATGAAGCTCACCACCGCAACCAGCCTTCGCGGCGGGGATTCGTTCCAGATGCGGGTCGATGGCGGAGCGCTGCGCACGATCACGATCGATGACGATGAGACGCTCTCTACCCTGATGGGCAAGGTGCAGCGGATCGTCGGCCGAAAGGGCACGGTCACGACGCCGCGCGGCGATGGCGGTGCGAAGCTTACGATCAGCCCCAAATCCGGCGTGGACATCGAATTTGTCGCCGGACCGGAAGGGCGCGACGGCCTGAAAAAGCTCGGCCTGCCCACTGCGCGCGTTCAGGGCTATGATATTATCGATCCCAAGGCCCCGGCCGTCCGCCCCGGCGGTACCTTCGGCCTGAAACTCAACATGACCTTGTCGCTCAAGGACATGAAAAGCGCTGCCGAGGCGCTGGATGCGATTAACAGCGCGATCTCGGTCAGCCAGACCGGGTATCGCTCGCTTTACTGGGACGATCTGAAAGCAGCGCGCGTCGAGCCGCAAAATTTCGCAGCCGGCGGCGGTTCAGCACGCGAAAATGCGCAGCTCGCCAATTATCAGGCCGCGCTCGACCGGCTCAGCAGCAGTTCCGCATCAACCTCCATTCTGGGATTCTGACCATGACCGACATTCTTGCCGGCATCGGAAAGCGTATGCATTTCCTCGCCGATCGCCAGCGGGTGATCGCTGAAAACGTCGCGAACAGCGAAACCCCGGCGTATAAGGCGCGTGACGTCGCTGCGCCTGACTTTTCGGACTTTGTGCGCACGAGCGGCGCGGCGCGGGTGGCGCGGCCGCATGTTGCCATCACGCCCGGAATGTCGGCGCTGGGCGCCCGGCCGCCGCTGGCCGGCAGCAACATCTTCCTCGATTCGTCGACCAGCGAGACCAAGCCTGACGGCAATAATGTCACGCTGGAAGATCAGCTTTTGCGCATGGGCGAAGTCCAGGCCGATTTCGCCACGATGACTAGTCTTTATCGTAAGAACACCGCATTGATGCAGACCGCGCTGGGCAAGGGCGGGCGCAGCTAATCCGCGGTCGAACCCGCGATCGCTCTTGCCAGCCGTAGCGCACACCCCATATTGTGCAGCGCAGCAAGACTCCGCGACCGGAGCCGTGCGACAGTAAACGGAGTCTGACGCAATGGGTTCGATCTCGCAAACGATCCGCGATTTTAATGCGATGCGCGACGGGTTCGACGCGCTTCTCGGCGATCACGGGCGGCTGACCAGCCTGTCCGATTTCGGGTCCAATCCCGGCGATCTCGATGCGTTTTGCTATATTCCGGCCGATCTGCCGCCCGCTTCGCCGCTGGTGGTCGTTTTGCACGGATGCGGCCAGAACGCAGCCGGATATGACAGCGCATCGGGCTGGTCGGCGCTCGCCGATCGGGCGGGCTTTGCGCTGCTCTTCCCCCAGCAGCGGGCGGCCAATAATCCCAATCGATGTTTCAACTGGTTCACCCGCTCCGACACGAAGCGCGACTCGGGCGAAGCGCTGTCGATCCGCCAGATGGTCGATGCGATGGTCGTTCGCCATGCAATCGATACAACGCGCATTTTCGTGACCGGCCTGTCGGCAGGCGGCGCGATGACGTCGGTGATGCTCGCCACCTATCCCGAACTGTTCGCCGGTGGCGCGATTATCGCAGGACTGCCCTATGGCACTGCGCTGGGCGTTCAGCAGGCGCTCGACCGGATGAAGGGACAGGGCGGCCCCGATAGGGACGCGCTGCCCGATCTGGTGCGCGACGCTTCTTCGCATCGCGGCGTCTGGCCGCGTATTTCTCTGTGGCATGGTACCGCCGATACCACCGTGGTTCCCGCCAATGCCGAAGCGATCCTGTCGCAGTGGCGCACGCTGCATGGCGTGGCCGATCGTCCGGCGCAGGAGGATAGCGTTGACGGCTATCCGCACCGCATCTGGACCGACGCCAAGGGGCGTGCGGTGATCGAGGAATATTCGATCACGAATATGGGGCACGGCACCCCGCTTTCGACCAGGGGCGAGGAGGCGCTGGGTCAGGCCGCGCCCTATATGCTGGAGGTCGGAATATCCTCGACACACCATATCGCCGATTTCTGGGGAATTGCGGCGCGTCCCAAGCCGAACGCGGCTGGCAGGGTCGGGCGACAGGAAGCGGATCGGAAGACGAGCGGCAACGGCGTCGCGGCGATTATCGAACGCGCTTTGCGTTCCGCCGGACTGATGAGCTGACCGCTCAATCGAATTTGAAATCCAGCGTGAAGGACGCATCTGCGGCGAGCTGAGCGGGTGGGCGCGGCGCGGGCGATGCGCGCCGCACCGTGCGCAGCGCCAGCCGGTCGAGCATGGCGCTGCCGCTCGACAGCGCGAGCGTCACATCGTCCAGTGTGCCGTCGGCCCGAACGGTGAAGGCAATGCGCGCCGTCCCCGGAATATGCACGCCGCGCGGCCGATATATGCGGATATGCGCCCATAGAGTCGCTGCATAATCGGCCCTCAGCGCCGCCCGGTCACTTTTCGGCGGAGCGGGTGGTGCAGGGGGCGGCGGCGGTTCGGCCGGGCGAAGTGCGCCGGTCGGCACGGACAGGCGCATCGCCTGGATGTTCGCCGTCGGGGCAGGCGCCGGTTTTGCAGGCGTGGGCGCAATGGCCCGTGGCGTAGCGCCGGCCCGCGGAGCGGCAGACTGACTTTGCCGATCCGCCTGTCGCTGAATGGGGACCGGCGGGGGCGGCGCCTCCTTTCGCTCCTTCGGCACGTCGAACAGCGTCAGCTTCGCCTGTTCCTGCTGCTTTGCCGCATGCCGGGCGGGCATAAGGCCTGCGAACAAGCCAAGCCCCGTGACAAGGCCAAACGCCGCCAGCCCGCCCCGGAGCCGTGTCCGGGGCGGCGCCGCATAGCGGCTGGCCGAAGCTGCCGCCACGGGCGTCAGAACTTCGTGCCGAGCGACAGGTTGAAGCTGCGACCCCGGCCCGGCACGGGGCGCAGCACACCGGTCGCGACAAAATCGCCGAGCGACTGCCCCCCCAGCAGCGGGGCATAGGCGGTGTCGAACAGGTTGCTGATATCCACGCCCAGCCTTACCCCTTTCAAGGTATAGCCCGCGCCCAGATTGACCAGCGCATAGGCATTGGTGCGCGGTTCGTTGCGGGTCGGATCGACGCGATCCTTGTCGGTCACTGCGTGCAATTCGGCATGCGCATCCCAGCGCGGCGCGGTATAGTCGAAATGCAGCCCGGCGTTGAACGGCATCTGGTGATATAGCGGATCATCATCGGTCAGATTCTGGCCGTGCAGCCAGCTTGCCGTCAGCCCGATGCGCGCGCTCCCGCCGTCTGCATCGGTCCAGAGCGTCGCATCGCCCGACACATCGACCCCATAGAACCGCGCCTCGCGATTGGCGAATTGCAGCTGAACGAAACCGTTGGGCATACCCATCATATCAGTCAGATCGCCCAGCTTCACCACATCGATATAATCGGCGACATGAGTGAGATAGGGGGCGATGCGCAGCGTCCACGGCGTGTCTCCCGCGCCGCTGAACGTCACCGCGCCGCTCACCGTATCGGCACGCTCGGGTTTCAGGTTCAGATTGCCGACATAGCCGTTGCCGTCGCCGAACCAGCCGATCATCGTGCTCGCCATCGCACCACGGCCCCATGTATAGCGTTCATAGATATTGGGCGAGCGGACCTTGTGCGCATAGCCAAGGTCGAGCGCGATACCCTTTGCCGCCTGATAATGAATGAGCGCGCTGCCGCTCCAGTTGCTGTCATGCGCGGAATGGTCGGCGGCGTTGAACGCTGCTGCCGCCTGTATGTCCGCCATCTGCATCATCGAATTGCCATAGGGCTGAACATCGCCGGTGTTCATCCAGACCTGATCGTTGCGGATGCCGAGCGTGGTGGTGAGGTCGCCCGTCCAGTTCGCTTCCCATTCGGCATAGGTGCCCAGCCGGTCGCGATGTGCGGCGTTCACGTTCACAAATTCGTTCGGCCCCATCATCATGCTGCCCGCAACCGGCGGCCAGTAATCGTTGAGCCATTCATGGTGCAGTTCGCTGCCGAAGCGCACGGTATCGCGCTGCGATACGGGCAGGCTGACTTTCAGCGTATAGCCCGCGCTGTGGACTTCGGTGTTCATCGGCATGCCGCCGTCTTCGGTGCCGCCCTTGTCGGCAAGGAAGTTCATGCGATGGTCGGTGTCACGATAATGGACGCGAAGGTCGACATCGCCCCATGCGAACCAGTTCTGCCAGCGACCGTTGAGGAACCATGACTTGTTGTCGGTCATGTCCATGCGCTGATTGGGAAAGCCCTCATAGGGGGAGCGCTGGGTGCCGCCCTTTACCTGAAACAGTCCGATGCCGGTCTGGGCCGCGAGGGCAAGCGAATGGTCGGTCTTGGCATATTCGGTCGAACGGACCACGCCGTCCTTGCCGCCGCCGTCATAGTTATCGGACTGGGTGTACGAACCGGCATAGGTCAGGTTGAATTTGTCGTTTGCCGCCGTGACTTGCGCAGCGCCGCCGAACCCGTCGCCGTTCGACCGGTAAAAGCCCGACAGGCTGCCGGTCAGGATGGTCTCGTCCTGCTTGGCGAAGCGCGGATCGCCGGTATCGATCAGGATAGCGCCGCCGATCGTGTCGCCGCCCATGCTTACCGGGGAGACACCGGTAATGACCGTGATTGCCTCGATCGTCTGCGGATCGGCATAGGAAAGCGGCGGGTTCATATTATTGGGGCAGGCGTCGTCGATCTTCACGCCGTCCACCAAGATGCCCACCCGGCCATTGTCGAGGCCGCGAATGACGGGGAGGCTGGAAAAGCCGCCCGCGCCGAATGCGCTGACGCCCGGCAGACGGGTGAGAATGTCGGCGGTGTCGCTGCTGCGCGAAGCCGCCTGTTTCAGCGTGTCGCGGGTGATTGTGGCGTCGGTCGGCGGCACGGCGGGCGGCAGCGCGTCGGAGCCTACGTCCATGTCGGGGAGCGCTGTCGCCTGCTGCGCATGGGCATAGGGGGCGGAAAGGGCGATCAGCCTCGCGCCGATCAGGGAGAGGCTATGGCGCGCGTTGATGCGCCCGGAAAAGCGGGATGTCATAAGGCTGATGCTCGTCATTTGTCCGATCCGGATATTTGCCGGATCAGGGGAAAGGGGCGGCAACCGGCATCACGGCCGGCTGCGCTGCTACATGGTCAAACGAGGATCATCGGCGGCGCGCGGCTGGGAGGCGGCGGCGCGGGCATGCCGCGTCCCGGAACCAGATCGGCGATGGGCGGGGAAGGGAGCGCTGCATAGGCCGCTACCGGCGGGGCAAGCGCAAGATCGGGTTCGCCCGGCGTGGCGGGGGCGGCATGACCCGCAAAGGGGCAGCGCCGGTCGTGCTGCGCGCCGTCATGCTGCTTTCCGCCGCCGTGGTGGCCGCCATGCATCATCGCGCCGCCATGGTGCGCAGTCGATTGCGCCAGCGACAGCGGGCCGCTTCCCGAACATAGCACGATCTGCACGCCGCCATCGGCGCCTCGCACCGTCATGAAGCCCTGCGGCACGAGCACGGCATAGACGAGCGCAAGCCAGGCAGCGGCCATCCATGCCGCCCGCATCATGCCGGATCGATATGCGCCAAGCCCCATGGCCTTCTGACTAGGGCCGCTTGGTGCCTTCGCCAAGTGGGCGAAATGCCCTAGCTATGTTTGCCGAACAGAACCGGTTCCTGATCGGGCTGCCATTGCGGCACGCGCAGCATGATTTGCGCGAAGAGGGGGGAAGCCAGGTGCCGCTCCAGCCATGCATGGACATGGGGGATCGGCTGCGCATCGAACCAGTCGCGGTCGACGCCCGCAAATTGCCGGACGAACGGCATGATCGCCGCATCGGCAAGCCCGCGCTGGTCGCCGCACAGGTTCGAGCTTTCGGCCAGCCGCGTATCGAGGTGACGCAAAAACGCCATCCCCGCTTCGCGATGGTGGTGCGGGTCGCTGTCATGGCGGTCGGGATATTTGTAGCGGTCGAGATCGTGCTTGAACTGGCCGTCATTGGCGGCGATCAGGTCGGCATCGTCGCGTTCTAACCAGCCCTCGGGATCGCTCAGGTCGAGCGCGTGGCGCAATATGTCGATGCTCTCATCGATCACCCGCCCATCGTTCAGCACCAGCACCGGCACCGTCCCCTTGGGCGAGGCGGCGAGCATCGCCTGCGGCTTGTCGGCGAGCTTCACCTCGCGCAATTCGCATGGCATTCCGCTCATCGCGATGCCCATCCTTGCGCGCATCGCATAGGGGCAGCGGCGAAAGCTGTAGAGGATCGGCAGCGCGCTCATGCCGCTGCTCCCCGATCCTCCGCTTTCGCGCCATAGCAGGCGGGGCAGCTTTCCCCTTCGACATAGAGCGGGGAGGCGCGGTCGGCCTCGCTCACCGGGCGGCCACAGGCTGCGCAGGCGCTATGCGTTCCGGTGGCAAGGCCGTGACGAATCGCCACACGCTGATCGAAGACGAAGCATTCGCCCTCCCACATGCTTTGCGTCTCGGGCACGGTTTCGAGATAGTTGAGGATGCCGCCCTTCAGATGGAATACCTCATCCACGCCTTCCTGTTTCAGGAAAGCGGTGGATTTTTCGCAGCGTATGCCGCCGGTGCAATACATCGCGACTTTCGGCTGCTTGCCCGATCCCAGCAGTTCGTCGCGCCGTTCGCGAAACCATGCGGGGAAGTCGCGAAACTTCTCGGTCTTCGGATCGATCGCGCCCTCGAACGCGCCGATTGCCACTTCATAATCGTTGCGAGTGTCGATCAGGATCGTGTCGGGATCGGAAATCAGCGCATTCCAGTCCTTGGGATCGACATAAGTCCCGACGGTATGGAGCGGATCGATATCGGGTTCGCCCATGGTCACGATTTCACGCTTCAGCCGGACCTTCATCCGGTCGAACGGCATCGCCTCCGCACCCGAATATTTGACGTCGAGATCGGCGCAATCGGGCAGCGCGCGGATATGCGCGATGACGGCGTCGATGGCATCCGGTGCCCCGGCGATCGTGCCGTTAATCCCTTCGCCCGCGAGCAGCAGCGTGCCGCGCACGCCCCGGTCGAGGCAGAGTTGCAACAGCGGCGCGCGCAGGGCGGCGGGATCGGGAAAGCGCGCGAAACGGTACAGCGCGGCGACGCGGATCGGCGCGTCGGATGGAACATCGGATCGGGACATGGTGCCCCTTTACCGCGCCGCGCCGCAAAGGTCACCGGGTCTGATCGCTCGCCCTCTCACACCAAAGCGCTGTGATGCTGACGCATCGCGCTTTGGTTTCGCTCAGGCGCCGCGCGGGCTTGACCACGAAGCGATGAGTCGTCCTCGTCGCTTCGTGGTATCAGGCAAGCCGACGTGCATGGCGGAAATGGGCATAGCGTTTCAGCAGATCGTCGATCAGCTGTTCCTGCCGATATCCGGTCACATCATGCGGCTGATCGCCTTCCGATGTCCGCGCCATGGCACGATAATGCTGGCGATCGTCCGATTTGCTGGCGCGCGTCTCCGCCCAGGCGAAGCTCGGTGAACGGAATCCGCGCAGCCTTACGGTATAGCTGAACCTGCCCTGTTCGCCATGCGGTACGACGAGCGAGATTTTATCTTCCGCGACCTCCAGTTCGGGCTCCAGTCCGTTCTCGCGAAGCTGCGCGGCAATGGCATCCAGCGCCTGCCGCGCGGTGTCGGAAAGGAACGCCGCGACTTCGCCCCGGCTATGGTTGCGGGTGATCGTCGAGAGGCGCTGCTGCCAGCTGATCGTCGAATCGCTGGCGGCGTCCTCAGTCGCGATGGCGAGGTCGATCATCGTTTCACGCCCCTCCATCTGAAGCGCGCGCAACAGGCCGTAGCAGATGAACACCATGATGATCGCAAAGGGCAGCGCGCTGGCGATCGCCGCGGTCTGCAGCGCATCGAGTCCGCCCGCTACCAGCAGCACCGCAGCGACCGCCCCCGCGAGCACCGCCCAGAATACCCGCTGCCATACCGGCGGGTCCTCCGCTCCACCCGAGGTGATGAGATCCATCACCAGCGCGCCTGAATCGGCCGAGGTCACGAAGAAAGTGACGACGAGCAGGGTCGCAAGGCCCGATGAGATTGCCGACAGCGGCAATTGTTCGAGCACGGTGAACAGCGCGACCGGCAGATTGTTCTCAACCGTCTTCGCGATCGGAGCCGCGCCCGAAAGGTCAAGCGCGATGGCCGTGTTTCCGAACACCGTCATCCACAAAAAGGTGAAGAGCGTCGGGACCAGCAATACGCCGGTGACGAATTCGCGGATCGTGCGGCCGCGCGAAATCCGTGCGATGAACATGCCGACGAACGGCGACCACGCGATCCACCAGCCCCAGTAAAACAACGTCCATTTGCCGAGCCAGGGATTGGGTTCATAGGCGTACATGCGGAACGTACGGCTGACCACCGAACTGAGATATGCGCCCAGATTCTGCACGAAAGCCTGCAGCAGGAATACCGTCGATCCTGCGACCAGCACGAAGAGCAGCAGTGCGCCGGCAAGGACGATATTGATTTCGGACAGCCGCTTGACGCCCTTGTCCAGACCCAGCCCCGCCGACAGCGTCGCCATCAGCGTGATGACCGCGATCAGGATCAGCTGAACGCCTTCATTCACCGGCATGCCGAACAGGTGCGCAAAGCCTGCATTGACCTGCAACACGCCAAGGCCCAGCGAGGTGGCGACGCCGAACATCGTGCCGAACACCGCGAAAATATCGACCGCATCGCCGATCGGCCCGTAAATCCGCTTGCCAATCAGCGGGTACAGCGCCGACCGGATGGTGAGCGGCAGACCCCGCCGAAACGAGAAATAGGCAAGCGCCAGCCCGACCACGATATAGATCGCCCAGGCGTGCAGCCCCCAGTGGAAAAAGGTCAGCACCATCGCCTGACGCGCGGAATCGATCGTACGCGCATCGCCCACCGGCGGCAGGGCATAATGGTCGATCGGTTCGGCCACGCCGAAAAAGATGAGGCCGATTCCCATGCCCGCGCTGAACAGCATCGCAAACCATGAGATATAGCTATAGTCCGGCTCGCTCTCATCGGGGCCGAGCTTGATATCACCATAGCGGCTGAACATCAGGAACAGCACGAAGACGAGAAAGCCCGCCACGGAAGCGATATAGAACCACCCGAAATCCGCAACGATCGTTGACTGCAACGTCGTGAAAAGCCCTTCGGCCTGTTTTGAAAAGATCGCGCCGAATGCGGCGAATGCGATGATCAGTCCCGCCGAAATATAAAAAACCGGAGGATTGACTGCGATCCTGCGTCCTTGCCGTGCTTCTCCGGGTTCTTTCAGGATCGGATCGTTCATTCTACCTCGTCAAATATCGTGGCAACACAGCTCTGACGGGAGGAAGGCCTCCAGTTCCCGCTCAATATGCCGTATTGGGACCGGCACAGAGCGCTTGTACTTTCATATTCGTTCCAAAATGTCGAACATGCTTTTGGCGCGATACAGCCGCTTTATCGGCAAGGCTTTGATCCTTCGCCATATTATGTAGCGAGGATGGCCGATCTCGTAATCAGGTCGGAACCTCGCTTTCATCCTCGTCCAGAAGCCAGGCACGCGCGGCCTCGATCTCAGTGAAATAACGCGCATCGCGCCCCTCTGCGGCGCGCTTGATCTGCATCCGCGAAAGCGATGTCGCCACCACAAAGGCAAGACGTCTGGATCGCTTGTGCGGATCCGACAAGATGTCCCGAAATGCACCGACACTGGTTTGCGGCTGGATCTGCATTCCGCGCATGTCCACCAGGGTGAGATGTTCGTTGGGACCGCAATCGAGCCTGGTGAGAGCATCATCATAGGCGGCGGAGAACCGTATGACATCCGCCTGCGAATAGAAGCCGCAGATCTGCAAATCGATAAGGTTGTTCGAGCAATCCGCTATTATCCGAAAATCGGCCTGCATTGTCTCACTTCCTCCCGTTTGAAGCTATTGTCATATCGACATTTTCATATGCTCGCGACTGGGCGAACTACGGATAAGATAGTAAGCGTTGCCCGATGGTCCGCGCCGTCGTCCGGGGGCGAGCCGCGATACCATATGAACCCGCTCCATACCGGGGCCAGACCTGCCTTCATCTTTACGGTGAATGGCCTGACGAAGGTCATATTGCAGGCGGTGCCTGTGCGCCGGATTGTTCCGCCATGGAGCCGGGGCGGCGATCGGGAACAGCATGGCATGGGATTGCCGCAACACGGGCGGGGAGACGGTGCGCCTGCTTTCGCTGAACAAAATTCCGCCCCGAAAGCACGTTTCGGGGCGGAAGGCTGTATAGGAATATTTGCGATACAGGATGGCGGGTCCAGCCCCCTGAGGCGTACCCGGTTGCTGCTGCACCGATACCGGAGATGGGCATTGCCCCCCGCCGCGTCCGATCAGAAGTTCACATTCACCCCGATATTCACATAGCGGCCGAGCGGATCATACCGTTCCGGCGTCGTGTTGCTGCGTGACAGGCGGCTGAACTCGTTGCGGCTGTCAGGCACGATCGGCGGCATGCGATCGAAGATATTGTTGACCCCGAACCGGCCACATTGAAACTCATCGTCAGGTGTTTCGCCCCGACAGTGTTTCGCGTTCTCCGGCCCGATCGTATCGGCGACGACCACGGCCGTGGAATTCGTCACAATTACGCAATCGCACTTGCGGTATGTGGCCTTACCAAACTAAACTGTAATTGTCTGTCCAATATTAGGGTCAATTGGGAAGGGAATCGCTTGAAAATCACCCGCGCGAAAGTGATCGTCACATGTCCGGGGCGCAACTTCGTCACGTTGAAGATCGAAACCGATCAGGGCGTCTACGGCATCGGCGATGCGACGCTGAACGGGCGCGAACTGGCGGTCGTTTCTTATCTGGAAGATCATGTGGTGCCGTGCCTGATCGGGCGCGATCCGCGGCGGATCGAGGATATCTGGCAATATCTGTATCGCGGCGCCTATTGGCGGCGGGGGCCGGTGACGATGCGCGCGATCGCAGCGGTCGATATGGCGCTGTGGGACATCAAGGCGAAAATGGCCGGCATGCCGCTATATGATCTGCTGGGCGGCAAGAGCCGCGATCGCGTCATGGTCTATGGTCATGCCAATGGCAGGGATATCGCTGAAACCGTCGACGCGGTCGGCCAGTATATCGATATGGGCTATAAGGCGATCCGGGCGCAGACCGGGATTCCCGGCATCAAGGACGCCTATGGCGTCGGGCGCGGCACGCTTTTTTATGAGCCCGCCGATGCAGCGCTGCCCAGCGAGACCGGCTGGGATACGCGCAAGGCGCTGAACCATATCCCCAAATTGTTCGATAAGCTGCGCGAAACCTATGGGTTCGACTATCATCTGCTGCACGACGGCCATCATCGCTATACGCCGCAAGAGGCCGCCAATCTGGGCAGGATGCTGGAGCCTTATCAGCTGTTCTGGCTGGAGGATTGCACCCCGGCGGAGAATCAGGAGGCGTTCCGGCTGGTGCGTCAGCATACGGTTACGCCGCTTGCCGTCGGAGAGATCTTCAATACCATCTGGGATGCCAAGGACCTGATCGAAAACCAGCTGATCGATTATATCCGGGCGACCGTGGTGGGCGCGGGCGGGCTGACCCATCTTCGCCGGATTGCCGATCTCGCCAGCCTGTATCAGATACGCACCGGCTGCCATGGCGCGACCGACCTTTCGCCGGTTACCATGGGCTGTGCGCTGCATTTCGACAGCTGGGTCCCCAATTTCGGTATTCAGGAATATATGCGCCATGCCGAGGAAACCGACGCTGTTTTCCCGCATGATTACCGGTTTGACGATGGCTATCTGATCTGCGGCGAAAGCCCGGGGCACGGTGTGGATATCGACGAGGCACTGGCGGCGAAATATCCTTACAAGCCGGCATATCTGCCCGTCGCCCGCCTGAACGACGGGACGATCTGGAACTGGTAGGAGCAACCGGGGGCGATGGTCGTGCCGACGATCGCCCCCGCGCTGCCCGGAAAGTGCCGCTTACGCCGGTGCGCGTGGCGGAGAGGGGGTGACCATGAACCTCGTCATCGACCCTCAAGCCCGGTAATGGTCTGCACCGCGTGCGGCTATCTCGCTCCCTGCGCGAAGTCGCGGACCGAGGCGAGCAGGGCGGGGGCAGCCTCTTTGCGGCAGATCAGCAGGTCGGGAAGCCAGACTTCGGCCATGTTATAAACCATCGGACTGCCGTCGATGCGCGAGACGTGCAGCCCTGCCGCGCGCGCCACCGCGATCGGGGCGCAGCTGTCCCATTCATATTGGCCGCCCGAATGGAGATAGATGTCGGCCTCTCCGCGCACCACCGCCATCGCTTTTGCGCCCGCTGACCCCATCGGGACCAGCTCCGCGCCGGTTTGCTCGGCAATAGCGACCGCTTCGGGGGCGGGGCGGGTGCGGCTGACCACCATGCGAACCGGATCGTTGGTGCGCGGCAGGGCAGGCGGTGTGTCCGTCGCCAGCGTGATGCCCATTTCGGGAAGCGCAACCGCGCCCACCGCTGGCTGGCCATCGATCGCCAGCGCGATATGCACCGCCCAGTCGTCGCGCCCTTCGGAATATTCGCGCGTGCCGTCGAGCGGATCGACGATCCATACCCGGCTGCAATTGAGCCGGTCGGAGCAATCGGCGCTTTCCTCCGACAATACCGCCTCGCCGGGGCGTTCCTGTGCCAGAGCGCGCAGGATCATCGCATTGGCGATCTGGTCCCCCGCATCGCCCAGCGCCTTGCCGCTGAACATGCCGCTGTCGCGCAGCGTCAGCAGCAGCTTGCCCGCCGCTTCGGCTATCCGGCGGGCGAGCAGCGAATCGGCGTTGGTGTCGCTCATATCCCGATCACCCGTTCGACGATCAGATCGGCGGCCTCTTCCGCCGACATGGTCACCGTATCCACCGTGATTTCGGGGTCGCGCGGCGCTTCATAGGGGCTGTCGATACCGGTGAAGTTCTTCAGCGTGCCCTCACGTGCCTTGCGATACAGGCCCTTCACATCGCGCGCTTCAGCGACTTCCAGCGGCGTGTTCACGAAGATTTCGATGAACTCACCGTCGGGCATCATGTCGCGCACCATCGCGCGTTCGGCGCGGAAGGGGCTGATGAACGCAGTCAGCACGATCAGCCCGGCATCGCTCATCAGCCGCGCGACTTCGCCCACGCGGCGGATGTTCTCCACCCGGTCGGTATCGGTAAAGCCAAGATCGCGGTTCAGCCCATGGCGGACATTGTCGCCGTCCAGAAGGAAGGTGTGCTTGCCCAGCGCGTGCAGCTTCTTTTCGACCAGATTCGCAATGGTCGATTTGCCCGACCCCGAAAGCCCGGTGAACCAGAGCAGGCGGGCACGCTGATTCTTCTGCCCGGCGCGGGCGTCGCGGGTCACATCGATCGCCTGCCAGTGGACATTCTGGCTGCGGCGCAGCGCATAGTCGATCATCCCGGCGCCGACCGTGGCATTGGTTACCTTGTCGATCAGGATAAAGCCGCCAAGGTCGTGATTGTCGGCATAGGGTTCGAACGCGACCGGGCGGTCGGTATAGACCTCGCAAATGCCGATATCGTTGAGGCTGAGCGTCTTTGCTGACAATTCGGCCATGGTGTTGACGTCGACAACATATTTGGGCGGCTGGATCGTTGCGCTGATCGTGCGCGTGCCGATCTTCATCCAGTGCGCGCGGCCCGGAAGCAGCGCATCGGCATCCATCCACACGATCCGCGCCTGAAACTGGTCGGCGGACTGCGGCGGCGCATCGGCAGCGGCGATGACGTCCCCGCGCGAACAATCGACCTCGTCAGCGAGCACCAGAGTCACCGACTGGCCCGCAACCGCGACATCCAGATCTCCGTCGAACGTCACGATGCGTGCAACGGTTGAGGTGCGGCCGGAGGGCACGATCCGCACCGCATCGCCGGGGCGCACCGTCCCACTGGCGATCATGCCGGTAAAGCCGCGAAAATCGAGATGCGGGCGATTGACCCATTGCACGCTCATCCGAAACGGTTTGTCCCGATCGAGCGTCACATCGAGTTCGACATTTTCCAGATGCTCGATCAGCGTCGGGCCGGAATACCAGGGAGTGTCAGACGATTTGCTCGCGATATTGTCGCCCGCCAGCCCCGAAATCGGAATGGCGGTGAAATCCTCGATGCCGATCGACCCGGCAAAGGCGCGATAGTCCGCGACGATCGCGTCGAACCGCTCGCGCGAATAGCCGATCAGGTCCATCTTGTTCACCGCCAGCACGATGTGCCGGATGCCGAGCATGTGCGCGAGATAGCTGTGCCGTCTGGTCTGGGTCAGCACGCCCTTGCGCGCATCGATCAGGATCACGGCAAGGTCGGCGGTCGACGCGCCCGTTACCATGTTGCGCGTATATTGTTCGTGGCCCGGCGTGTCGGCGACGATGAATTTGCGCTTTTCGGTCGCGAAGAAGCGATAGGCGACATCGATGGTGATGCCCTGTTCACGCTCGGCGGCAAGCCCATCGACGAGCAGTGCGAAATCGATATTCTGTCCCTGCGTGCCGACCCGCTTCGAATCCGCTTCCAGACTGGCGAGCTGATCTTCGAAGATCATCTTTGAGTCATAGAGCAGCCGGCCGATCAGCGTCGATTTGCCGTCGTCCACGCTGCCACAGGTGATGAAGCGCAGCAGCGACTTGTTGCGATGCAGGTCGAGATAGGCGTCGATATCCTCGGCGATCATCGAATCGACGCGATAGCTGGAATCATGCACCGTCATCAGAAATAGCCCTCCTGCTTCTTCTTCTCCATCGACGCTGCCTGATCATGATCGATCGCGCGTCCCTGCCGTTCGGAGGTGGTGGTGAGCAGCATTTCCTGCACGACCTGCGACAGGTCGGTCGCGTCGCTTTCGACTGCGCCGGTCAGCGGGTAACAGCCAAGCGTGCGGAAGCGGATTGAACGTTCGACCACCTGCTCGCCCTCGCGGAAGCGGAAACGGTCGTCATCGACCATCAGGATCAGGCCGTCGCGCTCCACCGTCGGGCGCGGCGCGGCGAAATAGAGCGGCACGATCTCGATCCCCTCGGCCATGATATATTGCCAGATATCGAGCTCGGTCCAGTTGCTAAGCGGGAAGACGCGGATGCTCTCTCCCTTCGCCTTGCGCGCATTATAGAGGTGCCACAATTCGGGGCGCTGGTTCTTGGGGTCCCAGCCATGCGAGGCGCTGCGAAAGCTGAAGACGCGCTCCTTGGCCCGGCTCTTTTCCTCATCGCGGCGTGCGCCGCCGAAGGCTGCGTCGAAGCCATATTTGTCGAGCGCCTGTTTCAGCCCCTCGGTCTTCCACATATCGGTGTGCAGACCGCCATGGTCGAACGGGTTGATCCCCTTTTCCTTCGCCTCAGGATTCTGATGGACGAGCAATTCCATGCCCGCCTCACGCGCCGCGCGGTCGCGCAGTTCGTACATCGCCTGAAACTTCCACGTCGTATCGACATGGAGCAGCGGGAAGGGCGGGGGTGCCGGATAAAAGGCCTTTTTGGCGAGGTGCAGCATCACCGCCGAATCCTTGCCCACCGAATAGAGCATCACCGGGCGTTCGGTCTCTGCAACGACCTCGCGTAAAATATGAATGCTTTCCGCCTCCAGCCGGTCGAGATGGCTGAGTTTGGTACGCGCGGGTCCGGACACGGATCGTCGCTCCTTTCCGGGCGAAACGCGGCATATGGCGCCGCCCTGATTGCTACATATCGGCGGCAGGAAGATGCCGCTCGTCGTCGGGAATGCTACAGGTAGCGACGCCGTCCATTTCCGCAAAAGGCCGAAATATTGGGGGCGGCAAAGCTGAAGTTTGAATGTCCACGCGCGCCTCAGTCCCATTTACATGCGACGGTATCCGACAGGGTCCGAAAACCGGAGGCGCGTTTCGCCCGGTATCGCGTTCTGGTCGAAACACTATTCTACGGTGCAATGCGGCAATTACGGCAAAGCGGGCCATGTTTGTCGCGCGCGAACAACCGTTGAACGGTTAATAGTTGACGCGGGGCCGTTTTGTCTCGTTTTGGGCCGGTCTGGATTCAATGCCGTCCCCTGTCTTAAAATGTTATTCGGTTCGGTGTATTGCTGCACTGCATGGAAGCGCACAGGGGCGCTGGAGAAATGTGATGCATGGGAAGCTGAACGCAGTACCGGTCTTTGTACCCGCCATTACGTCGCGTTCGAATCGGGCTGACCGGGTCATGATGCGCGCTGTCGATATTATGGTGGCCAGCGTTGCACTGTTTTTCTTCGCGCCGCTGATGATCGTCATCGCTGCGCTGGTTTTTGTCGGGGATCCGGGGCCGATCCTCTTCGCCCATCGCCGGATCGGACGCGGCGGCAAGGATTTCTATTGCCTGAAGTTTCGCTCGATGGCGGTCGATGCCGATGCACGGCTGCGCGAACTGCTTGCGGTTGATGCAGCCGCGCGGGACGAATGGGCGCGCGATCACAAGCTGCGCAACGATCCGCGAATCACCGGCATCGGTCGCTTTCTGCGCAAGAGTAGCCTTGATGAACTGCCCCAGCTGTTCAATGTGCTGCGCGGCGATATGAGCCTGGTCGGTCCGCGCCCGATCGTTCAGGCCGAGGCGGAACGCTATGGCCGCTATCTCAGCGAATATTGCGCCGTCCGTCCCGGCATTACCGGCCTGTGGCAGGTGAGCGGCCGCAACGACACGACGTATCGCCGCCGTGTTGCGATGGATGTCGCCTATAGCCGCAAATGTTCGACCTCCATGAATCTGAAGATTCTGGCAGTCACTGTGCCGAGCGTCGTTTTTGCCAAGGGGTCCTATTGATCGCGCAGGCGATCAATGCTCGCGATTGCGCGCGATTAACCGAACAGCGTGATCGCAATTCCCGCGAGCAACGCCCAGCATAGCAGGCCGAATGCTACTGCGATGCTCATACGCGCAACGGTGGAACTGAGGCTGCCGCTATGGTTCGGCATCGCGGAGTCAGCAGGGTGGCGATAGACATTATAGACATGCCGCGTCTTGCCCCGGCCGGGCGTTCCGATACGCGCTGTACCCGCCGAACCATTGGCTCCGTCGACGGAAATCAGGCTTTTCAAAACGTTGTTCATGACAACCACTCCTCTCGGCGTACCCCGCTCTATAGACTGGCAGGGTTACTGAAGATTTAACCATTGCAAACATGAACCGGTTCCTGCCGAAAGGCAAATGTCGTATTTTTACGATAGCGATGCGAACGGGTGCGACACAAAGGATCGTAAATTGGTGCTCAGCGGCCAGAATAATAGCGAAAACAGTGCAATGGCCGGCGCGCCGCGTTTTTCGATCGTCGTGCTTACCTATGCCCGCGACTTTCTTCTGGAGGAGGTGCTCGGCCGGTTGAAAGACCATGATGGCGGGCGTCAGGATTATGAAGTGCTGCTGGTCGACAACAATGTGGACGCGGCGGACCGACAGCGGCTGCTCGACCAGTTCCCGTCAGCGCGATATTTCGGCGATGGGATAAATCGGGGCGTTTCGGCGCGGAATATCGGTATCGATGCCGCACGGGGCGACTATGTCCTCGTCGTCGACGATGACGTCCTGATGGAAACGCCGGATTACCTCACCCGGTTCGAGCGCTATTTCGAAGCGGAGCCGAAGCTCGGCTGCATATCGACGCGCAAACGCGTGCGCGGCGAGACGCGCAGGCGGGTCGATCTCATTCCGCATACGCGCAAGGATGTCGATCTCGAAGACAGTTTCCTGACCTTCCGCTTTGTCGGTGGTTGCGTCGGATTTCGGCGCGAAACGCTGCATCAGGTTGGTGGTTTCTATCCCGAATTCTTCTATGGGATCGAAGAGATCGAGCTGGCGTTCCGCATCATCGACGGCGGATGGAAAATCCGCTATGTCCCCGATATCCGTGTCGAGGAGCTGGAACATCCGGCAGGGCGCAAGCCGAAGCGGCAGAGCCAGACCGACCGGCTTTCGAACAAATATATCATGACATGGATGCACATGCCGTTTCCGGAAAATGTGCTGAATTATGTGCTGTTCACCCCGTATCTTTTCTACCGCGTGAAAGGCGAGGTAAGCGTGGGGAAAGCGGCGATGCGTTTCCTGTCCTGGCTGCGCCGCGACGACCGGCCGAAGCGAAAGCCGCTATCGGCGGCGGCGCAGGCCTATATTCGCGAATGTGGCGGCTCGCTCTGGCGATAGGGCGATGCGCCATGATGTTTGGGAAAGGCGGCGAATTGCGCCCCTTCCTGACGTTTTCGATGGTTGTCGGGGGGGCGCGTGAAAGCCGTTGTTAATATCGCCGGCACTATCGAACGGCGAACTGCCCACGCATCTTAAATGCACAGGAAAATCCGATGATTCGTCAGCTCATGGTCGCAATCGCGGGTCTTGCATCGCTTGGCGTCGGCAATGCTCCCGACACGGCGTCCGCCCCCGCGCGAATCGACAAAAGCGCGATGCGCCTCGTGTTCGAGGAGCGGTTCGCAGCGCGCCCCGATTTCTATGATCCGGTCAGCAATCCGACCGGGCGCTGGAAAACCAATTATGCATTCGGCGTGCAGGAGCCGAAGTCGCCCAAAGCCTGGGAGACTCGCACGCTTCGGCCCAACCAGGAACTGCAATATTATGGCAGCCCCGCCGATCAGGGGAAATCCTATGCGTGGAAACCGGGTAGCCTGACCCTTGTCGCGCGCAAGGGCGTGGCGCCCGCCGATTCCCAGGCCAAATCCCTTTCCTATGTCTCCGGTCTGATCACGACAGAACGGTCCTTCACGATGCGCTATGGCTATTTCGAGGCGCGCGTGGCGCTTCCGGCGGGGAAGGGGCTGTGGCCCGCTTTCTGGCTGCTTCCGCCGTTTCAGCCCGGTCGCAAGGTTCAGCCGCAGCAGGAAGTCGATGTCTTCGAAACGATCGGCGAGCGGAACCTGATCCACGCCACGGTCCATACGGACAGGAACGGCAAGAAGATACCGAACGGACAGGAGCTTCCGGTCGATGACGTTACCCGACCGCACGATTACGGCGTGCTGGTCGAACCATCGCGAATCACCTGGTATGTCGATGGAATTGCCGAGCGGAGCGTTCCCAACAAGGATTTTCACCAGCCCACTTATATGCTGCTAAACCTTGCAGTGGGGGGCAAATGGCCGGGGGCACCCGATGCGCAGACGCACTTCCCCGCGCGGATGAAAATCTATCGGGTAAGCGCCTATGCCACCGCCGATTCTCAGATCGCCACGCCGGGTCGATAAGGCGGACCGCAGCAGCTTTCCCGAAAAAAGACAGATAAGGCGCTGCGTTGCAGCATCCTGTCGGTCGTTGTGCTTGACGTTGCGCGCGCGCGGTTGGAAGTCTCGCCCCGATCATCGCCCGCGGGGGCGGTGAACCGAATTTCTGCTCGCAAGGGGAAGCGATCGATGCGCATCGAAACTGGCTTGGATACGGCGCTTTCGCCGATTGGCCTTGGGTGCGCCCGGATCGGGTCGTTCAACAATCCGCGATCGATGGCCGAAAGCCGTGCGCTGGTCGAGCGCGCGCTCGAAATCGGGATTACTGCGCTCGATACGTCGAACATCTATGGACAGGGCGACAGCGAACGGACGATCGGCGCCGTGCTTCGGGGCAAGCGCGACAAAGCGTTTGTGGTCACGAAGACGGGACGCGGCTTTTCGGCGAAAATGCGCGCTCTGCGTCCGTTAAAGCCGTTGCTTCGTCCGCTGCTCGCCGCGCGCCGGAACCAGGGCGGGTCGGGCGGCGGCAATGCGGTTACCGCGCGGCGCGAAGAATCGATGCGCTTCGACTGGTCGCCATCGTCCTTCGCGGGCAGTCTGGATGCGTCGCTGCGACGCCTGCGGACCGATTATGTCGATGGCTTTCTGCTGCACAGCCCGCCCGCCTCGGTCGCGGCCGATCCGGCGGCGGGCGCGGCGCTCGCTGCGCTGAAGCAGGCGGGCAAGGTCCGGCATTTCGGCGTTTCATGCGATGATGCCGAGGGACTGTCGGCCGCGCTGACGATGGAGGGGCTGACCCTGCTTCAGCTTCCCTGGGATGTCATTATCGGGATGCGCGATGCGGACGCTGCGATCATCCGCGAACGCGGACATATTGTGTTCGCACGCGAGGTCATCCGGACCCAGCCGGGTGTCACCGCGGTCGATGCGGTACGCAATGCCGTGCAACACCCGCTCGTGTCCAACGCGCTGGTGGGAACGACGTCGATAGCCCATCTTGAGGCGCTTTCCGCCGCTGCGCCGGCTGGTCACGCTGCATGATCTTCGATACGCAAAAGGGATCGATTCCGGCGGATCTGAAGGCCGATGTGACGATCATCGGTGCGGGCGCGGCGGGAATCACCATGGCACTCGAACTCGCCGATGCGGGGCTGGCGGTGATCCTGCTGGAGGCGGGTGGCCGGGCGTTCAGCACGGCGAGTCAGGAATTTTATCGCGCGCATGCGGTCGAACCTGCCAGCCACGGCACGGTCGACATGTTTCGGCGCCGGGTTTTTGGCGGCTCGACCTCGGTCTGGGGGGGGCGGTGTATTCCGTTCGACCCGATCGATTTCGAAGATCGCCCCTGGATGGCGCATGGTCGCTGGCCGATCGGGTATGACGATGTCGCGCGCCATTATCCGCGCGCGCTCGACTATGCGCAGGCCGGACCGGCTGCGTTCCTTGCCGGCGAAGCGCTGCCCGGCGAGCCCGCGCCGATGGTGCCGGGGATCGAATCCGACGATGTCGTCCTCGACCGGATCGAACGGTTCAGCAATCCGCTGCATTTCGGCGATCATTATCGCGAAAGGCTGCGTGCATCCTCGCGGATCACGGTGCTTTTGAACGCGCCGGTCGTGCAGATCCTCACGAATGACAACGCATCTGCAGCTCGCGGCGTGCGGGTGCGCGGCCCTGACGGCTCGCTGGCCGAAATTGCCTCGCCGCGCGTCGTCATCGCGGCCGGGGGCATTGAAACCGCGCGCCTGCTGCTGATTTCGAACGAGATCAAATCATGCGGCCTCGGCAATGAGCGCGATCTGGTCGGGCGCTTTTACCAGTGTCATTTCGAGGGCGAGCTGGGCGAAATCCGGTTTGAAAAGTCCGTCGATCAGGTGCGGATGGACTATCAGCGTTCCCCGCAAGGCATTTACTGCCGTCGCTATATCTGGCTGTCGCCCGAAGCGCAGCGACGGCATCAGCTTGCCGGGCTGGTGCTTCGGCCCAATCACGCCAATATCGTCGATCCCGACCATCGCCACCCCGTATTGTCGGCAATGTATCTGGTGAAAAGCCGGATCGTGCCCGAATATGCGCGCAAGCTTACCTCGCTGGAGGATCAGAAGCGGCTGGAGCGGGGGGGCAGTGCGGCCGCATTCTGGGGCGCGCATCTGCGCAATATGGTGCTGGGCGGGCCGAAACTGGCTGCCTTCACGCTGGACTTTGCCCGGCGGCGGACCTTTGCGAAGCGTAAATTGCCCTCAGTGGTGCTGCGCGATCCGCGCAATCTGTACCCGCTCGACATCAACGCCGAGCAGGAGCCCAATCCCGACAGCCGCATCATGCTGGGCGACAGCAAGGATGCGCACGGCGTCCCGCGCATATCGGTCGACTGGCGAACGACCGAAGGCGATCATCAGCGGCTGGTAAAGGGGCTGCGGCTCGTTGCCGATGCGTTCAATGCCGGTGATACCGCGTCGGTCCGCTTCAGCGATGCCGATTATGAGATCGCGATGCAGCGCAAAGTCCCGGTTGGCGGCCACCATATCGGCACCGCGCGCATGGGCGAAACCGACGCGATCGGCGTTTGCGATGCCAATTGCGAACTGTTCGGAACGCGCGGCGTCTATATTGCGGGGGCGGCGGCGTTCAGCACGTCGAGCTTCGCCAATCCGACCCTGACGCTGATCGCACTGACGCTGCGTCTTGCCGCCCGGATCGCTGAGGAAAGCCGCGCGAGCGTGCGTTGAGCGATCAGTCGGAAGCGGTCGACAGAAATTCCTGCCGATCGTCCTCGAGGTAAAGCGCGGTGAGAACGCCGGTCCGATAGGCACCGGTGTCGATACCGATGCGATGTTCGCTCAATTGGGGCGCTTCGTCGATACTATGGCCATGGACGATCGTGGCACCGCCGAACGACCCGCTCCATTGCAGAAAATCATCGCGAATCCACAGCAGATCGTCCGGTTGTTGCCGGGAAAGCGGGATGCGCGGGCGCACGCCTGCATGGACGAACAGATAATCGCCCGACCGGGTCCATAGCGGCAGGCGCCGGACCCATTCGATGATCGGTTGCGAAACCGCCAGACGCATCTGCCCGCTGAGCAGTCGAATGTTCCGTTCGCTGTCGAGACGCGCAGGGTCGAAGCCGAAGCTTGCGAGCGTTGCGCGTCCGCCATGTTCGCGCCACAGGTCGAGCGCAGCACGATCCCCGGCGAGCGCGCCGAGCATCAGTTCTTCATGATTGCCCATCAGGGTAACCAGATTGGGCGTGCGGTTCGACAATTGACCGGCGAAGCGCAACACGCGTGCGGAATCGGGCCCCCGATCGATCAGGTCGCCCAGCAGGACGACCCGCAGGCTCGCGGGCGGGGGCAAAGCCTCATGATGCGCTTCGATCCGGCCGAGCAGGCGGCGCAGCTGACGGTAGCATCCGTGTATGTCGCCAATGGCGTAGATCCGTTCGCCCTTGCCGGTTCGGGGGCGGCGGCGCCGTCCTCCCCAACCGAACGGGAAGATCAATTTCCGCCCCGGGCGTCCATCGGCGCACCCTGAGCGTTACGGATCGTAGCGGCGGGCTCCCAGGTGCGATAGCGCTGCCTGCCGAGCAAAGACTGCGCAACGCCCATGCCGACCCCGGTAAGCGAAAGGACGGCGGAATACAGAACCGACAGGCCGGGAACGCCCTTCGATCCGCCGAATAGCGCAAGCACCCCGGCGGCGAGCACGGCACATCCGGCGATCCAGCCGAAACCGACAAAGATGGCGGCAAGCAGGCAAAGGGCGGAAATCAGCAGGCAATACGGCATCAGCCATTTGATCAGCCGGTGCGAGACATAACCATAGCGCACGAGGAACGATTGTTTGCGAAGAGCGGGCGCGAGCGCGCGATGCACGTTCATCGCCTGACAGGCGATGCGCATTTTGCGCCGAAACTCTTCCTTCGCTTTCACCGCGCTGCGTTCGCGCACCACCACTTCGGGAACACGAATGACCGTCGCGCCCGATGTCAGGACGTTCAGCGTGACATACAGATCATCGATCAGGTCGGCGGGGGCGGCGTGATACAGCTTGCGCCGGACAAGAAAGCTCGCACCGTCGACCCCGACGACGCCCAGCGTGTCGCTTTCGATCTGTTTGATCGATTCCTCGATTCGCCAGTACAGCGCGCCCAGAAAGCTGGTCGCCGATTCGCCGGGATTGGTATAGACCAGCCGCGCCGTGGTGCACCCGATCTTCGGATCCTGGAATGGGCGGGCGAGGCCGGTAAGCGTGTCTTCATCGCCCTCGACATTGGCGTCAGTGAACATCAGCAGATCGCTTTGCGAACGCTCGATCAGAACGTTCAGGCCATAGGTCTTGCCATTGCGTTCCTGCGAAACGACGATATCCGCCCGGTCTTTATAGGGTTCCAGAAGTTCCGCAGTGCGATCGCTCGATCCGTCGACATAGATATGGACGGTCGCCGGACCGTATTTTTCGGCCGTAGCGATCAGCTGCTCGACCTTCGCCACGATCACATCTTCTTCATTATATGCGGACATACAGATCGCGCAGGACGGACGAGGGCCTGCGAAATCGGCGAACCGGCGATCGCGCCGTTTCGCGAACAGGTGGAGCGAGATGGGATATGTCGCGAACGGATGTACTGCGATGAGGAGGAAAATCGCAGCGATAATGCCCAGAATTACTGCGAACACCGATTAACCTCCACTTGTCGTACGCTTGCCACTGCGCCGTGGTGATATCCCGACGTGAATCGTCGAAATACGTCTTGGCATCGTGCTAATCGTCCTTATCGATCCGATAACGATTTTAGAATGAAGAAAATACTTAACACCAGAGCTTCCGATCCGGTTGCTTTCGCATGGCGGATCGTCGCACCAGACTGCGAACTGGCCGTTTTGCGCAATTTATGCGCCGGTTAAGATAGTTAGCGGGCGAAAATCCGAAGAGGAAACAGAACAGGCATGCCCAATTTGACACAGGAACGGTCGGCCGTCCTTGCACTTATCGCGCCGTTAACGCTTGTCGGCGGCTGGTTCGTTCTCGGCGCGAATACCAATTTCCTCGCGGGGGCCTTCGGGCTGGCATCGTTCGCTGCGGTTCTGGCGATACTGACCCTTTCGCCGCCTGAGGCGAATATATGGCGTGCGCTGCGCCTCCCGCTTTCATTCTTCGCTCTGGCGCTGATCTGGGCGGCGCTTCCCGTTATAATCCCCTTCGACATGTTTCCTGCCGACCGGCTGGCGACCGATTCGATAGCGCCGCGATGGATCGGACAGGCGGCGGCCGTCGCATGGTTTGCGGGTGGTGCTGCGATGGGGGCCCGGCCCGGGGTTGGGCGATCCGCGGTGCGCCTGATCGTTATTCTGGGATTGCTGTGGATGGCGATCTCGGTCGCGTTACGAGCGGCCGGTATTTCCTATGTCGCCCTGTGGGGGCCGGTTTCGCAATATTCGCACTTTGCGCTGACGCTGCGCAACGCGAACACTGCGGGCACGATTCTCGCCATGCTCAGCGTCCTTGCCTGTGGCGAGTTTCTGGCGCTCGCCATCCGCTTCGGCGATCCGATGCACACTGCCGACCGGCACGCTGCACTGAAACTTGCCCTCACGCTGGCCGCATTCAGCGCCTGTGCGGGCGCCATTGCGATTACGGGATCGCGAATGGCGTTGGTGCTGGCGGGGTTGGGGGTGCTGGTTCTGGTAGCCCGACGCGGTGGCCAGCTATGGCGGCACGGGGCGATTGTCGCGCTCCCTGCGCTGGGCGTTCTGATCGTTCCGCCGATGCTTCTGCTGCTCCTGCTGGGCGGGAGTGTCCTTCGAAAATTTCACGGGCTTGCGGGCGATTTCAACCTGCGGGTAACGGACATGGCGAATTTCGTTGCGCTCAGCTTGCAAAAGCCGTGGTTCGGCGTCGGCCTCGGTAATTTCGGGCTGGCCAATCTTTCGTCGCTGACCCCGGAAGATGCCCTGCACCGGTGGAATTTCGGCGCTGCGCATAACGTCCTGCTGAACGCGGCGATCGAAGGGGGCTGGCCCTATGCGCTGTTCGCAGCGGCAGGCGTCGTGACCGCGGCGATCCCGATTTTTAGCCTGCGCGATCGCGTCGCCTATGACGTCCGTATGGTCGCGCTGTGCACGGCGGTCGTCATCGGAATAGCGGCGGGGCTGATTGATATCGCGCTCGACGTGCCCGCCATGCTGGCCTTTGTCGCATGGCTTGGCGGTATTGCGCTGTCGCGGGCTATTCGGGCGCGGACCCGAATGGTCGATTGGCGAGCCCGCGACCGGGAAGGCGAAGCGCAATCGCCGTATACGCAGGCGTATCCGCTACCGCATTGATAACGTCTTCGCGTTGCGACTGGCCCTGACTGGCATACCATAATGCTTCCTGGTCGACGGCAATGCGGAGCGCGGGGTCGAGCCGGCTCCAGTGATGCGTGCCCCACCAGATTCGCCACATGCCGGCGGACGGGGAGAAGCGCTGCATTGCATAGCTTTGGCCAAGCGCTGCTACCGCCTCTCCCATATGGCGCGCATTGGCTGCGGCGAGCGCGTGGAGAATGCGCACCTCGCCATTATCAGGCGCGCGGCCCTGCAACCGCGTATCGGCACGAAGCGCTGCCGCGATATAGGAGGATGCCTCTTCCGGGGAGGCCGCCTGTTCGGTGAGGGCGGCAAAGCCGGTGATACAGGCGCTGAGCACGCGTTCCGAATTCGCCGTCGCGCAGCCGGAAAGGCGGTCGGCAAGTTCGCGCCGCCGGCTCTCGGTCGGCTGATCGCGCGCGGATCGCGCAAGCTTCGCCATATGCGAAATATGCCATTCGCGCACCGTGATGACCGCTGCGGCGAGCATGGCGAGGGCAAGGACAATCCTTGCAATCAGCACAAAGCGATCGGGCCGAAGGCTGCGATCGGAATCGCGTCCTCCGGCCCGCTTTGTACGTCCGAATATCGCCGGTCGGCTCACGCCTCGCGATACTGGCGATATTTCGCCTGATAATAAGCCGGGTCGGAAGCCGACATCCGGCCACTACGCAGCGACACCATCGACAATGCAGTCCCGCCGATCATCGTGCCGTCATGGCGGATCAGATCGACCGCGGCCCGCGCGGCACGCGGCGGGGTGCTTTCCGACTTCGCGATGAAGATCGACGTATCGCAAAGCGACGCCACGATGCGCGAATCGGCAACCGCCAGCACCGGTGCGGTGTCGAGGATCACAAAGTCGTAACGATCGCGAAGCTGCGCGAGCAGCGAGCGCATATTCTGGCCGCTGAACAGATCGACCGGCGTGAAATTCTTACCGCGAAGCGGCAGCACGTCCAGATTCGACTGCGAGTCGCGAACGATCGCATCGGCAAGCTGCGCTTGTCCGGTAAGCACTTCGACGAGGCCCGGCCGGTCGGGAGCACCGACCATCTCGCCGAGCCGACCGCGACGAAGATCGCAATCGATCAGGATCGCCCGGTCGCCGCTAAGCGCCATGACGCGGGCCAGCGACAGCGAGGAGGTCGATTTGCCTTCGCCGGGAAGGGCGGAAAGCACCGCAATCGTCTTGGGCGGCGTGTGCGCGCTGAGCACGATGGAGTTGCGGATGATCCGGAACGCCTCGACATAGCTCGACATGGGGCGCAGCGTGGTGAACTGCTCCGGCGAAACCTTCTCGCCGTCGATGCGCAGCTGACGCGAGGTCAGACGCGGGATCGATGCGAGGAAGGGTGCGCCGACCTCACGCTCAAGATCGGTTGAAGTGCGGATGCGCCGTGACAGAAGCTCCAGCAGCACTGCCGAACCGAACCCGATCAGCAGGCCCATCATCAGCCCGATCGATGCGAACAGGATACGGTTGGGCGAATACGGATCGAGCGGCGGAGTTGCCACCTGCGTGATGACTGCGGTCGGCAACAGATCGCGCTGCTGCTGAGTCACCTGCTGAAGCGTCTGCGCAATCTCGTCATAGGATTGCTGCTTGGCCTTTACTTCGCGTTCCAGCGCATCGGCAGTCACTGCAGCGCGGGTGTTCGACGCCTGCTCGCCACGAACCTGATTCATGCTGGCGCGAAGGCTGGCAGCGCGTGCACGTGCGGCCTGAGCGCGCGATTGCAGACCCGACACGATACGCGCGGCTTCATCGCGAAGTCCGCGATCGATTTCGTCGATCTGGCTCTTCACCCGCGCATATTCGGGGTGGCGAGGGCCATAGCGCGCCTCAACCTGTGCGAGCTCGCGTGCCGCCTGTGCGCGCTGGCTGCGCAACTCAGCGATGACCGGCGAATCCAGCACGTTGGAAACGGCTGCGAGCTGCCCCTTCGCAATCTGCGCTTTTGCAGCGTTGAGGTCTGCGGTGGCAGCGGCGGCTTCGCTTTCGGCCTGGGCAAGCTGAACGGCAACCGGACCTACCTGCTGATCGGCGATCGTGCCCTGAGTCGTGCCTTCAACGATCCCGGCGCGCGAGCGATATTGCGCAAGCTGGTTTTCCGAACTTTCGACTTCCTTTCCGAGCGTATTCAAACGCTGGCTAAGGAATTTCGCCTGTTCGGAAGCGTTTTTCGTGCGATCTTCGACCGTGCTCGCCACATAGGTTTGCGCTACCTCATTTGCGATTTTGGCAGCTTTCCCGGCATCTTTCGACCGGAAGTGAACCGTCACAATGTAATTGTCGGATTCCCGCGTGACGTCGAGATGTTCCAGGAAATTGGCGACAACCCGGTCGAACGTATCCGCACTGTCATTTGCAGCCGTTTCCGAATCCGGCCGGAATTCGGGGTCGTTTACGAGATTCATATCGCGAACCACGCGCGCGGCAATTTCGCGCGAACGGATGATCGCTACTTCCGTATCAATACGCGACTGATCGGCCTGCGGCGAAGTCTGACGCGACGGTTCGTCGGTCACCGACCGCGCGGCAGGATCGATCTTGATCTGTGTCGTGGCCTGATAGAGCGGCGTCATTACAAACGACACCGCTATCGAAGCGACCGTGATGGCCGCCGCGACAGCGACGATGAGCAGCCAACGCCGCGCGATGATATCGAGCAGCGCCACCAACCCAATCTCGCCCGCCCCGACCTCACTGGCCGGATAGCTGCGATGTGGATATTCGGGCGCAGGGACCTGGCTGTTCATAGGCGTACTTAGCTCCTGAAAATACTAGCGCCGGAATGTGAGCGACAAGGTCGCACGCCATTCATCGAATTCGGGACCCGAAAGCGCGCCCGAACTCTTTCGTTTGGAATAATTGACACCGCCGCCGATGGCCCAGTCGGGGGACACCAGAAAATTGGCTCCGCCTTCGAACAGGGCAATCTTATCGATGCGGTCGATGTCCTTGAAATTGTTACGCTGATACTGGCCGTCGATGTAGAGCAGAAGATTGCGCATCAGCTCATGATCGACGCGTATTGCAGCAGTATTGGCGAAATAACCGCTGATCCCTAAGGTGACGGCTTCCTCGATATCGCGCTTGGCGATCAGCGTGACGGTCGACAGGCCCGACGGGAAATATTCGATGCGCGTGTCATAAGCGAGCCCGCTAATGCGCGGATACTGCGCATCGGACTGGAAGTCGCGCTGAATATAGCCGGCGCCGATATGCGCGCGGATAAGCGCCGTCAGATCGAAGCTGACACCGCCGAGCAGCCTGAACTCCTCACCATCGCGGTTGGGAAGAGTCCCGATCATTTTCCGGGTATGTGCGATATGGGTATAATCGCCCTCGCCGAATACGGAGAAATCGGGGGTCACGGCATATTCCAGTCGCGCGGCGCCGATGGCCGAGGTGCGGTCCCGAAAATCCTGATCGATCACCGCGCCGCCCAGCGAACGCACGTCGCTGAAGTTCAGACCGACGACATTGGCAGCGCCCAAAATGCGAAACCGGCCCATTTCATGCTGACCGCGCAGCAGGACCTGCGAACGGACATAGGAAATATTGCCCAGCGTATTGGCGGGAATGTCGCTTGCATATTGCGACTGATAGGCCCGCCGAACGCCGGCCGAACCGAGCAGATACGTGCCGCGCTCGCCATCGAGGCGGCCCGTGATATCGGCGAAATATCCGTTTTCGTTGCGGCTCGTCACGTCGAAGAAGCGCCGGAACACTCCGCCGCCATCGATCGAAAGCGAATTGGTCCCCCAGTTGCTTTCCAGCCGGATGGAGGGATCGAAGGCGACGAAACCGTCCGACTGACGATTGGTGCCCGATCCCAGAACATTGTCCGAATATCCGACGCCGGTAACCACCTCGGGAAAGGCAATGAACCCGCCGACTGGAATCCCCGTCGGTTCATATTCCGGACGTTCGCGATCAAGCACGCTCACATTGCGACCGCGATCCGCGCTGAAGGGGATCGGACTGGCAAGAAACGGCCCGTAATTTTCGACCTGTTGCGCCAACGCCGCAGCCGGTACGCCGCAAAGCGCGATGCACCCGGCCAGGCTGCGCATTCCCAGCCGCCGCATCCGGCTACGCGATGAAATCATATTCGTCATGGCAGATAATCGCTCCCCCCGCCGGTCTGAATGTCGGGCAGCTCAGCGCGCGCGACGTTCGGACCGAAATACCCCGATCCGCCTGCGCCCGTGCCAGTCGGACATGCCGACAGGGTGGAACGCAGCGCGATCAAAGCCCTTTTTGCTTCTTCATTCTCGGTCCCCGCTTCGGCATCCCGGACCGCACGCTGCACGACGAGGCAGTCATAGGGCGACCGATCCGCGATCAGCGCAAACCTTGCTTCGAACGTCCCGGCATCGGCGTTCGGCGTCAGCGCGATGCTCTGCAATATCTGTCGGACGAGCGCGTCGCTCTGTACCGCGATAGTGTCAGTGCGCCGTTGCGCGGGAACGGTCTGTGCCGTCGCGGTGGTCACCACCGTGCCGCTCATAGCGAACAGCAGCGCTGCAGGCGTCAGAGCCTTAGTGACTTTCTTCATGTATGTACTCCCAGCACCTTAAGTTCAGTGACTTAGGCGTGGATTCTATAAGCCGGGGGCGGGTCGAAGCGAACCGCGAATATATCAGAAATAGCGCTCCGCGACTCGGATAGTGTCCCCCGGATAGACACGTAGCGACGGAGTGACCTCCATCCGCACCTCTTTCGACGCTCCCGACCGCGTTATGAAAACGTATTTTTTCTGGGCGCGATAGGTGAAGCCTTCGGCCGAGGAGATGGCGTTGAGCACGGTAAGGCCCGCCGAATAGGGATATTGCCCTGCCTTATTGACTTCGCCAAGCACGTAGATCGGCCGGAACGACACGACTTCCACCGAAACATTGGGATCTTTGATGAAGCCGTTGGCCAGTTTCGACTGGATCGTCGCGCCCAGCTTTGCCGCCGTCAGGCCCTGCGCCTCGACTTCGCCGACCAGCGGGAACGAGATGCTGCCGTTCGGACCGACGACATATTCGCCGCTCAGCGTCGGTTCGTTGAACACCGCGATTCGGACCTTGTCCGAAGGGGCAAGCTGATAATCAGCGATAACCGCGGCGGAATCCTCTGCAGCCGCGCCGGGCGCTGCGGTCGGATAGGCCTGATTGCCGACGCACGCCGACACAAACAAACAGATCAGGACGAGCCAGTACTTCACACGCAATCCCCAAATATCTCGCGATACGAAAATCCGGGGATTCGGTTAACTCGCCAATGCTGCAAGTGCAATCGTATTAGAGTCGTCCGTTTCGGGGAATGTACTGTACCAGATCGAAGGGTCGGACGCAGATTGTTTCAACAGCCAGACATAGGGTGTGTCGGACCATCGTTCGATCCACGGCGTGCGGCTGTCGAGCACCAGATCGGTGCCGTCGACATTAGCGATCAGCACCGTATGTAGCCCCGCGCGAGGCACGTAAGCGACTGAATAATAAAGCTTATTCGCCGGGAAGCCGAGCGCAAGGAGCTGCATCCTTTTGGTGATCGCATAGTCCTCACAATCGCCGCTCGCGCCCTTTGTGAGCGGTACCGCATTCCATTTTTCGCTGCGGTCTTCGCGGAAGCGAATCGCGCTGTTCACGGATCGGTTCACGTGCTTCAATGTGCCGATAAGGGACTTTGCGGTCCAATTTTTATCATGCACTGCAGCAAAATTTGCGGCCTCGCATATCGCAGGGTCGCGACGACACATTTGCGTATAGCCGGCGGGCGGTTCGGCGACCGATACTGCAGGGATCGAAGGTGGCGGCGATTCGGCGGCAGTTGCGAGCGCCGGTGCACACGTAATTCCCAGCATAATCGTCGAAAAAAAATCGCGCACGCCCATACCGGCACCTGTCCGCTCATCTACAATGACGAACAGGGTACTTGCGTCGATTTAAGCCTGACTTAGGAAACTACGTTAACCCGGCGTTAACTATTAATAGTCCCGGGCAAAGAACCCGCTGAAGGATAACGACTTTTTAATCCTGTGAGGCGCATAAGCGGACCGTTCGTACAGCGTTGCGGTGAGTCCACATTATGAAACCCCAAATAACGGCCCCGCCATCCACGGCCTTGCGCGCTGCCTGGCGCGCGTTGCGACCCGCACTGCTCATCGTCGGGCTGTTCAGCGTCATCGTGAACCTGCTCGCGCTAACGCCGACCCTCTATATGATGCAGGTCTATGACCGGGCGGTCGCATCGGGTCACGTCGGAACGCTGGCATTGCTTAGCCTTATTGCGCTGGCCAGCCTCGCGATGATGGCGTTGTTCGACTGGTTGCGCGCGCGGATATTGGTGCGCGCGGGTCGGGCGTTCGACGCGATGCTGGCACCCGCCGTTGCTGCGCGCCTCGTCACGAAGACACAGGCGGTGGCCGCCGACCGGGGGGCGGGGCTGCGCCGACTGGACACGGTGCGTCAGGTGATCGCCAGCCCGCTGGCCACCGTTTATTTCGATCTGCCGCTGATGCCGTTATATGTCGCGGCATCCTTCCTCCTGCACTGGTCGATCGGCGTGCTGGGGCTTGCTTCGGCTGCGCTGTTGCTGGTCATTGCGATTCTCGGACAGCGTTCTTCGCATGCGCCGCGCACCCATTCGCTGGCGCAGGCAGAGGCAGCGCAGGTGGCGCTGGGGCATCTGGCGGCACATGCGGATGATCTGCGTGCCGGCGGAATCGCACCGGGTCTGCTCGAACGATATCTCGATCGCCGGGCGGCAGGGCGCGACAGCGAAGCGCGCGCTGCATTCTTGGCGGGCGGCTATAGCGGCGCGACCCGATTTTTGCGCATGACGATTCAGTCCGGCGCGCTCGGCCTTGGCGGGTTGCTCGCCATTGACGGTTTTATCTCGGGCGGTGCGGTGATTGCATCCAGCCTGTTGCTCGGTCGGGTGCTGGCTCCGATCGATCAGATCGTCGGGGGGTGGCAGGCGCTTGGTAACGCGCGCGATTCACATGCGTATCTCAAACAGTTGCTGGCCGATGCTCCTATCCAGACCGGCACGACGATGCCCGAACCGGAAGGCGCGCTTCAGGCGGAGCGGCTGACCGTCCTTGCCCCCGGTTCGGATCGTATCGCGATCGCCAATGTCGAATTCTCGGTAAATCCCGGTGAACAGATCGGCGTTGTCGGCCTGAGCGGTGCGGGCAAGTCGACGCTGCTGCGCGCCATGGCGGGCGCACTGCCCGCGGTGCGCGGCACGGTTCGGATCGACGGGCTCGCCTTCGATCACTGGCCGACGCATCAGCTGAACCGCGCCATCGGCTTTCTTCCGCAGAATGCCGTTTTGTTTCCCGGTACGGTGAAGGACAATATCGCCCGTTTCGAGGCCGAATCGAGTGAGCGCACTGCTGAGAAGATCGACGCCGATGTGGTTGCCGCAGCGATGCGTACCGGCGCGCACGATATGATCGTGCGGTTGCCCGATGGCTATGACACGATGATCGGAACCGGCGAACCCGGCCTGTCGGCGGGCCAGATCCAGCGCGTCGCGCTGGCGCGCGCCATGTATCGCGGCCCGCGCATCCTTATCCTCGACGAGCCGACCGCCAATCTCGATTCCGAGGCATGTTATCGCCTGATCCGCCTGCTCAGCAGCCTGCGGGGCGAGCGCGTGACCGTATTGCTCGGCAGCCATAGCGGCGAGGTGCTGGCCTCGCTCGACAAGTTGCTGGTGCTGAAGGCGGGAGCGATGACCAGCTTCGCGCCGCCGCCCAATGGCCGGTTGCAGGTCCGCAACGCCGATGCGTCGAAGGTGACATGAGATGACTCTATCGTTGCAAATGGCTTCGCCCCGTGCGCTCGCGCCGCAGGATTTACGGCACGCTGGTGTCGAATTGATAGGGCGAGCGCCGGAAATCCGGATCGGGCTTATTCTCGCCGGGCTGTTCGGAGGCGGCCTGCTCGCCGCGGGGCTGCTGATCCCGCTTGATGCTGCCGTGACCGCGCCGGGTGTGGTGAAGGTCAGCGGCGAGCGGCGTTCGCTGCAAAGCAATATCGACGGCACCGTCGCGGCCGTCACGGTCCGGGATGGCAGCAAGGTGCGCGCGGGGCAGATATTGCTGCGCTTTGACCTGGCGCAGGCGCGCGCCGTCGAACGCGCGCTGGCCGAGCGGGTCATATCGCTTCAGGCCGAAATCGCGCGGCTTGAGGCCCAGCAGTCGGGCGCTGCCCGGATTGCGCCGGGTGCCGCGCTTTCTGGCTATTCGGGGGAGGATGGCGCGCTCGCCGAACGCGCCCTGAAGGTGGAGCAGGCCACGCTGGATACCGAACGCCATGCCAGCGCGGCGCGCGATGCCGTGCTTCGTGAACGGGTTGCGCAAATGTCGGAGCAGCGGCGTGAAAGCGCGTCGCGCCAGCGCTCGCTGGAAACCCAGCGCGACCTGATGAGCGAAGAGCGCGCGGCAGTCGAAACGCTTGCGAGCAAGGGCTATGCGAGCCGGATGCGCCTGCTTCAGGCGCGCCGCGATGAGGCGGGGCTGACCGGCTCGGCAGAAGCGATGGCGGCAGAACGCGACCGGCTGCGCGTCGGAGAGGGGGAGGCGCGGCTTCAGATCGTTCAGGCACGCGCCGATGATGCGCAGACGATCGCCCAGCGGCTGAGCGATGCTCGCGCCGAGCTGGCCGGGCTGATGCCGCAATGGAAGAAGGCGCGCGAACAGGTCGAACGCGGCGTCGTCCGCGCGCCCGTGTCGGGCGAAGTCGTCGCAAACCGCATCTCCGCGCCCGGAGCGGTGGTCCGCGAAGGCGAACCGCTGTTCGACGTTGTGCCGTTCGACCGCTCGCTGATCGTCGAAGCGCGCGTCGCGCCGGGTGAGGGAACGTCGGTGCGGCCGGGCCAGAAGGTTCGGCTGCGCCTGTCCACGCCGCAGGGGCGAACAGCGCCCGTGATGGAAGGCCAGGTATCGTCGATCGCCGCGGATACCGTCACGGACGAACGCACCGGACGAAGCTATTATCGAATGGATGTATCGATTTCGCCGGAGACGATGGCGAAGTCGGGTGTCGGAAAACTGTTCCGTCCCGGTACACCTGCCAATGTTTCGATTTCCGTCCGATCGCGCAGCAGCCTTGGTTATTGGCTGGAACCTTTGTTTCAGTCGCTCAACTCGTCACTTCACGAACAGTGATTCAACGAAAAATTGACCATTTCGGGATTGCGCTCCTTGCCTGTTCTGCGAAAGCTGGGATAGGCCGATTCCGGAAATGCTTTGTCGCGGTGCAGCATTTCTTTTCGGGTGCGGCAGGAAAGAAGGAATCCGGTGATGGTGGGAATGCTGTTTGTCATTGCTACAATCGCTTTGGCGGTGTTCCTTCACCCCTATATTTTCTATCCGCTGACGCTGAAGCTGTTCCGTGAACGAATCCTGCGGCTCGATCCTGCCGCTACGCCGCCGTCGCTGGCGCTGGTATTCGCGGCTTATAATGAAGAGCGGTCGCTTCCGGCGAAGATCGACAATCTTCGCGCCCTGAAAGCGGAGCATCCGGATCTGCGGATCATGGCCTATTGCGATCTTTCGTCGGATCGCACGCTCGATATTCTTCGCGAAGCGTCAGACGTGGTCGAAACGATTGCTGCGACGCAGCGTACGGGCAAGGCGACGGGGATGGCACACATGGTCGCCCAGCTCGACCGGGACGTCGTGATCTTTACCGATGCGAACGTCATTCTCGACCCGGCGTCGATCCCGCCGCTGCGGCGCTATTTCAGCGATCCTTCGGTGGGCGGTCTGGCCGGATCGCTGCATTACACCAATGATGATGCCAGCGCGACCGCGCGCGCCGGCGGCCTGTACTGGCGGCTCGAGGAAATGGTCAAGAACCTCGAATCACGCTGCGGTTCGATCATGGGTGCCGACGGATCGATCTTTGCGACGCGCCGGGAATTGTATCCGGTGGTCCCGCCGCACCTGCTCGACGATATGACCGTATCGATGACCGTGCCGATTCGCGAAAAGCGGCTGATTTTCGTGCCCGACGTCATTGCCTATGAAAAGAACGCCACGGCCGCGTCCGATGAATTTCGCCGCAAGCGCCGCATTGCCTGCCGCGCATTCAACACCCATCGCTATTTGTGGCCGAAGATTCGCGAGCGGTTCAGCACCGTCGAGATGTATAAATATATCTCGCACAAATTGCTGCGCTGGTTCGGACTGATCCCGCTTGCCGTGTTTCTGGTGTCGCTGTCGCTTGCACTGATCCTCTCGGGTCAGTTTGCCGTCCTCGCCGGTGGCGCGCTGTTTGGCGGCATTTGCGTGCTGCTGGGAACGCTCGGCGTGTCGCCTTTCTCAGTCGGCCTGCAAATTCTGGTGGCAGTGATCGCCACGTTCTTCGGAATCGCCGATTCGTGGAAGGGTGCGACCTATCAGACCTGGACGCCCGCTCAGTCGAGGGCATGACGCGCGCGGCGTTCAGCCGGGGAAATCAGTTCAGCGCTTTGCGGCCGGGCTCATTGGACCGGGCAGGGATATTTCGCTTTCAGCGCAGCCACCACGACCGACGCGGCCTGTCCCGACAGGCTGGCTGGCCGTTGCTTCGCATATGCCATGAAGCTGTTGCGCATATCAGATTGCGCCACATCGGCGGGCGGACAGAATTCGCGGATCTTCAGCCAGGTTTCATACGCGCGCACCGTGTCATGCACCCCGGCGATGAAGGCGAAGCAAAACGAGCTGCTGGTCGGCGATGTCTCGGTGCAGCGACTATACAGCTGATTGCCGGTCAGAAATCCCGCATTCTCGCTGGTCCGGGCGGTGGCGAGCGGTCGGTCGGCGACCGGAGCCGATTGCGGATTTTGCGATGGTGCCGACCGGGTCTGCTGCGCTGCTGCTGTACCGTCCTGAAACAAAGGCAGCGCAAATGCTGCGATGATGAGCGCCGCTTTCATTCGAAAAACCCTTTATAGCCCGAACCCGCCGGCCCGTAGCGCAAAGTGGCTGACGGACCAAGCTAGTGCATACACCATTGGTGGGAACGAGTATCTTTTGAAAGCAATGTCTGGTCACAATCCGGCGATGTTTCGCCGTCCGATGCCGGGCCTTGTGCCTGCGCTGATCCTGCTGGCGATGTTCGTGGCCGCTGCGGTATCGGCGATGATGGTGATGCGCGGTATGGATTCGCGCGACGTTGCCGTTTCGGATCAGGTCGTCGCAAGCGCCGATCGTCCGACCGGCGCCATCGCGCCCGAAAATACGGTCGCGACCGATCCGGCGGAACTCGCCCCGCTGACTGCTGAAACCGCGGTTGCGCGCAATGCCGAAATTCCGGTTCAGCCGGGGGCGTTGCGGACCGCGCGCGCATTCAACATGGGCCGCGCCGGCAATCTCGATTTCGCCCGCGCGCTCGACTGCCTGACCGCCGCTATTTATTACGAAGCGGCGGGGGAACCGATCAGCGGGCAGCGCGGTGTCGCTCAGGTAGTCCTCAACCGCGTCCGCCATCCCGCCTATCCCAACACGGTGTGCGGCGTCGTGTTTCAGGGGGCGGAGCGGCGCACCGGGTGCCAGTTTTCCTTTGCCTGCGACGGTTCGCTGGCGCATCCGCCGATGGCCGGTGGCTGGCGACTGGCGCAGGGACTCGCGGCGGCTGCGCTTCAGGGGCGGGTCGAACCCGATGTCGGTCTCGCCACCCATTATCACGCCGATTATGTTTTGCCTTTATGGTCGCCGCACCTGGTGAAGCTTGCCGTGCTCGGCCACCATATCTTTCTGCGCTGGCCCGGCAGCTGGGGCCAGCCGGGTGCCTTTGGTCGCGGCTATCATGGCGGCGAACCGGCGATCGACTGGCGCAACGGCTTTGGCGGCGCACCGATCGGGACCGGGATGGACGCGCCTGCCGATGGTCAGGCTCCGGTGCAGGCCCCCGATTCCGTAATGCCCGCCCGGCGTCCGCTGCTGCCGATGAACGATTCCCAGTCGTTGCGAAGCGCCGCTGACGGACCTGCCGCGAGCTATGTCGCGCCGGAGGAGCGCCGCGTGATCTTTTCTGCTCCGTCGTCCGCCCCGGGCGGCGGCGGTAGCGGGGCGGCGAAGACCTCACCCGCCGCCCCCTCATCAGACCAGTGACCGTTCAGCGTGCGATGCGCGCCGTGTCGAGCGCCGTCGCATTGGCGATCATCGCATAGCCGATATAGTTCAGGTGCAGGCCGTCCGCAGTGATCGCCTGCCCGCCATTGCCGATCGCGAATTTGCCGCTGTTCAGGCTGCTTTCGACGACCGAGGCGCTGTCGAACGTGCCGGTCAGGCCGAGCGGCGCTCCGTTCGACCCGCGGACATTGCGCCGCAGATGGTCGTTGAGCGCGATACGCTGTCCCTGCGACACGGACTGGGGCGTCTGATCGGCCAGACTGCGCCAGTCCTTGCCGTCCGAAGCAGGGGTGAGTGTGTTCCAGAACACGCGCTTATCGGCAAATACCGCGCAAAATCCCTGAATATCCGCTTCGATCTGATCGGCGGTGCGTTGCGGCAGGGATTGCATGTCATTGATGCCGTAATTGCACAGAATGTGCGAACAATAATCGGAAAGCGCGGCTCGCTGCGCATGGCCCGCCATGAACATGTCCAGCCGGTCGCCGTACAGACAGGCATTGATATAGCCTAAGCGTGGGCCGATGCTTCGCGCCATCTCGCCCAGATCGCCCGATCCGTCCATCATATCCCCGAACCCGAAGCCGCGACTGTCGCCGCAGATCAGCACGGTCGGCTTGCGGGTAGGATATAGGATCGCGCAAGGGGTGATCAGCGCCCCGTCCTGCACATTGTCGATGCTGGTGCTGTCCGCCAGTCCGGACGTCGCAAGCGTCATCCGGTCATATGCCGTCCGCCGATCGATCGCGCTGGAATATGTAAGGACGGTCGCGACCTCGCCCTCGGCGTGGACATGAATCAGAAACGCCGCGCCATCGGGAATCGGCGTCGCCAATGGAACGCCGGCATCGCTGAGCGGCGAGGTCGCTCCATCGGCTACGACCGGCGATCCGTCCTCACCGTTCCAGCGCACCGTTTGCCACTTCGATCCGATGGGATACTGGATCTTCGCCTGAAAGCTCGCGGTTCCGCCGCTGCCCGTTTCGGCATAGCTGGCGGTCGATACATACCAGTTGGCAAAGGCGATTTGCGGCATGGTAAACATCGCCTCGCGCGCGATATGCATCGAATTGGCATTTGCCTGTTTTCTGGGAGAGGCGAAATTGTTGGTGTAGCACCGGGTTGCGACCTGACCGGGATAGCTATCCACCGGCCGCGCCTTTGCCGCCAGTGCGCGCGCCACGATATCGATGCTCATTGGCGCACCTCATAGGTCAGCGTGCCGCCGGCGAGCGCGATATCGAGATACCAGACGGCGCCCGGAATGCTCTCTTCGCCGATCGGCTCCATCGCATTGCGATCGAATATGCCCCACGGTTTTCCACCGATCGTCAGCGGCGCTGCCGGTGCCTTCGGGCCTGAAGACCGCCGGACGCTGACAGTTCCGGTCCAGATACCGCTCAGCGTCAGCCAGATCGGGCGGTCCGTCACCGGCGCGAATCCGCTGCTCAGGATCGACTGGTTCGTTGTCCCCGAAAGCGGTGAGGGACGGGCGGAAGGCAGCGAAATCGACACGGGAAGGGGATGGTCATCGCTGACCGGAATCGCCGCACCCGTCGCATCGGCGAACGCCAGTCCATGTTGCGTGATATATCCCGACGGGTTCAGAATTTTCATCGGTCCTTCCATATCCGGTTCTCCTTCGAACAATGATTCGAGAAGAGCATAACCAAATAGGTTCGTGTAGGACAGCGTTTTTTCGTTTCCGGCCGATTAACGCCTTTTTACGGTTAACCGGAATTCAGCATCTCCCTTAGCGCGCTGAAAAGTAACCGGATGCTACATGAAAGTCGGACATCCTAACAGTTGGGAGTATCGCGATGGCCGGCGACATCATGAAAAATTGGCTGGAACAGAATTTCTTTAACACCGATGGTACTGCAAACTCGGTTTATATCCTGAATAGTCGCGGTGAGATTGCCGACGCTGAGTCATGGCTCGGAAAACCGCTTGATGCCGTTCAGCTTCATCAGGGTGTTGCCAGCTGGAGTGACTGGCTCAGCTCGGTTTCCTGGGTCAACAAACAACTCCATGACGTCGATACGCCAAAAATGTGGTCACTCGGCCTTATCCCTTGGGGCGCAAACCTGAAGGACGCAGCTGCCGGAAGCTACGACGACAAATATTCGGCGCTGGCAAAGACGATGGTCGGTCTTTCTTCGGGCGATGGCCCGATTTACATCCGCCTTGGCTGGGAAATGAACAGCAAGGGCTGGAATCCATGGGGTGCTGCCGGTCAGCCCGACAATTATGTCGGCGCGTATCAGCATTTCGTCGATCAGTTTCGCGGCGTGTCCGATCGGTTCGTGTTCGAATGGACGCCGAACATCAATACCGGCATGAGCTCGGAAGCATTTTATCCCGGTGATGATTATGTCGACGTTATCGGGATCGACTTTTATTATAATGTCGAATGGGCGCCAAAGGACGCGGCGAGCGCGTTCGACTGGTTCGTGCGTGAACCCTGGGGTCTGCAATGGCAGCAGGATTTCGCGGCAAAGCATGGCAAACCCACGGCGATTGCCGAATGGGGTCTGAATGCCGACAATGCCGAATTCGTGAAGCTGGTCGCCAAATGGGCGCTGGATCACGATATGGTGTACCAGAATTACTGGAACTCCGACGCTGCATTTCAGGGCAAGCTGAGCTCGGGACAATATCCTTCCGCCAGCGCCGCCTTTGTTGAGGCGTTCGGCACCACCGAAGTGACCAGCGTCATGCTGGCCGCGGATGAAGTCGCGAAAGCACTTACCGGTGGTTATAATCAGGATTTGTGGGGCAATGGCCATGACAATGTGCTGGTCGGCAATGACGGGCGCAATGAAATTCGCGGCGGCGAGGGGAATGATATCCTCGATGGCGGTCGCGGCGCCGACACGCTTGTCGGCGGCAACGGCAATGACACCTATTATGTCGATAATGCAGGCGACAAGGTCGTCGAATGGGCCAATGGCGGCAATGGCGGCATCGATACGATCATCAGCTCGATCGATTACACGCTCCCCCTCAATGTCGAAAATCTGACGCTGTCCGGCACGGCGTCGCATCGCGCAATCGGCAATTACCATGACAATGTCATCCGGCTGAACGATGCGGGCAGCTATGCCAACGGCATGTCCGGCGACGACCTGCTGATCGGGGGCAAGGGTAACGATACGCTCGAAGGCGGCTGGGGCAATGACACAATGGATGGCGGCGCGGGCGCGGATGTGATGCGCGGCGGCGACGGCAATGATGTCTATCATGTCGACAATGCCGGCGACACCGTCGTCGAATGGGACAATTACGGCAGGGGCGGAAACGATACGGTGATCGCGTCGATCGACTATACATTGCCGATCAATGTCGAAAACCTCACCCAGTCAGGCGACGGTTCGCACCGTGCGATCGGTAACCACGGCGACAACGTCATTCGTCTCAACGATGCGGGCGGCTACGCCAACGGCATGTCGGGTGATGACACGCTGATCGGCGGCAAGGGCAACGATACGCTCGAAGGCGGCTGGGGCAATGACACAATGGATGGCGGCGCGGGCGCGGATGTGATGCGCGGCGGCGACGGCAACGATGTCTATCATGTCGATAATGCCGGCGACACCATCGTCGAATGGGACAATTACGGCAGGGGCGGAAACGATACTGTCGTCAGTTCGGTCGACTATACGCTCTTCACGACCCTTGAAAATCTGCGGCTCGTCGGAACTGCCGACCTGATCGGCAACGGCAACCGGGCCGACAATATCATGGTCGGAAACGCGGGGTCGAACCGCCTCTGGGCCGGCGGGGGCAATGATACCATCGACGGCGGCGCCGGTGCGGATCAACTATATGGGGGCACCGGCAAGGATATGTTCGTCTTCCGCGCCGGTGAAGCTGCCGGTGACAAGATCATGGACTTCGAAGCAGGCGATACGATCCGCCTGGTCGGATATGGCGAGGGAGCCTATGCCACGCTACAGGGCCATGATCTGTATATCCATGACGGCGATCAGGTCGAAACGATCCATGTTTATGGCGCCGCGCTGACGCCGGACCAATGGTCGTTCCATCATGATGCCGGATATACGCTTCCCGGCTGACCTTTATGCGCCCCGCCCCGGCGGCGGGGCGCATCATTCTGGTACAAAATCGGGCCTTTGCGCCGATAATCTCCGGCTTTGGGCGGCGCTGCTCTACTTGCGGGCGTAATGCTGCACTTGCTAAGTGCTACCGCAGAAACGCGCCAGTAGCCGGAGTCGATACAAGCGAATGGCCAGCATCGATGAACTGGTTACCCGGCTGGCCCATATGCTGCCGTTCGGGGAGCGGCTGGCAAAGCTGCAAAATCGTCTGGCTTCCTTTGCGGAGCAGGGGATTCAGGGCGTTGCGAATGTCATCGTAAACGTCATTCTGGCGCGTAACCTGTCGCATGAAGGGTTCGCGTCGATCGGCACGATGATCGGCATCCACTTCTTCGTGCTGGGGATGCACCGCACCGCGATCGTCCTTCCCTTCATCCTTGATTCGACCGGCGATGAGGCTGCCGAACGCGCTGCGGAAGGGCGCTGGTGGTGGCTGAACCTGCTCTCGCTCGGCGTGATCGCTGCGGTGCTGGCAGGGGGCAGCCTTCTGGCAAAGGCACTTTTGACCAGCCCTTCGGCGCTGTGGTTCGTGCAGGGGCTGGCGCATACGGTCATCGTGACGCCCGCGTTGCTGTTCTTCGAATTCGGGCGGCGCGTATTGTATCAGCGGCACCTGCCGCTGACCGCGTTCGTCGCCTCGCTGGTCTATATGCTTCTGCTGCTCGGGACCGCCTATATGGTTACCCGTACCTCGACCAGCGCGGCGATCGCGTCGCTTTCCTGGGTCGTGGCGGGCGTCGGCGGCGGGATTGTCGCGACGATCGCGGCACATCCGGGCAGGCCGCGCGTGGGCGAAGGGGTTGCGATCTGGTGGAGCAATCGCAGCTTCGCCTTCTGGCAGGCGCTGACCAATCTTCCTTATGCGGTGTATAACAGTTCGGTCGTGGTCGCGGTGGGGATTTTCGGCGGCGCAACCGCTGCTGCCGCCTATACCGCCGCGCGGACGCTGACCAACCCGGCGATGAGCATGGTGACCGCCGTCGATTCGCTCGACAAACCGCGCGCGGCACGTGCGCTGGCGAAAGACGGGCTTGCCGGACTGCGCCATTCGGTCGGGCGCACCCGGCGGCTGCTGATTCTGATCACCGGCGGCTATCTTGGCCTGCTCGCCATTTTCGCAGGCCCCATCCTGCGCTTCGCGTTCAGCAATGCCTATGACCATGCGGTCGCAGAGATTCGGGTGCTCGCGCTCGCTTTCTTCCTGATGTGCCTCAACCAGCCGTCGGAGACATTCCTGATCGTCCTGCGGGAAAGCAAAATCCTGCTGCTGACGCGGATTGTCGCGGCGGGCGTTGCGCTGTTCAGCCTCTGGATCGCATCGCCGTTCGGCCTGATGGGCGCGTGTGTCGCGCTGCTCGCCACCCATGTGATCAACCTCGCCGATCTGCGGATTGCCGAGACGATCAGCGGACGCCGCTGGCTGAAATCGACACCACGGGATCGCGAACAGGCGGAAAATGCGCCTCTTGCGGAGGCGGCAGCGCCGGCTCCCGATCTTGAAAGGGCAGGCCGCTGATGGATGCCGCCGTCGCACCGCAAAAGGGCCGGATCTGAAAAGGGTATCCGGGTGAGAGACATGAGCAAAAACGATATGATCCTTAGCGGACAAAAAGAGACCGGCGGCTGGGTTCCGAAAAAGGTCGCTTATTTCGGATTCGATGCGGCTCACACATCGGTACGTCGTCGCATGCGGCAAATTTCTGAAGTTACCGAGCTGGTCGGTCTGACTTTCCGTCGCACGCGATATAACAGCTCCTATGTTCCCGAATGGGATAATGTCGATCTCGGCCTGCTCCGGGACGGTCATTATCTCGAGCGTCTGGGGGTGATGGCGAAATCCTATGGCAAGATCGCCGCTGCCGGCAGTAAGTTGCGCGATGTCGAGCTGGTGATTGCCAGGAATCTGGACCTTCTGGCGCTGGCGCTGATGGCGCGCGCGCGCGGCGTATTCGATGCGCCCATCGTTTATGATGTCTTTGATGTTCGCAGTGTCCTGCTGAAAAGTTCGATACCGGCGCGGTCGATGCGCACCGCGGAACGCGCGATGCTGCGGCGCTGCGCGCTGCTTGTCGTTACCTCGCCTGGCTTTTTGCGCAATTATTTCGAGCCGTATCTTGGTTATCAGGGTCCAAGCCTCTTTTTAGAAAACAAGGTTGATCTGGATATTCTTCCGGAAGACCCGGAAGTCCGTGCCGCATGGCGATCGCCGGCGCGCGCGCGTACGTCACTTGACCCTGACCGGTTCGTGCTCGGCTGGGTAGGGGCGTTGCGCTGCGCCCGATCGGCGGAAATGCTGGCCCGGATTGCTCAGGCACTGCCCTGGCTTACCGTACAGATTTCGGGCAAGGCCACCTATTGTTCGACCGAAGCCTTTCTCCGCACGTTCGAAGGCATCCCGAACATCATCTATACCGGCGAATATTGGTATCCTACCGGTCTTTACGATGTGTATCGAACGATCGACCTCAATTGGGATTTCGATTTGTCGAAACATGGTACCAGCGGAGGGTGGCTGCTTCCTAACCGCCTGTATGAGGGCGGCTATTTCGGCGTTCCGAATCTTGCCGAAGCGGGCTCGGAAACCGGCGATCAGGTGGAAGAAATGGGAACCGGCTGGACCGTGCGCGCCGATACCGACGAAATCATCGAACTTTTAAGAAACATAAGGGGTGAGTATCCTTCGGTAAAAGCCCGGGCGCTGGCGATAATGGATAGTCGTTTTCATTATGATGGCGATATCGCTCGAATTTTTGATGCTGTAGCGGTCGACGCTCGATGAAGAACGGCGATATTGATCTCAAAGAGATTTTAAGTGCGTTCGAGAAGCGCCAACACGCTCTGAGTTGCAGGCTAACCTTTATTCGAGTGTTCCGCGCGCTGGCGCTGCTGATGGTTGCGCTCTACCACGCCACCATGAACAGTTCAGAAGTTGAGCGGGCAAGAAGGCGCATAGTGCGCCCTCAGGACTTTACTACACATCAGACATTGGGATTGAGGTTGTTATGATTGGCCGTTTACAATCTGGCCCGCCGGAAGCTCCTTTTCACGGAGCGGCCTCCACTGATGCAAGGAAGATGTCCGAAAAAACGCTCGTCACAGTGTTGATAGGTACATTCTTCTTTGCCGTCGTGACGATGAAAATAGGCGCCCATATGATGGGTACTGCTATTCAGTTTACGTTAATTATTATGGCGGCGCTCATTGCGGGCTTGATGATATGGGGCGACCTGAAGATCAATCTTAACCGCGTGTTTTTATACATAGCGTTTATTGTAGCCGGCGGCATTGCTAATATTCTGTCTGGACCGGCTTCTCAGCTTCCATCGTTCTTGTTCGTTTTCGTAATCTACTTCTTTTACATATTTAATGTATCTATCTCGCCGGAGAGTTACGTAAAATATTTATCTTATTTCCAGAAGGGTGCTTTGGTAGCGGCATTTTGTGTCTTTCTTGATTGGGTTTTGCAGATCGCAGGTATTGGAATGCCTAACCTCGATCATATAATTCCAGAAAATCTAATCATGTTCAATTACGTGTATGTCCAGCCTCTGGAGTGGGGGGCTAAATACATGAAGCCAAATGGAATATTTTTCCTAGAAGCCTCTTATATTAGCCAATTTATGGCATTTGGGCTAATTATTGAGTTCTGTTTTTTTAGACGGTTACTTTGGATGGGTGCTTTCGGATCGGCGTTGTTGCTTACTTTTGGTGGCACGGGGATGCTTTGCGTCATCTTATGTGCGCCTGTGATGTTATTTTACTTTAGAGCAAAGCTGATCCCGATAATTCTGATCGTTACTCCAGTGGCCGCTGTGGTCGCGCTTCAAGCCGGTTTGCTTCAAAACATTGAGATGCGTTCCGATGAACTGAATGAGAAAGGAAGTAGCGGGAACATGCGATTTACCCAGCAACTTCTTGTGGTTGAGGGTATGTTCGAGGGGACCACTCATCGAGCCTTGGTCGGATACGGTTCTGGCGTGATGCTTCGCCAGCTTCATACTATGTACACGCCGGTTGCGAAAGTGGCATATGAGTATGGTCTTATTGTATACGTGATCTTTTACATATTTTTCATTTACTGTATTTTCGGAAGTGGCGTACCATTCATTATCTCTTGGATGATGTTGATGCAGTATCTCTTTCTCAATGGCTCTTTCCTTGTACCTATTAATAATTTTTATATTATGATGCTGTGCTCGCTGATATCGGTTAGGGGGCGGCCGCGTTGGACAACCTTTGGGAATGTGCTAGATTTGGCGAGAGGGCGTGCAGAGCCAGTTGGACTTTCGGGCGGGCAGCCCGCCATAGTTGATGTTCGAGCGAGGCTGGAACGTGGTTAAGGTCTTTTTGGCACCCGCCTATTTGCGCACGCTCTTAGCTGCATTTGGAGCCGCTGGCATTCTGCTCTGTCCAATCGCTGCGCGCGCGACTGAGAACAGCGACCAACTGAGTTTTTGGAAAGCGCCGTTCGCGAGGCCTAACAAGACAATTGCTGATTTGCCAAGTTGTCCACCTCCTCCAAAAGCGCCCATAAAACTAACGATTGGTTCCATGTATGCCGATGGCGACGAGAGCTATTCGAAGGTGGTGGCGGCGCAAAAAATGGCGCGTGCGGAAAGCCTTGCGCCCATTCGTGAGTTTACCGCTGGCGTTTCGCGCTTTGCGAACAGATATGTCGCAAGCGGGGGGAAGGACACTTATTCGGGCGGCTGTGCACTGGTCTGGCTAAACGACTGGGCGCGCGCCGGGGCGATGCGGAATATGGCCGAACATGAATCTCAGTTCGTCCGAAGCGTGAACCTGTCTGGGTGGGCGCTCGCTTATAGTCAGGTTCGCTATCTCCAAGTGCAGCGCAATTCCCCGCATTATGCCATTCGCCAATGGCTCCGCTCGACGGCGGAAGACATGCGAAGTCATGTCAACGGGGTAACCAACAACACGGCGCGCAACAATCATCGCTATTGGGCCGGGTTGGCCGCGATCGCGGTTTCGATGGACACAGGCGACGTATCTCTTGGCGCATTCGGGCTGGAATCGGCGCGTGTTGGCATTGCGCAGGTGACCTCGGACGGGGTCCTGCCGTTGGAACTCGACCGGAAGAGCCGCGCGGCGCATTATCATCTTTATGCCGCCGCCCCTTTGGTGATGACGGCGGCGATCGCGCGCGCGAATGGCATAGATCTTTATGCCGAACAGCACGGCGCGCTACACCGGCTTGTCCGTTTCGCGACCGAGGCGGTGATTTGGCCCGGTCGCATCGAAGCGCTCGCCCATGCGAGACAGGACGTATTCAACCTGAACAGCTCTATAGCGCAGCAGAATCTTGCGTGGTTCGAATTTTACGCACGCGATTTTCCGAACCGCGCGCCTGAGCAAAAAGCGATCTTACGCGTTCGCCCCCTACGTAACAATGAACTTGGCGGCGATCTTACGATGCTCGCCGCGTCGAACTGACGGGCTAACGGATTTACGATATCGGTCGGGCGCAGACGCGCCGATCCGCATGTGAAGGGGGATTGTGTGCGCATCGCATTTGTCGGGGTGGGCTTTGTTTTCGATATCTATATGCGCACCCGCTGGGCGCATCCGGAGATCGAGATTTGCGGCGTGTTCGACATCGATGCGAAGCGCGCTGCGACGGTGGGACGCCACTATGACCTCAACATCTATCCCGATTATGAAAGTCTGCTCGCCGATCCGCGCGTCGATATTGTCGTCAACCTGACCAATATCCATGCGCATTATGAAGTCACGAAGCGGGCGCTTCAGGCAGGCAAGCACGTTTATTCCGAAAAGCCGCTGACGACCGAGGTAGAGCAGTCGCGTGAATTATTCGCTTTGGCGGCGGAGAAGGGGCTGGTCTTCACCGGCGCCCCCTGCAACGTCTTTTCCGATTCGGTCAGCACGATGTGGAAGGCGGTTCGCGACGGCGCAATCGGCAAGCCTGTGCTGGTCTATGCCGAACTGGACGATAATCCGGTCCATCTGATGAACACGGAAAATGTGCGCAGCCCCACCGGCGCGCCATGGCCGCTGGTCGAAGAGTTGCAGGAAGGGTGCACCTTTGAACATGTCGGCTATCATCTCGTCTGGATCTGCGCGATGTTCGGCCCGGCAATTTCGGTAACCGCTTTTTCGAAACTGCTCGTTCAGAACCGCACCGATAAGCCGCTCGACCCGGCCGACACGCCCGATTTCTCCGTTGCCTGCCTCAACTTCGCCAATGGTGTGGCAGCGCGGGTGACGTGCAGCTTCGTCGCGCCGCGCGACCATCGCATGCGGATCATCGGAGAGGAGGGAGAACTGACCGGCGACAGCTATCGCCATTATCAGTCGCCCGTGTTCCTCGAACGCTTCTCCACGGTAAGCCTGAACGCGCGCAAGGCCTATACGATGCGCGAACAGCCCCTCCTCGGGCGGCGGTTCGGCATTGGCGGGCAGCCGCTTAAACTGCTCCGCCAGTGGAAGAGTCACTCGGTCGAGGCCGAGCGGGGGACGAAGCTTAGCGCGAAGCAGCGTCTGGTCAGTGCCATTCGTCGCCGCGAAATCTATGCTCAGGACAAGTTTCTGGGCATTGCAGAGATGGTCCGCGCCATCGTCGAGCAGCGCCCGCAACCGCTCAGCCCCGATTTTCTGATGCACGTCAACGAACTGACCTTGCTGATCCAGCGGGCAGGGGAGAATGGCACGACCTGCATCCCCACGACTACGTTCGACCCGATCGAACCGCTGCCGGAAGTGGCACAGGCAACGATCAATTACCGCAAGGGATATAAGGGAAGCATGTTCGAACGGCTGCTTGGCGGAACAGTGGAATCGCTGAACCGGCAATGAGAGGTCGATTCCGGCATCATCGCGATGTCGTATGTAATCATAAAGCGCGTCCAGTTATTTCGACGTCGTTCAATGCTTACGAAACTATATAATGCGACTACAAATATATTTTGGCCTCGGTTGGTAGTGTAGTTTCACAAAAAAATGGCAATATCCGGGGTTATGCAACTTAGTTAATGCGTAATTAACAGGTATTAACGAATATTTACGGCCCAGAGTTTTATATTTATTAAGCTATTTCTGGTTTTATGCCGGTGTTCTGATAGTTTGAGCACTGGTACCGCACATGGCTTATCCTGTGGCTGCAGCACATCGCCGCTCGGCCGTCTCTCTTGTTGCTCTGCCCATACGGCGCTTTCCGGTGCGATCGCTTGCCGAAAGGTTCAAAGGCGGAGCGATGCTCTCGGGGGGCATAGCGCTTGCGCTGTCGCTTGGCGGATGCGGGGGCGGAGGTTCCCCGGACGGCAAGACGGCAGTTCCGCAGGAATCCAGTCCTGTGATCGTGGCACCGGCGCCGACACCAGTTCCCGCCCCGACTCCGACTCCGTCGCCGCAGCCTGCGGGCTATAGCGCGCCGTTCGCGCAGCCAACGGCGAACATCGCCTCGGTGCCGGACTGCCCGGCCCCGCCGGAAGCGGTCGTGCGCCTGTCGCTGCCGTCCATGTACGTCACGGGCGATAACAGCTTTTCGCAGATCGATGCGACGAAGCAGGCGGAACGCGAAGCCATATTGAAACCGATCCACAGATTCACATACGGCGTTTCGCGCTATGCCAACAAATATGTCGCAAGCGGCGGTGCCGATGTGAAATCAGGTGCGTGTGCGCTGGCATGGCTCGACAACTGGGCGCGCGCTGGGGCGATGCAACAAATGGTGGATAACGAAACGCAGTTTATCCGCAGCGTCCAACTGTCGGCCTGGGCAATCGCCTATGCACAGGTCAAAAATCTCAAGGTGCAAAGCAATGCGCCCGATCCGGCGATCAGGGCGTGGCTGACCGGCCTGGCGAACGATATGCGCAGCCATGCCGACAGCCTGACGGGCAATACAGTGCGGAACAATCATCGCTATTGGGCCGGGCTCGCGGCGGTTGCGGTCGCGATGGACGTCGGCAATGAGGGGCTTACCCGATGGGGTGTCGAATCGGCACGTATCGGCATTTCACAAATCGGTCCGGACGGTTCGCTGCCGCTTGAACTCGCCCGCAAGACGCGCGCTGCGCACTACCATCTATATGCTGCCGCGCCGCTGGTGATGACCGCCGCGATCGTGAAAAATACGGGCGTCGATCTGTATGCTGATGACGGAGGCGCGCTGCACCGGCTCGTGAAGTTCGCGACCGACAATGTCGTATCCACCGACAAGATCGCTGCGATGACCGGGACGCCGCAGGATATGTTCGATCTCGATACCGCTTTGGGCCAGCAATATGTCGCCTGGTTCGAATTCTATATCCGCGCGTTTCCGGGCCGCGCGTCAGCACAGGCGGCGATTGCGAAGGAGAGGCCGCTGGTGAATAACGAGCTGGGCGGCGATCTGACCATGCTCGCTGCATCGGGCGGCTGATCGCCGGGCGTCACCGGGTGCGGATGATTAATGCGGCAGAATCGCCGGCCGGGGTGAGCGTCACCGCATGCGCCGCAGATGTGGCGTTGTAGCGGCAGGTCCAGCTTGCCGGTGCAAGCGACAGCGAACCGCCCTCCACGCTGAAGACGACGGTTCGATCGCCGCGTATGAAGCGGATCTGCGTGGTATCGGATGCTTCGACCTGCCAGTCGTCCGGGACCAGCAACCGGCTTTGCCATCCCGCACCGCCGTGCCAGCTGTCACGCAGCGTGATCGTGCAATCATTGCTAAGCGACACGCGGCGGCGGACCGTTGCTCCGTCGAACGACAGGCTGCCCTCGGCCCATTGCCCGGCACCGTTCTCGCCATGGCCGTCGAGCGTCGCCGCGGTGCGCCGCCCGACCTTGAACGAGCCCAGATATTCGACCGGCCGTCCGTCGGCGATGGTGGGGCCGTTATGGGCATGCCAGCTGCGTTCGGTATCGCGCTGGCGGTCGGGCGCATAATGGGTCGTGCCGGGGTCGACGATCAGCCGGTCAGCGCCCAGCGATAGCTCAACGCTCAGGAAATCGGCATGGCCATGGCCGGGATTGGCGTCAGGACCGATCGGCCCTGCGTCAAACACCATCGCCACATCGCCATCAGCCAGCCGGACATAGCCGGCATCTTCCAGCGCGACAAAGCCCGGTGTCGGTGCGCCGTTCAGCACAGCGGACGTGCGCGGTGTTTCGTCGAACCAGGCATCGTTCATCATGATGGGCCGATCATCGCCCAATGTCAGCGCGGCAAGCGCAGCCTCAGCGCCGGTCAGGCGGCGATGCAGAAGCGCCGCCTGCGCATCCGACCAGATGTCCAGCGCAGACAGGATGCGCAGGCTCTGAATACACAGCGCCTGATACATAGCCGATCGTTCGAGTTGCGCGCCGTCCTCGCCGAAGGTTTCGCCGACGACATGCGGGAAATGACGGTGCAGCGCGGCTTCGATCGCGGGCGGCACGGTTCCTGCGGCGAGCGCATAGAGCGCCAGCGCCGACAGGTTGCGCTCAAGATGGTTGAAGCCAAGCTCGGTTTCGAGATTGCCGAGCAGATAGGCGACGTTCAGCCGCAGAAACGCGTCGATCGTTGCGCGTTCGCTCCGCGCCGAATAGCGTTCGGGAAGGCGGATCAGGATCGCGCTGAACGTCAGGATGCGCTGGGCGACGGGATAGGAATTCCACACATCGGCAAAGTCCGACGAGCGCTGAAACCGCGCCTGTTCGCGAAACCCGGCGATTACCGTTTCGGCAAAGCCAAGCGCGCGCTCCGGATCGCTGTCGAAGGCGGGTGACAGCCAGCCCATAAAGGCAAGATTGGCGCGCCAGAGCTGATAGCTGCCGCCGTCCATATCGACCCGCCAGTCGATCTTTTCGGCACCGCCGAAATCATGCGTGCGGTTGAGGAAAGTGAACCGCCCGGCAAAGCATTGCGGCACATTCTTGGCGTGCTTTGCCTCGAAAAACATCGCCGCCACTGCCGCTGCGTCACGCGCCGGGGCGTTGTGCCTCGTGCGTGTCCGGGGCAGGCGGTCGGCCTGCCGTTCGATTCCGGCCAGATAGCGTTCGCTGATTTTCGGGATCGCCTTGCTGCGCACCCGTCGCCGCACATGGCGAAGCAAAGCTGCGGGCGGGACATAGGATGCGGCGCGCAGCGCCAGCCGGAGCGAACGGAGCGAAATGGCGGTTTCTCCTGAGGCGTAGCCAGGCGGGCGCGACGTGGTCGTGCCCGCCTGCCGCGATTATTGGCCGATCCGTGCTTCGGCGGCGGATTTGAGTGCGCTGCCGATCTCGGGATGGTTTAGGCCGAGGCTGAGATTGGCGAGGATGAAGCCGAACTTGTCGCCGCAGTCGAAGCGTTCGCCGTCAAAGGTAAAGCCGTGGAACGGCTGCTGCCCGATCAGCTTTGCCATGGCGTCGGTCAGCTGGATCTCGCCGCCTGCACCCTTTTCCTGATCCGACAGGATGGTCATGACCTCAGGCTGCAGGATGTAGCGGCCCGGGATCATCAGGTTGGAGGGCGCAGTGCCGGGTTCTGGCTTTTCAACCAGCGCTTTGACTTCGGTCGCGCGGCCCTTGCGCTCTCCCGGGGTGATGATGCCGTATTTGCGCGTGTCCTCGTCCGACACTTCGAGCGCGCCGATGACATTGCCGCCAAGCTCGTAATAGGCATCGGCCATCTGTTTCAGGAACCCCGGCGTGCCGACCATCAGCTCATCGGGCAGCAGCACCGCAAACGGTTCGTCGCCGACGATATGCCGCGCGCACCAGACGGCATGGCCAAGCCCGAGCGGCTGCTGCTGACGCACATACATGGGCGAACCCGGCGTCATGCGGGTCTTCTCGATCGGGGCGAGCGACTTGCCGCGCTCGCGCATCGTGGTTTCCAGTTCGAACGAGATGTCGAAATGGTCCTCCAGCGCACCCTTGCCGCGCCCGGTGACGAAGATGATCTCCTCGATCCCCGCCTCGAT
>NZ_SNWD01000009.1 GCF_004361835.1 Stakelama pacifica
GCCCCCAATACGGTTGTTGCCATCACGCCCAGTGAAGGGCATCAAAACGGCCCAAGGCTCTACTCGTAAATGGTAGAAACTACGGGCTCAGACCACCAGTGCCGCCATGCCCGACTTCGCAGGGCCAGTCCCGCCACGGGACGCGGGAGGTGGTGACAATAAAGGGCGCCGCCACAATGGCGACGCCCCTTTATATGGTCCGGCGGCTATCTCGGACAGCCGGTGTCTCAGTCCTCAAATTCCATGATGACCGCATCAACGGCCAGACTGTCGCCCGGCGCTGCGTTGATCGACTTCACCACGGCGGTCTTTTCGGCGCGAAGGATGTTTTCCATCTTCATCGCCTCAACCACGGCAAGCGGCTGGCCCGCCTCGACCGTGTCGCCTTGCGCTACCTCGATCCGGGTGACGAGGCCCGGCATCGGGCACAGCAGCAGTTTGGAAAGGTCAGGCGCTTCCTTTTCGATCATATGCCCGGCAAGCTCGGCGATACGCAGCGACAGCACGCGAACGCTGTGGCTGGCCCCGCGGGTCGTCAGCCGCCAGTCGGTGCGGCGACGATCGACACGCACGGCGAGCACGTCGTCCCCGAACTTCGCCTCGACCAGCTTGCGCCCCGGCAGCCAGTCGGCATCGATGTCGAACGGTTTGCCACCGACCTCGACCGCGCCGTCCTTCACCGCGACCTGATGGTCGCTGCCGTCGATCCGCACCACCCAGTCCCGCCGGGTGAGCGTTTCGTCCAGCCGTGGCGATAATTGCCCGTCGATCATGCCGTTTCGCGCGGTTTCGATACTGGCGAGCAGCCCGGCCAGCGCCGCCAGCCGTTCGGTCAGTTCAGCATCCGCAGGCGCGCCCTGAAAACCTTCGGGATATTCCTCGGCAATGAACCCGGTCGACAAATTGCCGTCGCGGAACCGCTGATGCTGCATGACGGCAGAGAGGAAGTCGACATTATTGCCCAGCCCCTCCAGTTCGAACCGGTCGAGCGCGCCGATCTGCGCGTCGATCGCTTCCTCCCGCGTCGGTGCCCAGGTGACCAGCTTGGCGATCATCGGGTCATAGAACATGCTGACCTCACCGCCCTCGGCCACGCCGTCATCGACGCGGATATAGGCGCTGTCGGTATTCTCCACCGGCTGCTGATGCGCAGCCGCGTCCGGCGTACGATAGCGAACCAGCCGCCCGGTCGAGGGCAGGAAGTTGCGATACGGGTCCTCGGCATAGACGCGGTTTTCGATCGCCCAGCCGTTGATCTGGATATCGTCCTGCGTGAACGGCAGCTTTTCGCCATAAGCGACGCGGATCATCTGTTCGACCAGATCGATCCCGGTAATCGCCTCGGTCACCGGATGTTCGACCTGAAGCCGCGTGTTCATTTCAAGGAAGTAGAAGCTCTCGCCTGTCGTATCGGCACCCGACACGATCAGTTCGACCGTGCCCGCGCTGTAATAGCCGACCGCCTGCGCCAGTGCGACCGCCTGCTCGCCCATCTTGCGGCGCATGGCGTCATCGACGAAGGGCGACGGCGCTTCCTCGACCACCTTCTGATGGCGGCGCTGAATCGAGCATTCGCGTTCGTTGAGGTACAGCGTGTTGCCATGCTTGTCGGCGAGCACCTGAATTTCGATATGGCGCGGGCTTTCGATGAATTTCTCAATGAAGACGCGGTCGTCGCCGAAGCTGGCCAGCCCTTCGCGCTTGGTCGCCTCGAAACCTTCGCGGACATCCTTTTCGGACCAGGCGAGCCGCATCCCCTTGCCGCCGCCGCCTGCCGACGCCTTCATCATCACCGGATAGCCGATATCGTTCGAAATTTCGACGGCATGTTCGGTATCGCGGATTTCGCCGACGAAACCGGGGACGACATTCACCCCTGCCTCGCGCGCCAGCTTCTTCGATTCGATCTTGTCGCCCATCGCCGCGATGGCGTTCGGCGGCGGGCCGATAAACGCAACGCCAGCATCGGCGCACGCCCTGGCAAAGCTCTCACGCTCCGACAGGAAACCGTATCCCGGATGGATCGCATCCACGCCGGTGGCCTTGGCGGCATCGAGGATCAGCTCGGCCTTCAGATAGCTTTCGGACGCCGGTGCCGGCCCAAGCCGAACAGCCTCATCCGCCATCAGCACATGGGGTGAGCGCGCATCGGCATCCGAATAGACCGCAACGGTGGCGATCCCCATCTTCTTCGCCGTGCGCATCACCCGACAGGCGATTTCACCGCGATTGGCGATCAGTATTTTTTTGAACATCCAGCTCCAGCCTTACATCGTCATGGTTTGTTGAAGGTCGCGCAGTTGCTTGATGCGCTCGCGGGTCAGCTCCGCTTTGCAGCCCGAAACCAGCATCGGTTCCATGCTGCCGCCACGCGCGACATAGCCTTCAACGCGGCATTGCGAATCGCGATATTTCAACCAGTCGCGCTGCGATTCGAGCAATGCAGGCGCGTAGCCCGGACGCGCGTCATCGGCAGGCGCGCTCGCATCCCGCGCCTTCATGAAAGCGTAAGTCGTCTTCCACTGCGCATTCAGTGTTGCATCCGCCGCCTGATAGGCCTGCACGGAACAGCGGCTCATGTCCGCCTGCGTCTTCGCATCGTCGCAGGCCGGCGCACTCTGCGCAGCCAGCGCCATCATCGCCAATATCAGCATCGCAAATCTCCTATTCCGCCGCCTCTGCGCGCATCACCCGGCGGGCAATCTGTCCGCGATTGGCGATCGGTATTTTTTGAACATTAGCGGCTCCAGCGTTTGGTAACTTTTTCGGTGATAATTTCAGTGCCGAGAAGCATTGCGATCAGCCAAACTAACGCGACCAAAGCGAATGCGACCATTCCTGCAGCCTTGGGCATTTGCGAACCAACCAATCCAACGAGGAAAAATATCGGCATTACGGAGACTATGAACAGGCCAAACCCGACCACTGTCTTGAGAAGAATGTAACGGCCCCAGCTCATCTGGATGTTATCTCGGTCAATCCTTCGTCATGCCGGACTTGTTCCGGCATCCACTCTTCATCAGGCGGGCAGGCCCGCGGCTCTGTGGCCCCCGGCACAAGGCCGGGGTGGCGAAGACGAGGAAAAATCACTCCGCCGCCTCGACCTGCGGCGCGCAGCCGCAACCGCTGCGCATCGGCTCTTCGCTTTCCATCGGCTTCAGCCCCAGCTTGGCGAACAGCGCGGCATCGGCATTGTCGCCGGCATTGGCGGCGGTGAGCAGCTTGTCGCCGGTGAAGATCGAATTCGCGCCCGCCATGAAGCACAGCGCCTGTGTCGCCTCACTCATGCTCTCACGCCCGGCGCTCAGACGCACCATGCTCAGCGGCATGGTGATGCGCGCGACCGCGATCGTGCGGACGAATTCGATATCGTCGATTTTCGCCATCGGCGTGTCGGCGAGCATATCGCCCAGCGGCGTGCCCTTTACCGGGACCAGCGCGTTAACCGGCACGCTTTCGGGATGGCGTTCAAGCGTCGCAAGCGCATGGACGAAGCCGACGCGGTCACTACGCGTCTCGCCCATCCCGACGATCCCGCCCGAACAGACATTGATCCCCGCCTGCCGCACATTGTCGAGCGTTTCCAGCCGCTCCTCAAAGCTGCGCGTCGAGATGACGTTGGCGTAATTTTCGGGCGCGGTGTCGATATTGTGGTTGTAATAATCGAGGCCCGCTTCCTTCAGCTGCGCCGCCTGTGCCGGCGTCAGCATGCCCAGCGTCATGCAGGTTTCCATGCCCATTGCGCGCACGCCTTCCACGATCTCGACGATCGCGGGCATGTCGCGCTCCTTGGGGTTGCGCCATGCCGCGCCCATGCAGAAGCGCTTCGACCCCGCATCCTTTGCCTGCGCTGCCGATTGCAGCACTTGCCGCACGTCCATCAGCTTGGTCGCCTTCACACCGCTATCGGCATGGGCGGATTGCGAACAATAACCGCAATCTTCGGGGCAGCCGCCGGTTTTGATCGACAGTAACGTGCAAAGCTGCACCTCGTCCGCCGAATGATGTTCGCGGTGCACCGTGGCAGCGCGGAACAGCAATTCGGTGAACGGAAGGTCGAACAGTTCGGCGATCTCTTCGCGGGTCCAGTCGGTACGGGTCATGCAAATAGGGTCCGGATAAATAGGTAAACGAACATGCCCACGCCGAAGCAGAGCAAAAATGGCGCGGTCACACGGTAAAAATTGAGCGAGCGGCGCGGCGCATCTGGCGCGCGTTCGCGCACCAGTTCGCCGGTCCCGCTAAACGAAAGCAATGCAGAACAGCCGATGACGATCACTGCGCCGATCAGCAATTCCTTGCCGCGTCCGGCGGCGGGCACTTTTTCGGACAGCGCCAGCACGCCGCCCAGCGAAAGCACGCAAAGCGAGGTCAGATATTTGAAATAATCATAGAGAAGCGCATCGGTTGCATTGCCATGCGGGGCGAGCGGCCCTTCTCCATCCTCGCTTATCATTCGGCGGCCTCTTCGCGTGGGGGCATATTGTGCCCGAGCAGGCGTAGCACTTCCTCGGCCGCTTTCACCAGATTGGTGCCGGGACCGAAAATGGCCTGCACACCCGCATCGCGCAGGAACTGATAATCTTTGGACGGGATCACCCCGCCCGCAATCACCTTGATATCGCTGCGGTTCTTTTCTTTGAGCAAATCGATAAGCTGCGGGATCAGCGTCTTGTGCCCGGCGGCAAGGCTCGACGCGCCGATCACATCGACATCGCGCTCGAGCGCCAGTTCTACCGCTTCCTCCGGCGTCTGGAACAGCGGCCCCGCAGTCACGTCGAAACCGAGATCGCCGAACGCTGAAGACACGAGATTCGCGCCGCGATCATGCCCGTCCTGTCCCATTTTGGCGACGAGCATACGCGGTTTGCGCCCCAGCCGCCGCTCGGTCGCGGAGACGCCTTCTTTCAGCGCTTCCCATTTGCGGTCGCTGCCATAGGCACCGCCATACACGCCCTTCACCGGCGTCGGCATGGTGTCGTAGCGGCCGAACACATCCTCCATCGCCAGGCTGATCTCGCCCAGCGATGCGCGTTCGCGCGCAGCATCGACCGCCAGCGCGAGCAGATTGCCGTCGCCGCGCGCGCCGTCCCGCAGCGCATCGAGCGCGGCCTGACATTTCGCCTCGTCACGGTTCGCCCGGAGCTTTTCGAGCCGCGCAATCTGGCTCTGTCGCACCTTGTGATTATCGACGTCGAGGATTTCGATCTCCTCCTCCGTCTCGGGCCGGAATTTGTTGACGCCGACGATGGTATCCTCGCCGCGATCGACGCGGGCTGCACGCGCGGCGCTCGCCTCCTCGATCATCGCCTTGGGCCAGCCGGCGGCGACCGCCTTTGCCATGCCGCCCTCATCCTCGACCCGGTCGATAATCTCCTGCGCCTTGTCGACCAGCTCCTTCGTCAGCGCCTCGACATAATAGCTGCCGCCGAGCGGATCGACCGTATTGGTCATCCCCGTCTCTTCCTGAAGGATGATCTGGGTGTTGCGGGCAATGCGGGCAGAGAAATCGGTGGGCAGCGCAATCGCTTCATCGAGCGCGTTGGTGTGCAGCGACTGAGTGCCGCCCAGCATCGCCGCCATCGCCTCGATCGTGGTGCGGATGACGTTGTTATAAACGTCCTGCTCGGTCAGGCTCACGCCGCTCGTCTGGCAATGGGTGCGCAGCATCTTAGACCGGTCGGACTTGGCGCCCAGCTTCGTCATGGCATTGTACCACAGCGTCCGCGCGGCGCGCAGCTTCGACACTTCCATGAAGAAGTTCATGCCGATCGCAAAAAAGAAGCTCAGCCGCCCTGCGAACTTGTCGATATCGAGGCCCGAAGCGACGCCATATTTCACATATTCGATGCCGTCGGCGATGGTGAAGGCAAGCTCCTGCACCTGCGTCGCGCCTGCCTCCTGCATGTGATAGCCGGAGATCGATATCGAATTGAAACGCGGCATCTTTTCCGCCGTATAAGCGAAGATGTCGGAGATGATCCGCATGCTCGGCTGCGGCGGATAGATATAGGTGTTGCGGACCATGAACTCCTTCAGAATGTCGTTCTGAATGGTTCCGGACAGTTTTTCGGGCGCAACGCCCTGCTCTTCCGCCGCGATGATGTAGAAGGCAAGGCACGGGATCACCGCGCCGTTCATCGTCATCGACACGCTCATTTTATCGAGCGGGATTTGGTCGAACAGGATTTTCATATCCTCGACGCTGTCGATGGCGACGCCCGCCTTGCCCACATCGCCGGTGACGCGCGGATGGTCGCTGTCATAGCCGCGATGCGTGGCAAGGTCGAAGGCGACCGACAGCCCCTTCTGCCCCGCAGCCAGATTGCGGCGATAGAAAGCGTTCGATTCCTCTGCCGTGGAAAAGCCCGCATATTGGCGGATCGTCCACGGACGCCCGGTATACATGCTGGCATAGGGTCCGCGCGTATAGGGCGGGAAGCCGGGCAGTCCTTCGTCCCACCCTTCGGTATCCGCCTTCGTATAAAGCGGCTTTACGTCGATCCCCTCCGGCGTGCGCCAAGTGAGATCAGCCCCCTTCGTCTCCTTCGAAGCGGCTGCCTGCCAGTCATCCACGGTTATTTTCTTATCAGTCATGATTTCGTCCAATCGCGTGCGGATCAGCAGGCGTCGAGCTGCTTATCCTCACCCCCCTGAAGCACATATTTGCCGTTCACCAGTTTGTAGGTCGCATCGAAACTGCGACTGCCGGTGAAGTTCACGGTGAAGGATTTACCCGGCGCGACATCAGCGATCCTGCCCGAAATATCGGTCCCGTCATCGGTAACCGCGCCCTTGTTGCTATACGCGCTCTGGAAACGGGCGACGGTCTTCGGGCCGTCAGCAGTCAGTTCGACCAGATCGGTATATTGGCAGCTATAGCCCTGCCAGGTGCCGCCGCCAATCGCTTCGATCACCGGAAGGTCGAGCAGATCGTCGCGGATTTTCCAGCTTCCGACTTCCCCGAAACTGCCGGTTTCGATGGCTTCGGGATAGCGTTTCACAACGCTGTAGCTGCTGCCCTCAGGCTTCAGATAGATGGCGGAGATCAGCCCGGCGGAGGCGTGTGCGGCATCCTGCGCCGTGCCTTCGCTGACCAGCACGGGGCCGAACGGGGCTTGAACCAACTTGTGATGGTCGAGCACATAATGCTCGTTCTTCCCGTCATAGGTCGCGTTGTCGCCAAACGCCGCCTGCACCGCTGCGTCGAGATTGCCGGTTGCAGGCGCGGTGTCGTTAGTCATCGCCGCATTATCAGGCGCGGGCGCAGTGCTGTTGCTTTCCGATCCCGGATTGCACGCGGCCAGGACTGCAATCAATCCCGCCGTCAAACCTACCCGTATTCCCGCGAAAGCGGGAATCCAGAGCCGCGAACGCCGCACCGCACCGCTCTGGACTCCCGCTTTCGCGGGAGTACGAAAGCCGCTCCGGGCTCCCGCTTTCGCGGGAGTACGGCGATGCGCGGGATCGTCGATACGCGGATACTGCATGTTCAATGCGCCTCCTTCGGCGTTTCCATGATTTCGGTGAGCTGACCGCCCATATCCTGTGGGTGGACGAAGAAAATCATCGTGCCATGCGCGCCGATCCGGGGTTCGCCCAGCACGCGCTTGCCCTGCGCTTCGAACCACGCTTTCGCCTCGTGAATATCGGGCACTTCGTAGCAAATATGATGCTGCCCCCCGAGCGGGTTCTTCGCCAGCCATTTGCCCACCGCACTGTCGGGATCGGTCGGTTCGAGCAACTCGATCTGCGTTCCCGCCGTGCCGTTTTCGCCCGGCGTGTTCACAAAGGCGACGCGCACCTTCTGGCTTTCGAGCACGAACGGCTCGGTAATGTCGCTCGCGCCCATCACATCGCGATAATGCGCGATCGCGGCATCAAGGTCCGGCGTCGCGACGCCGATATGGTTGAGACGGCCCAGTTTCATCACAAACCTCTCTCAAGAATTCCTATGGCTTGGCTAAGAGCCAAAAGGACGATCACAATTTTTATTGCCTGTTTTAGCCAGAAATACCTCCTTGAAGACTGCTCCTTACCCGCCGCAGTTCTTCCTAGCACCTGCCAAAGCCTACGCCCCAACGAGAGCGCTCCAACGGTCGCCACCGAAAGCATCAGCGCGAGCCACGGGATTACGAATGCCTCAACACCCATTACAGCGGAATATTGTCGTGCTTCTTCCACGGATTCTCCAGCTGCTTGTTCCGCAGCTTTCGCAATCCCAGCGCAATCCGGCGGCGCGTCGAGTGTGGCTGGATCACCTCGTCGATAAAGCCCTTGCTCGCGGCGACAAACGGGTTGGCGAAGCGCGCTTCATATTCCGCTGTCTTTTCCGCGATCTCCTCAGGCGTTTTCCCGCGAAAGATAATCTCGACCGCGCCCTTGGCACCCATCACCGCAATCTCTGCGGTCGGCCAGGCATAGTTGAGGTCGCCGCGCAGATGCTTCGACGCCATCACGTCATAGGCGCCGCCATAGGCCTTCCTCGTGATGATCGTGATCTTGGGCACCGTCGCCTCGGCATAAGCGAAGAGCAGCTTCGCGCCATGTTTGATGATGCCGTTATGCTCCTGTCCCACACCCGGCAGAAAGCCCGGAACGTCGACGAACGTCACGATCGGAATGTTGAATGCGTCGCAGAACCGGACGAAGCGCCCGGCCTTTTTCGATGAATTGATGTCGAGAACGCCGGCCAGCACCATCGGCTGATTGGCGACGATACCAACGGTTCGCCCCTCGATCCGGGCAAAGCCGCAAAGAATATTCGGCGCATGGGCGGGCTGAATTTCAAAGAAATCGCCCTCATCCACCGTTTTGCGGATCAGCTCATGCATGTCGTACGGCTGGTTCGCATTGGGCGGGATGATCGTGTCGAGGCTGTGCTCGATCCGGTCCCACGGATCGGTGCATGGCCGTTCGGGAACCTCTTCGCGATTGCTCGCAGGCAGAAAGTCGATGAAGTCACGCGCGGCGAGCAGCGTTTCGATATCATTTTCGAATGCGACATCGGCGACCGAGGATTTGGTCGTGTGCGTGATCGCGCCGCCCAGCTCTTCCTGCGTGACGACCTCATTCGTCACGGTCTTCACCACATCGGGGCCGGTGACGAACATGTAGCTCGAATCCTTCACCATGAAGATGAAGTCGGTCATCGCCGGGCTGTACACCGCGCCGCCCGCGCACGGCCCCATGATGAGGCTGAGCTGCGGCACCACACCCGATGCCAGCACATTGCGCTGAAACACCTCGGCATAGCCGGCCAGCGAAGCAACGCCCTCCTGAATGCGCGCGCCGCCCGAATCGTTGAGGCCGATGACCGGTGCCCCGACCTTCATCGCCATGTCCATCACCTTGCAGATTTTTTGCGCATGGCGTTCGGAAAGCGCGCCGCCAAACACGGTAAAGTCCTGACTGAAGACATAAACGAGGCGGCCATTGATCGTGCCCGACCCGGTCACCACGCCGTCGCCGGGCACCTTTTGCTCGTCCATGCCGAAATCGACGCAATTATGTTCGACGAACATGTCATATTCTTCGAAACTTCCGGCATCGAGCAGCACCTCGATCCGCTCACGCGCGGTCAGCTTACCCTTTTCATGCTGCCGGTCGATCCGCTTCTGCCCGCCACCGGCGCGCGCAGCCGCGCGGCGCTTTTCCAGTTCTTCGACGATTTCGAGCATCCGGCTCCCACCTTTGTTGATTGCTTCGCGTTGCCTGTCACTCCCAAGCTTTCGCGCGAAAAGCAAATCGCGCAGGCGCTCTGCTCAGGAACCTCCGTACAACCACGGAGATCCGGCACTTTCTTGCGATTCCCCCAAAAAAGGCGTATTTTTGTAACCCGACCGCGAAACGGCCCTGTCCGGCAGAGACAGGCAAGCGGTCGGGTTAGGAGTGGATATTATGGAACGACTCGATTCGGACGTTCGAAAGTGCCCATTTGCATTTTTGATGATGCTGTCGCTCAGCGCAGCCGCAATCATTGCATTGCTGGTGTTGCTGATCCGGTGAACGGCTGCAACGCCCTGAAATAATAGATCCGCCACCTTACAGCAATGCGTCCGGGGGGGGGGCGAGGCGGCGAGGACGATCGCGCGCCCTCGCCGGTTCAGAACGCGCGAACGATAGCCGGAATCACGGCACCACCAATGCACCTCATGCGGGCCCCTTCTTTGGTGCCCCCCGGATGAGCAGCGCCGGTCAAACGCCGCCTGTCCCAATGGACGCGACACCGTCATCATGCCGCGGCCCGGAGATCATGAAAGCGGGAGGGCAGAGATTTAAGACATCTGCCCCTGCTTCTCAGGAGATTCGAAATTCGGAATCTCTTTCGTAAACCTTCGCTTGCTTACAAAGCGGTGAAGCGGTTTCTCAACCCACCAATATGCAAGAATTCCAGCGAAGACACCTGCCGCTGTTGCGAAAATTACAATGCTGACGGACTCAAGCCTGAGCATTTGCCCTATTTTCAAAGCTATCGACAACGCGAACGTATGCCATAGGTAAATGGAGTAACTTGCATCGCCGATGAGCAACGGAATAAAATAACGCCGCACGCCGTATTTTTTCTCGATTACCAGTGTTCCCGCGACCAGCAATAGCGAGGGAACACCGAAAATCAGAATCCTGGTCGCCTCGACGTTCAAAAATTCGACAAGAATGAACAGAAACCCCGCCAGAAAGCAGAACGGAAATCCCATCCACGCCGGAAAGCTTTCCCGGGTCTTCCATACCGAGCCCAGCAGCGCGCCGGCGAGAAACTCCAGCAATATGGGGTTCGTATAGAATGTCACCAGCGTCCCATGGTTCTGGCTGACCAGCCCCGCCAACACCAGACTTGTCAGCATCGCCGCAAGAACAAATACCCGTATTCTCTCCAACCGGATAAACAGGACGAGCGAGAACAAAAGGTAAAAGAATATCTCGTAATTCAGCGTCCAGCCCTGAACCAGAATCGGATAAATCTTTCCGAGGCTCGGCGACACCGCCGGAATGAATAAAAACGAAGCAAGAATATGCCCTGCTTCAATTTTCGCACGCGGAAACATGCCGATAAGAGCACCGAGCACCATCGCCACAGTCGCAGCCCAATAAGAAGGCGCAATACGGCGGAAACGGTCCAGAATGAACTTCGCGGGCAGCGTTTTTTCGTTCGTGATAGCAACCATCAGGAAGCCGCTGAGCACAAAGAAAATATCCACGCCCGCCTCGCCGATGACAAGATCGATTCCTACCCGACCGGCAGCGTGAAATGCGACAACCCCCAAGACCGCTATCGCACGAAGATATTGCAAACCAATGATTTTATTCATCACCCCCCCCTTGGCGATAAAGCTCTGCACGCACTTGCGGTACTGGAGAATTCCAAAATAAACAGTATCTTAGGCGAAGCCCATGAAGCGATAGCCCGATATTCAACCGGACAATTCGCTATGAGGGCGGATTTTCAAGGATATACTTGTGCTCGTGTGTGTCTTCAACGATCCGGCATTAAGTTCCACTATCCCTTTGTCCCATATTCGGCCAGACTGAACAGCGGATATGCGCCGGCCCGTATCGGAAAACGGTTCAGCCGAACGCCGATTGATCCGGACGCTCCACACGACCGAAGCGCCGCGCGGCTTGCGCACGACATGACCTAAACAGATTACAGATCTGCGATCGATTATTTGCCGGACGATAACGGTGGCGAAAAAAGCGTGCCGGAAAAATCGCTGCGCTGCAGCCAAGCCAACCGTTCACGCACATATCATCCGGATCGTGCCTGGCGCTGATAGGGAACTCGCAGGGGGCGCCTACCCATCGACATGCGAAAACGCGGCGTTACCGCGCGGGCCCCTGTGCATGTGGCTTTATCTGGCGGGTAAAAACGAGCGGATCGCCCGCCATGACCAAAGCCATTGCAACAAGCCAGGAACGGCCTCAGCCACTCACCAGCCCGGTGGGAGGCGCTCGCCATGTCGCGTTCAATCTGAAGAGGGGATGGTGGAGCCTAGCGGGATCGAACCGCTGACCTCTACAATGCCATTGTAGCGCTCTCCCAGCTGAGCTAAGGCCCCATTCCCTTGGGAGGCGACGCCTTTACAAAGGCGTCGCCGGGATTGCAAGCGCGATCGACGGTGGATCGCGAAATTTTACGAATTAATTTTCGTCTTTGTCATCGGACGTGTTGACGCCCAGATCGTCGTCGCCGCCCAGATCGTCGTCGTCGACAGCATCCTCATCATCGTCATCGATGTTCAGATCCTCATCGTCCAGATCCTTATCCTCGTCCTTTTCCTTCTCCTTATCGGTCTTGGCCGAATCGAAGGGGAGCGGCTGTTTGGACTTCAGAATCGGTTCCGGCTCCCACGCATAACCGCATTCGATGCAGGTTACGGGATCGTCCTTTTCCAGGTCGTAAAATCGCGTTGCGCATTTCGGACACGTACGTTTCGTGCCCCATTCCGGCTTCACCATGTGCCGCCTTTCGCCTTTCAAGCTAACAGGAAATCGGGTTCGAACCCGGGAAAGTGGCGCGCGCCTTGCCATAGCGCAAGGGCGCTGTCAAAAGCCGCGCGCCAATGAATAGATCCGAACCCCGCCCGCTGACCCTTTCCGCCCCCGGACCGCTTACCGGTTCGCTGACCGTTCCCGGCGACAAATCGATCAGCCATCGATCGCTGATGTTCGGCGGTCTCGCCGTCGGCGAAACCCATATTACCGGCCTGCTGGAGGGTGAGGACGTGCTCGCCACCGCCGCTGCCATGCGCGCGATGGGATGCACGGTGACGCGCAGCGGACCGGGCGAATGGCGCGTCAGCGGCGTTGGCGTCGGCGGCCTGTTGCAACCCGAAACCGCACTCGACATGGGGAATTCGGGCACCTCCACCCGGCTGCTGATGGGGCTGATCGCCAGCCATGCCATCACGGCGACCTTTATCGGCGATGCGTCGCTCTCCAGACGCCCGATGGCGCGGGTGATCGAGCCGCTATCAACTATGGGAGCCGATTTCACCGCGAGCCCCGGCGGGCGCCTGCCGCTCACCCTGCGCGGGATCAGCCCGGCAGTGCCCATCACTTATACGCTGCCGGTCGCATCGGCGCAGGTGAAATCGGCGATATTGCTCGCCGGGCTCAACACGCCGGGCATTACCCGCGTGATCGAACCCGTGCTCACTCGCGACCATAGCGAGCGGATGCTCACCGGATTCGGTACTGATATCAGCGTCGAGCCGAGCGATCAGGGCCGGGTGATCTCGATTCGCGGTGAGGCCGAGCTTCGCCCGCAGCAGATCGTGGTGCCGGGTGATCCTTCCTCGGCCGCTTTCTGGATGGTGGCGGCATCGATCGTTCCCGGATCGGACATTGTGATCCGCAATGTCGGACTGAACCCGACTCGCTCCGGGATCGCGACCGCGCTCCGGGCGATGGGTGCCGATATCGTCGAACAGGATACGCGCGAAGCGGGCGGCGAGCCGGTCGCTGACCTTCGCGTGCGGCATGCACCCTTGTCGGCGATCGAGGTGCCGCATGATCTCGCCCCCAGCATGATCGATGAATATCCCGCGCTGTTCGTCGCCGCGGCGTTCGCGAGCGGTCGCACGGTGGCGCGCGGCGCGCACGAGCTGCGCGTCAAGGAATCGGACCGGATCGCCGCGATGGCCGCCGCGCTCGGCGCATGCGGCGTGGAAATCGAGGAATTTGAGGACGGGCTTGCCGTTACCGGCACTGGGGGCGACCCGCTGCCGGGCGGCGCGCGGATCGCAAGCCTGCTCGACCATCGGATCGCGATGAGCATGGGCATCGCGTCGCTTCACGCCGGAAAGCCGATCGTGGTCGACGATGCCCGTCCGATCGCGACCAGCTATCCCGATTTTACCGACACCGCCATAGCGCTGGGTGCCGAAGCACATTGGGTGACGCAATGATCATCGCCGTGGACGGACCCGCAGCGTCGGGCAAAGGAACGATCGCACGCGCGCTGGCGCGGCATTACGGCCTGCCGCATCTCGATACCGGGCTGCTCTATCGTGCGGTGGCGGCAACCGTGCTCCGCGAGGAACTCGATCCGGAGAAAGAAGCTGATGCGGTCGCGTCGTGCGGCTTTCCCGATTCGCTGCTCGACGATCCGCAGCTGCGCACCGACGATATCGGCAAGGTGGCATCGGTTGTCTCGGCACATCCGCTGGTCCGCGCGGCGCTGCTCCAGCGGCAGCGCCGGTTCGCGCAGCAACCGGGGGGCGCGGTACTCGACGGGCGCGACATCGGCACGGTGATTGCGCCCGATGCCGATGTGAAGCTGTTCGTGAAGGCGACGCCCACCATCCGCGCCCAGCGCCGCCATGCCGAATTGCGCAAGGCGGGGCAGAATGTCAGCCTCGATCGCGTGCTCGCGGATATTCGCGCGCGCGATGATCGCGATGCGCGGCGCACGCAGGCACCGCTGCGTCAGGCCGACGATGCCCTGGCGCTCGACACCAGCTTTCTGTCGATCGAGGCGGCGGTGCAGCGCGCGATCAGTCTGGTCGATACCCGGCTCGCAGCGGCGAGCGCGACAGGCAGGGGATAAGCGCGCCCGCCGCTTGCCTTTTAACCGCTATTCCGCTAATGCGCGCGGGTCCTGCAAGCCGATGCTTGTGGAGGTCGGCGCGGAGGAATTCCTCACGCGCCCTTTTCGCATTTGACGCGATTTTTCGCATCGCCCGCGAGTCCGCCTCCTCCAAGCGCCGGTGCGCAGGATGTCGCGACCGGTATTCGACCGCCGCGGCAGATCGGCCAAAAGACCGCCGGAACCAACCGGCTGGCCGGAAAAATGATTTGAACAGGAATTTGTGACCCTATGGCCACTATGGCGAATCCTTCCCGCGATGATTTCGCGAAAATGCTCGAACAGACCCTTGGCGATGCGGACAGCTTTGAAGGCCGCGTTGTCATCGGCACCGTCACCGGTATCGAAGCCGATATGGCGATCATCGATGTCGGCCTGAAATCCGAAGGCCGCGTGCCGCTGCGCGAATTCGCAGCGCCGGGTCAGAAGGCAGAGCTGTCGGTCGGTGACGAAGTCGAAGTCTATGTCGACCGCGTCGAAAATGCGAACGGCGAAGCGATGCTCAGCCGCGACCGCGCCCGCCGCGAAGCCGCCTGGGACAAGCTGGAAGCCGAATATGCGCAGAACAGCCGCGTCGAAGGCGTTATCTTCGGCCGCGTGAAGGGCGGCTTCACCGTCGACCTCAACGGCGCCGTGGCGTTCCTGCCGGGCAGCCAGGTCGATATCCGTCCGGTTCGCGACGTCACCCCGCTGATGGACATGCCGCAGCCCTTCCAGATCCTGAAAATGGATCGCAAGCGCGGCAATATCGTCGTTTCGCGCCGTGCGGTGCTTGAGGAAACCCGCGCTGAACAGCGTTCGGGCCTCATCCAGTCGCTCACCGAAGGTCAGGTCATCGAAGGCGTGGTCAAGAACATCACCGATTATGGTGCGTTCGTTGATCTGGGCGGCATTGACGGCCTGCTGCACGTCACCGACCTTTCGTACAAGCGCGTCGGGCACCCCAGCGAGATGCTGAACATCGGCGACACCGTCACCGTTCAGATCATCCGCATCAATCGCGAAACGCAGCGCATCAGCCTTGGCATGAAGCAGCTCGAAAGCGATCCGTGGGAAGGCGCGAGCGCGAAATATCCGGTCGGCATGAAGCTGAACGGCCGCGTCACGAACATCACCGAATATGGTGCGTTCGTCGAACTGGAGCCGGGCATCGAAGGCCTTGTCCACGTTTCGGAAATGAGCTGGACCAAGAAGAACGTACATCCCGGCAAGATCGTTTCGACCAGCCAGGAAGTCGAAGTTGTCGTGCTCGAGGTCGATGAGGACAAGCGCCGCATCAGCCTTGGCCTCAAGCAGGCTCAGGCCAATCCGTGGGAGAAGTTCGCCGAAGATCACCCCATCGGTTCGACCGTGTCGGGCGAAGTCAAGAATGCGACCGAATTCGGTCTGTTCATCGGCCTCGACCACGATGTCGACGGCATGGTGCACATGTCGGACATCGCATGGGGCATTTCGGGCGAGGACGCGCTGGCCCTGCACCGCAAGGGCGAACAGGTCGAAGCAGTCGTTCTGGCTGTCGAACCCGACAAGGAGCGCATCAGCCTCGGCATGAAGCAGCTTGAGCGTGGCGCACCGGCAGTTGGCGTTGCCACCACCGGCGACCGCCTCAACAAGGGTGCGATCGTCACCGTCAACGTCCTTGAAGTCCGCGACGCGGGTCTTGAGGTTCAGGCTGGCGAAGACGGCGCGACCGGCTTCATCAAGCGCACCGATCTTGGCCGCGACCGTGACGAGCAGCGCCCCGAGCGCTTCCAGGTCGGCCAGAAGTTCGACGCGATGGTCACCGGCTTCGATCGTTCGAAGAAGCCCACCTTCTCCATCAAGGCGATGCAGATCGCTGAAGAGAAGCAGGCGGTTGCTCAGTATGGTTCGTCCGATTCGGGTGCGTCGCTCGGCGACATCCTCGGCGAAGCGCTGAAGCAGCGCGGCGGCGAAGAATCTTGATAAAGATCAAAAATTAAAAATCGTGGCGCGGCAGGCACTTACGTCTGCCGCGCCATTTTTTTTGCGCGAAGTTTACGTAAAGGTAACGTTGATCGAGGTTAAATTATCAGTCTAAGGACCGATTTCGGTAAACGTTATCTTTTTTCACTCTTTCAGAAGGGACGGTTATGATCCGCTCCGAATTGGTGCAGATCCTCGCGCACGATAATCCCGAGCTCGCTATCGGCGATATTGAAAAGATCGTTGCGCTGTTTTTCGACGAAATAAGCCGTCGCCTCGCAGAAAATGGCCGTGTCGAACTTCGGGGTTTTGGTGCCTTCTCCACCCGCGCACGCGATGCGCGTACGGGCCGCAATCCCCGCACCGGCGAGACCGTCGACGTCGCCGCGAAGCGGGTTCCCTATTTCAAACCGGGCAAGGAAATGCGCGAACGCCTCAATATGTAGCGCTGTTTGCATCGGAATGGCTTGACCTCGGCCTCACCTTCGTCTTGGCAGGTCCGCAACGCGGACGTGGCGAAATTGGTAGACGCACGGGACTTAAAATCCCCTGGCTGAAAAGCCGTGCGGGTTCGAGTCCCGCCGTCCGCACCAGCATCGGGCCGGGTCGGCCAGGATCGGGGATGCAGATGAGGCCGCTGTTACATCGCATTGCTGCCGCAGGCGCGCTGTGCCTCATCCTCAGCGGGTGCCAGCAAAGCCAGGATGATTCGACGATCGTGCTAAGCGCGATCGGCGAGGCGGCCGGTCGGGCCGATCCTGTCCGGGGACCGATGATATTTCCCGATTCGGTGGTGATGGGCGCTACGGCGCAGGGTCTCGTGCGATTCGACGCAAACGGTCAGGTCGAACCCGGCCTTGCCGAACGCTGGATCGTGATCGACGACGGAACCAGCTATATCTTCCGCATCGACGATGCGGTGTGGCCCGATGGCAGCCCTGTTGATGCAAGACAGGTCGCACGCGCGCTGAACCGGGTCATCGCACCCGGATCCCGTAATCCGCTCGCGCCCTTCTTGCGCAGCGTCGAAGAGATCGTGGCGATGACCCCCGAGGTGATCGAGATTCGTCTTTCGCACCCCCGTCCCGATCTTCTCCGTCTGCTCGCCCAGCCGGAAATGGCGATTTTTCGTCCGAGGACGCTGGTCGGTACCGGCCCCTTCCGGCTGGAAGACGCTACCGCGCCACTGCGGCTGACCTCGGCTCCTGTCAGTGACGCGGATATCGACGGCGATGATGACGGCGAGGCGGCACCGCAAATCCGCCTGCGACTGCGCGGCGAACGTGCGTCGCTGGCGCTGATCCGCTATCGCGAGCATCTCTCCGATCTGGTGCTGGGCGGCACCTTTGTCGACTGGCCCACCGCCCGGGCGAGCGGCGTTTCCGATTCCGATTTGCAGATCGACCCTGCCGAGGGGTTGTTCGGATTGCAGATTCGTAACCGCAAGGGCTTTCTGAGCGATCCCGGCAATCGGCAGGCGCTGGCGATGGCGCTCGACCGCGATGCGATACTCGATCGCGTGGCGGGCGACTGGAACCCCAGCGAGACCATCCTGCCCGAACAGCTCAATTCCGCCGCCCCGCCCGCGCAGGCGCCCTGGGGCACGATGGGTCGCGACGATCGGATAGCGGCGGCGAAGGCACAGGTCGCGCGATGGAAAGCGCAGCAGCGCGAGGCGATGCCGCCGCTGCGCATTGCCCTGCCCGACGGGCCGGGAGCGAATCTGCTATGGACCGGAATCGGCCCCGCATTGAACGGGATCGGGCTGCCGGTGCTGCGCGTCCCGCTCAGCGCTGAGGCCGATCTGACGCTGGTCGATGCGGTGGCGCCGTTCGACGGGGCGAGCTGGTATCTGCGCACCGCATGCGGCGCGTGCGACGAAACGATCATTGCGATGCTCGACGCTGCGGTTACCGCGACCAATACCGGCGTGCGCGCGCAATATCTGGCGCAGGCCGATGCAGCGCTGGCGCAGGACGCCGCATATATCCCGCTCGCACGGCCGCTGCGCTGGTCGCTCGTCCGCCCCCGGCTTGGCGGGTTCCAGCGGAACTCGCGCGCATGGCACCCGTTGAACCACCTGCGCAAGGAGAATGGATCATAGCCATGGCGAAACCGACCCGGATGAGCGGACAGACAAGCGAGAACTTCCGCGCCATGGCCGCGTCGCGCAACGATCCCGCCGCGATCCGAAAGCGGGTCGAATGGCTCGAATATATTCTGGAGCGCTCGATCACCATTCCCGGCATCAACCGGACAATGGGTCTGGATGTCGTACTCGATCTGGTCCCGTTCGGCGGCACGACGATCGCAGCAGCGATGGGCAGCTACCTGATCTGGGAAGCGCGCAACCTCGGCATGTCAAAAGCGCAGATGGCGCGTATGGCGGGCAATGTCGGCGTCGACTGGGCGCTGGGGATGATCCCCTGGGTCGGCGCGGTGCCCGATTTCTTCTTCCGGTCGAACAGCCGCAATCTGAAGATCATAAAACGCCACCTCGACAAGCATCATCCCTCTTCGGTCGTGATCGACGGATAGGTCCGGGCGGAGCAGCTTGCCCCGCCCTCACCCTTACCGGTCTGCCGGACGACGTATCCGGATCGGCTGATCGTCGGGCAGGCTCTTTTCGAACGCGGGACATGCGCGATAGCGAAGCCGGGTATCGAGGCACAGCCATACCTCCTGCAACCATCCCCGCTTATCGGCGGTCAGCCGCATCATCCGCGTCGTGATACCCGGATTCGCCGCCGCGATGGCACGGGCAAGCTGACCCGCGGTCAGATCCCGTTTGCGCGAGAGCGCCGCCATATCGGGATAGCGCAGATTCCCGAACAGCCGCGCCGATGTGGCGAAATAGGTCGTCGGCGTCATGCCGGTGCACGTCCCGTGTTTGGCATATTCATGCTGAAGCAGCTGAGCCGAAGGCGTTGTGCAGATATGGCGGCGGATGACCGTTTGCGGCAGCACCGGCGCGGCCTTGCAATATTGCGGCCACTGATTTTCGCGCTTTCCGTCGGGCCAGAGCCCGTGCAGCGTAAAGCCGAAGCGGTTTTCCGGGTCGCACTGGAAGCTCGACGAAATATCGCTGCGGTGCGCGCATTGCTGCGGCGACCAGCTGATCGCCAGCGTATAGCCGCCGATGGGCAGCACGCGGCGCGGCTGCCCCTGGGTCGGCCCCTCGGCATGCGGCGGCGCGATCCGTTCCGGGATATTGCACTGATAGGATTGGGCCGCAGCGACACCCGGCGCCGCGCACACCAGCGCGGCCAGCGCCCCGGCGATCCGGTTCATTCGAACGTATCCGCGCCGACCGCTTCGTCGTTGGCGAACCATGCACGCGCGTCAGGCTGGAACAGCATGACCACCGCCGCTGCTTCGAGCAGCAGCGAAACGATCGCGATCACTGCGCCCAGGCCGTCGGGGAAACTGCCGCGTGCGAGCGACATGACATTGCTGAACAGGCTGATCGCGAAGAATATGACGATGATCCAGCGGGCGATATTGCTCGCCTTGCGCGCGGTGAAGAACCACAACAGCAGCGTGATGAGCGCGCCGATCGCGACGCTGCCCACCATGATCGCGGGACCGTAATCCTCCATCCCCGGACCGGCAGCCGCCATTTGCTGCATCGTCGCATCCCAGGCGACGACCATGTTGAGCAGTCCCACCACAAAGGACAACAGATAAAAGATTTCGAACCGCTTGATCGATATCGGACGCATGAAACGCCACTCCCCCTTCAAAAACCGGGCGCCGTTGTATGCGATTTTTCCACCGCGGGAAAGCAGCCGGATAGACGTCAGGCGGCGAAGAAATCCAGCCCGATATCGGCGGCGGGGGCGGACTGGGTCAGGCGACCGACGCTGATATAGGTGACGCCGCTTTCGGCGATCGCGCGAATGGTTTCCAGCCGCACCCCGCCCGACGCCTCGGTCGGCACTCGCCCCGCGACCAGCGCCACGGCGCGGGCGAGCATAGCCGGGTCCATATTGTCGAGCAGCAGATGCGTCGCGCCGGCACCCAGCGCCGGTTCGATCTGATCGATCCGGTCGACCTCGACAATGATCCGCTCGATCCCGGCCGCGACCGCGCGGGCCACCGCCGCCTCCACCGATCCGGCAACCGCGACATGATTGTCCTTGATCATCGCGGCATCCCACAGCCCCATGCGATGATTGGTCGCGCCGCCCATGCGGGTCGCATATTTCTCAAGCACGCGAAGCCCGGGCAGCGTCTTTCGCGTGTCGAGCAGGGTCGCGCCCGTCTCAGCGATCCGGTCGACATAGGCGCGCGTCATCGTCGCAATACCCGAGAGATGCTGGACGGTGTTGAGCGCGGAGCGTTCGGCGGTCAGCATCGCACGCCCTTTGCCTTTCAGCCGCATCAGCTCGGTGCCCGCCGCGACCTGTTCGCCCTCTGCGACCAGCGTTTCGATCTCCACATCGGGATCGAGCGCGCGAAAAAACGCTTCGGCAAGCGGCAACCCAGCGACGCAGATCGCATCGCGCGTGTCCATGACGCCAGTGAACACCGCGTCTTCAGGAATCACCGCAGCCGAGGTAATATCGCCCGCGCTCCCCAAATCTTCGGCCAGCACAGCCTGTATAAAGGCGTCGCGATCAAATCCGTCGAGTTCGAACATATGCTCCCCTTCGCAGGTCAGCGCCGAAACGCAAGGGGCATCCCAGCCCGCCTCGCTAAGCCAATCCTCATCGCGAGAAGCGCAGCGACGAAGCAATCCAGAGCGACGCACACGCCGCATCTGGATTGCCGCGCCCCTGCGGGGCTCGCAATGACGATCATGCGATGGGTCCGCCCCCTATACCCGATATCAGGCGTCGGTGAATTTCGCTACCGCACGGCGGACATCCTCCAGCGCGGGGCCGTGCAGCGCGCCTTCGGCCTGTTCGAGCAGCAGCCGTGCCTCGCGCCGCAGCGATTCGATGCGCCCCCCGGCGGGATGGCCCGCACTCGCATTATGGATCGATTCAACGAAAATCCGCGCGGCAAGCGGGCTTTCCGCCGCTGATGCGCGGATCGATCCGAAACCGCGCGACACGAAATGATCGAAATCATCGGCAAGCGCATAGACGCCCTGCTCGCCATAAGGCCGCCCGTCCGAATCGCAGGCAAGGTCGCGCTTCGCGAGCAACGCCGTCGCCGCCGACAGCCAGTGCAGGCAGGTGATCGCAGTGAACGGATCGTTGATCCCCGGCGAAAGCGCGCGCAGCCCGATCTCAACCAGTTCATCGAGCAGATATTCGATATCCTGTGCCGAGGTCCGACTGTCGCCGATCGCAAAGGCGCGGCGCAGCCGGTCGTCGACGCCTTCGCCAAACGTCCCCTCGACCTTGCAAATCGCCACATCGGGATGAACGAAATCGCCCGGTCGCACCGTCAGCCTTACGCTGATCCCCTGATCCTCGCAAACACTGCCCAGCGTATCGAAATCGATCACCTCGACATAGCCGGTTCGCTTTGCGCGCACCGGCGTCACCTCGCCGCTGGACGGCGCGATCCGCATCGTACCGTCGTCGGAATCGGGAAAGCGCGAATCGATTTCGCTCAGCGCGCGGCGGCCGATCGCGGCGACGACATTGTTGATCCGGATACTGTCGGGAACGTGATGGAGGAAATAGACCAGCACCCCGACCGATAGCATCGTCAGCGCGAGCGCGACGAGCAGCGACAGTTCGGGAACGAATCCCGGCTGCCCGCTATCGATCAGAAAGCCGCCCTCATCGGGCTGGCGCACGGTGCGCAGCACCATCAGGCAATAGGTGAAATTGGCAATGAACACGCCCAGCGAAAGCTGATTGCCGCGATCGGTCATGAAATTGGTCAGCAGGCGCGGGCCATAGCTGCCCGAGGCATAGACCACCGCAGCGATGGTGATCGCGAACACCGTGCCCGCAACCGAGATCATGGACCCCGCAATGGTGGAAAGCAGCGAGCGCGCGCCGTCGGGCTTGGACGCATGCAACCAGCCGGCAGCGTCCAGCCAGTCGGGACCCAGCCGGACATCGATATAATAGGTCAGAAACGACAACAGGATCGCACCGATGGTGAGCACCGCCGGCAGGAACCAGTAGCTCGCATTCAACCGGACGACGAGCTGACGAAACCAGGCTTTCATTCGCCTAGAACGTAGCGCGGGCGAAACGGTTTCGCGCCGACGCCACGCTTCGGAGCGGACCGATCAGTCGCCGGTGACTTTCAGCGGGCCGAGATCGCCCATGCCCACCGTCCCGCTTGCCATTGCCAGCATCCGGTCGAGGCTGGTCTTCGCTTTCAGGCGAAGCCCTTCCTCCATCTCGATCCGCGGCTCCAGATCGCGAAGCGCGATATACAGCTTCTCGATCGTGTTGAGCGCCATATAGGGGCAGATATTGCAGTTGCAGTTACCGTCCGCGCCCGGCGCACCGATGAAATTCTTGTCGGGCTTCGCCTTGGTCATCTGATGGATGATATGTGGTTCGGTCGCGACGATCAGCGTGTCGCCGTCCATGTCTTCGGAATATTTCAGGATGCCGCTGGTCGAACCGACATAATCGGCATGATCGACGATATAGGCCGGGCATTCGGGATGCGCGGCGACGGGCGCGCCGGGATGTTTCGCCTTCAGCTTCAGAAGCTCGGTTTCGCTGAACGCCTCATGCACGATGCACACGCCGGGCCAGAGCAGCATGTGGCGCCCGGTCTTGCGGGCGAGATAGCCGCCCAGATGGCGGTCGGGGCCGAAGATGATCTTTTGCTCAGGCGGAATCTGGCTGAGGATTTTCTCGGCCGACGAAGAGGTCACGATGATGTCGCTGAGCGCCTTCACCTCGGCCGAGCAGTTGATATAGGTCAGCGCGATATGATCGGGATGTTCGGCGCGGAACGCCGCGAACTGTTCGGGCGGGCAGCTATCCTCCAGACTGCATCCGGCATCCATATCGGGCAGGATCACGGTCTTTTGCGGCGAGAGGATTTTCGCCGTCTCCGCCATGAAGCGCACCCCGCAAAAGGCGATGACATCGGCGTCGGTGTCCGCCGCCTTGCGCGACAGATCGAGGCTGTCGCCGACAAAATCGGCAAGGTCCTGAATCTCCGGCCGCTGATAATAATGCGCCAGAATGACGGCGTTGCGCTCCTTGCGCAGCCGGTCGATCTCGGCCAGCAGATCGAGGCCGTTCAGGCTCCCGCCCATTCCGTTGCGTGCGTCCATGGAAATTCGTCTCCTTATGCCCCGCCACATGGCGCGGCACGAGCCGGCGATCAAGGCTATTGCTCGGTTGCGTCCTTACGATCGGCAAGCACATCGGCGATCGGGCGGCTGACGTCCCAGCGCTCGCGATCCTTGTCGGTGCGTTCGTCGGCAAAGGTCGCATGCACGGTCGCATCGATCCCGGCAGCGCGCAGCGGCATCGCGAAGCTGCGCTCGACCGCGCGCCGCGCCGAATCGCGGGCAAGCCGCATCGGAACCGCCTGACGCGCCTGATTGAGCAATTCCTGCTGCCCCGCCTTGCGATTGGCGGCATCGAGCCGCTCACCCGCATCGGTGAAGCGCAGCAACAGCCCGCCATCGTCATATTCCTTCATCGCATTCAGATCGACCTGCGGCCCGACCAGCTCGATCGGCGGCAGATGCACCTCCAGCGTCTTGGTCTGCGCATCCCAGGCGACATCGCGGTCAGTGATTTTGGCAAGGTCGATCTGATACCGGACCATGCCCGGCATGATCAGCGTCTTTTTGGCGGAAAGGCCAAGCCGGCTCTGCGTCGAAGTCACCACCGCGACATAGCGTGCGGCAAAGGTCGACAGCTTCGCCTCTTCGCGCATCCCGGCAAGGCTGCCGCTGGCGATCGTCACCGGATCGGGGTCGATCTTGCGGTCGAGATATTGGGTGAAGGCCCAGAAGGCACCCCCCGCCGCCATGGCCATCAGCGCCAGCACGCCCAGCACGATCAGGCAGCCGCGAAGCATAGCGCCGCCGCGCCGTTCGGCCTTCGCCTCGTTCACGCTGTCAGTACCCATGCATCCCCCTCCGCCCGAACCCGGTCCCGGTCGCGCAAATCGATCAGATGCGCGAGCACCGAGCGCTCCGCCGCGCCGACCAGCCGAGGATCGAGCCCGACATACATGCGCTCGACCAGCGCCGGGACGCTGTGTGGCGTTTCGCCGAGCAGCCGGACGATCTGCCCCTCGCGCTGCTTGCGATGTCCGGCAAGGCCGCGCACGAAGCGCTGCGGCCGCTCGATCGGGTCGCCATGCGCGGGCAGATACAAAGCGTCGTCGCGCGCCATCAGTTTTTCCAGACTGGCCATATAATCGGCCATATTGCCGTCGGGGGGCGAAACCACTGTGGTGGACCAGCCCATGACATGATCGCCGGTGAACAGGATATTCGATTCGCGCAGCGCGAAACACAGATGGTTCGACGTATGGCCCGGCGTCGCCACCGCCTCCAGCGTCCAGCCGCTCCCGCACACCGTCTCACCATCGGCGAGCACCCGGTCGGGGGCATAATCGCGATCAAAGGCCGCATCGGCGCGCGGACCGCTATCGTCGAGGATCAGCGCGGCGCAGCCGATGACCGGGGCGCCGGTCGCCCGCGCAAGCTCGCGCGCCAGCGGGCTGTGATCGCGGTGGGTATGGGTGCAGAGGATGGCGCGCACGGGACGCTCCGCAATCGCCGCGAGCAACGCTTCCAGATGCCGCGGATCGTCCGGGCCGGGATCGATCACCGCCAGATCGTCGGTCCCCACCAGATAGGTCTGGGTGCCGTTATAGGTATAAGGCGAGGGATTGGGGGCGAGGACCCGCGTAACCAGCGCGTCGATCCGCTCAATCCGGCCGGTGGGCGCGTCTTTCATACAGGATCAGATGGCCGCTGCGACAACCGGGCGCAAGGGGCATACCCGGCCTTCGCCCCTGTGCGCACCATGTTGTGACAAGCGTGCTTCGCAACCCGATCGTCATCGCGAGGAGCGAAGCGACGAAGCGATCCAGCGACACGCGCTGTCGTTGTGGATTGCCGCGCCCCTACGGGGCTCGCAATGACGATGGTGCCATACCCTGGGATCGATGCAGGCTGGTATAAGAGGAATTGCGCCCCCTCAGTCTTCGGATGCCTGCTGACGCCGCAGATCGGCTATCCCTGAATCGATTCCGGCCACCGCCTCTGCCCGTGTTTTGGCGGACAGCGCGTCATTTTCGGCAAGCGACGCGCGCGCTGCGACCAGTCCCTGCATCGCGGCCGCCAGCGCTACCTTTTTGTGCTGCATCGCCTGTACCTTCGCCGCACCGGCTTCGCTGGCGATGCGCGCGATACGGTCGCGACAAACCAGAATGCGGACGACCCTGCCATTTTCCCGGGTTGTTTCCACCGCCTGCGTGCCTGCGCCGCAGTCGCGCTCCTCGGTCCGGGGAATATCCTTCAGGCCCTCCTTCGTTTCCTCCATCGATGCGCGCATATCGGCCATCGCGCCTTCCAGATCATTGTCGGGGACGGCGGGCGCTTGTGGAGCTGCGGGCGGTTCGGCGCTTTGCGGGGCTGCCTCCGCCTGGACGGCCGAAACCGGAGCTACGGGCGCTGGGGGGGCGACCGGCGCGATCGGCGCGATCGGTTCCTCGCCCGGATGGCTCTCGGTGGTCGTCATGCTGCTGACACTGGTGCGCAGGTTCTCAGCCGCGCTGCTTCCCGACGCGGTCAGCCCCAGCCCGGCCATGGCGAGCACCGCCATGCCGGCCCCGCCCATCGCCATCCGGCGACGCGATACGCCCTTTGTCCGTGCAAGCATCTTCAGCCTCCCTTTCACATCGTTGATCGTGTGCAGATGGCAGGCGGCGGAGACCGCCCCGCCATGCGCCGATTTGACGATCGCCCGGCCATAGGCATGGCGCAGCGATCCTGCCCGACCGGCGAGCACCAGCGCATCGCACGCCATTTCCTGATCGGCCCGGAATGCCCGGAATGCGCGCCAGGCGATCGGATTGAACCAGTGGCAGGCGAGTACGATCAGCGCCGCCCAGTTGGCGTACAGGTCTCCGCGCAGATGATGGCCAAGCTCATGCGCCAGCGCGAGGTCGCGCTCCTGCGCATCATAGCGTTCGGAAAAATCACCGGGAAAAGCGACATATTTGCGCCACAGCCCGAAAGCGAGCGGCCCGGTCGCGGCATTGGTCTCGATCATCCGCACGCGTCCTTGCGCCAGAATCCGCTCATGGCGGCTCTGCGCCACCATCGCGCGGCAGAAATGGCGGTGGCGCAGCACGTGCCAGACGAGGAAGCCGATCGCGCCCAGCGCCCATAGCGCCACGATCAGCGTGAGGAGCGGCGCGCCGCCCGGCGTATCGGCAGGGCCGAGCACCGACGCGGATATGTCGCCGGGCACCGTCAATGTCAGCGGCGCGTGCGCTGCGATATCAGGCGGCAGCGTATCGGTCGCCATGACGCCCATCACCACTTCATGGCCGCTCGCTTCCGATAGAAACGGCGCGAACAGCGCGCTCCACTGCCGGTTGCCGGGAAGCGGCGGCAGCACCATCCGCAACAGCGGCAGCGCCCAGAGCCAGTAGGCAAGACGCGGCCCCAATGCTTCGCGCAGCGGCTTTCGCACCACCAGCACCAGCAGCATCAACAGCGTCGATGCGATCAGCGTTTCGACGGCCCAGGCGATCATGGTTTCAGCTCCTTCAACAGGGCTTCGATCTCGGCGATATCATCGGCGGAAAGTTCGTCGCGTTCGGCCATATGCGCGACCAGCGGGGTCAGCCTGCCGCCGAACAGCCGGTCCATCAGGCGGCGCGATTCGCCGGTGACATATTCGCTGCGCGCAACGAGCGGGCGATAGAGGTAGCGCCGCCCCTCCGCCTCATGCGCAATCACATTTTTGGAAAGCAGCCGCCCCAGCAGCGTCTTGACCGTATTCGCGCTCCAGTCGCGGTCCGCCGGGATGCGTTCTACCACTTCGGCGGCGGTCAGCGGGCTTTCGTCCCACAAAACCTCCATCACCGCATGTTCGGCTTCGCTGATCCGCTCGGTCACGTCTCGCTCCTTATCGACTACATACGTAATCGCACATGTTTACGCCTGTAGTCAATAGCCGGTGAACGACCGATGCGCGAAGGGGATTACCGCCCGCCGGGGGGCAGGTTGGTTTCCAGATAGCGCGTCATCAGCGTGTAGAGATGGATGGTCGTATTTTCGCCTTCGGAAATGCCATGGGTGCGGTCGGGATAGGCCATCATCGTGAACTGTTTGTTCGCGCGGATCAGCCGGTCGACGAGCTGATCCTGATTCTGATAATGGACATTGTCGTCCGCCGTGCCGTGGATCAGCAGCAGATTGCCCTGCAACCGATCGGCAAAGGTGATCGGCGAACCGTTCTTATACCCCTCCTTATTCTCCTCGGGCAGGCCCATATAGCGTTCCTGATAGACGGTATCGTACAGCCGCATATCGGTCGGCCCGGCGACCGCGATGCCGGTCTTGTAGAGATCGGGATAGCGGAACAGCGCATTCTGCGTCATCGCCCCGCCGCCGCTCCATCCCCAGATGCCGATCCGGTCGGGGTCGATATAGGGCCGCGTCGCGAGCATCTTTCGCACCGCTGCGGCATAATCGGCCGAGGCGAGAATACCGACCTGACGATAGATGCTCTTGCGCCAGTCACGCCCGCGCGGGGTCGCGGTGCCGCGCGGGTCGATACTGGCGACCAGATAGCCCGATTGGGCCAGCATGCGGTGCCACAGCCCCTGCGATCCCGTCCAGCGATCGGCGACCGTCTGCCCCCAGGGTTCGCCATAGACATAGAAGAGGATCGGATAGCGTTTGGCGGGATCGAAGTGGGGCGGCTTGATGAGCCATCCGTCAAGCTTCGTGCCGTCGCCGATATCGACGCGGAAGAATTCGGTTGCGGGAAGGCCGGTATCGGCGACCAGCGCGGCCAGTGGCGCATTGTCGACCAGCGTCCGCAGCGGCTTCTGACGGGTGAGGTCGAGCATATCGGTCACTGGCGGCGCGTCGAAGCGCGACACGGTGTGCAGCGCCCAATGTTCGCCCGGTGCGATGTCATAGCTGTGCGTGCCGGGCTGGTGCGCAGGGGTCAGCCGCTCAACGCGCGGCGTGCCCGTCAGGGTGGTGCGATACAGATAGCGCTGCGTCGGATTGTCGGGCGAGGCGATGAACCAGGCATAGCCCGCTTTCTCGTCCACCTTGAGCAGGTCGATGACATCGAACTTGCCGGGAGTGCGCAAGATGGCGCGCCCGCTCGCGCGATCGATGGTGTAAAGATGCCGCCAGCCGTCGCGCTCCGACAGCCAGGTGAACCGCTTGCCGCCGTTCAGCCATTCGGGCGCTGCGTTGGCCTCCACCCAGGCGGCATCGCGCTCGACCATGACCGGACGGACCGCACCGGTCGCCGGATCGCCGAGCAGCACCTTATAGGTGTTCTGCAACCGGTTCGATTGCTGGATGAACACCGCGTCGGAGCCGCCCGCCCAGCTCATTTGCGGCACATAATTCTGCCGCGGATCGCCCTCCAGCCGGAACCAGCGGGTAGCGCCGTCGGCAATATCGACCGTGCCGACCGTGACCGCCGAATTGGTCGTTCCGGCCTTGGGATATTGCAGCGGGATGATCTCGGAATATTGCCCGCCGGTGTTTTTAATCATGTAGAAGGTGCCGACGCCGCGCGTATCGAAGCGCCAGAACGCGATGCGCCGCGAATCCGGGCTCCATTCGAATGCGCGATGGAGCGAGAATTCCTCCTCATACACCCAGTCGGCCAGCCCGTTGACGATATACTCGTCGCCGTCCTTCGTGAGCTGAACCGGCGCACCGCCCGCGACCGGTTCGGCATAGAGATTGTTGCGATAGACATAGGCAATCTGCCGGCTGTCGGGCGAGAAGCTGGCATAGAGCGTGCTGGACGGCGCCACATCGCCGCCGATCCGCCGCAGCGACCCTGCGGCCGGATCGTACAGCCAATAGTCGGCGAGCGCATGGGTGCGACGGAAACGCTGGCCATTGGTCCGGATCAGCAGCAGGCGATGGTCGGGCGACCATGTATAGCCGTCGATTCCCAGCGGCTTGTCCGCGCCCTTCGGGATCAGCGCAGTGGCGGAAACCACGACCGCGCGCTGGCCATCGGCGATACGATAGCGGACGATGTCCTGCCCGCCCCCCGGCGCATCCTCGATCGCGAGATAACTCTCGCCATCCTCGCCCCAGCGGCTGTCGCGCACCGATTGGCTGGTGACCGCCTGCGGCCCGAAAATTGCTTGTACGGATAACGTCCCCGATGCCGCTTTTTGCTGTTCGGTCGGGCTTGCCGCCGCCACCGACATAGCGCCGGGCGGGCAGAGCGAAAACAACGTGGCGGAAATCAGGAAAGCTGCGCGCATAGGATCGTCCGTCTAAGTGCAGATTCGATCAGCCTATCGCCACAAAAGCAGATCGTATACGCATTGTCGCGAAGATTGCGCTCAGTTGGAAAGTTTGATGCCGTAATCGATCCGGATCCGCACCCAGGCGCCGATCTGCGATTTGCCTCCGACACGCGGCGGTCGCACCTTGAACTGAAACGCCGCCGCCTGTGCCGCGCGGGCGATCCCCGATCCTTGCGGATATTCGTCGATGATCTGGCAATCCTCGACCCGGTAATCGGGCGCAGTCTTACACGCGATCAGTCCCCAGCCCGGCCCCCGCGCGCTCGATAAAAAGCCGCGCAGTTCATCGGGATAGGGCTCGCGATACCAGCGCGCGGCATATAGCGGCTCGCCATTGGGGGCGGTGCCGACCTGCGGCGTATCGTCCGATCCGACGCCGGTGCCCGGCGGCGCTACCGGGCCATAGACTTTTTTCGTCGCTACGGCTTTTGGCGGCGATGCCGACGGCTTGGCCTCGATATCGCTGGCCGCCATGTCGTTCTTCGACAGCTCGATCCATGGCTGCGTGCTGTTCTTCACCGGTAGCGGCGGCGGCTTGGGCCGGTCGGGAGGCGGCGGCACGGCATCAGTCGGTTGCGCCTCAGCAGTTTCGGTTTTCTGCACGGGTTGTGCGGGTGCAGCCGGGGCGGATGCCGCCTCGTCCGCCTGCTCGCTATCCTCGCTGCTATCGGGGACGGAGAAGACGCTGAGCGACGCCTGCCCATCGTCCTTTTTGAAGAGCGTCGGCCCGCCGAGCGTCAGTAGCACCAGCGCGATCAACAGTTCGACGAGCAGCGCAAGCACCAGCCCTGCAAAACGCTGTCCGAACCGTTCCCGCAGCGGCGCATAGCCCCGCTCCCACCATTCGCGCACTGACTGAAACAAAGCGACTCCGCATTCACGGGTAGGACGATGCGCCGAAACTATCGTCGCGAAGGCAGCGGCGATAGGCCGCTATTGCGTCTAAATCATGTCCGGGCCGCGAGGAACAGCGCGCCGCGCCGCACGGCCATATTGTACGAAAATTCAGACGCATGTCCGGACAGGAAAAGGTGCCGCCGCGTCAGAACGAATGATGCGCATCCTATAAAGCCCCGGAGGGGCCTTTCTCGAACTACTATACTCAGGAGGCGAAAAGCCGGATGTCGAGCTTCTTTTCCAATCTGAAAATCTCCGTGAAGCTGATGATCGGCGTGGGACTTTCAGCCATTCTCACCTTGGCCATCGCGGCGCTGGGCATTGTCTCTCTCCATCGGACTGCGGACGCCACGCAGACGATCGCGCAGCGCGAAACTCGCGCGGTTGCGCTGACCGGCGATATTCGCGCCGACCAAAACCGTATTCAGCAAATCTGGCTGTCGAGCGTCATCGAGCATGATCGCGACGATTTCGAAGCGATGATGGCAAGCATCGCCGAAGCGCGCAAATCGATGGATCGTTCGATCGAGGAATTACAGGGCCTGCTTCCCGAAAGCCAGCAGGCAAATTTCGACACGCTGAAGTCGTCGATCGCTGACTATCAGCGCGAAAATACCAAGATTCCGCCGCTCTGGTACGCCGGGCGGCTGGACGATGCCGCCGATGTGCTGCAGCATGATTCGCTCGATCCGTTCAAGAAGACGGTCGAGACGACCGACACGATCTCCGATGCGGTACAAAAGCGCGTCGAAGCCAATGCCCAGCGGCTGGAAGACAACGCAGACTCGACGATCTGGCAGATGATCGTTTTCTCCGCAATCGGCCTTCTCGGCATCGGCGGCGCGGTCATGGCGCTGGTCCGGTTTCAGGTTTCGGCACCGATTGACGATATGACGAAGCGCATGCGCAGCCTTGCTGATGGTGATACTTCGATTGACGTCGCCAACACCGATCGTCGCGACGAAATCGGCGAGATGGCCCGCGCTTTCCTGGTGTTCCGCGACAATGCCCGCCGCCAGAAGGAAGATGCCGCCGCGAAAGCGAAAGCGGACGCCGAACAGCGTGAAGTGGTCGACGCGCTCAGCCATTCGCTGAGCGGCCTGTCGAAAGGCGATCTGACGGTCGATATCGTGCCCGACTTTCCGCCTGCTTATCGCGAGGTTCGCGCCAATTTCAACGAAGCGATCGCCAATCTGCGCGAGTTGATCCTCAATCTGATGGCCACCACGGCTACGATCGATACCGGCTCGCGCGAAATCGCATCGGCGTCGGAGGATCTTGCACGCAGGACCGAGGGGAACGCCGCCAGTCTGGAACAGACTTCGGCTGCAGTGACTCAGATGAACGACCGGCTGAGTGCAACCGCACAGGCAGCGAAGCGCACCGTGGATCGTGCGGACGGCGCCATCTCCACTGTCGCGGAAGGTCGCAACGTCGCCGATCGCGCAACGCAGGCGATGAGCCGCGTGTCGGAAAGCGCCAAGGGCATCGACAGCGTGATCGAGGGGTTGGACAAGATCGCGTTCCAGACGCGCGTCCTCGCCATGAACGCAGCCGTCGAAGCGGGCCGGGCGGGCGAAGCAGGTCGCGGGTTCGCCGTGGTCGCCGATCTGGTCTCGGCGCTGGCCATGCGCTCGGAAGAGGAATCGAAGCGGGCGCGCGAACAGCTCACCACCACGCAGGACGAGATCGTCTCCGCCGTGGACATGGTGCAGAAGGTCGATGGCGCGCTCGCCGATATTCTGAACGATGTGGGCGAGGTGCATTCGCTGGTCGGCAACATCGCCAGCGACAATCAGGCGCAGTCGATCGCGATCACCGAAATCAGCAGCGCGATCGGTGCGATGGACCATTCGACCCAGCAGAATGCGGCCATGGTCGAGCAGACATCGGCTGCCGCGCGGAACCTGTCGAACGAGGTCGCTGGCCTTGCCGAACGGGCAGGCGCTTTCCGGACCGGAAGCAAGGCGGCCGCGGCGCGGCGCGTTTCGCCCCCGTCCGCCCGGCCTAAGGCAGCGGGCCCGAGCAATACCCGGACCGCCCCTGCCGTGCCAAAGGCCGCGACGGCGCGACAGGAATATCAGTCCCCGGTAAGCGCGCTGCCCATTGCGGTTCCGGTGGATTCCAACGACGACTGGGCTTCATTCTGAGATAATCAAGCACTGGCTTTCCGGCCCGGCAGTTCACGCTGCCGGGCCTTTTTTTGGGGCAGGCACTGCGCGGATGCCCCGCTTTCCGACGATCGGGCCGACAAACAGGGTCCGCCCGTTGCGCGGCGGCGCTTGCCGCCTTATCTGCGACGGGCAACAAATTTGGGGAATGGGAACGTCCATGACGACTTTCGATGATCGTGAACGCGCATTTGAGGCGAAGTTCGCCCGCGACGAAGAGATGGCGTTCCGCATCACCGCACGCCGCAACCGGCTGGTCGGCGAATGGGCTGCCGCGAAAATGAACCTCACACCTGCCGAGACCGATGCCTATGCCAAGGCGGTCGTGCAGGCGGATTTCGAAGAGGCGGGCGATGAGGACGTCGTTCGCAAGCTGCTGGGCGACCTGACCGCGGCGGGTATCGATATCGACGATTCCGCGATCCGCAAGGCGCTGGACGAGCACACCATCGAAGCACGCCGCCAGCTGATCGGACCGGAATAAGTCATGCCCATGCCAGCCGAACAGATCGAAACGCTGATCCGCGAAAGCATTCCGGATGCGAAGGTCGAAATTACCGACCTTGCCGGCGATGGTGACCATTATGCCGCCCGGGTTGAGGCCGAAAGCTTTCGGGGGCTTCCCCGCGTGAAGCAGCATCAGGCCGTCTATGCCGCCCTGGGCGGCCGGATGGGCGGCGAACTACATGCGCTGCAGCTGACCACCGCAGTGCCCGTACAGGAGTGATTTCATGAGCCAGACTATCGAAACGCGCATCAGCGATATCGTAAAGAAAAGCGATGTCGTGCTGTTCATGAAGGGCAGCCCGCTTTTTCCGCAATGCGGATTTTCCAGCCGCGCAATCGCGATCCTTCAGCATCTGAACGTCGAATTCGACAGCGTCGATGTGCTTCAGGATCAGGAAATTCGTCAGGGCATCAAAAGCTATTCCGACTGGCCGACCATCCCGCAGCTTTACGTGAAGGGTGAATTTGTCGGCGGTTCGGACATTATGATGGAAATGTACGAAAGCGGCGAACTGGCCGAAATGATGAAGGAAAAGGGCGTGACGGCAAGCGCCTGAACGCAGACCGGCAGCGAGGCGGACACTGTCCGCCTCTTTTTCCTGCAAGAGGCGCGACGTCCGGCGGCGTGGCGCCTTTTTGCTGTCGCTTTTCCGTGGGGAAATCGGGTCGGCGGGCAATGGGAAGCCGAAAAGGCCACCATCGCCCGCCATTTGAAGCGAATCTACGCTTTCAACGAAACCGAACTATGCACCGGCCATGCCAGAACCGCAAGATGCAAGATTCCCGCGCGAGACGATCGTTAATCGAAGGTAACCGCGCGGCGCTTCTGTAAAGCAGACCGACAGATCGGATGGCCCCCATCGCTGCCCCGTTCAGCCGCGCGCCCGATCCGGCCGGCCCGATCTTCAGTCGCCGATTTCGACGACCAGTTTCCCGATCGCCTGACGCGCCGCCATTTTCGCGATCGCCTTCCCGCCCTCGGCCAGCGCGAAGGTGTCGGTCACGCGCGGTGCGATCTTGCCCTCCTCCCACAGGCGGAACAGCGTTTCGACATGGGATGCATTCGCTTTGGGATCGCGCGTCGCGAACGCGCCCCAGAACACACCGCACACATCGCAGCTTTTGAGCAGCGTGAGGTTCAGCGGCAGTTTCGGGATACCCGCCGGAAATCCGACGACCAGATAGCGCCCTTCCCAACCGATCGAGCGAAGCGCAGGCTCGGCATAATCGCCGCCCACCGGATCGTAGATGACCTGCGCGCCATCGGGTCCCAGCGCTGCCTTGAACTGCTCCGCAAGCGCCTTTGACTGGCCCTTGTCGAAGGGTGCGCGGTCATAGATCAGCGTTTCGTCAGCGCCCGCCTCGCGCGCTGCCCGCGCCTTGTCTTCGGACGAAACCGCAGCGACGACACGCGCGCCATAGGCTTTGCCAAGCTCGATCGCAGCAAGGCCGACCCCGCCCGCAGCGCCCAGCACCAGCAGATTGTCGCCCGCCTTCAGATGCCCCCGGTCGAGCAGCGCATGGATCGTCGTCGCATAGGTAAGGAGCAGCGCCGCCCCCTCGGCATGACTGCGCCCGTCGGGCAGGCGATAGGCGCGCCGCGCATCGAGCGTCAGCTTTTCCGACAGGCCGCCATGGCCGATCGTGGCGAGCATCCGGTCGCCGACCGACCAGTCGGTGACACCTTCGCCGACCCCGGCGACCACGCCCGAAATCTCGCAGCCCGGCGCGAAAGGGCGTTCGGGACGAAACTGATATTTATCCTCGATGATCAGCACATCGGGATAGTTGATCGAGCATGCCTTTATATCGATCAGCAATTCGCCCCTGCCCGGCGTCGGATCGGGCAGATCCGACAGTTCCAGAGTTTCGGGTCCGCCCGGTGCCTTAGATAGCAATGCCTTCATTACCGCTCTCCCGCTTGATCCACGGTCGAGACTGTCCGACCGCATTTTCGTAATTCGAAATTGCGGTATCTTTTGCCAGTGTAATGCCGATCTCGTCCAGCCCCTGCATCAGGCATTCGCGGCGAAACGGGTCGAGGGTGAAGGTGAAGCGATCCTGAAACGGCGTCGTGACTGTCATCGTCTCCAGATCGATCGTAATCTCGTCAGTTTTCGCGACTTCGATCAGCCGGTCGACCGCCTCCTGCGGCAGGACGACGGTAACGATGCCGTTCTTGAACGCATTGCCGGAGAAGATGTCGGAAAAGCCCGGGGCGATCACCGCTTTCACGCCCATATCGCCCAGCGCCCAAGCGGCATGCTCGCGGCTCGACCCGCAGCCGAAATTATCGCCTGCGATCAGGATCGGCGCTCCCGCATAGCGCGGATCGTCGAAAACGTTGCCGGGTTTCGCCCGGACGCTTTCGAACGCGCCCTTGCCGAGCCCTTCGCGCGTGATGGTTTTCAGCCAGTGCGCCGGGATGATGATATCGGTGTCGATATTCTCCGCGCCCCACGGATAGGCGCGACCTTCGACATGGGTAACAGCTTCCATCAATTCCTCCCGGTGACACATGCGCCGGGCAGAAAGACCGGCAGCCTTAACGTTGAGCGATTTCGGACGACGCCGCCATGGCCGAAGGGATGATGGCCTGCGTCCCCGTTTTGTGCAGCGATGCGGCATAGGCAGCAGCCATCCCGCTCAGCACGGTGCCGCACACAAGCGCCGTAAGCGCACGTTTCATCGTTTCATTCCCCCATCAGGTCACGCACATCACTCAACCGCCCCGTCACGGCCGCCGCTGCCGCCATGGCCGGCGACAACAGGTGCGTCCGTGCGCCCGGTCCCTGCCGCCCTACGAAATTCCGGTTCGAAGTGGAAGCACAACGTTCCCCCGCCGGAACTTTGTCGGGATTCATGGCAAGGCACATCGAACAGCCCGGTTCGCGCCACTCAAAGCCCGATCGGGTAAATATTTCGTGAAGCCCCTCTGCCTCTGCCTGCCGTTTGACCAGCCCCGACCCCGGCACGATCAGTGCCTGACGGATATTGTCGGCGATCCGGCGGCCCTTCAGCACAGCAGCGGCGGCGCGCAGATCCTCGATCCGGCTGTTCGTGCAGCTTCCGATGAAGATATTCTCGACCGCGATATCCTGCATCGCGGTGCCGGGGGTAAGGCCCATATAATCGAGCGCACGCAAGGCCGCATCGCGCTTTGCCGGATCGGTGAAGCTGTCGGGATCGGGCACCGCGCCGGTGATCGGCACGACATCGTCGGGGCTGTTGCCCCATGTCACGCACGGCGCGATGTCGGTGGCATCGAGCTTCACCACGCGGTCATACACAGCGCCGGGATCGCTCGGCAGCGTCTTCCAGTAATCGACCGCCCATGCCCATGCATCGCCCTTCGGCGCCATCGGACGACCGCGAATATAGTCGAACGTCGTCTGGTCGGGCGCGATCAGCCCGGCGCGCGCGCCACCCTCGATCGACATGTTCGAAACGGTCAACCGCCCCTCGACCGACAGGCCGCGAATGACACTGCCGGTATATTCGATGACATGGCCTGCACCGCCGCTCGCGCCGATCCGGCCGATGATCGCCAGGATGACATCTTTCGCGCTCACGCCGAAGCCGAGGCTGCCCTCGACGCGCACTTCCATCGTTCTGGAAGGCGACAGCAGCAGCGTCTGCGTCGCGAGCACATGCTCAACCTCGCTCGTGCCGATGCCGAAGGCGAGCGCGCCCAGCGCGCCGTGCGCCGCCGTATGGCTGTCGCCGCACACCAGCGTCATGCCCGGTAGCGTGAAGCCCTGTTCCGGCCCGACCACATGGACGATGCCCTGCTGCGGCGCGGTCGCACCGAAATAATCGATGCCGAATTCCGCCGTGTTGCGCTCCAGCGCTTCGAGCTGTCCCGCGCTTTGCGGATCGGCGATCGGCAGCCGCGCGCCGTCTGCATCGACCCGCGCGGTAGTGGGTAGATTATGGTCGGGCACTGCGAGCGTGAGATCGGGCCGCCGCACCCTGCGCCCCGCATTGCGAAGCGCTTCGAATGCTTGCGGACTCGTCACCTCATGGACAAGGTGCCGGTCGATATAGATCAGACAGGTTCCATCGTCCCGGCGCTCGACCACATGGTCGGCCCAGATTTTTTCGTACAGGGTTAAAGGTCGGCTCGCCATGCGCGCTATCTAGCCGAATGATGCGCCAACGCAAGCATTACGCTAATTTTCATGCGCGCTATCTGCGCGGTCCGGGCCAGCGAGCGCGCGAATCGGATTTGATAAAATCGACAAAGGCGCGCAGCGGCGGCGGCACATTCCGGCGACCGGGATAATAAAGGAAGGGTCCGGAAAATTCCGGCCACCAGTCGGTTAGTACGGGGGACAGCGCGCCGCTTTCGAAATGCGGCTGCAACCAGTCCTCAAACAGCGCAACCACGCCCATCCCTCCGATCGCTGCCTGAACCAGCAACTCCGTACCGCCGCCGATTTGCGCTAGCAATGGTCCCTTCGGCTCAAGCCGGATGACCTCACCATCGCGCTCCAGTTCCCAGATCAGCTTGCGCCCGCTGGTGAAGCGCCCTTCAAGGCAAGCATGATCCAGCAGGTCGTTCGGGTGCTTTGGCACGCCTTTCGCGGCGAGATAAGCGGGAGCAGCGCCCAGCGCGAAGCGCTGCCGCGCGGGGCCGATCGGCAATGCGATCATATCCTGCTCCAGCCGCTCATCATATCGGATACCCGCATCGCATCCGGCGGCGAGTACGTCGACAAAGCTTTCATCCACCGTCACCTCGATACGGATATCGGGATAGACAGCGCTGAAGGCGGGAAGGATATGCGGCAGCACCAGTCGGGCCACCCCGCCGGGAACGTTCAGCCGCAACCGACCGGCCGGGCGGTCGCGAAACGCATTCACTGCGTCGAGCGAGGCACCGACCTCCGCCAGCGCGGGTTCAAGGCGTTCGAGCAGGCGTTCGCCCGCTTCGGTCAGCGTCACACTGCGCGTCGTTCGGTTGAGCAGCCGAACGCCCAGCTGCTCCTCCAGCCGGCGCACCGCATCGCTCAGAGTCGATGCCGAATAAGCCGAGCGGATCGCCGCGTCGCGAAAACCGCCCGCGCGCGCGACCTCGGCAAAGGCAGTAAGATCGGAGAGCCTGCGCATTGTTCGATTATCCGTACGGGCCGTACAACTTCATCCGCCTTATCGGACGGCTTTGGAAGGCGCAAATAGACGCTGTCCCGAATGACAGGAGCCATCCCATGACCAATCTATCTGCTGCCGGAACCTACCGTCTGGGCGACCGCGAAGTGAAGCGCATCGGCTATGGCGCCATGCAGCTTGCCGGACCGGGCGTATTCGGCCCTCCAAAAGACGAAGCGGAAGCGATCGCCGTTCTGCGCGAGGCGGTCGAAGCGGGCGTCGACCATATCGACACCAGCGACTTTTACGGCCCGCACATCACCAACCAGATCATCCGCAAGGCGCTGCATCCCTATCCCGACAGCCTGACCATCGTCACCAAGATCGGCGCGCGCCGCGATGATGCGGGCAACTGGCTACCTGCCATGGCCCCGGACGAGCTGGAGCGCGCGGTTGAGGATAATCTTCGCAATCTCGGACGCGATTCGATGGATGTCGTCAATCTCCGCCTGATGGGCGACGATCATGCCAGCGCCAGCGACGGGCCGGTCGAACCGATGCTAAGCGCCGTCGCACGGCTTCGCGAACGCGGCCTGATCCGCCATATCGGCATCAGCAACGCGACCGCCCATGCAATCGCAGAAGCGCGCAAGATCGTGCCGATCATATGCGTGCAGAATATGTATAATCTCGCCCATCGCGGTGACGACGCGCTGATCGACGCGCTGGCTGCGGAGGGGATCGCCTATGTCCCCTTCTTCCCGCTCGGCGGGTTCAGCCCGCTGCAATCAGACCGGCTCGATGCGGTAGCAAAGCGCGTCGGCGCAACGCCGATGCAGGTGGCGCTGGCATGGCTGCTTCAGCGCTCATCCAATATCCTGCTGATCCCCGGCACCTCGTCACGCACCCATTTGCGCGAAAACCTTGCCGTGGCGGACATCCGCCTTGATGACGAAGCGATCAGCGAACTCGATTCGATCGGGTCCGAAGCCGCCTGATCGCGGGACGGGGCGCTGAGGTTGTCAGTGCCCCATCACGCCCAGCGATTCGAACGGCTTGTCATGCCCGCCATATTTGTCGATCAGCGTCGCCGTCGCCTTGTTCCGGCCGATTACCTCGACCTCCTTGCCCTCGCCGCGCAGGCGAAGCACCATCTTGTCGAGCGCGCCGGTCGCCGAAATGTCCCAGAAATGCGCGTCGCTCAGGTCGACCACCACGCGCTTCACCTTCTCTTCGCGGAACACCACTTCCTCGACGATGCGATCGACCGAGGCGAAGAAAATCTGGCCCGCAATCGTATAGGTGCGCGTGCGCCCGTCGGGGGACAGCGTCGTGGTCATATTGACCAGGCGGCGGACCTTGCCCGCAAAGAAGATGCCCGACAGCAGCACGCCGACCAACACGCCGATCGACAGATTATGCGTCCATACGACCGTGACCACTGTCGCCAGCATGACCGCGCTGGAGGGCAGCGGGAAATGGCGAAGCTCCGAAAAGCTCTGCCAGCGAAAGGTACTGATCGATACGAAGATCATCACGCCGACCAGCGCGGGCATCGGCACGCGCGCGACCAGCGGGCCGAGCGCGACCATCAGCACCAGCAGCATGGCGCCCGCAACGAAGGTCGAAAGCCTGCGGCGTCCGCCCGAGCTGATATTGATGACCGACTGACCGATCATCGCGCAGCCGCCCATCGCGCTGAGAAAGCCTGTTACGAAATTGGCGACGCCCTGCCCCATACATTCGCGGCGCTTGTCCGACCGGGTTTCGGTCATGTCATCGACGATCGCAGCGGTGAGCATGGTTTCCAGCAAGCCGACCGCCGCCATGCCCAGCGCATAGGGCGCAATGATCCTCAGCGTGTCCCAGGTGAAGGGGACGGCGGGAAGGTGGAAGACCGGAAGCGTCGAGGGCAGATCGCCCATATCGCCTACCGTGTTCACCTGCGTTCCGGTCAGCATCGTATAAGCGGCGACCAGCACCACCGCGACCAGAGGCGCGGGCACCGCCGTGGTAATGCGTGGAAAGCCGTAAATCACCGCCAGCGTCACTGCGACGAGCACATAGGTCATCCACGGCACGCCGATCAGTTGAGGCAACTGCGCCATGAAGATCAAAATGGCGAGCGCATTGACGAAGCCGGTAATCACCGAACGCGATACGAAACGCATCAGCAGATTGAGCCGGAGCAGCCCGGCGATCACCTGAAACCCGCCCATCAGGATCGTCGCGGCGAACAGATATTCGACGCCATGTTCGCGCACCAGCGGCCCGACCAGCACCGCCACCGCAGCGGTCGCGGCAGAGATCATGCCGGGACGCCCGCCAAAGATCGCAATGATGCACGCGATCGAGAAGCTGGCGTACAGGCCGACACTGGGATCGACCCCGGCGACGATCGAAAAGCCGATCGCTTCGGGGATCAGCGCAAGCGCCACCATCAGGCCGGACAGAAACTCTCGCCCCGGATTTTCCAGCCAGTCGCGGCGGACATTGGATGCGAATGACATGCGTACATCGGCCATGGCCGGGCGTTCCTCGTCTGGCGAACGAGCGCGCGCCACACCGGCACGCTATCGATCAGGGTTCGGATTGCTGCGCTGCAACATACAAAGGGCGCGCGGGGGTGCCCCTACCGCCAAGCGGCGATGCGATCAACCCTGCGGGCGTGACGCGGCTGGCTGCGCTTCGTTGCGCTTCTCCGCCAGCGCCTTGTCGATAAACGCTACCGTATCGGCCAGAACCGGCGCTTTGCCGCGAAACGGCTTGGACAGCGCCATCGCGACATTTTCGTGAGTGAGGCCCGTATATTCGCGAAACGCGACCGGCGCGCCCAGTTCGCGCAAGCGTTTGGCAAGCGCCACCGCGTTGCGCGGCTTGACCACTTCGTCCTTGGTCGAGGTTATCAGCAGCATCGGCGGCGCATCGTCGCGCGCATAGCTGATCGGCTGCGTCGCCTTCGGGTCGGGCCAGTTGCCCAGCGCATCGACCGCGCGCTTGTCGGTCAGGGGCAGGAAATCATACGGCCCCGAAAGCCCGACGCCCGCCTTGACGAAACCGGGGGCGACGCCCGCTTTTGCGAGGAACTCCCGGTCGAGCGCGAGCATCGCGACGCTATAGGCGCCCGCCGAATGGCCAACGATCGCGACGCGATTCGGGTCGCCGCCATATTCGACGATATGGTCCTCGACCCATTTCATCGCCTGCGCGCCATCCTCGACAAAAGCGGGGAAGCGGACATCGGGCACTTTGCGATAATCGGGGACGACGGTGACAAAGCCTTTCGACGCAAAGGCGCGGCCCGCAAAGGCATAGCCCTGCCGCGTGCCCTTTACCCAGCCGCCGCCATAGAAGAACACGACCACCGGCTTGGGTCGGGTCCCGCCATTCTTCGGCACCCACACATCCAGCTTCTGCCCATGCGAGCCGAACGGGGCGCCCGACACGGCCTCTTTCGTGCCCGCGCCGCCGCCGCTGACGCTGTCGAGCGTGCTGAGCAGCTTGGGCGGCGAGCAGGCGGCGAGCAGCGCCGCGATGCTGATCGCCAGAAAGGATGTCCGCCTGCTCAACCCACGAATTTCGCTTGTCCGCCCAGCAGGATCGCGATCGAACCCAGCACAAAGCCCAGAAACAATGTCTGCAAGAACAGCGCAGTGGGAAAATCCGCGGACGCCGCGGCCTGAACAAAGCCGCTATTGATCGCCACATCCGCGACCATCACAACAAGCCCCAGCACCGCGCCCGCCCGCACCTTCCACCACAAAAGCGCGACGACCAGCAGGTCGATCGGCAGCAACAAGGTCCAGAACAGGTTCAGCGCAGCCGGGGCGAAGCTGTAGGGCATCCACCCGCCCGCCAGAATCTGACGCGCATGGTTGAACGCCCCGCCAAGGAACGCCGCCGACCAGACCAGCCGGATGGCGTTCCCCGCAATCGTCATTACAGCGCGACCTCATATTTCGCGGTAGTTTTTTCAGCTACTTCCTCGGCCGTAACGCCGTCGGCGAGTTCGATCAGCTTGAAATCGCTGTCATGGTCGGGCCGCTGGAACACGCACAGATCGGTGATGATCATGTCGACGACGTTCTTACCGGTCAGCGGCAGCGTGCATTCGGGGATGAATTTCGGATCGCCATGTTTGGAGGTGTGCTCCATCACGACGATGATCTTCTTGACGCCCGCGACCAGATCCATCGCGCCGCCCATGCCCTTGATCATCTTGCCGGGGATCATCCAGTTGGCGATGTCACCATTTTCGGCGACTTCCATCGCGCCGAGCACGGCAAGGTCGATATGTCCGCCGCGGATCATCGCGAAGCTGGTTGCGCTGTCGAAATAGACGGTGCGATCGAGTTCGCTGACCGTCTGCTTGCCCGCATTGATCAGGTCGGGGTCTTCCTCACCCTCAAACGGGAACGGGCCGATGCCCAGCATTCCGTTTTCGGATTGCAGCGTCACATCGACGCCATCGGGAATATGGTTCGCCACCAGCGTCGGGATACCGATGCCGAGATTGACGTAAAAGCCGTCCTCCAGCTCCTTCGCGGCGCGCGCCGCCATTTCGTCTCTGGTCCAGGGCATCAGTTGAGGCTCCCATCCTGTATGGTGGTAATCGTGGAAAATTGGTCGCGAAGCTGTTGAGAAATGCCATCAACGATCGCCTGCAACGCTTCGCCTTCGTCCATGTCGTAGGTCGAGGCGTAGGCCCGTGCGCCGTGCCGCGCGACGTCAGCCAGGAAATGCCCGAATATATTCGGATCTTTGAGGCGATATGCCGCGATCCATACGCTTGCCAGGCCTTCGTCATTGATCCAGGCACGGATCAGCTCGGCAGCTTCGGGGCCAAGCGCGTCGCCGTCTTCCAGTGAGATTGCACCGGGATGTTCCGTCTCGCTCATGGCGCGGTGCCCCTGTCCAAGGGCGGCGACCAGCGTTTTTCCGCCGGGAACACATCGTCCATCCCGCCCTTCAGCGCCGCTCCGTAGACCGGATTGGGCAGCACGAACCAGCCATGCCCCCAAAGCGGCGCGAAAGCAGCCGACGATACCGCCGCGCGGCGCGCAGGCACCGAAAGCGCGGGCGAATCGAACAAATCGGTGAAATCGCCGAGCTGATCGCCTGCCATCGCGATCACGCAATAGCGCGCCGCGATCGCCCTGCGGCGACCATCCTTGCCGTGTTCGCCCTCCGCTTTCGTAAACAGCGTTTCGCCCGGCACCGCAGGTCCCAGCCCCGCCCGGTCGAGCATCGCCTCGGTCGCACGCGCATTCCCGGCCGATCGGTTGGTGTTGAAAATCACCGTCACGCCGTGCGCGCGGGCGCTTTTCAGCGCCTCGGCGACGCCGGGGACGGGCGCGACCTCGTCACCGCCGGTGCGCTCCCAGTCGTCCCAGCGCTCGCTGCTATACGCGTTGCCGGCAGCAGCATCCGATTCGAAGCCGAGATTGAGCACCGTCGTTTCGTCGACATCGAGCACGATCGCCGCGGGCTGTCCCGGCGCGCATTCACGCCATTTCGGTGCAGCGAGCGTCGCATCGGGCGCGAGTACTGCCGAACGAACCGGCTGTCCGCTCGCATGGCGGGCGGCGGTGTCGAGCACATAATCGGTGAGACCGGCATACGCCTGCTGCGACAGCGCCGACGCCTCGCCCGAACCATAAAGGAACTGCATCCCGGCGGGCACCGTCGCCGCGTGCGGCGCGGCGGCACTGGACACCGGTGCCTGCCCCGCCATCGTGCATCCGGCAAGCAACAGCGCGCCGGTGCAAACCGTCAACGCAGGTTTCACGCCGCTTCGCGCTCACGCACGGTGCGGAACTCGATCTTCTTGTCATAGGGCGCGCCGATGATCATGCGGTTCACATAGATGCTCGGCAGGTGAATCTGATCGGGATCGAGGCTGCCGGTCGGCACCACTTCCTCGACTTCCGCGATGCAGACCTTGCCCGCCGTGGCCATCGGCAGGTTGAAGTTGCGCGCCGTTTTGCGGAACAGCAGATTGCCCGCTTCATCGGCCTTCCAGCCCTTCACGATCGCGATATCGGCGACGATGCCGCGTTCGAGAATATAATCCTCGCCGTCGAACTGTTTGACTTCCTTACCCTCGGCGATCTGCGTTCCGACGCCGGTTTTGGTATAGAAACCGGGAATGCCCGCGCCGCCCGCGCGGCAGCGCTCGGCCAGCGTCCCTTGCGGGCAAAATTCGACCTCAAGCTCGCCCGACAGGAATTGCCGTTCGAATTCCTTATTCTCCCCCACATAAGAGGAGATCATCTTCTTGACCTGTTTCGAACGAAGCAGCTTGCCCAGCCCTTCATTGTCGATGCCTGCATTGTTGCTGGCGATCGTCAGGTCCTTGGTTCCGGCTGCCTGAATCGCGTCGATCAGCCGCTCGGGGATGCCGCACAGCCCGAACCCGCCCGCGCAGATCGTCATGCCGTCGAAAAGAAGGCCGTCGAGCGCCGCCGCCGCATCCGAATAGAGCTTCTTCATGGCATCGAATCTCCGCAAATCTGATTTGGTTCAGGGCAGCGATTACGCGCCGACGCCATATAGGGTCAAGGAGCTGAACCGGGTTTCAACCTGGAGGTGAGCATGCCCTGAGACAGGCCGAGCGCCGCTTCCAGATCGGCCAGCGCCTGCACCGCCGAGACGACCTTGATCGCTGCCATGCCAAGCGCGGCGGCCGGTTTGCAGTTCACCCCGAGATCGTCGAGATAGACGCAGCGGTCGGGCGGCACGCCCAGCCGGTCGCAGGCGATGCGATAGATAGCCGGATCGGGCTTTCGCACCCCCTCGCGGCTGCTTTCCACCACCGTTTCGAACCGGGAAAGGATCGCGGCGATCTCGTCCGCATGATCGGCGCTGCGCGACATTTGCGCGCCCTTGCCAGACCGGACATTGTTGGTGATGCATGCGATGCGGAAGCCGAGTTGTGTCAGCTGGTCGAGCGCCGCCACCATTTCCGGCCGGATATCGCCCACCAGCCGCGCGAGCACCTCGCGCCCGGCAAGATCGTGCCCCATAGCGAGCGCTTCGGCGCGAAACGCCAGGTCAAAGGCCGCAGCGTCGATCTCGGATCGTTCGAACCGCGCCCATGCATTGTCGTCGGGGTTCGCGCTGTTCACCCGACGGACAAAATCGTGCGGCAATCCGCGTTCCGCCTCCATGCGGTTGAACGCTTCGAACGGAGAGCTGGTAAGTACCCCGCCGAAATCGAAAATCACCGTATCGCGCGTCATGGCGAAAAGCTTCGCCGGGATGGATCAGAATGGCAAGCATCGCCCTTTGCGCGGTCGCTCATGAGCGGGTAGACCTTTCGCTATGACCATGAAACGCAGCGGCGGACGCATCCTTACCGACAATCTTCTGGCGCAGGGCTGCGACAGGATTTTCCATGTGCCGGGCGAGAGCTTTCTCGCGGTGCTCGACGCGCTGCACGATATTCCCGCTATCGATCTTGTCACTTGTCGTCAGGAGGGGGGTGCAGCGTTCATGGCGTGCGCCGACGGGGCGCTGACCGGCAAGCCGGGAATCTGTTTCGTGACGCGCGGCCCCGGCGCGACCAATGCGAGTATCGGCGTGCATGTCGCAATGCAGGATTCGATCCCGATGATCTTGTTCATCGGCGATGTCGACCGGTCGATGCGCGACCGCGAAGGCTTTCAGGAGGTCGATTTCCCGGCGATGTTCGCACCGCTCGCCAAATGGGCGACGCGCATCGAGGATGCCGCGCGAATCCCCGAATATATTGCGCGCGCCTGGCGGGTGGCGACCAGCGGACGGCCCGGCCCCGTCGTGATCGCGCTGCCCGAAGACATGCTGACCGACACGGTCGAGGCGACCGACCGTCCCCGCCTCTCGCCGGTCGAGCGCAGCCTGTCGCCCGATGCGCTGACCCCCATGCTCGACCTGCTGCGCACGGCGGAGCGACCGATCGCGATTGTCGGCGGCGCAGGCTGGGATGCGGCGAGCGGCGAGGCGTTCGATGCGTTCGCGCGCAGCTGGGGCCTGCCGGTCGCGGGCGCGTTTCGGCGGCAGGACGCGATTTCGAACACATCGCCGGTCTGGGCCGGCAATCTCGGCTATGGTCCCAATCCGAAACTGGTCGAGCGCGTGAAGCAAGCGGATCTGATCCTTGCGGTGGGTGCCCGGCTGGGCGAAGCGACGACCGACGGCTATACGCTGATCACGCCCGATCATCCGGGCCAGACGCTGGTCCATATCCATCCCGATGCGGGCGAGCTTGACCATGTCTATCGCACCGATATGGCGATCGCGGCGAGCATGGCCGAATTCGGCGCAGCAATTGCCGCCGTGACCCCGCCCCACCAGCCGCATCCCGCCGGGCAGGCAGCAAATGCGGAGTGGCGCGATTGGTCCACGCCGCAGTCTCGCGAGGGCGTGGCGCTCGATCTGGGGCAATGCGTCGCCGCGATGCGCGAGCGGATGGCGGCCGACGACACGATCATCTGCAACGGCGCGGGCAATTTCTCATCCTGGTGGCACCGATATTGGCGCTATGGCCATCTAGGCACGCAATTGGCGCCGACGGCCGGTGCGATGGGCTATGGCGTGCCCGCAGCCGTCGCCGCAGCGCTACGCCGCCCCAAAAAGACTGCCGTAGCGCTTGCCGGGGACGGCGATTTCCTGATGAACGGTCAGGAACTGGCAACAGCGGCGCAGCATGGCGCTGACCTGCTCATCATTCTGGTCGATAATGGCGGTTATGGCACGATTCGCATGCATCAGGAGCGCGAATATCCTGAGCGGATCAGCGGGACGACGCTCGCCAATCCCGATTTCGCCGCTCTCGCCCGTGCTTATGGCGGATGGGCCGTGACGATCGAGCAGACCGATCAGTTCGCGCCTGCGCTCCATGAGGCGCTGGAGCGCTCCGGCATTCGGATGATCCATTGCCGGACCGATATCGCCGTCATCAATCCGGCGACCACCATAGAAAAAATCCGCTCGCACCGTCCCGCCTGAATAGCGGGACCGGTACGGCGGATTCCTTTGCGGCGCTAAGGGGGGGGTAAGCGCCGCTCAGCTATCGGCAATGGTCAGACGTCGTCGCCAAGTGCGCCCTTGACCTTGCCCGCAAACTGCTGGGCCTTGCCCTTGCCTTCCTGCGCCGCGCCTTCTTCGCGCGTCTCAGGATTGTCGGACTGCTGCTTAACCTTGCCGACGGCTTCGTTGACATTGCCTTTGATCTTATCGGTAAGTTCACCCATCACACGTCTCCTTCGGGAATGATTTCGGCTGCAATCGCTTGCAAGCCGTTGATCTTTCAATCTTCCCCAACAACGTGCGACAATCGCATCGCGTTCCGCGCCATGCTTTCGGCTCGTCGCATCGGGCCACGCTTCACCGCGATCAGATCAGCCCTGATAGCGGGCTCGACGGATCGGCATAGCGGCGTTTCCCCATCCGCCCGGCGCGATAGGCGAGTCGCCCGCTTTCCACCGCAAGCCGCATCGCGCGCGCCATCATTACCGGGTCTTTCGCTTCGGCAATCGCGGTGTTCATCAACACGCCGTCGCAGCCAAGCTCCATCGCGATCCCGGCGTCCGAAGCGGTGCCAACACCGGCATCGACCAGCACTGGCACGTTCGCACCCTCGACGATCAGGCGGATCGTCACCCGATTCTGGATACCCAGCCCCGAACCGATCGGCGCGCCCAGCGGCATGATCGCCACTGCGCCCGCCTCTTCCAGCTGTTTCGCAGCGATCGGATCGTCGGTGCAATACACCATCGGCTTGAACCCTTCGGCCACCAGCGTCTCAGTGGCCTTCAGCGTCTCGCGCATATCGGGATAGAGCGTCTTCGCTTCGCCCAGCACCTCCAGCTTGACGAGGTCCCAGCCGCCCGCCTCGCGCGCCAGCCGCAGCGTACGGACCGCCTCATCCGCAGTGAAGCAGCCAGCGGTATTGGGAAGATAGGTGATCTTTTTGGGATCGATATAATCGGTCAGCATCGGCGCATTGGGGTCCGACACGTTCACCCGGCGGACCGCCACCGTGACGATCTCCGCGCCTGCCGCCTCGACCGCGGCGGCGTTCTGTTCGAAATCCTTGTACTTGCCGGTGCCGACGATCAGCCGCGAACGGAAGGTGCGACCAGCGACCGTCCAGCTATCGTCCGCGCCGACCGGCTGATGATCGCCGCCGCCGACGAAATGCACGATCTCCAGCTCATCGCCATCCTCAACCTTCACCTCGCCCAGCGTCGAACGCGGCACGACCTCCAGATTGCGTTCGACCGCGATCTTTTCGGGAACGAAGCCAAGCTCGCTCGCCAGCTCGGCGATGCTGTGCCCCGCCTTTACCCGGCGATGTTCGCCATTGATCCGGATCGATACGGTGCCGTCCTTGTGCATTGTTTTCCCTGTGCCGTTCGCTTCGAGCGCGATTTCGAGAAGCGTGGCGAATCTGGCTTTTGGTGCCCGCATGCAACAGGTGTCTCGACTTCGCTCGACACCAGCGGGTAAGAACAGCCGCGATTTAGGGGCGCGGACAGCGCCTCGCAACCGAAAGGCTGCCCTTTGGCGCAAACGATCTTTGTCCTCAACGGTCCCAACCTCAACCTGCTGGGGCTTCGCGAGCCGGAAATCTATGGCACCGACACGCTCGACGATATCGGCGGGCGGATGCAGGACCGGGCGAGCGAGCTGGATCTGGAGATTGATCTGCGTCAGTCGAATCACGAAGGGCATCTGATCGACTGGCTGCACGAGGCGCAGTCGCGCCGCGCAAAGGCAGTCATCCTTAATCCCGGCGGGCTGACCCATACATCGGTCGCGCTGCACGATGCGGTAAAAGGCATCACGACTCCGGTGATTGAGGTGCACTTATCCAACCCGCACGCCCGCGAAGAATTTCGTCATACGAGCTTTGTCGGTCGTGCCGCGCGCGGAACCATCGCGGGCTTCGGCGCGCTTTCCTACCTTCTGGCGCTTGAAGCGGCTGCCAGTCTCTGACACAGGGCCACGCTTCGTATTACGAGGGGTTCATGAGCGAAGATAAGAAGCACTCCGGTGCAATTGCGGTTGATATCGATCTGGTGCGTCAGCTGGCCGCCGTGCTGGACGATACCCAGCTTACCGAAATCGAGGTCGAGGACGGCGATCGCCGCGTCCGCGTCGCGCGCAAGGCGGCAAGCCCCGCTGCGGTAAACTACGCGCCGCCGCCGATGCAGCAGGCCGCACCTGCTCCCGCCGCCGCCGCGCCCACCGTGGACAATGCAGGGCCGTCGGCGGAAAACGATGCCAATGCGGTGCGCTCGCCCATGGTCGGCACTGCCTATCTGGCCGCCGAACCGGGGGCCAAGCCGTTCATCGCGCCGGGCCAGCAGGTTCAGGCAGGCGATACGCTGCTGATCGTCGAGGCGATGAAGGTGATGAACCCGATCGCTGCGCCCTCTTCGGGCACGGTTAAATCGGTACTGGTCGAAAACGGTCAGCCGGTCGAATTCGATCAGCCGCTGGTCATCGTCGAGTAAGCAATGGCTAAAATCGAAAAGCTGCTGATCGCCAATCGCGGGGAAATCGCGCTTCGCATCCATCGTGCATGCCATGAAATGGGCATTCGTACCGTCGCGGTCCATTCGACCGCCGATGCCGATGCGATGCATGTGCGGCTGGCCGACGAAGCCATCTGTATCGGCCCGCCTTCGGCTGCCGAAAGCTATCTCAACATCCCCAACATCATCTCGGCCGCCGAGGTGTCGGGGGCGGACGCGATTCATCCAGGCTATGGTTTCTTAAGCGAAAACGCGAAATTCGCCGAGATTGTCGAGCTGCACAATATCCTGTTCGTCGGCCCGAAGCCCGAACATATCCGCATCATGGGCGACAAGGTCGAGGCGAAGCGTACTGCGGGCAAGCTGGGCCTGCCGCTCGTGCCGGGATCGGACGGCGCGATTCATGATGTCGAAGAAGCCAAACAGCTTGCCCGCGACATCGGCTATCCGGTGCTGATAAAGGCCGCATCGGGCGGCGGCGGTCGCGGCATGAAGGTAGTGCCGGGCGAGGACCAGCTCGAAACGCTGATGCGTCAGGCAGGCAGCGAGGCAAAGGCGGCGTTCGGCGACGACACCGTCTATATGGAAAAATATCTCGGCAATCCGCGCCATATCGAATTTCAGATATTCGGCGACGGCAACGGCAATGCCATCCATCTGGGCGAGCGCGACTGCTCGCTTCAGCGCCGCCATCAGAAGGTACTCGAAGAAGCCCCGTCCCCCGTCATCACGCCCGAAGAGCGCGCGCGGATGGGCGGAATTGTCGCGAACGCGATGGCCGATATGGGCTATCGCGGCGCGGGCACGATCGAATTCCTGTGGGAAAACGGCGAATTCTACTTCATCGAGATGAATACCCGGCTGCAGGTCGAACATCCGGTGACCGAGGCGATTACCGGCCTCGATCTGGTGCGCGAACAGATTCGCGTTGCCGAAGGCCATGGCCTGTCGGTGCGTCAGGAGGATTTGGAATTTCGCGGCCATGCGATCGAATGCCGGATCAATGCCGAAGACCCGCGCACCTTCACGCCCTCGCCGGGCAAGGTCACTTATTTCCATCAGCCGGGCGGCATGCATGTCCGCGTCGATAGCGGGCTGTACGCCGGGTATCGCATCCCCCCTTATTATGACAGCATGATCGCCAAGCTGATCGTCTATGGCCGCACTCGCGAAGGCGCGCTGATGCGCCTGCGCCGCGCGCTGGAGGAATTCGTGGTCGAGGGGGTCAAGACGACGATCCCGCTGCATCAGGCGCTGCTCGACGACCCTGAATTCCAGAAGGGCGATTATACGATCAAATGGCTTGAGGAATGGCTGGCGCGGGAGACGCCCGAATGAAGGCGACGATCTGGCACAATCCGCGCTGTTCGAAATCGCGCGAAGCGTTGAAGTTGCTGGAGGAGCGCGGCGGCGTCGAGGTCGATATCGTGCGCTATCTCGAAACGCCGCCCAGCCGCGAAACGCTCGCCAAGCTCTATAAGCGCGCAGGCATGACCGCGCGTGAGGGGCTGCGCAGCGTTGAGGCAAAGGCGAAGGAGCTGGGCCTCGCACAGGCGAGCGAGGGCGAAATCCTGGACGCGATGGCGGAGCATCCGATCCTGATCGAGCGCCCGCTGGTCGAGACCGAAAAGGGCGTCGTGCTGGGCCGCCCGCCGGAAAAAGTCCTGGAAATCCTGTAAAGCTACATGGTCGCGCCCGCCCCCGTTCTGGAACCCGGTCGCAACTGCTGGCGAATCGAAACGGCGAGCGCGGCCAATGTGATCATCGATGCCGATGATTATTTTCGCATCTGCCGTGAGGCGATGAAAGATGCCGAGCATCAGATCCTGCTGATCGGCTGGGATTTCGACGCCCGGATCAAGCTGGTGCATGAACATGAGGATGAAGCACCGGGCGAGGTCGGCGCCTTTATCGACTGGCTGGTCGCGCGAAAGCCCAACCTGCACGTCAATATTCTGCGCTGGGATACGGGGGCGCTGAAAAGCTTCGTTCGCGGGCGGACCATGGTGACGCTCGCCCGCTGGTGGTGGCACAAACAAATACACCTCAAACTCGACCGCTTCCACCCGACCGGCGCCTCGCATCATCAGAAGATCGTGGTGATCGACGATTGCCTCGCCTTTTGCGGCGGGATCGACATGACCGATGACCGCTGGGACACGCGCAGCCATCGCGATGACGAACCGAATCGGGTCGAGCCGGGCGGGACCGTCTATGGCCCCTGGCACGATGCGACCACGGCGCTGACCGGCCCGGTGGCGAAGGCGCTGGGCGAATTGTGCCGCGACCGCTGGGCGCGCGCCGGGGGCAAACCGCTCGCCATCCCCAAAGCGACCGAACCGCGCTGGCCAGAAGCGCTGCCCAAGGCTTTCGAAAATTGCGAAGTCGCGATTTCGCGCTCTTTTCCGGCGATGACGGGGCAGGAACCGGTGCGCGAGATCGAGCAGCTCTATCTCGACCTGATCGCCCGGGCTGAACGCTGGATCTATGCCGAGAGCCAGTATTTCGCCTCGCGCAAGATCGCCGAAGCGATCGCAAAGCGGCTGGAAGAGCCGGACGGGCCGGAGATCGTCATCATCAATCCGGTACAGGCCGATGGCTGGCTGGAACAGGAAGCGATGGATTCGGCGCGCGCGCAATTGCTCGACGCGCTGGAAAAGCGCGATCCGCATGGGCGGCTCGGCGTCTTCCACGCCGAAACGGCGGGCGGTCAGCCGATCTATATCCATGCCAAGGTGACGGTGATCGATGGAGAAATCCTGCGCGTCGGTTCGTCCAATTTCAACAATCGCTCGCTTCGGCTCGACACCGAATGCGATGTGACGATCGATTCGACCCGGCGGGCCAATGCAGGCTGCACCGATGCGATCGCGCATGTCGCCTATGACCTGCTCGCCGAACATCTGGGGAGCGAGGCGGAACTGATTCGCGCGACGCACGCGGAAACCGGATCGCTGCTCGAAACCATCGAGCGCCATGCCGGGACCGGGCGCCGCCTGCGCCGCTATCGCCGCCCCGATATCAATGCGATCGAAGGCTGGATGGCGGATAATGAGATCCTCGATCCGGAAGGGCCGGAAGAAATGTTCGAGCCGGTTTCAAAGCGCGGGCTGTTCCGGCGACTGCGCCGTCGCTGATCCGATCGCTACTGCTTTTCGCATGAAACTATAGCGGTGCGCGACTTGCCTCGCTAAAGGCGCTTGGCATGACCGACATCACGCCAGAGATCGTCGCCGAACACGGCCTGTCCCCCGAAGAATATGCGCGCGTGCTGAGCGCGATGGGGCGCGAACCCAATCTCACCGAACTGGGTATCTTCTCCGTCATGTGGTCGGAGCATTGCAGCTATAAATCGAGCCGCATTCACCTGAAAAAACTCCCGACCGAAGGGCCGCAAGTGATTTGCGGACCGGGCGAGAATGCGGGCGTGGTCGATATCGGCGACGGACAGGCGGCGATCTTCAAGATGGAATCGCACAACCATCCTTCATATATCGAACCCTATCAGGGCGCGGCGACGGGTGTGGGCGGCATTTTGCGCGACGTCTTCACCATGGGTGCGCGGCCGATCGCGAACCTGAACGCGCTGCGATTCGGGCGGCCCGATCATCCGAAGATGCGCCACCTGATTTCCGGCGTGGTGCATGGCATCGGCGGCTATGGCAATTGCGTCGGCGTGCCCACCGTAGGGGGCGAGGTGAACTTCCACCCCGCCTATGATGGCAATATCCTCGTCAACGCGATGACGGTCGGCGTCGCCGATACCGACAAGATCTTCTATTCTGCAGCGAGCGGCGTCGGCAATCCGATCGTCTATGTCGGATCGAAAACGGGCCGTGACGGCATTCACGGCGCGACCATGGCGAGCGCTGATTTTGGCGAGGATTCGGAGGAAAAGCGCCCCACCGTTCAGGTCGGCGACCCCTTCACCGAAAAGCTGCTGATCGAGGCGTGCCTCGAACTCATGGCATCCGACGCGATCGTCGCGATTCAGGATATGGGCGCGGCAGGGCTCACCTCCTCCAGCGTCGAAATGGCGTCAAAGGGCGGGGTCGGCATCGAACTGGTCATGGACGATGTGCCGCAGCGCGAAACCGGCATGACGCCCTATGAAATGATGCTCTCCGAGTCTCAGGAGCGCATGCTGATGGTATTGAAGCCCGGCCGTGAGGCAGAGGCAGAGGCGATCTTCCGCAAATGGGAACTGGATTTCGCGGTGATCGGCCATGTCACCGATACCGGGCGGATGGTGCTGAAATGGAAGGGCGATACCGTCGCCGATATTCCGCTCGGGCCGCTTGCTGACGATGCGCCGCTCTATGACCGGCCGCATGTCGCGCCGACCGTGCCCGCCATGCCGACCGATATCGGCGAGTGCGAGGACATCCGCGCCGACCTGCTGACGCTGATGGGGTCGCCTGATATCGCCTCGCGCCGCTGGATCTGGGAGCAGTACGATCATATGGTCGGCGCCGATACGGTGCAGCGCCCCGGCGGCGATGCGGCGGTGGTGCGCGTGCACGGCACGCAAAAGGCGCTGGCGATGACCACCGACTGCACCCCGCGCTATTGCTATGCCGATCCGCATGAGGGCGGAAAGCAGGCTATTGCCGAGGCTTGGCGCAACCTGTGTGCGGTCGGTGCCACCCCGCTTGCCGTGACCAACTGCCTCAACTTCGCCAATCCGCAGCGCCCCGAAATCATGGGGCAGTTTGTCGGCTGTCTGGAGGGCATGGGCGAAGCCTGCCGCGCGCTCGATTTCCCGATCGTGTCGGGCAATGTGTCGCTTTATAATGAATCTAAGGCGACGGGCGGCGGTTCGGCGATCCTGCCCACCCCGGCGATCGGCGGGGTCGGCCTGATGCAGGACTGGACCAAATCCTGCCGCATCGGGTTTCGGGGCACGGGCGATGCCATTCTGGTCGTCGGCGACCGGATGGGGCATCTCGGCCAGTCGCTGTGGCTACGCGAAGTCCATGGCCGCGAGGAAGGCCCCCCGCCCCCCGTCGATCTCGCCGCCGAGCGCAAGGCGGGCGATTTCATCCGCAACGCGATCGAACATGGCTGGGTAACGGCGTGCCATGACGTTTCCGACGGCGGGCTTGCCGTAACGGTGGCGGAGATGGCGCTGGCGTCGAATATCGGCGCGATGATTAACGAACCCCAGCCTTTCGGCGTTGCCGGCAGCTTTTTCGGTGAGGATCAGGGCCTGTATGTCGTGACGCTTCGCGACGATTCGCTCGCTGATTTCATGGAAGCGTCGGAAAAGGCCGATGTCGTCGTCGATCTGCTCGGCCGGACGATCCGCGACCGGATCGTGTTCGAGCTGGAGGATGCCGACGCGGTCATCACGCTCGACGAGCTGCGTCAGGCCCATGAGGGCTTTTTCCCGAAGCTGATGGGCGAAGACGCCGCGCTTGCCTGAACCGGGTTAAGGGGAACCCCGACGCGCGTCGCCGGTTGCCCCTCTACCCGCAAAAACAGGCAAGGATTTCAATATGAACGACACGCTTCCCCCGCTTGCGCGCGAACTCGGTTTCGAGCGTGGGATGCGGTGCTGGTTTCGCGACCTTCCCGACGATGTGCGCAAGGCGCTCAACCCGGAGGCGGCCGGTATGGAAGAACTCGCCGCGCCCTCCGCAGGGATTGAAGGCGCGCTGATCTTCGTCGACAGCCGCGAGACGCTCAATACCGAACTGGGGGCGTTTCACGAGCTGCTCGACAGCAATGGCTTCGTCTGGGTCGCTTATGGCGAGGAATTGAGCGAATCGAACGTGCTCGACGCGGCATCGCCGTGCGACATGGTGCACGCGGGCAGCGTGACGCTGGCCGGGCGGCGCGCGATCAAGCTGGCCCATCGCCCCGGTCACTGAGGGCGGCGCTTTGCCCCTGCTATATTCCCGCCTAGGGAGGACGGCCAAGGCGAAGGGGCGGATATGGCGACGACACCGGCAAGGCGGATCATAACGCTCGATATCATTCGCGATGTGGCGGTGATGGGCATCCTGATGATGAACATCACCGGCTTCGCCTTTCCTGATCCCGCCTATCTCAACCCGCTGGCCACGCCGGGGGCCGGGCCATGGGATGTCGCGCTCTATCTGATGAACTTCCTGTTGTTCGACGGGAAGATGCGCGGGCTGTTCTCCTTTCTGTTCGGCGCGTCGATGCTGATGGTGATCCTGCGGGCCAAGGCGGGCGGGAACAGTGCGGCGCGCACGCATTTTTCGCGCATGGTGTGGCTGCTGATCTTCGGCCTCATCCATCTTTACCTGATCTGGTGGGGCGATATTCTGACGCTTTATGCGGTGATCGGGATGGTCGCGTGGTTCTTCCGCACGCTTCCCGCTCATAAGCTGGTAACGGTCGGGATTCTGCTGCTGGTGGCGCAGCTGGCGATGGTCGCGCTGGTGCCGCTGAGCCTGTTGCTGCTGAAGGCGCATGCGGCGGAGCCCGGTGCACCGGCGGGCGTGGTGATGGCGCTTATCGACATGCGGCGCGGGCTCGGCAGTCCCGAACCCGGGTGGATGGCGGAGCAGATCGCGCTGTACCGGTCAGGCTATGCGGCGATTTTGCAGGCGCGCATGGCAACGATCAACCCGGTCGGAATGGTGATGTTCAACGGGTTCGAGACGCTTGCCTATATGCTGTTCGGCATGGCCGGGCTGAAAAGCGGCTTCCTGTCGGGCGAGGCACCGCGCGCGACCTATCGCAGATGGGCGGCCATCGGATTCGGGGTGGGGCTGCCGGTCTATGCCGCGCTGGGTGCCTATCTGATCGCACAGAATTTCAGCCCTTTGTCGGTCAGTCTTGCGGTGATGACGGCGACGGTTCCGGTACGGCCGCTGATGATCATGGGATGGGCGGCGCTGATCATTCTGACGGTGCGCGGCGAGAGCGGCATGGGCAAGCGAATCGCGGCGACGGGGCGGATGGCGTTTTCCAACTATCTGGGAACCAGCCTGATCTGCACCACGATCTTCTACGGCTATGGGCTGGGCTGGTTCGGGGCGCTAAGCCGGGCCGAATCGCTGCTGGTGGTGGTCGCGATCTGGGCGGTGATGCTGGGCTGGTCGGAGCCGTGGCTTCAACATTTTCGCTATGGCCCGCTGGAATGGCTGTGGCGGTGCTGCGCGCGCGGAAGTTGGCAAAGGTTGCGCGGAGCGGCATTTGCCGGGGACTGAATTATTGCGAGCGCGACGCAATACCTATTGCAAGTCGCTATCAATAGCGCTATTAACCAACCGCGATTCGGAGAGAAAAGCCAATGGTTGTATGCGTTTGCAATGCAATTCGGGAAAAGGACGTGCGCGCGGCAGCACGGGCAGGCGCGACCAGCGCATGCCAGGCGTATCGTGCGGTCGGGTGTCAGGCCAAATGTGGCCAGTGCGTCCCCTTTGCCCGCGCGATCATCGCCGAGGAACGCAGCGCGGCGTGACGTGCGCGCCGCTGTCACCCGCCCTCCCCTTGCCCCTTTCTGCCGCCTCGCTTAGGCGGGGCCTCTGCAAAAGGAGGTAGCGATGAAGGGCGACGCACAGGTCATCGAATATCTGAATCTCGTTCTGAAAAACGAGCTGACGGCGGTCAATCAGTACTGGCTGCACTATCGGATGCTCGACAATTGGGGCGTGAAGCGGCTCGCCCATTTCGAGCGGCACGAGTCGATCGATGAGATGAAGCATGCCGACTGGCTGTCGGAGCGCATCCTGTTTCTGGACGGCCTGCCCAATTTCCAGCTGCTCGGGCGGCTGCGCATCGGCGAGACGGTCGAGGAAGTCCTCAAAGCCGACCTCGCGCTGGAAATGGAAGCCATCGCCGTGCTGCGCGACGCCATCGAACATTGCGAAAAGGTCCGCGATTATATCAGCCGCGACCTGTTCCGCCGAATCCTCGACAGCGAAGAAGACCATGTCGACACGCTGGAACGCCAGTTCGACATGATTGCGCGGATGGGGATCGAAAATTACATCCAGCTCAATTCGAAGCCCGAAGACGAGGGCGAGTAAAGTTGGCGGCGCGGCGCATTTCGCGCCGTTTTCGCACCAAAGTTGACGCCGGGGCAGCGCCGGGGCGGCCGGGACTGTCCGCGAGATCGGGATATGTAGCTGATTTTGCGCGGGTCCCTCGCCGCGCGGGGTGGTGTGAACTTTGAAGGCGCGGTGCGGTGATCGGGGCTGAGTGATACCAGGCTGCATGGATGGCGCCCCATCCCCCGCCGTCATGTCAGCGCACGCCGCGCATGACGACTGGCGGCAAAGATCGCAATACGCCGATAGGTCCATATCAGCGCAGCCTGGTATGAGTCGGATGCTCCGCCTCCTGATACTCCCCCCGTTCGTATCGAGCGAAGTCGAGATACGTTTTAGGCGGGGAGACGCTTCCCTCCCGACTGTGCTTCGCAAACGAACGGGGGTGGGCGCAGCTGTCCTTTCTCCGTCCGCCCTGAGCAGCTGCCGAAGGCAGCCAGCCGAAGGACCGGCTTTCTCCTCTAGTGCCGCGCACAGCAAGAAGGACGGCGCTTCGACAGGCTCAGCGCGAACGGGGGTTGGGTTGGGGCGAGTCGTCGTCATCACCGGTACGCCCCCTGCCCGCACCGCTATCCGGCGGCGAGGTCGGGGAGCAGCGCGGCGAGCTGATCGAGCTGTTCGGGCAATCCGGCGGCCGATCCGTGCAGCGCCTCGTCAAGCGCTTCGGGCGTGGGATAACGTTCGTGGAAGGTCAGCAGCGTGGCGCCGTCCCGATTCTCGAACGTGACCGTGGTGACCGCGCCCGCCTCCCCCTCATCATTGGTCCAGACGATCCGTTCGTTCGGCAGGACGTCGAGATATTTGCCGTAAAAGGCCATGGTCTCGCCGCCCGCACTGAATTCCAGCCGATAGGTGCCGCCGGTGCGCACATCCATCTCGCAGCCGGTCAGCGTGACGCCGGTGACCGAGCGCGGCATCCACCAGCGGCGGAAGAGGTCGGGGCTGCTCCAAGCCCGATAGACCAGAGAAGGAGGCGCATCGAACCGGCGGGTGATGGCGAGTTCGCAAGGCCCCCGCCGCTCTACCTGCGTTGCAGTGCCCTGATCATTGTTCGGGCAGGTCATGGCATCGCTCCTGCTTCAGTTCGTCGAGAATATCGTCAAGCGCTTCGAAGCGGTCCGCGAAGAGCGCGCGATGCGCCTCGATCCACTGCGCCTCTGCCGCCAGCCCGCGCGTGCCGAGCCTGCATTGCCGCACGCGCCCGGTTTTGCGGGTCACGACCAGACCGGCACGCTCCAGCACCGCGACATGTTTCTTCATACCGGTCAGTGTCATCTGAAACCGGTCGGCCAGCATCGAAATCGACGCCTCGCCCTGCCCAAGCTGTTCGATCACCCCGCGCCGGGTCGCATCGGCAAGCGCGGCAAAGGAAAGATCGAGGGCCGAGGTTGATTGCTGAACCATATGGTTCAGTGTTTTGAACCTGCTTCAGGGGCTTTTTAAGCCCTCTCTTTCCGAACCTGTTGACAGCAATTCGTGCAAGCGCATTTCGTCAGCGGGCGACGCCGGGTTGTACACGATCATCGCGAGTTCCGGGCGTCCTTCGACGGCGAATGTCGAAAACTCCACCGAGAGCCTTCCTGATTTGGGATGGAGGATATGCTTCACCCCCTCGCCATGGGCGATGACGTCGTTATCCTGCCAGAGGGCAGCGAATTGGGGACTGATCTGCGATAATTCCGCAACCAGTTCGGTCGCCGCGGCGCTGTTACTGGCCCCGACCCGCGCGACATCTGCGCGAAACGCACCCACCACGATCCGGGCGATATTGTCCCAATCCTCATTCCTTACGCGGACATGGGGCGTCGCGAACATCAGCCGGAGAATATTTCGCTGCTCACGCGGCAACTGCCCGTAATCGGTCAGCAACAGCGTTGCCGCCCGGTTCCACCCGACCACATCCCACATCGCAGTCTTTATGATCGCGGGACTGAATTTCATGCCATCGAGCACACGTTGCAGTCGCGGCGTGATGCCATCGATCGGCTGATAGCGCGCATCGGGCGGATGACCGAGCGCCAACATGTAGAGATGTTCGCGTTCAGGTTCGGTCAGCAACATGCCTTTGGCAATGCGATCCAGCACATCAGCGGACGGTGAGCCGCCGCGCCCCTGTTCGAGCCAGGCATACCAGGTCGGGCTGATATTCGATCGAAGCGCGACCTCTTCCCGGCGCAGGCCCGGCGTTCGCCGTCGTCCCACCGGAAAGCCGAAGGCGACCGGATCAAGCCTTGCCCTGCGATCGCGCAAATAGCTGCCGAGAGGATTGGATGTTTCGCCCGTCACGCCTGATCCTGTTGGTTTTTATACCATGATAAAGCCACTAGTTTAATAGCTTGAGCGGGGCCGCGATATCCGTTTTTCACAAAACGGAGATTTGCCATGCGTGTTTTCCTTACCGGCGCAACCGGCTTTGTCGGGTCGCATATCCTTACCGAACTGCTTGCCCACGGCCATCAGGTGCTGGGGCTCACGCGGTCGCAAAGCGGTGCCGAGGCGCTGGAACGCGCAGGCGCCGAGGTGCATCGTGGCACATTGGAGCAACCTGAAACATTGGCGAGCGGAGCGGCGGCGGCCGATGCTGTCATCCATTGTGCATTCGATCATAATTTCGATGCGTTCGTCGAGAATACGAAGAAGGATGCGCGCGTCATCGCGGCTATGGGAGACGCGCTGGAAGGGACGGCAAAGCCGATCCTCATCACCTCCGGCGTGGGAATAGGAACGCCGATACAGGGCGGCCCCGCACGCGAGGACATCCTGAACCCGCACCATCGCAATCCGCGTATTGCGACCGAGTTTGCCGGGGCGGCGCTGGCCGCGCGCGGTATCGACGTTCGAACGATCCGCCTGCCGCAGGTGCACGACACCAGCAAGGCGGGCCTTATAACGCCCTATATCGCCGAAGCGCGCCGCGCGGGTGCCGCTGCCTATGTCGAGGACGGCAGCACATCGATGGCGGCCGCACATATCAGCGATGTCGCAAGATTGTTCGTCGCGGCGCTGGAAAAGGGCGAGCCGGGCGCGCGCTATCATGCATCGGCCGAGGAAGGCGTTCCGTTTCGCGCTATCGCCGAGGCGGTCGGTCGCGGGGCTAACCTGCCCGTCCGGTCCGTCGGGCAGGAAGAGATCGAATATTATTTCGGGTGGATGGCGGGGTTTGCTCTGCTCGACATGCGGGCATCGAATGCATGGACGCGCGAACGGCTGGACTGGGAGCCGGTGGGACCCGATTTGCTTACCGATCTGTCCGCGATGGATCTCGCGGTAGCGCAGGAGGCGTAAGGCAACGCAAAGGGCGGCGAACGGCGGGTTGCTTTCCCCAATACGAACAGCGGGCGGATCAGTCCCCTGCCCGCCGCACCACCCGATACACCCCCTCGCCCGCCGTCTCGATTCGCGCGTCCGCCTCTTCCGCCACCAGCGTCAGTTCGCGTTTCGCTGCGGGGTCATCGGCGTGGATTTCGATTTGCCCGGCGCTCTCGCGCAGCGCTTTGGCCAACCGGATCGCCGGCCAGGGGCAGCGCATGCCGCGGGCGTCGATCCGCTGCGTCAATCGCGGTCGCGGTCGAAGGGGTTGCGCGAATTGCGGATGGTCAGGCGCACCGGAATGCCGGGAAAGTTGAATTCGCGGCGGATGCCGTTGACCAGATAGCGTTTATAGCTTTCGGGCAATTGATCGACGCGTGTGCCGAACAGCACGAAGCTGGGCGGGCGGGTCTTGGCCTGTGTGACATAGCGCGGCTTGATCCGCCTGCCGCCGGGTGCGGGGGGTGGATTTTCCTCCATCGCACGTTCGAACCAGCGGTTGAGCGCGCCGGTCGATACGCGGCGTGACCATGCATCGCGCGTTTCGAACGCAACCTTGACCAGCGTGTCGATGCCCTTTCCGGTGGCGGCGGACACGGTTAGGACGGTGACGCCCTTTGCCTGTGCGAGGCCCTCCTCAAGCGCTGCCTTCACGCCGTTGAACAGGCTGCTGGCGTCCTGCGCCACGTCCCATTTGTTGATCGCGATGATAAGCGCTCGCCCTTCCTGAAGCACGCTGTCGGCGATTTTCAGGTCCTGAAGCTCCAGCCCCTTGGTCGCATCGAGCAGCAGGACGACGACTTCGGCAAAGTTCACCGCGCGCAGGGCATCGGCGACCGAGAGCTTTTCGAGCTTTTCCTGAACGCGGGCGCGTTTGCGCATGCCCGCCGTGTCGATCAGGCGGACGGGGCGCCCTTCCCATTCCCAGTCGATCGCGATCGAATCGCGGGTAATGCCAGCTTCAGGACCGGTGAGCAGGCGGTTCTGCCCAAGCATCCGGTTGATGAGCGTCGATTTGCCCGCATTCGGCCGCCCGACAATGGCGAGTTTGAGCGGCGGGTCGCCTGCTTCGGCTTCCTCAGCGGCGTCGAGTTCGGCCTGCACCCGCTCAATATGCGGAAGCAGCGCCTCGAACAGATCGGCGACGCCGTCGCCATGTTCGGCGGACAGTTGCACCGGATCGCCCATGCCGAGCGACAGCGATTCGAGAATACCCGATTCGCCTGCGCGCCCCTCCGCCTTGTTCGCGCCCAGAATGATCGGCGTGTCGGATGCGCGCAGCCAGCGGGCGATTTCCTCGTCGAGCGGGGTGAGGCCGGCGCGGGCGTCGATGAGGAAGAGCGCGACATCGGCCTCCGCCACCGCCGCTTCGGTCTGCTGCCGCATCCGCCCGGGAAGCGACTGCGCATCCTCATCCTCATAGCCCGCCGTGTCGATGACGCGGAAATCGAGGCCGAGCAGATGCGCCTCCCCCTCCCGCCGGTCGCGGGTCACGCCGGGCTGGTCATCGACCAGCGCCAGACGTTTCCCGACAAGGCGGTTGAACAGGGTGGACTTGCCCACATTGGGGCGTCCGATAATGGCAACAACGGGAAGCGGCATTCTGGCGGTCCTAAACGATTACGCGCCGGGCTTCACGCGTTACTCGCCGACATCATGTCAGCGAAAGGCAGTGATCCGGCCTTCATCGGAAAGCGTGTAGAGCATATTGTTCGCGACGATCGGCGGCAGGCTGAACGCTTTGCCCACGTCGCGCATCTCGCCGATGCTGCCGTCGAGCGGATCGACGCTGGTCATCGCACCCCGGCTGCTGACGACATAGAGCTTGCCGCCCGCCATGACGGGGCCGGACCAGTAGATCGGGTTCTTTTTCTTCTTCTGGTTGCGATAGCCGGGAAGCTGCGCGATCCAGCGGATCTTGCCGCTGTCGCGCGCGATGCAGAGCAGTTTGGCATCGCTCGCCATGACATAGATCCACTGGCCCGCGACCCAGGGAGTCTTGATGCCGGAGAGATTCTGTTCCCACAGGCGACGGCCGCTGAGAATGTCGACGGCGACCATGCGGCCGCCCTCACCGATCGCGAAGACCTCGTCATTGTCGATCACCGGGTCGGCATCGATATCGGCGAGCGAGGAAACCGAGGTGGAGACGGTGGTGCGCGAAAGGCTGTCGCCCCACAGCGACGCGCCGTTTTCATAGCGATAGGCGTTGAGTTCGCCCGAAGAGAACCCCGCGACCACGGACCCGCGCCCCGCAGCAGGGGCCGCCACGCCGAACACGCCCTGCGATTCGAGCGAGCCGGACTGGTTCCACACGACATCGCCGGTCTGCTGCGACAGAGCGAAGAGCTGGTTATCCTGGCTCATCACATAGACATTGCCGTTGGCGACGGTAGGGGCACCGCGCAGCGGGCCGCCGGGACGCTTGCGCCAGATCACGCTGCCGTCCGCTGCGTTCATCGCGACGACATCGCCGAGCCCGTTGGTGGCGTAGAGGCGGTCGCCCCCGACGCTCACCCCGCCGCCGAACAAAGCGCGCGCGCCCTGCTGTTCCTCGGTCGCGGTCGTGGCGGTCCAGCGCTCGGCGCCGGTCGCTGCGTCAAAGGCGTGCACCTTGCCATCGGTCCCCATGGCATAGAGCGTGCCGTTCGCCACCACGGGCGCAGCGGCCATCCGGACGCGGCTGGTATCGCCCGGAATATCGGCAGTCCAGACGGTCGAGAGAGAATCGCCAAGCGCGAGATTGCCCATCACCTTGGCAGCGTTGCCGCCCGGTTGCGTCCAGTCGCCATTGGCGACCGGCGCGGGCACGGTGACGGGAATGGCCGCGATGGTTTCGTCGGGCTTTACCGAGCTTTCGGAGGAAAGCACGGGCACCCGCTCGCCCAGAACGGGCGTCGATTTCTTTCCGCTGCCGCTGCACGCGCCCAGCGCGGCGGCAAATGCCAGTATCGCGGCGGAGGTCCTGAACTTCGTCATCCTGCCTTTTGATCCTTCGCGTTCTTTTCATCCGCTCCGCCCTTCGCGGCGGGCTTGGTCCCGGCACCGTCCAAAGCACCTGCCATCTGAACGGCACGTTGCCGGATCGAGTCGGGAATGGTGTCGGCAGCGGCAAGGTCGCTGAACATCTTCTTCGCAAGGTCGCGGCGCCCGCTGCGCAGATACGCGATGGCGACCATTTCGCCCGCGCTGCCGAACCAGGGGCTTTCCTTCATCGCGAAGGGGCGTAGCCGCTGAATCACCTGCTCGGGTTTGAGCGAATCATATTGGGCCAGCGTCTGGCGCACCACCGCGAGGTCGCGATAGGGTTGCGACACATCGTCATCGTTGGCGATTGCTTCGAACTTTGCCGCCGCGCCCTTCAGATCGTCTTTCTGCAGCAGCAGATCGGCCTCGACAAAGCGCGAAAGCGCGCGATAGCCGTCGATCTTCGACGTGGTCAGCGGCTGAAGCTGTTTCGACGCTGCGTCCACATTGTTGTTGCCCAGCGCCTCAATCGCCGCATTATATTCGATGCCCGCCTTTTCCGCGCGGACATGCTTTGCGTGGACCCAGTACATCGTGCCCGCGACCGCAGCGATCACGACGACGACAGCGACGACGATCCACAGGCCATAGCGTTTGCCGAAGCTCGCAAATTGCTCGCGGCGCATCTCTTCATCGACTTCGCGGAAAAACGCCTCGTTGGACTCGGGGGACAAGGCCACGTTGTATCAGCTCCGGGGAAAAGGGGGTGTAAAGGCGCGGACCTTAGCCGCGACGGAGACAAAAACCTAGATCAGTTCTTCGGCGCATAAATCTGTCCCTCGCCGGGAAATTCCCGCGCGCGGACATCACGGGCATAGGTTTCGACCGCGGCAGAAATACGGCCGGCCAGATCGTCGAATTTCTTCACGAAGCGCGGCGTGCGTTCGAACATGCCGAGCATATCGTCGACCACCAGCACCTGACCGTCGCATCCCGCCGAAGCGCCGATGCCGATCACCGGGCAGGAGACCGATTCCGTGATGGCGAGCGCGAGCGGTTCGACCACGCCCTCGACCACGAGCGCAAAGGCACCGGCATCGGCGATGGCGTTCGAATCGGCGAGAATCTTTTCCGCCTCCGCCTCGCTTCGCCCCCGCGCGCCATAGCCGCCGAGCATGTTCACTGCCTGCGGGGTGAGGCCGACATGGCCGAATACCGGAATGCCGCGTTCGACCAGAAAGCGCACTGTCGGGGCCATCGCCGCCCCGCCCTCCAGCTTCACCGCCGCCGCGCCGGTTTCGGCGAGCACCCGCGCAGCGGCGCGAAACGCGGCTTCGGGGCTTTCTTCATAGCAGCCGAACGGCATGTCGATGACGACCAGCGCATGATGGCTGCCGCGCACTACCGCCGCGCCATGCGCGATCATCATGTCGAGCGTCACCGGCAGCGTGGAAGGCAGGCCGTAAATCACCTGCGCCAGACTGTCCCCGACCAGCAGCACGTCGCAATGCGGGTCGAGCAGTTGCGCCATGCGCATCGTATAGGCGGTGAGCATCACGATCGGCTCGCCCCCCTTGCGCTCCCGGATGGCGGGTACGGTGAGCCGCTTCATCGGTGCGGGCACCGGCGTTGCGCGGCTGGTGGCAGTGTCGAGCGTATAGGTGGACATGGGACTGCTCCTTAACGGCTGTGGAAACCATGCGCCAGCAGTGGCAACGCCTGCGTTTCCTATATTTGACTCGATGTTCGTTATACTTTACATCGAGTCGTATTGAAGCAACATTGGGAGGATGAAATGGCCTATCGCGAAAAGCTCGCCTGGTTGACGCTGGCGGTCATGCTGATGACCTATTCGGTCTATTTCCTGATGGTGGCGCTATGGATCGCGCCTGCCCCACCCCAGGGCGCGGCGATGCTGCATATGCTGGTGCTGTTCGCAGGCGTGACCGTGGTGCAGGCGGTGCTGGTCGCGATCGGCGCGGCGTTGCTTGCGGTGCGCGCACGCGCCGATGGAGAGGAGCGCGCGGACGAGCGCGACCGGGCGATTGCGCGGCGGGGAACGCATATTGCTTATTATGTGCTGATGACCGGCATGGTGCTGGTCGGGCTGGTGATGCCGTTCGGCGAGGCACGATGGAAGATCGTCAATGCGGCGTTGCTGGCGCTGGTGCTGGCCGAAGCGACTCGCCATGCGGTGGTGGTGCTGAGCTATAAGCGGGGCTGGCATGGCTAAACCACCGATCAGCAATCAGATTCGCACGCTGCGTTTCCTGAGCGGCGAAATGACTCAGGCCGAGCTCGGCGAGCGCGTCGGGGTCACCCGCCAGACGATCGCGGCGATCGAACAGGGCCGCTATTCGCCGACACTGGAAGCGGCGTTCCGCATCGCCCGGGTGTTCGGCAAGCCGCTGGAGGACGTATTCTGCTGGGAGGGGGAATAAGCCTCAGAGCAGCGCATCGCCATAGTCGCCGGGTTTGAACCCGACGAGCAGCCCGCCGGGATGGGTGAGCACCGGGCGTTTGATCATCGCGGGTTGTTCGACCATCAGCGCGATCGCTTTGTCGCGGTCGAGCCCCTGCTTCGCCTCATCGGGCAGTTTGCGGAAGGTCGTGCCCGCCTTGTTGAGCAGTTTCTCCCACCCCACCCGCTCGGCCCAATGCTGGAGCGTAGCGGCGTCGATCCCGTCAGCGCGGTAATCATGAAAGCGATAGGCAATGCCGTTTTCGTCCAGCCATAGCCGCGCCTTCTTCATCGTGTCGCAATTGCGGATGCCGTAGATGGTGACTGTCATGGGTGTGTTTTAACAGGGAAACGAGCGCGGGGGCAGCGGGTTTTTGGGCGGGTGTGGGAGGCGGGTTGCGCCCGGTTTCGGACGTGCGCCTCCTAGAGCAATAGCCACTTAACGAGCCCGGCCCCAGCGAGTAGGACCAAGGCGCAACCCCACCACGGGATAGGCGTGCCGTCATCATATTCGCCGTGATCGACATACCGGCGCACCTCTCGCCTTTGATGCGACCCGTATGCGTCGTCGCGGCATCGGATGTCGGCGTCGTCAAGATAACGATGCACAGCCTCTGGCGTCGCGTCGATTGGTAGTTCCCGCTGAAGCTCGCTCGAAAGCCGCTCCACCTCAGCCCAATCGACGGGCTTGTGCTCTTCGACAGCCAGAATGACTGCCAAGCGCTTACGCAACTCGTCCATGTCCACGCCGACAGACTACCGTTGCCGTCACTAAGCGCAACGTCCGCTTCCGCCCATTTGCCGACACTCGGCTATCATGAGAGAAAGAGTGATGCGAGTTTCCGCTTTGCCGTTGATCAGTCTGCTGCTGCTGTCGTGCCAAGGCCGGCCTGAGACTATTAGCTATTTCGAGAAAGTCACTGGGGTAGAGCTCTGCCAAGGGGCGACTGTGCGTAATCTAAACGCTGAATCTCCCGACCGATCACCCGGCTTCGACAGCATTTACGTTGTGCTAGTTAAAATGCCGTCGAGCTGCAGAAGTGCGTTTCAGCAAGCGATAGAACGTCGAATCGGCGCTGCGTGCGAGCAGGGCAAGCGATGTGCAGGGAACACTACCGAAGGTGACTTCATCGAAATTCAGCCGACTTCCGCCGGATTCCGGGTCACTCAGTCCACGTGAGCACGAACGGCTTGTATCCACTAAGTCCTGTCATTCCCGCGAAAGCGGGGATCCAGTGACGCGGGCGGGGTCTTGCGTTTCGCTGGATTCCCGCTTTCGCGGGAATACGGGCGTGCGGCGGGGGTAGCGGGAACCGGACGAAAGTTTCGCGGCGGATTCCGGGCGGTTATCCAATTGCGCCGTGGTTCGGGGGCGGTACAAAGGCGGCATGGTCTTTGTCAGCATCACCCGGCTGCGCGTCCGGTCGTGGCGGTTCATGCCTGCCTTCTTTCTGCATGCCCGCAGGATCATAGCACAGACCGGTCGGGCGGAAGGCTTTGTGCGCGGGTCGCTGCTTCGCGATCGGAAACTGACCTTCTGGACCATGACGCTGTGGCGCGAGCAGGCCGATATGAAGCGCTATATGGCGAGCGGCGCCCATCTTAAGGCCATGCCGAGGCTGAGCCGCTGGTGCGACGAGGCAAGCGTGGTGCACTGGACGCAGGACGATGCCGCCGCGCCCGACTGGCGCGAAGCCGATCGCCGGATGCGCGAAGCGGGCCGCCCGTCGAAAGTGCGCCATCCCTCCGCCGATCATCAGAACCTGACCTATGCTGCGCCGAGAACCAGCGGTGCAGTGGCGATCAGGCCGGTGCGGGCGAGGCGATAGGCGCTGCGCATCGTCGGGCGGCATGCCGCCTTGGGCCGCCGTTCGTCCCGTTCGCTCACGAGCGTCCTATAATGGCACCGGGAGCCAGTATCGGAGGTGAAGAATGTCGGAAAATCCGGGGCTGAATGCGTCGTGGCACGAAGAGCCTTCGGCCGACGATTATGCGCGGATCATCGACGTGCTTGTACAGGACCTGTCCGACGGGCTCGACCATCCCGATCTCTGGCCCGTTTTTGGCCAGTTTCTCGACCATTTTCCGCTGCTCCCGGTGTTCGTGACGCATCGCCTGAACCAGCAGCAGCGGGAGCCGCATGTCAGGGCAGCGCTGACCGCAATTGTCGCGCTCTGCCATAGCGCGCAGGGCAATGCCGATCTCGGCGTCGCCGAAATCCGGCGGGCGGGTTTTGTGCGTCCTCATCCGTTGCTCGACGGGGTCAGGCAGCATCTGGGTACCATCATAGCGGCAAGTGAGATCACCGGGTCCGATTACGAACTAAGCTGGTCGCCCGCCGTCGAAGCGATATTGCGACGCGAGCATATCTATCCCGCGCTCGATCGACGCTGGGAGGGAGTCTTTGCAGAGGGCGGGACAGTGCGCATTCCCGGCCACTGGCTCCCCGAACGCTATGCGTTCATGCCGCGCGGCGGTTTCGCGAATTTCGGTTCCTTCACCTATTGCCAGACTCCCGGAATGATACTGCCGTTCGAAGCGGGCCGCTACACTTCGGTCGCTATCGGCGTCAGGGTCATGGGTCCGGCGCATCCGACCGACTGGGTATCGACGCATTTTTGGCCATATCGCGAGAATATGGCGCAGCTTGCGCAGCAGGAATTCGGTCGCGACGTGCCGTTGCGGGCGTTCGATACATATTACGGGCCGGTCCGGATCGGCAATGATGCCTGGATAGGTGAGGATGTGCTCATCAAGGGCGGGGTGACGATCGGCGACGGCGCCATCGTTGCCGCAGGGTCGGTCGTGACCAGAGACGTGCCGCCTTATGCCATTGTCGGCGGAGTTCCCGCCAAAATCATTCGCATGCGGTTTGATGAAAGCACCGTGGATCGCCTGCTCGCCAGCCGGTGGTGGGACTATAATTATGTCGATTTTGCCGCACTCGATCCGACCGACCCCAATCGCTTTCTCGACGGGCTAGAACCGATGATCGCGAACGGCAGGATCGAACCCTTCAAGCCGGGTCGAGTCCCGGTCGCGGCGCTGCTGCGCGCGGAGCTGGAATAGCGGCGGGTTCGTTTGTCTATTTGCTTGCCCGGCACGCACGCACCACTTGCTTGAGCGGCCCGGCGACCGGGACCGATAGCGGGGCGCGGCCGTCGAGATCGGTCTCCAGCGTGCCCTTTGCCGCGAGCAGGCGGTCGAGCCACGGGTCGCGCAGCGGCATGCTGCCGCTATAGGCCGGGGGATCGCCGCCGTCGGAAAAGGCGCGGACGAGCGAAGCGCCGCCGACCAGCGACAGGTTGAGCGTGACGACGCGGACCGAAGACGCTTCGTCGGTGGTCCTGCGAAAGATCAGCGCATCGTGGGCGCGGTCGCAGGTGACGGTGATGCTCCCCTCCCCGTTCGGCGGGCCGAAAATCGCGACCGGGCCGGGACTTGCCGAACGGGCATACCAGCGGCTGGCGCGGCCCGGCGCCGGGGGAAGCGTTGCGGAGGGATCGGCGACGAGGCGCGGCTTCACCACCGGCGGTTCGTTTACCGACGGAGCGGGCGGAGGTTCGGGCGCAGCGTCCGATTGCGGCGCGGCGCGGTTGGCGGACGCGTCCGTGCCGTCCGAACAGGCGGTGAGCGCGATCAGCGCCGCGCCCATCGCCAGCGCGCCCAGCGTGTGCCGCATGGTCATGCCCGCCGCGTTCGGATCATCGAAAATTGCAGACCGTCCCTGCCCATAAGGCGGTTACCTTTGCCGTATCGCCTTTGCCGTCGAACAGGCCCGACAGATCGCCTGCGGCAAACTCCTCGCCCAGCGTGCTGTCGACCGGTTTGATGTCGAGCGAGGCGGCCACCGCTTTGCGGGTCGACCCGACCCCCACGCCGGACATGGTAGTGAGCTTTGACGGACCGGTGAGCGACCAGCCGACAAATTTGCCCTTTTCGCTCCATGCCGTGACGCCATTGTCGAACTTCGCATAGTCCATCGGGCCGGCACCGCATTCCTTATTGGTGCCGCGATCCTCCGGCTTGCCCGCAGCGAGCGCGATGGCGTCCACTGCGTCTTTCTCCGCCATGCCGAAGGTAAGATGCCGGGTGCGTCCGCTATTCGGGTCGATCAGCGTGAGCTCGCCCGGCGCGATGCCGAGCAGCGGCGCGTTGCCGTCGGCGCGGTTGGGCGAGTCCGCCGGACCCGGCGTCGCGGGACAGGCCGTTCGAAGCGTGGTGTTGCCGTCCGCAATGACCGACAATTTGCCGGTTGCAGTGCGCTGCAGAACGAATTGCCGCTCGCGGGTCATCCCCTCACCGTCGAGCACGACATTGACTCGCACCGCGTCGCCCTCGCCCGGCGTCACCGATGCGACGCGCCCCGCCGATTCGTAAAAGGCCAGCCGGTCGGGCGAGACGGTGAGCCGCATTTCGCTCGCGGGTCTGGCGCAGTGCGCGTCGTCCGCATCCCAGGTGCCGAGAAAGCGGTCGGGGATGGTCGCCGCCGGTTCCTGCGTATCGCCGAGCGCTTCGGTCGTGCTCTGATTGGCATCGGGCACGGCCTGATACCCGCCGCCGCCGCATGCTGCGAGCAGTCCCGCCGCGAGAAGAATAGCGCTGCGCATTCTATCAACACCTTTCGCAATAATGGTTGCAGGCGAGGGCCGGGCTATGCCGGGGCCTGCAACGATGGTCCAGCCGCCCGGTCATACGCGCTTGTCCGGATAGCGGCACAATTGGTTCAGAAAACAATCGGGGCATTTGGGCGCGCGGCTGGTGCAGATACGTTTGCCGAGGCGGATCAGCCAGAAATGCCCTTCAGGCTTTGCCCAATCGGGCGCGCGCTGGTCGAGTGCGGCCGCGATCGCCGCCTCGGTGCTGCCGATGGCGAGCCCGGTACGCTCGCACACCCGCCCGACATGCGTATCGACCGCGATCGCATCGCCGCCAAAGGTGAAGGACAGCACGATATCGGCACATTTGCGACCGATTCCGTGCATCGCCATCAGCCCGGCACGGGTGTCGGGAACCGCGCCATTCCGCTCATCAATCAGCTGGCGGCAGAATTTGCGGATCGCCTTTGCCTTGTTGTTGTACAGACCCGCCGGGCGGATCGCGTCGATCAGCGTGTTCTCATCGAGTTCGAGGATCGCCTGCGGCGTTTTGGCGAGCCGAAACAGCGCTTTGGTGGCCGCTGTCGTATTAGCGTCGCGCGACTGGGCCGATAGCATGCAGGCGATACAGGCGCGGAATGCATCGGGTTGCCCCTTGGGCCCCTTCGCACCCGCCATGTCGCCGCCCATCGCGTCGCGCAGCAGGACGAACACCCGCTCCACTTCATCGGCATCGAGCAGCCGGTCGGCTATATCGCTTCGTCCCCGCGCCATCGAAAAGCAAAGCGGCGAACCGGGCAAGAGTTCCCGGACGCGCCGCTAACGATTGTCATTCAAAGGGAAAAGAGGCGGCGCTGCCCCGATGGGGCACGCGCCGCCAAGGGGGGATTAAAAGGTCCCGCGAAGCCCGACCAGCCAGACACGGCCGGGGCGGTATTGGGTGAAGGTCGCGCCTTCATACTGGAAATAGGAGCTAAGCTTCGAATCGGTGAAGTTCGACACGTTCACCGTCAGCTGCGGCAGGCCGGGCACGCCGAGCAGCGTGTCGAGATCAAACGCCGAAGAGAAGTCCCAGACGGTATATTCATTGCCGAACAACCCGGCCGCCGGAATGCCGTTCTGGGCATTGCCGCTGTCCTGCGACCCGTCGCGATGCGTGGTGGAAACCCGCATCATCACGCCGCCATGTTCATAATAGCCGGTGATATTATAGGTAAAGGGAGCAACACCAAACGCAACCGCAGCGCCGTCATTCGACTGATCGACCACGGTCGCGTTGGCGTTGAAGCCGAAGCCTTCCACGCCGAAGCTGCGGGTGAGGAAATCAAGCGGCTGCACCCACTGGAATTCCAGCCCGTTGATCTTCAGCCGGTCGGGAACATTCACCTGCGACGTGACCTGCACCTGCGCCTGATCCGGGCCGCCGCGCGAATTGATCGCGATCTGCTGCGTCGGGTTCAGCGTGTTATAGGTGATGCCATATTGCGCCAGCGCGCTGAACGGCACGGTATCGATATTGGTGGTGGTGAACCCTTCGATCGATTTGCGGAAGGCGTTGAACGCGATCACCCCTTCGCCGCCGGTATAATATTCGAAACCCAGATCGATATTGTCCGAAAGATAAGGTTCGAGCGCCGGGTTGCCGATGCCCGCCTGATCCGCCGAAGGTGCGCCGAAATTGACGCCGGGAAGCTGGGCCGAAGGGCTTGGCCGCGTCATGGTGCGCGATGCCGCGGCACGGACCACCGCATGTTCGCCGACATTATAGGCAAGCGTCACCGCCGGGAGCAGGTTCGAATATTCGTTTCGCGTCTGAACGATGTTGACGACATTCGGATAGCGGCTGCCGTCGGGGATCAGCGTCCCGTCGGCATTGCTGTTGCGTGGATCGGCAAAGGATACACGGCCGCGAATGGTCTGAATCGTGTTGACGAAGCGCGCGCCGATATTGAAGCGCAGCATATTGCCGCCAAGCTCCTGCTCGCCGATCAGCTCGCCATAGGCCGATTTCACGATTTCGCGAATGTAACCGCCGCTCGCCCCCGTGGTCGAACCGCCGCTTTCCGGCGCGTTTTCGAGGAAATATTTGTAATTGGTCGCATCGGCGAATTTCGGGAAATCGACCGTGATGAAACCCGCCGGGCCGGGGCGAAGATAATTGGCGGTCTGCCCATTGGGGACCAGCGAGCCGCCATAATTTACCGGGCCGGACAGTCCGGTCGTATAGCCTGAACCAAGCCCCGGATAGGTCGGATAGCCCGCCGGTGCCCCGCCGGGCGCGTTCAGCCCCTCACAGGGCGGCTGAGAATTGGGCGACGGCAGGAAGACATCGGGATTGTTGCCGCACACCGCATTCTGCCACGCCTGACTATTGTCGAAACCGCTGATATTGCGCGAGATATCGTCATAGGCACCGCCGACCTTCAGCGCGAGGCCCTTGTCGCCCCATTTCAGGTTGCCGCGCACGCCCTTGGTCTCGTTCACGCGCTTTTCGACACTGACATTCAGGCGGCTGCCGGGATACCAGCCGAAATTGTTCGGATCGTTAAGGTCGAGGCTGCTGTCGATCACCGGCGGACCGTTGCCGTCATTCGAATAGGTCACCGTCCCCCCGACGCCCAGCGGGGTTGTCATGCCGACGGTCGGATTTTCGCGGCGGAAGGTCGAGCGCGAATAATTGGCCTGAAGATCAAGCTGCAGCTTGTCGGAGATTATCCATTCGCCGCCGGGATTGACGCTGAACAGTTCGGTCTTTTCCAGATAGGGGCGATATTCGTTGAAGAATTGCGTGTTGGCGAAGGTGCCGCCGGTCACCACGCAACCATCCGAACAATCGTCGCGGTCGAAGGTCATGTTGGTCGGGATGATCGCGCTGTTGCGCACGATCCACGCGACATTTTCGCGGGTCAGGTCGTTCTTCTTATACCCGTACAGCCCGTCGACATAGAAATGCAGATCGTCGCTCGGCCGCCATTCGGCGCTCATGATCGCATTGATGCGATCGCGGCGGCCACGCTGGCTGGAGAAACGGCCGAGACGCGGAAGCAGGCCGTTATCGATCTGCTGAATCGTCGCCCCCGGATTGTTGGCGAGCAGGAAGTCACGGTCCACCACCGTTCCGGCAGCGAGCCCGGCACCCGCGCCCTGCGGCACCGTGGCGGGGATCGTCCAGTTGCCGCCGCCGGTGCTGTTGCATCCCGAGGTCGCCCCGCACTGCGCAGCGCTGAGCGCGGGATTGGTATAGCCAATCGTTTCATAGCCGCGGGTGTCAGTGAACAGGCGCTGCGCCGACACGCCGGCAAGGATGCCGACCGTATCATTGTGCCAGCTGCCGATCAGCGAGCCGCGCGCGCCGATCTTGTCGGCATCGCCCTGCTTCGATCCCTGAATATTGTACGCGAGATAGGGTTTATCGCGGTCGAAGGGGCGGGCCGAGCGCAGGTTGATATTACCGGCGGCACCGCCCTCGACCAGATCGGCGGTATAGCTTTTGTTCACGGTAAGCTGGGTGAACAGGTCGGTCGGGAAGAAGCTGAGATCGACCGACCGGTCAGTCCCCTGCGCATCGGTGGCGCCCGACGACGCAACCGCGATCGGCGCGCCGTTCAGCGTGACATTGGTGAAGTTCGAGCCGAGCCCGCGAATCGCGACGTTCACGCCCTCCCCCGTCACATCACGCGAAATGGTGATGCCGGGGATGCGATTGAACGATTCGGCGATGTTGGTGTCGGGGAATTTGCCGATATCTTCCGCGAAGATCGAATCGGTAAAGCCGGTTGCCTCGCGCTTCGCTTCGGTCGACTGGCGCAGACTCGATCGATAGCCGGTAACGACGATGTCGCTTGCACTATCAGCGCCGAGCGGGCCGGTCTGCGCGATCGAATCCGACTGCGCCGCATCGTTATCTGAGCTTTGCTGAGCATGTGCGGGAACGGCAACCATCGCACAGGCGGTAGCGCAGAGCAGCATGGCACGCAGGTGCCGCGAAGAGCGGTGAAACCCCATTTCAATCATCCTTCCCAATGGCGCCGCCTTGCAGCGCGAACCGCCGGTTTGCCCGGTTTGTTATCGGTCACATTGGTGGATCATCATCAGATGGTAGTCAAGCCAAATTGGCAATACCAATATTCGGGTATAGATATGAGAGGGACAGACTACCGGATTGACCAGATGCGGACCAGCGCCGCCCTATCGCGTTGAATAATCGTCACATTATCGCCGCCCGTGCGCAGGTTTACGCGCGGTCCGCGAGGCGCGCTTGATACGCCGGACCGTGACAAAATTTCGCCGAAACTGGTCAAACAACCGGGCGGGAACGCTATCGCAGCCGATGGTGACGGTGAATCGACTCAGCGAAAATGGCGGCCCCCATGCCGTCCTGCGCTGCTATCCGAAGGAAAAGGCATTGGCGGGCACCTGTCCGAAACCGGTGCCCGCGAAGAGATCAGCGTTGCAGGGTGCCCGACATGGAGAAGGGCCGCGCCGATTTCGCCGTGCCCCATTGCTTGTTCGGGGTTGCCTGCATGGTGAAATGCAGCTCGCCGCCCGACCGGATTTCGGCGTCGGTCAGCCATGTCCGCGCCAGCGGCTTCCCGTTCAGCGTCACCGATCCGATATAGCGGTTAGCGGGCGACAGGCCGTCCACCGTGATTTCGAAGCGCTTGCCGTTGGGCAGGTTAATCGCGGCATGATCGACGAAGGGGCGGCCGATCACATATTGGTTGCTGCCCGGCGCAACGGGGTAAAAGCCGAGCGCAGTGAACACCAGCCAGGCCGACATCTGACCAAGATCGTCATTCCCGGCAAGGCCGTCGGGCGTCGGTTTATACTGGCTGTCGACGATCTGGGCGAGTCGCTCCTGTGTCCGCCATGGCGCGCCTGCATAGTCGTAGAGATAGGCGACATGGTGGCTGGGTTCATTGCCATGGATATATTGACCGATCAGCCCGGCAATATCCTCCGCATGGCTGTAATCGACGCCCGACAGGTCGTAATCGAACATGGCGTCGAGCTTCGCGATCGTCTTCGCATCGCCGCCCAGAATGCGGAACAATCCGGCCTGATCCTGCGGGACGAACCAGCTATATTGCCATGCATTGCCCTCGGTATAATCCGACCCGTAATTGATCGCGGCGGGATCGAAGGGGGTACGGAAATCGCCGTCGCTCTTTCGCGCGCGAAGCCAGCCCGATTTCGTATCGAAGCTGTTGCGCCAGTATCCGGCACGCTTTTCGAACCGGTCGGCAATCGCGTCCTTGCCCATGGCGCGCGCCATCCGCGCGATGGTCCAGTCGTCATAGGCATATTCGACCGTCTTGGACGCAGCCTCCGGCTCCTTGTCGATCGGAACATAGCCGAGCCGCATATAGTCGCCGAGGCCCCCATAAGGCGCATAGGTGGCGCTGGCGACCATCGCATCCAGCGCGGCGTCAGCGTCGAAGCCGCGAATACCCTTCATATAGGCATCGGCGATCACCGGCACGGCATGATAGCCGATCATCGTCCATGTCTCGCGCCCGGCGAACTGCCAGACGGGCAGGATTCCCTGCGGGCTGTATTTCTGGCTGGCGAGCAGCGAATTGACGATGTCCGAATTGGTCTTTTCCGGCTGGATCAGCGTCAGCAGCGGATGCTCGGCGCGGAACGTATCCCAGAGCGAGAAGGTCGAGCGGAAAGTGAAATCCTTCGCCTGATGCACCTGATCGTCCGGCCCGCGATAGCGGCCATCGGCATCGCTCCACACGCTGGGCGCGAGCAATGTGTGATAGAGCGCGGTGTAGATATTGGTGCGCATCGGTGCGGGCGCGTCGATCTCGACCGCGCCAAGCGCCTTTTGCCATGCGGTCTGTGTGGCGGCGCGGACCTGATCGAACGAACCGGCTTCGGCGTCGAGATTGGCGATCGCACCCGCTTCATCGACGCCCGACAACGCGACGCGCACTTCAAGCGGGCCGTCGACCTTGCCGAAATCGAGCCGTGCTTCGAGCGCGCGGCCGAGCTTTTCGGCGAGTTCGTCGCTGCCGCGCCCCGGCCCCTGAAACCCGCGATATTTTACGTTCTCGTCGCGATCGACAAAGGCGTGGGATTTGAGCGGCTTTGAAAAGCGCATCGCGAAATAGAGTTTGCGCCCCGGTGCCCAGCCGCGCGTTTCGCGAAAGCCGGTCAGCGTCCCGTCGGCATGCATGTGCAGCCCCGACCAGAGAATCTTGCCCGGATAATTGTAGAGCGAGGTGCGAAGGTCGATCAGCAGATGCGCCGCCTTCCCCGCCGGAAAGGTGTAGCGGTGCACGCCCACGCGCGTGCCCGCCGTCAGCTCGGCGCGGATGCCGCTATCGGCGAGCGTCACCGCATAATAGCCCGGCGCGGCGGTTTCGCTGTCATGGCTGAAGCGCGAGCGATAGCCCGAACCGGGCTGTTTCGGATCGCCCGCATCCATCTGCACCGTATCGCCAGCCTGCGGCATCACCAGCACATCGCCAAGATCGCTATGCCCCGCGCCTGAAAAATGGGTGTGGCTGAACCCCTGAATGGTCGGATCGTCATAGCGATAGCCCGCCGCATGGCCGTAGCATTCGCGGATCTCGCAACTGGCATCGGTATCGGGCGAAAGCTGCACCATCCCGAACGGAGCAGTGGCGCCGGGATAGGTATGCCCCTCCCCACCAGTCCCGATCATCGGATCGACCGCCTGATACGGCGTTACGGTTGCGTTCGACCCTGCCTGCGCGAAAGCCGGGGCGGGGAAAAGAGCGGCCAGAAGCAATAGCTTATGCATGGATGCAATGTATGCGGACAAGCTGCGATCCTGTCCAGCCGCGAGAATCGACGCTTTTGCGGGACTTTCACGGTTTTGCCGGACAACTGACACAAAAATAAAACAATTTGGCATGTTTTTGTCACGGCTCTGTCCGGGACATGCAACCAATGCGTCACGCCACTGCCCCAAGGCACCCTCGCCGTCGATAGCGGTAACAGGGGGAAATGATGAAATTCAAACGCGCTACCGCGCTGGTTCTGGCACTTGGCTGCCTGACCGGCTTTGCTCAGGCGGACAGCGGCTATCTCGCTCCGGGGGACCGGCCCGACCTGACGCAGATCCTGCCGCCGCCGCCCGCACCGGGCTCGGCGCGCGCCGAGGCGGATCGCCGCATCTATGTCGAGAGCCGCAAGCTGAAGGGCAGCCCCCGCTGGCAACGGGCGACCGACGATGTGTCGGGCAGCCAGTTCGACCATTTCGCCTGTGCGCTGGGCATTCGCCTGACCAAAGAAGAGGCGCCCGTGCTCACCCGATTGCTCGACCGGGCGGGCGCGGACCGCAGCGTGGTCGGCGATGCCAAACGGCATTGGCAGACGCAGCGGCCGTGGATCGGCAACGACCTTCCCATTTGCGAGCCGCGTACCGACCATCTGGCGGGCAATGGTGACTATCCCTCGGGCCATGCCGCGCATGGCGAGCATGTCGCGATGATCCTTGCCGCGATCGCGCCCGACCGAAAGACGCAGTTGCTCGCCCGCGGCCGTGAATTTGGCGACAGCCGCTGGATTTGCGGATCGCACAGCCAGAGCGCGGCTCAGGCCGGCACGCTTTCCGGCGCGGTGATTTTCGCGGCTGAGATGAATTCAGCGGCGTTTCGCGCCGATCTCGAACGTGCCCGCGCGGAGCTGGCCCGGCTGCGCGCCGAACCGCATGCCGCCCCGGAACCATGCGGGGCGAACCCCTAATCCGCTGAGCGCGGCACCCATCGCGCTCAGCCCCGGCCTTTTCGATTTTTGAACCGGAGTGCGCCTGCACGCACCCGAAGCCTTTGGAGCATTGCAATGACCTCGACCCGACTTCGTACCTCGCGCATCCCGACGCTGATGCTCGGCGCGGCACTCGCTGCGATCACCGTGCCGCAGGCCTATGCTCAGACCATGGACGCAGACGCCGCCGCCGCCGCGCAGGCCGCGGATGCCGATCCGGCAAGCGACCTGATCGTCACCGGCTATCGTGGCAGCCTGAAAGCCGCGATCGATATCAAGCGCGACACGATCGGCTTTTCGGATTCGATCGTCGCAACCGATATCGCCGATTTCCCTGAGCAAAATCTGTCCGAAGCGCTACAGCGGCTGCCCGGCATCACCATCGAACGCGATCGCGGTCTCGGCACGCGAGTCAATGTTCGCGGCCTGCCGAGCGAATTCACCTTTGTTTCGATCAACAAGCTGGCGACCGCTTCCGGCTCGGGCGGGCGCGATGTCGAATTCGACATCTTCGCCTCCGAACTGATCCAGTCGGTCACGGTGCATAAATCGCCGGTCGCCAGCGACGAGGAAGGCGGCATCGCCGGGTCGGTCGCGATCCGCACCGCCCGCCCGTTCGACATTCCGGGCCTTCGCCTCGTCGGTACGGCGGAGGGCGCGTACAACACGATTTCGGAAAAGGTCGATCCGAAATTCTCCTTCCTTGCCAGCGATACCTTCGGCGATTTCGGCGTGCTGGTATCGGTCGCCAAGCAGAAGCGCACCAATCGCACCGATTCCAATTCGGGCATCAATTTCCGCCCCATCTCGCGCTGGACCGACAAGGGCAATGCCCAGACGACTCAGGCGCTCGCCGTGCTGGAGCGCGATGCGGGGATCGTGTTCAACGATGTGAGCGACCATAATGAGGTCGATCGCGTCGTGTTCCTCGATAAGGTCGGCGACCGCGTCTATCTCAACGATCAGGACCGGTTCGGCCTGTCGGGATCGGTCCAGTATAAGCCGAGCGAGCGGTTCAGCCTGACCTTCGACGCCTTTGCCGGTTCCTATGACACCGATGAGGATGAATATGACGCGGCTGCCTATTCGGCGTCGAGCCGTTCGACGCTCGACGTCATCCATGATTATGACGACACCACGCTTGCCGATAACGGCATCGTCGTGCTGCGCGACGTTTCCTACACCGCGACCCAGCACGAATTCCTGAGCAAGGAATATCTCAACGACACCGATTATCGCCAGTTCAGCGGCGAGATGAACTGGCAGACCGGTTCCTGGTCGATCGATGTGCTGGGCGGCTATTCGGGCGCGAAGAAAACGCGCGATTATGCCAATCTGAAGCACGTCGCCTATGCGCCCTCGCGCACCCGCTATACCGCAAAGGGCGGCGAGACGATCCCGAGCGACGCATCGGGTTCGTTCGACATGTACAATTCGCCCGAAAGCTATCTCTTCGAAGCCTATGAGACGAGCTATGAGCGGATCAAGGACGATAAATATGCCGCGCAGATCGACATCCGCCGCGACTTCAACCCCAGCGACGTTCCCGGCCTGACCTCGATCGAATTCGGCGGTCGCTATACCGACAAGACCAACCAGCGCGATTATGGCGAGGAGAAAATTCAGGGGCCGACGCGCGGCGATTCTTCCTATGTGAACACGCGCACGCTTGCCGATAGCGAGCTGGAATATGTCACCGACATCACCGGCGGCCAGGACTATCGGCCCAAGGACCTGAAATGGATGCAGGTGCCCAACAGCTATGCGCGCGACTTTTTCCGGCCCGACGGCTTCGTCTCGCCCTTCGACGACGGCCAATATTACAAGGTGCAGGAAAAGACCTGGGCCGGCTATGCCATGGCCGATCTGCGCTTCGACATTGCGGTGCCGGTCTTCGTCAATATCGGCGCGCGCTATATCCACACCGAAACCCGCTCGGAAGGGTTCCAGCAGATTCAGAACACCGACGGATCGACCGGCTATACCGCCGCGCCGGTGTCGAGCGACGGCAGCTATGACAAGGTGCTGCCCGCGTTCAACGCGCATGCCGAGCTGACCGACAGCCTGTTGCTGCGCGCCGCCGCATCGCAGACGCTGATCCGCCCTGCCCTCACCGATCTTGCCTATAAGCGCACCGCGAGCTTCAACGAGTTTCGCTATAGCGACGGCAATCCGGGACTGAAGCCGACCTATGCCGATCAGTGGGAAGTCGGCGTCGAAAAATATCTGCCCAATGGCGGCCTGCTTGCCGCCTCCTATTTCTGGAAGAAGATCAAGGGCGTGGTCCGCAATCAGCTGACCGGCACGGTGCCCAACGTCACCAAATACAACGCCAATGGCACGATCGACGGCGTCTATGATTTCGATGTGTATCAGCCGGTCAATGCCAAGGGGTCGTACACGGTCAGCGGGGTCGAGCTGAACGCGATCCTGCCCTTCGGCATGTTCGTCGATGCGCTGGACGGGTTCGGGGTAAACGCCAATGCCACCTTCCTCGACAGTTCGCTGACCGGCGAATCCGATCTGGGCATTCCGACATCGCCCGTCGGGCTGGCCGACAAGGTCTACAACGCCACGGTCTTTTATGAAAAAGGTCCGGTTTCGATCCGCTTTTCGTACAATCGCAAGGGCGCTTATGTCGAGCGGATCGAGCGCAACATGTACCCCGTCTATCGCGCCGCCTATGGCCAGCTCGACGCGTCGGCCAGCTATCAGCTCACCCGCAATTTCCGGCTTGAGCTGAAGGGCATCAACATCACCGACGAAGCGACGACGGGCTATACGATGGACCCGAAATTCCCGACCATGTACGAATTTTCGGGTGCCCGGATCACCTTCGGCGTTCGCGGGCAATTCTGACCGGCTGACGATATGAGGCGGCTGCACCGGGCTTTCACCGATGCAGCCGCCGCCCCGACGGCGAACGCGCGGCGCTGGTTCAGCCGCTGCGTTTTCCTGTCTCACACAAGGATTGCGCGACGCAGTTCGCGCAATCGGGCCGGGCCGGGCGGCACCATGTCTGACCGACTTTCTTCATCAGCAGATGATGCTCGTCATAGTCGGCGGCCTGCCATTCGGGCGGCATTACCGGCATGATCGCAGCATAAGCACGCGCAGTATCCGCCTTTGCCGGGACAAGGCCCATGCGCTGCAGGATGCGGCGGTGGTGGCTGTCGAGCACCAGCACGGGGCGATCCAGCGTAGAGGCGTTCATTACCCCTGCCGCGACTTTGCGCCCGACACCGGGCAATTGCTCCAGCCAGTCCATCGCGTCCGGTGTGGCCATGCCACCGAGATGCGACAGATCAGCCGCGCCGCGCCGCGCGACAAGATCAGTGAGCGCGCTTTTCAGCCGCTCCGCCGCGATATTCGGATAGGTCTGGGTGGTAAGTTCACCCTGTAACTGCGCGATCGGTGCGTCGGCAACGCCTTCCCAACTGCCATAGCGTTGCAGCAGGCGATCGGTTGCGGCGTTCGAAATCTCCGATTTCGTCCGGGCTCCGATCACGCCCTGCACCAGCACCCATTCCGGCACCCGCCGCTCAGCAGTGGCGCGCCGCATATGCCCGAACCGCTGCACCAGCAGCGGCTGCAGCCGACGAAGCGTTTCAGTGCGCGGGTCGGGGCCGAGGGGGAGTTGCGCCATGGGACGATCGTAAGCCTGACGATACGCTCCCGAAACCCTGTTTGCCCCGGACTGCGCGCACACGATTCATTCTAAAGCAACCGACGCCGCCCACCATCGCTCAGCCCGATCATTCCCACTCGATCGTGCCCGGCGGTTTGCTGGTATAATCGTAGACCACGCGGTTGACGCCGCGCACTTCGTTCACGATGCGGGTGGCGACGCGCGGGAGGAAGTCGCCGGGGAACGGGAAGACTTCCGCCGTCATGCCGTCGGTCGAGGTCACTGCACGCAGCGCCAGCACGCTGTCATAGGTCCGGCCATCGCCCATCACGCCGACGGTGCGAACCGGAAGCAGCACAGCAAACGCCTGCCAGATGGCATCGTACAGCCCGGCGTTGCGGATTTCCTCCAGATAGATCGAATCCGCCTTGCGCAATATGTCGCAGCGTTCCTTGCTGACTTCGCCCGGGATGCGGATGGCGAGGCCCGGTCCGGGGAAGGGATGGCGGCCGACAAAGGCTTCGGGCAGGCCAAGCTCCTTGCCCAGCGCGCGCACTTCGTCCTTGAACAGTTCGCGCAGCGGCTCGACCAGCTTCATATTCATGCGTTCGGGCAGGCCGCCGACATTATGGTGGCTCTTGATCGTGACGCTCGGCCCGCCGGTGAAGCTGACGCTTTCGATCACATCGGGATAGAGCGTCCCTTGCGCGAGGAATTCGGCGCCGCCGATCTTCTTCGCCTCTTCCTCGAACACGTCGATAAAGGTTTTTCCGATAAACTTCCGCTTGGCTTCAGGGTCGGTCACGCCCGCCAGCCCCTGCATGAACAGCGCTTCGGCGCGAACATGAACGAGCGGGATATTGTAGCTCCCCCGGAACAGGCCGACGACCTGATCCGCCTCGCCCGCACGCAACAGGCCGTGATCGACGAACACACAGGTAAGCTGATCGCCGATCGCTTCGTGGATCAGCACCGCAGCGACCGCACTGTCGACCCCGCCGGACAGGCCGCAAATCACCCTGCCCTTGCCGACCTGCTTGCGGATCTCGGCGATCTTGGCATCGCGGAACTCCGCCATGGTCCAGTCGCCCGACAGGCCGCAGACATGGCGCGCGAAATTGGCGATCAGCTTGCCGCCATCGGGGGTGTGGACCACCTCGGGGTGGAACTGCATGCCATAATAGCGGCGGCTGTCATCGGCGATGACCGCCAGCGGCGCGCCGGGGCTGGTCGCGACGACGCGGAAGCCGGGGGCGAGCTCGGTCACCTTGTCCCCATGGCTCATCCACACCTGATGCGATTCTTCGGGCCGCCACAGCCCGTTGAACAGTTCGCAGCTATCCTGAATCTCGATAAAGGCGCGGCCGAATTCGCCCGAATCGCCGCGCTCCACCGCGCCGCCCAGCTGCGCCATCATCACCTGCTGACCATAGCAGATGCCGAGCACGGGGACGCCGGAATCGAAAATCGCCTGTGGTGCACGCGGGCTGTCCGCATCCGGCACCGAAGCCGGGCTGCCCGACAGGATGACGCCGCGCGGCTTCATCCGTTCAAAGGCCGCTTCAGCAGCGTTGAAAGGAGCGATTTCGCTATAGACGCCCGCTTCGCGCACGCGGCGCGCGATCAGCTGGGTCACCTGGCTTCCGAAATCGACGATCAGGATGGAATCGGCATGGCTTGTCATGCCCAGAGCGCATAGCAGATGGAACCGCGCGGAAAAGGGCTGAACGCATCCTGCCGCGCTTTCGCCGTTAAAAAGCGGGTGCCATGTCGTCAATCTTCACTGCGGTGACCTGTCCATCGGTGAAAGTGCAGCGAAATCCGCGCCGGTCCTTCGGCGGATCACGATAATCGTCGCGCAGGAACAGCGAGCCGCGCACATACCATCCGCGCGGGCCGGGATCGACGGCATCGACCTTGCCCACCTGAGCGATTCGCGCATAGCGCGAAGCGTCGGCCTCCGCAGCCTCGCCGCACCGGTTGACTGCCTCCTGCCGTTCGCTCTCCTCCGGCGGGGGCGCATCGGGGTCCGGCTCGCCATAGGGTTCGTAATAATGCGGCGGCGGCACCGGGCGTTCCTGATCGTCGGCACGCTGCCCATTGCCCTTGTCGATCGCCGAAGCAACGAGCACCGCCCCGCCGATCAGCGCAGCGCCGAGCAGCACATCGCCGCCATCGATGCCGCCGCCATCGTGATGGGCATGGGGGTGGTGCCAGTATCGATCGCCGCGATAGCGATGCTGCGCCTGTGCCGGAACGCTGGTCGCGAGCACCGCAACCAATACACCGCCGCCCGTCATCATCCGCAACATCGTCATCGCTCTTTCCCCTGCCTGTCCGCAAAGCCACGGTCCGAGCCTCGCCGGACCGTGCTTTACCGACGCTGAACCGTCATTCGACCGACTTCACCTTCATTCCCGTCCAATAGGCGGCAAAGGTCCAGAGATTGGCATATTCCTCGATAATCTTGTCGGTAGGCTTGCCCGATCCATGGCCCGCGCGCGTCTCGATCGTCACCAGATGCGGCTTGTCGCCGATATCGGCATGTTGCAGCGCTGCGGTATATTTGAACGTATGGCCGGGAACGACGCGGTCATCGGTATCGGCGGTCGACGCGAGGATCGCGGGATATTCCACGCCCGACCGGATATTGTGATAGGGCGAATAGGACCGCAGCACCTTGAAATCCGCCTCATTTTCCGGCGAGCCATAATCATCGACCCAGTAGCGGCCGGCAGTGAATTTGTTGAAGCGCAGCATGTCCATCACGCCGACTGCGGGCAGCGCGACCGCGAACAAATCGGGCCGCTGATTGGTCACCGCGCCGACCAGCAGGCCGCCGTTGGACCCGCCCTGAATGGCGAGCTGCTTCTTTGTGGTCACGCCCTGCGCGATCAGGTCTTCGCCCGCCGCGATGAAATCGTCGAACACATTCTGCTTGTTGTGCAGCCGCCCGCCGTCATGCCAAGCCTTGCCATATTCGCCGCCGCCGCGAAGATTGGCGACCGCGAGCACGCCGCCCTGCTCCATCCATGCGAGCCGCGTCGACGAGAATCCCGGAGTGAGCGAGATATTGAACCCGCCATAGCCGTAGAGCAGCGTCGGCGCGGGCAGTTTGATCCCTTTCTTGTGGACGATGAACATCGGCACGCGCGTTCCGTCCTTCGAGGTGTAGAAGCGCTGCTTCACCTCATATTGGCTCGGATCGAAATCGACCTTTGGCGTGGCCCATGCCGTGGTCTGACCGGTCGCGATATCATAGCGATAGATCGTCGTCGGCGTCGCGAAGCTGGTAAAGGCAAAGAACGTCTCGGTCGAATCGGGCTCGCCACCGAACCCCGATGCCGTGCCAATCCCCGGCAGATCGACCTTGCCCAGCGCCTTACCGTCGGGGGCATAACGCAGCACTTCGGTCTTCGCATCGACCAGATAGCTTGCGAAGATACGCCCGCCGACCATGTTCGCGCCGTCGAGCGTCGCTTCGCTCTGCGGTACGATTTCACGCATCGTCGCCACCGGATCGGCGGCGGCAACGTCAAGCGTCACGATCCGCCCGCGCGGCGCATCCTTGTTGGTGTTGAAATAGAAGGTCGAACCCATATTGCCGATCGGCACCCACTGGTTGGTGAGTTCGGGAATGATCGTGCGCGGTTCGGAATCCGCTTTGGTCAGGTCCTTCACCGTCACCGCATAGCGGTTATCGGTGCCCTCGCTGGTGATGATGACCAGCCATTTGCCGTCATCGGTGACATGCGCGCTATGGCCGTATTTGGGGTGGCCGGGGGTGGCATAGATCATCCGGTCGTCAGCCTGTGCGGTGCCGAGCTTGTGAAAATAAACCTTCTGATTTTCGTTCGTCGCCTGAAACTTCTCGCCGCTCGCCGGTTCGGGGAAGCGCGAATAATAAAATCCCGATCCGTCCTTCGCCCAGGAGAAATCGGAGAATTTGATCCATTGCAGCTCGTCGGAAAGCTGCTGCCCGGTCGCGGTGTTGAGCACCTTCACCGTGCGCCAGTCGGTACCGCCATCCTGTACCGAATAGAGCAGATATTTACCGTCTTCGGACGGGACCCATTCGGCAAGCGCGGTCGCACCGTCGGCCGACCATTCATTGGGGTTGAGCAGCACGCGCCCCTCCCCGTCGAGCGAATCGCGCATGAACAGCTCGGCCTGATTCTGCAGCCCGCTATTGTGCATGTAGAAATAATGGCCGCCCTGCTCCACCGGGATGCCGAAGCGTTCATAATCCATCAACGCCTTCAGCCGGCGGGCGAAGATATCATGCCCGGGCAGCGACGCGAGATAGCTGTCGGTAAGCTTGTTTTCGGCCGCCACCCAGTCCGCGACTTGCCTGTCCTCACGAACGTCATTTTCGAGCCAGCGATAGGGATCGGCGACCTTCGTGCCGAAATAATCGTCCGTCACATTGTCGCGGCGCGTCTGGGGATAGGTCAGCTTGCTGGCGGGCATTGCGGTTCTGGTCTCCGGTCTGGTCTGGGCATGCAGCGGCCCGGTGGCAAAAAGAAGCGGCAAAGCGAGAAGGCTAAGGCGGCGCATGAAATCCCCCGACACAAATGTGATAAGGTCGCATCGTAGGCACGACGCGCCGGTTACTCAAGCGCGTGTCGATCCGAAGCTTGTCGATCGGCGTCATTGCGCGCCCCAAGGGGCGCGGCGATCCGAGGCGCCACCGGTCGCACCGGATCGCTTCGTCGCTTCGCGCCTCGCGATGACATTGGTATTTGCACTGCGCCATACCGCACGCGCGCAATGCGGCATCGTAAACAGCGCATACCAGGCTGCGTTGATGAGGACCTATCCGCGTATTGCGATCCTCGCCACCCGTCGTCACCCCAGCGAAAGCTGGGGTCTCCGGGCGGCTTGGGGAGAACGGAGCCGCGAACCTGCAGCAGATGCCAGCTCGCGCCGGCATGACGGCGGGGAGACGGGTCGCCATCCATGCAGCTTGGTATCAGTCGGTGGGCAGGCGGTGCGCCTTGCCGAAGAAAACCCGGATCGCCCCAAAAAACAAAACCCGCCCCGCGCATCCTGTCGGAACAGGGGCGCGGGGCGGGTCTGCTTTAACCCTTCAAAGGCCGACCGCGATCAGGCGGCGTCTTCGAAATCCTCGTCGGTCATGACGGGGCCGGAATCCTGACCCTTCGCATCCACGTCGCGATCGACGAATTCGATCACTGCCATGGGCGATGCGTCGGAAGCGCGGATGCCTGCCTTGATAATGCGGGTATAACCGCCGTTGCGGCTGGCATAGCGATCGGCCAGCGTGTCGAACAGCTTGGCGAGCTGCGCGTCGTCCATCAGCCGCGCTGCGGCCAGACGACGGTTGGACAGGCCACCCTTCTTCGCCAGCGTCACCAGCTTTTCGACATAGGGACGAAGTTCCTTCGCCTTGGCGACAGTGGTGGTGATCTGCTCATGCTTGATGAGCGCGGCCGACATGTTGCGCAGCAGCGCCTGACGGTGGGACGAGGTACGCTGCAGCTTACGGCCGCCATAACGATGACGCATAATATCTTCCTTCTCGTTCGTGCCGGGGCCGTTTTACGGACATCCCCGGTACAGGCAGGGACGGCGGCCTGCTCCAAAATCCGTCACCTTCCGTGTGGAAGGCCCAAAGTCTTCAAACCGTCGTCATTCCCGCGAAAGCGGGAATCCAGCTGGTTCGGAAACGCCGCGGCAAAGCCGCGTCGTCAAACGGGTCGGCTTAGCCGACCCGCTGGCCGTGCTGATTGCTGAAACGGCGGATAGGTACCCTATCCGCCTGCAATCAGCCCAAAATCTCCTGTTCGAGCTTCTTGGCCATTTCTTCGATATTTTCCGGCGGCCAGCCCGGGATCTCCATCCCCAGACGCAGACCCATCGAGCTCAGGACTTCCTTGATCTCGTTGAGGCTCTTGCGCCCGAAATTCGGGGTGCGGAGCATCTCGGCCTCGGTCTTCTGAACCAGGTCGCCGATATAGATGATATTGTCGTTCTTCAGGCAGTTTGCCGAACGCACCGACAGTTCCAGCTCGTCGACCTTTTTGAGGAGGTAACGATTGATCTGCGCGGTGTCGCCGCTCGTTTCGCCCTGCGCCGGCGCGGCCTGACCGACCGGTGCCTGTGCCGGCATCGCCGAATCGTCGAAATGGACGAACAGCGACAGCTGGTCCTGAAGGATGCGCGCGGCATAGGCCACGGCATCTTCGGGCGTCACGGTGCCGTCAGTTTCGATCGACAGCGTGAGCTTGTCATAATCGAGTTCCTGACCGACGCGGGTGTTTTCCACCTTGTACGACACCTGACGCACCGGGCTGTAGAGCGCATCGACCGGGATCAGGCCGATCGGCGCATCCGCCGGACGATTGCCGGCAGCGGGCACATAGCCCTTACCGGTATCGGCGGTCAGCTCCATATTGAGCGTCGCGCCTTCGTCCAGATGGCAGATGACCAGTTCCGGATTGGTGACTTCGATGTCGCCGCTGACCGCGATATCGCCGGCCTTCACCTCGGCAGGGCCGGTGGCGGAAAGCTGGAGACGCTTCGGGCCTTCGCCCTGCATCTTAAGCGCGATCTGCTTCACATTGAGGACGATGTCGGTCACGTCCTCGCGCACGCCCGCAAGCGAGGAGAATTCGTGAAGCACGTTTTCGATCTTGAGCGACGTTACCGCCGCACCCTGTAGCGACGAGAGCAGAACGCGGCGAAGCGCATTGCCGAGCGTCAGGCCGAAACCGCGCTCGAGCGGTTCGGCAACGAACGTCGCCTTGCGCTTGGAATCGCCGCCCGACTTCTTCTCGAGGCCATTGGGCTTCTTGAGTTCCTGCCAGTTCTTTGCGTTGACAGACACGGGCTTCCCCTAGGTTGGGCGGGAAAAGGGGGCGTTCCCGCCGGAAAAACCGATGGAATCGAAGCGGGCGCGGGAAGCGCCCCACTCCGGTTCCGACGGCAAAATCAGACGCGGCGGCGCTTCGAGGGACGAACGCCGTTATGCGGGATCGAGGTCACGTCGCGGATCGACGTGATCTGGAAACCGACCGCCTGCAGCGCGCGAAGCGCCGATTCGCGACCCGAACCCGGGCCCTTCACTTCGACTTCCAGCGTGCGAACGCCGTGATCTGCGGCCTTGCGACCAGCGTCTTCCGCTGCGACCTGCGCGGCATACGGCGTCGATTTACGGCTTCCCTTGAAGCCCATCATGCCTGCCGAGGACCAGCTGATCGCATTGCCCTGCGCGTCGGTGATCGTGATCATCGTGTTGTTGAAGCTGGCGTTCACATGGGCGACGCCTGCGGAAATATTCTTGCGTTCGCGCCGGCGAAGGCGCTGCGGTTCACGTGCCATTTGGTATTCCTGACCTGAAATCCTGATGCGGAGAGCGGCGGGCTGCCTGCCTCAAACCGGCTTCCGGCGGAGAAAAAGCTTGAAAATCGTCCCCCGGACGATTTCCTTACTTCTTCTTGCCCGCGATCGGCTTGGCCTTACCCTTGCGGGTGCGCGCATTGGTGTGCGTGCGCTGGCCGCGGACCGGAAGGCCCTTGCGATGGCGGAGCCCGCGATAGCAGGCAAGGTCCATCAGGCGCTTGATGTTCATCGCGGTTTCGCGGCGAAGATCGCCTTCCACCGTGTAGCCGGCGTCGATCGCTTCGCGCAGATGCAGAACTTCCTGATCGGTCAGGTCCTGCACACGGCGCTCAGGCGCGATGTTCAGCTGCTGCGTGATTTCCTTCGCCTTGGCCTGGCCAATGCCGTGGATATACTGAAGCGCGATTACCACGCGCTTGTTGGTCGGGATGTTAACACCCGCAATACGTGCCATGAGCTTACTTTCTCCCAGCTCCACGGGATGCGCATGGCAGCGTCATCCCATCTCGTCGCGTTCAAATATATTCCGTAACGCACGCGACCGGCGAGCGCGCAAGCACGCCGCCGGAATCACCGGTGTGTTTCGGAATATGGGTCCGCTTAGGTTGAACGGCAAGCAGTGTCAAGCAATGCATTGCCTGTCAAGCGAGTCGATGGTGCGTACCGTCCGCTATACCACGCCATAGGCAAGCATCGCATCGGCGACCTTGCGAAAGCCCGCAATATTAGCGCCTTTGACATAGTCGCAATAGCCGGTGTCGCCGTTCATGCCATTGTCGCGGCAACGCTGGTGGATGTCCTTCATAATGTCAACGAGCAGGCCCTGCACCTGATCCTCATCCCAGGAACGGCGTTCGGAATTCTGGCTCATCTCCAGCCCCGACACCGCGACTCCGCCCGCATTCGCCGCCTTGCCCGGAGCGTACAGGATTTTCGCCTGTTTGAACGCCTGCACCCCGTCGCGTTCGGTGGGCATGTTCGCGCCTTCGGACACCGCGATACATCCATTGTCGAGCAGCTTCCTGGCGTCCTCGCCGCTCAGTTCGTTCTGAGTCGCGCACGGCATCGCGATATCGCATTCCAGTCCCCAGGGCTTTTCGCCCTTGTGAAAGGTCGCGCCGGAGAACTGATCGACATAATCGGAAATCTCGCCGCCGCGCCTGCCCTTATGCTGCTTGATCCAGTCCAGCTTTTCGGAGTCGATCCCGTCGGGATCATGGATAAAGCCCTTGCTGTCCGACATGGCGATCACCTTCGCGCCCAGCTCGGTGATCTTCTCCGCCGCATGGGTTGCGACATTGCCCGCGCCCGAAATGACCGCTGTCATCCCCTCGAGGTCGCGGTCCTGCGTCTCCAGCATCGATCGCAGGAAATAAACCGCGCCATAGCCGGTCGCCTCGGGCCGGATCAGCGAGCCGCCATATTCCAGCCCCTTGCCCGTGAGCACGCCGGTAAACTGGTTGGTGATCCGCTTATACTGGCCGAACATGAAGCCGATTTCGCGCGGACCGACGCCGATATCCCCGGCGGGCACATCGCGGTCGGCGCCGACATGGCGGTAGAGCTCGGTCATGAAGCTCTGGCAGAAGCGCATGATCTCGCGCTCGGACCGGCCCTTCGGATTAAAATCGGCGCCGCCCTTCGCCCCGCCCATCGGCAGGCCGGTGAGCGAATTTTTGAACGTCTGTTCGAACGCCAGAAATTTGAGGACGCTTTCGTTCACGCTCGGGTGAAAGCGCAGGCCGCCCTTATACGGGCCGATCGCATTGTTGTTCTGCACGCGATAACCGCGCTGGATGCAGATATCGCCATCGTCATTTTCCCAGCAGATGCGAAAGCTGATCACGCGGTCCGGTTCGCTCATCCGGCGCAAAATCTGCTGGCGGTGATATTCGGGATTTTCATCGATGATATCGACGACATCTTCGGCGACTTCGCGTACCGATTCGAAAAATTCTTTCTGGCCGGGATTGCGGCTTTTCAGGTCGTCGAGAAAGCTTTCCAGATCGAAACGATCCGCCATGGCGCTGCTCCTGTCTGCAAGGTCCGCCGCCGCTATGCGTCACGCAATGCGATACCGGGCAGCGATCCTGTTCGTCGGTCGGGACCGAAGGAACGCCCGTCGGTCACCGAAATGTCCCCGAACATGCAAAAGCCGGCGCGCAGGGCACCGGCTTTCGGCAAAAAACAGCGGTGTATCAGGCGCGAAAGCGCTCAGCCTTTCTCGTCGAGAATTGCCTTGATCTCCTGTGTCACCGCATCGATCTCGCCCATGCCGTCGACCCGGCGGACAAGACCGCGCGCTTCATAGATCGGCAGGATCGGCGCGGTCTTGGCGCGATATTCGGCCATGCGCGTGCGCACTGTTTCGGCATTGTCGTCGGGACGCCGCTTGAATTCCTGGCTGCCGCACACGTCGCACGTGCCTTCGACCTTCGGCAGATTATATTTGTCGTGATAGCCCGCGCCGCATTTGGCGCAGGTGAAGCGACCGACGATACGATCGACCAGTGCTTCCTCATCGACCTTCAGCTCGATGACATAATCGAGGCTGCGCCCCCGCTCCGCCAGAATTTCGTCGAGCGACTCGGTCTGGGCCACGGTGCGCGGATAACCGTCGAAGATCGCGCCCGTGCCGGGGGCGAGCTTATCGAGCCGCTCACCGATAATGCCTGACACGATCGCGTCGGAAACCAGCTCGCCCGCATCCATGACCGCTTTGGCCTGAAGCCCGACCGGGCTTCCTTCCTTCACCGCTGCGCGCAGCATGTCGCCCGTGGAAAGCTGGACCATGCCGCGTTCCTGTTCGAGCCGGCTTGCCTGGGTGCCCTTCCCGGCCCCCGGCGGTCCTAGCAGAATGATATCCACGCACACTCCCCTGTAAACGTGATGATGGCCGCCGCACCCCTATTGGCGCAGGCGCCCGCCCTTCAGCTTCGCCTTTTTGATCAGGTCGCCATATTGATGCGCGAGCAGATGCGACTGAATCTGCGCCACCGTATCCATGGTGACATTCACGACGATCAACAGGCTGGTCCCGCCCAGCAGGAACGAAATGCCCATCTGCGCGATCAGATATTCGGGCAGCAGGCAGATCAGCGCCAGATAGGCCGCACCGATCACGGTGATCCGGGTCAGCACATAATCCAGATACACTTCGGTATTCTTGCCGGGGCGAATGCCCGGAATGAACCCGCCATAGCGTTTCAGATTATCGGCCGTCTCTTCCGGATTGAACACCACGGCTGTGTAGAAGAACGAGAAGAAGACGATGCCCGTGCCGTATAGCAGCATATACAGCAACGACCCGTGCTGGAGATACTGGTTCAGCGTCAGGATGATGTCGCCCCAGGTGCTTTCGCCCGACACGCGATTGCCCGCGAACTGGCTGATCGTCAGCGGCATCAGCAGCAGCGACGAAGCAAAGATCGGCGGGATCACGCCTGCGGTGTTGATCTTCAGCGGCAGATGGCTGCGATCGGCATGCACGCCGCGCGCGGTCTGGCGCTTCGGATACTGGATCAGGATGCGGCGCTGCGCCCGCTCCATGAAGCAGATGAACAGGATCAGCCCCGTCACCGCGGCGATGACGACGACGATCGTCAGCGGATTGACCGAACCCGAACGGCCGCCCTCGAACAACTGCGCCAGCGTCACCGGCAGGTTGGCGACGATGCCCGCCATGATGATCAGCGAAATGCCGTTACCGATGCCGCGCGTGGTGATCTGTTCACCCAGCCACATCAGGAACATCGTGCCGCCGATCAGCGAAACCACCGCTGCGATGCGGAAGATCATGCCCGGCATCACCACTGCCTGAACGCCCTGATTCGCGCCGATCGCCTCAAGCCCCGCGGCAAGGAAATAGCCCTGCACCGCAGTCAGGCCGACCGTGCCGTAGCGGGTATATTGGTTCAGCTTCTTACGGCCCGATTCGCCTTCCTTCTTGATCGCGGCGAGCTGCGGGCTGAGCGAGGTGGCGAGCTGCACGACGATCGACGCCGTAATATACGGCATCACGCCGAGCGCGGTGACGCTCATGCGCTTGAGCGACCCGCCCGAAAAGCTGTTGAAGAAATCGAGCACACCGCCCGATGTGCTCTTGGCGAGCAGCCCCAGCGCCGTGGGATCGATTCCCGGCAGCGGGACATAGCTCAGCATCCGGAAGATGATGAGGGCGCCCAGCGTGAACCAGAGACGTTTTTTAAGCTCGGTAGCCTGGCTGAAATTAGCGAGGCTAAGCCCCGCGCCCATCTGATCGGCAGCACTCGCCATGTTTATCTACACGTCCTGAAATGATGAACGGCGGAAACGGACCAATCCGTTCCCGCCGCCCCATATAGTGAAGTGAACAGACTTGTCTAAGCCTGTGTCACGGGCCGCGGAAAATCAGCCCTCGGCCTTCGCCTTATTCTTCGAAACGCCCTTGCCCTTCTTGGCAGCGGCCTTTTCGGAAGCCGGAACGACCTCGATCACCTCGATCGAACCGCCGGCCTTCTCAACCGCTTCCTTCGCGCCCTTCGACGCGCCGGCGACGATGAACTTCGCCTTTGCGGTCAGTTCGCCCTTGCCGAGCAGGCGGACACCGTCCTTGCCGCCACGGGCAAGATGGGCTGCCTTCAGCGCCGCTTGGTCGATATCCTTGCCCGCATCGAGCTTGCCTGCGTCGATCGCCTTCTGCACCGCGCCGAGATTGACCTCGGCATAATCCTTGGCGAACGGATTGTTGAAGCCGCGCTTCGGCAGGCGCATGTGGAGCGGCATCTGACCGCCCTCGAAACCGTTGATCGCAACGCCCGAACGTGCCTTCGCACCCTTCTGGCCGCGACCTGCGGTCTTGCCCTTGCCCGAGCCGATGCCGCGTCCGACGCGCATCCGGCCCTTACGGGCGCCATCATTATCGCGGAGTTCGTTGATCTTCATAACTATGCACTCGCTTTCGCTTGGTTCGCGCTGAAAAATGGAGAAGGGGGCGTGTAGCCCCCTTCCCTTGCTTTGTCATCACCGAAGATGGGGCGCAAGCCCTTAGTCTTCGACGGTAACCATGTGATGAACCTTACGGATCATGCCGCGCACTTCGGCCGTGTCCTTCAGTTCGACGGTCCGGTGCAGCTTGCCGAGGCCAAGGCCGGTCAGCGTCGCGCGCTGCGCCTTGTCGCGGCGGATGGGCGAACCCGTCTGCGTGATGCGAACCGTTTCTTCGTTCTTCTTCGCCATGCCGGTTTACTCCGTGATCGCGGCGGCGTCAGCCTCCGCGGTCTGCGAACCGCCACGACCCAGCAGGTCGGCAATCTTCTTGCCGCGACGCTGTGCCACCGCCTTCGGGCTCGACTGGTCGCCCAGTGCCTCGAAGGTCGCGCGGATCATGTTGTAGGGGTTGGAAGTGCCGACCGACTTGGTCACCACGTCTGCAACGCCCAGCGATTCGAACACGGCGCGCATCGGACCACCTGCGATGATGCCGGTACCCGACGGAGCCGAACGGACATAGACCCGGCCTGCGCCGAAGGTGCCGCGACCATCATGGTGCAGCGTACGGCCTTCGCGAAGCGGCACGCGCATCATCTTCTTCTTCGCAGCAGCAGTCGCCTTCGAGATCGCTTCCGGAACTTCACGGGCCTTGCCGTGACCGAAACCGACCCGGCCCTTGCCGTCGCCGACAACGACCAGAGCAGCGAAACCGAAGCGCTTACCGCCCTTTACGGTCTTCGAGACGCGGTTGATGTGAACCAGCTTCTCGATCAGCTCTTCGCCATCGTCCTGACCCCGGCGATCGTCGCGACGACCACGACCACGGCCGCCGTCACGGCCACCGCGATCATTGCCGCCACGGCCGCGACCACCACGGCCACCGCGCGGGGCGCCCTGATTCTGACCCGGCTGGGTTACGTCCTGCGGCGTCGTTTCGGCGGCCAGCGTCGCTTCGGGCTGGTTGCCCTGGCCGGTCGTATTTTCGTCAGCCATACTTAAAACTCCAATCCGCCTTCACGAGCCGCGTCGGCAAGCGCCTTGACCCGGCCGTGGAACAGGAAACCGCCGCGGTCGAAAACGACCTTGGTCACGCCGGCCTTCTTGGCCGCCTCGGCGACGCGCGCGCCGACCTTCTTGGCAGCTTCGATATTCGCGCCGTTCGTGCCGCGCTCGTCCTTGTCGAGCGTGGATGCGGCGGCAACCGTCTTGCCCTCGATATCGTCGATCACCTGAGCATAGATGTGCTTGCCCGAGCGATGGATCGACAGCCGGGGACGGCCACCGGCGCGCTTCATCAGCGCGGTGCGATTGCGGCGACGCCGCTTCTGAAAGAGAGACAGACCCTTGGTCATTACTTCTTCTTCCCTTCCTTGCGGAAGATATACTCGCCGGCATATTTCACACCCTTGCCCTTATAGGGCTCGGGCTTGCGCCACTGGCGAATTTCCGCGGCCAACTGGCCTACCTTCTGCTTGTCGATGCCCGAAATCTCGACCGTCGTCTGGTCCGGAGTCTTGACGTCAAGACCTTCGGGAATCTCGATATCGACATCGTGGCTGAAGCCGAGCTGAAGCTTCAGCTTCTTGCCCTGCGCGTTCGCACGATAGCCGACGCCGTTGATCTCGAGCTTCTTGGAGAAGCCCTCGGTCACGCCCGTCACCAGATTCTGGATCAGGGTGCGCTGCATGCCCCAGAACGAGCGCGCACGCTTCGTCTGGCTCACCGGGTTCACCTGGATGCCGCGATCGGTCATCTCATAGGTGACCAGCGGATCCTTCGGCATGGTCAGCGTGCCCTTGGGGCCCTTGACCGAAATTTCTTTGCCGTCGAGATCGGCGGTAACACCCGCCGGGATCGCGATCGGCCTTTTGCCGGTACGGCTCATCAGAACACCTCCGCCAGCACTTCGCCGCCGACATTCTGCTCACGCGCTTCGGCGTCGGACAGAACGCCGCGAGGCGTCGAAACGATGGTGATGCCAAGGCCGTTGCGAACGCGCGGGAGTTCCTTGGAACCCGAATAGACGCGGCGGCCGGGCTTCGACACGCGCGCGACATGCTTGATCGCCGGCTGGCCTTCGAAATATTTCAGCTCGATGCGGATGCCCGCAGCGGGGCCCATCTGCTCTTCGCTGTAACCGCGGATAAAGCCTTCGCGCTGCAGAACGTCGAGGACGCGGGTGCGCAGCTTCGACGCGGGCGTAAGGACGGAATCCTTGCGCGCGCGCTGGCCGTTGCGGATGCGGGTGAGCATGTCACCCAGGGGATCGGTCAATGCCATTGCGTTTTCCTTACCAGCTCGACTTGGTGACGCCGGGGATCATGCCGCGGTTGGCAAGATCGCGAAGCATCACGCGCGCGAGACGGAACTTGCGGTAATAACCGCGCGGACGGCCGGTCAGCTCGCAGCGATTGCGGATGCGCGTCGGGTTACCGTTGCGCGGAATTTCCGCCATCTTGAGCCGGGCGACCCAACGATCCTGGAAATCCAGGCTTTCGTCGTCCGCAATGGCCTTCAGCCTCGCATATTGACCGGCATATTTCTTTACCAGCTTCTTGCGACGCTCGTTCTTATTGATCGAACTCAGTTTCGCCATGACTTAAGTTCTTCCTTCCTTATGCAGCCTGCTTCGCTTCACCGTCCGCATCCTGCGGGAACGGGAAGCCGAAAAGGCGCAGGAGTTCGCGAGCCTCTTCGTCGGTCTTCGCGGTGGTGGTCACGATGATATCCATGCCCCGGACCTTGTCGATCTGATCATAATTGATCTCGGGGAAGATGATCTGTTCCTTCACGCCCATGGCATAGTTGCCACGGCCGTCGAACGACTTCGGGTTCAGGCCGCGAAAGTCGCGGATGCGCGGCATTGCGATCGTGACCAGACGGTCGAGGAATTCGAACATGCGTTCCCGGCGCAGGGTAACCTTGCAACCGATTGCCATGCCTTCACGCAGCTTGAACTGCGCGATCGACTTCTTCGCCTTGGTAACGACCGGCTTCTGACCGGCAATCCGTTCCATTTCAGAAACGGCCTGATCGACCTTCTTGCGGTCCTGGGTCGCCTCGCCGACGCCCATGTTCAGGACGATCTTTTCGAGACGCGGAATTTCCATGTCGTTGGCATAGTTGAACTTCGACTTCATCGCCTTGGCGATTTCGTCGTCGTACAGCTTGCGCATACGCGGCGTGTATTTGTCAGCCATTGATGACCTCCCCGGTCTTGACGGCGACGCGGACCTTCTTGCCATCGCGCTCTTCAAAGCGAACGCGGGTGGCCTTGCCGTCCTTCGTCACATGCGCGACGTTCGAGATATCCAGCGGCGCCGGGCTGCGATCGATGCCGCCCTGCGGATTTTCCTGGGTCGGCTTGCGGTGACGGGCATGCACGTTGATCCCGTCGACAATCACCTTGCCGTCGCGCGGCATGGCCTTGACGACCTCACCGGTGCGGCCCTTGTCCTTGCCGGACAGAACGATGACCTGATCGCCCTTCCTGATCTTGGCGGCAGCCATTACAGCACCTCCGGCGCAAGCGAGATGATCTTCATATAGCCCTTCGAACGCAGTTCGCGGACCACAGGGCCAAAGATACGGGTGCCGATCGGCTCCTCGTTCTTGTTGACCAGAACGGCTGCGTTGCCGTCGAAGCGGATTACCGAACCGTCGGGACGGCGGATATCCTTCGACGTGCGCACGATAACGGCGCGATGGACGTCGCCCTTCTTCACGCGGCCACGCGGCACGGCATCCTTCACGGAGACGACGATGACGTCGCCCACGCCGGCAAAGCGACGCTTAGAGCCGCCCAGCACCTTGATGCACTGCACCCGCTTCGCGCCGCTGTTATCTGCGACGTCGAGATTGGATTGCATCTGGATCATCGATCCAATTCCTTCTCGTTAGGCCTGCCGGGAGATCCCGGTGGTTCCGTTGCTCTTAAAACCAGATGGCGATCAGGCTTCCGCCTGGACCTCTTCGGGGGTCGCATGGGTGTTCACCCGCGCAATCACCTTCCAGGTCTTGGTCTTGGAGATCGGTGCGATCTCTTCGATCCGGACGGTCTCGCCTTCCTTATACTCATTCGCCTCATCATGGGCGTGGTATTTTTTCGACCGGCGCATGATCTTGCCGTAGAGCGGGTGCTTCACCCGGCGCTCAACGAGCACGGTCACGGTCTTGTCGGTCTTGTCGGAGACGATCTGCCCCTGCAGCACGCGCTTCGGCATGTCTTCGCGTCCTTCTTACTTCGCAGCCGAGCGCGAGCGCTCGGTCTGCAGCGTCTTGATACGGGCGATATCGCGACGAACTTCCTTCACGCGGCTCGTCTTTTCGAGCTGCTGGGTCGCCGCCTGAAAGCGCAGGTTGAATGCCTCACGCTTCAGCTGGCCGAGCTGGGTGTTCAGCTCGTCATCGGATTTTGCCCGAAGATCGGTGATATCGGTCATTGTCCTCAACCCTCCAGGTGCGAATTGTCGCCGAGGCGGGCCACCACCTTGGTCTTGATCGGCAGCTTCATCGCTGCGCGCTCGAATGCCTCGGCAGCGAGCGGACCGGCAACGCCGTCCAGCTCGAACAGAATCCGGCCGGGCTTGACGCGGGCTGCCCAATATTCGGGCGACCCCTTACCCTTACCCTGACGGACTTCAGCGGGCTTTTTCGAAACCGGCACGTCGGGGAACACGCGGATCCACAAACGTCCCTGACGCTTGATGTGACGCGTGATCGCACGGCGAGCTGCCTCGATCTGGCGAGCGGTAATTCGTTCCGGCTCAAGAGCCTTCAGGCCATAGGATCCGAAGTTCAGCGAGGTGCCGCCCTTCGCATCGCCATGGATGCGGCCCTTGAAGGCTTTACGGAACTTGGTGCGCTTTGGTTGCAGCATTGTTCTTGTCCTGGTCCCTTAAGCTCAGCGTGCCGGACGGACGCCGGAGGTCTGAGCCTCCATCATCAGCCGGTCCTGCGCCATCGGGTCGTGGCCCAGGATCTCACCCTTGAAGATCCATACCTTTACGCCGCACACGCCATAGGCGGTGTGGGCTTCGGCTTCGGCGTAATCGACATTGGCGCGCAGCGTGTGAAGCGGAACGCGGCCTTCGCGATACCATTCGACGCGGGCGATTTCAGCACCGCCCAGACGGCCGCCGCACGTGATACGGATACCTTCCGCACCAAGGCGAAGCGCCGACTGCACTGCGCGCTTCATTGCACGGCGGAACGCGATACGGCGTTCCAGCTGATCGGCAACGCCCTGTGCGACGAGCTTGGCATCGATTTCCGGCTTGCGGATTTCGACGATGTTCAGCGACACGTCGGAGTCGGTCATCGTCTTCAGCTTCTGACGAAGCTTTTCGATGTCCGCACCCTTCTTGCCGATGATCACGCCGGGACGCGCAGCATAGATCGAAACTCGGCACAGCTTGGCCGGGCGCTCGATCACCACCTTCGAGATCGCTGCCTGCGGCACCGTCTTCAGGATGTACTGGCGGATCTTGAGATCCTCCATGAGGAGGCGGCCATAATCATGACCTTCGGCGAACCAGCGGCTGTCCCAGGTCCGGTTGATCTGGAGCCGAAGCCCGATCGGATTGCTCTTCTGACCCATGACTTACGCCTCTTCCATCTCGCGAACGACGATCCGCAGCCGCGAAAACGGCTTGAGGATGCGCGTCGACTTGCCGCGGCCACGTGCGTGGAACCGCTTCATGGTGATCGACTTGCCGACCGAAGCCTCGGCGACGACGAGTGCGTCGACGTCGAGATTGTGGTTGTTCTCCGCATTGGCGATCGCCGAAGCGAGTACCTTGCGAGCGTCAACCGCCATCGCACGCTTCGAAAAAGCGAGGATGTTGAGTGCTTCGTCCGCCTTCTTGCCGCGGATCAGACCGGCGACGAGGTTCAGCTTCTGTGCCGAACCACGAATGGTGGTGCCGACGGCCAGCGCTTCCTTCTCGCCGACGCGGCGTTCAGCTGCCTGCTTGCTCATCAGCGCTTACCCTTCTTGTCGGCTGCGTGGCCGGGGAAGAAGCGCGTGGGAGCGAACTCACCCAGCTTCATGCCGACCATGTCTTCGTTGATCGACACCGGCACGAACTTGCGGCCATTATAGACGTTGAACGTAAGCCCCACGAACTGCGGGAGAATCGTCGAGCGGCGCGACCAGGTTTTGATCGGCGCACGGCCACCGGCATCTTGTGCGGCTTCCGCTTTCTTCAGCAGGCTCAGTTCTACGAACGGGCCTTTCCAGACTGAACGAGCCATTATTTAGCCCTTCTTCTTCGCGTGACGCGACCGGATGATCATCTTGTCGGTCTGCTTGTTATTGCGCGTGCGCGCACCCTTGGTCGGCTTGCCCCACGGCGTAACCGGATGACGGCCACCCGAGGTACGGCCTTCACCACCACCATGGGGGTGATCGACCGGGTTCTTCGCGACACCACGGGTAAGCGGGCGCTTGCCCTTCCAGCGGGTACGACCGGCCTTGCCGAAATTCTGGTTCTGGTTGTCGGGGTTCGACACCGCACCAACCGTCGCCATGCAATTGGCGTGGATGTAGCGCTGCTCACCCGAGTTCAGACGAACGATGACCATGCCACGGTCACGACCGACGACCTGAACGTACGTTCCTGCCGAACGGGCGATCTGCCCGCCCTTCATCGGCTTCATCTCCACATTGTGGACGATGGTGCCGACCGGCATCTGACCCAGCTCCATGGCGTTGCCCGGCTTTACGTCGGTCTTCTTGCCCGCGATCACCTTGTCGCCAGCGGCAAGCCGCTGCGGCGCGATGATATAGGCCTGCTCGCCATCGGTATATTCGACCAGCGCGATGAACGCAGTGCGGTTCGGGTCATATTCGAGCCGAACGACCGTGCCTTCGACGTCCCATTTGCGGCGCTTGAAATCGACGATGCGATAGCGCTGCTTGTGACCGCCGGCGATGCCGCGCGACGTGACATGACCCTTGTTGTTACGGCCGCCCGTCTTGCGCTTGCCCTCGGTCAACTGCTTGACGGGGCCGCCCTTGTGAAGACCGCTGCGGTCGACGAGGATCAGCCCGCGCCGTGCCGGAGAAGTCGGGTTATAATGCTTGAGTGCCATGTGCCTCAGACCCCCGTCGTGACGTCGATCGAGTCGCCGTCTTTCAGCGTCACGATCGCTTTTTTCATGTCAGAGCGCTTGTAAGGAGCACCCTTCCACTTCTTGGTCTTGCCCTTCTGGACAATCGTGTTCACGGCCGTGACCGAAACGTTGAACAGCGCTTCGACCGCTGCCTTGATTTCGGGCTTGCTCGCATCGTTCGCCACCTTGAACACCACCGCATTGGCTTCGCTGACCAGCGTCGACTTTTCGGTGATGTGGGGCGCGACGATCACGTCGTAATGGCGGTTATCGACCGCCGCTTTTGCCGGCTTCTTAGCCATTGAAACGCGCCTCCAGCTTTTCGACCGCTGCCTTGGTCAGGATCAGCGTGTCATGCTTCAGGATGTCGTACACATTCGCGCCGACCGCCGGCAGGACGTTGACGCCCACCAGGTTACGAGCCGCTTTCGCCTCGTTCTGCTCGCCGTCGATGACCAGTGCGGTCTTGCCGATGCCGAGCTTTTCGAACTGCGCCTTGAGCGCCTGCGTCTTTTCAGCTTCGAAGCTGTCGAGAACGATCAGCGAACCGCTCTTGGCATGGCTCGAAAGCGCCATCTTGAGACCCAGTGCACGGATCTTCTTGTTGAGCGAGATCGAAAATTCGCGGGCACGGGCACCATGGGCCTTACCGCCGCCGATGAACACCGGAGCAGCGCGGTCGCCGTGACGGGCGGTACCACCACCCTTTTGACGGCCCCACTTCTTGCCGGTGCGCGCAACGTCGGAACGCTCACGGGTCGGACGCGCATAAGCGCGGCGATTCTCGAGCTGCCAGGTGACGACGCGGTGCAGAATGTCTGCACGCGGCTCAACCGCGAAAACCGCGTCGTTGAGCTCGATATCGCCGCTTGCCTTGGCGTCGAGGGTCTGAATCTTGACCTTCACTGGATCAGCCCTCCTGGCCTTCGGTCGCTTCCGCAGCAGCCGCTTCGTCAGCAGGCGTATCGGCGGGAGCGGAGTCGTTGGAATTCGCGGCCTGCTTCAGACCGGCCGGATAGGGAGCCTCGGCGTGCCGCGGAACCTTCATCGCATCCTTGACGATCAGCCACGCACCCTTGTGACCGGGCACCGAGCCCTTCACAAAGATCAGGCCACGCTCGACATCGGTCGAAACGATCTCAAGATTCTGCTGCGTGCGGTTACGGTCGCCCATGTGACCGGCCATCTTCTTGTTCTTGAAGACGCGGCCCGGATCCTGACGGTTACCGGTCGAACCATGCGAACGGTGCGACAGCGAAACGCCGTGCGACGCACGCAGACCACCGAAGCCCCAGCGCTTCATCGCACCGGCGAAACCCTTACCCTGGGTCCGACCCGATACGTCGACCAGCTGGCCCGCAACGAAATGATCGGCAGCCAGTTCGGCGCCGACATCCAGCAGACCATCTTCCTCAACGCGGAATTCGCAGAGGATCGCCTTCGGCTCGACTTCGGCCTTGGCGAACTGGCCGCGCTGCGGCTTGTTCAGATTCTTCGCCTTGGCGCTGCCCGCACCAAGCTGCACGGCCACATAGCCGTCTTTGTCCATTTCGCGACGGGCAACGACCTGAACGCCTTCAAGCGCCAGAACGGTAACCGGCACGTGCCGACCATCGTCCTGGAAAAGGCGGGTCATACCCATTTTCTTCGCGATCACGCCAGTGCGCATGATCCAGTCACTCCCATACAGAGGCACCGCGCGGGACCATTCCCATGCGGTGCGTGCCAACCCGATGCTATGAAATGCGAGCCCCCGTCCGGGCTGACGCCCGATATGCCGAAACATATCGAACATGACGGGGGACGCAGACCCGACTGCCGAAGCGGCCGGCGGTATCCCTATGTCGTGTGAGGGCGAGCCCTCGCGCTCACCGCTATCCGCGGGAGCCTGTTTTCATCGCGTCTCGCCAATTGGCCGAGTCGCGGGAAAACCGAATCTCTTTATCGTCGAGAAGGCGCGTCCTTACGCCAATTTGATCTCGACATCAACACCCGCGGCCAGATCGAGCTTCATCAGCGCATCGACGGTCTGCGGGGTCGGCTGAACGATGTCCAGCATGCGCTTATACGTGCGCACCTCGAACTGCTCACGCGACTTCTTATCGATGTGCGGGCCACGGTTAACCGTGAACTTCTCGATTCGCGTCGGCAACGGGATAGGACCACGAATAAGCGCGCCGGTACGGCGAGCAGTCTCGGCGATATCGCCGGTAGCCTGATCAAGCACGCGATGATCGAACGCCTTCAGGCGAATGCGGATATTGTTGTCCATAACCCTACCAATGCGAAAGAGCGGGGCCGCTCCCCCAACCACCCGCTCCGAAAAAGCAAACGGAACGACGGCTGAGAGGCAGCCTCTTGCTGTTCAAGTCAAAACCGAAGGCGCGCCTCTACCTGTAACCGCGGCGCCGATCAACCCCTCGACGAGAATATTCTCACCAAAATCGCAAAATGGGAGGAACGCCGATGGCGCGCGGTCCAGCACGTCACCGATTGCAGCGCGGCGATATCGGCGTAAAGTCCTGTGATGCGGTTTTTTCGAGGTTTCGGCGGTCGCCTCTATAAACACGACAGCCAGCTCGCGATCAACCTCGCGCGATCAGTGTTCGCGCGCTGGCAGGATCGAATTCTCGCGCTGGCACTGCTGGCCCTTTGTGTTGCGCTGCTGCGAAGCCGGGTGAGCGAAATGCAGCTGCCAACAAGGACATGGATCGCACTCGCAGTGGGTATCGCCCTCGGATGGTCTGCGGGGCAGCTGCTAAACGCTCGAGCGAAGTTTCATGCAAGCGATGGCGTGATCGCGAGTGATGCGCTGAACCCGAAACTTGTGCGCCACTTCCTCATCGCTTTCCACGTCGCGCCGATCGCCCTTACGATCGCGCTGGTTCTGATGGTGATGCCAGACCTCGTGCTGTTCGCGGTATCAGGCTATGGCGCGGGCGCATATCTTGCATATCGGCTCGCCGCATTCTCCCATGAAAAGAACGTCTCATTTCGCTGGTCTGCAGCCTCACCGGCAATCCGGGCGTTGTTGCGCAATCCGGTTATCGGCGCAATCGCAGGGGCGTTGCCGGTATTCGCAATCGCGCTGCAGCAGGGGCTCGAGCCTCGCGCGCTGCAAATTCTGGTGACCGCCGAAATCACTATTCTGGCACTGCTGTTCACTACGGTCGAATATCCGATCGTGGCCTTTATGCGCGTGAGCGGGAAAGCCCCTTTGTCGATCATTCTCTACCACATAAAGGGGCTGGCAGGTTTTGGCGCGGTGGTGGCTTGCCTTATATGGTTTGGCGACAGCACGGGCCTTGCCGTCACTGTCGTGGCAATCGTCCTCGCGGCCGGGTTCCTGATCGCTATTCGAATCCTGCTCTATTGCATCCATTTCAAAGCGATCGGCGACCTGCTGACAGGCCTTACAATCGCCGCGATCATGGGAGCAGTCGTCATAGCGGCACCCTTGGCGCCCGTTTTGATGGCATTGCTGGTCTGGAATCTGCATCGCCGGGCGTCGGCGCGAACGTGGCTGATAACATGACGCCTGCTGTCGACCTGCGGGGGGCTTCCGTCCTGCGCGCCGGAAATGTAGCGGTGGATAACGTCGATTTAATGGTAGCGCCGGGAACATGGTGCGGAATCATCGGCGCAAACGGATCTGGCAAGACCAGCCTGTTGCGCGCGCTTGCCGGTCGCCTCCCTTTTCAAAAAGGATCGTGCCGGATCGATGGCGAAGAACGCATCAGCGACCGGGCCGGGCGTGCCCGGCACTTCGGCTTTGCGCCACCGCCCGAAATGTTACCGGATGCGCTTCGGGTGCGCGACATATTAGCCCTTGTCGCTGGCGATGTGGATTGCGCACTGCAATCAGTGGGGCCGCTATGCGATGTTCTGGGCATATCTGATCTGCTGAGCCGCTGGATTGGCGATTGTTCGGCAGGCATGCGTCAGCGCGTCGCGGTGGCGTCCGCCTTCGCTGATGGCAAGCCGGCCATCATCCTCGATGAACCGTTTAACTGGCTTGATCCTGTGGCGCTCTTCGATCTTCGGGAGGAATTGCGGCGGCGAGTAACTCAGGGTCTCACGCTCATCACCGCATTGCATGATCTGCCTTCGATCGCGACCATGTGCCACGGTGCGATCATGATGGCCGATGGCGAAGTCGCGATGGCGCTCGACAGCGATACGCTGCGCGCCGGAGCGGCAGATACGAAACGCTTCGAGCGCCACACCATCGAAGCGCTACGTTCGAAACGCTCCTGATCGAAGGCAGGCTATCCGGGCGCGACCTACGCCGCGCTAGGCCGAACTGAATCCGGCGCATCGGAAGATACGCACGATACACGGCAGCTGAGACAATTCGGGCCTGCAACGCGCGCAGGGCAGGACGGCCCCCTGCGCTTCGGCGAATCAATCGGCGACGGTTCCCACGACTGCACCGGCGGCACCGCCGACAGCTGCGCCCTTTTCAACGTCACCACCAGATGCGGCAGCAACACCCGCGCCGCCTGCTGCGCCGATTCCGGCACCCTTCAGTGTGGCGCAACCGGCGAGCGAGGTTGCGGCGACGGCAAGGATCAGGATGTGTTTGCGCATGACGAACTCCTCTGTTTCCAACCATCTTTTAATCAAGATCGGCGCCGGAAGTTCCCGCCACGCGGAGGCGCCCACCCGCTGAGCCGGTCGGCTTACCGATATCTCCCGTCAAGCAGCGCTGTCTGGTGCGCAGGGGTACCCCATCACGCGTCACGCGCGTTACTTATGGCGCTGCCCCACCTGACAGACCTTGCACCCTGGAAACAACAAAACCCGACCTCCCCGTGGGGAAGCCGGGCCTTGTCAGTTCTTTTCTACCCTTGCGGGCGGAAAATTACTTCTGGATTTCAGCAACCACGCCGGCGCCGACCGTACGGCCGCCTTCACGGATGGTGAAGCGCTGGCCAACGTCCATAGCGATCGGTGCGATCAGCTTCACGCCGAGCGACACATTGTCGCCGGGCATGACCATCTCGGTGCCCTCGGGCAGTTCGACGGTGCCGGTGACGTCGGTCGTACGGAAGTAGAACTGCGGACGATAGTTCGCGAAGAACGGCGTGTGACGACCGCCTTCGTCCTTCGACAGGACGTACACTTCCGACTTGAACTCGGTGTGCGGGGTGATCGAACCGGGCTTCGCCAGAACCTGACCACGCTCGACATCGTCACGTGCAACGCCGCGGAGCAGCGCACCAACGTTGTCGCCGGCCTGACCCTGATCGAGCAGCTTGCGGAACATTTCGACGCCGGTGACCGTGGTCTTGCGCGTGTCGGTGATGCCGACGATTTCGACTTCTTCACCAACCTTGATGATGCCGGTCTCGACGCGGCCAGTCACAACCGTACCACGACCCGAGATCGAGAACACGTCTTCGATCGGCATCATGAACGGACGATCCAGCGGACGCTCCGGCTCAGGGATGTAGGCGTCGACCTGCTTCATCAGCTCGAGAACGGCCTTCTTGCCGATTTCCTCGTTGCTCTCTTCGAGAGCGGCCAGCGCCGAACCCTTGACGATCGGAATATCGTCGCCCGGGAATTCGTACGAGCTGAGCAGTTCGCGGATTTCGAGTTCGACGAGCTCGAGCAGCTCTTCGTCATCGACCTGGTCGACCTTGTTCATGAACACGACCATCGCGGGCACGCCGACCTGACGTGCGAGCAGGATGTGCTCGCGGGTCTGCGGCATCGGGCCGTCAGCAGCCGAAACCACCAGGATCGCGCCGTCCATCTGCGCCGCGCCGGTGATCATGTTCTTCACATAGTCAGCGTGGCCGGGGCAATCGACATGCGCATAGTGGCGCTTTTCGGTTTCATATTCGACGTGCGCGGTCGAGATGGTGATGCCGCGCTCACGCTCTTCCGGAGCCTTGTCGATGTTCGCGTAATCGGTGAACGTCGCGCCGCCGGTTTCAGCGAGAACCTTGGTGATCGCTGCGGTGAGCGAGGTCTTACCATGGTCAACGTGACCGATGGTGCCGATGTTCAGGTGCGGCTTCGACCGCTCGAACTTTGCTTTCGCCATTTTTTCCTACCTTCTGAGTCTACGCTATTTCGAATCGCCTGAAGCAGCGCGAAGCGCGCCCATAGCGAGCCTTTTTCAATTACGCCAGCTTCGCCTTCACTTCGTCGGCGACGTTCTGCGGCACTTCGTCATAATGCGAGAACTGCATCGTGTACTGCGCACGGCCCTGCGTAAACGAACGGAGCTCGTTCACATAGCCGAACATGTTGGCCAGCGGAACGTTGGCGATGACCGCCTGTGCGTTACCGCGGGTCTCCGTGCCCTGAATCTGGCCACGACGCGAGTTCATGTCGCCGATCACATCCCCAAGATAATCTTCGGGTGTGACGACTTCCACCTTCATCACCGGCTCAAGCAGCTTGATACCGGCCTTCTGGGCGGTTTCCCGCATTGCACCGCGAGCGGCGATTTCGAACGCCAGTGCCGATGAGTCGACGTCATGATATTTACCGTCGACCAGATGCACTTCGAAATCGATGATCGGAAATCCGATCAGGTGACCGCTCTCGGCCGCCTCACGCATGCCCTTTTCCACCGACGGGATATATTCGCGCGGAATGTTGCCGCCCTTGATCTCGTCGAAGAACTGATAGCCCGAACCACGCTCGCCGGGGGCGACCTTGATCTTCACCTCAGCGAACTGACCCGAACCACCCGACTGTTTCTTGTGGGTATAGGTCAGCTCGACCGGCTTGGCGAGATATTCGCGATACGCAACCTGCGGCGCACCGACATTCGCCTCGACCTTGAACTCGCGCTTCATACGATCGACGAGGATGTCGAGGTGAAGCTCGCCCATTCCCTTGATGATCGTCTGGCCCGATTCGTGATCGGTCGAAACGCGGAACGAAGGATCCTCGGCGGCCAGACGATTGAGCGCAACGCCCATCTTTTCCTGGTCGGCCTTGGTCTTCGGCTCCACCGAAAGCTCGATCACCGGCTCGGGGAATTCCATCCGCTCAAGGATGATCGGCTTGGCCGGATCGCACAGCGTATCACCGGTCGTCGTTTCCTTCAGACCCGCGATAGCGACGATGTCGCCCGCATAAGCCTCTTCGATGTCCTCACGCGAATTCGCGTGCATCAGAAGCATACGACCGACCTTTTCCTTCTTGTCCTTCACAGAGTTCAGATACGAACCCTTGGTGAGCTTGCCCGAATAGATACGGGTGAAGGTCAGCGTGCCGACGAACGGATCGTTCATGATCTTGAACGCCAGCGCCGAGAACGGCGCATCGTCGGACGACGGACGGCTGTCTTCCTCGTCGCTGTCGGGCTTGACGCCCTTAATCGCGGGAACGTCGATCGGGCTGGGCAGATAGTCGACGATCGCGTCGAGCAGCGGCTGAACGCCCTTGTTCTTGAACGCCGAACCGCAAACGACCGGAACAAATGCGTGCTCAAGTGTACCCTTACGGATCAGCTTCTTGAGCGTCGCGACGTCGGGCTCATTGCCTTCCAGATACGCTTCCATCGCGGCATCGTCCTGCTCAACGGCAAGCTCGACCAACTTTTCGCGATATTCGGCGGCTTCGTCCTTCAGCTCGTCGGGAATGTCGACATAGTTGAACTTCGCGCCCAGACCTTCCGATTCCCAGATGATGCCGCGCATCTCGACGAGATCGACCAGACCCTGAAGATTGCTCTCCATGCCGATCGGCAGATAGAGAACGGCAGGCGTCGCACCCAGACGATCGATGATCGACTGAACGCAATATTTGAAATCGGCGCCGGTACGGTCGAGCTTGTTGATGAAGCACATCCGCGGAACTTTATACTTGTCCGCCTGACGCCACACCGTTTCCGACTGCGGCTCAACGCCCGCAACGCCGTCGAAGCACGCGACCGCACCGTCGAGCACGCGCAGCGAACGCTCGACTTCAATCGTGAAGTCGACGTGGCCGGGCGTGTCGATGATGTTGATGCGATGGTCGTTCCAGAAACAGGTCGTGGCAGCCGACGTGATCGTGATGCCGCGTTCCTGCTCCTGCTCCATCCAGTCCATCGTTGCGGTGCCTTCATGCACCTCACCGATCTTGTAGGACTTGCCGGTGTAGAACAGGATACGCTCCGTCGTCGTCGTCTTGCCGGCATCGATGTGCGCCATGATGCCGATGTTGCGATACGTGTCGAGCGGTTCTTTACGAGCCATCTTGGAAAAACTCCGGTGCCGGGGAAAGCGTCCCCGGCGATCAGTTAAAAACTACCAGCGATAATGGCTGAAGGCGCGGTTCGCTTCGGCCATACGATGGGTATCTTCACGCTTTTTCACCGCATTGCCTCGATTATTGGCGGCATCCATCAGCTCGCCCGACAGGCGGGCGGCCATGGTGTGTTCACTGCGGGCGCGCGAGGCAGTGATGAGCCAGCGGATCGCGAGCGCCTGCGCACGTTCCGGGCGGACTTCGACGGGAACCTGATAGGTCGCACCGCCGACGCGGCGGCTGCGGACCTCGATGCCCGGCTTGATGTTGTTCAGCGCTTCGTGGAACACGCCCAGCGGTTCCTTCTTCGCGCGGGCCTCGACCGTGTCGAGCGCGCCGTAGACGATGCGCTCGGCAGTGGACTTCTTACCGTCCAGCATGACCGAGTTCATGAACTTGGAAAGGACGATATCTCCGAATTTCGGATCAGGCAGGATTTCCCGCTTTTCGGGACGACGACGACGAGCCATTTCTGTTTCCTTGGACTAATTCAGCTTACCCGGAACCCGTGGGGACCCCAACAAAATGCCATTTTGATGGGCGCCCCTGTCCGGCGCTTACTTTGGCTGTATTACTTCGGACGCTTCGCGCCGTATTTCGAACGCGACTGCTTGCGATCCTTCACGCCCTGCGTGTCGAGAACGCCGCGCAGCACGTGATAGCGCACGCCGGGAAGGTCGCGCACACGCCCGCCGCGGATCAGCACGACCGAGTGTTCCTGAAGATTGTGGCCTTCGCCCGGAATATAGCTGATGACTTCGCGCTGGTTCGTCAGACGAACCTTGGCGACCTTACGAAGCGCCGAGTTCGGCTTTTTCGGGGTCGTCGTATACACACGCGTGCAAACCCCGCGCTTTTGCGGGTTCTGGTCCATTGCGGGGACCTTGCTCTTGGCCTTTTGCGGCTCGCGGCCCTTACGGACCAGCTGGTTAATCGTTGGCATGAAGCCCTTCACCTTATCTTGCCGGAAAACCCGGCGGTTACTTTGCTGGAGCCCAGGTCGTGCAATACAAAAAGTCCCCGGCGGCCATATGACCCCCCGGGTCTTCGTCTCCAACAACGTTCAGCTCTTTGACTTGCAGGACAGCCGCCGGCCGGATTCGCCGATCGCACGGTTCTGCAGGACGCGGGCGCCTATAGCCATGTGCACGAAAAGCGTCAATGCCCGGCGCAGTGCATGAATGGGTGGCGCGAGGGCTTATCTGGCGATGGCGAGGGGATTCGTCAAGCCGCGGGAGATGCGCAACGTCTTAACCAGCTTCCTGTCATGCGCGTGCAGCGCTTTTATGCTACGCACCGGTGATATTGGGATTGATAGTCAGGGGGAGCCAGGAATGTTCGGGAAAAACAATGATAGCCGACCTGCCGTGTCGCAGGCACCGGCGGGAAGGCGCGGCATGTTTTCGGTCCTCGCCGCCGATCTGACGATTCGGGGAAATATCGAATCGGCGACGGAACTGCATATTGAGGGCCGGGTCGAGGGCGATGTGGAATGCAGCTCGCTCACGCAGGGCAAGGAAAGCCGGATCGTCGGCAATCTTAGCGTGGACACGGCCCGGCTCGGCGGCACGGTCGAGGGCGGAGTGAAGGCACGGCAGCTGGTGGTCGAACCCAGCGCGCGGATCACCGGCGATGTCGAATATGAATCGATTGCGATCGAAACCGGCGGTCAGGTCGATGGTCAGCTGAAACATGTCAGCGCTGCCGAAGCGGAAAAGGCAACGGCGCCGAAGACCGGCGATAGCGGCGAGGATAATGTCCGCTTCATGACGAAGCTCGGCGAGGCAGGGTGATTCGCCGCCGCATCTGAACCGAACAAAAAGGGCGGCGGGATCATTCCCGGCCGCCCTTTCCATATCAGATATGCAGCGCCTTGCCGTATGCGCCGAGCACGCTTTCGTGCATCATCTCCGACAGGGTCGGATGCGGGAAGACGGTTTCCATCAACTCCGCTTCCGTCGTTTCCAGCTGACGTGCAGCGACATAGCCCTGAATCAGCTCGGTGACTTCGGCGCCGATCATGTGCGCGCCCAGCAATTCGCCGGTCTTTTCGTCGAACACCGTCTTGATGAAGCCGTCGGCCTCACCCAGCGCGATTGCCTTGCCGTTACCGATGAACGGGAATTTGCCGACCTTCACCTTATGCCCGGCTTCCTTCGCCTTGGCTTCGGTCAGGCCGACGCTCGCGACCTGCGGACGCGAATAGGTGCAGCCCGGAATATTCCACGTCTCAAACGGATGCGGTTTCTTGCCAGCAATTGCTTCGACACAGACCACGCCTTCATGGCTCGCCTTGTGCGCCAGCCAGGGCGGACCGGTGACGTCGCCGATCGCATAGATGCCATCGACATTGGTGCGCGCATAGCCGTCGGTGACGATATGGCCACGATCGGTTTTGATGCCGAGTTCTTCCAGCCCGATATTCTCGGTATTGGGGACGATACCGATCGCCACGATCACATGGCTATATTCCTCGGTAACGCTCTTGCCGTCCTTGCCCTTGATCGTCGCCTTGACCGACTTCGCGCCGGGTTCCAGCTTTTCGACGCCGGCGCCGGTCATGATCTTCATGCCCTGCTTTTGCAGCGTCTTATCCATATGGGCGGAGATTTCTTCATCCTCGACCGGCAGGACGCGCGGCAGCATCTCGACGATGGTCACATCGGCGCCCATGTCGGAATAGAAGCTGGCAAATTCGACGCCGATCGCGCCCGACCCGATGACGAGCAGCTTGGTCGGCATTTCTTCGGGCACCATCGCATGGCGATAGGTCCAGATGCGCTTCCCATCCGCCTTCGCAAAGGGAAGGTCGCGCGCCCGTGCGCCGGTCGCAACGATGATGTGCTTCGCCTGCAGATCGACCGTTTTATCGCCCTGCGTGACCTGCAGTTTGCCCTTGCCGACCAGCTTGCCGACGCCTTCATGCACGGCAACCTTGTTCTTCTTCATCAGGCCTTTGACGCCTGCATTGAGCTGGCCCGACACCTTGCGGCTGCGCTCCACCACCTTGGTCAGGTCAAACCCGATATTGTCGGCCTTCAGCCCGTAATCGGCTGCGTGGCTCATATAATGATAGATTTCCGAGGTGCGCAGCAGCGCCTTGGTCGGGATACAGCCCCAGTTGAGGCAGATACCGCCCAGCCGCTCACGCTCGACAATGGCCACTTTCATGCCAAGCTGGCTCGCGCGGATCGCGGCGACATAGCCGCCCGGCCCCGAACCCAGAACGATAAGATCGTATGATTCAGCCATTTACAGTTCCTTGGGGAGATTGGATGTTTCGAGTTCAACCGCGCGCGGTTTGCCCTGTTCGTCGATCGCGACGAAGACGAAGCTCGCCTGAGTGACTTTCTCATGGCTTTCGCCAAAGCGGCCACGCCGCCATGCCTCAACCTCGATCGTCATCGACGTCCGCCCGGTCTTCACGATTTCGGCAAAAACGCTGACTTCATCGCCGACATAGACAGGGTGATGAAACTGCATGCTGTCCACAGCCGCAGTCACTGCCCTGCCCTTCGAATGGCGCGATGCGACCAGCCCGGCGGCCATGTCCATCTGACCCATCAGCCAGCCGCCGAAAATATCGCCATAGGGATTGGTATCGGCGGGCTGGGTGGTCACCCGGATCGCCGGTTCGCGCGCGGGCGGATGCGGTTCAGTCATGGTTTTCTCCGGCAAGAGCGGCCCGGTCCGCACGCCATGCGCGAAGCACCGAACCGGCCCCCATGGCGACGACGACGATCATCGACGCCACCGTCACCATCCAGATATCGTGCGCGCCCAGCGGATAGGACCAGGCCGACAACCGGCCGAGCAGCAGCGCGGCAAGAACGCCCGCCACCACATACAGCACTTCGATCAGAACGCGCATCCGCGTTGCCTTATGCAATCATGCCGAGCGGCGATTCGACCAGTTCCTTGAACAGCTTCAGCATTGCTGCACCGTCGGCACCATCGATTGCGCGATGGTCGAAACTGCCCGTGGCGCTCATCATCGTCGCGATCTGCAGCGAATCGTCGATCACATGCGGACGCTTTTCGCCCGCACCGACCGCCAGGATCATGCCCTGCGGCGGATTGATGACTGCCTCGAACTGCTTGATGCCGAACATGCCCATGTTCGAAAGCGATGCGGTACCGCCCTGATATTCCTCAGGCTTCAGCTTGTTTTCCTTGGCGCGGCCGGCAAGCTCCTTCATCTCGGTCGAAATCGCCGAGAGGCTCTTCTTCGCGGCATCGCGAATGATCGGCGTGATCAGCCCCGAAGGCGTGGACACCGCAACCGACACATCGGCGCGGGCATATTTGATCAGCTTGTCACCGGCATAGGTAACGTTGCATTTCGGGCTGGCTTCCAGCGCGACGCCAAGCGCCTTGATCAGCATGTCGTTCACCGACAGCTTGATGCCGCGCGATTCAAGGCCGGCATTGATCTGGCTACGCAGCTTGAGCAGCGCATCGAGGCGAATATCCACCGTCAGATAGATATGCGGAACCGTCTGCTTCGCTTCGGTCAGGCGGCGCGCAATCGTCTTGCGGATGTTGGAGAGCTTCTCTTCCTCATGCGGAATCGAATCGTCATACCAAACGGCCTTCGCTTCGCCTGCGGGTGCCTGTCCCGCTGCCTGCGGGGCAGTTTCAGCGGCAGGCGCGGATTTCGCGCCCGGCTTCGCACCTTCGACATCCGCCTTCACGATCCGCCCGTTCGGGCCGGAACCCGAAACGCCCGAAAGGTCGACGCCCTTGTCCTTTGCAATGCGGCGGGCAAGCGGGCTTGCCTTGATACGCTTGCCATCTTCGGTGGGAGCAGGTCCGGCCTTCGTCACCGACGCATCGGCAGGCTTTCCATGATCTTCCGCCTGCGCGGTATCGCGGTCAGCGGATTTCGCCTCACCACCCGTTTTGTTCGGATCGGCGGGGTTCGGCTTGCCCTCGTCATTCTTCGCCTTGGGCGTTTCGGCCTTGTCCGAACCGGAGGGCGCGCTGACGCTGGAAACGTCCTCACCCTCTTCGGCCAGCATCGCGATGACCGAGCCGACCTTCACGTTATCGGTGCCTTCCGCAACGGTAATCTTTGCGATGGTGCCGGGATCAACCGCCTCGAACTCCATCGTCGCCTTGTCGGTTTCGATTTCGGCAAGCAGATCGCCCGCCTCTACCGTGTCGCCTTCTTTAACCAGCCATTTGGCCAATGTGCCTTCCTCCATCGTCGGAGAAAGTGCGGGCATCTTGATTTCGATCGCCATGAAATGTCCTGAAGCGTGATTCCCGGGGATTGCCCCTCTAATTCCCTCCACGCGGTGCGCGGTCAAGCCCAACCACTTGCACAAAGCGGTTTGCTGGGTCAGGGAACGCTGGTCGGGAGAAACTTATCCATGCGTACCTATCTGGTCGTGATCGATGAAAGCAGGGAGTCGGAAATCGCGATGCGATTCGCCGCGCGCCGCGCCGTAAAGACCGGTGGCGGCATCGAAATCCTCGCTTTGCTGCCCACCCCCGAATTCGTCCAGTGGGGCGGCGTGATGGCGACCATGGAGGAGGAAGCGCGGCAGCGCGCCGAGGCGCTGGTGGCGGGTGCTGCGGGCACGTTGCTCGAAGAATCCGGCCTGAAACCATCGATTAACGTCGCCAAGGGCGATGGGGCGAAGATCGTGCGGGAGATGATCGCCGCCAATCCGGACATCGCCGCGCTGGTGCTCGGCGCTGCGCCCGACGGCGCGCCGGGGCCGCTCGTCACCCATTTCGCCGGCGTCGATGCGGGCAAGCTTCCGGTGCCGGTGATGATCATTCCGGGCAATCTCGACCGGGAGGCGATCGACCGGCTGAGCTGATCGCGGCAACGCCTTACGCATTGTAACACCCGTCTTTTCCCGGCAGGTTCGCGCGATGCGATTTTTTATTCCTGCCCTCGCCCTGATTACCGCCGCGCTTTCGGCACCGGTCAGCGCCGCCCCGACCAGCCGCGAATCGCCCGACCCTGCCCGGCTGCGCGCCAGCGTCGCGGCGCTGGTCGGCTTCGGCACGCGCCACACCCTTTCCGCGCCCGACGATCCGAAGCGCGGCATCGGCGCAGCGCGCCGCTGGGCGGGAACTGAGCTTACCCGAATCAGCGATTCGTGCGGCGGGTGCATCACCGTGGCCAATATCGGGCGCGGCTTTACCGGCGAGCGTGCGCCCGATGGCGTACAGGTCGTCGATGTGCTCGGCTTTCAGAACGGCCGCGATCCCAAACGGATGGTCATCGTGATGGGCCATATCGATTCGCGCGTCAGCGATGTGATGGACGCGGTCAGCGACGCCCCCGGCGCGAATGACGATGCCTCCGGCGTTGCGCTGGTGCTGGAAGCGGCACGCATCCTGTCGAAAGAGAGGTTCGACGCAAGCATCCTCTATGCGATCACCTCGGGCGAGGAACAGGGCCTGTGGGGCGCGACATTGCTCGCCGATACCGCGAAGGAAAAGGGCTGGGACGTCGTCGCTGTCCTCAACAACGACATTGTCGGCAATACGGTGGGGCAGAATGGCGTGAAGGTCGATGACCGGGTGCGCGTATTTTCCGAAGGCATTCGCGCATCGGAAGACCTGCCACAGCAAATGGCGCGCCGGGCCGATGGCGGAGAGGATGACGGCCCCAGCCGCGCGCTGGCCAAGGCGGTGGACCATATCGCTGACACGCTGCCCGGCGGCCTTGACGTCACGATGATTCGCAGGCCGGACCGGTTCGGGCGCGGCGGCGATCATTCGCCTTTCCTCGCGCTCGGCTATCCGGCGGTGCGATTTTCGGTGGGGGCCGAAAATTACGACCAGCAGCATCAGGATCTGCGCACCGAAAACGGCACAGAATATGGCGATACGATCGACAAGATGGACTTTCCCTATCTGGCGAAGGTCACGGCGATCAACGTCGCGACGATCGCGCGGCTCGCCGCCGCGCCCCCTGCCCCGGCTGAGGTCACGCTGAGGGGGGCGCTGGCCACCGATACCACCGTGTCATGGGAGCCGGTCGCCGGTGCGGCGGGCTATCGCGTGTACTGGCGGCCCACCGACCGGAGCGATTGGACCGACCACGTCGATGTGGCTGCCGATGCGACCAGCCATGTGCTGAAGGACGTAGTGGTCGACAACCATTTCGCCGGTGTCGCCGCGTTGTCGTCCTCGGGCGCCGAGAGCCTCGTTACCTTTGGCGGGCGCGAGCGGCGCTGATCAGGCGAGCCGGGGCGCCAGGATCCGCATCAGCGCTTCGCACCCGGCCGCATCGCCTGCGTCAAACCGCGCCGCCTTAGGACTGTCGAGGTCGAGCACGCCGATCAGCTCGCCCTGCGATACGATCGGGACGACCAGTTCGGACCGGCTCTCGGCATCGCAGGCGATATGGCCCGGAAAGGCATGAACGTCCTCGACCAGCTGCGTCTCGCGGGTTTCAGCGGCCGTGCCGCACACGCCGCTGCCAACCGCGATCCGGATACAGGCGGGCTTGCCCTGAAACGGACCGAGCACCAGCTCGCCGCCGACCATTCGGTAAAATCCCGCCCAGTTGAGGTCGGGCAGATATTGCCAGATCAGCGCCGCCACATTTGCCATATTGGCGATGGCATCGGGCTCATCGGCAGTCAGTGCATCCAGCGCGCTGGTCAGATCGCGATAAAGTTCGGCCTTGGTACCGTCCGCGACTTCAAATTCGTACATCGTCCGCCTTCTCAATCCATTTGCACGCGGCCGCGTGCCTGTTTCACTTTTGCGCGCGCCTTTTTTGTATCGACGCGTTTCGCTTTCGCGCTGCGGCTCGGCTTGGTCTTGATCCGCCGTGCATCGCGCTGGTGCGCCTCAGCGATCATCTCGATCAGGCGGCGGCGGGCGTCGTCGCGATTGGCCTCCTGCGTGCGGAATTTGCGCGCGGTGATGACCAGTTCGCCGCTCTGGTTCAACCGCGTCCCCGCAAGCTGTTTCAGCTTATGATAGGCAAAAGGCGGCAGCCCCAGCCGATAGACATCGATGCGAAGCTGCACCGCCGTCGCGACCTTGTTGACATTCTGCCCGCCCGGCCCCGACGACGCGATAAACCGCTCATCAACGATCGCATCGTCGGGAATCGCGAAATCAGCCACGATCGAACCCGGCTTCGGCAAAGCGTTCCGGCCAGGGCGCTTCGGCGATCACATCATTTTTCCCTGCGCGCGGCATAACCAGCGAGACGGCGTGCAACATCATCGCCGGACCGCCAGCGCCATAGACGGGATCGCCCATGATCGGGATGCCCATCCCTTCGGCGGCATGAACGCGAATCTGATGCGTGCGACCGGTTTCGGGATAAAAGGATACCAAAGCGCGATGCGCCTGCCGCTCCAGCACTTTCCAGCGCGTCCGGGCAGCCTTGCCCTTCGGATCGCCGCGCATCCGCCAGCCATTGGCCGCACTCGACGTCTTGGACAGCGCAAGGTCTACCGTCCCCGAATCCTCTTCGGGCACGCCGTCCAGAATCGCGAAATAGCGCTTCGTTACCTCACCCGCCTCGAACGCCTGATGAAAGCGTTTATGCGCTTTGGGATTGCGCGACAGCAGCAGACAGCCCGACGTATCGCGGTCGATGCGATGGACGATTTGCGGCAGGCGCTGAAAGCCGAAGGTCAGATCCTCCAGCATCGATTCGGCGCTGGGGCTCCCGTCGCGCGGCCGATCGACCGCCAGCCCGGCGGGCTTGTCGATCACGATAGCCTCGCCATCGATGAACAGGACGCGGTCTTCAAGCATAGTGGCGGCGCAAAGCGGAATGTTTCATGGCTGCGCACATAAGAAAGGCGGGCGGCAAACGCCACCCGCCCTTCTTCATCCCGTCGCTGAAATCAGCTGGCGAGCTTCGCCGCAGTTTCCGCGATCCGGCGACCCTGATAGCGGGCACCGTCCAGATCGGTCTTGCTCGGCTGACGGCTGCCGTCGCCGGCTGCGATCGTCGTGGCGCCATAGGGCGATCCGCCCTTTACTTCGTCCACGCCCATCTGGTCCTGAAAGCCGTAATCGAGGCCGACCACGACCATGCCGAAATGCAGCAGGTTGGTGATCATCGAAAACAGCGTCGTTTCCTGACCACCATGCTGGCTCGCCGTCGAGGTGAAAGCACCGCCGACCTTGCCGTTGAGCGCACCCTTCATCCACAGGCCGCCTGCTTTATCTAGGAACGCAGCCATCTGGCTCGGCATACGGCCGAAGCGAGTCGGCGCGCCGAGAATGATCGCATCATAATCGGCGAGTGCATTCGGGTCCTGCAACACGCCATGTTCATATTCGGTGCGGAAGCCGGCGGCCTGCACCACTTCGTCCGGCGCGGTTTCGGGAACCCGCAGCACATCGACGTCAGCGCCCGCACCGCGCGCGCCCTCGGCAACTGCATCGGCCATCTGCTCGACATGGCCGTAGGACGAATAATAAAGAACAAGAACCCTGGTCATTGCAAACAACTCCCATTTCAAAAGCGATGCGGAAAGCGCGCATCCGGCGCCGCACAAACATTGTCTGATCCCCAGATAGGGCGCATGGTCGGCAGGTAAACGGAAACGTTGGAAACGGATCGTTTCATGTCACTACCTGATTTCGAAGGCTGGGCGATTTTCGCGAGCGTTGTCGAGCATCGCTCGTTCAGCGGAGCAGCGCAGGCGATCGGCATGTCCAAGGCAACGGTGTCGAAGGCGATCACCCGGCTGGAACATAAGCTGGGGACCAGCCTGTTCCACCGCACCTCGCGCAAGTTGACGCTGACCGAAAGCGGTGCCGCGCTTGCCGAACGCGCGCAGCGAATCCTTGCCGAAGCGCAATGCGCGGAAGAAGATGCCCGCCATGCCGCCAGTACCCCCAGCGGAACGATCCACCTCGCCGCGCCGCTGACCTTCGGCCTTTCGCATGTCGCGCCAGCGATCGCCGATTTTCTGATTGAACATCCTGCGATCACGATCGACCTCCGACTGTCCGATGCGAAGGTCGATATCGTCGCTGACGGATTCGACATTGCGCTGCGCATCGCCGACCTGCCCGACAGCAGCCTGCGCGCGCGCCGTCTGGTACCCGTGCGCGTCCATATCGTCGCCGCACCTGCCTATCTCGACCGGTACGGAACCCCCGACCATCCATCGGGCCTTAGCGAGCATCGCTGTTTCGGTTATTCCAACGTCCCACGGCCGGGCATCTGGCATTTTCGCAATGCGGCGGGAGAAGAAATCTCGGTGCGCATCGCCGGTCCGCTGCAAAGCGACAATGGCGCGGCGATGCTTCCCGCGCTGCGGGCTGGGCTCGGCATAGCGCGGCTGCCCGATTTCATCGTCGATGATGACATCGCGGCAGGAACGCTGGTCCCGCTCCTTCCCGATTGGGCAACCGAAGCGGTCGCGCTGCATATGATGACCCCGCCGGGAACCCTTCGGCCCGAGCGCGTTACCCTCCTCATGGATTTTCTCACCCAACGTTTCCGCGCCCGGGAAGGACGCTAGGATGAACCGCCTCACCCCTGACAAAGCCGATGCCCGCTTCCTGCGCCGCGTCGTGCTCCTGATCCTGCTCGGAGCGATCACCGTCGCGCTATATCGCGCGCTCGACCTGCTGATCCTCGCGTTCGGATCGATGCTGGGGGCGATCACGATCCATGCGATCGCCGATCTCTATGCCGACAAGCTGCACTTTCCCCGAAGGATCTGCGTTCCCGCCGGGATTTTCACCATATTGTTCGCGATCGCCTTTCTCGTCTGGCTCGTCGCCTGGCAGTTCGGCGAGCAAGTCAACCAGCTCGTCGTCGCGCTGCCTGACCTCCTCACCCAGCTTGAAAACACGCTTTCCCAATCCCCGGTCGGAGCAAAGATCGTCGCTGCGGTCGAGGCAGCGTTCGCCGGATCGCGGATCGCGCAGGATATCGGCGGGCTGGTCGCCGGATCGGGCGAGATGGTGCTGAACTTCATCCTGCTGATCGTCGGCGCGATCTTCTTTGCCGCCGATCCCGATCTGTACAAGCGCGGCATCCTGCTCCTCATCCCCAAAAGCAAGCGCCCGGCAATTTCGGATGCGCTGCACGATGCGTCGGACACGCTGCGGCTGTGGCTGCGCGCGCAGCTCATCTGCATGTTGTCCATGGGGATATTGGTCTGGCTTGGCCTGTGGATTTCGGGCGTGCCCTCCGCGGCCGCGCTCGGCCTGCTCGCCGGACTTAGCGAATTCATTCCCTATGTCGGCCCCACCGCCGCGATGCTGCCTGCGCTGGGGCTGGCCGCTACGAAGGGGACCGGCTCGCTGATCGGCGCGCTGACCACCTATGCGCTGGTTCGCGTGGTACAAACCAACTTCATCACCCCGTTCGTTCAGGCTCGGGTCGTGGCCATTCCGCCCGCCGTCACGCTGTTCCTGATCATCGGCATCGGAATGGTGTTCGGAATTTTTGGCCTCTTCTTTTCCGCCGCACTTCTTATCGTTCTATATACCTTGATACGTAGTCTTTATCTGCGCGAAACGCTGGGCGAAGAGGTGTAAAAAGCCGCAAAACCCGCGCAAATGCAGGCATTCGACGGTTAGTTTTAAATTAACCTTTCATGGTATAGTCAGTTTAGGTTAATGTTCGTGGGTAAGCGCATCAGGCGCAACGCCCGGTCCGCTGACGAAGTCACGAGGTAAGGCCCATGCGCGTACTGCTGATCGAAGACGAACCGACCACGGCTCAGGCTATCGAACTGATGCTGAACGTCGAGGGGTTCAACGTCTATATGACCGACCTTGGCGAGGAAGGTCTGGATCTCGGCAAGCTCTATGATTACGACATCATTCTGCTCGACCTGAACCTGCCTGACATGCACGGCTATGACGTGCTGAAAAAACTTCGCGTCGCGCGGGTGCAGACGCCGGTGCTGATCCTTTCGGGCATTTCGGAAATGGACAGCAAGGTGCGCTCGTTCGGCTTCGGCGCTGACGATTATGTCACCAAACCTTTTCATCGCGAAGAGCTGATCGCACGCATCCATGCCGTGGTCCGACGGTCCAAGGGGCATAGCCAGTCGGTCATCCGCACCGGCAAACTGTCGGTCAATCTCGATACCAAGACGGTCGATGTTGACGGTGCCCGGGTGCATCTGACCGGCAAGGAATATGCGATGCTGGAGCTGCTCTCGCTTCGCAAGGGCACGACGCTGACCAAGGAAATGTTCCTCAACCATCTCTATGGCGGGATGGACGAACCGGAACTGAAGATTATCGACGTGTTTATCTGCAAACTCCGCAAAAAACTGTCGATGGCGGCTGATGGCGAAAATTATATCGAAACGGTCTGGGGGCGCGGCTATGTGTTGCGCGACAGCGACGATGGCGCGCTCGATCAGTCCAAAGTTGCCTGATTTAATCAAAACACAAACCTTTTAGCGGGGCCTCCTGCTTTTTGCCGTGACATTCCGGGGGGAACGTCACGGCTTTTTTTGGTCGGCTCCCGCCTCGCCGGCGGCGATGGCTCCCATGCTGGCGCGCGTGATCACCGATCAGTCGCCGAAGGTATATCGCGCTGCTTTCGCTACTATTTTGCGCCGGCTGTTCGTCAGTCTCATATATTTTGACGCCTCACCCGTCCTGCCGAAGCTATCACCATGCTATTGGCGGCGATAAAGCACGACAGGCTTCGTCGCACGATCAATACGGCTTCATGGCAAGTTTTGCATTGAATCATCGGATCATCCTTCCCACCATTAAAGTGCCGAGCGGTTTTTCATATGCTGCTCATCGGAAAGCCGCACATGCTTTCCGCGCGACACTCACGAAGAAGGATACCCTATGCCGACAGCAAAAAATGGCGACACCGTATTGATCGATTATGTCGTCCGCAAAAGCGACGACAGCATCGTGGGCGGCACTGAACAGGCAGGCCCGCAAAGCGTCACGATCGGCGCATCGCAGATTTTCCCGCAGATCGAGGCGGCGCTGACCGGCATGGAAGTCGGTGAGGAGCAGACGGTGGAAATCGCTGCCGCCGATGCATTCGGGCCGCGCCATGAAGACCGCATCATCGAAATTCCGCGCTCCAACCTGCCGCAGGACCCTGCCCCCGAACCCGGCATGGCACTTTCAGCGCAGCAGCAGGACGGATCGACCGCGACGCTGGTCATTACCGAAGTCGGCGAGGATTCGGTGAAGGCCGATGCGAACCATCCGCTCGCGGGCGAAGACCTGACCTTCGGCGTCAAGCTGGTTGAGATCAAAGAAGCCGCCTGACCCCTTTGCCACCTGCTTCCCCGCCCGCGGATGGGCGCGGAAGCAGCGCGGGCCGACCGCCGCCGATCGAGATCGTTCCGTCAGTCGGGAAGGTCGTGGCTGTTACGGCCGGCCCAGCCGCCATGTTCTATGCGTCCGCTGGCGAAACAGATCGACGGCCCGGCCAAGGCGGATCGATGGTGCGCTCGCACGGCGCTTTCCGAATGGTGGCGAATATATTCAGCACATACTTGCATATCGCCCGAATCAGCGGCGTGCGACCTTCGTCCCCGCTTTGTTTCGTTTCTAGCACGACAGAAACAATGCCTGCTTAATAAGGCCTTACTATAGATTCCTCTCAAGCGGAACCGGAGTCTACGTATAATCGCCTATAATGCTCCGTATAAGCCCTTACCTTATTGCGGAGCAAAGCATGATTGATATCTTCAATGCTTGGCGACTACCAAAGAAGCTGCTGGTTTCCTTTTCGGTCATCGCCATCATCTTGGCCTTCGTGGCCGGAGCCGGAATTTATGCCACCCAAACAATGAGCAACACTGCGTCTGCGCATGTATCCCGCGGGCTCGCCGGAACCGAAGCGCTCGGCGACCTCACGGCGGCGCTGCGCGAACGCCGCATCATCATCTGGTCGCTGATGAGCGCGAACTCGGCGAAAGAGCGCGATGAATATATAGCGCGCTACAATAAGACCGATAGCGATATCGAAGCTGCTATCGCTCGATATCAGCCGCTCGCCGAGCAATTCGCGCCGCAGCTCGAAGCGCTAAAGGCTGATATCGTAGAGCTCGATCAGGCCAATAAGCGGATCATTGCCACCTATACCGCGAACGGAGCAGGTGCTGCCCTGCCCATGGTTTCGGGCGAAGGCCGTACGACTTCACGTGCTGCGATCAACAAGGCCGATGCACTGATCGTTCTGCAGAAAGATCGCGCGCAGGCTAATGATGCCGCCGGCAATGCTTTCGCGGCGAAAGCATTCACCTTTCTGGTCACGCTATCGATGCTCGGCATGGGCATGTTGTTCGCGATCTGGAAGCTGCTCGGCAAAACCGTATCGAAACCGATGAGCGAGCTTTCCAATGCCACCACCGCGCTTGCGGCAGGAGGCAAGGCCTCGGTACCGCATCAGGATCGCTCGGATGAATTGGGCGATGTCGCAAAGGCGGTGGAGATGTTCCGCGTCGCCGCCGTCGAGCGCGCCGAGTCCGACGCCAAATCCGCCGCCGAGCAGCAAATCGTCACCACCTCGCTCAGCGAAAGCCTGCAGGCGCTCAAAAACGGCGATCTGACCGTCGATATTCAGGCGACGTTTCCGACCGCTTATGGCGAGCTGAAGGTCAATTTCAACGAAGCGCTCGCCAGCCTTCGCGAACTGATCGCTTCGGTTATCGAAAGTGCCGCGACAATCCAGACCGGATCGGGCGAAATCGCTCAGGCTTCGGAAGATCTTGCCCGCCGGACAGAAGCGAACGCCGCCAGCCTGGAAGAGACCTCAGCTGCGATAACGCAGATCGACGACCGGCTCGGGGCCAGTGCCAAAGCGGCAGCAAAGACGGTGCAGCGCGCGGACGGCGCGATTTCCACCGTCAATACCGGCCGTACCGTCGCCGACGAAGCCGTACAGGCAATGACTCGCGTTTCGGATAGCGCCAAGGGCATCGATGATGTCATTGAGGGCCTCGACAAGATTGCCTTCCAGACACGCGTTCTCGCCATGAACGCCGCAGTCGAAGCAGGCCGCGCGGGTGAGGCCGGCCGTGGCTTCGCGGTAGTCGCCGACCTCGTTTCCGCACTTGCGATGCGCGCCGAGGAAGAGGCGGGCCGCGCCCGCGAACAACTCACCGCAACACAGGCTGATGTCAGTGTGGCGGTAGAGATGGTGCAGAAGGTCGATGGCGCGCTGAACGACATTGCCGGGGATGTTACCGAAGTGCATACGCTGCTGGGCAACATGGCTGCGGACAATCAGGCGCAGTCCACCGCAATCACGCAGATTTCGGTGGCCATCGGTTCGATGGATCAGTCGACCCAGCAAAATGCCGCGATGGTCGAACAGACATCGGCTGCCGCGCGCAACCTTTCGCACGAGGTCAGCTCGCTCACCGATCGGGCGTCACGCTTCGAAGTGGGCAAGGTCGCGTTCCACAACGCCCCGCGCGCCACGGTGCTCTCGGCCCCCGCCCGGCCAAAACCCGTCGCAGCGAAACCGGACAGGGCCCCGGTCAAAGCTGTCGTCGCGGCAAAGGCCAATGGCGTGCTGGAAAGCGCTGACTGGACTGAGTTCTGACGATCGCGGGCAGCGCGATACGTCATCGCCTGCATTAACGGCATCGGCGGATCGCCGGCACCTTCCGCGATCCGCCTGTCGCCTGCTTCGGCAACAACAACAAAGCCCGATCCGCCATTATCCGGCGGATCGGGCTTTGCGCATGGTTCAGCCCTGCAATAGCGTTTCAGGACGCCAGTGCGTCCACCAGTGCCTTGACCTTTGCCTGCCGCCATTGCGGAAGCGGCGCGACCAGCCAATAGCCATAGCGCGCGACCTTCGGCTCGCCGATCAGCGTGACTCGGCCGGCCGCGATATCCGCGCGGGCGATCAGTTCGGGGACGGTGGCACGACCCAGTCCCGATGCCGCCGCATCCAGCGCCAGCCCGGCATCGCCGACCCGCACCAGCGCGCGCGCATCTTCGCTCAGGCATCCGGGCCAGCCGATCACCATATCGGCACCGCCGCCGGGCCGTTCGACCGTAACCATGCCGTCGGATTCGAGCGCTTCGCCCTCATGCTCGCCCGGCCCCTCGCCCCAGCGGATGGCGAGATCGAGATTAGCCTCGGTAAAATCGATCTGCGCATCGGCGGGAACGACCGAGAAGCGGAATTCGCCGTCGCTCGCCGCGATTTCGGCAAGCCTGGGCATCAGCCATTTGGCGCTGAGGTCGCGCGGGGCAGCGATGGTCAGCGATTTGGACGACTGCCCCGCCTGCATCGCACGCACCGCGTCCTCGAATTGCAGGAAGCCGGTGCGCAGCGCCTCAAGCCCCGCCTCGCCCTCCGGGGTCAGTTCCAGCCCGCGCGTCGTACGACGGAACAGCACGACGCCCAGCGTATCCTCCAGCGCGCGAATCTGCTGCCCTACAGCGGCCGGCGTGACCGCCAGTTCATCGGCGGCACGCGTAAAGGACAGATGGCGCGCGGCAGCATCGAGCACCCGCAGGCCGTTCAGCGGAAGATGCGTGCGCTTCATAGGATGTTCTGCCTTCCCGTTGCGGGATGGGTTGGTGTCGAAAACATGGACGGAAGCGATACGCTTCCCGACTTCGCCGCAAGCGAACGGATGGGGCCGGGAAAGCGTACGCCGTTCATTGCGTTTCCGCCGGTGCGATCAGGGGGAATTTGGGGATCGCGACATCGAAAAATTCGCCGTCCTCGCCGATCATGCGATAGCTGCCCTCCATCGATCCGGTCGGCGTCGACAGCGGGCAGCCGGAGACATAATCGAAACTGCCGTCCGGTTCGATCATCGGCTGTTCGCCGACCACGCCTTCGCCCTCGACGCTGTGGCGCGTGCCGCGGCCATCGGTGATGATCCAGTTGCGGCTGATCAGCTGCGCAGACTGTCCGGCACCGTTTTCGATCCGAACATGATAGGCCCAGAACCAGCGCCCGTGTTCCGGTTTGGATTGTTCGGGCAGATAGCTGACCGACACGCGGACCGTAATGCCGCGCGTTTCAGCACCATATCCGAACAATTCCTTCACAAACCCGCCTTTTCCAGCGCCCGGTCGAGATCCTCGATCAGATCGTCGGCATCTTCCAGCCCGACATTGAAACGCAGCATGCCTTCGGAAATACCCATTTCGATGCGCTTTTCTTCTGCAACGCCCGAGTGCGTGGTCGAGGCAGGGTGCGTCATCAGCGATCGGGAATCGCCGATATTGTTGGAAATATCAATCAGTTCCAGCGCGTCGAGCAGAGCATGCGCCTGTGTCCGCCCCTCCACTTCGAACGAGAAGATCGATCCGCACGCCGCCATTTGCTGCATGGCAAGCGCATGTTGCGGATGGCTGGCGAGGCCGGGATGCAGGATGCGCGGCACCCGCTTTTCGAGGAAACTGCCGACCTTCAGCGAATTCTCGCTCTGACGGCGGATGCGCAGATCGAGCGTTTCCAGCCCCTTCAGCACCACCCAGGCATTAAAGGCGCTCAGCGTCGGACCGGTATTGCGGTGGAACGGCAGCAGCACGTCGTTGATAAACGTTTCGCTGCCGCAGATCGCACCGGCAAGCACGCGTCCCTGCCCGTCCATCATCTTCGTCGCCGAATAGGCAACGACATCGGCGCCGAATTCCATCGGACGCTGCAAGGCAGACGTCGCGAACGCATTGTCCACGACGGTGGTCAGCCCGCGTTCCTTCGCAATATCGCACACTGCCTTCAGATCGACGATGTCCATCGTCGGATTGGCGGGCGTTTCGAAGAAGAATAGTTTCGTTTCGGGCCGTACCGCGTCGATAAAGGCCTGCGGATCGCGGGCATCGACATTGGTTGCCGAAATCCCGAATTTGGGGAGCAGCGTATCGGTCAGCCAGCGGCACGATCCGAACAGCGCACGCCCGGCCACGATATGATCGCCCGCCTCCAGCTGGCAGAGCAGCGCCGCAGTCATCGCCGCCATGCCGCTCGCCGTGGCGCGGCAGGCATCGGCCCCTTCCATCAACGCGATCCGCTGCTCCAGCATCTCGACGGTGGGATTCTGGAGGCGCGAATAGGTCATCCCCTCCTGATCGCCCGAAAAGCGCGCTGCCGCGTCCCCGGCGCAGTCATAGGCATAGCCGGAGGTGAGGAACATCGCTTCGGATGTTTCGCCCCATTCGCTGCGAGCGGTTCCGCCGCGCACCGCCTGAGTCGCGGGGCGCCAGTTGCGGGTGATATTGCGGTCCTGACCAGTTTTTCGCTTCATATGGTCGCTTTGCAGGTTCAGCGCCGGTCCCGTCAATATGATCGGTGATGGCGAGGACGCCTGTTTGCCCCTAAACCAATGCCACAATGTTTGACCGCCTTCGCGAACGCCCTGTTTTGACGGCCTTTCTTCTGGGGCTGGCTGCGCAAATTCTGTTCCTCGTCCATCTCGGCCATCCGGCGGTGCTGATGTTCGATGAACAGCATTATGTTCCCGCAGCGCGGGTGCTGCTGTCGCTCGACCATCCGGTGAATCGCGAACACCCCCTGCTGGCGAAGGAGATCATCGCCGCCGGAATCGCATTGTTAGGCGACAATCCCCTGGGCTGGCGGCTGTTTTCGACGCTGTCCGGGGCGGCGACCGTCGCCTGCGTGTACGCGATCCTGTTTCAGCTGTGCCGCGAATGGAGCACTGCCGTTGCCGGAGCGCTGTTCACCTTATGGAACCAGATGGTGTTCGTTCAGGCGCGGATCGCGATGCTCGACGGCTTTCTGGGGCTGTTCCTGACGGCGAGCGTGGCGGCGATGCTCTGGGCGATGCACGGTCCCGATGGCGGAGCGGTGAAGCGGCGGCTGGCGCTGACCGGACTGCTCCTTGGCCTTGGCGTCGCGGTGAAATGGGCGGCGGTGCCCTATGTCGCATGTGCGGGCGCCGCACTGCTGTTCCTGCGCGCGCGCGACGTGCACCGGGCCGGCAGGCCCTGGCGCGATGCCGTGTCGGCGCAGCGTCAGCGGCTATGGACCGACACCCATGCGATTACCGCGCTGCTGATCGTCGGGCTGGTCAGCATCGCCACCTATTTCGCGACCTTCGCGCCTGCCTTTTTCTATGCCCATGACGCGATGACCTTTGCGCAGCTGATCCCCTTCCAGTTCGAAATGTGGGCGCTTCAAACGCAGATCCTTCCCGCCCATCCCTATCAGTCCGACTGGTGGAGCTGGCCGCTGATCCTGCGCCCGATCTGGTATTTCTACGCCCCCAATAACGGCGCATGGCGCGGGGTGCTGCTGATCGGCAATCCGGCGATCCTGTGGGGCGGTATCGTCGCGGTCGCCGCCTGCCTGATCCAGTGGTGGCGCAGCGGCAACGGTCCGGCACTCGGTGCAGCGGGGCTATGGATCGGATCGCTCGCCATCTGGGCGATCATCCCGAAATCGCTGGGCTTTTTCTACTATTATTACCCCAGCGCGATCTTTCTCAGCATCGCGCTCGCGCTTGCCCTTCGTCCGCTCGCGGGAAAGCGCGGGCACCGCTTTCGCACTGGCTTCATGCTGCTGTCGGCCGCGCTATTCGTGTATTTCTACCCGATCCTGTCGGCAATGCCGCTTGACGGCGAGCGGGCATTTACGCGCTGGATCTGGTTTCGCGGCTGGATTTAAGCCGTGCGCCGGCGGCCGTAGCGCCCCCAGGTGAAGCGCGAGGAAAGCGCGAAATTCCACACCGCCGCGACGATCACCCCGACCAGCGCGCTGCCCGCCCAATTGCCGTTGCGGACATCGTGCAGAAACGCCGCCACGCCGATATTGGCAACCGCTCCCAGCGAGCAGACGACGCAGAACGACACCCACCCGTCGACCATCTGCCGCATCCCCCGAAGCCGCTGATCGCGATAGGTAAGCGCGTTGTTGAGGAAAAAGTTGAACGTCATCGCAGCGATCGTCGCCAGAATCGTCGCGGTCAGAAAACGCAGCGGCAGCACGCGGAACAGCAGCGCGAGCACGATCATATGCACCGCCGCCCCCAATGCGCCCACTGCCGAAAACATCGCGAAACGCACCGGCACATAGCGCCCGAAGCTGCGGTCATACAGCGCGATCAGATATTCGAGCGCGACGACATGATCCAGCTTGCTCTCCCCCGCCGCACGGCTGCGAAATACATAAGGCAGTTCGATGAAGTTCAGCGGGCGGCGGCTCGCCGTCAGCAGGTCGAGCAATATCTTGAACCCGATCCCCGACAGGCCCGGCGCAAGATCGCGCACGATCTGCGTTCGGATCATGAAGAACCCGCTCATCGGATCGCTGAGATCGGCGCGCAGCACCATGCGGGCAAGCCGGGTCGCCAGGGCCGACTTGCCCCGCCGGTCGCGGTCCCAGTCGCCCGTTCCCCCGCCCGGCGCAAAGCGCGATCCGATCACCAGATCGAGTTCGGGCCGCTCGGCCAGCGCAGCGAACATGGCGGGCAGCAGCGCTTCGTCATGCTGAAGATCGCCGTCGATCACCGCGACCAGCGGCGCTGCGGTCGCGCACATCCCCTCGACACAGGCAGTCGCAAGCCCGCGCCGCCCGATCCGTTGAATCACCCGGATGCGCGGATCGGTGCGGGCAAGCGCGCGGGCGGCATCGGCGGTGCCGTCCGGGCTGTCGTCATCGACGAAAATCGCTTCCCAGCAGCGCCCGGCAAGCGCGACGTCGAGCCGCTCGACCAGTTGGCCGACATTCGCCGCCTCGTTGAATACGGGGATGACGACTGCCAGTTCGAGCGGGCGTGTCACGCAAGCGCCGCCAGCACTGCCTCCGCCATCGCGGTGGTGGACAGCGATCCGCCGAGATCGGCGGTACGCGCGCCATCGGTGATTGCCTTTGCCACCGCCGCTTCGATCCGGTCGGCCTCCGCTGCCATGCCGAGCGAATAGCGCAGCAGCATCGCCGCCGACAGGATCGCAGCGCACGGATTGGCTTTGCCCTGCCCGGCAATGTCGGGCGCGCTGCCATGGATCGGTTCGTACATGCCGCGCCCGCCTTCGCCCGAAAGCGAGGCGGAGGGCAGCATCCCGATCGAACCGGCGCACATGCTCGCCTGATCCGACAGGATATCGCCGAACAGATTGCCGGTAACGATCACGTCGAACTGGCCCGGATCGCGCACCAGCTGCATCGCGGCATTGTCGACATACATATGGCTGAGCGTCACATCGGGATAGTCGGCCGAGACTTCGATCACGACATCGCGCCACAGCTGCGAGGTTTCGAGGACATTGGCCTTGTCCACCGAACAGAGCCGCTTTTTGCGGCGCATCGCGGTTTCGAACCCGACCCGCGCGATCCGTTCGACCTCGCGCTCGTCATAGCGCATCAGGTCATGGCCCTCGCGCAGCCCCTCCGGCGTTTTGCGATGGCCCTTTTCGCCGAAATAGACATCGCCGGTCAGTTCGCGCACGATCATCACATCAATGCTCCGCGCGATTTCGGGGCGAAGCGAGGATGCGTCCTCCAGCCCCGCGAACAGCTTTGCCGGGCGCAGATTGGCGAACAGATTGAGTTCCTTGCGAATGCCGAGCAATGCTGCTTCGGGGCGCAGCGAGCGTTCGATCGCTTCGAATTCGGGGTCACCGATCGCGCCGAACAGCACTGCATCCGACCGCCGCGCGAGCGCGAGCGTGGCCTCCGGCAGGGGATGGCCGGTCTCGCGATAGGCAGCGCCGCCGACCGGCGCCTCCTCGAACGTGAAGTCGCCGACGCGTTCGAGCACGCGCCGCGCCTCGCGCGTGACTTCCGGTCCGATCCCGTCGCCGGGCAATATCGCGATCAGCGGCATGGCCTGTTCCTTTTGTCTGATGATGCGCGATCCTGTGCCTGCCCGCGCGGCTTCACGCAACCGCCCTTTTCAGCCGGTCGATCAGCCGCTCGCGCGCGGCGAGAATATCGCGCCTGCGGTCGGTCAAAAGGTCGCGCGCCAGGAAATGCCCGGTGAGCGAAAGCCCTTCCAATATGTCTAGCCATATTGCGGAGCCGCCATCGAGCAGAAAAGCAGGAAGGCGAAAAAGCCTTTTTTCATAACCACTTGCACCGACCGTACTTACCGCGCGTCCGCTGCGTGGGCTGACATAGTTCAGATTTTCGGTCGTCCCGGTCGCGGCACAGGCCGACAGATCGAGCCCGAATCCGAGCGCGGTGAGCAGCAGCAATTCATAACGGACGAGCGCGCTTGCCCAGCCGCGGGCGCTGGGTGCAGCCTCGATCGCAGCGAACAATCCGTCGAGCGCATCGTGGATTTCGGGATAGGGCTGGCCCTCGGGCAGCACAGCGGCGGTCAGCACGCTGGCCCAGTCGAGCGCTGCTGCGGCGAGCGGTTCACCGTACAGCCCCGCCCGGCTGTGGATCAGCTCCAGCGTCAGCGCAGGCAGCGCGCCCTCGGTTCGCGCGCGCCATTCCCCCAGAATCGTATTTGCCGGTTGCAGCACGGGGCGAAGCCGCCGCGAATTGCCGCCGCGCACATAGCCGGGCTGCACCCCGGCCTGGCTAGTCAGCGCACGGACAATCGCGCCGCTCTCGCCATGCGGACGAACCGACAGGATCAAAGCGGGAGCGCGAAACTGCATCGCGGCAGCTATAGCCCGGTTTCCCGGCGCGGGGAATTGCCGGGGGTGGTCGTGAGGCTGTCCGCGCGTTTTCGGTCAGAGCAAGGAGAAGAAGGGCCGCACTTCGACAGGCTCAGCGCGAACGGGGTGTAGGCCGGGAGCCAAACACCTGCACCGTTCGCGCCGAGCTGCTCGAAGCCTGTCCAGAGCGCCTGCCTCGGCAGGCAGGCGAAGGGGGCTGTTCTTCTCCCGCTTCACCGCCCTTACTTCAGGGCGCGATGCCCCAGCGGGCATATTCCTTGTCGATTCCCGGCTGGCCGGCGCGGGCGGCGGCGATATCGGCCATGCCCTCCGTCTTGTTGCCCATCCGGTTGCGCACGACGCCGCGCATGAACATGCTGGCGGGTCGCCCCGGCGCGATGTCGAGCGCTGCGTTGAGATCGGCGAGCGCCTCTTCCATCCGACCCATCCGGAAATAGACCATGCCCCGGCTGTCGAGCGCAGCCGAAGGCTGATCGGCAAGCTCGATCGATTTGGTGCAATCCTTCAGCGCGCCGGGAAGGTCGACATTCATCGTGCCCTTGACCCAGCAGCTCTGGTTGAACAGGCTCGGTTGCCCCGGATGCTGTTTCAGCTCGGCATCGATCGTCGCGATCGCATCCTGCACCTTGTCCTGCCGGGTCAGCAGGTCGCTCTTCAGGATCGTCAGCGCTTCGCGGTCATCGCCGCCCAGCGCCAGCTGGTCATTGACCAGCGCCAGCCCCTTTTCGCTGTTGCCGGTGTCGGCATAGAGCAGCGCAAGCGTCGCCAGCGCCTCGACCGACCCGGGTTCCAGCTTGCGCGCCTCCTCGGCATCGGGAATCGCTTTTTCCGGCTCGCCCATGCTGCGAAGCGTATTGGCGCGAAGGAGCAGCGTATCGGCGCTGGCTTCCAGTTTGATCGCCGATCCCAGATCGGCCAGAACGCCGTCCCAGTCCTGAATTCCGCGCCGGAAATATGCGCGCACCAGATAGCTTTGCGCCTTGTCGGGCTCCTGCGCGATGACCTTCGCATAAGCATCGCTCAGCGCGGCAAAACGCTGTTTCTTGTTCGCGTCGCGCAGAATTTCCCAATTGGCGGGATAATCCTCGGACGCGACGGCTTCGAGCAGGCGCGAATTGGCGAGCGTCACGGCGGCGCGCGTATCAGCGATGCGATCGGCGGGTATCTCGCCGCCGCGCGAAAGTACGACATCGTCGACGCTGATCACGCCGTCTTTCAGCGTCACTTGCCGCTTCAGCCGATATCCGGCGAGCGTTTCGGGCAGGCTGGTATCGCCGTTCAGCGTGACGCCCTTTGCCTCGGGCGGCAATTCGACCCGAATATTGACTTCCTGCCCGCCGGGATCGCTCAGCTTGACCGGAATGTCGCGCCATGCGGTTCGCGCGCGATCGGGATTGAAATTGATCTCGCCGACCGCCTGATCCAGCGTCTTGCGGTAGCGATCGTTGCGCTTGTCCCAGCCGCTATCGGCGATTCCGGTCGCGTGCAGGACCACCATGCCCGAACCGTCTTTCGACTGTTCCAGCGATTTGCTGACGATCAGCGTGTCACCGAGCACCGACGATACCGACCGGGCGATCATATCGCGCTTCTGTTCGTCATCCGCCTGCGACCAGCCGGTCGAAATCATCTCAGCCGCCGGGCCGTGAACCGCAACCGACGCTTCGTACAGCGAGGGGAAGTTCAGCCCGGCGCGCTGGTCAAGCGTTACCGACATGCTGATATCGGGGCGTGCGGGATAGCGAAGGTCGATCTTCTCCAGCCCCGCGCCCGACGCCTGTACGGGCAGCACGGTTCCGAAATCGGGCGTATCGGTGATATCGATCAGCCGGTCGCCATTCTTCGTACCGTCGAGCCACAGCGTTTCGCCGCCGACCTTCGCACGCACCAGCACATGATTGAACGCCGCCGCACTCGGCAGGCGCTGCGGCACCAGATCGCCGAGGCCGATACTGGCGAGCACCGGCTGCGCGTCGATATCCAGCTCGTGCAGCAGAGCGAGCAGCAGCAGCGACTTGGCCTTGCAATCGCCATAGCGCATCCGCCAGGTATCGGCCGGCGATTGCGGGCGGTAATTGCCGCCGTTCATGCCGTTGAACAGATAGCGGGTCTTGTCCTGCACCAGTTGCAGCGCCAGCGCCGCGCGTGTCTTGGGGTCGCTGCTCTTCGCCTTGATCTTCTCGACCTCCGCGGCAAGGGGGCTACCCGGCGCGATCATTCCCTTCGTATCGTAGAGCGGGGCCATCACCGAGGAAACCTGCGCCCAGCTGTCAAAGGTCGATGCTTCGAGCAGCGACAGCGGTTGATAGCGTTTGGGCGCATCGGCCGGAACTTCTTCCGGCTTTTCGAGCGGCAGCGGAATTTCGAGCACATTATAGCCGTTTGTCACCACCGGCTTTGCGGTAATCTCCCGATGCGATTTCCAGCGCAGATCGGTTCCGACGGGCCAGCTCAGCCGCACGCGTGCGAAATCGGCGCGCATCGGCTTGGTCAGCAGCGGCAGCAGCGCCTGCGCATTGCCGCTCAGCGCCGGGTCCTTGTTCGTCGTCGACACGGTGATGTGCAGCACATCGCCGACGCGCAGTCCTTCGGCCTGCAGCGTCGCGGTCAGGATGCCGTTGATTTCCAGCTGCTCCATCGCCTCTTCGCGGCGAAGCACGCTGAATTTCTGTCCCTGCGCCAGCAAATCGATATGCTGGTCGCCGCGAATGATCTCCACGCCATGGATGATCAGGTCGCCGCCATCCGGCTGCCAGGGGAGCGCGATATTGCCCGCCTGCGCCAGCATCTGGCTGTTGGCGATGCGGATGGCATTGTCCGAATAGGTCCAGACGCGGCCGTCCTCCACCCGCTGCTGCTGATCGTAGCGCAGAAATATCGGCGACGCGTCGTTCAGATTGGTCGCATCGATCGGCGGTGCTGCCGCGATCCAGTCAGGGGCCGGCTTGTAGAGCGGAACATCGCCCGCATGGGCCGCAGCCGGTGCAAGCAGAACAACAGAAGCGGCGAACGCACGCGAAAACATCAGGCCCCCAAAAAACAGTCCATCTTCGGGTCAGCGTAACGGCCGCACGAACCGCCGCAAGGGGGCATCGCCTATCGCGCGTGATAAAAGTCGTACACGGTCTGCGCGACGCCCTTGCTCACCCCCGGCGCGCGCTGCAAATCCTCCAGACTGGCGTTGCGCACCGCGCGCGCCGTGCCGAAATGCATCAGCAGCGCCTTTTTGCGCGACGGGCCGATTCCCGGCACATCGTCGAGCGGGCTTGCCCCCATCGCCTTTGCCCGTTTCTGGCGATGCGCGCCGATCGCGAAGCGATGCACTTCATCGCGCAGCCGTTGCAGATAAAACAGCGTCGGCGAATTGGTCGGCAGCGTGAATTCGCGCCCGTCCATCATGTGAAACACCTCGCGCCCCTCCCGGCCATGATGCGGCCCCTTTGCCACACCGACCAGACAGACATCTTCGATGCCGAGTTCTTCCAGCACCGACCGGGCGGCGTTCAGCTGCCCGCGCCCGCCGTCGATCAGCACCAGATCGGGCCAGTCGCCCTTGTCGCGATCGGGGTCCTCCGCCTGAGCACGCGAAAAGCGGCGGGAGAATACTTCGCGCATCATGCCGTAATCGTCGCCCGGTTCGGTCTCTTTGCGCTTGATATTGAACTTGCGGTACTGGTTCTTGCGATAGCCCTCCGGCCCCGCCACGATCATCGCGCCCAGCGCATTCGTGCCCTGAATATGGCTGTTGTCGTACACTTCGATCCGGTCGGGCGGGCCGTCGAGATCGAACAATTCCGCCACCTCGCGCAGCAGTTTCGCCTGTGTCGTCGATTCGGCGAGGCGGCGTTCGAGCGCCTCCACCGCATTGCGCTTCGCCTGATCGATCAGGCGGCGGCGATCGCCGCGCTGCGGCACGCTGATCGCGACCTTATGCCCCGCGCGCTCGCCCAGCGCCTCCGCCAGCAGATCGCGCTCGGCAAGATCGCGATCGACGAACACATTTTTGGGCGGCGGCACTTCCTCGTAAAATTGCACGAGGAAGCTTTGGAGCACCTCATCTTCGGGCACGTCATTGGTGTGCTGCGGAAAAAAGCTGCGATGCCCCCAATTCTGCCCGCCGCGAATGAAGAACGCCTGAATGCCGATCACGCCTTCCTTGCACGCCAGCGCAAAGATATCGGCGTCGCCCACCCCCTCGGCATTGATCGCCTGACTGCCCTGAATGAAGGTCAGCGCGCGGAGGCGATCGCGCAGCAGCGCGGCATGTTCGAAATCGAGCTGCTCGCTCGCTGCCTCCATCTGCGCGCCTAGCTTTTCCTGAACACTGGTCGATTTGCCCGCGAGGAACTCCTTTGCGTCGCTCACCAGTTCGGCATAGCCGGCCGAATCGATCCGCCCCACGCACGGCGCCGAACAGCGCTTGATCTGATAGAGCAGGCAGGGCCGGTCGCGATTGTTGAAGAAACTGTCGGTACAGCTACGCAGCAGGAACAGCTTTTGCAGCGCGTTGAGCGTGTTGTTCACCGACCCGGCACTGGCGAACGGCCCGTAATAATTGCCCTTGGCCCGCCGCGCGCCGCGATGCTTCTGGATGCGCGGAAAATCATGATCGGCGCGCAGCAGGATGAAAGGGAAGCTCTTATCGTCGCGCAGCAGCACGTTGTAAGCGGGGCGATAGCGCTTGATCAGTTGCGCTTCGAGCAGCAGCGCCTCCGCCTCATTGTTCGTCGTCACGATCGTCATGCTGCGCGTCTGGGCGACCATGCGCTGCAACCGTTTCGACAGGCGGGTGACCTGCGTATAGTTCGTCACGCGGTTCTTCAGCGCGCGCGCCTTGCCCACATAGAGCACCTCGCCACGCGAATCCTGCATCCGGTACACGCCGGGCCGCGCGGGGAGCGTGGCCAGCACATTGCGGATCGCCGCGACCCCGGTTTCCAGATCGGGCTTGTCGGTGCCCCGCACCGTATAGGTCTGCGCTTCCTCGTTGAAACGCGAAGCGGCATTGGGGGTCTCGGGTCGGTCGGCTTTACTGGGGGGCATGGGCGCTATTTAGGACAGCCGTGCGGTAAATTCGAGCGGCGATGCGACGCGCAGATGCCGCTCAGCTCTGCGCGAACAGCTTCGTACCGACGACGCCGATCACGGTCAGCCCCATGAAGAGCGCCTGCACCGTGCCGACCTTGTCGCCGAACAGGATGACCCCGCCGATGATGACGCCGACCGCGCCGAGGCCGGTCCAGACCGCATAAGCGGTCCCGGCGGGCAGGCCGCGCATCGCGAGCGCAAGCAGGCCCATATTGACGAAGGACAGGATGATGGGAATGGCCGAAATCTGCCAGCTCGCGGCGCTTGCCGCCCATTTCAGGCTGAGCGCCCAGCAGATTTCGGTGATGACGGCGATGCCAAGAATGAACCAGTACATCGCCGCGCCCTTAGCCCGGTTCGCAAGCGGGTGCAAAGCCGGGTTTGCTTGGGGCGCTGAAAGCAAATCTGAACCAAGCGGAAGGATACAGGCGGCACGGGGCGCTTATAGCGACCTATGTTGATGCCAGCCTATGATACCAGTGTCAGGCAATCCAGAGCCGCACCAACCGCGCCCCACTCCGCGCCACCATAGTGCCACACGCCATCGGCCCCGGCCTTCGCCGGGGCGACGATAGTGGAAATCGCTGTGATATAAAGCCGCTAACCCAATGCGTCGCCCCGGCGGAGGCCGGGGTCGCCATCGTCTGCCACCGCCCAACCCACACCCGCCCTTGTGAGAAGCAAAAATGGCATTGTTGCCAATTCTTGCCAATTTTTTGCCAAACGGCGTATATGCCTGCACATGGCAACAATGAACGTCTCTTTGCCGGACACGATGAAAAGCTTCGTCGATGAGCAGGTCGCGGGCCGGGGCTATGGCACAAGCAGTGAATATATCCGGGAATTGATCCGCAGGGATCAGAACAGGCAGGATTTGCGCAACCTGCTTCTGCAAGGTGCGCGCTCGGCTGCGGGCAAGACGGCGGATGAGGATTATTTCCGGAATCTTCGCAAACGCATCGATCCGTCTGCGCAATGAGCGCAAAGCCGGTCGTCCTCAGGGACCTCGCCGACCGGGATATCGAAGCGGTTGTTGACTATTACGCTCAGGAATCGGGCGCCGATGTCGCCACGGGATTCGTAGAAGAACTTCAGAACGGCTTGCACACCATTGCCGAACATCCCGGCACGGGATCGCCGCGATATGCGCAGGAACTTGATTTGCCGGGGCTGCGAAGCCGAAAAGTGGCTCGTTATCCCCGACTGATCTTCTACATCGAGCAGAACGACCATATCGATGTGTGGCGCCTACTTCGTGCCCAACGCGACATACCGGCCTGGCTGCAAGAAGGGGGTGACTGACCTGCAACGGCCGCCTGCTGGCCCGCTGCGTCCCGGCGGGTCTGGACGGTGCGGCGCACCACCAATCTCACATCCGGGTCATTGAAAAGGTGGTGAGCCCTGCTGGATTCGAACCAGCGACCTACTGATTAAAAGTCAGTTGCTCTACCGACTGAGCTAAGGGCCCGTCACCGGGGGGCAGCAGGTAAGCGGGCTTTGCCGCGCGGTCAACCGCTTTGCTGCGTTAAACGCGCGAATTTCGCGTTCGGGCCAGAAGCTGGCGCATCGTGTGCCCGGTGAGCGGGTCGCGCCAGCCGGGCGCAATCGCCGCCAGCGGCCCCATCACAAACCCGCGCCGGCGAAACTGCGCGTGCGGCACAACCAGCCCCGGCGATGCCCATGCACCGCCCGACCAGAGCAGGATATCCAGATCGAGCGCGCGTTCGCCCCAGCGCTGCCCTCGCCGCCGCCCGAAAGCGCGTTCGATCGCCTTGAGCCGGGTGAGCAGCTCGGGCGGCATCTCCTCGCTCGCGACGATCGCCACCGCATTGGCGAATCGGCGTCGCGACGGCCCCAGCGGCGCGGTTTCGATGACCGGGGAGGCAGCCGCCACGCCGCCCAGCGCATCGAGCGCGGCATGCAGCGTCTCGCGCGGCGATCCGTGCACCGTGCGACGATTCGACCCAAGCGCAATGGCATAGCTTGCTCGCTCCATCGCCTGTCCTTATTCCGGCGCGATGTTCGCTGCCAGCCCCATTCCCGATACCGAACCGCCGCGCGATTGTCCCCGCTGCCCGCGCCTCGTCGCGCTGCGCGAGGAAATTCGCGCCGAACATCCCGACTGGTGGAATGCGCCGGTCAATGCGTTCGGCGATCGGCACGCCTGGCTGGCGATCATCGGGCTCGCGCCGGGAAAGCATGGCGCGCATCGCACCGGTCGGCCCTTTACCGGCGATTATGCGGGCGACCTGCTCTTCGCGACGCTGGACAAGTTCGGCCTAGCGAACGGACGCTATGGCTGTCGCCCCGATGACGGGCTGGAGCTGACCGGCGCGGTCATCATCAATGCGGTCAAGTGCCTGCCGCCGCAGAACAAGCCGACGCCCGAGGAAATCCGCACCTGCCGGCCGTTTCTGGATGGTCAGCAGGCGGCGCTGCCCGATGTGAAGGTGTTTGTTGCGCTGGGCCGGATCGCGCATGACAGCGCGCTGAAACTGTTCGGGGTGCGCGCGGCAAATGCGAAATTCGGTCACCTTGCCGAACATCGCCTGCCCGACGGGCGCTGGCTGCTCGATAGCTATCATTGCTCACGCTACAACACGAACACCGGGCGGCTGACAGACGCGATGTTCGAGGCGGTGTTCGCGCGGGCAGAGCAACTGCGCGACGGTTAGTCGGCGCGCTCCAGCGTCACGAAGCTGAACGCCGGACGGTCGCCCTCGGCGGCCTGATCCTCGCGAAATGTCTCGCGCCATTCGGGTGCGGTGAAGGCGGGCACGATCGTATCGCCTTCGGGGCTTGCATGCACTTCGGTCAGTTCGACCCGATCGGCGCGGTCGCGAAAAAGCGCGAAAATCTCCGCCCCGCCGATCACCGCCACCGTCTCCGCCTCGCCCGCAAGCGCAAGCGCGCCATCGACATCATGCGCGACTTCCGCGCCTTCGGCCTGCCAGCCGGCGTCGCGGGTCAATACGATATGGCGACGGCCCTTCAGCAGCGAGGGGAAGCTCTCGAACGTTTTGCGCCCCATCACCATCGGCTTGCCCATGGTCAGCGCCTTGAAACGTTTGAGGTCGGCGGGAATGTGCCAGGGCAGCCGGTCGTCCACGCCGATCACGCCATTATCCGCGCGCGCCAGAAAGAAGCATATCATACCGCCACCGGCGCCTTGATATGCGGCTGCGCGGCATAATCGTGCAGCACGAAATCCGCATATTCATAAGCATCGATGCCGTCGGGTTTGCGAGTGATTTCGAGACGCGGCAGCGGCCCGGGCGTGCGGCCGAGCTGTTCGCGTGCCTGATCGAGATGGTTCGAATACAGGTGGCAGTCGCCGCCGGTCCAGATGAACTCGCCCACCTCCAGATCGCATTGCTGCGCCAGCATATGGGTGAGCAGCGCATAGCTTGCGATATTGAACGGCACGCCCAGAAAAATGTCCGCCGAACGCTGATAGAGCTGGAGCGACAATTTGCCGTTCGCGACATGGCACTGGAACAGGCAATGGCACGGTGCCAGCGCCATCGCGCCGAGCTCGCCCGGATTCCACGCCGTAACGATGTGGCGGCGCGACGCAGGGTTGGTCTTCAGGTCGGCGATCAGCCCTTTGATCTGATCGATATGGCTCCCGTCCGGCGCCTGCCAGTCGCGCCACTGCTTGCCATATACCGGGCCAAGGTCGCCCTGTTCATCCGCCCATTCGTTCCAGATGCTGACGCCGCGCTCCTGCAACCAGCGGACATTGGTGTCGCCGCGCAGGAACCACAGCAATTCGATGATGATCGATTTCAGGTGCAGCTTCTTGGTGGTGAGCACCGGAAAGCCCTTGCCCAGATCGAACCGCATCTGATGGCCGAATACGCTGCGCGTACCCACGCCCGTGCGGTCGTCCTGCACCGCGCCATGGTCCAGCGCGCGCGCCATGAGATCGAGATATTGCTGCATGGGATTCATGCCTAGCCGGTCCGCGCGCCTCCGCCAAGACGGAGCAAATAGTCCGAAACGGAGGAATCTAGCTTCAAAGCCGATCAGCTTCCCGATGCAGCCGACGCTACGGGCGTGCAACGACGTCCGGATGATCGCGCTTGCCGGAATCGTACCCGATCCGGGCACCCTGCCCCATTTCTTTGCCCCACTCGCCCGGGCGCGGAAGGAACTGGCGGTCTTTGCCTATCGCAACCGTCGGGGAATGCTGATCGGCCTGCGCCACTGTCATGGCGGGCTGGACGAGACCATATTGCCGCTACGTTCGGTGGTGCGCGATGCGCTTGCGCTCAATGCCGCTTCGATCATGATCGCGCACAACCATCCCAGCGGCATGTCGCAGCCGAGCAAGGCCGATTGCGAAACGACCCGGCTGATCGCGCGGACGCTGCGCCCGATCGGACTATGGCTCGCCGATCACTGGGTAGTGGGACGCGAGGATTCGTCGAGTTTTCTGGCGCTGGGATTATTGTGACCGGGCAGGCGACAGGGCCGGATCGCGCCCGGTTCGGGACGATCGCCGGCGCGTTCGAACACCGCCAGATAGCCGCCCGCCGAGGGCATGGCCGTCATCCGCACCAGCCGATAGCCGACCGCGGCGAATTCGCATTTTAACAGCGCGGGCGGCGTGCCGTGATTTTGCGTCGCACGATTCGCATCCACCACGATCACCTGCCCGCCCTCGCGCAGCGACGGACGCATCCGCCACAGAAATTCATAAGGCTGCGCGATCTCGTGATACATATGGACCAGCAGGATGCGGTCGAAGCTGTCGTCGGGCAATTTGGGATCGTTGGGGTCGCCGAGACGCACCGAGACATTGTCGAGCTGGTCGCGGCTCACCCGGCGGGCAAGCGCGTCGCGCACGTCGGGAACGATATCCTCGGCGAGCACCCGGCCATGCGGACCGACCCGGCGGGCGAGGCGGACGGTGTAATAGCCTTCGCCCGCGCCGATATCGGCGACGCTCATGCCCGGCGCGATCCCGGCCTTTTCCATTACCTCGGCCGCTTCATGTAGCCGGTCGCGTGCCTCTTCGGTCGACCAGCGGCTCGATATGATCGGCGAAACCGGACGGTCGGGCGCGGGAAACGGCCCGACCGGCGCGGCCTGTGTGCGGGTGGCGCGCGGCGGTCCGCCGTCGCACCCCGCCAGCATCGCCAGCGCTGCTCCAAGCAATGCCAGCGAGACCGGCGCCCGTCTCAATCCACATCCTCCACTTCGACGGCTTCGCCGCTCACCCGCTGCGACAAAGCAGCGGCCATGAAGGGATCGAGATCGCCGTCGAGCACATCCGACGGCGCTGTAGAGGTCACGCCCGTGCGCAGATCCTTCACCAGCTGATAGGGTTGCAGCACATAAGAGCGAATCTGATGGCCCCAGCCGATATCGGATTTGGAGGCATGGATATCCATCGCCGCCTCTTCACGCTTGCGAAGTTCGGCTTCGTACAGCCGCGCCTTCAGCATGCTCATCGCGGTCGCGCGGTTCTTGTGCTGCGACCGGTCATTCTGGCTGGCGACGATGATGCCGGAGGGAACGTGCGTGATGCGGACGGCCGAATCGGTGGTGTTGACGTGCTGTCCCCCCGCGCCGGACGCGCGATAGGTGTCGATCTTCAGATCGGCCTCGTTGATATCGATGTCGATATCGTCGTCGATCACCGGATAGACCCAGACGCTGGAAAAGCTGGTGTGGCGGCGCGCCGAGCTGTCATAGGGCGAAATGCGCACCAGCCGGTGGACGCCGCTTTCGGTCTTTGCCCAGCCATAAGCGTTTTCGCCCTTCATCAGCAGCGTCGCCGATTTGATGCCCGCCTGCTCGCCCGCGTGATAATCGACCAGTTCGACCTTCATGCCCCGCCGTTCGGCCCAGCGCTGATACATGCGCTGGAGCATCTCGGCCCAGTCCTGGCTTTCGGTACCGCCTGCGCCCGCATGGATTTCGAGATAGGTGTCGTTGGCGTCGGCTTCGCCTGCGAGCAGCGCCTGCACCTTGTCGCGTTCGGCGCGTTCGGCAAGCGCCTTCAGCGCTTCGGTGCCCTCGCTCGCCATGTCCTCATCGCCCTCGGCCTCGGCCATTTCGATGAGTTCGCTGGTATCGCTCAGCTCCTGCTGAATCGCTTTGGTCGCGCCGATCGCCTCGTCGAGGTGGCGGCGTTCGCGCATGACCGCCTGCGCCTCTTTGGGATTGTCCCAAAGGCTCTGATCCTCGACCCGTGCATTGAGCTCGTCTAGCCGCCTGAGCGCCTTGTCCCAGTCGAGAAAGCGGCGCAGCAGTTCGAGCGCGTCCTTGATTTTATCGGCATATGCCTGCGCTTCGGCGCGCATAATCTACTCCAAACATATCTGTCGCACCGGCCCCGTACGCGATTGTCCGCCGGGACCGGCAACCGGTCAATATATGCCGCCTTCGCGCTGGAGGAAGTCACTGTCCCCCTGCGATTCGCGGCGCGTGGGCGCGGCCTTTTTGGGCGCGGCCCGTTGGTCGTCATCCCGCCGCGCGGCACGGCGCGGCGCATTTTCGGGCTTGAACGCTTCCCAGATCACCGGCGCAAGCGGTTCATCGGTCGGCCAGACCCCGAACACCGGCCTGCCGCTTCGCCGGTCGATCTTCACCATGCGGATTCCGGACGGCGCCCGGAACGGCACTTTGGGAAGGTCCTTCAGCGCCTGTTCGAAAAACTGCTTCATGATCGGCACCGCGATCGAACTGCCCTGCGCATAGCCGCCCAGATTGCGGGGATTGTCGTAGCCGACATACACGCCACCGATCATCTGCGGCGTGCCGCCCATGAACCACACATCGGTCGGCCCGTTGGTCGTGCCGGTCTTACCCACCATCGGCCGGTCAAGCGAGCGCAGGCGAACGCCCGTACCGCGCTGGATCACGCCCTCCATGATATGCACCATCTGGTACGCGGTCAGCGGATCGACAACCTGCTTGGAATGCGAAACCGGGCGCGGCATCGCCTTTCCGTTCCAGTCGGGCGCATTGCACCCGTCACAGGCACGCCAGTTGTCGGGCCAGATCACCTGGCCACGCCGGTCCTGCACATAATCGATCAGCGTCGGGGTAAGCTTCTGCCCGTGATTGACGAGGGTCGAATAAGCATTGACCATCCGCATCACGGTGGTTTCCCCAGCGCCCAGCGAATAGGACAGATAGGGCGGATATTTCTCCCGACTGACGCCGAGGCGCTGTATCATGTCGACGACATGCTCCATGCCCGTCTGCGCGGCGGCGCGCACCGTCATCAGGTTGCGCGACTGTTCGATGCCCCAGCGCAGCGTGTGCGCGCCCGAACCACCCTCATGCGCGAAATTCTTGAAGCATTTCTGCCCCAGATTCGCACCCTGATAGACGCAGAAGGTCGTATCCTGGATCATCGTCGCAGGGGTCATGCCCTGTTCCAGCGCGGCGGAATATACGATCGGCTTGATCGTCGACCCGGGCTGGCGCTGCGCCTGAATTGCGCGGTTGAACGACTGGATGCGCGAATCGAATCCGCCCTGCATCGCCATGATCCGGCCGGAGGTCGGGTTTTCGACCATCAGGCCGCCCGAAACCCTGGGAATGCTCTCCAGCGAGAACCCGCTGCCCGATGGCGATACCGCGATCACGTCGCCCGCCTTCAGCGCATCGAACGCCGCACCGCCCTTGCCGCGCACCGGCATGGTCGCGCCCGATCGCGGCAACGTTCCGGTGCTGCCGTCGCCAAAGCCGATCTGCGCATCGCCGCCGTCGATCGAAATGACGATCGCCGGCCGCCAGTCGCGATAATCGAGCCCGACATGGGTACCGACCAGCGCACGCTGCCAGTCGCCATCGTTGATTTCGACCTGCCGCATCGGGCCGGACCAGCCGCGTCCGCGATCATAGCGGACGAGCCCGTCGCGAAGCGCCTCCTGCGCATATTTCTGCAGCGTGGGATCAAGCGAGGAACGCACCCACAGGCCGCCCGCATAAACGCTGTGCGGACCGTCCTGCGAATTATCGCCGAATTTGTCGACCAGCTGGCGGCGCACTGCTTCGATGAAATAGCCGCCGACCTGTTGCTGATCGTCCTCGCTCTGTTCGATGCGCGATACGGTGCCCAGCGGCTCTGCAACCGCCTCCTGATATTGCGGACGCGTGATGAAGTCGTTCTTCAACATCTCGCCCAGCACCCAGTTGCGCCGGTCGAGCGCGCGCTCAGTATCGCGCTCGGGATCGTAATTGGCCGGCCCTTTGGGCAGGATCGCGAGATAGGCCATCTGTGACAATTTGAGCTGGTCGAGATCCTTGTCGAAATAGGCGTGGCTCGCCGCTTCGACACCATAAGCGTTCCGACCGAGGAATATCTGGTTAAGATACAGCTCCATGATCTGCTGCTTGGTCAGCGCATTTTCGATCCGCCAGGCAAGGATCGCCTCCTTGATCTTGCGGACATAGCTGACCTCGTTGGTCAGCAGCAGATTTTTCGCCACCTGCTGCGTGATTGTGGAGGTACCGCGCGGGGTACGGCCTTTGATGATGCCCTCCGCAGCAGCTCGAATCAGACCCGGAAAATCGACCCCGTGATGCTGGAAGAAGGTCTTGTCCTCAGCCGACATATAGGCGCGCACGAGCAGCGGCGGATATTCGTCATACGACAGCTCGACCCGCCGTTCGCGCGCGAAGGTGTGAATCGGCTCGCCGTTGATCGACCGGACATTGGTCGGCAGCGGCGGTTCATAGGTTTTGAGCTGATCGACCGAGGGCAGCCCGCGCGCGAACAGGAACCAGAGCAGGAACGCGCCGATCCCGGCTGCAAGCGCCGCCCAGGCAATCAGTTTGAACCACCAGCGCGAACGAATCCGCGCAAACCGGCTGGGTTCTGCGCCCGAAGCGCGATGCAGCCGATATTCGGTCGTGCTATGGTCGGTATCTTCCATGTCGCGGGGAGGTCTAGCAGGATTTACCGGCCTTTCCAGTCATTCGCGCGCCGGATCGATCCGATGGCGGCGATCAGCGTATCTGCGCGCGCCGCGCGAAATAGATGCGCACCGCGCGCGCCACGCTTTGCGCGATCTGCACCCGCCCTGCCGGTGAATTCAGAAAGGCGGCATCGCGCGGATTGGAAATATAACCGGTTTCGAACAGGATCGATGGCATGTCCGGCGCCTTCAGCACGATGAGCGAGGCCATGCGGTGGAACATCGCCTTTTCCGGAATATGTCCCCGCGCCTCGCGACCCAGCAGCCGGGCAAAGGCAGCCGATTGCTCCATCGTCTGGCGCTGCGCGAGATCGATCAGGATCGACGAGATTGCCGGCGTCTGCCGGTTGAGGTCCATCCCTGCCAGAATATCCGCCCGGTTCTCGCGCGCGGCGAGGCGCGCCGCCTGCGCATCCGAAGCGGTTTCCGACAGCGTATAGACGCTCGCGCCGCCCGCCTCGCGATCGGGCGCGCTGTCGCAATGGATCGACAGGAACAGCGCCGCGCCCAGTCGGCGCGCAACGGCATAGCGTTCCTGCAAAATCACGAAGCGATCGTCTTCACGCGTGTACGCGACGCGCACCCGGCCGGTTTCGAGCAGCGCGTTACCGATCGCCCGCGCCGTTTTCAGCGTCAGATCCTTTTCGCGCAGACGGTCTATCCCGATGGCGCCCGGATCGCGGCCGCCATGGCCGGGATCGATCATGACGAGCGGGCGCGTATCGTCATCGCCATAGATTTTGGGAAGCGGCGCCGCTTTGCCTGCCGGGGGCGGAAGGTCGATCAGCACGCGATAGCGCTGCCCCTCCCGCGCCGCAGCGCGCTCCGCCAGTCCGGCTGCCGCCGGTTGCTGATGCGGGCCGAACCATAAGGCGAAGAGAGCGAGGAGCAGTTCCACGCCCCGCGCTATGCCAAGCGCCGGCCCTGCCGGTCCAGCCAAAAGCTGCGTCCCATACCCGCACCGCCATGCGCCGGTGTTGCCGCGCCGCGCAGGCGGTGCTAGGCATTGGTGCAACCGGCTATGGGAATACGTTATTTCCCGAAGGTCCGCCGGTCCCGTTTCGCCGCGGCACCGTCCACCCGGGCCATTGCCGCAGCAAAGTCAGGTTGAAGCTGCATGAGGCAAGTTCCGTTCCATCCGCAACGCACCGCCCTTCCGGGCAGGCGCGCGGGCGCGGAAGCGCTGGACCACGGGTCCGGCCGTGCCTTTGCAGCAGCAGCAATTTTACAAACACCCCGCGCGCGCCCCGCCATGCTTTCGGACAGGCCGCGCTTACAAGATTTCGTGCCGAATGCGCGTTCGCGCCGGCGCGACCGGAGAATTATAAATGACCATGCGTATGCTGATCGACGCCCGCCACCGGGAGGAAACCCGGGTGGCCGTCGTCAAGGGAAACCGGATCGAGGAGTTTGATTTCGAATCTGCCGAGCGCAAACAGCTCAAAGGCAATATCTATCTCGCCAAGGTAACGCGCGTCGAACCGTCGCTTCAGGCGGCGTTCGTCGATTATGGCGGCAATCGCCACGGATTTCTGGCGTTCAGCGAAATCCACCCCGATTATTACCAGATCCCGAAGGAAGACCGCGACGCCCTGCTCGCCGAAGAGGCCGAGCATGCTGCCGAAGAAGCGGCTTTGCGCGCCGAAGCGGAAGCCGAAGAGGAAGATGGCGGCGACGTCGAGGTGCTGGAACGCAGCAGCGACGACGAGGAATCGGACGACGAATCGAGCGGCAATGGCCGCAAAGGCAACAAGACCGAAAAGGCGGTTGAGGCACTGCGCCAGCGCCGCATGAGCCTTCGCAAGCGCTACAAGATTCAGGACGTGATCCGCCGCCGTCAGGTGCTGCTGGTACAGGTCGTGAAGGAAGAGCGCGGCAATAAGGGCGCTGCGCTGACCACCTATCTCAGCCTTGCCGGGCGTTACTGCGTCCTGATGCCCAATACCGCGCATGGCGGCGGGATCAGCCGCAAGATTTCGAGCGCGGCCGACCGCAAGCGGCTGAAAACGATCATGGCGGACATGGACCTGCCGCCCAGCATGGGCTGCATCGTGCGCACCGCAGGCCTTCAGCGGACCAAGACCGAGATCAAGCGCGATTTCGACTATCTCGCCCGGCTGTGGGACGGAATTCGCGAAGATACGCTGAAATCCTCCGCGCCCGCGCTGGTCTATGGCGACAGCGACCTCATCAAGCGCGCGATCCGCGACATCTATAATCGCGACATCACCGAAGTCGTGGTCGAGGGCGAGGAAGGCTATCGCGCGGCCAAGGATTTCATGAAGCTGCTGATGCCGAGCCATGCCCGGCGAGTGAAGCAATATGCCGATGCGGTGCCGCTGTTCCAGCGCAACCATGTCGAGGATCAGCTCGCCGCGATGTACAATCCGGTCGTGCAGCTGAAATCGGGCGGCTATCTGGTCATCAACCCGACCGAAGCGCTTGTTTCGATCGACATCAACTCGGGCCGCTCCACCAAGGAGCATAATATCGAACAGACCGCGACCGCGACCAATCTGGAAGCAGCGCAGGAAATCGCCCGCCAGCTTCGTCTGCGCGACATGGCGGGTCTGGTCGTCATCGACTTTATCGACATGGATCATAACTCCAACGTCCGTAAGGTCGAAAAGGCGATGAAGGAGGCGCTGAAATCCGATCGCGCGCGTATTCAGGTGGGCCGCATCTCCGCATTCGGCCTGATGGAAATGAGCCGCCAGCGGCTGCGCACCGGGGTGCTGGAAGCCTCGACCGTCACCTGCCCGCATTGCGAAGGCACCGGTCTTGTCCGCACGCCCAGCTCGTCGGGCCTGTCGGCGCTGCGCCTGATCGAGGATGAAGCCGCACGCGGCAACGGCTCGCTGCTGACGCTGCGTTGCAGTCAGGAAGCTGCCTTTTACGTGCTCAACAAAAAGCGCGCCGATATCGCCGAGATCGAAGAACGCTATGGCGTCAGCGTCGAAGTCGAATCGGATGGCGAGATGGAAGGCGCGCGCATGTCGGTGGAGGTCTCCGGACCGCCCCCCGCCCATGCTCCGCGTATCGACCCGATCATCGAAGATCAGGATGAAGATTATCCTGAGGAAATCGAGGACGATTTCGAGGATGAGGCAGAGGCAGACGCCGAGCAGGAGAATGAGCGCGAAGCGGGCAGCGACAGCGATGACGAGGCTCGTCGCAGCAAGCGCCGCCGGCGTCGTCGCGGACGTCGCGGCCGGGGCCGGGACGAACAGGGAGAAGATAACGGTCGTGACACCGCTCAGGATGATTCGGACGAGCGCGAGGAGGCCGAGGACACGGACGAACCGCATAATGCGCGGGACGATGACGCCGAAGAGGGTGAGAATGGCGAGAAGCGCCGCCGTCGTCGCCGTGGCAAGCGCGGTGGACGCCGCAAATCGGGCGAGGGTCGCAGCGAGGAACAGGATCGCGACCATGGCGCGGACGAAGCAGCGATAGCGTCGGACGACGCCCCCGCCGCCGAAGAAGCGCCGGCTCCCGAACCGGCACCCCAGGCCGAGCCGGTCGAGGCAGCGGAAGCTGCGCCGGAAGCGAAGCCCAGGCGCGCCCGGCGTCGGCCCAAGGCGCGCGACGAGCAGGAGGGCGATGCTGCGGCTACCGCTGCAACGGCAACCGAAGCGGAGGCCGAACCTACCCCGCCCGCTACTGAAGAAGCAGCCGAAGCGCCCAAACCGAAGCGGACGCGCCGCAAAAAGGCTGATGCAGAGGGTGAGGCTCCGGCCAAGCCAGCACGCACGCGGCGCACGGCCAAGGCCGCTGCCGACCCCGGCGAGGCCGAGGAAAAGCCGAAGCCGAAGCGGACCCGCCGCAAAAAGGCGGATGCGCCGGTAACCGAACCGGTGGCTGAGGAAGCGGCGGCCCCTGTGTCCGTCGAAAAATCCGCGCCCGTCGAACCGAGTGCCGCTCCTGCATCCGCTGGCGCCGCGCCCGCCGACACCGCAGCAGCCGATACCGAGGCGGCCGAGACAGCCGAGGGCGATTCGCAGACGCCGCGTCGCGGCTGGTGGCAACGCACCTTCGGCGCATGACCTATGATCGCCCGTCCCGGCACGAAAGTCGGGGCGGGCGATTGGCTTTGCCTGTTTCAGCGCAAGTTAAGGTCGTGCCGGGTATGAGAATCGCTACTCTGCCTGAAGGCTATCCGGGGATTCGGCCGCTCGAATGACGATGATGAAGCGCCTGTTCGCGACGTTCGCGATGATGTGCCTGTTCGCTGCCCAGTCCGCGACGGCGCAGACCATCCTGCGCGATGCGGAGACCGAGGCGCTGTTTCAGGACATGACCCGCCCGATCATCGAAGCGGCGGGCCTGTCGCCGCGCAATGTGCAGGTCGTCGTCCTGCAAGACCCCGAAATCAATGCCTTCGTGGCGGGCGGCCAGACGGTCTATATCAATTCGGGCCTGATCGAAGCGGCGGAAAATTACAACGAAGTGCAGGGCGTGTTCGCGCATGAACTAGGCCATGTCGTCGGCGGCCATGCGCCGCTGTCAGGCCGGATGGGCAAGAGCGCGACCGGAATCACCATCGCCAGCCTGTTGCTGGGCGCGGTCGCAGCCGCCGCCGGATCGGGCGATGCGGCGATGGGCGCGATCCTTGCCGGACAGCGCGCGGCGATGGGCAGCGTGCTTGCCTATAGCCGCACACAGGAAGCCTCTGCCGATGCGGCTGGCGCGAGCTTTCTCACCAAGGCGCATATCACCGGCAAGGGGATGCTGGATTTCTTCAAAATCCTGCAAAATCAGGAATATCGCCTCGCAATTCCGCAGGATGATGCGTTCAACCGCAGCCATCCGCTGACCGGGGACCGTATCGCTGCGCTCACTCAGACGCTGCAAAGCGCTCCCAACTGGAACACGCCGCTCGATCCCGAACTGGAAAAGCGGTTCGAACGGGTGAAGGCAAAGCTTGCCGGCTATGTCGAACCGATGGACAGCGTGCTGCGCGAATATCCCGCGACCGATCCGTCGCTAACCGCGCATTATGCCCGCACCTATGCCTTTCACCGCGGCGGCTATCCCGACAAGGCGAATGCCGAAGCAGCAGCGCTGGTGCAGGGCGAGCCGAACAACCCCTATTTTCTGGAAGTCCAAGGCCAGATCCTGATGGAGGGCGGCGACCCGCAGGCAGCGCTTGTCCCGCTGCGCAAAGCGACACAATTATCGGGCAATTCTCCGCTGATCGCCACGACCTTCGGCCATGCGCTCGTCGCGACCGACGATCCTGCGCATCTGGATGAGGCGGAGGCGGTATTGCGACAGGCAGTGCAGCGCGACGATGCCAATCCCTTCGCCTGGGTGCAGCTCGGCACCGTCTATGAACGGCGCGGCGATGAAGTGCATGCGGCGCTTGCCAAGGCGGAGCTTTCGAACCTGACCGGCGATACCCGCATGGCGCTGGTAAGCGCGCAGCGGGCGATGGCGGGGCTTGAAAAGGGCAGCTCCGACTGGCTGCGCGCGCAGGACATCCTCATGGTGTCGCAAAATGAAATTCAGGACAGCAAAAGGCATTAGCGCAATTCTCTCATGACCGAATCCCAACCGCTTTCGCGCGCCACCCTTGCCCTGTTGCTGATCCTCGCCGCCATCCTCGGCGCAGGCGCAATGCTGCTTGTCCAGCGTCTGGTCCCTGCAATGAGCACCAATCGCGCCGCGATGGAAGGCGTCGTGCATGATTATGTCATGGCGCATCCCGAACTCATCCCCGACGCCATGGACGCCCTGCGCGCGCGTCAGGCGGCGGAGGCAGTGAATGCCAATCGCGATGCCATTGTGCAGCCCTTTGCTTCCGCATGGCGCGGCGCAAAGGCTCCGAAGGCCAATGTCGTCGTCTATATGGACTATGCCTGCGGATTCTGCCGGGCGAGCCTTCCCGAAATCGACAAACTGGTGAACGCCGATCCGGACGTGCGCGTCGTATATCGCGAACTCCCCGTGCTGAGCGAGGAAAGCCGCACCGCCGCTTTGTGGAGCCTTGCGGCCGCTCAGCAGGGCAGGTTTCAGCAGTTTCACGATAGCCTGTTCGCAGCCGACGGCCTGACCGATCAGTCCATCCGTCAGGCGGCGCAAAAGGCCGGGCTGGATATGGCAGCCGCGCAGAAATTCGCGGCATCCGATGCGGCGGCAGCGGAGATTCGCAAAAACCTCTCGGTCGCGGGCGAAATCGGCGTCACCGGAACGCCCGCGTGGGTGATCGGCGATACAGTGCTGTCAGGCGCTCAATCTTTCGCCATGCTACAGGATGCGGTGAAAAAGGCGGAAGACACGCGTTCGTAACGGTGGCGCTTGTCGCGGAAGGGGGCACCACCTACTTTAACGCTTCCTGAACCCGCCTTTTTCCCGGAGCGTGCATTTTTCATGGACACGATCCTGTCGCTTGCCGGCGTCGGCAAGACCTATAAATCCGGCCATGTCGCGTTGCGATCGGTCGATCTCGAGATCAAACGCGGAGAGATTTTCGCACTGCTCGGCCCCAATGGCGCGGGCAAGACGACGATGATCGGCATTGTCTGCGGGCTGGTTTCGCCCAGCAGCGGCACGATCACCATCGACGGCCATGATGCGGTAAAAGACTATCGCAAGGCGCGGGCGATGCTGGGGCTGGTGCCGCAGGAATTGTCGACCGATGCCTTTACCAAAGTCCGCGCAACACTGGAATTCACGCGCGGCCTGTTCGGTCGCGGTCCCGACCGCGCCTATATCGACGAATTGCTGAAAGACCTGTCGCTCTGGGACAAGCGCGACACGAAGATCATGGAGCTTTCGGGCGGCATGAAACGCCGCGTGCTGATCGCCAAGGCGCTGGCGCATCGCCCTGAAATCCTGTTCCTCGACGAACCGACCGCCGGCGTCGATGTCGAGCTTCGCCGCGATATGTGGCGGCTGATCGCGAAGCTGCGCGAGCGCGGCACGACCATCATCCTCACCACCCATTATATCGAAGAGGCCGAGGAAATGGCCGACCGGGTGGGAGTGATATCGAAAGGGCAGCTGCTGCTGGTCGAGGAAAAACACGCGCTGATGAAAAAGCTGGGCAAGCGCGAGATGGATATCCTGCTCGTCGATCCGCTCACCGCCATTCCGCCCGAACTGGCCGAATGGGATCTGACGCTGGAGGATGACGGCAATCGCCTGCGCTATGTCTTCGACGCGCAGGCAGAGCGTACCGGCATCCCATCGCTGCTCCGCCGCCTTCCCGACCTTGGCATCGCGTTCAAGGATCTGGAGACGCACAAGAGCAGCCTTGAAGATATTTTCGTCGATCTGGTTTCGGAAAAGAAGGAGCAGGCGGCATGAGCGTCGGCGCGTTCAACGGCCATGGCGTCTGGGCCATTTATAAAGCGGAAATGGCGCGCGCGCTGCGCACCCTGTGGCAATCGGTGGCGACTCCGGTCATCACCACCTCGCTCTATTTCGTCGTGTTCGGCGGCGCGATCGGCAGCCGGATGCAACAGGTCGGCGGGGTCGATTACGGCAGCTTCATCGTGCCCGGCCTCATCATGCTGACGCTGCTGACCCAGAGCATTTCGAATGCGTCGATCGGTATCTATTTCCCCAAATTCACCGGCACGATCTACGAACTGCTCTCGGCCCCCATCTCGGCAGTGGAGACGGTGATCGGCTTTGTCGGTGCAGCGGCGACCAAATCGCTGGTGCTTGGCCTCATCATCCTCGCCACCTCGACGCTGTTCGTCGATCTGCATATTCAGCATCCGGGCGCGATGATCGCCTTTCTGGTGCTGACCGCGCTGACGTTCAGCATGTTCGGGTTCATCATCGGCGTCTGGGCGAACGGGTTCGAACAATTGTCGATCGTCCCTGCCCTGCTGGTGACGCCGCTCACCTTTCTGGGCGGAGCCTTTTATTCGATCGACATGCTGCCCGAACCCTGGCGCACGGTCAGCCTGTTCAATCCGGTTGTGTATCTGGTGAGCGGCTTTCGCTGGAGCTTTTTCGGGCAGGGCGATGTCAGTGTCGGGGTCAGCCTCGGCTTTATCGGGCTCTTATTGCTGCTGTGCCTCGGCGCGATCATGTGGATCTTCAGGACCGGCTATCGCCTGAAGCCCTGAGCCCAAGCACGAGCGGGCGAAGGACCAGCCCGTTGAGATCGACCAGCATGTGGAGCGCCATCGTCATCCACAGGCTGGCGGTCATCCAGTAAAAAACGGTGAAGATCACGGCCAGTGCGCCCGATCCCGCCATGCCTTTCCACCCCTGATAGCGATGCGCGCCCGCAAACAGCAGTGCCGAGACCGCAAAGCCGAACAGCGCCGATCCGCTGAGCACGCCGATCAGCAGCGGCAATAGCAGGCGGAAGAACAGCTCTTCGCTGATCCCGGCAGCGACCGCGATTCCAGCGGCATAGGGCAGTTCGGCGCGCGTTGCGGGCAGGATCGAACGCAGATCGCCGATCATCCACGGCCTGCGCCCGCGTTTGCGCTGCATCCGGGCGACAATGGCGCCGAGCAATGCGCCGCCAGCCAGCCCGCCTACCACCGCAAACAGAAAGCCGGTGTCCTGCATTGCACCGCCGGGAGTAACGCCGAGCTGCAACGCCGCATCGGCAAAGGCGCGCGGCATGACGATCAGGCTACCCAGCGCGCCGAGACAGGCAAGGATCAACAGCGTCGGCGCGACGAACAGCGCAGCGCTCTTCGCCACCCAGAACAGATAAGAGGCCCGCCTCCCGCGCTGATGAACCCCCAGCCGGTCGGCGAGCTTCCCTTTCAGAAACAACCAGTAACAACCAAGCGCCAGCAGCAGCGCCATGGATGCGGCAAGCATCGCGTCAGTCGATGCGATGTTCGCCCTTTACCCAGCGCACGGTGCCCGAGCTGGCGCGCATCACCACGCTTTCGGTCGTCATTTTTCCGCGGACACGCTTCACGCCCTCCAGCAGCGACCCGTCGGTCACGCCGGTTGCCGCGAAGATGCAGTCGCCGCTCGCCAGATCGTCGAGCGTGTAGATGCGGTCGAGGTCATCAATGCCCCATTTTTTCGCGCGGCCACGTTCATCGTCGTTGCGGAACAGCAGACGGCCCTGAAACTGGCCCCCGACACAGCGCAGCGCGGCGCAGGCAAGCACGCCTTCAGGTGCCCCGCCGGTGCCCATATAAATATCGATCGTGGTGTCGGGATCGGTCGTCGCGATCACGCCCGCGACATCGCCGTCGGGGATCAGGTGAATGCCGCAGCCGATCGAGCGCAGCTCGGCGATGATCTTTTCATGACGCGGACGATCGAGGACGCAGGCGATGATTTCTTCGGGCTTCACGCCCTTGGCCTCAGCCAGCGCCTTCACATTTTCGGTCGGCGATCTGGCAAGGTCGATCGTACCTTCGGGATAGCCCGGCCCGATCGCGATCTTTTCCATATATACATCGGGCGCGTTGAGCAGGCAGCCCTCTTCAGCAGCAGCCAGCACCGCAAGCGCGTTCGGTCCCGCCTTTGCGGTGATGGTGGTGCCTTCCAGCGGATCGAGCGCGATATCGATCTTCGGCCCCTTGCCCGGCGCGCCGCCGACCTTTTCACCGATATAGAGCATCGGCGCTTCGTCGCGCTCGCCCTCACCGATCACGACGGTGCCGTCCATATAGAGCGTGTCGAACGCCTCGCGCATCGCGGCGACGGCGGCGGCATCGGCCGCCTTTTCATCGCCCCGCCCCACCAGGCTGGATGCGGCGATCGCCGCCGCTTCGGTGACTCGCACCATTTCGAGAACAAGAACGCGATCGAGTATCTTGCTGGGAGACGTCATGGAGCGTGTCACCTCTGTTCGGCTATGCAGATATGTCGGCGATAAGCGAGCCCGTTAACCTTGTCGAGCTACGCTTTTCATTCGTCCAGAATATGCATCCACATCGGTTCCGCCATCAGGCTGGCCGAACCGCGCAGCGTGGCGAGCGCCTGCTCGACACAGCGTTCGGGGCTTTCATGCGTGACGATGACGACCAGCACGCTGCCGTCCGCTGCCGCGCCGCGCTGGATCAGGCTTTCGATCGATACGCCCGCATCGCGCATCGCCGTTGCGATTTCGGCGAGCACACCGACACGGTCGGCGACGTTGAGGCGGATATAGGCGCTTGCGCGGCGCTCCCCGCTATCGGCGCGGGCCTGTGCGGCGAGCGACTCAGCCGGCATCGCATAAGGCGGTCCGAATTCGCCGCGCGCAATGTCGATCAGATCAGCGACCACCGCGCTTGCCGTGGGCCCGTCGCCCGCGCCTGCGCCCTGAAAGAACAGCCGCCCGACATAATTGCCCTCCGCGACCACCGCGTTCAGCGAACCCTGCACATGGGCGAGCGGATGGCGCATCGGGATGAGATAGGGATGGACGCGCTGGAACAGCCCGCTTTCGCCCGCCTCGGCAATCCCGATCAGGCGGATACGATAGCCGAGTGCAGCGGCCTCGGCGATATCGGCGGCGACGACATGGCGCACGCCGCCGATCGCGACATCGCCGAAGGACGGACTGGTGCCGAAAGCGAGGCTCGCCAGAATCGACAATTTATGCGCCGCATCGACGCCGTCGATATCGAAGCCCGGATCGGCCTCGGCATAGCCGAGCGCCTGCGCCTCAGCCAGCACGTCGGCAAAATCGCTGCCTTCGCTTTCCATCTTGGAGAGGATGTAATTGCAGGTGCCGTTGAGGATTCCGTAGACCCGCGCAATCTCGTTCGCCGCCGCGCCTTCGCGAAGTCCCTTGATGACGGGCACGCCGCCCGCGACCGCTGCTTCGAACTTCATCGCTGCATCATGCGCTTCGGCCGCGCGGGCAAGTTCCAGCCCGTGATGCGCGATCATCGCCTTGTTCGCGGTGACGAAGCTCTTGCCAGCGCCCAGCGCCGCCCGGGCGAGCGCCAGCGCCGGACCGTCCGATCCGCCGACCAGCTCGACCACCACATCGGCGCGCGGATGGCGGGCAAGCTCGATCGGATCATCGACCCAGTCGAGCCCTGAAATATCGATTCCGCGATCCTTTGCCCGGTCGCGCGCGGACACCGCGACGACCTCGATCGACCTTCCTGCGCGCCGGGTAATCAGCGAACCGTTCGCTTCCAGCAGGCGAATGACGCCCGCCCCCACGGTTCCAAGGCCTGCTATCGCCACGCGCAACGGTTCGGTCATCGGCTCCCTCGCTTCATCAATCCATGGAACCGCTAGTGACGCCGTGCGCGCTTCGGATCAACCCCGGCGCGGGGCAGGAAATCTATGCAACGCTCAAGCCTTGATGAGGCCGATCTCGACCAGCCGTTCGTGCAGATAGTCTCCGGCCGTGATCGGTTCGGGATAGCGGTTGGGATTTTCCGCGCTTTCACAGGACGGCAGCGTTTTGATCAGGAAATCGGATGCGGGGTGGAGGAAGAAGGGCATCGAATAGCGCGAATGGCCGCGCCGCTCCGCCGGCGGATTGACCACCCGATGCGTCGTCGACGGCAGAACATGGTTGGTCAGCCGTTGCAGCATGTCGCCGACATTGACGACCAGCGCGCCCTCGGGCGGCTTGACCGCAAGCCAGCGCCCGTCGCGGTCGAGCAGTTCCAGCCCCGCCTCCTCAGCCCCCAGCAGCAGCGTGATGAGGTTGATATCCTCATGCGCGCCTGCGCGGACATTGGGCGCATCCTCGGCGATCGGCGGATAATGGAGCAGCCGCAGGATCGAGTTACCGTCGCGAATCGCCGAATCGAACCAGTTCGGTTCCAGCGAAAGATAGCGCGCGATCGCGCTCAACAGCCGCGCCCCGGTCGCTTCGAACGCGTCGTAGAGCGTGGTGAAGGTGTCGCGAAATCCCTCGGGCTGATCCGGCCAGATATTGGCGGGCATGTCCGCGGCACTGGGATGCCCTTCCGGCAGTTCGCGCCCGACATGCCAGAATTCCTTCAGATCGACATGGGTCGCCCCCTTGGCAATCTCGGTCTTGAACGGCGTATAGCCGCGCTGGCCGCCGCCGCCCTCGACGAAATAGCGGCGCTTCTCCGCTTCGGGCAGCGCGAAAAAGGCTTCGGTCTTCTCCCATGCGCGCGCGATCAGGTCGGAGGGAATGCCATGATCCGACACCATCGCGAAGCCGAACCGCCGGAATGAATCGCCGAACGCCTGCGCGAAACCATCGGGATCGGCACCGGCGGTTTTCAGCGATACCAGCGGGACTTCGGCAGTCGGGTTATTCAGCATCTCATTGCGCCTTTGGCATATTTCAAACGGGTGATGGCGGTGCAGATACAGGTTCTGATGGCCGAACAACATACGAAACTGTCCGTAGCGTGTCGCTGGCAGGACCGACCGGCACGGCGCTGCAGGCGCGGACAAGCTGCTCGCGACATGGGGTCCGATGGCAGATCTTGCCGGTAGCCGATATCCGGCCCCTATACGACCGGCACGGTAGAGCGAAAGAATTCCGGGCCTTTGCTGGCCGCGAAGAGAAAACCAATAGCCGACCGGGCTGGCTCCGGCGCGGCGTGTCCGAAGCGACGGCATCCGTCAGCCTGTTCAGGAAAAGATACAACATAACATTGACGAGGCGGGTCTGGTCGGTCAGGGGCGCAGCTGAAAGAGACATTGTCTCATCCGGCCCATCCTATTCCGGCATTCGAGTGTTCCCGATGATCCCAGCTTTCCACGCCGCCTCGGCCCTCTGCTTGCTCGGTTTCCTGCTCGTGCCGTCCCCGGCGCTTGCCACGACCGAAACAGACGAAGCTGAAACCGTAGACGAGCTCGCGCAGAGCGAGGAGCAGATCGTCGTTATCGGCGTGCGTCAGTCCTATCGCGGCGATTTCGCGATCTCCGAAATCCCGCAATCGATCGACGTGATCGATGCCGTGACGCTGGAAGAGAACAATCTCATCCGCCTGAACGACGCGCTCGACCTCAACGCCTCTGTCGCGCGCCAGAACACGCTCGGCGGGCTGTGGGATTCCTTTGCCGTTCGCGGTTTCGCAGGTGACGAGAACATTCCCACGGGCTATCTGGTTAACGGGTTCAACGGCGGGCGCGGTTTCGGCGGTGAGCGCGACACGGCCGGGATCGAGCGGATCGAGGTGCTGAAGGGTCCGGCGGCCGCCCTGCTGGGACGCGGAGAGCCGGGCGGCACGGTCAATCTGGTCACCAAGCAGGCGCGAATCGGCGATACGTTCGGCACGTTCGGCGCCCAGTTCGGCAGCTTCGATCGGATACGGTCCGAAGCCGATGTCAATCTCGCGATCACCGACGGGCTGAGCGCGCGCCTGATCGGCTATGTCGAAAATGGCGACACGTTCCGCGACACGGTGGAAGAATATCGATGGGGCTTCCTGCCCTCCATCGGTCTCGCCATCGGGCCGGATACACGCATCACCTACGACCTCGAAAAGACCCGGGTGGAGGTTCCCTTCGATCGTGGTATCGTGGTGCTGGACGGCGATTTCGATACCGTGCCGCGCAATCGGTATCTCGGAGAACCGGGTGACGGCGACCACATCGCGCGTGCCGAAGGACATTCGTTGCGTGTCCAGCATGACTTCAACGATCGCTGGAACGTGCTGTTGGGCGGCAGCATTCGCGACACGCTGCTGACCGGCTCCTCTTCCGATCCCGAGCTCGCCGTGTCGCGCCAGCCAATTTTCCGCGACGGACGCTCGCTGTCGCGCCAGCGCCGCTCGCGCGTTTACGATTCGCGGCAGGTCGTCGTGCGTGGCGAGGTGAGCGGGACGTTTATGACCGGTCCCCTGCGCCACCGCATCCTGATCGGCGCCGATCACGACGAGTTCGACAACCTTCAGGATTTTCGCCGGGTCCGCCCGCCTTCGGTAAGCAGCAATCCCAGCGAGCAGGCCGCCTATATCATCGACATTCTCGATCCCGTCTATGGGCGGTTTCCGCTGCCCGTGCCGCTGCCGCAGAACAACCGGCTGGACAAGCAGAAATCGACCGGTTTCTTTGTTCAGGATCAGATCGAGCTGACGAATCGCCTGCAGGTCCGGTTCGGCGCGCGCTACGACGATTTCAGCCTACGGACCGAAAATTACCTCACCGGCGTCGACAGCGAGCGCAAGGATGATCGCATCAGCCCACAATTCGGGGTGGTCTACGAAATCGCCGATCCGGTCACATTTTATGCCGCCTATAGCGAGGGTTTCCGCGCCAATATCGGCACCGACGCGGCCGGACGCATCTTCGATCCCGAGATCAGCAAATCGATCGAGGCAGGCGTCAAGCTGACGCTGATGAACGGTGCGCTGACCGGCACCTTTACCGTCTACCAGCTCGAGAAGGACAACGTCCTTGCCAGCGATATCAACAATCCCGGCTTCTCGGTCGCCATCGGTGAGGCGCGCAGCCGCGGGGTGGAGCTGGACGTCAACGGGCGTCTGCCGGGCGATATCCATGTCCGGTTGAGTTACGCCTATGTCGATGCCGAATCGCGTTCGAGCGTGCTCGATCCCAACTTCTCCTTCGTCATCGAGCCGGGCGATCCGCTGATCAACATTCCGGATCACAGCTTCAACGTGCAGGCATCCAAGACCTTTCGGGTCGCGGGGCGCGCGGCGAAATTGGGCGGCGGGGTACAGTATGTCGGCGAGCGTCTCGGCGCGACCGGCACCGATTTCTTCCTGCCCGATCACACGCTGTTCCGCCTGTTCGGCGAGGTTGAACTGTTCGACGACGTCACTTTGTTTGGGACGGTTGCCAACCTCTTCAATGCCGATTGGTACGCCAACAGCTATTCGCAACTCTGGGTACAGCCGGGCGCGCCGCGCACCGCGACCCTCGGCTTTCGGGCAGATTTCTGATGACCATGACTGATACCAATTTCCCCGCGATCGCGATCGAGGGTCTGCATCACAGCTACGGTGCGAACACCGTGTTGCGCGGCCTCGACCTCACCGTGCGGCGCGCCGAGATTTACGCGCTGCTCGGCGGCAACGGCGCAGGCAAGTCGACCACGCTTTCCGCGCTCCTCGGCTTTCTGACGCCCGAAAAAGGCACGGTGCGCGTGTGCGGGATTGATCCGGTTACCGATCCTAAGGCCGCGCGCGCGACGATGGCCTATGTGCCGGAGAACGTCTCGCTCTATGAGCATCTCACCGCGCGCGAGAATATCGGCTACTTCCTCGCGCTGGCCGATGCCGACCGCGGACAGGACGCGGTCGAAAGCGGCCTGAGCGCCGTCGGCCTCGCACCGGATGCGTGGGACAAGCGCCTGTCGGGCTTCTCCAAGGGCATGCGTCAGAAGGTGGCCATCGCCCTGGCGCTTGCCCGCGATGTCCCCGTGCTCTTGCTGGACGAGCCGACCTCGGGTCTCGACCCCCGCGCCGTGCTTGAATTCAACCGCCTGCTCGACGCCGCGCGCGAACGCGAAGTCGCGGTGCTGATGGTCACCCATGATATTGTCAGTGCGGTCGATATCGCCGACCGGATCGGCTTTCTGGGCGCAGGACGGATCGAGGAAGAGCGCGAGGCCAATGTCACCGGTCCGCGCTTCGACCTGAACGCCCTCCACGATTCCTACGCTCATGCCGGAGCACCCGCATGAGCGCAGCTAGCCTGATCGCGCGCGAGGAATGGCGCGTCCTGACGCGCAACCGTGCCGGACTTATCGCCAGCGCGCTGCTGGTCGTGCTGATCCTCGTCGCCAGCTTCACCAGCCTGGAACGGTGCAGCGCCATTGAGGCTGATCGCGAACGCTACCAGACGAGCGCGGACGAAACCTTCGACGCGCAGCCGGATCGACACCCGCATCGCATGGTGCATTACGGCCAGTTCGTGTTTCGTCCGATTGCGCCGCTCGCTTTCTTCGATGCAGGCGTGGACAGCTTCACCGGCAATACGGTCTTTCTGGAAGGGCATCGCCAGAACAGCGCCAATTTCGCCGAGGCGCGCCAGTCCTCGCTGCTCTTGCGGTTCGGGCAGCTAACCCCGGCCTTCGTCCTCCAGACGCTCGCACCGCTTCTCATCATCTTCCTCGCCTTTGCGAGCGTAGCGCGCGAGAAGGAGAACGCCACCTTGAAGCTGATGCTTGCTCAGGGGGTGAGCGGGCGCAGCGTGATCGCGGGCAAATTGCTGGGCCATGGGGCGATTGCGCTTGGCGTCGGCGTGCCTGCCTTCGCCGTCCTGATCGCCTTCGCCGCCACGGGTGCTGCCGAATGGGCGAGCGTGGCGCTGATGGTCCTTGGCTATGCCTCATGGTTGCTTTTATGGGCGGCGCTCGGCGTGGTGGTTTCGGCACTTGTCGCAAAACCGCGCGATGCGCTTGCGATCCTGATCGGGCTGTGGATGGTGATCGTCATCCTCTTACCCCGCGCGCTCCCTGAGGCAGCTTCGGCGCAAAGCCAACTGGCGACCAAGATCGAGACCGAAATCGCGCTCCACCGCGACCTGCTGGAGATCGGCGACAGCCACGATCCCGACGATCCCTATTTCAACGATTTCCGCGACCGGGTGCTTGCGCGCTATGGCGTCGAAACGGTTGAAGACCTCCCGGTGCAATATGCCGGACTTGTCAGCATCGAGGGCGAGCGTCTGACGACGCAAATCTATGCCGATGCAGCCAATCGCCAGATCGCCCGCGAAAGCGATCAGAACGCGTTCGTCCACGCATTCTCCGTCGTGAGTCCGCTGATCGCCATTCGCCAGTTGTCGATGGCCCTCGCGGGCAGCGATCCGGCGGCGCATTACGATTTTCTCGAACACGCGGAAACGTTTCGCTATAATTTCGTCCAGCGACTGAACCGGATGCAGGCAGAACTCCTTCCCGGTATCAAAGGCGATGATCCGCGCATTTCCGCCGCTTACTGGCAGCAGATTCCGCGCTTTGCCTATACGCCCGTCGATCCCCTCGCACGGCCCGGCAGCCTCGTCTGGCCGTTCCTTGTTCTGCTCGGCTGGCTTGCCGCACTGACCGTTCTGGCAATTGTCGCCGCGCGCCGTATCGGGAGGGCAGCACGATGAGCGCGCCTGTGTCGATCTGGTTCGCCGAACTGCGCCTGTTGCTGCGATCGAGCCGCAACCTGCTCGCGTTGCTCCTGCTGTTCCTGCTCTCCGGCGCAGCGGTCTGGGCGGGAATCACCGAAATCAGGGACCAGCGCGCGACCATAAAACGGGTCGAGGCCGAACAGATGCGGGACCTTGCCGCGGTCGAGGACGCGAATGCGGGCCCTGAAGGCGATGCCGGCTACAATGCCTATTACGCCTTCATGCTGACTAAGGACCCGCCGCCCGCACTTGCTTTCGCCGCGATCGGCCAACGCGATCTGCAGCCCTATGTCCTGCGGGTGCGCGCGCTGGGGCTTCAGGCGCAGCTCTACGATTCCGAAACCTACAATCCCGAACTGGCATTGCCCGGCGTGTTCGACTGGGCCTTTGTGCTCACCTATCTGCTACCACTGGTGGTCATTGCGCTGGGTCACGACTTGGCGACCGGCGAGCGCGAGACCGGGCGGCTGCGGCTGCTGCTCTCGCTGCCGGGCAGTGGACTATGGCGCCGCCGCGTGGTCCTGCGTTACGGCGCGGTGCTGGCGGCGCTCGGCCTGCCGCTGATCGCGGGGGGAATCGTGATGGCGGCACCAGCGTCCGGCATTGCAATCATGCTCGCGACGGCAGCGCTCTATTGTGCCTTCTGGTTCGGGCTCGCCATGCTGATCGGCGCGAGCCTGCGCACCTCGGCCACCGCCGCGGCGGCAATGATCGGATGCTGGATCGTCCTGACGTTGGTCCTGCCAACGCTCGCCAGCGCCGCGATCGCGCGCAGCGTTCCGGTCGCCAAGGGGATCGACCTCACATTGGCGCAGCGCGAGATCGTGCATCGCGGCTGGGACATACCCAAAGACGAGACCTTCGGCCGCTTCTTCATCAACCATCCCGAATGGCGTGGGAAAGAGCAGTTCGAGGGGCGTTTCCACTGGAAATGGTATTACGCCATGCATCAGGTGGGCGACGAAGCGGTGGCCGCAGACGTCGCGGCCTATCGCGCCAGCCTGGAAGCGCGCGAAGAACTGACCAGCGCCCTCGGTCTGATCCTGCCCGGCGTGGGCACGATGACCATATTGCACCGGGTGGCCGACACCGACATCACGGCGCAGCTCGCCTATCAGGACAGTATCGCGGCCTACCATGCGAATTTGCGGCGGTTCTACTATCCCTATCTGTTCAATGACCGCGTTTTTACCCGAACAGATTTCGCGAGAATCCCGCGTTACGAGGTCAGAAGCGCGACGGGAACGCTGGCGTTCGGATCGCTAATCGCTCTCGCCATGCTGGCACTGCTCTTGCTTTTGGCAGGCGGCGCGCGACTGGCGCGGATCAGCGCGCGGACGCGGAGTTGATGTCGGACAACCGGTATGGCCTTCGCGTTGATGTGACGGAGATTTTCGAAAGACCGCTCCTGGCAAGCGGGAGAGTGAATATGATGAGGTAGCGACCGGCTTTGCGACAATTTTCCGATCGTCGCCCGCATTGAGAGGGCGATTAAGGGCAGGCGATCGGACCAATGAGCAAAGCTGACGCTCGTGCTAAACAACAGTCGCAACGAACGCAGACACATTGATGATTGCCCGCCGGTGCAGCTTTCCCCGGTTCAGCGCTGGTGAAACGAACGCGACACCGCTTCGCTGAGCGGGCCGAGCAAATAGGCAAGCGCGGTGCGCGCCCGTACCCGCACAGTCGCCTGAACCGGAATTCCCGGCCGCAATCCGGCGTTCGTCCCGCGTGCTTTGGCGAGCATTACGAGCTGATCGTGCGGAACCACGATGTCGGCGGTGTAATAGCTCCGGCCCGTCTTCTCATCGTGAAGCGTGTCGGCCGACACGTTGCGCACCATGCCTTTCAGGATCGGCAGATCACGTTCATGGAATGACAGGAAACGAACCTCCGCAGGCATATTTTCGCCGACGCCGTCGATATCGGTGGGATCGAACTGCGCGCGAATGATCAGCGGCGCTGCGTCGGGCACGATGTCCATGATCGGCTGACCGGGGCTGATGACGCCGCCTTCGGTGAAGACGTGCAGCCCCACGACCCGGCCCGACACCGGTGCGCGAATCTGGATGCGCGCCAGTTGCTCGCGCGCCGCCCTGAGTTTGGGCAGCAGGTCGTTGAGCTGAAAATGATCGTCGCGCAGCTGGGCCGCGCTGTCCTCGACATATTTGCGCTGGGCGCGAATGAATTCATCGCGGCTCTGGCCGATCTGCTCGCCCGCAGCCGCCGCGCGCGCCCGGTAATCCGCCTCGGCGCCCTCCATTTCGGTCACGCTGCGCCGCAGCGCGCGAATCTGATTTTTCGAGACATAACCCTTTTCGGCGACAGGCCTCATTGCTTCGAGCTGCTCAGCATAGGAATCGCGCTGGCTTGCCGCTGATGCCGATTGCGCGCGATTGCCCGCCGCCTGTTCGCGCAGCTGCGCTTCCTGCTGGCGGAGCACGGCATGTTCGGCCGCGATCGACCGGCGGCGCGCATCATATTGGTCGAGCTGAAGCCGCTTGGCATGTTCGGCGATCATTCGGTCTTCGGGCGACAGCCGAGCGAAGCTCGCCGGCCACGTAATCGGGTGGCCGCTGATCTCCGCCTCCAGTCGGGCGTCCTGCGCCTGCAGGTTGATCACCGAACTGGCCAGCGAGCGCTCCTGCGCCCGGACCTCGTCTCCGGCAAGGCGGATCAGCACCTGCCCTGCCTTCACATGTTGACCTTCGCGAACATCGAGCGCGGCAATAACGCCGCCGTCACGTTGCTGCACTGTCTGACGGTTGCCGACCACGGTAACCTCGCCGCGTCCCTGCGCCGCCGCGTCGAGCCGGGCGAGCGATGCCCATCCGAGGAACACGACAAAAAACAGCCCCGCGACGACCCAGCCGAGCAAAGCCACGCGCGCGGGCGGTTTATCGAGTCCTTCGAGGATCCGACGCGGCGGAAGGGCGCTGATCGAACCGGTCATTCCGCAGCCTCCACCAGATCGCTATCGTCCGCACCGGCGGTGTTTCCGCTGCCTTTGTCGCCGGTATCGCGCACCAGCATCTTTTCGCGAGGACCGAATGCCTGCACCGTGCCGTCGCGCAGCACCATGATCTTGTCGGCGATCCGGAGCACCGCCGGGCGATGCGTCGACAGGATGACGGTCGAACCGCGCCGTTTGAGTTCCTGCAACGTCTGAAGCAGCCGTGCCTCGCCATTGCGATCGAGATGCGCATTGGGCTCGTCGAGAAGCACGAGCCGCGGCGAACGATACAGCGCGCGGGCGAGCGCGATCTGCTGGCGCTGCCCCGCGGACAGCCCGCCTTCGCGGCTGCGCAAATCGGTATCATAGGCTTTGGGCAGCTTCAGGATCATCTCATGCGCGCCGGCCAGCATCGCCGCCTCCACCACCGGACGATCGCCGTCGGGCGAAGCGACAAGCCGCGCGATATTGGCATAGACGCTCGCCGGGAACAGTACGGCGTCCTGCGGCATATAGCCGATATGGCGGCCCAGCGCCTCACGGTCCCAGTCGGCATGCCGTGCGCCGTCGATCCTGAGGTCGCCCGAATCGGCATCGATCGCACCCGACAGCACCCGCAGCAGCGTCGATTTGCCTGCCCCGCTCGCTCCCACCATCACCAGAATTTCGCCCGGCGCGGCGCTCATGTCGATCCGGTCGAGGGTCTTGCGCTCGCCGTCGGGCGCGAGAACCGTGACTCCCCTGGCGACGATATGCCCTTTGGGCGCTGGCAGTTCGGTGCGCTGCGGCTCGAACGCGCCTGCTTCCGAAAATTTGACGAGATTGCGATAGGCGGAGCGTGCGCCGATCAGGCTCTTGTACGACGCGATGATCTGTTCGATCGGTTGCAGCGACCGGCCGAGCAGCAAGGACGCGGCAAAGATCGCTCCGGCCGAGATCTGCTGGTTGATCGCAAGCCATCCCCCCAGCGCCAGCGCCATCGACTGGAGCAGCATACGCAGGAATTTGGTGGTCGCGAGATGCAGACCCGATATCCGCGCGGTATCCGCCTGAACGAGCGCAACCGAGGCGCGATCGTTCAGATGCCCGGCGACAACGGCTTCGCGCATCCCCAGCGCCCGGACGACCTCGGACGACTGGACCGAATATTCCTGGCTGCGTATCAGTTCGGCCGAGCGCGCCTGTGCCGTGCGCAGCCCGGCGCGGGTTCGCACTTCGCCGCTCCACGCGATCGCGCCGAGCAAGATTCCGGCGAACAGCGCGAGCAGGCCGAGCCAGGGGCTGAGCAGGCAGCAGACGATGATATAGACCGGCGCCCACGGCCCGTCGAAAAGCGCGATGATCGCCGGTCCGACCAGCACGCCGCGCAAGCTGTCAAAGTCGCGCAGCGCCTGCGATCGTTCGGCATTGTCCATCCCCTCGGCACCAAGCACCTCGACCAGCAACGCCGGCGCAAGCGTGCGCTCCAGCCTGATGCTCGCGCGCTGCAACAGGCGCATCCGCACCATGTCGAGCAGCGCGAGCGTGATCAGCGCAAAGGCAAGGATGATGCTGAGCAGCAGCAGCGTCGATCCGCTGCGCGACGGTACGACACGGTCATACACCTGCAGCATGAACAATGAGGGCGCGAGATATAAAAGGTTGATGAGGCCGCTGAACAGGGCGGCATAGGCAAAGTGCCGCCGACACGCGGAAAGCGCATGCGACAATGCGTTGAAGGCAGCACTTTCAGTCATTCAGCAATCCGCAAACAAACAAGCGGGGCCGGTCGGGCCGGCCCCTCCCCCAACTCAATGATGAAACGCATCCATCAGTCCGTGCGAGGCATAGCCAAGCTCATGATGATCCTGGTCCTCGAACAAGCCGCCGACAAACGCGGGCAGGCTGCGGTCGGCCGGGGCTCCCAGCCAGCCGTGATGACCGTTGGTCAGCGCGCTGGCGAGCGACGGTGTGCTGCCGTGCCCGAACTCGACTGCATCTGGATCGCTGACGCCGAGCAATGTTACCGATCCGCCGAGCGAGAAGCCGAACACCGTGTCCTTTATGCCGTCGTGATCGACATCGGTCACCTTTGCGGAGCGAACGCGAACGCCAAAGCCCAGTTCGATCCTGTCCTCGTTCGTGTCGAAATCGGTGATGGTATCGCGACCGCTCAGCAGTTCGAACCCGAAGCTGTCGTGACCGTCGCCACCGGTCATCACATCGTTGCCGAGACCACCGAAGATGCGGTCATTACCCGCACCGCCATCGATCCTGTCATTGCCCGGTCCACCGAGGAGCAGGTCATTGCCCTTCATCCCCTCGATCACATTCTTTCCGAACAGACCGACCAGCGTGTCGTCACCGGCAGTCCCCGTCAGGTTCCCGCCGAAGAGCCCGCCGAGCCGGACCACGCCCTGATGATCGATACCGTTGACGGTCACGTCGACGGTGCCGGTATCGGTCAGGCCATGAGCATCGGTGACCGTATATGTGAAATGGTCGATCACGGTTTCGCCGGGCTTGAGATCGTCAAAGCTGTCGGCATCGGCGACATAGACCAGCTGATGTGCATCGGCGTCGAACTGGAGCGTGCCGTGGGTCTGCGATCCGTCAACACCCGTGATGACGATCGAATCGCCGGAATCGGGATCGCTGTCATTGCCGAGCAGCATGTCCCACAGATTGGCCGTTTCGGCATCATCGTCGACACTGATCGCATCCTGCACGGCATGGGGCGCTTCGTTCACGTCACCCACGGCGATTTCAATCGTCTGCTGCGTCGACAGCCCTCCCTGATCGGTGGCCTGCGCCACGATCGTGAAACTCGCATTCGATTCATGGTCGAACGCTTCGGTCGTGCTTACCGCGCCGGTGCGCGCATCCACCGCGAACCGCCCGCCGGCATCATCGACCAGTGCATAAGTCAGCCTGTCGGTCGCTGCATCATCGGCGTGAAGCGTGCCGACCAGAGTTCCCGCCGGCCGGTTTTCATCTACCGATGCATGGTCGATGGCAAGGTCTGCCGGCGCGACATTGGGTGCGGCCAGATGCAGCAACGCGACTTGCGGGTCATGGTCGGTCGGGCGCGTGTCGGGGGAGAATTCGGCATTGATATGCACCGAATCATATTGTGCCCCTGCGGCCAGTCCGCCCGTCGCGAGGATGTAATCGAATTCCTGCAGGTTGCCCGAATATTGGTAGCTGTACCGCTCCTCGGTCGGCAACAGCGAGCTGAGGTTGGTCAGCACGCCACCTTCGGTCAGATGCTGGATCGCATCTTCCCAGTAAAAGCCGTTGAAATCCCCCATGACCGCGAAGTTCAGGGCCGGATCGTCGGCGAGATGGTCGTTGATATACGCACGCACCCCGTCGGCCTGCGCCGTCCGGCGGTCATCACCCGACTGCGCCGGCGGCTGAACATTGCCGAAATCCGGGTCGCTGCCGCCTCGCGAATAGGAGTGCATGTTGATGAGCGTCACGTTCTGATCGTTGAACGAGAACGTGCCGACCAGCGGGTTGCGGCTGTGATAATATGCATCGCCAGTAATCTGGGTGAGGCTGCCGTCGACGAGCGTGACGCGGTTTTCGTCGTAAACAAAGGCGTTGCGGATATTGCCATTGGGTTCGCCGCCGGTCGAATTTTCGGTCGCCGGATCGATCTGCGCGAAGACATAATGCGCCGAAGCATCTGCTGCATTCATCGCCTCGACCAACGCACCGAGATTCTGGTTCGCGCTCAATACGCCCGATGCGTTGCCGTTATCATCCTGCACTTCCTGCAGCGAGATGATGTCGGGCGCGCCGAGATTGTAAATCATGTCATGCGCAAGGATGTCGTATTTATTGTCCGACGGATCGAGATTTTCGACATTATAGGTCGCTACCGAAAGATGGTCGGCATCGCCCTGAAGCGCTGTCGTCTCCCGCGCGAGTGTGGTCGGCGTCACCACGGTCGGTTCGGCATCGGGCAGCACTTCGTAGGAATCATAGCTGTACCCGACAACGCCGGTGACGCTGGCGATATGATCGCCCTGCGTCAAATGGGTGAAATCGCGACTGGTGCTGTCGATCTGGATACGTTCGGGATTGGCATCGCCTTCCGAAATCGTCAGGCCGCCGCGCTGCGAAACCCCGCTCGCGCCCTCACCATCCGACGCGACGACATAGGTTTCGCCGTAATTGTTGGTGCTCTGGATCACCAACGGGTTTTCGATCGTGACGCGCATCCCTTCGAGCGATTCGTAAAAATCGATCCCGTCATGCTGGGGGTCGTAGGACGTCAGGCCGTCGTCATCGATCACCTTGTCCGGGGGAAGAACACCGTCGGCACCGATGACCACCGCATCGGGAAGCACGTTGCCCGTGCTCGTCACCGTCACGATCGCATGGTCGAGCTCGGTCGTGGTCAGCCCTTTATCGTCGGCTGCATATTCGGAAACGGTGCCTTGCGCCTTTACGCCGTCGCCGACCGAGACCGTCGGGGTGCTGCCGGTATAGACATAGATCGCGTCCGACGTCGCGCTGTCGCCGTCTCCCTGCGCATCCTGCAGGTAGAAACCAAAGGGGCCGACCTGTGTGACGATGCCGGTCGTCGTCACATCCTGACCGACATAGGCGCTGGTGTGGCCCGAGCCCTGAATTTCATAGATGGCGAGGGCGATCGGATCGTCGTTGATGATCGTGCCCGTCGCGCTGGCTTCGTCGATGACGATATCGCCCTGCGGGTTGGACAGGGTCAGGCCCACCGCCTCATTATATTCCGAATTCGTATCACCCTGCACCTGCAACACGATCTGTTGCGTGGATTCGCCTGCGGCGAAATGGACGGTGCCGGTCAGCGCCTGTCCGGGCGCCAGATCGTCGGCTGAGATGCCGCTGGTGTCGAAGGCATAATCCACCGACGCCGCACTCGCGCTACCGCCCGCGCGATGGATGGTGAAGACGAGAGCGCTCGTCCCGCTGTCGCCTTCCAGCGTGGTGGCATCGTCGACCCGGATATGACCAGTGTCGGTCGCCGACAGGAAGCTTTGCCCTTCATTGACCGCGCCGAAACTGTCGTCGCTCGCGCTGCTCCAGGTGAAATCGGCAGCGGTCGAACCCGACCCTTTTAGCTGCAGCGAAAAGCCGGTGCCCGGCGCCGGTTCCTCGGCGACGCCGATATCAGTGCTCGTCATACCGCTGGCGGGACCGCTGGTGGCTGTGAAACTGCCTTCATAGGACAGGAACTGGACGACATTGCCGCCCGCATCGACGAGTGCGAGGCCATCGGGTGAGCCGTTCTGGATGCCGGGCGCATCGACCGAGACGGTGCCGAAGCCGTTCGACTGGTCAGCGATCACGCCCGAAAGCGCGATCGTCTGGTAATCCGCGCCGCCATTGCCGTTGTAGAGCACGACCGACCAGCCGGTAAGGTCGGTTCCGGCGGTTCCCGCAACCTCGATCGCCTCGCCCGTGTCCGAACCGCTATTGTCGTAGTGCAGCTCGTTAACGAAGACGTTTTCCGCGCCCGTCGAGCCGCTTGAATCGTCGTTCACGATCGTTCCGGTGGCGGAAGCCTTGTCGATCGTCGCCCCACCGGTCGCATCCGACAGGGTCACCGAGAAGGTTTCGTCGGCTTCGATCGTCGTATCGCCGGCGACCGCGAGCGTGATCGTCTTGCTCGTTTCTCCGTCGGCAAAGGCAATATCGCCGCTGAACGTCTGGCCGTCTGCAAAGTCGGCCGCATCGGCGGTGCCGAAGGCGACGTCGTAATGCGCCGTCACCGCACCGGTGCTGCCGCCGTCGCGCGACACGGTGAAGCTGATCGGTTGCGTGCCCGTATCGCCTTCGGTGACGCTCGCATCCGCGATTGACAGCACGCCGGGCTGACCGCCGCTGCCGCTGCCGCCCAGCGTTTCGCCGCTATTGAGCGAGCCGAAGCTGCTCGGCGCCTCGGCCTGCCAGGTCAGATGATCGATATCGCTCCCGACGAGCTGCAGCGAGTCGGTGGCGGGCGTCGTACCGCTTTCGGAAACACCGACATCGGTGCTGGTCATCCCATCGGCGGGACCGCCCACTGCCGTGATCGTTCCTTCATACGAAAGGAACTGCAGCACCTCGCCGGTGGCGGTGCGGACCAGCGCGAAACCGTCGGGCGATCCGTTCTGAAGCCCCGGCACATCGAAGGCGAGCGCGCCATAACCATTGCCTTCGTCATCGATGACGCCCGAAAGATCGATCGGCGAGCCATAGGTGCCACCGCCATTGCCGTTATAGAGCACCAGGCTGTAGCCGCTAAGGTCGGTGCCTGCCGTTCCGGCGATCTCGATCCCTTCGTTCACATCGCCACCGGCATTGTCGTAGTGGAATTCGTTGATGAACGGATCGATCGCCGGGGGCGCTGCAACTGCCGCCTGGCTGGTGACATGGATATTGTCGATCCCGACCCATTCGTCGCTGCCATTTGCATTGGCGGTCATTATCCGAACCTCCAGCTTCGACGCGCCGTTAGCGTCGTCGGGCAGCGTCACGCTGAGCGGCGTCACCAGCGTATCCGAAGCATCGGTCGCATCAGCGATATAGCCGCCCGGGACATCGGCCCACTCGCCGGTATCGGCGGTACGGTACTGAACCACAATCTGCTGCACCGCATCGTCGCGAGCATCGATGTCGCGCGCGTCGAAGCTGAGTGTCATGCTTTGCCGGTCGGTCGCGTCAAGATAGAGGACGAGGTTAGGATTGTCAGCAGTTCCCGATCCCTGAAGTGCGATCGTCGGATCGGCGATCTCAAATTCAGCGACCCCGCCATTGTTGATTCCGCTATTGGTTTGATTCGCGATCGCGTCGACCGTGGAAAAATCCTGTGTGACCGTCCGCGCATCACGATCGGCGGACGTTGTCGACGGATCGTCGCCCAGATAGCCCATGATGCCCGGGACATTGCTCCAGTCGTCATTCGTCGTGATCAACCCGGTATCGGACCAATCCTGCACAAAATCGCCGCTCGAAAGATCGAAATACACCTTGGACATGAGATTCCTTCCCCCAATACACCCGCGACCTATGGCTACCGGGACCCGATCGCGCGAAACTATGTCGCCGGGGATTAATTCAGGCCTGTGACAGACAGGTGAAATCGTTCACGGAATTTTTACCATAGCCGGCCGGCCGCAAAACAGGTCTGCGTCTTCGCTGCCGAATCGCATGTCTTCAACCGACACGATCTGAAACCGCGCGTTCCCCGCCGCTTATAAAAGGTGGTACACGAAGCTGAGGCGCGAGATGCCGGATATCCGGACCAGCGCTCATTGACCTAGGCTCAGGACCTATTAAATTGCTTGCGAACGGCCCGATCGATTGATTCACTGGCGGCGTGAGGAGGCGCTGCCATGAGTGATTTGATTTGGT
>NZ_SNWD01000010.1 GCF_004361835.1 Stakelama pacifica
CCCCAATACGGTTGTTGCCATCACGCCCAGTGAAGGGCATCAAAACGGCCCAAGGCTCTACTCGTAAATGGTAGAAACTACGGGCTCAGACCAATGAGCGACGACTGCGCGCGCTAGGTCGCTCGCGTAACTGCCTGTTCTATTGCGCTGGTCGCATTACCCGAGGCGACAGCCGCATGACGCAGATCTTCACTGCGGGCTGGCCTGCATCACCGCAATGCGAAAGCACTTTAAGACGGTTTCGGGTTGGCGAACGTCTCGAAATCTCGGCGACCAATCTCGCAGAAACCTGCGCATTTTATCGCATGATCGCCACCGATCTGAATAGCGATTGCCCGGCACTCGCATCCGACCGGCTCTGATTTAAGGAAAATAATCTATGACGAATAAGATGGCTTTTCGCGCGAACCGAACACGCCCGCCTGCCGATCAGCAGGAACGACAGGGCCGTATTGCCCGCATCGCCTGGCTTACGCTGCCGGACAGAGACATGGCGATGTTGTTTCTCAACGAACATAACGAAGCTCTGGGTGGCAGGCCGATCGACCTTGCCATCGAAAGCGAAGAGGGATTGCTGGCCGTCGAACGTGCCATTCGCGATCTTGGCAACAACGCAGACGGACCGAATAATGCAGAAACGCCGATGACTACCAAGTGATCACATCGGGGGCGTCGTCACACGTTTCGCACGCCCTCGAGCAGCACGGCATCGACCTGCTCGCCATGCAGTACCGAAATATCGCCTGTGGTTTCGAGCACAACCGCCCGAACGCGGGACAATTGCAAGGCGTTGGCCTCGCGCAGTTTCGCGATGACGTCGCTTCGCGAGACGCGGCTGATCTTCAGCGCCTTTTCGATGAATTCGCCGTCGCGCATCAGCATCAGCGGCTCGTTTTCCAACCCGGTTTTCACGGCGCTGGAGGCATTGCGCGCAAGTGCGAGGCCCATTTGCCCTGCCAGCAGCGCAGCGATCGCGATCATCGCCTGCGCGAATACCGACCAGGAGGAAGCCGTCGCGGCGCTGGCGAGGCATGATCCGATGGCCAGCGTGACGACGAAATCGAAGGCAGTCATTTTTGAAAATGACCGTAATCCAATTATCCTGACCACCAATATGACCCATGCCAGCCCGGCAAGGGCTAATATAAGGCCACGCAGCGCGGTATCGGGCAAAGTATCAAGGCTGAACATCCCCTGTTATGCGCCATTGCGATCAGACCGGCGAACGAAATCGTAACGATCAATCATGCCCGCTTAATTGGCAGGCGGCAGCCCGGTAATCCAAATATTGGGTATAAAGGATCGCCGCGAAGCCCGTCCGGGCGTGAACGGTTTCGTTCCGCCACGTTCGGTCCGGCGCATCCGAGGTTAATTGCCGCTTATCGCACCAAAGCGCGATGATCTTCTCGCAATCATGCTATTGAACCCGCAAAGGCCGGAAAGCGTTCGGTCCCGGTGGAGATATATATGCACGAAGCAATGCCGCGCGACGCGGCGACAGGCATTGTCGGTCTTGATGATGTCCTTGGCGGCGGTCTGGAGCGAGGCCGAACCTATCTTTTAGAAGGAAACCCGGGGACGGGGAAAACCACCGTCGCGATGCAGTTTCTGATGGCTGGTGCGAAAGCAGGCGAGTGCTGTTTGTATATCACCTTGTCCGAGACCGAGGATGAGTTGCGGTCTACGGCGCGGTCCCACGACTGGGATCTGGAAAATGTCGACCTTTACGAGCTGGTTCCCCCCGAAAATCTTCTCGATGACGAACAGCAGCAAAGCCTGCTCTATTCTTCAGATCTGGAACTGGGAGAGACGAGCAAGCGCGTGTTCGAGGCGTTCGAACGGGTCAGGCCGGATCGCGTCGTTGTCGACAGCCTGTCCGAAATCCGCCTGCTTGCGCAAAGCTCGCTGCGTTACCGGCGCCAGATCCTCGCGCTCAAACATTATTTCGCGAAGAGCGGCGCAACGGTGCTGATGCTCGATGATCTGACGACCGACACGAACGACAAGACGGTGCATTCGGTCGCGCACGGCGTGGTCCGGCTGGAAGAGCTGGCGCCGGAATATGGCGCGGAACGTCGCCGGCTTCGCGTCATCAAATATCGCGGACGGCGTTTTCGCGGCGGCTATCATGATTTTGCGATCGAAACGGGCGGGGTGAGTGTTTTCCCGCGTCTGGTTTCGGCAGAACACAGGATGCCGTTCGAGCGTGATGTGCTGGGCACCGATTCGGAGGCGTTCAATGCATTGCTCGGCGGCGGCATCGAACGCGGATCGAGCGTGCTGGTGCTTGGTCCCGCCGGCACCGGCAAGTCGGTGCTCGCGCTGACCTTCATAAAGACCGCGATCTCCCGCGGGGAACGTGCTGCGATGTTCGTCTTCGACGAAGAAATCGGTTTGCTGATTCAGCGTGCCAAAGGCCTTGGCTTCGACCTGCAGAAGATGGTCGACGACGGCAATCTCGTTCTGGATCAGGTTGATGCTGCCGAACTCGCTCCGGGGGAATTTTCCTCACGCGTGCGGCGCTGCGTCGAAGAAGAAGGCGCGCGAACCGTCGTTATAGACAGCCTGAACGGCTATCAGGCCGCGATGCCGGGCGAGCATGCCCTGATCCTGCACATGCATGAATTGCTTCAGTATCTGAACCGTCAGGGCGCAACGACTTTCCTCACCGTTGCGCAGCATGGGCTGATGGGCAATATGCGCTCGCCGGTCGATGTTACCTATCTTGCAGATACAGTAATCCTGCTTCGCTATTTCGAAGCGACGGGAAGGGTCCGGCGCGCAGTATCGGTCGTAAAAAAGCGCACCGGCCCGCACGAAGATACCATTCGCGAATATCAGATCGGTTCGCGGGGCGTTACCCTTGGTGAACCCCTTACCGGGTTCCAGGGCATTCTTCGCGGCGTGCCCGAACTGGTTGGCGATCCAAACCTGCTGAAGCGCGCCGACGCGTGAAACGGACCACCATATCCGAAAGAGCGCTGCTGCTCGCCCCGAGAGGACGCGATGCGCCGCTCGCGGCGTCGATGCTGCACGAGGCAGGTATCGACGCCAGTGCATGCGCGTCGTTGACGAACCTGGTCGAGGAACTCGATCGCGGAGCAGCATTTGCGATCATCACCGAAGAAGCGGTCGCCACCGCCGACCTCAACCGACTTTCACAGTGGCTGGCCAATCAGGAGGAATGGTCAGATTTCCCGATCATATTGTTGACCAGTCGTGGGGGTGGCCTCGAGCGCAACCCTACGGCCACCCGGCAACTCGACGTCTTGAGCAACGTGACGTTTCTCGAACGGCCGTTTCATCCGACGACGCTGGTCAGTCTTGCGCGCTCTGCGGTTCGCGCGCGGCGTCGGCAATATGAGGCCAGAGCCCGACTGATCGCGCTGCGCGACAGCGAAGAACGCTATCGCACGCTGTTCGAAACCATGGACGAGGGTTTCTGCATCATCGAGTTTCTCGACGGGCCACACGGGCCGATGAGCGATTATGTCCATGTTCAGGCGAACCCGGCCTATACCGCAAACGCAGGCGTGCCCGATATCTTGGGCAAACGCTTGCGTGAGGTCGTGTCCGAGTCCGAAGCTGATGCATGGGCGGCCATATACCGCCGAGTTCTGGTCACAGGCGAAGCGATCCAGTTCGAGCGCGAACTCGTCGAGACGAAGCGGCATCTCGAACTTTCGGCATTTCGTATCGAGCCTGAAAGCCGGCGGCAGGTAGCAGTCCTTTTCAAGGATGCCAGCGACCGAAAACAGGCGGAAAATGAGCTTCGCGTCCTGAATGAGACGCTGGAACGCCGTGTCGAAGATGCGGTGTCGGAACGGGAGAAGGCAGCTGCCCAGCTCCACGAGGTTCAGAAGCTGGAAACGCTCGGCCAGCTTACCGGCGGGGTCGCGCACGACATCAACAATCTTCTCACGCCGATCACCGGCGCGCTCGACATGCTGGCGCGGCGACATGTCGGGAATGATGAGCGGGCTACCAGACTGATCGGCGGTGCGCAGCAGTCCGCGGAACGTGCACGCATATTGGTGAGCCGCTTGCTCGGCTTTGCGCGCCGGCAGTCGCTTGAAACGCGTCCCGTCGATCTCGCCAGCCTGATTGACGGTATGCGCGATCTGATCGCGAGTTCGGTCGGCTCGACGATAACGATCGAGGTATTTGCTGAGTCCGATCTTCTTTCGGCAGTCGCCGATCCGAACCAGCTTGAACTTGCACTCCTCAATCTGTGCGTGAACGCGCGCGACGCGATGCCGGATGGCGGAACGGTCACGATAGCTGCGCGAAAGGCCGGAAGCGGCCTGCACGATATTCCGGCACTTCCGCCCGGCGATTATGTGGTGCTGTCAGTGATCGACACCGGAACCGGCATGGACGAAGCGACGCTCGCCCGCGCGATCGAGCCCTTTTATTCGACCAAGGAAATCGGCAAGGGGACCGGACTGGGCCTTTCGATGATCCACGGGCTTGCCGCCCAGCTTGGCGGTGCGTTCAGGCTTTCCAGCGCTGTCGGAGCAGGCACGCGCGCCGAACTCTATCTCCCCACGACCACCGAAACCGGCAAGCGCGACCAGAACGACAATGTCGATCTGGTCGCCACGCTCAATCCGATGACCATTCTCCTCGTCGATGATGAGGAGCTGGTTCGTGCCGGGACGGCAGACATGCTGAGGAATATGGGGCATGTCGTGCATGAAGCCGCCGGCGGCATGGAAGCGCTCGACAAGCTTGGCGGCCAGACGGGAATCGACCTGGTGATCACTGACTATCTGATGCCCGGCTTCAATGGTGCCGAACTGGCGAAGCGGATTCACCAGCAGGACAGCCGACTGCCCGTGCTTGTCGTAACCGGATATGCTGGCGGCAATCTGGACATCGGTCTTCCGCAACTCGCGAAGCCCTTTCGTCAATCCGATTTGGCAAAGGCTCTTGCCGAACTGGTGGGGGCCGCTCCTTCGCCGCTGCCCGCAACCCGCGTGTAAGGTTGCAACCGGATTTTTGTCGGCCTGCAAATTGCCTGATACATTCCGGAAGGGCTGCAATATGCGATGGTGACTTAGCCCCTCCAGACGGCGACATTGCGGCGACTCTGACGATCAAGTTATGCTGTTTGTCAGCGCGCTGGCGGATGTTCGCTGCTTTCCCAATTGGGAATCTCTAATGGGAAAGCCGGCGCGTGAGAATGGCGCTTCGCTGCTCGCTGGACAGCTTTCTTAAAACCTGTTCCCGATTGCGCTTTCCCGAAACGGCCTGCCAAACACGGGAAAACGGGAATCCTGCCGCGGCTTGAACGTCCGATTCGAGATCTTGCTTCGACCAATTGCATGACCGGGATTGGGCGGCGCCTGTCAAGCTGCAATCGCTGACATTGCCGACGTTCTCTGGCCTCGCGTCGCGCGTTGAAACCTGCCTTACATTCATGTCCAGCCAAAGACGGCAACTGTGCCGGGAGCCCCAGGGGGGGCTTACGTGCGAGTAGGCTTGATAGCCGCCGCTTAATCTGTAGCCGAGCCGAGCGCCCGTGCGGCGATCGTCCTAAGGGCGTCCTGGACTTGTAACGGTTTTGCGCCGGTCACCGATCTCATTATGCCACCTTGGCCTCGAAGGCGAGCGGGCTGATGCCGCCCAGATATGAGTGGCGGCGGCGGGTGTTGTAGAATCCGTTGATGTACTGAAAGATGGCGGCTTGCGCTTGCCGCCGGGTTGGCCAACTCTGCCGCCAGATGAGTTCCGCCTTCAGGGATTTGAAGAAGGTTTCGACCGCAGAGTTGTCGTAGCAATTGCCCTTGCCGCTCATCGATGGACGCAGGCCATAGGCCTGCAGCTTTTTCTGATAATCATAAGAGCAATATTGGCTACCGCGATCTGAGTGGAAAATGCAGCCCTCGGGCGGCTGACGCAACCGCACCGCCATATCCAGCGCGCGGATCGCCAGATCCTTTTTCATCCTGTCACTGACAGCCCAGCCAATGACGCGACGGCTGTGCAGGTCGAGAATGTCGGCAAGGTAGAGCCAGCCTTCTGAGGTCCAGATATAGGTGATGTCGCCCGCCCACTTACGGTTGGGTGCATCGGCGGCGAAGTCGCCGTCCAGCCAGTTCGCCGCAACACCCAGACGATGGTGGCTGTCCGTCGTGACCTTGTGCTTGCGCGTGCGGACCGGCTTGATCCCGTTGATCCGCATGAGCCGGCCGACCCGGCGCTCGCCAACCTCGAGCCCGGCCTCCTTCAACTCCATCGTCATTCTCGGACGGCCGTAGCTGCCAAGGCTCAGGCTATATTGTTCTCGGATATGGGCCAGCACTTTCATATCCGTCCGCTCCCGCCGACTGATCGGGCGCGAGCGCCAGGAACGATAGATAGCCGCGCTCGCTCACCTGCAGGACACGGCACATCAACTCCACCGGCCAGCGATGCCGCCAGCTGTGCACAAAGGCGAACCTCACGGCCTTTGGCTCGCGTTGCCTTTTTTAGAACTTCCCTCTCCTCCCGGAGCACACGGTTCTCGAGGCGAAGCCGCTCATTCTCTCGCGCCAGATCTGCCTGTGGCGCTGCCACCACGTCCCACGGACGATAGTGCGACACCCATTTGTTCAGCGTCGATTTGCCGATCCCAAATCTGACGCCACCCGATCGCGCGGCAACCCGCTGGTCAGCGCAATGCGCACAGCCTCCTGCTTAAACTCTTCACTGCGCTTGATCATCTCGTCGATCTCCTTGAAACAAGCCTTAAACTCTCAAGTGACCGGCACAAAACCGTTACAAGTCCACACTGCGCCAGACAATCTGAAAGACGGCGGACATCAACCGGTGACGCAGGTCGCTCCGGTGCGGCGTCGGTTGCCTCCTTGATAGCCATTGGTGTGATAATCTGATCGATACCTTTCGGCCAGAACTGGAAGCGATGCTCTGCCAGATATCGCAGGACGCATTCGGACAGCGCATCGAAAAGGGGCGTTCGCATTTTCACCGTCGCCTTGGCAGCGCTGGCGACCAACAGGGCCTCATATTCAGCCGCCTGCCAACTGCGCCGAGCCAGCAAGGCGCGTGCAATTTCGCGATTGGCGTAGCTCTGGTAGCGTGGATCGCCTTCCAACCCGCTCGACCGGTCTACAAATGCCTCCCGATCCTCTTCGTTAACGAACCCCAAAGGCATGGCAGGGATATAATTCTCCGTCGGGTCCGAAATGTCGCCGAACAATTCAAGCTCGGCCCGAGCGGCATGATCCCGCCCCCCAGGTCAGGCGGGTCCGGTAGGCCAGAAATTTGAGCATCCCATGTGCGACGTTATCCTGGGCGGCTGTAATATCCGTGACACCATCGTCGTTCGCGAGCAGATTGCTTCTGGCCAATGCCTGAAGGCCGCGCTGGCAGATGACGTGAGCTTCGCTGCCGACCGATGCCAGTTCTTCGAATTCTAAAGTCAGGCACGAAGCGCGCGGACTTCACTCAGCTTATAGGCATGCCTTAAACGGGCGACATCGCTGTCTGTCGTCTCCAGCGAATATTTGAATTCGCGCTTTCCAACTCCGTCATGAAATCGGGCTGGGACCGCCATGCGGAACCAGAAATGTTCGATCAGGGACGCTGCCAGATTCCAGCCACGCGTAACCTCATTTGTACCACTGGGCAGTAAACAAATCGAGAAAATGCGCGAAAACCTCGCAAATCCACTCTTCCTGAAGAAGGGTGGTGACCCCTACGGGACTCGAACCCGTGTTTTCGCCGTGAGAGGGCGACGTCCTGGACCGCTAGACGAAGGGGCCATGCCGGAGCGTGGAAGCGCGGGGCTTAGGCTCCCTTTTTCGGCCCGTCAAGCGATGTCGGCTGAATCGCGTCGATGCTTTTCAGCGTCGCATCGTCCCAGCCGCCGCCAAGCGCTTTGTACAGCGAAGCAAGCGATTCCTGAAGCGCGCCGGTGCTTTCAGCCAGCGCCTGTTGCTGTTGCAGCAGCGCGCCGCGTGCCTGAAGCACCGCCGAGATATCGACCAGTCCGACATCATAGCGCGCCTGTACCGCGGCCAGCGCACGCGTCGCGGAATCGACGCTGTCCTGAAGATTGCTGCGGCGCTTCTGTTCACCGTCCACCCGGGCAAGCGCGTCTTCGACATCCTTCATCGCGCCCAGCACGGTCTGCTGATAGCGGATATAGGCTTGTTGCCTTTGCTCCTGCCGCTGATCGATCTGCGCGCGGCGGCGCCCGAAATCGAGAATGGGGAACATCGCCTGCGCCCCGCCGCGCAGCTGAATGCTGTCGGTCGAGATGAGATCGGTCAGCGCGGTCGAGATCAGCTGCGCCGCACCGGTCAGGCTGAATTTCGGATAGAGATCAGCCACCGACACGCCGACATCGGCGGTCGCTGCCGCCAGCTGACGCTCGGCCGCGCGCACATCGGGGCGGCGGCGCAGCAGATCGGAGGGCAGACCGGCGGGGACGGCAGGGGGCACCGCCGCCACCGTATCGGGCCGCGACAATTCGCCGACCAACGCGCCCGGTGCCTTGCCCGCAAGCACGGCAAGTGCGTGCATCCGGATGCGCTCCTCGACCTCGATCGGCAGAAGCTGCGCCTGAACCGCCTGAAGATTGGCGTTTTCGCGGACCGTATCGGTTTGCGGCGACAGGCCGACCCGCGCGCGATTGGTCTGCAGCGAAACCAGCCGCTGCTGGCGCGCAATTTCGTCGCGCATCACAGCTTCGCGGCGTTGCAGCGTGCGCAGTTCGAGATAGGTGCGCGCCACTTCGGCAGCGAGCGAAACCGCGGCATCGCGGGCGCTCCACTGGGCGAGCTCAAGCCGTGCTGCGGCGCCCTCCTCGGTGCGCTTGTTGCCGCCGAACAGATCGATCTCCCAGCTCGCGTCGAACCCTGCCGAATAGGTGGTGAGGCCGCCGCCGGGCAGCTGGATGCCGTCGGGCGGTCCGCTATCACCCGAACCGGTGTCGGAGAATAGTTTGGCGATGTTCGACAGACCCGAATTTTTCGAAAGCTCGATATGGCTGACGCCGCCCGCCGCATTCACCTGAGGCAGATAATTGGCGCGGGCGAGCCGTTCGGCGACGCGCGCTTCGCGCAGGCGCGACGCGGCGGTCTTCACATCGGGACTGTCGGCAAGCGCCATCTTCACCAGCGCGTCGAGTTCGGGATCGCCGAACGCGGTCCACCAATGAGCGAGGTCGACGGTATCGGCGCTCGTCCCCGCAGGCGCGGTTTCGGTGAACTGCGCGGGAGTGGCAACCTCAGGCTGCGTGTAATTCGGGCCAACGGTGCAGCCGGCAAGGACGGTAGCGGCCATCAGGCCGGGGATGAATTTGCGAAGCATCAATGCGCTCCCGGCGGTGCCTTCGCACCTTTTTGGGTCTTGAGTAACAAAGCGACCGGGCTGACGATCAGCACCAGAATCATCATGATATGGAAGGTGTCGAGAAAGGCGTTCATCGTCGCGTGCGTCCGCACCAGCTGGTAGAGGACACCCATACGCGCCTCCATGCTCTGTCCGACACCGCCAAGCGCGCTGGTCGCCCGATCCATCCAGTCAACATAATTCTGATTGAACGGATTGAGCTGATACACCATCCGCGCCTGCTCTTCCTGGCTATAGGTCGCGAGCATCGTCTGCGAAAAGGCAATGCCGACCGTACCGCCAAGGTTTCGCGACACGTTGAGGATGCTCGACGCCTGTGCGGTTTGCGACGGCGGCAGACCCATATAAGCAGCCGCGTTGATCGGCACGAACAGGAAGGGCAGGCCGATCGACTGGAACATACGCGCCATGGACGCATCCATGAACGAGATATCGGCGTTCAGACCGGTCATATACCACAGCGCGCCCGCTTCCACGACCATGGCCGGGAACATCAGGAAGCGCAGATCAACCTTATCGGTCAGCTTGCCCGCGATCGGCACCGCGATCAGCGTCGCGAATCCGCCCAGCGTCAGCGCCATGCCTGCATCGGTCGCGCTATAGCCCAGCACCTGTTGCAACATCTGGGGGATGAGCTGCGTGGTACTGAACACGATAGCGCCGACGGTGAACATCATGATGTTCGAAATGGCGAAATTGCGGTTGGCGAGCAGGCGGATATTCACCACCGGATCGTAATGGTTGAGTTCCCAGATCACGAAAGCAAACAGCGACACCGCCGCAACGATCGCAGTGATGGTGATGGTGTTGCTTGAGAACCAGTCGAGCCGCTCGCCGCGATCCAGCGTATATTCGAGCACGCCCAGACCGATCGCGACCAGTGCGAAACCGATATAATCGATCCGGATTCCCTTCGACAGCCGCTTGCGCCGGTCTTCCTGCACCGCTTCGGGTTCATCGACGAAAAACTGGACGAGGAACAGTGAGGCGATACCCACCGGCACGTTGATCAGGAAGATCCAGTGCCAGCTCGCCCGGTCGGTGATCACGCCGCCCAGCGTCGGGCCGAAGACCGGTCCCACCACCACGACGATCGCGAATACCGCGAACGCCATGCCGCGTTTTTCGGGCGGGAAGGTATCGGCAAGCATCGACTGTTCGACCGGCGCAAGCCCGCCGCCGCCTATCCCCTGAAGGATACGCGCGATGATCAGCACCTGCAGATTGGGCGCGATACCGCACAGGAACGATGCGAAGGTGAACAACGCGATCGAAATCATGAAATAGCGTTTGCGGCCGATGACTTCGGTCAGCCATCCCGAAATCGGGATAATGATCGCATTGGCGACCAGATAGCTGGTGAGAACCCAGGTCGCCTGATCATAGGAGATCGACAGACCGCCCGCGATATGGTTCAGCGACACATTCGCGATGGAAGTGTCGAGCACCTCCATGAAGGTCGGCAGGCTGATGAGGCCGACGATCAGCCAGGGATTGGCCCGACCGGCGACTGAGCGCGCCGGTGTCCAGTCCTGACCGCCGGCGCTTGCGGGAGGCGCCCCGGCCATGGCTTAGCGAACCTTGACCGTGGGGACCACCGACATGCCCGGGCCGATCGGATAGCGCGACGGGTCGACGCCCCCATCCTTGCGATCGAACTCGATCCGCACGGGCACGCGCTGCACAACCTTCACATAATTGCCGGTCGCGTTTTGCGGGGGGAGAAGCGCGAAGGCCTGACCCGCGCCGCGCTGGAAACTGTCGACATGGCCGTGGAAATGAACGCCGGGGAATGCGTCGACTTCGATATCGACGGGGTCGCCGGGCTTCATATCGGTGATCTGGGTTTCCTTGAAATTGGCGGTGACCCAGATGTGATCGGGAACGATCGCCATCATCTGCGAGCTGGGGGCGACGGTCGAACCGATATTGACCGAGCGGTTGGTGACCTGTCCGGCAATCGGCGCGCGTACTTCCAGATCGCCGACCGTAACCTGCGCCTGATCGACCTGCGCCTGTGCCGCGCTGCGCTGCGCCTTGGCGGCGTCGACTGCGCGGCGGGCGACCGTGACCTGCGCTTCGGCGCTTTCGACGGCGCGGCGCGCGGCTGCGGCCTTTGCGGCAGCGCTGACTGCCTGCGCGCGCACGGCGTCGAGCTGCTGACCGGCGACAGCGGCGGTGTCGATCCCGTTAAGGCGGCGATAGCGGGCGAGATCGTCGGCAGCCTTTTTGGCTTCGGCGGCCGGAGCGACTGCCTGCGCGCGCGCCTCGGCAACCTGTGCCTGCGCCGCTTCCAGACGGCCCAGCGCTTCGGTGATCGCTGCTTCTGCCTGAGCCACACCCGCCTGAGCCTGATCGAGTTCGGCGCGTGGGCGAGTCGGCTCGATCTTTGCGAGCAGCTGCCCCGCCTTCACATGCTTGTTATCGGCATCGGCGACATAGGTGAGCTGCCCCGAAATCTGCGGCTGAACGCGCACGATATGAGCGTCGATAAAGGCATCGTCGGTCGAAACGAACTGGCGCGCATGCAGATAGTAAAGCGTGCCGGCAACGCCGATCACCCCGATAATCAGCAACGCGACGACGATGACGACAGGGCGTTTGTAAAAGGGGCGCTTGCGATTTTCGTCCCCGGTTTCGTGATTCTGCCCGTCATTCGGCGTCGCGCCGTTTTCGTCTGCACTCATCGATGACCTCAAAGGGTGATGCCCGAATGTCCGAAAGCCAATTACTGGACGCGAGCGTTTTTTGTGAGGCGGCAAGTAGGATCGATTTTGCGATTGCGCAAGTGCAGCATTGGCGCAAAGGCGGATTAAGTCTTTTTTTGAAACCAGACGCCGTGCACCCGCGGGCGAAATGTCCGGGAGGAGCGTGAGCGCAAGCCACGGCAAAGGCGAGGGTTTTGCCGCCGCCTTTGCCGTGAGTTGAGCAAATCGGGTTTTTTACGCCGCTGCCTTACGCCGCTCCGCCATTTCCGCGTTCAGCATTTCAGCGAGCAGAAATGCCAGTTCGAGGCTCTGGCTGGCATTGAGTCGCGGGTCGCAATGGGTGTGATAGCGATCGCCCAGTGCCGCCTCCGTCACCGCCACCGCGCCGCCGGTGCATTCGGTAACATTCTGTCCGGTCATTTCGGCATGGATGCCGCCGGCATAGGTGCCCTCCGCCCGGTGAACCGCGAAGAAGCTGCGCACTTCCGACAGAATGCGGTCGAATGGCCGGGTTTTGAAGCCGTTTGCCGCTTTCACGACATTGCCGTGCATCGGATCGCAGCTCCATACGACCGGATGGCCTTCACGCTTCACTGCGCGGACAAGCGCGGGCAGGCCGTCCTCGATTTTCTCATGGCCATAGCGGGTGATCAGCGTCATCCGACCTGCAATGCGGGATGGGTTGAGCGTATCGAGCAGGCGCAGCAATGCGTCGGGTTCAAGGCTCGGCCCGCATTTCATGCCGATCGGATTGTCGATGCCGCGCAGGAATTCGACATGCGCCGATCCCTCGAACCGTGTCCGGTCGCCGATCCACAGCATATGCGCCGAGGTATCGTACCAGTCGCCGGTCAGACTGTCCTGCCGGGTGAGCGCCTGTTCATAGGGGAGCAGCAGCGCTTCATGGCTGGTGTAGAATTGCGTGGCCTTCAGCTGCGGCACGCTGTCGGCATCGATGCCGCACGCCGCCATGAAGTCGAGCGATTCGCCGATACGATCGGCCAGATCGGCATATTTGCGCGCCCATGGACTGCGCCCCATAAACTCATGCGTCCATTTATGGACCTGATGCAGATTGGCATAGCCGCCCTGTGCAAAGGCGCGCAGCAGGTTGAGCGTCGCCGCTGACTGGCTGTACGCGCGCAGCATCCGCTGCGGATCGGGAATGCGGCCTTCAGGGGTAAAGGCGCTGTCGTTGATGATGTCGCCGCGATAGCTGGGCAGCTCCACCCCGTCGATCGTCTCGGTATCGGCCGAACGCGGCTTGGCGAACTGACCCGCCATCCGCCCGACCTTCACCGTCGGCAATTTGGAGGCGTAGGTCAGCACCACCGCCATCTGCAAAATCACGCGGAAGGTATCGCGGATATTATTCGGGTGAAACTCGGCAAAGCTTTCCGCGCAGTCGCCGCCCTGTAACAGGAAGGCACGCCCCGCCGCCACCTCGGCAAGGTCGCTGGTCAGATTGCGCGCTTCGCCGGCAAAGACGAGCGGCGGATTGCTGCCGAGCTGCGTCACCGCCGTGGCGAGCGCATCGGCATCGGGATAGGTCGGAAGCTGACGCGCCTCGGCCGATTTCCAGCTTTCGGGTGACCATTGAGCGCGTTCGGGCTGCGCATCGGGAAGCTCGACATACCAGTCGGCATGATGCGCGATGCCGTTGGCCGCGATCTGGTTGACGACCTTCGCGGCTGCGCGCTTACCATGCTCCTCCCAGCCCTGAACGGTACTGCCGGGCGTGTCGAACCACGCACCGAACGCCGAACGGGTGATCGAGCGCTCTTCACGGAAGCGGCGGATTTTGGAGCCTGCAAGTGTCGTCATGCGAATGCTTTACCCGATGCGGGTAATTATGCGCAAGGGACAATCTGCTGGGATGCGAAATTTACCCTGAAGGGGCGATCAATAGCCCGCGGCGAGATCCACCACATTGGTCATTTCGCGGCCCTCCATGAATGCGCGGAGATTGTCGAGGAACAGCCGCGCGGCGCGCTGGAACATGCCGGCATCGCTGCGTCCGGCGAGGTGGAGCGACAGGATGGCGTTATGCTCCGACCAGAGCGGATCGCCCGAGGGGAGCGGTTCGGGGGTGACGGTATCGAGGAACGCGCCGCCGATCCGCCGCTTGCGCAGCGCAGTGAGCAGCGCGGCCTGATCGACCATTGATCCGCGCGCGACGTTGATGAGCCAGGCCGATTTCTTCATTGCGGTGAATTCGTCCTCGCCGATCATCGCGCTGGTCTCGTCGGTCGCAGGGGCGGCGAGGATCACCCAGTCGAATTCGCCCAGCCGTTCGCGCCATTCGTCGGGACGAAGCGTGCCTTCGCTTCCCGATCTTGTGACGCCGGTGACCTTCACGTCGAACGCTTCCAGCCGCTTGCCGATCGCCCGGCCGATATCGCCATAGCCCATGATGAGCGCGCTCGATCCTTCGAGCAGCGTGGTGCCCGGCGGCTGGGTTGACCATTGATGATCGTCGGCAAGGTGGAGCACCTCGTCGAACCGCTTGGCCGCGACCAGCATCCCCATCAGCGTATATTCGGCCACCGCCGCGCGGTGCAGGCCGATACCATTGGTAAGTACCGTACCCCGTTCGCGCAGCAGACCGGTGTCGAAATCATCGACGCCGGCGCGCATGGTGAACAGCCATTGCAGCCGCTCGCCCTGCGCCGCGACGCGCGCAGAGGCAGCGGCGCCCTGCATATCGACCCAGGCGATATCGGCATCGCCGATCTCGCGCTCCGCCATTTCGGGCGTGTCGAACCAGATGGCGTCGATCGTGTCGGGCAGTTGCTCCCCGATCAGGGGGCGGGCGATGGCGGGAAGGAGCGCTTTCATGCACGGAAATTAGGAGCGCCGCCGCCCGCCCGCAAGCATTTGCGCGGACGGGCGGCGTACTGCATCAGCTCAGCCGGACGATCCAGTCCCATCCAAGCGGGTCGCCGTCCATGACTTCGACCCCCGCTTCAGCGAGTTCATCGCGCAGCGCATCGGAAGCTGCGAAATCTTTTGCTTTGCGCGCTTCCTGCCGCGCTTCGATCTTATCGCGCACATCCGCTTCGGTGATCGTCGCATTGCGCGGCTGAATCCTGAGATCGACCCGGCGCAGTTCGAGCAGGTTGAGGCCGAGCAGACTGTCGAACGCCTGCAACGTGCCGAGCCGTTCAAAAGCAGACCGTTTCTTGTCGGCGAGCATCGCTTCGAGCAGGGTCAGCGCCCTGGGCGTGTTGAGATCTTCCGAAATTGCCGCGTCGAGTTCGGCGGCAACGCTTTCGTCCGGTGAGGGGAGCTCTTCGCCCAGCTCCGCTTTGGCGCGCAGTCCCTCAACGGCGATGACCAACCGCTTCAGCCGGGTGAGCGCGGCAAGGACATGATCCGGCCCGAATTCCAGTTCGCTGCGATAATGCGCCTGAAGGCACATCAGCCGGTACGCGAGCGGGTGAAGCCCCGCATCGATCAGCGAAAAGAGCGTCGAAAAACCGCCCTTGGATTTCGACATCTTGCCGCTGCGATCGACGAGGAAATTATTGTGCATCCAGAAATGCGCGCCGGTAAAGCCGGGCTGCGCATCCATGCAGCTGCAAAATGCCTGATTTTGCGCAATTTCATTCGGGTGATGAATCTCGCGATGATCGATGCCGCCGGTATGGATGTCAAAGGGAAAGCCGAGATATTTCTCGCTCATCACCGAGCATTCGAGGTGCCATCCCGGTGCGCCCTTGCCCCAGGGGCTGTCCCATTCCATCTGGCGGTTTTCGCCCGGAGCGGATTTGCGCCAGATCGCGAAATCCTGCGGATGACGTTTGCCCGCGACCGGGTCGATCCGCCCTTCGCCGGCATCATCGCGCGCTCCGGCCAGCTTGCCGTAATCAGGGACGGTGGTGGCATCGAAATACAGGCCGCTGTCGATTTCGTAGCAATGATCGGGCGCGATCCGCTTCGCAAAGTCGATCATTTCTTCGATATGATCGGTCGCGACCGACCATCGGGTCGGCTGACGGATGTTCAGCGCTTCGATATTGCCTTTGAACGCAGCGGTATAATGGGCAGCGACATCCCAGATGCTCTGCTGATTGGCTCTGGCCGCCGCCTCCATTTTGTCATCGCCCGCATCGGCATCGGACGTCAGATGGCCGACATCAGTGATGTTGATGACATGGGTAAGGGGGTAGCCCTTCCACACCAGCGCACGGCCCAGCGTGTCGGTAAAGACATAGGCCCGCAAATTACCGAGATGGGCATAATTATAAACCGTCGGCCCGCAGGAATAGACGCGCGCGCCCTTTTCGGGGTCGAGCGGGGCAAAGACCTCCATGCTGCGGGAGAGGCTGTTATACAGGGCTAGCGGCGCACGGTTCATGGCGCTTGCCTTAGCCAGAAGCGCTGCGCTCGCGCAAAGGAAAATCGGCGCTGCGCGAATGGCCGCTTTGGCTCACGCCGCCGATCAGGGAGGCTCACTCCGCCTCGCCGAGCGCAGAGCGAACCATCGCGTTCCAGACGTCGGCAGCACCGCCGCCCGCCGCTTCACCGGCTTTCACCATGTCCTCGGTGGGTTCGCGCAGCGTTCGCAGGACTTCGGCGGCGCGGACGATTTCCTCGCGCCAGCCATGATCGCAATGCGAACTGACCGCAGCCGAAATGGCAGCGCCGCGGCCGGAGCCCAGCCCTTCGCCTTTTTCGCTATAATCCTGCGCGCACAGCACGCGGGCGATGCGTTCGACGGGATGGGTAATGGCGATGTCGGTCATATATGCTCCTGTATTATCACGGGAAAATGGCTGGCTCGTCACTATGTCCTTTGGCAAGCGAACGTCCCCGTGGCAAAGCCGTTCCAACCTGTCGCAGGACGGAACCCATTGCGTCGTCCGCTCGCTTAGCCCGTGACAGCAGAATTAAAGGCAGCATGGTCATGGCAAAAAACGAACCGCATAAGCCGAGGGGCGAAACCGGGGACAATGGAAAACCGCGCAAGGTAGAAGATCGCGGCGCCGTCGAAAATCAGAGCAGTGTGACGCCGGAAGACTATCCCGACAGCGACGGCGGCAGGCCGGATTATGGCAGCCCTAGACGGTCAGGCGCGTAACCCCCGGCGTTGATGCCGGACGCCTATACGGAGAATATCGGATGGCGTCCGGCACCGCGCGGCTGCATCGCATGCCCGCATAGATCGACGCATGGAGAAAATATCATGACACAGCAGCAGGTAACGACCAGCGGTGGCGTTCGCCTCACCGTCCGGGCGGCGGAGAAAGACGATTCGGCCCTGCTGGATGAATTTTTCGAACACGTATCGCCCGAAGATCTGCGATTCCGCTTTCTTTCGAGCGTGCGCAAGGTCGGCGCGGATCAGATCGCCGCGATGACCGATATCGATCATCGGCAAACTGAAAATCTGCTTGGTTTTGAAGAGGAAAGCGGGCGGCTCGTCGCGACCGCAATGCTTGCCTGCGATGCCGCGATGGAGCGCGGTGAAGTCGCCGTGGTACTCGACCGCGATTTCAAAGCGCGCGGGATCGGCTGGGAAATGCTCCGCCTGATTACCGAGGCCGCTGCCGAGCGCGGCGTCAAACGGGTCGAATCGATCGAAAGCCGTGAAAATCATGCGGCGCTGAATCTGGAGCACGAGATGGGCTTTGCGCTGGAAAGCTATCCCGGCGATTCAACCCTCATGCTGGTCAGCCGGACGTTGTAATATCGGGCGCGACGCTGCGCTCCGGGTTGCTCTTGCCGCGCCGCTATATTGCAGATCGCCCGGCCGCGTGGAATATTGCGGCGCGGAGGGGATAAGAGTGGCAATTCCGGACTATCAAACGCTCATGCTGCCGGTCCTGAAACTGGCAGCCACCAACGAAATGCGCGTACCGCAGGCCGCCGAGATAATCGCTGAAGATTTCAATCTGAGCGAGGCGGAAAAGAACGAACTTCTGCCGAGTGGACGGCAGCGGATATTGCACAACCGAATTCACTGGGCAAAATTCTACATGTCGAAGGCCGGGTTGATCGACAGCCCGAAAAAGGGCGTGTTTACGGCATCCGAAGAAGGCCGCAAACTGCTGGCGCGAAACCTCCCGGCAATCGACAATGATGTTCTGAAAAAATATTCATCCTTTGTCGATTTCTACCATGCCGGGGCGAGCAATAAGCCGAAAGCCGAAGAACCTGCCTTGCAATCTGCCGCCGATTCACCCGCGACGCCGGAGGAGCAGATCGATGCGGCTCACCATGTTCTGCAATCGGCGCTGGGCAGCGAATTGTTGCAGCGTATTCTGAATAATTCGCCCGGTTTCTTCGAACAGATCATCGTCGACCTGCTGGTCGCCATGGGCTATGGCGGCAACCACCGGAATGCTGCGCTGCGGTTGGGAAAAAGCGGCGATAACGGCGTGGATGGCGTGATTGATGAGGACCGGCTTGGCCTTGATCGTATCTATGTTCAGGCCAAACGCTATCAGACCAACATCGTCCAGCGGCCTGAAGTGCAGGCCTTTGTCGGCAGTCTGGTCGGGTTCGGCGCCAATAAGGGCGTGTTCGTGACAACGTCGAAGTTCAGCTCCGGCGCGCGCGATTATGTTGCGCAGATACCCCAGCGGGTAATCCTGATCGACGGGAGCCGGCTGACCGACCTGATGATCGAACATGACGTCGGTATCCGCGTTTCGCGTACAGTCGCCATCAAACGGATTGACGAGGATTTTTTCGGCGAAGCGTTGGGATGATCCGCGACCGCCTTCGCCCGCAAATTCAGAAAAACCAGCTGATCGCTACGCACGCGGTCAGGCCGACTGCGATGTTGAGCGGCAGGCCGATCTTCACGAAGTCGGTGAAGCGGTAATTGGCGGCGCCGTAAACGAGCGTGTTGGTCTGATAGCCGATCGGCGTGGCGAAGCTGGCGCTGGCACCGAACATCACGGCGACGATCATCTGGCGCGGATCAACGTGCAGCACGTCGCCCAGACCGATCACGATCGGGGTCATGATGACGGCGACGGCATTGTTGGTGACCGTTTCGGTCAGCAGGCTGGTCAGCGCATAGACCCCGATCAGCAGCATCAGGGGCGAAGCGTGCGTCAGCATGGGCTGTGCCCATCGCACGATCAGTTCGACCGTCCCTGCATTTTGCAGCCCGATACCGAAGGCGAGCATGCCGAAGATCAGGACCAGCGTATTGCCGTCGATCACGCCCCAGGCTTCTTCCGGTTCGACGCACCGGGTGATGAGCACGATCGCAACGCCGCCCAGTGCCAAGGCTTCGATGGGGAGCGCAAAGACAGCGGCAAGCCCCACGATCGCCGCGAGCGTCAGGATGGCGATCGGCGCTTTTCGCCGCTTGAACGCGCGGGCCGGCGCCCGGGTGACCTGGGCGAGATTGGCATTGCCCTGAAGCGCGCTGGCGGCGTCCGGCGCGGCCGCGACCAGCAGCCGGTCGCCCGCACGGACGCGGACTTCGGCAAGGCTGGGGCCGGCGACATGGCGCGGGCGCGACAGCCCCAGCACGCGTAGCCTCAGCCGTGAGAGCAACGGAATATCGGCCAGCCGCCGCCCGATGATCGGGTGCGAAGGCGACACCACCGCCTCGATCAGCTTCGCATCCTTGTCGCGATCGGGGCCGCTCATCGTGATGCCGCCGCCCATGCCGGTCAGACCGACACGGAAATCCGGGCTTTCGGCGAGGCTGGCGAGTTCCGACGGACTCGCCGCGACAACGAACTGATCGCCGCTCTGGATCTCCAGCGCTTCGATATCGTGGCGATAAAGGGTCAGTCCGCGCTGAACCGCCATGATGCGGATGCCTTCGCGCCGCGAAAGCGCGCTTTCGCCGATCACCTGGCCGATAAAGCCGCTCTCGGGACTGACAAGAAGATGCGAAAGATAGCTGTCGCTTTCGCCCTGTTCGGCAAGGCCCACCGGCTCGCGGTCGGGCAGCAGGATCGGACCGAGAATGGCGAGGAACAGGATACCCGCCAGCGCGACGATGACACCGACACCGGTAATTTCGAAAATGCCGAATGCCGGCTGACCATGCGACGTCGCGACCCCGGCCACCAGCAGGTTGGTCGAGGTACCGATCAGCGTCAGCGTCCCGCCCAGAATCGATACATAGGAGAGGGGAATCAGCAGGCGGGTCGCCGACATCTGGAGCAACCGCGCCAGCCGCTTCACGATCGGGATCATCACGATCACGACCGGCGTATTGTTCATGAATGCCGAGGCGAGCAGCGTACCGCCGCCGATTTCGGCGAGTGCGAGACGCGGGCGGCGCTGGGTTCGCCGGATGACCCATCCCGATACTTCCTCCAGCGCGCCGGTACGCAGCAGCGCGCCCGATATCACGAACATCGCGCCGATAGTGATCGGTGCCGGATTGCCGAACACACCCAGCAGCTGATCGGGCGATACGAAGCCGAGCGCCATCATCGCGACGCCGCCCGCCACCGCCAGTACCACAGGCGACATGCGTTCGGTCGCGAACAGGACGAACAGAGCGATCAGCAGGACAAGCCCGATCACAGCGCCATGATCAGCGATCATCTGATGAAGGAAAGCGATCACCGGCTCGATTCCCGATGGTCCGCGTGGCGGGGAAGGCAGGGTTGTTGCCGGATGGCGTTCAGCCCGGATCGTTGCATCTCATCCCTTGTCTGTCAGTGGCCGATCGCATGACGCTGATCGCAGCGCCCGGCCCGGCGACATGATGTTCGCAAGGACTGGATATCGCCAAAGCGTCGACGGGCAAATAGGTTCCGCTCCGTTCTCCCGCAGGAATGCCGACGACGCACCGGCATATTTGCCCGGAAATCGCCGGTGCCGGCTATCGTGCTGTCATCAAAACGATTTTCTTGGTCTTCGCACCGTCCGTCGCCCCGGCGCCCTCTATAATGCCCTGTCGATGCTTCAATCGGCGCAACATCGACGATGTGCGCTTTGCTGTATCGGTCACTTTCAGAGACGGATGTGAATATGACGGTTCAGGCAGATAGCAAGCAATTCGATATGGCGACCCAGGATCGCGGCCTTCGCGAACTGGGCAAGATGCTCGACAGTTCGCAGGCGGTGATTGAATTTGCGCCTGACGGTACGATCCTGCGCGCGAATGACCTGTTTCTGAAGCTGATGGACTATGCGCCCGAAGAAGTGATCGGGCAACATCACAGCATCTTCTGCGAAGAGGCTTTTACCAAAAGCGCTGATTACGAATTATTCTGGCTGAGCCTGCGCAGCGGTGCGGCGAAGGACGGCGAATTCAAACGGTTCGCCCGCAACGGTCGGGAAGTCTGGATTCGCGCGAAATATTTCCCGGTGATGGATGGCGACAGCGTCAGCCATATCGTCAAGCTGGCGATGGACGTCACCGAAACGCGCCAGCAGAGCATCATGCAGCAGGGCGTGCTGGAAGCGATCAGCCGCGCTCAGGCGGTGGTCGAATTCGACCTTGGCGGCAATGTGCTGAGCGCCAACAAAAATTTCCTCGAAATCACCGGCTATAAGCTCGACGAGATTGTCGGTCAGCATCATCGTTTGTTCTGCACCCCCGAACATGCGCGCAGCGGCGAATATGCCCAGTTCTGGGAAGCGCTGGGACGCGGCGAATATCAGAGCGGAGCATTTAAGCGGGTGGCCAAGGGCGGCCGGGAAATCTGGATTCAGGCGACCTATAACCCGATCATGGATATGCGCGGGCGACCGATCAAGATCGTCAAATATGCCATGGACGTGACGGCGCAGCGGCTCGCTGCGGCCGAAGCGGAGGGCAAGGTAGAGGCGATCGGTCGTTATCGCGGCGTCGTCGAATATGACATGACGGGCAAGATTTTGTTCGCAAACGATATTTTTGCAAAGATGCTGGGATATCGCGCGGACGAGCTGATCGGTCTTCACCATCAGGATACCAGCCATCCCGGCTGTCATATTCATGGCGATTATCGCCAGTTCTGGTATCGCATGGGGCGCGGCGAAGCGGAGGTCAGCGACTTTTTGCGCTCCGACAAAGAGGGACGTCAGCGTTGGGTGCTGTCGAGCTTCAACCCCATTTTCGATCTGGACGGCCGCCCGTCCAAGGTTGTGGAATATGCCCATGACGTGACCGAAGCGAAGCAGATCACGCTGGAATTTCAGGGCAAGGTCGACGCGATCAGCCGCGCCGAATGCGTGCTCGAAACCATGCTCGACGGTACGATCCTCGACGCCAATGACAATTTCCTCAAAATGGTCGGCTATTCGATCGAGGAGCTGCGCGGCAAGGATCAGCGGATGCTGGTCGAACCGGAGGTCGCGCAAAGCGAAGGCTATCGCCAGCGCGAAGAAGGCGTGTCGCAGGGCGAATTTCTGTCGGGCGAGTTCAAGCGCATCGCCAAGGGCGGGCGCGAGGTCTGGATTCGCGCGACGGTCAATCCGATCCTCGATCTGTGCGGCACACCCTATAAACTCGTCACCTATGCCATGGACGTGACCGAGGATAAGCTGAAGTCGATCGAGACCGAGAACCGGCTGGAAGCAATCGAGCGCAGTCAGGCGACGATCGAATTCGATCTGGACGGCAATGTCCTGACCGCCAATCATAATTTCCTCGCAGTGATGGGGTATACGCTGCGCGAGATCGTGGGTCAGCATCACAGCATGTTCTGCCTGCCCGAATATCTCAAAACGCAGGAATATGGTGATTTCTGGCGCCGCCTGAATTCGGGCGAGACGCATTCGGGCCGGTTCCACCGGCTCGGCAAATATGGCCGCGACGTGCATATTCAGGCCAGCTACAGCGCGGTACGTGACCTGTCGGGTCGCCCGGTACGCGTCATCAAACATGCCTATGACATCAGCGCCCAGGTCGAGCTGGAGCAGCGGATCGCAACCAAGAGCCAGGAAATGCAGGGCATGGTCAAGCAACTGACTCAGGCGATCGAAACCATCTCCAACGGCGCTCGCGGTGCCAGCGAAGTGGCGGAAGAAACACAGGGCGCGGCGACCGAAGGCAGCGAATCGATCCGCAACGCGATCGAATCGATCGATCTGATCAGCCGTTCCTCGACTCAGATTGCCAAGATCGTCGATGTCATCGGCGAACTGGCGAGCCAGACCAACTTGCTGGCCTTCAACGCTGCGATCGAAGCGGCGCGGGCGGGCGAGCACGGAGTCGGCTTCTCGGTTGTGGCCGAGGAGGTTCGCAAGCTCGCCGAGCGCAGCGCCGATGCCGCGAGCGAGATCGCCAAGCTGATCGATGAATCGAGCGAGCGAGTCGCGCACGGCACCGAACGGTCGCAAAGCGCGCATCAGGCGTTCGAGGGGATTGTGAAGAGCGTCGGCAGGACCAGCCGGTCGATCAGCGAGATCGCGGATGCTGCGGTGACTCAGGAACAGCTGACGATGCAGGTCATCGGCATGATCGGCGAACTCGCCTCGACCACCCGGGCGCACGGATGAGCACCGACATCGTCCCGGTGAACGCCGCGTCCGCACGGTCCGCGCTCGATGTCGGGATCATGCGGCTGTGCGGGCGCGATCTTGCCGTCGCGGCCACGCATATTCGCGAAGTCGTGCCGCTGCCCGAAACGCTCTATCCGGACTTTACCGGGCACGCGGATTGCATCGGCGGGATCGTGATCCGGGGACAGGTGATCCCGGTGCTCGATATCGCCCCGCGACTGGGTTTCCCGCCGCGCAGCGGTGGATCGGGCGTGGTGCTGATCCTGCGGCATGAGGATCGCCGCATCGGCCTGGTCATGGATCTGGTTTCGGGGCTTGCCCGCATTCCCGGCGAGCGGGTCCAGCCCTTTCACCGGTCCCAGCCCGGCCCGGCGCAGATTATCGGCCATAGCTTCCCGCATCGCGACATGCTGGTCGGGCTGATCGATGCCGAAGCGATCTTTGCGCTTCCCGGCGTGGCACATGCCGTCGAAACCGGCAGCGATGCCAAACGGCGGCTGCGCAGCGACACCCGCTCGGCGGTGCTGGTGTCGGTCGCTGACACCCATCTCGCCATCGACGCAGCGATTGTCGTGGCGACGCTGCCCGGCGTGCAGTTGCGCCCGAGCCCGGCACCGGCCAGCAAATGGGCGGGGGTGGTGCATTATCTCGGCCTCGAAGTGCCCGTGGTCGAGGATCTGACGCTGTTCGACCTTTCCGGAAGCGCGGCCGAAGGGCAGGGCGGTGCGATCATCGTGGTGAAGCTCGACGAAAAATGCCTGCTCGGTATCCGGATCGACCGGGTGCGGTCGATCCGGCAACTCGACAGCGATTCGGTTCGCCCGCTATCCGGGGCGCTCGCCGAACGGCTGACGCTGTTCGCCGGGGCCGTGCGCGATCGCGAAGGGCTGCAAAGCCTGTATTTCGATTCTGATGCGCTGCGTGCAAACCCACGGTTGCGAATGCTCGGCGCATTGTCCCGCGAGGTGAAGGCTGAAGCGACAACCGCACCCGGCGTCATTTCCGGCGCGCAAGGGAACGGGATGCAACAGGCTTATGTCATCTTCCGCATGGGGGGGCGTCATTGTGCCGCTGCGCTCGCCACGGTGAAGCAGATCATCCCCTTGCCCGATCAGCAATCGGGCGCGCAGTCGCCGGGTTCGGCGTTGCGCGGCATGGCCACCTATAACGGCACGCCGCTGCCGTTGCTCGGCATATCCCCAGTCGAAGAGGGCAGGAGCGCGGAAAAGCCGATGGTGCTGATCGTCGAACAGGCGGGGGCGTTTAGCGGTCTGGTCGTCGACAAGCTCGAAAATATCGTCCGCGCGGCCGAACAGCGCCGCCCCGGCCCGACGGGGCAGGGACGCTTCATTCAGGCGCGGGTCGGCGGGGCGGCAAAGGCAGTGCCGCTCTATGATCTGGCCGAGGAGGTCGATCGCCTGTCAATGACCGGCGCCGCGCCTGCCCGCGCGCTTCCTTCGCCGGCGGTACCGGTCGAAGGCGCGCGCGCCGGCGCATAGGCAGGAGCGGCCGCGTCGCCGGGAGGTTCAGGCGGCGCGGGCACGGGGGAGGCAGGCGGGGCCGGTCGGTTCGAAGCTCTTATAGGTCAGGATGAATTCCTGATGCCCCAGCGCTTCGGACACGCTCGGTTCGCCGCCTGCCACGGCCAGCGTGCGTTCGTAGATTTCGGTCCCGACCGCATCGAGCGTCGCTTCCCCGTCGAGGATGCGGCCCGCATTGACGTCCATATCGGCGGCAAGGCGGCGCGCGGTATCGGGGTTCGCGCAAATCTTGATGACCGGCGAGATCGCCGACCCGACCACCGATCCTCGCCCCGTCGTGAACAGCACGACATGCGATCCGCACGCGATCAGCTCGACAATCTCGGCATTATCGGAAATGTTGGGAAAGCCGAACCGCGGTTCGCCATCGGGCACGACATCGAGCAGATACAGGCCGTTCGACGGCGGGATTTCGGCCGGGCGTACGATGCCCGAAATGGGCGAGCTGCCCGATTTGGAATAGGCGCCCATCGATTTTTCTTCCTGCGTCGTCAGCCCGCCTTCGGCATTGCCCGGCGCAAAGCTGCCAAAGCCCATGATGGTGTAATAGCGTTCCGCCTTTTGCACCGATGCCATCAGTTCGCGGCCGAGTTCAGGGGTTACTGCGCGATCCGCCATGATCGCCTCGCACCCGACAAGTTCGCCGGTTTCTTCGAAGATGCAGGTTGCGCCTTCGTCGACAAAACGGTCAAAGGCGCGGCCGACGGCGGGATTGGCGGTGATGCCGCTGGTCCCGTCCGACCCGCCGCAGATCGTACCGATGACCAGTTCATCGACCGCCATGGTCGTGCGCTCTGCCTTGTCCGCCTCGGCGCGAACGCGTGACACAGCGGCAAGTCCCGCTTCGATCGTGGCTGCCGTGCCGCCAACTTCCTGAATGACCAGCGTTTCGACCGGCCGCCCGCTCGCTTCTGCAACGCGCGCCAGCCCTTCGCGATTGAAGCTCTCACAGCCGAGCGACACGATCACCAGCCCGCCCAGATTGGGATGGGCGGCAATCGCCTTCATCATCTTGTCGGCATAGCTGTTGGGGTAGCAGCCGGGAAAGCCGATCAGCTGGACATCGGTGCGATCCGCCTTGTCGACGATCCGGCGCGCGACATGATGCGCGCATTCGACGAGATAGCAGACCGCCACGACATTGCGGATTCCCTTGCGGCCGTCTTTACGTTGCCAGGCTGGGATCATCATGCGTTCCTTTGCTCGACCGTATCGCGCGAATGCGTGGGGATATAGTCGCTTTTCATATTGTGGAGATGGACATGCTCGCCGGTTTGTGCGGCCTGTGTCATCGACCCGATCGGTGCGCCATAGCGATAGACCTTGTCGCCCGCCTGCAAGGGGCGCCGGGCGAGTTTGTGGCCGATATCGACGGCTTTCCCAATGGTTACATTCTGCCCCTCAATCTCCACCGTATCGCCGGGTGCCAGCGCAGCGGTGACGATCAGGATATTGTCGTCGGGGTGAAGCAGTACAAGCTTCATGCGGTAAGTCCCTTTCCGTCGATACGAAGCACCGGCACGAAGCGTTCTCCGGCGTCGGAGGGCAGGCGAAAGCGCAGCGCGTCGCCATCCTGACGATGGCTGATCGTTCCGCCGCCCAGCAGCGTCACGCGCTCCACCCGGCGACCGGCCAAAGCCCTGGCGCCCAGTGATTTGATGATGGTTTCGCCGCGCGGCCAGCCGAGCAGGATTGCGTACAGCGTCTCGCCCTTTGTGGTGAAGCGGATATCCTCCGCGGTGAACGGCTTTTGCTCGGCCTCGTTTTGCATGCCGGTTTTCAGCGTGGTCGGACCTTCGCCGAAGCGATGCCAGGGGCGGGATGCGAAGATCGCCTCACCATTGATCGCCATCCAGTCGGTCATCCGGTCGAGGATTTTCTCTTCCTCGCTGTCGATGCTGCCATCGCCCGGCTGCGGGATGGAGAGCAGAAGATTGCCGTTCTTCGACACGACATCGGCGAGCCGCTGCATCACCTGTTCGGCGCTCTTGTAGCTGCGATCTTTGAGCCGTGCGATATTGTAGAACCAGTCGCCGATGCACGTATCGGTCTGCCAGGGCTCGTCCCAGATACGGTCGGCAAAGCCGCGCTCGACATCCTCGACCACCCCGAACCGCTCCCAGGGTTTCAGCTTCTTCGCAGTCAGCGCAACGTCGATCTTGCCATGCCAGTCGATCGAGCGGTTGTAATAATCCGCCGCCGCTTCCAACCCGACCGAGCCGAAGGGCAGGCGGTAATCATCGAAATACACAAGGTCCGGTCTGTATTTCTCGACCAGATCGATCTGGCGCATCAGCCATTTGGAGACATAAGCGGGATCGTTTGGCGGGCCGTGTTCGACCCACTGGCCGTCATGTTTCTCATGCCACGCGTTCATCGCATCGATCGAATCGATACCGTCGGGCGCGACGATATGCGCGCCGGTATAGAGCTGCTGCGGGTCCAGCCCCTCCCACCACTGGCCTTTGCCGTCCGCTTTGGTCAGGCGAAAGGCATCGTAGCGAACGCCCTTCAGCGGCCCTTCGGGGTCATAGCCATAGGCGGTCTGATACCAGTGCCAGCTATGCGCGGCATGGTTCGATACGCCGAAACGCAGGCCGGCTTTGCGTGCCGCCTTTTCCCAGATGCCGACGACATCCTTTTTCGGGCCGACGCGAAGCGAATTCCACGGCTGATAGCGGCTGTCATAGCAATCGAGATTGTCGTGATGGCAGGCAAGCGCGACGAAATATTTGGCGCCTGCCTTTTGATAGCGCGCGATCAGCGCATCCGGGTCCCATCGGTCGGCGGTCCACCGGTTCTGAACATCCATGAACCCCGTTTTCGACGGATGGCCATAGGTTTTCAGATGATGTTCGTACATCGGATGGCCCTGCATATACATGAAGCGGCCATACCAGTCGCCCTGTTCGGGAACCGATTGCGGGCCCCAATGCGCCCACAGGCCAAGCTTCGCGTCGCGAAACCATTCCGGATAGCGGTAATTGTCGACCAGCGAGGGCCAGTTCGCCTGAACCGGTCCCTGTTTCAATGCCAGCGGCCCGGCGGCGAGCGCATTGCGCGCCATACCCATCGCCGCCATTCCGGCCAGTACCGAACGTCGCCCGATTTCCAGTGCCATGCGCTTGCCCCCGTTCGTATTGCCCGCTTATTTGCCCAGTGTCTTGCGGATCGCGGCGCGCGTTAGCGGCTCCATCACCGCATAGCCTTTGGCGGTAGGGTGCACGCCGTCGCTCGACAGGCCATCCTTCATTCCGCCTTCGGGTGTCGTCATCGCGGCATGATAATCGACATAGGTGAAGCCGTTGCGCTTCGCATAGTCGCGCAGCCATGCGTTCATCCTGTCGATGATCGGGGCAGGCTGCTTGTCCTTCGCCCAGGGAAATGCGGCGGCGGGCGGAACGGACGCCAGTATGACCTTGATACCATGCGCTTTGGCCAGTTCGGCCATCGACCGGATATTGCCCTCGACCGTTTCCAGCGTCGCTGCGCCGGTATTGCCCGCAATGTCGTTGGTGCTCGCCATGATGTGCACTGCCTGAGGCTTCAGGTCGATTACATCCTCGCGAAACCGGACGAGCATTTGCGGTGTGGTCTGGCCGCTGATGCCGCGATCGACGCGGCCATCGACGAAGAAATCCTTGTCGAGATTGATCCAATTATCGGTAATCGAATCGCCCATGAAAACGACGCGCACCGGCTTTCCGCTGGCCTTCAGCTCGGCATTGGCCGCGCGGTAGCGGCAGAGCTGCCCGAAATCGCGGGTCAGCATATGGAGGTTCCACGCCTGCCACCCTGCGCCATTCGTGGGTGTGGGGTGGGCAGGGCACGGATCAGCGACAATGCCAGCGGGATCGTCGGCATAGGGATCGCCCGGAATCTTTACCTGCGCCTGAGCGCTGCCGGCAAGGGACAGGCTGGTAATTCCGGCAAGCGCCAGCAGCGAACAGGCGGCGTTTCGATATTTCGGTTTCATCGTGATCCTCCTCCAGAGACGCCTTTCGTGCCGGGATAGCGACCGGTTGCTGCGCCCTATTTTGATGCCAATGCTACGCGCATCACGCCGATTAGCAAATGCATGTTTCGAATATAAATCATATGTGCATCAGTAAATGGCGAGCGGCGGCGCAATTTCACTCGATCGCCGTCCCCTCAAGCGCATGGGAAATTGCCCGCGCGGTTCGGATCAGCAGGTCGCGGGTCGTCTCCCGGTCGAGCTTTGCGCCTTCGCCACTTGCATAGGGAATGGTCAGAGCGGCGCGCGTTTCGCGGGCCGCAATGATAGGGGCCGACATATCGACGATGCCGTTGATCACCCCGCTTTCACGAACGATGAATCCTGCCTCCCGAATATCGCGCAGCTCTGCGATCAGCGCCTTGCGTGCTTCTGCATCGTTAATCGTTCCGATCTCATCGATCATCTGCGCCTGACGCCGCGTCGGTTCGAACGCCAGCAGGGTAAGCCCCGATGCGGACTGATGCAGCGGGCGGCGATATCCGACGCGCACGGTAAAACCGAGCAGTCCCGGCGCTTCGACGCGGGCAATCACGACCATTTCGGTGCCGGAGGATACGGCAAGGTGGCAGGACTGACCCGCCTCTTCCGAAAGGCCGGTCATCAGCGGAAAGGCGAGCGACAACAGGTCGCGAATCGGTGGCTGGCGCATCGAGAGCGCAAACAATCGGTTGGTCAGCGAATAGCAGCCGGTCGGATCGCGGCTGATATAATGCATGTCCTCCAGCACCTGCAGCATCCGGAAAATCTCATTTCGGGACCGGGAAAGCGCTGTAGATATTTCCGACATGCTCATCGGCGAACGCGCATTCGCCAGCGCCTCAAGAATCGAAAGCCCTTTTTCCAGCGCAGGTGCGCGATATTTCGGATCGGTGGTCACGTTGCCTGTATCATCCTCTGTTGCCCGATCGCAGCTTAGCGCCGACCGGTAAGCGAACGCCACCGAATGTCACCCACCGGCAAAGATATGATTTATCCTTGAAATCTATCTCGGCTTGAACGAGGGTCGCGGAGATTAGGGGAGCGCTAACATAGCGTGTATTGATCGCGGTTGAGGGTAACGGCCCCACGCCCATAGGGAGGATAGATTTGTTCACACGCCTGACCATGGCGGCCGGTGCCGCTACGGCCCTGTTCGCTGCCACACCTGCGCTTTCCCAGTCCGGATCGCCGCTGCCGCATATCGAGACGAAGCAGGGGCGCCATGCGCTGATCGTCGATGGAAAGCCCTTCACCATCCTTGGCGGACAGGTGAATAATTCCAGCAACTATGCCTTTTCCCTGCCGAAGGTCTGGCCCGTGCTCGACCGCATCCACGCCAATACGGTCGAGGTGCCGGTGGCGTGGGAGCAGATCGAGCCGGAGGAAGGGAAGTTCGACTTCTCCTTCGTCCAGACGTTGCTCGAACAGGCGCGCGTGCATGACAAGCGAGTCGTGCTGCTGTGGTTCGCGACATGGAAGAATACTGCGCCCGGCTACACCCCCGACTGGGTGAAGCTGAACAACAGCCGTTTCCCGCGCATGAAGACCAAGGACGGCAAGGATCATTACGCCCTGTCGCCGATGCATCGGACGACGCTGGAGGCGGACAAGCGCGCCTTTGTCCGGCTGATGACCTATCTGAAGGAGCATGACCCGCAGAATACGGTCATACTCGTCCAGCCGGAAAATGAGGTTGGCAGTTATCGTAACCCGCGTGATTATGGCGACAAAGCGCAGAAGCTGTTCAACGGGCCGGTTCCTGCTGAACTGGTGAAAGCGCTGGGCAAGCGTGCAGGTACGTGGGCCGCAGTCTTCGGCGATCAGGCCGACCGCGCATTCAACACGTGGTATATCGCGCGCTATATCAACGAGATTGCGGCGGCCGGCAAAGCGGTGAAGCCGCTTCCCATGTATGTGAATGCGGCGCTTTCTGACCCGTTCAAAACGCCAGCGCCCGATGCGGTGGCGAGCGGCGGGCCGCAACAGGATGTTATCGATATCTGGAAAGCGGCAGCGCCCGCGATCGATTTCGAAGCGCCCGATATCTACGATCGCAAGAGTAAGGATGTGGACGCCTATCTTCAGGCCTATGCCCGCCCCGACAACCCGCTGATGGTACCCGAAATCGGCAATGCCCGCGAATATGCGCGCTATTTCTACCCGGCTATGGGGCTGGGCGCGATCGGCTTTGCGCCGTTCGGCATGGATGACACCGGCTATTTCAACTATCCGCTCGGCGCGAAGGCGCTGGACGAGGCGACGCTCGATGCGTTCGCGTCCAAATATGCCGTATTCGAAGCGATGGGTAGCGAATGGGGACGGATCGCGCTGACCCGTCCGACCTGGGGCGTGGCGAAGCCCGATGACGGTGCGGGGCAGTCGACCGTCATGGGGAACTGGAAGATCGCGACCAGCTATGGCGAATGGCAGTTCGGACAAAAGGACTGGGACTTTCTCGACCAGACGCCGCCCGCATGGGCGGACGAACCGGTCGGCGGGCTGGTCGTTGCGCAGCTGTCGGCGAACGAATTTCTGCTGACCGGCGACCATGTTCGCGTGAATTTTTCCGCTGCCGAAAACGGGCCGGCCAACGGCATCATGGTGCGCGTCGAACAGGGGCATTTCGCTGACGGCAAATGGGTCATGGATCGCATCTGGAATGGCGACCAGACCGATTACGGCATCAACCTGATCGATTCTCCGGTGCTGCTGAAAGTCATCATGGGCAGCTATCGCTAAGCGCTGCCGAAAAAAATGAAAAAGGAACGGGTGGAATGAAAAAGGCAATGATGGTTTCGCTGCTGATGGCGGCGAGCGCGATGGCCCCGGCGGCGATGGCGCAGACGGGCAAGGGAAGCTATTCGCGCGTCGATAACGGCGTTGTGGTCACTCCCGCGACGGGCACTGCGTCAAAGGTCACGGTGACCGTTCATGGCGATGGCATCTTCCATGTGATCGCTGCGCCGAAAGTAGCGGCAGGCGCGACGGCCGACACCAGCCTGATGGTACCATCGCCCCCCAAAGCGGACGCATTCACCATTGCCGATCAGAACGGCCATGTCCTGCTGAAAACCGCGCGCGACACCGCTGATATCGACCTTGCCACCGGTCAGGTTCGCTTTCTCGACGCGAGCGGCAACGTGCTGCTCGATCAGAGCGGTCAGCCCGGTTTCCGGCCGGAAACCATCGATGGAAAACCGTTCGTCGCAGTGTCGCAGCAGTTCAATCGCGGCAGCGATGAAGGGCTGTATGGCCTTGGCCAGCATCAGAATAGCCAGATGAACTATAATGGCGAGGATGTCGAACTCGCCCAGCATAATATGGACATTGCGATCCCGTTTCTGGTGTCGACGCGCAATTACGGGCTGCTGTGGGATAATGAATCGATCACCCGCTTCGGCAACCCGAAGGAATATTCCTTTGTGGGGCAGGGGCTGAAGGTCACGAGCGATGGCAAGCCGGGCTTCACCGCCAAATATTATCTGGGCGACAAGCTGGCCGTGACGCGGCGTGAGCAGACGATCAACTATCAATATATCAAGGATCAGGCGAACTGGCCCGAAGCGGCAAAGGCGAAGACGGTTGCCGCCGATAGCGGCCAGAATACTGCTGGAAATGCGGTCGAAAAACAGCAGGTCGTGTGGACCGGCGAACTGACCCCGGACAAGAGCGGGATGCACAAATTCCGCGTCTATGGATCGAGCTATTTCAAGGTCTTCATGGACGGCAAGGAGGTGCTCAACCGCTGGCGTCAGAACTGGAACCCCTGGTACGCCAATTTCGAATATCCGATGACCAAGGGCAAACCGGTCAAGGTGCGGATCGAATGGGAGCCCAATGCCGGATATATGGCTTTCTTCCACAATGATCCGCTCGCCGATGCCGACCGTCATTCGGTCTGGTTCTCAAGCGATGTCGGCCATGGCGTGAATTACTGGTTCGTTCCGGGCACCGATATGGACGATGTTATTGCGGGCTATCGCAAGCTAACCGGTAAAGCCGTGATGATGCCCAAATGGGCCTATGGCTTCTGGCAGTCGCGTCAGCGTTACAGCACACAGGACGAACTGGTCGATGTGGTCGAGCAGTATCGCAAGCGCGATATCCCGCTCGATAACATCGTGCAGGATTGGTTCTACTGGCCCGAAAATGCCTGGGGCAGCCATGATTTCGACAAGAGCCGCTATCCCGATCCCAAGGGGATGATCGACAAGGTGCACGATCTGCACGCGCACTTCATGATCTCGGTCTGGCCCAAATTCTATCCGACCACCGAAAATTACAAGGAACTGGATGCCAAGGGATATACCTATCACGGCAATCTGGAGATGGGGAACAAGGACTGGGTCGGTAAAGGGTATCTGAACACCGACTATGATCCCTACGCCCCCGAGGCGCGCAAAATCTATTGGCGACAGATGAAGGACAAGCTCGCGGTGCTGGGCGTCGATGCCTGGTGGATGGACGCGACCGAGCCCGACATCCATTCCAACCTGTCGATCGAAAACCGCATCAAAACGATGGGCCCGAACGCGATGGGTCCGGCAGCCGAATATTTTAACAGCTTCCCGCTGATCCATGCCGAGGGCGTGTATGACGGCTGGCGCAAATATAAGCCCGATGTACGCCCGTTCATCCTGACCCGGTCGGGGTTCGGCGGGTTGCAGCGGGCAGGGGCGGCCTTGTGGTCGGGCGACGTGGCGAGCCGCTGGTACGATCTGCGCGCGCAGATTTCGGCGGGCGTGAACCTCTCCATGTCGGGCATTCCCAACTGGACGCACGATATTGGGGGCTTCGCGCTTGAAGATCGCTATTCGACAAAGAACCCCAACCCGGCGGATCTCGACGAATGGCGCGAGCTGAACCTGCGCTGGTTCCAGTTCGGCGCGTTCAGCCCGCTGTTCCGCAGCCATGGCGAATTTCCGTATCGCGAGATTTACGAGATTTCGCCGGACGGTTCCGACATGCGCAAGTCGATGGTCTGGTATGACGAGCTTCGCTACCGCCTGATGCCCTATATCTATACGCAGGCGGCGAATACCTGGTTCGATAACGGCAGCATCATGCGCGGCCTCGTCATGGACTATCCGAACGACAAGCAGGCGCGCGATGTTGCGGACGAATATCTGTTCGGTGACAGCTTCCTCGTCGCGCCGGTAACCGAATATAAGGCGCGCAGCCGTTCGGTCTATCTGCCCGGCGGTTCGACCGGCTGGTACAATTTCTATACCGGCGAGCGGGTGACCGGCGGACGCAGCGTCACCGTCGATGCGCCGTTCGAACGCATGCCGCTTTTCGTTCGTGCAGGATCGATCGTGCCGATGGGACCGGTGCAGCAATATGTCGATCAGAAGCCCGATGCGCCGATCACGCTCAACATCTATACTGGCGCTGACGGCAGCTTCGCGCTGTATGAGGATGACGGCACGAGCGAAGGATATCGCACCGGCGAATATAGCCGCATCCCGATCCGCTATGACGATGCCAGCGGCACGGTGACGCTGGGCGCGCGTGAGGGCAAGGGATATGAGAATATGCTCGCTTCCCGCGCGATCCGCATCCGGTGGATCACGCCGGGCCGCGCGCTCGATCTGGACGGAAAGGCGGATGCGACCGCGACCTATAGCGGCAGCGAGATGACGGTTCGCCGTCCGCGATAAAGGCAAGAGCGGCCGCGCTTTGCTGCGGAGCGTGGCCGCTGGTTATACCAATCTGCAGGGATGGCGACTCATCCCCCAGCCGTCATGCCAGCATAAGCTGGCATCTGCTGCACGTATACTGCTCCGTTCTCCCCAAGCCCCGGAGACCCCGGCTTTCGCTGGGGTGACGACTGGTGGCGAGGATCGCAATACGCGGATGGGTCCACATCAACGCAGGTCGGTATTAGCCAGCAAAAGGGGTGTCGGTCGTAAGACCGGCACCCTTTTTTGTAGTCGGTGTTTCTCCGCAAAAAAAGGGCCGGAGCCCGAAGGCTCCGACCCAGAGGGGAGAGGATTATGGTGTCCGCGATCAGTAGGTGATGCGTGCGGTGAGGCTCACCCGGCGATCGTTTAGAACCGACGATTGCGGGCGGCTTTCGATGCCGTAATAGGTCCGGTTTTCGGTATCCGTGAGGTTGATGCCGTCGACCGTGATCGCGAAATTGGGGTTCACGGTGTAGGTGATCGAGGCATCGAGCTGACCACGCGGCGCGTTGAAGATCGGCAGATTGCCCGAACCGTTGCCCCGCGTCGTCACGACATATTTGCTGCGCCAGTTATAGGCGACGCGCGCCGATATTGCCCCGCGATCATAGATACCGACAAGGTTATAGCTGTATTTCGACAATTGCTCGAGCGGCACGAGGATCGGATTGCCCTCATTATCCTCGGCATCCGGGCTGGGTGCCTTGCTGTCGACATAGGTGAAATTGGCCTGCACCCCGAAGCCCGACCAGATACCCGGCAGGAAGTCGAAGAACGTGTTTCCACCGACTTCGAAGCCCTTGATCGTGCCGTTATCGCCGTTCACCGGGCGCGACACATTGTAGACATAGCTGTTGTCGCCGAACGTGTAGGTTTCCTGATCGACGACATTGGCGATGAAGCCATCGACCTTTTTGTAAAAGGCTGCGCCATAGACCATGCCGGTGCTGGCGAAATAATATTCAAGGCTGGCATCAAGCTGCTTCGCGGTCAGCGGCCGCAGACTGGGATTGCCCGAAGACGCCTCCCGGCGCTGGCCGGTCGGATTATATTCGACGATGTTGATGTTCGGGTTAAGCTGCGTGAAGCTCGGCCGCGAAAGGGCTTCCGAAGCCGCGAGACGCAGCTGCAATTCGCGGGTGAGGTGGAAGGTCAGGTTCAGGCTGGGCAGCGCCTTGGTATAGTCGGAATCGACGCTGATCGGCTGATAGACGACGTCGCCATTGCCATAGAGCGGATTGCCCTCATTATCGGTGCCGACCTGCACCTGCGGCGTGCGGACCTGGAAGCCGCTGGTGTTGACCTTGGTCTTTACGACACGAACGCCCAGATTGCCGTCGAACGGCACCGCGAAATCATCGCTGCCGAAACGGACCAGTCCGTAGGCGGTATAAGTGTTCTCGCCCTGCGTGTTGCGGTCGCTCGGCACATAGCCGACGCCGTCGAGCAGCGCCTGACGCTGGCTGTCCGCGACATAGGGCGCGAGTGCTTCGCGCGTCGCATCGTAATCGAGCACGGTGTTGCGGTTGAAGAACACCGCCCCGACCGGAACGTCCTGATATCCGCGATACAGCTCGCCGCGGAACGGGCGTACCTCCAGCAGCGAGTCGGGCAGCGGCGTGGAAATGCCGTAATAGGCATAGGTGCTGCTATCGGTGATCGCCGAGCGATCCGTATAGCGAAGCCCGCCCTCCAGCGCGCGCAGGAATCCACCGTGCAGCTGGTATTTCACATCGAAGCGCCCGGCATATTCGGTGCCGACCGAATGCTCGATATGATCGAGATAGCCGCCGCCGCTGCGATAATTATCGAAATTCGTGGTCGAGCCGTCGCCGTTGGTCGGATCGTCGTCGCCATAAATGAACATGGTGGGGACGCCGTTGCCGACCGACGTGCGGAACCGTTCGGCGGTCGAGGACAGGATCACGATCGAACGCTGCCCGTCGGTGTTCGCGCGAATGTATTGGAAGTCACCGCTTACCTCCAGATCGGAGGTCGGGTTCCACACGCCGTGCAGCGAATAGTCATTGGTGACCGATTTGCGCCGTTCCAGGCTGGTATTCGCGTTGATCGGAACGTTGACGAACGTGCCTGAACGGAAATTGCCGGCATCGTCGAAGGTGAAGGGCTGCGTATAATCCGGCGTGATGTCCGCATCGCCGGTATAGGCGAAGAAGCTATAGTCGCCATATTGGAACTTATAGTCCGAACGGATATATTCGCCGGTGAATTGCAGCGTATCGGTCGGGCGCCACTGCACCGCGACATCGACGCCAAGACGGCGGCGATCGCCGAGATACTGGCCGATGCCGGTGCCATGGGCGAGATAGGTTTCCTGTCCCGTGCGGCCCAGCCCGGCGAGCACTGCGGCGTCTTCGGCATCCGATGGCAAAAGGCGGAAAAACGGCTCGCTTGAAATCTGGTCCTGACGGAATGCGGTCTTCTGAAACGCCACATCGGCAAGAATGCCGATTTCGCCGATCCCGGTGTCCCAGCGATTGGAAACCAGCAGGTTCGCCTGCGGTTTGCTCTTCCCGTACAGATCGTAATAATTGACGCCAGCGCTCGCCGACAGCTTGAAGCCGTCGAAATCGAACGGTTTGCGCGTGCGGAGGTTGACGAGGCCGCCAATGCCGCCCTCGATCAGCTCAGCCGACGGATTCTTATAGACATCGATCCCGGCGAGCAGTTCGGAAGGAACATCCTCAAGGCTGAGCGAGCGTCCGCCATTGGCGGTGAAAACGTCGCGGCCGTTAATCTCGGTACGAACCTGGCTCAGCCCGCGAATGGCGATCGAGCTGCCCTCGCCATAGCTGCGCTGAATCTGAACGCCGGTAATGCGCTGCAGCGCTTCGGCAACGTTCCGGTCGGGCAGCTTGCCGATATCCTCGGCAACGACCGAATCGACGATCTGGCCCGCATTGCGCTTGATGCTTTGCGCGGACTGAAGGCTGGCGCGAACGCCGGTGACGACGATATCCGAAACCGGCTGATCGCTTGTGCCCTGAACCGGCGCTGCGGTGTCGTCGCCGCTGGGGGCTGTGCTGCCGCTATCGGCGGCCTGCGTGCTGTCCTGTGCGAACGCAGCGTTCGACCAGCCGGTAACGAGCAGCGCGGCGAGCGATGCAGTCGCTGTGAAATATGCGGATGCGCGGCGAGTGCGCGCGGTGGCGTGGGTCAATTTCTCTCTCCCTGTGGTGCGTGCAGATCCTTCGGGACGGTGCTGCATCGTCTCATTGTCAATCGGCGCAATCGCCCCGATCGAACCGCTCTTAGATTATTTATCAGCTAATTCATATCTGAAAATTGCGCTCACCAGCGGTGAATGGTAACGCAACCGAAACGCGATGATTTTGCCCGAAAATTCGACCAAATCGCGAGAGTGTCTGGAGAAAAGAGAGGATCATGATCCCGAATCGGGGCACAGCTATCATCGGTGCGATAGCGCTAGCATCGCTATTCCACGCCCCCTTCGCGGATGCTGTTGCGGCCGATCGCGCCGCCGAGCAGGTCTTCCGGAACTCACCACCGCGCCGCGAGGTGAAGGAAAGGGACTGGGGGCCCTGGCTTGGGCCATTTCGTGAGAAGCTGGTGCCCAGCCTGATGCAGGATTTCGGCGAACGTTACCTCTATGCCCCCGCCAACGCTGCGCTCGAACCGCCGCGTTCCGGTGAGAAGCGCGTCGTCTTTCTGGGCGATTCGATCACCGACCGCTGGGACCTGAAGCGCAGCTTTCCCGACAAATCCTATATCAACCGTGGGATCGGCAGTCAGGTCACGGCGCAGATGGTGCTACGTTTTCAGCAGGATGTCGTTGCCCTGCATCCCAGGGTCGTCGTGATCCTCGCCGGGGTGAACGATGTGCAGGGATTTTTGCAGCGCGAAACCGTGGAGACCATTGAGCAGAATTATACCGCGATGGCGGATATGGCCGACCGGCATGGCATTGCGGTGGTGTTCGGGTCGCTGCTTCCGGTCAATAATTATACCGAGCAGGCAAAGGATGTGCTGAGCGAACGCGATCCCGCCGAACTGCGCGCGCTCAACGACTGGCTGAAGGGCTTTTGCGCCGGGCGCGGCTATGCTTATGCCGATTATTATTCGGCGCTGGTCGATGATAAGGGACTGATGAAGCGCGATCTGACGATCGACGGGATTCACCCGCTTCGCGCGGGCTATGCGATCATGGCACCGATTGCCGAAGCTGCTATCGGGCAGGCGCTCGACGCGCGATAAGACAGTGTCACGAAAGGAACGTCTCGAATGAAATTATGCCGCTATGGCGCCGTGGGTGCTGAAAAGCCCGGACTGATCGATGCGACAGGCGCGATACGCGATCTCTCCGGAGCGATCGGCGACCTTACCGCAGATTCGCTTTCGCCGGACGGGCTGAAGAAGCTGGCGGCGATCGATCCGGCGACGCTGCCGCTGGTCGAAGGCGATCCGCGTTACGGCGTGCCGTTTACCGGCACGCGGCAGTTTATCGCCATCGGCCTCAACTATGCCGATCATGCGGCGGAATCGAACCTGCCGATCCCCGAAGAACCCGTGATGTTTACCAAGGCGGTATCGTGCCTGACCGGCCCGAACGATCCGGTCACCATTCCGCGCGGATCGGTAAAGACCGACTGGGAGGTCGAACTGGGCGTCGTGATCGGCAGCCGGGCAAGCTATGTCGAGGAAGCCGACGCGCTTTCGCATGTGGCGGGTTATTGCGTCATCAACGACGTGTCGGAACGCGATTATCAGCTGTCGCGCGGCGGCACCTGGGACAAGGGGAAGGGATGCCCGACCTTCGGACCGGTCGGTCCCTGGCTGGTGACGGCGGACGAGGTTGGTGATCCGCAGAATCTGGGCATGTGGCTGGAAGTGAATGGCGAGCGGGTACAGGACGGTAACACCCGCACGATGATCTTTTCGGTAGCGAAGATCGTCAGCTATCTCAGCGAATTCATGGTGCTGGAACCCGGCGACATCATCACCACCGGTACGCCTCCCGGTGTCGGCATGGGGCAGAAGCCCGAACCGCGCTATCTGAAGGCTGGCGACAAGGTGCGCCTCGGCATCGAGAAGCTGGGCGAACAGGGGCAGAGCTTCGTCGGCTGGAGCCGCTGAGCAGGCAGCAGGTGCCGGGCAGCAAGTCCGGCACCCCTGTCGTTATCGGTTGTTGCAATAAGCGATCCGGCGACACGCACGCCGCTTCTGGATTGTCGCGCCCCTTCGGGGCTCGCAATGACGATCGAGGCATGGTCCGGATCAATCCGGGTGGTGTTAGTGGATGGTCGGAACCGGGGCGGAGCCGGCCGCATCGATCCCCGCTTTATGCGCCCGCATCGCATAGATCGCCACGATCGCGAAGCACGCGCCCGGCATCAGCATCACCGGCTGGAGCGCGCCCTCCCATTGGGAGATGAGCCCCATCAGCGGCGGGAACACCGCCCCGCCGATAATCGCCATGACGATCAGCGGTGCACCGAGCATCGCCCGCTCTCCGAGCCCTTTCAGTCCCAGCGAGAAGATGGTCGGGAACATGATCGACATGAAGAAGCTGCTGAGCGTCAGCGCACCCACCGCGATCCATCCTCCGGTCAACGCAGCGATCACTGCCAGGGCGATCCCCGCGAGCGCGAAGATCAGCAACAGCCGGGTCGCCGCGATTTTATGCATCAGCGCGGCGCCGATGAACCGGCCCGCCATGAACAAAGCGAGGCTGAACGACAGCAGAAAAGCAGCAGTGCGTTCGGGAGTCGTCGGTGTCACTTCCTTCACGAAATCGATGAAGAAGCTCCACACGCCCACCTGCGCGCCGATATAGAAGAATTGCGCGATTACCGCGCCGAGCAGCTCTGGTTCGCGCAGCACCGAGAACAGCGATTCCCGCTTCGCCCCCGTTGCTGCGGGCGGATCGATCCGGGGCAGGCGAACCATCGCGACGGCGATGGCGATCAGCACCACGACTGCGGCGAGTACCAGATACGGCCCCTGCACCATCTGCGCCTCCGCCGCGCGATAGGCGGTCTGCTGCGCGGCGGCCATCGCGGCGATATCCGCCTTGCTATGTTCGATGCCCGAAAAGATGAAGATACCGCCGATGATGGGTGCGAGAAAGCCGCCAAAGCCGTTGAACGCCTGCGCCAGATTGAGCCGCTGTTCGGCGCGCGAGGGATTGCCGAAGGCGACGATATAGGGATTGGCCGCCGTCTCCAGAAACGCAGCGCCCGCCGCCAGCACGAACAGTGCGCCCAGAAACGCCGCGTACACGCGAATCTCCGCCGCCGGATAGAAAAGCAGCGCGCCGACTGCATAAAGCCCCAGCCCCGTCAATATTCCGGCGCGATAGCCGAAACGCCGCATCACCATGCCTGCGGGCAACGCCATGGTGAAATAGCCGATATAGAAAATGAACTGGATCAGCCCCGCCTCAGCGCGGTTGAGGTCGAGCGCCTTTTGAAACTGGCGGATGAGGATGTCGTTGAAATTATTGGCGATCGCCCAGAGGAAGAACAGGCTGACGACCAATGCGAACCCCGCCTTATATCCCGGCGTGATGAACGCGCCATGCGCCGGGGCGGATGGGGCCGGCTCCTCATAGGGTGTCATTCGGTCAACTCTCCTGATGTCGGACGCCGCATATTTGCGTGCGAAGATATGATATGGCTTGCCTTTGTCAGGATCCGGGATGATCGATCAGGTGAAAGATGCGCTCCATTTCGGTCCATGCGATCCGGGGCGCGCCGGGCAGCGCGCGCTGAAACTGCTGCATCCGCTTCTCCCACGCAATCACATGCGGATTTTCTTCGTCCGCTTTCGCCTTGGCCGCGGCGTCGAAATCTTCGGTCACGTCCATGACCATAACCATGCGGTCGGCGAGCCGGAAAATCTCCATATTCTCGATCCCCGCGTCGCGGATCGAGGCAAGTATTTCGGGCGGCGTATTGCCGACCTGGTGCCAGCGTTCGTACTCGGCGATCAGATCGGCATCATCGACCAGATCGAGCGCAAGACAAATTCTCCGGGTCATGTGTTCGCCCATCCGCCATCGATCACATTGGCGGTGCCGGTCGTATAGGCCGACAGGTCGCTCGCCAGATACAGCGCCAGTTCGGCGATTTCCCCGGCGCGGCCGAGCCGGCCCATCGGCTGGCGCGCGACGAAATCGGCGCGGGCCTTTTCGGGGTCGCCGGTCGCTGCCATGCGTTCGTCGAGCGAGGGCGACTGCACCGTGCCGGGGCAGATCGCGTTGCAGCGCACGCCGTGCTGGACGAAATCCGCGGCCACTGCCTTGGTCAGCCCGATCACCGCCGCTTTGGACGCGCCATAGACGAAGCGGTTGGGCACCGCGATCACCGAACTTGCGACCGACGACATGTTGACGATCGACCCGCCGCCCTTCGCGATCATGCCGGGGAGAAACGCCCGGATCATGCGATAGGCGGATTTGACGTTGAGATCGAACGAGAAGTCATACGCATCCTCGTCGCAATCGAGGATCGTTCCGGCATGGACGAACCCGGCACAGTTGAACAGAATATCGACCGCGCCGATCTTTTCCGCCAGCGCAGCGATCGCCGCTCCGTCCATCAGGTCGAGCTGGTGCGTTTCGCATCCCTGCATCGCCGAAAGCGCATCGCCGTTGATATCGACGGCATGGACCTGCGCCCCCTCGCGCACGAACAATTCGGCGCTGGCACGGCCGATACCCTGTGCCGCGGCGGTGATGATCGCTGTTTTGCCCTGAAGGCGGCCTGCCATCGAAATATTCCTCTTAATTGTTTTGGGGGAGCGGCGCGTCGGTCCGGATCAGCTGCCTGTCGGCCAGCTCGCGCCAGAAATCGGGGGGGATGGGAACAGCGAGCAGATCGGTCGCCGAACAAATCTGACCGGGCGTGCGCGTGCCGGGAATGACGCTCGCGATCTGCGCATGGGCGAGCGGGAATTGCAGCGCGGCGGCGGGGAGAGGAACGCCATGCGCTTCGCACACCGCCTCGATCGCCGCGACGCGCGCCACGATGTCCGGCGGTGCGGGGGCATAGTTATAATGGAGGTCGCCGCCCTTCGCGCCGGTTGCGAGAATGCCCGAATTGAACGGTCCGCCCAGCACGATGCACACATTGCGTGCCGCACATAGCGGCAGGAAACCGTCCAGCGCGTCCTGTTCCAGCAGCGTATAGCGCCCGGCAAGCAGGATCAGGTCGAGATCGGCATGGCCGAGCACAGTTTCGCATATCGCGGTTTCGTTGACGCCAAGCCCGATCGCATCGACCGCGCCCGAATCGCGCAGCTCGCGCATCGCGCGATAGCCGCCGTCGAGAAATTCGGCGAGCCGTTCGGCATGGTCCTCGCCATGCGTCATTTCGCCCAGATCATGCGCGTAGAGAATATCGATCCGCTCGCGCCGCAGCCGCTCCCGGCTCGCTTCCCAGGAGCGCATCACGCCATCATAGCTGTAATCGAAGCAGCTCTCGACCGGTTCGGGCGAGACAAAGCCCTGACGCGGCCGGGACAGATCGGCATCGGGCACGGGCGCGAGCAGGCGCCCGACCTTTGTCGATACAATCGCCTGCTGTCCGGGGTCGATCCGCGCCAGTGTCTCGCCCAGTCGCTTTTCGCTCAGGCCGAAGCCATAATGCGGCGCGGTGTCGAAATAGCGCAGACCGTGCTGCCACGCCGCCTCGACCGTGGCGGTTGCTTCGTCATCCGGCATTGCCTGATACAGATTGCCGATCGGCGCCGATCCGAAACCCAGCGGACCGAGCATAGCGGGGGAGAGGGTGCGGCGATCCTCGGCTTCCATCGTGCAGGTCATGCGCCGCGCGGCGCCCATCGACAAGCGGCGTGGCGGTTATGGCCCATCATGCGCGGAACAAGGATCACCGTCTCTCCTGCAATGCTGCGCGGTCATTGCCTGACCGTCGGTCGCTGCTTTATTTGCATATGGGGTCCGTGTTCACCAGTGGGTATTTGATTTTTATATGACAAAGCCCCGCCACCCCATGATCGGTCGGGGGGCGGGGCTCTATCACAGACGCTGTGCGTTTGGGCGGTTCAGCCCTTTTTGCGGAAATGCAGGATACCCCAGGTGAGCTTGCCGGCATCGGCACCCTTCACCCAATGGCTCAGCCCTTCGAGCATCCGGTTCACCCAGGCATCGCCGGCATCGACATCGCCGCGCCGGGCATCCAGTTCCTCGGCGACTCGCGCATAATGGTTGCGCAGTTCGATCGAGCGATCCTCAATTTCGACCTCTTCGAAGCCCAGCCGCGCAAGCTCACGCCGATAAAAGCCGAACGAGGCGAGATTGGGCAGGTGAATGCGGTCGTAAATCGGCTGCAAATCGCCTTCATCGGTCAGGTCGTCGGCCTGCATCGGATCAGTGAAGATGAAATGCCCGCCCGGGCGAAGCACGCGCGCCACTTCCTCCAGCACCGCGACCCGGTCGGGCGCGTGCAGGATCGCATCCTGGCTCCATGCTGCATCGAACCGTTCATCACCGAACGGCAGATCGTCGAACGATCCGTCCACCACCTCGATACGATCCGAAAGCCCGGCTGCCCGCGTCATCTCCCGGTTGCGGTCATTCTCGACGATTGCGACGTTGAGGCAGGTGACATGCGCGCCATGCTGTGACGCCATCACCCGCGCCGCACCGCCATAGCCCGACCCGATATCGAGCAGCGATTTGCCGTTCACATCGCCGAGTAACTGCGCCATGCGGTCGACCGTCGTCCGGCTGGCCGTGCGGATATCGCTGGTATTTTCGTAGATGCCGACATGAATATCCTCACCACCCCATATGGTGTTGTAGAAATTGTCGGCCTCATCGCTGTCATAATAATCGCGCGCCGTCGCGACGCCCTGATCAGTCTTCGTCGCCATAGCTCTTCTCCGCTACATGAATGAAGAAATCGGGATTTGCTTCCTCGCCTTCTTCAAGGAAATCTCCATAGCTGTGGATCTGCTGAAAGCCCGCCTCACGCAGCAGCCCGCGCGTATAATCCTTGCGCAGCGGGAACATGTTGAGGTTATGCTTCGACCCGTCGGGAAAGGTATATTCGAAGCGGGCGAGTCCGTCGTCGACATGGACCGGCTCTGCGCTGACCTTGTCCCCGCAATAATAATATTTGTGCTTCGTCGAAAAACCATCGTCGAGAATGGTGTCGTAATTGCGCTGGTCGATAATCAGGATGCCGTCATGTTTGAGCGCGGCATAAAATTCGGCGAGCGCGCGGCGGCGATCGGCCTCATCGAACAAATGGGTGAAGCTGTTGCCGAGGCAGATGACCGCATCGAATTTGCCATGGACATCGCGGTTGAGCCAGCGCCAGTCGGCATGAACGGTTTTAAGGACGACGTCATTATCGACCCCGTTCTTAAATGCCTTTGCCAGCATTTCGGCGGAGCCGTCGGCAGAAAAAACGTCGAATCCGGCCTTTAAGAGCTGTACCGAATGAAATCCGGTGCCGGTCGCCACGTCGAGCACGCTGGTTTTCCCGCGCGCCTTCAACACGTCGATGAAGAAACGCCCCTCGCTTTTGGCGCGCTGTTCCCAATCGATCAGCTCGTCCCATTTCTCGACGAACCCGCGAACATATTCGGTCGTATATTTGCCCGACTGACGGACGGCGGTCGGGTCGTCACCATAATCCTGACGATCGTCAGGCGCGAAGACGCGCGGCTTGGTCTCAGTGGTCATAGGCTCCCTCTTATGTTGGGGCCGAAACGAAAGCGGTATGCGGACGGATCGTAGGTCTGCCGGGATGGCAGGGCGGCCCCGCGGAAAAGATACGCTGGAGCATAGTAGAACAGATAGTCAGTTCGGTTACAACGAAAGCGTGCTTATTCTTCTGACGCAGCGCCAGGAGGAAGGCCGCGAAGGGCAGGGCCGGACGGCTATATTGTCGCAGGTCGCGCCTGATCGGATGGGCAATTTGTCGATCGGCGATGCGGCGCGCCTGTAATCCGCTATGCCGCCCTTTAAAACAATCGCTGCACAGGACGGCTGCTTGTTCCCGGTTGACGGCCACACCCGGCAACCCTAGGGAAATCGCCGTTCGCCGGTTTAGCTCAGTTGGTAGAGCAGCGGTTTTGTAAACCGAAGGTCGCGGGTTCGAATCCTGCAACCGGCACCAGCTTTTCGTCCGAACCTTATGCCGCCACCGATGCCGGGATCAGCCGGTTGAGCGTTGTCGGGCCGAGCGGCTGGACAAATTGCGCGCCATATTTTCCCGCCTCGCGCCAGCGGATGCGCGCGGCGAGCATATGGCCGTCGCATATCACCACGATCCGGGTATCGTCGGGCAGATCGGCATCGCAATGCACGCACATGCCCGTGTGCGACAGATTGAGCAGATGGCAGCGATATTCCCCGCTGGTGGTGCGAAGTGTCGCGGGCTGGAACACCTTGTGACGATAGGCGCGTTCGCGCTCCGCGGGAGCGACGCCAGATACTGGTTTTTGCAAGATTTTTTCCGAACAGGCTGGTGTTTTGCGCATCAACCCGTGCGGCGGGGAGGCGTTCCCGCGCGGCGCTGCGATGCGATAGAACGTGCTGCGTTGCCGCCGGATCAGACGACGCCGAAGGTCCAGCCTTCGCGGGTGGCGATGTCCTCGCTCAGCGGTGCGGGCGCCCAGAGGTCGGCGCGCGCCGCGTTGCGGCGCAGCCATGCCGCGGCAAGGATCGCGTCGGTCGCATGGTCGCTATAATGCGCGAGCGGATCGTGCGGGCGCGATCCCAATGCGGTGAGCGCCGTATCGAGCGCCGGACCGTCGCGAAACTTGCTCAATCCCTTGCGCAGGCCAGCCGCGCGTGCGGCGATAGCGGTGTAGATTTCGACAATGGCCGCGCCGCGCTCCGGCACCGGATCGAACGGCCACACCGGAACCGCATCGCCCAGATGGTGGAGCAGCCGCATGCCGGCAAAGCTCGCCTTCGCCACCTGCGCCGCCCCGATGGCGTCGTACACGGTCGAGGGCTTGCCGCCGCCGTTCGCGTTGAAATGCGCCTCGCACCGGCGGAAATGCATGAAGCGCGCTTTCACCCCGTCGGCCGCGCCGAGATAGAAATGGCGCCCCCGCCGCCGCTCCAGAAAGGACGCAGCGCCGAGGTCGGCATCGGGGCTGTCGGCGTCGACATAGCCCCAGAAGCGCCGCGCGGTATCGGGGGCCGCCTCACCGGGGAGATAGGCGCCGCGCTCGATATGCGGGGGCGCGAAGGAGAAATCGAAGCCAATCAGCGTCGGGCGCTCGGCTTCTTCGCGCAGCCATTCCAGAATCCCGGTGCGCGACCATGCCCGGCCCGGCGGGTGGATGAGGCGTGGCGCTGCATCGCCCGCTTCGCACAGCGCCAGCGCGATGCCGCGATGACTGCTGCCCTTCGCGCCCGACCAGTCGATCGCGGCGAAGCGAGTGAAATGTGTCGGGGCTGCGCTCACTCCTGAGCGGCTCGGGCGCGCAATTCGTCCCAATAGGCAAGCCGCTCCGCGATGCGCTTTTCGAAACCGCGCGGCGTTGGTGCGTAATAGGTTTCGGGCGCCATTTCCTCTGGCCAGTAATTCGCGCCCGAAAACCCTTCCTCACGGTCATGGTCATACGCGTAATTCTTGCCATAGCCGATATCCTTCATCAGCTTGGTCGGCGCGTTCAGGATATTGGGCGGCGGCATCAGCGATCCGGTAGCCTTGGCCGAGCGCCATGCCGCTTTCTGCGCCTTATAGGCTGCATTCGATTTGGGCGCAGTGGCGCAATACAGGCACGCCTGCACGATCGCGAGTTCGCCCTCGGGGGAGCCGAGAAAGTCATACGCCTCCTTGGCGGCGAGGCACTGGACCAGCGCGTTGGGATCGGCAAGGCCGATATCCTCGCTCGCAAAGCGCACGATCCGGCGCAGCACATAAAGCGGCTCCTCGCCCGCCACCAGCATCCGCGCGAGATAGTAAAGCGCCGCCTGCGGGTCCGATCCGCGCAGGCTCTTGTGGAGCGCGCTGATCAGGTTGTAATGGCCTTCGCGATCCTTGTCATACACCGCCATGCGCCGCTGAAGCAGCGCCGACAGCCCCGCGGGATCAAGCGGCGCGTCGAGGTTCACCGAAAACAGCGTCTCCGCCTGATTGAGCAGGAAGCGCCCGTCGCCATCGGCGCTGGCGACCAGTGCGGCGCGCGCGTCTTCATCGAGGGGCAGGGGGCGCTCCTCGATTGCCTCGCCGCGTTTCAGCAGCGTGTCGAGCGCAGCAGCGTCGAGCCGGTGCAGGATCAGGACCTGCGCGCGCGAGAGCAGCGCAGCATTGAGTTCGAAGGAAGGGTTTTCGGTCGTCGCCCCGACGAGCGTGACCGTGCCGTCCTCGACATAGGGGAGGAAACCATCCTGCTGCGCCCGGTTGAAGCGGTGGATTTCATCCACGAACATCAGCGTGCGTTTGCCCAGCTTCGCATGATCGCGCGCTTCGGCAAAGACGCGCTTGAGGTCAGCCACGCCCGAAAATACTGCCGAGATCGACGCGAAGCGCAGCCCCACCGCATCGGCGAGCAGCCGCGCAATCGTCGTTTTGCCCGTACCCGGCGGCCCCCACAGGATGATCGAGGACAATTTGCCCGCCGCGACCATCCGACCGATCGCGCCGTCCGGCCCGGTCAGATGTTCCTGCCCGACCACCTCGTCCAGCGTACGCGGGCGCAGCCGGTCGGCGAGCGGTGCGTCTTCCCGCACGGTTTCCCTGATTTCCTGCGGTTCGGTGCCGCCAAAAAGATCTGCCATCGCGCGCCAAGATAGGGGGGAACGAAAAAATTTGCAGCCGGGGATTGTGCGATCGCTTCTAAGATATATCTTAGAGCCATCGAAAACAGATTCGGAAAGAATGAAAATGCGTTTTGGGCGCGGATATGACAGCTGGACCGGTGGCTTCGGCCATGGGCATGAGGGCATGGGACATGATGGCATGGGGCGCGGCGGCATGGGCCGTCGCGGCATGGGGCACGGCCCCGGCCATGGTCGCGGCATGGGGCGCGGCGGACGCGGTAAGCGGATGTTCGACAGCGGCGAGCTTCGCCTTGTCGTGCTCGCGCTGATCGCCGAACAGCCGCGCCATGGCTATGATGTGATCCGGGAGATCGAGGAACGGACCGGCGGCGCCTATGCCCCCAGTCCGGGGGTCGTCTATCCGACCATCACCCTGCTCGCCGAGATGGACCTGATCGCCGAGCAGGAAAGCGAAGGCGCGAAGAAAATCTATGGCCTTACCGATGCCGGCGCGGCGCATCTCAAAGAGCAGGAAGAACAGGTCGCGGCGCTGATGGAACGGCTGCGCGCGATCGCCAGCGTGCTTGCCAGAACCGATGGCGGGCCGGTGCGCCGGGCGATGGGCAATTTGCGCACCGTTCTGCAACAGCGGCTCTCCGCCGATGTGGCCGACGAAACGCTGCACGATGTCGCGGAGATCATCGACGAGGCGGCGCGCAAGATCGAACGGCTGTGACCCGGCTCGACCTGTTACGGCGGCGGCACGGTATCGCGCCTCCGCCTTTGTGTGAAGAAAAGGAAATGCTTATGAACAGCGCGATTGCCCGCGTCCCCACCGACCATGCCAGCCGCTATCTTCAGCAGCTGTGCAAACATTGGTCGCATAATCTGAAAGTCGAATTCACCCCCGACCATGGCACGGTCGTCTTTCCCAAAGATGCGCGCGGTGCCGAATGGAGCGCTGACGGTCTCGCCACCTTCGATGCCGAGGCGGATGCGCTGATCGTCCGGATCGATGCCAGCAGCGAAGCGCATCTCGACGCGCTGAAGGGCGTGCTGGCCAGCCATATCGACCGTTTCGCGCATCGCGAAGCGCCGCTCGATTATCCCTGGCAACCGGTGTAACGGGTGCGGTTCAGCGCGCCAGCTGCAGATAATGGTGCAGCACGGTCTCGTTGATCCGCTCCCATTCGAACCCCTGCGCAACGGCGTGGCCGGCGCCCCCGGCCGCGCGGCGCAGCGCGGGATTGTCGACCAGCTCGCCGATGCGTTCGGCATAAGCAGCGACATTGCGCGGTTCGACCAGAAAGCCGGTCACCCCGTCGCGCACCAGATCCATCGCCCCGGTGGCGCGCGCCGCGACCACCGGCACTCCCGCCGCCATCGCCTCCAGCGTCACATTGCCGAAGGTTTCGGTGACCGAGGGATTGAAGAAAATATCCATGGAAGCAACCGCGCGGCCCAGATCCTCGCCGGTCTGAAACCCGGCGAACACCGCTTCGGGAACGCGTTCGGCGAACCAGTCGCGCGCCGGGCCTTCGCCGATCACCAGCACTTTGTGCGGCGTACCGCGTGTCTTTAGCGCCGCGATCACGTCGGCGAAGATGTCGAGCCCCTTTTCGAGCACCAGTCGGCCCAGAAAGCCCACCGCAACCTCGCCATCGCCGATCCCCAGCGCGCGCCGCCATTCGAGCGAACGACGCGCCGGATTGAAGCGGTCGTGATTGACCCCGCGCGACCAGATGGCGATGGGCGTTTTCACGCCCCATCCGGCGACGATATCGGCGATCGACTGGCCCGGCACCAGCACCTGATCGGCGCGATCATAGAATCGGCGCGACAGGCGGATGGCGAGCGGTTCCAGCGCGGTGAGATGATAATAGCGCGGATAGGTTTCGAACCGGGTATGAAGCGAAGCGACCGAAGCGATCCCGTGCTTCCTTGCCCAGCTGAGCGCGCGATGGCCGAGAATTTCGGGCGCGGATACATGCACGATATTGGGTGCGAACTCGGCGAGATCTTCCCTGATCCGGCGCGGCAGGCCGATCGCCATCTTATATTCGCTGCGCCCGCCGGGCAGTGACAAAGCGGGGACGCCGATCAGATCGCCGGTCGGTTCGAACGCCGGATTCTCGACCGTCGGCGAATAGACGCGCAACCTCACCCCGCGCGCGAGCAGGTGGCCGGCGAGCGAGTTGAGTGCCTGATTCGCGCCGTCGCGGGTATAGTTATAGTTCCCGCTGAACAGCGCCACGCGAAGATCGTTCGGCTGCATCGTGCGAGCCTTTAGCCCCTGTTTTGTCGGAAGGCCATCGGAACGAAGCATTTCCCGCCGGGGTTTGTTCACGCACTTTGATGGAGACGGGCAATGTCGAACAAATTTCGCGAAGGCCAGAAGGTCAAATGGAACTGGGGCAATGGCGAAGGCACGGGTAAGGTCGAGGAACGCTTCGAACGCCGCGTCCAGCGGACGTTCAAGGGTTCCAGAATCGTCAAAAACGGCACCGAAGACAATCCCGCTTATGTCATCGAACAGGAGGATGGCGATAAGGTATTGAAGCGCGGCAGCGAACTTAGCGCGGCCTGATATTCCCTTTTCGTTCCGCCTGCGCTAAGCCGCGCGGCATGGCAAAGCCCCAAAAACGATATGTCTGCCAGCAATGCGGTTCGGTCGCATCGAAATGGCAGGGCCAGTGCGCCGATTGCGGCGAATGGAACACGCTGGTCGAGGATGCGGGCGCGATCGTTACGCCGTTTCAGGCAAAACATAATCTGCAATCGGGCGGGCGCGCGATCGACCTTTCGGGGCTCGACGCCGATGTCGCGCTGCCCGAGCGTATGGCGACGGGCATTGCCGAACTCGACGGCGCGCTGGGCGGCGGCTTTGTCGAAGGATCGGCGACGCTGATCGGCGGCGATCCGGGAATCGGCAAATCGACGCTGCTGCTTCAGGCGGCGGCGAAGCTGGCGCTTGCCGGGAAATCGGTCGCCTATGTTTCGGGCGAGGAGGCATCGGATCAGGTACGGCTGCGCGCGCGCCGCCTCGGGCTGGGAAAGGCGCCGGTTCAGCTTGCCGCGGCGACCAGCGTTCGCGACATTCTGACGACGATCGGCACCGCTAACCCGCCTGCTTTGCTGGTTATCGATTCGATCCAGACAATGCATTCGGACCTGATCGAGGGCGCGCCCGGCACGGTCAGTCAGGTGCGCGCATCGGCGCAGGAACTGATCCGCTTTGCCAAGGAGCGCGGCACCGCGCTGGTGCTGGTCGGCCATGTGACGAAGGACGGGACGATTGCGGGCCCGCGCGTGCTTGAACATATGGTCGATACCGTGCTAGCATTCGAGGGCGAGCGCAGCCATCAATATCGCATCCTGCGCGCGGTGAAGAACCGGTTCGGCGGTACCGACGAAATCGGCGTATTCGCCATGGCGGGCGAGGGGCTCACCGAAGTGGCGAACCCGTCCAGCCTGTTCCTCACCTCGCGCGATGAGGATGTCAGCGGCACGGTCGTTTTCCCCGCGCTGGAGGGGACGCGGCCGGTGCTGGTCGAAATACAGGCGCTGGTCGTCCGGCTGGCGAGCGGAGCGACGCCGCGCCGCGCGGTGGTCGGATGGGATTCGGGGCGGCTCGCGATGATTCTGGCGGTGCTGGAGGCGCGCTGCGGCCTCAGCTTTTCAACGAGCGAAGTCTATCTGAACATCGCGGGCGGCTATCGCGTGTCCGATCCCGCCGCCGATCTGGCGGTCGCCGCCGCGCTGATCTCGGCTTTGTCCGAACGGCCGGTACCGACCGATGCGGTCGCATTCGGCGAAATCGCGCTGTCGGGCGAGGTGCGCCCCGTCGCGCATGGCCCGCTGCGCATGAAGGAAGCGGCCAAGCTCGGTTTCCAGCGCGCGCTCGCGCCTGCGATGCAAAAGGCGGAGAAGTCCGCGCTTTCGGTCGCCGGTTTCTCGACGCTCGCGGCCTTTGTCGATCATATGCTGGGGCGATAGCGTTGACGCATTTCTCAGGCGGGGCTAGCGGCGCGAAAGCGTGGATTGACGCGCCGGTCGCATATTGGGCCGGGAAGGGATGAAATGGCGATGGGCCTGACCGCACTCGATATCATCGTGCTGATCGTCGTCGGCGGAGCGGCGGTGCTGGGGTTCATGCGCGGCTTCGTGACCGAAGTCCTGTCGCTGATGGCATGGCTGTTCGTCGTCTTCGCGCTGAAATTCTTTCACACGCCGCTTGCGGCGGCGCTTGCCGGGCCGATCGGGACTGCGGCGGGCGCGGCGGTGCTTGCCTTTGCGATCATCGCAGGCGGTACCTATTTCGGCGGGCGGATGGTGGCGCGCGCGATCGGCAAGCGGACGCGCACCTCGATTCTGGGGCCGGTCGATCGCGCATTGGGCTTCGGCTTCGGCGCGTTGAAGGGGCTGATTCTGGTCAGCCTTGCCTTTTCGCTGATGGTGCTGGTCCTCGACACGATTCATGGCGGCCCGCGCGACCGGCCCGAATGGATGACGAAGTCGCGCACCTATCCGATGCTCAACGAAACCAGCGCCGGGATCGCCGATTTCATTGCGCGCAGGCGGCGGGGCGAACCGGTTTTCGGCAATAGCGATTCAGGCGCCTGACGGCGCCGGGTCGACAGGGCGCTGCGCCGTCCTGCGATCTACCCCCTCGCGCTTTGCGCGCGACGCGCCTAAATGCACAGGTGTGAACGCTCCGCTATACAATAAGGAAATCCTGCGCCTCGCAGCGTCGATCCCGTTTCAGGAGCGGCTCGATTCGCCGATGGCCAGTGTCGAGAAACGCTCGCCCATCTGCGGCAGCCGGGTGACGGTCGATGTGAATATCGACGCAGAAGGTAGGGTGAGTGAACTGGGCATGCTCGTGCGCGCCTGCGCATTGGGTCAGGCATCGGCCTCGCTGCTTGCCGCGAACATCATCGGCAAAACGCCCGAAGAGCTGGCGGCGGCGCGCGATTCGCTCACCGACTGGCTGGCGGGGGGTGAGGGGCCGCCCGACTGGCCCGGCATCGATATCTTCACGCCCGCTTTGCCGCACAGCGCGCGCCACGCCTCGATCCGGCTGGCGTTCGAAGCGGCGGCGCAGGCAGCAGCGGAGGCGCGGGGCTGATGGAAGGACATGGCATCGGATCGCTGATCAGCGAAGGCGCGATCCTGCTGGGCTTCGCGCTGGTCTGCGTCCTGTTGTTCCGCAAGCTCGGGCTTGGTGCGACGCTGGGCTATCTCGTCGCCGGTGCGCTGGTCGGGCCGCAGGGGCTTGGCTTTGTCGGCGGTGCCGAATCGAAAATGGGGATCGCCGAACTCGGCATTACCCTGCTGCTGTTCATCGTCGGGCTGGAGCTGAACCCGTCGCGGTTGTGGCGGATGAAGCAGGATATTTTCGGCTTCGGTCTGGCGCAGGTGGCGCTGTGCGGTGTCGCATTGATCGCGCTGTTATGGCTTCCCACCGGATTTTCCTTTGCCGCCGCGATCGCACTTGGCCTGCCGCTGGCTTTGTCCTCGACCGCGCAGGTGCTGCCGATGCTGCAATCGGCCGGGCGGCTGCGCACGCCCTTCGGTGAGCGCGCCTTTTCGATTCTGCTGTTTCAGGATATTTCGATCGTCCCGCTGATTACGATCATCGCGGCGCTTTCGCGCAATCCTGCTGATGCTTCGGGGCCGCCGGGATGGCTGCTGGCGGTGTATACCGTGCTGGCGATCGTCGGGCTGGTTCTTGCCGGGCGTTTCCTGCTGCGCCCGCTGTTTAAGCTGATCGGGACCTGGGGCGAGCGTGAAATGTTCGTCTTTGCGGGATTGTTCACGGTGATCGCGGCCGCCGCGATCATGGACATGCTGGGCCTTTCCACCGCGCTCGGCGCGTTCATCGCGGGCGTGATGCTGGCGGACAGTCCCTATCGGCACGAGCTGGAGGCCGATGTCGAACCGTTCCGGTCGATCCTGCTCGGCCTGTTCTTCATGTCGGTCGGCATGATGCTCAACCTGCATGCCGTGGCCGAACGACCCATCTTTGTCATCGGCATGGCGATGGCGCTGATCGCGACCAAGGCGGCGGTCATCATGCTCCTTGGCCTTGCCGCGCGCATGCCGCTGCGCTCGGCATTCGCGCTGGGCCTGTTGCTCAGCCAGGGCGGCGAATTCGGCTTCGTATTGTTTGCGCAGGCGCAAAACGCCTATCTGATCGCGCCTGAGGCCGCGAGCGTGTTCGGCGCAATCGTTACCCTGTCGATGGCGACCACGCCGTTCCTGATGATACTCACCCGGCGGTTCCGGGCGTCTGCGGCGGCGAATACCGAAGGGCTGGACGGACCGCGTCATGACGGGGCGAGCGCGCTGGTCGTCGGCTATGGCCGTTTCGGGCAGACGGTCGCGCAGATGCTGATCGCGCAGGGGATCAGTGTCACCCTGATCGATACCGATCCCGAAATGATCGAAACGGCGGGAACGTTCGGCGCGAAGGTCTATTATGGCGACGGCACGCGGATCGACCTGTTGCGTCAGGCGGGCGCGGCGGACGCGCAACTTATCCTCTTCTGTCAGGATGGCGATGTGATGGACGCCGAATCGCTGACCAGCATCGATCAGGCATTTTCGAAGGCCGCGATCTTCGTTCGTGCCTATGACCGGCGCAGCGTGCTTCGGATGAAGGGTGCCCCGGTCGAAGGCGTGTTCCGCGAGGTGTTCGAATCGGCGATCGGCATGGCGCGCGCCGCGATGCAATGTGTGGGCGTCGACGAAACCGAACGCGACGCGACCGAGGCCGAATATCGCGAACGCGATCAGGAACGGCTGGAGGCGCAGGCAAAGGCGGGAAGCCTCCATGCCGGACGCGAGGAATTCCTGCCCGCGCTCGAAGCGTTTCGCAGCGCCGATCGGGTCGCGAAGGAGAAGAAGCAATGAACCTCATTCTGTTGTTCGCTGCATTGTCCGGCGCGCTTGCCGTCGGCGCGGGCGCGTTCGGCGCGCATGGTGCGAGCGGTGAGGCCGCAGAGTGGCTCAAGACCGGCGGCCAATATCAGCTGATCCACGCGGTCGCGGCGATCGCGGTCCTGCGGCTGGAGGCGAAGGGGCCGGCGATCCTGTTCCTCGCCGGCGGGATGATGTTTGCGGGCACGCTCTATCTGATGGCGCTGGGCCTGCCGCGCTGGCTGGGCGCGATCACCCCGATCGGCGGCATCGCGCTGATCATCGGCTGGCTGTGGCTCGGCTGGAGCGCGCTGCGCGGTTAATAGGGGCCGGGAGCGGGGGGCAGTGGCGTCGGATCGAGCATCATATAGCCGTAGCGATAGCGTTTGAGCCGCTTGCCCATGCATTTCACCGTCGGAGACGGCTTGTCAGGTGCGGGGGCGACGTCCGAAAAGCCGAAACTGACATTGGGATAGCCGCTTAACTGCGGTCGCAATAGCGGATTGGCCGCGCCGCATTTTGCCGCGATTTCGCCAAGCGCCTCAGGCGTGAGCACCAGCCCGTCGGACGGACGACCGGCCGCGCACCCCGCCGTGCTTACCAGGGTGAGCGCGGCGATGGCCGCCGGGAGAGGGTTCCGCCTTGTCATACCCCCCGCATAGAGGATTGGGCTCAACCCCGGTCGCAGCGGTCCAGAAATGCGGCCACATCGTCCAGCGCGACATCGCGGTCAAGATAGGTCTGCCCGACCCCGTGCGCGAGGAGGAAGGGCAGGGTGCCCGCCGCCATTTTCTTATCATGCCGCATATGATCGGCCAGCCGCGCGCCGCTCGCCCCGATCCCCGCCGAGGCAAGGTCGTGCGGCAGTCCGGCCGCGCGCAGATGCGCCTTTACCCGTTCGGAATCCTCCTTCGGGCACAGTCCTTTTTCCGCCGAATAGGCAAAGGCGAGCGCCATGCCCGCCGCGACCGCTTCGCCATGGAACAGCCGGTCGGAAAAGCCGCTCTCCGCCTCAAGCGCATGGCCGAACGTATGGCCGAGGTTGAGCAGCGCCCGCTTGCCCGTCGTCTCGCGCTCATCCTCGGCGACGATCCGCGCTTTTGCCGCCACCGATCGCGCGATCGCGGTTTCGCGCGCCATCGAATCGCCCGCATAGAGCGCTTCGAAATTCGCCTCGCACCATGCGAAGAAATCGGGATCGTCGATAAGTCCGTATTTCACCACCTCGGCATAGCCCGCCCGCACCTGCCGCAACGGCAGCGTGTCGAGCGTCGCCGGATCGATCAGCACCATCGCGGGCTGATGGAAGGCACCGACCAGATTCTTGCCTGCAGGCGTGTTGATCGCGGTCTTACCACCGACCGAGCTGTCGACCTGCGCCAAAAGCGTGGTCGGCACCTGAATGAAATTGCAGCCGCGTTTCAGGATTGCTGCGGCGAATCCGACCAGATCGCCGATCACCCCGCCGCCCAGCGCGATGATATGGTCGCTGCGTTCGACGCCGAGGTCGAGCAGCCGGTCGGTCAGCGCGGCAAGCTGATCCCAGCTTTTGGTCGCTTCCCCCGCGGGCAGTTCGATCGCCTCGCTTGGGATCCCCGCCGCGCCGAGCGATCCGCGCAGCGTGGAAAGATGAACCTTCACATTGCGGTCGGCGACCACCACCACGGGCCGCTTGCCCACCAGCGGCGCGATCACTTCGCCCGCCCGGCCCAGCAGCCCCTGTTCGATATGAATGTCATAGCTGCGCTTGCCCAGCGCGACAGGAACCGTCTTCAACGTCGCAACACCTTCAATATCGCGTCCACCGTCACATCGTGCGGTGCCGCCTTGCTTTCGATCCGTACCGGCGCGAGCGCATAGACCGGATTGCGCTTCGCGGCGAGTTCGGTGAGCACCTCGATCGGTTCGCGGTCGCGCAGCAACGGCCTGGTGTCGCGCCGCTGCACGCGCTCGGCAAGCACCGACGGATCGGCATCGAGCCAGATCGCATAGGTATGACGTAGGATAAGCTCGCGCGTGTCCTCCTGCATGAACGCCCCGCCCCCCGTCGCGATCACCTTGGGCCGGCCGTCGATCAGCCGGTGGATGACGCGGCGTTCACCGTCGCGGAAATGCGCTTCGCCGAACCGGTCGAAAATTTCGGGGATGGAAAGGTCGGCCGCTGCCTCGATCTCGGTATCGGCATCGACGAACGGCAGGTTCAGCCGATGCGCGAGCCGCCGTCCGACCGTGGATTTGCCCACGCCCATCAGGCCGATCAGCACGATCGTCCGGCCATCCCATGCGGGGGCGCTATCGCGGGTTTGTAACATTGTCATCAGGGCTATACAGCGAGCCTGCGCTTCGGGCAAAAGGCCCCGCGCATCTTTGTTGTAAAGCTTTTCTTAGGCGACCTAACGCATGTCTCGATCCCTGCTCCTGCTGATTGTTATCCTCGTCATTCTGGTGGGCGGGCTGTTCCTGCTGTCTTCAAAGGATACGCAGCAGCCCGTGACGACCGTCGAAAAGGTGATCCCGCTTGACAATCTCACGAACTAGCACGGCCATTGGCGCGCTTTGCATTGCCCTGATCGGTGTCGGCGTTCCCGCCATCGGTCAGGACCGGCCCGAATCGCTGCTTCCGCCCGGATTCGGCGATGGCCCCGCGCCGACCCCGACGCCAAAGCCGACGCCGCGCCCGACCGGTCCTGCGCCGAGCCCGACGCCCGCGCCGGTGCCTGTGCCGACAGACCTGTTGCCCCCCGGCGACACGCCGCAGCCCGAAGCGACGCCCAGCCCGGTTCCGACGCTCACCGCCGAGGATCTGCTCAAATATGAGCTGCCCGAATATGCCCGGCGGCCCTTGTCGCGCGCAGGGTTCCTGTCGGCGGCGACCGGCGGCCTGCCCGCCAATGCTTATGGCGATTATAACGGCCGCTTCATCGAGGGGTTGATGCGGCGGATCGACACGCCGCTTGCCTCGCGCTGGCTGTCGATCGGCATGCGCCGTGCGCTCGTGTCGCAGACTGAGGTGCCGGCGATGGTCAACGGCGCCGATTTCGCGGCTGAACGCGCATGGCTGCTGGTCCGCATGGGTGAGGCGTTCGCTGCGCGCGCGCTGGTCCAGTCGGTCGATACCGAACGCTATACGCCCAAACTGTATCAGGTCGCGATGCAGGCGCATCTGGCCATGGCCGACCCGGCGGGACTGTGCCCGCTGGTCGGCACGGCGCAGACTGTGTCGGACGAGCAGGGCTGGAAATATGCCGCCGCGATGTGCGCGGGGCTTGCCGGAAAACCCGATGAAGCGGGCGAGCTGATCGATTCGCTCCGGCGCCGGGGCGGCAACAATGTGGACCTGCTGCTCGCCGAGAAAGTGGCAGGCGAGGGTGCTCAGGGACGCAGAGCGGTGACGATCGAATGGGACGGCGTTTCGCGGCTGACCGCATGGCGCTATGGCCTTGCCACCGCGACGCGCACCGCCATTCCGCCGCGCCTGTTCGACGATGCGCCCTCGCAGGTGCGTTTCTGGCGCGTGCAGGCGCCGATGGTTTCGCCGACCGAGCGGCTGCCCTACGCCCCCGAAGCGGCGGCGCGCGGCATCTTGTCGAGCGCGGCGCTGGTCGACCTTTACGGCCAGATCGATGAAGCTGGCGAAGCACCGAGCGATCAGATCGCAGTCGCACATGACCTGAGAGAGGCCTATACCGCAGCGACGCTGGACGAACGGATCGCGGCGCTGAAACGGTTGTGGGACGGGCCGACCGATCGGCTGGGCCGCTATGCCCGGCTGGTTCTGACCGCGCGCGCTGCGGCCGGGATTCCGGCATCGGGACCGAATGCGGCAGAGGCCGATCGGCTGGTTGCCTCGATGCTGACGGCGGGGCTGGACATGCCCGCTATGCGCTGGCTGCCCAATGTGCCGCGCGGTAGCGATGCCTGGGCGATGCTGATGCTCGCTGATCCTTCGCCCTCGCGGCGGCTGAACCAGTCGGATGTCGATGCCTATCGCGTGCGCGGCGCGGGCAGCGATGCGCGAAAGGCGCAGATGCTGGTCGCCGGGCTCGCCGGGCTGGGGCGGCTTTCCGAACGCGATGCCGCTGCCGCTGCAAAATCGATGAACTTCCAGCTCGAAGCCGATAATCGCTGGGCGGAGGCGATCGATGAGGCGGGGCGCAAGCGCGATCCGGCCATGGTGATGCTGCTGGCCGCGGTCGGCATGCAGACCCCTGATTGGGGCGGCGTCCCTCCGCAGGCGCTCTACCATATCGTGTCGGCGATGCGCGCATCGGGGCTGGACGGTTATGCCCGGATGATCGCAGCGGAATCGATCGCCCGGCTTTGAGCCGAAGCGGCGACCGCGCGCTGATCGAGCGCTTTCTGGAAATGATGTCGGCCGAGGCGGGGGCATCGGCTAACACCATTTCGGCCTATGCCACCGATTTACGGCTGGCATCGGAAGCGCTTGACGGCGGACTTGGCGATGCGGATGCAGCGGCGCTCGCCCGGCTGAGCGACGGCTGGGCCGATTTGTCGCGTTCGACCGTGGCGCGCAAATCCTCGGCACTGCGGCGTTTTTATGCGTTTCTTGCCGAAGAGGGGATGCGCGACGACGACCCGGGCCGCTATCTGCCGCGCCCCGGATCGGCGCGCAGCCTTCCCAAAATCCTGTCGATCGACGATGTCGGGAAGCTGTTCGCGGCGATTGCCGAGCGGCAGGCGCGCATTCCCCCCGATCCGCGCGACCTTCGGCTCGCCGCTTTGGTCGAGCTGCTCTACGGGTCGGGGCTGCGCGCGACCGAGCTGGTGTCGTTGCCGCGCAATGCGGTCGCCTCCGACCGACCCTTCCTGATCCTGACGGGCAAAGGCGGACGCGAGCGGCTAGTGCCGATTTCGGATCGTGCGCGCGCCGCCGTCGCTGTGTGGCGCGATCATGTGCCCGCATCGTCGCTCTGGCTCTTTCCGTCGGGCAGGCGGCATCTGACGCGTATCCGCCTCTATCAGATCATGAAGGCGCTTGCCGCCGAAGCAGGCATTCCGCCCGATCGGGTCAGCCCGCATGTGCTGCGCCACGCCTTTGCCACGCATCTGCTCGCCGGGGGCGCGGATTTGCGTGCGTTGCAATCGATGCTGGGCCATGCCGATATCGCCACGACCGAGATTTACACGCATGTCGAGAGCAGCCGGCTGGTCGAACTTGTCAATCAACGTCATCCGCTCGTTGACCTTCGCACGCGCTCGCCCTAACCGCCTTGGTCGATATGCCTAGCTTTCTAGACTTTGAAAAACCGATCGCAGAGCTTCAGGGCCGGATCGACGAACTTCGCGAAACCGCGAGCGAGGGCGATGTCGACATCGATATCGATGCCGAGGTCGCGCGTATTCAGGCGAAATCGGACAAATTGCTCCGCGAAACCTATGCGAAGCTGACGCCATGGCAAAAGACTCAGGTCGCGCGCCATCCCGAACGCCCGCATTTCAACCATTATGTCGAAGGGCTGATCGACGATTTCGTCGAACTGGGCGGCGATCGCGCTTTTGCCGACGACAATGCGATTCTGGGCGGTCTCGGCCGCTTCCGGGGGCGCAAGGTCATGGTGATCGGCCATGAAAAGGGTGACGATACCGCCAGCCGGATCAAACATAATTTCGGCATGGGTAAGCCCGAGGGCTATCGCAAGGCGATCCGCCTGATGGAACTCGCCGACCGCTTCGGCATCCCGGTGGTGACGCTGGTCGATACCTCGGGTGCGTTTCCGGGTATTCAGGCCGAGGAGCGCGGACAGGCCGAAGCGATTGCCCGTTCGACCGAGGCATCGCTCAACCTCGGCGTGCCGATGGTGTCGGCGATTCTGGGCGAGGGGGGCTCCGGCGGTGCGATTGCGCTCGCCAGCGGCAATCGCGTGCTGATGATGGAACATGCCGTTTATTCAGTGATCTCGCCCGAAGGCTGTGCCTCGATCCTGTGGCGCACGGCTGACAAGGCACCGGACGCAGCCGAAGCGATGAAGGTGACCGCGCAGCATCTGAAGGAATTGCGGGTGATCGACACGATTATCGCAGAACCGCTGGGCGGTGCGCATCGCGATCCGGGCCGCGCGATCGAAGCGCTGGGCGATGCTGTGGAAAAGGCGCTGGGCGAGCTGGACGGCAAGGATGCCGCTGTCCTGCGCAAGGAGCGCCGCGCCAAATTTCTGGAAATGGGCCGGGGGTGAACGCGCCCTGCCGCCAAAAAAGCGCGCAGACATGAAAAGGGCGGCAGAGCAGATGCTCCGCCGCCCTTTTAGCGATTAGTCGCTGTTGCCTGCATCCGTGCTTGCATTGAGGTCGCCTGCAACCGAAGAGAAGGTGTTGCTCAGACTTCCGCCGAGCGCTTTCATCGCTGTGATTGCGGCTACTGCGATCAGCGCTGCGATCAGACCGTATTCAATGGCGGTAGCGCCCTTGGAATTCTTGATAAATTTGCGAATGGCCAACATGCCGGTCTCCGTACAATCCGTTTCAAAATACCCGGCTATTCAGGAATTTCCCGTTTAGCGTCACCGGTTTAGACGTGGTTGGTTGAGAAAGGCTTAAGCCCCCGCCGGTTGTTCGGCGGTGACGACATTTGATGCAACCGAGGACCACAGACCACCGTTTACGCCGCCGAGCACGGTGAGGCCGACCAGCAGCGTCAGCGCGACCAGCGCAAGGATCAGGCCATATTCGATTGCCGTTGCCCCGGCACGCTCGCGCATCAGGCGGCGCGCGCTGCTTCGAAGGGACTTGAACATCGCTCGCTCTCCATGGTCAACGGACTGCGGATAGCAAGGGACGTTTAAAAAATGCTTCATACCCCTGACGCGGCGGCACAGCGGTCGCTTTTTCTCGTTGTCGCGGCGGCGATGGTCGATGGGGACGGGCGGGTGCTGGTGCAGCGGCGGCCCGAAGGCACCGCGATGGCCGGGCTTTGGGAGTTTCCCGGCGGCAAGCCCGAGCCCGGCGAAACCCCGGAAGCAGCCCTGATTCGCGAACTTCACGAAGAACTGGGGATCGAGACCGAGGCATCATGTCTTGCCCCCGCCACCTTTGCCAGCGAGCCACTGGGCGATCGGCATTTGCTGCTGCTGCTCTATGTGCTGCGGAAATGGCGCGGCGTACCGCGCGCGCTCCATGCCAGCGCGTTGAAATGGGTGCGCCCGAACGAATTGTTCGCGCTCGATATGCCGCCTGCCGACAGGCCGCTGATCGGCCTGCTCGACGCGCTGCTTTGACAGGGTGAGTGCGCCGTGCCGGGGCCTGTTCCGGCATTCGGCGAAGGCATGGACGAAGAGCGCCCTCGATAGCATGGCGACGCGATGGACAACTCATACCAAGCTGCATGGATGGCGACCTATCCCCCGCCGTCATGCCAGCGCACGCTGGCATCTGCTGGAGGTGCGCGGCTCGGTTCTCCCCAAGCCCGCCGGAGACCCCAGCTTTCGCTGGGGTGACGACCGGTGGCGAGGATCGAAATACGCGGATAGGTCCACATCAACGCAGCTTGCTATCAGCCATGCAAGGCGCGGATCGGAATTGCCCCTTTGCGACGGTCGGATTGGTCGTGGCGGCGTATCGGCGAGCCGCCAAGCAAGGGTGAGCCTCCAGGTCGGACGCAACAGCCGGACGAGCCTAGGGGGGCGGCTATGCCCCGGAAGTGCCGGCGCGGCGGCGATGGGGCTGCCGTTTCAAGCGGTGCGTGCGGCAATGCGATCGAGGATCGCCTGCCGCCCGGCATCGTCAACCGTGCTCCATCGGCTTATTTCATCGAGTGTTCGCGCACAGCCGCGGCACAGATCGCTATCGGGATCGATCCGGCATATGCCGACACACGGGTTCGCAACCTGTGCCGCCGGTTCGATCGAGATGAAATCGTCTTCCATGCCACTTTTTTCGCGGAGACTGTCGCGGGGCGAGCAGAGGATCGGGGGAAGAGCGATGCCAGCTGCCCTTCTTTCCGATCGGGCGGCAGGGTGGCCGAATGGCCGCACCCCGTCCCCCGACCGGCAAGCCCGACCCTAATCGCGAAGCCCGATACCGATGGTCGCGCGCGCCTGATCGGCTTCGTTCGATACCACCGGATAGGCGCAATAATCGGCGGCGTAGAGCGCGCTGGGGCGATGATTGCCCGACCAGCCGATGCCGCCGAACGGCGCTGCCGAGGACGCGCCGTTGGTCGGCCGGTTCCAGTTGACGATGCCTGCGCGGATCGTTGCCCAGAAGCGGTCGAACAATTTCGGGTCCTGACTCATCAGCGAGGCGGACAGGCCGTAGCGGGTGCGGTTCGCCTCTGCCATCGCATCGTCGAAACTGTCGGTGCGCACGACCTGAAGGATCGGGCCGAACAGCTCGGCATCGGGCCGCTCGCTCGCCTCGGTCATGTCGATCACGCCGGGGGTGAGGAAGGGAAGGTTACCGCGTGGCCGTTTGAGGTGAACGATCGGGCGCCCGCCGCGAGTCGAGAGCGACAGGAAGCTCTCGGTCAGCATATCGGCGGTGTCGCTGTCGATAACCGGTCCCATGAACGGCTGCGGATCGGCATGGGGAGAATCGACGATGATCCGGCGGATCAGATCGGTCAGCTCGGCCATCAGTGGCTCATACTGGTCGTTACCGACGATCAGCCGCCGCCCGGCGGTGCAGCGCTGCCCCGCCGTGGTGAAGGCCGATTGCACGATCAGCGTCGCGGTTGCGGCAAGGTCGGGGCTGTCCCACACCAAGATGGGGTTGTTACCGCCCATTTCGAGCGCGAGGATCTTCTCGGGCTGTTCGGCGAATTGCCGGTTGAGCGCAAGGCCGGTGCGCGCCGATCCGGTGAAGAGCAGGCCGTCGATATCGGGATGGCCGGAAAGCGCCTTGCCCGCTTCGGGGCCGCCGAGCAGCAGGCGGACACAGCCTTCCGGAATGCCCGCTTCGTGATAGCAGCGCACCAGCATTTCGCCGGTCGCAGGCGTTTTTTCGGACGGTTTGAATACCACCGCATTCCCGGCGAGCAGCGCGGGCACGATATGGCCGTTGGGCAGATGCGCGGGGAAATTATACGGGCCGAGCACGGCAAGCACGCCATGCGGTTTGTGGCGCAGCGCCATGCGCGTGTTCATCGGCGCGTCGAGCCGTCGCTGGCCGGTGCGTTCGGAATAGGCAGTCACCGAAATGTCGACCTTGTTGATGACCGTATCGACCTCGGTCTTCGCTTCCCACAGCGGCTTTCCGGTTTCGCGCGCGATCAGATCGGCGAATTCGTCATGATGCGAGCGAACGGTGTTCGCGAAGCGGCGCAGCGCCTCGATTCTGTAGGTGACCGGACGCGCGGCCCAGTCAGCCCAGCCTGCCCGCGCCTTTGCGACTTCGGCATCGACATCGCCCGAAGCGCCGCGCCACAATTCGGCGCCGGTCGCGGGTTCGAAGGAGATCAGTTCAGCTCCGGTCATCTCGGCTCTACTCTTTCGTTACTATCATCGTTCTTTCGGGCGAGCGCTGGTCTTGCCCGATTGTTCCGGTCTTTTCCACGGTCCTTATGCCGAGAGCGCTTCGCCCATCCGACGGATCGCATCGATTTTTGCGTCGAAGCGCGACCAGTCGTCATCGCGGTCGATCGCTTCCCAGATTGCTTCGACCTCATCGATCAGCATCGAACAGGGCGCAGCGTCCCGCCAATAGGCGGCACTGCGGTCGCGTCGCGGCGTGTAGTCGGCCAGCGCAGTGCGGACCCCGTCGAAACCGGGACCATAGCTTTCGGGCAGCGTGCCGCCGAACGCATCGAAGAAGAAGCGGTCAATGGGGGTGTCCTCAGCCCGTATCGCGCGCTCGACCGCGCCGACAAGTGCCGTATCGCTTTCGGGATCGCGCGGGCGCACCCCCAGACGCCACAGGATCGCTTCGGTGACATGCCGCTGATAGCAGGGACCGAAGGTCTCGAGAATGTCGATCAGCGGCTGCGCCTCGCTGATCTGGCGGAGCGCTATGGCAAGCTGCATCGCGTCCCAGTGGATCGCCTCGGGCTGGCGACCGAAAGCGTACAGCCCCTGATGATCGAAATAGGCAGCGGTGAAGCCGGGCTGCCAGGTCGGGGCGAAGCGCCAGGGGCCGTAATCGAAACTCTCGCCGGTGACGTTGATATTGTCCGAATTGAGCACGCCGTGGACGAAACCCGCCGCCATATATTGCCCGGCGAGGCGGGCGGTGCGTTCGACGACATGGGGCAGCAATTGTTCGGCAGGAGCTTCGCCCGCTTCCTCGCCATAGTAATTTTTAAGGACATAGGCGGTGAGGCGGCGCATCGCTGCTTCGTCACGCTGATAGGCGAGCCGCTGAAACGTGCCGATACGGATATGGCCATGGCTGAGGCGGACCAGCACCGCCGAGCGGGTGGGCGAGGGTTCGTCGCCACGTTCGAGCGATTCGCCGGTTTCGATCAGCGAGAAGCTTTTCGAGGTTTCGACGCCCAGCGCTTCGAGCATTTCGGTGGCGAGCACTTCGCGTACGCCGCCCTTCAGCGTCAGCCGCCCGTCGCCGAACCGGCTATAGGGTGTCTGGCCAGACCCCTTGGTCCCAAGATCGAGCAGGCGATCCGCGCCATCGCGAAGCTGAGCGAAGAGAAAGCCGCGACCATCGCCGATGTCCGGATTATACTGGCGGAACTGATGTCCGTGATAGCGCAGTGCGAGCGGAGTTTCGAGCGATCCGGGCAGGGATTCGAACCGGCCGAAATGGCGCGTCCATTGCGTATCGCTCATGTCGGCAAGCCCGACCGCGCCGTCCCAGCGCCGGTTGCGGAAGCGCAATATCGTCTTCGGAAAATCGGCCGGAGCGACGGGATCGAGAAATTCCTCGCCCAGATCGAGAATCGTTCGTTCAGGGCGATAGCTTGCGACTTGCGGTAAAAAGGCCATGCCGCGATATGGGTGCTGATGGGTGAAAAGCACAACAGCCAGGGATTCGAAGACGGCTTTTGGTGGTCGAATGACGGCCTGAGGCTGCATTATCGCGACTATCCGGGGCGCGGCGACCGGCCGCCAATCCTGTGTTTTCCGGGACTTACCCGCAATGCGCGCGATTTTGAGGGGCTGGCCGAGCGGCTGGCCGGGGAATGGCGAATCATCGCGGTCGAACTGCGCGGGCGCGGCGAAAGCGCCTATGCCAAGGATTCGATGAGCTATGTCCCGCTCACTTATCTTCAGGATGTCGAGGCGCTGATCGCGCATCTCAAGCTCGACCGGTTCATTGCCTTCGGCACGTCGCTGGGCGGGATATTGACGATGCTGCTGGCGGCGGCGGAGGGCGATCATATCGTCGGCGCGCTGCTGAACGATGTCGGGCCGGAGCTGGATTCGGCAGGGCTCGCCCGGATTCGCGGCTATGTCGGGCGCTCTGCCTCGTTCGCGACCTGGATGCATGCAGCGCGCGCGACGGCGGAGGCCAATCGCGACGTCTATCCCGATTATGGGGTCGAGGACTGGCTGCGCATGGCGAAGCGGCTGTACAGCCTGACCTCGACGGGGCGGATCACGCTGGATTACGACATGAAGATCGCCGAGCCGTTCCGCGTGCCGGGCAATGAAGCGGGGCCGGATATGTGGCGCGCCTATGACCGGCTGCAGGGATGCCCCCTGCTGATCGTTCGGGGCGAGACGTCGGATATCTTTCCCGCATCGGTCGCCGCGCGGATGGTCGAACGGAATGCAGACGCCGAGCTGGTCGTAGTGCCGCGCACCGGCCATGCGCCGACACTGGAAGAGCCCGAAGCCGTGGCTGGGATCGACCGGCTGCTCGCGCGGGTCGAGGCGCGGCTGAGCGCAGCCACGGCGTGACGAAGCGTTTCGCTTTCCAGATGTCGGTTTTGACGCATTTTCTGAACCGTCAGGTGATTCCACCTGACTGGAAAATGCTCTAGGCGCATATTCCGATGACGATCAAAATCCTCCATCTGTTTTCCAGCTTCGACCCCGGCGGCAAGGAAGCGCGCGCGGTCCGGCTGATGAATGCGTTCGGCGATGCCGCCCGGCACACCATCGTGTCGGGGGTGCCGGGGGCGCTGGGCGCGCGCGAGGGAATCGCGAGCGGAATCCGGTACGAGATTGCGCAGGACCCGCCCGCGCTGACCGGCAGGCCGTCGGTGAAACGCTATGAGATGCTGGCGCGGGCCATGGCGAAATTTGACCTGGTGCTCACCTATAATTGGGGCGCGATTGACGGGGTGATGGCAAAGCGGGTCTTTTCCGGCAAGCTGCCGCCCGTGATCCATCATGAAGACGGGTTCAACGAGGACGAGGCTCGCCGCCTGAACCCGATTCGCAACATGTATCGCCGCGTCGCGCTGCCCGCCGCCCATGCGCTGGTCGTGCCTTCCGAAAAGCTTGAAAAGGTGGCGACGCAATATTGGAAGGTGCCCGACGGGCGGCTCCACCGGATCTCGAACGGGATCGATACGTCGCTTTACGGCAAGCCGGCAAAGCCCGACGCTATTCCCGGTTTCACGAAGAAAGAGGGTGAGATCGTGATCGGCACGATCGCGGGGCTGCGCCCGGTAAAATATTTGCCTCTGCTGCTGCGCGCGGTCGGCGGTATGGCGTTTACCGTGAAGCTGGTGATCGTCGGCGAGGGGCCGGAGCGCGAGAATATCCTGGAGACCGCCGAGCTGATGGGGCTGGAGGACGATCTGGTAATGCCCGGATTCCTGCCCGATCCGCACCGCTATCTCGGCCTGTTCGACATATTCGCGCTGTCGTCGAAAAGCGAACAGCAGCCGATTTCGGTGATGGAGGCAATGGCGGCGGGCCTGCCGGTCGTCGCGCCGCCGGTCGGCGATGTGCCGAAAATGGTGGCGGCTGACAATGCCGAATATCTGTGCCCCAACTGGAATGCGGTGGGATTGCGCGACCGGTTGCAGGTACTCGCCAAAAACAAGCGCGCGCGCGACCAGCTGGGCAAGTCGAACCAGTTGCGGGCACGCGCGTTGTTCGATGAAAAAGCGATGGTGGCTGCTTATGCCCGACTGTATGGAGGGGCGATCGGGCGTCCTGACGCTTTTAATCAGGGTTAATCGCTCGCCATTTCACCGCAATATGTTTAGGCTATCGCCGAATTAAATTGGAGGATCTGTGTTCAAAGGCCTGAAGCCTATCCTGTATAATGGCCGCGAAGTCTGGCCGCTCATCGAGGGCGGCAAGGGCGTGGCGGCGACCAACCATGCCAGCGCCGGTGCCTGGGCGGCAGCGGGCGGCATCGGAACCGTCTCTGCGGTGAACGCGGACAGCTATGACGCCGAAGGCAAGATCATTCCGCAGGTTTATCATGCGCTTACCCGGCGCGAGCGGCATGAGGAGCTGGTCGAATATGCGATCGAGGGCGCGGTGCAGCAGGTCAAGCGCGCGTTCGAAATTGCGGGCGGCAAGGGCGCGATCAACATCAATGTGCTCTGGGAGATGGGCGGCGCGCAGCGCGTGCTGCACGGCGTGTTGGAGCGCACGCGCGGCATGGTCGCCGGCGTCACCTGCGGGGCGGGGATGCCGTATAAGCTCTCCGAAATCGCGGCGAGCTATAATGTCAATTATCTCCCCATCGTAAGCTCGGGCCGGGCGTTTCGCGCGCTTTGGAAGCGCGCTTATTCCAAGGCGTCCGAATGGCTGGCGGCGGTGGTGTATGAAGACCCGTGGCTTGCGGGCGGGCATAACGGTCTGTCGAACGCCGAAAATCCGCTGGAGCCGCAGGACCCCTATCCGCGCGTAAAGGCGCTGCGCGATACGATGCGCGAGGGCGGGATTTCCGACGATGTGCCGATCGTGATGGCGGGCGGCGTGTGGTATCTGCGCGACTGGGACAACTGGATCGACAATCCGGAACTTGGCAGCATCGCCTTTCAGTTCGGCACCCGGCCGCTGCTGACGCAGGAAAGCCCGATTCCGGAAGCGTGGAAGGCGCGGTTGATGGAGCTGGAGCCGGGCGATGTCCTGCTCCACAAATTCTCGCCCACCGGTTTCTATTCCAGCGCGGTGCGCAATCCGTTCCTGCGCAATCTGGAAGCGCGTTCGGAGCGTCAGATCGCCTTTTCGAAGCAGGAGGCGGGCGACCATGCGTTCCAGCTCGACGCGGGTGTAAAGAGCAAGAATTTCTGGGTGACCCGAGGCGATCTGCTGCGCGCGCGCGAATGGGTCGGGCTCGGCTATACCGAAGCGCTCAAGACGCCCGACAACACGCTGGTGTTCGTGACGCCGCAGGAGAAGGAGGAAATCCGTAAGGATCAGGCGGATTGCATGGGCTGCCTCAGCCAGTGTCAGTTCTCATCCTGGGCGGATACCGAGACGAATTCGACGGGGCGGCTCGCTGATCCGCGCTCCTTCTGCATTCAAAAGACGCTGCAGGAAATCGCCCATGGCGGGCCGGTGGACGAAAATCTGATGTTCGCCGGGCACAATGCCTATAATTTCAAGAAAGACCCGTTTTACTCAAACGGCTATGTCCCGACGGTAAAGCAACTCGTCGATCGTATCCTGACCGGCGATTGAGGCGAGGGCGGGGTGGAGCGGCCGGTCCGCCGCACCCTGCGTCGTGACTGGAGGGGCGGTGCCGGTTGCCGTCCGGTGCAGGGCGTAATTGGTGGTTGCGGTTAGCGCTTCGTTGCACTGCTCCTCACAACTGCATTGGAGGGTCGGTCGCGCTGCATGGGGGCGGTGGCGACAAGAGACGCTCCCCGCAATCGTGCCGTCACCCCGGACTTGTTCCGGGGTCCACCGTCCCGCAAGGGCTTTAACGGTTGTGATGGCTGAACCGTGGATGCCGGAACAAGTCCGGGATGACGGTTGGGGGAGTGCCCCTCCGCTCTACCGCCAGCCCTCCAGTACCTGATCGGGCGGGCGGTGGCCGTCGGCCCAGACGCGGATATTGGTGATGACCTTTGCCCCCATGCCCTCGCGCGCCTCGACGGTGGCGGAGCCGAGATGCGGAGTGAGCACCACATTGGGCAGCGCGATCAGGCGCGGATCGACTGCCGGTTCGTTTGTATAGACGTCCAGCCCGGCGCCCGCGATACGGCCCTGTTCCAGCGCCTCGATCAGCGCATCCTGATCGATGATCGCGCCGCGCGAGGTATTGATGACGAAGGCATGGTTGCCCAGCAGCGCGATCCGCCGGGCGTCGATCAGCATTTCGGTGTCGCTTGTGTGGGGCGTGTGGATCGACACGATATCGACCGCGGCCAGCATCGCGTCGAGATCGGCATGCCAGACCGCGCCGAGCTGCGCCTCCAGCACATCCGGAACGCGGTGGCGGCTGTGATAATGGATCGACAGGCCGAAGGCGCGGGCGCGCGCCGCCACAGCCTGACCGATCCGGCCCATGCCGACAATGCCGAGCTTTCGCCCGCCGATGCGGCGTCCCAGCATCCCGGTGGGGCGCCATCCGCTCCATTCGCCGGCGCGCAGCATCCGCTCGCCCTCGGTCATGCGGCGCGGAACGGCGAGGATCAGCGCCATGGCAAGATCGGCGGTATCGTCGGTCAGGACGCCCGGCGTGTTGGTAACGACGATTCCCGCCGCCTTCGCCGCCGCCATGTCGATATGGTTGAAGCCCGCCCCGTAATTGGCGATCAGCGCCAGACGCCCCTTGCCCGCAGCGATGACGTCGGCGTCGATCCGATCGGTGACGGTGGGGACGAGCACGTCGCAATCGGCTGCCGCGCGGGCGAGCGCATCAGCGTCCATCGGCAGGTCATCGGGATTGCCGACCATGTCGAACAATTCGCGCATCCGCGCCTCGATCGGATCGGGTAGGCGGCGCGTGACAAGGACGCGCGGATGGGCAGTACGCTGGCGGTCGGTCATCGCAAAAGAGAATGCGGGGCGCGGCAGGATCAGTCAACGGTTGAAGCGTCGTGCGAGATCGCTGTAACGCATCGATACGATCAGAAGGAAAAGGGCGTCTCATGCGGATATCGGGGAGCATCATCGCGGCTTGCGCTGCCATTGCGGTTGCCGCGTCTGTATCGGGCGATGCGAACGCGCAGCAGCGAAAGACGCCTTATTATGCGTCCATTTCCGCCGGGAAAGCGCATATGCGCACCGGGCCGGGGCGCAATTACCCGATCAGCTGGCTGTATCAAAGGCGCAATCTGCCGATCCGCGTGGTCGATATTTATCAGGACTGGCGCAAGGTCGAAGACCCGGACGGCACGCAAGGGTGGATGCAGGTGGGGCTGCTGAGCGCCGCGCGCACCGCGATGGTGACCGACACCATCGCCCCGATGCGCAATTCCCCCAGTGCGAGCGCAAGCATCAACTGGCGGGCGGTGCCCGGGGTGGTGGGGAAGATCGGCGATTGCAAGCGCGGCTGGTGCTGGTTCGATGTCGACGGGCGCGGCGGCTATGTCGAACAGTCGCATCTTTGGGGTGTCGATCCGGGCGAGGAATTGTAACTGCGCGCGGTCAATCCTTCCGGCGCTTTGCCCGCGCCATTGCGAAGAACAGGATCGCGGGAATGCCGATCCCGAGCAGCAGCCCGCTCGCCGAGCCCCATATCGATCCTACCTGACCGCCGATGATTCCGCCGATGACCGCGCCCGACAGAAAGAACAGCACGGGAAAGAGGCAGCCGAGCGCCATCATGGGATATATCTCCAGCATGGATATGCGCGGGCGGGCGCGCAAAAAGGGAAGCCGCGAACAGAACGCCGCGGCTTCCCTAACTTATCCGTATAAAGGCGTCAGCCCTTTAAGGATCAGCGGTGGAGATCGTAGCGATCGGCCTCCATCACCCGGGTCCATGCGGCGATAAAGTCAGTCACGAATTTCTCGTTCGCATCGGAAGCGGCATAGACTTCTGAGATAGCGCGAAGCTGCGAATTCGATCCGAAGACCAGATCGGTGCGGGTCGCGCGCCATTTTTCGGTGTCGCTCGCCCGGTCGGTGCCGATAAATTCCTCATCGCCCGATTCATCGACTTCCTTCCACGCCACGCCCATGTCGAGCAGGTTGACGAAGAAGTCGTTGGTGAGCTGACCCACGCGGTCGGTCAGCACGCCTTCGGGCCGGCCCTGATAATTGGCGCCGAGGACGCGAAGCCCGCCGACCAGTACCGTCATTTCAGGCGCAGACAGGCCGAGCAGCTGCGCCCGGTCGAGCAGCAGTTCCTCTGTCGGAACGCTCATCCGGGTCGAGAGGTAATTGCGGAATCCATCCGCCTGCGGCTCCAGCGGGTCGAAGCTTTCGGCATCGGTTTGCGCATCGGTCGCGTCGACTCGGCCGGGGGTGAAGGGCACTTCCACGTCGAAGCCTGCATCGGCGGCGGCGCGGCGCACACCAACCGTGCCGCCGAGCACGATCAGATCGGCGATCGATACCTTCTTGCCGTCGGATTTCCCGTCGAAATCCGCCTTGATCGAGTCATAGACCTTCAGAACCTCGGCAAGCGCTTCCGGCTCGTTGACCGCCCAGCCGTTTTGCGGAGCAAGCCGGATGCGCGCGCCGTTCGCACCGCCGCGATGGTCCGACCCACGCCAGGTAGAGGCCGACGCCCATGCGGTTTTGACGAGCTGCGCCACCGACAGACCCGAATTCGCGATCGCGTCGGACAGTGCGGCAATGTCTGCGTCGTCGATCATGGCATAGTCTGCTTCCGGCAGCGGGTCCTGCCAGATCAGATCCTCGTCCGGAACATCGGGGCCGAGATAGCGGATACGAGGCCCCATGTCGCGATGAGTCAGCTTGAACCATGCCCGGGCGAATGCATCGGCGAACTCGTCGGGATTGTCGCGGAAATGCTCCGAAATCTTCCGATATTCGGGATCGACCTTCAGCGCCATATCGGCAGTGGTCATCATGGTCGGAACGCGGCGGTCGGGGCTGTGCGCACCCGGTGCCATATCCTCGGGCGCGACGTCCTTTGGCTGCCACTGCTTCGCACCGGCCGGGCTGGTGACCAGTTCATAGTCATAGTCGAGCAGCATGTGGAAATAGTTCATCGTCCACTGGATCGGGGTCGGGGTCCACGCCCCTTCCAGACCGCTGGTGATGGTGTGATCGCCCATGCCGCTTTCATGGCTCGACATCCAGCCAAGCCCCATTTGCGCGATATCGCCGCCCTCCGGCTCTGCGCCGACCTTCGACGCATCGCCCGCGCCGTGGCATTTGCCGAACGTATGGCCGCCCGCGGTCAGCGCGACGGTTTCATAATCGTTCATCGCCATGCGAGCGAAGGTTTCGCGGATATCGCGCGCCGATTTCGCCGGATCGGGATTGCCGCCCGGACCTTCGGGATTGACGTAGATAAGCCCCATCTGAATCGCGGCGAGGGGGTTTTCGAGGACCTTTTCCTTTTCCTCATCGATCCGGGTATCGCCGAGCCATTCGTCCTCGGTTCCCCAATAGACGTCCTTTTCGGGTTCGTAGATATCGACTCGCCCGCCGCCGAAACCGAAGACCGGGCCGCCCATCGATTCGATCGCCACATTGCCGGCAAGGATCATCAGATCGGCCCAGCTGAGCTTTCGCCCATATTTCTGCTTGATCGGCCACAGCAGGCGGCGTGCCTTGTCGAGATTGGCATTGTCGGGCCAGCTGTTGAGGGGGGCAAAGCGCTGATTGCCCGAAGAGCCGCCGCCGCGCCCATCGGCAGTGCGATACGTACCCGCCGAATGCCAGGCCATGCGGATGAAGAACGGGCCGTAATGGCCGTAATCGGCGGGCCACCAAGGCTGGCTGTCGGTCATCAGCGCGGTCAGATCGCGCTTTACAGCCGCAAGGTCGAGCGTTTTGAACGCTTGCGCATAGTCGAAATCGTCGCCCATCGGGCTGCCCGAGCGGCCATGCTGATGCAGAATGTCGAGCGACAATTGGTTGGGCCACCAGTCGCGATTGGTGCGGCCGAGGAGCGAACGCACCCCGCCGTCATGCTTCATCGGGCATCCGCCGCCCAGCGGGTCACCGGTCTTCGCGTCCATCGTCGATCTCCCGTCAAACATTCTAGATAGGCGGAAGGATAGGGCGCGGCGGATGCCGGGGCCAAACGATTATCCCGGTCAGTCAGACGAAAAAAATCACTTTTTCCCGCGCGCAATGTTCCGATGACGGTTGCTAATGCAAGTGATTGTCATTAGTCGGGCTAGGATGATAAGCCGACAGGGAAACAGGGTAAAATCGTGAAGAATATGAAGGTCGCGACATTCGCATTGCTGGCATCGACCGCGCTCGGCTGCGCGCCCGCTTTTGCGGGGGATATCGCTGCCCCGATCGTGGAAGCGGCGACAAAAGGCGCGGATATCGCGACCGGCGGCGACGATCAGCGCCGCGATATCGTTGTCACCGGCGAACGCACCGAGGGTGATGACAGCTATACGGTCGGCGATCAGAGCACGGCGACGCGCATGCCGCTTTCCTTGCGCGAAACGCCGCAATCGGTAAGCGTTGTAACCCGGTCGCAGATCGAGGATTTTCAGCTCAACGACATCAATGCGCTGCTCGCTACCGTTCCGGGCGTGGTGGTACAGGCGCAGGAAACCGACCGAATCTACTATTCGGCGCGCGGCTATGACATTCAGACGTTCCAGATCGACGGCGTCGGCCTGCCCTTTGCATTCGGAATCCAGACCGGATCGATCGACACCGCGATCTATGACCATATTGAGGTGGTGCGCGGTGCGCCCGGCCTGTTGTCGCCGACCGGCAATCCGTCGGCGGTGGTCAATTTCATCCGCAAGCGGCCGACCCGCGATCTTCAGGCATCGGCATCGGCGCAATATGGTTCGTACGATCATTTGCGGCTGGACGGCGATGTCAGCGTTCCGGTGACGAAGGACGGCAGCATCCGCGCCCGCGCGGTCGGCGCATATCTGGACGAGGACAGCTATCTCGACCGGTACGGGCTGAAGCGCTGGATCGGCTATGGCATTGTCGAGGCAGATCTTGGTCCCGATACCGTCGTGAGCGCTGGCTATGGTCACCAGAAGCATAAGAGCCGGGGTGCGACCTGGGGCGGGCTACCGCTTTTCTATACTGACGGAACGCAGATCGAATATGACCGATCGGCGAATTCCGCACCCGAATGGTCGCATTGGGGCGTCACCGACCGCCAGATTTTCGGCGATATCACGCACCATCTGAGCAGCGACTGGCTGATCAAGGTAAGCGCCGTCCGCCGCGCGATCACCGAAGAGGATGCGCTCTTCTATGTCTATCAAAATCCGGTACGCGGTGCGCCGGGTGGGATCGACGCCAGCGACCCGGACAGTATTAAAGGCATTGTTACCTATCCCGGCGCGTTTCAGGCGGAGACGCGCAACCTGACGCTGGATGCCTATGTCACCGGTAAGGTGTCGCTGTTCGGGCGTCAGCATGATGTGACCTTCGGCGTAAACCGGGCTGCACAGCATTATATTCAGGGGTCGGCTTATGATTTTGCGGCCATCGGACAGCCGATCTCGATCGAGGATATGCTGGCGGGAACCTTCCCCTATCCGAACTTTCCGACCGAATATGATTACACCACCACGTCGCTCAGCCAGGAAACGCATAGCCGCCGGGAAAGCGCTTATGGCCTTGCGCGGCTGAACCTGTCGGACCCGTGGAAGCTGATGCTGGGCGGCAGCGTTACGCATGCCATGCAGGAGGGTTATGCCTATGGCCCACGCGCCGATTACGATCATACGCGGTTCCTGCCTTTTATCGGCACGACCTATGATCTGACGCCCAATGTCAGCTTTTATGCAAGCTATGCCACGATCTTCAATCCGCAGAGTCAGATCAAACAGGGGGGCGGCATCCTTGATCCGATCGAGGGCGATAATATCGAAGGCGGGCTGAAGGGCGAATGGTATGAGGGGCGGCTCAACGCCAGCGTCGCTTTCTTTCAGGCGCGGCAGAATAACACCGCCGAGGCTTTGCCCTTCGATCCGACGATCGGTCAGACCGTGTATCGGGGCGTCGATTCCAAATCGCAGGGTATTGAGGTCGAACTGGGCGGCGAACTCCTGCCCGGATTGCAGGCGACCGGTGGCTTTACGATGATGCGGATCATCGGCGATGAGCATCAGGATGCGCGCACCTTCGTTCCGCGCCGGACGGCGAACCTCAACCTCAGCTGGACCCCGGTCGGCTTCGATCGGCTGAAGCTGGGCGCGGCGATGCGCTATCAGAGCAAAATCTATCTCGAACCCGAAGATACCGTGTCCGACACCACCGGAGAGCAGGTGCGGATCAATCAGGGCGGCTATGCGCTGGTCGATCTGTTCGCGGGGTATAAGCTTACCGATCAGGTGCGCCTGAGCGTCAATCTGCGCAATGTCACCAACGCCAAATATCTGACCGCGCTGAATGCCAGCCAGTCGCATTATGGCGCGCCGCGTACGGTGCTGGGCACGATCAGCGTCGGGTTCTGATCGTGGCGGGGGCGGACTTTCTGGTAATTGCCGGATCGGCGGCGGCAGCGGCGTCGATACTGGTGCTGCGCGTCGCATGGTCGCGTTCCCGGCGGTCGATAGCGATCAACCTGTCGGCATGGACCCTGATGCTGGCGGGCGCGGTGCTGGCCGGGCTGGGCTATGGCGCATGGGGTGTCAGCGTGGCGGGGCTTGCCGCGACCGCTGCGGCATTCATGCTGCTCGCAATTGCCGCGATCCGCAGTCCGAAGGGGCGGGCAGAGGCGCCGCGGCGCCGAGCGCATGTCCTGTCCGCGAGGGGCGAACCGATGCACCTGCTTCGCCGCTTCGCCACCTTTCTGCTGACCGTGCCCGGAGCGGCAATCGTGTCGGTACTGATCGCGATGGTTGCGCGGCAGGCGAGCGAGGGAAGCGGGGAGGGCAATGCGAATATGATCGCGGTCTATGCCATGCCCCTCGTCTGGGCGGTGCTGATGAGCGCGATGCTGATGCAGGAGCGGCAGCGCGCGCGGATCGTGACGCTGATCGTACCGGCGCTTGCCTCGATGGCGCTGCTATGGGCAGGGGGCGGTGCATGAGCATTATTTCGAAGGAGGCGGTGCGCAAAGGCCTGTCGGCGCATGCGGTGATCGGCCTGCTGGCGAGCGCCTTGCTGTATATCGTGTGCGTCACCGGCACGCTGGCCGTATTCCATCAGGAAACGCAGCGGATCGAACAGCCCGGTGCGCCCGAAATGACGGCCATCGCGCCCGAAGCGGTGCAGCGTGCGGTGGCGAACGTGCTGACCAGCGAACCGGCGGGCAAGCCGATCACGCATCTCTATGTGCAGCTTCCCGATGGGGGCCTCCCGCGCACTGCGATCACCACCGACAACCGGTCGCTCAACGTCGCGCCCGACGGCTCGATCACCGGGCCGCAGGAAAAGGGGTGGTCCGAATTTGTCGCCGAGCTGCATTATACGTTGATGCTGCCGCAAATCTGGGGGCTGGTGACGGTCGGCGCGCTGGGCGCGATGATGCTGGCGCTGACGATCACCGGCGTGATTGCGCATCCGCGCATCTTTCGCGATGCCTTTCGCCTGCGCGCGCGGCATGGCAGCGGGGTGGGCCTTGCCGACTGGCACAACCGGCTGAGCGTCTGGACCCTGCCCTTTTCGATCGCCATCGCGCTGACCGGCGCGCTGATCGGGCTGGCTTATCTCACCAATTACGGCCTGTCGAAACAGTTTTACGGTGGTGACGCGCTGGCCGCTTATGCCCCGATTTTCGGGAAGGAACCGGAGCTTGACGATCCTTCGGTAAAAGTGCCCGATGTGGCGAGCGCGCTGCGCGGCGTGGCGCAGCGCTTTCCCGAGGTGCGGCCCTATTTCGTCGTGGTGCACGAACCTGGAAGCCCCGAACAGCACGTACAGGTGATTGCGCGGGTTCCCCACCGGCTGATCTATGGCGAAAGCTATAATTTCGACGCGCATGGTCGCTTTTTGAACAAGGTCGGCATGTCCGACGGGTCGCTGGGACAACAGGCGGCGGCGTCGAACTATAACCTGCATTTCGGCAATTTCGCCGGATTGCCGGGCAAGATCGCCTATTTCGTGTTCGGCGCAGCGCTTTGCGCGATCATCGCGACGGGGCCGCTGCTCTGGCTGGGCAAAAGGCGTCGGCGCGGGCTGGTCGAGCCAAAGCTTGCCGCCAGCTGGGACGCAGTGATGTGGGGCGTGCCGGCGCTGATGCTGATCACCTTCGCCGCGCGTATGGCGATCGGCGACGGCGTGCCTTTCACCGCAATCTTCTGGATCGGGCTGGCAGTGATCCTGATCGGCGCTGTCGTGCGGGCGGGGCTCGGGGCTCGGGGCGCGGGGCGCGGGGCGCGGGGCGCCGGATCGTCTGATTAATACCGAACTGCAATAGCCGGGACTCACTGCCAGGATCGTCATCGCGAGGAGCGCAGCGACGCGGCGATCCAGCGGCCGCGCACGCCGCTTCTGGATTGCCGCGCCCCTTTGGGACTCACGATATGTCTGGATCAACGTAGGTCGGTATTAGCTCTGCTGAGGGCGCGGGCAAAGTCGCTGCCTGCGGGATGCTGGAACAGGCGCAGCCCGAATTCGGGCAGGATCGCGATCAGATGGTCGAAGATATCGGCCTGCGCCGCTTCATATTCGACAAAGCCGGTGCGTGCGATGAAGCAATAGATTTCGAGCGGCAGCCCCTCCGGCGTCGGATCGCGCTGCCGCACCAGCCGCAGCATATTCTGCGCGACCAGCGGATGATCGCGCAGATACGCTTCGCAATAGGCGCGATAGGTGCCGATATTGGTGAGGCGGCGATGTTCGGGCTCGCTGCGATCCTTATTCCACGCCGCGATCTCACGCCGCTTCGCTTCGAGATAGGGTTTCAGCGCGCCGCGGGCCTCCAGCCGTTCGATCTGATCCGCCGTAAGATAGCCGACGCAATTCTGATCGATCGGCAGCGCGCGCTGAATCCGCCGCCCGCCCGATTCCTGCATCCCGCGCCAGTTGCGGAACGATTCGGAGATCAGGCGATGCGTCGGGATCGTGGTGATCGTCTGATCCCAGTTCTGCACCTTGACCGTGTGCAGCGCGATATCGATGACATCGCCATCGGCATTGAGCTGCTGCATCTCGATCCAGTCGCCGACGCGAATCATGTCGTTCGAGGCGAGCTGGACCGAGGCGACCAGCGACAGGATCGTATCCTTGAACACCAGCATCAACACCGCCGCCATCGCGCCCAGGCCGGAGAGCAGCAGCAGCGGCGATTGCTCCATCAGCGCCGCGATCATCAGTATTACCGCGCCCAGATACACGATGATCTTCACCACCTGCACATAGCCCTTGATCGGGCGCAGGCGCGATTCGGGGCGGCGGCGATAGAGTTCGTTGACGATGCTGAGCCCCGCGCTGGTCGCACGCGCGAAACTCAATACCACGATCGCGGTGCAGACATTGCCGGTGACCGATTCCACTTCGGTCGAAAGATGCGGGACCAGCCGGACCCCATGTTCGACGAACAGCGTCGGAACGATCGTCGCAAGTCGCTGAAACACCGACGGCAGTGACGGGAGGTCGTCGTCGAACGACACCCGGTCGAAATAGCGCCAGAGGATACGCAGCAGCACATGGCGGACGAGCGCGCTGATCGCAGCAGCGCCGAGGGCAAGCAAAGCGAGGCCGATCAGCGTTTCGGCAAGCTGACTGAGGCCGAGATCGGAAAGCGTGAATTCCATGGCGGACATGCTACTACCGCGCGCAGGGCGCGGGGCCAACCACCGCCCGAATTTTGGTGCCGGACATAGTTGGGGGAAGGTGCGTTGTGACTTTTCAATTACTTATGAGAGGTTCGGCGCGCATGGAAGACAGTCCCACGGTTCAGGCGATCAAATGGGCAGCGACCGCGACCGGCGTTCTGGCAGCGTTCATGGTTTCGCTTGATCTGGGCCGCAGGACGGTGGGGGCAGGGTTCGTCATTTTCACCGTGTCGAGCGTGGCATGGATCACCGCCGCTGCGCTTTCGACCGACTGGGCGCTGGGAACGCAAAATGCGGTGCTGTTCGCGATCAACATTTTCGGCATTTATCGCTATCTGATCCGCGCTACACCGGGCCATGGCTGACTCTCTCTGGCTTTGGCCCGCGGCGCTTAGCGTGCTGGGGCTGATCTTCGGAAGTTTTATCGCGACGGTGGTGCTGCGCTGGCCCGAGGAGCGATCGCCGCTGCACGGGCGATCGGTCTGCGATCAGTGCGGCAAAAGCCTCAGCGCGGGCGAACTGGTGCCGCTGATAAGCTTTCTGGCGCAGCGAGGGCGATGCCGCGCCTGCGGGGGCAGCATATCGCGCGTGCACCCCGCATGCGAGGCGCTCGCCATGCTGATCGGCCTGTCGGCGGGGCTGGCCATGCCCGGCTGGGCGGGCGTTGCGGGCGCGGTGTTCGGATGGCTGTTGCTGACGCTGGGAGCGCTCGACTGGCGCGCCTTCTGGCTGCCCGATCTGCTTACCGGTGCGCTGGCGCTTGCCGGGATCGTCGCCGGGCTGTGCGGGCTGATGCCGTCGCTTATCGATCGGGCGATCGGCGGAGCCGCGGGGTTCGCCGCGATCTGGCTGGTGGCTGCGGGATATCGGCACCTGCGTGGGCGCGACGGGCTGGGCGGCGGCGATGCCAAGCTGGTCGGGGCGATCGGACTGTGGCTCGGCTGGCGGGCCCTGCCGCTGCTGGTGCTGAGCGCGAGCCTGATCGGGCTGATCGCAGTGCTGAGCGCGATTCTTCGCGGGCAGCGCATGGCAGCGACGACGCCATTGCCGCTGGGCACGATGCTGGCGCTGGCGGGATATGCGCTATGGCTGACCGGCGCAGGATGAGCAGCGTGGGCTTGCGCCTAGCGACCCGCAGAGGCTGGCGCTGATAAGTCCGTATATCATCGGACAAAAGCCGGATTTTTGAAATTGGTAGGGTTGCGGTTGCCGTAAGGGAAATGCAGCCATGCTACTGTACGTTCGCAGCTGCGATAAACCGGGAAGCGGCAAAAAAAGGGGCCGCCCGAAGGCGACCCTTGAAAAGTTTTAGGAGAGGATGCCTGAAAAGGCCTGACCCTTGTGCATCGCAGCAAAGCCGAATGCAAGCGTAAAATGCATGTTCAGCTAAAAAATATAACCAATCAGTCGATTTGGTAGTGAATTGGTTTGAACGAGCCGCCGTTGGAATCAGGCGCGGAACAGGCGGTAAGGCCGATGATGAGATCCATCTCGGCACGCAGTTCGATCCGGTCGCCCGCCTTGCTGATCGGTGGAAGTACTTTCAATTCGCCGGTTTCGCCGTCGATCGGAACATTCATGAAGCAGTTGAACGCAACCGGAATGTCGTCCTCCTTCACCCCATAGGGGGCCAGCGCCTCGGCGAGATTGCCGAAACAGCCTCGATGCGGCGGCTGGTCGGGATAGAAATGGTGGAACGTATCGACCGAACAGGGGGTAAGCAGGAAATCGTGCCGCCCGACTGTGTCTTGGATAATCTCCAACATCACGCCGGAGCGATTCGAATAGAGTTTGTGCCCGGTGGTAAGGCGGATCGTCTCGGCATAATCGAGCGTCCGCCCTGATGAGATCACTTCGTTCAGATCATCGGCGTTGAACGCGAGAAGATCGGCAACCTGCTCCCCCTTGGGGTCGATGACGGTCAGTACCTGCCCCTTGTTCAGGCGGAACGCAGTGCCGCTGCGCTCGGGAATTACCTCGACGCTCATTGGTCGCTCCCATGATATTCGAAGGGCGGTTTCCAGTCCGGATCGACGATCCGCCCGCTATATTGGCGTGCCTCGCTCGATTCGCCATGGGCGGCGAGCATCGGATTGCGCGATCCGGCGAGTCGTTCGTCGCGGGTGAGGATTTTCTCGCGCATGCCTTCATATTTGCGTTCTTCGCGCAGCCGCTCGAACTGATCGTGCAGGTTGAAAACCAGAGCCGGGCGCTCGAACCGGCGGGCCGGGCGGCTGGCATGCGGATGCAGCCCGACGATGAAAAAGGCCTCGCCGCCGAAGCTGAGCGAAAAATGCGGATTTTCAGGGTCGGAACTGACGCGGTCATCGTAAGACTGGCCGCGCCAGACATCCTTGTCCGACAGCGACTGGACGCGCTTCCACAGCGCAGCCTCGAACGCTGGTTCGTTGAGATCGACCGGCCCTTCGAAGATTACTGCGAAGCTGCGATACAGCTGAGGGTCTTTCTTATATTCCTCGGCCCAGCGCATCAGCGCGTCATGGATGCGGACATCGTCCCATGCGCTGTCGATGGCATTGCAGGCGAGCGTGCGCAGCGTTCCGCGTGCCAGCGCCGCTTTTGCGCCGACACAGGGAAAATGCTTGTCCTCGACATGAGCGAATAAAAGGCTTTGCAGTCGCTCCTGCGCTTCGTGTTGCCAGTGGAACATGGTTTCTCGGCGATCCGCCCCTGATTTTACTTGTCGCTCACGAACGAAGCGGCAAAGGGCGGGTTCCGGCGCTTTAACCTTGATCAACCAATTGATTTGCCAGCGATAGAGCCCTCCGGCTCAACGCCGCACATCGGCCTTGGGAAAGCCCGCCCAAGCCGAATCATAATCGCGTTGCGCGCAGGTGCACGCAAAGGCCGTCGGACGGAAAACCCAGCGGCTTTCGACCATGAACGCCATGGTGTTTTCGATCTTATGCGGTTTAAGCTCCGCCTCGCTCGCGCCCTTCCAGCTGGCGACATCGGGGCCATGGCCCGACATCTGGTTGTGAAGCGACAGCGCGCCGGGACCGAACCCCTCGGCCTTTGCGTCATAGGCGCCGTGGATCAGGCCCATCGCCTCGCTCATCACATTGCGGTGAAACCATGGCGGGCGGAACGTGTCCTCCGCCACCATCCAGCGCGGCGGGAAGATGACGAAATCGGCATTCGCCGTTCCGGGCACGTCGCTGGGCGAGGTGAGGACGGTGAAGATCGACGGATCGGGATGGTCGAAACTGACCGTGCCGATCGTGTTGAAGCGCGCCAGATCATATTTGCACGGCGCGAGATTACCATGCCACGCGACGACATCGAGCGGCGAGCGCCCGAGATCGGTGCGCCAAAGCTGCCCGAGATATTTCTGGACCAGTTCGAATTCGCCCTCAACATCCTCGAACCACGCGACCGGCGTTTCGAAATCGCGCGGATTGGCAAGGCCGTTCGACCCGATCGGGCCGAGATCGGGGAGGCGGAAGGGGGCTCCATGATTTTCGGCGACATAGCCGCGCGCCGATCCGTCGGGCAGCGTCACGCGGAACCGCACCCCGCGCGGGACCACCGCCACCTCTCCCGGCGATAAATCGATCCGGCCCAGTTCGGTGAGCAGCGTCAGCCGTCCCTGTTCGGGGATGAAGAGTAACTCACCGTCCGCAGAGACAAAGGCTCTGCGCTCCATGTCTTTGTTCGCGCGATAGATATGCACCACCGCGCCGCTCTGCGTCTCAGCGCCATGGCTGGCGAGCATCGTCGTCATGCCGTCGACCCAGTCGACATCGCCGGCATCGCTCATCGCGAGCGGCGACCAGCGCATGCGGTTGGGGGATAGCGGCGCACTATCGGGCCGCGGATCGAAATGCGCCGCGCCCTGATAGGGTGTAAACGGCGGGTGCGCGGCGGACGGGCGCAGGCGATACAGCCACGAACGGCGATTTTCGCTGCGCGGCGCAGTGAAAGCAGTTCCCGAAAGCTGTTCGGCATACAGGCCGAATGCGGGTTTCTGCGGGGAATTGCGGCCGATCGGCAGCGCGCCGGACACTGCTTCCGTCGCGAAGTGATTGCCGAAACCGGTCATATATCCGTCGGACACGTCATGTACTCCGGATGGAAAAATGGGTGTGGTTCGTCGTCATGCTCGTTATTTTTATATCGCCCCCTGATGGTGGCGGGCATGGCGACGAACCACAGGCCTTGTTTCGCCGGTCCTCCTGCGGACCTGGTCGGCCTCTCCAACTCGTCAGGGCTGTTTGCCCTTAAACCTCGCTCTTTTCCTTCGCGGGGATAACGCCGCGACGAATCTGGTCGAGCTCGATGCTTTCGAACAGGGCTTTGAAATTGCCCTCACCAAAGCCTTCATTGCCCTTACGCTGAATGATTTCGAAGAAAATCGGGCCAACCATATTCTGGGTAAAGATCTGCAAAAGCAGTCCTTCGCCGGTTTCGGGCGATCCGTCGATCAAAATCTTGCGATCGCGCATTTTTTGAATGTCGTGACCATGGCCGGGCAGGCGTTCGTCGATCAGGTCGTAATAAGTGTCGGGCGTGTCCTGAAACTTCACGCCGTTCGCGCGAAGCGCATCCACGGTTGCGAAGATATCGTCGGTGGTCAGCGCAAGATGCTGAATACCTTCGCCTTTATAATCGTTGATGAATTCCTGAATCTGCGAATGATCGTCGCGGCTTTCGTTCAGGGGGATGCGGATTTTGTCATCGGGCGCGGTCATCGCACGCGACAACAGGCCGGTTTGCTGTCCCTCAATGTCGAAATAGCGGATTTCGCGGAAATTGAAGATCGTTTCGTAATAATTCGCCCAGTAATCCATCCGCCCGCGTTCAAGATTATGGGTAAGATGGTCGAGCGTCTGAAGCCCGGCGGCATTGGCGGGCTGAGCGCCTTCGACCGGTTCGAAATCGGTGTCGTAGATCGTCTGATCGCCGTGACGATCGACCAGATACAGATTGGCGCCGCCAATCCCTTCGATAGCCGGAATGTCGAGCTCGCCGGGACCGTTGCTGCCCTTCACTTCCTTTGCGCCGCGCTCGACGGCCAGCTTCAGCGCCTTTTGCGCATCGGCAACGCGGAACGCCATCGCATTGGCGGAGGGGCCGTGCGCTTCGCGGAAGCCAGCGACCTGACCCTGCGGCTCCATGTTGAGGAGGAAGTTGATATCGCCCTGATTATAGCGGCGCACATTCTTGGTCTTGTGCGTACCCACATGGGTGAAGCCCATTTGCGTGAAGAGCGTCGCCAGCGCATCCGGGTCAGGACCGGTAAATTCGACGAACTCAAAGCCGTTGAGGCCCATCGGGTTGTCGCGCGGTTCCATGATATTCCGTCCTGTGTTGTGAACTCGTTGCATTTGTTACTACCTACCAAGCCGCAACGTCGGTGTCAAAATCCATTTCGCTGCGATAGGCTGTCGTCAAAGAAACGGATTTGGGCAGGGATGGTGCCATGACGACGCTGCAACTGGACGCATTTCTTCCCTATCGCCTGTCGATCGCATCGAACCGCGTGTCGGGCGTAATCGCCACCGCTTATCAGGCGCTGTTCGGCCTGAAGATCCCCGAATGGCGGCTGGTCTGCGTGCTGGCCGAGGGCGGGGGGATGAGCCAGCAGGCGCTTGGCGTTGCGACCCGGATGGACAAGGTGATGGTCAGCCGCGCAGCGATTGCGCTCGTTGATCGCGACCTTGTCGAACGCGCGCCCAATCCCGGCGACCAGCGCTCGCACTTGCTGTCGCTAAGCCCGCTGGGCGAGCAACTTTATGAACAGATCGCGCCCAAGGCTCTGGAGATCGAACGCGCGCTGTTCGCCGATTTTTCGGCCGCAGAGCGGACGACGCTGGAGGCGATGCTGTTGCGGCTGGAGGCGGCCGCCGAAGCATATGAGGCGGATCAGACTTGATCCGGAGCGGCCAGCTGCTTTAAGCTTGCGGTGCCTCCCCGGACCATTTGCGTATCATCGTAGCTTGCCAAGGAGGAACCATGTCCCAGATGCTGTCCCGATCCGGTCTGAAGATTGCCGCGCCGCTCGCGCAATTTGTCGAGCGGGATGTGCTGCCGGGACTTGGCATCGACGCCGATTCCTTCTGGAGTGATGTTGCGGCGATATTCGATCGCTTTGCGCCCGAAAACCGGCGGCTGCTCGATATTCGCGATACGCTGCAGGCGAAGATCGACGCCTGGCACAAGGCCAATCCGGGGCCGATCCGCGATATGGCGGGCTATCAGGCCTTCTTACGCGATATCGGCTATCTGATCGAGGAGCCTCAGCCGTTCACGATTGGCACCGAGAGGGTCGATGCTGAGATTGCCGGGGTCGCGGGGCCGCAACTCGTTGTGCCGGTGCTCAATGCGCGCTTCCTGCTCAACGCCGCCAATGCGCGCTGGGGCAGCCTGTACGATGCGCTCTACGGCACCGACGCGATTCCCGGTGCGGCAACGCCGGGCGGATATGATCCGAAGCGCGGGGCGAAGGTGATCGCGCGCGCACGGGCGTTCCTCGATCAGGCGGTGCCGCTGAAATCGGGAAGCTGGGCCGATGCCCAATGGCCGGTGGAGCTCGCCGATCCGGGCCAGTGGATCGGCACCAGCGGCAATACGCGCCTATACCGCCATAACGGGCTGCATATCGAAATCGTGGTGGATCGCGACCATCGCATCGGCAAGGACGATCCGATGGGGATCGCCGATGTCGTGCTCGAATCGGCGATCACGACGATCGTCGATCTGGAGGATTCGGTCGCTGCGGTCGATGCCGAAGATAAGGTCGCTGCCTATGCCAACTGGCTGGGGCTGATGCAGGGCGATCTGCAAGAGACGTTTGAGAAGGGCGGCCGGACGCTGACGCGGCGGCTGAACGCCGATCGCAGCTATACCGCGCCCGATGACGGCAGCTTTACCCTGCCGGGGCGCAGCCTGCTCTTCGTGCGCAATGTCGGACATCTGATGACGACGCCCGCCGTGCAGCTTGCCGATGGGCGTGAGGCGCCGGAGGGGATTCTCGATGCGATCCTTACGGCGACGATCGCGCTGTACGATCTTCGCGGCCTCGGCCGATATCGAAACAGCCGGGCGGGGTCGGTCAACATCGTGAAGCCCAAAATGCACGGGGCCGACGAATGCGCCTTCACCAACAGCCTGTTCGATGCGGTGGAGGATATGCTTGGCCTTGACCGCCACACGATCAAGGTCGGTGTGATGGATGAGGAGCGGCGAACCTCGGCCAATCTTGCCGCATGTATTCATGCGGTGAAAGATCGGATCGTCTTCATCAATACGGGCTTTCTCGACCGGACGGGCGATGAGATGCACACCGCGCTATATGCCGGGCCGATGATCCCCAAAGCGGAGATGAAGACCAGCGACTGGCTGACCGCGTATGAGGATCGCAATGTCCGTATCGGCCTTCGATGCGGGCTGTCGGGCAAGGCGCAGATCGGCAAGGGGATGTGGGCGGCGCCTGACCGGATGGCCGATATGCTGGAGCAGAAGATCGGCCATCCCCGCTCCGGGGCCAATACCGCGTGGGTGCCGAGCCCGACTGCCGCGACGCTGCACGCGATGCATTATCACGCGGTCGACGTCTTCGCGCGGCAGCGAGAGATTGCGGGCGAGCCGGTGCCGGGCCTCGACCGGCTGCTGACGATCCCGGTTGCCGAGGGGCGCAACTGGCTGGCCGAGGAAGTAACGCGCGAACTCGACAATAATGCGCAGGGCATATTGGGCTATGTCGTTCGCTGGATCGATCAGGGCGTGGGCTGTTCGAAAGTGCCCGATATTCACGATATCGGCCTGATGGAGGACCGCGCGACGCTGCGCATTTCATCGCAGCATATGGCAAACTGGCTGCTCCATGGCGTGGCGTCGGAGGCAGATATCGACAGCGCCTTTGCGCGTATGGCCGAAAAGGTTGATGCGCAGAATCGCGGCGATCCGGGCTATCAGCCGATGGCCGGTCGCGAGGAGGAGAGCCTTGCCTGGCAAGCGGCGCGCGCACTGGTGTTCGAGGGCGCGGCGCAGCCGAACGGCTATACCGAACCCCTGCTCCACAAATTCCGGTGCCGGGAAAAGGCGCGGCATTAAAGCCGCCGCCCGGCGCGTCCGCATCAATAGCGGTCGCGCCGGGGCTTTCTCTGGCGTTTGCTGGGCAGCGTGTCGGCCATCACTGCGCCGCGATGGCCGAAGGGGCGGGGGCGGCCGGTGGTGCTGTCCACCCCGGTCTGGCGCTCCGCCTCGGCATTGATCTCGGCGCCGAGCAGCACGGCGTAGGACGATACGAAAAGCCACATCAGCAGCACGACGACCGCGCCCAGCGCGCCATAGGTCGCATTGTAATTAGCGAAATTCGCCGCATAGAGCCCGAACAGCAGCGTCGCGACCAGCCAGAGCAGCGTGGCTGCAAACGATCCCATTGACAGCCATTCCCAGCGCGCCTGCGCCCGGTCGGGTGCAAAGCGATAGACGAATCCGAAGCCGGTGCTGACGATCAGCGCAGCGACGATCCATGTCGCGATCTGGATCAGCATGACACCGACCGGCCCCAAAATCGACACCGCATGCTGGAGGTAACCGAACACGCCCGCAGCCGCCACGCCGACAATCGCGGCTACGATCGCACCGAGGGTGAGCAGCATCGACAACAAGGTGGTGAAAAAGATGCTGCGCTCGTCCACCTCTTCATAGACGACGTTCATCGCCTGAATGAGCGCGCCTGCCGCGCGCATTGCGCCGTAAATGGACAGTAAAAGCGCGATGGCGAGGCCGAGGCCGGTCTTGCTCGCCGCCTCGCTCGTTACATTGATGAGCTGATCCTGGATCAGGCGCGCGGCGTCGGCGGGGACCAGTTCGAAAATCTTCTGCATATGCTGCGCGACCGTCGCCGGATCGGCGACAAGGCCATACGTCATCACGACAGCGCCAAGCAGCGGGACGAAGGAAAGAAAGGCGTAAAAGGCTACCCCTGCCGCCATGAGCGACAAATTGTGATAGCCGGTCATTGAATAGATACGCCCGAAAATCGCCTTCCATGCGGGCCATGGATGGTGCCAGGGCCGGGTGGACTGAAAGCCCGGAATATTCGCGGTGTCCGCTTCGGCCTGCGGCATGGCGGTATCTTGCGCGGTCGCATTGCTGCTGTCGGTCATCGCGACTTCGGTCTCCCCTTGTTGCGCACCGCCAACGCGCGATCGGCCAAAAAGATCGGGAAGCGCGCCGGTAAAGCCTTTATTTCAAGGCAATGGACCTTTTGCAGCGCTCGCCGGTTGTCGAAGGCAGTCAATATTAGATACGTCGATTCGGCACGACGTTAAGGGGGTTCGGGGCGACGTGCGCGTCAATAACGGTGTATCATTGTCTGTACTTGCATGGGCCGGACTGGCCTGTATGTCCCAGCAGGCATTTGCGCAGCAAAGCGGGCAGGCAGCCGGTCAGGCGGCGGCCCAGCAATCGCAATCGCAGACGGATGCGCAGGGCGATAAATCAGTCAACGAACCGATCATTCCCGAAAAACAGTTTGAAGACGCGCTTCCGCCGCTCAGCGACGATATCGATGCGCCGCTCGAACCCATGCCGCAGCAGGGCGCGCAGCAATCGGGCGATACCGGGGACGATAAGGGAGCCGCTCCCGCCGTGTCGGCCGAGCCGATCGACGGCGTGCCCGCCCCTGCCGCGATCGAAGAGCCCGCACCGCTCCCCGATGAGGGCGAGATCGCGCAGCCTTTGCAGCCGATCGGTCAGTTCGACACCCAGCCGCCGCCCGAGATCGCGGGGGTGAAGGACGAAAAGACGGTCGAAATCCCGTACAGCGTCAAGGTCGAAGGTCTGGAGCAGGTCGGGCTGGAAGATCAGTTCCGCGACTATTCCTCGCTGGAGGAAGGCGATGGCGAGGCGGCGAACGCGACCATGGTGTCGGCGCGCGCCAAGGAGGATGAGCAGCTTGCCGTCCGGCTGATGCAATCGCTCGGCTATTATGACGGAACGGCGGTTTCAACGATCGAACAGGCGGGCAAGGATGCGAAGGGTCTGACCGTCACGATCATAGCGACGCCGGGCGAGCGCTACACCTTCGGTTCGATTACGACGAAGGGCGACGCCACCGAGCCGCAGGGGCTGGTCGACAAGGCGCTGCCGTTAAAGGTCGGCGATCCGATCGATGCCGAGCGGGTGCAGGCGGCGGAAGCCAATGTGTCGCTTCGCCTGCCGCAACAAGGCTATCCGTTCTTCAGGCTCGGCGACCGCGACATATTGCTCGACGATGCCGATCACCAGGGCGATTATACACTGCCTTATGATCTGGGGCCGCGCGCATCATTCGGCGGCTTCACGATTCAGGGTGAGGATCGACCGTTCGAAGCCGAGCATGTGAAAGTGCTCTCCCGGTTTGAAAAGGGCGATCTGTATGACAGCCGCAAGGTCGACGATCTGCGTAAGGCGCTGGTCGCGACAGGGCTGTTTTCGACCGTGTCGGTCGAACCGAAGCAGACCGACGAGACCGCACCCGACGGCACGCAATATGTCGACATGCTGGTGCGCGAAGCGGCAGGGCCGCCGCGCACGCTCGCCGGAGAGGCAGGCTATGGCACCGGTGAGGGCTTCCTGCTTCAGGGGTCATGGACGCATCGCAACCTTTTCCCGCCCGAAGGCGCGCTGATCGTCGCGGGCAAGGCCGGGACGCAGGAACAGGGGTTGAGCGGGACGTTCCGCCGCTCCAATGCCGGAAAGCGCGATCGCACGGTCACGCTGGGTCTTTCCGCCGATCATACTGATTATGACGCGTATGAGGCGTATACCGGGCGGCTCTTCGGGCGCATTTCCTATGATTCCACGCCGCTTTGGCAGAAGAAATTCACCTATGGCTATGGCTTCGAACTGATCGGCACCAACGAAGACGTGTATAATTTCGCCGCGGACGAACGGCAGCGAAAGACGTATTTCGTCGCCGCGCTGCCGCTTGATGCGACCTGGGATACGTCGGACAGCCTGCTCAACCCGACGCGCGGGTTCCGGATCAAGGCGAATGTCAGTCCCGAAGCGGCGGTGAAGGGCGGATTCCGGCCCTATGCGCGGATCAGTCTGGAAGGCGATGTCTATTATCCCGCGACCGACAGTCTGGTGCTGGCCGGGCGGCTGGCGGCCGGCACGATTCCGGGGATCGACCGCGACGAATTGCCGCCTTCCCGCCGTTTTTACGCCGGTGGCGGCGGATCGGTGCGCGGCTATGGCTATCGCGAGCTCGGTCCGATCGCGCCTGACGGGAAGCCGATCGGCGGCCTCAGCTTCAACGAATTCTCGCTCGAAGCGCGCTATCGCTTCGGCAATTTCGGAATCGTGCCGTTCATCGATGGCGGTCAGGCCTATGACACCGTCTATCCGCGCGGATCGGACCTTCGCTACGGCGCCGGCATCGGCGGGCGCTTCTATACCAATTTCGGGCCGCTGCGCGTCGACCTTGCGACGCCGCTAAACCCGCGTGAGGGCGATCCGAAGATCGCCGTCTATATCTCGATCGGTCAGGCCTTTTGATGGCGCAGCAATCCGCCCCGGAATATGGTGAGCAGCATGGCGAGACGGTCCATGTCGTGGAAAAACGCCCGCTTTGGCAGCGCGTGCTGAAATGGATCGGCATAGCGGTGGGCTCGCTCGCTGCGCTCGTTATTCTGGTGGTACTCGGCATCAATACCGGGCCGGGGCGCAGCTTTCTCGTCAGCAAGATCAATAATTTCGAACTGGCATCCGGGATGGGATTCCATGTCGGGGAGATTGACGGTTCGCTCTACGGGCGCATGGTGCTGAAGGATGTGCGCATCACCGATACCAGGGGCGTATTCGCGGCATCGCCGAGCATCACGCTCGACTGGCGGCCGTTCGCTTATGTGAACAACCATGTCGATGTGCGCGAACTGTCGAGCCCGCTGATCCGTTTTGCGCGGATGCCGGTGCTGAAGCCCACGCCCGCCAGTAACGATAACGGCCCGCTGCTTCCCGACCTCGATATCGATGTGAACAAGCTGGCGATCGAGCGGCTCGAAATCGGCAGGGCCGTTACCGGTCAGCCGCATATCGCGCAGCTTGCCGGGGAAGTGCATATCGCCGACCGTCGCGCGCAGGTGCAGGCGCAGGCGCGAACGATTGCAGCGCCGGGGATTGCGGGCGGCGACCGGCTGGCGCTGACGCTCGACGCGGTGCCCGATGCCGATAAGCTCGATGTCGATATGAAGCTCGCTGCGCCGGCGAACGGGATGATCGCGGGACTTGCCGGGCTGAAACAGCCGCTGGCGCTGTCGCTTGACGGGAACGGGAGCTGGGCCCGCTGGAACGGGCGGCTTGCCGGGACGCTGGGGGGCAAATCGCTCGCCGATCTGAAGATCGCCGAGGAAAATGGCCGGTTTCAGGTGCGCGGGGTGACGCATCCCGGCCTGTATCTGACCGGGCCGGTCGAGCGGCTGACTCAGCCGGGGCTTCAGGTCGCGCTCGATGCGGCCTTCGACAATCGCGTCGCCGATACGCGGCTCAGGCTGCGCTCGAATGCGCTGGCGCTTTCCACGCAGGGCGTGATCGACCTCGGCAAGAGCGAATTTCACGATTTCCGCGCCGAGGGGCTGTTGCTCACCCCCGGCGCGATTGCCGAAAATCTGCGTGGGCGTTCGGTGCGCGCCGCCGTTGTGCTGGACGGGCCGTTCCAGACCCCGAGCGTGCAATATAAGATCAATGCAGGCGCGATCGGCTTCGGCGAAACCGTGGTCGAGCAGCTTGCTGCCGAGGGGAAGGCCAAGGTCAATGCGGATCGCATCCTGATCCCGGTTCATGCCACTGCGGCAAAGGTTTCGGGATTGAACGCTGCGGCGGGCGGCCTGCTCACCAACCTTGCCATTGACGGCGATTTCGCGATCAGCGGGTCCAAGGTGCTTGCCGACAATCTGCGGCTGCGATCGAGCAAGGTCGATGCGACGGCGATCATCGCGGCTGACCTGGCCGAGGGGCGCTATACCGGCGCGCTGAAAGGGCGGGTGAACGATTATCGGGTCGAGAGTATCGGCATCTTGAACCTTCAGACCGATGCCGATGTCTATTCGGCGCCGCAGGGCGGGTTCGGAATCCGGGGCCATGTCGTGATGCGCACGCAGCGCATCTTCAACGAAGGCGCGCGAAATTTCCTCGGCGGTAATGCCATGGCGCGGGTCAATCTGGACTATACCCCCGAAGGCGTGATCCGCTTTTCGAACCTTGAGGTGCAGGCACCCGAATTCCGGCTGCGCAACGGATCGGGCATGTATGATCCTGCCGGGCCGCTCGCGATCTCGGCGGATGCCTGGTCGGCGCAATATGGCCCGATACAGGCGCGGGTGACGGGCAGCATGGCGCGACCGGTGGTGAATGTGCGCGCGGCGAAGCCGGGGCTGGGCGTGGGCCTTGCTGATCTGAAAGCGCAGATTCGCGGCAATGCCGGTGCCTATGCGGTGCAGGCGAGCGGCGACACCGATTACGGGCCGTTCCGCGCCGACATGCTGGTCGATACCGGCAACCGGCTGAGCGTCGACATTCGCGACGGTCGCTTTGCGGGCATGGATATCAGCGGAAAGGTGCAGCAGACGGCAGCGGGTCCCTTTGCGGGCAAGGTCCGCTTCGCCGGATCGGGCATTAACGGCAGCGCCGATCTTTCCGCAAAGGGCCAGTATCAGCATGCCGAGGTCGACGCCCTCGCAAACAATGCGGTCATTCCGGGCACGGCAGGTCTGACCATCGGCAGGGCGATCATCGACGCGAGCGCGACGATGGTGCCGGGCAAACCCGAGGTGGTCGCCGATGCGCAGATCGCTGCCTTCAAAATGGGCGATTTTGTTATCAAGGCAGCGCGCGCCAAAGTGAATTATCGCGGCGGTCAGGGCACGGCGCAGATCGTCGCGAACGGATCGTCAAGCGTACCGTTCGAACTCGCCGCCAATGCGCGGCTCAGCCCGGAGCAATATCTCGTCGCGCTGAAGGGCAAAGCGAACGGCATCGCCTTCCGCACCGCCAATCCCGCAAAGATCGCGAAGACCGATAGCGGCTATGCGCTGTCGCCGACCCAGATCGATCTGGACGGCGGCAAAATCCGGCTCGCCGGGAATTTCGGACCCGGCATTTCGATGAAGGCGCGGCTCGATTCGCTTGATATGTCGATCGCCAACGCCTTTGTGCCGGGTCTTGGCGTCGGCGGGCAGGCGAGCGGCAGCCTCGATTTCGCGCAGGAGGGCAATAGCTTTCCCAAGGCCGAAGCGCGGCTGAACATCGCCGGGTTCCAGCGGACGAGCATCGCGCGCGTTTCCGACCCGGTGAATATCGAATTTGTCGGACGGCTGGTGCCCGACGGCGGCGAGGCGAGGGCACTGATCAAGCGCGGCACGACGACGGTGGGCCGCATGGTCGCGACGTTGCAACCGCTGCCGCCGGGAACGGGTGCATGGCAGACGCGGCTGATGGCCGCTCCGCTGGGCGGCGGCATTCGCTATAACGGGCCGTCGGACGTGCTGTTCTCCTTTGCCGGGCTGTCGGGCCAGACGCTGTCGGGACCGATCGCGCTTGCCGCCAATTTCAGCGGGCGGGTGCGCTCGCCGCAGCTGACCGGCGTCGTGCGCGCGCAGAATCTGCGCTATGAGAACCAAAATTACGGCACGCGGCTGACCGGCATGTCGATCGACGGGCAGTTCAACAATGACCAGCTCGTCCTCAACAAGCTGCATGCGCAGGCGGGCGACGGCACGGTCGATGCCAGCGGTCGCGTCGGGCTGGCGGCCGATTCAGGCTTCCCGATCGATATCACCGCAAAGCTCAACAAGGCGCGGCTGGCGCGCAGCGATGCGCTGGGCGCGACGGCCAGCGGCGAAATCCGCGTGCTCAACCGGCAGGGCGAGCAGCCGTCGATCACCGGCGAAATCCGCATTCCCGAAGCGCGCTATCAGATCATCCGGCAGGGTTCGGCCGACGTGCCGCAACTGACCGGGATCCGGCGCAAGGGGCAGAAGCTTCAGGACAATAAGGACGCGCAAAGCGGTCCTCCGGGCCTGTTCCGGCTCGATATCCGGCTGCGCGCCGATAATCAGCTCTACGTGTCTGGCATGGGGCTGGAGTCCGAATGGAGCGCTGACCTGCGCGTGACCGGCACATCGGCCGATCCGCGCGTTCGCGGCACGCTGGAAATCGTTCGCGGCACCTATTCCTTTGCCGGCAACCGGTTCGACGTGACGCAGGGTGTGGTGAGCTTCGAAGGCGGTGCGATCAGCGATCCGCAGATCAATATTCAGGCGAGCACCGAAACCGACGGCATCACCGCCACGATCAATGTGACGGGCAGCGCGCAGGACCCGCAGGTGACGTTCAGCAGCTCGCCCGCGCTGCCGCAGGACGAAGTGCTCTCGCGCCTGCTCTTCGGCAGTTCGGTAACCGATCTGTCGGCGACCGAGGCGTTGCAGCTTGCCGCGTCGCTCAATTCGCTGCGCGGATCGGGCGGCGGCGGGTTGAACCCGCTCGGCAAGTTGCGCTCGGCGACGGGGATCGACCGGCTGCGCGTGCTGGGCGGCGATGATGCCACCGGGCGCGGTACGTCGGTTGCCGCAGGGAAATATATCACCAACGATATCTATGTAGAGATTATCACCGACGCGAAGGGCTTTACTGCAACGCAGCTCGAAATCTCGCTCACCAAGGCGCTCAGTATCCTGTCGCAAACCGCAAGCTCGGGCGGGTCGAGCGCCAGCCTGCGCTATTCGAAGGACTATTGACGCACAGCGATGCGCCGCCTTTGTTCGCACGAGAGCAAAGGCGGGAGGAGCGGATGAGCGAAGATTTCGATGTGATCGTGGTCGGCGCCGGGCTTTCCGGGGTCAGCGCCGGCTATCATCTCCAGCGCGATTGCCCGACACGCAGCTATGCGATTCTGGAAGCGCGCGATGCGATGGGCGGGACATGGGATTTGTTCCGCTATCCCGGCATCCGCTCGGACAGCGACATGCACACCCTCGGCTTTTCCTTCCGCCCCTGGCGGGGGGAGAAGGCGATTGCCGATTGGTTCGTCGATCCTGCGTTATGTGGAGGATACCGCGCGCGAATATGGCATCGACCGGCATATCCGCTACGGCCACCGCGTGCGCAGCGCGAACTGGACGGCTGAGGATGCGCGCTGGACGCTCGAGGTCGAGCAGGGCGGCGAGACGCGCCCCTTCACCTGTAACTTCCTCTTCCTGTGCGCCGGCTATTATGATTATGCGCAAGGGCATGATCCCGCTTTTGCCGGAGCGGAGACGTTTGGCGGGCGGATCGTCCATCCGCAATTCTGGCCCGAAGACATGGATTATTCGGGCAAGCGCGTCGCGGTGATCGGCAGCGGGGCGACCGCAGTGACGCTGGTCCCGGCGATGGCGGAGCGCGCCGCGCATGTGACCATGGTGCAGCGATCGCCGACCTATATCGTATCGCGCCCCGGCCGGGATGCGGTTGCGGAGCGGCTCCGCTCATGGCTTCCGGAAGGTGCGGCCTATGCGATCACCCGCTGGAAGAATGTGCTGTTGCAGCTGTTCTTCTTCACCCTGTTTCGCAAACGCCCGCAAGCGGCGAAGCGGCGGCTGATCGCGATGGTGAAGGATCAGCTTGGTCGCGGGCGGGATGTCGAAACGCATTTCACCCCGCGCTACGATCCGTGGGACCAGCGGCTGTGTCTGGTCCCCGACGGCGACTTGTTCGCGGCGATGCGCGAAGGGCGGGCGTCGGTGGTGACCGGCGGCATCGAGCGATTTACGCCGGGCGGTATCCGCGTGAAGTCGGGCGAGGAAGTGCCCGCCGATATCATCGTCACCGCGACCGGGCTTCGCATGAAGCTGATGGGCGGCATCACGCTCCGCATCGACGGCGAGCCGGTCGATCCCAGCCGCTCCTATAGCTATAAGGGGCTGATGCTGTCGGACATTCCCAATCTGGCGGTGACGTTCGGCTATACCAATGCCTCCTGGACGCTGAAGGCTGACCTCACCGCCGCTTATGTCTGCCGCCTGCTCAACGCGATGCGGCGGCGGGGCCTGCGGCAGTGCACCCCGCGTCTTGCCCAGACGATGGAGGAGCTGCCGTTTCTCGATTTCAATTCGGGCTATGTGCTGCGGGCTAAGGATCAGCTTCCGCGCCGGGGCACGCGCGGGCCCTGGCGCGTGAACCAGAATTATCTGAAGGATATCATCGCCATGCGCTTCGGCTCGGTCGACGATCAGATGGAATTTTCCAATCCGGTTCCGGAAGGCTCGGCTGACAGGGCATGATTTTTTCGTGACAAGTCCTGCACGCATGTCCATTTTTTCCGCAACGCAGCGAGGATTTGTTCGTTACGCCCCCGGGAGGCATCTGAATCATGAACCAAATCGCGTCCGACGTGTCGCCATCCACAAACATCGGCATCCCCGAAATGCCGCCGCCGTCACTGCTGCGCGATGCCAGCCTGTTCCTCGATTTCGACGGTACGCTGGTTGAGATCGCATCGCGCCCCGACGGGGTGTCGGTCGATGACCGGCTGCGCCGCCTGATCACGCGACTGGGCGAGCGGCTGGACGGCCGCATGGCGGTGGTCAGCGGGCGTCCGGCAGATACGATCACGCACTATCTGGGCGAAGGCTTCGCGATCAGCGGAAGCCATGGGCTGGAGATGCGCTGGGCGGACGGTCGCCGCGATGCGCCCGACCGGCCGCATGGACTGGTTGAAGCGATGGCCGAAATGCGCCGCTTCGCCGATGGCCATGATGGTATCCTGATCGAGGAAAAGCCGTTCGGTGTCGGGCTTCACTATCGCGAGGCGAGCAGCGCGGCGGCAGAAGCGGCGGCGCGCGATATTTCCGAACGGCTCGCGCGCGAAACCGGCATGCAGCTGCAATCGGGCAAGAAGGTGTTCGAACTGCGCGCAGCGGGCGCCGATAAGGGGCAGGCGATAGCGGCGTTCCTGCAAAGCGCGCCCTTTGCCGGGCATAAGCCGCTATTCCTTGGCGATGACGATACCGACGAACATGGTTTCGTCGTGGTCCGCGATCTGGGCGGTGCGGGCATATTGGTGGGGGACCCGCGCGAAACGGCGGCGCGCTATCGCCTCGGCGGGGTGAGCGACGTTCTGGAATGGCTGGAAACGGCAGTGGAGGCACTATGACAAGCACGCCCGATATGGACCTCTGGCCGATCGGCAATTGTCAGGTTGCCGGTCTGATCGACCGTTCCGCGCGGCTGGTATGGGGGTGCGTTCCCCGGTTCGACGGCGATCCCGCCTTTTCCTCGCTGCTGTCGGGCAAGGATCCGTCTTCGGACGATGCGGCGGGGCTTTGGGCGATCGATCTGGAAGATTGCGTCTCGATCGATCAGGAATATGTTCGCAACACTGCGATCCTGCGCAGCGTGCTGACCGATCATCACGGCAATTCGGTCGAGCTGATCGATTTCTGCCCGCGCTTTCAGCGGCTGGGGCGCACCTATCGCCCGGTATCGTTCGTCCGCATCGTTCGCCCGTTAAGCGGATCGCCGCGCATTCGCGTGCGGCTGCGCCCGACGCGCAACTGGGGCGATCCCAATGTCGTGCGGACCAGCGGGTCGAACCATATCCGCTATCTGCTCGAAGGCGTGCAACTGCGCCTTTCCACCAATGCGCCGGTCGGCCTGTTGCAGGAAGAGCGCGCATTTCGCGTCGAAAAGCCGCTGCATTTCTTCCTCGGCCCCGATGAGAGTTTTTCCGGCGATATCGCGCTCAGCATCGAAGAAATGCTGCGCTATACCACGCAGCATTGGCAGGAATGGACTCGTGGCCTCGCCACCCCGTTCGAATGGCAGGAAGTGGTCATCCGCTGCGCGATCACCCTGAAGCTCTGCCAATATGAGGAAACGGGGGCGATTGTCGCTGCGCTCACCACCTCAATCCCCGAACATGAAGGGTCGGAGCGCAACTGGGACTATCGCTATTGCTGGATACGCGATGCCTATTACACGGTGCAGGCGCTGAACCGGGTCGGTGCGCTCGACGTGCTGGAGGGCTATCTCAGCTATCTGCGCAATATCGTCGATGAAGCCAAAGGCGGGATGATCCAGCCGCTATACGGCGTGCTGGGCGAAGCGACGCTGATCGAACGCGTCGCGCCGCGCCTTGCCGGGTATCGCGGGCAGGGACCGGTTCGCGTCGGCAATCAGGCCTATGAACAGATTCAGCACGATGCCTATGGCCAGATCGTCCTGTCCAACGTTCAGGCGTTTTTCGATCACCGCCTGTTCCGCATTGCGGGCCGCGAGGATTTCGAATCGCTCGAACGCGTGGGCGAACGGGCATGGGAGCTGTATGACAAGCCCGATGCCGGGCTGTGGGAACTGCGCACCCGGCAATCGGTGCATACCTATTCGGCGGCGATGTGCTGGGCCGCGTGCGACCGGCTCGCCAATGCGGCGGAGCGGCTGGAACTTCCCGAACGGCGCGATTTCTGGGCGGATCGTGCGGATACGATGCGCGCGAAGATCGAGCAATCGGCCTGGCGCGAAGACACCAACCGCATGTCGGCGACCTTTGCCGGCGACGATCTCGACGCCAGTTTGCTCCAGCTGCTCGAACTACGATTCCTCTCGCCAGACGATCCAAGATTTCGCGGAACTTTGGAGGCAACTGAACAAGGGTTAAGGCGCGGGTCGCATATGCTGCGCTATGCGACCGAAGATGACTTCGGATTGCCGCATACGGCATTCAATGTATGCACTTTCTGGCTGATCGAGGCGCTGCACTTCACCGGACGGAACGCGGACGCCCGCGAATTGTTCGAAGAAATGCTATCCCGCCGGACGGCTGCCGGATTGTTGTCCGAAGACATCGATCCTGCCAGCGGGGAGTTGTGGGGCAATTATCCCCAGACCTACTCGCTCGTCGGGATGATCAACTGTGCCGTGCTGCTGAGCCAACCCTGGAGCGCTATACGATGAGCCGCCTGATTATCATTTCGAACCGCGTTTCCGCGCCCAAGGATTCCAATTCGGGCGCACAGGGCGGCCTCGCCGTGGCGCTGGCGGCGGCGCTTCGCGAAAATGGCGGAATCTGGTTCGGATGGTCGGGCGATGTGACCGAGGAATTTACCGGCGACATCAATTTCCAGCGCCGGGCCGGAGTAACGGCGGCGACGATCGACCTCGAACAGCAGGATGTCGAGGAATATTATAACGGTTACGCCAATCGGACGCTGTGGCCGCTTTTTCATTACCGGATCGATCTTGCCGAATATGAGCGCGGCTTTGCGGGCGGCTATGTCCGTGTGAACGACCGGTTCGCGGACACCGTTCGCCCGTTGATCGAGCCGGAAGATGTGGTCTGGATTCAGGACTATCACATGTTCCCGCTGGGCCAGGCGCTGCGTGATCGCGGGTGCCGGAACCGGATCGGTTTTTTTCTGCACATCCCCTGGCCGCCCCGCCGCCTGCTCGGGACGCTTCCCGAAGCGGCCGATCTGGTGCGCACCATGTTCGCGTATGATGTGGTCGGTTTTCATACCGAGGAATGGCTGGAATCGTTCCGCGACTTCGCGGTGAAGGATCTCGGCGCAGAGCTTGGCGAGGATAATACGCTTAAACTGGGCGATCGGACGCTAAAGGCGATCGCTGCGCCGATCGGCATTGACTGCAAGGAGTTTGTCGAGGGCGCGAACAGCCCGGCAGCGCGGCTTGCCTTTCGCCAGATGCGCGACAGCGCGGTCGGCCGCGACATGATCGTCGGCGTCGACCGGCTCGATTATTCGAAAGGGCTCGAAGAGCGGTTTCGCGGCTATGAGCGCTTTCTGGAGCGCCATCCCGAAGAGCGCAAGGAAGTGTTCCTGCTGCAGATAGCACCGCCGTCGCGTGCAGGGGTCGAGAGCTATCAGAAGATTCGCACCACGCTGGAAGGGCTCGCCGGTTACATCAACGGGCGCTATGCCGATGTCGACTGGGTGCCGATCCGCTATGTCAATCAGGGCTATCCGCGCGACCAGCTTGCCGGGATTTACCGCGCGGCGCGGATCGGGCTGGTGACGCCGCTGCGCGACGGGATGAATCTGGTCGCGAAGGAATATGTCGCGGCGCAGGACCCGGAAAATCCCGGCGTGCTGATCCTGTCGAACTTCGCGGGCGCGGCGGCACAGCTTCGTGAGGGCGCGGTGCTCATCAACCCCTATAGCGCCGAGGAAATGTCCGACGCGATCATTCAGGCGCTGCGCATGGAACGGCAGGAGCGGATCGACCGCTGGCGCGTGATGATGGACAATGTCGAAAAGGAAGATGTGATCTGGTGGCGCAAACGCTTCACCAGCGTCCTGATGGGAACGGAGCAGGAAACCGAACCCGCCGAATGACTCGGCTGCGTTTCCCGCCGCGCGATCGGGCGGCGGGGCGGACGCGTCAGGGTTCGAGGTGCAGCTTCATGCCGACATGGCTGGATACGAAGCCCAGCCGTTCGTAAAAGCCATGCGCGCGGGTGCGGGCGCGGTTCGACGTCAGCTGCACCACCCGGCAACCGCGTTCGCGCGCGCGATCGATCGCCCAGCGCATCATCGTCTGACCATGGCCGCGCCCGCGTACGCTTTCGTCGATCCGCACCGCTTCGATCAGCGCCCGCCAGCCGCCATGGAAAAGCAGGCCGGGGATGAAGCTCAGCTGAAACGTGCCGACCACGCGCCCCTCGGCTTCGGCGACGAGCAGGCGGTTGCGTGGATCGCTGTCGATCGCATCGAATGCCTCGCGATAGCCGGGATCGAGCGGCGGGCCGGGCGAGTCATTCTCTCCCCCCATCTGATCCTGTGCCAGCAGCGCGATGATCGCTGGCAGATCGTCCGCCGTCGCGTCGCGGATGGTGAGGTCGCTCACATCCTTACTCCGTCAAAATTGCCGTTTCCGCCCCAACGGGCGGGGCGGGAATGGGTTCACTCCACCGCCTCGATGCGGATGAGGACGGTCCCCTCTTTCACCTGATCGCCGGTCTTTGCCGACAGTTCGGCAACAGTCCCTGCAAAGGGGGCGGTGAGCACATGCTCCATCTTCATTGCTTCGAGCGTCAGCAGCTTTTGCCCGTCGTTGACGCTGTCGCCCTCGGCAATATCGACCGAGATGACCTTGCCCGGCATCGGCGCCTTGATCCCGCCATCGCCGCCCGCTCCCGCCGCACGAGCAATGGCGTGCGGCGTTTCGAACAGAAAGGCGTTGCCGCGCTCGAACACCAGCACGCCGTCCTGATCCACCTCACGCGGAAGAAACGCGTCGGGTGGCGATTGCACCAGATCGAAGACGCGCACATCGCCCTTGTGCACCACCGCAGTCAGCGAGCGGGCGGGGGCGTTCAGGCGAAAGCCCGACCATTGGCTCCAAGGGCCATGGTCGGTGAGGCGTTCCGCCGTTCCGTCGATTTCAGCGCGTGCAGCGGCGCCAATCCACCACGCCGCCTCGGAAGGTTCGGCAGCGCCGGTTAACCGGTCGAGATGGTCGCCGATAAAGCCGGTGGTGACGTCTGCAGCCCTGAATTCAGCTGTGGTGAGGCAGTTGCGCAGGAACGCGGCGTTCGTTTTTACCGGCCAGATCGCGACATCGTCGATCGCCTCGGCCAGCGCGTCGATCGCTGCTTCCCGGTCGCCTTCATGGACGATCAGCTTGGCGATCATCGGATCGTAAAAAGGCGTGACCGCGTCGCCCTCCATCACCGCGCTGTCGGCGCGGATCGTGTCGGGTAGCGAGAAGATGCGCAAAGGGCCGGTCGAGGGCAGGAAGCCGGTAACCGGGTCCTCGGCATAGAGCCGCGCTTCGACTGCATGGCCGGTAATGGTGAGGTCGTCCTGCGCGCAGGGCAGCGCCTCGCCGCTCGCCACGCGCAGTTGCCACTCCACCAAATCCTGTCCGGTAACCGCTTCGGTCACCGGATGTTCGACCTGAAGCCGGGTGTTCATTTCCATGAACCAAGTGCGATCCGCCGACAGCCCCTGGGATGCATCGGCGATGAATTCAATCGTGCCTGCACCGACATAGTGTACCGCCTGCGCCGCGCGCACGGCTGCGGCGCAGATTTCAGCGCGCGCCGCCTCGCTCATGCCGGGCGCGGGGGCTTCCTCGATTACCTTCTGGTGGCGGCGTTGCAGCGTGCAGTCGCGTTCGAACAGATGCACGACATTGCCATGGCTGTCGCCGAACACCTGCACCTCGATATGGCGGGGGGTGAGAATATACTTCTCGATCAGCACCCGGTCGTCGCCGAACGAGGCAGACGCCTCACGCTTGCACGATGCGAGCATGTCGGCGAAGTCGGCGGGGGAATCGACGCGGCGCATCCCCTTGCCGCCGCCGCCCGCAACCGCCTTGATCAGCACGGGATAGCCGATCTCGTCCGCTTTGGCCTGCAGCGTGTCGGGAGACTGGTCCTCGCCCAGATAGCCGGGCGTGGTGGGTACGCCCGCTTCCTGCATCAGCTTCTTTGCGGCGTCTTTCAGCCCCATGGCGCGGATGCTGCTCGCATCCGGCCCGACCCAGATCAGGCCAGCCGCCTTCACTGCATCGGCAAAATCGGCATTTTCGGAAAGGAAGCCATAGCCGGGATGGATCGCCTCCGCGCCGGTCTCTTGCGCCGCCGCGATGATCCGGTCGCCAAGCAGATAGCTTTCCGCCGCGGGGGAGGGGCCGATATGCACTGCCTCATCCGCTTCACGCACATGCAGCGCATGCGCGTCGGCGTCCGAATAGACGGCAATGGTGCGGATGCCGAGGCCACGCGCGGTGCGGATGATCCGGCAGGCGATTTCGCCGCGATTGGCGATGAGCAGGGATTTCATCATGGTCTGCCTCACATCCGGAAAATGCCGAAGCGCGGCGCTTCGGGAACAGGGGCATTGGCGCAGACGGCCAGGGCAAGGCCAAGCACGTCGCGCGTCTGGGCAGGATCGATGATCCCGTCATCCCATAGCCGCGCGGTCGCGTGCCAGGGATTACCCTCCTCCTCATATTTCGCGCGGATCGGTGCCTTGAATTCCTCGGCCTGCTCGTCGCTCCAGCTATCGGCGTCACGATGCACGGTGGCGAGGACGCTGGCCGCCTGTTCGCCGCCCATCACGCTGATCCGGCTATTGGGCCAGGTGAACAGGAAGTTGGGCGAATAGGCCCGGCCGCACATGCCGTAATTGCCCGCGCCGAAGCTGCCGCCGATCAGCACGGTAATCTTTGGCACCTGCGCGGTGGCGACGGCAGTGACCAGCTTCGCGCCATGTTTGGCGATCCCCTCCGCCTCATAGCTGCCGCCGACCATGAAGCCGGAGACATTCTGCAGGAACAGCAGCGGGATTTTGCGCTGGCACGCAAGCTCGATGAAATGCGCGCCCTTTTGCGCGCTTTCCGAAAAGATCACGCCATTATTGGCGAGGATCGCAACCGGCTGATCATGGATATGCGCAAAGCCGCACACCAAGGTATCGCCGTAAAGCGGTTTGAATTCATGAAACTCGCTGCCATCGACCAGCCGCGCAATGACTTCATGCACGTCATAGGGTGCGCGAACATCTTGCGGAATGATGCCGTATAGTTCCTCTGCCTCGAACCGTGGTTCACGGGCAAGGTCGCGCGGCGGGGTGCCGCCTTCGGGCATGGGCAGGGTGGACACGATATCGCGGACGATGGCGAGCGCGTGATGGTCGTTCTCAGCAAGATGATCGACCACGCCCGAGGTGCGCGCATGAAGGTCGCCGCCGCCAAGATCCTCCGCGCTGATTTCCTCGCCCGTCGCTGCCTTTACCAGCGGCGGCCCGGCGAGGAAGATCGTGCCCTGTTCGCGCACGATAATACTCTCATCGGACATCGCAGGAACATAGGCGCCGCCTGCGGTGCAGCTTCCCATGACACAGGCGATCTGGGCGATACCCTGCGCCGACATCTGCGCCTGATTGTAGAAGATGCGCCCGAAATGATCACGATCGGGAAAGACCTCTGCCTGATGCGGCAGGTTCGCGCCGCCCGAATCGACCAGATAGATGCAGGGGAGCCGGTTCTGCATCGCGATTTCCTGCGCGCGCAGATGCTTCTTCACCGTCATCGGATAATAGGTGCCGCCCTTCACCGTGGCGTCATTGGCGACGACCATCACCTGACGCCCGCAAATCCGCCCGATACCGGTGATCAGCCCCGCGCCCGGCACTTCGCCGTCATACATGTCGCATGCGGCGAGCTGGCTGAGTTCGAGAAACGGCGCGCCGGGATCGAGCAGCAGCTCGACTCGTTCGCGCGGCAGCAGCTTGCCGCGCGCCACATGACGTTCCCGGCTCCGTTCGCTGCCACCCAGCGCCGCAGCCGCTACATCGGCGCGCAGCCGCTGCGCAAGCAATTGATTATGTTCAGCCTTACGGGCGAAGTCCTCGCTATCCGCACTGATACGCGATTGCAGGGCAGGGGCGCTCATGCTGCGTCGTCATCCTCTCTTATCGTTTCACATCGGCCCTAACGATCAGGGGAGGAATTGGGAAGCGTAGCGCGATCAGATCATCGCTGCGGAAAGATCTCCCGCCGGACCTTCATCGACCCAGCGGATACTACCGCGCCCCGATCGCTTGGCGGAATACATAGCGGTATCGGCACGATCGAGAAGCTCGGTGATCGACCCTGCCTCGCGAATGTTCAGAACCGTGATGCCGATGCTCGCCGATATCTCGACCGGGGAATCGCGCAGATTGCGGGTATGGCGACAGGCACCGATCAGGCGGGCAGCGAGCGCAGTCGCTTCCTGCCGCGAAAACAGATGTTCGGATGCCACCACGAATTCATCGCCGCCGATCCGCGCCACCACGGCATGTTTCCCGCTTACCAAGAGGAAGCGTTCGGCAAGCTCGGCGAGCAGCGCATCGCCCTGACGATGGCCATGGGTGTCGTTCACTGCCTTGAACCCGTCAAGGTCGATATAGAGCAGATAGCGATTTCCCCGATCCGGTTCGCCGCCATCGGGCAGCGCCTCGACCGTTTCGATAAAGCCCTGACGACTATAGCATTTGGTCAGTCCGTCATAGCAGATGACGCGGTGCAATCGCTGATTGGCCTGGTGCAGCTCTTCGGTACGTTCATCGACCAGCCGGTCGAGATAGCGCAAGGTCGCCTGCACCCGCTTGTGTGCCACGCCGCGATCATGGGTCAGTGCGGCAAGCAGCAGCCCGCTTACCCCCAAAGCGATCAGAAACCCCTGAAGCAGGAATATATTGATCGACGGTTCCGCCCAGGCGGCGAAGGGGCCGAACCCGGCGGCAGTCATGCCTGCGGCGATCAGGCCCACGCCGAACGTGACCGTGGCCGTCGCACGCCTTCCGGCATGGACCGCGAGCAGCGTGATTGCCGGGAACAGCACAAAACTGATCGGGAGAAAGGGCAGGCCGATGGTCCGCGACCAGTCGCAGAATACCAGCACCGCGAGCGCGAGCGCGAGCGATATCTCGCCCAGCGATCGGGAGAGCGGCGTCGTTTCACGCGACAGGAGAAACCGGCAAAAAGGGGTAACGATGACGAAGGCGGTCATGTCGCCCAACGTCCACCGCGTCCAGGTGATGAGCGATTGCGGCGAATGCCATCCTTCAAAGGCAAGCGTGCCGATCGGCGAGGAGATGCCGACGCTGACGATCAGGGTTACCGCGAGAAACCGGACGACCGCGCCGGGAGAGTCGCCGATGCGAAGATCAGGTCCGGTAAGCCGGACCAGCAGGCGATATACAAGTCCCGCTTGCAACCCGTTGGCCAGCGCGATCACCGCCGCGTTCATGACCGGCATGTCCATCACGAACGTTTCGGTCGTGTAAGACGCGATAATGATCCCCGCCATGGCCGCTTTGCCGAATTTGCGGACAAGCAGCGGCGCAATCCCGTTGGAGAACCAGATCGGAACCCAGAAGGGCGAACCCGATCCGTCGGGCATCAGCCATAAAAATAAGAAATTTGCTTGTGTTAATACAAAGCAGAAGCTGGCCAGCAGCATCGCCAGAAGCAATGTTGCCGCCGGTCCTTCCTGTAGAGGAAGGCGGAAAGCGCCACTATCTATTGGCCGAATCAAAGGCTTCGCTTCTGCCGAATAAACCTCTATCGTCCTTGCTATATCACGGCGCTGCCGTCCAGTGTGAACGGTAACGCCATCACAAGCGCCTGATCATGAACGCATGTGTGCGCGGCGGCAGCGGCGGCGATGGTGCGGTCGTCCCTCGCGGTTCCATGCGCGACCGGATATTCCTACGTAGGACAAAAGGCGGAATATCCGGCCACGCATGGATGCCGGAGCAGCGCTCCGACATAGAACGGGGAGGGAAAGCGTTTACACACCGATAAGTTCCCGCCCGATCAGGTAACGCCGTATCTCGTTAGTGCCGGCACCGATATCGTATAACTTTGCGTCACGAAGAAGGCGCTCGACGGGCCATTCCTTGGTATAGCCCGCGCCGCCCAGCGCCTGGATCGCTTCCAGCGCCGATTTCACCGCATTCTCGGAAGCGAGCAGGATCGCGCCTGCCGCGTCGAAACGCGTCGTCTTCCCGGCATCGCAGGCGCGTGCCACCGAATAGACATAGGCACGCGCCGAATTGAGCGCGACATACATATCGGCGACCTTCGCCTGAATGAGCTGGAAACTGCCGATCGGCGTCCCGAACTGGCTGCGTTCGCGGACATAGGGCAGAACGGTGTCGAGACAGGCCTGCATGATACCCAGCGGCCCCGCAGCAAGCACGGCGCGTTCATAGTCGAGCCCGCTCATCAGCACCGTAGCGCCGCGATTGACTTCGCCCAGCACATTTTCGGCCGGAACTTCGCAATTGTCGAAGACCAGCTCGGCGGTGTCCGAACCGCGCATGCCCATTTTGTCGAGCTTTTTCGAAACCGAGAAACCGGCGAAATCGCGCTCGATCAGAAATGCGGTGATTCCCTTCGGTCCCGCGTCGGTATCGGTCTTGGCATAGACCACCAGCGTATTGGCTTCCGGAGCGTTGGTGATCCAGAATTTGGTACCGTTCAGCACATAGGCGTCATTGCCCTTCGCTTCCGCCTTGAGCTTCATCGAGATGACATCGGAGCCCGATCCGGCCTCTGACATGGCAAGGCTGCCGACATGTTCGCCGGAGATCAGCTTGGGCAGATAGCGCTTTTTCTGGTCCGCATTGCCCCAGCGGCGGATCTGGTTGATGCACAGATTGGAATGCGCGCCGTAGGACAGCCCGATCGAGGCCGAGGCGCGCGAAATTTCCTCCATCGCCACGCAATGTTCGAGATAGCCGAGCCCCAGACCGCCAAATTCCTCCTCGACCGTGATGCCGTGAAGACCCAGCTCGCCCATTTGCGGCCATAGTTCGCGGGGAAATTTGTTGGTTTCGTCCACCTCTGCCGCGATCGGTGCGATTTTGTCGGCGGCAAAGCGCTGCGTGGTGTCGCGGATCATATCGGCGGTTTCGCCGAGCGCGAAATCCATGGTCGGTTGCATCGTCACTCCTAAACTTCTCATATTTCTATGGCGAGGCGATTAGCCGGTGGCGAGGCGAAGGTCCATGGCGCGCGGTTCAGGCGGCGCTGTCGTTCCGGGGTGCCGCCACCGCGTCGGCGAGCGCGAGGATCCGTCTGGCATCATCGACATGAAGCTGCTCGACCATCTGCCCGTCGATCCGTGCGACGCCAAGCCCCTGTGCCCGCGCAGCATCCCATGCGGTCACGATCGAACGAGCACGCTCGATTTCTCCGGCATCAGGCGCGAAAATGCGGTTGGCCGTGTCGATCGTCGATGGATGGACCAGAGTCTTTCCGTCAAAACCCATATCGCGCCCCTGCATGCAGTCGCGTTCAAATCCTTCGGCATCGTCCAGGTCGAGATACACCCCGTCGATCGCGGCTCGCCCGAAGGCTCGCGCTGCGAGAAGGATCGACGCCAATGCGGGCAGCAACGGCGCCCGGCCCGGCACATGGCGGGCGTGCAGATCCTTGGCGAGATCGTTGGTGCCCGCGATCAGCCCGGCAACCGAAGACACGCCAGCGATTTCACCTGCTCTTAAAACGCCGAGCGGCGTTTCGATCATGCACCACAAAGCAAGCGAGGTCCGCGTTTCGGCTTCGGCAAGCATCGCCGCGCTCTCGACCTTGGGAAGCAGCAGGCCGTCGAGCGGAAGGCGCGCGGCGAGCGCAAAATCCTCCGCAATCCGCAGCCCGCCGACGCGAAGGATGAGTTCGCAATGCCGTTTCTCCCAGCCGGAAACTGCCTGCTCGATCGCATCGCGCGCTGCCGCTTTGCGATCGGGGGCGACCGCATCCTCCAGATCGATGATGATCGAATCGACGGGCAGGGTCTTGGCCTTTTCAAGCGCGCGGGCCTTGTCGCCGGGAACATAGAGCATGGAACGGCGTGGGCGGGTCGACATGGCTTGCTCTCCTTTCGCGCGAATTCGCCGGTGGGAATCGATCGGGCAGCGATAGCAGCGATTCCGGGCACGAACAGCGCCGGGTGCCCGACCGCTGCCCACCATCAGGCGTTGCGCACGCCCGACAGCAATTCCGGGTCGAAATCATCGCCATGCAGCACCGAAATATCGCCGGTGGTTTCGAGAACGACCGCGCGCACTTTGGACAGTTGGAGCGCATTTGCGGCGCGAAGCTTTGCGATGACGTCGCTTTTTGCCACCCGGCTTTCGGTCAGCGCCGATTCGATGAACCGGCCGTCGCGCATCAGCAGCACCGGTTCATTCTCGACCGTTCGCTGCGCATAGGTGGATTTTCTGCGCATCTTCGCCAGAACGAACTGCATGGCGAGCAGCGCGAATATGGCTATCCCCGCCTGAAGAAAGGCGGGCCATGCGCTTGATGAGGCAGCGGTCGCGAGAAGCGATCCGACCGCCAGAGTGACCACGAAATCGAACGCGGTCATTTTCGAAAAGGCGCGAAGCCCGATGAACCGTACGACCAGAATCACCCAGGCAAGGCCGATCATGGCGAGAACAAGACCGCGCAGCAGCGCGTCGGGAGTGGGGGACAGGCCGAACATGATAGACAGTACGCATGAATCGCGGCTTGGATGCGTCGGCAGCGCAATCGCCCGATGCAATCGGGCATAGCCGCCCCATATAGCGGGTATGAGCCGATTGATCGTCTGGCACGATGGAGCATGTCCGCTATGCGCGGCGGAGATCGCGCTGATGCGTCGACTGGACCGGCGCGGTGCGATCTGCTTCATCGATGCGCAGGCGGCGAGGGATGAAGCCTGCCCGGTCGATCGCGCTGAATTGCTGGCGCGTTTTCATGCGAGCGAGGATGGCCGGCTGCTTTCCGGCGCTGCGGCCTTTGCGGCGATGTGGCGCGCCATACCGCTGTTGCGCCCGCTGGGCCTTGCCGCGCGCTCGCCGCTGATTCTGAGCATTCTGGAGCGCGGCTACCGTCGGTTTTTGCGGGCCCGCCCGAAACTGCAACGCTTATTCCGTGAGAAGAGACCGACAGCATGAGTGACGACAGCGACGCGCGTTCGCGCGGGCGGCAGGTGCCGCGTGGCCGGATTTCGCGCTTCGGTGCGTTCGGCCGGCTTGCGGGAGGCGTCGCTGGCGGCATGGCGGCGGAGGGCGTCCGGCGTCTTGCCGGGGGTGAGCGGCCCAATATGCGTGATATGCTGCTCACCCCGGCCAATATCGGCAAGGTAGCCGACCGGCTGTCGCATCTGCGCGGCGCGGCGATGAAGCTCGGCCAGATGATCTCGATGGATGCGGGCGATATGCTGCCGCCGGAGCTCGCCGATATCATGGCGAGGCTGCGCGACAATGCGCATCATATGCCGCCCGCCCAGTTGCAGAAGGTGCTGGCGCGCGAATGGGGAAGCGACTGGCGCACCCGGTTTCAACGGTTCGATGCCCGGCCGATCGCCGCTGCCTCGATCGGGCAGGTGCACCGCGCGGTGGCGCTGGACGGGCGCGAACTCGCGATCAAGGTGCAATATCCGGGCGTGCGCGAAAGCATCGATTCGGATGTCGATAATGTCGCCGCACTGCTCCGGATATCGGGGCTGCTCCCGCGTGAGCTCGATATCGCGCCGCTGCTCGAAGCGGCAAAGGTGCAGCTTGCCGAAGAAGCCGATTATGCGCGCGAAAGCGAGCAGATGGCGCGTTTCGGCGAATTGCTGGCCGATCGCCCCGAATTTCTGGTGCCGGTGCCCGCGCCGGACTTCACGACCGGACAGGTGCTTGCCATGACCTATCTGGAGGGGCGCCCGATCGAGGCGCTGGAAAGCGAGCCGCAGGCGGTGCGCGATTCGGCGATGGCGATGCTGATCGGGCTGGTGCTGCGCGAATTGTTCGAGTTCGGCGTGATGCAGACCGACCCTAATTTCGCCAATTATCGCTATCAACCGGATACGGGGCGGCTGATCCTGCTCGATTTCGGCGCGGCTCGGCCCGTCGCGCCTGCAACGACCGCGGGATATCGGCGGCTGCTCGAAAGCGGATTATCGAACGATCGCGATGCGGTGCGCGACGCCGCCATCGCCGCAGGCTTTCTGGGCGAAGCAGCTGCCGAGCGGCATCGGGTGCTGGTGAACCGGATGATCGATATCATCCTTGGCGAACTCAACCGGGCAGGACCTTTCGATTTCGGTGACCGGCGGTTCGTCGCCACGCTGCGCGAGGATGGCGGCGAGATCGCCGCCGATCGTGCGACCTGGCACGTCCCGCCCGCCGACATATTGTTCGTGCAGCGCAAGATCAGCGGCACCGCGCTGCTCGCCGCGCGGCTGAAGGCGCAGGTTGATGTTCGCGCGATGGTTGAGCGCGAGCTTGCGCGAACGCGCGGCTAAACACGCTCGCCCCGGCCGAAATCATCGGATATGCGAGCCCGATATCGGACGCGGTTAAGGGAAATACGCTATGCTGGAAGTCTGTGTCGATGACGCTGCCGGGATCGATGCGGCCTTGAGCGGCGGCGCGGACCGGCTGGAACTGGCATCCGCGCTTGCGCTTGGCGGACTGACCCCGCCCGAATCGCTGGTTCGCTATGCCACCCGGCAGCCGATTGCGGTGCATCTGCTCGCCCGTCCGCGCGACGGCGGTTTTCGCTATGGTGCCGCTGACGCCGCGCTGGTCGCCGACGATATCCGCCTTGCCGCCGAAGCGGGGCTGGCGGGCGTGGTCATCGGCGCGAGCGGTGAGGATCGTACGCTGGACGAGGGGTTGCTCAGCCAATGGGTCGCGCATGCCCGTGCGCTGGGAGAGGCACGCGGAGCGCCGCTGTCGCTGACCCTGCACCGCGCGTTCGATCTGTGTCCCGATCTCGACGCAGCGCTCGACAGCGCAATCGCGCTCGGGTTCGACCGTATTCTGACCTCGGGTGGAGCGCCGCGCGCGCCGGATGCGCTGCCAGTTCTGGCGCGACTGCATCAGCGCGCCGGGGGACGGATCATCCTGCTTGCCGGAAGCGGGGTCGACCCTTCCAATGCCGAAGCGATTCTGGCGACCGGCGTGCGCGAACTGCATTCCTCCTGCAGCACCGCTGCCGCTATGCATGACGATACGAGTCCTGAGGTCCGTTTTGGTTTCGAACCGGCCGGAAAGAAGCGGACAGACGCGCGAAAAGTAGCGGAAATGCGCCAGATTATTTCACAGGTGCGATATAACTTGAACCATACCAATACCTAACTTATTGGATACCCTTCCAGCTTTAGGAAAGGGGGCAGCGTGGTAGAGGGCACCGCCGGTCCGGCATCCGAACGGGATGTCGCGACCACATTGATGGATCGGGAAGCTGCCGAAAGCGGTGCCGCTGTCGGCCGGATGATCGAAGCGAACCTGACGCGGCTGACGGCTCTCGGGGAACGGCTTCGCGCCGCGCCGCCTGCGCGGATCGTCACCATTGCGCGCGGATCGTCGGATCATGCAGCTACCTATGGCAAATATCTGATCGAAACGATGATCGGAGTGCCGGTCGCATCGGCCGCGCCGTCGGTCGCATCGGTCTTTTCGGCGAACGTCGCGGAGGAGCCGGCAACGCTTTGCATCGCCATTTCGCAGAGCGGACGCAGTCCCGATCTGCTCGCCACGGTAACGGCCCAGCGCGCAGCGGGCGCGCACATCGTGGCGCTGGTCAATGACGAGCAGTCGCCGCTGGCGCAGCAGGCCGATACGCTGGTCGCGCTCAGCGCAGGACCGGAAAAATCGGTGGCCGCGACCAAATCCTATATCACCGCGCTCGCGGCGCAGGCGTTGATGGTTGCGCTCTGGTCGGAAAACGAAGCGTTGCTGACGGCTGTGAACTCCTTGCCCGGCGAACTGGAGCGGGCGTGCGGGCTCGACTGGAGCAGCGCGGTGCCGGCGCTTCGCGATGCGACCAATATGTTCGTGATCGGGCGCGGCTACAGTTTCGGTATCGCGCAGGAAGCGGCGCTGAAGTTCAAGGAAACCTGCGCGCTGCATGCCGAAGCGTTCAGCGCGGCGGAGGTTCGCCACGGGCCGATGACGATCGTTCGCGCCGGATTTCCGGTGCTTGGCTTTGCGACATCCGACACGGCGGGCGATAGCGTGCGCGAAGCAGCGCAGGAATTTGCTGCGCGCGATGCATTGCTGCGCGTCGCCGATCCGGCGGGTAACGGAGAAGCCGCGCTTCCCGCCATTCCGGCCCATCCGGCCATCGAACCGATCCTGATGGTCCAGAGCTTTTATCGCATGGTCAATGCGCTGGCGCTGGCACGCGGCATGGACCCCGACAAGCCGCAATATCTGAGCAAGGTGACGGAAACGCGATGACCAGGTTCAGTTTCCGGAACGGCGGTATCATTACCCCGGAAGGTGCGCTGAGCGGCGCGACGATCGAGGTTTCGAACGGGCGGATCGCCGATATTGCGCCGCTGTCCGCCGATGCGGATATCGTGATCGACCTTGACGGCGGCTGGCTGGTGCCCGGCTTCATCGATGTGCAGGTCAATGGCGGCGGCGGCGTCCTGTTCAATGATGCGCCGACTGTTGAAGGCATGGCGGCGATCGCCCGGGCGCATGCCCGGTTCGGCACCACCGCGCTGCTTCCCACGCTGATCAGCGACGGCAGCGATGTCATCGCGCGCGCGCTGGATGCACTGGACGCGGCAATGGCCGCCGGGGTTCCCGGCGTGGTCGGCGCGCATATCGAAGGCCCGGTATTCAACGAAAAGCGGCACGGCATTCATGATCCGGCGCGCGTCCGCCGCTTTGACCCCGAACTGATCGAGCTGCTTGCGCGACCGCGCGCAGGGGTGCGGCTGGTGACGCTTGCCCCCGAAAAGGTCGAGCGCGATCAGATCGCACGCCTGATCAATAGCGGCATATTGCTCAGCATCGGCCATAGCGATGCGGATTATGAGACGGCGCGCAGCGCCATCGATGCGGGCGTCACCGGCATCACGCATCTGTACAATGCGATGTCGCCGCTCCATCATCGCGCGCCGGGAATTGTGGGCGCCGCGCTGGAGGATGACCGCGTCTATTGCGGACTGATCGCTGATGGTTTTCACGTCCACGACGCCGCGTTGCGCGTGGCATTGCGTGCCCGTCCCCGCGACCGGATGATGCTGGTCACTGACGCCATGCCCTGTGTCGGAGGCGACGGATCGGGCAGTTTCGACCTTCAAGGGCGGACCATTCATGTTGAGGCCGGGCGGTGCTTCGGCGATGACGGCACGCTGGCCGGGTCGGCGCTGGACATGGCAAGCGCGTTTCGCAACGCGGTCACTCGCCTTCACGTCACGCCCGAACATGCCGTTGCGCTGAGCGCGACCAATCCCGCAGCATTTCTGGGCCTGTCGTACGAACGCGGCGCGCTCGCTTGTGGCCTTGTCGCCGACTGGGTGCAGCTCGATGCTGATTTCCGCCATGTCGATACCTGGATCGGCGGGAACCGATTTTCCTGAGCCTCCGATTTTTCGAACCATGCATGCAAAGGGGAGACCCGCGCTGACTGAAACATCGCCGACCGCCGACGATCATGGCCTTGAACAGGTAGAGATCACGCTTCGTTCGCCGCTGGAAGGCTGGATATCAGGGCTCGACGAAGTTCCTGATGCTGTATTCGCCGATCGGCTGCTGGGCGATGGCGTGGCGATCGATCCGGTCGGTTCGACGCTGTATGCGCCCTGCGATGCAGTGGTGCGCGGGGTGCAGCCGACCGGCCATGCGGTCACGCTGGCGCTGGGCAATGGCGCGGAACTGCTGATGCATATCGGCATCGATACGGTGGCGATGGGCGGCAAAGGCTTCACGCCGTGTGTCAAAGAGGGGCAAACGGTCAGCACCGGCGACCCGCTGATCCGGTTCGACCCCGATGCGATCATCTGCAACGCCACAGCAGCGATCACGCCGATCCTGCTGCTGACCCACGACACGCTTCGCGCCGTGCGCTGTCACGAAGACGGCATGGTGAAAGCAGGAGCGCCGATCCTGCGGCTGATCGCAGTAGCGCCGGAAGCGGGGAGCGAAGCTGAAGCACCGGTGAGCGAAGGCGACGAGGTGACGCGCAAGGTCCGGGTTCCGCTGGCGCATGGCATTCATGCCCGCCCTGCCGCCCGGTTGCGTGCGGCGGCGAGCGACTATCGCGCCGAACTATGGCTGGCCAAGGGGAGGAAGCGTGCCAAGCTTGCAAGCCCGGTCGGCCTGATGACGCTGGGCGTGGTGCACGGCGACAAGATTTCGGTGATCGGGCGCGGCGAGGATGCGAAGGCAGCGGTCGATGCGCTCGCCGCGCTGATCGAAAGCGGGATGGGCGAGGGCAGCGATACACCGTCGGCGAAGCCTGCGGCAAAGCCGGTCGCTGCGCCTTCCGCGCCGGTGATATCCTCGGCACCGCCCGCCGACGGTATTTATCGCGGCGTTACGGCGGCAGCGGGTCTGGTCGTCGGCACTGTGCGTCGGCTGCGGGTCGAAGAGGCCGATATCGCGGAGACGGGCGAGGGCGCTGCTGTCGAGGAGCCAAGGCTCGATGCGGCGCTCGCAACTCTGACTGAGCGGATCGAGGCCGATCTTTCGCACGCCGCCGGGCCGGGCCGCGCGATCCTCGAAGCGCATGGCGCCATCCTGGCCGATCCCGAATTGCGCGACATGGCACGCGCGGCAATCGATGGCGGCGCGAGTGCGGAAGCTGCCTGGCGGGCGGCGCTGCGTCCTCAGGCAGAGGCGTTGCAGGCGACCGGCGATGCGCATCTGGCCGAACGCGCCGACGATATGCGTGACCTTGAGCGACGCGTGATCGCGCTGCTGACGGGCAGGGAAGACGCGGCGATGACCCTCCCGCCCGATACGATCCTTATCGCCGACGATCTGCTGCCTTCGCAGGTGATGGGAATCGACCCGGACAAGGTACGCGGATTTTGCGTGGCGCAGGGCGGGCCGACCTCGCATGTGGCAATCCTCGCCGCCAGCATGGGACTGCCCGCGCTGGTGGCGATGGGACCGGCCATCAGCCATGTCGAGGACGGTGCGGTAGCGATCCTGGATGCGACTGCCGGGACGCTGACGGTCGATCCGGCGGAGGAGGTGCTGAGCGCTGCACGGGCGCGGGTCGCCGATCGCGCGGCGGCGCTTGCCGCTGCACGCGAATCGGCGGGCAAGCCATGCCATATGGCCGATGGCGAGCGGGTGGAGGTCTTTGCCAATCTCGCCTCTGCCGCTGATGCCGCGCGTGCGGTCGAATCAGGGGCCGAAGGATCGGGATTGCTGCGCACCGAATTTCTGTTTCTCGACCGCGAAAGCGCGCCCGATATCGGGGAGCAGCAGCGCGAATATCAGGCAATTGCCGATGCCTTGCAGGGCCGTCCGCTGATTATTCGCCTGCTCGACATTGGCGGAGACAAGCCTGCGCCGTATCTGCCCATCGCGGCGGAGGAAAATCCCGCACTCGGCCTTCGCGGCATCCGGGTGGGCTTCGCCAATCCGCAGGTGCTCGACGATCAGCTTCGTGCGATCCTGAAGGTCGCACCGCTGGGCCAGGCAAAGATCATGGTGCCGATGGTTGCGGGTGTCGATGAGCTGCGCCGCGTTCGGACGGCGCTCGACCGGGTGAAGGACGAGCTTGGCATCGCTGAGAAGGTGGAACTCGGCATAATGGTCGAAACGCCCGCAGCAGCGATCGGGGCCGATCTGCTCGCGGCGGAGGCCGATTTCCTGTCGATCGGGACCAACGACCTGACCCAATATACGCTGGCGATGGATCGCGGAAATCCCGCCGTTGCCGGATCGATCGACGGGCTGCACCCGGCGGTGCTTCGCCTGATCGCCGAGACGTGTCGGGGCGCATCGCGCCATGGCCGCTGGACGGGTGTGTGCGGCGGGCTCGCCTCCGATCCGCTCGCTGTGCCGATCCTGATCGGGCTTGGGGTGCGCGAGCTTTCTGCCACCGTGGCGATGGTGCCCGAGGTAAAGGCGCTGGTCAGCCGGTTGACGCTGGATAGCGTACAGGTGCTTGCCGAAAAGGCACTGGCCTGCGCCACCGCCGAAGATGTTCGAACGCTTGCCCGGGAGTTTGCCGTATGAAGCGCCTGATCGAAACGCTGCAGCCCCTGGGCCGCGCGCTGATGCTGCCCATCGCGGTGCTCCCCGTCGCGGGGCTGTTGCTGCGGCTGGGCCAGCCCGACCTGCTCGATATCGGCTTTGTCAGCGCGGCGGGCGATGCGCTGTTTTCGCATCTGGGGCTGTTGTTCGCGATCGGGGTGGCCACCGGCTATGCCCGTGACGGCAATGGCGCTGCCTGCCTTGCCGGTATCGTCTGTTATCTGGTGACGACCGAAGCGGCCAAGCCGCTGCTCACCGTGCCGGGCGATATCGGGGCGGGCATGGATCAGGCGAGCGCCGCGCTGGCCGTCGCGGCGTGGAAGGCGGGCGCGGTCGCAAAGATCGACGTGCCGATAGGGATCGTCTCCGGGCTGATCGGCGGCAATTTTTATAACCGTTTTTCGGCCACCAAATTACCTGACTATCTTGCCTTTTTCGGCGGTCGGCGGTTCGTGCCGATTGTCAGCGGGGTGGCCGGGCTGGTGCTTGCCGCGATCGTGGGGCTGGGCTTTGGTGCGATCAGCGCCGGGGTGGACGGCCTGAGCCACGGCATTGCCGAAAGCGGCGAATTCGGGCTGTTCGCATTCGGCGTGCTCAACCGGCTGTTGCTCGTCACCGGGCTGCACCATGTGCTCAACAATGTCTTCTGGTTCGTGCAGGGCGATTATATGGGCGCGACCGGTGATCTGCGGCGCTTCTTCGCCGGCGATCCCAGCGCGGGCGCGTTCATGGCCGGATTCTTCCCGGTGATGATGTTTGGCCTGCCCGCCGCATGCCTTGCTATGTATCACGCAGCGCCGCGTCATCGTCGCGCGGCGGTGGGCGGGATGCTGTTCAGCCTTGCGCTCACATCGCTGCTGACCGGCGTGACCGAGCCGATCGAATATAGCTTCATGTTCCTCGCGCCGGTTCTTTACGCCATCCATGCGGTGCTGACCGGTGTGTCGATGGTCATCATGAACCTGCTGGGCGTGAAGCTGGGTTTCGGCTTTTCGGCAGGGCTGTTCGATTATCTGCTGAATTACGGCAAAGCGACACGGCCGCTGATGCTGTTGCCGGTGGGTGCGGTGTATTTCCTGCTCTATTACGGCATTTTCAGCTTCGTCATTCGCAAGATGAACCTGCCGACCCCCGGACGCGAGCCGGAGGGCGAGGGCGCGGCGGCTGGCAAGGCCGCTCCCGCCCCGGCCGGAGAGCGCGGCGCTGCCTTTGCCCGCGCGCTGGGCGGTGGCGCCAATCTGCGCGAGGTGGGCGCGTGCACCACCCGGCTGCGGTTGATCGTCGAGGATCAGGACAAGGTCGATGGCGATGCGCTGAAGGCGCTGGGCGCGCATGGCGTGCTTCGTCCGTCCGCCAATGCAGTGCAGGTGGTGGTCGGCCCCATCGCCGATGTCGTGGCGATGGAGATACGCGATGCGATCGATGCGGGCGGCGATATGCCCGCGCCTGCTCAGGCCGAGGCCGGAGCCGGCGACGACTGCACGGTGACGCTTGGCACGGCCGTGGTGCAGGCGCTGGGCGGCACGGTGCGATCGGCGGAGCTGCGCGGCGGCCGCATCCGGCTGGTGCTCGCCGACGATACGCAAATCGACGAAGACGCGTTGCAATCGCTCGGCATACGCGGGGTAGCACGCGTCGGCGACGATGTCGTGCATTTGCTGCTGCGGAAGGATGGCGCAGCCGCGTTGCTTGCCTGAGCGCATCAGCGGTGCCGGGAACGACCGGCACCGCTTTTGGCTTATAGCGGCACGACCGTAACCGTCCCTATGATGCCGGATTCACGCGCCTTGGGTGCTTCGACCAGCAAGACGACGCTGCGCTCTCCCGGTCCGGCGGGAAGCGTGGCGGTAAGCGGCCCCGGCGCCGCGCTGTTCTTCCGCGAAGTCCGCACACCGTCGACCCAGAGTTCGGCGCTGCCCGCGATCCGTTCGAAGCGAATCCTCGCACCCTTCGCCACCATGCGTTTCCACGGCGCGAAGCTCGCGCGATAGACACGCCAGCCCGGCTGATCCTCCGCCGGGGTCGGCGTTCCGGCATGGACGAACGCCCAGCTGTTATTGTCGCCGTCGGCAGGTGCGGTGTCGGGTTCGGGCCGTTCGATAAAGACCGGTGAGCGGCGCCAGTTGTCCAGCGCCAGCTCCGCCGCCGGGACCGCCACCTGCGGAACCTCCGGCCGGTCTGTGCGCGCTATTTCGAGCAATGCGGGTTCGAGGTCCTTTGCCGTTGCGCGAATGCGGATGGTGCCCGGCCCGGCATCGGCGCGGATGATCATCTGGGCAAGGCCGTTGAACAGCGAGCGCTGATTACCCTTTTCCGATTCATGGCTGTTGGGATTGCCATTGCCCACGCCGAGTATCTCCGCACCCTCGACGGTGAAATGAGTCATCAGATTGGCGGTCGGCACATGGCGTCCCGCCGCATCGATCGCGTCGATCGTCACCGGCTGACAGTCGATGCCGTCGCCCGCCATCCGGTCGCGCGCAGGGGTGAGGCGCAGGCCGACCGGCGCGAATGTCGTGTCTTTCGCATCGCTCGCCACCACCTTGCCGCCACGCATCGCGATCGCTTCGATCCGGCCCGGTTCGAAAGGGATTTGCCAGACATTGCCCGTCATCCGGTCGGCGCGTTGCACGCCTAGATCGCGACCGTTCAGCCGCAGCGCCACCGTTTCCGCGTTGGTGATGACGAACACCTTGATGTCCTCGCCTTCCTTGCCCTGCCAGTTCCAATGGGGCGTGAGGAACACCACGGGCCGGTCGTCGATCCATTGCGCGGCATGGATGCCGAACGCGGTCTTGGGAAAGCCGCACAGATCGAGAATGCCGAAGAAGCTGGCGATGGTCGGCCATGCATAGGGCGTCGGTTCGCCGTGATAGTCGAAGCCGGTCCACACGAACCCGCCCGCGACGAACGGACGTTCGGCGATCATCTGCCACGAAGCGCGATGGGTATTACCCCAGGAGGTGGCCTCCTCGTCATAAGAGGTGATGACATGCGCGTCCGGGTCGCTTTTGAACGCGCCGCGCGTCTCATAGGCGCTGGTATCTTCCGAACTGGTCATCGGCATGGCCGGGTTCAGCCGATGCCATTTGTCATACTGGTCCTGATAATAATTGAACCCCATCACATCGACTTCGCTCGACACATTGACGGGATCGTAAAAGGCGCCGTTCATCGCCGCAGTGATCGGACGCGCATCGTCGAGGTCGCGCACGGCGGCGACCATGCGGCGGACCATTTCGACGCCCGATTCGGTGCCCTGCATCGGTTCTTCGTTGAAGACCGACCACAAAATGACGCTGGGATGGTTGCGGTCGCGCCGCACCATCCATTCCAGTTCGGCGAGCGGTTCGGGAGCGGGGTTGAACTGGCGATTTTCGTCCATCACCAGAAAGCCCATCCGGTCGCACCAGTCGAGCAGCTCCGCATTGGGGGCATTGTGCGACATGCGGATCGCGTTGCAGCCCATGGCTTTCAGTCGTTCGAGACGCCAAGCGAGCATCGCATCGGGTACTGCGACACCGATCCCGGCATGGTCCTGATGCAGGCATACGCCCTTCAGCTTCACCGGCTGCCCGTTGAGCAAAAAGCCCCGGTCGGCATCGAAACGGATCGTGCGAAAGCCGATGGCGATGCTGCGTTCATCCACGCTCTGACCATCGCTGAGAACGCGAACGCGAACGGTGTAGAGCGTCGGGCTGTCGACCGACCAGAGGCGCGGCGGTGCGGGCAGATCGATCCGCATCACCGCATCGGCCTGTTCCAGAACGGGTACGGTAATCGCCGCCTGTGCCGTCGCGACCGAATTGCCTTCAGGGTCGAGCAGTTCGGCGGTCACCGTGACGCTCGCCACCGCGCGCGCGACATTGGCGAGCGTCGCCGTGACCGGCACGTGCCAGCGCCCTTGCGCGTCGCGGCGGGGATCGCAGTGGACCCCGTCGCTTTGAATCGCGCAGGGCGCGCGGCGCACCAGCCAGGCATGGCGGTACAGGCCGGCGCCTTCGTACCACCAGCCCTCCATCGCGGTCGCATCGACCCGGATCGCAATGACGTTCATCGCATCGCCGAAGCGGGCAAAGGGCGTCAGATCGACATAGACGCTGCTATAGGCGGACCAGCTATGCGCAACGCGATTACCGTTGATCCAGATCGTCGCATTGCTGGCAATGCCGTCGAAATGCAGTTCGAGCTTTTTTCCGTCATCGGCGGGATCGAGCCGGAAGCGGCGACGATACCAGCCGATTCCGCGCGGGCGATAACCCTGCGACACATTGGCGGTTTCGACAAAGGGTTGGGCCGACGCCCAGTCATGCGGCAGGCGCACCACATCCCAGTCGCTGTCATCATAGTCGGGCGCTGCCGGGCCGCGCGCATTGCCCGCCTTCACGCTCAGATAGGTTTCGTGATGCCCCTCTGGCGGCGGAATATGGATATCGCCTTCATGGAAATGCCAGCCCAGTTCCAGTCGGGTGCGCGAGGGGTCGGACCGGGGCAGGGGCGGCAGCACGCTGTTTCGCGGCGCAGGCATCGGGAAATTGACGTCGGAGATGGGTGTGCCATCGCGCGCTTTCGCCGGCAACGGCCGGCCGAACGACAGCAACAGTGCGCCGCCGGCGCTGCCGGTGAGCAATTCGCGTCGATCCATAATGAGGAAAGCTCCCGTCCGGCCGAACGGCCAAGCGGTCAGAGGTCGCTCAGTTCGGCCACAAAGTCATAGGCATCGCCCCGATAATAAGAGCGGGTGAATTCGACGGCGGTACCGTCGCGAAGAAAGGCGCGGCGTTCGATCAACAGGCCCGCATGGCCCGCCTCGACGCCGAGCAACCGGGCATGTTCGCCGCGAAACGGAACGGCGCGCAGTCGTTGAAGCGCGCGAACCGGCCGTTTTCCGGCGGCGTCGAGCGCGGAATAGAGCGAATCTTCCACTGCATCGAGCGACGGCAGGCAGGAGCGCGGCATCGTCGCAAATTCGACTGCCATCGGGTCATCATCGGCAAAGCGGATACGCGCGAAGCGGAACACCGGCGCGCCGGGCGACAGGCCAAGGCCAAGCGCTTCTTCGGGATCGACCGTGCCCTCGGCACGCGAAATCCAGCTGCTGCTGGGCGTGCGCCCGCGCGCCATCATATCTTCGGTAAAGGAGGAGAGCTTCGAGAAGCTCTTTTCCACGCGTCCCGCAACGAACGTGCCCGCGCCGCGCCGCCGGGTCAGCAGGCCTTCCTCGACCAGCCCGCCAATCGCTTTGCGCACGGTAATGCGCGAAATCGAAAATTCATCGGCAATGTCGCGTTCGGGTGGGATGGCTTCGCCCTGGGCAAGGACGTTGTTACCGATCGCATTACGGATCAGCTGCTGAAGCTGGAGATAGAGCGGTGACGAGTTTCCATCGCGAAATTCGCCTACAAGATCCGCAAATGCCATTCTGATTGCCTGCCCCAATTCTGACGCGCCCCCTGTTACGAGGGCATTGTTTTTGTTCCGGTCGCCGGTTGGTTCATGCAGTTTGGTCCTATCCCGCCGCATTTGCAACATCCTTGGCGGGAAAGGATGTGAGCCGGAAATGTTGTGTTACGATTCATGTATTGCGCGTCAGGACTTAGATTGGTTACATCAAATGTAATATCTGAAGGCCGGACCTTCGGGAAAACGGGTCAAGGGGAGCGAAATGGGCGCTATCGGTAATCGGGCTTGTGCTGCGGCAATCGCGGCCATCCTGCTGCTCCCCGGCGCACCTGCGTCCGCAACGGGTGTTAATCAGGCAGAGCGCACCCGGTCTGCGCAGCATTTGCTCCGGCTAACCCCGATGCCGCGAACCGTTGAAATGGGCGAGGGAGCGGTAACAATCGGCACAGGCGCCGGTATCGCGGTCCCCCCACAGGATCGCGGTGCGAGCGATGCGGCGAAGCTGCTGATCGCGCATGTCCGTGCCGAGCGGGGTATCGCACTCAAAATAGCGGATGGCGACGCACGCATCCGCTTCATCCGCGACGCCTCGATCAGCGGCGATGAAGCCTATCGCCTGACTGTCGACCGGACCGGAATCGCTATCCGGGCAGCGGGGGATCGGGGGTTCATCTGGGGTGCGATGACGGCTGCGCAGCTGCTCAGCCCCGACAGCCGTTTCGGAAAGCCGGTATCGGTGCCCGCCATGGTGATCGGGGATAGCCCGCGTTTCGTCTGGCGCGGATTGCTGATCGATGTGGCGCGGCATTTTCAGCCCATCGATGAAGTGAAGAAAATCGTCGACCAGATGGCGTCGGTGAAGCTCAACACGCTGCATCTGCACCTGACCGACGATCAGGGTTGGCGGTTCGAGGTGAAGCGCTATCCTGAGCTGACCCGGATCGGCGCCTGGCGGACATCGCCGGGCGGTGGCGATCGGGTCGGTGGTTTCTATACGCAGGACGAGCTGAAGGATCTGGTTGCCTACGCTGCGGCGCGCGGGATCACGATCGTTCCCGAAATCGACCTTCCGGGTCATGCGCAGGCGCTGGTCGCCGCCTATCCCGAAATGGGCGTTTTTGGCGACCGGCCGGAGGTTTCGACGGCGTGGGGCGTAAATCCCTATCTCATCAACCCCGATGCGGAAGGCGTTCGGTTTGTCGAGAATATCCTCGATGAGCTGATGGCGGTCTTTCCGAGCACGTATATCCATCTGGGCGGTGACGAAGCGGTCAAGGATCAGTGGATCCGCTCGCCCGCCGTGCAGGCGCAGATGCAGAAGCTCGGCATCAAAAGCGAGAATGAACTGCAAAGCTGGCTCATCGACCGGTTCGGCGAATATCTCGCTTCCAAAGGTCGCCGCCTGATCGGTTGGGACGAGATATTGGAGGGCGGACTACCCGCCTCTGCCTCGGTCATGTCCTGGCGGGGGGAGGATGGCGCCATTCAGGCGGCGAACGCCGGACATGACGTTGTCCTGTCTCCCTCGCCGACGCTGTATTTCGATGGTTTGCAGAGCGATGCGGGCGATGAGCCGCCGGGGCGGATCAAGGTCAAGACGCTGGCCGATATCTATGCCTATGATCCGATGCCGCACGAGATTGATCCGGCGCTTCGCAGCCATGTTCTGGGCGCTCAGGCCAATGCGTGGAGCGAATATCTCGTCACGCCGCAGCAGATGGAGCACAAGATTTTCCCGCGCATCGGGGCGCTTGCGGAAAATGTCTGGTCGCCAGCGGGAAATCGCGATTTTGCAGGCTTTGTCGACCGGTTGATGCCGCAGATCGCCCGGTGGAAGCGCGGCGGGATTGCGGTTGCCGACAGCGCCTTTGCGGTGCGGTTTGCGCTTGCGGGTTCGCGCGGCGAGGCGCTGCGCAACAATCGCGCGACGGTGGCGCTTGCCAGTCAGACCGGGCAGGGCACGATCCGCTATACGCTCGACGGTAGCGAACCGGATGCGAAATCCAAAAGTTATCGCGCACCACTGACGCTGAAACCCGGCGCGACGATCCGTGCCGCTGCGTTCGATGCGCGCGGGGGGGCGGTGTCAGCGGTTCGGTCTTACGACACCAGCCGGTCCGCGCTGCTACGCTATGGCAATTCCGATCTGGTCGCCTGTCCGAAGGGCTCGTTCCTTTTGCGCGTCCCACTTTCACCCGACGCTACCGCCAACGGGCCTGCCTATAATATGGACCTGTTCTATCAGTGCAGCGCCGCGCGCGCCGTGCCGCTGGATCAGGCGCGCGGGGTCGAAGTTACGGTTGCGCGCATGAAAATCGCCTTCGGCCTTGCGCATCAGTTTGATGACGTTGTCCGCCAATATGATGTGACCAGCCATGGCGAGCTGGTTGTGGAGGCGAAGTGCTTCGCCCCGGATGGGAGTGCAGCAAGCGACCCGGTGGTGCTGGCGACATTCCCGCTGCCCGATCCGGAAACGGCCGATAATCGAATGACATTCCGTGCAGATATTCCTCAGATGAAAGGAGATGAAGACGTGTGCTTCCGCTTCACCTCGCAGCCTCATGGCCAGCGCTATGCCGTAGAATCCGTTTCCTTCGTGGAGCGCAGCAAATGAGTGCGCGTACCCTGACGCTTCGCCTGCTCGCCGGTGCGGCACTGATCTCTGCTGCTGGTTCTGCCTTTGCCGATCCGCTGAAGCGCGTCGATCTGGACGATGGGTGGCAGGTGCGGATTGACCCGTCGGACAAGGAAGCGGTCGCCAAACACCCCGGTGCAGTCGGCTGGTTCAAGGCGACGGTGCCCGGCAGCGTGCAGCAGGATCTGATGGCCAGCGGTCAGGTGCCCGATCCGTTTCAGGGCACCAATGAAGGTGCGATCCAATGGGCTGGCCTCACCAACTGGCAGTTTCGTCGCACGCTGAATGTCACGCCCGAAATGCTTCGCCGCGACCATGTCGAGCTGGTGTTCGAGGGTCTGGACACCTTCGCAACCGTGCGGGTGAATGGTCAGGAATTGCTGCGCACCGACAATGCCCATCGCCACTGGCGGGTCGATGTGAAGCCGCTGCTGAAGGCAGGCGACAATGAATTGCTGGTTTCGTTCGAATCGCCGATCGAGAAATTGCAACCCATGGTGCTGGCGCAGGAAAATCCGCTGCCCGGCGAATATGACTCCGCCTTTGGGGATGAGCCGAAGGGCAAGCAGACATCGCCCTATATCCGCAAACCCAAATATCAATATGGCTGGGATTGGGGCCCGCGCATCGTCAATATCGGCCTGTGGCAGCCGGTTCGGCTTGAAGCATGGGATGAGGCGCGGCTCGATGGCGTGCGGGTCGATCAGGAAGCGCTGAACGATAGTGAGGCGCGGCTTGTCGCCCATGCCAGCGTCCGCGCAGGTAAAAGCGGTGAGGCGCGGGTTCGTGTGACGGTCACCGGTCCTGACGGGCGCAGTGTTCGAAGTGAGCGCAAGCTTGAACTTGCAGCGGGCGATAATGCGGTCAGCCTGCCGCTATCGGTAAAGAATCCGCAGCGTTGGTGGCCCGCAGGCTATGGCGCGCAGCCGCTGTATAAGGTTGCGGTGTCGCTTTCCGCCGATGACGGATCGAGCGATGCGAAGGCCGAGAAGATCGGGCTGCGCACCACCGAGCTGATCCGCAAGGACGGCAGTTTCGGGCTGAAGATCAACGGCGTCCCGATTTTCGCCAAGGGCGCCAACCTGATCCCGTTCGACAATTTCCCGTCGCGGGTGAGCGAGGCGCAGATGCGTCAGATCGTTCAGAGCGCGCGCGATGCCAATATGAACATGATCCGCGTGTGGGGCGGCGGCTATTATCTCGACGATCGCTTCTACGACCTTGCCGACGAACTGGGCATCATGGTCTGGCAGGACTTTATGTTTGGCGGCGCAGTTACGCCGCCGGACGCCGATTTCCGCCACAATGTCGCGGTGGAAGCAGCGCAGCAGGTCGAGCGGCTGCAACCGCATCCCTCGATCGTGCTCTGGGCGGGTAATAATGAAGTCCTTTCGGGCTGGGAAAACTGGTCCGACCGCAAGGCATTCAAAAAGCGCGTCGGTGCCGATGAGCAGGAGCGGATCGGCGTCGGCATGGCGGTATTGTTCGACCGCGTGCTGCGCGATGCGGTGATCGAACATTCGCCGGGCGTGCCCTATTGGCCGGGATCGCCCTCGACCGATTATGAAGGGCCGGTCGATACCGACAAGGACGGCGACCGCCATTTCTGGGACGTGTGGTCCGGATCGAAGCCGGTTGAGAATTATCTCGATTCCTGCCCGCGCTTCATGTCGGAATATGGCTTTCAGGCGATGCCTGACCTTTCGACCATTCGCCGTTTTGCGGGCGACGGACCGCTCGCGATCGACAGTCCGGTGCTGAAGGCGCATCAGAAGTTTCTGGCGGGAGAGGGCAATGAACGGTTGCAGCTCTATCTCGACCAGCGGCTGCGCAAACCGGGCGATTTTGCCGATCTGGTCTATCTGACGCAGGTCAATCAGATGCAGGCGATCGGCATGGCTGCACGGCATCACCGCGCATGCCGGCCGACCACCTTGGGTTCGCTCTACTGGCAGCTCAACGATACATGGCCCGCCATTTCCTGGGCGAGCATCGACTATTATGGTCAGTGGAAGCTGCTGCAATATGGTGCCCGCCGCTTCTTCGCGCCGCAGATCGTCGTGGCGGAACATGCGGATGCGAAGACGCGCATTGCGCTGGTGTCGGATGCCACCACGCCAATGGCCGCGACCTGGGATGTGCGCGGTTTCGCGATGGACGGCACGCCGCTGGGCAGCAAGGGCGGCGATGTGACGCTTGCCCCGCTGTCCTCGACCGATATTGCGATGATCGACGATGCGACGCTGTTCGGCAATGCGCCCGCCAATGCAAGCTATGCGGTGGCCGAGCTGAAGATTGGTGGCAAGACGGTGTCACGTCAGGTGATCGAGCGCCTGCTGCCCAAGGATATGGCCTATCCCGCGCCCGGCCTTTCCGCCGAATGGCAGGGCAAGAGCGTGACCATCACGGCCAGATCGCTCGCCCGGGCAGTGATGCTCGATTTCGGCAAGATCGCCGCGCAGCCAAGCGATGACGGGTTCGACCTGCTGCCGGGCGAGAGTGTGCGCGTGACGGTGCAATCGGATGCAGACGCACAGGCGCTTCAGAAGGCGCTGACGCTTCGCACGCTGGCGGGAGCACGCTGATGCTGGGAATGACGATGTTGATGCTCGCGGCCGCGCCGGGAGCAATCCAGAACGATGAAGCGGGGCGGGAAGCGGTCGCCAACGCTGTCGAGGCCATGTCGATCGAGCAAAAGGCGGCGCAACTGCAAAGCACCGCGCCTGCCGATCCGAAGGTCGGACTGCCCGCCTATGACTGGTGGAACGAAGGGCTGCACGGGCTTGCGCGCGATGGCTACGCGACGGTGTTTCCGCAGGCGGTCGGGCTGGCGGCGACATGGGACACCGATTTGCTCCATGCGGTGGGCGAGGTGGTTTCGACCGAGGCGCGCGCCAAATTCAACGCAAAGCCGGTTGATGCGGATCGGCGCATTTATGAAGGGCTGACCATCTGGTCGCCCAATATCAACATCTTCCGCGATCCGCGCTGGGGACGGGGGCAGGAAACCTATGGCGAGGACCCGACGCTGTCGGGACGCCTCGGCATTGCTTTCATCGAAGGGTTGCAGGGGCCGGACCCCGCGCATCCGCGCGTCATCGCCACGCCCAAACATTTCGCGGTGCATAGCGGGCCGGAGGCGGGCCGTGACGGTTTCGACGTCGATGTCAGCCCGCAGGATCTGGAATCGACCTATCTGCCCGCTTTTCGCATGACGGTGATGGAGGCGAAGCCTGAATCACTGATGTGCGCCTATAACTCGATCCATGGCGTTCCCGCCTGCGCATCGGGCAATCTGATGAACGATCGGCTGCGGAAAGACTGGGGGTTCAAGGGCTTTACCGTGTCCGATTGCGGGGCGGTGGGGAATATCTATCTCTTCCATCACTATCGCCTCGACGCCGCCGGTGCAGCCGCTGCCGCAATCAAGGGGGGCACCGATCTGAATTGCGGCACGACCTATTCGGCGCTGCCGGAAGCGGTGAAGCGCGGGCTGGTGAGCGAGGCGGAAGTCGATACCGCACTCACCCGAGCACTCGATGCGCGGGCTAAGCTCGGCATCGCATTCGGTGCCGATAATCCGTGGAGCAAAATCGGCACCGATCAGGTCGGCACGCCTGCACATCGCGCGCTCGCCCTGCGCGCCGCGCGTGAGGCGATCGTCCTTGTGAAGAACGAGGCGAACCGCCTGCCGCTCGCGGCAAAGGCCGGCATGAAGATCGCGGTGATCGGTAGCAATGCCGACGACCTGAATGTGCTGGAGGGCAATTATCACGGCACCGCAATCGACCCGGTAACGCCGCTGGAGGGCATCCGCGCTCGCTTTGGCGCGGATCGGGTATCCTATGCGCCGGGATCGGTTCTTGCCGATGGCGCGCCGGCCGTAGTCCCCGAAACCGCGCTGCGCGCCGATGGGAAGCCGGGGCTTCGCGCCGAATATTTCGCCTCGCCCAAGGTGGAGGGAAATCCGGTCGCGGTGCGGCAGGATCGCCGCGTCGATTTCAACTATACCCGCGTCGCGCCGCTGCCACAGCTTGATGCAAAGGGCTTTGCGGTCCGCTGGACGGGTGAGTTCGTGCCGCCGGGGGCCGGGAAATATGCGCTCGCGCTCGATATCCCGGCATGCTGGAAGGATTGCAGCACACACGATGCGGTCCGGCTGTGGGTCGATAACAAGCTGGTGCATGACGGTCCGCTGGGCGGTCCAAGAGTCACGATTCCCTATCAGAGCGATGGCAAGCCGGTGCCGATCCGCCTCGAACTCGATCATGACAGCGAGGATGAAGGGCTGCGCCTGATGTGGCTGCCGCCTGCGCAGCCGCTGATCGATCAGGCGGTGAGGGTGGCGAACGATGCCGACATGATCGTCGCGGTTGCGGGGCTGTCACCCGATCTGGAAGGGGAAGCGCTGAAGGTCAGCGTGCCCGGTTTCGTCGGCGGCGACCGCACCGATATCGCGCTTCCGGCGGCGCAGCAGCACTTGCTCGAAGCACTACGCGCAACCGGCAAGCCGGTGGTGCTGGTGCTGATGAGCGGAAGCGCGGTTGCGGTCGATCCCGATCTTGCCGATGCGATTATGGTGGCTTGGTACCCCGGTGCTGCCGGCGGAACCGCGATTGCGGACACGTTGGTGGGCGACAATAATCCGTCAGGCCGCCTGCCGGTAACCTTCTACAAATCGGTCGATGATCTGCCCGCGTTCGTCGATTACGGGATGAAGGAGCGCACCTATCGCTACTTCACCGGCACCCCGCTCTGGGGCTTTGGTCATGGGTTGAGCTATACCAGTTTCGGCTATTCGAACCTTTCGGTTCAGGCCGGCGCAATCGGCGATCCCGTAAAGCTTTCGATACATGTGGCGAACACGGGCAAGCGTGCGGGCGACGAAGTGGTGCAGACCTATATCCTCCCCCCCGACACCGGGAAGGGCAGTGGGATCACGACGCCGGTGCTTCAACGCCAGCTTGCCGCCTTTCGCCGCGTTTCGCTGAAGCCGGGGAAGGGGAGCAACATCTCCTTCACGCTTGATCCGCGCAGCATCAGCAGCGTGGCCCGCGACGGCACCCGGACCGTGCTGCCGGGCAAATATCGCGTCTGGGTTGGCGGCGGACAGCCGGGCGACGGGGCGGGCCAATGGGTCGAATTCAACCTTGACGGACAGGGAATGGTCTTGCCGAAATGATTGATCGTCGTACCCTGATCGGTGCCGGAATGGCGCTGACTGCCGCGCCGATGGCCGCACGCGCGGCAATCGCTGGCGGTGAGTATGTCAGCCGCCGTCCCGCGCCTGCCGAGCGCCGTTTCGTCAGCAAATCGGTCGAGCGCGAGATTGATCGCGTGTCGGCAATGATCGCCGATCCGAAGCTGCGCTGGATGTTCGGCAATTGCTATCCCAACACGCTCGACACCACGGTCAAGCTGAGCCGGGTCAACGGCAAGCCAGATGCCTTTGTCTTTACCGGTGATATCAATGCGCTGTGGCTGCGCGACAGTTCAGCACAGGTGCGGCCTTATCTGCACCTTGCGCGCAAGGATAAAGCTCTGCGGGAGCTGTATCACGGCCTCATCGCACGGCAGTCGCGTTCCATCCTGATCGATCCGTATGCCAATGCGTTCATGGAGGACCCGACCGCGAAGACCGATCTTAGCTGGTCGATCGGCGATCTGACCGACATGAAACCGGGCGTTGCGGAGCGCAAATGGGAAATTGACTCGCTCTGCTATCCCATGCGGCTGGCGCATGATTACTGGCGCGCAACCGGCGATACTACGCCGTTCGATGCTGAGTGGGCAGAGGCCGCACGGGCGAGCGTTCGCACCTTCCGCGAGCAGCAGCGCAAGGACGGCAAGGGGCCATATCATTTTCAGCGGGTGAGCAGGCGCACCACCGAAACCATGATGCTTGATGGCTATGGTGCACCATCGCGGCCCGTGGGGCTGATCCATTCGGGATTCCGTCCGTCGGACGATGCATGCGTGTATCCGTTTCTGATCCCGGCCAATTATTTCGCAGTAACCGCGCTTCGCGAACTTGCGGTGCTGGCTGCGGCAGCGCGCGGGGACAAGGCACTGGCGAACGATGCAATCGCGCTTGCCGATGAAGTGGAGGCTGCGCTTCGCGACTATGCCACGATGCGGCTGCGCGACGGGCGTGTCGTTATCGCCTATGAAGTCGATGGCTTCGGCAATGCGCTGTTCATGGACGATGCGAACGTGCCGTCGCTTTCCAGCCTTGCCTATCTTGTCTGTCTGGATGGCGATGATCCGCTCTGGCGGCGCACGATGGAAGCGTGCTGGAGCGAGGCAAACCCCTATTTCTCGAAGGGCACGGCTGCCGAGGGGATTGGCGGGCCGCATGTCGGGCTGGGTCAGATATGGCCGATGTCGATCATCCAGCACGCTTTTTCGGCGAAGGACGATGCAACCATCCGTCATTGCCTGAAGATGCTGCGCGATACCGATGCAGGCACCGGGTTCATGCATGAGGCATTCGATCAGGACGATCCGGCCAACTTCACGCGCGACTGGTTCGCATGGGCGAACGGCCTGTTCGGCGAGCTGATCGTCCATCTTTCCGCGACGCGTCCGAATATCCTGCGGGAGGCATTTGCATGATCAACCGCCGCGAATTGCTGGCCGGAAGCGCGATCGGGATGGCGGCAGCCGCAGCTATTCCCGCCGTTGCCCGCACCAAAACCCCGCGCCGTACCGTCCCAAATCTGTTTGTCGGAACCGGGGGCACGGGCCACACCTATCCGGGCGCGACGCGCCCCTTTGGTATGGTGCAGCTTTCGCCCGATACCGGCGTAGAGCGCTGGGAAACCTGTTCGGGCTACCATCAGGGCGACGGGTCGATCCTGGGATTTTCGCACACCCATTTGTCGGGCACCGGCATCGGCGACATGCTCGACGTGCTGGTCGTACCGGGCCGGGGGGCGGTGAAGCTCATCCCGGGAAGCGTGGAAGCGCCGGATAAGGGCTATCGCCAGCGTTTCAGCAACGAAGAGGCGCAGCCGGGCTATTATCGGGTGCTGCTGCAAAACGGCGTGGCGGCTGAGCTTACGGTGGGTGAGCGTATTGGCTGGCACCGCTATACCTTCCCTTCCGGCGGTGGGCATTTGCTGATCGATCTGTCGCATCTGGTGCTCGACAAAAGCGATAATCCGCCCCTGATCCGCAACGCGATGATGGCGACGCTGGCCGATGGTACGCTGATCGGGCGGCGGCAGGTGTTCCGCTGGGCCAAGGGGCGGTGGATACAGTTCGCGCTGCAGCTGTCGCGCGCGCCAGACCGGGTGACGTTCTACGGCGATGGAGATGAAGTGCAGCCTGATGGCGCTACCGCGGTTGCCGGGCAGCGGCTCAAGGCGGTGCTGCACTATGATGACGCGGGTGCATCGCCGCTGCTGGTGCGCTGTGCGGTTTCGGCGGTGGATGATGACGGCGCGCGCGCCAATCTGGCCGCTGAAGCGACGCATTGGGATTTCGATAGCGTTTGCCGGGAGGCTGCTGCTTCATGGGCGGCACCGCTCGATAGCGTGCGGGTGACTGGAGGCAGTGAGGATCAGCGCGTGCTGATGACGACTGCGCTCTATCATGCGCAGCTTGCGCCAACATTGGTGTCGGATGTTGACGGCCGCTATCCGGGGCTGGACGGCGAAACGCATCGCGTGCCCGCGGGCGGGGCGGCGTACAGCACCTATTCGCTATGGGATACCTATCGCGCACTGCATCCCCTGCTGACGCTGATCGCGCCCGAGCGGGTCAAGTCGCTGATCGACGATATGATCCGCCAGACGGCACAGTCGCCTTATGGTCCGCTGGTCTGGCCGCTTCAGGGCAAGGAGACGGCGACGATGATCGGCTGGCACGGCGTCGTCCCGCTGGCCGAAGCGCAGGCAAAGGGGATCGAGGCGGATTATGCCGCCGCGTGGCCCGCAATCCGCCGCCGCAGCTTCGATTTCGATGCGCCGGACAAGGATAACAGCAAGGGCCGCGATCTGTATGACCGGCTCGGCTATGTCCCCGCCGACAAATGGTGGGAAAGCGTTAGCCGGACGCAGGAATATGCTTATGACGACTGGGCATCCTCCCGGCTTGGCGCTGCGATCGGTCAGAAGAACGATGCCGCCCGGCTCACCAGACGATCGGGCAACTGGCGCAATGTGATCGACGGCACGATCGGTTTTGCCCGCCCGCGCTTTGCGGATGGAAGCTGGTGGACGCCATATGACCCCGTGCAATTGGGCCATATGCCCAAGCCATGGTGGCGCGATTATACCGAGGCGAATGGCTGGCAGGCGACGTTCCTCAACCAGCACGATGTCTATGGCCTGATCGAGCATATGGGCGGCGATGCGAAGTTCGAGGCGAAGCTCGATGCGCTGTTCAACGCGCCCTCGACCCTGCCCGACAATGCGCCGCCGGATATTTCGGGGCTTGTCGGCCAATATGCGCATGGCAACGAACCGGATCAGCATGCGGCGTATCTCTATGCCTATGTCGGTGCGCCGTGGAAGACACAGGCGATGGTGCGTCGGCTGTGCACCGAAATGTATAAGAACGATCCCGACGGCATCATCGGCAATGACGATTGCGGGCAGATGAGCGCCTGGTACGTTTTTTCGGCGCTTGGGCTGTATCCGGTCGATCCGGTCGAGGCGGTCTATGTTCTGGGGTCGCCGTTGTTCGAACGTGCCGAGGTTGCGCTTGGCAAGGGGCGTGCGCTGGTGATCGAGGCGCCCGGCAACCGGCCAGACACGCCCTATGTCGCGGGCGTCGAATGGAACGGGCAGCGCCGGGACAAGAGCTGGATCCCGCATGCCGAACTGGTGAAGGGCGGCACGCTGCGCTTCACCATGTCAGCGAAGCCTAACCGCGCATTCGGGCACGCATTAGCGAGCCGCCCGCCGTCCAACGGACGGCAACCGGGATGATGCCGATCACGGCCGCCTTTCAGATCATTTGCGAACCAATCGCTGGAGAAACACCATGACCGATATTACGCGCCGCGCGCTTGTTGTCGCAGGCCTTGCCACCCCGGCCATTGCGAATGCCGCTACGCGTAGCAGCGGCGTGGGCGTGCCGCCCAAAGCCTATGGTGCAACGCCCACCCCGCGGCAGTGGAAATGGCATGGCCGCGAACAATATGCCTTCGTCCATTTTTCGATCAACACCTTCACCGACAAGGAATGGGGCTATGGCGATGAGAGCCCCGAATTGTTCAATCCCACCGATTTCAGCGCGGATCAGATCGTCGCGGCGGCAAAGGCCGGCGGGATGCGCGGGATCATCCTGACCGCGAAGCATCATGATGGGTTCTGCCTCTGGCCGACCAAGCTGACCGAACATTGCATTCGCAACAGCCCGTATAAGAACGGCAAGGGCGACATCGTGCGCGAAATGTCGGATGCGTGCGCACGCGCAAACCTTCCTTTCGGCCTGTATCTGTCGCCTTGGGATCGCAATCACCCCGAATATGGGCGGCCTGCCTATATCGAATATTATCGCGCCCAGCTTACCGAACTTTGCACGCGGTACGGCAAACTGTTCGAAGTGTGGTTCGACGGTGCGAATGGCGGCGACGGCTATTATGGCGGTGCGCGCGAAACGCGAAAGATCGACGCGCCGAAATATTATGACTGGCCTTCGATCATCGCGATGGTGCACCGGCTTCAGCCCGATGCCTGTACCTTCGATCCGCTCGGTGCGGATATTCGCTGGGTCGGCAACGAAAATGGCGTGGCGGGCGATCCGTGCTGGCCGACCATGCCGAACGAACCTTATGAGCAGGATAATGGCAATTCGGGCGTGCGCGGCGGCGTGCTGTGGTGGCCGGCGGAGACCGATGTGTCGATCCGGCCGGGCTGGTTCTATCACCCGGACGAAAACGCCAAGGTGAAAAGCCCCGAACGGCTGATCCGCCTGTACGATGAATCGGTGGGGCGTGGCACCAACCTCAACCTCAACATCCCGCCCGATCGCCGCGGCCGTATCGCCGATCATGATGTTGCGGTGCTGAAATCGTTTGGCGATGCGATCCGCGCAACCTTCGCCACCAATCTGGCGGCAGGTGCGGTGGCGCATGCAAGCGCGGAGCGCGGGCCGCGCTTCGCCGCTGCGCAGGTGCTTGACGGCCATCGCGAAACCTATTGGGCCAGCCCCGATGGCGATACGAAGCCGACCCTCATGCTCGATCTGAAGCCGGGCACGGCGTTCGACATTATCCGGCTGCGCGAATATCTGCCGCTTGGCGTGCGCGTCACCCGCTTTGCGGTGGATGCCGAGATCGACGGTCGCTGGCAGCAGCTTGCCGAACATGAATGTATCTCGGCGCAGCGCGTCATTCGCCTGCCGAAGGCAATCGCGCCGCGCCGCGTGCGCCTGCGCATTCTTGAAGCTCCCGCCTGTCCCGCGATCAGCGCGTTCGAGCTGTTCCGTTCGGTTGCTCCGGTTCCTGTCGCTCCGGTTGTTTCGAACGACCCCTCGCTGCTCGACACCCGCGAATGGAAAGTGGTTTCGGCAAGCGCTCCCGGCGCAGAAAAGTTGCTCGATCAGGATGCAGCGACGGTCTGGACGGCACCTGCACCGATCCAGGGAAAGCCTGCGGAGCTGGTCTTTGACCTCGGCGAGCAGGCGGTGCTTGCGGGTTTCAGCCTGACTCCGTCTCGCGCGGTGCAGACCAATGGCGCACCACCCAAGGGATATGTCGCATCGGTAAGCGAGGACGGCGTGCATTGGCGCGATGCGGCCTCGGGCGAATTTTCGAACATCGCTTATGCGCTTGCGACGCAACGTATCGCGTTCGATTCACCCAAAGCGGCGCGCTATCTGCGGCTTCGTTTCGAAGCGACCGCTGTTCCTGCGGCACATCTGATCATCGCCGAAATCGGCGGATTTACGACGCGAAGATAGGCAAAGGCGGCTTGTAAAGGCGCGTCCGCTGGTTCGGTGCGAGGGAGCGGCGCGTTTGTCGCGAAGCAACATAATTATCGTTAGGGGACCAACGAAGATAGATTAAACATTTTTTATTATTGGTATTGAATACATCCTATTCATGTGACAAATTTGTTTCCGGCAGGCAGGATGAATCAGCAAATGATCTTCCTTCCTCGGACAAAGGGACAGGGGGAAATTGCGTGAAACGCTCTCGCCGTCAGGCCATGGGAATGGGGATAGCAGGCGCACTGACCGCGAGTGCTATGCCTGTGCGTGGGGCTGAGCGAGCCAGCGACGGTGCACTGATCGTCTCGACCTGGGACTTTGGTGCCGCCGCCAACGAAGCTGCCTTTGCGAAGCTGCGTTCGGGGGGCACGCTGATTGACGCGGTGGAGGCGGGTGCGCAGGTGCCCGAGGCCGATGCGAAAAACCGTTCGGTCGGCTATGGCGGAAATCCTGATCGCGACGGCCATGTCACCCTTGATGCGATCATCATGCATGGCGACGGCCGGGTCGGCGCTGTCGCCGCGCTTGAGGATTTCGTTCACCCGATTTCGGTCGCCCGCCGCGTGATGGAGGCGACGCCGCACACTATGCTGGTGGGCGAAGGCGCACACCAGTTCGCGATCGAGCAGGGCTTTCATATGCGCAACCTGCTGACGCCCGAGGCGGAAGCGGCGTGGCGCGAATGGCTGAAGACGGCGAAGTATAAGCCGGTAGCGAATATCGAGAACATGCGGGGCAATGCCCTCGATCACGACACGATCGGTCTGCTCGCATGTAGCGAGGCGGGTGAGCTTGCCGGCGCGTGCACGACATCGGGCATGGCGTACAAGATGCGCGGCCGGGTCGGCGATTCGCCTCAGGCCGGGTGCGGACTGTTCGTCGAAGGTGGCGTGGGCGCCGCCGCCGCGACCGGGGTCGGTGAGGAAGTAACCCGGATTGCGGGCACGGCGCGCGTGGTTGCATCGATGCGCGCAGGTCTGTCGCCTGAGGCGGCATGCCGTGAGGCTGTGATGCACATCGCGAAGCTGCGCGGCGATGCAGTGCGCGATGCGCAGGTCGGCTTTCTTGCAATCAATCACCGGGGGCAAGCGGGCGCTTATGCGCTTCAGCCCGGCTTTACCTACGCCGTGACCGATCGGAACGGCGTAACCAGTGTCCAACCCGCGAAGAGCCTGAGACAGACAGGCAACGCAAGCTGAAAAAAGGAGGCAGCAGGGTCGACAGATGAGGGCCGAATGGGAGCGACCCGGTTGAACAGCAAAGTGCTGTTGCGAACGCACTTTGCGGGCAGAAATGTTAGCGATACCGCTTTTTGGCTGGCGCTGAGACAGCCGGGAGCAGAGGCCAAGCCGAAAGGGCTGGCCCAATAAATCAATTGAATGATCGGAAGCGCAATAGCGCGCCGGGCATGTGAGCGCTGAATCGTCGCGACGCGATTCAGCGAGAGGGAAGTCGCAACTGCAACACCCGGAGCGCGATGTTCGCAGGGAGCATCGCGTTTCGCGAAAGTTAAGGGGAATGACGTTGAAATCGCTTACGAAACTATGGTTGGGGACTACGTGTCTCGGCGGGATGGCGATGCTGCCGCTCGCCGCCCATGCGCAAACCGAAACGCCCGCGCAGCAACAGGTCGAGGATCAGGGCGAAACTGCCTTTACGACCCAGAGCGCCGACGCGGGGAATGACGGCATCGACAATATCGTCGTGACCGGCAGCCGCATTTCTCGCCCCAATGTTGCGGCGGCAGCGCCGATCCAGTCGGTGACGTCGGCACAGATCAAGCAGCAGGCGGCGGTGAATATCGAGGAAGTGCTGAACCGGATGCCGCAGATCGCGCCGGATAGTCAGCAGGCTTATGCGGATTCAGACGGCCGCCAGCGGATTAAGCTGCGCAATCTGGGCTTTGAGCGCACCCTCGTGCTGGTCGATGGCAAGCGTCTCGGCACGATGAATGGTCAGGACGTCAACATGATCCCGACCGCGCTGATCAAGCGCGTCGATGTGCTGACGGGTGGCGCGTCGGCGGTATATGGGTCCGACGCCATTGCCGGTGTCGTCAATTTTATCATGGATGGCGATTTTGATGGCATCCGCCTCGACACCAATTACAATTTTTATGCGCATGAGAATAAGCCGGGTCTGGTTTCGGAAGTCGCCGGCCATGGTCTGAGCCCGTAGTTTCTACCATTTACGAGTAGAGCCTTGGGCCGTTTTGATGCCCTTCACTGGGCGTGATGGCAACAACCGTATTGGGGGC
>NZ_SNWD01000011.1 GCF_004361835.1 Stakelama pacifica
TGGGCTTCATCTTCGTTCCTTCATCACTACGACGAAGCCCAAATCCTCCTTAAATCACAACCTCAAATCTGTGCCATTGGTGCTGACGGGGAACACTCAGTGGGTTCTCAATGCAGCGAAATGGATTGCCGGAGCGGATGGATTCCGGCGGTGTTTCGCCACCTTCATAGCTTCTGATCGCACCGCCGCGGCACTCAGGGAGCTGAGAACGCACGGCTTCGGGTTCTTTTCTTCGCGGGCACAAAACTGGGGCGGGATTGAGAGAGCGTCTCAATGATCTTGCAGTCCGACAAGTCGCCGCCTTTGCAAGACACCACTACGTTTTCCAGCTCTGCACGCAGTGCTTCAAGATGGGTGAGGCGCTCTTCGATACTAAGTAGATGTCGTTTCGCAATATCACTCGCCTTATCGCACTTTCCATTAGGCGTGTTCTTCAGTTCCAGGAGAGAGCGTGCTTCCTCGATGGAAAAGCCCAGTTTGCGCGCCTGCCGGATGAAGGCCAGTCGTTTAACATCCCGCTCCGTATAGGTTCGCTGGCCCGCTGCCGTACGTTCGGGTTCAGGCATCAGTCCGATGTCCTCGTAAAACCTGATCGTATTGACCTTGGTCCCGGTGGCCTTTGCCAAACCTCCGATAAGCATGAATCTACTCCTTAGACACTTAACATCGCGAAACATTCGCGATTGCAGCTTGCCTCTACAGCCACTGGAGGTGCTAGCTAGTGTCCCATGTTGGAAAATGAAACATCGGATTGTGGCTGCACCGGCGATACGCAAAGAGCAGGTGTGGACCCGGCCTATCGCCGCGCGCTCTGGATAGTGGTCGTGCTCAATTTGGGATTCGGTATTGTCGAGGCCTTCGGCGGATTTCTGGCGGACAGCCAGGCGCTCAAGGCTGACGCCCTCGACTTCATCGGCGATGGATCGATCACGCTGATCGGCATCCTGGCACTTGCGTGGAGTGCCCGCACGCGCGCGCGGGTCGCGCTGGCACAGGGCCTGTTTCTGGGCGCGCTGGGTCTTGGAGTGATCGGTCTGGCGGTCTGGCGCTCGCTTAACGCGGTCGCGCCTGAAGCCAGCTTGATGGGCGGGATCGCGGTCGCGGCCTTGATAGTCAACATCGCGGCGGCGCTTGTGCTCATGCGGTTTCGCGAAGGCGACGCACATGTATCCGCGATCTGGCTTTTCAGCCGCAATGACGCGATCGCCAATGTCGGAGTGATCATCGCTGCTGCCCTAGTCGCCTGGACCGGACAAGCTTGGCCCGATCTGCTGGTCGCGGCGGTGATCGCCCTGATCTTCCTGCATTCGGCTTACCTCATTGTAAAGCGCGCGACCGAGGAACTTCGCGCGCAGCATGCTCCTGCACAGGGAAAGGCCGCCTCCAAATGACGCTACGTGCTTTTGCGGTCCAATTGATCGCTTTCCTGTCGATCGCAGTCGCAATGCCCGCTTCTGCAGGCACGCATGGCGCGGTTCAGACGACCTGGCGCCTGCTCGATTACATCGCCGTGGATTACACTGAGGCCGTCAGCGACGGTGAAGTCACGAACGAGCTGGAATATGCCGAAATGCAGGAATTTTCTGCCTCGGTAGCCAAACGCATGGCTGCTCTGCCCGCAAACGCGCAACGTGCCCAACTGGTTGCGGACGCAGAGGCTCTCGTCGAGTCAATCTCGGCGAAGGTGGAGCCTGCTGTCGTCGCGCGCGACGCGCGCAGATTGGCAAGCGAGCTGATCGCGGCGTTTCCCGTTCCGCTTGCGCCCGAGGCGGCACCCGACCTCGCGCGAGGTGCCGCACTGTACGCCCAGAACTGCGCAAGCTGTCATGGCCCAAGCGGTGGCGGCGACGGCCCTGCCGCAGAGGGACTCGATCCCCCGCCAATCGCTTTTGACGACGTCATCCGTGCCCGCGAGCGCAGCGCTTTCGCGCTCTATCAGGTCATCGGACAAGGGCTGGAAGGAACGGCCATGCCGGGCTTTTCCGATCTCCCGGCGGAAGATCGCTGGAGCCTTGCCTATTATTCAGGGTCGATCGCATTTGAGAATGTAGAGCGCGGCAGACGGATCTGGAACGACGATCCGAAAATCCGGGCGCGTATTCCTGACCTCGCCGCTCTATCCGGCCTTACCCCGGCAGCCCTTGGCGAGGCGATCGGCACCGAGCGTGCCGATGCCGTTATGGCCTATTTGCGGGCTCATCCCGAAGCCGTGGCCAGCGATACGACCGGCTCACTCGCTTTGGCACGCGAACGCTTGCAGCAAAGTCTTGCCGCTTACGAAGCGGGTAATAAGGCCGAAGCGCGCGAACTCGCGCTCTCGGCCTATCTCGATGGCTTCGAACCTTTGGAAGCCGTTTTAAGCACGCGCGATGCAGACCTGCTCGCATCTGTCGAAACCGGCATGGCCGAGCTTCGAGCGGCAATAGGTCGCGGGGATCCGGTGGCCGCCGTCGCCCAAAGGGTGAATGCGCTCGACGTTCTTTTCTACCACGCCGAGACGGTTCTCGCCCCGGACAATGCCAGTGAGGCCTCGGCATTCGCAGGAGCCTTTGCGATCCTGTTGCGCGAAGGGCTCGAGGCGTTGCTGATCGTGATCGCGATGATCGCGTTCCTGCGCAAGGCCGAGAGAACCGAAGTTCTGCCCTTCGTCCATGGCGGATGGCTGTCGGCCCTTGTCGCCGGTGGCCTGACTTGGGTGGCAGCGACTTACCTGATCGGCATAAGTGGGGCAGGTCGCGAGCTGGTAGAGGGGTTCGGGTCGCTTTTTGCCGCTCTCGTACTGTTGTCGGTTGGCATTTGGATGCACGGCAAATCGCAGGCCGGCGAATGGCAACGCTATATCCAGAAGACCATGCAGCACGCTCTGTCGCGCAGGTCCGCATGGTTTCTGTTCGGGCTGGCGTTCCTCGTGGTTTACCGGGAGGTCTTCGAGACGATCCTGTTCTTCGCAGCGCTCTGGACCCAGGGTCATGCCGACGCAATTTTTGTCGGCGCCGCCTCCGCAATCGTGTTGCTGGCGCTGATCGCCTGGGCGATGCTGCGCTACAGTCGGCGACTGCCGATCGGAACCTTCTTCGCCTACAGCTCGATCCTGATCGGCATTCTTGCCGTCGTTCTGGCCGGGAAGGGCATCTCGGGCCTCCAGGAAGCCGGACTTTTGGGGATCACCCCGCTTCCGAATCTGCCCCGCGTTCCGATCCTAGGCATTGCACCGGCACTTGAACCGGTAGCCGGGCAAATCATTACGCTCGCCCTCATTGCTCTGGGGTACTGGCGCAACAGAAGGAAAGGCATGCAAGTCCGGACACCGCAAGCCGAGGCCGGTTGACGGCGCTCCGGGCAATGGGAAGCAATATGATCGACAGACGTTCCATTCTTGGCGGTGCGGTGCTCGGCGCAGGTGCATTCGGAATAGCCGCATTTACCGGGCGCGATCTGTTGACCGGCCGGAATGCGACGCTTGCTTCAGCAACGGCGCGCTCGCAACTTCGCATTCCTCCTCTTTATTCGGGCGAGCGAAAAAGCGGCGAGAGGGTTTTCGATCTCAATCTACGCCACGGCGTCTCGCGATTTTTTGAAGGGATCGAAACGCCGACCATCGGTATCAACCAGTCCTACCTCGGCCCCACGCTTGAGCTGAACGCCGGCGATACGGTGCGGATGAATGTCACGAGCGATCTGCCCGAAACGGCGACCGTCCACTGGCACGGTTTTCATCTCCCTGCGCGCGCCGATGGCGGACCGCATCAACCGATCGGGCCGGGAGGCAGCTGGACCGCGCGTTTCGATGTCCGCCAGCGCGCATCGATGTTCTGGTATCATTCGCATGCGCACCGTCGCTCGGGGCCACAAGTTTACCAGGGGTTGGCCGGGATGATCTATGTCCGCGACAACGCCAGCGAAGCGCTCGATCTTCCAAACGATTATGGGGTCGATGATATACCGCTGATCGTGCAGGACCGCGCGTTCGCGAGCGATGGAAGCTTCATTTACTCCACGCGAATGCACAATGTTATGATGGGAATGATGGGCGATACGATGCTGGTCAACGGCGTCGTCGAGCCCGTCTTCGAGGCAAGGTCCGATCGCCTGAGGCTACGCCTGGTCAATGGCTCGAACGCACGCTTTTACCGTTTCGGGTTCGACGATGGCCGCAGCTTTCATCAGATCGGCACCGACGGCGGTTTTCTCGCCGCGCCGCTGCCAACCGACAATGTTGTTCTCGCTCCCGGCGAACGCGCGCAGGTAATCGTCGATGTCAGTGATGGAAGGCCGGTTTCGCTGCTTGCGGACGGCCTCGAAATCATGGGCATGGGAAACATGGGCCGGGGGATGAGAGGGTCCGGGCGCATGCGCGAGTCCGACGGGCCGATGGGCAACTGGATGATGGGCGAGCGAGGTGGCCGGGACGGTATGATGGGCGAACGGGAGCGCCGCGATGGGATGATGGGCGGCATGATGGACGAGCGGCGTCAATTCACCGTATTGGACATCCGACCTGCCGAGGGCCGGACCAAGGCCATCGTGATGCCTCGCCGGCTTGCCACATTGCCCCGGATAGATCCCGGCGATGCGGTCCGAACGCGCCGGTTCGTTCTCGATATGGGCATGGGAATGCGCATGATGCGTGGAGGCGGTTTTACCATCAACGGCAAATCGATGGACATGCAGCGTATCGATGAGACGGTGCGGGTAAATACCACCGAAATCTGGCAAGTCGAGAATGCCTCCATGATGGCGCACCCGTTTCACATTCACGACGTGCAGTTCCGTATCCTCGACCGGAACGGCCGTGCGCCTGATGCGGCGGAACAGGGGCTAAAGGACACGGTTGTCGTCTATCCAGGCGAGACCGTGCGGCTCCTTTTGCGGTTCGAGGACTACACCGACGCTGATTTGCCTTACATGTACCACTGCCACATTCTCGAGCACGAAGACGCGGGAATGATGGGGCAATTCACCGTCACAGTCTGAATCACCCGCAGAGCAAAAGACTCTTCACCGACAGCCCCTCAGGCCCTTACCAACGCGAGAACCATTCCATGAAAGCATCCGATCTTCTTGTCGCCGCGTTGGAAGCCGAAGGCGTCGAATATATTTTTGCGGTTCCGGGCGAGGAGAATTTGGATTTGCTTGAATCGCTACGCACCTCGTCGATCCGCCTGATCGTTACCCGGCACGAGCAAGGAGCGGGGTTCATGGCGGCAACCTATGGACGCCTAACCGGTAAAGCCGGCGTATGCCTTGCCACGCTGGGGCCGGGGGCGACAAACCTCACGACGCCGGCAGCTTATGCCGCTCTGGGCGCTTTCCCTCTGGTCATGATAACCGGCCAAAAACCCATCAAGGTCTCGAAGCAGGCGCAGTTCCAGATCGTCGATGTCGTCTCGCTTTTCACCCCATTATGTAAGATGGCGAAGCAGATCGTGAATGGGGAGCGCATTCCTTCGCTCGTGCGCGAAGGTTTCAGGAGAGCTCAGGAAGAGCGACCCGGTGCAGTTCTGCTGGAGCTGCCCGAAGACATTGCCGAGGAAGAAACCTCCGAACCGGTCGTTGCGCCCCACCCCCGCCAATATGCGGTGGCCGGAGATGCCGCGCTAGACGAAGCTGCCGAGCGAATTCTCGCCGCGGATCGCCCGCTGCTTTTGGTGGGTGCCGGGGCCAACCGACGTAGCGCCTGCAAGGCGCTCCGAAAGTTCGTCGACGATACCCAATTTCCGTTTTTTAATACGCAAATGGGCAAGGGAGTGCTCGATGAGGCAAGCCCCCTGTATCTGGGAACGGCGGCTCTATCGTCGGATGACTATGTTCATTGTGCCATCGATCGCGCAGACCTGATCGTCAATATCGGCCATGACGTGGTCGAGAAACCGCCCTTCTACATGGAGCCTGACGGACGCACCGTTATCCATATAAATTACAAGGCAGCAGAGGTCGACCAGGTCTATTTTCCGCAGCTGGAGGTCATCGGCGACATTGCCGGATCGATCGAGCGACTGGGAAACCGGCTACGCGGAAAACACCCTAGTGACCCGGCAGCCTACGCCAATGTCCACGAAAATATCGCCGCGCACATCCGCCAAGGCAGCGACGATGGCCGCTTTCCGATGGTGCCCCAGCGCATCGTTGCAGATGTGCGGACGGTCATGGGCCGGGATGATATCGTCGCGCTCGACAATGGTATCTACAAGATCTGGTTCGCCCGCAACTATATCGCGCATGAGCCCAACACCATTCTGCTCGACAACGCGTTGGCGACGATGGGAGCGGGTCTCCCCTCGGCGATGATGGCAGCGATGCTCTCGCCCGAACGCCGCGTGCTCGCCGTGTGCGGCGATGGCGGGTTCATGATGAATTCGCAGGAGGTGGAAACCGCGGTCAGGCTCGGCCTCAACCTCGTGGTGCTCATTCTCAACGATGCCGCTTACGGGATGATCCGGTGGAAGCAGGAACAGCTAGGCTTTCCCGATTACGGCCTGAGTTTCGCCAACCCTGACTTCGTCACCTACGCGAAAAGTTATGGCGCCACGGGCCACCGGATCGACAGCAGCCAAGCGCTGCTTCCGACCTTGAACGACGCATTCGAAAGCGGCGGCGTTCACCTCGTGGATCTGCCGGTAGATTATTCGGAGAACCGAAAAGTTCTGATCGAAGAGCTGAGCGCGATGGAGTGCCCCCAATGACCTGGCAGGTCCTCAATCCTTACGACCAGAAGTGCATCGGCAGCGTGGACCTGGTCGACTGGTCGAAGATCGACCGCTGGCTGGACGAGGCGCGTACGTTGCACGAAGACCGGCAGGCCTGGATTCCGGTTCACGAGCGGATTGCCATCTTGCAGCGTGCGAGCTCGCTCATGCACGAGCGTGCAGAGAGCCTCGCAATGCAGATCGCGCGCGAGGGCGGAAAACCGCTTGTCGACGCCCGTGCGGAAACGAGCCGCGCCGTTCAGAGCGTCGAACTCTGCGTGCATGAACTGTTCGCGAGCGGCGGACGCCAGATTCCGATGGAGCTGACCGAGGCGGGCGCAGGGCGAACAGCCTACACCTTTCGGGAGCCGATCGGGCCGGTGGTCGCGATTTCGGCGTTCAACCATCCCCTTAATCTGATCGCCCATCAGGTTGGCCCCGCTGTCGCGACGGGATGTCCCGTTTTGGTGAAACCGGCCAAGGATACTCCGTTGTCCTGCAAGAGTTTCGTGGAAATCCTGTACGAGGCAGGCCTAGACGAACGCTGGTGCCGCTTCGTGCCCTGCACGGACGATGTCGCCGAACAAATGGTCACGGATCCGCGAACGGCGTTCTTCTCCTTCATCGGCTCAGCCAAGGTAGGCTGGATGCTCCGTTCGAGGCTCGCACCCGGTACACGTGTGGCGCTGGAACATGGGGGCGCGGCCCCGGTCATCGTCGATGAGAATATACCACGCGAAAACGTCATTCCGTCGCTCCTGAAAGGGGGGTTTTATCATTCCGGTCAGGTCTGCGTATCGGTCCAGCGGGTGTTCGTTCCGCGTGCCGAACTGCCGGACTTCGCTGCCGCGCTCGCTGCGGGCGCAAAGGCACTGAAGGTGGGGGACCCCACCAACGAGGAAACTCAGTGCGGTCCTCTCATTCGCCCTGCCGAGGTCGACCGGATCGAAGCCTGGGTCGCGGCCGCCGTCGAGAGCGGCGCCGAGCTAGCCGCAGGTGGCAAGCGCATCGGCCCGACGCTGTATCATCCCACCGTTCTTATCGATCCGCCTCGCGCCGCCAAGGTCTCGCGAGAGGAGGTGTTCGGGCCCGTTGTGTGCCTCTACGGATACGACAGTATCGATGCAGCCATTTCCCAGGCGAACGAGCTGCCTTATTCCTTTCAGGCCGCCGTATTTACCGAGCGACAGCACATTGCCGATTATTGCGTCGAGCGCCTGTCGGGCTCCACAGTGCTGGTCAACGACCATACCGCCTTCCGAGTCGACTGGATGCCCTTCGCAGGTCGACGGCACTCCGGTCTCGGAACAGGCGGTATCGGATATACAATGTCCGATATGAGCCCGGAAAAGATGGTGATAACGAGGAGCTCGTCCGGCCTCGATTAGCATCGGCTGCAATCAAACCGACGAATCACACCGCTTTCAGCGCGCTTCTGCCTCTGACAGCTTTCAAGTTTTGAGCGAAGATACCAAGGCTGTGCCGGTTGCGCTCGGAGTTGCCCGGTACAGGCGCAAGCTGCGCCAGCGCCGTGTTCACTGCCGGCATCCCGCCCGCGCATTACCGCGGTGGATCAGTGATCGGGGTCGCTAGCCGGAGGATGCGTCGGTATCAGCTGATCGTCGCATTCGGTCGCGAGGCATGCCTCGAGGGTTGCGTGAGCGATGCGGGGACCGGTCAAGCCGAAGCCACGCCCAGAATGCAAAGCAACCGGCGATCTCGGCGAATGCCGCACCGACGTAGATAATATAGGTCATCCGGAGACGATGTCGCACAAGGAGGCGCGAGCAGCAATGTCGCTGCGCTGGTCGTTTGTGGCAGCGGTAATTTGCTCAGGACATCTTGAATAGATGCGTCGAACAGCAGCGATCTTAAGCATCTAGGCCAATGCGGGAGAGGCCTTAGCTGGAACCTAGAGCAGGCGAATTCGTCGTGCCTGTAACGGAACCAACGAGCTGCCAATTAGCGGTCTGGTTGATGTCTGACTGACCCGAAGGAATTTTGATCATGCGATTTGCAATCGTAGTGTGTGCCCTCGCTGTTGCCGCCTGCAGCTCTCAGGATGAAACCACTCCTGAAGAAGTTCCAGAAACGCAGGCAACGGCAGAGCCATTAACTCCGACCATTCCGCCACCGCAGCGTGAGGAACTCGCCGCCGCTTGGGCTGAAGGATGTCCCGAAGCAGAACCTGCCAACAAGGGTCTTTGTAAATCCAAGGGCTTTGGCCACCCCGATTTCACGTGCGATTTTGCTTTGGGAGACGATGAGTATCGTCGTTACACTGCAGAGCTGACGATGTCAGATGGGAAATGGGTCCTCGCTGAGCCGGAAAATGCGTGCGCCATCGTAGAGTAGTCCTTTGTCTTCGCGAAGTTCGACCGCTCCTTGTTCGAAGCCCTTCATCATTCGCTGGGGAAGGCCGATGCTGATGTGACTGTTTTCATATCTAGGTGATAAAATCCCACCGCCAGATGCCTTCGGTAATAATCCGCTTCTTGAGAGCCAAAGTTGGTGATGTGTGGGAGTGTGTCTGCATAGTTAGAACGTCAGGTTTAGCCATCCAATGGCTTGAAAGCGGACCGTCCGGGAGCGGCCCAACTTCCGCCGTTCAAAGAGGCGGTTGAGCTGCCAATTTTCGAACATTAGTCGACCGATCGCACCCTTGTAACGGTTTGGCGCAAATTCGGGATTCTGGGGGTATCGGTGGGGGTATTTTCCAAGAGTTGGGCGGAAAAAACGAGCAATGTCAGAACGTTATATGTTCGCTATATGTTCCTCCTCCGCTACCATCGTTGCCCATGACGCAACAAAGTACGGTGCCAAAGCCGTTTTTCCCGGCTTCTACGCCTTGACCCATAGCGGTCGGCGGACGATCTACCCTCCATCAGAACAGTGCGCCCTTCGGCCTTTGAAGGTGACGCATATCCAGATTGAGGAGCCTTTATGTCCGCCGACCCCGTCGTCATCGCCAGCTATGCCCGCACGCCCATGGGCGGTTTCATGGGCGACCTCACCGGAATGAAAGCGACCGATCTGGGTGCTGCAGCGGTGAAGGCTGCGCTGGAGCGTGCAGGCGCCGATGCCGATGCGATCGAGCAGATTTTCATGGGCTGCGTCCTCCCTGCCACGCTGGGTCAGGCGCCCGCGCGTCAGGCGGCGCTCGGGGCAGGCCTGTCGCTTGGGGTTCAGGCGACGACGGTCAACAAAATGTGCGGATCGGGGATGCAGGCCGCGATCATGGCGCATGACGCACTCGCCGCGGGTAGCGCCGACCTGATCGTGGCGGGCGGCATGGAGAGCATGTCGAACGCCCCCTATGCGCTCCCTAAGCATCGTGCGGGCGCGCGGCTGGGTCATGGCCAGATCATCGACACGATGATGATGGACGGGCTGGAGGACGCCTATACGGCAGGCAAGCCGATGGGTGCGTTCGCTGAGGACGCGGTCGAGATGTATCAGTTCAGCCGCGAGGCGCAGGACGAATATGCGATCCGTTCGCTCAACCGCGCCAATGCCGCGATCGAAAGCGGTGCGTTCGACAAGGAAATCGTCGCGGTCGAAGTTCCGGGGCGCAAGGGCGCGGTGACGGTCGCGACCGACGAACAGCCCGGCAAGGCGAAGATCGACAAGATTCCGACGCTGAAGCCTGTGTTCAAAAAGGACGGAACGATCACACCCGCCAATGCCTCGTCGATTTCGGACGGCGCGGCGGCGCTCGTCATGACGCGCGCGAGCGTTGCCGAGCGGCTTGGCCTCAACATGGTTGCAAAGCTGGTCGGCCATGCCGCGCATGCGCATGAACCGGGGCTGTTCACCACCGCGCCGGTGCCCGCGATGAAGAAGCTGATGGAGAAGACCGGCTGGTCGGTCGATGATGTCGATCTGTTCGAAGTGAACGAAGCGTTCGCCGTGGTTGCGATGATCGCGCAGCGCGAGCTTGGTATTCCCGATGACAAGCTGAACGTGAATGGCGGCGCCTGTGCGCTCGGCCATCCGATCGGGGCCAGCGGGGCGAGGATCATGGCGACATTACTCGCGGCGCTGGAAAAGCGCGGGCTGAAGCGCGGCGTGGCCAGCCTGTGCATCGGCGGCGGGGAAGCAACGGCGGTCGCTGTCGAACTTGTCTAAGCCCGTCGTCCCCGCAGTCCGGGACGATACTTGTGCGCGACGGTGCTTTAATGCATCGCGAACCGGCAGGCGGTACCACCGCAACATACAGGAAAGGTGTGAGCTTCGATGCCCAGATTGAATGTCGTAACCCGTGAAGGGGCCGAAACTCAGGTGGAAGGAACCACCGGCCATTCGGTTATGGAGATCATCCGTGACAATGGGTTCGATGAGTTGCTCGCGCTGTGCGGCGGGTGCTGTTCGTGCGCGACCTGCCATGTTCATGTCGATCCCGACTATATCGGCAAGCTGCCGAAGATGAGCGCGGATGAGGACGATCTGCTCGACAGCTCGGAACATCGCAGCGAATATTCGCGCCTGTCGTGCCAGATTCCGTTTGGTCCCGAGCTTGACGGCCTGCGCGTTCGGATCGCGCCCGAAGACTGATCGGCGGAGGACATGGCACAGGAAATCGATCGTCGCTTCGATGCCGTGATCGTCGGCGCGGGTCAGGCGGGCGCTGCCTGTGCTATTGCGCTGCGCCAAAACGGTTTTGCAGGCAGTCTCCTGCTCATCGGAGACGAGCCGGAGCTGCCCTATGAACGCCCCCCGCTATCCAAGGAATATCTCGCCGGGGACAAGAGCTTCGACCGGCTGCTGATCCGTCCCGAAGCCTTTTGGGCGGAGCGCGAGGTCGATTTTCTGCTCGGTACGCGGGTGATAGCGGTCGATGCCTCGGCGCATAGCGTTAACACCGATGGCGGCGCGACGATCGGCTATGGCCAATTGGTATGGGCGACCGGGGGCGCACCCCGGAAGCTGATCTGTGACGGGCATCATCTGAGCGGCGTGCATGGCGTGCGCAGCCGCGCCGATGTCGATCGGATGATCGAAGAATTGTCCGATACCGAGCGGGTCGTGGTGATCGGCGGCGGCTATATCGGGCTGGAAGCGGCGGCGGTGCTGTCGAAATTGGGCAAGCAGATCGTCCTGCTGGAGGCTGCCGATCGCGTGTTGTCGCGGGTAGCGGGCGAAGAGCTTTCGCGCTTTTTCGAGGGCGAGCATCGCGCCCATGGCGTCAATATCCGCCTCAACGCCGTGGTTTCCTGTATTGAGGGCGAGGACAGGGTCAGCGGGGTACGGCTTGCCGATGGCGAGGTGCTGCCCGCCGATATGGTGATTGTCGGCATCGGCATCCTTCCTGCCGTCGAGCCTCTGCTCGCCGCCGGAGCGCAAGGCGGCAACGGCGTCGCGGTCGATGCGCAATGCAGCACCAGCCTGCCCGATATCTATGCGATCGGCGATTGCGCGCTGCACGCGAATGCATTTGCCGACGGGCAGATGATCCGGCTGGAATCAGTCCAGAATGCCAATGATCAGGCGGGCGTGGCTGCAAAGGCGATTACCGGATCGGGCGATGAATATGCGGCCGTGCCCTGGTTCTGGTCGAACCAATATGATCTGAAATTGCAGACCGTCGGCCTGTCGACCGGCTATGACGCGACGGTGCTTCGCGGCGATCCCGCAACGCGCAGTTTTTCGGTGATCTATCTGCGCGAAGGCCGGGTGATCGCGCTCGATTGCGTGAACCGGATCAAGGATTATGTGCAGGGCCGCAAACTCGTGGTCGAGGGCGCGAGGATCGATCCGGCGTTGCTCGCCGACGCCGATACGCCGTTGAAGGAACTGCCGCTACTGGGCTGAGTCTGTGACCCGGGCCGGGGCGGCGGGATCGTTCAGCACCAGCATCGAATCGGATCGCGCCAGCGCCACCAGCCCAAGGCCGTTTGCGCGCGCATGGTCGACCGCCATGCTGGTCGGTGCCGAAATTCCGACCAGCAGCGGAAAGCGCGCGACGAGTGCCTTGTCCGCCATTTCGAAGCTGATCCGCGAGGTGACGACCGCGAAGCCGGGTGCGGATGCATGCCCCCCGATCCTCCCGATCAGCTTATCAAGCGCATTATGGCGGCCGACATCCTCCGCCGCTGCGACGATTGCTCCGTCGGGTGTGCAAAACGCAGCGGCGTGCGTCGCCCCGGTGGCGGCGCCCAATGGCTGATGATCGCGCAACGCGCCGAGCGCGCGATGGATTGCATCGGCGTCGATCGCCATCGGGGCCGGCGGGGCGGGCAGGGGACGGGTCAGGCTTTCCAGACTGGCAATCCCGCAAAGGCCGCACCCCGTATCGCTGGTGCGATGGCGCACCCGCTCGCCGATCCTCTCGGCGGCCTGCGGAGAGACGATGATGCGCAGAACGATCCCCGCCGGCACGTGCGCAACATCCACATCGATCAGGTCGGCCGGGCTTTCGGCGATCCGCTCGGTAAGCGCAAAGCCAAGCGCGAAGGCGGAAAGATCGGCTGGAGACATCATCATCACTGCATAGCCGATGCCGTTGAATTCGACCGCGACCGGTGCCTCCAATGCTATCGCGCGATCGATCGCTTCGGCGCTGCCCTGCGACAGGCGCGTGACAGGTTCTGCCCGGCTGGTCATGCTATGCGGTCCAGATCCTCCGGCGTATCCACATCGGTAATCGGATCGGCGACGCGCACCGGAATGGTGCCGGTGGCGCGCGCGAAACCACGTACCGACCGGTCCGCTTGCTTTTCGAGCCACGCGTCGAGTTCGAGCATCAGCGAAACCGGCCAGTGGCCGAAAACCGGATGATCCTCGCACCAGCATGGCGGGCGGCGCAGCGCTTCGAACAGGCTATCGGGCGGGAAGGGGACGTCGCACGCGACGGTAAGCACCGAAGGCTCGCCCAGATCGTGCGCATAGCTCAGCGCTCCCGCAATTCCGCCCAGCGGGCCGAGGCCGGGCTGGGGCCGGTCGGGCGCGCCCGCAAGGCCCGGATGGTCGCGCCCGATCACCACCACCCGATCGACATGGCGGGAGAGCGCACGAGCAGCATGGTCGATCATCGGCATGCCGCGCATCTCCGCCAGCGCCTTGTCGCTGCCGAAGCGACGCGACGCGCCGCCCGCCAATATCGCACCGATGGGGGCGATCACGCCGGTTTGCGCACCCGTACCGGAACCGACTTACCGGCCGGAACATGGCTTTCCAGCGCATGATGTTCCAGCGAAATCAGCACGTTGAGTTCGGGGTAATAGCCACCCACGCACCCTTCCGGAATATTGTAGGGCACGACGCGAAGGCCGTCGACGACGCGCTCGACCTGATCGTCGGCATCGCTGACCAGCGATACGATATCGCCGTCGAACAGGCCCATCGCGGTCATATCCGCCTGATTCATCATCACCACCTCGCGCGTGCCATGGATACCGCGAAACCGGTCATGATAGCCATAGATGGTGGTGTTGAACTGATCGTTCGAGCGCAGCGTGACGAGGCGCAGGCGACCCGGCGCATCGTCGAACCCGGCGGCGTTCATTGCGCGCGGGGCATTGAACTCCGCCTTGCCGCTTTCGGTTTCCCATTTGCGGTGCGCGGCGGGATTGCCTTTCCAAAAACCGCCCGGCTGCCACATGCGCTCGTTGAAGTTCGAGAATTTGTCGGGATAGGTATCCTCAATCGCATCGCGCACCAGCGAATAATCGTCGACCCACGCATCCCATGGCACATTTTCATTGGGTTCGAGGGCCGCCTTTGCGATGCCGGCGACGATCGCCGGTTCCGAAAGCAGATGATGGCTGGCGGGCGTCGCCTTGCCGAGCGAGCCATAGATATGGCTGAACGAATCCTCCATCGTCACTGCCTGCGGCCCGCTTGCCTGCATGTCGCGCTCCATCCGGCCGAGACAGGGGAGGATCCAGCAATCCTCACCCGGATGCAGATGCGATTTGTTGAGCTTGGTCGCGATATGCACCTGAAAGGGGAGTTTCGCCCAGCCCTTCACCATCTTCTCATGCTCGGGCGTGGCGCGCAGAAAGTTGCCGCCCAGCTGGATGAAGCCGTCGCAGGTTCCGTCGATGATATGGCGGCAGCTTTCGACCGTGTCCCATCCCTTCCAGTCAGGCGGGGTGAAATCATATAGCTGTTTCAGCCGCGCATTCGGGGCGAGTTCGGGCTTTTCAGTGATACCTACCGTACGCTGGCCCTGCACATTGGAATGGCCGCGCACCGGGCCGGGACCGGCACCCGGCCGCCCGATATGCCCGCGCATGAGCAGCAGGTTCACGATCATATAGAGCGAATCCATGCCATAGCGATGCTGGGTGATCCCCATGCCATAGACGATGATGAGCGCTTTCGATTTCAGATACACGCGCGCCGCATCCTCGATCGCCTCACGGGTCAGTCCGCTTTCGCGCAGGATGTCGTCCCATTCGGCCTTGCGGACATATTCGGCGAATTCCTCGAACCGGACGGTATGCTGTCCGATGAAATGATGGTCGAGAATCGGTTCGCGCCCGGCGGCGCGCGCCGCGTCATCGGCGGCGATCGCGATCTTGGCGATGCCCAGCACGGCGGAGATATCGCCGCCCGCCTTTACCTGATGATATTGGGTCGAAATCTGCGTCGAACCGCCGGTGGCCATCTGAACCGGATTTTGCGGGTCGGTAAACCGTTCCCAGCCGCGTTCGCGCAAGGGATTGAAGTTCACGATCTCCACGCCGCGCTTGCGTGCTGCTTTCAGCGTATGGAGCATGCGCGGGCTGTTGGTGCCGACATTCTGCCCGAAACAGAAGATCGCGTCGCAAAGCTCATAATCGTCCATCTGGATCGTCGCGACCGGCGATCCGGTGGCGTTTTTCAGGCCCACCGACGTGGTTTCGTGGCACATATTCGAACTGTCGGGCAGGTTGTGCGAGCCATAAAGCCGCGCGAGCAGCGAATACATATAGCTGGTTTCAAGGCTGGCCCGGCCCGAGGCATAGAAGACGACCTTCTTCGCATCAGCCTTGTTCATCCGCGCGCCGATTCCGTCAAACGCCTCCTGCCAGCTGACCGCGACATAGCGGTCGGTCGCGGCGTCATATTTCATCGGATGGGTAAGGCGGCCTGCTTGTTCCAGATCATGGTCGCGCCAGCCCTGAAGCTCGCTGACCGTATGTTCGCGGAAGAAATCTGGCGTGGTGCGAAGCGTAGTCAGCTCCCACGCCGTCGCCTTCGCGCCATTTTCGCAAAATTCGGCGATATGCGGTTTGGCCGGCTTTCCCCAGGCGCAGCTGACGCACATCACGCCTTCGGGCTTGTTCTGGCGGCGCAACGCGTCGAGCGTGTCCGGCCCGATCTTCTCTTTCGGCAGGACATGCGCCATGCCCTCCATCGATCCCCAGCCGCCGGCCGCGCCCTCATAATCCTTGATGATGACATCGTCGCGATCGGCCATGGAAATCCTCCGGAAAAAGTGCTGCTTCCTGAACCCTGCAGCGCGCATATCGTTGCAGCAAGTTTTGCTTTATCGCCACGGGGCTTTCCCCGCGCGCCATGCTGCCTATCTTGCAAGGCCGGGGGCAAAGCCCCTATCGCCCTTCCTCACCCCCGTTTCGCAACGCGAAGAGAGATATTGTGAGCGCCACGCACAAGACCCGTATGCTGATCCTCGGTTCCGGACCCGCAGGCCTTACCGCCGCCATTTACGGCGCGCGCGCCGGTATGGAGCCGATTCTGGTGCAGGGCATCCAGCCCGGCGGCCAGTTGATGACGACCACCGATGTCGAAAACTATCCCGGCTTTGCCGACGTCATTCAGGGCCCCTGGCTGATGGAGCAGATGCAGAAACAGGCAGAGCATGTCGGCACGAAGCTGATGTGGGACACGATCGTCGATGTCGACCTTACCAGCCGTCCGTTCCGCATGACCGGCGATGGCGGTGACGTGTATGAGGGCGATGTGCTGGTGATCGCCACCGGCGCGCAGGCCAAATGGCTGGGTCTAGATTCGGAAGAAGCGATGAAGGGCAAGGGGGTTTCCGCCTGCGCCACGTGCGACGGTTTCTTCTATCGCGGCAAGAAGGTCGCGGTGATCGGCGGCGGCAATACCGCGGTCGAAGAGGCGCTGTACCTCACCAACCATTCGGACAATGTCACGCTGATCCATCGCCGCGACGAGCTTCGCGCCGAGCGCATCCTTCAGGAACGCCTGATGAAGCATGAATCGATCAACGTGCTCTGGAACAAGCAGGTCGAGCGGTTCGTCGGCGGCGGCAATCCCGAAGGACTGGTCGCGCTGGAACTGAAAGACACGGTGACCGGCGAGATTTCGACGCTGGATGTCGAGGGCGGGTTCGTCGCGATCGGCCATCATCCGGCGACCGAATTGTTTCGCGGGCATCTCGCGCTTGATGACGACGGCTATATTCAGGTCGAAACCGGCACCACGCGGACCAGCGTTCCGGGCGTGTTCGCGTGCGGCGATGTGATGGACAAAACCTATCGTCAGGCAGTGACTGCCGCCGGAACCGGCTGCATGGCTGCGCTCGATGCGGAGCGTTTCCTCGCCGAGGTCGAATTCGAAGGCGTCGCCGAAGCGGCCGAGTAACGCCGGACCGAATTGGCCGGAAATTGTCGCACGATCGTCATTGCGAGCCCCCCAGGGGCGCGGCAATCCAGAAGCAGCGATCGCAGCACTGGATCGCTTCGTCGCTGCGCTTCTCGCGATGACGATCCGGTCTGTAAATCATCCCTGCCGCCACCGGTGTCGGCGATCAGCCGTCCAGTGCTGCCCGGATTTGCTCGCGAAGCCAGATGGTATCGGTTTCGCGGGCGAAGCTGTGGCTGGCGGTCTGGCAGCGTGCCACCGGGATGCGGCCACGAAGCGGTGCAGGCGCGCGCTTCCATGCATCGGCAAAGGCAATCGCGCTATTGTCGCCCGCGGCGAGCAGGATGCGGACATCGCCATGGTGCGACAGCGAATCGACATAGCGGTCGAACAGGCCGGGCGCGGTCTTGCTGCCTTGCCCGGCCTTTCGAACTCCCGCGATCAGTTTCTTCAGGTCCACCCCGCCGCTGATCAGGCGAATCCATTCGCGCGGATCGCGCAGCCGCGCAGCATAGCGCGCGCGGATCGCGGCGGCGGGGGGCAGGGCATCCTCGCCGCTTTCCGCCTCCAGCCAGGGATTGGCGAGGATCAGCGAATTCACTTCCGCCGCTTTTCCGAACAGCATCAGCGCACCCGCCGCATCGCAATTGCCGAACGCCACCAGCCGGTCGATCTGCGGTTGCAGGCTCCGGAACTGCCGCGCAGCCGCGACGATATCCGCCTCGCTCGACAGGAAACCGCCATTCGCGCCGGTCGAATCGCCGATTCCGCGCCGGTCGAAGCGAAAAACGGGAAAGCCCGCTTCGGCGATATCGCGCGCCAGCAATGCCATGCCACGATGCGCGCCGATGCGGATTTCATTGCCCCCCGACACGATCAGCAGGCCGGTGCGGCGGGGGGCGGCATCGAGCGTGCCGACCAGCGTTTCGCCCGCGCAGGCGAATGTGCTCAGGCTTCGCACTGCGCGATCCAGCTTGCGATGTCGTCGGCGAGCAATCCGGCGAGCGCCGGATCGTCGTCCGGCTCGGATCGTCGCCATAAGGGCGTGCCGGGCAGATGGCGGTCGGCGGGGCGGGGGTCGCTGTCCAGCCGGACGATTCGGCGGGGAATGCCGGACTGATCGAACGGCTCGGCGGCGATCAGTCCGGCGAGCAGGTCGCTGCCGATCAGGTTTCCGGCGATCTCTACCGGACCATCGCTGCCGAACGCCATCGCCTGAATATCGCCCTTGTGCCGGTCAGGATCGGCGGCGCGCCAGATGCGGTGCAATTCGCGCAGCAACTCGTTCCCGGCCATCGGTGCGAAGTGCCATCGACCATCGAGCAGCGCGAGCGTGTCGAGCAGCGCGCCGCTGCGGATACCGATGCCATAAGCGCGGCGACCCGCGGACGCGAACTGATCGACCAGCCCCTCGATCGCTTCGCTCATGCGCAGCAGGGTGAGCGATTCGAGCGGCACCATGCTCTCGCTCTGACCCGGAATATCGGGCAGTACCCCCGCAATGCCGCGCCCGGCGAGCAACCGCAACAGCCGCACCGCGAAGGTGCGCGTCCGGTTCGCCTCTTCGAACAGCGGCAATATCGCGACCATGACCGGGCCGGTATCGGGACCGAAGCGAAGCATCGCCTCCGTCCCGCCAGCCCAATCATAGTCAGCGATCATTGCAGCGCCTTGGCACTCGCAAAGCGGGTCAGCGCGCCGAAGGTTTCCAGCGTGTCGCCATCGACATCGTCATCCTCGATCAGGATGCCGAGCCGGTCCTCAAGCTCGGTCAGCAACCCTGCGACCGCCATCGAATCGAGTTCGGGAAGCGCGCCGAACAACGGAGTTTCGGGGGCGAAATCCGCAACCCGCTCGGGCGCGAGGCCAAGCACGTCGCACAAGGTCGCGCGCACCGTATCCTCGATTTCCTGCCTGCCTTCTGGAACCAACGCTCCGATCCTCTTGTCCTTTGGAAGCGAACCGCCGATACTCATTGCGCTGTCCGATGCCAAGGGCAGCGTGCCCCGGCACCGCGCGCTTGCCAGTGCGGCAACGGCCGATAACAGGACAATATGGTTTCCCCCGATCCCGTTCCATATCCCATCGATCACCTTCCGCAACGCGGGCAATCCGCTGCGCCCGCGCTGATCGATAAGCGCGGCGCGATAAGCTATGCCGCGCTTGAACATGCCGTTGGTGCGATGGCGGGCACGCTGCGTGCCGCCGGGCTGGCGCCGGGGGACCGGATCGCAAGCTGGCTGCCCAAGACGCGCACTGCGTGTATCCTGCCGCTCGCCGCGCCGCGGGTCGGATTGATTCATGTGCCGGTCAATCCGGCGCTGAAGCGTGCACAGGTCGCGCATATCCTGTCGGACAGCGGTGCATCCGCGCTGGTGACGCAGAAACCGCGTCTCGCCGCGCTGGAGCCGGGCGATGTGCCCGAAAGCTGCGCGGTGCTGGAGGAAGAACTCGCGGGCGCGTACATACCGCCCTCGAACGCCGATCCCGACGATCTTGCCGCGATTCTCTATACCTCGGGATCGACCGGCCGACCCAAGGGCGTGATGCTCAGCCATGCCAATCTGTGGCTCGGCGCGATCAGCGTGGCGCACTATCTGAAGCTGACGCCGCAGGACCGGGTGCTCGGCGTGCTCCCCCTCAGCTTCGATTACGGCCAGAACCAGTTATTTTCGAGCTGGGCAGCGGGGGCGAGCGTCGCGCCGCTCGATTATCTGACCCCGCGCGATGTGGTGAAGGCGGTCGACCGGTTCGACATCACCACCATTGCGGGCGTGCCGCCGCTCTGGGTGCAATTGCTCGAGGCGGACTGGCCCGATGCGGTTGCCGGGCGGCTGAAACGGCTGACCAATTCGGGCGGAGCGCTTACGATACGGATGGTGCGCGATTTGCGCGCCCGGTTTGCCGGGGCCGATCTCTATCCGATGTATGGCCTCACCGAAGCCTTTCGCTCGACCTATCTCGATCCGGCGCTGGTCGATGCCAATCCCGATTCGATGGGACGGGCGATCCCCTTTGCCGAGATATTGGTGCTTCGCCCCGATGGCAGCCGAGCCGCGCCGGGCGAGGCGGGCGAACTGGTCCATGCCGGCCCGCTCGTCGCGAAGGGCTATTGGCGCGACCCCGAACGAACCGCGCAGCGTTTCCGCCCTGCGCCTGTCTTTGCGGCAAGCGACGGAATGGCGGTGTGGTCGGGCGATACCGTGATCGAGGGAGCGGACGGTCTGCTGCGTTTTGTCGGGCGTGATGATGAGATGATCAAAAGCGCAGGCAACCGGATCAGCCCGCAAGAGGTGGAGGAAGCCGTGCTCGGCGGCGATGAGGCGGCCGAGGCTGCGGCATTCGGTATTCCGGACGCGCGGCTGGGGCAGGCGATCCTCGTTGTCGCACGCGCGAACGGCGATCCCGGTGAGGCAGAGACGGCGCTGCGTCAGCGCTTGCGCCGCGACCTTCCCGGCTTCATGCAGCCCGCTCGCTACGAATGGCGCGACGCATTGCCGCGCAACGCCAATGGCAAACTCGATCGCGCCCGCCTGCGCGCGGAGGTCACGCAATGAAACCGATGGGTCCGATCCCGCCCGATTATGCCGGTCAGGACCGTCTGACCATCGCAGGGCACGATGCCGAATATTGGGTGGAGCAGGCCGGGTCCACGCCGTGCTTCGTGTACGACATGGCGGCGATGGAGCGGCGCGTCGCCCGGCTGCGCGCTGCCCTGCCCGACCGGGTGGGCGTGCATTTCGCGATCAAGGCCAACCCCTATCCGCCGCTCGTATCTGCGATGGCAGCGCTGGTCGACGGGCTGGACGTGGCGTCGGGCGGCGAAATGGCACTCGCGCTTCGGTCGAAACCGGGGGGCGAGATCAGCTTTGCCGGGCCGGGCAAGCGCGACGCCGAACTGGAAGCGGCGATCCGCAGCGGTGTGACGCTGAACCTCGAATCCGCAGGCGAGGCAGAGCGCGCGCTGGCCATTGGCGAGCAGCTGGGTGTCGCACCTCGGCTTGCGGTGCGGGTGAATCCCGATTTCGAACTGCGCGGTTCGGGGATGAAAATGGGCGGGCGCGCTTCGCCCTTTGGTGTGGATGCCGCTGAGGTCCCGGCGCTGGTCCGGCACATCCTTGCGCGCGGTGGCGACTGGCGCGGCTTTCATATCTTTGCGGGGTCGCAGTCGCTCGATACGCAGGCGATCATCGAGACGCAGGCAGCGACGCTGGCGCTGGCCGAACGGCTGGGCGAGGAAGCGGGTGCGACGCCACCCTTCGTCAATCTGGGCGGCGGTTTCGGCATTCCCTATTTTCCGGGCGATACGCCGGTCGATGTCGAAGCGATCGGCGCTGCTTTGGGCGAGGCGCTGGATGTTTCGTCGCTTGCAAACCGGAAAACCGGCTTTGCTGTCGAGCTCGGTCGCTGGCTGGTGGGCGAAGCGGGGGTGTATCTGACCCGCATTCTCGACCGGAAGGTGAGCCAGGGGGAGACGTTCCTCGTCGTCGACGGCGGGCTGCATCATCAGCTTGCGGCGAGCGGCAATTTCGGCACCGTGGTGCGGCGCAACTATCCGGTCGCGCTGCCGATGCGAATGGATGCCGTAGCGGAAGAGGCGGTTTCGGTGGTCGGGTGCCTGTGCACCCCGCTTGATCGGCTCGCCGACAAGGTGGCATTGCCAAAGGCGCAGCCGGGCGATCTGATCGCCATATTCCTTGCCGGGGCCTATGGCCTGACCGCCAGCCCGAGCGCGTTTCTGGGACATGGTCCTGCCCGGGAATGCCTCCCCCGCGCCGCGGAAACGACCTAACTCTATCTTAACCGGCATGCGGCATATCGACCGGGTGCATACATTTGTACGGCAGGAGAGGTTGTGGTGATGGGGCTGTTGCATCGGGCGTGGAAAAGGGCTGGCCCGTTGGCTTCGGCGTTGTTCGTCACCGGCTGCGCCGGCGGCACGATGCCGCAGCTTCCCCCGGCTACGCACACACCGGCTGCCGAACAGACGGATGAAGAATATCAGATCGGCCCGCTCGATCAGCTTCAGATCTTCGTCTGGCGCAACCCCGAATTGTCGACAAAGGTTCAGGTGCGCCCCGACGGGCGGATCACCACGCCGCTGGTCAACGACATGCCTGCAGCGGGCAAGACGCCCGCGCAGCTCGCCGACGATATGAAAAAAGCGCTGAGCGAATATGTCGAAAACCCGATCGTATCGGTCATCGTCGAGAATTTCTCCGGTACCTATGCGCAACGGATTCGTGTGGTCGGTGCGAGCGAAAAGCCTGCCTCGATTCCCTATCGCGCGAATATGACGGTGCTCGACGCGATCATCGCAGTGGGCGGCATGAACGAATATGCTGCGGGCAATCGCGCGCGGCTGGTGCGTGTCGATCCCGATACGGGCAAACAGCACGAATATCATCTGCGCCTCGACAGTCTGGTCCGGGACGGCGATATTTCGGCCAATGTCCGGCTGGAGCCGGGCGATATCATCATCATTCCCGAAAGCATGTTCTGACATGGGGGCGATGTATGACGAGATACGCGCCGCCATTCATGCGATATGGATACGGCGCTGGATAGCGCTCGGTGTCGCCTGGGCGGTGTGCGTGATCGGATGGGGCGTGATTTCGCGGATCCCCGATCATTATGAATCGAGCGCGCGCATCCTTGTTCAGACCAGCGACATCCTGCCCGACGATGTGGGGCCTTCGCCCGATCAGCAGGCGCGGCAGATGGACCGTATCCGTCAGACGCTGACCTCGGCCGTGAATCTGGAGAAGGTCGTGCGCGGCACCGATCTTTCGCAGGGCATGGCACGCGATGCCGATGTGAGCGCGCAGGTCGCGGCGCTCCAGAAGATGATCACGGTCGTCCAGCAACAGGATAATCTGTTCAAGATTTCGGCCGACGTGACCGGCGGACCGGGGGCGCAAAGCGCGGTGCTGGCGCAGCAGATCGTTCAGAAGATGATCGATGTCTTCGTCAGCGACAATCTCGTCGCCGATCGGAGAGAAATCGCCCAAAGGCTGAATTTCCTCAACCAGCAGCTCGATCAGCGTCAGGCGCAGATCCAGAATGCCGAGGTGAAGTCTGCCAATTTTCAGAGCCGGTATCTGTCGGGCCTGCCCGGAACCGGTCCCTTGCCCGACCGGCTCGCCGCAGCGAACAGCCAGCTTGCCAATGTCGAGCAGGATCTGGCGGCAGCACGATCCAGCCTGACGGCGGTTTCGACTCAGCTTGCCGGTACAAGGCGCACCCTGCCGGGAAGCCCCGGCAGCGCAGGACCGGCACGCACCCGGCTGGCGACTTTGCAGCAACAGCTTGCCGATGCGCGTGCGCGTGGCTGGACCGACCAGCATCCCGACGTCATCGCGCTGAAAAACCAGATCGAACAGGCGCAGCAGGCAGCACGCGATGAACCCGTCTATGGCAATGGCGGATCGCCCAATCCCCTGTATATGCAGCTTCAGTCGATGCGTGCCGAGCGCGAGGCGCGGGTCGCCGAACTCACCCAGCGACGCAACCAGCTGCAAAGCGATATCGATGCGCTGCGGAACGAATTTAACGGCGATCCCCGGATGGTCGCCGATGATGCTCAGGCCGGGCGCGACCTTCAGGTGTTGCAGGACCAGTATCAGAAGCTGCTGACCGAACGCGAACAGGTGAAGCTTCAGGCGCAGGCGCAGAATGCGACCGATGCGATGAAATTCAACATTGTCGATCCGCCGACTGTGCCGCGTTCGCCAAGCGCGCCGAACCGTCCGTTGCTGCTGACCGCCGTCCTGATCGTCGGGATCGGTGCGGGTGTTGCCGCTGCTTATGCGCTGGGAATGATCCGTACCACTTTCGCGACCCCGGCGCGCCTCGAACAGGCGAGCGGGATGCCGGTAATCGGTTCGATCGGCAAGGTGATCACGGAGGCGAATGCCGCGAAGCGGGCACGGCGCAACAAGCTGTTTCTCGGCGGGGCGGGGGCGTTGTGCTTCGTTTATGCTGCGCTCGTCGGCGCGGACCTGCTTCACCCCGGATTGCTGGCATGAGGAGCGGGCGATGAAAGATTATGATCCTCGCCTTCGCGGTTCGTCGCTGATCGAACGCGCGGTCGCGCGCCTGTCCGACGACGATATCGTGCCGATCGGGCTGGACCCGCGGCCGACCATCTCCGGCCGGGTGAGTGATGCAGGTCCCCGGCACGGCGCGGTGCCGATCGACCGGGCAGCGCTGGAGCGGCAGGGCATGCTGGTCCCCGGCGCGCCGGTGAATGCGCTTGCCGAGGAAATGCGGCTGGTAAAGCGGCACCTGCTGAACACGGCCACCGACCTTGCGCGGCGCAATTCGCGGCACGCGCGTTCGATTCTGGTGGGATCGGCGCGACCGGGCGAGGGCAAGACCTTCAGCGCGATCAACCTTGCGATCTCGCTGGCTGCGGAGCGCGACCTTGACATCCTTCTGGTCGACGCGGATTTCGCCAAACCCGATATTCTGCCGAGGCTGGGTGTCGAGGCGGCGTCCGGGCTGCTCGATGCGCTGGCCAATCCCTCCTCGGTGGATGTCGAGCGACTGATCCTGCCGACCGATATCCCCCATCTTTCGCTGTTGCCGGCGGGAACGCAATCGGACAACGACACCGAATTGCTGGCGAGCAGCCGGGGCCGGGCGCTGATCGACCGGTTGACCAGCGCCGATCCCCGGCGGATCGTGATTTTCGATTCGCCACCCGCGCTCGCGGCGTCTTCGGGGTCAGCGCTGGCATCGCAGGTCGGGCAGATATTGATGATCGTTCGCGCCGATTCGACCAGCGAATCGGATTTGCGCGCGGCAGTGCAGATGTTCGACGCATGCGAACATATCCAGTTGTTGCTGAACGTGGTTACCCTGACGCATGGCGTGCCGCGCTTCGGCTATTATGGGGAAGAGGCGCGGCGGTGAGAGGCTGGCCGCTTTTGTGCGGTGTGGCGGTACTGGCACTGCCTATGGCCGCTTCGGCTCAGCAGTCGCGGCCCCGGATCACGCCGCATATCGAAGCGAGTCAGGTGCTGACCGCCGATCTGCAATCGGGCGACGTGCTGACCTATTCGACGCTCGGCGCCGGGGTGGATGTGTCGGTGCAGAGCCGGCGCGTGCGGGTGCAGCTCGACTATAATTACCAGCATCGCTTCGGCTATGGGGATCGTCTGAGCGACAGCTATGTGCATAGCGGGCTTGGCCGGGCCGAGATCGACGTGGCGCGCGGCGTGCGGTTCGACGCCAGCGCGCTTGCGACACGGACACGCGCCGATATTCGCGGGGCCGCGCCGACGCTGCTGGTCGGCGATGCCGATAATATCACCCAGATCTATTCGGTCGATCTGGGGCCGAGCGTAGAGAGCGCGATCGGCCCGGTGCGGATCGATGCGTCCTACCGTCTCGGCTATACCCATGCGGACTCTCCGGGCGTTGCCGGGATCTCGGGGCAGCCGGCGATCGATTATTTCGGCAATTCGACCCGCCAGAGCTTCGCGGCCAGCGCAACCACCCGCCCCGGTCGCATGTTGCCCGTCGGGATAACGATCAGCGGCTCGGTCAATCGCGAGGATGCAAGCCAGCTCGACCAGCGGTACCTCGGCCGCAATATCGGCGGCGAACTGTTATGGCCGTTCGTCCGAACGATCGCGCTGGTCGCGGGGGCGGGATATGAAGAGATTCGCGTCAGCCAGCGTGATCCGCTGACCGACGCACTCGGCAATCCGGTGATCGGCGATGACGGAAGGTTCGTCACCGCGCCCGGATCGCCGCGACGTACCGCATATGCCACCGACAATCCGCTATATTGGAATGCAGGGCTGATCTGGCGGCCCAGCCACCGCACCGAACTGGAGACGCGGATCGGGCGCCGTTACGACAGCTGGAGCTATACCGGATCGTTCACGCATGAAATCGGCGAGGGGTCGGGGATCCGCATCGCGGTGTATGACGGCATCCAGAGCTTCGGGCGGCAACTGGGCGGCGCGCTCGATTCGCTGCCCACCCGGTTCGGGACCGAGGCGGACACGTTCAGCAACAATTATAACGGCTGCGTATTCGGCACGGCGGGCAATGCGGTCGGCGGCTGCCTGAACGGTGCGCTGCAATCGCTGGCGGCGGCGAATTATCGCGCGCGCGGCGTCGACGGCGTGATCGCGTTCAATCGCGGGCAGACCCGGCTGGGCCTTGGCCTTGGCTATACCCAGCGGCGTTTCTTCGCGCCGCAGGATGCGGCGGGTGGCGCGACGATCGACGGCGTTACCGACCGAAGCTATTATGTTCAGGCGTTCGCCGCGCGTGCGCTGTCGCCTGTCTCTTCGCTGACGGGTAACCTATACGCCAATTATTTCGACGGAGGGCCGGGCACCGCAACGCCGGTGTGGAGCGTCGGAGCGAATGCCGCATATGCGCGCAGCTTCGGCAGGCTGGCGGCCTCGCTCTCGGCCGGATTGTTCACCTATCAGCGCGACGGCGCGGATATGGATATTTCGGTTCAGGCGCTGCTGGGCCTTGGGTATGATTTTTGAAAAATGCGGCAATCGCGGGGAATAGCGGGATGAATCAGGATTATTACGGCTTGCACGCAAGGCCGTTCCAGCTGACGCCGGACCCCGGTTTCTGGTTCGATATGGCGACGCATAAAAAGGCGATGGCCTATCTCGGCTATGGCATCAGCCAGGGTGAGGGGTTCATCGTCATCACCGGCGATCCGGGCACCGGAAAGACGATACTGGTCGGCCATCTGGTCGAAACGATCGACACCGAACGGCTGAACCTGATCACGATCGTCACGACGCAGATCAAGGTTGACGATCTGCTGCACATGGTCGCCGCCGGGCTGGGCGTGGAAACGCAGGGCATGGCGCGCGCACAGGCGCTGGGCGCGATCGAGCAGGGATTGCTCGACGTCGCGCGCGCGGGCAGGCGAACGCTGCTGATCGTCGATGAGGTTCAGGCGCTTCCGCTCGAATCGCTCGAAGAGCTGCGGATGCTGTCGAATTTCCAGCTGGGCGGCTTTCCGTTGCTGCAGATATTCCTGCTCGGCCAGCCCGAATTCCGCGAAGCGCTGCAGGGCAGGGAGCGGCTGGAGCAATTGCGCCAGCGCGTGATCGCGATGCACGAACTCGCGCCCATGGCGCCCGATGAGGTGCAGGCCTATCTGATGCACCGCCTCTCTGTCGCGGGATCGAGCGGCAGTCCGACCTTCGATGACGACGCCGTCGCTGCGATCCACCGCTGGTCGCGCGGGGTCCCGCGAGAGGTGAACCTGCTCGCCGCGCGGCTGATGATGCTCGGCGCGATGGAGGAATTGGATGTCTTTACCGGCGCGCATGTCGAACAGGTAATCGCCGATCTGGAGCGCGACACCGCGCCGGCGACCGAGCCCAAAGCGTCGCCGACGCGCGCGCCCGACCCGGACAACAGCGAATTGCTCGACCGGATCGCGCGGATGGAGGCGCGGCTGGAGGAACAGGATCGCGTGCTTCGCCGTGTGCTTGCGCTGCTCGTCGAATGGGTCGAGGGCGACCGGGACCGGCCCGATCCGGAAAAGGTCGAAGCGCTGACCGGCGAACAGGAATAGCCGCGATGCGCAATGCAATGTCGGTCGATGTCGAGGACTGGTTTCAGGTCGGCGCGTTCGAACGCGTCATCGACCGGGGTGACTGGGAGGGACTGGAGCAGCGCGTCGCCGCCAATACCGATGCGGTGATCGACCTGTTCGCCGAAGCGGGCGTGAAGGCGACCTTTTTCACGCTCGGCTGGATCGCGAGGCGCAACGGGCCGATGATGCGCCGCATCGCCGAAGCAGGGCATGAGATCGCCAGCCATGGCTGGGACCATCGCCGGGTGTTCACCATGACCCCCGACCAGTTTCGCGACGATCTGCGCCGCACGCGCGACCTGCTGGAGGATCGGTCGGGCGTCGCGGTAACCGGATATCGCGCGCCGAGCTTTTCGATCGACAAGCGCACGCCCTGGGCGCACGAAATCCTCGCCGAACAGGGCTATGCCTATTCGTCCAGCGTCGCGCCAGTCCGTCATGACCATTATGGCTGGCCCGAAGCGCCGCGCTTCGCCTTTCGCCCGGTGGCGGGCTCCGCGCTGATCGAATTGCCGGTCACGACCGCACAGATCGCCGGGCGCAACATGGCGACGGGCGGCGGCTTTTTTCGCCTGTTGCCCTTTGCGTTCACTGACTGGACCGTTCGCCGGGTCAATATGCGCGAGGGGCGCCCGGCGGTATTCTATTTCCATCCCTGGGAAGTCGATCCCGATCAGCCGCGCGTCGAAAACGCGCCGCTGCGCTCGCGCCTGCGCCATTATAGCCGGCTCAGCGCAATGGCGGGAAAGATGCGTCGCCTGCTTGGTCGGCACGAATGGGAGCGTACCGACGCGGTAGCGCAGCGCGAGGGTGCTCGCTTCATATGACGGTTCAGCCGCCCGCCGGAATGGTGACCACCCGCCTTGCCGATCTTGACGATGCGCGTGAGTGCGACCGGTTGCGCGACTTTGTCGACGAACATCCCGACGGCACGCCCTTTCACCTGCCACAATGGAGCGCGGCTATCGAGCGGGGGTGCGGCCAGCACGCACGCTATCTGATTGCCGAGCATCACGGAAAGCTGGTCGGCGTGCTGCCGCTCACCGAAATGCGATCGCCTCTGTTCGGCAATGCGATGGTGTCGGCCGGGTTCGCGGTCGGCGGGGGGGCGCTGGTGCGCGATGCCGCTGCGCTCGAACCGCTGGTCCTTGCCGGATGGGCGCTGGCGGAGGATGCCGGGTGCGGCACGATGGAGCTTCGCGGCGGTCCCTGTCCGGGCGCGCAATGGCATGCGGACAGCGAAAGCTATCTCGGCTTTGTCGCAGCCCTTGCCGGGGACGATGCTGCGCAGCTGGCCGCGATCCCGCGCAAACAGCGCGCCGAGGTGCGCAAGGCGCTGAACGGCGATCTGACGGTCGATTTCGGTCGGGAGAGAGCGCTGCGCCGCGACCATTATGCGGTCTATGCCGAATCGGTCCGCAACCTCGGCACGCCGGTATTTCCGCGCGCGCTGTTCGATGCAGTGCTCGATGCGTTCGACGATGCGTCGGATATTCTGATCGTGCGCAGCGAGCATCGCCCGGTGGCGGCAGTGCTGAGCCTGTACTGGCGCGGCTGCGTCTATCCCTATTGGGGCGGCGGGGTGCATGCGGCGCGGGCGCTGCGCGCCAATGACCGGATGTATTATGCGCTGATGTGCCATGCCCGGCGAAAGGCATGCGACCGGTTCGATTTCGGCCGGTCGAAGGTCGGAACGGGTCCGGCGGCGTTCAAGAAGAACTGGGGCTTCACGCCCGAACCGCTGACCTATTGGGCGCGGGCGAGCGATGGCGGGGAGCCGCGCAAGATCAATCCGCTCAGCCCCAAATATCGGCTTCAGGTCGCGGCGTGGAAGAAATTGCCGCTCTGGCTCGCCAATCGCATCGGCCCCCCGATTGCCCGGGGGCTGGGCTGATGGGCGATATCCTGTTTCTGGCGCATCGCGTGCCGTTCCCGCCCGACCGTGGCGACAAGATGCGCAGCTTCCACATTTTGAAGCATCTCGGCCGCAGCGCGCCGGTGCATCTGATCGCCTTTGCCGATGATGCGCGCGACGCGGAATATGGTGAGCAGCTTGCGCGCTGGACGGCGAGCCGGACAGTGGTGCGGCGGAGCAAGTCGCGGGGCCGCGCAATGGGGGAGGCGCTGCTGACCGGTGCGCCCGCTTCCGTCACGGCATTCGGCGATCGCCGGGTTCGCGATGCGGTGAAGCGGATACTGGCCGGGCGCGATATCGACACGATCTACGTCTTTTCGGGTCAGATGGCGCAATATCTCCCCGAGACCCACGCCGCGCGGGTGGTGATGGATTTCGTCGATATGGATTCGGCCAAATTTGCCGCTTATGCGAACAGTGCACGCTGGCCGCTCAAATGGGTGCACCAGCGCGAGGCGCGGTTGCTCGGCCGGTTCGAACGCCATGTCGCCGCGCGCGTCGATGTGAGCCTGTTCGTCAGTGCGGCGGAAGCTGAACTCTTCTCGCACACAGCACCGGACGCAAGGGTGGAAGCGGTCGAAAACGGGATCGACACGCGATTATACGACCCCGACGGTGATTTCGCTGCCCTCGAAGCGCCGGGGCCGCTGATCGTCTTCACCGGGCAGATGGATTATCGGCCCAATGTCGAGGCGGTGCGCTGGTTCGCCGGCCATGTGCTGCCGCATATCCGCCAGAGCCATGCCGCCGCCCGCTTCGCGATTGTCGGGCGCAATCCGGGCGAAGCGGTTCGGGCGCTGGCGAAGCTGCCCGGCGTGACCGTTACCGGGGAGGTCGCTGATGTCCGGGGCTGGCTCGCCGCCGCATCGGTGGCGGTAGCACCGCTGACCCTTGCGCGCGGGGTGCAGAACAAGGTGCTCGAAGCGATGGCGATGGCGCGCCCCGTCGTGGCCAGCCCGGCGGCGGCATGCGGCATCGACCATGGCGGCACGATTTGCGTTGCGGAAGGCGAGCGCGGCTTCGGCGATGCGGTTATCGCACTGCTCGACGATCCCGCTGCCGCCCGCGCACAGGGCGAGGCGGCGCGGAGGCGAACGATCGAGCGCTATGGCTGGTCGGCGCGGCTGGCAGTGCTCGACCGGCTGATCGGATCGGGGGGCGCGGCATGAGCGATGCGCAGCGCATGGCGGTGCCGCATGGGCAGACCGCGGCAACCGGCTGGTCCCGGCATCTCTTGTTGCTGGCAGGCGCGATCGCATCGCTGCTGATCCTGTTTCGCGGCGATGTCGGCGACCTCGCTTATATCTATTGGAACAGCACGACCTTCGGCCATTGCCTGTTCATTCTGCCGGTATTCGGCTGGCTGGTGTGGCAACGGCGCGAAGGGCTGGCGCAGCTCACACCGCAAAGCTGGTATCCGGGCCTGCTGCTTGTTGCGGGCGGTGGTGGCCTGTGGCTGCTTGGCAGCGCGGCGGGCGTCGCATTGCTTCGTCATCTGGGGCTGGTGCTGATGATGCAGGGCGCGGCGGTGACGCTGCTCGGTCCGCATATCGCGCGAGCGATACTGTTCCCGCTCGCCTTTCTGCTGTTCCTCGTGCCCTTCGGCGAGATGTTCGAAGCGCCGCTTCAAACGGTCACCGTGCATATGTGCATGGTGCTGCTTCACCTGTTCGGCGTACCGGCGCAGGTCGATGGCGTGCTGATCACCATTCCGAACGGCTATTTCGAAGTCGCGGAAGCCTGTTCGGGTGCCAAATTCCTGATCGCGATGATGGCCTATGGCACGCTGGTCGCCAATGTCTGTTACGTCTCGTGGAAACGCCGGGCGGGGTTTATGGCGATGGCGCTGGTGGTGCCGATCATCGCCAACGGCATTCGCGCGTTCGGCACGATCTATGCCGCGCATCTGACCTCGGTAGAGGCGGCGACCGGCTTTGACCATATCGTCTATGGCTGGGTGTTTTTCGCGCTGGTCATGGCGATGGTGCTGGCGATCGGCTGGCGCTGGTTCGATCGCGATCCCGATGCGCCATGGTTCGACCCCGCCGACTTGCCGCCACCCGCGCGCCTGCGCACCGATCCGTTTACTGCGACCGGGCTGGTAATCGGCATCGCGCTCGCCTTCCTGCTCTGGGCGGGTGCCATTGCCGGCCGCGCAGACGCATTGCCGCGAGCAGTGGCGCTGCCCGAACTACCCGGCTGGACGCTCGTCGAGCGCAGGACGCATTTTCCATGGGCACCCCATTATCCGGATGCCGACCGGCTGCTGATCGGCCAGTATCGCGGGCCGGACGGGGCGCGGGTCGATCTGGCCGTCGCCATCTATGCCGGGCAGCGCGAGGGTCGCGAGGTCGTCGGCTTCGGCATCGGCCCGATTCGCGAGAATGACCAATGGGTGCGTATCGCCGATGAAGCGCCGATCCGTGGCGGAGCGGTGCTGCGCATGACCGCGCCGGGTCCGGTCTATCGCCATGTCGCGACATGGTACGACGTCGCGGGCACGCTCACCGACAGTCCGAACCGCGCCAAGCTGGCGACGCTGCGCGCCAAATTGCTCGGCGGAAAACAGCGCGCGGTTGCGATCCTGATCTCGGTAGAGGATGGCGGAAAGGGCGATCCGCGCGCGGAGATTGGCCGTTTCGCGGATGCGCTTCGCCTTGACACGCTTGCCGACCGGATGCTGGGGACAACGAACTGATGTGCGCGATTGCCGGCCTTTTCTATCCCCAGACGCCCAAGCCGATCGATCCGGCGCGAATCGCGGCGATGACCGAGGCGCAGGCCCATCGCGGGCCGGACGGCGCGGGGGTGTGGACCGAAACCGGCATAGGGCTGGGCCATCGCCGGCTTGCGATCATCGATCTTGACGGCGGCGCGCAGCCCATGGCGACGCCTGATGGTCGCCTTACTGTCAGCTTCAATGGCGAGATTTACAATTTCGCCGAGCTTGCCCGCGAGCTGGAGGCGAAGGGCGCGGTCTTCACCACCGGCAGCGATACCGAAGTGCTGCTCCACGCATGGCGCGCATGGGGGCCGGATATGCTGTCGCGGCTCAACGGCATGTTCGCCTTTGCGCTTTACGATGCCGATGCGCGCAGCCTGTTTCTGGCGCGTGACCGGATGGGCGTGAAGCCGCTGCTCTATACCGAATTGTCGGACGGCGCGGTCGCCTTCGCCTCGGAGCTTAAGGGCCTGCTCGCGCATCCACTGATGCGGCGTGAGGCGGATGTCCGCGCGGTCGAGGATTTTATGGGGCTCGGCTATATCCCCGACGATTCCTCGATACTGATGGGTGCGCGCAAGCTGCCCGCCGGGCATTTCCTGCTGCTGCGGCGCGGCCATCCGGTCCCTGACCCGGTGCAATGGTGGGACGTCGATTTTTCGGACCGGGCAAAGGGTTCGGCGAGCGACCTTCAGGCCGAACTGGCCGATCTGCTGCGCGCTGCAGTTCGCTCGCGCATGGTCGCCGATGTGCCGCTGGGCGCATTCCTGTCGGGCGGAGTGGATAGTTCGGCGGTCGTCGCGCTGATGGCGGAGGCGAGCCGCACGCCGGTCGAGACCTGCACGATCGGGTTCGACCGCGCCGATCATGACGAAACCGCGCATGCCGATATCGTCGCAAAGCGCTTCGCCACGCATCACCGCACGCAGACCGTGGCGGCGCGCGATTTCTCGCTCGTCGATACGCTGGTCACTGCTTTTGACGAACCGTTCGCCGATGCCTCCGCGCTCGCCACCTATCGCGTCTGCGCGCTCGCCCGCGAGCGGGTGACGGTCGCGCTGTCGGGCGACGGCGCGGATGAGGCGCTGGCCGGATATCGCCGCCATAAGTTTCAGGCGGCGGAAGAGCGGGTGCGCGGTCTGCTGCCCGAAGGGTTGCGGCGGCAGGTGTTCGGGACGCTGGGCAATGTCTATCCAAAGGCCGACTGGGCGCCGCAAATGTTCCGGGCAAAGACGACGCTGTTGTCGATCGCCGGCGACGGGGCGGAGGCGTATGCGAAGTCGGTCGGGGTCACGCCGCCGCATCTGCGCTCCCGGCTCTATACCGACGCCATGGTCCGGCGACTGGGCGGGCATCGCGCCGAGGATCGCTATATCGCCGCGATGCGCGATGCACCCGCGCGCGAACCGCTCGACGCCGCCCAATATGCCGATTTCAAACACTGGTTGCCCGGCGATATCCTGACCAAGATCGACCGCACGAGCATGGCGGTGGGGCTGGAGGCGCGCGAGCCGCTGCTCGACCACCGCCTGATCGAATTCGCCGCGCGGCTGCCCGTGTCGATGCGGCTCCGGCGCGGTGAGGGCAAATGGCTGATGAAAAAGGCGATAGAGCCCTGGCTGCCGAAGGAAATTCTCTATCGCCCGAAAATGGGGTTCGTGACCCCGATCAGCGCATGGTTTCGCGGCGAACTGGCAGGTGAGGCACGGGCGCTCAGCCAGTCGCCGATCCTGACCGCATGGTTCGATCGAAAGGCACTGGAGCAGATCGCGTCGGACCATCGTGCGGGACTGGCCGATCATGGCCGCACGCTGTGGCAATTGCTGATGCTGGAACGGTCGGCGGTTCGCCTGTTCGGGTAATCAAGGTGCGTTGATCGGAACCTGTCTCACCATCGTCATTGCGAGCCCGAAGGGCGAAGCAATCCAGAGCGGTGTCCACATCGCTGGATCGCTTCGTCGCTACGCTCCTCGCGATGACGACTTTGCTCGGTAAGGCACGCTTACGGCATCATGGTATGGGGGTGCGTCCGGACCAACGCTTCTCGACTGCGCTTCGCAGGCAAACGGAAGGGAGGGGGGATTAAACCCCAAAGCCCCCGATCGGTTCTTGTCGAGCGAAGTCGAGACATGTTTAGATTGGCGACCGATCAGCTATGCTTCGCGCTCCAAAGGCGGAAAAATAACGGCCAGTGCGCGGCGGGCATGTCTTCGGAAAGCCCCTTTATGCCGAACCCATGGCCGCCATGTTCGAAGAAATGCGCTTCGACCGGCACCTCATGCGCGCGCGCCGCTTCCATCATGTTGATCGCATTTTGCGGATTGACGATGGGGTCGTCCAGCGCCTGAACGATAAACATCGGCGGGGTGTCGCCTGTCACGCGCTTGCTGGCTTCGTACCGTGCATATTGTTCCGGAGTCGCATCGGGCCCGACCAGGCTCTTCGTCGAATCGCCGTTCGGCCCGATCGACAGGTCGATGACCGGATAGATCAGACCCGAATAAGCGGGCCGCGCCGACTGCGTATCGGCGTCGTCCACCGGCGAATACACCTTGTCATCGAATCCCACCGTCAGCGACGCGGCAAGATGTCCTCCGGCAGAAAAGCCGATACAGCCGAGTTTCGCCGGGTCGATATTCCATTGCGCCGCCCGCGACCGGATGACCCGCATGGCGCGCTGCGCATCCTGCAGCGGAACGTCCGCGCGGTTCGCCCATCCTTCGCCGGGCAGGCGATAGGTGAGGACGAACACCGTTATGCCGTGCGGATTGAACGCCGCCGCGACGTGGATGCCTTCATTCTGCACCGACAGGAATTTATACCCCCCGCCGGGCATGCAAAGCACCGCGCGCCCGTCGGGCTTTTCGGGGCGATAGACCGAGAGAGTCGGATGCGCGACTCCACGTACCCAGAGCTGACGACCATCGGCGGGACCTTCCATCGTCGAACCGTCGACGGGAAGCGTTTCGGGCGATCCCGGCGCGCGACCGGGCCAGATGCGGAACGTCTCCCGGGGCGGCCAGGCGGGGCGATTCGGGCTTCGGTCTGCGGGGACGGCGGGCGGCCAGTCCTGCGCCGACGCGGCTGCGCTGGTCATCCCGGCCATGCCGATTCCGATCGCACTGCCGATCAATGTCCGCCGGTCTATGGTCATTTTTGTCCCTCTCCTCAGATCCTTCGCCTATCTGACCTGTGAAAGGGCGGCTTGTCGAGGGCTACTGACTTGCATCGGCCGGGCGCATCGCTATGTCCCGCACCTGTTCGAATTTCGGGAGGCAAATGGCGTGAAAGACGTTCTCGTAATCGGTGCCGGCGGCGTGTCGTCGGTCGCGGTCCACAAGATGGCGAAGAACCCCGATCTGTTCGGGAAGATCACGCTGGCGAGCCGGCGGCAGTTCAAATGCGACGCGATCGCCGCTTCGGTGAAGCAGCGCTTCGGCGCGGATATCGACACGGCGCAGGTCGATGCCGACGATGTCGACGCGATGGTCCGCCTGATCGAAAAGGTGAAGCCCGCACTCGTCGTCAATCTCGCGCTTCCCTATCAGGATCTGCCGATCATGGATGCGTGCCTGAAAGCGGGCGTGCATTATCTCGATACCGCCAATTACGAACCGCGCGACGAAGCGAAGTTCGAATATAGCTGGCAATGGGCCTATCAGGAGCGCTTCAAAGAGGCCGGGCTGATGGCGCTGCTGGGTTCGGGATTCGATCCGGGCGTGACCAGCGTGTTCGCGGCGTATCTGAAAAAGCACCATCTCGACACGATCGACACGCTCGACATTCTCGATTGCAATGGCGGCGATCACGGCCAGCATTTCGCGACCAATTTCAATCCCGAAATCAATATCCGCGAAATCACCGCGCCTGCCCGCCATTATGAAAATGGCGAATGGATCGAAACGCCTGCACTTTCGACGCGGCAGGTCTATAATTTCGAAGAAGTCGGCACCAAGAATATGTACCTCATGTATCATGAGGAGCTTGAGAGCCTTGCGAAGCATATTCCGGGCATCAAGCGCATTCGCTTCTGGATGACGTTCGGCGATCAGTATCTGCGCTATCTCGACGTGCTGCAGAATGTCGGCATGACCCGGATCGACCCGGTCATGTATAACGGCGTCGAGATCATTCCCTTGCAGTTCCTCAAAGCCGTGCTGCCCGAACCCAGCGATCTGGGGCAGACGACCAAGGGCAAGACCAATATCGGCGACATCGCCACCGGCACCAAGGACGGCAAGGCAAAGACCGTGCGCATCTACAATGTATGCGATCATGAAGCTGCGTTCGAGGAAACGGGCAATCAGGCGGTCAGCTACACCACCGGCGTTCCCGCGATGATCGGCGCTGCGCTGATGCTGAACGGCACGTGGAAGGGGGAGGGCGTGTTCAACATGGAACAGCTCGATCCCGATCCGTTCATGGACATGCTGAACCAGCATGGCCTGCCCTGGCAGGTGCGTGAGCTGGCCGAACCGCTGCGCTTCTAAATACCGTTGCCCCGGCGCAGGCCGGGGCCGCCCAGCGGCTGAGGCGCTACCGTTGCCGATAAGAACGGTGCTTCGACAAGCTCAGCACAAACGGCGGAGAGGGTTGCACCTCCACCCTCAAAACCGTTCGCCCTGAGCTTGTCGAAGGGCCGCGCTTCTTCTGCCCTGCCCCCGTATCGTCACCCCGGCCTTGTGCCCGGGTTCATCGTGCGGCAAAGCGCGCGGGTCCCGGTTCGCGGCAAAACGGATGCGCGAACCAGTCCGGCATGACGAAGGAAACCATGGCCCACGCTTCCGATACCGAACCCCAGACCCCCATGACCACCAAATCGGGCGGGCCGGGTGCGTTCACCGATTTCGATCTGAGCCGGGTGCCGTCGCCCTGTTTCGTGGTCGATCGCGCTGCGGTCGAGGCCAATCTTCGCGTACTCGCGGATGTGCGCGACCGGGCAGGGTGCAGGATATTGCTGGCGCTGAAAGCGTTTTCGATGTGGTCGCTGGGTGATCTGGTCGGGCGCTATCTCGACGGTACGGCGACGTCAGGCCTGTGGGAGGCGCGGCTGGCATCCGAACATTATCAGGGTGAGGTCGCGACCTTCTGCGCCGGCTATAAGGCCGAAGACATGGCGGAAGTGTTCCGCCTGTCCGACCATGTGATCTTCAATTCGCCGGGTCAGGCAGCCGCGATGCGCGATGCCGCTCGGGCAGCGCGCGAGGCGGGGGAACGCTTCGACATGGGCCTGCGCCTCAATCCGATGCACAGCGAGGGCGAGGTATCGAAATATGACCCCGCGCGGCCGCATTCGCGCCTCGGCTTTCCGGCGAACCAGCTTTTGCCCGAGCATCTTGAGGGGATGGACGGCATCCACCTTCATAGCCTGTGCGAACAGGATTTCCCGCCGCTGCGCCGGACATGGGAAGCGCTGAAGCCGCGACTGGCGCCCTATTTCGACCGGCTGAAATGGATCAATTTCGGCGGCGGCCACCATATCACCCGCGCCGATTATCAGCGCGAGGACCTGATCGCCTTCATCCGCGAAGTGCGCGAAGAGACGGGGTGCGAGGTCTATCTCGAACCCGGCGAAGCGATCGCGCTCGATACCGGCATATTGGTCGGCGAGTTCGTTGATATTTTCGACAACGGCATGCCGGTGGCGATCGTCGATATCTCCGCCACCTGCCACATGCCCGATGTGATCGAAGCGCCCTATCGCCCGGCGATGCTGAACGAAGCGGGCGAAGGAGAGGGCGTCACGGTGCGCCTCGGCGGCCCGTCCTGCCTCGCTGGCGATGAGATCGGCGATTATCGCTTCCCGCATCGTCCACAGCCGGGCGACCGCTTCGCGTTCCTCGATCAGGCGCATTATTCGATGGTGAAGACGACTACGTTCAACGGCGTGCCGCTTCCGTCGATCGCGATCTGGAACAGCCGCGACGACAGCCTACAGGTCGTGCGCCGGTTCGACTGGACCACCTTCCGCGACCGGCTGAGCTGAGCGGGGGGCAATCGTTCGCCTCGGGCGATATTGAGACACGGTCGCCGCGCGATGTATCTCGACCACGGCCAGTGTCCACGGGCTTCGGGCTTGATCGACGTTGCAGTGCGTAGGATGTGATGACCCCATCGTCATCGCGAGGAGCGGAGCAACGAAGCGATCCAGTCACGCAGGCGCTACAATGGATTGCCGCGCCCCTTTGGGGCTCGCAATGACGGTCTTGCTTCAGACCAGACCAACGCGTCTTGATGTCAACGCCAATAAAAAAGGCCGGAAAGGATTACTCCCTTCCGGCCTTTCTCTATGCCTCACTGACCCGCTTTGCGGCGGTGCTCGTCCATCGAAACCACCCGGCTGGGCTCGGCTTCGCGCGCATCGCCCAGATAGAGCGAATCCATCGGCTCGTCATCGACGCTGTGCGTTTCATCCGCGCCGAAGCCGTTGAACGCCGTGCGCAGCGCAGCGCCATAGGCACCCAGCATCCCGATCTCGATATAATCGCCGGTCTGAATATCGGCCGGAAGGAGGAACGGGCCTGCCATATGGTCGATATCGTCGCAGGTCGGACCGTAAAAGCTGAACTCCTCGTACGGCGATGCGGTCGGCACTTCGCGCAGCCGCTTCACCGGGAAACGCCAGCCGATATGCGCCGCATCGAACAGTGCGCCATAGGCACCGTCATTGATATACAGCTCGGTCCCGCGACGCTTTTCCACGCGCACGATCAGCGAGCTGTATTCGGCACACAGCGCACGGCCCGGCTCGGCCCAAAGCTCCGCCGAATAGGAAATCGGCAAGCTTTCGAACGCACGATGGATCGTGTCGAAATAGCGCTCCAGCGGCGGCGGCTCCATGCCCGGATAGGTCGAGGGGAACCCGCCGCCAACATCGATCACATCGACGGTGACCGACGCTTCGACGATCGCGGCACGAACGATTTCCATCGCATTTGCATAGGCATCCGGGCTCATCGCCTGACTTCCGACATGGAAGCAGATGCCGAGAGCATCGGCGGCCTGACGCGCGGCGAACAGCAGTTCCTTCGTATCGCCCGGTTCCGCGCCGAACTTCGCCGCAAGGCTCAGTTTCGACAGGTCGGACGATACGCGAAGCCGGACGCACAGCGTCAGGTCTTCGGCACCGCGCGTTGCGCGCACGATCTTTTCCAGTTCCTCGATCGTGTCGAGGCTGAACGTGCGCACGCCATGCGTGAAATAGGCTTCCTCGATCGCTTCCTCGGCTTTGACCGGGTGCATGAAGCACAGGGTCGCGTCCGGCAGGGTGCGCGAAACAAGGCGTACTTCACCGATCGACGCCACATCGTAATGCGTGACACCCGATTCCCACAGGATCTGCAGCAGGTCAGGCGAAGGGTTGGCCTTCACCGCGTACATGCAGCGACCGGGAAATTTTTCGGTAAAGAATGTAGCTGCCCTGCGTGCCGCATGGGGACGGACGAGGGTTACCGGCTGTACCGGACGAAGGGCGGTTGCTAGCCCCAGCGCGCTATGATGCTCGGCCAATTCAAGGGACCTCCACGGGTAGTTCAACACAAAGAGCTGCCTTGCGGTTGGAAGTCCCTTGGGGCAGCGGAGCGCCCACATAGGGGCGAGCTGTTGCTATGTAAAGCGTTTCGGCGCAACTTCGGACGAAACGAGGGTATTTGTGACAATTCTGCGACAACCAACCCGGGCGGGCGTTCGCGATGCCGCGGCGAAAGTGGCGGCGATCCTGCCGCCATCCCCAATTTACGTTCATGACGTGGGCGGGGTTCCCATAACGTTCAAGGCCGAATGTCTGCAACCCGTCGGCGCGTTCAAGCTGCGCGGGGCCTGGCACCGGCTAACCGCGATCGATTCGGCGCAGCGCGAATCGGGTGTCGTCGCCTTTTCTTCCGGCAACCATGCGCAGGGTGTCGCATGGGCGGCGAAGCGACTCGGTATGCCGGCGGTCATCGTGATGCCTGCCGATGCCCCGCGCGTGAAGCGCGAAGGCACACTGGCGCTGGGCGCGGAGGTCGTCATCTATGACCGCGCCACCGAGAGTCGCGAAAAGATCGCGGCGCATCTCGCCCATTCGCGCGGCGCGGTGCTCGTGCCGAGTTTCGACGACCCCTGGATTATCGAAGGACAGGGCAGCACCGCGATCGAAGCGATGAGCCAGATGGTCGAGGCGCGGCTGCCCGATGTATCGCATATGGTGATCCCGTGCGGCGGCGGCGGGCTTGCCTCGGGCATGGCGCTGGCGATTCCCGATGCGAAGGTGACGGTGGTCGAACCCGAAGGCTGGGACGATATGCGCCGCAGCCTTGAGGCCGGGTGGATCGAGCCGGTGGGCGACAATCCCCCGCCGACTGCCTGCGACGCGTTGCAAACCCCGCTGGTCAGCGAACGTACCTTCGAAGTGCTTGCCCGGCGCGATGCGAAGGGCGTGGCGGTGAGCGAGGCCGAAGTGCGGGCGGCGCAGCGCTGGGCGGCAGCGAAACTGCGACTCGTGGTCGAACCGGGCGGCGCGGTGGCGCTCGCCGCGCTGCTCGCGCGCAAGGTGACGCCCGCACCCGGAATGCTGGTCGTGTTGTCGGGCGGCAATGTCGATATTGCCGATTATGCGGCGGCGATCAGTGCCGAATAGTAGGAAGCAAAGGTCTGAGGCGATGAACCTCTATGTGGCGGCCGATGGCTGAGCCGGTCAGCCCCTTGTTTCGGAGCATCGCCGGAGCAGCGCCGGGAATCGCGATGGTCGCGATGTTCCTGCTCGTCATCGGCGGGATCATGCTGATCCGGCGGGGGGCGGATACCCGGCAAAAGGGGATGCTGATGCTGATCTGCGCGGCAGTGCTGTTCGCCAATGTGCTGATCTGGACGCTCTGACGGACCCTTGCAGCGGCCTTGCGGGTTCTTGGCATTCCGAACCAGCCATGAGGAAGCCATGAAGCGCTACATCTCCGCATCTTTCGCCCTTGCTCCGATCGTGCTCATCGCCGCCTGTTCGCAGCAGCCAGTGGCGCAGAACGACGCGAATGCAGCGGTCGGCAATGCGGATGCAGCGGTCGTCGGCGCGGCTGCGCGCGAAGAGGGCGGACTCGCCGGTGATCCCGTGCCGGGCGCAGGGAACCGCGCGAACGAACCCGAACGCAACATGGCAATGTCGAACCCCGATGGCGATCCGACCAGCGCCGCTGCGGCGGGCGATGTCGTGCGCCGCTATTACGCCGCGATCGATCGCGGCGATTTCCGCGATGCTTATGCTTTATGGGGCGATGACGGAAAGGCGAGCAACCAGAGCCTGTCCGGCTTCAAAAAGGGCTTCGCCCAAACGGCCTCGACCAAAGTCGCGATCGGAGAAATGGGCGATCCCGAAGGAGCGGCCGGGTCGATCTATATCGCCGTGCCGGTGGAGGTCGATTCGCGCCTGAAGGACGGCACCCGCCAGCATTTTACCGGCAGCTACACGCTGCGCCGGGTCAACGACGTTCCCGGATCGACCGCCGAGCAACGCCGCTGGCACATCGCCTCGGCCGATCTGAAACGCGCCGGGGGCTGATCTCCGGCGCGCATTGCCTCACTTGATCGGGCAGTTCGGGTCGAGCCGCATGTCGAGATAATTGTTCACGCTCGCCATCAGCGGGTCCATTTCATGTTCGAAGAAATGGTTGGCGCCCGGAATCGTGTCGTGATGAATGGTGATATGCTTTTGCGTGCGCAGCTTGTCGACAAGGCGCTGCACCCCGCTGGGCGTCACCACTTCATCCGCCTCGCCATTGATGATGATGCCCGATGCCGGGCAGGGGGCGAGGAAGCTGAAATCATAAAGGTTCGCGGGCGGCGCGATCGAAATGAAGCCGCGAATTTCGGGGCGGCGCATCAATAGCTGCATGCCGATCCACGCGCCGAAGCTGGGCGCCGCGACCCAGGTCTGCTGCGCTTCGGGATGGAAGCTCTGCACCCAGTCGAGCGCGCTTGCCGCATCCGACAATTCGCCGATACCGTTGTCGAACGTGCCCTGGCTGCGCCCGACGCCGCGGAAATTGAAACGCAGCGTGGCGAAACCGCGCCGCTGAAACGTCTTGTACAGCTCCTGCACGATACGATTGTTCATCGTTCCGCCCGACGAAGGGTGCGGGTGCAGGATCAGCGCGACGGGTGCGCGCGGCTTGGGTGCCGGGGCGAACCGGCCTTCGAGGCGACCTTCGGGTCCGGGAAAAATGACTTCGGGCATTGGTCTTCCGCAATTGGAGGGGTGCGCATGGTGGCACGCCGAAATGTGGAGGCTATATAGGCGGCGTGACCTTTCGCGCAATCATCCTGACACCCGGCCGTCATGGCTGATCGAATCTATCTCGACCATGCGGCGACCACGCCGGTCCGGCCCGAGGCACTGAGCGCGGTTTCGGAGGGGCTGCGCCGCTGGGCGAACCCGTCCTCTCCGCACGCTGAGGGGCGGGCGGCGCGCGCCGCGCTGGAGGATGCGCGGGCACGGATCAAGGCGGCGCTCGGCTGGTCGGGCGAGCTGATCTTCACCAGCGGCGCGAGCGAATCGATCGCGCTTGCACTCGGCCGTCGGGAGCGCCCGCTGCTGGTCAGCGCGATCGAACATGATTCGGTGCTGCGGCTTTCGGGCGATGCCCCGCGCGTCCCGGTATTGCCGGGCGGAGCGGTCGATCGCGATCTGCTCGCGGCGCTGCTCGCCAAAGCCGAAAACCCGCTGGTCGCGATCCAGCACGTAAATTCGGAAACCGGCACGATACAGGGAATTGGCGATATCGCCGGAGAGGTGCGCGACGCGGGCGGGCTGCTGTTTTGCGATTGTTCGCAATCGGCGGGAAAATATGCGCTGCCCGATGCCGATATGATCGCGATTTCGGCGCATAAATTCGGTGGCCCGCCGGGAATCGGCGCACTGCTGGTGCGCGAATTCGCCATGCTCAACCCCGGCGGCGGGCAGGAATTCGGCTATCGCGGGGGGACCGAGAATCTGCCCGGCGCGCTCGGCATGGCGGCGGCGCTGGAGGCGCGCGCCGTGGACGCCGACGGCACCGCACAATGGCTCGCCGCGCTGCGTCCGGCGCTGCTCGATCTTCAGATGAAGCTGACCGATGCGGGCGGCGTGCAGATTGCGCCCGGCGGATCGGCGGCGGTCGCGACCTGGGCGATGCCGGGGGTGAAGTCGGCTGCGCAACTGATCCGATTCGACATGGCGGGCTTCGCGGTGTCGGCGGGAAGCGCCTGTTCGTCGGGTACGCTGAAGACCAGCCATGTGCTGGGTGCGATCCGCACCCCCGCGCCGCTTGCCGAATGCGCGATCCGGGTGAGTGTGGGCTGGACGACCACGCCCGATCAGATCGCTTCCTTCGCCCGCTGCTGGGCTGATATCGCAAGGGATGCGCGGAGCCGCGCGGCATGACCTATCTCGATTATCAGGCAACGACTCCGCTGGCGCCGGAAGCGCTGGCCGCGATGCTGCCATGGCTCGAATCGCAGCATGCCAATCCGCATAGCAGCCACAAAGCAGGCCGCGCGGCGCGCGCAGCAGTCGAAGTCGCACGCGAACAGGTCGCTGTGCCGCTGCCCGCTGGCGGCACCCTGTCGTTCACCTCCGGCGCTACCGAAGCGCTCAACTGGGCGCTGAAAGGGTGCGGCGAGGGGCGGATCGTGACGATCGCGACCGAACATGCCGCCGTGCTCGATACGGTGCGTGCACTGGAGGCGACGGCGCGCGAGGTCGTGGTGCTGCCGGTCGGCGGCGACGGGCTGGTCGATATGGCGGCGGCGCGCGAGGCGATCCGGCCGGGCACCGCACTGGTCGCGGCGATGCTCGTGAATAATGAGATCGGCGTGATTCAGCCTGTCGCTGACCTTGCCGCGCTGGCGCACGAAGCGGGCGCGCTGATGCTGTGCGATGCCGTACAGGGCTATGGCCGGGTCGCTATCCCGGCGGAGTGCGACCTGATCGCGATTTCCGCGCACAAGATTCACGGGCCGAAGGGGATCGGTGCGCTGTGGATTCGTAACGGTGTCACCCTCGACCCGCTGCTCCATGGCGGCGGACAGGAAGCGGCGGGCCGGTCGGGCACGCTCTCGCCCGCTTTATGCGCCGGTTTCGGTGCTGCGGCGGCGCTTGCGGCTGAGCGGCGTGAGGCGGATGCCGCGCACGTCGCCGCACTGTTCGACGCGGCGATCGATGCGCTCGGCAGCGACTGGGTCATCAACGGTTCAGTCGAGGCGCGCTATCGCGGCAACCTCAATATCCGGCGTGAGGGGGTGGACGTAAACCGGCTGATGAGCGAGCTTCGCGACATTGCATTTTCCGCCGGATCGGCCTGTGCCAGCGGATCGGGCCGGTCGAGCCATGTACTTCGCGGGATCGGCCTTACCGATCGCGAAGCACGCAGCAGCATTCGGATCGGCTTTGGCCGCTACACCCAGACAGAGGAACTCACCGCCGCGATGAAACGGATCGACGAAGCAGCAACAAGCCAGCGGGTGTCGGCATGATCGCGGTGCGCTTCATTGATGCCGATGGCCAATCGGTGCGCGAAGTGACCGCCGAGCCGGGCGACAACCTGCTCCGCGCCGGGCAGGCGGCGGGACAGCCGCTTGAGGGCACGTGCGAAGGGCAGATGGCATGTTCGACCTGCCATGTGATCGTGTCGGATCAGGATTTCGAAAAATTGCCGCCCGCCAGCGATGAGGAAGAGGATATGCTCGACCTTGCCGCCGATGTCCGGCGGACGAGCCGGCTTGCGTGCCAGATCACGCTGACCGACGCGCTGGACGGGCTTACCGTGCGCATCCCGGCGCAGGCGCATAATATGCAGGGACGATAAAACATGGATTTTACCCGCCGATCGATGCTCGCCGGTGCGACCGCGCTTGGCCTTGTCGCGACGACACGCGGTGCAACCGCGTTTCAGGCAGCGCAGGGCGGATCGATCTTCGACAAGCTTGAAAATGCGGTAAACGGTAAGCTGTATCTCGCCGTGCTCGATACCGGCACCGGCCACCGGCTGACCTGGAATGCCGATCAGCGCGTAGGGCTGTGCTCGACCTTCAAGCTGCCGCTAGCCGCTGCAGTGATGGCGGGGGCGGAGAAGGGCACGCTCAGCCTCGACACGCCGGTCAGCATCAGCGCTGCTGACCTGCTCGACTATGCCCCGGCGGTGAAGGCGAATCTCGCCAAAGGCAGCATGACGATCGGCGAACTGGCCCGCGCTGCGGTGACCGTCAGCGACAATAGCGCCGCCAATCTGTTGCTGCCGCAGGTCGGCGGGCCGCGCGGCCTCACCCGCTATCTGCGCGAGGCGGGCGATACGGTGACCAGCATCGACCATCCCGAACCGCTCATCAATCGCGTTCGCCCCGGCCAGGATGCCGATTCGACCACCCCCTGGGCGATGGCGGGGCTGGTCAACGATCTGTTGTTCAGCCAGCTGCTTACCGAAGCGCATCGCCGCACGCTCGCCCAGTGGATGATCGACAGCGAAACCGGGCTGAAGCGGATTCGCGCCGGACTTCCGGTCAACTGGAAGGCAGGGGACAAGACCGGTACGAGCGGAGACGGCTGGTATAACGACGTCGCCGTCGCATGGCCGGGCGAGGGGCGACGCCCGATCGTCATCGCCAGCTATCTCTGGGCACCCGACGGACAGCCCGACGCCGCCGATGCGGTCCATGCCAAGATCGGCGAGCTGGTCGGCGCGCTCTTCGCCCCGTGAGGCAACGCCCATATTCCCGCGAACACGGAAATCCCTGACTCCTCGTATTCCCGCGGAAGCGGGAATCCAGAGCCGCATCAACTGCACCCGGCGTCTGCCGCCCTGGATTCCCGCCTGCGCGGGAATACGGCCGGGCACATAGGTGCAGGCAATTGCGGTATCTCACCACCCGATCGAGAAAGGCCTGCCGTATCCCTGCGGAATCGGGAATCCAGAGCCGCACCAACTGCACCTCGCGTCTGCCGCCCCGTATTCCCCCCTGCGCAGGAATACGGCCGGGCACATAGGCGTAGGCAACTGCCGTATCTCGCCACCTGATCGAAAAAGGCCCATCGTATTCCCGCGAAAGCGGGAATCCAGAGCCCCACAAAACCCCCCTTGCGTCTGTCGCGCCGCACTCCCGCCTGCGCGGGAATACCGCCGCCCCCACCCAAAACCCTGTGGATAACCCCGACCGCGCCCTTGCCCCCGACCGCTCCTTTCCGCCATAGCGCGGTCATATGACCGTTCTCGTCGATCTTGGCACCGACGGCGCGGGGAAGACCGTGCCCATCGACCTTGAGGAATTGCTCGCCACGCGCTTGCTGGTGCAGGGCAATTCGGGCTCGGGAAAGTCGCATCTGCTGCGCCGGATGCTCGAAAAGAGCGCCGGTCATGTGCAGCAGGTGATTATCGATCCCGAAGGGGATTTCGTCACGCTTTCCGACGCATACGGCCACGTCGTCATCGACGCGCTCGACCATTCGGAGCGCGAGATCGTGACCTTTGCCGCGCGCATCCGCGAACATCGCGCCTCGGTGGTGCTCAACCTCGAAGGGCTGGAGGCGGACGGGCAGATGCGCTGCGCCGCATGGTTCCTTGCCGCGCTGTTCGATGCCCCGCGCGAACATTGGTATCCCGCGCTGGTCGTGGTCGATGAGGCGCAGCTTTTCGCCCCCACCGGCGGCGGCGAAGTGCCCGAAGATGTCCGCCGCGCCTCGCTGGGCGCGATGACGAACCTGATGTGCCGGGGGCGCAAGCGCGGGCTGGCCGGGGTGATCGCCACCCAGCGTCTCGCCAAACTCGCCAAGAATGTCGCGGCGGAAGCGTCGAACTTCCTGATGGGGCGCACCTTTCTCGACATCGACATGGCGCGCGCTGCCGATCTGCTCGGCATGGAGCGGCGGCAGGCGGAGCAGATCCGCGACCTGCAACGCGGCCATTTCCTTGCGCTCGGGCCCGCACTGTGCCGCCGCCCGATCGCGGTGAAGATCGGCGATGTCGAAACCAGCGCGCGCAGCGGCAGCCCCAAGCTGACTCCGCTGCCCAGCGCACCGGCGGAGGATATGAAGGATCTGCTCTTCGCCGAACTGGCCGATGCTCCGCCACCCCCGCCGCCGCCACCGGTACGGCGTCAGGCACCCGAAACGCTGATGGAGCAGCTCGCGGCCAGCCCCGCGACGCAGCAGTCCTCGGCATCTGCGCTGCCCGACAAATCGCCCGATGAGGTCGAGACGATCATCGCCGATGTGATGCGTGCGATCGTCGCCGACGCCGACTCGGCGTTCCGCGCGCCGCCGGTGCTGTTTCAGGATTTTCAGGTCCGTTGCCGCATGGCCGGATTGTCTCCCCCGCCGCTTGATATCGCCGGCTTTACGCGGCGGCTGTCCTGCGCACGCGCCGGGATTTTCGATGCGCCGGGTGAGGAATGGGCACCGGCCATGGCGCTTGCCGACACGCTGCCCGATGACATGCTCGGCACGTTCCTGCTCATCGCTCGTGCCGCAAAGGAAGGCGAACCGTGCCCCAGCGACTCGGCAATCGCCGAAACCTATGGCACCAGCTCGCTCGGCCGGGTGCGCCGCCTGATCGGCTATATCGAAGAGCGCGACCTGATCGTCACCCGCGTCGACCTCGCCGGAAAGCGCTCGATCACGCTGCCGCATCTCGGCTGGACGACTCAGCCCGCAGAGGTGTGACGCGCGCGGTCAGGCCGGCGCTTCGGCTGGTTCGTCGCTCATCAACCGTTTGGCGAGCAGCAGCTTGAACGCGATGAACACCGCGCCCGCAAAACCGGCGCAGGCGGCGTGGATCAGCCAGAACGTTGTCGTCGGCATCGTCACGTAAAACCCGCCCAGCCAGCCGATCAGCGAATTGGCGGCGAAGAAGGACAGATAATAGAAACCGATCACGGTCGCGTTCAGCGCCTTGGGCGCCAGGCGCGCGAACAGGGCGAGGCTGACCGGCAGCACATGGGCGAAACCGATCGAGTTCATCAGTTCGAACATCATGGGCCAGAACATGCTGATCTTATGGCCAGCTGGCGTGGTTGCGGCGGCCATGAACAGGCAGACCATGCCCCCAACCGAAAAGCCCGCGCCGATGATCATCTTGGTCAGCTCATCAGGCTGTTTCCAATGCTTTCCATACCAGCGGTAAAACAGCGTCACGAGAAACAGGAACGACACCGACACGATCGAATCGATGGTGATCAGGTACGAGGACAGGAACCGGAAATCGAGCGCCGGCACGTTGAACTGGCTCAGCGCAAAATGCTGGTCGCCCCAGATCAGATAGATGTTGAAGATCTGCATGTTGGGGATCAGCGCGATCGCCAGCACCGGGATCAGCAACAAAACCGCGATCAGCGCAGGGATGTCGCTGCGCGTCAGTCTCTCCTTGGGCGCGGCATCGGCACCACGCACTTTAGGGGTGAAATGTTCGCGCGGCAGATATTTCTGCCCGGCAATATAGATGCCGAGCGAGATCAGCATGCCCACGCCCGCCGCGCCGAATCCCCAATGCCAGCCGACATCCTGACCCAGCGTGCCGACGATGATCGGCGACAGGATCACGCCCGCATTGATGCCGAGATAGAAGATCTGAAACGCATCGGCGCGCCGCCGGTCGGTTTCGCCGTACAGCGCGCCGACCTGGCTCGCGATATTGCCCTTCATCAGCCCCGATCCGATGACCAGCGCAAGCAATGCGAACAGAAAGCTCGCTTCGAACGCCATCAGGAAATGGCCCGCCGCCATCGTTATCGCGCCGAACAGCACCGCGCGGCGTTTGCCCAGCCATCGGTCGGCGATGAACCCGCCCGCGATCGGCGTCAGATAGACGAGTGCGGCATAGGTGCCGAAAATCGCCGACGCCAGCGCCTCGCCCGAAAGCCCGCGATACATGGGCAGCGAATGAAACGCCCCGAACGCTGCGACATTGCCGATATTGGCGGGCTGCAACAGGTGGTGCACCATGTACAGCACGAGCAGCGTCTGCATCCCGTAATAGGAAAACCGCTCCCACGCCTCGGTAAAGGCAAGATAGGCCAGCCCTTTGGGATGGCCGAAAAACGCGCGGTCAGTGTGGGTTTCGATGTCGAGTTCGGGCGTCATCTCGGCGGCGGTCATGCGGGAAGGGCGCTCCTTGATCGTCTCGTTTGAAACTATCATGCGTAATGCTGCTCTATGAACCTTAGCTGTCCGGCGCGTGCTGCGACCGTTGCACGTCGCGCCCCTCGCGCCTAAAGCGCTGGCACAAATATGAACGCGGACCTTCTCTCATTCGTCAGATAGCTGCCCTTCCGTACCGATCCGAATCCCCCGATGCACCGGTGCAGGTGATGCTCATCACCTCGCGCGGGACAGGGCGCTGGGTGATGCCGAAGGGGAATATCGGCCCCGGCGTTGCGCCGCATGTCGCCGCCGCGACCGAGGCGAAGGAAGAGGCGGGCGTGATCGGCGCGATATGCCCGGTGCCGCTCGGCAGCTATCGCTACCGCAAGCTGCGGCGCAGCGGCGCGTCGCTGATGGCCGATGTCGAGGTATTTCCGCTGGCCGTCACCGACGAACTTTCGGCATGGAAAGAACAGCATCAGCGCGACCGCCGCTGGTTTTCACTCGCCGAAGCGGCGGATGCAGTCGACGAACCCGATCTGGGGGAATTGATTCGCTCCTTCGCCGCGTCCGAATTCAAAAATGCCGCCGCGCGCACTGCGCCGACGGGCGGCACGTCACCAAAATCAGGGATAAAATCGATGTTCGCGTGGTTTCAGCGCCTGTTGCCCCGGACGGGCAATTTCTTCGGCATGTTCGAGGCGCATGCCGCCACGGTTCTGGCTGCCGCCGATGCCACCGCTCGCCTGTTCGGCGAAGGGCAGGGGGCCGATGAGCATATTCGCGAGATTGTCGAGCGTGAACATGATGCCGACGAAATCACCCGCGAAGTATTGCAGACGGTTCGCCGCACCTTCCTCACCCCGTTCGACCGGGGCGCGATCACCAGCCTGATCGGCGCGCTCGACGATACGGTCGATGAGATGCAGGCCGCGGCACAGGCCATCGACCTCTATCAGTTCACCGAATTCACGCCGCAGATGCGCGATATGGCAGCAATCGTCGTCGATGCGGCGCGGCTGACCGCCGATGCCATGCCGCTGCTGCGCGATGTCGCGCGCAACGGGCGGCGGCTGCACGAACTGACCGAGCGGCTCATCCGGATGGAGGGCCATGCCGACGATATCCATACCGAAGGTCTGAGAGAAGCGCTGAAACAGCATGGCCAGACCGATACGCTGCGCTTTGTCGTGGAGCGTGAAATCTACAAACATCTCGAACGGATCGTCGATGCGTTTGAGGATGTCGCCGACGAGATCGACGGCATCGTCATCGACCACGTCTGATCCGGCGAACCGCTTGTGCATGAACTCGCTTTTCCGCTGCTCGTCGCGCTCATTCTTGTCGCGCTGGCGTTCGATTATCTGAACGGCCTGCACGATGCGGCCAATTCGATCGCGACGGTGGTCGCCACGCGGCTGCTCTCGCCGGTCATGGCGGTCGGCTTCGCGGCCGTGTTCAACTTCGCCGCCTATTTTCTGACCATCGCCTTTCCCAGCCTGCATGCGGTTGCGGAAACGATCGGCAAGGGGCTGATCGACAAGGATCTGGTAACCCCGGCGGTCATTTTCGGCGCGCTGATCGGTGCGATGTTCTGGAATGTCGTCACCTGGCTGAAAGGGATTCCGTCCTCGTCAAGCCATGCGCTGATCGGCGGGCTGATCGGATCGGGCGTTGCCCATGCCGGGCTTTCCGGCATCGAATGGTCGGGGCTGAACAAAACGCTGATCGCGATCGTGCTGTCGCCGATGATCGGCATGTTCCTCGCCATGCTCGTCATGCTGCTGTCGAGCTGGGCGCTGCACCGGGCAACCGCGCGCGGCGCGGAAAAGGGGTTGCGCGTGATGCACCTCATTTCCTCGGCCGCGTATTCGCTCAGCCATGGCCTGAACGATGCGCAAAAGACGATGGGCATCATCACGGTGCTGCTCTATTCGACCGGCTATCTGACCGGCCCGTTCGAAGTGCCGCACTGGGTCGCCATCGCCTGTTATACCGCGATCGCATTGGGCACGATGACCGGCGGCTGGCGGATTATCGAGACGATGGGATCGCGAATCACCAAATTGTCGCAGCATCAGGGGTTCAGCGCCTCCGCCGCCGGATCGGTGGTGCTGTTCGGCGCTTCCTGGCTGGGCATTCCGGTTTCGACCACCCACACCATCACCGGCTCGATTATCGGGGCAGGGACCGCGCGGCGTGCATCGGCGGTCCGCTGGGGCGTGGCGCAGAATGTCGTCGTCGCATGGATCGTGACAATTCCCGCTTCCGCAGCGGTGGGCGCGCTGTTCTACTATCTCACCACCTTTTTCTGATGCGCGCGGCGGGGGTTGCGTTGCCGCGATGATTCCACCATATGCCCGACCGGGAGTCGGGCGGACGGTGCCGTCGCCAACCCGGTCAGGTCCGGAAGGAAGCAGCCGCAACGATTTCGCATCGGGTCGTTCCGGCTCCCACCTCTCTCCAGATTTCATGGATCGCGACCCGTCGCAGCATCGTCATTGCGAGCCCCGAAGGGGCGCGGCAATCCAGAGCGCCACCCCGCCCGCAGCCATGCATCAAGCCGCACCAACCGCCACCGCTCCGCGCAACCATAGCGCCACACGCCAGCGGCCCCGGCCTGCGCCGGGGCGACGCATAGTGTCAGCGACGTATACGCACCGCGATTTGCCAAAATCGTCGCCCCGGCGCAGGCCGGGGCCGCTACCGTCTGCCACCGCCCCCAACCCAGACCCCCAATCCCCTCGATAGCGAACCACCCCGGAAATTCACCCGCCAGACCGTCCGGGGCTTTCCTACACGCCCCGCTTATGGCATAGCTGAATCGGAACAAAACAGGATCATTCACGATGCACGATGCACGCACCCTTCGGAAATCGGAATCGGTTTCGTGGATCGGGTGGGGGAGCGAGGGGGGGCGTAGTGTGAACTTTGACAAGTTTCGACACGCCCGCCCGGTTGGGCTAGACAAGCTGCGATGAACGAATCTTCCCTCGGACTCGACGAACCGCCCCAGCCGCAAAAGGCTGAGGCCTATCGCGTGCTCGCGCGCAAATACCGGCCGCAGACCTTTTCCGAGCTGATCGGGCAGGATGCGATGGTCACCACGCTGGCCAACGCAATCAAACGCGACCGGCTGGCGCACGCATTCCTGCTCACCGGCGTTCGCGGCGTGGGTAAGACCTCGACCGCGCGGCTGATCGCGAAAGCGCTCAATTGCATCGGTCCGGATGGAAATGGCGGCCCGACCATCTCGCCCTGCGGCGTGTGCGAACCCTGCCGCGCCATTGCCGAGGGGCGGCATATCGATGTGATCGAAATGGACGCGGCGAGCCATACCGGCGTTGACGATGTGCGAGAGATTATCGATGCCTCGCGCTATGCGGCGGTGTCGGCGCGCTTCAAAATCTACATCATCGACGAAGTGCATATGCTCTCCAAAAACGCCTTCAACGCGCTGTTGAAGACGCTGGAAGAGCCGCCCGAACATGTGAAATTCCTGTTCGCCACCACCGAAGTGAACAAGGTGCCGGTGACGGTCCTGTCGCGCTGCCAGCGATTCGACCTGCGCCGAATCCCGGCGGACAAGCTCGCCGCGCATTTCGCGTTCGTGACGCAGCAGGAAGGGGCAGAGGCCGAACCCGAAGCGCTCGCGCTGATTGCCCGCGCTGCGGAAGGATCGGCACGCGACGGGCTTTCGATTCTCGATCAGGCGATTGCCCACGCCGATATGGAGGGCGGGGGCGTTCGCGCCGACTCGGTGCGCCAGATGCTTGGCCTGTCTGATCGCGGCGCGGTGCGCGACCTGTTCGGCCTGCTCCTGGCGGGCGATGCGGCAGGCGTCATCGCCGCGATCCGGCGGCAATATGATCTCGGCGTCGATCCGCAATCGGTGATGCAGGCGCTGCTCGAAACGGTGCACAGCGTCACGCTGGTCAAGGTCGGCACGCCTGATGATCCGGCGCAGTCGGTCGAAACGCGTGCGATGCTGGCCGAATGGGCCGGGTCGCTGTCGAACCCGGTGCTGCACCGGCTATGGCAGATGCTGCTGAAAGGACATGAAGAGGTTGCCCGCGCAGCCATGCCGATCGAGGCATGCGAAATGGCGCTGCTGCGGGTCGTTCACGCCGCGTCGCTGCCCGATCCCGGCGATCTCGCCCGCCGCCTGATGCGCGGGGAGGGGGCACCGCCCGCTCCGGCAGAGGCGCCATCGGCGCCCTCCGCGCCGGCGCCGAATGCGCAGATCGCGCCCGAACCTGCTCCGGAGCCTGAACCGCCCAAACTGCCCGACAGCCTCGAAGCGCTGGCCGCGCTGCTGGAGGCGAACAACAAACATGCGATGGAAGCGCAGGTGCGGAATCTGGTCAGCCCGATCCGCTTCGACCCGCCGAAGATGGAAATCAGCGCGGCGCGTCCTTTGCCGAGCGATTTTTTGCGTGACCTTGCCGCGGACCTGCGCGAAATAACGGGCGTTATATGGAAGATCACGGCGAGCGACGCGCCGGGTGAGCCGACCTTGCGCGAACAGCGCCGCGCCAATGCGGAGGCGGATCGCGCGGCGGTGCTCGCCGAACCGATGGTCGCGGCAGCGATGGAAGCATTTCCCGGCGCCGAACTGGAGCGCTGGACCCGCAGACAGAATGGATGAATGCGATGCAGAATCTCGAAGAAATCATGAATATGGCGCAGAATGTTCAGAACGAACTTCAAAAGGCGCAGGCCAATCTCGATAATATTGAGGTTGAGGGGAAATCGGGCGGCGGGCTCGTCACGGTAAAAGCCACCGCCAAGGGCCGGATCGTCGCGGTCGATGTGGACGAATCGCTGCTTCAGCCCGCCGAAAAGCAGGTGGTGGAGGATCTGATCGTCGCTGCGTTCAACGATGCACGGGCGAAGGCGGATCAGGCAAGCAACGAGGAAATGTCCAAGCTCACCAGTGGGATGCAGCTTCCCCCCGGCTTCAAAATGCCGTTCTGATCGCGGAACAAGCGGAACCTGAAAAAGGTTATGCTCCCCATCATGTTGAGGAGGATGACCGATGGTCGAAGAACGCACTACCGAAACGCCGGGCCACACCCATACTACGGTGATCGAGGAACGGCGCAGCGGCGGCGGCGGTTTGCTGATCGGAATAGCCGTCCTGATTCTGGTGATTGTCGGCGCTTATTTTCTGCTCAACCAGAGCAAGAATGACGATCTCCAGACACAGGCGATCACCGGCGCAGCGAAAAGCGTTTCCGACACCGCCGACAAAGCTGGCGACGCAATCGATCAGGGTTCGAAGGAATGATTGCTGGATGAGGACGACCCATAGGGTCGGATTTCACCTCATTTATAAACGCAGCTATCATATCCGCTATTGCGTACGACATTGATCCGCTTGCGGATCGTATTGCCATAGCGGCGGGTAAAACCTGTCGGCGCGATCCCGGCGCGCTTTTTGGGGAGCGGCAGCACAGCGGCGATCTGCGCCGCTTCCTGCGCAGTCAGCCGGTCTGCGCCGTGATGGAAATAGCGTTCGGCACCTGCATTCACGCCATAGGTGCCGATCCCTGTCTCGGCGATGTTCAGATAGACTTCCATGATCCGCCGCTTGCCCCACAGATGCTCGATCAGAAAGGTGAACCAGGCCTCAAGCCCCTTGCGGAAATAGCCGCCATCCTGCCACAAAAAGGCGTTCTTCGCAGTCTGCTGGCTGATCGTCGATCCGCCGCGGATGACATGCCCGCCGCGCTCATTGCGCTCGAACGCTTTGCGGATCGCTTCATAATCGAAACCCGAATGCTCGCAAAACCGCGAATCTTCACCGGCGATCACCGCACGCACCATATTGCGATCGATCCGGTCGATGCTCATCCAGTCGCGCGTTGCGCCATGCCCGGAAAGCATGTCGCTTATCATCGTAAAAGTGATCGGCGGCGGTACGAAGCGATAGATCCCGACCCAGATCACCGACAACAGCACGAATGCCAGCGCGAGCTTGAACAGCGTAACGGCCATCCAGCGCACTGGTCCCCGTCTACCCCGCTTTGCCTTGCCGGCCTTTTTCGCTTTGGTCGCCATGATGTTCCGCAGATTGACACTTGCCGATTTGCGGAGAATGTCCGGCAACCGGGGATGGCGCTACCCGATGTCGCTATCCCCGCCGGCAATCGCCCCCGCTTTGCAGAGGCGATGCACCATCATCCCGCAGCAAGCAACCGCTTCTCACCGGCAAGCCGCATCATCGCCTTTTGCAACTTTTCGAATGCACGCACCTCGATCTGGCGAACCCGCTCACGGCTGACACCATAGACCTGGCTCAGTTCCTCAAGCGTCTTGGGATCGTCGGTGAGCCGCCGTTCGGTCAGGATATGCTTTTCGCGATCGTTGAGATCGTCCATCGCCTCGACCAGCATATCGTGGCGCACCTCGGCTTCCTGCACGTCGGCAACGCGCTCGTCCTGAAGCGGTTCGTCGTCCTGCAGCCAGTCCTGCCACTGCGCCTCACCATCTTCGCGCATCGGTACGTTGAGCGAGGTATCGCCGCCCATCGCCATGCGACGGTTCATGCTGGTGACTTCTTCCGCAGTAACGCCAAGATCGGTCGCGATCTTTTCGACGTCCTCGGGCTTCAGATCGCCGTCCTCGAACGCGTCGAGCTTCGCCTTCATCCGGCGAAGATTGAAGAACAGCTTTTTCTGCGCCGCCGTGGTGCCCATTTTGACGAGGCTCCACGAGCGCAGGATGAATTCCTGAATCGAGGCGCGAATCCACCACATCGCATAGGTGGCGAGGCGGAAACCGCGATCGGGCTCGAATTTCTTCACGCCCTGCATCAGGCCGATATTGCCCTCCGAAATCAGCTCGCTGACCGGCAGCCCATAGCCGCGATAGCCCATGGCGATCTTCGCGACGAGGCGGAGATGGCTGGTCACCAGCTGCGCCGCTGCTTCGGGGTCCTGATGCTCCTGAAACCGCTTGGCGAGCATATATTCCTGCTCGGGCGTGAGAATCGGGAATTTCTTGATCTCGGCAAGATAGCGGTTGAGGCTCGCCTCTCCCCCAAGCGCGGGGATCGTCGCCGGGACGTTGCTGCCGCTTGCCATGATCTTCGTCTCCTTATCCGTCCGATGGCGCTGTCATACACGGTCAGCGCGTCACCAATTTCTATACGTGAAGTTTGGCCAACAGTTCCCGCATGTCACGGGGCATTTGACTATCAAACGATAAAGCACTGCCATTTATAGGATGAATGAACCCCAAACGGGCAGCGTGCAAGGCCTGGCGCCGGAAATCCAGCGTTTCCAGAATGGGCCGATGCGCGGGGCGCGGACGGCCATAGGTCTGGTCGCCGAGCAGCGGATGCCCGATCGACGCCATATGCACACGCACCTGATGCGTGCGCCCGGTTTCCAGCCGGCATTCGACCAGCGCAGCCTCTTTCAGCGGTTCGACCAGCCGATAATGGGTGACCGCATGTTTGCCCCCCGAAACGATCGCGACCTTCTTGCGATTTGCCGGCGATCGTCCGAGCGCCGCCTCGATCGTTCCCTCGCCCTGAGTGGGCAGACCCGCAACGATCGCCAGATAGCGCCGGTCGATGCTATGCGCCTTGAACTGGCGCGCCAGCCCCTCATGCGCACGGTCATGTTTCGCAGCGACGATCAGACCCGAGGTGTCCTTGTCGATTCGGTGCACGATGCCTGGACGAGCGACGCCGCCGATGCCGGACAATTGCCCGGCACAGTGGTGCAGCAATGCATTGACGAGCGTGCCGTCGGGATTGCCTGCCGCCGGATGCACGACCATGCCGACCGGTTTGTCGATGACGATCAGATGTTCGTCTTCGTACACGATGCGCAGCGGAATCGCTTCGGCAATATTATGCGCCGGTTCGGGTGCCGGGATCGCCACGCAGAAAACATCGCCTGCCGATGTCTTCTGCGACGCGTTGCGGACGGGAACGCCGCGCGGATCCAGTACATTGCCTTTGGCGATCAGCGCTTTCAGCCGTTCGCGCGACAGGCTGGGCAGCGCTTGCGCAAGCGCGCGGTCAAGACGCCAGCCATGGGCGTCGTCCGCTATCCTTGCTTCGATTGTGGAAACCCCCCGATCCATTCGGCTAAGGAGATGGGGATGAATGTCCGGATTTCAAGAGCGCTGCTGTTGGGCCTGATGCGCGCCGCCGCTGCATCGCCGCACGCCGAAATCTGCGGCGTTCTGCGCGGTCGGGAAGGCGAGGTTCGCACCGCAATAGCCGCTGACAATGTCGCTGCCGCCCCATCACACCGGTTCGAAATCGATCCTGCCGTCCTGCTTCGCTGCCATCGTCTGGCACGCCGCGCCGGTGCGCTGCGGATTCTCGGTTATTATCATTCGCATCCGGACGGGCGGCCCTATCCCTCGTCGACCGATGCGGCGATGGCGCAGCCCGACGGGAAATTATGGCTGATCGTCACGGATCGGGAAGCACGACTGTGGCGTGCGGTGCCGCACGGGTCTATGCACGGCCGCTTCGATCCGGTTGCTTTCGATTTGATCGCTGGTAAGCGGGTTGCCACGTCCGTGGCCGCAGTCCTGCGGTCGGAAAGGGCAGAATGCTGGAGCGTCGAGCTTGAATATTTCCGCGACTGATTTTGCAAGCCTGTTATGTTCGCGGCTGTGCCACGATCTGTTGAGCCCGGTCGGCGCGCTGAACAACGGGCTGGAACTGCTGGCCGATGAGCATGATCCGGAAATGCGTGCGCGATGCCTTGAACTGCTTGGCGAAAGCGCGCGGGCTTCCGCCAACAAGCTGAAATTCTTCCGCCTCGCTTTCGGCGCGGCAGGCGGGTTCGGCGAAACCGTCGATTCGCGGGAGGCGCATGCCGCGATCCTGGGCCTGTTCGGCGATAATGCGCGATTGAATCTCGGCTGGATGGTGAGCGCGCAGGTGCTTCCCAAACAGGCGATCAAGGTTCTGCTCAATCTTGCGCTGATCGGCGGCGATGCGCTGGTGCGTGGCGGACAGCTCGATATCGCTGCGGAAACGGTGGACGACATGATCGAGATCGGCGTGCGTGCCGACGGGCCGCGAATCGTGCTCGACGGCGAATTGCGCGCAGCGCTGCTCGGTCAGTCGGGCGACCTGCCGGTGACGCCGCGCGCGGCGGCGGCATTTCTGACGCATGCATTGGTCGAACAAAGCGGCGGCACTTTGCAGGTTTCGCCGCCAGAGGCGGATATCCTCGTCTTCGGCGTATCTTTTCGCGCGGGGTAAACCAGCTCTTAACCCTATCAGGGCATGATCGCGCGGCTCAGTTGCGGGGAATCATGGACGATCTGCTGCAGGAATTTGTCGCCGAAACGCGCGAGACACTGGAGGCGCTTTCCGGCGAAATTGTCGCGTGGGAGGCATCCCCGGGCGATCGCGCGCGTCTCGATGCCATTTTTCGGTTTGTGCATACGGTCAAGGGCAGCTGCGGTTTTCTCGACCTTCCGCGTCTCGAACGGCTGAGCCATGCGGCGGAGGATGCGCTGGCGCAGGTCCGCGACGGCACGCGTATCCCCGATTCCCGTCTGGTCAATGCAGTGCTGGGGATCGTCGACCGGATCGGGGAGATCGTCGAGGCGATCGACGGTGGTCATGCGCTCGATCATTCGGGTGAGGATCTGCTTATCGCGGCGCTGGAGGAAGGCGCGGCCGAAGCACCGGATGCCGTCGCATCGATCGCCAGGCACAGCGCGCGCAGCGTCCGGCTGAGCGTCGATCTGCTCGATCGGATGATGAGCGGCATGTCCGACATGGTGCTCGCCCGTAACGAGCTTGCCCGCCAGTTGCGCGAGATCGATTGCGGGCCGGTGGTGGAGGGAGCGCTCGAACGCCTGTCCGCCACCGTCGCGGATATGCGCGATGCGGTGACCCGCACCCGGATGCAAAAGCTGGATGCGCTTTTCTCCGCGTTGCCGAGGGTCGTGCGCGACACTGCGACGAAGCTGGACAAAATGGTGACGCTTCAGATCGAAGGCGCCGATGTCGAACTGGACCGCGAGATGATCGAGGCGATGCGCGATCCGCTGGTCCACATCATCCGCAACGCGATCGACCATGGGATCGAAACGCCCGATGAACGGCTTGGCGTGGGCAAACCGGCTGCGGGTCGCCTGACCATCGCCGCACGGCAGACCGGCAACCAGATCGTGATCGAGATCATGGACGACGGGCGCGGTATCGATGTCGCGGGAGTCATCGCCAGGCTGGCGGCCACCGGTGATCGCAGCGAGGCGCAACTCCACGCATTGTCTGAACGGGCGAAGCTCGCGCTGATCTTCGAACCCGGCCTCACCACGAAGGACACAGCGTCGGACGTGTCGGGACGCGGCGTTGGAATGGACGTGGTGCGATCGAGCGTGGACCAGATCGGCGGCAGGATCGATCTGCAAAATTCGCCGGGCCGGGGGCTGCATATCGTCCTGCATCTGCCGCTGACGCTCTCGATCATCTCTGCGGTGACGGTGGGAGCGGGCAGCCACCGCTTCGCGATTCCGCGTCAGTCGGTCGAAGAGATCGTCAATGCCGCCGGGCGAAATATCCGCGTGGATCGCTTCGGCACTGGCGATGTGGCAACCGTTCGCGGCCGGAAATATCCTTTGGTGCATCTCGGCGAACTGCTTGGCATTGCAGAGCGTGCGGCGACCGCGACCGGGATGCTTGTCATCGTCGGTGTCGGTACGGGCAGCTATGCGATGGCGGTCGATACGGTGTTCGATACCGAGGAGCTGGTGATCAAACCCGCTGCGCCGCAGGTGGTGGCGAGTGGCGTGTATGGTGGGCAGACCTTGCCTGACAATGGTCAGCCGATGCTCGTGCTCGACACGGCGGGAGTGGCTGCCCGGGCCGACGTGCGCTTCGGCCTTCACAATGCTTTCGATGCAGGCGAGGAAGAGGAGTCGGAGGACCCCGGCATGCCACTGCTGCTGTTCCTCGATCTTGACGGGCAACAACGCAGCATTCCGCTCGATGTGGTCGATCGGATCGAAAAGGCGAGGGCAGAGGCGGTTTCCATGTCGGGCGGGCGATTGCGCATCGACCGGGACGGCACGCTGATAACGCTGGTGGTGACCGGCGATGTGCCTGACAAAGGGCAGATCGCGCTGCTGCGGCTCAACTGCGGGCTCGGCGAAATGGCTTATGCGGTCCGTGAGGCGTTCGACATCGTCTATGTTCACGACGCAGTTACACCCGGCGAACCGGGGGCGGTAGCTGGCGTGGCGATGATCGAGGGCGAGCCGGTGGAGATGATCGATCCCAACTGGCTGTTCGATCAGTTTCGCGGAAGCGTGCCCGCGCGCCATGCCGCGCCCCTGTGCCTGATCGCTGGTGGCGAGGACGGCTGGATGCGCAATTTCATCGGACCGCTCATGGAAAGCGCCGGCTATCGAACGGCGTTCAGACTGGATGATGAAATGCCCGATATGGTGATCGTGCGCGAGGGCGACGCGGTGAAAGGCGTGCCGCCGGCGCGCCACATCCATCTCACCGACCGTCGCGACAATGCGGAAACCAGCGGAAGCATCTTCCGCTATGACCGCAATGCATTGCTGAATGCCGCAAAAGACCGGGTTGCAAAGGCAGGATGATGGAAGGCCTGTACCTCATCGCGCGGATCGCGGGTCAGATGGTTGCGATCGATTCGGATCAGGTCGAATCGGTCATCGACCTTAGTGACGTTACCCCGATTCCGCTTGCCCCCGACCATGTCGTCGGCATCTCCGCCATTCGCAGCCGGGTTGTCACGGTGATCGACAGCTGCGCCGCTTTGGGCCGGGCACCCGCGGAGGCGACGGGGCGGGCGATCATCGTCGGGCTTGAGGGCCATTATTATGCGGTGCTCGTGGAGGATGTGGAGGATGTGCTGCCGTTCATCGCAACGCCTCTGCCCGACGGTATCGTGCTCGATCCGCAATGGCGGGAGCTGGGACGCGGTTTCGTCGATCGCGACGGCGAGCCGTTGCTGATCATCGATCCGACCGGGATCGTGTCGGCATGTCCGAGCGAGCCATAATGGCGCGTCTGTTAACGCTCTCCTTACCGGCCCTGTGCGAGACGTGGGCATTCCAATACGCGTATGACAAGGTAATTTGGATGAAGAGCTGTCTGGTAGTCGACGATTCAAAGGTGATCCGCCAGGTCGCCCGCCACATACTCGAAACCTTGCGGTTCGAGGTAAGAGAGGCATGCGATGGCCGTCAGGCGCTCGATAGCTGCATTGCCTCGCCGCCGGACGTGGTGCTGCTCGACTGGAACATGCCGGTGATGAGCGGGATGGATTTCCTGCGCGCGCTCCATGCAACCGACCTGCCCAAACGGCCGAAGATCGTTTTCTGCACGACCGAGAACGGCATGGCGCATATCCGCGCCGCGATAGAGGCGGGAGCCGACGAATATGTGATGAAGCCGTTCGATCGCGAAACGCTCGAAAGCAAGCTTCAGATCGTCGGGATAGACTGAAGGCTGCAGTCGTGAATTTCGCGGGTAGCGCCACCGGTTCCTCCGTGAACGGCCTTTCGGCACCCGCTAGGGTGCTGATCGTGGATGATTCGGTCGTTGCCCGTACGATCATCACGCGCATGGTCGAATCGTTCGACGGGTTTAAGGTATCCGCGACGGTATCCAGTGTCGCTGCGGCGCTTGACCATCTCGCCCATGCGATCGTCGATATCATTCTGCTCGATATCGAAATGCCCGGGATTGACGGGTTGACCGCGTTGCCCAGCCTTTTGGAAGCGGGCGCGGGCGCCCGGATTCTCATTGTCTCGACCGCCTGTGAAGAGGGCGGCGCGGCGGCGGTCCGCGCGCTTGCGCTGGGCGCCGCCGATACGCTGGTGAAACCTGCGGCGGGCAATCTCGCCAATCGCTTTTCGGAAGCATTGCACGAGCGGCTGGTTCGGCTGACCGCACGGCCCGGCCATCCTGCGCCGTCCGGCTCGGTAACGCAGATCGTACCTCGCGCCGATTTTGATGTCGTGGCGATCGGAGCCTCGACGGGCGGCATCCACGCTCTGTCGCAGTTGCTGGGCGCGCTTCCCCCCGAGTTCGAGACGCCTATCCTGATCACCCAGCATTTGCCGACATCGTTCATGTGCTACTTCGCCGCACAGCTGGAAATCATCGCCCGGCGTCCGTGTGATGTGGCGATCGACCATATACGTATTCGTCCCGGGCGGATCATCATTGCGCCGGGCGACGGGCATCTCCTGTGCGTGAAGGTGCGGGACGGAGGAGCCATCCGGCTCGGCAGGGAACCGGCGGTCAGCGGCTGTTTGCCCTCGGTCGATCCGATGCTCGAATCGGTAACGCGCGTGTATGGCGAACGCGCGCTCGCTATTGTGCTTAGCGGAATGGGCCGTGACGGGATGCACGGCGCGCGCAACCTGTATGAAGTGGGCGGAACGGTGCTGGTTCAGGACCGCGCCAGCTCGGTGGTATGGGGCATGCCCGGCGCCATCGCCACGAGCGGCAATGCGACCGCCGTCATGACACCGGTATCGATGGCCGCCTTTCTTTCCGCCAGCGTGAGCGGCGCATGACGGTGCGGCCCGCCTCCCGACCGGACGAGCGACGGCTTTCCGACCAGGGGCTGGCCATCATCGCGGCGCTGGTCGAGGCGCGAACCGGTCAGGAGATTGCGCCGAACCGTGTCTGGCGCGTCGAAACCGCGCTGAAGCCGCTGCTGCGCGGCAGCGGCGCATCGTCGCTCGACGAATTCGTCAGCCATGTCGTTGCCGCCGCCGACGGTGTGCTGATCGACGCGGTGGTCGACGCGATACTGAACAACGAAACTTCTTTCTTCCGCGATGCAGGAGTGTTTGATCAGGTTGCCGAGGCAGCCCGCATCCGTGCGCAGGAGGCGGGCGGACGCATGCGGATCTGGTCGGTGGGCTGCTCTACCGGGCAGGAGCCATATTCGCTCGCCATTCTGCTGGCCGAAAAGATGGGGATCGATGATCCGGCCTTTCCCGAGATTCTCGCCACCGATGTGTCCGCGCAGGCGCTGAACCGCGCGCGCGCCGCGACGTTCAGCCAGTTCGAAATTCAGCGCGGCATGCCGGTGCGGCGCATGGTGGAATGGTTCGAGAAACGCGGCGAGCAATGGACGGCACACCCCGACCTGATCCGCAAGGTGCAGTTTCGCAGGCATAATCTGGCGTCCGATCCGTGCCCGGCGGGAAAATTTGACCTGATCCTGTGCCGGAATCTGCTTTTTTACTTCGCGCCCGAACGAAGGCATCGGCTGTTCGACCGGCTTGCCGGTGTGCTGGCGAACGAGGGGCTTCTGGTCCTCGGTGCCGGTGAGACCGTGATCGGGCAGGCGCGGGGCCTCGTGCCCAGCGAGCGGTTTCGCGGTTTTTACTGCCGTGCCGCGGAAGACGCCGGTCGAACATAGCCACTTCTCTTGCTTTCGCCGCGCGTTCGTATCAATCGGGATTTGCGGGGGAACGGGCCAGCGAGCGCAATGCAATTTATCGAAACGCCATCACCGAATTTCGACGAGCGGACATTGCCCGTGTCGATGATCGTGCTGCATTATACCGGGATGCGTACGGGGGATGAGGCGATTGCCCGCCTGACCGATCCCGAAGCCAAGGTTTCGGCGCATTATCTGGTCGCCGAAGACGGAACGATCCTGCGCATGGTCGATGAAGCGAAGCGCGCATGGCACGCGGGCCGGTCGCACTGGCGCGGCATCACGGACATCAACAGTGCCTCGATCGGTATCGAAATCGTCAATCCGGGGCATGAATTCGGCTATCGCCCGTTTCCCGACGAACAGGTGGCCTCAGTCATCCGCCTCGTGCATCAGATCAAGGACCGGTACGAGATCACGCGCGGCAATGTTGTCGGCCATTCGGACATTGCGCCCGCCCGCAAACAGGATCCGGGCGAGTTCTTTCCGTGGGGCAAGCTCGCCCGGCTGCGGCTTGCTCTGCCGCGTCCGACGAAAAATCTCGCCGATCCGCACTGGACCGATGGCGGCTTCATGCTGGCGCTCGAACGGTTCGGCTATGATGTTACCGATGCCCAGGCCGCTGTGGTGGCGTTTCAGCGGCGCTTTCGCCCCGAACTGATCGACGGGATCATCGATGCCGAATGCCGCGCGATTTTGCTCGCTTTGCTGCTTCCCAAACCGCAGGGCGATGATTAGGTACGCCCATTGCCAGAGGGCCGGGCGACCGCGTGGGAACTTCCCACGAGGAAAGTCCGGGCTCCACGGAAACGGCGGTGCCGGGTAACGCCCGGCGGGGGTGACCCCAGGGAAAGTGCCACAGAGAGCAGACGGCCCGGTTTCGACCGGGTCACGGTGAAAGGGTGCGGTAAGAGCGCACCGCGGGACCGGTAACGGTCGCGGCATGGCAAACCCCACCGGGAGCAAGACCGAATAGGGACGGCATAAGGGCTGCGTTCCGGCCCGTCGTCCGGGTTGGTTGCTTGAGGCGGCGTGCGAGCGTCGCCCTAGAGGAATGGTCGCCCAGTCCCGCAAGGGATGGACAGAACCCGGCTTACAGGCCCTCTGGCATTTTTCACCGGCCTTTTCGGCCCCCGCTCTGGCCTTTGGCGGGCGTGATCCTTATTTCAGTAAGCTATGGCACGTTCTTCCCGATCCTATGACTGGGGTTTTCCCCGCTGGCGCCCGTATGGCGACAAGCGCGAGGCGGCGACCGTAAAGCTTTGCGACCGGCATGGTTGTGAAGCGCCGGGCGACCGGCCGGCACCGAAATCCCCCAACAGCCCCGAACGCTGGTATTTCTGCGAACGCCACGCGGCGGAATATAATCGCAACTGGAATTACTTCGAAGGGCTGAACGAGGAAGAGGCCAAGCAGCGCGAGGCGAATGAGCGGCGCGAAGCGGCGGGTTATGCCGATTCGGCGCATTATGGCTGGGCCGGCCCCGGTGACGGCACGCGTTCGCGCGACGAGATGCGCGCGCTTGAAGTGCTGGAGCTTGAATCAGATGCCAATTTTGAGAGCGTCCGTGCATCCTGGCGACGGCTGGCCAAGGCAAACCATCCCGACAAACGCCCGGATGATGCGGAGGCAGCCAAGCGCTTCCACGCTATTCAGGCTGCTTATGACGTGCTGAAATCGGCGGAGGAACGCCGCCAGTGGAAGCCCGATTGAAGACCCGCATAAACGCCAACTGGGCGAATGCCGCGATGGTGTGCGCCAAATGCCAGAAAAAGCTGAAAGGCGGCTTCGGTCCTGAAGGGAAGCAGACGCTGTCCAAGGCGCTGCGCAAACATCTCGGCGTCAAAAAGGGGCGGAAAGGGGCCGTCGGCATTGTCGAGACCAAATGCCTTGGCGTGTGTCCGAAAAATGCGGTGACCGTCGTCAATGCCGCGCGGATGGACCAATGGCTGCTCGTGGCGCCGGGTGCCGATCTGGATGAGGTGGCGCAATCGCTTGGGCTGGCGCCGGGCGGGTAATATCCTGTCATATTACGCGTGATTGACTGAGCCGATCGTCATCGCGAGGCGCGCAGCGACGAAGCGGTCCGGCGATGCGCCCCCGGCTCTGGATTGCCGGCCCCGGCGGGGCTCGCAATGACGATGGTTGCACAGGTTCAGATTCGATCCGCCGCGATAGGATTTAGAAATCCATCGCCTTGGCGATTTCGCCCCCGCAATTGAGATCACCCGCTTTCTCTTCGCGTTTCCCGAACAGTTTCTTGCCGATCTGACCCAGAATATCGCCGACCGAATCACCGCTTTCGGGCACGGAAATATCAGGCGACTTTATCGTGCCCTTTACCGGCACCGCGCCGTCGAGCCGTAGCGTCGAATCCTGTTTGGCCACACCGTAAAGCGCGAGATTAAGCTGTTCGGAGGGAAAGCGAATCGTGCCGCGCGCGCGAGTCACCGCCCGGCTGGTGTCGATCCGTACGTCGCCGGTCTTGGCGGTGCCGTCGGTAAAGGTGAAAGGCGCGATCAGGCAGCGCAGCTGTGCCTGTTTCTTCTTGCCCGCGAACAGGCCGCCGCCGACATCCTGCCCCAGCAGCAGCGCGGTCTTGTCGGGAAGCGTCCCGTCCAGCGCCACCAGCGTCAGCCGCCCGTCGGCGGTTCCGATCGCCGCGCGCAGCGTCTTTCCCGTGCCGGTCAGGTCCAGCCTGCCGCGTGTCGGCGCGTCGATCCCGGCACCGGGAAACAGATCGGATAGCCGGCCGCCCTGCAACTCGAGCCGCAGATGCAGGCGCGGCCCTGCATCCTGCTGCACGATCTTCGCCTGTCCCGACAGCGTGCCGTGCGGCATGGCGAAGCGCAGCGGATCGACGCTGAGCGTTTTGTCTTTCAGCGTCAGCGTGCCGTCCAGCCCGCGAAACGGCTCCGATCCAGGCCATAACAACCGGTCGGCATGAAGGCGGAGCACCCCGTCGGTATCGCCGAGATTGGAAAGATCGATCGCGGTATCGGGCACGACGTGCTCGCCGATACGCGCGGTCTTCGCATCCGCCTTTGCCTTGCCCGCATCCGAGGCGAGATCGGCGAAGTCGAACCGCTTCGCGCTAAGCCGTCCGTCGATATGGGTGTGACCATTCTGCTTCTCGATCACCGCCTCGCCCGAGAAATCGGAGCGGCCGACCGTCCCGGCCAGCCCCTCGATCCGCCAGGTCGACCCGCGCCGCTGCAGCGTCGCCGCCATCCTGACCGGCTGCGTGTCGGGAAGCCCCGCTTCGATCAGCGCATCGACATCGCCCAGCCCCGCGCCGCGCGCTTTCACTTCGGCTTCCAGATCGTCGCCATCGAGCGGCCTTGCCATGGTCCCGGTCATGTCGAAGCTGACGGTCTTGCCCTCGATATGCAGCGCGAACGGCCAGCGGCCCTTATTCGTCAGCCGGTCAAAAGGCGCGCCGCTCGCATTGATCCGCACCGGGCTACCACGCACCTCGCCGGTGCCGTTGATACGTAGCCCTTGCTGCGCGCTGCCGCTCAGCCGGACCTTGAAGCGCCGGTTTTGCAATGCATCGCGATAATCGATTGCCACATCGGCCAGGCTGAACTGGCGCAACGTGCCGAGTGACGGTCCGCCGCCATCGCCTCCGCCCTTGTCCTTCGGCCCGCTCCAGTTGGTTCGCTCGTTCCTGGTGCGGATCAGCAGCGCCCGCGCATCCGCGACCTCAATGCGTTCCAGCCGCTGCCTGCCCAGCAGAACGGGCAGCGCTGCAAAGCCGATGCGTATCCGCCCCACATGCAGCATCGGCGCTGTGTTCTTGACCCATTCGGGCTGAGGAATCGTGACATTGCGAAGCTCGATAACCGGATGCAGCGAGAAATGATCAACCCGCTCGACCGATCCGATCGTCACCTCGCGGCCCAGCGATTGCGACAGGCGTTTTTGGATCGTGCCGCCGAGCGCGCCCCATGGGAAAGCAGCCAGCCCGATCACGATCGCTGCAACAAAGGCGATGAGGCCGATCGATATATATTTCCAGTTACGCCATGGCGATGTGCCGGTGCGTGTCTCGCTGCGTTCGATGGTCGGCACTCCCGGCTGTCCGGCGATCAGCGCCCGACGCGATGCTTGGTTCCGGTCAACCGGTATAGCGTGCCGCGGTTTCGCGGATCAGCGCGATCATATTGGGAATGCCCTGGGTGCGGTTCGAACTGAGCTGGTTTTTGAGGTCGAACGGCGCCAGCGCGCCCTCGATATCCGCCTTTGCCACTTCCTTCGCCGGACGGTCCTGCACGGTTAGCAGGACGAGGGCGATAATCCCCTTGGTGATCGCTGCATTGCTGTCGGCGAGGAAATGCAGCGTGCCGTCCTCTTTCGCGGTCGGATAGACCCATACCGACGCCGAACAGCCGCGCACCAGCGTTGCATCGGTCTTCAGCGCATCGGGCATCGGCTCCAGCTCCCGACCAAGATCGATCAGCAACCGATAGCGGTCATCGGGTTCGAGAAATTCATATTCGTCGCGAAGGTCATCGATGCTTTGCATCGCCGCGATATAGCGCGGCTGCGCCACAATGAAACCGCCGCCGATGCGGGAGTGAGACGCACCGGCGGCGGCAAATCGTCCGTCAGGCCGGACGAAGCTGAGAATTTCGTTACAGATCGACCCCGGCTGCGATCGCTTCCAGCTTGCGGATGCGTTCTTTCAGGTCGGCGATCTCGATCCGCGCGCCGGTGGAGGCGGGCGGGGCGTCGGCTTCGGGGCCGTGCGCAATCGATAATTCCTGTTGTTTGAGCGCGATCCAGCTCTTCCAGCCGACCAGCGCTGCGGTGATCATCATGGCGAGCCCGGTAAGGCCGGTCGCCGCCATGATCAGGTAGATATTGGGATCGTTGGTCATATCCTGTCCCCTTGATTTGGCGTTCAGCGGTGGCCTTCGTCGCGCAGGCGCTCGATCTCGCGCTCCAGGCTGACGCTGCTGTGATTGTCCGTGATGACCCGTTCGAGCACCGCGATGCGTTCGCGAAGACTGCGGATTTCGGCCTGCATATGGCGGGCCTCTTCGCTATCGGCGGCGCGCAGGGGCGCTTCGCTCGCCTGTGTCCGTATCTTTGCCTGAACGATCTTGCCGATGGTCACGATGACGATGATGGCGACCACCATTTCAAACGGGTTCATGACGGAAACTCCCTGCTTTTCTGTTCTTGTTGCTTAGTTCAGCGGCGTGTCGCGCAGCTTTTCGATCTCGTCGGCGATATCCATGCCGCGATCGGTCACGATCCGCTCCAGCACCCGAACCCGCTGTTCCAGCCGCTCGGTCTGCGCTGCATATTGGGCGGACTTTTCGGCGATCATTCGCGATTCAAGCTCCATCGCCTTTTGCTTATGTTCCAGCCAGGGCTGGATGATCAGTTTGGCGATCAGGGCGACGAGCGGGATCGAAATTCCGAACAAGGGCACGAGGATCGGGCTAATCATGATCGGTCTCCTTAATGGGCGGCGTCGCGCAGCGCGTCGATTTCGCGCGAGGTGCGGTCGGCAGGGTCAGTGACGATCCGTTCGACGACGCGAAGACGCTCTTCCAGTCGGGCGATCTGGCCGTTCAGCCGGTCATTTTCGCTCGACAGCAATTCGATCTTGCGGGTCACGGCCAGTTCGTCGGCGTGATGGTTTTGCCCGGCACCGCGCCGCGCCGCGCGTTTGCTGTCGGGATGATAATTATATTTGGCGCGGATGATCTGGCGTACGATGCCGGCGATCATCGCCATGCCGATAATCATCAGAACGAAAGTTTGTCCGGGGGGCATGATTCGATCCTTCGAATGGCGATGTCAGCGCAGGCTGTCGATCTCATCGGCAAGGCGCGTGTTGCGGCTGGTGTAGAACATCTCCATGTCGGCAAGCCGGCGGTCGATGTCGCGGAATTTGGAGCGGACCTCGGCGGTCGATCGCGTCGGATTGGTGCGCACGCCCTGCCAGAATTTGGCGTCCTCGGCGCTCTCATACAGGCCGACGGGCTTTTTCTCACCCACCCAGGCGACGACGAAATAGGCGATCAGCGTCCAGGGAAAGCCCCCGGCCAGCGTCAGGATCACCGCAGCGACGCGGACCCAGATGACTTCGACCCCGGTATAATCGGCGATGCCTGCGCATACGCCCGACCATTGGCCATTTTGTTTGTCGAGATAGAATTTGGTGCGGCTTGCGGACATGATTAATTCCTCCGGGAAAAATCGATTTCGCGAGGATCGGTGCTGCTCGGCACCTGCGGGCGGAAATCGGGGTTGTCGGCTGCGACGATGCGTTCGATCGTCTGAAGGCGTTCTTCCAGCCGGCGGGCGGTGAAATGCAGCTCGTCGAGCAGCTTTTCATCCTCGCCGGTAATGGTCGCCGCCTGCTTCCACTTGGTCACATAGTGCATCACCACCCAGGGGAGTCCGATAAAGAGCATCCCGACGATGACGATGGGCATGAAGACGTCCTCCATCGGATCAGCCCTCCTGCTTGCCCACGCGGCGCTTCAGCGCTTCGAGTTCGGCCTCGACCTTTTCGGAGGAGCGCAGTTCAGCGATTTCCTCTTCCAGCGACTTCTGATGGCCCATACCGGCTGCCTCTGCACGACCTTCGGCCATGTCGACGCGCGCTTCCATCATGTCGAACTTCGAAAACGCGTCCTGCATCTTCGAACCGGCATACATTTCGCGCATCCGGGTACGGTTGTTCGCCGACTCCAGACGGGTGACGATCGAATTCTGGCGGGTGCGTGCCTCACGCAGCTTCGCCTGAAGCTTTGCGATATCCGCTTCCGAGCTTTTCAGTGCATCGTCGAGCACGGTGATTTCTTCATTCAGCTGCTCGACCATGTCGGCCGCTTTCTGACGCTCGATCAACGCTGCCTTGGCCAGATCCTCGCGATCCTTCGAAAGCGCCAGCTCGGCCTTTTCGGTCCAGCTTTCCTGAAGCTTTTCCAGCTTCGAGATATGGCGGCGCATTTCCTTCTGATCAGCGATCGTCCGCGCGGCTGACGCACGAACCTCGACCAGCGTTTCCTCCATTTCGAGGATGATCATGCGGATCATCTTCGCCGGGTCTTCCGCCTTGTCCAGCAAGTCGGTGACATTGGCGGCGATGATGTCCCGGGTTCGTGAAAAGATACCCATGGCAATTCTACTCCTTCATATCGTCACTAATATTTGAACCATCCTGCCGGGGTGCGATAGTCCAATCACGCCCCGGCAAGGTCGGTCGCGATCATTTGGTCGCAGCGCTGGCGACCATCGTGTCGCTGTTATATTTCTGCGCGATCTCGTACGAGGTGGCGCGCAGCTTGATGCGGTCCTGTTTGCGCAGCGTGTTGGAAAACAGCACTTCCATCGGGACCGTCACCGGCTTTCCTGCCATCCTGGCCGGAAGGGCGGGATATTTCACCGCTTTCACAGCACGAACCGCTTCGCGATCGAGCACCTTGTTGCCCGCGCTCTTTTCCAGAGTTGCACCGATGAAATTACCATCGGCGTCGAAATGCGCTGCGACGATCGCTGCGCTCTGCATGAACGGCTGACCGACAATCGACGTCATCGGACGGATATTGTTGCTGAGGCGATGGGATACCGCCGTCTCCCAATTATCCTGCTTCACGATGCCCGCCGATGCCGGCGATACTGCACCGGCAACGAGCGCGGTGCCGAGAATGCCTGCCAGCGCCAGGCTGGAAGCGGAGCGAGCTGCTTTTGCAATCATGCTATTCATTGTCCGGTCCTCCCTGAACCATCGGAATGTTCACCACCCTGTTGCGGTGATGTCTGATGCATTGCAGGAGGCGTGCCAGTTTATAAAAACGATTGTAAAACAATATGTTATGGATTTTTGCCCTGGCGACTTTGCACGATTGGCATGTTAGCGCTTGCCAATAGTTGGGAAATTACGCCAGATGCTCGCCATGGAACGAGCGGTACAGGTCATCGGGCAGTCTTCGGCGTTTCTGGACGTGCTCGAACGCGCCAGTCGCGCGGCTGCGCTCGACCGTCCGGTGCTGGTGATCGGCGAGCGCGGCACGGGCAAGGAGCTGGTCGCCGAGCGTCTCCACCGCCTCAGTCCGCGCTGGGACCAGCCTCTCGTCGTCATGAACTGCGCCGCGCTTCCCGAAACGCTGATCGAGGCCGAGCTGTTCGGGCATGAAGCGGGCGCCTTTACCGGTGCGACCAAAGCGCGGGCAGGGCGGTTCGAGGAAGCGGACGGCGGCACGCTGTTCCTCGACGAACTCGGCACGCTGTCGATGGGAGCGCAGGAGCGGCTGCTGCGCGCGGTCGAATATGGCGAGGTTACCCGCATCGGCGCGTCGCGCCCGATCCGTACCGATGTGCGCATCGTCGCGGCGACGAACGAGCATCTTCCCGACCGGGTGGAGCGCGGTACGTTTCGCGCCGATCTGCTCGACCGGTTGTCGTTCGAAGTCGTCACTTTGCCGCCGCTGCGCGCGCGTAAAGAGGATATCATGATCCTCGCCGATTATTTCGCGCGGCGCATGGCGGCGGAGATCGGCTGGCCCGACTGGCCGGGCTTCGGACCGGAAGCGACCGACGCGCTGTGCAATCATCGCTGGCCCGGCAATGTCCGCGAGCTGCGCAATGTGGTCGAGCGTGCCGTCTATCGCTGGGAGCGGGAAGGGCCGGTCGACCGGATCGAGATCGATCCCTTCGAATCGCCCTATCGCCCGACGCCCATGCCGACCAGTTCGGCTGAGAGCGCACGGCCTGCGCCTCCCCCGCCCCCGCCGTCCGAAGCGGCGCTGAAATCATTCGAACCGCAGGCGCGCGATTTCAAGAGTCGGGTGGCGCAGTTCGAACGTACGATCCTCGCCAATGCGCTGGAGGAGAATCGCTTCAACCAGCGCGCGACGGCGGAGGCGTTGGGCCTTAGCTACGATCAGCTTCGCCACGCCCTGAAGCGCCACGAATTGCTCGATCAACGATAAAATCGATCAGCGCGATAAAATCGTTTCTTTTGCGTCATGAATGAAAAAATGTGAGGAACTTGGCCTGTCTCATGCGTTGGGCAGACGAGCCCACGAATTTTTGCGAAAACGGAGGAGCCACATGGCCTTTGAACTACCCGAACTGCCTTATGCCAAGGACGCACTCGCCCCGCATATGTCGGCAGAAACGCTGGATTTTCACCATGGCAAGCACCACGCCGCCTATGTGAAGAAGACCAACGACGCGCTTGCCGACAACGGCCTTGAAGGCGCGAAGCTTTCCGAAGTGATCAGGCAGGCCAAGGCGAAGGGCAATCAGGGCCTGTTCAACAATTCGGCGCAGATCTGGAACCACAGCTTTTTCTGGCAGTGCCTGACGCCCAATTCGGCAGCCCCCGGCGGCAAGCTCGCCGATATGATCAAGGAAGAGTTCGGCTCGGCCGACGATCTGGTGAAGAAGCTGGTCGAGGAATCCTCGGGCCATTTCGCCAGCGGCTGGGGCTGGCTGGTGCTCGACGGCGGCAAGCTGAAAGTAACGTCGCTGCACGATGCCGATACGCCGGTCGCCTATGAAGGCATGAAGCCGCTGCTGACCATCGATGTGTGGGAGCATGCTTATTATATCGATTACCGCAATGCGCGGCCCGATTATCTCGACAATGTGACGAAGATCATCAACTGGGATTTCGTTGCGCAGAATATCGACGGCGAAGGCGTATCGCGCGCCGATCAGGGCTGATCCGGCTCTATATCGCTGATACCAGAAGGGCGCCGGTGCTTCCGGCGCCCTTTTTTGCGTCGCAGTGGGCCTTTACCGGTCGCACCGCACCCTCCGTTCGCTTCGAGCGAAATCGAGAAGCGCCTGACCCGACGCAAGATGGTTCTTGCGAGCCCCGCAGGGGCGCGGCGATCCACAGGCTACATCCCCGCATCGCTGGACCGCTTCGTCGCTATGCTCCTCGCGATGACGATCCGGTCAGCGGTTCACCCTCGCTCCCCCGGCGTGTCACCCCTCGGGCGGGAGCGGCGGATCGTCTTTCTTGTCCACCGAAAGGCCGTGCTTCAACAGCATCGGGATGTTCGCGGCGGCGAAGATCAGCGTCAGCGGCACCGCGCCCCATAGCTTGAACCCGACCCAGAAGCTCCAGCTCGTATTGCGCCAGACGAGTTCGTTCAGCACCGCCATGAAGACAAAGAAGATAGTCCAGTTGATCGTCAGCTTGCGCCATCCGGTTTCGTTCAAACCCGGATAGGCGGTTTCCAGCATCTGTTGCAGCAGCGGACGCCCGGTCGCGAGCCCGAAGCCGAGGATCGCCGCAAACATCGCATAGACGATGGTCGGCTTCACCTTGATGAAGGTCTCGTCGTGGAAATAGAGCGTCAGGCTGCCGAACACGAGCACCAGCACGCCCGACATCCACAGCATCGGGGAGATCGTGCCGGTCTTCCATCGTGACACCAGCATCGCCACGACGATCGACACCATGAACGCTGCCGTCGCCGTCATGACGCGCGCAAGCTGCGGCCCGCCCATCAGCGTGTTGACGAGGAAGAAGACCGCGAGCGGCCCGAAATCCACCGCCATGCGCAGCGCGGGCGAATTGTTTCTGGCGGGTGCGTTCATCGGTTCAGCTCCTCGACCCCGGCGATGATCCGCGCGACTTCATTGGCATCGAACGGGCGCAGGTCGTCGACCTGTTCGCCCACGCCGATCGCATGGATGGGAAGGCCGTATTTCTCCGCCGCATTGACCAGCACGCCGCCGCGCGCGGTGCCGTCGAGCTTCGTCATGACAAGGCCGGTGACGCCCGCCACCTCTTTGAACACTTCGATCTGGCTGAGCGCATTCTGCCCCGTCGTCGCATCAAGCACCAGCACGACATCGTGCGGAGCTTCCGGGTTGAGGCGGCCCAGAACGCGCCGGATCTTGGCGAGTTCGTCCATCAGCTCGCGCTTGTTCTGCAACCGCCCGGCAGTATCGACGATCAGCACATCGGTGCCGATCTCGGTCGCCTTTTTGACTGCGTCATAGACGATCCCCGCCGCATCGCCGCCCTCCGGCCCGGCAACGATCGGAACGCCGATTCGCTCGGCCCAGGTCTTTAGCTGGCCGATCGCGGCGGCGCGGAACGTGTCGCCCGCCGCGACCATCACGGCATAATCCTGTTCCTGGAACAGATGCGCGAGTTTGGCGATGGTCGTCGTCTTGCCCGATCCGTTGACCCCGATGACCAGAATCACCTGCGGCCGGGGAAATGCTTCGATTTCGAGTGGTTTCGCGACCTGAGCAAGCGTCTTTTCGACCTCTTCGGCAACGACGAGCCGGATGCCCAGCTCTTCCATATTGCGCTCATATTGCCCCGCGGCGAGCCGCTTGCGCACGCGCCCCGCCATTTCCGGCCCAAGATCCGACGCGATCAGCGCTTCCTCGATCTCGTCGAGCGTCTCTTCGTCGAGCCGCGCCGCCGACAAACCGACCAGATTGCCGGTCAGCCGGTCCGATGTGCGCTTGAAACCGCTCAGCAAGCGGTCATGCCAGCTGCCGTTGCTCATGCCCGCGTTCCGATCAGCATCCCGTCCTTCGCGTCGGTGATGGTTACCTCCACAATGTCTCCGATTCTTTCTGGTTGGGGCAGGCGTATCTCGGCGAAATTGCCGGCATGGCCACGCTCGCCGGGTCGTTCGATCAGGATGCGCCGGCGGCTGCCGATCTGGCTGTTGAGCCAGGCATCGCGATGCGCCGCCGCTACCTCGCGCAGCCGCGCCGCGCGATTCTTGATCAGCGCCCGGTCGAGTTGCGGCATCCGCGCGGCGGGCGTGCCCTCGCGCGGGGAAAAGGGGAAGATATGCGCATGGACGATGTCGCAATCGGCGATCAGCGCTCGTGTATTCGCTGCCATGTCTTCGGTCTCGGTCGGGAATCCGGCGATCAGATCGGCGCCGATGGCAATGTCAGGGCGCGCTGCCTTCAGCCGCTCGACGATCCGCACTGCCTCAGCGCGCGAATGGCGGCGCTTCATGCGCTTGAGGATCATGTCATCGCCCGCCTGAAGCGAGAGATGCACATGCGGCAGAATGCGCGCCTCACCGGTAATCAGGCTGAACAGCCGGTCGTCAATCTCGATCGAATCGAGCGAAGACAGGCGCAGCCGCTCCAGCTTTGGCACATGGCGCAGGATACGCTCGACCAGCTGCCCCAAAGTCGGCGTCCCCGGCAGGTCGGGGCCATAGCTGGTAAGATCGACGCCGGTCAGCACGACTTCGCGATGCCCGGCATCGACCAGCCCCGCAATCCGCTCGATCACGCTTCCCGCCGGGACCGAGCGGCTATTTCCCCGGCCATAGGGAATCGCGCAAAAGGTGCAGCGATGATCGCAGCCATTCTGCACTTCGACAAAGGCGCGGGCATGTTCGGAAAAGCTGGCGGCGAGGTGCGGCGCGGTTTCGGCGACTCGCATGATGTCGCTCACCACCACCGCTTCCTCGCTTGCCCACGCAGCGGGGAGCAGCTTGTCGGCATTGCCGATCACCCGGTTCACCTCGGGCATGGTCGCGAACGAATCGGCGTCGATCTGCGCAGCACAGCCGGTGACGACGATCTCGCTATCGGGACGGTCGCGCCGGGCGCGGCGGATCGCCTGACGCGTGCGGCGTACCGCCTCGTTGGTGACGGCGCAGCTGTTCACGACCACCGTATCGCGATTGCCGAGCATCGCGCGGATCGTTTCGCTTTCGGCGATGTTCAATCTGCAGCCTAGGCTGATAATGTCGGCCATTACCGGCCAGGAGGTTGAATGCACGAAATCATGGGCCACGATCTAGGGATGGCGGCGGACGAAGTCCACGCGGCGGCGCGTACGGTTCTGGATTTCTGGTTCAACGAGCTTTCGGATGAACAGCATTTCACGAAGGATGCCGAACTCGATGCGCGGATCGCGGCGCGCTTTTCGCAGCTGCGCGCGGCGCTGCTTTCCTCCGGCGCGGTGGCATGGCGCGATTGGCCCGACAGCATCCTCGCCGCGATCATCGTGCTCGATCAGTTTTCGCGCAACATCTATCGCGGTCAGTCAGCCGCCTTTGCCGCCGATTCGCTCGCGCTCGAACTTGCCCGCCATGCGATCGGCCGGGGCTGGGACAATGCAATGACGCCCCGGCAGCGGCAATTTCTCTATATGCCGCTGATGCACGCCGAAGATGCCGGGGTGCAGGCGGAGAGCGTGCGGATGTTCGAATCGCTTGGCGATGAAGAAGTCATCGCCTTTGCACGCGCGCATCGCGACGTGATTCAGCGCTTCGGTCGCTTCCCCGGCCGAAATGCCGCGCTCGGGCGCGAATCCACGCCCGAAGAGCGCGACTATCTCAGCCGACCAGACGCTGGATGGTAGCGCTGAAGACAAGCGCGGGGCCGGTGTCGATCTGATGGCCCTCCGGTGCCAGCATGCGCCGTTCGGCCAGCATGCGCCGCGCACCGGCAATCGATAACGGCTTGCCATAGACCCAGCCCTGCGCCCGGGCGATTCCGATGGCGCGCAGCCGGTTTTCCAGCACCTCATTCTCCACGCCCTCGGCAATGACCGGAAGGTTCAGGCTGTCGCCCATCCGCGCAATCGCATTGACCAGCGCAGCGCTGTCGGGGTGATCGTTCATCGACGCGACAAAGCTGCGATCGATCTTGATCCGGTCGAACGGCAGCGCACGCAGATGCGCGAGGCTGGAAAATCCGGTTCCGAAATCGTCCAGTACGATCCCGACCCCCTGATGCTTCAGGCTGTTGAGCGTCGACTGCGCCAGCGCAAGATTGTCGAACAGCGCGCTCTCGGTAATCTCGATCTCCAGCCGCTGCGCCGGAAAGCCGGTTTCGGTGAGCAGTCGGATGATTTTTTGCGCGAACCATGCATCGCGCAGCTGCCAGGGCGAGATATTGACCGACAGGGTCAGGTCGCCGCTCCAGTCGCGGGCAGCGGTAAAGGCCTGACGCATGAGGCTGAGCGACAATTCGCCGATCAGTCCGCTTTCCTCGGCGATTTTGATGAACTGGTCGGGCGTGACAAGCCCGCGGGCAGGATGTTCCCAGCGCGCCAGCACTTCAAAGCCGGTGAGCTTGCGGTCGCGCAGATTTACCTGCGGCTCGAAATAGGGGACGATCTCGCCGCGCGGAATGGCGGCACGGATTCCGCTTTCCAGTTCGCTTCGAATCGTCAGTTCCTGCTCCATGCCGGACCGGAACCACGCGACCTGATTGCCGCCGCCGCGCTTTGCGGCGCGCGTGGCAATCTCGGCCGATCGGATCAGCGCCGTGATATCGCTTCCCGATTCGTCCGAGCGGGCGATGCCCAGCGAACAGGAAATCTCGCAATGCGCATCCGCAATCTCGAAAGGGCGCGCCATGCTGGCGATCAGCCGCTCGGCGATTCGTTCGACCAGATCGATATGCGCAGCGTCGACCGCAAAAGCGCACGCGAATCGATCGCCGCCGACCCGCGCGGTCAGGGAGCCCGCGGGTACGATTTCTGCGATCTCGATCGCGGCGAGTTTCAGCAGCGCATCGCCCACCGCATGGCCGTGCATGTCGTTGACCGTCTTGAAATGGTCGAGGTCAAACATCAGCAGCAATGTCAGATGATGCTTTCGCCCGGCGTCGGCGATCAGCGCGGCGCCCTGCTCGATCAGGCTGTCCCGGTTGAGAAGGCCGGTGAGCGCATCGCGGGGCGCAGGTCCGCTCGTCCGCGCTTCGTGCGCAGCGCCGGCCGCCGAACGCGTGCGATGCCGCCGCCACATCCAGGCGATGACTGCGATATTGGCGATACATGCGATTACCGCAACGATCGCTGCGGATATGCTGCCCTCGAAATAATAATCGAGCATGGCCAGTAACAGCGTGCTCCCCGTAAAGACCAGCAACAGAATCGCGCCGATACTGATGCTGCCGTTAAGCAGGTCATACTCGCCCGGTCCGGGCGCGGACGGCGTCGCGTTATCAACATCCTGCGTCATCGCGGGTCTTTCAGAGGTGATAGGTAGTTATCGGGTAAAGAGATTTAGGATTCGTTAACCCGCGGTAATGCTTGCCTGTTGCCGCGACTTGCGCTAAGCGGCTGTCACCGTTCCACCGGAGCGAGATGCGATTGCGGCCCCATGGGGTACGCCGGCCGACGAGGTTTCGTCCGCCGGCGTGTTTTGCGTTTCACCGGATACGGCCGTGATGGGAGTGAGCATGTTCGATAGTCTTAGCGACAGGTTAGGCGGCGTATTCGACCGGCTGCGCGGGCGTGGCGCGCTGACTGAGGCCGATGTCCGCACCGCTATGCGCGAAGTGCGCGTCGCGCTGCTCGAAGCCGATGTGGCGCTTCCGGTTGCGCGCAAATTCGTCGACGACGTCACTGAAAAGGCGATCGGTCAGGATGTGCTGCGCTCGGTAACGCCGGGTCAGCAGGTCGTGAAGATCGTCAATGACGAGCTGATCGCCATGCTGGGGCCGGACACGGCCGAGCTGGAAATCAACGTTTCGCCGCCCGCCGTCATCATGCTGGTCGGACTTCAGGGGTCGGGCAAGACGACCACCACGGCGAAGCTCGCAAAGCGGCTGTCGGGCACGGAGCGTAAAAAGGTCATGATGGCCTCGCTCGACGTTAATCGTCCGGCGGCGCAGGAACAGCTTGCGGTTCTGGGCCAGCAGGCTGAGGTCGCGACCCTGCCGATCGTGCAGGGGCAGCAGCCGGTCGATATTGCGCGCCGCGCGCTGCAATCGGCGAAGCTGCAGGGGCATGACGTCCTGCTGCTCGACACCGCAGGCCGTTTGCACGTCGATCAGGCGCTGATGGACGAGATGAAGGCAGTCGCGGATATCGCCAAGCCGGCTGAAATCCTGCTCGTCGTCGATTCGCTCACCGGTCAGGACGCGGTAAATGTCGCGACCAGCTTCTCCGAGCAGGTGCCGCTGACCGGCGTGATCCTGACCAGGATGGACGGCGATGCGCGCGGCGGTGCTGCGCTTTCGATGCGCTCGGTCACGGGCAAGCCGATCAAATTCGCCGGTATGGGCGAAAAGCTCGACGCGCTGGAGGCCTTCCACCCCAAGCGCGTCGCGGGCCGAATCCTGGGCATGGGCGATGTCGTCAGCCTGGTCGAAAAGGCCGCTGCGACGATCGAGCAGGAAGATGCCGAGCGCATGGCGAGCCGCCTTGCCAAGGGCAAGTTCGACATGAACGACCTGCGCGCGCAGCTTCAGCAGATGCGCCGTATGGGCGGGATCGGCGGGATTGCGGGGATGATGCCCGGCCTGAAAAAGGCGCAGGCAGCAATGGCGTCGGGCGCGGTCGATGAGCGGCTGCTCCTTCGCATGGACGCGATGATCACGTCGATGACCCCGACCGAGCGCGAAAAGCCCGCTTTGCTCAACGCCAAGCGCAAGATTCGCGTGGCGAAGGGATCGGGCACCACGGTTCAGGACGTCAATCGCCTGCTGAAAATGCATCAGGAGATGCAGACCGCCATGAAGAAGATCAAAAAGATGGGCGGTATCAAGGGCATGATGGCGATGCTGGGCAAGGCGGGTGCCGGCGGCGGCATGGGCGGTCTGGGCAATGCGCTTGGCGGTCAGCAGCTTGGCGATGCGATGCGCGGCATGGAAGGCATTCCCGGCCTGCCCAATGGGAAGGGCGATATGCCGCAGCTTCCCCCCGGTTTTGAGGACATGCTCAAAAAGAATAAATAGCCGCCGCTCCGACCCGGATCGGCTTTGGAAAGACGGACGATCCCCGGCCGGTTGCCGGGGTGAGGAATTGAAGAAGAAGGAAGACGTTAGAAAATGGCACTCAGCATGCGTTTGTCGCGGGGCGGATCGAAGAAGCGTCCCTATTACCGGATCGTGATCGCCGATGTGCGCAGCCCGCGCGACGGCCGCTTCATCGAGAAGATCGGTACCTATAACCCGCTCCTCGCCAAGGATGACGAGAAGCGCGTCGAAATCGACACCGATCGCGCCAAGCACTGGCTGAGCGTCGGTGCGCAGCCGACCGATCGCGTCGCTCGCTTCCTCGACGCTGCGGGCGTGAAGGAACGCGCTGCCCGCAACAACCCGAACAAGGCAGAGCCGGGCGAAAAGGCCAAGGAACGCGCTGAAGAGCGCGCCGAAAAGGCGAAGGCGGCTGAAGAGGCTGCTGCCGAGGCGAAGGCCGCTCCCGCCGAGGAACCGGCTGCTGAAGAAGCCGCCGCCGAGGAATCGACCGAAGGCTGATTGCTTTCCGGCACCCCGGGCGCATGAATGTGGACGGGGGCAGGGGAGGACGTGAGACATGTCGTCAGAAACCAATCCTCCCCCCGCCGCTTCAAAGCGGCAGGACCGCCCGGTCACGCTGGCCGTCGCTATCGGCGCGCACGGCGTGGCGGGTGAGGTTCGCCTGAAGGTCTTTGCCGAAGATCTTGGCGCGCACAAATCCTTCAACAACGGAACGCTCACGCTGAAAAAACTGCGTGACGGGACCAACGGCATGATCGCTCGCTTCGCCGAAGTGGCGGATCGCAGCGCTGCCGAAAAACTGCGCGGCACTGAATTAACGGTCCCGCGTTCCGCTCTGCCTCCGCTGGAGGAGGGCGAATATTATCATGTCGATCTGCTCGGACTTCCGGTGATCGACGAAGACGGCATGTCGATCGGCACCGTCGTCGCGATCGAGGATTTCGGCGCGGGCGATGTGATCGAAATCGAACGCCCGAACGGCAAGCGCTTCATGGTGCCGATGCGCGATGAAGCGGTCCCCGACTGGAACGAAGACCGCCTGATCGTCTCCGCCGCCTTCGCCGAGGGCTGACGACTTATCTCGTCATGCCGGACATGTTCCGGCATCCACGGTCAATCTCTTATATCACCTTGCGGCGAGCGTGACTCGTTCACCGGATCGTCATCGCGAGGATCGCAGCGCTCCAGTGAATATGTGCGCTAATCTGTAGCGCTGCGCCATGTCGCGGCTCGCAGTGACGATGGCGCTACAGGTTCGGCTCGCTGCGCCCTGATATTATTGCCGGTTCGCCTTAATCGAGCGTCAACATCGCAGTCGCGGCGGATTGCGGGTCCATTCGTTCAAGCAGCGACTGCTGAATCGCGCGGCCTGTCCGGGAGACCTTGCCCGAAAAGACCGGTTTGTCGTTCACGATGACGCGAACCGGACGATCGAGGTCGATCAGCCGGTCCGACAGGCGAAGCGTCATGCCCCTTGGCACCGCGCCCGACAGCGCGATCGTTTGGCCGTCGACCGATGCATCGATCCGGTCGCCTTGCTGTGCCGAAGCAGCATCGGGAATTTCCAGCCAGTAAAACCGGTCATGCGTCACATCGTCCTGCACCCACACGATCCGCTTAGGCCATGCATTGCGCGTGAAGCCAGCCATCCATGGCAAAGCCTCTGCATCCTTATGATCCATCCAGTGCGGCAGTCCCGGATAGATACGCGACATATGGACATAGCCGCCGGGATCGGCAGCGTGCAGCCGGTCAAGCTCCGCTGTTTTCTCAGCAGCGATTTTGTTGCGGTCATAGGCAGAATCCGCGCCGCCCATAAAGATCGCGAACGGAAGGTTGCGCAGGCCGAGCAGCGATGCGTCATTGGGATGCCCCGCCATCATCGCTGCGGCGGCAAAGCGATCCGCCATGCGCGGGGCAAGCTGCCACACGCCGTCGCCGCCCGCCGAATAGCCCATCAGATAGACCCGGTTCGGATCGACGCCGTTCATCGCGACCTGCATGTCGATCAGCTGCTGAAACATCGGGTCGATATGCCCCTCATGCCACAGATTCCACGTATCGGTGGGCGCGCGCGGGGCGAGATAGATGCCCTCCGCCGGCTGATAGAGGCCGATCTGGTTGCGCCATTGCTGGTCATTGACCGCCGGTTCTGCATTGCCGCCGCCATGCATCGAAATCCACAGGCTGCGATGGCCCGGCGCTGCATTGCCGAAGCGCTTGCTCTGCCATTGCATCACCTTGTCGCCGCGCACGATCTGCTTCGCCGCCATTGCCGTCGCCATGTCAGCGGTGATCGCCCGCATCCGGGCAGCGCTCAGCAGCGCGACGGCGCGAACCGCTTCGTCCCGGTCGAGCGGGCGGGAAAGCGCAGGATCGTCCAGCGACTGCTGCGCTCGCGCACCGGCCCATCGGGCAATGTCGGCGAGCGCGTCCGGCGCCCGCTGCTGAGCAACAGCAGGTGAGGACAGGGCCGGCAGGCAAAGCGCGGCGGCGAGGGCGAGGCGTCGGGAGGCTAAGATCATCACGCCTCTATACCGCTTATATCGCCTCCGTCACCGCCGTGCGACGAAGGGGGCGGCGCAGGCTCAGATCGTTGCGGATCGTCGTTGCTGCAACGCCTGCTTCGCCCATGGCATGGCTGATCTGGTCGAGGCCGAGGACCACATCGCCCGCCGCATACAGGCCGGGGATCGAGGTGCGTTGATGCGAATCGACCTCCAGACATCCTTGCTCGGAAGCACGCGCGCCCGCCGCGACCGCCAGTTGCGAACGGATCGTCGAACCCAGCGCCGGATAGATGCTGTCGAACGTCATCCTGCCCGCTGCGGTGTCGAGTACAATGCGCTCGCCCTCGATTCTCCATCCGCTGCACGGCCCGGCGATCCGTGCAATCCCGGCCGAATCGAGCTCGGCAATACATGCGTCGGACAGGGTATGATCGCCTGCGGGCGCAATCAGCGTGACATCGCCGGTAAAGCCGCGCACGAACAGCGCCTCGCGCATGCCATGATCGCCGGTTCCGACGACCCCGACGCGCTTGTCAGTGACTTCATAGCCGTCGCAGACCGGACAATAGCGCAGCAGACCCCGGCGCAGCGCTTCGTCATGCAATGCATCGGGCATTGGGGGGCGGTGATTGACCACGCCGGTGGCCAGCAACACGCTGCGCGCGCGATATTCCTCGGCAGCGACATGGACGGTAAAATCGCCATCTTCCAGCGGCACGATCCGCCCGACCTCGCCCTCGATCCGCTCCGCTCCGAAATCCGCCGCCTGTCGCCGCATCCGCGCCAGCAGCTCGGTCCCCGCAATCCCGCCCGGAAATCCCGCATGGTTATGCGTTCGCGGGATCAGCGCGGCGCGGCTGCTCCCGCAATCGAACAGTCGGATCGAAAGATGGAACCGGGCGAGATAGATGGCGGCGGTAAGGCCGGCGGGACCCGCGCCGATGATGATGCAGTCGCTCATACGGTCAGGTCTCGTCGGGTTCCGGCACCTGCACCGCAAAGCCGTTCAGCGTCGTCGATACCATGCAATAGAGGCCGACCAGATAGACCAGCTCGGTCGCGCCGTGCAGGCCGAAATGCTTCACGGCGAGGTCCCATGCCGGGCGGGGCAGGGTGCCGCCGTTTACGAGCGCATAGGCGACGTCATAGCCGATGCTCTCGTCCTCGCTCAGGTCGGCGGGCTTGATCCCCGAACACAGGCTGGCGAGCCGCGCATCGGACATGCCGTCTTTCTCCGCCACCGCAACATGCGCGTACAGCTCATACGCGGCATCGAAATGTGCGCCGACGACCAGAATGACGACCTGCCGGACATGATCGTCGAGCTTTGCCTGCGCCGTCATCACCTTGGTCAGGTTCCAGATCGCGCCGCCGATTTCGGGATCGTGCAGCCAGGGGTTCCACGGTCCCAACAGCGCGCCATTGTCGTCCATCGTCATGAACGCATTGAAATCGGACGCGATGCCCTGTTTCATATCCTCATAAAGCGGCTTTTGCTTGTCGGTCAGCTGATCGGGGGTGAGCAGCGGAAGCCGGGGTTCGACATGCATGGCGGGTGCCTTTCCTGTGAATTCTGATCGCACAACGCACCTGCAACAAAGCGGTCGCATGGTGATCTGCGAAAAGAACGGAGAACCAGCTTTTGCTTGCCATATCGGCTTAGGGCAGGAACAGACGCGCGCATGACCTTCGCTGCGACCATTCTTACGCTATACCCCGAAATGTTTCCCGGACCGCTGGGCGTATCGCTTGCCGGGCGCGCGCTGGCCGAGGGGAAATGGTCGCTGAACGCCGTGCAGATGCGCGACTTCGCGACGGATAAACATCGCAGCGTCGATGATACGCCCGCAGGCGGCGGAGCCGGCATGGTGCTGCGCCCTGATATATTGGCAGCAGCTGTCGATAGCGTCGCTCCGGGCGTGCCCGTCCTTGCCATGACGCCGCGCGGACGTCCGCTCAGCCAGCAGCGGGTTCGCGAAATCGCCGGGGGGCCGGGCGTTGCGATATTGTGTGGCCGGTTCGAAGGCTTTGACGAGCGGATTTTCGAAGCACGCGATATCGAACCGGTATCGATCGGCGATTACATCCTGTCGGGCGGCGAAATCGCAGCGCTGGTGACGCTTGACGCTTGCATTCGGCTGCTTCCCGGCGTAATGGGCGCGGCTTCGAGCGGTATGGACGAGAGCTTCGAAACGGGGCTGCTCGAATATCCGCAATATACCCGACCGCAATTGTGGGAAGGGCGCGCGATCCCCGAAGTGCTGCGATCGGGGGATCATGCGAAGATCGCCGCCTGGCGTAAAGCACGGGCGGAGGATGATACACGGCTAAGGAGGCCGGACCTTTGGGAGCGCTACAGTGGCGCTCGGGTTCAGCCTCCCTCTGGTGCGCGGCAACAGACGAAGGAAGAATGAGATGAACCTCATCGAGACCATCGAAGCTGAACAGATCGCCAAGTTCAAAGAGGCGAAGTCGATCCCCGATTTCCGCGCGGGTGACACGCTGCGCGTCGGCGTGAACATCGTTGAAGGCGACCGTAGCCGCGTTCAGAATTTCGAAGGCGTGTGCATCGCGCGCACCAATCGCGGCATGGGCAGCAGCTTCACCGTCCGCAAGATTTCGTTCGGCGAAGGCGTTGAGCGCGTTTTCCCGCTTTATTCGCCCAGCGTCGATTCGATCGAAGTCGTCCGCAAGGGCGTCGTTCGTCGTGCCAAGCTCTATTATCTGCGTGGCCGCACCGGTAAGGCCGCTCGCATCGCCGAGCGCCGCGATCCGCGCCCCGCAAAGGACAGCGCTGCCAAGTAAGGCAGCGCCCCTTCAGGCGACACGAAAAGGCCCGCCGGATCGGTTCCGGCGGGCCTTTTTCTTTATGTGGTTTCGTGGTGGGTGCGGAGCAGAGGCGAGCCCCTGCTCCGCACCGCCATACGCGATCAGAAGCTCAACCGGCCGCCCAGCGACAGTACGACTGCGCTTGCGTCGTTCAGCTCGCCGTTCATGCCCACCAGGGTCTGGGCAGGCGTGCCGACATATGCACCTGCCGGTTTGGTGATCGGCGCATCCTTGAAGCGGATATAATTGGCCGCGACGTCGACCGCGAACGCTTTGGATACCTGAACGCTGGCGCCGGTTGCGAAATTCCAGCGATCCGAATCCGGCACGCGCGCATCGCGATAATCGTTGCGGATCGGCGTTTCAGCATATTGCACGCCTGCGCGAAGCGTCAGCTTCGGATCGACCTTGAGGTCGAAGCCGCCAGCATAGCTCCAGCTATTCTTGTAATCTTCAGGGATCGCAGTGTTCACCGGATCGCCGAGCCGGATCGCGTCGAACTCGCTCCAGCCATAGCGGATGACCTGCGCGTTCAGCGTCAGATTGTTCGTCGCTGCATAGCGAACGCTGCCGATCGCCTGCCAGGGCGTCGAATAGGTCGCATGAACATCGGACAGGCTGCGATTCTGCGCCGCCAGCGGGCCGAGCAGGCCGGAGACGTTCAATTCGCCCTTCAGATCATGCTCGATCTTCGATTTGTAGCTGAGGCCCACCGTGACCGGCCCGGCATCGGCCTGTGCGCCCGCGCTCCAGCCCACATCCCAGCCGTCGCCGCTCAGCGATTGCAGGCCATCGGGCAGAGCCGGCGAAAGATTGGGCAGCGCATTGGTCAGCGTCGCTTCGGCATATTCGATATTCGCGGCACCGCCGATACGCAGCCATGGCGTCACCGCAAAGGCGATCGAGGGCTGAATGTCATAGGTGCGCAGCCGCGTGCGATCCGCGCTGTAACGGACCCATGCGCCCGAATCGTAATCGGTGGTGAAGCTGTAGGGCGACGCAAAGGTCAGCCCGACCGCCAGCCGGTCGCCGATCGGCACCGCGACTGATCCCGAAGGCAGCGCACCCGATTCGATCGGGTTGGTGGCAACCGGATAGCCGCCCACCGGGGCTGCCGCCTGACCAGGGCGAACGATCGCCGTACCGTTGTTACGAATCTCGCCGTCGGGCAGGATCAGGCTGGCGCTGACATTCGCCTGAATGCCGTCAATTCCGGCGATCGATGCCGGGTTCCACCATAGCGAGGAAGAGCCGGTGTCGGCACCTTCACCCGAGAATGCGCGTCCTGCCGCGCGCGCCGATTGTTCCTGAAGATAAAACGCCTGAGCATTGGCCGATCCGGCGAAGGCGCACAGCGAGGACATCGCCGTGGCAGCGGCGAGCGCGAGCTTGGAACTGGTTTTCATGGCATCCTTTTTGTTTTTACTGGCACGCCGGGGCGGCGCGCAATTACCCAATCATACCTCCCGGTATGGAGCCGGGAACCGTTTACAGGCAGGATTGTTCCCGAATCCACAATTGCGAAAAATGCAATCGTAGATGCGGTATGTTACAGCCAGCGCAAGCGGCGAAAGATCAGCAGCTGTACGGCAAGGACTCCGCCCAGCAAAAACATCGTCTTCCAGAAAGCTTGCGGATCGTTCACGCCCGGAACGCCCCCGACATTGATGCCGAGCAGTCCGGTAACAAAACTGAGCGGCAGAAAGATCGCGGCGACGATCGACAGCATGTACATGGTGTGGTTCGACCGGTTGGCGGCGCGGTTGTTGATATCGTCCTGCAACACCAGCACGCTTTCCTTCGAAACGTCGATATCTTCGAGATAGCGTTTGAGCTGATCGATCGTCTCGCGAATGTCGCGGCTGTTCGCTGCGCTCATCCATTCGGGCGGATCGCGCGCGATCTGCATCAGCGCTTCGTGCTGCGGCGACATATGACGCTTCAGGCCAAGGCAGTTGCGCCGGATCGTGGCGATGACGTCGAGCACATCCTCGACCTCGGTATCGTCTTCTTCCTCTTCCAACTCGTCGATCCGCTCGTTCATATCGACGATTGAACCGCCCATCTTCGCCACCAGCTGTTCGACGATCTCGGTAACCAGATCGCCCGCGCTGCGCGGCCCGGCGCCGCGTTCGAGCTGGTCGAGAATGTCGCGCGGTGCCTGAAGAATACGGCGGCGAAGCGTAATCACCCGGTCGGCGCGCGCCCAGATTTGCAGCGTTATCATGTCCTCAGGTTCGGCGCCCGGATTGAAATTGATGCCGCGCAGCACCGCGATCAGCGAATCCGCCTCGCGAAAGGCGCGCGGGCGGGTCTGGTTCGATACCAGCGCTTCCACGGTCGCTTCTGAAATGCCGATTTCGTCGCGCAGCCAGTCATCGACGCTCTCCACCGTCCGGTCGAGATGCATCCAGAGCGTCTCTCCGCCGGTCGGGCACCAGCGCGCGGCCGCATCCCAGTCGATCGCCCGGCTACCGCCGTTTCCATCCAGAATCCGGGCGAATATCAGTCCCGTATCGGGGTCGGGCAGCAAGGTGGAGGGAAGGGAGTCGGTACCGGGATGATCCATGGCCCCATCGTTACGCGCTGCATGGTGCGGCGGCAATGCGCCCTTTACCTTGGCCACCGGGCCCGCGATACGGACATGCAGGTACATAGGTAGGAGCGAGTGGAATGAAGACCGGCCTGGCAGGACTGGCGGCGATTGCGGCAATGACGGGAGGAGCGGCCTCAGCGCAGACTCCCGGGAACAGCCCGCCTGACCTCAACCTCGAACGCCTGTTCGCCAGCCCGAACCTTTCCGGTCAGGTCCCGCGCGGAGTGAAGCTCTCGCCCGACGGCAAGCTGCTGACCGTTCTGCGCAACCGCACCGACGATCGCGAGCGCTACGATCTTTGGGCGATGGATACCACGACCGGCAAATGGCGCATGCTGGTCGATTCGAAAAAGCTCGGCACCGGCGCCGAACTCACCGAAGCCGAAAAGATGCAGCGCGAGCGCGCGCGCATCACTGACCTTAAAGGCATTGTCGCCTATGACTGGGCGCCCGACGGCAAATCGATCCTCGTACCGCTCGACGGCGATCTCTATCTCGCAAAGCTCGACGGGTCGGTCCGTCGCCTGACCGAAAGCGAGACGGGCGAGCTGAACCCCGTCATCAGCGCGAAGGGCGGCTATGTCAGCTATGTCAGCGACCAGAATCTGTGGGTGCAGCCGCTGAAGGGCGGCGAGGCGCGGCAGATCACGTCCGACGGTAAGGGGACGGTGCATTGGGGCGAGGCGGAGTTCGTCGCGCAGGAGGAAATGGACCGTTCGACCGGCTATTGGTGGTCGCCGACCGATGCGCGTATCGCGGTCGAGCGTTTCGATGAAGCGCCGGTCGGCGTGGTTGCGCGTGCAGCGATCGGGGCGGAGGGGACGAAAGTCTATGACCAGCGCTATCCCGCCGCTGGCACGCCCAATGTCGATGTTTCGCTATGGGTGATGAACCCCGATGGCAGCGACAAGGTGAAGGTCGATCTGGGTAGCGACCGCGATATTTATCTGGCGCGCGTCGACTGGGCTCCCGACGGGAAGACGCTCTACGTTCAGCGCGAGAACCGCGCGCAGACGCAGCTCGACATGCTGAAGGTCGATCCGGCGACCGGCCGCTCGACCGTGATGTTCAGCGAAAAGGCGGCGGACAAAAGCTGGATCAACCTTTCCAACACCTATCACTTCATGCGCGACGGCAGCCTGATCTGGTGGTCCGAACGCTCAGGCCATGGCCATCTGTATCGGTTCAGCGACGGCAAATGGACTCAGCTCACCCATGGCGACTGGGACGTTGCCGGGCTCGCCGGGGTGGATGAGAAAAATGGGCGGATCTATTTCCTCGCCAATAAGGACGGGGTGCTCGAACGGCATCTCTATGCGCTCAACCTGTCCGACCCGTCCGATATTACCCGGCTAACCGAAACCGGCTGGTGGAACAGTGCCTCGATGGACGGCGACGCCAGCCGCGCGATCATCAGCCGCTCGAACCGCGATCAGCCGACCCAGGTCTATCTCGCCGATGCGACCGGAAAGCGGATCGAATGGATCAGCCGGAATGACGTGAAAGACCCCGATCATCCCTATCACCCCTATCTGCCCAGCCATCGTGAAACCAAATTCGGCACGATCACAGGGCCGGGCGGTCAGGTGCTCCACTGGGAGATGATCACGCCGAAGCTCGAGCCGGGCAAGAAATATCCGGTCTGGTTCCAGCATTATGGCGGCCCGCATTCACAGACGGTCAGCCGCGCATGGGGCGGGCCGATGGAGCAATATATTGTCGATAAGGGCTATGTGTTCTTCCAGATCGACAATCGCGGCTCGGCCAATCGCGGCACTGCGTTCGAAGATGCGATCTGGCACGCGATGGGCAGCGCCGAGGTGGCGGATCAGAAAGCGGGCGCCGACTATCTCAAAACCCTCGATTTCATCGATCCTGACCGCATCGGAACCTATGGCTGGTCCTATGGCGGCTATATGACGCTCAAGATGCTGGAGGCCGATCCGGGGCTGTACGCGGCGGGCGTGTCGGGTGCGCCGGTGACCAAATGGGAATTTTACGATACCCATTATACCGAACGCTATATGGGCGATCCGAACAAGGACCCGCAAAATTATGCCAAGGCGGACGCGGTCGAGGATGCGACGAAGATTTCGGACCCGCTGCTGCTGATCCACGGCATGGCCGATGACAATGTGGTGTTCGAAAATTCGACTCTGCTCGCTGCCAGGATGCAGGCAGCGGATGTGCCGTTCGAAATGATGTTCTATCCCGGCAAGACGCATACGGCGGGAAGCAACATCCATGTATGGACGACGATCTTCAATTTCTTCGACCGCACGGTGAAGGACCGTCCGGAACAATAAGCAATCCGCGCGCGTACCGGTCGCGCGCTGACATACGCAGCAAGAGAAGGGGCGGCACGGCATGGAGGATCGGCAGGCAGGGGGGAGCGCCATTCCCGCGTCCCCCTTTGGCGTGCCGATCTATCGCATGATCTGGGGCGCCAACCTTCTCTCCAACTTCGGCACGCTGATTCAGTCGATCGGCGCGTCATGGATGATGGTATCGCTGTCGGGGTCGGCGACTCTGGTGGCGCTGGTTCAGGCATCGACGACGCTGCCGGTCATGATGCTCGCGCTGGTCAGCGGCGCGGTTGCCGATAATTTCGACCGGCGCAAGATCATGCTCGCCGCGCAAACCCTGATGCTCTGCGCGGCAAGCGCGCTCGCCATTTGCGGGCTGCTGGGCGTGCTCACCCCGTGGATGCTGCTTGCCTTCACCTTTCTGATCGGCTGCGGCACCGCGCTTAACGGCCCGGCATGGCAAGCTTCGGTGGGGGAGATGGTGCCCAAACCGCTGCTATCGAGCGCGATCGCCTATAACAGCATGTCGTTCAACATCGCGCGCAGCGTCGGCCCGGCGCTGGGCGGTGTGATCGTCGCGGCGGCGGGTGCAGCGAGTGCGTTTCTGGTCAATGCGCTGAGCTATGTCGGGCTGATCGCGGTGCTGCTCGGCTGGAAGCGCGAGGTGCCGGAAAATCACCTGCCGCGCGAGCGGCTGGGCAGCGCGGTGGGGGCAGGGGTGCGCTATGTCCTGATGTCGCCCGCGCTCAAGACGATCATGGTGCGCGCTGGCGTGTTCGGGCTGTTCTCCTCGGCCATATCGTCGCTGATGCCGCTGGTCGCGCGCGATCTGGTCAAAGGCGGCCCGCTGACTTATGGCCTGCTGCTCGGCGCTTTCGGGCTGGGAGCCGTTGCGGCTGCGGTCAATATTTCGCGTATTCGCACGAATTTTTCGACCGAACTGATCGTGCGTTCGGCGTCGCTTGCCTTTTTGATCGGGGCAGTGGGCGCGGGGCTCAGCCGCAGCATTTTGCTCACCATGCCCGCGCTCGCACTGGCAGGCGGCGGCTGGGTGCTGGCGCTCTCCACCTTCAACGCCTCGATCCAGCTCGGTTCGCCGCGCTGGGTCGTGGCGCGCGCAGTGTCGCTGTATCAGCTCGTGACGTTCGGCGGGATGGCCGCGGGGAGCTGGCTGTTCGGCTCGCTGGCCGATGCGCGCGGCGTCAGCGCCGCACTCATCATTGCCGGGCTGCTGCAACTGATCGTGTTCGCCATCGGCCTGCTTCGCCGCCTGCCCGATATGGGCGGCGACAATCTCGACCCGCTCAATCGCTGGCGCGAACCCGAAACAAGCGTGCCGGTGGAGGCGCGCAGCGGGCCGGTCGTCATCACGATCGAATATCGCGTGCCCCGCGAAAACTGGCAGGCGTTCATGGACGTCATGGCCGAACGCCGCCGCATCCGTATTCGCGACGGCGCGCGCCGCTGGCGCCTGTTGCAGGACCTGAATGACGAGACGCTGTGGATCGAACGCTATCAGGCACCGACCTGGCTCGATTATGTCCGCTATAACGAGCGGCGCACCCATGCCGATATTGCCAATAGCGAGGCGCTGCACGCGCTTCATGTCGAGGACGAAGCGCCGGTCGTCCGGCGCAAGATCGAACGCCATCCCGGATCGCCCTATCCCGGCACGATGGACCCGGCGGACGAAGTCACGCCGTCGATGATTGACCCCGCCCGCTATACCTGATCCCGATCCATGCCTTGCGGATCGGGGGCGAAATCGCCACCTCTATGCTTCCGCACCGCACGGTATGAATCGTGCGCCTTTACCGCCCCAAACGCATTTTTGTTGGCATGTGCGCACGCTTCGCGATAGGCGACGCCGCGCAACTAGAAAGGACAACACCGACCATGGGTTATCGGGTCGCCGTCGCCGGAGCCACAGGCAATGTGGGCCGCGAAATGCTGAACATCCTTGCCGAGCGGGAATTCCCGGCCGACGAAATCGTCGCGCTGGCTTCCTCGCGCTCGATCGGCACGGAAATCGAATATGGCGAGACGGGCCGAAAACTTAAGGTCAAGAATATCGAGCATTTCGACCCCGCCGGGTTCGATATCGCGCTGTTCGCGATCGGATCGGAAGCGACGAAGGTCTATGCGCCGAAATTCGCCGCTGCCGGCTGCACGGTGATCGACAATTCGTCGCTCTATCGCATGGACCCGGACGTTCCGCTGATCGTGCCCGAGGTGAACCCGGAAGCCATCGACGGGTACCGCGCGAAGAATATCATCGCCAACCCCAATTGCTCGACCGCGCAGATGGTCGTCGCGCTGAAGCCGCTGCACGATGCAGCGACGATCAAGCGCGTTGTCGTCTCCACCTATCAGTCGGTGTCGGGCGCGGGCAAAAGCGGCATGGACGAACTGTTCGAACAGAGCCGCAATATCTTTGTCGGCGATTCGAACGAGCCGGTGAAGTTTACCAAGCAGATCGCCTTCAACGTCATCCCGCATATCGACGTCTTCCTCGAAGACGGCTCGACCAAGGAAGAGTGGAAGATGGTCGTCGAGACCAAGAAGATCATGGACCCGAAGGTGAAGGTGAACGCCACCTGCGTCCGCGTGCCGGTGTTCGTCGGCCACGCCGAATCGATCAATGTCGAGTTCGAAAACGAACTTTCGGCAGAGGAAGCGCAGAATATCCTGCGTGAAGCCCCCGGCATCATGCTGGTCGATAAGCGTGAAGATGGCGGCTATGTCACGCCGGTCGAATGCGTTGGCGAATATGCAACATTCGTCAGCCGCGTTCGTGACGATCCGACCGTCGATAACGGCATCGCGCTTTGGTGCGTCAGCGACAATCTGCGTAAAGGTGCCGCATTGAACGCCGTGCAGATCGCTGAACTGCTCGGCCGCCGACACCTGCAAAAGGCGGATTGAGCATATTGGGAGCGGCGCGGCTCATGGGCACGCGCCGCTTCGCTGGAATTGAGGATAGTACGTGGCTGAGACGAGCATCGAACCGCAATTTTTCGACAGTTTCGATGGGACGCGCCTTGCTTGGCGCGAGATGGGGCAGGGGCGCGACCTGCTGCTCATCCACGGCTATTTCTCGAATGCCGAGGTGAACTGGATTCGCTATGGCCATGCCGAGCGGATTGCGGCGAAGGGCTTTCGGGTCATCATGCCTGACCTGCGCGCGCATGGCGACAGCGCCAAACCGCATGACGCGGCAAGCTATCCCCCCGATGTGCTGATGCACGACCAGTTCGCGCTGATCGCGCATCTCGGCCTTGGCGAATACGACCTTGCAGGCTATTCGCTCGGCGCGCGCACCTCGGCGCGGATGATGGCGAATGGTGCCAATCCGCGCCGCATCGTGTTCGCCGGAATGGGCCTGTCGGGCATGACCGATACCGCAGGTCGCGGCGAGCATTTCCGCCATGTCCTGAACAATCTCGGCACGTTCGAACGCGGATCGCCCGGCTTCATGACCGAAGCGTTTCTGAAAACCACCAAGGGCGATCCCAAGGCGCTGATCCGCATCCTCGACACGTTCGTCGATACCCCCCGCGCCACGCTCGCCGCGATCCAGCAGCCGGTACTCGCCCTGACGGGTGAGGATGACGACGATAACGGCTCGTCCGCTGACCTCGCCGACCTGATCCCGAACGGTCGCCTTGCGGTCATCCCCGGCAACCATATGAGCGCGGTGACCAAGCGAGAAATGGGCGAGGAGGTTGCGGCGTTTCTGAGCGAGTAAAGGAGGCTATTGTGGGCTGCAGAATAGCTTCGAGGGAAGTAAACCCCGATATGGCAGATTTTGGGTGGGAAGCGGTCAGGTGGCTTTTGACCGATCGAATGTGAGAAGCGGTCGTCCAAACCAGGTGAACGACCGCTCCGAACTTTAACTGTGCTTCTGGCAAAAGCGAATGCGATTTCCGAAAGGGTCGTGCACTTCCATTTGCTGGCCCCAAGGCTGGCGAACGACGCCTGGCCGCCCATATCCGTATTGCTTCGAGATCAATTCGGCATGAAACAGCTTAATCCCCTTCATCCACACGAATGCGGTTGAGCCGGGGCTGGCGTCGCCATGGTGCTCGGACAGATGGAGTTCCAATCCTGCTCGCTCGACGCCCATGTAAAGCGGCATGCGCGGTTCGAAACGATGCTCCATCGTCACCACGAAGCCTAGGAAATCGCAATAAAATTCCCGAGCTTTCGCGACATCGAAAATCCTCAGGATTGGTATCGTTTGTCGAAACGACATGCTCCCCGTCGTCGATGGCGAAAGCGTTGCAGCGGCCGTATTCCAGTCGCGATGCCCGAGTTCGGCTGCGATCAGTTCGAGACTGAGAGCATGAGGTATCTCGATCTCGCGCGCCGCCAGCGCCGAGCGCAGACGTTTCGCCATTACCTTGGCTTGATCAATCGTAGGCATGATAGTTCCTCGCGCCGACGACAGCACATCGGATGCTCGCGTTACCGATCCATCGCCGGGCGGACTATCCGGTGAAGATCAAGTCTCGATGCCTTCACCATGCCCAAGGGCGCGAGCGGCCGGCGGCATCAGCCAACACGATGCTGCCCGGAATAGGTCGTCGTTGTCAATCTGAAGGTGGCAGCTTTCGGCTTGCGCTCACGAATGTTCTGACGGCCGCAGTTGGGGCACTTCCTGCCATTCAGTCGGCGCGCGCCTCAACCCCTCACCGAAACGGCGGTTCGTTGAAGGCGCGCAGCTTCCGGCTGTGCAGGCCGGGGCCTTCGCGGCGTAGTTGCTCGCAGGTTTCGATGCCGATACGCATATGTTCGTTGATCGCGCGTTCGTAGAAGCGGTTGGCCTGTCCCGGCAGCTTCAATTCGCCATGCAGCGGCTTGTCCGATACGCATAGCAGCGTCCCGTAAGGCACGCGGAAGCGATAGCCCTGTGCGGCGATCGTCGCTGATTCCATGTCGATCCCGACCGCGCGGCTGAGCGAAAAGCGCAGCGCCGATTTGGAATAGCTGAGCTCCCAGTTGCGATCGTCAGTCGTGACGATCGTGCCGGTGCGCAGGCGGCGCTTGAGCTTGTCGCCCGACTGGCCCGATACGCTCTCGGCTGCGCGGGCTAGCGCCTGCTGCACTTCCGCAATTGCCGGAACCGGGATTTCGGGCGGCAACACATCGTCGAGCACATGGTCGTCGCGCAGATAGGCATGGGCGAGCACATAATCGCCGATCCGCTGGCTGGGGCGAAGCCCGCCGCAATGGCCGATCATCAGCCATGCTTCCGGCCGCAGCACGGCGAGATGGTCGCAGATCGTCTTCGCATTGGACGGGCCGACACCAATATTGACCAGCGTGATCCCAGCGCGATCGGGTGCGATCAGGTGATAGGCAGGCATCTGATGCCGCCGCCACGCGCTGTCGGTGACCAGCTTGTCGACATCCTCGCCGCGCTCGACCATGATCCCGCCCGCGCCCGACACCGCAGTAAAGCGGCTGCCCTCGCCAAGCTGCGAACAGGCCCAGCGGACGAATTCATCGACATAGCGATGATAGTTGGTGAAGAGGATATAGCGCTGCGTATGTTCGGGCGGCGTGCCGGTATAATGGCGCAATCGCGCGAGCGAAAAATCGGTGCGCAGCGCGTCGAACAGCGCGAGCGGGCGCTCCTCGCCTTCGTCCTGCACCCAGGTGCCGTCCGCGATCTCATCGCCGATATTGGCAAGCTCGGTCGCTGGGAAATAGCGTGCCAGCTCGCTCGCCGATACTTCGTCCAGGCTGAACGCATGACCGGGGTCGAGCACATAAGGGAAGGGAATTTCCTGCGTGCCGGGGACCGCATCGACCTCCACGTCATAATCTTCCATCAGCAGCGTAAGCTGCTCCGTAAGATAATCGGCGAAGATCCCGGGCTTGGTAACGCTGATCCGATAAGCGCCAGGTTCGACCAGCCGCCCGAACGAGCGCGCCGGCGTCGGCTGATCCACCCCGCCGCGATAACGCAGGCGGATTTCGGGATAAGCGAACGACCCGTCATGGCGCGCTTCGGGCGCGGGCGGCTTGCCGGTCGAAAGATACTGGTCGAGCGCGGCGCGAAGACGGCCGACCGAAGCGGTATAGAGCCGATCGAGTTCGGCGACGATATCGGAAGCTTGCGTCATCGTTCGCGGCTAAAGCCTGAAGGTTACGAGTGCAAGACTCCGCCTTGTTTTTTCGCCGCTCGTCGGGCCGGTTTCAGGTTGCGCTCGGCTTGACATGCGGCGGTTTGCGCGCATCGTCCTTTTTCTTTCCGGTCACGCGGAAGATGCCGAATGCAGCGCCGCCGATGGCGACAAGCGCGCCGGTGGCAAGTGCGACGGCGGCATAAGGCCGCTTCTTAGCCGCTGCCGAAGCGTCGTGCGCGGTGCGGCTCACTTTTTCTTTAGTGGCACGCGCGCTTTTCTTTGCCTTTTTCGAAACAGCATCCTGCGTGTCGCTGCTATTGGTCGCCGGGTCTGGCGTGGTATCGGGGCTGGTCGGTGTATTGGCCATGAATAGCTTCCCTTTTTGCTTGCCCCATCAACTCCGGCATCGGCGCCCGGGTTCCTTGTTCCGGGCGCCGAGCGACTATTACATGGTTTCGAGCATATGTTCGGCTGAGCTGACGCGGAATTCGCCCGGTGCTTCGACGTCGACCTTCTCTACCTTGCCGTCATTAACGATCATCGCGAACCGCTGGCCGCGCGTGCCGAGGCCGAAGCCGCTGCCGTCCATTTCCAGCCCCAGCGCTTTCGCGAATTCGCCGTTACCGTCGGCGAGCATGGTGATGTCCCCGGCATCGTTCTGCTGCTGCCAGGCCGACAGCACGAATGCATCGTTGACTGCGGTGCAGGCGATTTCGTCGACGCCTTTGGCCTTCAGATCATCGGCCTTTTCGACGAAGCCGGGAAGATGCTTGGCCGAGCAGGTCGGCGTGAACGCGCCGGGCACGGAGAAGAGTGCGACTTTCCGGCCCTTGAAATATTCCTGCGCCTCAACCTTGTCCGGGCCGTTTTCGGTGACGCGTACGAGCGTTACATTGGGGACGGTGTCCCCGACCTTGATCGTCATAATCCTGTTTCCTTCATGGTTGTGCCTCAGATGCGTGCCACGGCGGAAACTCGGATGGAAGGCCCCGCTTTTCAAGCGTGGAACAACAGGGCGCAGTGCACTATTTGAATAATCATGGACTCATGTCGCTTTCTAACCGGCCAGTTTCTCCTCGCGATGCCGGGGATCGGCGATCCCAGATTCGAACGCGCGGTCATCGCCATATGCGCCCATGATCCCGATGGCGCGATGGGTATCGGAGTCGGCGCGGTGATCGACGGGCTGGGGCTGCACGATCTGCTCGGCCAGTTCGATATCGATCCGGGCGAAGCGCCCGACGCGCCCATCCATTTCGGCGGGCCGGTGGAGCCGCGCCGGGGCTTCATCCTCCATTCGCCCGACTGGGCGGGGCAGGATACGGTGGAGGTCGCCGGCCGCTGGGCCTTGTCGGGCACGCTCGATGTGCTGAAGGCGATTGCGGCGGGCAACGGCCCTGCCGACTGGATCGTCGCGCTCGGCTATGCCGGATGGGGCGAGGGGCAGCTGGACGAGGAAATGACCCGGATCGGCTGGTTCAATACCCCCGCCGAACCGGACCTCATCTTCGACACCGATGTCGACCGCCGCTGGGAAGCGGCGTTCGGCCAGGCGGGTATCGACCCGCGCCTGCTGGTCGCGGACGGCGGCAGCGCATAAACGGGGCGCGCCCGAAACCCGATATAAAGGATTCTTTATATAAGGTTTGCTTTCCCGCCGCCCAGCGATTAGGTGAGGGAGCACATGGCGGCGGGCATCGTGCCCCCGGCAACCCATACATTCACGATCCAGGAGATTTGACCAGTGGCAACTGTCGCCGAAGCCCAGGACTATGTGATCAAGGACATTTCGCTTGCCGGCTATGGCCGCAAGGAGATCGAGATCGCCGAAACCGAAATGCCCGGCCTGATGGCGCTGCGCAAGGAATATGGCAGCGCAAAGCCGCTCAAGGGCGCGCGCATCACCGGTTCGCTGCACATGACGATCCAGACCGCGGTGCTGATCGAAACGCTGACCGCACTGGGTGCCGATGTGCGCTGGGCGACCTGCAACATCTATTCGACGCAGGACCATGCGGCGGCAGCGATCGCCGAAAGCGGCGTTCCGGTCTTCGCGGTAAAGGGTGAATCGATCGCCGATTACTGGGACTATGTCGGCCGGATTTTTGACTGGGGCGACGAAACCTGCAATCTGATCCTCGACGATGGCGGCGATGCCACCATGTTCGCGCTGTGGGGCGCACGTCTGGAAGCGGGCGACACCATGCCCGAGCCGGAAAATGAAGAAGAGATCGAGATGCAGCGCGCGCTGAAAGCGTTCGTGAAGGCGCGTCCGGGCTATCTCACCGAAACCGTGAAGAACATTCGCGGCGTTTCGGAAGAAACCACCACCGGCGTGCATCGCCTCTATCACCTGTCGAAGAAGGGCGCGCTTCCCTTCCCGGCGATCAACGTCAACGACTCCGTCACCAAGTCGAAGTTCGACAATCTTTATGGTTGTAAGGAATCGCTGGTCGACGCGATCCGCCGCGCGACCGACGTCATGCTGGCCGGTAAGGTCGCATGCGTGTGCGGTTTCGGCGATGTGGGCAAGGGTTCGGCGGACAGCCTCCGCAATGGCGGCGCTCGCGTGCTCGTGACCGAAATCGACCCGATCTGCGCGCTGCAGGCGGCGATGGAAGGCTATGAAGTCGTCACGATGGAAGATGCGGTGAAGCGCGCCGACATCTTCGTCACCGCCACCGGCAATGCCGATGTCATCACCGCCGAACATATGAAGGCGATGAAGAACATGGCGATCGTCTGCAATATCGGCCATTTCGACAGCGAAATTCAGATTTCGGCTCTGTCCAACTATAAATGGACCGAGATTAAGCCGCAGGTCGACCTCGTCGAGTTCCCGGACGGCAAGCAGATCATCGTTCTGGCGCGCGGTCGTCTCGTCAATCTGGGCTGCGCCACCGGCCATCCGAGCTTCGTGATGAGCTCCAGCTTCACCAATCAGGTGCTGGCGCAGCTCGAGCTTTGGGAACGGCACGACAATTATAAGAACGACGTGTACGTTCTGCCCAAGCATCTCGACGAAAAGGTTGCGGCGCTGCACCTCGACAAGCTGGGCGTGAAGCTGACCAAGCTCAGCCAGAAGCAGGCCGATTATATCGGCGTGCCGGTCGAAGGGCCGTTCAAGCCGGAACATTACCGCTATTGATCGCAAGCGTCGCACCTTTGTGCGGCACAGGCGAAGCCAAAGCGACGGGCCGCATCCTAACGGGATCGCGGCCCGTTTCTTTTTTGCATGTCGAATTTGGCGAATGCGTTTCGCAAGCGGTGATGATCGCTTAAAGAAGTGCGAATGACGCATGCCCGGCAGCCACAATCTGCGATACCATCATGATCCGGCTGACCGAGATTCAGGCGGTCATGGTCGGCGTGCTGCTTGCGGCGGTGCTGGTGGTCGGGCTCGCACTGCTGTTCGTCGGGACACGGCGGTTGCGCATGGGCACAGCGCTGATCGGCGAAAATGCGCGTCAGCAGGCGTTTCTCGATTCCTCGCCGGCGCTGGTCATGATCGTCCGGTCGGATTCGCGGGTCGATTCCTCTCCGACTTTGGGCCTGTGGCTCGGCCTTGTCGATCAACCGGCGACGATTGACGATCTTGCCACCGCTGATGCCGGGCTGGACGAAGACGATTTTCGTATCTTCAGCGATGCCGTGACCGCGGCACGCCGGGCGGGCGCGCCGTTTCGCCTGTCGCTTCGCGTCAAACGCGGCGCGCGCTCGCTGCTCGCAGTGGGGCAGCGCGCGCCGGACCGGCTGAACGCGCCGGGCGGCGTGCTGATCTGGATGTTCGACGCTTCGGAGCTTCAGAGCCGGGCAGCGCGGCTGGGCGAGGAAGCGGAGGAGCTTCGCGCTGCCTTTACCTCGCTCACCGCGCTGATCGAGGCAGCGCCGATGCCGATGTGGTATCGCAATCGCGAGCTTCGCCTCGCCATGGTCAACACCGCGTATGTCCATGCCGTCGATGCCGCCAACCATGCGCAGGTGATCGATCAGCAGATCGAACTGATCGAAGGATCGGGTATGGGCGGCCCGCTCGCCAACGCCGCGATCGCGCGCGATACCGGCCATCCGCAAACCGCGGCCGTCCCTGCGATCATTAAGGGCGAGCGGCGGATGCTGCGCATTCACGACCTGCCGCTGTTCGACGGCGGCGCAGCCGGTTTCGCGGTCGATATCGAGGAGCTGGAACAGGCGCGCGGCGGGCTGAAACGCTTTGCCGATGCGCAGCGCGCAATGCTCGACCGGCTCTCAGCGGGCGTGGCGCAGTTCGCCGCCGACCGCTCGCTGATCTTCTGCAATCAGCCGTTTCGGCGCATGTTCGCGATGCGTCCCGAATGGCTGGCCGATCGCCCCGAATTCGATCGCGTGCTCGAACGGATGCGCGAATCCAGCCGTCTGCCCGAAGTGCGCGACTTTCCCGGCTGGAAGGCCGAGCGGCGCGAATGGTTTCACGCGCAAAGCCCGGAGATCGAGGAAAGCTGGCACCTGCCCGGCGGTATCCATCTGCGCGTTGTCGCCCAGCCGCTGCCCGAGGGCGGGCTGCTCATCATCTTCGAGGATCGCACCGAACAGGTGCAGCTGGCCAGCGCGCGCGACACGCTGCTGCGCGTGCGGACCGCGATGTTCGACAACCTGTTCGAATCGCTCGGCGTCTTCGCTTCGGACGGGCGGTTGCAGCTGTGGAACGAAAAATTCCGCCGCGTATGGGATTTTGACGAAGATCTGCTCGCCCGGCACCCGCGCATCGATGCGCTGGTGAAGGCAGGCGAGGCAAGGCTTAGCGATCCCCGCCAGACTGCGCTGATCAGCGAGCTCGTGCGCTCGGCTACGGTCGAACGCAAACAGCGCGGCGGCCGGATCGCGTTCACCGACGGGCGCCATTTCGAACTGACGGCAGTCCCGCTGCCCGACGGCAACGCGCTGTTCACCATGCTCGACATTTCGGACAGCAAACGAATCGAACAGGCGCTTCGCGACCGCAACGAGGCGCTGGAAACCGCCGACCGGGTGAAGAGCGCGTTCGTCGCCAATATGAGCTATGAACTGCGCACGCCGCTCACCTCGATCAAGGGGTTCACCGAGATGCTCCACGGCGGCTATGCCGGGCAGCTGAGCGCCGCCGGGACCGGCTATGCCGAGGCGATCCTCCAATCGGTGACCCGGCTCTCGACGCTGATCGACGATGTGCTCGACCTCACCGAAGGGGATGAGGAGATACCGCGCGAGCCCGTCGACCTCGAACATATCGCCGGTGCCGCCGCCGAAACGCTGGCTCCGATCGCTGCCGAGCGCGGCGTCGTGCTTGCGCTCGATGTTCATGGTTCGGCGGGAACGGTGCGCGGTGATCCGCGCCGCATCCGTCAGGCAATCGAGCATTTGCTGCGCTTTTCGATCAACGGCCTCGGCCCCGGCGGGCGGCTGTTGCTGCATGTCGATGGCGATGCCGATTCGGCGCGGATCATCGTGTCCGATGACGGGCCGGGCATGAGTCAGGAGGCAGCGAACCATGCGTTCGACCGCTTCGCCAGCTCGGCAATCGTCGGGCCGGGCAGCGATCCCGCGCTCGGGCTCGGCCTGCCGCTCGCCAAACGCTTTGTCGAGGCGCATGGCGGTACGGTGACGATGCTTTCCCAGCCGGGAGAAGGGATGTTGATGACGATCGGACTGCCGCGCGGATGATCCTTCAGGGCGAAGCGGATAGTCAGGCATTCGGGCGGCGGCTGGCGCGGAGCGCGCGGCCGGGCGACCTGATCGGACTTACCGGACCGCTGGGCGCGGGCAAGACGAGCATTGCGCGCGGGCTACTCGCCGAACTGGGGCTGGCGGGGGAGGCGCCGTCGCCCAGCTTTGCGATCGTCCAGCCCTATGACCCGCCTGAGGTGCGCTTTCCCGTGCTGCATGTCGATCTCTACCGGATCGAGGCGCCGGACGAGGCGGGCGAGCTTGGCCTTGACGAAGCGCGGCTGGATTCGCTGCTGGTTGTCGAATGGCCCGAACGGCTGGGCGAGGCATGGCTTGCCGATGCCCTGTGGCTCACCCTGTCGGTCGATGAATCGGGCGCACGCACCTTGACAGCGCGAGTGCCGGAGGCATGGAGGGCCCGATGGCCGTTGACATGAATCCGCCCGCAGAGGCATCTGATTTTCTTGCACGTTCCGGTTGGGGCGATGCCGCGATCCAGCCGCTTGCCGGAGATGCGTCGTTCCGCCGCTATTTCCGCGTCGTCGCGCCGGGAAGAAGCGCGGTGCTGATGGACGCGCCGCCGCCGCAGGAGGATCCGCGCCCCTTTATCGCCATCGCCGAATGGCTGTCGCTGCGGGGGTTCGCCGCGCCGCAGATTCTGGCGCGCGACCTCGATCACGGGCTGGTGCTGCTTCAGGATTTCGGCGACGCGCGGATGCGCGAAACCGTCGATGCGGCACCCGAAAGCGAGCTTCGCCTGTATGAAGCGGCGGTCGATCTGCTCGTCCGCCTCGCCGAACATGAGGCCGCGCCCGTCCGCCCCTATGACCGGCAGGAATATCAGCGTGAGGCCGGGCTGTTCACCGAATGGTATTGCCCGGCGGTCGGGCTTACGGTCGATGGGACAAGCTATCGCGCGGCATGGGACGCGGTGCTCGACCGGTTGCCCGCCACGCCGGCGGTAACCGTGCTGCGCGACTATCATGCCGAAAATATCATGCTGATCGGCGGGCAGGCCGAAACGCTGGGTCTGCTCGATTTTCAGGACGCGCTTGCCGGGCATCCGGCCTATGACCTCGTCTCGCTGCTTCAGGATGCGCGCCGCGACGTTCCGGCGGAGCTGGAGGCGGCGGTGCTCGGCCGGTACAGCCGCCGCACCGGCGCGGGCGACGATTTCCTCAACGCCTATCATGTGCTCGGCGCGCAGCGGAATGCGAAGATCATCGGCATTTTCACCCGGTTGTGGAAGCGCGATTCGAAACCGCGTTATGCGGCGCTCTGCCCGCGGGTCTGGCGCTATCTCGAACGCGACCTCGCGCATCCTGCGCTTGTCCCGGTGAAGACATGGTTCGATGCGAATATCCCCGCCGACCGACGGGGTGACCCCCTGATTCTGGCGAACGGATAATGACGACTCATCAGACCAAGAGCCTGCGCCCCGATCCCGGTGCGAAAGTCCCCGATACCGCGATGGTGATGGCGGCGGGGCTGGGCAAGCGGATGCGCCCGCTCACCGCGATGCGCCCCAAGCCGCTGATCGAAGTCGCGGGCAAGCCGCTGATCGATCACGTCTTCGACCGGCTCCGCTCGGCCGGGATCAAAAAGGCGGTGGTCAACGTCCATTATCTCGCCGACGCGCTTGAGGCGCATCTGCGCGGCCGGGTGAAGGATATCGAAATTGCCGTGTCGGATGAGCGCGCCGAGCTGCTCGAAACCGGCGGCGGCATAGTCAAGGCGCGCGACCTGATCGGCGATGAACCCTTTCTGTGCGTCAACAGCGACAATCTGTGGGTCGACGGCCCCACCGATGCGATCCGTTCGCTCGCTGCGCAATGGGATGATGCGACGATGGACGCGCTGCTCCTCGTCGTTCCGCTTGCGCGCGCCAACAACCATGCGGGGCGCGGCGATTTTCATCTCGACGCCTTCGGGCAGATCACCGAACGGCGTCAGCCCGGGCGCCTTGCCCCCTTCGTCTATACCGGCGTGCAGATGCTTTCGCCGCGCGTGATCCGCGACTGGCCGGAAGGAGCCTTTTCAACCAATCTGTTCTGGGACCGTGCGATAGAGGCGGGGCGCGCCTTTGCGCTGGTCCATCAGGGCCAGTGGTTCGATGTCGGCACGCCGCCGGCGATCCGCGCGACCGAAACCCTGCTTGCCGATGGCTGAGCGGCGCGGCCCGCATCTTTACACCATTCCGTCGTACCGCGCGTTTGCCGACGCGCTCGCCGACGGATTGCTGCGCCGCTATGGCAAGGATCAGATGACGCTGGCGCGCGGCGTCATCCTGCTCCCCAACAACCGCGCGATCCGCACGATCAGCGATGCGTTCGTCCGGGCGAGCGGCAACGGCCTGTTGCTCCCGCGACCGGTCGCGATCGGCGATCCCGAACTCGATGAATCGGCAGGGCCGTTTATCGATCCGGTCGATGATGCAGAGCCGATTCCTCCCGCCGTCGATCCGCTTCAGCGCCGCATGATCCTCGCCCGGCTGGTGGCGGAGGAGCGTCAGCGCAGCGGCGAACCCGTCGATGCGGCGGAGGCGGTGCGGCTTGCCGGAGAACTTGCCCGAACGCTCGACCAGTTGCTGGTCGAGGAAGTGCCGCCGCACGCGCTTCGCCAGATCGAGCTGACCGATGGCCTGTCGCAGCATTGGGAAGCGTCGCTTCGCCTGTTCGAAATCGTGCTCGACCGCTGGCCCAAAGAGCTCGAACGCCTCGGCCGGATCGACCTTGCCGAGCGTCGCCGCCGGTTGCTCGACCGGGTCGCGCGCCACTGGAAGGCGAACCCGCCCGCCGCGTTCGTCTGTGCCGCCGGGATCACCGGTTCCGCGCCCGCTGTCGCGCGGATGCTGCGCACCGTCGCTGATCTTCCGACCGGCATGGTGGTGCTGCCCGGCCTTGCCACCAATATGCCCGACGATCAGTGGGACGCGCTCGGCCCGCATCCCAAAGATTCGGTGACGGGCAGGCGCAAACGGTCGATCGAAACGCATCCCCAGTTTCACCTGAAGCTGCTGCTCGACCGGATGAGCGTTGCGCGTGGCGAGGTGCGCACCTGGCGCGGCGGGAGCGAGCATGACGCCGACCCGCCGCGCAGCCGCGCCATCGCCAATGCGCTCGCCCCTCCCGAATTTACGCGGGGCTGGACCGACCTGCCATCTTCCGAGCGCCGTCTGTCGGGCGTCTCGGTGCTCGAACTTGCGGGGCCGGGCGACGAGGCGCAGGCAGTCGCCATCGCGCTGCGTCAGGCGCTGGAGACGCCGGAACGTACTGCCGCGCTCGTTACCCCCGATCGTGCGCTCGCCCGGCGTGTCGCGGCGCATTGCGCGCGGTGGAACATCGCGGTGGACGACAGTGCGGGGCAGCCGCTTTCCATGCTGCCGCCCGGTACCTTCCTGCTCGCGCTCGCAGAGGCGGCGGCACAGCATTTCGCGCCGCTGCCGCTGCTCGGGCTGCTCAAACATCCGCTGGTGCGCGCCGGCGAGGGGCGCACCGAATGGCTGGGCGGGGTCCGGCTGATCGACCTTGCGCTGCGCGGGCCGCGTCCTGCCATGGGGCTATCCGGAATCGATGCGCATCTCGCCGATCAGGAGGGGCGCACCGGCGCCGTCCGCCGTGCAGCGCTCGCCCCATGGGAGGCGGCCCGCCCGCTGCTCGAACCCATTGCCGCGACCTTCGCCGCCGGGCCGCAGCCGATGAGCAGCCTCATCGCCGCGATGCGCGAAGCCGCCGAGGCTTTGTGCGGCGAAATGCTCTGGTCGCGCCCCGACGGGCGTCAGGGGGCGCAACTGCTCGACGCGCTGGAGCGGGAGGGCGATCGCGGTCCGGCACTGGTCGATCCCGCATCGCTTGGGCCCATGCTGCGCACGCTGATGGACGAAAGCGCGGTTCGCCCGCAACAGGGCGGCCATCCCCGCCTTGCCATTTACGGTTTGCTGGAGGCGCAGCTTCAGACCGCCGATGTCATGGTGCTGGCAGGGCTCAACGAAGGCGTCTGGCCCGGCCTGCCATCGCCCGATCCCTGGCTCGCCCCGCGCATCCGCAGCGAACTCAACCTGCCCGGCCTCGAACGGCGTATCGGCCTTTCGGCACATGACCTTGCCAATGCACTGGGCGGTCAGCAGGTACTGCTCACCCGCGCGCGCCGCGATGCCAGCGCGCCGACCATCGCCTCGCGCTTCTGGCTGCGGCTGGAAGCGCTGTCGGGCGGGCTCTCCCGCGCCACGGATATCGGCGACTGGGCCATGGCGCTCGACCGTCCGGAGACCTTCGACCCGGTCGATCGCCCCGCGCCATGCCCGCCGGTCGCGGACCGTCCGACCAAATTGTCCGTCACCGAAGTCGACCGCCTCAAAGCCGACCCCTTCGCTTTTTACGCGCGGCGGATGCTCGGGCTTAGCCCGCTCGACGCGGTCGATGCCGATCCCAGCGCGGCATGGCGCGGGACGGAGGTGCACCGCGTGCTCGAAATCTGGGCGCGCGAGGACCAGTGCGATCCGACCCGGCTTCGCGATCGTGCGCTCGCCATGCTGAAGGATGCGCATCCGATGATGCGCGCGCTCTGGCAACCCCGGCTGATGGAAGCGATCGACTGGATCGCGGCTCAGCTTGCCGCGCAGGCAGCGACAGGCCGCAGCGTCATCGATGTCGAAAAACGCGGGGAGATCGCCATTGCCGGGGTGACGCTTTCGGGCACCTATGACCGGATCGACCGGCTGCCCGATGGTGGCCTTGCCATTGTCGATTACAAGACCGGAAAACCGCCATCGCCGCGTGCTGTCCGTGCGGGCTTCAGCCTGCAACTGGGGCTTCTGGGCCTGATCGCCGAACGCGGCGGCTTCGCCAATGTGGACGGGACGGCGCGCGCCTTCGAATATTGGTCGCTGTCGCGCAATGTGCAGGGCGGGTTCGGTTATATCGACTCGCCGGTCGATCCGAAAAAGAAAGAACCCGTGCCCGCAGAGGATTTCGTCGCCATCGCCGCCGAAAACTTCACCGAAGCCTGTGCCCGATGGCTGACCGGCGCCGAACCCTTCACGGCAAAGCTCAACCCCGAATATGCCAATTATCCCGATTATGACCAGTTAATGCGCCGCGACGAATGGTATGGCCGTGAGCGGGGCTGAGGTGAAGCGCCTCCCCACGCTGAAGGGCGATCAGGCGCGGGCGAGCGATCCCGTTCGTCATGTCTGGCTTTCCGCCTCTGCCGGAACCGGCAAGACTCAGGTGCTCACCGCGCGCGTGTTCCGCCTGCTCCTGCGCGGGGTCGATCCGGGCGCGATCCTGTGCCTGACCTTTACCAAGGCCGGGGCCGCCGAAATGGCCTCTCGCATCAGCAATACGCTCGCCCGCTGGGTGCGGATGGACCGGCACGATCTGTTCAACGATCTGCGCGCGCTGGGTGAGGATGGCACGCCGGAGCAGCAGGCGCTCGCCCGGACGCTTTTCGCCCGTGTGCTCGACGCACCCGGCGGCGGTATCCGCATTCAGACGATCCACAGCTTTTGCCAGACGTTGCTCTCCGCCTTTCCGGTCGAGGCGGGGCTGGTCCCCGGCTTCCGCCCGCTCGATGCGCGCGAAGAAGCGGTACTCGCCCGCGAAGCGCTCGCCGAATTGCTGGAGGAAGAGGCGCGCAACGGCGGCACCCGCTATGCCGATGCGGTGGGCGAATTGTCGTTGCGCATGGGTGAGGGGCAGGCCGAGGCATTCCTTGCCGCCTGCGCAAAGGCCCCGGAGGCGCTGGAGCGGCTGCCGACCGGAATCCAGCCCTATCTCCGCCGCGCGCTCGACCTGCCCTCAGGCGATATTGACGAGGAGGTCGCTACTGCCTGCGCCGATGACCGTTTCGATTGTGCAGGCCTTCGTCGCGTCCTTGCCGCCAACCGCATCTGGGGGCTGAAACAAGCTACGCAGCATGGCGATCTGATCGAACGCTGGCTCGCCGCCGATGCTCAGGCGCGCGCCGCGATGCTCGACGCGCTGGTCGGTGTGTTCCACACGACAAAAGGGGAACCGCGCGCCTACTCGAAAAAGCTGATCGAGGCCGATCCCGATTATCCCGAAATCGCGATCAGGCTGGGCGAAGTTTGCGCCGACCTGATCTCGATGCGCGCCCGCGCAGCCTATGCCGATCTGCTGGCCCGCGCGCTCGATGTCGGGCGGGCTTATGCGCAGGGCTATGCACGCGCCAAGCGGCGGGCGGGCGCGGTCGATTTCGATGATCTGATCCGCCGGACGCTCCACCTGCTGGCCCAGCCCGGCATGGGCGAATGGATCCGCTTCAAACTCGACCAGACCACCGATCATATCCTGATCGACGAGGCGCAGGACACCAACTGGTCGCAATGGACCATCGTTCAGGCGATGGCCGATGAATTTTTCGCGGGCGAAGGGGCGGGGGGCGACCGCGCGCGTACGCTGTTCACCGTGGGCGATTATAAACAGGCGATTTTCGGCTTTCAGGGCACCGACCCCTGGTATTTCGAACTGGCCGAACGGCATTTCGAACGCCTCGCCGATCTGCGGCCCGATTTCGAAGTCGATGCGCCCCGGCTCGAAAGCATGTCGCTCACCCATAGCTTCCGCTCGACCCGGCCGGTGCTCGAATTCGTCGATGCCGCCATCGCCGCGCTGCCCCAGCCCGGCATGGGCAGTTTCAGCGAAAGCGAACCCCATGCCAGCGAAGTGGCCGGGCCGGGCCGCGTGACGCTGCTCCCGCCCGTCGTCGAGGGCGGTAGTGATGCGGAGGAAGAGGGCTGGGTCGATGACGCGACCCGCGAGGTTGCAAAGCGCGTCGCCCGTTCGGTGCGCGATATGATCGATTCCGGCCATATGCTCGAAAGCAAGGGCAGGCCGCTTCGTCCCGAAGATGTGATGATCCTGGTCAAGCGGCGCGGCGAACTCGCCTCGCTGCTCGTCGCGCGGCTCTATGCCGAAGGGGTGCCGGTCGCCGGCGTCGATCGCCTGCGCCTCAACGCGCCGCTTGCCGTGCAGGACCTGCTCGCCGCGGTGCGGTTCGCGCTTCAGCCCGACGATGACCTGTCGCTCGCCTCGCTGCTTGTCTCGCCGCTGATCGGCTGGAGTCAGGACGACCTGATGGCAACGGCGGAGCGGCAGCGCGGATCGCTCTGGCGGTATCTTCGCGGCACGGTGACGCCTGATCGGCTCGAACCGCTCTACACGCTGCTGCGCCGCGCCGATATCGCGACGCCCTATCGCTTTCTTGAGGAAATCCTCTCCGGTCCGCTCGATGGGCGGCGCAAATTGCTGCGACGGCTGGGTGAGGAAGCGCGCGATCCGATTTCGGAACTGCTCAACGCTGCGCTTCAGTTCGAGGCGCTTTCTACCCCGTCGCTGCAACGCTTTCTCGACTGGTTCGACCGGGGCGAGGTGGAGATTGTCCGCGATCCCTCACAACCGCGCGATGCCGTGCGGGTGATGACCGCCCATGGCGCAAAGGGGTTGCAGGCGCCGCTCGTCATTCTTGCCGATGCGACGGTCGATCCGACGCAGAACCGTCGCGACATTCTCGGTTGGCGCCCCGAGGGGGGGGAGGGGCCACGCCTGCCGATCTTCCGCCCGCGCGCCGCCGAACGCGGCGGCCCGCTCGCCGAGGCGATGGCTGAGACCGAGCGCAAGGAGCTGGAAGAGCATTGGCGGCTCTTTTACGTCGCCGCGACGCGTGCCGAGGAGCAGCTGATCGTCACCGGCGCGCTGGGGCCGAAGGCAAAGGGCGTGCCGCCGCAGATGAGCTGGTATCAGGCCGCCAGCGCCGCGATGCGGGCGCTTGGGGTTGCCGGGGAGGACAGCGAAGCGCTGACCTTTGACGGGACCAGCCACCACGATCCCGTGCCGGTCCGCGAAGGACAGCAGACAGCGCCGGAGCCGAGCGCGCTTCCCGGCTGGTTGCACCGCGACCCGCCGCAGGAATCGCGCCCGCCGCGACCGCTCGCCCCGTCGTCGCTGGGGGAGGACCGCGTCGCCGACCCGCCGCCATCGCCAGCGATGCGCGACGCTGCCGAGCGCGGGCGGCTGCTCCATGCGCTGTTCGAACGCCTGCCTTCGCTGGGCGCGGATCGGCGGCGTGACGCCGCGCTGATCTGGCTGGAGAAAAGCGGCGGCGTGGCGGATGCCGAAACGCGCGCCGAAATCGCCGACGCCGCCTGCGCGATCCTCGCCGACCCGGCCTTTGCCGATATCTTCAGCGGCGATGCGCTGGTCGAAGCACCGATTGTCGCGGTCGTCGATGGCGATGTGATTTCGGGCACGGTCGATCGGCTGATCGTCACTGACAGCAAAATCCGCGTCGTGGATTTCAAGACCGGGCGACGCGCACCCGCGACGCTCGACGCCATTCCCGAATACCATCTGCGCCAGATGGCTGCCTATGTCGGCGCTTTGCGCGCGATCTTTCCGGGGCGCGTTGTGGAGGCCGCATTGCTCTACACCGCTGCGCCGCGCCTGTTCGTTCTGCCCGATGCGCTGCTCGTCGCCGCGAAGCGTGACTTCGCGCCTCAGCAGGAAAGGTTGCAACTCGGTGGTTGAGCCGAAGCGTGTTCGTTCATAGATAGAACGCCTGTTTAAAGGAGTGTTACCCATGGCGACCAAGCCGATCACCGATGATAGTTTCGAACAGGACGTGCTGAATGCGGATAAGCCCGTGCTTGTGGACTTCTGGGCCGAATGGTGCGGTCCGTGCAAGATGATCGGCCCCGCTCTGGAAGAAATCGCCGGCGAACTCGCCGATCAGGTCACGATCGCCAAGATCAATATCGACGAAAATCCCGAAGCGCCGGGCAAATATGGCGTTCGCGGCATCCCGACCATGATCCTGTTCAAGGATGGTCAGGTATCGTCGACGAAGGTCGGCGCGGCCCCGAAGAGCCAACTGAAATCATGGCTGGAAAGCGAACTCTGATCGCTTCAGCCGAGTAAGGATCGCATCGCTTCATCCCAGATTTGCGGGGATGAAGCGGCGATCATACCGGTGCGCGCATCGCCCAGTCGATAGGGTGATCCGTCAAGCCGCGCGATGCGCCCGCCCGCTTCGGTCAGGAACAGCGTTCCCGCCGCATGATCCCAGGGAAGCGTGCGCTCGAAAATCGTCACGTCATTCTGACCCAGCACCAGGCGCGGATATTGTTCTGCGGCACAGCGGGGAATGTCGACAATCTCGAATTTACCGCTGGCGCGTGCCGTGATGATCTGGCACTGATCGGGGGGCATGAAATAGGTCGCCAACCCGGCGACTGGTAACGGACCGTCGCTTCGCCGCGCCATGACCCGCTCTTCGTTGATATAGGCACCGCCGCCGCGCATGGCATGGCACATCCGCTGGTTCAGCGGGTCGTAGATCCAGCCGGCAGCGACCCGATCGCCGTCACCCAGCGCGACCATCACGCCGAAGGGGGCACGCCCCGCCGCGAAATTGCCGGTGCCATCGACCGGATCGATAATCCATTGCAGCCCGGTACCGACCTGTTCGAGGATTGCAGGGTCCGCCGCGCATGCCTCTTCCCCGATCACCCGCGCTTCCGGCAGCAACGCCGCCAGCCCTTCGGAAAGCCGCGCCTCGCTCTCCCGATCGGCGATCGTCACCCAGTCATCGGGTGATTTTTCTTCCTTCTCACCCGCGCTCAGATTGCGGAAGCGCGGCAGGATGATCGTTTCCGAAACCTCGCGGATCAGTGCCGATACGGGCTCGTACAGGTCATGCATCAGCTACGATAATCCGCATTGATCGAAATATAGCCATGGGTCAGATCGCAGGTCCAGACGGTCGCGCGACCCTCGCCGATCCCCAGATCGACGCCGATTTCGATCTCGCTGCCTTTCAAATGTGCGGCCACCGGTGCCTCGTCATATCCATCGACCGCAAGCCCGTTTTTCGCCACCTGCGTCGCGCCGAAGCGGATCGAAAGCTTGTCGCGTTCCGCAGGTTCGCCTGCCTTGCCCACCGCCATGACAACCCGGCCCCAATTGGCGTCCTCGCCCGCGATCGCGGTCTTGACCAGCGGCGAATTGGCGATCGACAGCGCCACGCGATGCGCGCTGGAATCGCTGTCCGCGCCCTCGACCGCGATGCTGATGAACTTCGTTGCGCCTTCGCCATCGCGCACCACCAGATGCGCCAATTGCAGGCACAGATCGGCAAGCGCCGCGCGAAACGCATCGGCCCCGTCGCTCTCTGCATCTTCCAGCGGCGCATTGCCCGCCTTGCCCGTGGCGAAGGCAAGCACTGTGTCGCTGGTCGAAGTGTCGCTATCGACCGTGATGCAGGAAAAGCTGCGGCCATTGGCATCGCGCAGCGCATCGGCCAGAAACTCCGGAGTCGCCGCGGCATCGGTGAAGATGAAGCCCAGCATCGTCGCCATGTCGGGCGCGATCATGCCCGACCCTTTGATGATCCCGGCGAGCGTCACCGTCTTCCCATCGACGACCGCGCTCGTCACCGCTGCCTTGGGAAAGGTATCGGTGGTCATGATCGTAGCAGCGGCGTCTTCCCATCCACACGGATCGGCAGTGAAGGCGGCGTCCAGCCCGGCCTCAGCCTTGTCGACGGGAAGCGGCACCCCGATCACGCCCGTCGATGCGACGAACACGTCCGAAGGCTCGCAGCCCAGCCGCCCCGCCACGCGCGCTGCAATCGCCTCCACCGCCTCGCGACCACGGTTTCCGGTAAAAGCGTTCGAATTGCCCGCATTCACCACCAGCGCCCGTGCGCGCCCCAGCACCAGCGCCTTGCGACACCATTCGACTTCGGGCGAGGGGCATTTGCTCTGCGTCGTCACGCCCGCAACGCTGGTGCCTTCCTCCAGCGTCACGAAGGTAAGGTCGGCGCGATCCCATTCCTTGTACCGCGCGCGCGCGGTGCGGAGCGTCACGCCGCCGATCGGCGGCAGCGCGGGAAAATGATCGGGGGCAAGCGGGGAAATGGCGGACGACACGGACGAACTCCCGCGAGAATGGCTGATGCCCAGCGTTGGTAACGGCAAGGCGCGCGAAGGCAAGGGGCAGCGGATCGACGAACACTATCTGTGGTGAAAGCGAGGGGATGTCTCTTTCGGTCCATGGATCGCCGAACTTTTGTTGGACGAATGGCGGGCGGCTTACTATGTCGGCTGGGATTCGTGCCGCCACGGCAACGGTTTTCGCTCGCTAACGGGATTGTATCTTGCAGCTTTTGCTGTTTCTTTCCGCGCTTCTCACCGGCCTTACCGGCGTCATCGCCGGTGACCGTACGGTCGAGCGCAGTCAGATCGAGCGGCTGGGCGATGTGGTCGCGGAACAGGTGCGCGGCACGGCGCAGCCTGCGGTGGTGCGGCAGCACGCGGCCTATTGCCCGACGCTCGCCATGGTGTCGCGATCCGTACCGCGCATTCTCTTCAACGAGCCGATCGGCCACGCGCTGCATGCGCTGGGCATCGATACGCGCCGGCTGGAATAGCAGCGCCGCGGCCCTGTAGCGCCGCTTCTAACGCTTTTTGGGCCCCGCATCGGGGCTTCGCGCCGCCACCGCCATATCGGCCCGGCAGCGATATCCCATAACAGGTACAGGAATTTCCATGTTCGGCAGTCTCGCCAAGACCCTTTTCGGTTCGTCCAATGACCGGTACGTAAAGTCGCTCCGCACTATCGTTGCAAAGATCAACGCGCTCGAACCCGAGCTTCAGGCGATGAGCGACGAGCAGCTGTCGCACCAGACCGCGAAATTCCGCGAACAGCTCGCCAACGGCACCAGCCTCGACGACATCCTCCCCGAAGCATTCGCCACGGTGCGCGAAGCATCGGTGCGCGTGCTGGGCATGCGCCATTTCGATGTGCAGATGATCGGCGGTATCGTGCTCCATCGCGGCGAAATCGCCGAGATGCGGACGGGCGAGGGTAAGACGCTGGTCGCGACGCTGGGCGTGTATCTCAACGCGCTTCCCGGCAAGGGCATTCACGTCATCACGGTGAACGACTATCTCGCCGCGCGCGACGCCGAATGGATGGGCCGCGTCTATCGTTTCCTCGGCATGACCGTCGGCGTCATCGTGCCCGATCTTACCGATCAGCAGCGCCGCGATGCGTATAACAGCGACATCACCTATGGTACGAACAACGAGTTCGGCTTCGACTATCTGCGCGACAATATGAAATATGACCGCGCGTCGATGGTCCAGCGTCCGTTCGCCATGGCGCTGATCGACGAGGTCGACTCAGTGCTGATCGACGAAGCGCGTACCCCGCTGATCATCTCCGGCCCGACCGACGATCGCTCCGAACTCTATAAGAGCGTCGATGTGATCGTGAAGCAGCTCGGCGAGGAGGATTACGAAAAGGACGAAAAGCAAAAGTCCATCATGCTGACCGAAGACGGCACCGAAAAGGTCGAGCGGATGCTCGAAGCTGCCGGGCTTCTGGAAGGCAGCAACCTGTACGATTTCGAAAACACGCAGGTCGTTCATCACGTCAACCAGTCGCTGCGCGCGAACAAGATGTTCAAGCGCGATACCGACTATATCGTGAAGGACGACAAGGTCGTCATCATCGACGAATTCACCGGTCGCATGATGGATGGTCGCCGCTGGTCGGAAGGCCTGCATCAGGCGGTCGAGGCGAAGGAGGGCGTGAAGATCGAGCCGGAGAATCAGACGCTCGCTTCGATCACCTTCCAGAATTATTTCCGCATGTATCCGAAACTGGCGGGCATGACCGGTACTGCTGCGACCGAGGCGGCGGAATTCTACGACATCTACAAGATGAACGTGGTCACCATTCCGACCAACCGCCCGATTCAGCGCGTCGATAATGATGATGAATTCTACAAAACTCTGAACGACAAGTTCATCGCGATTGCCCGCGCGATCAAGGAGCACGCCGAAAAGGGCCAGCCGGTGCTGGTCGGCACCGTCTCGATCGAAAAGTCCGAGCTGCTCAGCGAATTTCTCCAGCGGGAGAAAGTGGCGCACAAGGTGCTGAACGCGCGCTATCATGAGATGGAAGCGCATATCGTGGCGCAGGCGGGTCGCCTCGGCGCGGTCACTATCGCGACCAATATGGCGGGCCGCGGCACTGATATTCAGCTGGGCGGCAACCTTGAATTCCGGATGCGCGACGAATTTCCCGAACTGGAAGAGGGTACGCCCGAATATACCGCCAAGGCCGAGCAGATTTCGCAGGAAATCGAGGATGAGAAGCAGCGCGTGCTCGAAGCAGGCGGTCTGTTCGTGCTCGGTACCGAGCGGCATGAAAGCCGCCGCATCGACAATCAGCTTCGCGGCCGTTCGGGGCGTCAGGGCGATCCCGGCCTGTCGCGCTTCTATCTCAGCCTTGACGACGATCTGCTGCGCATCTTCGGCCCCGACACACTGTTCGCCCGGATGATGCGCAACAATATCGGGGACGGCGAGGCGATCGGCAGCAAATGGCTGACCAAGGCGATCGAAACCGCACAGAAAAAGGTCGAAGCGCGCAACTACGATATCCGCAAACAGGTCGTCGAATATGATGACGTGATGAACGACCAGCGCAAGGTCATCTATGAACAGCGCAGCGACATCATGGATGCCGACGCGGTCGGCGATATCGTTATCGATATGCGTCATGAAACGGTCAATGCGATCGTTGGGGAAGCCTGCCCGCCGGGAACCTATCCCGAACAATGGAACACCGAATTGCTGCGGCTGCGCGCGCTCGAAGTGCTCAATGTCGATGCGCCGGTCGCCGAATGGATCGAAGCTGAGGACGGGATCGAACCCGAAACCATCGAAGAGCGCGTTCGTGAGATGGCCGATGCGGTGGTGGACGCGAAATCGGCCGATATGGATGAAGCGACCTGGGGCCAGATCGAAAAATCGGTGTTGCTCCAGAATCTCGACCATCAGTGGAAGGAGCATCTGGCGACGCTCGATGCGCTGCGTTCGATCATCCATCTGCGCGCCTATGCCCAGAAAACGCCGATCAACGAATATAAGCAGGAAGCCTTTGCCCTGTTCGAACGCATGCTGGAAAGCATTCGTGAGGATGTGACCAGGGTGCTGGCCTTTGCCGAATTCAACATGGTGCCGCCGCCGCTTCCCGAAGTGCCCGATTTCATCACCTCGCATTTCGACCCGCTGACCGGCGAAGACGATACCAACGATATCGATGCTTCGTCCGGTGCGTTCGCGCCGCAGGTCCAGCCGCCGTTCCAGGTCGCCAATCCGGGCGGCGTCGCGCTGAGCGACGATCCCGCTTCGTGGGAAGGCGTGGTCCCGCGCAACGCGCCATGTCCCTGCGGATCGGGCCGTAAATATAAGCACTGCCACGGCGCGCTGTAACCTCGCTCCCGTTCGGATCGCGGTTCCGTCACCCCGGACTTGTTCCGGGGTCCACGGGGCGGCAAGAGTCCGCGCTGTTATTGATGGCGAAACGGTGGATGCCGGAACCAGTCCGGCATGACGACCGAATTGAATGGTGGTGCGATTCGTCAATGATCGCACCCCGTCGCGCCGAACACAAAAAGCCCGCTGCCGAAATCCCGGCAGCGGGCTTTTTTACACGATCGAACGCAGGCGTCTTAAATCGGACTGCAATAAGCGTTGTTCACCGCCACCCGCCGTCGCGAGAAGCGCAGCGCCGGAGCGATCCGGAGCGATGGTGCCCGCAGCGCCGGATTGCCGCGCCCCTGCGGGGCTCGCAATGACGATGATGCCGTAGCAATGAAGGTTGGTATCAGCCGTCCTTCGGCATCTTGATCGTCGGTCCCAGATTGTCGATCACCGACCGCGCATCGAAGGCACGAACATTATCGGCTGGCTTCGGTCCCTTGCCCATCACGATCTCGGTCATCGCCTGATAGCGATCCACGGTGCGCACATCGACCTGATTGCCCCAGAACGGATCGCCATAGGGACCCCAGCCGCCCCAGCCCCATGCGGGACGATAGAAACGCCAATACGGGCTCCAGCCCGCATAGGGGCCGAATCCGAACGGCTGATTGACATAGGTGCGCGAATCCTTCTCGGTATCGCGATCGGCCATGATGAAATAATCATAGCCTTTTTCCAGCGTCAGCTCAGCGGCGCGATACAGAAGATAGCGCTCGACCGTCTCACGCGAAGTCAGGCTGTTGCCGGAGAACATGACCCGATACCGGTTCGATTCGATCTGCTGATCGCTATAGCCGTTATCGTTGATGCCGCCGATGCCGGGTGCCGGGCGGTACGGGGTCGGCGTGGCGCAACCCGCCGTCAGCAGAAGTGCTGCAAGAGCGGTTCCGGCGAGTGCCGACCGCAAAGGTGATTTTGTACGCGTGGTCATCCAATCCTCCAATGCCGGCAATCAATGACCTTTTTGCGCGCCGGCGAACAGCCCCTTAAACGAAATACATACCGGAATGGTCCGGCTCCAATTGCGATATGATGTGCCATAAGTCCGATTGACGGAAGCTGAACGGAGCCACGGCAATTCGATTTCGGATAAGCAATATCAATCACTTAACGAAATATCTTTCGCGATATTTTCGCCCATCAGCGTGCCCCGGTGGGCCGCAACCAGATCGACCAGCCAGCGACTCATTGCCTGAACCTGCGGGAAGCTGCGCGTATCGCGATGCGTGGTGAGCCAGAAGCTGCGCCGAACGCGGATTTCGGGCAGGATCGCGACCAGTTCGCGATCGGCATCGGCGATGAAACAGGGGAGCATCCCGATCCCAGCGCCCGCCGCGATCAGGCGGTGCTGTGCATTGATGCTGGAGGATCGAAGCGTTGCATGCGCTGCCATCGGCAATTCGTCGAGATAGCGCAACTCGGGCGCATAGACGATATCGGGAACATAGCCGATGATGCGGTGTGCGGGCAGCATGTCGCTGTCCAGGATCTGACCATGGCGGTCGAGATAAGATCGTGCCGCATAAAAGCGCAGCCGGTAATCGGTCAGCTTCTGCGCGACCAGCGGCCCTTTTCTTGGCCTTGCCAGCAATATGGCAAGGTCGGTTTCGCGGCGCGAGGGATTGAGGAAGCCGCTATTGGCGACCAGATCGATCTCCAGCGCCGGATAGGCCTGCGCGAACTCGCCGAGATGGCGGCTGATGAACCACGTGCCGAAACCCTCAGCCACGCTGATCCGGATCGAACCCGCAATCTCGGTCTCGCGCTGCGACGCCGCCTCGCCCTCGGCGGCGAGCGTGGCCATCGCTTCGGCGCGGCTCAGCAGGCGGCGGCCCGGCTGAGTGAGGATCTGCCCCTGCGCGGTCTGTTCGAACAGGCGAACGCCCAGATCGCGCTCCAGCCGCCGTATCCGCCGTCCTACGGTGGTGGCATCGGCGTGCAGCGCCTGCGCTGCTTGCGCCAGTTGCCCGTGCCGTGCGACGGCGAGAAAATAGGGAAGGTCACCCCAGTCCATTCACCTGCAATAATGCAGGTGCCTCCTGCAAATCCACCCATTGTTCGAAGCGGGCGGACCTGTCACGCCGGTGACAAGTTAAAGCCATACCAATTTCGCGATCAGGAGAGCGACCATGCGCATCATCGATCATGTCATTTCGGGCCATAGCGGCGGCGGTTCGGGCCGCAGCCACGATGTTTTCGATCCCAATAGCGGCGAGGTTCAGGCCCGCGTCAATCTGGGCACCAGCGCCGATCTCGACGCTGCCGTTGCCGCCGCGCAAAAGGTGCAGCCCGGATGGGCCGCGACCAATCCGCAGCGGCGCGCGAGGGTTATGTTCAAATTCAAGCAATTGCTTGAAGAGAATATGCAGGAGCTGGCCGAACTGCTCGCCTCCGAACATGGCAAGGTGGTCGAGGATGCGAAGGGCGATGTTCAGCGTGGGCTGGAGGTCATCGAATTCGCCTGCGGCATCCCGCAAGCGCTGAAGGGCGAATATACGCAAGGGGCAGGGCCGGGCATCGATGTCTATTCGATGCGTCAGCCGCTTGGCATCGGCGCGGGCATCACCCCGTTCAACTTCCCGGCAATGATCCCGATGTGGATGTTCGGCATGGCGATCGCCTGCGGCAATGCCTTCATCCTGAAGCCGTCGGAGCGCGATCCGTCGGTTCCCGTTCGTCTTGCCGAGTTGTTCCTTGAAGCCGGCGCGCCCGAAGGGCTTTTGCAGGTCGTGCACGGTGACAAGGAAATGGTCGATGCGATCCTCGACCACCCGGCAATCAGCGCGGTCAGCTTTGTCGGATCGTCGGACATTGCCCATTATGTCTATAATCGCGGTGTCGCCGCCGGAAAGCGGATTCAGGCAATGGGCGGTGCCAAGAACCACGGCATCATCATGCCCGATGCCGATCTGGATCAGGCGGTCAGCGATCTGATCGGTGCCGCTTATGGCTCGGCTGGCGAACGCTGCATGGCGCTGCCGGTCGTGGTGCCGGTGGGCGAGGATACGGCCGAGCGGCTGCGCGAGAAACTGCTCCCGGCCATAGACAAGCTGCGTCCCGGCATCTCCAGCGACCCTGAAGCGCAATATGGCCCGGTCGTTACCGCCGAGCATCGCACCCGCGTTGAAAACTGGATTCAGAAGGGCGTCGACGAAGGTGCCGAACTGGTCGTCGATGGCCGCGGCTTCACGCTGCAGGGGCATGAAAAGGGCTTTTTCATGGGGCCGAGCCTGTTCGACCATGTGACGCCCGACATGGAAAGCTATCGCGAGGAAATCTTCGGCCCCGTGCTGCAGATCGTCCGCGCCGCTTCGTTCGAAGAGGCGCTCGAACTCCCCTCGAAACATCAGTACGGCAATGGCGTCGCGATCTTCACCCGCAACGGCCATGCAGCGCGTGAATTTGCGAGCCGGGTGAATGTCGGCATGGTCGGCATCAATGTTCCGATTCCGGTGCCGGTCAGCTATCACAGCTTTGGCGGGTGGAAGCGTTCGGCATTTGGCGACCAGAACCAATATGGCATGGAAGGGCTGCGTTTCTGGACGAAGGTGAAGACCGTGACCCAGCGCTGGCCCGACGGGTCGGCCACGGGCGAAAATGCCTTCGTCATCCCGACCATGGGGTGATGCGCCGCGCGCCACGCCGACACGATAATTTCGCCGGGCGGGAAGCATGTCTCGTCCGGTTTGAGCTAAGCCGGAACGCACATGACCGATCAATTCGACCTTAATGAGGACCAGCGCGCGATTCAGGAGATGGCGCGCAAATTTACTGCCGATCGCATTACCCCCAATGCGGGCGAATGGGACGAGAAACACATCTTCCCGCGCGACGTAATCAAGGAAGCGGCGGAGCTGGGCTTTGCCGCGATTTACGTGTCCGAGGAATCGGGTGGCATCAATCTGGGGCGGCTGGAGGCGGCGCTGATCATGGAGGCGATGGCCTATGGCTGCCCCTCGACCAGCGCCTTCATCTCGATCCACAATATGGCGTCGTGGATGATCGACCGGTTCGGGTCGGACACGGTGAAGGGAAAATACCTCCCCGATCTCGTCACCATGGACCGGATGGCGAGCTATTGCCTGACCGAACCGTCCTCGGGTTCGGATGCCGCCGCGCTGAAGACCAAGGCGATCAAGGACGGCGATCACTATGTCCTCAATGGATCGAAACAGTTTATTTCGGGCGGCGGCGAAAACGAAGTGTACGTCGTCATGGTCCGCACGGGCGAGGACGGGCCGAAGGGCATTTCGTGCATGGTCGTCGAAAAAGACATGCCCGGTGTCAGCTTCGGCGCACAGGAGCGCAAGCTTGGCTGGCATTCGCAGCCGACCGCTCAGGTAAATTTCGAAGACGTACGCGTGCCCGTCGAAAACCTTGTCGGTAGCCAGGGCGAGGGGTTTCGCATCGCCATGATGGGCCTCGACGGCGGCCGCCTGAACATCGGTGCCTGCTCGCTGGGCGGTGCGCAGCGCTGCCTCGATGAAGCGGTTCGCTATACGAAGGAGCGCGAGCAGTTCGGCAAGCGGATCGCCGATTTTCAGAACACCCAGTTCATGCTGGCCGATATGGAGACCGAGCTTCAGGCCGCGCGCTACCTGCTCTATGTCGCCGCAGCCAAGGTCACCGCGAACGCCCCCGACAAGACGCGCTTTGCCGCAATGGCCAAACGCCTCGCCACCGACACGGGATCGAAAGTCGTCAACGACGCGCTGCAGCTGCATGGCGGCTATGGCTATCTGATGGACTATCCGGTCGAGCGTTTCTGGCGCGACCTGCGCGTCCATTCGATTCTGGAGGGCACGAACCAGATCATGCGGATGATCGTCGGCCGCGACATGCTGCGCCAATAGCATCGAAAGGAAAACAACATGACCGACGATGTTCGCATCGAAACCGAGGGGAAGGCGGCGCGTATCCGCCTGAACCGGCCAAAGGCGATCCACGCGCTCAACACGCCGATGTGCCTCGCCATGGCGGATGCGCTGGCGGAGTGGCGCGCCGATACGGCAATCGAGGCGGTGCTGATCGACCATGCCGAAGGGCGCGGCTTCTGCGCTGGCGGCGATATCCGCATGGTGCAGGAATCGGGCAAGGGTGACGGCGCGGCGGCGCGCGAATTCTTCCGCGAAGAATATCGCATGAACCATATGCTGTTCACTTACGCCAAGCCGGTCGTGGCGTTCATGGACGGCATCACCATGGGCGGCGGCGTCGGCATTTCGCTGCCCGCCAAATATCGCGTGGCGACCGAAAATACGAAGCTTGCTATGCCCGAAACCGGGATCGGCCTGTTTCCCGATGTCGGCGGTGGCTGGTATCTTTCGCGCCTTGACGGGCGGATGGGCGAATATCTCGCGCTGACCGGCGCGCGGATCGATGGTGCTGAGTGTCTCGCACTTGGTCTTGCCACCCATTATCTTCCCTCGGAAACGCTGGAAGAGGCAAAGCGCCGCATCGCCGACGATCCCCAGACGATTGAGGCGGTGCTGGGCGAACTCTCGGTCGAGGCGCCGCCTGCGAAGATACTGGAGCACCGCGAGACGATCGACCGGCTGTTCGCATCCGACCGGCTGGAAGACATTTATGTCGCGCTGGAAGAGCACGGCAGCGAATGGGCGAATGCGCAGCTCACCACGCTGCGCACCAAATCGCCGCAAACGATGAAGGTCGCGCTGAAACTGCTCGCCGACGGGCGGACCATGCCGACGTTCGAAGACGAGATGCGGCAGGAATTCGCGGTTGCCGCGCATGTCTGCCAGCGTCACGATTTTATCGAAGGGGTGCGCGCCGTCCTGATCGACAAGGACAATGCGCCCAAATGGAACCCGGCGACGCCCGAAGCGGTCAGCGCGCATATGATCGACCAGATTTTCGCGCCGCTGCCCGATGACGAGGCATGGACGCCGCACCGCTGATACGGAGACAAGACATGGCAGACTATGAAACGATCAAAGTCGAACAGCACGGCCGCGTAACGCTGATCACGCTCGACCGGCCAAACGCGCTGAACGCGCTCAACAGTCAGGTGCTCGCCGATCTGCTCGACGCTATGGCGGCATTCGACGCCGATCCCGAACAGGGGTGCGCGGTGATCACGGGAAGCGAAAAGGCGTTCGCCGCCGGTGCCGATATCAAGGAGATGCAGGCGCAGGGCTTTGCCGATATGTATGGCAGCGATTTCTTCGCCGGATGGGACCGCTTCACGCGTACGCGCAAACCGGTGATCGCGGCAGTGGCCGGCTATGCGCTGGGCGGCGGGTGCGAGCTTGCCATGATGTGCGACTTCATCCTTGCCGCCGATACCGCGAAGTTCGGACAGCCTGAGATCAAACTAGCCGTCAGCCCCGGCATGGGCGGGTCGCAGCGCCTGACGCGCGCGGTGGGCAAGGCAAAGGCCATGGAGATGTGCCTCACCGGCCGGATGATGGATGCCGAGGAAGCCGAGCGCGCTGGCCTCGTCAGCCGGATCATCCCCGCCGCCGATCTGGTCGAGGAAGCTGTGAAGACGGCCACTACGATCGCTTCCATGGCGCCGCTTGCCGTGCTGGCCAACAAGGAAATGGTCAACGCCGCGTTCGAAACCGGCCTGCAACAGGGCGTGCAGTTCGAACGCCGCCTGTTCCACGGCCTGTTCGGCACCGAGGATCAGGCGGAGGGCATGAGCGCCTTTGTCGAAAAGCGTGAGGGGCAGTGGAAGGGCAAATAACGCTCTCGCCCCGCTCGCCAAAGCAATAGAGGATCAATGAAATGGCACGTGTAGGTTTTATCGGTCTCGGCAATATGGGTGGCGGCATGGCCGCGAACCTTGCCAAAAAAGGACATGACGTTCACGCATTCGACCTTTCGGAAGAAGCGCTGGAACGTGCGCGCAAGGCAGGGTGCCTGCCGGTCGGCAGTGCGCGCGAAGCGGCGGACAAGGCCGAAGCGGTCATCACCATGCTCCCCGCCGGAAGCCATGTCGAACAGGTGTATAAGGAGAGTGTCTTCGGTATCGCCGATACTGCCGCTGTCCTGATCGACTGTTCGACGATCGATGTCGAAACCGCGGTGCAGGTCGCCGATGCAGCGGCTGCCAAGGGGCTGACGGCTGTCGATGCTCCCGTTTCGGGCGGAATCGCGGCTGCCAATGCCGGGACGCTTACCTTCATGGTCGGCGGAACGCAGGACGGGTTCGACCGCGCAAAGCCGTTCCTCGACGATATGGGCAAAGCGGTCATCCATGCCGGGCAGAACGGCACCGGGCAAACCGCGAAAATCTGCAACAACATGCTGCTCGGCGCGACGATGATCGCGACCTGCGAGGCATTTCTGCTGGCGCAGAAGCAAGGGCTCGATCCGCAGAAATTCTATGATATTTCCTCGGTCAGTTCAGGCCAGAGCTGGTCGATGACGAGCTATTGCCCGCTTCCCGGCGTCGGGCCGGAAAGTCCCGCCGACCATGACTATGCGGGCGGTTTCGCCTCTGCGCTGATGCTCAAGGACCTGCGGCTGGCCATGGCAGCGGCTGAGGCAAGCGGCACCGACACCCCCATGGGCAAACGTGCTGCAGAGATGTACGAACATTTCGCGCAAGGGGCCGAATCCGGCCTCGACTTTTCCGCGATCATACGGAGCCTGACGAAAACCGAATGACAGAATATCCGCACATCGTTGGTATCGGGGGCACCACGCGCCCCGGCTCCTCGACCGAGATGCTGGTGCGCGCCATCCTCGCCGAATGCGGGGCAAGGGGCGCTGAAACCACGATGTTCGCGGGAGCCGAACTGCTCGCGCTTCCGCATTATAATCCGGGGGATCCCACGCGCACCGACGGGCAGCGCGCGCTGGTCGATGCTGCGCGGCGGGCGGACGGCTTTGTCATCGGAACGCCGGGCTATCATGGCAGCGTGTCGGCGCTGGTGAAGAACGCCATCGACCTCCTCGAAGATACGCGCACCGACGATGCGCGCGTCTATATGGACGGGTGCCCGGTCGGGCTGGTGGTGTCGGCTGCCGGGTGGCAGGCGACCGGCGTTACGCTAAGCGCGCTGCGCGACATCATCCATGCCCTGCGCGGCTGGCCAACGCCGATTGGCATCGGCGTGAACACGATCGTTCAGCGTCCGTTCGACGATGAGGGGCGCATCGCCGACGAAAGCATTGCGGGTGCGGTGCGGATGCAGGCGGGGCAGATCATGGATCACGTCAGCGGAACGCGGATGCGCAAACAGGCCGTCTGACCCGATTTTCTGCGCTTTGTGAGGGGCGCTAAGGAAAAGATCAAAAAACCCGAACAGGGTGCTTGCAATCCTTCGAATCTCACTGCTATAGGCGCGCCTCTCGCAGACGGTATCGAGCCGCAGCGAGAGCCAAGGCATTCCCCGGTAGCTCAGTGGTAGAGCAATCGGCTGTTAACCGATCGGTCGCTGGTTCGAATCCGGCCCGGGGAGCCACTTTCCAGAAAAATAGTTGATGACCGTGCGCAGGTGGAATTGCTGCATCCGCACTGGACCGTAAGCCTGACAGCGCGCCCTCCGGGTAGATCAGGCGATGAACTGTTCCATGGTGATCCGGTCGTCGAGCGCATGTTCGGGATCGAACAGCAGTTTCAGCGTGCGCAGCCGGTCGATCTCGACCGAAACATAGCGCACCTCGCGAAATTCATGCTGATCGGCAACGGCACTGACCGGTCGCTTGTCTGCCTCAAGCACCCGGATCGAGATACAGGCCTTTTCGGGCAGGATCGCCCCGCGCCAGCGACGGGGGCGGAACGGACTGATCGGCGTGAGCGCCAGCAGCGAGGAGCCCAGCGGCAGAATGGGGCCGTTGGCCGACAGATTATAGGCGGTCGAGCCCGCCGGTGTGGCGACCAGAATGCCGTCACAGACCAGTTCGGGCATTACCACCCGGTTATTGACCGTCACCTCCAGCTTCGCGGTCTGGCGCGTCTCACGCAGCAGTGAGACCTCGTTGATCGCAGGTATCTCCTTCACATCGCCGTCGACGGTTTCGACGCGCATGGTGAGCGGCGTTACGTTGAACGACCGGGCATGGATCAGGCGATCCGCCAGCCCCTCCGGCCGCCAGTCGTTCATCAGAAACCCGACTGTGCCGAGATTCATTCCGAATACCGGCAGAATCTGCCGCCGCTGCAGCATGCCATGGAGCGTTTGCAGCATGAAGCCGTCGCCGCCGAGCGCGACTATCATCTCCGCCTCGTCTTCCGCCACCCATTCATGGCTGGCGCGAAGCTCTTCCGCTGCGGTTTGCGCGGCAGGGGTGGGGGAGGCGACGAGCGCGCGGCGCATCGTGCTCATCCGCCGGTAACGCTCATATGGCGCGAAACGGCGGGTGCAGCCTCGCGCTCGATGCTGAAATCATGGCGCGCTGGTTTGCGCAGCATCGCCACATCGAGCGCATCATCGACCGCCGCAATCCCGCCCTCGCGATAAGCCGCCTTCAAATCGACCTGATCGTCATGGCCCAGGCACATGAACAATTTGCCCTCGGTGGTCAGACGCACGCGGTTGCAGCCGGCGCAGAAATTATTGGTCAGCGGCGAAATCAGACCGAGGCGCGTATCGGTTTCACCCAGCTGCCAGTATCGCGCCGGACCGCCGGTGCGATGATCCGCAGGGTGAAGCGGGAAACGCGCCTGAAGGTCGTCCATCACAGCGGTGAGCGGGACGAAGCGATCCGCGCGATCCTCATCGATCGCGCCCAGCGGCATGGTTTCGATCAGGGTGAGGTCGAAGCCCTCCTCCCCGCACCATTGCAGCATCGGCGCGATCTCCTGATCGTTCAGCCCTTTGAGCGCGACCATGTTGATCTTCACCGCAATGCCTGCCTTTTTCGCCGCAGCGATGCCGCCCAGCACCCGGTCGATATCGCCATGGCGCGTGATGAAGCGAAAGGTTTCGGGATCGCGGCTGTCGAGGCTGACATTGATCCGCCGCATTCCGGCGGCGAATAAATCCCCGGCATGATCGGCCAGCCGGTTGGCGTTGGTCGTCATCGTGACCTCGTCCAGCCCCTTGCCGAGATGCGCGCCGAGCCAGCGTGTCAGGTCGACGACATCGCGCCGGACCAGCGGCTCGCCGCCGGTGAGCCGGATCTTACGCACCCCGCGTTCGATGAAGCGCTCGGCGATCGTGGCGATCTCCTCCAGCGACAACAGCCGGTTGCGCGGCAGGAAGGTCATATTCTCCGCCATGCAATATCGGCATCGTAAGTCGCAGCGATCCGTTACGGAGATGCGCAGATAGGTGATGGCGCGACCGTGTTGATCGACAAGATCGGCAGCGGGAAAGGGGGCAGATGCCATGTTCGAAGAGCTAAGCGCTCGGCGTCTCCGCGACAACCCCTGCGGGAGCTAACAAAAGCTCATGATAACCATGGTTGTCGATTGGCCCGTCGCATGTTGCGCGGTAGACAGCGAATCGTGACGCAAGCGCAGGACGATCCGTACGACCCATATTGGACCTCCGAGGGAGAGGATGGCACGCGCACGCTGGTTTTCCTTTTGTCCTTCCGGTATCGCGATGAACTGACCGCGACGATTTCGCGCGCGGGGTGGAGCGTCGTCGCGGCGCGCCGGTCCGATGCGCTGGAGCAGCGCATGCTGGCGAGCGGCGCTGCGATCGTGCTGATCGATGCGCGCGGCGCGCTGGACGAGGCGCTGGCCGCCACGGCGCGCCTCGCCGGGCATGTCGGCGCGCGGGGCGGCGCGCTGATCGCGCTGGTGTCGCGCAACATGGTGGGGTCGCTGGGCGCGTTTCTTTCGGCCGGAGCGACGCATTTCCTCACCAGTCCGATCAGCCAGTCCGAACTGGTTCACGGCATCCGCTTTGCCGAGGCGCATTGCCGCCGTTCGCTGGTCGATCCGCGCATGCTCCGCCGGGAGGGCGCTCCCGGCCCGCTGCAATGGCGCTGGGACGGCGCCGAAAATGTCGAACTGAACGCGCCGCTTGCGGCGAAGCTTGGCGAAGAACGCAGGATCAGCGCGCGCGCCGCACTGCGCCGGGTGCCGCTCGACGAACGCAGACCGCTGATCGCCGCGCTGAAGCGGCTTCGGGCCGGATCGGTGGCCGATGTGGTGGTGCATGTCCTTCCCGAAATCGGCAGGACGGTGCAGCATCTCGGCCGAAGCGCCGGGAGCGCGGAAATCCGCGCAGTGCTCGAACTGCCCGCGAGCGAGCTTGCCGCGCCGGCGAGCCGCGACTGGCTGACCGGCGCGCTGGATGCGGCGGGTGCGCGCGAATGGTTGCAGCGGCGATTCGACAGCGGCGGGCCGATTTCGGCGTTGCTGATCGGCCTCGTCCGTTTCGAGATCGTGAACACCGCGCTGGGCCGGGCGGCGGGTGATGCCCTGCTCCGCAGTGTCGGGGCGAAGCTCACCGAACGCGCATCGACATCGCTGGGAAGGGACGCGATCGTCGCACGGCTGGGCGGTGCCGACTTCCTGATCGCGGCGCCGTGCGAAACGCAGCGGATGGAACTGTACGGGGCGGAGGTGCAACATTTGCTCTCGCGTCCGCTTTCCACCCCGGCAGGCGATGCACGGGTCGGCGCGCGGCTGACCGTGACCGAGCGGCAGGCGGGGGACGACCCGGTCACCTTTCTGCGCCGCGCCGCCGAAGCGCTCGCCCGGGCGCGCGAGGGCCATTTGCCCGAAAGCGGCCAGTCGGCGGCGCAGTCGATCGAGCGGCTTGCGGTCGATATTCGCGCTGCGCTGGACGAGAAAGAGATTGAAATCAGGTTTCAGCCGCAGGTGGAAATTGCGAGCGGCGCGATCACCGGCGTGGAGGCGCTTGCCCGGTGGCAGCATCCGGTGCTGGGCGAACTGGGCGCCGAACTGCTGCTCGCCGCTGCCGATCGGGCGGGGCTTGCCGGAGCGGTGTCGAACGCGATCCAGCGCGCGGCGCTCGACCGGGCGGCGCGCTGGCCCCGCTCGCTCGAACATCTGCGCCTGTCGGTGAACATCACCGCCGATGATGTCGCACAGCCCGATTTCGCCGAACGCTTGCTGCAGCGTGTCGATCGCAGCGGATTTCCGCGCAGCCGGCTTACGCTGGAAGTGACCGAAACCGGGCTGATGGAAGATCTGGGCGCGGCGGCGGACCTGTTTTCGAAATTGCGCACCGCGCATTGCCGCGTTGCGATCGACGATTTCGGCACCGGCTATTCCAGCCTTGCCTATCTGAAATCGCTGCCGCTCGATTATCTGAAGATCGACCGGCGGCTGAGCCAGGATATCAGCGGCAGCGCCCGCGACCGGGTGATCGTGCACGGCGTGATCGAAATGGCGCGCTCGCTGGGGCTGGGCGTGATCGCCGAAGGCGTGGAGACCGAGGAGCATCTCGACCTGCTCGCCAAAGAAGGGTGCCAGTTCTATCAGGGGTTTTTGTGCGCCGAACCGCTCAGCGTCGATGCATTGCAGGCGCTGATCGAGGGCCAGAGCGCCTAGCCACCGACCCATATCAAATTTAGGGCCGAACCTGCGCGATATTGGCCCGTCGCGCAGGGTCGGCCTTGCCCGCCCGATATTATCCGGCCATAGCCATGGCATGTTCCTCGTCACGGTCGAGGAAATGGTCGGCGGCACCGGGCGAGACGAAGATACCGAAGCGCGTTTCCGGAAGGATCCGGCGCAGCTGCACCTTCAATAGCGAAGTGGGGGAGAGCAGGGCGACGCGGTCGCCCTCACGATCAAGCGCTTCGGCAAAGGGGCGAAGCAGCGCGATGACCGCGCGCGGCTGCACATTCGCGCTGCGCAGATCGATCAGCAGTCGGGCAGTGCCGCTTTTATGCATATAGTCGAGATGGGCCGCGATCGTATCGCAATGGTCCGCCATGCGATGTTCGTCGAAATCGCCCTGCGCTTCGGCCGATATGCGGCCATCGGCCAGCCGTATCGAGAAGGTTGCTGCACTATCGTTCATCATCGCCGGGTACTCCCAGTCGTCTCTCCATGGTTTGGAATACTGCCGGGGCGCGGCGGTGGATATTCCGCAAGATTACAGGGGCGCCGGGCCAGGCATTTTTAAACCATATCGCCCCCCGGCATATCACCTGCCCCTCATCGCAAAACGGCCTCGCCCTGCGGCATTACCGGATGCACCCGGCGCCCCGGTCGCGTTAGGGGCGTGCCGGTAAAGGAGAACCCATGTCCCACCCGATCGCCTGCCCCGCACTTCGTTCGCGCATTACCGATGCCGATAGCGCCGCCGCGCTGATCAGGCCCGGCGAAACCATTGCCACGAGCGGGTTCACCGGTTCGGGCTATCCCAAGGCGGTGCCGCAGGCGCTGGCGCGGCGCATGGCGGACCGGAATGCGGGTGAGGGGCCGTTTCGCGTCAATCTGTGGACCGGAGCGTCGACCGGGCCGGAACTGGACGGTGCGCTGGCGGCGGTCGACGGCATCGATCAGCGGCTGCCCTACAGCTCCGATCCCGTCGCCCGCGAAAAGATCAATCGCGGTGAGATCAACTATCTCGACATGCATCTCAGCCAGGTCGCGCCGATGGCGTGGGAGGGCGTGCTGGGGCCGCTCGACACCGCGATCATCGAAGTGACCGGCATTCGCGAAGACGGCGCGCTGATCCCGTCCTCCTCGGTCGGCAACAACAAGAGCTGGCTCGATCAGGCCCGCCGGGTGATTTTGGAGGTCAATCGCTGGCAGAATCCGGCGATCGAGGGGATGCACGATATCTATTACGGCACCCGCCTGCCGCCCGATCGCGTGCCCATCCCGCTGGTGCGCCCCGATCAGCGGATCGGCACGCCGTATTTCGCCTGCGATCCCGACAAGATCGTCGCGATCGTCGAAACCGATGCGCCCGACCGCAACCTGCCTTTCGCAGCGCCCGACGATACCGCGCTGGCGATTGCCGGGCATATCATCGAGTTTCTTACCCATGAGGTGGCGCGCGGGCGGCTTCCCGCCGCGCTGCTGCCGATCCAGTCGGGGGTGGGCAATATCGCCAATGCAGTGCTGTCCGGCCTGATCGACGCGCCGTTCGAGCCGATGACGGCGTTCACCGAAGTCATTCAGGACGGGATGATCGACCTGCTCGACGCGGGCAAGTTGCGGATGGCATCGGCAACCGCCTTTTCGCTCAGCCCGCACGTGGCGGAAAAGCTGAACCGTGAGATGGAATCTTATCGCGACCGAATGATCCTGCGTCCGCAGGAGATGAGCAACCATCCTGAACTGGTGCGCAGGCTGGGCTGCATCGCGATGAACGGGCTGATCGAGGCCGACATCTACGGCAATGTCAATTCGACGCTGGTGATGGGATCGCGCATTCAGAACGGCATCGGCGGATCGGGCGATTTCGCGCGCAACGCCTATGTCTCGATCTTCATGACGCCCTCAACCGCAAAGGGCGGCAAGATTTCCGCCATCGTGCCGCAGGTGAGCCATGTCGACCATATCATGCAGGATGTGCAGGTGATCGTCACCGAACAGGGGCTGGCCGATCTGCGCGGCCTGTCCCCGCGCCAGCGTGCGAAAGTGGTGATCGATCGCTGCGCCCATCCCGATTATCGGGCGCTGCTGGAGGACTATCTGTTGCGCGCGCAGAGCGGTTCCTATGGCCTGCACGCCGCATCGCTGCCGGGCGAAGCGCTGTCCTGGCATCAGCGGTTCATGGAAACCGGAACGATGCAGCAGGGGTGAGGGCGGCGGAGCCGCTGCATCATCCAGGGCGCGTCATTGCGAGTGGTCTGAGCCCGTAGTTTCTACCATTTACGAGTAGAGCCTTGGGCCGTTTTGATGCCCTTCACTGGGCGTGATGGCAACAACCGTATTGGGGG
>NZ_SNWD01000012.1 GCF_004361835.1 Stakelama pacifica
GCTCCTCGCTGAACCTCGATCGCTTCATTCGTCCGTCTCCTTGTCGAAGGCCGGACTCTACCTATCAATGGAGGAAATCTAGGGGCTCAGACCACACTGATCCGTCACCTGATCGGGGGCGTCACATAAAACGGGCACAGATATACGCTCAGAAAGAGATTTTGCGATGACCCCGGGGCGGTTCACATGGAACTGGCGACCCGCTGACAACGAGCCAATCGCGCAAGCCGCTTGAACTGCGGCGTTCAGACCACGCTTACTGCTTTTACGCAAATGCAGACGCTATATCGTCAACGCGCTACAGCGGGTCGTTCCGCCGCGCAGACCACTACCGCACGGCATGATCTCGAAGCTGCACATCCCGATATTGCGGAACGGGTTCGTCTCGCCATAGGCTGTATCCGCGACTTCAACACATGAACCAGATCGCCTGAAACCAGCGGATGGATTTAGAAAAGTAGCTGGCTGATCAACACATTGTCGAGATCAGCGTTGTCCCCTGGCATCCTCAATACGCTGGCTGGCATCCTTGAAAGGGGAAGTGGCGTTTGCAGTCGCATCGTAATGACGATCAATGCGATTACGAAAACGATTTTGAACCCGGTTCTGGACGCGGTTACTGATCCTGTTGCGCGGATTTTGCCCAGATACGGCAGCGGCGGTTTGACGCTGCCCTACTTCGCCTATACCGGTTTCGGCTGTGGTTCCGATGTCATGCAGGCCTTGGTTCTGGTCCTGCGCTCCGTCGCCATTTTGCGCCTGATCCGCATTGCTTTCAAACGGATCGCTTGAAAAGCCGTCGGCTGTTTCCCCATCGTAGGGATTGACCTGATAGGGATCCGTAAAGGTCTGATCCGTCGTTGAGGCATAGGGATCGATTGGGAAACTTTGGCTGCCGGTAGCTTGCGCCATTGCAGAGCCGGCCGTCAATATTAACGCCAATGCTGCACTCACTCCTCCGATCCACTTGTGGTTTTCCATCTGCTCACTCCGTCGGCACGAGTTCTGCGCGCACGATCTGTCCTGACACGCCCGAAATATCGTCCGATGGCACTGCTACTAGCGACAGAGTCTGGACCGTACAGTTCTCCGGCACGCTGAAATGCCCGGCGAAACGGCCATTGTTCAACGCCGAATTAGAGACCCGAATTCGTCCCAGTTCGCGACCGTTCATCTGGCAGGTTAATACCCAATAGGGTTGCGATTGTTCGGGCTGATCGATCCCCACACTTTGCCCGGTCAGACGATAAGCTCCCGGCGCTAGCAGTTCGGTCTGATGAACCAAGACACCGCCGGTGCTGGGAGGGACTGCAAAATCCAGTAGTCCCTTTCCGTCACCCGTTTTCAGGATGGCCGCAGACATGCTCGGGTCGTATCCCGCCTGCCAATCGAAGATAGTGCGCACATCTGCCGCAAGGGCGAAATTCGGATCGCGAGAACGATCACGCCTGGCGTTGGGACGAAGACGGGCATAGGCTTTCCAGGCCAGATCCGTCTTGCCCGCAGCGAACAGGGCGTTAATCAGAGCGGCACGCTGATCCGATGGTACGACCACGCCCGCCTGCCGTCCTTCGGCAAAAAATTTCAAGACGCCCTCAGGATTGATCCTGCTGGATGCGGCATAGCGAATGAAGCTTTCTTCCCAAATAGGTCTTGTCGCCAATATACGAAGCAGGCGCGCGCGAATTTGAGGTTCGACAAGCGCAGCGGTCAGTGTTGGGAACAGCAAACTCTGGGCGTCAGGAGAGGTTCTCAGCGCAAGATCATACTGCCGCAAGGCCTCTGCGATATCCCCTCGCGTTACAGCGTCCTCAATCGCCCAAATCTTCGGTCGCAGTTCGCGACGGGAAAGCAGGTTCGAATAAGTGAATATTCGGCCCGTACGCGCCGCATCGTTTTGCAATTGGGCGTGCAAGCCTAAGACAGTCAGAGCTTCGACCGTGGTCGGGTCTTGCCTCAACGCTTTGCGCGCGAGCCGGACAGACGGCGCGTCATCGTCGGCGGTGGGGTTCTGGGTAAACAGGGTTTGTGCATAGTCGGCAGTAATAACGCCGTTACCAGGCGCGAGGAGATGTGCGCGGGCCGGGTCAACCTTAACCACAACATTGGCGGCGCTGGCCGTGAGCCCCAGATATCCGCCGACCACCAGTCCCAGCGCCAACACAATGCGGCCCCCCCAATCGACCGGTGTCCGCTTGGCAAAAGGGCTCTGGCGGCGCCGGCGCGACATCAGGCGGACTTTGCGTCCCGATCGTCGCGCCCATAACCATAGCCGTATTCATAGCCATAGCCGTAGTGCGCCTTACGCGCCTCGAACTTGGTCAGGACGCCGCCGAAGATATGCACATTCGCCGCCGCCAGACGGTTGAGCGCGGTCTTGACTTGGCTCGAACGAATACCGTGGGATTCCACAGCATACACGACACCTTCGACCCGGCTAGCGATAAGCGGAGCGTCCGCCAGCCCCATCACAGGCGGAGAGTCGACGATGACATGGTCATAGGTTTCGAGCAGACGCTCAATAAGGATGCTGAGACGATTGCCCGTTAGCAGTTCTGCCGCGTTGGGCGGGATCGGTCCTGCCGTCATCGCCGTCAGCCCCAGATCGGCAATCTCGAAGGTGAGCTTCGAGATGTCCTCTTCGCCCGCGAGGAAGTTGCTGACGCCGCGCTCATGTCCAACGCCGCCCCAGTGATGAACGGAGGGCGAGCGCATATCGCCGTCGATCAGGATCACACGCTTACCGGCACGCGCCAGCACTGTGGCAAGCGCGATCGAGGTTGTCGATTTGCCTTCCGCAGGACGGGTCGATGTGACCGAGAAGGACCGCGGCACGCCATGTTCGGTCGTAAAGCGGAGATTGGTCTGGATGGCGATATAGGCATCAACCAGTTCGGATTTGCGGTCGAGCAGTGCCTGACGCGGTGTCTGATCATTGGACGTTCTGGGCACCGAACCGAGCAGAGGCAGACCAAGACGTCGCTCAACTTCTGCCGGATCTGCAATGGCCTCATCAAGCTGTTCAAGCGCAAGGGCAGCACCTGAGCCAAGTGCTATACCAACAACGATTGATATTAGCAGATTGAGCAACAGACGCGGGCTCGAAGGTTTTTCCGGGATATCCGCTGTGTCAACGATGGAAACATTGTTAACCCCTACCCCGGCGGCAACGCCAATCTCCTTAAAACGCTGAAGAAGACCATCGTACAGCGCACGGTTGGTATCTACTTCCTGCTTATAGATATTATACTGAATCGAACGCCGGCGCAGATCAAGATAATCCCCCTTAAGCGCCTTGACCCGGTTTTCCAGTTCCTGCTCGCGCATCAGTGCCTGACGGTAATCCGATTGCAGCGATCCGGAGACACGACTTTCCTCGCGTGTGATCGAACGATCCAACGCATCAATCTGCGACTTGATTGCTTTTGCCTGCGGATATTCCGGTTCGAAGCGTACCATCAACTGCTGATATTGTGCCGCGAGCTCGGCGCGACGTTGCCGCAAATTGTTGATTGCTGTGTTGCCGAGCGCTTCGGGTGATGCGCCATCGCCGCCAGCACGCCGATAACGCGATTCCGCTGCGATCCGCTCAGTTGTTGCCTGGTTCAGAGCCGTGTTGAGCGCAGCGAGATTATCCACGACAATCGACCGGTCGCCGGTTGTCGAACCATTGGCGTTGGTCTGCGTCGGCAGATCGATGATCTGCTCTTTAGAAGCATAGGCAACCATTTGCCGCTGCGATTCATCAAGTCGATTCTTATATTCCGCCAGCTGGCGCTGGAGGACGTTTCGACCATAGGAAGTCGCCTGAATCTTTCTTTCAAGATTAGTTTTAATGAAATTTTCGGCCCAAGCATTAACGACTTTTGCTGAAAATCCGGCATCAGGGCTGGTAAATCGGATATCGACGAGCCGCGAAAGCCGTGTTGGGTCTATACCGACACGATCCAGCAATATCTGCCCGGCGTCACGCTGTCGCTGTGCTCGCCCCTGAGCCGGATAATGTCCGTTCGAAATCTTGTAGGCCGGCACGTCTTGGTCTGCGACGCCGAACATCTCGAAGAATTTTGGATCGTCAACAAGCCGTAGCTCGGTCGCCACACGCTCGGCCAGCGTTCGCGACTTCAACAGGCCATATTGGGTCTGATAAAACTCCTGATCGGTTACACTCGCCTCGCGTTCGACACCCTTAAAATTGGTGACTTGATCGGATTCACGCGAAATCTCGATCGTTGCATCAGCGGTATATTGCGGCGTCGTCAACAAGGTAATGACCAAACCGATCAGAAAACAACCCGCGATCGCACCTGCGATCACCCAGCGCCAGCGCCGGGCAATGCGCAGATATTGCTCGAGGACAGAAGGGCCTTCTGTTCCCCCGACCGCCTCGGAACCGACTGGGTTACGAATTGCCGCCTGATTATCCCGATAGGATGTTACAATATTCATGAGATGGATCGATTCTATCGCAGGATCGCGACCAGCGGTGCCGCAAGCAACGGCGCCAAGCTGACGAAATCACGGAACAAGCTACGCGTCGGGCTGTCGCCCACAACAATGACATCGTCGGCATAAATTTCGGGGTCAGCATAGATGCCTCGCCGAATTGCCGTAATATTGTATAGGCCAGCCATCTTCTGGCCGTTAACCGTGCGAAGAATCACGACATCATCCTCTTTGGCAAATTCCGTAAGACCTTTCGCAGATGCGACCGCACGCAATAGCGTCATCTGATTGGTAACGGGATAAAGGCCCGGCTCGGTTACCTGACCGTCTACCGTGACCACCTGACTGACCGAACTGATAATATTGACCGTTACGTCGGGATTGCGGACATAACGCCCGCCAAGGGCTTTTTCGATATCTTTCGCAAGTTCAGCAGGCGTCTTGCCATTGGCATCAACCGTGCCAATCAGTGGCATCGCAATCCGCCCGCTGGCATCGACCTGCATCTTGCGGCTCAGTTCGGGCACGGCGAAAATGGATACCTCAATCGTGTCCAGTGGTCCCACCAAAGCAAGGCGATCACCAGCCACAATATCACTACGATCAGGTGCGGGGAGCGTAGTTTCCCCCTCGACAACGGTCAGTCGAGCATTCGACTGGATAGGAGGCCGACCGGCACAAGATGCAAGTGCGAGAGATGCCAGGGCAAGAACAAAGATTCTTCGCATGAAAGAGATGTGATCCAGTCAATCCTGAAGGAAAAGCGGCGTATAGATTGAGACACTATGCAGGTAAAGCGATACCCTGTTGCGACCTTTCGGGAGAAGCATTGCCCAGCCAGATACCCGCTAATGTCAGGATCGCCATCATCATCGGTGTGCGCGCCGGATAGTCGACGATGCTGGCGAGCATGATCAGCAATATCATGGCAAAAGCGGTGCGTGGGAGGAATTTGTCTGTCTCCGGCCGCTTCCATGCCCGAATCCCCGCTGCAATCCACCAGAGCACCGCACCGGCAAGCAACAAGGCGACCACAATTCCTCCGTCCAGAACAAGCTCGATCCAGTCATCATGCGCATGGTTGAAATAGGTATATTTTAGAAGTCGATCGGGTTCGGTAATGCGATATACCGGATCGAACGCTCCCAGTCCTGACCCGATCGGAAAATATCTACCAATCATATCGAGCACCACGGGCAACGCGCGACGGCGCAAATCTTCGCTGGCATTTAGGTCAATAGCGCGAGTGATAGAGACAGCGCGATCAAGCGTGACTGAAAGCGCAACCAGCGCCACAAAAGCCACGACTGCACCTGCAACCAGACCGATCGCGACCGAACGAGGCAAAGCACGCAATTCGCGTAAAACCGCACGGTGCATAACGAGAAATCCTGCAGCTATTCCGATAGCGCCAACCAAGAGGCCCATACGTGATCCGGTTGCGAGGATTAAAAGCGCAAAAAACGGCAGTACAGCCACCGCAGCGATTGCCTTCCAACGCACCACCTTTTTGCCACGAAAACCCCAGACTGGTGCAAGAAGACAGCCAATTGCTATGAACAGCGCGAAATGGTTACGATTAGCGAAATTGCCGCTGACCATGTCCAAGCTTTCGTTGATAAACGGATTATCGAACCGCGCGCCGGAAAACTTCAAAAGGCCGAGCAGACAACCCGCAACAACCAGTATCAGCAAAAAGCCTGCGATCCGCCGGTGCTGTTCCCGGTTCAAATTCGCAGCAAGGACAAGAACCGTTACCGGCACGATCAGCGATCCCAGCGCATTAACGGTTGCACTCGGCGAGATCGAAATCGGGCGCCAGGGCTGTGGCTGTCCCGCTATTTCGGCGGCCTGTACGAACAGCGAGCGACCGGGCAGGCTGGTCCAGATTGCGGGCGGAAGCGGGATCAACTGGATCGCCGTCACCAGAATTGCGAGGCCGACAAAGATCGCGACCGGCAGCACCCGGCGCCAGTCGAAGCGCGGCGACAGCACGACATAGGCAATCAGTAACAGCCATGCGAAAAACCGTGTCACGACCTGCCCGCTGACATCGGCACGCGACGCGCCGCCTGCGATCCACAATATGACGAGAAAGCCGGCCAGCATCCAGAAGGATAGAAGGGCAGCGAAATCGGGGCGGGAACGGGCGCTCATCTGCATCACCGCTCTCTAGACAAATGTTTCGGGCAGTCAAAGCAGGACCGTAAGAGGCTCATCCACTTTGGCTTCACGGCGCAGATCAGCCCGGTTGACCCCGTTTCTCGAACCAGCTCTGGCAAAATTTAAGGAAGTGGCGTTCGGGATGTTTCGGCGCGATTTCGTTCTCGCCAAGCCAGTTTCGCCATTCGCGTTCGAGCGCATATATATCCCATCCTGGGGCGACATTGCGGGCATCGCCGTAAATGTCGCCATCGAGCGCGCCGGCCCAGGGTTCGGCGGCGGCAACCGCCAGCGACGCCTTCATCGTTCCGCGGTTGGTGAACGTCACCATGTCCGCCTCCTGATCAAAAATAACCCTGTAATCGGGCAGATGATCGCTGGCAGCCAGTTCCTTGAGAGCGAACCGAAAGCGTCGCTCGGTCCCTTGCGAACCCGATTTCCTGAACAGTATGTCGAGCGAAACCTTCCAGCTCGCCTGCTGCCCGCAATGCTTGCGCGCCAGTTCGTAGATACGCCGCTCAATCGGTTTTCTGAGGCGGAAATAGTCGCGGTGCAGGGTCAGCACTTCATTGTGGCGGATTGCATTGAACACCCAGTCCGACAGCTTGATCTCGCAGTGAATCAGGCGACCATCCAGGCCGTGCGAGCGGCGAATGGATGACGCATCGATCAGGCCGAAGCCGTCAATCTGTTCCTCATCGCCAGTGATGATATTGGTGCGGATCCGCGTTCCCTCAAGCCGGTCCAGCGCTTCGATCAGCGCCTTATAATCTTTTCCGGCAGTACCGCGATTGGTGAAGATCAGTAATTCCCGACTGCTGATCCGAACGCGTTGCGATACCGGTTCACCCAGCTTCAGTTTCGCCATGATCTGCGAAATACAGTATATCAGAATGTCTTTATCATAAATGGTCGCAAGCCCTTTAATGCTGGGCGTTACCTCAAGCCAGTTACCATTATGCTCATAGCGTCTGACACATGTCTCAGGCTTTTTTGAAAGCGAATAGAAGGGATGCTCCATTTGCGGCATCACATCCTTGAGAACCGCGTCCGCGACATCACAGATGAAGAGATCATGCTGAGGATGGCGCTCCGGAATGAGCGCAGGTGGACGAGAAGAGGCTTCACTTTCCATAGAAACATCTCTTCGGGGTTTCAGGAACATTTTGTCAAGATTCGGGGTATCAGGAACAGTCGGGATAGATTCGGGGTTTTAGGAACAGCCCGCCACAATTCGGGGTTTCAGGAACGAAAGTTCGGGGTTTTAGGAACGTTGATTCGGGGTTTCAGGAACAAAGATGCCGGAAAAACTGATTTTATCGCAATGTTACCAGCGGTTTAAAGGATGCCCGCTCAACCGTAACACAGATATTTAACCCGAAATAACACCTGACCCTGTGGATAACGTACCGGCTCCGCAGCGCGCTGACGGAGCAGCCGCGTTCCCATCGCTACTATGGCTTCATGGCCTCGATCAGCTTTTTGACGTCCTGACTGGATCCGCGCGGTACGATCAGAATATCATCGCCGCTTGCGACCACGATCAGGTCATCGACCCCGACCATTGCGATGCGCGGCCCGTCGGAACGCACCAGACAATTCCGGCTCTCAATAGTCAGCACGTTCCCACGATGGACATTTCCATGCGCATCAAGCTCGCTGAGGCTATGCAGTGCATCCCAGCTGCCGACATCGCTCCATCCCATATCCACAGGCGCGACTACCACCCGCTGAGCGCGTTCCATTACCGCATAATCGATTGAATTCGCCGGTCCGCGCGCGAAGGCATCGCGACTGGGATATATCCGGTTTTCCTCAAGCCGAGCAGCCTTCATCGACGCTTGTGCGGCTGTAAGCATATCGGGTTCGTACGTGCCGAGTGCATCCAGAAACGCATCTGCGCGAAACAGAAAAATGCCCCCATTCCAATAATGATCGCCGGCCGCCAGCATTGCCTCGGCCTTTTCACGGGGCGGCTTTTCGACGAAACGCGCAACCCGTTGCACCCCGGGAGCGATCTCTTCGCCGCCTTCAATCCAGCCATAGCCGGTTTCCGGGGCGTCAGGACTGATACCGAACGTGGCGAGCCAACCCTCGCGCACAAGCGGCAGTGCTGCCGCAACAGCATCGTGCAACGCAGCGACATTTTTGATTACATGATCCGACGGCATCACCAGAATCGGCGCGTTCCCACCGCCCGCAGCAATCGCTGCAAGTGCGATTGCCGGAGCAGTGTTTCGCGCGAGCGGTTCCAGGATCAGGGCGCTTGCCCGACAATCGATATGATCAAGCTGGGCTTCGATCTCCCCAGCATGCGCACCATTCGCGACGATGATCGGAGCAGCATAGCGGAGGTCGTTCGCCGTTCGCCGTGCGGTCAGCTGGAGCATCGTTTCGTCAGCGGTGAGCGCCAGCAATTGCTTCGGACTTTCCGGCCGCGACATTGGCCATAAACGCGCTCCCGACCCCCCAGACAAAATGACCGGGACGATCTGTGTAGGTTCGCTCATCAAAGAATTTCCTCTGCGCCGATATGCGCCGTCTTTTGAACCTCAACGGGCCGCGGATCGCTAAGGGCTGGCGTGTAGGGCGTCCCCGCCGCGCGACGTTGCGAAGCAATGTGTAAGTGCGCCCTTAGGCAGGGAGCAAATTTCCAATGGGTGTGCAGACATTCCCAGTCAAGCTGATTGAACTATCTCAGGCAACGTCATCCGGCGCTTGTCGCAAGCCGGTGTGACACAAACGCTCGACTGAGGTGCTGCGGATCGCGTTTCCGGTTAGGCGATGCCAAGCATCACCTTAGCCACCGCGCCGATCGTCGCGAGCACTCCACAGATGATGAGCAGGATCCTGTTCAGCCGTATTTTTCGTTCCAGTCTATCGAATGAGTGAGTCAGGCTGTCGTTGGTCTTTCGAATACTGTCCCGGTTTCTGATGCGCGTATCGAGCTTCCGTTCAGCAGGAGTCAGCACATCCCTGGTCATTTCTGCTTCTCCCGGCCGCTGATTTCCCCGCACTGGGCAGCGAATTTCTTCACGCGTTCGACATCGGCCTCAGGCACCCAGACAGCGATCCGGCGCCATCCCTCTCGCTGTCGTCGTTCCGCATATTTCGCGCTCGCTTGTCGAACCTGTGCCGGACGCGAATGCGCAGTCCGCAGATGTTTCGGGTCCAATGGCTCCATGATTTTTCTTCGCCTCCCTGCCTAAGGGCGCACTTATACATTGTATGAGCACTCATACAATGATGCGCCCTGCGGGACCTGTGACGAAATCGGGCAAGCCGCTTTGCCAGCCAAGGGGTTCACCCCTTAGCGATCCGATATGGAAACGCGTTTTTGCTTCTGGTCGGAGCTGGCGAACATGGCAGCTGCGCGACACCATCGCTGATGGATTCCTATCCGCTGCGGCTTTGTCGGTAATCGTAACGATCATTCGGAACGCCGGTTATTGAGCACGGCCACTGCCCGGCAATCGCACGATGTTTCGCTTTGAGCCGGTCGAACAGTTCCGTCACTTTGCAGGCTCTGCACGATCGCATTGTCGAGCATGGCAAGCCGCGCCTCGCGATCCCCAACTATGGTAATGACTGGTCTGATCAAAGGGACCTGCCGGTCACTAAAACCACGAATCTCATTTCGTGAAATGGAGCGTTATCCCCGGTCGGGCGAGGCGGTCACGGATTTCACAAATCACCTGTGCGAGGAATGCCTGTACGTCGAAATCTGCGCTGGTCACTGATACCACGAAGCGCTTCTGATATCGGCGTCAGGCGCGCTCGACTTCACCCGATGGCGATACCCGGTCAGGATGGCCGCAATCCTAGCCGGTTGTCGTCGTCGATCACCATGAGCTTACCCTCCCACTGCCAGAGCACGAGGTTCAGCGAATCCGCCGAAGCACCACGTGCAAAGCTGGGGACGATAATACCTGCAAACCCCTTGGCGACCACCTTTTCGCTGAGCTCCTGCGTCGGAACGGTTGCGCGCGCGAGCATCTGATCGCGCCAGCTGGAATCGGCGAGAGCGGCAGGCGTCATTGCGAATGGTTTCAGAGCTTCGGGGTCGCGTCCGTTGAGAAGTGGCCCCACATCCGCCCGATATGCGACCAGCGTTGTCGGCTGCAGCGTGCCGACCTGATTTGCTTCGCGCAGCGCAGTGTCCGCATCGAGCGACGTGTACAGCGCCGGCCGACCGATCCGGTTGAAGCGACCACCAAACCGCGCCGCGCCCTCGCCCGACAGCGGATCGCGCGCATAAACCGGGTTCAGCGCCCGATATAGCAGCCCCGTAAAGCGCATCGATCAGGCGTGGATCCCGGCATCGATCGCATCGATATAGGTCAGCACATCATCGGCGCGATTGGCCTGAACGAGCTGCATCGCGGTCTGTCCCGAAAAACCGGGAAGCGGTTCAGAGCGATACCAGGCATAGGCAAGCAATGCTGAGCCGAAACGCGGCTCCACCTTGTTCAGCACCTCGGCCATTTGTCGCAGGCGGCGCTGCGTACGATCCGATGCGATCCGGTCCTTGCGCTGGATCGCGTCCTTGCCGAGCCCAAGCGAGCGCGCCAGCTCCTCGCTGGTGGTGCGCAATGCAGCCATCATCTTTCGCGGTGCGAACAGGCCCTGTTCTGCATAGGCCGATACCGTCATTGTTTCGACTCCATCGATAATGACGGTATATAGCGTCAATATATGCGATTTTCCATCGCTTTTATGTGACGGTCCGGCAAATCATCGCTTGACGTTAAATCTATCTAGGTAGATTTAACGTGTATGTCCCGAACACGTGCACTTTCACCCCATGCCCGGATGGTCCTTGCCGCCCTGCTTGATGCCGGTGGCCGATGGTCCCATGGCTATGAACTGGCACGGCTTTCCGATGTGAAGTCCGGCACGCTCTATCCGCTTCTGATCCGTCTGGAAGCGCAAGGCTATCTCGAAGCGGAATGGCAGCAGCCCGTTGAAGGAGGGCGACCGCCGCGGCACGCCTATCGGCTCACGGCAAGCGGCGTGCAACTCGCCCGCGCGAATCCCCCCGGCCATGCCGTTCCGCCCGCCGACCGACGCCGGGAGGCTACCATATGAGCGGCGGTCTTCGTCGCGGTCTGGCCGATCTCGCATGCCGTGCGCTTCAGGCGACGTTGCCCCCCGCGCTACATTCCTGGGGATGGGCAGTCCGCTGCGAAACGGCCGGAATCCCGGACGATACCAGAGCGCTCCTGTTCGCGCTCAGCAGCGTCTGCGGGCTTATGCCCCGCGCTTTTGCCGCTCATCTGCTGCGCCTCTTTGCCGCACTGACCGGCAACGACGCGCCGTTTTCCGAAGGATCGACTATTATGCTCATCTTTGATGCCATGATGCGACGCCCGCGCGCGCTCGGGATTGCCTGCGCGATTGGCGCTGTGGTGCTCGGCCTTGCCTATATGGCAATCGCCGGTGCGCCGATGCGCTATCTGGGGATCAACGTCGGCGCCTTGGTGATCGGCATGACGATGCTGGCGCTGCTTGGCCGCACAGCAGCGGCGGATCAACGATGGGCGGGCGGTGCGATCATCGTGATGGCAGGCGCGCTGCTCGCGACCGCTATTCTCGGCTCCGAGGTCGAAGGTGCGGCGCGCTGGGTAAGCCTCGGCGGACTGACCATCCAACCGAGCCTGATCCTGTTGCCGGTGATGCTCGTCGTCTTTTCGCGTACCCGTAGCGTGCAGGCAACTGCCGGGATCGTCGCTGCGGCTGCCGCTATGGCGGTGCAACCCGACCGGGCGATGGCCGGGATGCTGCTACTATGCCTCGCTGTGCTGCTGGTCACACGTCGCGACAGGCATGTGGTCGTGACGCTCGCCGCCGGTGTCATCGGCTTTGCGGCAACGCTGGTGCGTGCCGATTCGCTGCCGGCGGCTCCCTATGTCGACCAGATCCTCTACTCGTCCTTCGAAATTCACGCCGGTGTCGGTCTGGCAGTGTCAGGGGGCCTGGCACTCCTCCTGGTACCGGCCATCGTCGGTTTGTGCCGCGACGCCGAAAACCGCGCGACCTCTGCCGCGTTCGGCGCAGTCTGGTTCGCCTCGATCATGGCCGCTGCGTTCGGTAACTATCCGACACCGATCGTCGGTTATGGCGGCAGTGCTATCATCGGCTATGCGTTGAGCCTCTTCGCACTGCCCAGGCTGGCGGAAGTTCACGCTGCGGTCGGTTCCCAAACGCCCGGTACAACGGATGCGGCGCCATCCGACCGGCATCCGCTCATCGCGCTCGCCTGACCGTAGGTTTGCGTTCGCCGCTGGAGGCAGTCTCCGTCGCCGGGCAAGGTCGATGCTGACACGCCCCTATCGATAATGGCTCATCGCAGCGCTGCTCGTCGCATGTCCCGGCGTATAGTCGACTTCGCTGCTCGCCCTGACGATTGCCGACGCTTCGACAGCTTGGGCTTCTTGTCGCGCAGCGTATCCTTGACGCGCGACCGCCAGGGTCGTGGATCTGTCGATGCGATGGATGACCCGTTGCGACCCGGAATTCGTCCAGAAAATGTTACAAGGCATATTGGGACGCGCATGATTTGTGGACACTATTTATGGACAGGTGTCCTGCAATTTTGACGCTCGATCCCGGTTCGTCCATAAACCGAACGGATTATGGACGGAGACCATCGATGCCCGACATGCTTGGCTATGCCCGGGTATCGACCCGCGATCAGGATCTGGAAGCGCAGCGGCGGCGGCTTGTGCAGGAGGGCGGAGCGATCCGGGTGTTCGAGGACACCATCTCCGGCAAATGCTTCGATCGGCCCGGACTGGCCGGGTTGCTCGAATTCAGCCGGGCCGGGGATACGATCTGCGTCGTCCGGCTCGATCGCCTCGGCCGCTCGCTCAAGGAGCTGCTCGAAACGATCGACCTGTTCAAATCGCGCGGTCTGGGGTTTCGGTCGCTTGAGGAGGGGCTCGACACCGGATCGGCGGCGGGCGAGCTGGTTTTCCATGTCTTCGGTGCGATCGCACATTTTGAGCGCCGGCTGATCGTCGAGCGGACGCAGGACGGCATCGCGGCGGCACGTGCCCGCGGCAAGGTGCCGGGACGGCCGCCGCTGGATGCGGAGACCCGCGCATCGGCGCTCAAACTGGTCGAGGCAGGCGTTCGCCCGGCGCAAGTGGCCAAGCAACTCGGGCTGGGCCGCTCCACTGTCTACCGCGAACTGGCGCGTATGCGGGACATGCACACCGATTGATGCGCCGCCTTTCGCAAGGCGGATCCACATCCGGAATATGCAGCCATTGCGTACGGATCGAACCCGATAGCGATGCATCCGGCTACCCTCGCCGGATAGGGTTTAGTCCTTGGCGAGCCGGTCGAACGCCTGAAGCCGGGCGAGCAGCGCGGGCATATCGCGCAGCGGGACCATATTGGGCCCATCGCTCGGCGCGCGGTCGGGATTTTCATGCGTTTCGACGAACAGCGCGGCGATGCCCACCGCCATCGCGGCGCGGGCAAGGACCGGCACGAATTCGCGCTGCCCGCCCGACCGGTCGCCCTGACCGCCGGGCTGCTGCACCGAATGGGTGGCGTCGAACACGATCGGAAAGCCGGTTTCGGCCATGATCGGGATCGAACGCATATCGCTGACCAGCGTGTTATAGCCGAAGCTCGCCCCGCGTTCGCACAGCATCACCCGGTCATTGCCGCTCGCCACCAGCTTTGCCGCGACATTCTTCATGTCCCAGGGGGCGAGAAACTGGCCCTTTTTGACGTTGATCGCGCGGCCGGTCTGCGCGGCTGCGACCAGAAGGTCGGTCTGGCGGCACAGAAAGGCAGGAATTTGCAGGACATCGGCGACTTCGGCGACCGGCGCACACTGCCCTGCGTCATGCACATCGGTGATGACCGGACAGCCGAAGCGTTCGCGAATTTCGGCGAAGACCTCCAGCGCCTTTGCCATCCCGATCCCGCGCGGCGCGTCGATCGAGGTGCGATTGCCCTTGTCGTAGGAGGATTTGTAGATCAGCCCGATCCCGAGCGATCCGCACATGTCGGTGAGCGCCGCCGCCATCTCGATCGCATGGTCGCGGCTTTCCATCGCGCAGGGACCGGCGATCAGCACGAAGGGCTTGTCATTGCCGATTTCCAGCGAGCCGATCGAAAGGGTTTTCATAGCCATAGCCTTTTAGAACGCGCCGCATTCGGAGAGGATTTCGGAAACGTCGCGCCCGCGCGCGGCGAACATGCGAATGCGCGCTTCATTGCCCATCACCTCCCACGCAGCGGCTTCCACCTCTGCCCAGCGCGCGCGCGGGACGACGATCACCCCGTCTTCATCGGCAAAGACGACATCGTCATTGCACACGGTGACGCCGCCCATACAGACGGGCCGGTTCATCGCGCGCATCGTGCCGTCGAATTTGATGTCGTTGCAATGGCTGACCCGCGCATAGACCGGGAAGCCAAGCGCACGGACATCGGCGGTATCGCGGGTGGTACCGTCGATCACTGCACCGACCGCGCCCGACCGGATCGCCAGATTGGCGTTGAGATCGCCGAAATAGGCGCGGTCGGGCACATCGGTTGCGACCATGATGACATCGCCGGGGCGAACGAAGCGATAGGATTGCAGCGCGTCGTAAATCCCCTTCCACGCATCGGGCGGATCGTCGGCGCGAAGCGCTCCCAGCTCCAGCGTCTTGGCGCGCCCCAACAGCTTGCCGCCGCTGGTCGGGCGGAGCGCGGGCGGCAGGACGGCCGATATCCCCTTTTCCTTGCAGATATCAGCAAGCACGGTCGAGGACAGATGCGAGATCATCGCGCGGAACCGGGTGACTTCGGCGGCGCGCTGCCCGGCAGCAACGGTTTCGGCGATGACCAGATCGGAACCGCGATTGATATCGATCTGCTCGATCGGGTCGAGATCGAACAGGATCGGCCGCGTGCCGAAGCGGCGCGTCGGCACCTCGCCCGATGCCGGGCGGCGGACGATATAGAGGCTCATCGCCTCGATCACCGTTTCGGGCAGGTCCACGCTGTTGGGAATGCGTGCCGTGCCATAGGCCGGTGTCTGACCGTCCCAGCAATATTGCTTGGCGCGGCTGACCCCGATCAGGCTGTCGGCGTCAGGGTCGGCAAGCAGCGCGTCGATCGCGCGACCGATCGTCTGCGCCGATACGAAGGGCGCGGTGCACAGCAGCTGCACCCAGATATCCGCATCGGGCCGCTGGCTGCATTCCCATGCGAACATCTCATGCCCGTCGGTTGCATTGCTGGCGAGCGTCTGCGGCCGGGCGAGATGCGCGACCGGAAGGTCGCTCGCCAGCGCGGCGATTTCCGCGCTTTCGGTGTCGAGACACACTTCGCTCACCGCCGGGCAATCGAGCGCCTGACGCAGCTTGCGCTTGAACAGATATTCCCCGTCGAGCACGGCGAGATTCTTCCCCGGAACCCGCTCGCTATGCCCCTTGGCCGGTACGAAAGCGACGATTTTCAAAATGTTCAGCCCTGAATGAGATCATTGGTGTGCAGCATGCCGAGCAGGTGCCCGGCATCGTCGACCACCGGAAGCACCAGCCACGCCCCGCCCTTTGCATTGCGCATCAGCAGGACATCGCCGATGGTCGCGCCTGCCGCCACCACCTGCGGATCGCGGCGCATCATCGCGGCGGCGCTGGCATTGTCGGCGCCATGCGCCTGAAGATAGCGGCGGACATCGCCGTCGACGATCAAGCCGAGCAGCCGATCTTCGCCATCGACCACGCACGCAGCGCCGAGCCGCTTTCGCGACATGATGGTGAGCACATCGACCAGCGGCGTCGCCGGTTCGACGCGCGGCAGATCGTCGCCCTGATGCATGATGCTGGCCACCGGGATCATCTGCCGCCCGAGCAGTCCCGCGGGATGGTGGCGCAAAAAGTCGGCGCGGGTGAAGCCGCGGCTACGGCTGACCGCGACGGCAAGCGCATCGCCGATGGTGAGGTGCAGCGTGGTGCTTGCGGTCGGCGCCATGCCGATATGATCGGCCTCGCGCTCAACCTCGGCCAGAATGAGATGATCGACCGCGCGGGCGAGCGGGGAGTCCGCCCGACCGATAATGCCGATCAGCGTGCAGCCGCGCGCTTTGAGCAGCGGCAGGATACGGACGATTTCCTCGGTAGCGCCGCTGTTCGACAGGAGAAGCACGGCGCTACCCGGCGTGATCGCGCCCAGATCGCCATGCGCCGCCTCGCCCGCATTGACGAACAGAGCGGGCGTGCCGAGGCTGGAAAAGGTGGCGGCGAGCTTTGCCGCGACATGACCCGATTTGCCGACACCGATCAAAATGATCGGGCGTTCCTGCCGGGCGAGCAGCGCGACCGCTTCGGGCACGCTGTCGAGCGATCCGTGCAGAAATGCCGATAGCGCGTCGCGCTCCGCCGCAATCACGTCGCGAAACCATGCCGTGGCAAGGTCGGGCGCTGCCGGGGTGATGGCGGTAAAGGCGTTCATGCGACTGTCTCCAACGCTGCCGCGCGATAGCGGGCGACACCGTTTTCCCAGCGCGCCGGATCGGTGGGGGTGTTGAGCCGGGCGAGAATATCCTCGCCGGTCAGGTCCGGATCATTCGGGTCGAGTACATTGTTGGCGGCGTGAAAGGCGAACCAGCGGCGCGCGGCTTCCGCGTCCGGCCCGTTCGCTTCGCCTGCGGCGATTGAAGTCAGAAATGCGTCGATATCGCCATATGCGTTCAGCCAGTCGGCAGTACGAAAATGCGTCCGGCGCAGCATCGGCGTGCCGTGGAATGCAGCAAGCGCGAATGCTTTGGAATCGCCGATGATCATACCATCGGCATCGCGGGCGAGCGTAGCGGTAGTGCTTGCGCCGTCGGGATCGATACCGGGCAGCAGGCGCATCCTCTCAGGATGCGCGGCGATGGCGGCAATGACCGCGCCGTTATCGACATGCTGTTCGTTCAGCGGATGGTTGGTAAAGGCCAGGAAGAAGCGATCGTCGATCTGCTCCGCCAGTTCCTCGACCAGCGCCGCATTGGGGCGCGCGCCGATCCGGTGCATCGCGAAGAAATTCTCTTCATGCTCATATTCAAGCGGGATTGCGAGGATCGGACGATCGTTGGGAAGTTCCGCCCATTCGCGAACCGCTTTACGCATCTGGCGGCTTGCCCCGCGCTCGGCGGAAAGCGGCTCCCATTCGGGCGCGAACAGCGCATCGAGCCGCGCGGCTTCCGCTTCGGAGAGGTCGGGCAACAGGCCGTGATCGAAGGGCGCTTCCTGAAAGATCACCCATTCGGGCGGGATGGAAAGCGGCGCCGCCCCGCCCTCCATGATATGACGGACAGTTCCGGGAAAGGCGTTCACCGTTTCGCAATCGGCCGAGCGGCAGAGCACATAATCGGGCGCCAGCGCCCGAACGAATGCGATGATCCCCGCCCGGTCCGCAGGCGCGTAGCGCATCGTCGGATGATCCGGGCCGTCGACAATATGCCATTGCACTTGGGCAAGGTGCGCACAACGCGCGAGCTGATCGGGACCGATACCCGTTCCGCTCCACGGCACCGGGGCAAGGATATGCACTTCATGCCTCTCGGCGAGCCGTTCGACCATCGGCGCAACGATGGCGTCGAACCACCATGGCGTGATGACCGGCAGGTAGAAGAGTATGCGCACCGATTGCCCCAGCTCGCGTGGTTACAAGGCACGATGCCGCCCGGAATCAGCGACATCGTCAGGGGCATTATAGAAAGCGGGAGCCTCGTTTGACGGAGGGGTGGGAAAATTTTGCCTAGTAAGCGGGCCGGGACAGGCAAAAGGTATTCCGATTAACCATTTCGCGACCGGGCCATCGCGGATGCATCTATAAGCGCTGAAGGTTCAGCGGGGGCGCCGGGCCCGGTCAGGACGGCATGGGGCGTTCTCACCCTGATCCCCTGAAGGTCAGTTCATGCTCGAAACCGGGATTATATCCGGGAGTAATCTCTCTCCTTTCGAAACGGCGTTCGAACAGGCGCGGTTATTGCTGGAAACCGAAGGCGTTGCCGGGATCGGCGCGGCACTTGCGCTGGTCGAGACGGCACCGATCGAAACGCCGGGGCTCACCAAAATCCTTGCCCGTAGCGTCAGCCTGCTGCTCGACGCGTTCCGATCAGATCCGCTTGCGCCCGAAGCCTATCGCGCGATGGCCGCGACCCCGGCATCGCTGGCATCGCAGATGTTCGATCTGACACTGGAGGGCGTGTTCGGCAACGGCGAGCGCGATGTGCGGGCGATCAACCAGATCGGTCTGCTGACACTGGTCGGGCTGCTCTCTTCGGCGGGAGCGCATGAACAGGCCGCGCTGTTGCTGGCACAGGCGCGCGAACATCGTAGCGGCAATCCCGCGCTGACCAAAGCGGGTTGGGTCGCACGGTGTCGCTGGGCCGGATGTTCAGCCGCCTTTGCCGATCATCTGGAACCCGCTGCTGTGGATTTCGCAGACGCGGGTGCGGCACAGGCGCGCGTCGATACAGCGCCGCTAGACCTTGTCGCCCATCGCGGGCGTATCCGCTTCGCACTTGAAGCCGACGATCTTGAGGCGGCGGACGGCTTTGCGGGTGCTGCGCTCTCGCTGCCCGTGGGCGACAGCGACAAGATGGTGCTGGTGCCCGATCTCGCGCTTCTGGTGGCAGTGCATGCCGCTTCGGGCGATCTGGCGGGCATCGAGGCGGATCGGCTGCGCTGGGCATTCGGGGTATCGCCCGGGATCGCGACGGCGGCCGCGCAGGCGATCGAATGGCGCATGGGCGAATCCGGCCTGCCGTTCCTCGACACGGCCGAGGCCGAACGTGCAGCGACGCTGCTGCGCAGCTTCGTCGCGCCTGCAAAAGTGCCGGTTATCACCGGCTATCCGATGCGCGATGGAAAGCCGCATGTCGATATCGTCTGGCTGGAAATCACCAATCACTGCAATCAGAAATGTACCTTCTGCCCCGACATGTTCCGCGAAGATGCGCGCACCTGGCTGCCGCTGGAGAAGGTCAAAAATCTGATCGATCAGCTCGCCGATACGATCAGTGTCGGATCGATGCAGCTCAACGCCTATGGCGAGCCGTTGCTGCATCCCAATATCGCCGAAATCCTCGCATATATCCGCGAGCGCAAGCTGCCCTTCCCCACCTTTTTCACGTCGCACGGGATGACGCTGGTCGACAAAAAGCTGCAACAGCTTTCGGGCAACTATCCGGCGGGGATCGCCATTTCGCTGCACAATGACAGCCAGCAATCCTATGAGGCAACGCGCAGCCACAAGATCGGCGATTATGAAACGCTGGTCGCTCGCGTGTCCGCGCTGATGCGGCAAATGGCCTTTGAACGCGCCCCGTCGCATTTGCGGCTGTACCAGATGGTGTCGAACGGGGCGGAGGACCAGCGGGTCGATGAACTGACGCGCAGCGCGTTTCCCGATACGGCCGGTCGTATGGCGAAGCATGTCCGCAAATGGGAAGCGATCGCGGCAGAAATCGCGGCATCCGCACCGCGCGAAGCGCGGGCCCGCGCCGTGACGAACAGCGACGATGCGATCCATCGCGCCTTTACCGAGGCGAGCCATGGCGACCGCAACCACCTGCCGATCCTGATCTGGGTCGATGCTGACGGCATGGAGCAGCACGCTTTCATGTCAGCGCGCCCGGTCGGCACCTATGCCAATCTACTCCTCGAATATGATCCGCGCTGGGCCGTCGAGCGCAGGCTCGTGACCGACAATAGCTGCGGATTTACGGCAACGCCGTCGCTGGCGATCTTCGCGACCGGTCGGCTCGGCATATGCTGTCTCGACCTCAACAGCACCGCGACCTTCGGCGCGCTCGATGACTTCGACACGCTGCACGATGCGCTGACCAGCCCCGAAGCGCTGCGATTGTTCGCGCAGCTGGCGAACGGCGTTGCGGCAAGTCGCGGCTGTCAGATCTGCCTTGGTGGCACCGAGCGGCATTGTGAAAGCAAGCGCCTTCCCCGCCCCACCCGCCCCGCAGGTCATTTCCGCGAAGGGGTGTAGGGAGATGAAGCACAGGCCGTAGTCGCTGGTGCAATTGCCATCACCATCGATCGTGCATGGCTTTGCTGCGCGCACACACCAGCGCTGCCTTCACGCAGAATGGCTGAACCTATCGTGTGAGCGGTCAGGGCCGGTTCGGCTTGCCACAGGGCTGACGGGTTAAGGATTCTGTTAAAAAGAGAAAGGTTAAATAAGTTAAGGCCCGAAACAGGGCCAAAAAACTTCGTACATTCAGGATGTTAAGAAGACCCCCGGTGGGTGATACCCCGTGATTCGGTGGGTGATACCCCGATAGTGCGGTGGGTGATACCCCGACGCGATAGTGGGTGATACCCCGATAGTTTCGGATCGAAATTGGGGGTCGCGAGGCGCGTTATCCACAGGCGCAGGGCGGACAGGATCGCTCTCCCCCTGCCCTCACATCCGGAAATATTCCGGAGTGCGGTGGATGAAACCCCGATAGTCGCGCGACGGGTGGGTGATACCCCGATAGTCAGCTGCCCGAGGACAGCCTTTCCATCAGCGCATCGACCTTTCGCGCGTGCCGCTGATCGGCTGCCACGCGCGCCTGTCGCTCTTCTTCCGCTTGGCGCTTTTCCGCCAGCGCGATCATCTCGGCCTCGCCGCGGCGACGAAACTGCACCGCAAGCGCGCCCTCGCTCGTCTCCGCCATCTCCATCGCATATTCGGGCAGCTGGTCGGCCTCCACCGCACGGCGGAGCATGCGGTTGAACTCCTTGGGCTTGGCATCGCTCCCGGTTTTGTCGCGCAGCACTTCGACCCGGCACAGCCATCCGCCGCGTTGCGATCCGGCATGTTTGCGTGCAATCCGATAGAGCGCTCGCTCGAGCCCCCCGGTCAGCAGGAAGTAATCGGGATGCATCGTCAGCAGCGACTTTTCGTTGACGATCCCGTCATACACCCAGTCGGACAGCGTCAGCGTCATGCCGCGCGGCTGATCGGTGTCGGCATCGGTGTCGAACGTCCAGCTGTCGAGCCAGTTGAAACCCGCTTTCTGCCGCCGCTTGGTCGCGCGGATCGAGGTGGTGATCGACGTGGTCTGCAGCCGCAGCAGCGCCGATTGCAGCTCCTGATAGTCCCTGCCCCCGGTATTGCGCTTGATCGCACGCAGCAGGTCATAGGGCGTGGTGGTGAGCGTGCGCGGAAGATCGTTTACGCCCTGCTTCTTCATCCGCGACAGCGCCGAGGCGGCCCAGATGAGGATGTCGGCATCCCAGATCGTCGCCATGCCATAATCGGGAATCGCCTGCACCCGCACCCAAGCCTCCCCATCAGGGCTCTGATATTCGATCGGTTTGAGGCGCTTGCGTTTCTGGAGCGAGAAAAAGGGCCGTTCCATAACCTCGCGCATATCCTTGAGCGGCAGGTCGCCGATCGCCGGAATGAACAGATCGAATTCGGGATTGGGGTCGCGCCGCTTGCTCATGGCGCGAACTTTGTATGGCCGCGTTCGACCAGATAGCGGCGCAGCATCCGTTCGGTCACGACGGTGAGCGGCTCCCCGCCCTCCTCCACGCTCAGCTGGCGAAGCGTGCGGTGCATATCTTCGGGGATATGGATCAGCACCGGCTTCTTGCCGGGATGGCTGCTCTTGCCGGGCCGGGCGGCGGCAGCGGCGCCGGCGGAGCGTTTGCGGGGCGGGGAGGGGGCGGGCTCGGGAGCGGATCGCGGCGCCTCGGGCACCATCTCTGCCTCAGGCTCATCGTCGAAAACGCCCGCCAGCGCGGACAGTTTCTTCGCCATCATGCCACCTCGCTTAGTCGCTTATTCGTATAATCGCTTAGTCGCTTAGCCTCTTCGAACGCAGCGCGCAATTCCGCGGCTGCCTTGCTGTCAGGCTCGGTTTCGACTGCGGTTTTGCCCAGCGGCACCGCTTTGTAGAAATCCTTGCGGTAGTGGAGGCGGCTTTCGAAGACCTGCACTCCCTTGGCGACAAAGCCCTCGACCGCTTCCTTGCCCTCGCTGCCCTGATGCGGAACCTGGGTGAGGAGCACAGCGAAGGGGGTGCCTGCCTGCTGCACCTGTTTGACCGTCTGCAGCACCGAATGCACATCAAGCCCGCGCGGCGCGACGGGAATGATGACGAAATCGGCCTGCTCGGCGGCGAGCATGGCGATGTCCTTCGAATTTGCCGGCGTGTCGATGATGATGAGGTCGAGCTTGCCGCTCTTGCGCCCGCGCGACACATGCAGGGGAAGGCCGGCAACGCTGCTGTCCTTCACCATGACGTCTTCGTCCTCGCGCCGCTCGGCCCAATAAAGCGCCGAGCCCTGACGATCATCGGCATCGAGGATGACCACGGCGGCACCTTCCTGTGCGGCCTCGACCGCAAAACCGGTGGAAAGGGTGGTTTTCGACTGGCCCCCCTTTTGCGCAATGACTGCCCAGACCTGCATTTCGATTCCCCTGTTAAACGAGTAAGCGACTAAGCGGTTATAGCACTAAGCGACTATGGTGATAAGCGGATAAGATAGCTTAGTAGCTTAGTAGCTTAGTTGCTTAGTGGGCGCCGTCATTTGATCCTATTACAGGCTGTAATGGGGGGTGCTGCTGGAGCAGTGCACCCTCGCGCTCAGGCCAGACTTCTCGGAAAGGGGCGCGAAAGAAGCTTGAGAAACCGGTCAACGCCTCCAAAATCTGCTTCCAAGAAGCAAAGGCGCTGCTCAAGCTGAACGAAATTTTCGTTGCGGTCCTGAAGTTGTCGTCACGGATTTCCGCAACGCGCTACGGTCCGAATCTTCATGATTGATGTGGATCCAGCTTCTATCAGACCGATATGAGCATACTGACAATTGCGCCTGCTGCGGGCGGTACCGGGTTCGTGGTATCGGAAATGATGGGTCGTTCTAAAATTTATTATGGAAAATCTGATAATTCATGCGATTATCTGCGATTATCTGCGATTATCTGCGATTATCTGCGATTATCTGCGATTATCTGCGATTATCTGCGATTATCTGCGATTATCTGCGAAAACGTGCGTTTAAATTCAAAATGAAGGGCGCTCGGAGATGCGTCGCATATTTTCGCATGCAGTCAGATAGCAAGATGTGTGTTGTGGTCCCACAACCCTGCCTTACTCACCTTCGGCTCGACGGGATTTTACTCTGCGAGGCGGACTGCCACTGCCGCGCAAGGAGGGGCAGCGGGCTTACGATACCGCGCTGAAAAGCCTATATCCGCTCTTCAACGCTTCTCAGGATAGCGCGCCCATAGGCGGTCTTGGCGAACATCTCGCCACGCTGCCGAGCCTGCTCAACGCTGATGAAGCCCATTTCCAGCGCGATCTCCTCCAGACAGGCGATCTGAATTCCCTGTCGGTGCTGCAGCGTGCGAACAAACTCGCTGGCTTCCAGCAGGCTGTCATGGGTTCCGGTGTCGAGCCAGGCGTAACCGCGGCCCATCTGTTCGACATACAGATCGCCTGCCTCCATATAGAGCCGGTTGAGATCGGTGATCTCCAGCTCGCCGCGCGGGGAGGGATTCAACCCGCGCGCATATTCGACCACGCGACCGTCGTAGAAATAGAGGCCCGTCACCGCGTGATTGGATTTGGGCTTTTCCGGCTTTTCTTCCAGGCTGAGCGCCCGGTTGCCTTCGCCCAGTTCCACCACGCCATAGCGTTCGGGGTCTTCCACGCGCGTACTGAATACGGTCGCGCCGGCCTTTCGCGCTACGGCGCTGGCGAGCAGATCGGTCAGATGCGCGCCGAAAAAGATGTTGTCGCCCAGCACCAATGCGGCACCTTCGCCTTCGCTCAGGAACCCGCAATCGGCCGCGATAGTAAAAGCCTGCGCAAGCCCTTCCGGGCGCGGCTGTTCGGCGTAGGTCATGGTCAGACCGAATGCCGATCCGTCGCCGAACAGGCGGCGATAATTGTCGATATATTCGGGGCTGGAGATGATGAGGATATCCCGGATACCGGCCAGCATCAGCACCGATAGCGGGTAATAGATCATCGGCTTGTCATAGACGGGCAGCAGCTGCTTGTTCACCGCAAGCGTCGCGGGGTGAAGCCGGGTGCCCGATCCGCCCGCCAGAATGATGCCCTTCATGCGTCCTCTTTCATCAATTCGTCGAGTATGTCGCTAAGCGCTTCACGCCAGTCGCGCGGCTCGATGCCATAAGCAGCACGGATCGCATCATGGCTGAGCAGCGAGTTGGCCGGACGCCGCGCAGGCGTCGGATACTCGCTGGTCGGGATCGGTTCAACGCGTGCCGAGGGACCGCCGCGCTGTTCCGACTGGCGGAAGATTTCGGCGGCGAATTCGGCCCAGCTCGTCGCGCCCGCATTGCTGAAATGAAAGGTGCCGGTCGGCGCCGTATCATCCCTGATTAGCCGCAGCACGATCGTCTTCAGCGTTTCGGCAAGATCGGCGGCGCTCGTCGGGCTCCCGTGCTGATCGGCAACCACGTTCAGCGTGTCGCGATCGGCACCGACGCGAAGCATCGTCTTCACGAAATTATTGCCATGCGCGCTCACCACCCATGCGGTGCGCACGATGACATGGCGCGCGCCAGACGTGCGTACGGCAAGCTCGCCGCCCAGCTTCGAAGCACCATAGACGCCGAGCGGCGCGACCGGGTCGTTCACCTCCCATGCGCCTGTCTTGCTGCCGTCGAACACATAATCGGTCGAGACCTGAACGAGCGGGATGCCCGCCTCGGCACAAGCCTTGCCGAAAGCAGCCGGGGCGAGCGCATTGACCGCCCATGCGGTGACCAGATCGCTCTCCGCCTTGTCGACCGCCGTGTAGGCAGCGCCGTTAATGACGGCGGCAAAGGGGCGCGACGCCACCATTGCGGCGATCGCGTCGGTATCGGTCAGGTCGAGCTCTGCCAGATCGACCGCGACGATCTCGATATCGTCGGGCCATTGGCGGCGCTGCAGCTCGGTGCCGAGCTGTCCGTTCGCGCCGGTGACGAGGATCGCAGGCATCAGGCCGCTGCCAGTCCGCGGCGTTGATCGGCCTTACGCTCGGCAACGATTGCCTGCCACCAAGGCTTGTTATCGAGATACCAGCGCACCGTCTTTTCGATCCCGGTTTCGAACGTCTCTGCGGGCTCCCAGCCAAGCTCGTCGCGGATACGGCTCGCATCGATCGCATAGCGTTTGTCATGCCCCGGCCGGTCGGCGACATAAGCGATTTGGCTCGAATAGGGCTTGCCGTCGGCGCGCGGGGAGAGCCGGTCGAGGATCGCGCAGACAGCGTGCACCACCTCGATATTCTGTTTTTCGTTATTGCCGCCGATATTATAGCTGCGCCCCGGCTCACCGCGCTCGAAAACAGTGTGAAGCGCGCGGACATGATCCTCGACGAACAACCAGTCGCGCACCTGATCGCCCTTGCCATATACCGGCAGATCCTCGCCCGCGAGCGCCTTAACGATCATCAGCGGGATCAGCTTTTCGGGGAAATGATACGGCCCGTAATTGTTCGAACAATTGGTGATCAGTACCGGCAGGCCGAAGGTATGGCCCCAGGCCGAAACCAGATGGTCGGACCCCGCCTTCGACGCCGAATAAGGCGAACGCGGATCATAGGCAGTCTCTTCGGTGAAGAGACCGGTTTCGCCGAGCGAGCCATAGACTTCATCGGTCGAGATATGGTGGAAGCGGAACCGCGCCTTCGCCTCGCCATCGAGCTGGCTCCAATAGGCGCGTGCCTCGGCCAGCATCGTATAGGTGCCGACCAGATTGGTTTCGATAAATGCGCCCGGCCCGTCGATCGAGCGGTCGACATGGCTTTCTGCGGCTAAGTGCGTGATGACGTCGGGATTGAACTCGTTCAGCGCGCCGCGCACCGCTGCCGCGTCGCAGATATCGCCCTTCACGAAGGAATAGCGATCGCTGTCCGCTACCGATTCCACGGTGGAAAGCGTGCCCGCATAGGTCAGCTTGTCGAAATTGCAGACGCTATGGTAGGTGGTCTCGATAAGATGTCGGACCAGCGCCGAACCGATAAACCCGGCGCCGCCGGTCACGAAAATGCGCATCTGTAGTTCCTTAGGAAAGCGGGGTTAACGGAACGCCGTCGTAGCCGAAAGGGCTATCAAACTCGGCTAGCGTCGGCTGAACCTTGTCCTTTTCGCTCAATTCAGGCGTAATGCCTTCCGGGGTTGGCCAGTCGATGCCGACGCTGTCCCAACGGATGCCACCGTCATGCTGTGGTGCGTAGGTGTCCGAACATTTGTAGGTTACTTCACAATCGGGTTCGAGCGTGACGAAGCCATGCGCGAAACCGATCGGGATAAACAGCTGAAGGCCATTTTCTACCGATAGCGCCCCCCCCACCCACTGGCCATAGGTCGGTGATCCGCGCCGCACGTCCACCGCAACATCATAAATCCGCCCGTGGATGCAGCGGACCAGTTTGTCCTGTCCTCGGTCGGGCGTTTGGAAATGTAGTCCCCGCAGGGTGAAAGCAGGCGCCGAATAGGAGTGGTTATCCTGCACGAAGACACAGGCTATTCCCATCATAGCAAAGGCGGGAACCGAATGGACCTCGGTAAACCATCCCCGTAACGCTTGGGGCGGATCAGTTGGATAGGTGAAATATTCGACATGGCGTTGCCGAATAAGCATCATCACGGCTTTTGTCGACAAAGGCATGATTATCGGCTTACCCGCCGCCGAGTATTTTGATCGCTCTTGCTGATGGCTTTGCATGCGCAATCCACGCCCGCTGGGCAATCAAGGACGTCCTATCGGCCTCATCCTGAACGGCGGCGAAGCCTTTATAATATGCGGGTTTTCGATGACCTGATGGCATCGCCCTTGCCCCTTTCTCATCCTGAATATCACGCGGCAAAGCTGATCGTCTCGGCAGACGTGTTAATCGCAGCGTGTTGTCTTGGCGCGCTTTTCAAACTGCTATAGGGGTCATGTCCATGAACTCTGCATCCCGTTTATGCTTGCCGGCAATCCTGATGATTACGGCCTGTTCCGGCCAAGGTGATCTAGCTGGCAACCATGCGAACCAAGACAAGCGGCGCGTCTATGGAGAGCAAGATAAGCGGATTGCTCAGCTGCTGTCGATCGGCGAGACTAGCGCCAAGGCGGGGGGCGTTCCCCAAGACCAAGCGCTGCTTTGCGATATCGCGCTGCAAACCATGTCGGATAAGTTGCGGCAAAGTGGCGCATTATCGGACGTTCAGATGCGTGCTTTTGAAAAAGTGCAGGCATTTTACCGTCAGCGCGCTGCAGAGGGTCGATCGCAAAAGCAAATTGTCAGCGCGCGCAAAGACCTCGAAACCGCTCATGTCGAGGCATCCGAACGCGTGCGTCTAGCCATAGGATGCCTGCGGGATTTGAACAGCTGAAGTCTAAATTTATTCAGGTAGCCTCATTTCTCCCACTGACGGTTGAAATCGGCGAATAGCTTTCGAGTGCGGATCGGGTTGGCATTGGACTTTGCGGCGCCAAGGTCGCCATCGAGGAAGCGCAGCCAACTCAGGCGGTCCCGGATCAGATACTCCGTCCGCGCGTCGCTGACATTTTTCTACGCCGCAAGCATCTGCACCTTTAGCATCGTCACCGGGTCATGGCGTGGGCGTGCACCCTTCGTACCATCCGAATATGCCGGCGCCCAGGCGCTTGCGAATGTCAGCTGGCAGGCTCATGCGCCCATTTGCGGTTATGTTGATCTGTAGTGCTCACAGGCGGCAGAGCGGTGTATCTGGACGAGACCGAAGATGGCGTCGTGTTGCGGACAGCCAAGCAGGCTGTGGCTCGAGCCTTGGCCAGGCAGTATACCGGCGACAATCCCGATGCGTCGGTGGAAGCATTCCTGGCGCGACGCCGGGAGGAGAGCGGGGAGTGAGCATCGTACTGGACGCAAGTGCCATAATCGCCATGCTTCGAGGCAAGCGTGGCGCTGCCAAGGTAGCAGCCGCCATTGCCGAGGCCCGGGTTAGCAGTGTGAACTACGCTGAAGTCGTTACGCACTTCATCCATGCCGGTATGCCGGAGCGAGAGGTTGACGCCATGCTGGATCCGCTCCCGATGACCATCGTCCCCGCGGACAAGGCGCTCGCTCAAATCGCTGGTCGGCTTCGTGGCACGACAGCACAAGCGGGCTTGAGCCTGGGCGATCGGTTCTGTCTCGCACTGACGAGGCGGGATGGCCTGCCAGCTTGGACGAGTGATCAGAACTGGAAGAAGGTCGCGGACGCTGTCGACGTCAAGCTTGTAGCCATCCAGCACCGCACGAAGTTACACTCGACCAATCCCCTCGGGCGGCTGAACAAGGAGGTTAAGCGCCGCGCCGATGTCGTCGGCATCTTCCCCAACGAAGACAGCATCGTCCGCCTCGTCCTGCTCGAGCAGAACGACGAATGGCAACTCCAGCACCGCTACATGCAGATCGAGGGCATGGCCGAACTCAACCAATCAATGATCGAGGAGGAAAATCAGCCCCTGCACATCACCGCCAAGGCCGCCAGACGATGACCCATGGCCACCGCCGAAATTACACCACGTTGACGGACGCGACCACGGGCAACCGAAATCCTGTTCTTGCTACGAAGGTGTTTACGTCAATCGCTATCGACCATATAGGAGCGTCACCGACATGGGCAGCCTTGCCTGATTTCTCCTAAACGCGCAGCAATTCACAATCGGCCAGGAAGCCATGGCAGTTTATTCAGTAAAGCGGCGAGGCGCATTGAGTTACAATCGCTATGTATCGATGATACTGGCTACAGTAACCGTTCTATACAGCTACACATTCTCGCTGCTCGCCTCGCCGGGAGCAATCAGCAACGACAAGTTCTTGGTAACAATATGCCTTTGCATATTAGCATCGCTAGCTGCGGTATACCTTGTCAGCACACTCGGAAAATATCCTGGTGTAGACAGATTTTACTATATAGCTCCTTGTTTTTTAATATCTTATTCGTTTATCATGATTGCCCTGATCATGACGAGGCTGCCGTATAGCCGACTCATGTTGGTCGGCACGTTCGTGATCAATATATTTGTTTATTTTGGGCTCTATATTTCCGCCCGTCGTCAGACGCGTCTCAAAATCGGCCTGATCCCACAGGGCGACTACAAGCTGGTCGAGGTTCCCAGTGTTGAGTGGAAAATACTCGACCATCCGAACGCGCCGGTAGACGATTTCGACGCGATCAGCGTCGATCTTTCCTATGACATCTCGGATGAATGGGAGCGACAGCTCGCCAATTATGCCCTGCGGGGGATACCGGTATATCATGAACTTCACCTCCGGGAGTCCCTCACCGGAAAGGTAGAAATAAAGCATCTGTCGGAGAATAATTTCGGGACACTGACGCCGCTGCAAACGTATATGGGGATCAAGCAGGTCCTTGACTGGGTTCTTGCCTTGCTGACGGTGATCACGATGGCGCCGGCTTTTTGCCTGATCGCCATCCTCATCAAACTGGACTCGCCCGGCCCGGCGTTTTTTCGGCAGACACGCCTTGGATATCAGGGGTGCCCCTTCAAGGTTTTCAAATTTCGCACCATGACGATTGCGCGCGACAAGGATACCGATGTGTTCGCGCAACGCGATGCCGCCATGACCAAGGACGCCGACCATCGGGTCACCCGCCTCGGTCGTTTCCTGCGACGCTCGCGCATTGACGAGCTTCCGCAACTCTTCAATGTGCTTAAGGGCGAAATGAGTTGGATCGGCCCCCGCCCCGAAGCCGAGATACTGTCGCGCTGGTATGAAAATGAAATTCCGTTTTATCGATATCGCCACATTGTGCGTCCGGGGATCACGGGCTGGGCGCAGGTCCACCAAGGACATGTCGCAGACATCGAGCAGGTTCGCGAAAAGCTGAACTTCGACTTTTATTATATCAAGAATTTTTCACCTTGGATCGACTTGATTATCGTCGGGCGAACAATTCACACGATGCTGACTGGGTTCGGATCAAGATAAACCGACCTTTATAAAGATAGAGCTTAATTGTCGCATATAAATCTTGAAAGCAGAATTCCGGAGAACTTCATGGATTCCAACTCGACGATACTTGTAACTGGCGGCACCGGATCGTTCGGAAACACTTTCGTTCCGATGACACTCGAGCGCTACAACCCTCACAAGGTCATCATTTTCTCCCGCGACGAAATGAAACAGTGGGAAATGGCGAAGCGTTTCGAGAATGATCCACGCGTCCGCTTCTTCATCGGCGACGTCCGCGATCGCGAACGGCTATATCGGGCGCTCGACGGCGTCGATTACGTCGTGCATGCGGCCGCCACCAAGATCGTCCCGACTGCTGAATACAACCCGTTCGAATGCATCAAGACCAACGTTAACGGCGCGATGAACGTCATCGACGCCGCAATCGACAAGGGCGTCAAAAAAGTCGTGGCCTTGTCCACCGACAAGGCATCCAGTCCCGTTAACCTGTACGGTGCATCGAAACTGGCGTCGGACAAGCTGTTCGTTGCCGGCAATGCCTATTCCGGCGAACATGGCACCTGCTTCGCGGTCGTACGCTACGGCAACGTTATGGGATCACGCGGATCGGTAATTCCGTTCTTCATGTCGATCCGCGACAGCGGTCGCCTGCCGATCACCGATCCGCGCATGACTCGCTTCATGATCAGCCTCGAACAAGGTGTCGAACTTGTCTGGCACGCGTTCGACGACATGGTCGGCGGCGAAATCTACGTTAAGAAAATCCCGTCGATGAAGGTCACCGACATCGCGCGTGTGGTCGCACCCGAAGCCGAGCAGCATGTGGTCGGCATCCGTCCCGGGGAGAAGCTGCACGAACAGATGATCGGCGTCGAGGATGCTCCGTTCACCTATGAATATGACGCGCATTTCAAGATTCTCCCCGCGATCAATGACTGGTCATCGGACGAGAAGCGCATTCAAAACGGACGCAAGGTCGACGAAAGCTTCGTCTACATCAGCGACAGCAACAGCGAGTGGATGACCGACGAGCAGCTCGCCCAGTGGATTGAAACCCATCGTAGCAAGATCGGGGCGATCTGATGATCCCGTATGGCCGGCAGAACATCTCCACAGCCGATGTCGATGCGGTCGTGGACGTGCTTCGTTCGGATTTTCTCACGCAAGGGCCGATGGTACCGCGCTTCGAAACGTGCGTGGCTGACCGCGTCGGCGCAGCGCATGCCGTCGCAGTCAATTCGGCCACCTCAGCGCTGCACATCGCCTGCCTCGCCCTGGGCGTCAAGCCTGGCGACCTGCTCTGGACGTCACCGATCACGTTTGTCGCTTCGGCGAATGCGGGGGCCTATTGCGGCGCCGATATCGACTTTGTCGACATCGATCCGACGACCTTGAACCTGTGCCCGTTGGCGCTTGAGCGCAAGCTCGTGCAGGCAAAGGCGGCGGGGCGGCTCCCGAAGGTGATCATCCCCGTGCACATGGGCGGACTTTCGTGCGAAATGGACGTGATCGCCGGGTTGGCTCGAACGCACGGCATTCGCGTGATCGAAGATGCGTCGCATGCCATTGGCGGCAGCTTTCGCGATACGCCGATCGGCAGTTGCCAATACAGTGACGTCACGGTCTTCAGCTTCCACCCGGTCAAGATCGTGACTACTGCCGAGGGGGGGCTTGCCACCACCAACGACCGGGCCTTGGCACGGGCGATGGAACTGTTCCGTTCGCATGGCGTCACCCGCGAGCCCGCAGAGATGGAGGGCCTGTCGGACGGGCCCTGGTATTATCAGCAGATCGCGCTGGGGTATAATTATCGTATGACCGAAGTGCAGGCAGCACTCGGCATATCGCAGATGGCGCGGCTCGAGCCGTTCATTGCGCGACGGCACGCGCTTGCCAAGCGCTACGACGCGTTGCTGGCATCGCTTCCGGTTCGGTTGCAGACACAGGCAACCCATCACTATTCGGGACTGCATCTCTACATCGTGCAGCTCGACGACGCATCGCGCCGAAGCGCGGTGTTCGCGGCGCTTCGCGCGGCCGGGATCGGCGTGAACGTTCATTATATCCCGGTGCATACCCAGCCCTGGTATCGTGCCCATGGCCATGCTGACAGCGTGTTCGCCAACGCCGAGGACTATTACGCCCGCGCCATATCGCTGCCAATGTATCCCGACCTGACCGAGGAAGAGCAGGATTACGTAGTCGCCCAACTCGCCGAGGCGCTGGCTGCGTGAACGTTGCGGTAATCCCTGCACGTGGCGGCAGCAAGCGCATCCCGCGCAAGAACCTGCTCGACTTTTGCGGTCGGCCGATGATTGTTTGGTCGATCGCAGCCGCGATCGAAAGCGGCTGTTTCGACCGGGTGATCGTTTCGACCGATGATGCCGAAATCGCCGATGTCGCGCGCGAAGCCGGTGCCGAGATACCGTTCCTGCGCCCACCGGCCTTGGCAGACGACTTCACCCCAACGGTGCCCGTGGTTTGCCATGCGATCGAACAGCTCGAAGCGCAGGCGGGGGGAGCCCGTTCGCTGGGGGCGATCTGCTGCCTGTACGCCACCGCGCCCTTTGTGCGCGCCACGGATCTAGAACGCGGACTGACGCTGCTGCGGGAAAGCGGCAGCGATTTCGCCGTCTCGGTCGCCAGCTATCCCGCCCCTATCCAGCGTGCGCTACGCGTCAACCGCGACGGGAGGCTGGAGATGATCGTCGCGGAAAATATGCTGGTGCGGTCGCAGGATCTGGAACCGGCCTGGCACGACGCCGGGCAGTTCTACTGGGGTACGCGGAACGCCTGGTTTTCGGGCAATCCGCTGCTGGGTCCATCCGCCTCGGCGGTGACACTGCCGCGCGCCCGCGTTCAAGACATCGATACGCCTGAGGACTGGGCCACGGCCGAGGCCATGTTCCGGGCGCTGCACGAACCGTCGCGCTGATGCTTCCCCCTGACCCCTTATCCGCAAGAGAGCCCGATGCTGCTTTCCCTTCCGCATAGCCCCGGCCAAGCTCCTACGCTGGTCGCAACCGCCTCGACCGACATTCTGATCGTACGGGATGGCTGGCAGGTCGCCATTGACGCAACGGTCAGCCATCAGCACCGCGATACGATCGAACGCGACGCGGCGCGGCTTATCGACACGCTCGCGGAGACCGGGGCACCGCGGCTCGACCGGGCCCTGTACGAATCGTTGTTCGGCGGACATTTCGCCGTGCTTGCGCTGCACAGCTCGACCGGTCGGGCGTTCGCACTACGCGACGTACCCGGCGCAAAGACGCTGTATCTTACCGTCGACGCTACGCAGGTGTTGGTCGGCACGGTACAGAACGAAGTCGCCCAGCGCCGCGCCGCGCCGGGGACACTGTCGCGCCGCGCCGCGCAAACCATCCTCGTCCTCGATCACTTCCTTGATGGCGACACGTTGCGCGCGGACATTTCGGAAATCGCGATCGGCACTGCCCTCCAGTTCGAGTCGGCGCGGGCGCCGACGCTCTTGCGTCAATTTGACCTGGCGCTCGCCACCCAAGAGAATGACGACGATCAACCGACCAATGTGCGTCGGCTACGCGAGGCCATTCTTGCCGCGCACGCACGGCGCGCCGGTCCGGACAACATCGTGCTCCTTTCGGGTGGCATCGATTCATCGGTCATGCTGTGCGCGCTTCGCGAACTGGTCGAACCGGCGCGGCTGCGCGCAGTGTCCTGCAGAGTGAAGGGCACAACACAGGACGAAACCAGCTATGCCGCACAGTTGGCCAAGGCTACCAGCGTCCCGATGGAAATCATCGAAGTCGACCCTGATGACGAGGATAATTTCGCGAGCTTTGAGGACGATCTCCTCGCAATGAACGTCCCCTATCTTGGACGATATATCTACGGCAATCTGGGCCATTCACCCGACAGCGTCTATTTTGCCGGGCAGGATACGCGATTGCACACACCGGACCTGAACAATGCCGACCGGCTTGCATTCGCACTGCTCCCGCTTCAGCACAATGTCGCCACCCGCAGCGCGGCGCGGGCATTGACCACCGCTTTCAGTGCGATCGTTCCGCAACCCAAAAATTATAACGCCGCACCGCGCTGGCGCCGCGGCCTGAGCCGCGCGGCAATGGCGCCCGACCTCGACCGCTATCTTCAACGCTTCCTGTTCCATGTCGACCAGGCGCGTTGGCGCGCGCTGGGCGTCGACGATGCCAGCGCCCAGCGCTTCGCAGCGAGCGTCGAGGTGGAAAGCGCCGCAGCAAAGAATAAGCGCCACCTCTACAATCTGATTGTCGCGGCCAAATGGCGCACGCAATACACCGACGACATGCGGTATCTGCAGGATGTTGGCCGATTGAACGGGACGAATGTCGCGCTTCCCTTTTACGACATCGCGCTCGCACGCATGTCGTCGGGCCTGCCCATGGCGCAGGCGACACGCTATATCGAAGGTCAGGGCACGTTTGACCGCAAGAAGACTCCGGTGAACAAGGTCCTGCTGCGCGAGGCGTTCCGTGCCGAACTCCCCGAGGCCCTGATGTTGCGTGCGAAAGCGGTCTCTAACACGCTGCACCTGCTTTATTCGGGTGTCGTCGGACGCAAGATCCGGACGATCTTGGAACGCGACCTGCAGCGCGGTGCGCAATCCGTGATCCGTCAGCTGAACGCGCAGCCATTCGTCAGCCGTTTCCTCGCAATGACCGAGTTCGCACCCGACGAGGAGGCGTTTCTGACGCGAATCTACTGGATCACCGCCATGGCCTATATCGGTCGTGATCTGGAGGTGCAGTGACCACGCGCCGATCGATCAAAAAGGACGTCCGGCGATGAAGTCGCGTTCGATGCTCACCGCACTGGCCATTTCCTATGCCGACCGATTGGCGGCCTTCGGAATGCCATTCCTGATGCTGCAATTCGGCGGTGGTCCGGACGTGTTCGTGCGCGTCGAATACATCATTTCGGTCAGCGTGATTGTCGCCACCTTCGCGGACGGCGGGCTGAGAAGCTATATCCTCTACCGCTTCGGCCGCGAACGCGACGCGGCGACCACGACTTTGCTGACCGCCCGCGCCACCCTCGTCGTGCTCGCGGTACAGCTTGTCTTGTTCGCCGCGACGCTCGCGCTGACGCAGACCGCCTGGCTGTCGGGATCGGGGCACAATGACCTGCCCCTCGGCGTGCTGCGCGGGATCGCGCTCGCCATCATCGGCGTGGCGACACAGCTCCTCGTCATTCACGAACGGCCGCTTGCCGGGATTCTCATTTCACTCTGCTCGTGGCTGATCGGGGGCACCGCGCTTCTGTTGCCGGCAGGCACCGCGATCGACCTGCGCGTTCTGGCCTTCTTCTGCTCGACGTTCCTGGTGGTTCTCGCGGTGCCGGTGCTGCTGTGGCGCACCACCCGGCTGCGTCCGGGCCGCGACGGCGTGGCCTTCGCGATGCAGGCGCTAAGCTGGGGCTGGCCGATCCTGGTAGCCGCCGCCAGCAGCATCGCGGTCGCGCAAATCGCGCGTATCTATGGCTTGTCGACCTTCGACACCGACGAAGCGACATCCTTTGCCTTCTGGATGCGCATCTTCTCGATCGTGCAGCTCTCCCATCGCGCCGCGATCGTCATGGTCAGCCGCGGGATCTTCGTATCCGATGGCACCGGTCTCTCGCCTGGTATCCTTCGCGCATATCTGCAGATGCTGATCCCCGCCGTCGCGCTTGGCTTCTTCGCCGCACTTGCAGCCCCCTGGGCGAACCAATGGGCCGGCCTGCACATTCCGCACCTCCGGTTCGCGGTTACGGCAATGATCGGCCTGCAAGTCACCGCCTGGTGCTTCGCAGCGCTGACCGAGCTCGATCTCTCGCGGGGGGGGCGCGTACATCTCATCATGGTAGCAAGCGGAGTGCCTGCTCTGGGATTTGCCCTGTTTCTGATCTTTGTCCATGCTCCGACAATGCTGACGGTTGCATTCGCAATGGCAGCGGCATCGCTGGGCCAATTGCTACTGCTGCTTGTGTTTCGGCATCAGGGACTGCACGGCACCCGTGCTCATTCCGCGGAATGACCCCGTCATTCCGCGCGGTACGAGCGCGCGTCTTCGCCGGGCACATCCGCTTCGATTTCCGCCAGAGGAGGTGACATCATGCGACAGCTCGAGCCCTTTACCGAACTGCTGAATTCCGGCACCGACTGGCACTACAAGAAGATGCGCCTCATGGCCCGTACTCCGCTGCCGCGGCGGAACTACGGTCCCGACTGGGAGGCAAGCGACCGCCACCTAGATGCGTTTGGCGACACGGTCAATGCGATCGTCCGACGGATCGAGGCCGAAGGGTATAGCGGCACGTTCATTCTTCCGGACGCGCAACTGCGCGCGATTCGCGCCGATCTGGACGGCGTTTCCTTCGTCAATCGTCACGACCGTTCGGACCAACGCCTTTTCGACCTCGATCGCCTCGACGCCGACGGCACCGGCACCGGCACGATCTACAGCAATTTCGAGATGCATTCCCGTTCACCAGCGCTGCAGGCGCTGATCGCGAGCGCTATCGAGCCGGTCGCCAGGGCCTATCTCGGGGCCTGCTGCAAGTTCCTCAACAGTCAGGTCTGGATCACCTTTCCCGGCACGGCCACGGCACGGAACAAGGATTTCGGATGGCACTATGACGTCGACGATTTCAAGTTTCTGAAACTTTTCTGTTATCTCAACGATGTCGATGCCGCCACCGGACCGCATGCCATCTTGCCGGCCAGCCACCGATCGCGGCACATGTACCGGTTCTTCAATCGCCAGCTCGATGACCGGTCGGCCCGGCAATTTGGCGAACCGTGCGTTATCACGGGCCCGGCGGGCAGCTGCTTTTTCGAAGACACCATCATCTACCACAAGGGCACAGCCCCGACCGAGCGACCACGCATCATCTTGCAGGTTCAGTTCGGCGTGGCGATGTAGGCTCGGATTTCAACCTATGCATCGAACACAGCGTGGGCGGCTTCTCGTTGCGATCCTGGTGGCCATGCTGCCATTTTTCGCGATCCGCCGGCTCCTCTATCGAACGCTTCTGAAATACGACATCGACGCTGAGTCACGGATCGCGCCCTTCACGGTCCTGGTGGCACGCAAGGTAACGATGCGTGGTGCCCGGATCGGCATGTTCAACATGCTGGTGCTCGACCAGCTGGACATGGCTGCGGGTTCCCGAATCCGCATGCTGAACCGGGCGCAGGGCATCCGAACGCTGCGACTGGCGGAAGACGCCTTCATCCTGAATTCCAACTTCATTGGCGGCACATGGGGCGGACCATTGCAGACCGGCGACGAAGTCCTCGATCTCGGCCCGCGTTCGCAACTCACGCTCCGCGCCTTTGTCGACTTGAACGACAGCGTGTCGTTCGGCGCCGATGTCGTGGCGGGCGGTGTCGGCACGCAATTCTGGACCCACGGCTTTGATTGCTACCGCAATCGCATCCGGGGGGCGATCCGGGTCGCCGACACGGTGTTCATCGGGGCGGGCTGCATGGTGCTGCCCAATGTGTCGATCTGTTCCGAGGTCACGGTCGGGGCGGGATCGGTGGTCCACCGCCCGATTATCGAACCCGGGCTGTATGTTTCCTCGCAACTCGTGCAAAAGGGCTGATGTGACGTCCTTTTGCTTTATCGCCAACTATCATCTCACGCCGCTGCAGCTCGCCGTCGCCCGGCGGCTCGAACGCAACGGGGTGCGCTGCAGCTTCGTCGCCGTGAACGCCGGCCTGGTGCGCGACATTCGCGCCGCAGGATGGGGCGATGAAGCCATCTTATACCTGCCGTTCGAGCCTGAGGCCGACGCGCCGGTCTTTCTCGACATCCCCGTGGCGTTCAACGACCTGGTCCTTGCCGATCGGGCGCTGCGACATCTGCCGGAACGGGGCTTGGCCTATCTGTACGGCGCCGCACGCGCGCTGCAGGCTTTTTTCGAGCGCCGGGCCGTCGACGTGGTATTTTCGGAACCGACCTGGGCGCATGAACGTCTGGCGGCCGCGCTTTGCGCTGGAACCGGGCGCAAATTCCTGGTTCCTTTCACCATCCGCTACCCGTCAGGGCGCTGGGGGTTTTTCGAAGGCGACGATCAGGCCGGGCTATTGCCTGTTGCCGGCATCGGTACGCCGGATGCCGCGACCCCGGAAAATATTCTGAACGCAGGCCCGCCCGCCTATCTTACCCGCAACGACCAGCTGCTGCGCAACGCGCGAAAATTTTCGTCGCGGGCGGATCGCATTCGGCGGTTCCTCACCCGCGAACGGATCGATCCCCAAGACCCGACCCATATCCAGTCGCGCTGGCACACGCTGCTCGTGAAGGGCGGCGAGGAATTCAACCGGATGCGCTATCGCTCGGTAGCGCGTACATCGGTCGATGCCGCACTTCTCGCAACGCCGTTCGTCGTATATGCGCTTCACAAACAGCCCGAATCCTCGATTGACGTTCTGGGTCGCTATTACGAAGATCAGGCGGCGCTGATTCGGGCGATCTGGCGCAGTCTGCCGCCGGGCTGGAACCTTCTGGTGAAGGAACACACCAACGCCATCGGTGACCGACCGCGGCGATTTTACCGTCAGCTCGGCCACTGGCCGGGACTGAAGCTGGTGGAGGAAACCACGCCGATGGCGCCGTTGCTCGATCATGCCCGCGCGGTCTTCACCGTGTCGGGAACCGTTGCCTATGAAGCTGCGATGAAGGGAACGGCGGCCTTCACCTTTGCGCCGATGTTCTTCAACCGCTTTCCCCGCTGCCGCCGCGTGACGATCGAGGATCTGCGAGAGGCGCGCGACGTCGCCGCGCTGATCGACGCCCTGCCCCCGCATGACGGCGACGCGGCGACCGCAGCACTGCGCGCGATCGCGGCCCATTCCTTTCCCGGGCGCTTCACCGATGTGGTCAGCGATCCGACCGTGCTCGAAGAACCCAATGTGCGCGCCATCACGGCAGGAATGCATGCCCTGATCGACCATCTCACCTCATCCAATATCGGAAACGCGTGACCGAAATGAACTCCGGCAAGCGAAGAACCATCTATCTCGCAATCATTGCGCTCAGCCTAACCAATGTGTCGGTTATGATGATTGGTGAGGATTCTCGTCTTATGCTATTCTGGCCAGTTTTATTGGTCGCGATATTGTCGAATCTACGATATAATCCACAATATAGACTCCCACCATATTCTTTGATTTTTGTATTATCGACCATTTCGATGGTGGCCTCGTTTTTAGCAAATAGAGCTAATAGCGAACTTTCAACTGCTGTGTTTTCGCTTGCTTGGGTCATATATTGGGGATGGATCATATCAATACGGTGGCTTATCACAGCCCACCAGTTACGTCGCACGCTTGAATGGATTATTTTAATATATTTTGCTTTTATTTTGGCAAGTTTTTTATTAACCGTTCTTAACGTATACGAATTGCCACTTCCAGAGTTCATGGGCAGGACGGAAGGAGCTGGGGGGTTTCTGCCGCGTTTCTATGGCCCCACAACCGAACCCTCTTATGCCGCGCTTATCCTGGGCGCGGCCTGGCTCGGCATATGCAGAATCGCTGCCGGGGAGGATGGAACGACCAAGACCCGAAGGCGGATAGTGCTGGCCGCGCTATTCATGTCACTGCTCGCATTGCAGTCAATCTACGGCCTGCTGGTCGCCCTTCTCGTGGTCTCTACCATGCTGGGAGGTTTTACGACCCGGGTTCAGCGGATCGGCTTTCTCGCGCTGGGACTTCTTGCCCTGCCCTTTTTGCCCGCATTCGTTCCGCCCGACACACGGCTTGGGCTTCTTATTGCCCAAATTCCGTCGATGAGTCTCTACAATCTTCAGACTACCGACAATAGTGCATTTATGCGAATTGGCCCATTTTACGAAATGATATCCAACAATCCAATTATGAGCATGCCGTTCTGGTTAGGGCATGGCGCCGGGGTATCTGAATTCTATTTTGGAAATATTTTTGGATATACTGCTGGAGGGACCATAACATCTCTTAACCTAGGATTTTTACCCTCATTCATATACGATTTCGGATTGGTTTCATCCATATTAGTCGTGACATATCTTATGCTGATTTGCAAAGGCAGGTTCTCTTTTCAAGCGAGAACGCTCGTTCTCATTGCTCTATTCAATTGCAATTTTAACACCCATCTTTTCTGGTTTATTGCGAGTTGCTTCTTCTTGTCGGCCCCTCTGATCGCGCCGCGCATGCGCCAGCTAGCCCGGTATGCCCCTGTCTATCAGGGGCGGGCCCAGCCCGTGACCGCACACGTTGGCCAGGGTTTCGGTCACTCGTCTCGTCCCGCCCCGCAATTCTCGGCGTGACGCCGACATGACCGCGCCGACCAACATCTTCATCGAAGCCCATATGTTCGATCATGGGTTCGAGGGCTCGGGAAGCTTCATCGCCGGCCTTTATCGCGCGTTGCTTGCCGCGCATCCCGATCGCTACGCACTCGTGGTGGGAGGGCTGCATCCCGAGCGGGCGCTGGCGGCGCTGGGAAATCCGGAACAGGCCCGAGCGGCGCCCTATCGCACCGACAATCGCATCGCACGGCTTGCGGTGGATATTCCCCGGATCATGCGCGAAGAACGGATCGATTTTGCTCATTTTCAATATTTTACGCCGATCGTTAAGCAATGCGCATGGATCGTCACCATCCACGATGTGCTGTTCAACGATTTTCCGGAATTCTTCCCCAAGAATTATCGGAGGATGCGCAATATATTGTTTCCGCTATCCGCCCGGCGCGCCGATATATTGACGACAGTATCGCGATATTCTCGCGATCGGATCGCGCATTGGTACGGTATCGATCCATCGCGCATCGCAATCACGCCCAATGGGGTCGAGCCCGCTGATACCGCTGCCGGACAAGCGGTTGCGGCAGGCCGGCCGGACGGCCGCTATCTCATCTGCGTCAGCCGGTTCGAGCCTCGCAAGAACCAGGCCGCAGTACTCGAGGCGTTCGTTGCCCAACAATTGTGGGAACGGGGAATTTCGCTCGTCTTCGTCGGCGCGCGAACATTGCAAAGCCCGGCCTTCGATGCTGCCTGGGCCCAGGCTCCGGAAGCCGCGCGCGCAGCCGTCCGTTTCCTGTCGGGCCTGTCTTCGCAAGACCTGGCAGCGCTGATCGCCGGAGCCGAGGTAGCGGTCTATCCAAGCCTGGCGGAGGGATTTGGCCTGCCCCCGCTGGAAGCGATTGCGCAAGGCGTGCCCTGCGCCTGCGCCAAAGTCACCGCGATGGCTGACTTCGATTTCCTCGAACCCTTCTTCTTCGACCCCGCCCAGCCCGATGCGCTGGGGCAGGTCATCGCCCGGATGCTCGATGCGCCGCAGCAGGCGCGCGCGCAGGCCGCCGCAGCACGCACGCGAATGCTCGAGGAATATGCCTGGGCGCGCGCGGCCGAGACCTTGCATCGCAAAATCGACGCGCACCTGCGCAGCCGCCGATGAGCCTGTCGGGACGCAACATCGCCTTTCGCGCCGACGCCTCGGTGCGGATCGGGACCGGCCATGTCATGCGATGCCTGACTTTGGCGGACGGATTGCGCGAGGCCGGCGCGAGTTGCCGCTTCGTGATGCGCGAGCATCCGGGCCACCTGGCAGAGCTGGTCCAGGCCCGAGGCCATTCGGCACTATTGCTGCCGCCGGGCGAGGGCAAAAACGACGATGCGCTGCCGCATTCGGCATGGCTAGGCACCGACTGGCGCACCGATGCCGCCCAGACTTCCGCCGCCCTGGCCGGTGCCCCTGTCGATCTGCTGGTGCTCGATCATTATGCGCTCGATCGGCGCTGGCAGGCGCGTCTCACCAACCGCACGGCGCGCTGGATGGTGATCGACGACCTGGCCGATCGGCCGTTTGTCGCCGATGTGCTGCTCGATCAGAATCTGGGCACGCAAGCGGCGGATTATGCGCCATTTGCAAGTCCCGGTGCCCGGCTGCTGATCGGGCCGCGTTACGCGCCGCTTCGCCCCGAATTCGCTGCCGCCCATGACCGGATCGCGAGCGCGCCGGCCCAAACGGCGCTCCGCCGGATCCTGGTCGCGGTCAGCGGAACCGATCCCGACAATGTCAGCGAACGCCTGCTCGACCGGCTCGACGCGGCACCGCTGCCGCGGGATACTGCAATAACCGTCATCCTGGGCGCCAGCGCGCCGCATGTCGCAGCGGTCCGAGCACGCGCCGCGCGCATGCCGGCTCCCACGCAGTTGCTGGTCGGCGTAGGCGACATGAGCCAAGTCTTCGCAACCGCCGATCTGTGCATCGGCGCGACCGGCGGCATGTCGTGGGAACGCTGTTGCGTGGGATTACCGACGCTGTTGCTCATCCTGGCCGACAACCAGGTCAAAGCGGCAAGGGCGCTGGTCCAAGCGGGAGCGGGCGACATGGTCGGCGACGTCCGCGCGCCTGGGTGGAAAACGCGGTTCGACGCGGCCCTGGATGCCGCGCTTGACCCCGGCCGGCGAGCAGCGATGCGCTATCGTGCCCTAGAGGTTTGCGATGGGCGCGGCACCGTCCGGATCGTCGGGGCTCTCCAAGACCTGTGGAAGGTTTGAATGACGGGCGAACGCAACCCAGCCTCGATCCGCAGAATGCGCGCGGACGATCTCGACATGGTTCTCGCCTGGCGGAACGCCCCTTCCGTCCGGTCAATGATGTTCAATCCTGACATTATCGAACGGACTCAGCACCAATCCTGGTTCGAGCAGACAAGTCTCGCGGTGCGGCGGGCCCTGCTGATCGTCGCGTGGGAAGATGAACCATTGGGCTTCGTCCAGTTCGACGGCGTCGAACCAGGCGGCGTCTCTGACTGGGGGTTCTACGCGCGGCCCGGAGCCCCCCGCGGGAGCGGCCGGATACTTGGCCGCACTGCACTCGACCATGGCTTTGGTGCATTGCAATTGCACAAAATCTGCGGGCGTGCCATTGCCTTCAATACAGCCTCGATCCGGCTGCACGCGCGCCTCGGCTTCCAACAGGAAGGACTATTGCGCGAGCAACATCGGATCGATGGCGTTCATCATTCGGTGCTTTGTTTCGGTCTCCTCCGCCACGAATGGCAAGCCACCGGAAACGAGCATCCGCAAAACCCATTCCCTCAATCCGAGGAGCGCGCAAAGTGAACCCCGAAGTCATGATCGACGGCCGCAAGATTGGTCCCGACGAACCGCCGTACATCATCTGCGAATTGTCGGGGAACCATAACGGATCGCTCGATCGTGCGCTGGCGATGATCGACGCCGCCGCCGATACCGGATGCGATGCGATCAAGCTGCAGACCTATTCACCAGACAGCCTGACCATCGCCAGCGACAAGCCCGATTTCCGCATTTCCGGCGGGCTATGGGACGGACGCACGCTGTACGACCTCTACGAAGAGGCGCACACGCCATTCGACTGGCACGAAGCGCTGTTCACACGCGCGCGCGATCGGGGCGTGACAATCTTTTCGACCCCCTTCGACGAATATGGCGCCGACCTTCTTGCCGACCTGGGCGCTCCTGCTTACAAGATCGCATCGTTCGAGGCTGTCGATCTGGCGCTGATCGCGCACGTGGCCCGCAAGGGAAAACCGATGATCATCTCGACCGGCCTGTCCGGGCTGGGCGACATCGAGCGCGCCGTGGCGACCGCACGCGACAATGGATGCGAGGAACTGGTCCTGCTCCACTGCATCTCCAGCTATCCAGCACCCGACGACCAGTCGAACCTGCGCACCATTCCGCATCTGGCGCAGGCGTTCGACACTGTTGTCGGCCTGTCCGACCATACGATGGGAACCGCGGTTTCGGTTGCTGCCGTGGCGCTTGGCGCGCGCGTGATCGAAAAACATTTCACGCTGGCACGTGCCGATGGCGGCCCGGATTCGGCCTTCAGCCTCGAACCCGATGAGTTTCGGCGCCTGTGTGACGAAACCCGTGCCTGCTTCACCGCCCTGGGTCGCGTCAGCTATCAGATCGCGCCGGCCGAAAAAGCCAATCGCGCCTTTCGCCGCTCGCTCTATGCCGTCGCGGATATCGCCCCTGGCGAGGAACTGACCGCGACCAATACGCGCTCGATCCGACCGGGCTATGGCCTGGCGCCCCATTACCGCGATCAGGTTCTCGGTCGCCGCGCCCGCACCGCGATCGCGCGGGGAACGGCACTCAACTGGGAGCTGCTGGCCTAGAGTTTCGCTTCTCGGCCTCGACAGTATCGAACACGACCATATGCGAGCCTGCGGCTCCCGGGCGCTGAGGTTGCCTACCGCGCATCTCTCCTTTGCCAGGCCAGCACGGATAGGAAGAGACAATGCCTAAATCATCCCGCGCCGATAGGCAGGCAAAAGACCGGATCGCCATCCTCGGCACGGTCGGCGTTCCGGGCAATTATGGCGGGTTCGAGACGCTAGCCGAGAATCTGGTCGCCTATCACGCGCGCGCCGGACAGCAATCGATGCTGACCGTCTATTGCTCGGCCCCGGCCTTCACCGATCATTCCGAATGCTTCGGCACGGCGCGGCGGCGCTTTCTGCCGCTGAATGCCAATGGCGTATCGAGCATTGCCTACGACATCTGGTCGCTGATCGACGCCGTCCTGCAAGGCCACAACCGTATCCTGCTACTGGGGGTTTCGGGGGCGCTGGCGCTCCCCCTGATCCGGCTGTTTCCCTCGGTCACGATCGTCACCAATATTGACGGGATCGAATGGCGCCGCGGCAAGTGGAACCGGTTAGCCCGGGCTGTCCTGCGCTGGTCGGAATGGGCGGCAGTCCGCTTCTCCCACCGGGTGATCGCCGACAACCAGGCCATCGCAGATTATGTCCGCGAGCGATATGATCGCCCATGCACGGTAATCCCCTATGGCGGCGATCATGCGCTTGCCGTCGATGGCGACTTCACCGCCACCGCCACGCTGCCCGAACGATACGCCATCGCACTGTGCCGGATCGAGCCGGAAAACAATGTCGCGATGATCCTCGAAGCTTTTGCAGAGCTCGACATGCCGCTAGTCTTCTTCGGCAACTGGGATCGCAGCGACTATGGCAGGGCGCTCAAGGCGCGCTATCGCGACCATCCGACCATCACCATCCATGACCCCGTCTATGCCCCCCCTGCCCTTCGCGCCGCTCGGGATCGCGCGACGCTCTACATCCATGGACACTCGGCGGGCGGCACCAACCCGGCCCTGGTCGAAATGATGCATTTCGCCATCCCGGTGCTGGCCCATGGCTGTGCGTTCAACCGTCACTCGACCGAAGGCAAAGCCCGCTATTTCGAAACATCTTCGGAACTTGCCGCCGAAGTCCGTGCTCTGACGCCCGAGGCCGGTGCGGAAATCGGGGCTGCGATGGGAGAAATCGCACGCCGCCGCTACACCTGGGATCAGATCGGCAAAGATTATTTTGACCTTTTGCAGCTACCGAGCGGCGAGAATGAAGCGCTTTCGTCCATAAGCGGACACATGAATACAGGGGGGCCTATGGCCGTTCGTGATCCTGCGGATCAGACATGGTCAAAACATCGTTCGCCGAATAAGTCGGCATGATGTCCAATCCCGTGCTCCTCGTGACCCCCAAACGCCATGGCGACGCCCGGGGCTGGTTCACCGAGACCTATAATCGCGACACCTTCGCGGGGCTCGGCGTCAGTTGTACCTTCGTGCAGGACAATCATTCGCTGTCGGTGCCGGCCTTCACGTTGCGCGGGCTCCATTTCCAGACACCGCCGCGCGGGCAGGACAAGCTGGTGCGCTGCATCCGCGGCCGCATCTTCGACGTCGCGGTCGATGTGCGCAGCGGCTCGCCCACCTATGGCCAGTGGGTCGGCGCAGAGCTTTCCGCGGAAAATGGGCACCAGCTCTTTATCCCCATCGGGTTCGCGCACGGTTTCGTCACGCTCAAACCGGATTGCGAGGTCGTCTACAAATGCTCGGACACCTATGCGCCCGACCATGACGGCGGCATCGCCTGGGACGATCCCGAAATCGGCATCGCCTGGCCGATCCCCGCCGGCACCACCCTGGAGCTGAGCGCCAAGGACAAGGTGCAGCCGCGCCTTGCCGACTTCGACAGCCTTTTCCCCTATGACGGGCGCCCGCTCGCCCCGCTCGCCTGAAGGATCCCCGCATGCCCATCTTCGTCACCGGCGGCGCCGGCTTCATCGGCTCGGCACTTGGTCTGAGCCCGTAGTTTCTACCATTTACGAGTAGAGCCTTGGGCCGTTTTGATGCCCTTCACTGGGCGTGATGGCAACAACCGTATTGGGGGCATGCCCCCAATACGGTTTGCCGTTTGATCCGGCCCCGATCTCGGCCGGGGTTCTGTTCCCGAGGCTCGAGTGGGGCCGGAAGTGGTTGTAGTCGTGCCGCCAGGCTTCCAGTTCCTGGCGGGCATGGGCGAGGCTGGTGAAGATCGTCTCGTTCAAGAACTCGTCGCGCAGGCGCGCATTGAAGCTCTCGACGAACCCGTTCTGATAGGGGGGCGGTGAGAGGATGGTCAAAAACGTACGCTAAGCGGATCGCGACGATTGAAGGCTTGCCGCAATTGCCCTGCAGCACGTGTGATCGCACCTTCGTAGTCACCGAAGGCCAACGCCACCGCCTCCGACTGCTTTTGGACCCTTTCAGGATGTCGTGCGAACGCCCGGTCGATCACATCGAGAACATCGTCAGTTCCGGACCCGACCTCCCCCAGATGCCAACCAGCGTAGCGTGAATCGTCCTTCCAGTTTGCACCATGTGCATTGAGGAACGCCACCGGCCGGGGCGTTGTAAGGAATTCGTATAGCTGGCTCGACATGTCACCCAGATAAATACTGGCGGCCCGCGTGTAGGTCATGTCGAAGAGCCTGGGTGAATCGAGATCCACAATGATGTGTCCTGGCTCTGAAAGCTTCTGCCATTTCGCCCGGGAGACCGCATCCAGGTTCTCGAAAGCGCGGATGTGAGGCGCAAAGATCAGATTAAATCGCTCCTGCTCGCGAAAGCGGGCGATGACGTCCCGAGCCAGACTGATTGACGAGATGGAGCGATCAAAATGGGGATTGTAGACGACGATCGGTCGATCATTATCGAACAATCGCGATCCGGCAGGCATGGTTCGCAAATAATCCATCTTTATGTAGCCGACTGCTGAAAGCTTTTTCCTGTCGATGCCTTGCGCTACCGCTCGCTCGATATCCTTCTGCCCGGCGACAAAGATGAAGTCGAAGGCGCGCAGCCTCACTTCCGAAGACGGCGCGCGATCGCCAGCCCCGTGACGAAAATGTATGAGCGGGCGGCGCCATCCCAAACACCGCAAAGCCGCGGAGGTGCGCTCCGGAACGATGATTGCATGTGAATTCCGGAGCAACCATCGGATCTTCGCCAGCAAGGGGCCTTTCGCCGACGATTGAATGCCCGTCAATCGGGCCGCCATCCTGCTTGCCCAGGGCCACGTAATTTGCGTTACCTTCATCGTGCCTGCGCCCATGGTCTCGGCAACCTTGAGCAAAGCGGTGGCCGTGCGTTCATCGGCGCAAATGCATTCAACGGCTATATTGGGATGACGCAGGCTGATCGCAGCGGCCACGGGCGCCAGGTGCAAGACCTGATGCTCTCCACCGATAAAGACAAAAGCCAGATTTTTCGAGAATGTCATAGGTTATGTGACTGACCGCGCCTTGCGGGCGAGAAGCTTTTCCCCATCTGCCCTGATCTCCCCTTTTGGTGTGACGTGACGATAAAGCGTTTGCCTCGTGATACCGAGTTCGGCGCATAGTTCGGCGACCTTGGTTTCCGGCTTTCCCATGGCTGCTTGGGCGAGACGCAGCTTGGCAGGCGTCATTTTGAAAGGCCGTCCGCCGTGCCGACCCCGTGCGCGGGCGGAGGCGAGTCCGGCGCGGGTGCGCTCGACGATCAACTCGCGCTCGAACTCGGCGAGGCCGGCGAAGATCGCGAAGATCAGCCGGCCGTTGGCGGTAGTGGTGTCGATCGACGCGCCTTCGCCCGCCAGCACCTTGAGGCCGATCTGTCGCTTCGTCAGCTCGCCAACCAGGTTGACGAGATGGCGCAGGTCGCGCCCTAACCGGTCGAGCTTCCACACGACCAGCGTATCGCCGCGCCGCAGCGCCTTGAGGCAGGCATCGAGACCGGGGCGCGTGTCACGCCGGCCCGATGCGGCGTCCTCATAGATGTGGTCGGGATCGACGCCGGCCGCGACCAGTGCGTCACGCTGGAGGTCATGGACCTGGCTGCCGTCTGCCTTAGACACTCGTGCATAGCCGATCTGTGTTGTCACATATACGTCCGTTCGCGTGACGGAGCGGGATCGCTTCGTCATCGATCTACATTGTGTCACATAACCCGTCTTCTGGTCTATGCTCCGTGAACAGGTCTGCTTTCCTGTTTCGTGACGAACAGGACACCAATGCCGACCAAGACTATCCTGTCGCCAGCACAGCGTGCGGCGATCTTCGATCCGCCTCTCGATCGTGCGACGATCGAACGGCTCTACACGCTCGGTCCCGACGATCTGGTGCAGGTGGCGCGACGTCGTCGCGGGGCCAACCGGATCGGCTATGCGGTGCAGCTCTGCTACCTGCGCCATCCTGGGCGCGGGCTGCTAATGGGCGAGAACGTGCCCGACACCATGCTGGCGCTGCTCGCCGACCAGATCGGATGCGAGGCGAACGACTTCACCGGCTATGCCATGCGCCTCACGACGCTGCGCGAACACCGTGCCGAGATCGAAGCCCTGCTCGGTCTGCGTGCCTTCGCGCGGGTGGAAGTGCGAGCTATGCTGGCGCTGGGATCGGAGATCGCGGCCTCGACCGATAGGGGCGAAGCGATAGTCACCGGGATGGTCGATCGCCTTCGGACGGATCGTATCGTGCTGCCGGCGGCATCGACGCTGGAACGGCTCGCGCTCATTGTGCGGACACGGGCGCGCAAGGCAGCCCATGCCAATCTGATCCGCGACTGTTCGGCCGAGCAGGAAGCCGCGCTCGACCATCTGATCGGCTCCGACGACCGCGGCCGTACCCGACTCGGGTGGATACGCGAGTGGCCGGAAGCACCATCGGCCGCCAACCTGAAGGGGATCGTCGAACGGCTCGACATGGTGCGCGACATCGGGATCGTGGCCGATCGGGCACGGCGCATCCATGCCGCCCGCTATGCCGTCATCGCGCGAACCGCCGGCATCGCCACCGCACAGCACCTGCGGCGTCTCGAACGCCCGCGCCGGCTCGCGATGCTCATCGCTTCCATGATAGAGATGGAGGCAGCGCTAACCGACGCCGCGCTGGTCATGGTCGAGAAGATGGTCGGTGGGCTGTTCCGCCGCGCCGACCGCACCCGGTCCGACCGGCTGCTCGGCCAGGCACGGATGTTGAAGGACACCGCGCGCTTCCATGCCCGGCTCGGTCGCCTGCTGGTCGATGCCCGTGCGAGTGGGCGCGATGTCTTCCGCACGATTGACGCCCAGGTGGGCTGGGATAAGCTAGAACGCAGCATCCGCTTCGCCGAGGATCTGACGCGCGCGGCAGATGATGGCCTGGAGGAAGTGGTCGAGCGCTATCCCGCCGTGCGACGGTTCTCCCCGACCTTCCTCGCCGCCTTTACCTTCCGCACCGCACGATCGGGCGATCCGCTGCTCGGCGCAATCGAGGTATTGCGAACGATGTACCGCGACGGACGTTCGGTCCTGCCGAAGCGGGTGCCGACCAGCTTCATCAAGCCGCGCTGGCGCAAGGTGGTGCAACCGACGGAAGGAGCGATCGACCGGCGCGCCTATGAGATCGCGGTGATCGTCCACCTGCGCGAACGGCTCGGCTCGGGCAGTATCTGGGTGGACGGCAGCCGCGCCTATCGCACGCTCGACGACTATCAGCTGCCGGTGCCCGCCTTCGAGGCCATGCGCGCCAGTGGCGATCTGCGCCTGGCTGTACCGACCGACTTTCCCGAATGGTACGAGGAACATCGCACCCTGCTGGCGCGGCGCATGACCGAGGTGGAACGCGGAGCCGCAGCTGGCGAACTGGTCGACGTGACGATCGAGCGCGGGCAGTTGCTCATATCACCGATCCGGCGATCCCCGTCCGACGATGCCGAGGCGCTGAAGGCGCGGCTCTACGCGATGCTGCCGCGCGTCCGCATCACTGACCTGCTGGTCGAGGTGGCCGCATGGTCGGGCTTCACCGATCGCTTCGTCCATGCGCGCAGCGGCGCACCCGCCTCCGACCCATCGGCGCTGATGGGTGCGATCCTCGCCGATGCGACCAACCTGGGCCTCGGGCGTATGGCGGAGAGCTCGCGCGGATTGACGCTGGCCCGCCTGCGCTGGACTGCCGAATGGCATGTCCGGGACGAAACCTATTTGTCGGCGCTGGCGGCGATCGTCGACTGCCACACCGCGCATCCGCTTGCGGCGGTCTGGGGACCGGGCGACACATCGTCGTCGGACGGGCAGTTCTTCCGCGCCGGCGGTCAGGGCGAGGCTCGCGCCGATCGCAACGCCCGCTACGGCACCGAACCCGGCGTGCTGTTCTACACCCATGTCACCGATCGCTTCACCCCGTTCCACACCAAGGTCATCGCCGCCAATGCCGGTGAGGCCGCGCACGTCCTTGACGGCCTGCTCGACCATGAGAGCGAACTGGTCATCCGCGAGCATGCGACCGACACTGCTGGCGCGGTCGATCACGTCTTCGGCCTGTGCCACCTGCTCGGCTTCCGCTTTGCGCCGCGCATCCGCGACCTCAACGAACGCCGGCTATACGGTCTGTTGCCGCTCGATTCCTGGCCAACGCTGCGCCCGCTCGTCGCCGGGCCAGTCAACGTACGCGCGATCGAGGAGAACTGGGACGAGACGCTGCGCCTCGCAGCCTCGATCCGCGCTGGCACCGTCAGCGCCTCGGTCATGCTGCGCAAGCTGGCGGGCTTCCCGCGCCAGAACCCCGTCGCCCGGAGTTTACGCGAGATCGGGCGGGTTGAACGCACCTTGTTCATGCTCAACTGGTTCGACGATCCCGAGCAACGACGCCGCACCGGCAGCATCCTCAACAAGGGCGAGGCCCGCAACGCGCTTGCCCGCGCCATCTTCTTCAACCGGCTCGGCGAACTGCGCGACCGCACTTTCGAGAACCAGCGCCATCGCGCTTCGGGCCTGACCTTGGTCACCGCGGCCGTCACGCTGTGGAATACCGTCTATCTTGATCGCGCCGTCCGGCATTTACGTGGAAACGGTATCGACGTGCCCGACCAAATGCTCGCCCACGTCGCCCCGCTGGGCTGGGAGCATGTCGGTCTCACCGGCGACTATCTCTGGGGCGAAATCGACAAACCCCGTGAGCGTTTCAGGCCGCTTCGCCTTCACCAGCAAAGCCAGAACGCTTAGCGTACGTTTTCGACCATCCTCTCACCGGTCCCCTTGTCGCGCGGCGCCAGCGCAGCACCCGCGTAGGCTGCGGTGACACTGCGAACGGCCAGACCGATGGGCACCGTACGATCGGGCGCTGTCTTCATCTTGTCGCCCGCCATCTCGGCTGCCGCCATGACAGCAGTGCCGGCGGCGATGATCGGGTTCAGCATCAATTCCTGGAGCGGAAGGTGGGGCGCGATCTCCTGCCGGCGGGTGGCCGTGGCAATCACGGCCAGCGGGGTCATGCCGCGCTGACCCGCCACCAGACCGATAAGGAAGGAACGTAGCATCTGACTTCTCCAACAAGGAACGAGGAGTTTTTCAAGCGGCCTTTGACCCTCGGGAACGCGTGCTATGCTGCGCCAGGATGGAAACCAGATCGCGCACGCTCTCGCGCAGCGCATCGACGCCCTCAGCGTTGTAGCCGTTCGCCATAGTCTCAGGAACGTGCAAGGCTTGGCTCCGAAGCGTCTCGCCCCGTTCCGTCAGCGTGACCAAAACGCGCCGCTCATCGTTCGGGTCGCGGGCGCGGGAAAGCAAACCCGCACCCTCCATCCGCTTAAGCAGCGGGGTCAGCGTGCCGCTGTCGAGATAGAGTCGTGCACCCAGAGCCCCTATCGTCTGCGGCTGCTGTTCCCACAACACCAGCATGACGAGATATTGTGGATAGGTGAGATTCAACTTCCTCAACACCGGGCCATAGAGGCGGCCCAACAGATTGGTCGCTGCATAGAGCGGGAAGCAGATTTGGCGGTCGAGCAGGAGCGGATCTTCCTCCAACCCCAAGGTCAGCCGCGCGTCGCTCACCGCGTGGTCACGTCGAGTTGAACGTCGATATTGCCTTTCACCGCGTTCGAATAGGGACAGACGGCATGAGCAGCCTGAACGATCTTCTCGGCTGCCGCCTGATCGACGCCCGTGATCGCAATGCCAAGCGTTACGGCGAGCCTGAAGCCACCCCGGTCGTCGGGGAGCAGCCCCACTTCGCCGGTCACCTCGACGTCCTCGTCGCGAACCCTGTCGGCCTGCACACGGGTCACATGAATGACCGCATTCTCGAAGCACGCGGCATAGCCGGCCGCGAAGAGCTGTTCGGGGTTGGTGGCACCGCCTTTGCCGCCAAGTTCCTTTGGCATCGCCAGTTGCAGATCGAGGATACCGTCTTCGCTGCGAACGGTCCCGCTGCGTCCTCCGATAGCCGTGACCTTGGTAGTGTAGAGATGGCCCATAGGTTCTCCTGCCAGATTTGCGATTCCTATTGCTGGCGATTTAATCGCGCGCAAGGCATTATCGTTGGCAGCGACGCTAGTCGTCTCCTTCTGCGGACACTGACGGCTGGCATGGGCTAGCGGTCTTCGGGCCCCTCCCAGCCGAGCCCGAGCGCCTTATGAAGGCCCACAAACGCCCGAACGAACTGTCCCTGCGCTTCCACCGCGGAGATGTCCGCCGTCAGCGCCGCGCGTTCTGCGTCTATGGACGACGTCAGCGGTGCGGCTCCGCGCTCGAACCGCTGGGCTGCGAAGCGAGAAGACTGCCGGGCGCCCTCGGCGCTCCGGTAGCTCGACAGGAGGGTCGCGCGCAGAGTGCCGAAGCGCGACAGGCTCGTCTCGGCATCGGACAGGGCGGCAAGAACGGACTTGCGATACTGGGCCTCCGCCTCGTCCCGTCCGGCGCGGGACTGCTCCACCCGGGCGCGATTGCGGCCGAAGTCGAGAAAGCTCCAGTTGATCCGCGGCAACAACAGGCTCGACACATTGTCGGTATCCAGGACGTCGCCGATATTCGGGCCGCCAAGTCCGATGATTCCCATGATGCTGACCGAGGGGAACTGGCGCGCCACGTCGACGCCGATCTGCGCGGTGCCAGCGGCCAGTCGCCGTTCGGCGGCCCGGACGTCGGGCCGGCGCCGCAGCATCGCCTCAGGATCGCCGATCGCGACGCTCGCCGGGACGGAGGGGATGGCCCCGGGGGAGGAGAGGGTGGCATCATGGGCACCGGGCTCGTCGCCCGTGAGCAGCGCAAGCTGGTCGAGCGTCACCGCGATCTGGCCTTCGAGCGGCAACAGGCCGCCTTGCGTCCGGTTGAGTTCGGTGCGCAGGCGGACGACGTCGTCGCGCGACGACGCGCCGCGCCGCTCGCGCTGCTCAAGAAGCGCAAGCGACCGTGCGAGCAACTCGGCGGATTGGCGCGACAGCACCAGGCGCTGCTGAAGTTCCCGCAACGTCACGTAATTATCGGCGATCTCGGCGGAGAGGCGAACCTGCGCATCCGCCACGTTGGCACGCGCGGCGTCCGCCTGCGCGGAGGCGGCTTCCGCGGCGCGGCGGCGCCCGCCGAACAGGTCGATCTCCCAGGAGGCGTCGAGGCCCGCGTTATAGAACTCGGCCTTGATCCGGTCGTCCTGCTCTCCCTGCGATGGGAGAGCGAGAGATCCGGCGGGGAGGTCCGCAATGATGGCGGTCCCAGTGGCTGATATCGAGGGCGACCGGTTGGCCCGTTGCTCACGCGCGGCGGCGCGAGCCTTGCGCACTCTTGCCTCTGCGATCGCGACATCGGGACTGGCGGCGAGCCCGCGCTCGACGAGCGCGTTGAGGCGCGGGTCGGCCATCGCCTCCCACCACCTCGCCAGCGGGGGCTCGGCAACCGTCTGGACAGCGTCGGCGCGGCGGAACGTCGCACCCGCTCTTTCGGCACTCGCGACGGGGCGTGGCCCCGCATAGTCGGGTCCGACCGTGCAGCCGGCAAGCAGGAGCGGTACAGGGATCAGGAAGCGGATCATCAATGCATGGCCATCTGGGTGCCGGAGGGGATGGGGCGAAGGAACAGCGCCAGCGGGGTCGTGACGGCGATAGCAATCGCGAGGACGACATAGAGGTCGTTATAGGCCATCACGGTCGCCTGCTGGAGCATCTGGCCCGCCAGCTGACGATACGCCCCGGCTTCGCCGGCCGCCCCCGCCATCGCGCGACCGAACCATTCCTGCGTCGCCGCCGCGTTCGCGGACGCTGATTCGGCGAGCCGATTGAAGTGCAGGAAGGTTTGACGATCCTGAAGGGTTGCCATCATCGCGAGACCGATGGACCCGCCCAGGTTGCGGCCCGCATTGAAGAGGGCGGACGCATCGCCCGCGTCCTCGGGCGCGACGGCGCTGATCGCCGCCTGATTGACGAACATCATCGCGAAGATCTGGCCGAACCCCCGGACCAGCTGCGATCCGACTAGGTCGCCACCAGCGGTGTCCGCCGTCATGCTCCAATCCATCGCGCAACTGATCCCGATGGCGACCATGCCGATGATGACGGCGACGCGGACATCGAGATATTTGAAGGCGAGCGGGAGGACCGGCATCAGCAGCAGCGCGGGGACGCCCGACACGAACACGACCTGCCCCGACTGCAGCGCACTGTAGTCCGCCATCATCGCCAGGAACTGGGGAATCAGGAAGGTCACTCCGTAGAGCACGACGCCGATCACGAGGCTCAGCACGAACACGCTGCCAAAGGCGCGACTGAAGATCAGCGACAGCTTCAGGACCGGCTGCGACGCTCTCACCTGGCCGATAGCGATGAGCGTGAACCCGAAAACCGTGGCGATGGCGAGCTTGATGATCATCGCCGATTCGAACCACATCTCCCGCTGCCCCTCTTCCAGCATGACGGTGAGCGAGCCGAGCCCGATCGCCAGCCCCGCGATGCCCAGCCAATCGGCGTTCCGCAGTTGGTCGAGGCGCAGCCGCTCGTGGCTGAGACCGAAGAGCAGCAAAACCGCCAGGCCGGCGCACACGGGCACGTTCAGGAAGAACGCATAGTGCCAGCTGTAATTGTCGGTCAGCCAGCCGCCGATGATCGGGCCGAGCACGGGTCCGAGGATGGCTGTCCCGCCGAAGGCCGCTGTCCCGATCGGCTGTTGTGAGGGCGGCAGCCGCGTGGCGATGATCGTCATGGCGGTCGGAATGAGCGCGCCGCCGGTGAATCCCTGACCGACGCGACCGGCGATCATCATGGGCAGGGTCGTCGAGAGGCCGCAGATCACCGAGAAGCCGGTGAACGAAACGGCGGCGGCGAGCAGGAAATTTCGGAGGCCCAGCAGGCGCACCAGAAAGGGGCTGAGCGGAATCATGACGATTTCGGCGACGAGATATGCCGTCGCCACCCAGGTCCCCTCGGTCCCGCTGGCGCCGATCTCACCCTGGATCGTCGGGAGCGCCGCGTTGACGATCGAGATGTCGAGCAGCGCCATGAAGGACCCGATCGTGCCCGCGGCGACCGCAAGCCAGTCCCGCGCGCTTGCGCGTTCACGGGTCATCGTCGCTGGACCTGCGCCTCGCCGCGCCTAAGACGCTCGCTTTCCTCCTCGATCCGCTTGCGGCTACCCTTCGCACCGATGGTGTCGATCGTCACCTCTACCGAGAGACCAGGCCGCAGAACCTTGCGCGCTTCGGGTCCGGCCTCTATGCTGATCCTCACCGGCACACGCTGGACGATCTTGGTGAAGTTGCCGGTCGCGTTCTCGGGCGGCAACACCGAGAATTGCGCACCGGTGCCGGGTGCGAAGCTCTCGATCTGGCCGCGCAGTTCGGCTCCGTCCAGCGCATCGACCTTGATGGTCGCCGGCTGGCCGACGCGCATGAGGGCGACCTGGGTCTCCTTGAAGTTCGCCTCGATATAGATCTGGTTCGCCGGCACGATCGACATGAGCCGGGTCGCGGGCTGAACGTACTGCCCCACCCGCACTGCTTTATCGGCAACCACGCCGTCAACGCTGCTGCGGAGCTCGACAGCGCCGAGGTCGGTCGAGGCGCGGTCGAGTTGCGCTTGCGCGGTTTCCCTTTGAGCCAGAGCCTGACCGATGCGGGCATTCTGCGTGTCCAGCCCGCGCCTTGCCGCCAGATAGGTGGCCCGTTGGGCGCGCAGGTTGGCGACCGCGCGATCGCGCTCGAGCACCAGGGCCGCCAGCCGCTCGCCCGATTCCGCCCCGGACCGAGCGAGCGGCTCGTAGCGCCGGACCTCCGCGGCTGCGGCCTCGGCGGCGACTTCGGCGGCGGAAACTTGCGCCGCCGACTGCGCGATGGCCGCGCGCTGCTCGTCGAGCGTGCTGCGTGCCGTCCGGATGCCGGCAACGGCCGAGGCGACCTGCGCCTGCGCCTGTGCAACACTTGCACGATAGTCCCGCGGATCCAGTACGGCCAGGAGTTGCCCGCGTCTCACGGGCTGGTTGTCACGCACGAAAACCCGCTCGACATACCCGCCCAGCTTGGGAGAAACCGTCACGAAATCGGCCCGCACATAGGCATTGTTCGTCGATTGATGATACTGCCCGCGTTCACGATAATTCAGATACCAAGCGGCGCCTGCGACAATGCCGGCCACGAGCGCTACGATCAGGACGTAACGGATGACCGGATATCGCTTGAGAAGACCGGGTTTGCTCGCCGGATCTCCGTCATCGCTCTTTGGCCGATCGCCGCGCCCGGCTCCTTCATCGTCATGCTCAGGTGCGTCTGCTTCCAAATCCCTGCGATCTGCCACTCTTCGCCCTTGCGATATGTAAACCGTTCCGTATCATAGGATGTAGTCGGGCTGATTTCCAGCCACGAACTTGGTTTGGAAAGTAGGCGAGTGGTTGGCGAAAAAGGCACGGTAATTCGGCTGATCGGCCTGGCCGCGCTAGGCGGGTGCGCTCTCTCGGCATCGAATGCCCATGCACAGGCCGACGAGCGTGTCGAAGACGATCGCTCCCGCATCACGATCGGTGTCGGTGCCGCAACCTTGCCGGACTACGAGGGTTCCGACCAGAACAGCGTAACTCCCGGAGCCGTGATCGTCGGCAAGATCGCCGGGCACGACGTATTCACACGCGGGACCCAGCTCTACGTCAACCTCGTGCCTAGCGGGGATGGACCGCGGACGAATTTCGAGCTCGGTCTGATCGGCGCGGCGCGGCTCGACCGCACCAACAAAGTCGATAACCTGCAGGTCCGTGCGCTCGGGAAGATCGACACTGCATGGGAAGCCGGTGGCTACATCGGTGTGAGCCGTACCGGAGTCGTTACGAGCGATTACGATACGCTGACGGTGCGGGTCGCTTACGTTCACGACGTCTCCGACGTCCACGACAGCTACGTCATCACCCCCCAGGTCAACTATACGACGCCGCTCTCGCCCCGAACGCTCGTCTCGATCGGAGCGTCGGCTGACTATGTCGGAAAAGGCTATGGGCGCACCTATTTCGGCGTGACGCCCGCGGGCGCGCTCGCGAGCGGGCTGCGGGCGTATTCGATCAACGACTCAGGGTGGAAGCGCTACAATCTGACGGCGTTCGCGGTTCAGAGCCTGAGCGGGGATCTCCGTCGTGGGCTCGGCATAGGAGCCGGCATACTCTACGGCCGGATGCTCGGTAGGTATAAGCGCAGCCCGATCGTCATGGACGTCGGCGACGCCGATCAGTTCTCGGCCGCAGCCGGGCTGACGTACACCTTCTAGACCGTACACGCGGGCATCGAGACGAGCCCGCTTCAGGCGAATTCACAGAGAAACTCGCACTGTGCCGCACATACGACCGTGTCAGGGCTATCCTGCCATGCCTCGATCTGCGCCACCGCCACTCGCCTGCCGATCCGCCGCACCTGTGGACGCGCGATCACCGGTGCCAGCCGCATCGACGCCAGGAACTGCACATTCATGCTGATGAGGCGCGGAATACTGTCATGGTCCAACTGGCGCGCCAGAACGACGCCGCAGGCGAGCTCAAGAAACGCTGTGACTGCGCCGCCGTGAAGTGCCCGCACCACCGGGTTGCCGATGAGGTCGGACGTAGGCGACAGCGTCCAGAGCGTGCCCTCTTCGGTTACGTCGATCATTTTGCCGAGTTTCGAGCTGAAGCCCGACGTGGCCACAATCACGGCTGTCCGCATATCGGCGCTCACGCCGCAACCCCTCGATTGATCGAGAAAACGCCCTGAGCCGCGGCGAACACCTCGGCCGGATCGGTGTCCCAAACCTCCGCACGCACGAATGTCATGATCTCGGACACTCGATAACAGTGTGCCCACGCCGTCACTGGCGAGCGGGCCGTTGGTAGACGAATATGATCGATCTTGAGGTTGAGAGTGGATATCGACACCCGCTCCAGCCGGGACATCACGGCGGCGCCGCATGCGTGATCTATAAGGCTGGCGATCGCTCCGCTCGCAATCCCGCCGTTGGACCCGCTCAGATCGGGACGCCAAGGCAGTCGCAGAGAACACAGGCCATCGCCCACCGAAAGGAGACGGAAACCCAGCTCTGCGCTCCACGGAATGATGATGCCCGTGGCATTGGCGTCCTCCGGCACGGTGATCTCACCTCCAGCATTCACAAATGAGCGTTCCAACCAGTCCCCGTCCAGTCAAGAGCGTAAAAAAGAAAACGGAACCGTTAGGTTTACATATCCATGTGCCGCACTTAGTGGTTGGTCAAGGCTATGGAGACTCGCTCGAACCGCCTGCTGGTGTTCTCGGTGATCGGTGCCATTGCCGTCGCTCTGTTCGCGTTTGCGTTCTGGCTTCTCGCGGCCAGGAATCCTGATGGTCGAGAGTATCTGATCCGCTTCAAGAACAGCGTGACAGGCGTCAAAAACGGGTCGCCCGTCACCTATGCTGGCGTTTCCGCGGGCCTGGTAACAGCCGTACGATTCGACGGCCAAGACCCTTCGACCGTGCTTGTTACCGTCCGTCTCAACCCTGAGATACCGATCGTAGAAGGCGTCAAGGCGCAGATTTCAAGGTCCTTCATTGGCGGGGACGCAACCATCATCCTGGACGGCGGACAGAGGGGGGCGTCGCCAATCGCGGCAACCAATAGTGAGCCCCTTCCGGTCATTCCTGAAAAGAAGGGCGGGCTTCTTGGTTCAGGCGGTGACCCGGTCGCGCTGATCGAAAAGATCAGCCGCTCGGTCGATAACATTTCGGCCGATCTTGATGAGAAGGGGCAGCAGCGGACCCGCGAGCGACTGGCCGAACTGAGCGCCAAGACGGCGGTTTGGCCTACCAAGGCGGCTCGACTGGCTGACGGGATAGCCGGCGCGGGAGACGGAATGCTCGGGGTAGGCAACTCGATCGCGGGTGTCGGCGAGCGCGCCGCCCGCATCCGCGCCAAGCTGGAAGCGCGTCGCGATGCCAGCCTTGGAATCGATGACAAGCTGCGCAGCGCTCGGCGCGCGGCGGAAGAGTTTCGTGGCGACGTGGAGTCTCTGCGCCCGGCCGTTCGCGCCCTCGAAGGCCGAAGTCGTGTGGTTACAGAGTCCGTTCGCTCGGCGCGATCCACTACACAGCGCCTCGGCGACCAGGTCGAACGCGTTGATCGCGAAGGACTCCAGCTGTTCGGGGCGCCAAAGTTGCCCGATTATAATTCAGCACAACAGTCGCCACCACCATCGCGCTAGCGCCAGCGTTTCGTGGTACGAGGGACGCTCATCCTCGGGACCGCCCCCGATTGTATTCAGGTCCCTCCCAAAATTGAACAAGGCGGTGGCCGTGAGCGCATGAGCAGGACATGGTGGTGCATCTTGGCAACCGGTCGCAGATTTCAGCTTCAGCGACTATCAGGCATCGCGGAGGCGAGATTGAAATGAAGGGGCGAGGAAGCGGCAAGCGGGGCGGTAGGACTGGCAGGCCAACGACAGAGGCAGCGATCCGACTGACCTCCCATATCCTGCAAAGCGCTCGTGAAATGTTCTTCGAACATGGCTTTGACGGCGCGAGCGCTGACATGATCGCCGAGCGTGCAAAGATCTCGAAGCGGACCCTTTACGCCAGGTTCGGCAGCAAAGCGCGTATGTTCGAAGCTGTGATCCTCGACGAGATTGACACGCAACTTCGGGCACTGGAGCCGGCCGTCGATGCGGATCTTGCTGTCGTGGACAGGCTGCAGTCGATCGCCGATGTGCTTCTCGAGTGGCTGCTTACGCCACGCATCGCTTCAATGGAGCGTGTCGTGATCGCGCAGGCCGTGCGCTTTCCTGCGCTTGCCGCCAACATTCACGAGTTCGGCTTTCAGCGCGCCGCTCAGTGGGTGGCGAGCATTCTCGGGGCTGCTGCCGCCAAGGGTGAACTCGATCTACCGGATCCCGTTTTCGCCGCTGAACAGTTCGTGACCCTCGTGGTCGTCGCACCGATGCGCCGCGCGGCGCTCGGCCTCGCCCCTCCAGCCTATGACGAAAATGCCCGCGCCCGAGTGAGACGGGGCATCGAGCTTTTTATTATTGGCTGTCTACCTCCCGCACTCGGAACCGAGAGTATGCAATGACCGAGGTCGCAGATGACATTCCGTTGAGTGAGCGGGAAAGATTTGGAGAGCTCGCGCGAATCTTCGCACGTCACGGACTCGGTGGCCTCGCCTCACGCGTCGGCTTGGCGAGCGGTCCGCCGACATGGCCGGTCGAGCCCGACGCACCCACAAGAGTAGTCGCACTTCTTCGCGATCTAGGTCCGGTCGCAATAAAGCTGGGCCAGCTTCTCGCCACACGTGGCGATCTTCTGGGGCCGGACTGGGTGAGTGCGCTATCGACATTACAGGATCAAGTTCCTGCGGTACCATTCCACGAGATCGAACCCGAACTCGTCTCGTCTCTCGGGGCGCCCGTTGCTGATGTTTTCGCGCGTTTCGATCCGAAACCAATCGCCGCGGCGTCGATTGCCCAGGTGCACGGTGCAGCCCTTTTCGATGGGACCGAAGTTGTCGTCAAGGTGCGCCGCCCGGGAATAGCGACCCGCGTCGACGCCGACCTGAGATTGCTACGACGACTTGCGCGTCTGGCCGAACGGCGCTCGCCGGAACTGCGGCGGCTTAAGATTGACGAACTGCTGCGCTTCTTCGCCGAGAGCCTGTCTCAAGAAATGGATCTGAGCGCCGAAGCGGCAGCATGTGAGGGGATTGGGTCATTTCTTGACACGCTAGGCGTGAGGACACCGAAGTTCTTTTGGGATTATGTCGGCCGCCGCGTCAACGTCCAGGAGCGGCTTGAAGGAGTCTCGGTGCGCGGCGTCCTTATTGCAGTAAACGAGGTAACAGACGCGGCCGCAATTGCAGGCACCTACGCGGACGCCATATTGCGCATGATCATCTTTCACGGCCGATTTCACGCAGATCCTCATCCCGGGAACGTATTCGTTCTTCCAAGCCGAAAGATCGCCTTCATCGACTTCGGCGCCACCGGAACGCTGACTCCAAACCGTCGCTCGGAGCTGGTCACCCTGGTCCTAGCCATCGCGGGAGAAAATCCGCGCGCGGTCGCGGATGTGCTGATAAACTGGTCAGGCGACCGGACCGTTGAGGTGGATGGGTTGCAACGGGACCTTGAGTCTTTGATCGGTCAGTTTCGTGGCGCTGTCCTGAAACAGGTTGATCTGTCCGAGATATTCTCGCGCGTGTTCACGTTACTGCGCCAATACCGTCTGGCATTGCCGCCCGACCTAGCCTTGCTCCTGCGCACATTACTGACCGCCGAGGGATTGGTACGGACTCTTGACCCAGAGTTCGATATCGCGGCTAGGGCGATGCCGATCGCCCGCGAGCTTGCGCGCGAGCGAATTAGTCCTGCCGAACTGAAAAAAGGTGGGCGCCGACTGGCCGCAGGAATTGGCCGCTTGGCCGCAGCCTCTCCCGACTTAATAGGACTGGTAGAGAAAGTAGCAAAGTCAGGTACTATCCCGGTTCAGGTGTCATCACCATCACCGAACAAGGAGAGGCCGTCGTCCCAAAGAGATATACTCGCTGCCAGTCTGATCGTAGGGGGAGCGGTTCTCTTCAGTCAGCAAATATACATATCACTAGTTTCATGGGGAATTGCAGTAGTCATGTTGGCATGGACTAGGGCCCGATAGTTTTTATGACCTAGTTAAATTTGCTAACTCATAAAATAGGCAAGTCTTCACCAAATTATGATATTCCGAGATTTGTCCAAGATGCTGGGCCAGGCCGCCGGGAGCTAGTCGACCCGGCCCAGCTAGGTTCACCTTCCCGCAAGCCCGGAGGGCGTGAGCGACTTGCCGGTGGTGAGTTCGTTTTCCAGCACAGGAACGGCCGTGCCGGCGATCTGTTGCAGCGCTGGATCGGTGCCGTCTTGGGCATATCCCTTGTGAATTGCCCACGCTGCTTGTTGCACCTGCGCCGACTGGGTGAGATAAAGGTTGTCGAAAGCGCTCTTCGGTGCCTTTTGCAACAACTTGAGAAGAGCAGCGCGGTCAGCCGACAAGGTTGACGACGGCGCCTTTATCGTGCGCTGATCGTTCTTAAGCGCTGCCATCAGTGCTTTTTGGCTGCTCTGTGCCTCGGCAAGGACGCGCTTGGCGTAGGATTTGACGTCGTCCCGCTGCGCGCGCGTTGCGGCAAGCTGGGCAGCCTTTATCTGATAGAGGTTCGCGTCCGACGCGGCGAGAACGTAGTTTGGGCCGCTTTGGCTGGCAATCGGCTCTACCCCGACATCCGCGCTGGTCATCGTTCCTGACGTGGATGGGGTAACTGCTTGGGCAAAAGCCGGAACCGACACCAAAGAAAGCAGCGCGGCGGAGATCAAGATCTTCATCTGTTTCCTTTCTGGCGGTTTATGTCGGTAACGTGAATCAGGGCGGCAAACGAAAAGGAAACCGGTTGGTTCCATTGTAGATCGGCTTGGCGATAGGATGCGATCTACGCCATACAGGCAGAACCTTCGAGCCATTGGATGGCTTCCGTTACCGAACTCAACAAGCGGTCTTGCTTCAACCACTCACCCGTCCTCCCAACGCCGTCAGCGGCTCCGGTCCTTATCGCGCGGCGCCGGTGCTTGCGCCGGGGACGCGCGGCCGATTTCGCCGTCCAGCGATCCACCAGCCTTGATCCGATCTGCGACGAACTGGCGCGTCGACTCCCCGATGGTCCCGACCATGCGCGCGCTCTCGCCCCGATCGCGCGCGGTCTTCATGGCCGCGTCGACGATCGCCTGGGCGGGCGCGAGGCGTGGATCGGCTTGGTTCTTTTCCGGCGTGTTCTTCAGGAACAGCTCGGCAAGCCGCTCCTGCCCTGGCGAGTGTCCGGGGGGCAGGATCGGCCGCTCCAGCGACCGCACGGCGCGCTGGATCTGCGCCGGCTGCTGGTTGTTGATCTGGACGCCGAGCGCCGCCCCGATCTCCCGCACCCGCTCCAACGGCGTCTGCTGGGGCGTCACGACGGCATCGACCTGACGGACGCCGAGATAGGTGAGAAGGTGCGATTGATAGATCGGCCCCTTGGCGTGGCGGACATAGGCGAGTTCGGTTCGCGCGTTGGCGATGGCGGGGGAGGGGGCACCCTCCTTAATCAGCCCGCGCAGCCGGTCGGCCGCCTGTTGACGGGCGGCCGGCAGATAGCGTTCCAGCTCCTCGCGCGCCTTGGTCAGCGTCACCCGGTAGCGTTGCCCCTCGGGCGGGGCACGCTTGGGGAGCATGGCGATCCCTGCGGGGCCGATGCGCGCTTCGGGCGCGAGGTCGCGCTTGACCGCCGCTGCGGAGAGAACCGCGGCCATGCCGCGATGATCTCCGGTGAGAAAGCCGTGGCGGGACGCCTCCATCCAACGATCCTTGTCGATCGCGGCAATGCGGATCGGGTGGCCGGCTTCGCGGGCGAGCTGGGCGGCATGGTGGCGCATGGTGCGCCCGTTCCCTTCGCGGAAGGGATGAATGGCGTTGATCTCGTTGATGTGGTTGCCGAGCCGATCGAAAAACTCGTCGCGAGGAAGCCCCCGCAAGCCGCTCTGCGCTCCTACCTCGGCGAACCGATTGTCGAGTTCGCGCGCAAGGTAGGGGACGGCGGCGAAGCTCGATCCGCCCTTGGCGATGTTAACGGAGCGATCCTGGCCCGCCCAATCGTAGAGGTCTTGGAACAGGTGCCTATGGAGGGCCCGATAGCCATCGGCCGTCGCTGGAAAGGTCAGGCGCGCGGCCTCCGCGCCGCGCGCCTGGGTCAGTCTCCGTTCGGCCTCTGTAAGCGTCTTGTCGTCGGTGATTCCGAGCCGATTCCGAAGCGTCTCGGTGCCAGGATACGTGTAGGGATCGCTCGCCAAGGTCAGGCGGCGATCTGGTGTGTTCCGGGCTGATAGAGGCTGAGGATAATCGAGGGCATGACGGCAGGCGGCACGCCCTCGTCGAGCATCATCGCGAACATCGCATCTTCATCGATGGTCGGCGTCATGTCCTCAATCGCGAGGTTGGCGCGCGCTTCCGCTACGTCCTCCCGCCAAAGTGCGATCTGCTCGGGGGTGCCGCGCTGGAAATCCATCTGGCGGATGCGCTCGCGCAACGTCTCAAGATCGATCTGGGCCATCGCGTCATCCTTTCTGCTCTTAACCCTACGCCTTCCAAGGCGACTCCTCAACAAATCATGTGTGAGCGAGGCGGATGCGCGCCGTGATCCGCGCTTGGTTGAGCGCGGATCGCCGGATCGGGGCCGTTAATACTCGCTCGCCAGCATGACCGTCAGAACGCGCGTGGTCTGCTGCGCATCCCACGGCGCTTCGCTACCATAGGTCAGCGTGTTGTCGTAGTAATCCACCTTCCAGAAAACCGTCTCGGAAATGGCCGTGCCATCGCTCGGCCGCTCTTGCGACCATTCACCGCTCGCTAGGCGATAGACCGCGCCGAAATCATGCTCACCATAGGGGTCGTTGTCGCCGTCGAACTTGGTGAAACCGACGATCGCCGATACGGCCTTGAAGCGATCCACATTGGGGAGGGCAAGAAAGCCCTGCGTGACGTTGGCGCACGACGTGACGCCGGGGCTCTGACGCGCTGCGTCATTCAGGCGGCGGATGGTGTCGAGTTGTTCGGGGCTATACATCGCTGATCCTCCTTCTGGCATGGGCCGCAAGGCCGCTGGGCCTCACGGCCCTGCCTGTCCGGCGAGGACGGGATGGGGAGGGGGAGCGAGAATCTACCGCTGGCGCGGGCGAGCCGCTCTAGCGCGGCCGGCGCGACGCGACGGGCGCCGCGCTTGGCGGATTACACGGGCGGTCGATTGTCGTTCGGGAACGAAAGGGCGGCGCCCTTGGTGTTCCCCTGGCGCCGATCGCGCGCAGCGCGAGCGGTGAACGATACGCGGTGCAGATCTCCGCACGGCATTGTCGCGCGCAAGCGCGTCCCGTCAGGAGGGCGCGTTGCGTGCGTCGCGAGCGGCGATCACCAGCTCGACGATGCGCGGCTGATGGAACAGCTCGCCGCGCTCGACGACGGCGAGGCCGGGACCGTCGAGAACGTCGCGGATGCGATCCTGCACGACCTCCTCCAGCTCGCCAGCGAGAACCCAGAAGTGGGGCGGGTCTCGGTCGCGACCCCCGGCACGGAACTGGTCGCCCTCGGCGACAGCCTGCGCCAGCGCGTTCAGCGCGGCCAACCCAAGCGCACGCTCGAAGGCGAGCTGCGCGAACAGGCGATGATGGGACATGGAAATCTCCGTGTTGCCGTGATTGGCGACGTCAGCGGGAGGGGCGCGGAACGCCGGGTCACAGGACCGCGCCAGCGACCGGCTTGCCGGGCCGCGGGGGAGCCGAATTGCGCAGCAAATTGGGGGGACCGCTGATCCTTGAGGCGGCGGGCCGCGTCCCTCACGATGGTAGGAGACTGACGGACTACCCCTACAAACCAACGCCCGCCCACGGGGCGGACCGCTAGTCGATTTTCTGCTTTCGTTCTCGACTCGACTGACTCATAGAATCGTCATGCCGATCATGCCCGAACATCGCTGGCTCTACCCGATCGACTGGCCCGAGCTGTCGAGGCTGATCCGGTTCGGCCGCGCCAAGGGGCGCTGCGAGCATTGCCGGCGCCCGCACGGTCGGCGGGTGTTTCACCTGGGCGATGGCCGCTGGTGGGACGCCGATCGCCGCCAGTGGCGCGACGGCCGCGGTCGCCGGGTCCGCGTGCCCGGCTCCGGCGTGGCGGCGATCGTCCGCGTCACGCGGGTCTATATCGCGTGCGCGCACCTGAACCATGACCCGACCGACAACGCGCCGCGCAACCTGGCTGCGCTGTGCCAGCGGTGCCATATGATCCATGACGCGGCCGAGCATCGGCGCCGGCGCTGGCTAAACGCCTACAGGCGGCGCGCGCTGGGCGATTTGCTCGCCCTGCTCGACGCGCCGCCTGTTGCGGCATGGGGTGTGCCACGTGGCACACCTGCGGCGGTTCTAGCGGGCTAGATCCGCTGCACGATCGTCGGGATGGGGCGTGGCCGGCTATTGGATATTAAGGCGCGGAGGCGTATATAGGTGATGCGGTTTCGTGAGTGAGTCACTGACGTCACCATCCTGAGCCCGTCGAGCTGCTACTCGGCGGGCTCAAACTTTTCGGGCCTTCCCCCACGAAAAGGGACGGGAGCCCTGCTAGGCCCCCGCCCCCCGTCAGGCTACTTGTCGCGGCCCAACTTTACGATCGCAACCTCGAGCGAAAAGCCCGCGATCACAACCATTGCGGTTTCAAAGATTGTCACATTCAGTCACCTCCTTCGACCGGCGAGATTGCGGGGGAGCTGCTACATCCTTCCGCTGCCGATCGAGGACAGTGTAGCCGATCCTCGTGCGCACTGCGTTCACATTGTCGTGAAGTCGCCTCGGCGCCGCCCGTCCCTTGTGGGCGGGCGGCGCCCGCGGGCCTGAAAGGGCAGCGGGCGCGACGGCCATGCGGGGCATGGCTGTCGCGCCGGCGACGGGGCTGCTGCTGGGCGGGTCAGTCGGGGGGAGGGGGGCGATTATCACCGCCCCCCGCATCCGTTCACGCCATTTCGTCGGCCTCCATGTCCTCGCCCTCGCCATCGAAGGCATCGGCTTCGGGATCGTCCCGCTCGTCGCGCTCGGGCTGGTCGAACGCCCCGATCTGCATGGGCGCGGGAAGCCAGTGCGAAGCGAGCCGTCCCGACACGTTGACCGCCAAGTCCGCCTTCTTCTTGATGGTCGCGCAGTTGTCGGCGCTGGCATCGCCGCACTCGGCGCGAAGTAGGTCGATCAGGGCTGCACGGCGCATCTTGTCGAACAGGGCGATGGGGGCCTGCCAGCGGGTCGCAATGTCCACGCCGGTCGCGCGGGCCACCTGCTCAAAGTGATGGTGACGCGGACCGGGGGCACCGCCCGCGAACAAGGTGCCGTCCACCGTCATCGACACCAATCCGGCGAGTAGCGCCATCTTGTCGTCGTGGCTCATGGCGCGAATGACCTCGAACCGGCCCTCGGCGGGGATCGATGCGAAGCGGTCGGCCATTGTTTCCTCGACCTCCCGCACGTTGCTGGTCGCCATAAGGTCGTCGGCAACATCGGTCGGGATGGTCTTGGCCTGCACGTCGATCGCCATCTGATAGCTGTGCGCGCCGTGGAGTAGCTGGCCCGCAAGGCTGTCCAGCAGCACGTCCAGCGCCAGCGAGGGGTCGGCCGAAACCGCCTCCTGCACGATGCGGGTCTTGATCCGCGACAGGTCGGCGACAAGGCTGTTGCTGTAGAGCGGTTGCGGCTCGCCGCTGCTCGCCTTGGGCTTCGGCTCGGCCTTCGCGCGATAGAAGCTCTTGCCGAGCGATCCGTCATGCGAAACCCATAGCGCCACGCCCCCGATTGCGACCTGCTCGGCGCTGAACCCGCGCAAGCCCTCGGTGATCGCGTCCCGCTCGTCGGACAACGGCGCGATGCGGTCGCTGTCCTTGCCCTCGGCCTCGGCGATCTGCTCGATAGCGACGTCGATTGCCTCGATCCGTGCCGCCTCGTCCTCGGTCGGCTCGCGCGTGGCCGGATACAGGCTGCCCTTCATGTAAAGGTCGTAGGGCCGTTCCAGCGTGGCGCGAACCTCATGCCAACCGATCGCGCGATATTCGTCGGCGATGGCGTCCAGCTTGTCCTCTGCCAGTTCCTGCACAAGCTCGGGCTGGTCGGCAAAGCCCTCGGCCCCTTGGCTGAACAGGTCCACCGTGATCGTCCCGCCCTTCGCCTCGTAGGCGTCGCGCCCGACGAAGATGAACGCGCCGCTGGTGGTGTCCACCTTTTCGGTGGTGAGCATCCGCCGGATAGTGTGGGCGTGGCCATTCGCCGCCTTGCAGACCTTCACCTGTTGGTCGTGGTCGTCGGTGAGGGTGAGCGCGCGCGCTGCCTCAAGCGACAACTGGTCCTTGGCAATAAGATCGATCAGCGCCGGTGCCAGCGCGGAAAGGCGAAGCATCTTATAGACGAAGCTAACCGCCTGACCGAACCGGGCCGCGATTTCCTCGGCATCCATGCCGGTATCGCGCAGCGCCGCAAAGGCGCGGATGCTGTCTGCCGGGTGCATGTCCTCGCGCTGGAAGTTCTCCGCGAGCGACAGTTCGATGGCCTCTTCCTTAGTGCGGACCTCGACCGGAAACGCATCGCTGTTCTTGATCTGCTTGCGCTTCGCCAGTTCTTTTAGGCCGCGATAGCGCCGCCCTCCGGCAAACACATAGAACAAGCCCTCGTCCTCGTAGGCGACAAGGTTCTGCAACAGGCCGTGTGCGGCAATGTCGTCGGCCATGCTCTCGACGGCGGAAGGCTTCACGCGCCGCTGATTGAGCGGGGAAAGGCGAAGCTGCGACAGCTTAACGGTGATGATACCCATGATGATGCTCCTTGATCTGTGTCTATGTCGATGGGGGAGGGGTCAGCCTTCGAGGCTCGCGAGTTCGTCAAACTCGGCCGATGCGCGCGCCGCGCCGTCGCCCGCGTAGGTCGCGCCGGAACGCGGGTAGAAGAACACGCGCTCGCCACGGCGGTAGGGGGTGCCGTCCGCGCTGGTGCCGTCCACCTTGGCCCGTTTCCAGTACGGATCGCCCTTGTATCGGGTGTAAGCCATTCTCTTTCCTCCTTCTCCCTGCGGCTGAAAGCCGGTTGCCGCAGCAACCGGGTCTGCCTCTCCGGCGAGGAGCGGGATGGGGAGGGAGGAGGAAAATCGATGGCCTGGCGCGGGCAGGCCGCCCTAGCGCGGCGACGCCCCTTAGGGCGTCGGGTGCCGCGCTTGGCGGACCACACGGGCCGTCTATTTTCCTTCGGGAACGAAAGGGCAGCAGCCCTTGGTGTTCCCCGCGCTGGCGGGCCTCCGGGGGAGGGCCGCGGCGCCAGCGAACCTACGTCCCGCCCTGGGCGCGTCAGCTCCCCCTTAGATGCTGCTCGGCCGTCTCGAGGAAGCGATCAAGCGCCTCGAGGGCGGCTGTCAGGTCAGGTAGATCTCGCGGGAGGGCCGCTGCGGATAGCGGAAGCTCTGGGTGGCGTGCGGATAGGCAAGCGCGTCGACGATCGCGACGAGGCGCAGGGCGCTGGCGGTAGCGAACGCGGGCTCGCTCCGCACGACGGCATTGCGGGCGGGCGCGAGGTCGTGCCCCATCATCATCAGCTCTTCCTCGTCGCGACGGCGCCGATCAGGATCGCATGGTATCGGCTTGGCTTGCTCTCGCACGGTGAGAACGCCTGCCTCGATCCGAAGGGGGCTGCGTTCGATGATGCCAAGTGGATGGAACGGCGAAGGGGTCTTTGCCCGCTACGACGCGGCCGGGATAGAGGCGGCTGCGCCGCTCGTTGACTGCGCCGCTCCCCCGCTCGCCGGGGGAGCGGCGCGCGATTTTACGGGGCTGATCGGCGATGAAGCTGCCACGCCCGCCCCGGAACGCGACGACGACGTTTCCGCCGTCCCAATGGCCGGAGACGATGCCGCGCCGGGGGATGCTGCCGATCGGCTCGCCCGTCATTATGTCAGTGGCGGTGCGCAGCGGGGTCATGCGGGCCGCCATTGCTCAACCAGCGCCGCCATCGCGTCGCGGTAGCCCCAGGCATCGGCATAGACGGTCGGCTCGGCTGCCAGATAGGCCATAACGATCAGCATATCCTCCGAAATGGAGGCATCGCAGTTGCAGAGGTGAAGGATCGGGAAGTGGCCCCATTCGCCCCCATCCCACCATGCCAGCAGGAAGTCGGCCGCGCGCGAGGCTTGGCCGGTGTCGGACCCGGCGACGACGATCAGGCGGGCGACGGCCTCGCCGACTTCCGCGAAGCTGACGGCCCGGATCGCGGGGCGGCGTTGGGGAGGGCTCATAGGCTAGTTCCTGCTGGCTATCATGTGGGGAAGGGGACGGGGACCAACAGCGCCTCGTCGATCGGCTCGACGTCGCGCAGCTCCACCATCGGCGTTTTCTCGACGCGCTCCGCGCCGATCGGATCGAGATAGACATAGAGGTGGTCGGCAAAGACGGGGCTGCACAAGCGCCACACGACACCCCTGCGCCCGACGCGGCGCTCAAAGCGGCCATCGTAGGACACGGACGATCCGGCGATGCGGACGCGCTGCCCGACGCGCAGCCAGTTCGCGGCCGAGCGGATCAGCGCCGTCTTGTCGTCCTCGCTCAAGCCGGGTCGGCCGATGCCGAACGTCGCGTTGCAGTCGAGCGCGATCCGCGCCAGCTTTTCCTCAACCGGCTCGGGTTTCCAATCGATGACCGGCCCGGGCGCGGCCTTGTGCATGTGTGTCACCGGCTTCCCGCCGAACAGGTCGGGTTGCACGCCGACGAGACGGCGGTTGAACATCGCCTTGTGATAATCGCGCCGCCATTGCGCTTCGGGGGTCAGCGGATTCGCGGTCGGCCCGTCGCGCATGATCGCGATCAGCTCGTTAAACTCCTCCTCGCTCACGGTGGCGACGCTCAGGTCATAGACCAGTCGCGCCGCCACGCCCCGGCCCTCATCGGGGCCGGGGTAGCCGGGGACGGTCACGCCGCTTCCTCCAGCTCGGCCGCCGTCTCGACGGCCATGCGGGTCAGCAGCCAGTCGGAAGCGTCCTGCGCGAGCCGTGCGGCCGTGAAGATGCACCGCTTGTCGTTGCGGAGGGCTTGAAGCCAATTCGCCAGATAGGCGGCTTGGTCCTCGCGGTCGTGGAGCTTGATGCCGATGGTGGCGCTGACGAACGCGGCCCCAAGCTCGGCGACCAGTTCCTCGCGGGCGTAGTCCTCGCGCTTCGTGGAAATGAGGGAGGGACGGGCAAGGCGGTCGACGTGTCCCGTCGCGTGGCAAAGCTCGTGCGCCAGGGTCGAATAATAATCGTCGCTGGTGTGGAAGTCGGCAAACTGCGGCATGACGACATGATCGCCGCTCGGCTGATAATAGGGCTGGGAGCCGAAGTGCTTGAGGGTGACGGGCACGCGGGCAAAGAGCGCGTCCAGTTCGGCGTCCCGCTCGTCGGGATTGGTCGCGGTGATGATCGGCGCGGGGGTCGGATATTTCGCCTCGATGCCGTCGATCTGCTCCGCATTGAAGACCGTGTAACGCTTGAGGAACGCTACCTGACGCTTGCCGTCCTCGCCGCGCTCTCCGCCCCCCTGTGCCTTGCTGTCGGCGTCCACCTCGATCTTGTTGGCATAAACGACGGGTGAGCCCTTCTCGCCCTTGCGGACGCAGCCGCCGAGCGCGAGCGCCTGCTTGAAGGTCAGCCAATGCGGTGAGGCATAGCCGTTCGTCATGGCGGCAACCCAAAGGGTCAGGACGTTGATGCCGCGATAGGGAACGCCCGTCGAGCGCAGCGGGATTTTGGGCGCGGTGCTGCCGTTCCACGATTTCGACCAAGGCCGGGTGCCCGCCTCGATCATGGCAATCATCTGGTCGGTGATTTCCTGATAGATATCGGCCCGGTTGTCGGTGATCCGTCCCATGATTTCTTCCTTTCCTTTGAGGCTGAAAGCCGGTCGCAACAGCAACCGGCTCTGCCTTTCCGGCGAGGAACGGGATGGGGAGGGAGAGCGAGAATCTACCGCTGGCGCGGGCGAGCCGCCCTAGCGTGGCCGACACCCTGCTGGGGGTCGGGTGCCACGCTTGGCGGATTACTCGGACGGTCGATTGTCGTTCGGGAACGAAAGGGCAGCCGCCCTTGGTGTTCCCCGGCGCTGACGGGCCTCCGGGGGAGGGCTGCGGCGCCCACAGGCTCACACCGCGCGATTGCGCGACCGATGCCGGAGGCTCATGCGGGGAAGAGGATCGAAGCATAGTCCTGCGCACCGTGCAGGATGTGGACGATCACCACCTTGTCGGGCTCGACACGGTAGAAGATCAGATAGTCACCATGTCCGCGCCGACGCACGCCTGCGGCCTCGTAGCGCGGGACCAGGGGGAATCGCTTCGGCATGTCAGCCAAGCCAAGGCACTTGCCGCGCAACTCCCGGACGAAGCTGAGCGCGCGGCCCGGATTGTCGCGGGCGATGTAGTCGCCGATCGTCTCAAGATCGTGTTCGGCTTCGTCGGTAAAATCGACGATCATTCGGCGCCTTCGGACATGGCACGGTATTTGGCCTCAAGCCGATCGAAAACATGGGCTGCGGGCGTGGTGCGCCCGGCATCCGCATCGGCGATACCGCGGGCGATCGACGCGTCCAGCGCCGCGAGCCGCGCTTCACGGTCCTGCACGAGGCGCACGCCTTCGCGAAGCACTTCGCTTTTCGAGTTGTAGCGGCCGGCAGCGACGAGCTGGGCGACGAAACTTTCGAGCTGCTGACCTAGATCGGCACTTATCATCGCGATCTCCTTTCACGCCGAAGATAGCACCTTATCAACAGTTGATAAAGGATTCGCGTTTATACGATCTAAGTGTGCCACGTGGCACACCCTCCACGCGGGCCCTAGAGCCATTGCCCCTGAAGGACGGCGCCGAACTCAATGGCGAGAGTGACGGTGCCGGCGACCAGCGCGGCGAGCGCGAACAGCGCGAGCCGCGCCGGGATGCCGGGGCGCGGTCTGTCGGTCTCGGTGATGGCGATGGCGGCGCCGATCGCGAGCGCAAGGATCAGCGCCGGCCCCAGCTCGTAGAGGACCAGGCCGGGGAGGCGGTTGGGGAGCAGGTAGGGAAAATTGCGTATGACGCGACCGGCCAGGACGGCGCCGATGACAAGGGATAGCGCCATGCCCCAACGGCCGATCACGACGGCGGCGGGAGAACCGCGCTCAAGCAATGGAGCGGTTTCCCGCACAAGCTACGCCCGCCCGCGAGGGCGGCCCGCTGTGGCCTAGTCTGATCGTCACCCGGTAGGGCGGAAACCCGGTGACGGGGTTCCGCGGAGCGGCGCGTAGCGCCGCGGAGTAGAGCACGGGCCGGAGGCAGGCCCCGCTTACTGCTTGATCGTCCCTACGTTGCATCCCTGCGGCACCTGTGCCCTGCGAACGGCAAGTTGACGCATCGCCTCATAGTCGACGCCCCAAAGTCCTGCCCTTCTCGCTGCGGCTTTCTGCATCAAATCGACATAGGCTCCGCCTGAAAACACCCGGTAATCGACGGCATAGCCTTGAGCGACCATTGTAGCTCCGACACTCGCCTTATTCGCGGGAAAGCGACACGCCAGATTCAAGCGGCCATAACTCTTCGGATCGGTCCGACACTGGTTCTCTCGACGAAGCGCGTAATCGAACATCGACACGGAACAATCCATCCCACCGTCTCGGGTCGCCAAACCCCGCAACACGTCTGTCGAAATGGCTTTAAGCTGCGGCAAATCATCGTCCGGTGCATCGATCCCGACGACACGCACCCGCCCGTTGGCAAAATCGATGGTATCTCCATCGATAATTCTCGGCGTCGTCGACGAAAGCCGTGTTTTCGAGACTTCGATCAACGACTGCTTGTTCTGTGAAATTGCATAGCTCGCGACGATCAGGAACGTCGCGCCCATCGTCCATCGCTGGAACCGCGTCGCTCCCGGAAACAGCTTCATAGCGAACGGATCTCGCGCAAGAGGTCGTTCCAATCGCCAGTATGGGGCGGCGGCTTGACGAGGAGCTGGCGGCCATTGGCCGTCAGGTGCGGGGTGGCGCGCTCGATAGCGCGCGCCGCCTCGCCCCCATGCTGGCTGTAGATGACGACGGTGTGGACGCTCTCCGGGATCGCTACTGCCTGATACCGCTCGATCCCCAGGACGGGCCACACGAAGCGTCCAGGCCCGAGCATGTTCATCACGCTCGCGGCGTCCTCGACGCCTTCGGCGAGGCGGAGCGTGCCGTCGAGCGGGATGCCGCCCCAGCGGACCGCGCCGACACCGGGGTTGCCAAGCATCCGCTTCGGCTCATCGAAGTCGGCCTTCCAAAGCCCGTCAGGGCGCAGGAAGGTCCGGTGGATGGCGACGACGCCGGAGTCCTCCTCGACGGGCACGATCAGCGCCGGCGCGAACGCCTTGGCGGTGCCGGCGCCGCACTGGCAGCGCGGATCGAAGCGTGCGTTAATGCCGTCGGGAAGGATAAGACGGCCCTCGCGCATGTAGCGATCGGCGAGGGTGCCGGCGAACGGCTCGGCGTGTCGCCATACCGCCAGCGCGAGCTTGCTGAGGTCGGCCTTGTTCTCCTGGCGCTGGCCGGGGTCATGGTCAGCGGGCGCGAGGATCGTGCCCGAGCGCAGCGCCGACATGATCGCATCGGCCGTGCAGCCGGCGAAGCAATGGAAGAGGACGGCCCGCTCGCCGACCCGGATCGACAGGCTGGCCTTGCCGTCGGCGTGGGCAGGGCACCGACACATGGCGAAGTCGCCCTGCCACTTCCCGCCGAGCTGGCGGACGATCCGCTCGGCCTGGTCCTCGATCGACGCTCCGTCTCGTCGGGCCATCTCTGGACACTCCCATGTCTACCCGCATAACTATTAATGCGGCGTAAAACATCGCGCCAGCGAAAACATATGAAATCGCTTATTCGCAGGGCAGGATGGAATTAGAACTTATATTAGAGCGCGAGCTGACGACGCAACGCCCCCCGGGCGGAAGCATCACCGACATCCACGTCTGTCAGCATGAATGCGGCAAGTGGCACATCAATATCCGGGTGAGTTGGCGAGGCACGTCGCTGTTCCATGTCGGTCTTTACGACAAGAAGCGTATCCGCCTGTATAAAAAGGCTTCTTCAGCCATTCGGCATATAGTTCTGGGCTACGGATACGAAGGCGTGATCCACGTGCATCCTTATCATGGATTGCAGGAGGCAAGCAGTTTCTAATCCGATTTGGATGTTCTGCGAACCGTTCTCAAAAACAGACGAACCGAGCATCTAACGCGCTTTTCGGTCTAGTCCCCGTCCATGTCGCGACTTACCCTGTCAGCACGACAGGAGTGAAAACATGGCAAATCGCTTATGTTCCTCTATCGCGACGACTGCACTTATCGCTGCCTCGATCGTCGCGACGCCTGCTCGGGCGGCCGACTCCACCTGGGCTTGCGAGGTGCTGCTTTGCGCGAGCAATCCAGGCGGATGGATGCAGTTCGCCGAGTGCGTGCCGCCGATCCGCAAGCTGATCTCGCATCTGGCGCTGGGAGGGGGCTTCCCGACCTGTAGCGCGGGCGGGGTCCGTAAGGCGGACTATACCAAGCCGAAGAACGGACGGCCCGGATACGTCGTGATGACGATGACCGACGGCAACCGAACGCGCTACACCGTGCCCTCGGCGGCGCAGGTGGCCCAAGCAGAGGCCACAGCGCAGCCGGGTGGTCCGCTCGGATCAGAAAGTTTGGAGCGGTAATGACGCTCCCCGCCGCGGTCATCATGGGTCTCGCGGCGCAATGCGCGCCTAATGTGGCACCCGCTACCATCGCGGCGATCGTCCAGACGGAAAGCCGCGGGTTCGAGCTGGCGATCGGGGTCAACGGCATCGCACGCCAGCCCGCGCCGGCGACGAGCGTGGCGCAGGCGGTCGAGACTGCCCGCTACTATGTCGGCAAGGGCTATTCGGTCGATCTCGGGCTCGGCCAGATCAACTCGCGGAACATGAAGGCCCTCGGCCTGACGTGGGACAATGTGTTCGATCCCTGCACCAACATCGCCGCGGCGGGAGCGGTGCTGTCCGGCAATTATCGGAGCGTGCGCGCGGGGCTTCACCCCCAGCGCGCGCTTCGCATTGCCCTATCCATGTATAACACCGGGTCGCAGTCGCGTGGCTTCTCCAACGGCTATGTCGGGAAAGTTGTCGGCAATGCCGGCTTCGCCGACGGCATCCAGCCCGTCGCCGTCCGCGTGAGCGCGTCCACCGGCGCAACAGATACCGGCGAAGGGTCGAGCGCGGCTGCGCAGCTCGCCGCGCTGGTCGAGGAAAACACGTCCGCTGCGGGGCAGTCGAAGGCTGCGCCACCCCCACCGCCGCCATCGTGGGACGTGTTTGCGAGGGCGGAATATGAGCGAGCGCGGCTCGCCGGAGAAGGAGAAAACCGATGACTCTCGCATCTTTCGGTGGGCCGGCGCTGGCCCTCCGAGCCCGTGTCACCGGCTACGTCGACGCGATGACCCCGCGCCAGCGCAAGTTTTCGCGGGTGCTGTCGATGTTCAGCCTGGTCGCGCTGACGTCGCTGCTGTCGGCCGAGCCGGCGTTCGCACAAACCAATCTGGAGAGCTTCGGCAACGCGGTCCTCGGGCTGCTGAGCAACGGCCTCCTGCGCATCGTCGCGATCCTCGCGCTGATCGCGGCAGGCTTCGGGTGGCTGACGGGTCGGGTCAACACCGGGGCGCTCGTCACCGTCATCATCGGCATCGCGATCATCTTCTCGGCGCCGTGGATCGTCGATCAGCTCCAGGGCTGATCTTCATGGAAGCGGGGCGTCCCCACGCCCCGCTTCCGCCTGTGTTTTGTGAAAGGGCGTAGCGTGGACGAAGAACGGGAAGTGATGGCGCGCAACACGCTGTTCCTGGCGGTGACGCGGCCCGCGCTGTTCGCGGGCATCCCGATCGAGGCGGCCGTGGTGATCCTGCTGTCCTCGGTAATCACGCTGATCGGCACCACGAACCCGATCTATGGCGGCGTCGTAGCCGCGGTGATGTTCGGCATCTCGCGTCTCGTGGTGCGGCACGACGTCAACGCCTTCCGGCTGATCTTCCTATGGGGCCGCACCAAGGCGGCCAACCGCAACCGCGTCTTTTGGGGCGGCTCGAGCTACACGCCGCTCCCCCTGAAGGGCATCAAGCGAAAGGGGTTCGGCCGCAATGGCTAGGGCCAACCGCCTGTCCGAACAGGTGCCGATGAAGGTCGCGCTCAAGGAAGTGATGCCGACCAAGTTCCTGCCGTATGCGCGGCACGTCACCGACGAAGTGGTGGTGCTCGATTCCGGCGCGATCATGCTGACGTTTGAGCTGCAAGGCCGGGCTTTCGAGACGGCCGATGTGCGCGACCTCAACGACTGGCACGCCAAGCTCAACGGGATGCTGCGCAACCTGCACGACGACCGCCTGTCGATCTGGACCCACCTCGTGCGTGCGCGCGTCGAACAATATCCGGGCGGCAACTTCCGATCCCGCTTCGCACGGGATCTCGATGCCGCCTATTTCGGGCGAATGAACAAGGAGCGGATGTTCATCAACCGCTTCTTCGTGACGCTGGTGCTGCGGCCGTCGGTCCACGGCGCCGACAAGCTCGTCCAGCTCTTCAGGAACAAGGCGCGGGCGGAATCGGAAGCCGACGCGATCGACGCCGATCTGCTGGAGGCGCTGGAGGACAAGGCGCGCGATTTCGAGAAGCTGATGGATCGCTGCTCGCCGCGCCGGCTGTCGATCTACGGGCACAACGGCCTCAAGTTCTCGGAGACGATGGAGGTCGCGGAAATGGTGATGACGGGCCGGCATCGCCGCGTCCCGATCATCCGGGGGCACCTCGGCAGCGCCCTCTATCGGCAGCGCGTCGTGTTCGGCGGGGAGACGGTAGAGGTCCGCGACGCCGATCGCAGCTTCTTCGGCGGCATCTTCGGCATCCGGGAGTATCCGGCGACCACCACCCCGACGCAGTTCCAATCGCTGCTGGCGGTCGATTTCGCGTTCGTGCTGACGCAATCCTTCACCTTCCTCGGCCGCGCGGCGGCATCGGAGCGGTTCCGGCTGCGGCAAAAGCAGATGGAGAACGCGGACGATCGGGCCGTCAGTCAGATGCTCGATCTCGTCGACGCGGCGGACGATCTCATGTCCAACCGCTTCGTCCTGGGCGATCATCATTTCACGCTCGCGGTCTATTCGGACAGCCTCAAGGGGCTGCGCGACAATATGTCGATCGCGCGAGCTGCGCTCGCCGATACCGGCATGGTCGCGGCGCGGGAGGGCGCGGCGCTGGAAGCGGCCTATTGGAGCCAGCTCGTCGGCAATTTCGCATGGCGGGCGAGGCCGGCGCCGATCACGTCGCTCAATTTCGCGGCGTTCTCGCCCTTCCACACCTATCCCGCCGGCCTGGCTACCGGCAATCATTGGGGCGACGCGATTGCGCTGATGAAGACCAGCGCGCGCAGCCCCTATTTCTTCAGCTTCCACAAGCGCGACATAGGCCACACGCTGATCGTCGGCCCCACCGGGGGCGGCAAGACGGTCATCGTCAATTTCCTGATGGCGCAAGCCGAGAAGACGGGCGCGCGCCAGATATTCATCGACAAGGATCGCGGCGCGCAGATTTTCGTGCTGGCCTCGGGCGGCACCTACCTGACGCTCGAAAACGGCAAGCCGACCGGCTTCGCGCCCTTGAAGGCGCTGGAGAACAAGCCGGAGGATCGGGCTTGGCTGTCGCTGTGGGTCCGCCAGCTCGTCCGCACCGAAAGCCGCCCGATCACGGTCCAGGAAGAGCGGATGATCGATGAAGGGATCGCCGCGGTGATGCGGCTCCCGCGCGAGGATCGTTCGCTAGACGCGCTGCGCACGATGCTCGGCATGGCGGATGCGGGCGGCATTGGCGCCCGCCTCGAAAAGTGGACCTCGCGCGGGTCGATGGGCTGGGTGTTCGACAACGCGGCGGACGAAATGACGCTCGATGCCCGGTTCATCGGGTTCGACATGACGGATTTCCTCGACAACGCCGACGTCCGCACGCCGTTGATGCTCTACCTGTTCCACCGGATCGACAAGCTGCTGACCGGCGAGCGCACCATCATCGCCGTCGACGAGTTCTGGAAGGCGCTCGGCGACGATGCGTTCCGGAGCTTCGCGCAGGACGGCCTGAAGACATACCGGAAGCGCAACGCGATGATGGTGTTCGCCACGCAGTCGCCGGCGGACGCGCTCAAGAGCGACATTGCGCACTCGATCCTCGAACAGGTCGCGACCCAGGTGATGCTTCCCAACCCCAAGGGATCACGCCGCGACTATGTGGAGGGCTTCTCCCTCACGGACGCGGAATACCAGCTCATCCGCGAGGAATTGTCGCCGGAGTCGCGCAAGTTCCTGGTGAAGCAGGGCCGTGACAGCGTTGTGGTCGAGCTGGACTTGACCGGCCTCGATAACGAGCTGGCCGTGCTGTCGGGTCGCGCCGAGACGACGCCGATCGCCGTCCAGGCCGCGGCCGAGTTCGGCCCCGATTCAGCCAACTGGCTCCCGGTATTTCACCAACGTCGTCGTCCAAGCTGAAGGAGAAGGGACATGCGTAGAATGAAGGCAATCGCACTCGCGCTGTCGGGATCAGCGCTCATGCTGGCGTGCTCGGCACATGCGCAGGGCATCCCGGTCCACGACGTCAGCTCGATCCTCCAGCAGATCGAGCAGGTGCGGCAGGGCGTTCAGGTGATCCAGCAGGGCGCCGCGCAGATCCAGGAAGCGCAGAAGCTCTACCAAGACCTCAACAAGATGACGGACATTGGCAATGTCGCACAACAGCTCAAGAACGACGTGCTGCGCACCAGCAACGTGTCGTCCAGTTCGCTCGACGGCTACACCAATGGCGATCTGAACGTCATCGGCGGCCTGCGGGGCAAGGCGAACGACGTCTATCAAGACCTCCTCGGGCGCGGCTCCCAATCCATGACTGCCGCACAACGCTCCGCCTATGAGCAGCGTGCGCGGGAAGCGGCTGTTTCCACCGGCCTTGCCAGCAACGTCGGCGATGCGGTGACGAGCCGACGCCAGGGCCTCGAAGAGCTGCGCAGCCGCCTCGCCAGCGCCAACTCGGCCGCGGAGCGCGCCGATATGTCGGCCCGGCTCCAGCTCGAACAGGCGCAGATGATGAACGATCAGATGGCGCTACAGGCGATCGAGCTTCAGCGCCGCGCAAAGGCGGAGGCCGATTATCAGCGGTCGCTCGCTTCCAACAGGGCAGAAATCGACAAATTACGGGCTGAGGCCGGGGTCAATCCATGACCAAGGTCCTGTGGCTCGCCCCCATTATTCTGGCGCTGGCGGCATGTGGAACGAATGAATCCGGCTCCGACCAAGGCGAGCTTCGGTCCGACATGCCGTTGCGCACCGTGAAGTATTACGCGGATCATCAAGGCGAGCTGGCCGAGACAGACGCGATCTGCACGACTTGGAAGGCGTCGCAGCGTCCACCGGCATCATGGCCTGCGGTTGTCGTCAGTAATTGCAACAACGTCGATGCTGCCAAGACCTTGCTTAGAAACAAGGCCGATACGGATAAGCTACGCAAAGAGGCGGGCATCTGATCGAAGCTAAGCTGTCCGGGGTCGTGTAATGGGCTTCAATATCTATACGGCAATGTTCAACCAACTCGACGCCGCCTTGGCGGGAGTGATCGCGGCATATGCCGGCGTCATTGGTTGGATTTCGGGACCGCTCCGGGTGGGAGTGACGATCTACATCATCCTCCTCGGCTTCGCGATCCTGCGGGGGGCGGTCGAGTATCCGTTCCGGGAGTTCGTCTATCGCGGAATGAAGCTGGCTGCGCTCGTGTTCGCCGTCACGACGCTCTACGGTGCTTCGGTCGGGCTCCTCGCTATGAATGGGTTGCCGAGAGAGGTTGCAAATGCCGTTGGCGCGCAGGACGTCAACGGGCTGGGTGGCTTCTTCGACGGGATATTGAAAGGCGCCGTTCGCGCCATCGCCAACATCAAAGAGATTGTCCAAAACCACACGACTGAGGAAGGTTACAACCTCGTCGGCATCCCAAACAATTGGGATGAAATCATTGTCAGCGAAATCATCAACGTCGTCATTATGCTCGCTGCGTTGCTGGCGTCGGCGCTTGGGTTCGCCATCTGTGCCTTCGCCCTTTTCGCGCTCTCCCTGCTGGCTGCGGTTGGGCCTCTCTTTGTAGCGGCGCTTCTGTTCGACTCCACTCGGCCGTTCTTTTTCCAATGGCTCGGGAGTATTGTGAATTACGTCATCCTCGTCGCATTTGCTCTGCTCGTAACGGTTTTCATCGCCAACGCAGCGGACGCCTTCATTGATGCAATAACGCAGGATGACTCCCTGATCCTCGCTGCGGTCAAAGCGCTCGGATTCTACGCCCTGGGGTTCTTCTTCTTCCTACAGATTCCCGGAATGGCTGCGGGCTTGGGTGGTGGCGGCGCGTCGCTCGCTTCCCAATTTGCCAACGCCGCCACCGGCGGGATCGCGCCGATGATCGGCCGCGCATGGTCGAACGCGCCGCAACGTGCGGTGAACCGCTGGCAGCAATCACGCGCGCGGCGTGCCGAAGCGCGAGCTGCTGGCGGCACCCTCTACAACAACAGCTAATCGGAGACCCGGCATGAAGCTCGGTGCGGCCTTGGCCTTTCTCGCCCTTGCGGCTCTTACTCCCCCGGTCCCGGCGCTCGCGGCAAAGGACGAAAAGCTGCCCCGCTGCAATGGCCGCCAGAAGCGGCCTGCCAATCTCTACGGGACGATCTTGCCCTCGGTCCCGTCGCGGACAGCCCCGACGGCCGCTGTGACGCCTCCGGAGGGGAGTGTGCCACGTGGCACACCTCAACCCGCACCGGCACCGGCGACGAACCTGTTTCCGCCCGAGGATGCGGCGCCAGGGCCGCAAGGGGCGAACACGTCGAGCAAGGTGCCGGCGATCGGCGCGCTCAATCCGAGCGCCGGCCCGACCGCGGCGCTCCCAACCACATATGCGAGCTGCTGAAATGGCTATCGGCGTGAAGGATAAAGACGAGGATCTGAAGGCATATTTCGCGGAAGCGGAAAGCTGGGATCGCGATCGGTTCGTGGCTGCGGTCCGGTCGCGGCGCATTGCCTGGATCGTCGCGGCCGTTGCGATCGTGTTCGCCGCCATCTGCGCAGCCGCGGTGCTGGCGCTCTCACCGCTCAAGACGGTCGTTCCCTATGTCGTCACCGTCGACCGCTCGACTGGTGCCACGGAAGTCACCCAGGAGCTGCGCGGCGATAAGACGATCACCTATGACGAGGCGATCCGTAAGTATTTCCTCGCCGACTACGTGCGCGCTCGCGAGGGGTGGATTCCGCAAGCGCGCGAGGAGTTCTTCCGCAAGGTGCTGGCCCTGTCGGCGCGGGAGGAACAGAACCGTTGGACGGCCTTCTACAAGAAGGACAATCCGGACTCTCCGCAAAACCAGTTCACCGCCAATGATGCGGTGTTCGTGGCGATCCGCTCCGTGGCCTTCATCTCGCCGAACGTGGCGCAGGTCCGCTTCATCAAGCGGCTCCAGCGCGACCAGCAGATAATCGAGACGCCGGCCATCGCGACCATCACTTTCGACGTGCTGTCGAAGCCGGAGACGGAATCCGGCCGATACGCCAATCCGCTCGGGTTTCAGGTGAAGACATACCGGGCCGACGTGGAGGTTCCGACACGATGAAGACGATCCTGCTCCTGGCCGCGGCGATCGGCGCCGTGTCGGCAGCGCCGGCGCTGGCGCAGACCCCCGCTGCACGCGGTCCCGATGCCCGTATCCGGGAGGTCAACTATACCGATGGCAACGTGATCCAAATCCGGAGCGCGTTCCGCACCGCGACACAGATCGAGTTCGCCCCCGGCGAGGTCATCAAGTTCGTGGCGATGGGCGACACGGTGTCGTGGGAGGTCGCGCCGGCTGACAATTCGCTGTTCGTGAAGCCGCGCGAGCGTGCCGGCGCGACGAACCTGATCGTCGTGACGGATTTCCAGGGCACCAAGCGCAATTACACCTTCGAGCTGTCGACGGTTGCGACGGCACGCTCGCCGGGCACCTTCTTCAAGGTGCGGCTCCGCTATCCAGAATATGAGGCGGCGCAGGCCCGATTGGCGCAACAGCGTGCGCAGCTCGCCGCGGCGCTCGCCGCGCAGAACGGCGCGATCAGGTCGGCGCTGGATATTGGCGTCCTCGAAGGGACGCGGAACCTCAACTACAAGGTCCAGGGAGCGACCGCGCTGCAACCGTCCGAAGTCAGCGACAACGGGCAGTTCACCGTTTTGCGCTTCCCGAACCAACGCGAGATTCCTGCGATCTTCACCGTCAACCCCGACGGTAGCGAGGCTACGGCCTCGTTCGACGTCCGCGACGAGTTCGTGGTCGTCCACGGCGTTTACAAGGAAATGCGCCTGCGCCGGGGGAAGGTGGTGCTGTGCATCTATAACGAAAGCCCGAGCTTCTACGGCCGCGATCCCAAGACGGACACGGCCTCGGAAGCGGTCGAGCGCACGACGGAGAACTGACGTGTCCGACAAGAGATTCGACGTCGATGCGACGCCCGACGTGAACGAAATCGACCGGACCCCGGCCGCCGATCGCCCGAGCAGGATGCCGGCACTCAACGCCGTCCAGTGGGACAACAAGAAGATGGTTGTAGGCGCCGCGCTGGCGGGAGCGATCGTCTTCGGCGTGTTGTCGCTCGTCTCCGGGTCAGGCGGCGACAACAAGGCCCTCGAAGCGAGGAAGGCGCCGCCTCCTGCTGTGGAAGCGCCATACGATCCCAACTCGGTCATCGCGCCCACGCTCGCTACCGCACCCCGCGATCCCAATGCACCTGTGCAGCTCACTGGCGAGCAAGTGCCAGCGATCGGTCCTGACGGTCAGCCGATCACGCCCTACGGATCGGCGGGAGGGCAGCAGCAGAGCCGCGGCGTCAGCGAGGCAGAGCGGCGTGCCAACGAAGCCCGCGAGCTGCGCGACAATGCGCGGCGATCGACGCTGATCGCCTATAACGGCGACCAAGGCGTCAGGCGCGCGCTCGGCGACGTCGCCAGCGCCGGTGCCGGCAATGGTCAAGGCGACGGCGAAAGCGCCCCGACGCGGACCAACCTCGACAACCTGAAGCAAACCTCGACGATCGGCACCGCCACGGCGCGCATGATCGGCGACCGCAACTATCTCGTCACCGCTGGCGCGATCATTCCCTGCACGCTCCAGACCGCAATGGACAGCACCGTGCCGGGCTATGCGACCTGCATCATCCCGCGCGACGTGTATTCCGACAACGGGCGCGTCGTGCTGCTTGAGAAAGGCACGCGCGTCTTCGGCGAATATCAGGGCGGCTTGCAGCGCGGGCAAAATCGACTGTTCGCGATGTGGACGCGGGCCGTCACGCCCCGCGGCGTCGCGATCGACATTGCCTCGCCGGCCTCGGACCCGCTCGGCCGCGCCGGCGTCACTGGCAGGATCGATCGGTTCTTCTGGCAGCGGTTCGGTGCCGCGATGCTGTTCAGCGTCCTCGATGCTGGCGGTCAGATCGCGGGCCAGGCCGTCAGCCCGCAAGGCTCGACGGTGTTCCGCACTCCCGGCGACACGACGTCGCAAATCCTGCAAGATACGCAGAACATCCGCCCGATCGTGCGCGTGAACCAAGGGACCGAGCTGGCGATCACCGTCGCCAAGGATTTCGATTTCTCGCAAGTCTATGGGCTGGGGCTCAAGTGAACGCCCCGTTCCGCAACACCGCGATCCTCGATCACGCTGTTCGGCCGCTGCGCCAGTATCTTGATGACGACGGTGTAACCGAAGTCGTCATCAACGAGCCGTCGATCGTGGGCGTCGAGCGGCATGGTGGCTGGACCTGGGAGCGCGAGGATGATCTGACGCTCGACGCGCTCAACCAACTGGCGCGCGCTGCGGCCGCCTTCACGTCGCAGGATGTGACGCGCGAGAATCCGATCTGCTCGACGATCTTTCCGACCGGCGAGCGCGTCCAGCTCGTGCTTCCGCCCGTTGTGCCCGACGGCACCGTGTCGATCACGGTTCGCAAGCCATCGACGAAGACGATGACGATGGCCGATTTTGAGGCGAGCGGCCTGTTCGCGGAAACGAAGGTCGCCACGAAGCGGGTCAGCCCGGTCGAGGAACGCCTGCTCGGTCTCCTCAACACGGGAAAGCACGTCGAGTTTTTCGAGCTGGCGGTGCGCAGCCGGCTCAACATCCTGATCTCCGGCGCCACGGGCTCGGGCAAGACGACGTTCTCGAAGGGGCTTATCAAGCTGATCCCGGAGAATGAGCGGCTGCTGACGATCGAGGACACGCGCGAGCTGGTGGTGCCCCACAAGAACGTCGTCCATATGATCTACAGCAAGGACGGCACCGGCACCGCCAAGGTGACGGCGAAGGAGCTGCTGGAAAGCGCGCTGCGCATGAGGCCCGATCGCATCCTGCTCCAAGAGCTGCGCGACGGGACGGCGTTCTTCTACCTGCGCAACGTCAACAGCGGCCATCCCGGCTCGATCACTACAATACACGCGGACTCGGCCGAGCTGGCGTTTGAGCAATTGACGCTGCTGGTGAAGGAAAGCGAGGGCGGCGCGGACCTGGCCCGCGACGACATACGCGCGCTGCTCAAGATCCTCGTCGACGTCGTGGTTCAGATGAAGAAGGTCGACGGCAAGTTCCGAATGACCGAGATCTACTATGATCCGGCAGGGCGCCATGCCGCCTAAACGGGGCACCATCCTCGCGCTCGGCATCCCGGTCGGGATCGTCGTCGCGTTCCTCATCGCCTCGGTCGTCGCGTGGATATACCTGGGCCTCCCCAGCGCGAAGTTCGACATTTTCAAGATGCCAGCGTTCTTCTGGTATTACCGGCATGATCCGGTGGTGCTGAAGGCCCTCGCCGGGGGTGCCCTGGTCGGCATCATCATCGCCGGCCTCATGCTGTGGTGGGTTGCCAAGCGGAAGCCCCCTCTCCACGGCGCTGCTCGCTTCGCGAAGGAAGGCGAAATCCGCCATGCCGGCTTCCGCGCCGACGACGGCATTGTCCTCGGCAAAAAGGGCGGCAAGTTCCTGACCTTCGGTGGAAGCGAACATTGCATTGTCGAGGCCCCTACCCGCTCGGGCAAGGGCGTCGGCATCGTCATCCCGAACCTCCTGTCGTGGCAGGAGTCGGTCGTCGTCCTCGATGTGAAGCGCGAGAATTGGGACGCGACGGCGGGCTTTCGCAAGAAATACGGGCAGGCGGTTTACCTGTTCAACCCGACCGATCCGGAAGGGCGGACCGCCCGCTACAACCCGCTCGGCTATATCGATCGCACTGACCCCGATCAGGTGGTGATCGAGCTGCAAAAGATCGCGACGATGCTGTTCGTGCCTCCCGAACGTGGGGAGCCGTTCTGGACGGACTCGGCGCGGACCGCGTTCGTCGGCGTCGGCGCATATCTCGCGGTCGCCGATCAGCCCTTCACCATCGGCTCGATCTATCGGCTGATGACGACGGGCGACACGCGCGGGTTCTTCAAGCGCGTCCTCGACGGTCGCTCGCTCGATCTGTCGCAAGGGTGCCGGAACGCGCTCGCGGATTTCACGTCAGGCGCCGACAATACGTTCGCCGGCATCGTCCAGACCGTCACCTCGAAGCTGAGCCTGTGGCTTAACCCGCGCGTCGACGCCGCGACGGAAGAATCCGACTTTGATCTGCGCGAGCTGCGCAGCAGGCGCATGTCGATCTATCTCGGGGTGTCTCCCGACGAGCTGGATCGGGTCGCGCCGCTCTACAACCTTCTGTTCCAGCAGCTCGTCGACCTGAATGTGCGCGATCTGCCCGACACAGCAACACCGCTGAAGATCCTCGTCATCCTCGACGAGTTCGCGCGCATCGGGCGAGCGCAAGTGATCGCCAGCGCCTTCTCCTACGTCGCCGGCTACGGCATCCGCCTCCTGCCCGTCATCCAGTCCCGATCGCAGCTACGGGCCGTCTATGGCGAGCATGTCGCTAACGAGATCGTTGCCAACTGCGGCGTCGAGGTCGCGTTCACGCCGAAAGAGCTGCGCGTGGCGAACGAGCTGTCCGAGCGGATCGGCTATATCGGGCAGGAATCCGTCACCAAATCTCTGACGATCCACGGCGTCCTAGCCAACCGCTCCAAGTCCATGTCGGACCAGCGCCGCGCCTTCCTGCTCCCGCAAGAGCTGATGCAGTTTCCCGACAGCGAATTGCTTCTCCTCCGGGGCGGCATACCGCCGATCCACGGCGACAAGATTCGCTACTATGCGGACGGGCTGTTTCGCGGGCGCGTCGTGCCGGCGCCGGAAGTCCCCCCGATCCCGCGCACGGTGCGCGACGACGAAAACCTGCCCGCCTGCGCGATGCCGACATTCGACCAGCTCACGAACCCTGACCCGTTCGCGTTCGCGATGGATTGCGTCGTCACCCAGGATCATCCCGACATGCTCATAGACGTGGCGGCCGAGCAACGCGGCAACGAGGTCATTGGTGTAATCGAACAGGAGCGATGACATGGCTGAGAATGTCGAAGCTGCCGGCGCCGGCAAAGAGAGTGAGGGTCGGCGCCGGCGGCCGATGGAAGTGCCCGCCGAGCTGGACTCCCGGTTCCTCCGCGTCGGCGACAAGCTCTATCGCAGCGCGCATGACAAACAGCCGGTCGCGACCATCACGCCCGATCGCATCAAGGCGAAGGACCGCGAGTCTCTCCCTGATCTGATCCGGCTCGCGAAGGAAAACGGGTGGACGGCGATCAAGGTCAGCGGCGACGCCGAGTTTCAGCGAGCGGCCTACCTCGCAGCCTCGGCGCAGGGCATCAAGGTCGACGGCTATAAGCCCGACGACAAGACGAAGGCCGCGGCCGAGCGCGAGCAAGCGCGTCAGGGCGGCGTCCCCGACAACCAGGCGCGATCGACACGGACCGCCAACCAGGTCCGCGACACCCGGGAACAGGCCGAGCCGCGCACCGATCTGGCCGAGCGGTTTCGCCGGCAAACGGACGTCCAGAACGCCAAAGACCCCGAGCTGCGCAAGGCGCAAAGCCACGTCGCGCTCGCGATGGCGGTCGCGGCCGAACGCTTCCCCAACGATCATGAGAAGCGGCGCGAGTTCGTGGCGGAACGCAAGGAAGAGGTCGCAGCGCGGCTCGGCCGCGGCGAGGCCGTCGCCGGCATCGAGGTCAAGGCGAGGCAGGAACAGCGGGTGCGCGAAATGGCCCAGGATCAGATCCTGCAAAAATCCCGAACCATCGGAGGACGTTAGATGCGAAGATTTCCTCATCTAGCCTGGGCCTCGGCGTGTTGTATTCTTGCAGGAGGAGGATCCCTACGGGCGCAGGACGTATCAGAAGAGTCGGTTAGACCAGTCATTGAACAATTCAGGGCGATGTGGGCGAAGAAGCCGTGCGGCGATCATTCGATCCTCTCCAACCCGAAGGTGATCGCTTCGCTCGATCATCAATGCGCGAGCAACATTGACGCCGAGAACGACGTAACCCGCAGATTAATCGAAACGCTGGATGCCGATGGTGAAGCCGCAAGGGCGCTTGCTCGGCGGGAATTTCGAATTGGGACGATCAGTTTTGACGCTCCGCGCCGCGCTGGCCAACTCCCTTGGGATACGCCCGGAGTCCGGTGCACCAACCTATCGACGACCCAAATCGTCAATTTTTCCGGATCAACAGACACTCCAAGCCCGTCCAGATCACGTCTTCAACAGAGCACTTGGCTCTTTTTGTCGAAATACAACGGGGCTTTAGTGAGCGGAAAATCATTTCCACGGTCAATTTCCTGCCAGCCCCTTTGATTACGGGGCCTGGTCGTCGGGCGACCCTAGCCGGTCCCATGCCTCCTGATACTCGGCGAGCGCGTAGGACTTGGGCTGAAGCCAATAAGAGACGGTCCCGGCAGCGTTGACGCCGCGATGCGCAGCCGCCTTCACCTCGTCGAGGGTCAGCACGAAACACGTGGGCGCCGCTGTGTTCGCGTTGATGGTGATGACCCACCATCTGGAGCAAAGCCGGTCTAGCGATCCTCCGAGCGGCACCGGCGCCCGCTTGGAAAGCGCCTTGGACTGGATCGGTAGGACGCGCAGCTCGTCATCGCTTGCCGCGTAGAGGTCGGCGCCGCGCGCGTTCCTGACGGTCGGCATGACGTGCCACCCTCTGCGCGATAGTTCACGCGCGACATGGTAGAGGCCGGCGTTGCCGGTAAGCTGATGACGCATCGTTGCCCCTAGCGGCGCCGAGACGGCGGCGGGGGTGTGCCACGTGGCACACCCTGATCCAGCGACGGGCGGGTCCGAGTCCGCTCCTGTGCCTCTCGGACGCGGGTTTCCGCCTCGCGCAGCATCCGGTCGGGCACCGTTTCAATGCTCCCGCGCTCCTGTATGAATTGGCGCACGTCGCGCGCCAGCCTGCGGTCCTCGCGATCGGCGCTGCGATCGAGCCGTTCGGCCGCGACCTCATAGCGCCGCTTGGTGTCCTGCCAACGCGCGCGCGTCTTCGACACGAACGCGGGCTGCTCGGCCTTGCCAAGCGCGATCTGCATGGCTTCTCGTGCCTGACGTAGATCGGCCTCTGTCGGCTGACGGGAAGCGCCGCTACGTATCCGCGCGCGCAACTGCGTCAGCGCCATGCTGGTGCCTGCCCTCCCCTGGCCCCGCGTGTAGCGCGGCGTCGCCTCTGCCTCGACGCCACGGCTGCGTAGCGCCTCGGCGAAGGCTTCACGGAAGCGGAACAGATCCTCGCGCCTCGGATCGAACCGCTTGCGGTCAACTCCTTCGGCTTGAACCGTCAGGTGAACATGCGGACGGGGCGTGTCGGTGTGGAGCGCCATTAGATAGTCGTGGTTGTCGCCGATCATGCGCTCGGCCGCCTCGCGCACGGCTTGCTTCACCGTCTCGGGGTCGGTTCCTGCCGGCATCGAGAACACCATCGCCACGGCCGAAACGGACGTGCCCTGCCGCCAGTAGAGCGGGTCCGACCATTCGTCGGCAATCCGCTGCGCGTCTTCCTTCGTTGCGATCTGCTCCCCGTCGCGCGTCTCTAGGGGAATGTCGCCGTGGCGACCGATGTAATCGAGATGGGCGGCAAGATGCTTGGCGCCCTTCTTTCGACCCGTCACCTTGACCAGCACCTCGGGGGTGCGCCGCACGACACGCGCGAGCGTGGCCCGGGCATCCCCTCTAACGTGCGACGTCGCCGGCGTCCGCGTAGCGAACGGCCCGGTGCCGTTGACCAGGTGCCACGCGTATTTCAGATTCGGATCGCTGACGAGGCGTGGCTTGAAGCTGGGCTTCATCGCCTCCCAAAGCTCATCCTCACGGTCCCCGAACGGCATTAGTCGGCGACCTCCCAAAAGGCGGTTTCCCCGCGCAGCACGGCCGCCAGCGCCTCGATCTGCTCGTTGATCTCCTCGCGCATGTCCGCGATGCGACGCAGCTCGCGGTCGATCTGCAAGCCGCTGTCCGCCATCATCGCCGCGTTGCCGGCCTTCATCGCCTGATTGAGGTTTCGGCCGATGCGCTGGAGCTGCATCCGGATCGGTGCCACGGCGTCCCGGAGTCCGTCGTCGACGCCGGCCTTCAAGGCGATGTGCCGGCGCACCAACGCCTTGATCCATCCGGCGCGATCAACGCCTCGCTCGGCGGCGCGGTGATCGATGACGGCCGTTTCGACATCCGTGAAGGTCAGCGACACGCGATTGCCCGCGCTATCGGCGCGGGGTGCGATCCGGGGAGCGTCGGCCACGTGCTTCAACGATTGCTGAAGCACGGTGCGGAGGAGCGCGCTGCGCCCTCCCCTGCCCTCGGCCACGGCATCGAAGGCGGCAAGCAGCTCGCGATCGACGCGCGCCGTCAGCATCGCTGAATCTTTGGTGGGGGATGCAGACTGCGGCGCGAGTGACATGGCCCTGCAAGGGTAATGTAATACAGCAGACGCAGCAATACCTATCCTGCCATAAAACATCCCCCACCAAAATCAGCCTTCAAGTGTGCCACGTGGCACACCCAAACCGCCTGAAAGTGATGAAGTCGCGGAAGGAAGGATTGGACCTAGGTGCGAGTGGCAACCACTGCCGGCGCTCTCCGCTCAACCCGGCGCGATCAGCGCCAGCTAACGATCCGGGGTTCCGCCTCACCGTCGAAGTGCAACAGCGCCTCGACAACCATCGCACGCTTGCCTTCAAGTTCGATCGTTGGTCGCTCGACGCGCTGCTTTCCGCCCTTGGGTTTGGCGGCCGTGCGAGGGGTAGAAGCCTCCGTCGGCGCGGAAATTACGGGCTCCGGCGTCTCGTCGATTGCGCGTTCTCCCTCTTCGTCCCTGATCTCGTCCGTCGTCGGCGCTAGGTGTGAGACGCCAGGCTCGCTTTCGGACGCTGCGTCGTGGATGGCGGGCGGGGGGGCCGTTTCCTGCACCGGAGCCGGCTCGGGTTTCGGTGCCGACTTCTTCGCACCAACCTCGCGTGCAAACCGTTCACACGCCAGGACGGTCATGTCCTCGGCCGCGGTGTTCGTGACGAACGCCCTTGTAGCCGCGTCGTCCGTCTTGGCGGCCTGGGTCAACGCGACAGCGCTGCGCATCGAAATGTCAGCGAACAGCGCCGCCACATAATCCGGAGCCTTGGCGAGGCCCTGATAACGGGTCAGCAGCGTGCGATTGCGACCTGTAGCGCGCGCCAGCTCCGCAAGCGAGCGCCCCTTCGCAACTTGGCCCGTGACGAACCGGATCATGTCGGCCGTCGACAGATCCTCGCGCTGATCGTTCTCGATGAACTGATCGATGCGGACCTGCTCAATGTCGTCCGTCTTGCTGACGATCGCGCGGACCTGCACGCCGAGCTTCTGGCACGCACGCCAGCGCCGCTCCCCGAACATGATCCGGTAGCGTCCCTCGGTATCCTTCGGCGCCACGGTGATAGGCTGAAGCTGGCCGCGCTCCTTGATTGTCTCGGCCATCTCGTCGATCGACGCCGGGTCGATTGCGCTGCGCACATTCTCGGGGTCTGGATATAGCAGCTCGGGATCGAGGAGCTGGACGCGATCGGCGTCCGCGACGGCGGCCTTCTCGCTGAAAACGTCGAAGTTCGAAAAGTCTGTCATCCCTGGCTCCCGATCCGGGTCATGGCTTCCTCGAGGAACGCGCGCATCGGGGGAAGCGAGGTCCGCACATCCTTGTCGAAGCGCCAGACCGGCACATGCTCTTGGATGGCCTGGCTGTAGTGCGCGCGCTCGGGAAGGTAGGTGCTGAAAAGATTGCGACCGATCTTGTCCTTGATTGCCGCGAGCATTTCCATCTGGTGCCGGTCGTTCGCGCGCACCCGGTTGGGGATCAGCCCGACGACATGGATCGGCGTGCGGCGCTTAGTGTTCACCGTCGCGATCGAATCCGAGACCTGCTTCGTCGCGGCGGGACCGAACGGCCCCAGCTCGACGGGCACGATCAGGTGGTTGCACACCAGCAGCGCCGCGAAATTGATCCACGACCAAGAGGGTGGCGTGTCGATAACGCAATAATCGAAATATGGATCAAGCGCCGGGAAGTTCGCATTCAGGTTCGTGAGCGCGCGCGGATAGTCCGCGTCATATTCCCCCCCCATGCGGTTGGAATAGATCGCGAGCCGGGGAAAGCTGGCGGGCGGGGTATAACCCGGCTCGAACAGCGGCTTGCAGGTGCCAAGGCTCTCGAAGTCGGCGAGTGCATCGGTGGCATTGCACTGACGATCGAGATCGAGGAACAGCACCCGATGACCGGCATCGGCAAGATGCCATGCCACATGACAGGCGATCATCGTCTTGCCGGCGCCGCCCTTCTCGACATTGATGGCGATAGTCTTCACGCCTTACCAGCCCCGATCCGAATTGTTGTTCCAGTGGTCGTAGCCGCGATAGTTCGAATCGGTCCGCGTGTTGCGACGCGCCTCCTCATCCGGCGTGTCGCCGCTCCAGATGCGCGGATTACGGCCGCCACCGCCCCGAAGGACGGCCCAAGCGATCAGGACGAACAGTCCGATCGTCAGCAGATTATCCCACATGGCCTTGCCTCCGTCGCCTTGATGAAAGGCGCATCCTGTAATAAATGGTATCTGAAATCACGTCAATAGGTGGTATCAACAATATGCGTGCTTCGGGATGACCACTAGCAAATCAGGAACGGCAGGTCGCCCGCGGATTAACGCGGAAAAGACTATGGCTCGATTTCCGGAAGGGACGTTGGGCCGGATCAAGGCCGTGTTGCGCGATGGCGAGAACCAGTCAGACTTCATGCGCGAGGCCGTCGAGCTGGAGCTTCGCCGGCGAGAGGGGCCGCCGGTAGGCGGCCCCGGCCGCTCCTAGTCGCGATCCTCCGAGCCCTTGGCGAGAACCGCGAAGCCGTCCGCGATCAGTTCCACCGTGTAGCGCTTGCCCTCGGCCGTGTCGTAGGAGTTCTGGCGAACGCGGCCCGTGATATGCACCAAGTCGCCCTTCTGAGCCTTGGCGGCGCGCTCGATCAGCTTGCCGAATAGCGTCACCTCATTCCAGTGGGTGTCCGTCACCCATTCTCCATTGTCCTGGCGGTTGTAGTTGGCGGCGACGTTCACCTTCGTCACCTTGTCATGCTCCGCGATCTTGCCGACCCGGCCGATGATCCGAAACTCCGCGATGTTCTGCATGGTCCTGTCCTTTCGATCGATCAGGCTCATTCCTGATGGGAATTGAAGGGGAGTGCAGACGCCGCGATCAAGCAAAAAAACGGAGAGTTCGCGTAGCGGAAACCGTAGGCGCAGCCGGTTATTTGCTTGATCGTATAAGGCGGCCAGCGCCCATTTACCCATCGATTCAGGAATGACCGATCGGAAGGCGACGGGCCTCGATCTCGCGCGTGGATCTCGGCGTTGAAGTCAGGTCGCGGCGGGATAGGTGATGGTCGAAAAACCGCGCCACGGCCGCAGCGGAAATAGACAGCGGACAGGTATGAAGAGGGAACTGCCGGCGCCGATCGCACAACTTGGCGCTCGGGGACTGGCGCTACGGTCGCGTTCGTCATCAAAAAACGGCTGCACCAGGCGCGAAGGTGGCCATTTGAGCGCGACGGTAAACGCTTGCTCCCCTCGGGAGCATCGCGACGCGAAGCGGCGCGTCCGACGTTTCGGCTTGGTGCTGTCGATGATCGTTTGCGGGTCTGTTCGGGTAGGACCGTCCTCGCCGTCAGGCGTTAGAGCGTTGGCCGACTAGGCCAACTCCATCTGCCCCTAGAACATATGAATCTAGGAGCGGTTGACCATTTTTTTGAGACTCTTGCTTCTCGATTGCGATGGCGAGGCTGTCCAATACGCGACGCAGGCCATCATCTTCGATTTCCTCGGCGACTACCTGGCGCGGGGAGCGCCAAAGCCGCATGGCCTCGATCTCCTCGATACGATCGGCCTCCCGCTGCACCACGTCGTCGGGAAGGGGAACGGGCCGGAGGAAGCGCGGAAGGAAGCGGGCGAGGCGGTTGGGGAAGCGCATGCGATAGACGTTCGACGTCTGCGCATTTCGGGCCTTCGGCCGATCGGCGGGCGGATCGATCGGCACGCATCGCCGCTGCTTGTCGAGTAGTCCCATCCGCGCAAGGGCCGCCAGCGCGCGCCCGACGCTGGCGCGCGAGACGCCGGCGGCCGCCTCGATCCACTCCCATGTCGGGAACACCTTCCCGGCGCACGTGCGCGCCAGGGTGGTAAGCTGCTCGAACACGCGCAGCGCCGTGTTGGTTATCAGGGTAGCGAGGCGTTCGTCTTCGGTGAGCTGGCGCCCTTCGGCACGTGCGACGCGACGCACCGCGTTCTTGCGTTTCAGCAGCTCGGCCGCTTGTTTGTAGAGCCGGTCGGGCTCTCCCTTCGCATAGCTATAGAAGAAGTCATCCTCGAACGTGCCGGCTTTTCGGCTGTTGGGATGGACATGCGCGCGCGTGGGATTTGGTCCACCCGATCGCGATCTCGGACGCTCGCGCTCGATACGATCGAGCGCCATGAAACTCGCCTTTGCGAGTGTAACAGCTCCCATCTTCCGTCCCCTTCATGGGGCCGGGACCAGGCAAAACTAGAGCGTGGCGCGAAGCGCGCTCCCTTGAACCTAGGCTCGGGAACGGGTATGAGGGGGGTGTCTTACGTCCCGATCGATGCCGCCAAGCATCGCTCATCACGTTCCAGGGTGCCCGGCCTTCGTGCCGGGCATTCGTTTATGTGGTCACGGCCGCTCCCTGACTGGCCGATCGCAGAATGCTCCCGGCTCCCCGATATTTTTGGCGAATTAAGAGGCGCGGCGAAACAGTTGAAGTTCGTGCTTTGGCGGACCGAATCGAAGAAAAATTCGTGCTTTCGCGGACCGCTGGCGTCGTGCTTCGTGCTTTCGCGGACCGTAGTTCGTGCTTTCGGCGACCGAAGTTCGTGCTTTCGCGGACCGTTTGGGCGCAGCGTCGTGCGAATCGAGTCGCGGCAGTTAAGAGGCGTCCGCCAGGCTCGGCTTGCGCTGTATGGTGACAGTAGTAGCGCCGCCACTCGCTCTCCGACTGGTAGTGTTGCCAGTCGAAGGCCGTTCACCCATGACGATGTTGTAGTCCGGGATCGCATTGGCGTCGGCGATACCCTTCATCGCGTGCCGGAAATGCTTGAGAGAGTTCTGATAGCCGAGTTGAAGGCGCAAGTCGTCTAGCCCGACCTGAACGGCTCCGTCCTTACAGGTGGACCGAGCAACCTCGTAAAGCCGCCGTTCGACCGGACCGAGCTGAAAGTAGCCCGGCGAGTAGTCCAGCACGCGACGATCGCGATGAATGGCTCGGAAGAGCCAATCGCATAGGCGGACTTTGACGGCCTTCAGCCGTTTATCGCCGTTCTTGGTCCGCGTGTAATGAAGCTGGGCCTCTGATAACCAAGAGAAAAAGCCGGCCTGGCCCTCGCCGCCGGCCTCGATATTCGTCTTGATCTGCGTGCCCTGCAGGCGCTCCAGCGCGTCGGAAAGGCGCGAATAGGACCGAGCTGAGCCGTTCACGCCAGTAACGCGGAATAGATCATGGGCCGTAAAGAAGAAGTCCTGCGAAACATGCTCGCCGGCGTCCAGCTTCGCGACCATGAGGCTCGCGATATATAGCAGAACCTCCTTGTCGTATATTGTCGCCACGCCGCGCGGCCCTGGGCCGATCTCGATCGACACCGCGTCGGTCTTGTAGATCAGCGAGCGCTTCCACGCCGTCTTGGTCAGTGCGAAGAACGGATAGGCCATCAACGATTGCTCGCCGCGGACCTCGGTGAGCAAGGGGCTGTCGAGAACGAATAGCTCGCCCTGGTTCATCGGCTGCGCCGTCATGACATATGCGCCCTCGGCACTATGACCACGCCGGTCCGCGAAAGCACGAACCGCGAAGGGGCATGGTCCGCGAAAGCACGAACATCCGGCCCTAATCGTCGGCCAGACGGGGGTGGGAGCATAGCGCGAACCACCCTCTTCGTGCTTTCGCGGACCTTCGGCATGGGACGCCGGGCGTGTCTCGCAAACGATCGATTATGAAGCGGGACCATGTGAGAAAGCATAGCAGGCGTGCAGCACGTATCAAAACACTTTCTCGATTGAGCTGGCTCGTGATAGGTGCGGACGGTAAGTTTTGAGAATAACCCATGCTGATTGGCTACGCCCGCGTCTCGACGCCCGAACAGGATCTAACACCTCAGCTCGACGCGCTCCGCGCGGTGGGTTGCGAGCGTACATTCACCGACAAGGCTAGTGGGTCCAATGCCAATCGTGCCGGCCTAGCTGAAGCCCTCTCGCATGCGCGCTCCGGCGACATACTGGTAATCTGGAAACTGGATCGGCTAGGTCGAACATCCAAGGGATTAATCGATCTCTCAATCGAGCTGGAGATGCGCGACATTGGTCTGCGCTCGATAACCGACGGTATCGACACGTCAGGAACGGCTGGCAAGTTCGTGTTCCGCATTCTCGCTGCATTAGCTGAAATGGAGCGTGATCTCATTCGCGAGCGCACTACAGCCGCACTGATAGCCGCAAGGCGCGAGGGGAGGGTCGGTGGGAGAAAGACAGTGATGACCTCCAAGCGTATTGAAGCAGCTCGAAGGCTGTTCGCGTCGGGGATGACGGTGCGCGAAGTCGCGCCGGCAATCGGCGTATCGGTCCCTACGCTCTACCGGCATTTTCCGGCGTCTGCGCAGGATGCAATCGGCGCGGAGAAGAAAGGCGACGATGCCTAAAAGAGATCTTTGCCGATCTTCGGCCGTATCAATCTTACTCTATAGCGGGCACAGCTCCGATCGCCCGGGACGGGACGAACCGGGCTCGAAGCATTCTAGCCGGCAACATTCCCGCCTTGCGTACCCTATATCACCTGAGGGCAGGAAAAGCCTGTCCGGAGAACAAGATGCCGCCCGAGGTGCCCGTCCATGCTTCCCCAGTCGCCATGCCCGACGATCATTTCGGAGCGGCACTGATCGAGCAGACGGCCGCGCTCAGCGCTTATGCCCGGCGGCTGACCGCGGGCGGTGCGGACGCCGACGACCTCTTGCAGGATACCCTGCTACGCTGCTGGAGCGCGCGGGCCAGCTTCGCGGCCGGGACGAGCCTGATTGCCTGGGCTCGAACCGTGATGAAGAACAACTTCCTCACCGGTCGTCGTCGCGCCCGCTTTCAGGCGGACCTTCCCGAGGAGGCGCGCGACCGGATGCTGAAGGTGGACGAGACCCAGAGCCTCGCCATCTGGCTGCGGGATGCGGATTGGGCGCTCGGCGAACTGCCGCCCCATCAGCGCGAGGCGGTGCTGCTGGCGAGCCAGGGCGCGTCGATCGAAGAGGCCGCGATGCGGCTCGGCGTTACCACAGGAACGGTCAAAAGTCGCATAGCGCGGGGCCGCACTCGGCTGCGCGCGCTCATCGAGGAGCGATCGACGCCGCTGTTGGCGGACAGAGACGGCCGGGACGAGGCCGCACCAGCGGCCGATCGGTCTGTCAGACCGAGAAAGAAGAAACGGGACTGGCGGGGCGTAAAGATCGGATAACTCTGTTTGTTGACATGGGGGAGGGCGGGGGATCTTTAAAGATTTTAGGCGACAAGGACATGACGACATGATTAGTTCCATAAGTTGCTCATTCTGGGCTTGTTCCTCGATGATTAGCGCTTAGGGGAGATATCGGTTTTTGATGAGCGTGCCGGGCCACAGCCCCCCCTTTGAAGTCGGCGTCGAGTCCGCACGTTACGAGCTGCGCCAGTCTGGCGAAGGGCTCTGCCTTGCGATTGGCGGCGACTGGACCGCATTCGGACTGGGCAACCTGCCAACGGAAATCATGCGGTCGCTCACCGAAGGTTCCCGGCCCAAAGCGCTGGACGTTCAGAGCCTCGGTCACGTGGACAGTGCGGGTGCCTTGGCACTCGTCGAAGCGCTCGGCTCAACAGCGCCGCTGGAGGCCAGTGATCGTCAGGATCTTCGCCGGCTCGCGGATCTGGTGGGCGCACCGTCCGAAGCCCGCCAGGTTACCGAGCCCGCAGCCTCCGCCATTACCACGTTCTTTGCTCGTATCGGCAGGCAGGTTGAAAGCTTCATAGGCCAAATCTGGGCGCTGATGGATTTCCAGGGGCGGCTGGTTGTCGCGCTAGGCCGGCACCTGAGGAACCCGAAGCGCTTGCGCCTGACACCGCTTTTCAGCGTGATGGAGCAGGCGGGCATCAATGCAATTCCGATCGTGATGATGATGTGCTTCTTCATCGGTGCGATCGTTGCGCTTGTCGGCGCCAACCTGCTTTCGACGTTTGGCGTTTCCGCCTTCACAGTGGAACTGGTCGGCGTAGCGATCTTGCGAGAGTTCGGCGCGGTCATCGCCGCAATCCTGTTTGCCGGCCGGTCCGCTTCTGCTTTCGCGGCGGAGATCGGCGCAATGCGCATGAACCAGGAAGTCGATGCGATGAAGGTTATGGGCGTTGACGAATTCGACGCCCTCGTTGTGCCGAGGGTCCTTGCCGCGCTTCTGATGGTTCCGATCCTGACCTTCTGTGGCGACATCGGCGGCATCCTGGGCGGACTGCTGGTCAGCTGGGCTACGATGGACATCAGCCCGGTCTTCTTTCTCGAACGCACAGTCGACACCGTGAGCTTGACGCATTTCTGGATCGGGCTCGTCAAGGCGCCCTTTTTCGCCTTGGTGATCGCCGCCGCGGGATGCGGCAAGGGACTTGCGGTCAGCGGCGATACGGAAAGTCTCGGCAGGGGTGTCACCTCCGCCGTCGTCCAGTCGATTTTCCTGATCATCATGTTTGACGCGATCTTCGCCGTGATCTTCATGGAGCTTGATCTGTGACCGGCGATGCGCCCGATCGTGGAAGCGCAGCGCCGCCGATCCGCGTCACCGGTCTGCGAACGGAGTTCGGCGACACGCTTATTCACGACGATTTGAATCTCGACGTGAAGGCGGGGGAAATCCTCGGGCTCGTCGGCGGATCGGGATCAGGCAAGTCGGTTCTGCTAAATACGATACTCGGACTAAAGACGCCCGATGCTGGTAAAGTCGAACTGTTCGGCCATGACATTCAGGAGGGGGGCGAGCGCGACGAAGTCGAGCGGCGGATCGGGGTCCTTTTCCAGAACGGAGCGCTGTTCTCGGCTCTGACCGTGCAGGAGAATGTCGAGGCGCCGTTTCTCGAGCACTCAGACCTGCCGATGGAACTTGTTGGAAAGCTGGCTGCGCTCAAGATCAAATTGGCAGGACTACCCGAAGACGCCGGTGCGAAGAAGCCGGCGGAGCTGTCGGGCGGAATGAGAAAACGGGCCGGAATCGCGCGAGCGATCGCGCTCGATCCAGCGCTGCTCTTTCTGGATGAGCCGACTTCCGGTCTCGATCCGATTGCCGCAAATGAGTTCGACGAGTTGATCCGGACCCTGCGTGACGCACTTGGCCTCACCGTTTTCCTGATCACCCATGATCTCGATACGCTCCATGCAATCTGCGACCGGGTCGCCGTCCTCGCCGAAAGGAAGGTCATTGCCGTCGCGCCTGTGGAAGATCTCGAACGGTCGGAACATCCATGGGTAAGAGACTTTTTCCAGGGGCCGCGCGGGCGCGCCGCGCAAAGGACTTATAACTGATGGAGCGTCACGCCCACTACGCCTTGGTTGGTGTAATTTCGACAATCGTCTTCATTGCGGCTGCCGCCTTCGTGATCTGGCTCGGCAGTCTGCAAATCAACCGGAAGGTCGATGATTATCGGATCCTCTTTCGCGGACCCGTCCGAGGCCTGAGCGAGGGCGGGGAAGTCCAGTTCAACGGAATCAAGGTAGGCCAGATCGAACGGATCGATCTGGACCCACGCGACCCCAATCGGGTCATCACCGATATTCAGATCAAGGCTGGAACGCCGGTGCGCGATGATTCGGTCGCCACTCTCGAAAGCGAGGGCATTTCCGGCGTAAGCATAGTCCAGATCAGCGCCGGCACACCCAGTCGTCCTTTGTTGAATAAGGTCTCGAAGGAGGAGCGCCCCGTCATCCGTAGCAAGGGCAATGCGCTCTCGTCACTCCTGCAGGGGGGCGGACAACTGATCCAGAAGGCTGCGGATGCGCTTGACCGCGTCAACCGTGTACTGTCCGACCGAACAATCGCCAATGCCGAGAAAACATTTCAGAACGTCCGGGAAACCTCAGACGCGCTCGTCGAGAACCGCGCAATGTTTGATCGTGCAAGTTCGGCACTGGCCAAGCTAGACCTTGCCGCGACGGACATCCAGGACGCGGCGCGATCCGTGCGCACCATCGCCAACGGCGACGGGCGCCAGGCCTTCTCCGACATTTCCGATGCTGCCGCTGAACTAAAGCTCGGGATCCGCGACGCGCGCGGAGTCATCGCAAAGCTGGACACGCAGAGCAGCGCTATCGGGACGACAACCTTGCCTAACATCAACGCAACAATGCTAGAGCTCCAGGAAACAGCGAAATCACTGGATGGCCTGATACGCGACGTGCGGCGCGATCCGCGCGCCACGCTGACAAAGGGCTCTGGCAAGGAACTGGAGTTACCACGGTGAACCGGATCGGGAAAATCGCTCCCTTGGGCCTCGCCTTGCTGCTCGGCGGTTGTGTGGGCTCACTGCTCGGCGGCGGGAAGCCCGACAATCTTTTTCGGCTGGAAACCGCTCTTGATCCGCCTGTACAGCAAGCATCCGCCCCCGCTACCCGCAGGGGTGTCATTTTCCTGCCGATCGACTTCGCAGCCGAGGCACGAAGCGATCGGATTCTTGTCAGCCGCGGGGCTGAAACCTTGTACCTCAAGGATGCCCGGTGGGTCACTCCGGCGCCGGACATGCTGGCTGGACTGGCAAGAACCGTGTTCGCCGCGCAGGCATCCGAAATTCTGCTGACGACACCGCGCCAGGCAGCCGGCGTCGATTATGCTCTTCAGCTATCGGTCGATCGGTTCGAGGCCGTTTACGCACCCGCAGCGGGTAAAAAGGACCCGCCGGTCGTGCGCGTGGAGGGCGAGGCGCGCCTGTTCCGCATGAGCGACCGGACGGTGGTGGCGACCCGCCGCTTCGAGGCCGATGCTCCGGCGCAGGACAACCGGGTGAGTGCGATCGTCTCGGCGTTCAGCGTGGCCACGGATCAATATCTCGTCCAGCTCGTCGAATGGACGAGGGTCCGTACTCAATCAAGCAGTCCATCGTGACGTAAGTTGTGCCCGAGTTTTCTCGGGCGTTTTGCCTCGAAAATTTGAATGGAAGTGCCAAACTATGATTATTGGTACGGCGATTTCAAACTGCCATGGTAATTTGATTGCAACGCTCAAACACCTATTGCGTTACGTGCGCATGCGATCACGTATTCCCAAACTGGCGCTTATGGCCGCTTTAGTTCTTCCAGCAACCGCTCAGGCTCAAGAAGCGCCTCCAACGACACCAGCCACGGCGGAGGACAAGAGGCCCGTTGCTAACACCTTGAACAAGGCGGGCGACATAGCGACCCAGCCAGTGCGCGACGTGGGCGCCAAAAAACGCGAAATACCTCCCGTCTTAGAACGCGCTGCTCAAGACCCATATGCGACTACTGGGGCGCGTACATGCTCCCAGATCAGCGCTTCCATGGCCGAACTCGGCGAGGTCCTTGGCCCAGACTATGTGCCGGGACATGGCACGAAGGAAAATCGCGCTGGCAAGCTCGCCGAAGCCGGCGGTAAGACGGTCGTGAACGCGCTCATCCCGTTTCGCGGGCTAGTTCGGGAGGTGAGCGGGGCGGCACCGGCAGAACGCCGCTACAATGCCGCGCTGGACGCGGGACTTGTCAGGCGCGGCTTTCTTCGCGGACTGGCCGTTGCACGCGGTTGCAAACTGACTACCAATCCGCCGATAAAGGGCTGATAAAGTTGGATACCTCCATTTTAGAGGGCATAGCGTGGATGGTACGCTAAACGACGCTTAGGGCGAACAATCAGCGAACGTTCAGGCGACGCGGCTATCGGGCGGCAGATTGAGGACCTTGCGGCCAGCGGAAGCGGCGGCGTGATCCCGGAGTAAATCGCCCGAAAATGCAATATGCTCCCAGCCAACAGGGGAGGTATGGCAAGAAGATCATCAGGCACCGCGACCGCCGCTGATCGCAGATGTTGAGCGGCGGCGTCCATGTAGATCGTGTTCCAATGACGATCGCGGCGATGACCAGGTTGAGGCCGGATGCCCGATATTGTTGCGCCTCATGGCTGCGGTCGATGATACGGCCCTGGCGGAAGGTGTAGATCGCCTGCGTCAGGGCATGGCGTTGTTCGCTGTTGTTGAGTCCGGGATGGCATCGCCGACGCAGATCGGGGTTTTCGAGCCAGTCGAGCATGAACAGCGTCCGCTCAATCTTGCCGATTTCCTGTAGCGCGACGTCGAGCTGGTTCTGCCGCTCATAGGCGGCGAGCTTCGGGAGCATGATTGATGGGGCGACGTGGCCGGCCTTGATCGATCCTACGAGGCGCAGCACGTCATCCCATTGCTCGCCGATGATGTCGGTGCGGATACGCTTGCCCAACAGCGGGGTGATGGACGGATAGGCCGTGACCGGCGCGATCGGCGCGAGCCGTCTGTCGGGAAAGTCGCGCAAGCGCGGGCAGAAACGAAATCCCAGCATGGCGCACAGGGCGAAGACATGATCGGTCGCCCCGCTGGTGTCGGTGTAATGCTCGGCGATTTTCAGTTCGGTGCCGTGGCTGGTGAGGCCGGCCTCAGACCCGGTTCTTGCGCTCGATCGGCAGCAAGTCTTGGGCTAAAGACGGTGATGCGGCGCGTGAAGTCGCGCCGGCGATCGGCGTGTCGATACCTACACTCTACCGACATATTCCGGCGTCGGCGCAGAATGGGATCGGCGCGGAGGGAGAAGGGGATGAATCCCAGCAATGAAGTATTGGGCGAGGCCCTTGGTCTTCTCGATCTGACGCTAAGCCCAGTAGGAACGATCAAGCCTGATGCGAGACCAGGGAAGGATTGCTAACGGCTAAGCCGCTGCCGAAGACGATCGCATCCTCGACAAAGCCGGTGCCGGTCTGGCCAAAACGCCGCATGGACCACCTGCGCGCCGCAAGGCCGGCGTGGGAGGACGCCAGCGCTGCGCCAACTGCAATAACAGCACCCAACACGCGCTTGTCGGGGGGCGGTGAGAGGATGGTCAAAAACGTACGCTAAGCGGATCGCGACGATTGAAGGCTTGCCGCAATTGCCCTGCAGCACGTGTGATCGCACCTTCGTAGTCACCGAAGGCCAACGCCACCGCCTCCGACTGCTTTTGGACCCTTTCAGGATGTCGTGCGAACGCCCGGTCGATCACATCGAGAACATCGTCAGTTCCGGACCCGACCTCCCCCAGATGCCAACCAGCGTAGCGTGAATCGTCCTTCCAGTTTGCACCATGTGCATTGAGGAACGCCACCGGCCGGGGCGTTGTAAGGAATTCGTATAGCTGGCTCGACATGTCACCCAGATAAATACTGGCGGCCCGCGTGTAGGTCATGTCGAAGAGCCTGGGTGAATCGAGATCCACAATGATGTGTCCTGGCTCTGAAAGCTTCTGCCATTTCGCCCGGGAGACCGCATCCAGGTTCTCGAAAGCGCGGATGTGAGGCGCAAAGATCAGATTAAATCGCTCCTGCTCGCGAAAGCGGGCGATGACGTCCCGAGCCAGACTGATTGACGAGATGGAGCGATCAAAATGGGGATTGTAGACGACGATCGGTCGATCATTATCGAACAATCGCGATCCGGCAGGCATGGTTCGCAAATAATCCATCTTTATGTAGCCGACTGCTGAAAGCTTTTTCCTGTCGATGCCTTGCGCTACCGCTCGCTCGATATCCTTCTGCCCGGCGACAAAGATGAAGTCGAAGGCGCGCAGCCTCACTTCCGAAGACGGCGCGCGATCGCCAGCCCCGTGACGAAAATGTATGAGCGGGCGGCGCCATCCCAAACACCGCAAAGCCGCGGAGGTGCGCTCCGGAACGATGATTGCATGTGAATTCCGGAGCAACCATCGGATCTTCGCCAGCAAGGGGCCTTTCGCCGACGATTGAATGCCCGTCAATCGGGCCGCCATCCTGCTTGCCCAGGGCCACGTAATTTGCGTTACCTTCATCGTGCCTGCGCCCATGGTCTCGGCAACCTTGAGCAAAGCGGTGGCCGTGCGTTCATCGGCGCAAATGCATTCAACGGCTATATTGGGATGACGCAGGCTGATCGCAGCGGCCACGGGCGCCAGGTGCAAGACCTGATGCTCTCCACCGATAAAGACAAAAGCCAGATTTTTCGAGAATGTCATAGGTTATGTGACTGACCGCGCCTTGCGGGCGAGAAGCTTTTCCCCATCTGCCCTGATCTCCCCTTTTGGTGTGACGTGACGATAAAGCGTTTGCCTCGTGATACCGAGTTCGGCGCATAGTTCGGCGACCTTGGTTTCCGGCTTTCCCATGGCTGCTTGGGCGAGACGCAGCTTGGCAGGCGTCATTTTGAAAGGCCGTCCGCCGTGCCGACCCCGTGCGCGGGCGGAGGCGAGTCCGGCGCGGGTGCGCTCGACGATCAACTCGCGCTCGAACTCGGCGAGGCCGGCGAAGATCGCGAAGATCAGCCGGCCGTTGGCGGTAGTGGTGTCGATCGACGCGCCTTCGCCCGCCAGCACCTTGAGGCCGATCTGTCGCTTCGTCAGCTCGCCAACCAGGTTGACGAGATGGCGCAGGTCGCGCCCTAACCGGTCGAGCTTCCACACGACCAGCGTATCGCCGCGCCGCAGCGCCTTGAGGCAGGCATCGAGACCGGGGCGCGTGTCACGCCGGCCCGATGCGGCGTCCTCATAGATGTGGTCGGGATCGACGCCGGCCGCGACCAGTGCGTCACGCTGGAGGTCATGGACCTGGCTGCCGTCTGCCTTAGACACTCGTGCATAGCCGATCTGTGTTGTCACATATACGTCCGTTCGCGTGACGGAGCGGGATCGCTTCGTCATCGATCTACATTGTGTCACATAACCCGTCTTCTGGTCTATGCTCCGTGAACAGGTCTGCTTTCCTGTTTCGTGACGAACAGGACACCAATGCCGACCAAGACTATCCTGTCGCCAGCACAGCGTGCGGCGATCTTCGATCCGCCTCTCGATCGTGCGACGATCGAACGGCTCTACACGCTCGGTCCCGACGATCTGGTGCAGGTGGCGCGACGTCGTCGCGGGGCCAACCGGATCGGCTATGCGGTGCAGCTCTGCTACCTGCGCCATCCTGGGCGCGGGCTGCTAATGGGCGAGAACGTGCCCGACACCATGCTGGCGCTGCTCGCCGACCAGATCGGATGCGAGGCGAACGACTTCACCGGCTATGCCATGCGCCTCACGACGCTGCGCGAACACCGTGCCGAGATCGAAGCCCTGCTCGGTCTGCGTGCCTTCGCGCGGGTGGAAGTGCGAGCTATGCTGGCGCTGGGATCGGAGATCGCGGCCTCGACCGATAGGGGCGAAGCGATAGTCACCGGGATGGTCGATCGCCTTCGGACGGATCGTATCGTGCTGCCGGCGGCATCGACGCTGGAACGGCTCGCGCTCATTGTGCGGACACGGGCGCGCAAGGCAGCCCATGCCAATCTGATCCGCGACTGTTCGGCCGAGCAGGAAGCCGCGCTCGACCATCTGATCGGCTCCGACGACCGCGGCCGTACCCGACTCGGGTGGATACGCGAGTGGCCGGAAGCACCATCGGCCGCCAACCTGAAGGGGATCGTCGAACGGCTCGACATGGTGCGCGACATCGGGATCGTGGCCGATCGGGCACGGCGCATCCATGCCGCCCGCTATGCCGTCATCGCGCGAACCGCCGGCATCGCCACCGCACAGCACCTGCGGCGTCTCGAACGCCCGCGCCGGCTCGCGATGCTCATCGCTTCCATGATAGAGATGGAGGCAGCGCTAACCGACGCCGCGCTGGTCATGGTCGAGAAGATGGTCGGTGGGCTGTTCCGCCGCGCCGACCGCACCCGGTCCGACCGGCTGCTCGGCCAGGCACGGATGTTGAAGGACACCGCGCGCTTCCATGCCCGGCTCGGTCGCCTGCTGGTCGATGCCCGTGCGAGTGGGCGCGATGTCTTCCGCACGATTGACGCCCAGGTGGGCTGGGATAAGCTAGAACGCAGCATCCGCTTCGCCGAGGATCTGACGCGCGCGGCAGATGATGGCCTGGAGGAAGTGGTCGAGCGCTATCCCGCCGTGCGACGGTTCTCCCCGACCTTCCTCGCCGCCTTTACCTTCCGCACCGCACGATCGGGCGATCCGCTGCTCGGCGCAATCGAGGTATTGCGAACGATGTACCGCGACGGACGTTCGGTCCTGCCGAAGCGGGTGCCGACCAGCTTCATCAAGCCGCGCTGGCGCAAGGTGGTGCAACCGACGGAAGGAGCGATCGACCGGCGCGCCTATGAGATCGCGGTGATCGTCCACCTGCGCGAACGGCTCGGCTCGGGCAGTATCTGGGTGGACGGCAGCCGCGCCTATCGCACGCTCGACGACTATCAGCTGCCGGTGCCCGCCTTCGAGGCCATGCGCGCCAGTGGCGATCTGCGCCTGGCTGTACCGACCGACTTTCCCGAATGGTACGAGGAACATCGCACCCTGCTGGCGCGGCGCATGACCGAGGTGGAACGCGGAGCCGCAGCTGGCGAACTGGTCGACGTGACGATCGAGCGCGGGCAGTTGCTCATATCACCGATCCGGCGATCCCCGTCCGACGATGCCGAGGCGCTGAAGGCGCGGCTCTACGCGATGCTGCCGCGCGTCCGCATCACTGACCTGCTGGTCGAGGTGGCCGCATGGTCGGGCTTCACCGATCGCTTCGTCCATGCGCGCAGCGGCGCACCCGCCTCCGACCCATCGGCGCTGATGGGTGCGATCCTCGCCGATGCGACCAACCTGGGCCTCGGGCGTATGGCGGAGAGCTCGCGCGGATTGACGCTGGCCCGCCTGCGCTGGACTGCCGAATGGCATGTCCGGGACGAAACCTATTTGTCGGCGCTGGCGGCGATCGTCGACTGCCACACCGCGCATCCGCTTGCGGCGGTCTGGGGACCGGGCGACACATCGTCGTCGGACGGGCAGTTCTTCCGCGCCGGCGGTCAGGGCGAGGCTCGCGCCGATCGCAACGCCCGCTACGGCACCGAACCCGGCGTGCTGTTCTACACCCATGTCACCGATCGCTTCACCCCGTTCCACACCAAGGTCATCGCCGCCAATGCCGGTGAGGCCGCGCACGTCCTTGACGGCCTGCTCGACCATGAGAGCGAACTGGTCATCCGCGAGCATGCGACCGACACTGCTGGCGCGGTCGATCACGTCTTCGGCCTGTGCCACCTGCTCGGCTTCCGCTTTGCGCCGCGCATCCGCGACCTCAACGAACGCCGGCTATACGGTCTGTTGCCGCTCGATTCCTGGCCAACGCTGCGCCCGCTCGTCGCCGGGCCAGTCAACGTACGCGCGATCGAGGAGAACTGGGACGAGACGCTGCGCCTCGCAGCCTCGATCCGCGCTGGCACCGTCAGCGCCTCGGTCATGCTGCGCAAGCTGGCGGGCTTCCCGCGCCAGAACCCCGTCGCCCGGAGTTTACGCGAGATCGGGCGGGTTGAACGCACCTTGTTCATGCTCAACTGGTTCGACGATCCCGAGCAACGACGCCGCACCGGCAGCATCCTCAACAAGGGCGAGGCCCGCAACGCGCTTGCCCGCGCCATCTTCTTCAACCGGCTCGGCGAACTGCGCGACCGCACTTTCGAGAACCAGCGCCATCGCGCTTCGGGCCTGACCTTGGTCACCGCGGCCGTCACGCTGTGGAATACCGTCTATCTTGATCGCGCCGTCCGGCATTTACGTGGAAACGGTATCGACGTGCCCGACCAAATGCTCGCCCACGTCGCCCCGCTGGGCTGGGAGCATGTCGGTCTCACCGGCGACTATCTCTGGGGCGAAATCGACAAACCCCGTGAGCGTTTCAGGCCGCTTCGCCTTCACCAGCAAAGCCAGAACGCTTAGCGTACGTTTTCGACCATCCTCTCACCGGTCCCCTGATAGGGCTTGCCCGGCGCGATGTAGTGCCACTCGACATTGCGCTCCTTCGACCAGCGCAGGATCGCCATGCTGGTCAGCTCGGTGCCATTAT
>NZ_SNWD01000013.1 GCF_004361835.1 Stakelama pacifica
CCCCAATACGGTTGTTGCCATCACGCCCAGTGAAGGGCATCAAAACGGCCCAAGGCTCTACTCGTAAATGGTAGAAACTACGGGCTCAGACCACTGCCCGGTTCCCACGTCGCCTGATCCGCGTCGCGCTACCCGCCTGTGCGCCATTCGCTGCCGGGATGGGGGATCGAGGGGGGACGTAGTGTGAACTTCCACAACTTCCGATCCACGCTGCCCCGGCATCGGAGTGAATCCGATGCCGTCAGACGCGGCTGCGCCGCGCTGGCCGGGCGCGCCGCGCGGGCTTCCGCGCGCCTTGGATTAGCTGCGCTAATCCTGCGGTGCGCGCGCCGGAACCGCCACCCCCTCCTCCTCGTTCTTCCCGCAACCCATTGAACCGAAGGACACCAGCAATGCCGAACGCCCGTTCCACCGCGAAGCCTGCCGCTTTTTACCGCCGCACCCGCACCGCGCTGCTCGGGCTCAGCGTCTTTACGACCGGTGCCATTCTGGCGGGCGGCGTTGCGCTGTGGCGGCGCGCGCGGCGTCCGTCGGAGGGGCATGCCGCGCCCGATCTCACCGGCGACCGGCATCCCGACGGTTCGACCCGCGCGCCAGCGGACTTCCGCCCCGATCCCACCGCAAAGGTAACAAAGGCCGATCGCGAAGCGCTTCGCCCCGCAACCCGCCCCTCCCCCGGCTTCGACCATCGCAGCGAAGAACTTAACGGCACCACCACCCATTAACCCACATGAAGCGCGGGCGGTGGAGCCCCGTTCGCGCTTCGTTCGACTTTTCACGCCGTCTATGCTATAAGGGTTGCACCGTTGGCAGCTCTTATCCGTAAGCGCCGACGGCTGGAGAGACTATCGCGCTCCCGCTTACGAAGCACAGGGGCCATTTATGGACATCATTTATCTACGCGAACGACAGCGCGTTTCCCTCGAACGGGCACGCGCCGCGACCAACGCCGTTGCGGGCGCCGCACATGCCAGCCTTGCCGGGCTGTATGCAGAGTGGATTCAGCAGCATGAAGATATCGCGGCGGGCCGCAGCGTTATCCGCAAATACCCGATCCACCGCGTCTGAGATATGGCGTTTGCCAGCACCGGGCAAAGCGTGTACAAGCGTACTTGCTACAGTCGCAAATCGACGGACTTTTGTTGCTTTGCGGCTTCGATATCCTTCTTTCCCTACGCTTAGCGATGATGACGCCCGATTCTCCGGCGCGTCCCTAAGAAGGAATATCCAATGGCTTTCACCGGCACCGTAAAATTCTTCAACGCTGACAAGGGCTATGGCTTCATCCAGCCCGATCAGGGCGGCGATGACGCATTCGTCCACATCTCGGCAGTGGAAAAGGCTGGCATGGCGACCCTCGACAAGGAACAGCGCGTTTCTTACGAGCTCGAAAATGACCGCCGCGGCAAGCCCGCGGCCTGCAATCTGCAGCCCGCCGACTAAACGGCTTGAAAGGGGCGGCTCGGCAACGGGCCGCCCTTTTTGTTTGGGGGTATAACGGGAATTTGAAGGGAAGATTATGAGCACTGAATCCGAACTCTTCCGCAACCGCGCCGAACTCGATCACGAAGCCGCCGCCGCCGCGACGCTCGACAGCGTCCGCGACCGCCACCTGCGCTCCGAAGCTGCATGGAAGGCGATGGCCGAACGCTCCGAACGCGTCGCCGAAGCCCGCGTCCGCAACGAACAGGCGAAACAGGACGCGCAGGCGCTGGGCTGACGCTTGCCCGGCACATCCGCTGCGCCTACAGTCAGCGGGACCGATCGGGAGCGAGCGATGCCGCGTCTGGAAGAAAGCTTCATCCATCTCGGCCGCGGCGGCACCGCCTGCGCCGAACCGCTTTTCACCGGGATGGAATGGTATGCAGCCTATGCCGCCCGCCACGCCGATGACGGCGCTGAGGGACGGCTGGTGTCGCATTATCGCTTCACCGAAGACTGGCCGATGTGGGAAATGCACCCCCACGGTGCCGAGGTCGTGATCTGCAGCGAAGGCCGGATGACGCTATATCAGGAGCATCCGGACGGCACCCGCTCACAGGTGGCGCTGGCACCCGGCGACTATGCCATCAACCCGCCCGGCATCTGGCACACCGCCGATGTCGATGAACCGGTCGCGGCCATCTTCATCACGTCCGGGCTCGGCACCGAACACCGCCCCCGCTGACGCCGGGGCTCAGTCAGCCCGCCGCGAGCCGCTGCAACGCCGCGCCGCTCACCCGCTGCACGGTCCATTCGTCCAGCCCGACCGCGCCCATCTTTCGATAAAATGCGATTGCCGGTTCGTTCCAGTCGAGCACCGACCATTCGAACCGCGCGCAATTGCGCTCCACCGCGATTGCGGCGAGCCGCCGCAACAGCGCCTCGCCGACCCCCGCACCACGCGCCGCCGGGGTGACGTACAGATCTTCGAGATACAGCCCCTTGCGCCCCTCCCAGGTCGAGAAATTGTGGAAGAACAGCGCAAAACCAACCGCTTCCCCTTCCCGCTCCGCGATCAGTGCTTCAGCGGCTCGCTCGTCAAATAGCGCAGCCTCCAGCATCGCGACATCTGCCGTCACCGCATCCGGCTCCCGCTCGAACGCGGCCAGTTCCTTCACGAAACGCAGGATAGCCGGCACATCACCACGCGCCGCAAACCGGATGTCAGTCATCGATTACTCGGCAGCCTGCATCGCATCTGCCTCGCCCGCCTCGATCTCGGCAGCCTTGGCCTCGACCAGCTTGACGATATGCTCGATCATATCGGCATCCTGGACATGATGGTCGGTGACACCCGCCAGATAGACCATATGCTTGCCCGCACCGCCGCCGGTAATGCCGATATCGGTCTCCCGGGCTTCGCCGGGACCGTTGACCACGCAGCCGAGCACCGACAGCGACATCGGCGTGCGGATATGGCTCAGCCGCTCCTCCAGCGTCTGCACGGTGCGGATCACGTCGAACCCCTGTCGCGCGCAGCTTGGGCAGCTCACCACCCGTACCCCGCGATTGCGGATGCCGAGCGCTTTGAGAATCTCGAACCCGACGCGCACTTCCTCTTCCGGTTCGGCCGAAAGCGAAACGCGGATCGTATCGCCGATCCCGAACCACAGCAGCGAGCCGATGCCGATCGACGATTTCACCGTCCCGCCGATCAGCCCGCCCGCTTCGGTAATGCCCAGATGCAACGGGCAATCAGTCGCCTCGGCCAGCCCCTGATAGGCAGCGACGGCAAGAAACACGTCCGACGCCTTCACCGCCACCTTGAATTCATGGAAGTCATGATCTTCGAGGATGCGGATATGGTCGAGCGCGCTCTCGACAAGCGCCTCGGGACACGGCTCGCCATATTTTTCGAGCAGATCTTTTTCGAGGCTGCCCGCATTCACGCCGATGCGGATCGAACAGCCATTCGCCTTCGCCGCGTTCACCACCTCCTGAACGCGCGCCGCCGATCCGATATTGCCCGGATTGATGCGCAGGCACGCAGCGCCCGCATCCGCCGCCTCAAGCGCGCGCTTATAGTGGAAATGGATGTCCGCGACGATCGGCACGCGCGAGGCGCGCACGATCTGCTTCAGCGCGGTGGTGCTTTCGACATCGGGACAGGAAACGCGGATAATGTCCGCCCCCGCCTCTTCGCACCGGCGGATCTGGTCGATCGTCGCCTTTGCGTCAGACGTCACCGTATTGGTCATGGTCTGCACCGCGATCGGCGCGTCGCCGCCGACGGGCACATTGCCGACCATGATCTCGCGGCTCTTTCGGCGCATGATATCGCGCCAGGGACGAACGGACATGAAAGAAATTCCCGCAAATCAGCTTGCTGTCAGAATGAACCATATAGCCGTTCGAAAGCGTTGAGGAAAGGCGGTGAAGACCGGTCGCTGCCCCGAACCGAATGCGCTTCGGGTGGCGGCAGCGGCCTGGCGCTGCTAGGCGAGCCGCCCTGCGGCGCCGTTGGAGAATCGAATTGGAACGCCATTACGGGATGGACTGGCTGCGGGTCGGCGCATTCGCCCTGCTCATCCTCTACCATATCGGCATGGTGTTCGTGCCCTGGGGCTATCACGTCAAATCGCCCCTGATCGCGGACTGGGCGGTGGTGCCGATGCTGGCGGTCAACGCGTGGCGATTGAGCCTGTTGTTTCTGGTGTCCGGCTTTGCCAGCCGGGCATTGCTCGAACGGTCGGGCGGTATCGCCCCGTTCGTGCGCAATCGCAGCTTTCGCCTGCTGGTGCCGCTATTGTTCGGCATGGCTGTAATCGTTCCGCCGCAGGCCTGGGTCGAGCTGGTAACGCAGCGTGATTATTCGGACGGCTTTTTCCATTTCTGGACCGCCGATTATTTTCGCTTCGGCACGCTGGACGGCATGGTGCTCCCCAATTGGAACCATTTATGGTTCGTCGCCTATCTGTGGTTCTATACCATGGTCGTGGCGAGCATCACGGCGTTGTTGCGACCGCGCTGGATGCAGGCCGTGTTTGACCGGCTTTTCGGAACTGTAGCGATGCTGATCCTGCCGCTTGGCTGGCTGATCTGCGTCCATGTCTTCTGGTTTCCGATGGTCGGGGAAACGCACAGCTTTGTCGGCGACGATATCGCGCATTTCTCTTACTTTCCGCTGTTTCTGTTCGGCATCGGCCTTGCCCGGTCGGTACCTGCGATGCAGGCAATACGCCGCTGGGCAAAGCTTGCCGCGCTGCTGGCGGTGGCGGGATATGGCTTTATCGTCTGGTGCGAAGTGCATTGGGCGAATGGCATGGCGCGCTGGGCAGTGCGGCCCTATCTGCTCGCCCATGCGACGCAGCAATGGTGCGGGATCGTCGCGCTGATCGCGATCGCCGACCGTTTCTGGAATCGTGACCATCGCTGGCGGGCCGTGCTGACCGAGGCGGTGTTTCCCTTTTACATCATTCATCAGACGATCATCGTCGTGGTGATGTGGGTATTGCTGCGAAACGGCATAAGCGGCCTCGGTGCGTTCGCCGCACTGGTCGCGGCGACCGTGGCGGGGTGCTGGGCCTTTTACCTGATCGGGCGGAAGGTCCGCCCGCTGCGTCCGCTGGTCGGGCTGCGCTACCACCGTCCGCAGCGACCGGGCGCCACGCTGGCGGTGCGCTGAAGGACCATCTTCCGGTTGCGCCAAAGCCGGAGTAACAGGCGAGCATGAGTCGTTTGCTTGCCCTGTTCGCCGCGCTGTTCGCGTTCCTGACCCCCCTCACCGCCAATGCCTATTGGGAGTTCGGCCACGAAACCGTGGCGAAGATCGCGTACCTGAACGTCCGTCCCGATACCCGCGCGGCGATCGACGCGCTGCTGCGCCGGTCGAAGCTGCTCGACACGCCGACCTGTCCGGCGCGGACGATTGAGCAGGCGAGCGTCTGGCCCGATTGCATCAAGCAATTGGGGGAGCGGTTCAGCTATGCCTATTCCTGGCACTATCAGAATGTGAATATCTGTGAGCCGTTCGACCTGAAATCGGCGTGCAAGGACGGCAATTGCGTATCAGCGCAGATCGAACGGGATATGAAGCTGCTCAAGGACAAAAGCGTTCCGGCGCGCGAGCGGCTGCAGGCGCTTGCCTTTCTGGTCCATTTCGTCGGCGATCTGCATCAGCCGCTTCATGCCGCCGATCGCGCTGATCTGGGCGGCAACCGGCAAAAGGCGCAATATGGCGATTATGCGACCGACCGTCTGAACCTGCATAGCATCTGGGACGGGCCGCTGGCCGAGCGGGCAATCACCACCCCGCCCAGCATTGTCCGCACATATTCGCAGGCCGAAAAGGACAAGATCGCGGCGGGAAGCGTCGAGGACTGGAGCCGTCAGAATTGGGAAGTCAGCCGCGATGTCGCCTATAAGACCGCGATGGGCGGCGATCCCTGCGGCCCGCGCCCTGATGTGGCAAAGCTCGACAATGACACCATCACCAAGGAGCTGGTGCCGGTGGCGAAGCTGCAGGTCGAACGCGCCGGGCTGCGCCTCGCCAAATTGCTCGACGAAGCGCTGGGATAGGATCAGTCCGGCTTTTTCAGGCCCCAGTTCCACTGCCAGCCGCCATCGGTCTTGCGCCAGATGAGCGCCAGCCAGCCGAATGCAACCGGGATAGCCCATGCAAGCTTGGCGAATAGTCCCGGCAGCAAGGCGATCCCGCCTGCGATGAGAAGGCTGCCCAATATCGTTACCGCCCAGCCCTGCCACGTCACCGGTGTCGACCCGAGACCGAACCGCTTTTGCGCGAACCAATAGCCGGGGCGAACGGTATAGGAGGCCTGAAGCCGATCGACCAGATCGGGGCGGTGTGACTGTTTTGTCATCCCTCTTCTCCTTCTTCTTTCGGCGGGCGCCCGCGCCGGGGCCGCGCCGGTTCGGAAAGCTTTACGCCGCGCCGGGCGAGCGCTTCGCGAAGCAGACATTCGATTTCGGCATTCACGCTTCGCAAGTCGGTCGCCGCCGCCCGCTCGACCGCCGCGTGCAATGCGGGGTCGAGACGCAGCGGAAACGCCTTTTTGGAAGCCTGCGCCAATCGATACTCCTATTGGTACAGCGTACCGGTATTGACGACCGGCTGGGTATCGCGCTCCGAACACAGCACGACCATCAGGTTGGACACCATCGCCGCGCGGCGTTCATCGTCCAGCTCGACGACATTTTTTGCCGATAGCTGTTCGAGCGCTGTCTCGACCATCGTCACCGCGCCTTCGACCAGCGCCTGACGCGCGGCAATCACCGCTTCGGCCTGCTGGCGGCGCAGCATCGCCTGTGCGATCTCCTGCGCATAGGCCAGATGCGTCAGGCGGCATTCGTCGATAAAGATGCCCGCGACCGCCACCCGGTCCTGCAACTCGTCGCGCAGTTCGTCGCTGACATAGCCGGAATCATTGCGGAGCGTTTTTTCCTGATGCGTGAAATCGTCATAGGGGTAGCGCGAACCGATTACGCGCACCGCGCTTTCGATCTGAATGTTCACGAACTGTTTGTAATCATCGACGTCGAACAGCGCCTGCGCGGTGTCCGACACGCGCCAGACGACGTTTGAGGCGATTTCGATCGGATTGCCGCGAAGATCGTTGACCTTCAGCCGTTCAGAGGTGGTGTTGTAGACGCGTACCGACACCGTCTTGCGCGTCATCCATGGCCAGACCCAGCGCAGCCCGGTGGCGCGGTCGGTGCCGCGATAATCCCCGAACAACAGGATCGCCGCTGCCTGATTGGGTTGCAGCAGATAAAATCCGAACGCCACGAACAGGACACCCGCCGCACCGGCGGCGATCAGCAGCGCACCGAAGCCGTTCAGATGCATCGCCTGCATCACGCCGATCGGGATCAGAGCAAGAAAGAACAATCCGACCAGCAGCATGATGTAGCCGTTCACGGTCGATGCCGGACGCTCGGCAGATGTGCGCAGGGCATGGGGACGGGCAATCGAATCAACCATCGCAACCTCCATAAATATGATATCATATTTATATCGATTTGATGTCGGGTCAATCGGAATCGACCGGCTTTCTCTGCAACGCAAAGACGCCGCCGGAGCGCATGGCCCCGGCGGCGTCCTTTCCGCCCGTTGCGGGGGAGAATATTATTCGATGACGACGGTCACCGCACGGCGGTTCTGCGCCCACGCCGCTTCGTTCGAACCCAGCGCGATCGGGCGTTCCTTGCCATAGCTGATCGTGTTGATCCGAGAAGCATTGACCCCGCGCGCGATCAGATAATTTGCCGCCGATGTCGCACGGCGATCGCCGAGCGCGAGGTTATATTCGCGCGTGCCGCGTTCGTCGGCATGACCTTCGATCGTGATCCGCGTGTTGGGATATTTCACCAGCCACTGCGCCTGACTGTCGAGGATACGGCGCGCTTCGGGATCGATGTCATAGGCATCGAGCGCGAAGTGGATCGTATCGTCGATCACCGTCTGTTTGAAATCCTGCGCGCTGCCCGGCTGCACCATATTGCTGTTGTCGGTCGGCTGCGGCGTCGGGGTCGGCGCGGTTTCCGCCGGTGCAGGCGGCAGCACTTCGGGACGCTTTTTCGCGCAACCCGCGGTCGCAACGAGCGCGGCGGCGATTGCCAGTTTTGCAGTCATATTTGCCATGATCGCTTCTCCTTTTATCGATCTTCTTCCCGCTCCCTCTGCGGGAAAGACGCACGGTACGAGCCTCTCTAAACGTTTCAGGGCCGCAATGGGCCCCAGTTCGGGTCGGAGCCGCCAAGCGGCGTCGGAATATGACGCTCATTCACCCCGGTAAGATCCACCGACCAGATTTCTGCATTGCCCGATCCGCGACCGTTACGGAAGAAGGTGATGACGCGGCCATTGGGCGACCAGCTCGGCCCCTCATCGCCCCATCCGTCGGTCAGCAGCTTCTCATTGCCGCCCGACGGGCTCATCACGCCGATGCGGAAATTGCCCGTCATCTTCGTAAAGGCGATCAGGTCGCCGCGCGGACTCCACATCGGCGTCGCATAGCGTCCGCCGCCAAAGCTGATGCGATGCTGGTTCGAACCGTCGGCGTTCATCACGTAAAGCTGCTGACTGCCCGAACGATCGCTTTCGAACACGATCTGCGTTCCGTCGGGCGAGAAGCTGCCGCCTGTATCGATACCCGGCGTATTGGTCAGTTGCTGCGGCGCTCCGCCCGACATCGGCACGCGATAGATATCGGCATTGCCGCCGATCGACATGGTGAAGACCACCCAGCGGCCATCGGGCGAAACATGCGGCCCGAAGGCGAGATGGTTGCTCGACACCAGTTTGCGCGAGCGGCCGGTATTCAGGTCATACGCATAGATGGTCGGCCGCTGCCCTTCATAGCTCATATACACGATCGTCTGCTGATTGGGCGCGAAGCGCGGCGTCAGTACGATCGACTGGCCATTGGTCAGGAAGCGGTGATTGGCACCGTCCTGATCCATGATCGCGAGCCGTTTGATACGATGATCTTTCGGCCCGGTTTCCGACGCATAAACGATGCGGCTGTCGAAATACGGGCCTTCGCCGGTCAGCCGGGTATAGACCGTATCGGCGCATTTATGCGCGGCGCGGCGCCAGTCGGCGGGCTGAACGACAAAGCCCTGCCGGGTAAGCTCGTTGCGCGCGAACACGTCATAGAGATAGCAACCGACGGTCAGCGTGCCGTCGCCATTGGCGCGAACATACCCCTGAACCAGCGACTGCGCGCCGGTCGTACCCCAATAATCAAAGGCAGGCGCCGACACCTGATCAAAGGAAACCGGGCGCAGCAGGTCCGGCCCCAGCGGGCGGAAGAGGCCTGATTTTTTAAGGTCATTGGTGATGACCTGCGCGAGCTGCTTACCGAGTTCGACCGTATTGCCCGCCGCGGTGTTCGCCGGTGCGACGGCCGGCATGGCGGGAATGGCGATCGGCATCGGCGCGGAAATGCCGCCGACGACATCCACCTCGACCTGTGCCGCAGCCGGTCCGGCCGCCACCAGCGCCGCGAAGGGCGCAAGGGCAAGCGCTACCTTTCCGATTAGCCTGTGCATCTTTGTCCTCCGCATCGTGCCCTCATCCGGGCAGCTTGTAGTTCAGAATAATGTCTTTCCAGCCCTGACCGTTCACATCGTAAAATTCGGCCGGGAGGTCATAGGGCGCGCACGCAATGAATGCACTCATGGCGAGTTCGGCGACGCGCTGCGCATAGCGGCGATTTTCGCCGTCCACACCCGACTGGCCGCGCAACTGCGGTTTGGCGGCGAGCGAGCCGTCGCGATTCATCTGAATCCGGATTTTCGACGTGATCTCGTTCGCCCCGGGGCCGGGATTGGTGATGCGATTGGCGCACGGTTGCACCTGACGCTGGATGGCATCGGCAAGTCCGGCCACGACCACCCCGCTGATATTCTGGGCGCGCGGCGTCACTGCCTTGCCCTTGCTGTTATCGGCAATGCCCTTCAGAAAATCATCGCCGAGCCGCGATCCGCGCGGCTTTTCGGGCTTCGCATTAGCGCTTTTGCCCTGTGACTTGGTCGGCGCGCTCTTTTCGGTCTTGCGGCTCGATTCCTTGCGCGAGGCGGTCTTGCTGTCCGACGATTTGTCGGAAGCCGGCTTGGGCTTTTCCGGCGCAGGCGTTTCAGACGGTTTGCTGGCCGGTGCCTTTTCCGGAGCGGGCGATTCGGGGGTGGGATCGCTCATCGAAGCACTCGACGGCGGCGGTGCGTCGCTGGGCTTCCCGATATCGGGCGCGATCGATTCGGCGGGGGGTTCGATCGAGGACGGCGCGGCGGACTGCATCGCGACTTCATCGACCATGGACACGTCGATCGATTTCGAGTTGAGCTCCATAGGGCTCGACTGCTCGCGCAGGCCAAGCGACAACAGGCCGAACAAAGCGGCATGAAGGATCGCGGCACCGGCGAGCGCGCCTGCTTCGCCACGAGTCATGGCGTCCCCTTCTTCACCGCTGATCTTCGCCCGTGGTGACCAGCGCGACCTTGTTCATGCCGGCACGATTGAGCTCGCCCATCACGCGCATCACCTTGCCATAGCCGAGCGAACGGTCGGCGCGCAGAAAGACGCGCGGCGGTTCGCCGTCCGGCCCTTTGGCGCGCTTTGCGAGAACATCCGGCAGGATCCCCTCAGTCACCTCATCCTGATCGACATAGATGCGCCCGTCGGCATCAATCGAAATCTGGACCGGCTTCGCCTCCTGATCGAGCGGCTTTGCGCGGCTGTCGGGCAGGTTGACCTGCACCCCGGCGGTCAGCAGCGGCGCGGTCACCATGAAGATGATGAGCAGCACCAGCATGACGTCGACAAGCGGCGTCACGTTGATTTCGGCCATCGGCGTCCGCCTGCCGCGCCCCCGCGACGAAGGAAGCTGCATCGCCATGTCGGTTACTCGCCCGCGTCGAGCTGACGACTGAGCGTCGTATGGAAGCCGTCGGCGAAGCGGTTCAGCCGCGCCTCGACCGAGTTGATGCGATGGCTGAAGCGGTTGTACGCAATCACTGCGGGAATCGCGGCGAACAGGCCGATGGCGGTCGCGAACAGCGCCTCCGCAATGCCCGGCGCAACGACCGCAAGCGATGTGCTCTGTTCGCCCGCAATCGCCGTGAAGCTGCGCATAATGCCCCACACCGTGCCGAACAGGCCGACAAAGGGCGCGACCGATCCGACCGTGGCAAGGATGTTGAGCCGGTCGGCGAGCTGGTCGACTTCGGTCGCGACGGCGGCGCCCATTACCGTGCCGAGCCGCTCACGCGTCCCCTCGCGATCGATTGGGGCACGCTTGGTCGATCGGCGCCATTCGTTGACGCCCGCCGCGAACACGCGCGCCACCGACGTGTCGGCATCGCCGCGCATCCGGTAGAAGGCGTCGATATCGTCGGCGGCGCGATATTCCTTTTCGAACTGGTCGATCGATTTGCGCACCCCGCCGAGGCGGAACAGAAAGGTGAAGATGACCGTCCAGGTCCAGATGCTCGCGAAGAGCAGGCCCAGCATCACCAGCTTCACGACCCAGTCGGCCTGAAGAAACAGGGCGATGGGCGAAAGCGTCGCAGCGTCGGTGTTGAGTGCCAGGTCCATCGAGTGTCAGTTTCCCTTCCAGATCATCGGTTCGAACGCAGCGAGCCAGGACGCGGGTTGCCGCCGCGGCCGGCCCGAAGGCGCGACAAACGCCACCTGAACGCCGGCGCGCGCCAGAATGTCCTCCCCGCGCATGACCGTGTGATGAATATCAACGGCAGCCGCGCGGACTTTTGTCAGATGGCTCACCACCAGCAGCGCATCGTCGAGCCGGGCGGGGCTGAGATAGGCAAGATCGATCCCGCGCACCGCATAAGCGCCCTCCCCGCTCTCGAACGCAGTGCGCTGATCAATATCGAGCAGGCGCAGCATGTCCGAACGGGCGCGCTCCATATAGCGCAGATAGTTGGCGTGGTAGACGATTCCCGAAAGGTCCGTATCCTCGAAATAAACACGCACCGGAAAGCGATGTTCGCGCGCTGCGAACCGGCCTCCGACGGGAATGTCCTGATCACTTACTGTCATGAACGCAACGGGTTAGCCCAGCCGACCCGGCGGGGAAAGGCGATTCATCGCAGCCCCGTACCGCGTCACCGTCGTCGCACACGATATTGATCCAAAACATGGTTAATGCTTTATCTTTTCCCGGAGCGAGGAAAAGCAGCAATGTCAAAACGATCAACATATCTGGCCGCGATCCTGGCGGCGGCAGGCGCTTCGATCGTCGCATCGGCGATGGCCATGGGCCATTCGCTGTTTCCCGAAACCACCTGGGGCGACGTGCTCAGCGGTACGGTTATCGGCATTCTGACCGGCATTGCGGTCACCGCACTGCTGCATGCGCGCCACGGCCCGATTTCCTGATTCATACGTCGAACAGCCCGTCCTGAACGCCCGGCGGCGGGGCGATGCCGAGATGTTTCCACGCCGGACCGTTAAGGCAGCGCCCGCGCGCGGTGCGGGCGACCAGCCCGAGCTGGATCAGATAGGGCTCGATCACTTCCTCGATCGTGTCGCGCGGTTCGGAAAGGCCGGCCGCGATGGTCTCCACCCCCACCGGGCCGCCGCGATAGATATCGGCGATCATGTTGAGATAGCGCCGGTCCATCGCGTCCAGCCCCAGCGAATCGACCTCCAGCCGGTTGAGCGCCGCATCGGCGATCTTCGCGTCCACACTGGCGGCACCCGCAACATTGGCGAAGTCGCGAACGCGGCGCAGCAGCCGTCCGGCAATACGCGGCGTGCCGCGCGAACGCCGGGCGATTTCGCGTGCGCCGTCGCTTTCCATATGCAGGTCGAGCAGCCGCGCGGCACGGGTGACGACGAGTTCGAGTTCATCGACGGTGTAGAAATTGAGCCGCACCGGGATCCCGAAACGATCGCGCAGCGGAGTCGTGAGCAGTCCCTGCCGGGTGGTCGCGCCGACCAGCGTGAAGCGCGGCAGGTCGATCCGCACGCTGCGCGCCGACGGCCCCTCCCCGATCATGATGTCGAGCGCGCGATCCTCCATCGCCGGATAGAGCACTTCCTCGACCGCCGGGGCGAGCCGGTGAATCTCGTCGATGAAGAGGACATCGCCATCCTCCAGATTGGTGAGCAACGCGGCGAGATCGCCTGATTTGGCGATCACCGGGCCGGAGGTCGCGCGAAAGCCCACCCCCATTTCGCGCGCCATGATCTGCGCGAGCGTCGTCTTGCCGAGGCCCGGCGGGCCGAAGAACAGCACATGGTCGAGCGCATCGCCGCGCGAACGCGCCGCTTCGATGAACACGCGCAGATTCTCCCGCGCGCCCTTTTGCCCGATAAATTCATCGAGGCTTTTGGGACGCAGCGCAGCATCGACATCCTCCGGCTTGCGCTGGCTGGTCAAAACGCGATCGGCATCATTCATACGCCGTTCCGTAGCGGCCCGGTGCAAAGGCTGTCGAGCCGAAGCGAACATGAAACGTTAACAAATAGTGCCTTATGCAGGGGCCGACGGAGGACATATGTATACAGTAAACCGCCTCTTGGCCGATCAGGAATCGCTGGGCGATGCGCTTCGGGCGCTTTGCGCAATATGCGCGCGCTGCGAGCCGCCGGAACGCGCGGCCTTGTCCGAGATACGCTGGCGCTTTGCGCGAGGGCTGATGCGTCACCTGCCGCTGAAGGACCGGATCGTCTATAGCCGCCTTCGCCTGCATCCGGACCCTGCGGTCGTTGCGGTCGCCGAACGCTATTCGGCCGAAGCGCATCAGATGTATGAGGCTTTTCTGGCCTATAGCGAACGCTGGACGCCGGAGGCGGTTGAAGCTGACTGGGCCGGCTATTGCGCGCATATGCGGCTGATGACGCACGGGCTGGAGGAACGGGTGGCGCGCGAAAAAGCCGAGCTGCTCCCGCATCTTGCCACTGCGCCGGCGGTTCCGGCGGAGCGCCGCGACGGCGACCGCAACTGGGCGGCCGACGGGTGGCGGATGCGCGAGTTGCTTGGCATCGATCGGCCGAGCGACGAATCGGAAGCGGCATAATCCCGGCCGGTTGCACGCCGGTCATTTCGCCGCCTTTCTGAGCGCCAGGCGGACCAGCGCGTCGAAGCTGGCCCCGTCGCCCAGCTCTTCTTCCGCCGCTTTCACTGCGCTGCCCGCTTCATTCGGTTTGAAGCCGAGGTTGAGCAGCGCCGATACCGCATCGGCGGCTGCGCCCGCGACCGGCATCCCGGTGCCGCCGACGGGCGCGAAGGCGATCGCGCCGACCTTGTCCTTCAGTTCATTGACGATCCGCTGGGCGAGTTTGGGGCCGACGCCATTGGCGCGCGCGACCATCGCCTTGTCGCCCTTCGCCACCGCCGAATGGACTTCATCGGGAGAGAGAGTCGAGAGGATGGCAAGCGCGACGCGCGCACCCACCCCCTGAACGCTGGTGAGCAGGCGGAACCAGTCGCGTTCGTCCGCCGTGGCAAAGCCCATCAGCCGGATCGAATCCTCCGACACCAGCATTTCGGTGTGAACCGTGACGAACTCGCCATGCGCCGAAAGCGCGTCGAGCGTCCGTGCCGAGGCACCGACCAGATAGCCGACGCCGTTGACATCGATCACCGCATGATCGGCGCCGCTCGATTCGAGCCGTCCTTTCAGATGCGCGATCATGCCGGTGCTCCGGAAGTTGTGGAAGTTGAGACCAGGTCCCCCCTCCCTGCCCCTTGCCCACAGAGCGGGTGACAGCAACACATAAGCGGAGAGCGGCGAGCGGCGTTCATCATCACCGGCGGTACATATACGGAACGGGGGTGTGTAGGAAAGCCGGAAAGCGATCGCCTCAGGGTCGACGTCGCACGAAAAGCGGCGAAAGGGCAAGCAATGCAAAAACGACGCTGGATGCAGCGACCCCGCATTGCTCCAGCAACGCGCCGAACAGCGGTGCCCCCGCGACCTGCCCCGCCGCCAGTGCGAGAAAGCCGATGGTAAGCGCGGTTGCTGGTCGGTCGGGCAGCGCAGCGACGCCCCAGAGCAGATAGACGCTGGACAGGCCGATATAGGCGGCGCCGAACAACCCTCCCGCCGCCATTGCCGCGAGCGGCGAAGGGAGGAGGCCAAGCATGGCAATGGCAAATGCAGCCATCAGAAGCGCCGTGCGATGCGTCGCGATGAGACCGAAGCGGCGAACCACACTGCCGCACCCGCTTCCCACGAGCCCGAAAACGCCGATGACGAACCACAGATAGTCGATCCGTGCGCCCGACCATCCGAGCGTCTGCGCGATGATCGAACCACCGAACGACCAGATCGCAGTGCTTGCCGCGCCCGTCAGAAATGCCGCGAGTGACAGGCGTTTCAGATCAGGGGTGAAGAAAGGCCGGAGAGGTCGCTTCGCTGCGCCCTTACCCTTCGGCACGACCAGTAGGACCACCCCGGTTTCGACGAGCGCAAACCCCGTGAACCCGGCAAAACAAAGCCGCCAGTCGCTGCCGGGAAACAGCGCCGCGGGTGCCGACAATGCGACCCCCGCGCTGGTCCCGGCATTGATGATGCTGTTGGCGCGCTCCTGCGCAGTCGGGGCGATACGCAGGGCGACCGCAGCGGCGAGCGGGGGCGAGGCAAGTCCGGTACTCGTCCCGGCGAACAGCACCGCCGCGCCCAGCGCGACACCATTGGGAGCAAGTGCGATCCCGGCCATGCCGAGCGCCGCTATGCCTGCGGCAAGCACCGCCACGCCGCGCGGTCCGATCCGTTGGGTGAGCCGCGCCGAAACAAGGATCGCGACGCAATAGCCGAAAAACGAGCCCCCGGCGATCAGGCCGCTGAACGAGGCAGAGAGCGACAGTTCCGCAGCGATTGCAGGGAGGAATAAGCCGAAGGCGAAGCGGGCAAAGCCGTAGCAGACCGCGATCAGGGCAAAGCCGCCGGCGATGAGCGGCCAGGTGCGATCACGCATACGCTGCGCCCGACCGGATATGCGCGGCAGCGAGGAGCGTGGCGGCGGCCGCCCGCGCATCGGCCACTGCCGCTCTGCCGCGATAGACCGCGGCATGCGTCGCGCCTTCGAACAGGATCAGGATTTGCCCGGCAAGCGCATCGTCGCGTCGGCCGAGATCGCTGGCCACGCAATCGCCGATCAGGTCGAGCGTCTGTTGCTTCTGTGCCGTCAGCCGGGTTTGCGCGCGGGCGTCGCCCTCCCCAATCTCGCGCGCGGCGCGCAGGAAGAAGCAGCCATTGGCCCCTTGCGTTTCGAACCAGTCGCCAAGCGCGGCGAATAGCGCGTCCGTGCCGGTGCGCGGCATGGCGGCGAGAAACCGCTTTGCCCGCGCGTCGAGAATCGCGGCGATCAGCGCCTGACGGCTTCCGACATGTTTGTAAAAGGTGCGGCTCGACACTCCGGCGGCATCGGTCAGGCGGTCGATGCTGGTGGCGGAAAAGCCGTTGCGGTCGAGCAGCTTTTCGGCAGCGGAGAGGATAGCGTCGGTATCGGTCATGCGACCCATGTAAAACGATCGTTTTACATTTCAAGCGCGGCAATCGTGCTCGCCTGACCGGAGCCCGGTGCGGCGAGGCACACCGGCCCGCAGGTTCGGAGACGTAATTAGGTGGGCCCCGGAAGGAGAGTCAGCGCACCTTCACCCGCCGGGCGCTGGCGAGGTGGTGGGCGTGGCAGATGGCGACGGCGAGCGCGTCGGCGGCGTCGGCTCCGGCGATTTTAACGCCGGGAAGGAGGCGCTGGATCATGGCATGGACCTGCGGCTTTTCGGCATTGCCGACGCCGACCACCGATTTTTTGACCAGCCGCGCGGCATATTCGCCGACCTCTATGCCGGTGCGCGCGGCGGCGCAGATGACCACGCCGCGCGCCTGACCCAGTTTCAACGTGGTTTGCGGATTGGTGTTGACGAACACTTCCTCCACCGCAGCCGTATCGGGGGCGTGGTCGGCCATCAGCGCAGCGATCATCGAATCGAGATGCGAGAGGCGGCGGGGCAGCGGCTCCTTCGCATCGGTTTTGAGCTGACCGTTGCCGAGGTGCGACAGGCGGTTCCCGTCCGCCCGGATAACGCCCCAGCCGGTCGTGCCAAGGCCGGGATCAAGGCCGAGAATGATCATGATGTAGCGATATCAAGCCCCTCCCCATTTGGGGAGGGGTTGGGGTGGGGCCGACCCGGCCAGCGATCCGGCGTTGCGTTTGCGGTCGCGAGGATATGCTCCAGCACCCCCGTCATATTGTTTCGGACTTCCGCATTGGTGAAGCGCAGCGTGCGATAGCCCAGTTCTGAAAGGGTGGTGTCGCGGCGGGCGTCCGATTCCATGTCATGGGTGTCGCCGTCGATTTCTATGATCAGCGCCTTTGCGGGGCAGAGAAAGTCGCAGACGAACGGGCCGATCACCGACTGGCGGCGGAATTTATAGCCGCTGAGTTGGGAGTTGGACAGATGGCGCCAGAGGCGCTTTTCCCATTCGGTGGGGTTGTTGCGCATGTGTCGGGCGTGGGTGGTTAGGGTTGCGGGATTTGTCACTCTTGCCGCTTTCCCCACCCCAACCCCTCCCCCAAGGGGGAGGGGCTTATTTCTTTCTTTCGCCCCGCTAGCCTCGGATCAGCCCAGTTTCTCCATGACTTCGTCGGAGACTTCGTAATTGCCCCAGACGGTCTGGACGTCGTCGTCATCGTCGAGCGCGTCGATCAGCTTGAACAGCGTCTGGGCGTCGCTTTCTTCGACCGCGACCATGACTTGCGGACGCCAGGCGAGCTTGGCGCTTTCGGCTTCGCCAAGCGTCTTTTCCAGCGCGCTCGAAACTTCGTGCAGCGCGTCGGGCTGAGTCCAGATTTCGTGGCCGTCTTCGCTCGACTGGATGTCGTCGGCACCCGCTTCCAGCGCGGCTTCGAGAACCTTTTCCTCATCGCCGACGCTTGCCGGATAGGTAATCAGGCCCATCCGGTCGAAACCATGGCTGACCGAACCGGCCGTGCCCATATTGCCGCCATTCTTGGTAATCGCGGTGCGGACATTGGTGGCAGTGCGATTGCGATTGTCGGTGAGCGCTTCGACGATCAGCGACACGCCGCCGGGGCCGAAGCCTTCGTAGCGAATTTCTTCATAGGCCTCGGTATCGCCGCCGATCGCCTTGTCGATCGCGCGCTGAATATTGTCCTTGGGCATCGACTGCGCCTTGGCAGCGTTGATCGCGAGGCGCAGGCGCGGATTCATGTCCGCATCGGGCGCGCCCATCTTTGCTGCAACCGTAATTTCACGGCTGAGCTTGGAAAACATCGCCGAGCGCTTCTTATCCTGCGCGCCCTTGCGGTGCATGATATTCTTGAATTTGGAATGGCCTGCCATTGCTCGTCCTGCAGCTTTGTCGGTTTTTGCCGGGTCGGATCGGCCCGGTCGGAATATAAGGCGCGACGCTTACGCGCAAATGCCCCGGTTCGACAAGCGTCGCGGGGGCGGTTTTACGCGCGCGGGGTGGCACACGCTTGCGGCCCCGGCCTTCGCCGGGGCGACGATTGGGGCTTAGCTGATCGTGACGGCGGTGCCGGAGACCGAGACCATCAGCATCGATCCGCGTTCGCCGATGACTTCATAGTCAAGATCGATGCCGACCACGGCATTGCCGCCCAGATCGGCGCATTTGCGCGACAGTTCCTCGAACGCCTCTTCGCGCGCGCCGCCCAGCGCCTTTTCATAGCTGCCCGACCGGCCGCCGACGATATCGCGAATACCGGCGAACAGATCGCGAAAGATATTCGCGCCGATAATCACTTCGCCCGTCACGACGCCGTGATAGCGCGTGATGTCATGCCCCTGAATGGTCGGCGTCGTGGTCAGGATCATCGCGTGTCTCTCCGTTAAAGGCCTGTAGGGAAAGCATAACGCATCCGGCGCGAAGCGAATAGCCGTTGCCGGATTGCCTGCGGCTCTTCACTTCGGCTGGCGCGCGGCAGAACGCAAAGTCCGTCATGCCGGACTTGTTCCGGCATCCACTGCGCCGGGCAAAACAGCCATCGGCGATCAGGCGGGTGGCCCCCGGAACAAGTCCGGGGTGACGGCATCGGTCAGGTCCGCACGGGGCGGAAGAAGAATCAGAGCATGCCCAGCGCGTGCATATAGGTTTCGAGGATCGCTTCCTCTTCCTGATATTCTTCTTTCTTCTTCTTGCGGATCTGCATGATCTTGCGGATCGCCTTGGCATCATAGCCGCGGCTCTTCGCTTCCGACATCACGTCCTTGATATCGTCGGCAATGCCCTTTTTCTCTTCTTCGAGCCGTTCGGCGCGTTCGATCAGAAGGCGCAGCTCTTCCGCCGCGACGCGGCCGCCGCCCATGCCTTCTTCGTTCATCTCAGCCATTTTTTCCCATGCCTTTTCTTACCGGCCCCACCGCGCCGACGGGGCAGCGGACAGGGGCGCGCGGGGGTGGGCCGCCAGGGCGACCGTTGATCCAAGGCGGCGTCCTCTAAGCGAGCGCGCGCGCCCGCTCAAGTGGCTTGTCGATCAGCCCGGCCGGGTGACGGCGGGCGGGTCGCTCGCCGGGAAGCTTTCGTCGAGCGCTTCGTCCAGTTCGGCATCGAGCGGGTTCAGCTTCATGCTTTCCTGCATGCGCTGCAGCTGTTCGGCGCTTGCCTCGGCCTGATGATTCTTTTTCCACTCCGCATAGGGCATGCCGTAGATGATTTCGCGCGCAGCATCCTTGTCGAGCGATTCACCTTGTTTTTCACTGGCTTCCTGAATCCAGTCGGACAGGCAGTTGCGGCAAAAACCGGCAAGCCCCATCAGGTCGACATTCTGCGCATCCTTGCGGTGGCGCAAATGCCGGACGAGCCGACGGAACGCATCCGCTGCAATCTTGTCGTCAAGCGAATTGATATCGGCCATTCGTTCCTCCACGGTTGATTGTGTGCGGATATGGGATAGAGCGCTCGTCGGACAAGCCAAGGACCGACCAACATGACGACCTTCCTCCCTCCCCGTTCCCGCAAGGTGCGCGTTCTGGCGACGCTGGGCCCCGCGAGCAGCACCCCGGAGATGATCGAGAAGCTGTTTCTGGCCGGCGCGGACGCATTCCGCATCAATATGAGCCATGGCGATCAGCAGTCGAAAATCCCGCTGTTCGAGGCGATCCGCTCGCTGGAAATGAAGCTGGGCCGCCCGACCACGATCCTTGCCGACCTTCAGGGGCCGAAACTGCGCGTCGGCAAATTCGCCGATGGCAAAATCGTGCTGAAAAAGGGTCAGACCTTCACGCTCGACCGCGATTCGGCGCCGGGTGACGAAAATCGCGTGCAATTGCCGCATCCCGAAATCTTTGCCGCGATCGAAACCGGTGCGCGGCTGCTGCTCGACGACGGCAAGCTGGTGCTGCGCGTTACCGATCACAGCGAAGACACGATCACGACGCGGGTCGAGGTCGGCGGGCCGCTCTCTAATTCGAAGGGGCTGAACGTTCCCGACGTCGTGCTGCCGATGGCGGCGCTGACCGAAAAGGATCGCAGCGATCTTGCCTTTGCACTCGAACAGGGTGCCGACTGGATCGCGCTGAGCTTTGTGCAGCGGCCCGAAGATATTGCCGAGGCGCGCAAGCTGATCGAAGGGCGCGCGGCGCTGCTCGCCAAGATCGAGAAGCCGAGCGCGATTTCGCGGCTGGTCGAGATCGTCGAACAGTGCGACGGCGTGATGGTGGCGCGCGGCGATCTGGGCGTCGAACTGCCGCCCGAATCAGTGCCGCCTCTGCAAAAGCAGATTGTCGAGACCGCGCGGCGGCTGGGCCGTCCGGTGATCGTCGCGACGCAGATGCTCGAATCGATGATCCAGTCGCCCTCCCCCACCCGCGCCGAGGTGTCGGATGTGGCGACGGCGGTGTATGACGGCGCGGATGCGATCATGCTGTCGGCGGAAAGCGCCGCGGGCGACTGGCCCGAAGAAGCGGTATCGATGATGAACTCGATCGCCGAAGCGGTCGAGCGCGACCCGGCCCATGGCGAGCGCGTCCACTTCACCGTGACTCAGCCCGACCCCACCACCGCCGACGCACTGGCCGAAGCGGCGAAGCAGATTGCGGGAACGGTGTCGGCGCGGGCGATCATCTGCTTCACCATGTCGGGCTCGACCGCCCGCCGGATCGCGCGCGAGCGCCCGTCGGTGCCGATCATGGTGCTGACGCCGAAGAAGGAAACGGCGCGGCGGCTGGGCCTGCTATGGGGCGTGCACGCGGTCTATACCAAGGATGTCGGATCGTTCGAGGAAATGGTCGCCAAGGCAAAGCGCATGGCGCTGCGCCACAAGGTCGCCGATGCGGGCGACGGCGTGATCCTGTGCGCAGGCGTTCCCTTCGGTACGCCGGGCACGACCAATGTGCTGCATGTGGTCCGCATCCTGGGCAATGAACTGAAAAATTATCAGGGATGAGGGTGCGGGGCGGCCCGAGGGTCGCCCCACGCATCGCGATTTTCTGCGGAGCGGAGCCATCGTCATGCCGGACCTGTTCCGGCATCCGCTGCCCGCGCACCCAATGGCTACGATACAAATACCAACCTGCGTTGATGCCAACCTGTTGTACGAACGTCATTGCGAGCCCCGAAGGGGCGCGGCAATCCAGAGCGGCGGCACATCGCTGGATCGCCGGGTCGCTGCGCTCCTCGCGATGACGACCTTGCGGTGAGCCGGGGTTATTGCAGGTTGGTATAAGCGACGTGCCCGCGACAAGCGTAGGCCAATTGATGCGGCCGCAACGGCTTCTCGACTTCGCTCGAACCAACGGGGTTTAGGGTAGCTGGAAGAAGGGGGGCGGGCTTCAACCCGGCGCAGCCGTTATCACGTATAACTCTGGATGCCGGGTCGAGCCCGGCATACGGCGATTATTACCGCCAGACGCGGGTGACGTGGCCCATTTTGCGGCCGGGGCGGATCTCCGCCTTGCCATATAGGTGCAGGTGCGCTTCGGGTTCGGCGATGATGTCGGACCAGCGGCGGGCCTGTTCGCCGATCAGATTCTCCATCTCGACCCGGGTGCCGGTCACCGCCGTCGATCCCAGCGGCAGGCCGCAAATCGCGCGGATATGGTTTTCGAACTGGCTGGTGACCGCGCCCTCAATCGTCCAATGGCCGCTATTGTGCACGCGCGGGGCCATTTCGTTGAAGATCGGCCCGTCTTTTCCCGCGAAAAACTCCAGCGTCAGCACGCCGACATAATCGAGCGCATCGGCAACCCGTCCGGCAAGCGCCGCCGCTTCGGTCCATTGCGATGCAACCTCTGCCGGTGCGGGCACGGTCGAACGGGCGAGGATGCCATCCTCATGCCCGTTGAGCGGCGGGGGATAGCTGACATGTGCGCCATCCTGCCCGCGCGCCAGCACGATCGAAAATTCATGGTCGAAGGTCACAAACCCTTCAAGGATCGCCGGATTGCCGCCGATCGCATCCCATGCCGCGTCCGCATCACCGGTCGAGGCAAGCCGCGCCTGCCCCTTGCCATCATAGCCGAAGCGCACGGTTTTGAGGATCGCCGGGCAGCCGATTTCGGCAATCGCCGCGTCCAGTTCTTCGCGGCTGTTCACCGCGCGCCATGGGGCAGCCCGCCCGCCGAGATTTTCAACGAATGTCTTTTCCTCGATCCGATTCTGCGCGATTGCGAGCGCCTTTGCCGAGGGGCGTACCGGTACCAGTTCGACGAGGCGCGCAATCGGCGCCGCATCGATATTTTCGAACTCATAGGTGACGACATCGACCGATTTGGCAAATTCGGCGAGCGCGGCCTCATCGTCATAGGCAGCGGCGGTGAAAGCGTTGTTCACATCGCATGCGGGCCCGCTGGCGGGCGCAAAGACATGGATGCGATAGCCGAGCTGCGCGGCGGCAACGCCGAGCATCCGGCCAAGCTGTCCGGCGCCGATAATGCCGATGGTCGATCCGGGGCGGAGCATGGTCATGCCGGTTCCTGTACTACGCTCTCGGTCTGCTTTTCGCGCCATGCGTCGAGGCGCTCGGCAAGATCGTCATCGCCAAGCGCGAGGATCGATGCCGCCATCAGCCCCGCATTGGTCGCCCCCGCCTTGCCGATGGCAAGCGTGCCGACGGGAACGCCGCCGGGCATCTGAACAATCGAAAGCAGGCTGTCCATGCCGTCGAGCGCCTTGGACTGGACCGGCACGCCAAGAACCGGAAGCCGCGTCATCGACGCCGTCATACCGGGAAGATGCGCCGCGCCCCCTGCGCCTGCGATAATCACCTTCAGCCCGCGCTCCACAGCGCCGGTCGCATAGTCATAGAGACGTTTCGGCGTGCGGTGGGCCGACACGACCTTCACTTCATGCGCGACACCCAGCGTGTCGAGAATATCGGCGGCGTGGCGCATCGTCTCCCAATCGGAGGTACTGCCCATGATGATGCCGACAAGGGGGGTCTGGGTCATTGTTCGCGCCTTTTGTGAAGGTGGAAGCGGAGGTTCCTAATGATCGCTTTGCGTAAGGGCAATGCAGCTTTGTTAGCCTTTTGCCCTTCACCCCGGCGTGGATGCCGGCACAAAGGCCGGCATGACGGTGACATTCGTCTTTGCGAGCCCCGAAGGGGCGCGGCAATCCAGAGCGGCACACGCCATCGCTCTGGATCGCTTCGTCGCTGCGCTCCTCGCGATGACGAAATCACGGGGAGCGCGCTTTTCCGTCTTACCGCTCGTGGAGGTAGAAGCGCTCCTGTTCGCGCATGTCCTGATCGAGTTCGTACACGATCGGCTTGCCCGTCGGGATTTCCAGCCCGGTGATCTCGTCATCTGGAATGTTGGACAAATGCTTGACCAGCGCGCGCAGCGAATTGCCATGGGCGGAGATGACGACGCGCTTGCCCGCTTTCAGATCGGGGACGATCGTGCTCTGCCAATAGGGCAGCACGCGTTCGATCGTGTCCTTCAGGCTTTCGGTATTGGGAATGTCGATTCCCGCATAGCGGCGATCCTTTTTCAGATCATATTTGTCGCCATCTTCCTGCGGCGGCGGGGGCGTGTCGAAGCTGCGGCGCCAGATATGGACCTGCTCGTCGCCATGCTTTTCGGCGGTCTCCGCCTTGTTGAGGCCGGTCAGGCCGCCATAGTGCCGCTCATTGAGCTGCCAGTTCTTTTCGACCGGAAGCCAGAGCCGTCCCATCGCCTCCAGCGCCAGATCGAGCGTCTTGATCGCGCGCGTCTGAACCGAGGTATAGCATTGGTCGAAATCATAGCCCTTTTCAGCGAGCAGCTTGCCCGCTTCGATCGCTTCCTCAACCCCCTGATCGGTCAGGTTGACGTCCCACCAGCCGGTGAAGCGGTTTTGCAGATTCCATTCGGACTGGCCGTGACGGATCAGAACAAGTGTCGGCATGCGGCGGACCTTTCATGAGGGTTGGCTTTGGGCGGCTGATAGAGAGGATCGCCCGGATAATACAAGCGCGGCGCGACGGGGCAACGTAGCGCGACCGTAAATGCTCCGGTCGCAGGACATTTCGTTTCCGATTTTTCTCCCCTCGCCTCGATTTGGCGCTAGACTGAATGCCAAAGAGGGGAGCGTCATGGTGTTGGTTGGTGCAGTCGTGCGGAACGCCGGGCGATGAGCGTGTTCGAACCCTATAACCTGCCCTTTGCGGTTGCGCTCGCGCTGATGGTGCTGCTCGCGATCAGCCAGCTGATCGGGCTGGGCGATATGCTGGGCGATGCCGATCTCGACATGGATGCCGATATGGATTCGCCCGATGCCGCGGGGATCGGCGACGGGCTGTTCGCGCTGCTCGGCATCGGCAGACTGCCGCTGCTGCTCTGGCTGTCGCTGTTCCTGCTGCTGTTCGCGGCAAGCGGCACCACGCTTCAGGCGCTGATCGCAACGCTTACGGGCGGGCCGGTCAGTCCGTGGATCGCCGGACCCGTGGCGCTCCTGCCCGCACTGCCGCTGACCGGGCTGATCGCGCGACCGCTGGGGCGCATCCTGCCGCATGACGAAACGAGCGCGGTGTCGCGCGATACGCTGACCGGCAGACGCGCGACGATCACCACCGGACGGGCGACGCGCGGATCGGCAGCGCGGGCGCGCGTGCTCGACCGGTTCGACCAGCCGCATCATGTGATGGTCGAGCCGCATGACGAGGATGGGCGCTTCGACGAAGGCGAAGAGGTGCTGCTCGTCCGGCGCGAGGGCGAAGTGTTTTTCGCGATTGCCGTCGAGGCACGGTTTTTGCGCTGATTTTACCAAAGGGGGGAAGGTTTCGTGTCCGCTAATCTGATGGATATTCTGATCTGGGCCGGGGCGGCATTCGTCGTCCTGATCATCTTCGCGATCACGGTCACCCGGCTGTACCGCCGCGCGAGCAAGGAAATCGGCTTTGTCCGCACCGGCTTCGGCGGGGAGCGCGTGGTGATGAACGGCGGCGCGCTGGTCCTGCCGGTGCTGCACGAAACCACGCCGGTGAACATGAACACCGTCCGGCTGGGCGTGGAGCGCAAGAATACCGATGCGCTAATCACGCTCGACCGGCTGCGCATCGATGTGAAAGCGGAATTCTATGTCCGCGTCCGCCCCGATGCGGGGTCGATCGCGATGGCGGCGCAGACTTTGGGGCAGCGCACGATGAACCCCGAAGCGCTGAAGGATCTGGTCGAGGGCAAATTCGTCGACGCGCTGCGTTCGGTCGCGGCAGGCATGACGATGAACGAGCTGCACGAGCAGCGCGCCGAATTCGTGCAAAAGGTGCAGCAGGTTTCGTCGAACGATCTGTCGATGAACGGGCTTGAGCTCGAATCGGTATCGCTGACCGGGCTGGATCAGACGTCGATCGAACATTTCAACGCCAACAACGCCTTCGACGCCGAGGGTCTGACCAAGCTGACCGAACAGATCGAGGCGCGCAAAAAACTGCGCAACGATATCGAGCAGGACACGCGCGTTCAGATGGAGATCAAGAATCTCGAAGCGGACAAAAAGTCGCTCGAGATTGCGCGCGACAATGAATTCGCCCGGCTGGAGCAGGAGCGCGAGGTCGAAATGCGCCGCGCGAAACAGGGGTCGGAAGTCGCGCGCGAACAGGCCGAACGCAATCAGGAAGCCGATGCCGCGCGGATCGAGGCAAAGAAGCAGGTCGATGCGCAGCAGATCGAGGCCGACCGGCTGGTCGAGGAAGCGCGGATTGCGCAGAAACAGGCGCTCGAAATCGCACGGCAGGAACAGCAGATCGCCGTTCAGAACAAGAGCCGCGAGGAAAGCCAGGCGCGCGCCGAAGCTGATGAGGCCCGCGCAAAGGCAATCGCTGCGGAGGAAGCCGTCACGACCGCACGCGATACCGAGATCGCCGATCGCGAAAAGCGGATCGAACTGATCGAAGCGTCCAAGGCAGCAGAGCGCGACGCCATCCGCGTCCGTATCGAAGCCGAGGCGGAGCGCGATGCCGCCGCCAACCGCGCCGAAGCGGCCAAGCTGGAAGCAGAGGGCGAGGCAGAGGCGGCGAAGCTGCGTGCCGAGGGCGACCGCGCCCGGTTCGAAGTGGAAGCGGCGGGCCAGCGTGCGGTGAACGAGGCGGCGAATATCCTGTCCGACGGGCAGATTTCGTTGCAAACCAAGCTCGCGCTGCTCAAAGTGCTGCCCGAACTGGTGCGCGAATCGGCCAAGCCGATGGAGGCGATCGATTCGATCAAGATCGTTCAGGTCGATGGGCTTACGCGGCAGTCGGGCGGATCGGGCGCGGGCGCGCCGGGCGGTGCACCGTCGGGCAATCTCGCCAGCGATGCGGTTGCCGCCGCGCTTGCCTATCGCGCGCAGGCGCCGGTGCTCGACGGGCTCATGAAGGAGCTTGGCCTCGACGGCAGCACGCTGTCCAACATGGTCGAGGGTCCGGCTGGATTGCGCCCCGCGCCCGGCGGGTCAGATGCGGTTTCAACCGACGCGAGCGAGAAACCGCACGATGCAGCGGCGAACAGCGATGGCGAGGAGGAAGCGGCGTCGTGAGGCTTGGGAGGCGCGGCACAGGCTGCCCCCGGAATGCAGTGATCCGAAGCTGACGCACGATAGTCATTGCGAGCCCCGCAAGGGGCGCGGCAATCCAGAGCGGCACACCTCACCGTTCTGCATCGCTTCGCCGCTTCGCTCCTCGCGATGACGATTTGTTCAAGGCGTCACGCCTACTGCAACACGGTATAATATCAAGCTGCGCTCAGGTGGACCTATCCGCGTATTGCGATCCTCGCTACCAATCGTCACCCCAGCGAAAGCCCGGGTCTCCGGAGGCTTGGGGAGAACGGAGCATTGCACCTGCAACAGATGCCAGCTTGCGCTGGCATGACGGCAGGGGGATGGGTCGCCATCCATCCAGCCTGGTATAACCCGTGACGCGCGCCGGACGTTTCAGAGCGTCAGGGTCAGGAAGCGGCTGAACGGGTCGCCGTCTTTATAGTCGCCGAACGCAGCGCAGTCGGTAAAGCCAGCCGCGCGGTACAGCTTGTGGGCGGGTTCGAAGCTCGCCCCCGATCCGGTTTCGAGGCTTAGCCGCTGATAGCCCCGCGCCCGCGCCGTGGCGATGATATGGGTGAGCAGCATCGCCCCAACGCCCCGGCGCAGATGGTCGGGATGGGTGCGCATCGATTTGATCTCGCCATGGGCGGCGTCGAGCGCTTTCAGCGCGCCGCAGCCTGCCACGACATCGCCGTCCCACACGGTCCAGAAGGTGACCGAGGGGATGCGCAGGCCCGAGAGGTCGAGAAAATGACAACTGTCGCGGGGGCTGTGGGCCAGCATCCCCGCAGCATGGAGTTCGAGCAGCGCCTGAACCTGCGGATCATCCAGTCCGCCTTCGACGATTCGCATCGCCCGTCCCTCCGGATGGTGGGCGGGACTTTCGCCCCGCCCCCTTCGCATCAGATTTCGTCGATCATCCCGGCCAGCGTGTCGAGGCACGCATGAGCGAGCGTCTTGCACCGCTCGGGCGACCATGCGCGCGCCGCATCGGCGTTCGGATCGTGATCCTTGAACGGCATTTCCAGCGTCATCGACACCGCACCGAACCGCTCGGCAAGCTGGTTGGTCGAAAGCGCCAGATTGGCTTTTCCGGGCGGCGATTTGTCATAGCCCTTTTCGGTCTGGAAATCGGGCGTCGCAGCCTCCAGCCGGCGGGCATAGTCGTAGAATTTCTCGCCCAGCGCGTCCGTCCAGCTGGGGATACCCTCAAAGCCGGCGAGGAAGTTGGCGGGAATCGCTTCGTCGCCATGCACATCCATCGCAAAATCGACGCCGGTTTCGTCCATCCGCTTCAGCGTCAGGAAGACTTCGGGGCTCTTTTCCATCGACGGCCCATGCCATTCCCGGTTCAGGTTGACGCCCACCGCATTGGTGCGCAGATGGCCGCGAAAACTGCCGTCCGGGTTCATGTTCGGGATGATGTGGAACGTCGCCTTTTGCCGGAGTGCCTTCGCTGTCGCGTCTGATTCGTCGGTCAGCTTTTCCAGCGCGCCTTCCATCCACCATTCGGCCATCGTCTCGCCGGGATGCTGACGCGCATAGAGCCAAACCTGTTTGGGACCGCTGCCGAAGGTCAGATAATCCATCGCGCGCCCGTCGAGCGTCTTGCCCAGCTCGCGATGCGACACGCCCGGCTTTGCCGCCATATCGGCGACAAGCTGGTTATGCCGTTCGACCGTATAAGGCGCGAAATAGGCAAACCATGCCACATCGCTGTCGATATCGGCGGTGATGGTCAGCACGCCATCGCTATATTCGGTCGGCGTGGTCACCCAATCGTGCCGATCCTTGCTCATCCGGGCGGCATAGCCGGGCCAGCCGCCCGGAAACGCCGAATTGCCCGCATTGACGATGCGCAGGCTCAGGCGTCGGCCGTTCGCCCCCGCAACGCGGAAGTAGAACCATTGGTAGAAATCGGAATCCTTGTCCTTCACGATTTCCAGATCGATCCGGTCGCCACTGGACCCGACCGTGCGGATGTTCCCGCCGTCAAAGGCGGCATTGATTTCGATGCTCATTTGACTGTGATAGTGATCCCGGATTCGCCCGGGAACCCCTTGAAGAGTGCAGCGGCCAGACGCTGGGCGAGGTCGGAGGTCGCATTGTCCTTTTCGCCAACCACCGACTGGGTAACCGCGCGGCCTTCCCAAACCACGGTGTCGTCGCTCCTGCGGCGTAGCTGCACGGCGAGTTCCGTGCCGATCACCTGACGCGGGCCGCCGCCGATTCCGACCGAGGCACCGCCGCCCACGCCGACATTACCGCCGAACGATCCGCCGCCCAGCCCGATGCGAAAGGGCGATTGCTTCTCGATCACGCCCATCGGCGCGCGGGTGAGCGACATTCCGACGATATAGCCCGACGACGCCACATCCTTTGTCGGCACGAAGTCGAGCGCGGTCAGCTGCGCCTGAACCGCATCGGCAAATGCCTGATATTCCGGGCTGATCGTGTCGTTGGTTCGCAGCGGTTCGACGGTGAAGGTCGTGCGCGCGATTGGGCCGTCAAGATGATAGCGGGTGGCATCGACCGGCGCCTGATTGTAACTGGCGCACCCGGACAGGGCGAGCGCCGCCGCGCCGATGACGAACAAACTGCTACGCTTCATGTCTTGCTCCCGCTGGGCTGTGTTGTTTCTCTATGGCAGAACGATTGCGCGGGTGAAATGGGTTCCGTTTGCGACGGCTTGACTCAAGGCGGCGACAGGCCTAGGTGACCGCTTCGAAATTTTCCGCACAAATAGCCATTAAACGGGATCGATCCATGAAGATCGTGAATTCACTGAAGTCGCTCAAGAACCGGCACCGCGATAACCGCGTGATCCGTCGTCGCGGGCGTACCTATGTCATCAACAAGACGGTTCGTAAGTTCAAGGCCCGCCAGGGCTGAACTCCATGGCGGGACGTGCAAAAGCCGTTATCTTCGATATCGGCAACGTCCTGTTCCATTGGGATCCGCGCTATCTGTACGAGCGCCTGATCGACGACGATCGGGCGCTTGATGCGTTCGTGCGTGATGTCGTCACGCAGGAATGGCATTTCCAGCATGATGCCGGACGCGACTTTGCCGAAACATCGGCAGAGCTTGCCGCGCTGTATCCGCAGCACGCCGACCTGATCGCCGCATGGGGCCCGCGCTTTAACGAAAGCATCAGCGGGCCGGTGCCGGGCATGCACGAAATCGTCGCCGAGCTCGATTCGGCGGGCGTGCCCATCTTTGGCATCACCAATTTCTCGCACGAATTCTGGCCGCCTTTCCGCGCCGAATGGGAAAGCGTGTTCGCGCCCTTCCGCGATGTGGTGGTTTCGGGCGAAGAGAGACTGGTGAAGCCCGATCCGGCGATTTACCGGCTGGCGCTGGACCGCTTCGGGCTGGAGCCGCAGGACGCGGTGTTCGTCGACGATAACCCCAATAATGTCGCGGCAGCGGCTGCGCTGGGCATCGACGCAGTGCAGTTCACCGACGCGGCGGCGTTCCGCGCGAAACTGGTCGAGGCGCGGTTGCTGCCGGGTTGAGGGTTGGCGGGAAGCGCGTTTTCTGGCCGGCCACTTATACCAAGCTGCATGGATGGCGACCGATCCCACGCCGTCATGCCAGCGCTGGCATCCGCTGCAGGTGCGCTGCTCCGTTCTCCCCAGGCCGCCGGAGACCCCAGCTTTCGCCGGGGTGACGGCTGGTGGGTAGGACCGCAATACGCGGACAGGTCCGCATCAACGCAGCTTGGTATTAGCCGCCGGGAGGAAGGGTTCCTCCGGGCGGCATTGAGGTCTTTGCCGGTCAGCTCGCCGCTTTGAACACGCCGCAGGCGATGCGGTCGCCATTGCCGTCTGCGGCTTTCATGCCGGGATTGTCCTTGCGCTGGTGGATCATGAAGGACGAGCCGTCGCCTTCCATCATACCGGCAAGCGTCACGCCGTCGCTGAGCGTATATTCGAGCGTACCGTTGCCGTCCTGCCCGACTTCGACCATCGCATTCTTGCTGTCATCCGCGGTGCTTTCATTGCCAAGGCCCATCGCCTTGTCGAACGGTGCCCAATGGGGGCCGGACGCCATGAAATTGGGCGTGCAGGTGCCGACATCATGGATATGCGCGCCATGCGGTCCGGCGGGCAGGCCCTGGACCTTGATCGTCATCTGTACGCCGTCGGGAAGCTGCATCGCCGTGACGGTGCCGACATCCTTGCCATCGGCGGTCTGCAGCGTCGCCATCGCCTCGGTCGGCTGAGCGGTTGCGCTGTTGCCGGTCATCATCGTGTCGGTTGCCGTCATATTGTCGGCGGCAGCCATATTGTCGGTGGCGGCGGTTTGCGTTTCGGGAGAATTGCAGGCCGCAAGACTCATGGTCAGGACGGCGGCGGAGATCATCTTGATGCGCATTGGTCGCTCCTTCACTGGTGCTGAACGTCATCAGCAATCGAGGCGGCTTTGGGTTCCCTTGCCCGGGACAGGGTAGACCCGGAACCGCCCTACCCTATCCCGAACGCGGCGCGAAGCGCCCGCCGATCCTCCTATTGCGCCAATGGCAGTAACACCGCGCTTTTCGCCATGCCGCCATGTTCGATGCTGACTGTCGCCTTCTGATAATCGCCCGGTTTGGCGAAGAAGATATTCTTCACATATTTCTGCGGGTTGCGATCATAGACGGGGAAGAGGCTCGACTGGATCTGCACCATGATGCGGTGGCCGGGCTTCACCTCGTAATTCACGGTGGGCAGGCGGAACTTATATTCCTGCACCTTGCCCGCCGGAATAGGTGAGGGGTCGGAGAGGCTGTCGCGATAGCGGCCGCGGAAAATGTCCATCGCGATCGGCAATTGATAGCCGCCCATTTCGGGGTTTTCCGGATAGGTGGCGGGATAAACGTCGATCAGCTTCACGACGAAATCGCCATCGGTGCCGGTGGTCTTTGCAAAGATATCGGCAACCGGCGCACCGTGGATCGTCACCGTCTTTGTCAGTACCGGCGTGGTGTAGGAAACCACATCCGACCGATCGGCGACGAAGCGCTGATCCTGAACCAGCCAGGTACGCCAGCGATCCTCATCCCCCGCGACGATCGGCCGCTGAATATAGGGCACCGGCTTTGCGGGGTCGGAGACATAGCTGTCCTCCCCCTGCCCGCCCGGCGTTTCGAAGCCCAGCCCCTTATCCGCCTGAAGATACAACGGGGTCATCGTGCGGTCGGCATTCACCTTCCAGTCGGCGAAGCTGTCCCAGTGATTTTCGGCGGGGTTGTAGATCATCGCGGATGGCAGCGGATGGGCGGGCGCACCATCCTTCAGATATTGGTCAAAAAACGGGATCATCACCTGTTGCCGGAAATCGGCGGCGGTATCGCCATTCCATTTCAGCGGGCCGAGATTCCATGCCGAACGGTTGATCTGGCTATGCCACCACGGCCCGATGACGAGATGGTTGGTCGCGCCATATCCGGCCTTTTCCATCGCTTCCCAGCTATGCACCGCGCCGTAAATATCTTCCTGATCCCAAAAGCCCTGAAGCCACATGGTGGGGACATTGGAGGGTTTCGCCGCAACCATGCGATCGACCGCCTGTAACTGCCAGAAGGCATTATACGCGGGGTTCGCCGACAGGCGCTGCCAGAAGGGAAGTTTGTCGACGCCGTTCGCCTTTGCGATGTCGCCCACCGATCCCTGCAACCAGAAATCATATTCGTCGCGGGTATCGCGCGGCATGGCGGGGCCGCTGCCCGCCTCGGTCATCTGCCCGGTGAAATAATCGAGGTTGCTGGTGCGGAACGCACCGTAATGGAACCAGTCATCGCCCATCCAGCCATCGACCATCGGGCTTTCCGGTGCGGCGACCTTCAATGCCGGGTGCGGATCGAGCAGCGCCATGGCGACTGTCCAGCCGTCATAGGACGAACCGATCATCCCGACCCGGCCGTTGGTCCCCTGCACATTCTTCACCAGCCAGTCGATCGTGTCCCAGGCGTCGGTGGTGTCGTCGGTGGTTCCGGGGTTGAGGGGGCCGCGCGGCGGGCGCACCATCACATAATCGCCCTCCGAACCATATTTGCCGCGAATATCCTGCCAGACGAGGATATGCGTGCCGTCCGCCCAGTCGGTATCGCCCGACCAGACGGCGTCCTTCATCTTCGGGCTGTTATTGGGCGCAAAACCGCTGGCATTGTACGGTGTGCGTTCGAGCAGGATGGGAAGGTCCTTCGCGCCCTTCGGCACCATGATGACGGTGTGCAGCTTCACCCCGTCGCGCATCGGGATCATCACATCGGTCTTGGTATAATCAAAGCCGGTCTTCGGCGCCTGCCAGTCGGCGGGAATGTCGCTGCCCGTCTGCACCATTTCGGGAGTGACCTTGCCCGACTGGTAAGGAGCAGCGCCGATCAGGCTGGCAGCGATACCGGCAAGCAGCGCCGAACGGATCATCGGTGTCTTCATGGAAACCCCCTTCACTTCGCCACCACCGGCAGGTCGATATAGCTGGCATTCGGGCCGGAGACGGTCACCTTTTGCGTCGCCTTTTTGAAATCGGCGGGCTTGGCGAAGAAGATGTTCTTCACGAAGGTCTGGGGGTTGCGGTCGTACAGCGGGAACCAGCTCGACTGGACCTGCACCATGATGCGATGGCCGGGCAGGAACACATGGTCGGCGTTGGGCAGGTCAAACGTATATTCGAGCGGCTTATCGGGCGTGATCGGCTTCGCTTCGGCAAGCGATTCGCGGTAACGGCCCCGGAAAATGTCCATCGCGATCGGGAATTCATAACCGCCCATTTCGGGCTTTGCGGGCACCTGATCGGGATAGACGTCGATCAGCTTCACCACCCAGTCGCTATCGGTGCCCGAGGTGGAGGCGTGGAGGTGCACGATCGGCTGACCCGCAATCGTCACCGGCTTGGTCAGCACCTCGCTGGTGAAGGTCAGCACGTCGGGACGCGAGGCAGCGAAACGCTGATCATCGGTCAGCCATTGGTGCCAGGTCGATCCGGCGGCATAGACCGGCGGGATCGGGCGCGGGCGATAGGTGACCGGATGCGCCGGGTCGGAGACATAGTCCGCCGTCTGCACCGGCCCCGCCGCCTTGTCGAAGCCGAGGCCGCCATCGGGCTTCAGATAGAGCGGATCGGTCGCCTTTGCCTCGGGCCAGTTTTGCAGCCGCTGCCATTCATTGGTGCCCGACTGGAACACCGTAACCGGCGCGACGTCCATCGGCGTGCCTTTGAGATAATGCGACAGGAACGGCGCGAGCACGTGCCAGCGCCACCATTTCGCCGTGTCCTGATCCCAGTCGATATTGCCCAGCGACGACCCTTCGCGCACTTCCTGACCATGGTACCACGGCCCCATGGTCATATAGATCATGTCGTTGTTCACATCTTTGGGCTTCAGCGCCTTGAACACCGCCGGGGCGCCGTAAATATCCTCCTGATCCCATTGCCCGTCGACCAGCATCATCGGCACTTTCAGCGGATGGCCGGCAAGAATCTTGTCCATCGCCTGTTGCTGCCAGAATTCATCATACGCGGGATGTTCGCTGATCTTCTTCCAGAAGCCGATCTGCCCCAGATTATGCTGCGCCGCCGCCGCACCGGCAGAGCCCGCACGCAGATAATAGTCATAATCGTCATAGACGGTGGAGAACCACGGATTGGAGTTCGCCTTCGTCGCCTCCTGCTCCCAGATATAGGTCATGTTGGTTTCGCGCAGCGCGCCATTGTGGAACCAGTCATCGCCGCGCCAGCCATCGACCATCGGGTTCATCGGCACTGCGACTTTCAGCGCCGGATGCGGGTCGATCGTCGCGGTCAGCGACAGATAGCCGTCATAAGAAATGCCCAGAATCCCGACCTTCTTGTTGGATTCGGGAACGTTTTTGACCAGCCAGTCGATCGTGTCATACGTGTCGGTGCTATCGTCGGTGTCAGTCGGATTCAGCTTCGTGCCGTGCGGCGGCGGGTTCATCATATAGATGCCCTCCGACCCGTATTTGCCGCGCACATCCTGAATGACGCGGATATAACCGCCCTTGATGATCACATCGGCGGGACCGTCCGAATGCTGCAGCACTTCGGCAAGGTTCGCGCTGCTCCCTGCCCCGCCGGTCATCCCTTCGGCATTGTACGGCGTGCGGGTGAGCAGGATCGGCGCATCCTTCGCGCCCTTGGGGATCAGGATGACGGTGTGCAGCTTCACCCCGTCGCGCATCGGAATATCGACGACGCGCTTTTCGTAATTCCACCCCTGATGCGACAGGTTCAGCTCGGCCGGTCGTTCGTCATATTGCTGGTTGGGATTTTGGCTCTGCGCCTGCGCTCCCCCTGCCAGAAGTGCGATGGAAGCCGCGGCGGCGAGAAGGTGGATGCGCATGAATGTCCCTCATGTAATGTTGTTTTATATCATTTGCTGCATTGGATCGCAGTCTGTCCAGAGCAAAGTCCCTCCTTATCGGCCCGGTGTAAACGGCCTTTTTCCCACGCAGTGCGTCGGGGTTGCTTTTGCTGCAGGGATTCGCAGATCAGGCGCTTGTCGCTATCGTCACGGGCCGGGATAACGAATCCATACGCAAAAGAGGGTTAGCGCGATGACCGATATCAGCTTTTCCGACCTTAGCTTCGGTACGATCTGCCGGATCGCAGTCACGCTCAGCACCTGTTTCTGGATTCCCGTATCGATATTGCTTGGCATCGTCGGCGCGACAGGCGCAACGCCGATCGAGGGACTGCATCATCATGTGAACGGCTTTGCGGGCTTTGTCGCCGGCGCGGCACAGGGCATTGGAATGTCCGTCGCGATGGACGTCATGCTGGTGGCGGGAGCCTTGTCCGCGCTGGTTGCGCACAGGCTTTGGGGCGGTGCGACGTTCCGCCTCAAGCTGCGTAAAGCGCCCGGCTCCGTGCAGTAATGTTTGTTGCGGCAAGGATCGCGGCGCGCGCTGCGACGGCGCAAACGGGTCTTGCACGAAAAGGCCCGCCGCTTCCGCAACCGGAAAGGCGGGCCCCTTTGCGCTACGTGTGCAGCGGTTTAGCCCTTGCGGGTGCCCGACATAGGGAACGCGCCGAACGCGCCGGCCTTTACCGTGCCGGTCATGGCGTCGCCATCGACCGTGGCTTCGCCGTCCAGCGTCATCGGCATCGGCGATTTGATCGAGATTTTGAAGGTCAGCGTGTCGCCATCGACCTTACCATCCTCAATCTCGGTTTCGCCCATATCGCCGGAAAAGGTGCCGGTGAAGCTGTCGCCCGAACTCTTGACGGTCATCACCGCCTTTTGATCGCCCATCGGCGTTTTGGTTACCGTGTCCCAGCTGCCATCCACTTGCGCCATAAAACTCTCCCTTGAAATGCCATCGGGCAGAACCCGTCCGACGCCAGAGGTCGGCTGCGCGGGCGCCTGTGTCAAGCGATGCTGCGCCGCGTCGCCTTGCCGCAGCGTCAGCCGGTCAGCGTGCGGGCGGCGTGGCGATCAGCGTGTCGTCGCTCGGCAGTGATTCGCCCTGTGGAATGTCGGCGGGCCGGAAAATCGACGTGAGCAGGAAGAAGAGCAGATTGCTCCCCTGTGTCAGCGCGCCACCCGCGAGCAGCAGGCCCGCCATCGCCTCCTGCGGCAGATGCACCGAACCGCTCAGCTGCAACCCTGCCGACAGGAAAAGCAGATCGCGATTGGGGATCAGCGGCAGGCGGGAGACGACCATCTGCATCGTCAGGAACAGGATCCAGACGCTCCACGGCGCCTGTGGCAGGACGATCGCCCATTGCGTCGCCTGAAGCAGGACGACGATGGTGATGCGCGCCATATGGATGCCCAGCACGGCCAGCGCGGTGCGCAGCGGGATTGAGAAGATGCGCCGCCGCAGCCGATAGGCAAAGGGCGCGACAAAAGCGATGGCGAGCCCCCCCGCAATGATCCAGCCGGTCGCCGAATCCAGCCAGTCGGCAAATGCGCTCGCCTGCCCCGTCGCGACAAATGCGGCGAGGAGCAGCGCGGTGATGAGCGCCGACGATACCGCCGACAGGATCGCATTATCCTTGATCCCCAGCAGGATGCGGCGCGGCGGCAGGCCCAGATTGCGCTCTGCCCATAGGAAATAATAGACCTCCCCCGAATAGCCGATCAGCGCAGCGTTCAGGATGCGCTTTCGAATGAAGATCGGAAATTCGCGCAGGATTCCACCGCCAAGGATCAGGCGAAAGATCAGCGTTTCGGATGCCGGAAGCATCAGGAACATGACCACGAACAAGAGATAGAAAAGCGGATTGGTCGGCAGCGAACGGGCGACTTCGCGCCAGCCGATCGAATCGACTTTCAGCACCAGCCATGTCACCATCGCGGCGAAGAACAGCCAGCGCGCGACGCGGGCGACACGCTTTCCGGTCGGGGATTCGCCCCAGCAGCGCAGCCGGGCAATCCGCTCCTTCACGCAAAAATCCCTAACCGGCGCGAATCGGCCAGATATTGGGCGAATGCCGCGCGCGTATCCGGCCCCAGTCGGAAGCGGCTATGTCCGTAGACATTGCGCAGCAGATACCGGCGCAGGAAATATTCTATCCCGCTGGCCGGGGTATTGCGGATGCGGCGGGTGAAATGCTGCCGCTCCCATGTATTCGACCCGTGAAAGGCGCGCAGGAACAAATGCGGCGCGTCGATGATGCTGAGCGCATCGCGCGGCCAGTTGTCGAGGAACACCGTATCCTCCCCGCGCCGCTCATCGGGATAGCGCGCATCGCTTCGCGCGCGGTGCAGGATGGTGCCGGGAACGCCCGGGTTGAGCGTGCCGACATAGGGATGATCGAACCATTCGGGCGAATCGAGATGCATCAGCGTTCCGCCAAGCAGGCACACATCACGCCCCAGCCCCAGCGCCGCCGCCTGAACCGTCAGCCGGTCGGGATGATACCAGTCATCATCATCCCATTGCGCGATCAGATCGCCCTTCGCGACATCGAGCGACAGGTTGCGCAGCGTGCCAAGCGTGTTGTGGGGAAGCTTTTCCACCTTGCGATAGGTGATGCGGCCGGGCGGAATCGCGACGAAAAGGGGGGTATAATCCTCCGCCCCGTCGTCGATCACGACGAGTTCGCGATTCCCCCATGTCTGGGAAAGGAAACAGTTCACCGCACGCGCCGCAAGCGCCGCACGGTTCGCCGTCACCATCACGCAACTGATGCGCGGTCCGGTATCGGACCAGCGGATATCGGGGATACTAGTCAGCTTGCCCGCCGCCTGTTAGCGCGCCGATCACGATGCGCATCATCTTCGTTCTGACCTATCCCGTCTATCATGGCATCGCCGATCTTTCGGAATGGCTGCGCTGGGACAACCGCGACCGGCGAATGCCGGGCCTGTTAGCCGCGCAAGGAGTCGATGTCGAGCTATGGGGTGTCGGGCACGAACAGCTCGACCTGATCTCCGACCTGCCGGACCGCCCTGCTTATCCGATCCGTATCTTTCCGATGTCGGGCGGGGGCGCCAAGACGCGCGATCATGTCAGCGACGCGATGGCGGCAGCGGCGCGCGACGATACGGCCGATCTGTTCGTGCTGATCGGGACGAACGGCGGGGCGGGCTATCATTTCCACGATAGCGCGCTGAAGCCCGACAGGCGACGCTATGCCATCATTATCGGCGGCGATTACTGGAGCCGGATCGTACCGGGCGCGGACTTCGTCTTCACCGAAAGCGCGGCGCAGGAGGCAGCGCTCGGCCATCCCGGCTGGCGGATATGGCGGCGGCGCATCGCGGCGGAACGGATGCAGCGCCTGCCCAAGACGATCGATATCGACCGGTTCGCACCCGCACCCGGCGCGACCAAGCGCTGGGACGTGATTGCGGTCAGCCGCCTCACCCGCTGGAAACGGTTCGACGAGATCGGCCGGCTGTCGGCGTCGCACCGCGTCGCGGTGGTGGGCGGCGGGCCGCAGGCGGCGATGCTCGCACGGCGCTTTCCCCGCGTCGAATGGCTGGGGCATCGCCCGCATGACTCAGTGCCTGCACTACTCCATCAGGCGCGGCTGTATTTCCATGCCGGGCGGCGCGATTATTTCCCGCGCGCCATTCCAGAAGCCATGGCGTGCGGCGTGCCGGTGGTCGCGATGGACGACCGGATCGGACCCGATGTCGTGCCGCCAAGCTGCGGCGCACTGGTCGACGATCATAGCTATGAGCCGCTGGTCGCGCGGTTGCTGGACGATACCGCCCGGCTGGGCGCGATGGCGAAGGCGGCGCGCGCGCATGTCGTCGCCCGGCACGGTCCCCAGTCGAGCGAAGCTGCCTGTGCGAGGCTGATGGAGCTGGCGCGATGAGCGAGCCGCGATGGAGCTTCGTGATTGCGTATTACAACGAGGCCGACTTTCTGGCGGATACGATCGCGTCGCTGGACGCGCAGACGCTGAAGCCCTTTCGACTGATCCTGATCGACAACGGCTCGACCGACGGGTCGGAAAGGATCGCGCGCGAGGCAATAGCGGGCCTTGCCGGGGTGGAGGCGCTGCATTTGTCCGAGGCAAAACCGGGCAAGATCCATGCCCTCGAAACCGCGATGCCGCACATCGATACGCCGTTCGTGGCGTTCGGCGATGCCGATACCTGGTATCCGCCCGACTATCTGGCGCGCGCCAATGCTGCCTATCGCGCGGGAGGTGAGGATGTGGCGGCAGTGATGGCGGTCGACGTGCCCGATCCTCCGCATGGCAGCGCGGCACGGCGCAAGCGCTTCCTGCGATCGAAGGTCGCGAGCCGGATCTGGCCGAAACAAACGCATAGCGGCGGGTTCGGGCAGACCTTCCGCACCGACATGCTTCGTGCGGCGGGCGGATATTCGCACCGATACTGGCCCTATGTGCTGATGGATCACGAGATCATGCAGCGCGTGCTGAAACGGGGTCGCGCGGTCTATCCGGCGGATTTCTGGTGCATCCCCTCGCCCCGCCGGACCAGTCGGCGAAACGTGCGCTGGACGCTGGCCGAGCGGCTGCTCTACCATTTCACGCCCTTCGCGGCGAAGGACTGGTATTTCTATCGCTTTTTGGGGCCGAGACTGGCGCGGCGGCGCCTCACGCATCTCAACCTTCGCGAAAAGCCTTGGCAACAGGAGTGACCGGCGATCGGTGCAATTATTGCGTAAGGTCGTCATCGCGAGCGGCGTAGTCGCGCGGCGATCCAGCGATGTGCGCACCGCTGCCGGGTTGCCAACCTTCTCGCAAAACGGGTTTGGGTTGGAGTGGTGGCAGACGATGGCGGCCCCGGCCTGCGCCGGGGCGACGCATGCACCGCGATTTCTACAATCGTCGCCCCGGCGCAGGCCGGGGCCGGCGGCGTGTGACGTGTGGCGCTGTGGGGGCGCAGCGCGGCGGAGCGCGCAATAACGATGGGGGAAATGGGGGGAGCCGGATCGACCGGCCCCCTGCCCCGTTCCGGCTTATTCGCCCGCTTCGTCGGAGCCGCCCGCCATTGCGGTGACCTCGACCGGCAGGCCCAGCGTATCGAGCTGCGGCTTCACCTTTTCCGCATCGCCGATCACCACCCAGGTGATTTTAGCGGGATCGATCGCCTTGCGCGCCGCCGCATCGAGCTCCTGCGCCGTCATCGCGCGATAGCGGCTGGCGAGCGTTTCGTAATAATTGTCGGGACGGCCATAGCGCGCGTTCGATTCCAGCGCCCCCAGAACATCACCCGCAGTCTGGAAGCTGCCCGGCAATTCACGGATCGCGCCGCTGATCGTGCGTTCCAGTTCGGCGCTGGTGATCCCCTTGGTCGAAAGGAACGCCTTCATATCCCCGGTCATCGCGGCGATCGACGGGCCGGTCTTGTCCGCCTGAACCGGCGCGTAGATCATGTACGGCACCTGATGCTGGACGCGATAGATAAAGCCCTGAACGCCATAGGCCCAGTGCTTGTCCTCACGCAGGTCCATGTTCATGCGCGACAGGAAGCTGCCGCCCAGCACGTCATTGGCCTGCATCAGCGGTTCGAGATTGTCGGTGCCCTGAACCGGCATCAACTGGCCGCCGAAGATCAGCGATTGCGGCGAATTGGGCCGGTTGATCAGCATGACGCGATTTTCCGCCTTCGGCGTCGGCGCATCGAAATTCTTTACCGGTTTTACGCCGCTGACCTTCCAGTCGCCGAAGCTCTTTTCCAGCAGCGGCATCACTGCAGCAAGCGTGGTATCGCCGACCACGAAGATCGTCGCATTGTCGGGGCGCAGCCACTGGCCGTGAAAGCCCTTCAGATCGGCAGTGCTCAGCTTTGCGACCACCGCCGGATCGCCGGTGCCGCGGAACGGCACGCCATAGGGATATTTTTCGCCGTACAGCAGCGGCGGCAGGGTGCGCAGCGCGATGCCGATCGGGCTCTTCATTTCTTCCGCGATCGAGGCAAGCTGCTGCGCGCGAACGCGATCGACATCGGCGGGGCGGAAGGCCGGGTTGCGCACCACATCCGCCATCAGGCCCAGCGACGGGGCAAGATTGGGGGTCAGCGCGCTGAGATACACGCCGCTGCTGTCCATCGAACCGCTGGCACTGAGCGTCGCGCCGAGCCGCTCCTGCTCCTCGGCGATCTGCACGCCGGTCAGCCGCGTCGTGCCCTCATCGAGCAGCGAGAGCATGAACGACTGCGTGCCGAGCGCGTCGCGCGGATCGGCGGCTGCGCCCGCATCGAAATCGATCGCCACATTGACGACCGGTACGCCGCTGCGCTGCGCGAAAACCACCGGAATGCCGTTCGACAGTCTGGCATGTTCGACGGTCGGGAAATCGAGATCGGGAATCTTGCCCACTTCGGGCAGTTTCGACCGATCAACGCCCGCGCTGGTGCTTTGCGGCGCGGTTTCGGCGGCATCGGAGGCGGCACGTTCCAGCGGCGTAGCGGTGTGGGCGGGCGTTTCCGCCATCGGATGTTCGCCAGCGAGCGGCGCGCGGTAATAATTGGGCGCACTGCCCGATACCACCTTGCCCGCGCCGACGCCCGTCGCCTCTTCATAATCGCCGCTGCGCTGCCCCGGCGAAAGCGTGTAGGAGAATACCGGGCGCGACAGCCATTTGTCGGCAACGCTGCGCACTTCCGCGGGCGTCAGCGCCACCGTCGCGTCGAGCCGCTTTTTGTAATAATCGGGATCGTTCGCATAGACCGCGCCCTCGGCCAGCGTCACTGCCTTGCCCGAAAAACCGCCGACCGATTCCAGTCCGCGAATGGTGCTTGCGACATTTTGCGTCTTGGCGCGCTGAAGCTCGGCCGCAGTCGGACCGTTTTTGAGGAAATCGGCAATGATCGCGTCGAGGCGCTTACCGAGCATCTCGGGATCGACGCCGGGCTTCGCCACCGCCGTCACCGTGAACACGCCGACGCGTTCGAACTCTTCATACCCGGCCGACACGCTGACCGCGAGCTTTTCATCGCGGACAAGCTGATTGTCGAGGCGCGAGCTGGCAAGCCCGCCCAGCACGCTCGCCGCCATGTTGAGCGCCGCCGCATCCTTCGACAACATACCCGGCACTGCCCAGACGCGTGCGATGGTGGTGTTCGCGACCTGATCCTTGAAATCCTTGTGCACCGGCGCGGAAAGCGTCGGGACATCGGCCTCTGCGGGATGCGATTGCGGCCCGCGCGGAATGTCGCCGAAATATTTGGTGACGAGCTTTTTCGCGTCGGGAAGGTCGATATCGCCCGACAGCACCAGCACGGCGTTGTTGGGGCCGTAATGGTCGCGGAACCAACCCTTCACCGTGTCGAGGCTTGCCGCATCCAGATCGGCCATCGAACCGATGGTGGTGTGGTGATAGGGATGGCCTTCGGGAAACAGCGTTGCATACAGATCATAATCGATCAGCCCGCCGGGCTGGTTATCGCCCTGACGCTTTTCGTTCTGAACGACGCCGCGCTGGATATCGAGCTTCTTCTGCGTGACCGCGCCGAGCAGATGGCCCATCCGGTCGCTTTCGAGGAAAAGCGCCGTGTCGAGCGCGCCGCGCGGCACCGTTTCGAAATAATTGGTGCGGTCGAAATAGGTCGTGCCGTTCAGGTCGGTCGCGCCGATCGCCTGCATCGGGGTGAACCAGCTCTGATCGCTGTTTTCCGACCCGCCGAACATCAGATGTTCGAACAGATGCGCAAAGCCGGTCTTGCCCTTCGGTTCGTCCTTCGACCCGACATGATACCAGACCGAGACCGCGACGACCGGCGCCTTATGATCGGGCGCGACCACAACGCGCAGACCGTTCGGCAGGGTAAAGGTCTGGTACGGGATATTCACGTCCGCGACGAGCTGCGAAAGCGGCGCCGCATCCTGCTTCTCAAGCGCAGCCGGCCCCGAGGACTGGGCAAGCGCGGTGGAAGAGACGGACAGCAACAAGCCTGTCGCAGCAAGCGAAATGGTCGAGCGAATCATAAAGGGTCCCCCATGCAGAACTGCACTTCTTTGCATGTGTGACATGGTGACAATACACCCGCGAAAGGCAAGCCCTTTCGTCACAATCGATACGGTATGCGTATCAGTCCCGATTGCACTTGTGCGTCCGGCTGCACACATTGGAACGGATGGGACTTGTGTTGTATATTTGCAACACTATCTGTTAGTCAAAGCCTGACAGGGAAATGACATGAATCTCGAAAAATTTACCGATCGCGCGAAGGGGTTTCTCCAATCCGCGCAAACCGTCGCCATCCGCATGAACCATCAGCAGATCACGCCTTCGCACCTGTTGAAGGCGCTGCTCGAGGACAGCGAAGGCATGGCATCCGGCCTGATCGCAAAGGCCGGTGGCGATCCGCGCCGCGCGGTCAGCGAAACCGACGCCACACTTTCCAAACTGCCCGCCGTTTCCGGTTCGGGCGCGCAAAGTGCCCCCGGCCTGACCAACGATAGCGTCCGCGTGCTCGATCAGGCGGAGCAGGTCGCGGCGAAGGCTGGCGACAGCTTCGTCACGGTCGAGCGGCTGTTGCTGGCGCTCGTGCTGTCGACCACCACCGCGGCGGGCAAGGCGCTGGCCGATGCAGGCGTCGAGGCGGAAAAGCTGAACGCCGCGATCAACGATCTGCGTGGCGGACGCACCGCCGATACGGCCAGCGCCGAAGACCGCTATGATGCGCTGAAGAAATTCGCCACCGACCTGACCGAGGCTGCCCGCGCGGGCAAGCTGGACCCGGTGATCGGGCGCGATGAGGAAATCCGACGCACGGTGCAGATTCTAGCGCGGCGGACCAAGAACAATCCCGTGCTGATCGGCGAACCCGGCGTGGGCAAGACCGCCATTGCCGAAGGACTGGCGCTGCGCATCGTCAATGGCGACGTTCCCGATAACCTGAAAGACCGCACGCTGATGGCGCTCGATATGGGTTCGCTGATCGCGGGCGCAAAATATCGCGGCGAGTTCGAAGAGCGGCTGAAAGGCGTGCTCGACGAAGTTAAGGGGGCCGAGGGGCATATCATCCTGTTCATCGATGAGATGCACACGCTGATCGGTGCAGGCAAGACCGATGGCGCAATGGATGCCGGCAATCTGCTGAAGCCCGCGCTTGCCCGCGGCGAACTGCATTGCATCGGCGCGACGACGCTCGACGAATATCGCAAATATGTCGAAAAGGATGCGGCGTTGCAGCGGCGGTTCCAGCCGGTGTTCGTCGATGAACCTTCGGTCGAGGACACGATCTCGATCCTGCGCGGGATCAAGGAGAAATACGAGCTGCATCACGGCGTGCGGATCACCGACGGCGCGATCGTGGCGGCGGCGACGCTCTCCAATCGCTATATCACCGACCGTTTCCTGCCCGACAAAGCGATAGACCTGATGGATGAGGCGGCAAGCCGGATCCGCATGGAAGTCGAGTCCAAGCCCGAAGAGATCGAAGCGCTCGACCGGCGGATCATCCAGCTCAAGATCGAGCGCGAGGCGCTGAAAAAAGAAACCGATCAGGCATCGCAGGACCGGCTGGCGAAGCTCGAAGACGAGCTTGCCGGGCTGGAGGCGGAATCGGCGCAGCTTACCGAACGCTGGCAGGCCGAAAAGGTCAAGATCCAGTCTGAGGCGAAGCTGAAGGAACAGCTCGATCAGGCGCGGATCGAACTGGAACAGGCGCAGCGTTCGGGCGATCTCGGCCGGGCGGGCGAGCTTTCCTATGGCACGATCCCGTCGCTCGAGAAACAGCTTGCCGAGGCGCAGGGCGCGACCGAGGGCGCGATGCTGCGCGAGGAAGTGACCAGCGACGATATCGCCTCGGTCGTCAGCCGCTGGACCGGCGTGCCGATGGACAAGATGATGGAGGGCGAGCGCGAGAAGCTGCTCCAGATGGAGCAGGCGCTGGGCAAGCGTGTGATCGGTCAGGCGGACGCGGTAAAAGCCGTGTCGACCGCCGTGCGCCGTGCCCGTGCGGGACTGCAGGACCCGAACCGGCCGCTGGGATCGTTCCTGTTCCTTGGCCCCACCGGCGTCGGCAAGACCGAACTGACCAAGGCGCTCGCCGAATTTCTGTTCGACGACAGCAACGCGATGGTGCGCATCGACATGAGCGAGTTCATGGAAAAGCACGCGGTCGCGCGGCTGATCGGTGCGCCTCCGGGCTATGTCGGCTATGAAGAAGGCGGCGTGCTGACCGAAGCGGTGCGGCGGCGGCCCTATCAGGTCGTGCTCTTCGACGAGGTCGAAAAGGCACATAGCGATGTGTTCAACGTGCTGCTGCAGGTGCTCGATGACGGGCGGCTGACCGACAGTCAGGGGCGCACGGTCGATTTTTCGAACACGATCATCATCATGACGTCGAACCTCGGCTCGCAATATCTGACCAATCTCGACGCCGGTCAGTCGGTCGAGGATGTCGAACCGCAGGTCATGGACGTGGTCCGCGCCCATTTCCGGCCCGAATTCCTCAACCGCCTCGACGAGATCATCCTGTTCCACAAGCTGGGTCAGGAGCATATGGGGCCGATCGTCGATATTCAGGTGGCGCGCGTGCAGCGGCTGCTCGCCGATCGCAAGATCACCATCGACCTCACCCAGGGCGCGCGCGACTGGCTCGGCCGGGTGGGATACGACCCGGTATACGGCGCCCGCCCGCTAAAACGCGCAGTGCAACGCTATCTGCAAGACCCGCTCGCCGACATGATCCTGCGCGGACAGGTGAAGGACGGGGTTACGGTGCATGTTGAAGAAGGCGATGGCGGGTTGGTGCTGGGGGTGGTTTGAATAAAAAAAGGGACCGGCACTAGCCGGTCCCCCAATTCAATGCCGCTGAGGCTGGTCACTCGACCAGCCTCAGCCAGTTGAAGCTCTTTATAGCGCGATATCCAATCCAAGCCGGACATAACGCGGCGACTGATAGCGATTTGGCAGCCCATAGGTTGGGTCTGGAACAAAAGTCACTGTACCATCAGCTGATACGGTGCGTCCCAGATCTCCAAGCTGATTGCGGTTCATAACCGCTCTGGAATTGAACAGATTGAACACGTCGGCGCGCAGTCGAACCTCACGATCACCAAAGTGGAGATTATAACCCAGTTGCACATCGAACTGGGTCAACCAATCAGTCTTTTCCCCCTCTCCACGCGGACTTGGCTGGCCTCCGCAGTAGTGCGAAGCCGCACGATAAGCACGTGCGAACCGATCTGTCGGGTGATAACCATAGCAGCTAAGGTGGTTAGGCGACGCAAATTGTGAATTCACGCCAATAGTGAAATCATCGTTTAGTGCCACAGCGCCATAAAGTTTGAGGATATGGCGCCGATCGCTGGGCAGATATCCATAGGAATAGTCGACGAAGCCCGGCTGATCAAAATCTTGCGTAATGCCTGCGTCCGTTTGACCGAAATCAGACTGCACATAGCCTTCAATGTTACCTCTCGATTTCGACCAGGTGTAGCTGCCACCAACCGAAAACGAACCGTTCCATGCTCGATCGAATTTTAATTGCAACGCATCATAGGTCCTCTTTGCTGGACCATAACCGAGTTGATCTGCAGTAAGCGTCACCTCTCGTCCGTCCAGATCGGTTCCCGGTGCGAGCAAACCAACCGTAATGTCTTTCCCAGGGTTGTTGATAACATATTGGTTGAAACCGGTCCAGATATCGCCACACGCGACCGGATCGCCGGTTGCATTATCCGTGGCGACGATCCCGTTAGCATTGCAATAATCGATAACCGCAGCGTCGATTGCAGAGTCTTCCGCCGTACGATCAAGATTGCGATGAGTGAACGTGAGGCGGAACGACCACATATCAATGCGATGTTCATAGCCCACGATGACTTCGCTCTCGCGCGTTGCCTTTAACCCCGAATCGATGGCCTGCGTCGTATCGATATCTGCGCCGTTGCCCGTCACAGCACAATTCGTCGTCGCACCATTAGGAACAAGAGCAAAGGGGCACGCAGTCTGATATTCGCTGTCCGTCTGCACCAATTCGTCAAGGGACGGCAGACCGGTCTGCGGATTGATAGAATCGGAATAGTAGCGCTGGCTAAAGTAATATGACGGCGCACCTTGGCGGAAAGCCGTATTGCTCGCTACAGGGAGATAGTACCAGCCATAAGAGCCAAACAGCTTCCCGGTCGTGCCCGGCACATCATACGTAAATCCGAGCCGCGGAGCATAGTTCTTTTTCAGATCGACAAGTGGATTACCACCCGGCTTGTTCACGCGGAAATCATCGCGCCGTACACCAAGATTCAGCGTCAAACGATCCGTCAACTGCCACTCATCTTCGAGATAGTACGCTTGATTCTTTGACTCAAAGGAACCGCCCGTGTTGAAATAATTCAACTCCACTACATTGCGACCATTTAGCGGCGCTCTATAGAACAAATTATAACCGGCGTTGCCTAACTGAGCATTGTATGCTTCCTGCGAAAGATATCCATCGGCCAACAATTGATCAGCACCGGTACGCACAGAAACCTTGTTCAAGGTGTTCTTTTCTTGATCGTAGCCGAACCGGATATGGTGGTCACCAAAAGCAGAGAAATAGATATCTGCATCAGCACGAATAAATTTTCGCTCGGTGTTATATGGACTATCTATTGTGTCATTCGTCTGATCCGTAAATAGCCCGCCATTAGGTACGCCAGATATAGTCCCCCCTGACGAATTCTGAACGTAAGGCAGACTGCCCGCGCCGGCGATACTGATTTGGTCAAAACGATCCCGAACGCGTCCAAAAGCGGCCGATACTGTAAACCAGTCTGTGAAATTTCCGGTGTATTTACCAACATAGCTCACGCCACCGTGCGGCTCATCGATTACGGTTTTGGCCGCACCAATATTCGGCGATCCGTCAACCACGCTATAAGCGCGATCATAAACTGTGTCGGTATTGCGGTTGTCAAAAATTGTGAATTCGAGATGCTGACTATCGATTGGATACGCATCAACCTTCACCCCCCAGAATGGATCTGAATTCTCGGTTCGACGTGAAATTTCCGAAACGGGATAGTTTACGATGCTTTTGGTGTTCTGTAACTGCAACAGCCCGTAGACGAACAAACGGTCTTTGATGATCGGACCGCTTGCTTCGATTGCTGTCAGCAAACTACTCGATTCGTCATATTTCCGATTGGTTCGAGCGAAATAATTACCATCACGATCGCGAGTATAAATGTCTTTCGCACGAGATTGAAGGAAGTTCGGCGCCCAATCAACATGAAGAGCAGCAGAGAAATCGTTGCTTCCTGATTTGGTTACTGCATTAACAATTCCGCCGGTAGCTCGGCCAAATTCCGCTTGATAGCCGCCAAGTTTCACATCCACGCTTTTATAAAAATAAAACGGAACTTTTGCGGACCCGAGATAATTATCGAAGTTGGTGATATTCAGGCCATTCACGTAATAAGCGTTCTCCGCGACAGAGGCACCGCCAAGCGAAGACAGACCGTTGAACGTACTGTTTGTCGAATTTCCCGACACCGTTCCCGGTGCAAGCTGAATGATAGACTGTAAGGTCCGGCCCAAAGGCTTGTCTTTGATGAAGCTCTCTACGTCAACATTCAAACCAGTTGTGGTGCCAGTAAACGCTTGCACCGCAGCTTCGCCCGTAACGACGATGTCCTCTCCACCCGCAACCAGCGTGACGGGAATATTGGCGGTCTGCGATGCCAGCAACCGAACGCCAGTCGCCGTATACGGTGACAACCCTGCTGCCTGTACAGTTAGATCGTACGTGCCGGGGAGAAGCGACGTGAATCGGTAAGATCCGTTGCTGCCGGTCGTCGCCGTACGTGTAACGCCTGTCTGGGTATTGGCGGCGGTTACCGTAGCGGCGGCGACCGGGCTGCCTGTGCCATCTGTTACGGTACCGGAGATCGCACCCGACGTATAATCCTGCGCTGCCGCAGGTGCTGCGAACATCGCCGCGCCGCCGATGCTTGCGCCCATCAGCGCCAGCGCGTGAAGCGCGGTACCACCGCGCAGTTTCTTTCGGTTGAGATAGATGTTTGTCATCACAGGATAGGTTCCCTCGCTTTGATCCAAGGGGCAGCCGCGTTGTCGCGTTTTCCCCTGGACGGTCCCTGGTTCCCCTCACGCGGTTGCTGCGGTGCATGAGGCGAACATTGCTATTTGATGAACGGGGATTTCGCGGCTGTAAAGGACGCCAAATTGTAACATGCGCGCCTTTAACGCAGGTGTTACCGGAATGTCACAGGTCGCAAATCAGGAAGAATCTTTCGCAAAGGCGTAGTTTCGCGCGTGTTGGAACGTGCTCCCGGCCGTGTGTGCGCAACCCGAAATTTTTTTCTCAGACGCGTTTTTATGTGTTTTGACCGAGCCATTGCAATCGGCCGCTCCCTGAAGCAGATTTACATGTATCTCGATTTTTCAGGAATTGGTTGTGCGCAAAATCACTTTTCCCATTGGCGGAATGGCGCTTGCCGCCTTATTTTCAACGGGCCAGCCGGCAAATGCGCAGGAGAGCGATGGCAGCCAGCAGATCGATGAGTGCCGTTCGATAAAAGATCGCGATGCCCGACTTGCCTGTTACGACGCTTTGCCCGTTACGGCGGCGTCACCTGGCACCGCAACACGCCGCAGAGACATGCCAAAGGATGATTTCGGGCTGTCCGAGCGCCGGATGCGATCTGAGCGGGCGACTGCGCAAAGTGTGGATTCGACCATCAAAGCGCTACGGATATCAGACGGTGGTGAGCGTGAGCTAACGCTCGCCAATGGTCAGGTCTGGACGGTGGCATCCGATGGAAGACTGGGGAAATGGCTTGAGCCGGGCCAGACTGCGCATATCTCGTCGGGCTTTATGAGCGGATACCGGCTTCGCATCGATGGCGTGAAGGGAATAGCGGCAGTGCACCGGGTCCGCTGATCCGGGCTTCGCTATTCTTCGGTCGATTTAACGGTCGGCGACGCTGGTTCGGCGTTCGCTCCCCCATGCGTTGTCGGGCAGCGATATCACACGTTGTGCGGCAGTCGACTGCCGTGCCTCCCCAACACGGAAATTACATTCAAGCATTGAATCATTTACGCGCTACCTGAACTTAAATCTTTCAAAAATCTAAAACCCTCAAGACAAAAAAAGGGCGGAGCATCAAATGCTCCGCCCTTCCCATTTACACGCTTATGCGGATCAGAAGCGAAGCTTCGCACCCGCGTAGAAGCGGCGACCGATCGGGTCATAGACACCGGTGTTGGTGTCCTGACCGGTCGTGGCATCCACAGTACCACCGAAATACATCGGCTTGTTGTTCAGGAGATTATCCGCACCGACATACATTTCCATCGCATCGGTAACGAAGAAGCGCACCTGGCTGCCCAGATAGAATTCGGAATGGACCTTCCATTCCTTATACCCGTAGGTCTGATCATCAAGGTACGACGGGCCAACATAAGTACCATTCAGCGTAAGTTTCCAGTCGCTGTTGCCCAGACCGGTGTTGATGGTGAAACGGTCAGTAGCAGCGCCGACCTCACCTCCAAAACGATCTTTGTCAGCACCCGGCAGCGGCCGGCTATAGCCCGTGAACAGATGCGTATAAGCGGCGTGGAATGTCGCCTGATAGCGATCCGATCCGATGTCCAGACCCTGAACATAGTTCACGGTCACGTCGATACCCGACGTCTGCAGACCGCCGCTGTTTGTGACAGCCGTGTTCACCTCATCAAGCGATCCAGCGCTGTTCAGACCCTGCGGGGCAGAGCGACGAACAATAAAGTCGCAATAATCGCTGCGGCCCTGCTGATAGCACTGGTTGAGGATGAAGGGTAGCGGCGTGCCCACGATTGCATCCTCGATCTTCACGCGGAAATAATCCGCAGTAATGGTCAGGTTGCGAAGCGCATCGATCGAACGGGGGTTGATCAGAACGCCAGCGGTGAGCGTCTTGCCCTTCTCTTCCTGCAGATTGGGGTTACCGCCAGAGAAGCTGGTCACGCCCTGAATATCCGATTGGGTCAGGGTGAACGTACCGTTCGCAGCAATGTTGGCCAGCACGCCCGGAGCGGCACGACAATTTTCGCCGAGCGCACCACCGCCCGTCGCGCCGATCCCCACGCAGGGATCGGTAACAGTCGGGAAGTCCTGGCTACGACCAGCAAAGAGTTCCGAAATGTTGGGGGCCCGGACGGTTACCGCATACATGCCGCGGAAACGAATGTCCTGGATCGGAGCGAACTCGGCACCAGCATTCCAGCTGAAGGTGTTACCAACCGTGCTGTAATGCGAATAGCGCGCAGCGCCACGGATCGAAAGATCGTAGACGAAGCTGTTCGAAATCAGCGGAACAAGCGTTTCGCCGTAGAATTCGTACAAGTCGAACGAACCCTTGGTCGGCGGAAGCGCATTACCACCGTTCAGACCGGCCGCCTGCAGAGCATCCCACTGCGAAGACTGCGATTCACGGCGATATTCGGTACCGACGGTCAGACCGATCGGGTTGGCACCCCAAAGGGAATTGACCGAACCGGTGATGTTTCCGCCGATCTGCGTCTGCTTCTGGACCGCATTATACATTTGCGGTGCCTGGAGATACTGGATCGCAGCCGCATCGAAGCTGTTCGGCCCGAACACATTGACCGGAACACAGCCGTCGCTAACCGCATCAGGATTGGCGCACTGATAACCACCCACACCATCGGGAACGAACGGATTGCGAACAATGCCGCCATTGTAGCGAGTTTCGATCGCCTGCTGACCATTGGAATAGGTCGGGCTGTCAGTATCGAACGGGAAGGGTTCGATTTCGGACCGCGCATGCGTGCTTTCGAATGCACCTTCAACGAAGGCGGTGATCGAATCGGTCACATCATAATGCGCGTTGAGGTTCATCAGATAGCGCTGAACCGGAACCGCAAGATACCGATAAGCGGTACGGTTGAACCCGTTTGGCCCGGTGCCGGTACCAAGAGCGTTCGAGCAGCTTGCTGCGTTGGTCGCGAAGCACGGCTGCAGCTGACCATCGGGCCCATAAGTGAACGTGTAGTCACCAGCGGTATAACGCCCCTGAGGCGCGTAGGAGGAATAAAATGGCTGATCACGCTCAAACGGCGTATCACCGTAGAAACTATCGAGGTTGGATCGCCCTTCTTCGGTGTAATGGTTGCGCTTATACGCGGCACCCTGCTCAGTATAACCGAAGAACACTGTCGCATTACCACGGCCGTCGGCAAAATTGCCGCCCAGCATTACATGCGTGTCGAGCGTAAAGTTATCGCCCGTTTCCGCCACACCGGTCTGAGCGCCGAGTTCCAGCCCTTCAAAATCGTCCTTCAGGATGAAGTTGACGACGCCGGCAACTGCATCCGAACCGTAAATCGCCGAACCGCTACCGCTGGTCAGCGTTTCGACGCGCTCCAGCATCGCAGTCGGGATCATGTTGATGTCGACGGCGGATGAACCGGGGATACCCGAAACGACCCGGCGACCGTTGATCAGGACCAGCGTACGGTCAATGCCCAGGTTACGCAGATCAATCGTAGCCGCACCGGCGCTGCTGGTATTGAAGGCTGAGTTGTTGCGCGAATAGGTCGGAGCGCCGAAGACGGGGTTCTGCAGCAGCGCTTCCTGAACGTTGACCGTACCGGTCGATTCGAGCTGCTCCGCACCGATTACCTGAACCGGAACCGCGTTCTGCGCTTCGGGCGTCTTGATGCGCGTGCCGGTGACGACAATATTGTCGATCTGACCTGCTGCCGGAGCAGCGGGCGTCGCCGGAACGCTCTGATTCTGCTCGGTGTCGCACGTGCCGTCGGCATTAACGTCCGCGCAATTTTGCTGATCGGCGGTCTGCGCAGCCGCAGTGGAGGCAAAGCCGGTTACGCTGACGACACCGGTGCCGAACAGCGCCAGCACGCCGAGCGCAGCGCCGCCGCGGAGCCGCTTGCGGAAAAAAGTTGTGGTACTCATTAGAAAGGTTCCCTCGCTTTACCTTCTGCCGCCGCAATCATGCGGTCGACGGAATCGCTTCCCTGAACTTTTCGCAACAAAGTCACGAAATTGGAGCAGCTGATGAACCCGCCAAAGAACGGTGTAAAGCGCGCAGGAAGGTGCAAAACGCGACTTCCTCGTCACATGTCGCTTTTTTGTCACATCCCCGCGCCAGAGAAGCGAATCGTATTCGTTGCGGCTGTTTAACGACTTCCCATCGGACCCGCGACCAGCAGCGGGTCGATGCGGGCGCCGTTCCACATCAGGCCCCAATGGAGATGGGGCCCCGTAGCGCGGCCGGTGGCACCGGATTCGGCGATTTTCTGGCCCTGTTTCACATGCTGACCCGGTTCGACATCAATCCCGGACAGATGGATGAACACGCTGTTCAGCCCCATGCCATGGTCGATGAACAGCAATTTGCCCTCCAGTGTGAAGGGCGCGCGGGAGATCATCGTGACTACGCCATCGGCGGGCGCGACGATCGGCGTTCCGGTGGGCACGGCGATGTCGGTGCCCGAATGATACGCCCCCGGCTCGCCGCGATAGAAACGCTGCGATCCGAACAGACCGGAAATCCGCCCCCGCACCGGCCAGATGAACTTCTGACGCCAGCCGGTGGCGTCGGTGTGCTCGGCGCGCGCCGCATGGATCTGTTCGAGCTCGCCCGGGCGGCGGCGCTGAAATTCGGCGCTCGGCTGCGACACTTTGCGCAGACGGTTGAGTCGTTCGATCCGCCATTCGCGCTTCGCGATAGGCAGCGTGTCGCTGACCGTGCTGCCGTCCGCCAGTGTCGCGACCAGCGCAGCGGTGTCGCCATGATCGCGATCGAAGGCGATCAGGAACCGGCCATCAGGCGCGACCTCGATCGGCTTTCCGTCAAAGGTCAGGCGCTGCGTGGTGTCGGGCGCTTCCCCACGCACCAGTCCGCCCTGAATGAATTCGTCGCTGTCGAAATGAAAGCTGCGGTCGATCGGCACTACGGGCGTGGCGATCGGCGCAGGCGTGGGCGGCGTCACGGAAGTAGGCGCAGGCGCGGGCGCGGCGCGCGTTGCGGGGGGCGGCACCGCCGCACAGCCCCCGGCCAGCGCGGTGAGCGCTGCGACGAACCCGACCTTCTTCACTCTCATTTGCCGAGAAACGCCTCGGTCGAAAGCTCCGCCGTGGCATACGGCTCCTGCGCCGCGACGCTCCAGTAGCGCAGCTCTTCCAGCGGGATCGGCTGGCCGCTTCTGGCGCACAGGACGTGATCGCCCGGCGTCAGGACGCGAAAACCGTTGGGCAGGTACCGCAGCTTCGCCGCGCGCGGCAGTTGAGACATTAACATCGTTACTCGCTTCTACTGGCTATTAAAGCAGCTTGGGCTGGTCGACCGGCGGTCCGGATTCCGTTTTCGCAGGCTTCGCTTTGGGGGGAGTGTAGGGCTTCGCTCCCGCCTGCTCAACCACTGCGGCAACCTCACCATCGCCGAAGCGCAGCATCAGCGCGCCGACCCCCCGCGCCTGCGCCGCGCTCGTCACCACTGCGCCTGACCCCTGCGCCGTGACGCGGACATAGCCCCGCTTGAGCAGATTGTCGGGATTTACCGCGTCGAGCATCCGGCTTGCGGCAGCCAGCCGGGCGGCGGCGGCGCTGTGCCGATGCGCCAGCATCGCCGGACGAAGCGCCGCGCCCGACTGATCGAGCCGCCGCCGCGCGACGCCGAGCCGCCGTTCGAGCCCCAGGCCCAGTCGCTGCGCAAGATCGTCGGTCCGCTGCCGCTGCGGGGCGAGCAGCGCGTCGCGCTTCGGCATCACCCGGACCAGCGCCTGCAACCGTTCCCCGCCCCGCTCATGATAGCGCCGCACGCAGCGTTCGGTGCGCAAGGCCATGGTCGCGATCGTGTGGCGCAGGTCGGCGAGAACCGGGACGGCCAGCTCCGCCGCCGCAGTAGGCGTGGGCGCGCGCAGATCGGCAGCATGGTCGGACAGGCTGGTATCGGTCTCATGCCCCACCGCAGAGATTACCGGAATGCGGCAATCGGCGATCGCGCGCACCACGACCTCTTCGTTGAATGCCCACAGATCCTCGATCGACCCGCCACCGCGCGCGACGATCAGCAGATCGGGCCGCGGCACCGGCCCGCCGGGGGCGAGCGCATCGAAGCCGCGCACTGCGGCGGCGACTTCCTCCGCAGCGCCCTGCCCCTGCACCTTGACCGGCCAGAGCACCACATGGCTGGGGCAACGATCCTCCAGCCGGTGGAGAATGTCGCGGATCACCGCGCCGGTGGGTGAGGTCACCACGCCGATGACGCGCGGCAGGAAGGGCAGGCGCTTTTTGCGCTCATTGGCGAACAGCCCCTCGGTGCCCAGCTGCGCCTTCAGCTTTTCGAACAACGCCATCAGCGCGCCCTCACCCGCCAGTTCGAGCGAATCGATGACGATCTGATATTTCGACCGGCCCGGATAGGTGGTGAGCTTGCCGCTCGCCACGACCTCCAGCCCGTCCTGCGCGGCGAAGGCGATGCGCGCTGCATTACCGCGCCACATCACCCCGTCGATGACTGCCTTGTCGTCCTTCAGCGCCAGATAGACATGCCCCGATGCAGCGCGCTTGAACCCCGAAATCTCACCGCGCAGCCGGACATTCCCAAACTCGCCTTCGACCATGCGTTTCAGCGCGGCGGATAATTCGCTGACGCTCAGCGCCATCGCATTGTCGCCGGGCATGTCCTCGGCTACCAACCGTGACGATGGTGAATCGAATGGAAAATCTTGCATGAACGTCCTGCTGATCGGATCGGGGGGACGCGAACATGCGCTCGCTTGGAAGCTGGCGCAATCGCCGGCCCTTACGAAACTCTATGCCGCGCCGGGAAATCCCGGCATCGCACATTACGCCGAATGCGTCGATATTCAGGCGAACGATCATCGCGGGCTGATCGATTTCTGCCTGCGCAATTCGGTCGAATTCGTGGTCGTCGGGCCGGAGGCGCCGCTGGTCGGCGGTCTGTCGGACAATCTGCGCACGATGGGGATCGCGGTGTTCGGGCCGGGGCGCGATGCCGCGCAGCTGGAAGGATCGAAGGGCTTTACCAAGGATCTGTGCCGCCGGGAGAAAATCCCGACCGCCGGCTATGTCCGCGTCGAATCGATCGACGGTGCGCGTGCGGCGCTGAGCGATTTCGGGTTGCCGGTGGTGATAAAGGCGGACGGGCTCGCTGCGGGCAAGGGCGTGACGATTGCCTTTTCGCCGGAGGAAGCCGAGGAAGCTGTGGCAGCGCTGTTTTCGAACCGGCGCGGCGAAGCGGTGATCGAGGAGTTTCTGACCGGCGAAGAGGCAAGTCTCTTCGTCCTGACCGACGGCACGACGATCCTGCCCTTCGGATCGGCGCAGGATCACAAGCGCGTCGGCGATGGCGATACCGGCCCCAATACCGGCGGCATGGGCGCGTACAGCCCCGCTCCGGTGCTCAGCCCGGCGCTGGAACAACAGGCGATCGACGAGATCATCCGTCCCACGGTCGAGGCACTGGCGCGGATCGGCTCGCCCTATTCGGGGGTGCTGTATTGCGGGCTGATGCTCACCAAGACGGGGCCGAAGCTGATCGAATATAATGTCCGTTTCGGCGATCCCGAATGTCAGGTGCTGATGATGCGGCTGGAGGACGATCTGCTCGACCTGATGCTCGCCACCGCAAAGGGTGAGCTGGGGGGGCGCGCGGCGCCGACCTTCTCGTCCGAAACCGCGCTGACCGTGGTGATGGCGGCAAGGGGCTATCCCGGCACGCCGGAAACCGGCGGCGCGATCGCCGGGATCGATGCGGCGGAAGCGAACGGCGCGCGGGTGTTTCAGGCGGGCACGGCCGAAGCGGACGGCAAACTGATTGCAAACGGCGGGCGCGTGCTCAACGTCACCGCACTGGGCGGCAGCGTCGCCGAGGCGCAGCGCCACGCCTATGCAGCGATCGAGCGGGTGGATTTCCCAACCGGTTTCTGCCGCAGCGATATCGGCTGGCGTGAGATCGAGCGGGAGCAGGCATAGCCTCTCCCGCCACGCTCCCCGGTGGACGCTGCGGCATGGCGCGTTATGCAGGGGCAGTCATAATATAAGGAGCGGACCGCTGATATGGACGATTCCCTGCAAAGCACCTCGCCTCTCGGCGCAGCGGATCAGATGATGGGTATTACCGCCGTGCATCTGGTGCTGATCGTGATTTTCGCGATTCTGGCGGTGATTGCGCTGTGGTGGGGCACCCGGCTGGTCCGCAAACGGCGCGAAGGGATCGAGCGGCTCGAAGAGGATAACCGGCTCGAACGCGTTGAACGCGACGCGCCGGTTCCAGCCCCTGCCGATACGCAGGAGAAGCGCGCCGAAACTCCGCCGCCACCTGCGCACCCGGCCCCCCCGCCGATTGCCGAAGGAGAGGCGTTCGCTTCGCCCGAACCCGCGCCTGCACCTACTGCTGAGGCAGCGCCCGCTCCCCCGGCTTCGCCCGAGGCGGCACCGAAGCCCGTTGCGCCGGAACCGGCTCCCACGGCAGCACCTGCCCCTGCCCCGGCTCCTGCAGCCGGCGACGGCGATACGCTCACCACGCTGAAAGGCGTCGGGCCGAAGGTCGCGGCGAAGCTCAACGAGCTCGGCATCCGTCGCTTTGCCGATCTCGCCGCACTATCTCCTGAGCAGGCAGCGGCGATCGACGCCGAAATGGGCAATTTCAAGGGCCGGATGGAGCGCGACCGCTGGCAGGAACAGGCAGCGCTGCTCGCGGCCGGTGACGAAGCGGGCTATGAAGCGAAATTCGGCAAGCTTGGCTGAACCGCTGCCCCGAGCACGATAATATGCCGGTGCCGCGCCGTATCGCGACGCTGATCCTCCTCAGCGCGATCGCCATTGCCTATTGGTGTTTCGTGGCGCGGGCGGACCATGTCGACGAGCCATGGGACGGCGCGCGCTACTGGGCGCTCTGGTATCCGCTTTCGCTTGCCCTGAGTGCGGCGGCAGGCGCGGTGCTGCGCAGACGCGGCTGGATTGCCGGCGCAGCCATCACGTTCGGCCAGATCCCACTGCTGCTGCGGAACGATGATCTGTCGCTTCTGCCGCTGGGGCTGGGGCTGATCGCATTGCTCGCCCTGCCCGCGATTGCCGTGTCGGAGATTGCGTCGCGGCTTCGGTCGCGGATGCGCTGATCGCGCCGCCCGCTCAGTCCTCGCTGAGGGCGCTCACCAGCAATTTGTCGATCTTGCGTCCGTCGAGATCGACAATCTCGAACCGCCAGCCCTGTTCGGTGAACACCTCGCCCTCATCGGGCAGATGTTTGAGCACGGCGAGCGCGAGGCCCGCTACGGTCGCATAATCGCGATCCTCATCCAGATCGATCCCGATCCGGTCGGCCAGCGCATCGACCGGCATCTGCCCCGATACCAATAGCGACCCGTCCTCGCGCTCGACGACATTGGGCGCTTCGCCGATATCGACATCGCTGGCGAATTCGCCCGCAATCGCTGCGAGCAGATCGGCAGGCGTCACCAGCCCTTCGAAATGGCCATATTCGTCATGGACGAAGCCCATCGGCACTTCGGCGGCGCGCAGCGCATTGAGTGCGTCCATCGCATCGACCTGATCGGGCAGGACCGGTGCCTGACGCATGATCGCGCGCAGGTCGAGCGCTTCGCCGCGGAACAGCGCGGCGACGATATCGCGCGACTGCACCACGCCGATCACCGCATCGACCGACCCTTCGGCCACCGGCAGGCGGGTATGCGGCGTTGCGAGCAACGCAGCGCGGATTTCGGAGGCATCGAGATCGACATCGATCCAGTCGACATCGGTGCGCGGCGTCATCACCTCGCGCACCGGCCGGTCGGCAAGCCGCACGACGCCCGAAATGATCGAGCGTTCATGCTCCTCGATCACCCCCGATTTGGTCGCTTCGCTGACGATCAGCTGCAATTCCTCGGCCGTGACCTGATTATCCGATTCGCGCCGCATGCCGAGCAGGCGGAACAGCAAGGCGCTGGTCGAATCGAGCAGCCATACGATCGGCGCGCCGATCCGGGAGAGCCACAGCATCGGCACCGCGACCAGAATCGCGATCGGTTCGGGCGAACGCAGCGCGAATTGCTTGGGCACCAGCTCGCCGATGATAAGCGAGACATAGGTGGTAATGCCGATCACGATCGCAAAGCCCAGCGTCTGCGCCGTATCGGGCGCGACGCCCAGCAGTTCCAGCCGCTCAGCGGTCGGCATGCCGAGGCTGGCACCCGAATAGGCGCCCGCGAGGATGCCGATCAGCGTGATCCCGATCTGCACGGTCGAAAGAAATTTGCCGGGCGATTCGGTGAGCCGCCTGGCCGTGTCCGCACCGCGCTTGCCCGCCCGCGCCAGCGCATCAAGTCGCGCGCGGCGTGCCGACACGATCGCGAGCTCTGACATCGCGAACACGCCGTTCAGCGCGATAAGCGCTAGGATGATGACCACATCGATCCAGGGGAAGGGAGAAGGCGCGTCCATTGGCGTGTCTGATCCGCCCATAGCGTTACTTTGGCAAGCGACACAACCATGAACGCACGCAATTTGCTGAACCGGCAAGACAGGCGAGGTTCAGGCCGGATGCGGAACAACCCCGAACGGGACGACGTTTTTATCGTCACGATTGAACAAGGGAGACCCCTGACTTATGCGTATCGCATCGAAGCTTTTGACGGCGGGGGCCCTGTCCTCGCTCGTACTCACCGCCGCCTGCGTCACCGATCCGGTGACGGGCCAGCGCCATATTTCGAAGGCAGCGATCGGCGGCGTCGGCGGCGCTGTGGGCGGATATCTGCTCGGCGATCTGGTCGGCGGGCGCAACGATCGCACTGAAAAGATCGTCGGTGCGGGCATCGCGGGCATCGCCGGGACCGCGATCGGCGCCTATATGGACAAGCAGGAAAAGGAACTGCGTCAGCGTACCGCAGGCACCGATGTCGATGTGGTGCGCGAGGGCGATGATCTGTTGCTGCGCATGCCGTCGGGCATCACCTTCGCAACCGACAGTTCGAACATCCAGCCGCAATTCCGCTCGACTCTCGATCAGGTCGCGCAGACGCTTTCCCAATATGACCAGACATATATCGATGTGTACGGCCATACCGATTCGACCGGCAGCGAGAGCTATAATCAGGCGCTGTCCGAACGCCGTGCGCAATCGGTCGCCGATTATCTGTCGAGCCATGGCGTGCAGGCTGCGCGCATCGCGACCAGGGGATTTGGCGAGACTCAGCCGATCGCGTCGAACGACACCGAAGAGGGCCGCGCGGCCAATCGCCGTGTCGAAATCAAGCTGGTACCGATCACCCAGCAGGATATGCAACAGCAGCAGCGTTATTGAACCGGGACGGCGGGGCTTTTACGGCCCCGCCACACCTTATCGGCGGGCAGCGAAAAATCCGCGCAGCAGTGCCGCCGCTTCGCCTTCTCCGATTCCAGGAAAAATTTCGGGCCGATGATGACAGGTGGGCTGTTCGAACAGGCGCGGCCCATGTTCGATCGCGCCGCCCTTCGGATCAGCAGCACCATAATATAGCCGCCGGATTCGCGCATGGGCGATCGCGCCCGCGCACATTGCGCACGGCTCCAGCGTCACCCATAAGTCGCAATCGATCAGCCGGTCGGTACCCAGATATTCCGCCGCCGCGCGAATGGCGACGATTTCGGCATGAGCGGTCGGATCAAAGCCGCCGCGCGGGCGATTGCCGCCGGTCGCGATGATCCGCGATCCGTGCGTGACCACCGCGCCGACGGGAACCTCTCCCTGATCGGCGGCGGCCTGCGCCGCATCCAGCGCGGCGCGCATCGGGGCGGGCAACGGAAACATGGCGCCTTATGCGACCATGTTTCCGCCAATGCCAAGCGCGATACGATCAGTTCACGTTTTCCGCCTCGGCATCCTTCGCCTTTTCGACTTCCAGCTTCGGCACCTCGACGGTTTTGCGCTCGGTCTTGAGCCGCACCTCACCGACATCGGCGTCGAATTCGGGGGCCTTGCCGCCTTCGACCTGAATCTTAGGCAGCGAAGCCTCCTGCGTCTGGTTCAGCGAAACGATACCCAGCGCCATCAACGCGGCAAGAATCAGGACGGCGATGCCGATCAGCACCAAAATTGCGCGAACCATGGAAATCCCCTATTATCAGGCTCCGAAAGCCGGAACGTGTCCGTAATAACGCGGGGCCGTGCGAAAGCGTTGCACGACTATCGCCATGCCCGGCGGTTGACGAACCGGCGATATGCCGCTATCCGGCCCCCCTTTCCGGGCATTGTCCCGATCATGGCCGAAATTCAGGATTAAAAGCGATGTCGCGCATTTGCGAACTGACCGGCAAGGGCCGTCAGGTGGGTCACAATGTTTCCCACGCCAACAACAAGACCAAGCGGGTGTTTCTGCCCAATCTGCAGAATGTCACGCTGATGTCGGAAGTGCTCGAAAAGAGCGTCAAGCTGCGCGTTTCGACGCACGGCCTTCGTTCGGTCGAGCATGTCGGCGGGCTGGACAACTGGCTGATGAAGACCAGCGACGACGATCTGTCGCTGCGTGCACGCCGCCTGAAGCGCGATGTGCGCAAGGCGCTGGCGAGCAAGCAGGCCGCCTGATCCGCGATTCGCGTTGTTGCTGATGCGCTCGCGGTTTATCGCGGCGGCAGCATGAGCGCGAATTTCAGCAGATAGCTTTTCTCGAACAGGGATTGATTGTCGTCGGATGCGATCCAGACGACGGTCCGTCCCTGTTCGCGCGTCGCTGCCAGCGCTTCGAAATTATCGTGCAGCGCGGGCGCGGCGAGCGTCGCGATCACCGGGCCGGTAACGAGCTTGCCCGGCCGGATTCGGGTGGGATCGAGCAGAGTCAGCTTTGCCGTGAATCCCCCGCGCAGCGATAAGCGCCGGTTGAGTATGAGCAACCGCCCGTCGGGCAGCTCGATCATGTCGCTCGGGTCATATTCCGCCGGCGGCTGATACGCGAAGCGAAAGCCGCGGCGCGGATGTTCGACAGGATCGCCGGTGAACAGGATCGCCGCCCGTCCCTTCGCGCCGCGCCATCTGCCCATCTCCGAGATCACCACGAAGCGCCCGTCGCGCAGCCGCACCATCGATTCGGCGCCGCCCCCTCTGGGCCAGCGACGCATTGCGGCGGGCCGGACATGCCCTGTCGCGCGCCCGCCCAGCGAATCATATCGCCAGATCGCGTTGGAATTTTCGAAACCTGCCCAGAATTGTCGCCCGTCCGGCGTGGCGGTCAGCGATTCCGAATCGCGATCGGCCTTTTCCCATCCGATTCCCGGCCCGCCCGGAAGCGCGCCGAATGTGAGGTCCCTGACATTGCTACCGGCGAGGCGAAAGCTGATCCAGCTCCCCATATCGCTGAGCAGGGTGAAGCGGCCATGATCGAACCGCATGGCGGAATAGCCGCCAAAGGCCGGGTCGCTGCTTTTGAGGACAACCCCACCGAGATATTCGAGCGCGCCGATCCTGCGCCGCGCCGGATCGCCGGGAAACAGGTCCACCGGCCGGGCGGTTACCGTCATATTGGCGGAATAGACGTCATTTGCCGGCGGGCCGGAATAGCCCGGCAGCGTCGCCAGTGTCAGCAAGACCGCAAGCGTTTTTTTCATCCGGCGGCTCTAATGAGTCATGCTGCGCTGCGAAAGAGTTCTTGTCGCCCGATCGGCTTATCGATTTGAGATTGCGGGACAGCTGACCGGTTCGATGAACGGCAAATGAGCGTGCCGTTCAGTCAGCACTCAACCTTTCTCTGCCAGAGATGCAGTCCGATGCTGGCAGGCCGAGCCTGTATCGGACCGTTCCCTCCGGTTGTGTAACGAGGGCGGGGACCGGTCGCCTATGGGCCGACCGGTCCCCGTTACGGATCAGTACATATGCTGGCCGCCATTGATCGACAGGGTCGATCCGGTCACGAAACCTGCGTCCTCCGAACACAGAAATGCGACGCCGCGCGCGATTTCATCCGCCTGACCCAGACGGCCGACTGGCACGCGCGCAACGATCTTTTCCAGCACATCGGCCGGGACCGCCGCGACCATGTCAGTGTCGATATATCCGGGCGCGATGGCATTGACGGTAACGCCGAACCGCGCACCTTCCTGCGCCAGCGCCTTGGTGAAACCGTGAATACCCGATTTGGCGGCGGCATAGTTCACCTGACCATATTGGCCTGCCTGCCCGTTAATCGATCCGATATTGACGATCCGGCCCCATTTGCGCTCGCGCATGCCGGCGAACACCGCCTTGGACATGTTGAAGCACCCGCCCAGATTGATGCGAATCACCTCATTCCACATCTCGGCGGTCATCTTCATGATCGTGCCGTCGCGCGTAATGCCTGCATTGTTCACGACCACATCGACCGGCCCGAGATCGGCCTCGACTGCCTTCACGCCTTCCTGACAGGCGTCATAATCGCCGACATCCCATTTGAACGTGCTGATATGCGTCCGGTCTTCGAAAAGCCGCGCCGCCTCTTCGTTTCCGGCATAATTTGCCGCGACCTTATATCCCATCTTGTCGAGGGCGAGGCTGATGGCCTCCCCGATCCCGCGCGTTCCGCCCGTTACGATCGCTACCCGTGCCATGCAGTCTCTCTCCAGCAGTCTTTCGTGAGGCCAAAAGGCTAGGCGTCGCTCGCCCAGCCTGCAAGTTCCCGCATAAGGATCGTGCGCAGCATTTCCACCCCGCCTTTGTCCGCGTTGAGACAGGGAAGCGCCGCGAAATGGGTACCGCCGCTTTCGATAAAGGTCTCGCGCCCGCGGATCGCGATTTCCTCCAGCGTTTCGACGCAGTCCGCCGAAAAGCCGGGCGTTACCACCGCGACCTTGCGAATCCCGCGCCCCGGCATCGCGGCCAACACGGTGTCGGTCGCCGGCCCCAGCCATTTCGCGCGCCCGAATCGCGACTGGAACGCGATTTCGAGGTCGCGGCCCAGCGCATCGCGCAGCAGCCGCGCGGTCTTCTGACAATGGCAATGATAAGGATCGCCAAGCTCCAGCGTACGCTGCGGCATGCCGTGAAAGCTCGCCAATATCGTGTCGGGTTCGAAATCGAGCACGGCAAGGCTCGCTTCAACCGACTGTTTCAGCGCGTCGATATAGGCCGGATCGTCATGATAAGGCGGCAGCGTGCGCAGCGCGGGCTGCCAGCGCATCGCGGCAAGCGCGGCAAAGGCGGCATCGTTCGCAGTCGCGGTCGTCGCCGCGCAATATTGCGGATAGAGCGGCGCGAACAGGATGCGCTCGCACCCCGCCGCCTTCATCGCGGCGATCCGCTCGGCGATCGCGGGCCTGCCGTATCGCATCGCCCAGTCGACCATCACGCCCGGCCCGAACGCATTCTTAAGCGCCAGTGCCTGCGCGCGGGTGATCGCGGCGAGCGGCGATCCGTCCTCGCGCCATACCTGTTTATACGCTTCCGCCGATTTCGCCGGACGGGTGCGCAGGATGATGCCACGCAGGATCGGCTGCCAGGCGATGGCGGGCAGTTCGACGACGCGCCGGTCGGAGAGAAATTCGGCAAGATAGCGGCGGACCGCCCCCGCTTCGGGCGCATCGGGCGTGCCGAGATTGGTGAGCAGAACGCCGATCTTCGACGCCGGGATATCGGGATGATCTTCGGGCTTCATGGGTTCTCCTCCGCCATCAGCGGCAATCGCCGGAACCGGATTCCGGTCGCTGCCTGCAACGCGTTGGCGATCGCCGGCGCGACCGGCGGCACGGCGATTTCGCCGACTCCGCCCGGATCTGCATCGCTGGCGATCAGTTCGATGGTGATTTCGGGCATATCGGCAAGGCGCGGCAGGCCGATATCGCTGAACCTTCGCGCATCGGCGAGATTTTCGGTAAAGCCGGTGCTGCACCCAAGTGCTGCGGCCATGCCGAAGACGAGCCCGCCCTCGATCTGCTGCCGGGCGATATCCGGATTGATCTGCCGCCCGCAATCGACCGCGGCGACCAGCCGGGCGACCTTGATTTCGCCGCTCTCCATCGTCGCTTCGGCCAGCACCGCGATATAGGAACCGCGAAATGCGTGGCAGGCAATTCCCTGTCCGCTGCCCGGCACCCCGCCCTGCCATCCGCCGAGCGAGGCGACGGTCGACAGGCACCGGGCGAGCCGCGGCTCGCCGCCCAGCATCGAGATGCGAAAGCTATGCGCCTCGATCCCGGCGACATGCGCCAGTTCATCGATAAAGCTTTCGGTGAAGAAACAGCTATAGCTATGCGCCCCCGATCGCCATTCGCCGACCGGCACACCGATCTCCGCCGGATGGTGATCGACCGCATAATTGGGGATGGCATAGATCGGTTCAGCGCCCTCGACCGCCGAAGCATCGCCTACTCCCCCGCCCGGCAACGAGAGCGACAGCGATGCAGCAAGGTCGCCGCCCAATAGCCGCCCGGTCAGTTCATGCCCGACCGAGGGCGCCGCGATCTTCGCGAGCCAGCCGGCAACCGCACCGTTCGGGCTGAGCCGCGCGCTGAGCCGCGCACGCGCTGCAGGGCGATAGCGGTCATGCAGGAAATCCTCAGCACGCGACCAGGTGAGTTGCACCGGCTTGCCCACTTCTTTGGTGAGCAGTGCCGCCTGTTGGGCGACCAGGCTCTCCAGCTTCGCGCCGAACGATCCCCCTGCCATCATCGGATGGATCGTCACCGAATTTTCCGAAATCCCCGCCACCCGCGCCGCTGCCGACCGGGCAAGCCCCGGCGCCTGTGTGGGCATCCAGATGCTGAGATGGCCGTTGGCGAGATAGGCGGTCGCGGTCATCGGCTCGATCGCGGCGTGGAGGGCAAGCCCGACCTGATATTCGGCGGCGACGATGTCGGCGCCCGAAAAGACCGGGGAAAGATCGCCCGCTTTTGCGATCCGCTGCCCCTCTCCGTCCAGCGCGGTGCCGAGCGCGGCATCGATCGAATCGCTGTCCACGATCGCGCCGCGCGTTTCGAACCGCGGGGCAAGCGCGTCGAGCGCGCGATTGGCCGCCCACCAGTTGTTCGCGACTGCCGCGACCCAGCGCGGATTGGTGACGACCTGACGCACCCCGGCGATTGCATCAGCGGCTTCCCGATCGACATCGATCAGGCGGGTATCGCCGACCGGCCCCTGCCGGATCGCGGCGAACATCATGCCGGGCAGGCGGATATCGCCCGCAAAATTGGCCGAGCCGTCGACCTTTGCCGGGACATCGCTGCGCGGCACGCTGCTGCCCGAAAGCCCGGTGCCGCCGGGATTGCGCAAGGGGATTTCGCGCGGCAGCGATTCGTCCGCCGCTGCCTCTGCCAGTTCGGCGAAGCGCAGCCGGTCCTTGCCGTGCACGACAAAGCCCTCGGCAGTGTCGCACGATCGCCAGTCGACGCCCCAGCGCCGCGCCGCCGCCTTGCACAACAATATGCGCACCCCCGCCCCTGCCTTGCGCAGATCGCCCTCGAATGCGCGGACCGACGTCGATCCGGCGGTCAGCATCAGCGCGCTGCGCTGCGCATGGCGTTCGACCAGATTGTCGGGCAAGCGGGCGAACGCATCGCGAAACAGGATTCGCGCCGCCATCGGATTGGCGTACAATGCATTGAGCGGCGCGGGCTGCACTGCGACCGTGCGCCAGTCGGCACCCATTTCGTCCGCCGCGATCTGCGGCAGCGCGGTATAGACTCCCTGTCCCAGCTCGGCCTGCGGCACCGCGATCGTCACTTCGCCGTCGCGGGCGATCTTGATCCACGCGCCGAATATCTGTTCGCCCGGCCCGGCGGTCAGGTTCGACACATAATCGCGCGGCCAGAGCGCATAAGCGAGAACCAGCCCCACCCCGGCCCCGCCGCCGATCAGCAGCCTGCGCCGGGTGATCCCGCGCGTTCGATCATCGTCTTGCGCCATGCCCACGCATCTAACCGGGCGAATGATGCAGCGCCAGTACCGGCGGACCAGCATTCGTTCGTCGCAGTCCGGAAACGGCTTGGGTTATCGACGCGATGCCTCTATTGGACAGAGCGAACCTGCCGGGAGCTTGAAAAGCCGTGATCCTTTCGGAGGTCGCAGCCAGCGGCCAGTATCTCCATTTCACCTCGTTGCACCTCGACCGCGACGTATTCGACATCACGCTGTTCGGGCATCAGTTGGGGCTGAAATGGTATTCGCTTGCGTATATCGCGGGCATTCTGATCGGCTGGTGGTATCTGCTGAAGCTGCTGGCCCAGCCCGGCGCTCCGATGGCGCGGCGCCATGCCGACGATCTGGTCTTTTACGCCACCATCGGCATCATCGCGGGCGGGCGGATCGGCTATGTGCTGTTCTACGCCCCCGAAATGCTGGCACGGCCACTGCGCGTGCTTGCGCTTTGGGACGGCGGCATGTCGTTTCACGGCGGCGCGATCGGCACCAGCCTTGCCATGTTCTATCTCGCCCGGCGCTATCGGCTCGACTGGATGCGGGTGCATGATTATGTCGCGTGCTGCGTTCCTTTCGGCCTGTTCTTCGGACGCCTTGCCAATTTCGTGAACGGCGAGCTTTGGGGACGCCCCACCACCGTTCCCTGGGCAATCGTGTTCCCGCACACCGTGCCCGGCGGCTTCGACCCGCCGCGCCATCCCAGCCAGCTTTACGAAGCGGGGCTTGAGGGCATCGTTCTCGGCCTCATCCTCTGGTTCTTCTTCTGGAAGACGCGGGCGCGCTATCAGCCGGGCAAGCTGGTCGGCATCTTCCTGCTCGGCTATGGCTGTGCCCGCTATTTCGTCGAATTTTTCCGCGAAGCCGATATCCAGTATCTCAACAACCCCATTCTCGGCACGCCGGGGCTGCATATGGGGCAGTTGCTGACCTTCCCGATGATATTGGGCGGCATCTATCTGATCGCGACGGCGAAAGGACGAGAGGGGCGGCGCAAACCGTTTGTCGACGAACAACCTGCCGCCTGAGCGTCGCCAAAAATTCCGGGCATAGGCGTCGCGAGGCGGAGCCAAAGCCGTTAAAGGCCGTGGCATGACCGATTCCAGCGCCACCGAACCGATGCTCGCCGAACGGCTGGCCCGCGCGATCACGCTTGCCGGGCCGATCCCCGTGTCGCAATTCATGGGCGCGGCGAACCACCATTATTACGCCACGCGCGACCCGCTGGGCAGCGCGGGCGATTTCACCACCGCGCCCGAAATCAGTCAGATGTTCGGCGAACTGATCGGGCTGGGCCTGACCGATCTGTGGCATCGGGCCGGACAGCCCCCCGCCCGCTATCTGGAATATGGGCCGGGTCGCGGCACGCTCGCTGCTGATGCGCTGCGCGCGATGAAGACGGTCGGCCTCACCCCGCCCGTCCATTTCATCGAAACCAGCCCGGTATTGCGCGAGGCGCAGGCAAAGGCGGTGCCGGACGCCGAATGGAATGTCGATCTGATCGGCGTGCCGGAGGACGGCGCGCTGCTGGTCGTCGCCAATGAATTTTTCGACGCCCTGCCGGTGCGGCAACTGGTCAAGACGAACGAGGGCTGGCGCGAACGACTGATCGCCTGTCAGGACACGCTGTTCCTCCCCATCGCGGGCGGCAGCAATTTCGATCAGATCATCCCGCCGCATCTGCGCGGGGCGGAAAACGGGTCGATCCTCGAAACCTCGCCCGCCGGCGTCGCGGTGATGCGCGCGCTCGCAAAGCGGATCGTGGCGCAGGGCGGCGCTGCGATCATCATCGATTACGGCTATGAAGGCCCGGCGATCGGCGACACGCTGCAGGCGGTGAAGGGCCATGAATATGCCAATCCCTTCGATGCCCCCGGCGAGCAGGACCTGACCGCCCATGTCGATTTCGCGACCCTGGCAGAGGCGGCGCGCGCCGAAGATGCGGTCATGCACGGCCCGGTGACGCAGGCCGATCTGCTGCGTGCACTCGGCATCGAAGCACGTGCCGAGGCGCTGGCCACGGCAGCACCCGAACGCGCGGGGTCGATCCGGGCCGACCGCGACCGCCTGATCGGTGCGCAGGCAATGGGGCATCTGTTCAAGGCGATCTGCATCACCGCGCCGGGCTGGCCCGTGCCGGCAGGCTTTTGATGATCGACTATCGCGATGCGGTGCTCGATGACGGGCCGGAACTGTCGCGGCTCGCCGCGCGCAGCTTCACCGAAACCTTCGGCACGCTCTATCCCGCGTCCGACCTTAACGCATTCCTGACCGAGACGTTCGGCCGCGGCCTGCCCTCGCATCTGCGCGATCCCGCCTATCGCGTCCGCCTCGCCATCGAGGAAGGGAGCATGGTCGGCTTTGCCAAGATCGGGCCGGTGCTGTTTCCCGGCGACTGGGGCGCGACTACGATCGAATTGCACCAGCTCTATGTGCTCGGCGGCTGGCAGGGCGAAGGCGTCGGCCCCGCGCTGATGGAGTGGGCGATCGATAGCGCGCGCGATGCGGGCAAGGACCGGATGGTGCTGAGCGTCTATGTCGACAATATCCGCGCCCAGCGTTTTTACGCCCGCTATGGCTTTGAAGAGATTGGTGCCTATGAATTTCGGGTCGGGGAAACCATTGATGACGACCGCATCTGGAGCCTGTCGCTGTGAATAGTGATGTAGAGGTTATTCGCGCCGGTGCATTAATGGGCGTCACGCACGGCTTTCTGGGGCGGCGCGGCGGCGTTTCGACCGGCGTTCATGCGGGACTGAATGTCGGCAAGGGGTCGAAGGATGATGCAGAGGCGGTCGAGCGCAACCGCCGGATCGCGACCGATGCGGTATTACCGGGCGCGACGCTGATTACCGCCTATCAGATTCATTCGGCCGATGCCGTGACGCTGCGCGGCGATGCAGACCCCGCCTTTCGTCCGGAGGCCGATGCGCTGGTCACCGACCGGCCCGGTCTGGCGCTTGGCATTCTGACCGCCGATTGCGCTCCGGTGCTGCTCGCCGATCGCAAGGCGGGCGTCGTCGCCGCCGCCCATGCCGGATGGAAGGGCGCGCTTGCCGGGATCACCGATTCGACGCTGTTTGCGATGGAGGCGCTCGGTGCCCGGCGCGAGCATATCCACGCGGCGATCGGGCCGTGCATCGCGCGGGCAAGCTATGAGGTGGACGAAGCGTTCGTCGCGCGCTTCACCGATGATGATCCGGAAAATGAGCGCTTCTTTTCCGCCGGAAAACCCGGCCATGCGCAGTTCGATCTGGAAGGTTATGTCGCCGCGCGGCTGGCCGCGGCTGGTGTCGGACGGGTCGATGCGCTGGGGCTGGATACCTATGCCGATCCCGACCGTTTCTTCTCCTATCGCCGCGCGACCCATCAGCGCGAACCGGATTACGGACGGCAAATCGCGATCATCGGGCTATAAGGCGCAACGCTGCGCTGGCGGCAACTGGTTTCGCTTGTTACGACCTTCCGCAATCGGCTTCGCGAAGATGGATCGCGCGCCACCCAATTGCAGGAGAGTATCCATGACGAAGGAAACCGAAGCCGACATGACCGGCATCACGCCGCGCCGCCGGCCCAAGCCCGATGTCGAGGAAATCGGCGGTCGCAAGCTGAAGCCATCGACGCTGATGATGGGCCACGGCTTTGACCCCGCTTTGTCCGAAGGATCGCTGAAACAGCCGATCTTCGCCACCTCGACCTTCGTTTTTCCCAATGCGGCTGCGGGCAAGCGTCACTTCGAAGGGATTACCGGAAAGCGGCCCGGCGGTGCAGAAGGGCTGGTCTATTCGCGCTTCAACGGTCCCAATCAGGAGATTCTGGAGGATCGTCTGGGCGTGTGGGAAGATGCCGAGGAGGCGCTCGCCTTCTCCTCCGGCATGTCGGCGATCGCGACGCTCTTCCTCGCCTTTTGCAGCCCCGGCGACACGATCATCCATTCCGGCCCGCTTTATGCCGCGACCGAAACGCTGATCGCGCGCATTCTGGGCAAATTCGGGGTGAAGTTCCTCGACTTCCCCGCCGATGCGAGCCCCGAAGAGATTGAGGCAGTGCTGCGCAAGGCCGGCGACAGCCGGGTCGCGATGATTTATCTCGAAAGCCCGGCCAATCCGACCAATGCGCTGGTCGATATCGAAGCGGTGGCGCGGCTTCGCGACGAAGTGTTCGCCGATGCCGAGGAAAAACCGCCGATCGCGATCGACAACACCTTCCTCGGACCGCTCTGGCAGAAGCCGCTGCTCCATGGTGCCGATATGGTGGTGTACAGCCTGACCAAATATGCGGGCGGCCATTCGGATCTGGTCGCGGGCGGTGTGCTCGGCACGCGCAAGCATATGGACGTGGTCCGCGCGATGCGGAACACGATCGGCACGATCTGCGATCCCAATACCGCATGGATGCTGTGCCGCAGCCTCGAAACGCTCGAACTGCGCATGAGCCGCGCGGGCGAAAATGCGGCGAAGGTGTGCGAATTCCTGAAGGATCATCCGAAGGTCGAAAAGGTCGGCTATCTCGGCTTTCTGAAGGATGATGCGCAGTATGACATCTACGAGCGCCATTGTTCGGGCGCGGGTTCGACCTTCTCGCTCTACCTGAAGGGCGGCGAGCGAGAGAGCTTCGCGTTTCTCGACGCGCTGCGGATCGCGAAGCTGGCGGTCAGCCTTGGCGGCACCGAAACATTGGCCAGCTGCCCGGCTGCGATGACGCATATCTCGGTGCCCGACGAGCGTAAAAAGGCGCTGCGCATCACCGATAATCTGGTGCGCATTTCGGTCGGGGTGGAGGATGCCGACGACCTGATCGCCGACTTCGACGCCGCACTGAACGCGATTTAAGGCGCAAGGGGCGCGGGCAAAGCGCTCGCGTCCCTTTTCGATGCTCGACGGACATACGCCGAGGTTGATCGGATCGCCGAGCAGGACGCGTGGGGCGGGCGTAAAAGTCCAGAACTCAAAGAATGTCCGCTATCGGAAAGCGAGTAAGGCCGCTTGAATTTCCGAGATTGGGCGGAAATCGAACGTTAGGAACAGCCCAGATTTTCGACCGTCCTGTCCTGACGAATGATGAAGCGGCCGCATCCATACCCTGTTGCACCCGTTACTGTGGAAACGGTGTATGCCACTCCAGTGTGTAGTGGCTTGGGCGCGACCGACGGGGCACGCTGACCGGCCATGTCGGCTGGCACTCCTCCATTGTCATAGACGTGCGCTCGCCCCTTGAGCGTGTATCCGTAGGCGATGGGAAAATGGTTTTTGCAGCCGTCGTCATGTGAGATGGACTGCCTCAAGAATGTTCCCGTCCTCACCAAATCCTCGTCATCCCCCGAAGCAGCGGTGGCCCGCACCGAGTCGTCGTCCGCAGTAACCGACACTACACGAACACAGTCGGCAAACCACTGCGGATTGGCGTCGAAGATCAGTCGGCCATGCGACATGCTGACAGTGACATCATAGACATAGGAGCAGCTACACAGCATCAACGTCACGACGGGTAGGATAGCGGCTCGCATCATCGAGCACAGAATGCTGCTTATTGCGAATGTCCGCAATGGGGTCGATACGGGGCAGTCTGGATTTCATTTGTCAGGCAGGAAAAGCAGACGCTTCGGAATCTGCCCAAGCTGACTGACATTTTCCCCGGAACGGTGCCAAAATACCTCTCGGCTAAGCTCCCACAACCCCGTCCTCAAATCAGATAGGCGTCGAACGCAGCGAGCGTTTCGCGAGCGGACAGTCCCTGCCCCATGCCGATCAGCCCTGCGACCAGCAGCAGGTGGAGCGGCAGGTCGCGATAGACGGCGATGCCCGCTTCTGTCAGCCGCTTCGACCCGGCATAGGGGATGGGGACGTTGGGCGACGGCACCGAACATACGCCGATCATCAGGTCGGGCCGCCGCTCGTGCAACGCGACAAGAGAGCTTTCCGTGCGGGCCGAACTCGCCGTGCCGCTATGATAGCCCTCGACCAGCAGCAGGCCGCCCTGCGGCAGCGAATCATAGATCCGCATGTCGATGCCGGGAAATACCAGAGCCGCCGCGACCTTGCGCTTCGCCTGCGCCAATCCATCCGCCGTAATGTCGCGAGGGATGCTGTCCCATGCGATCCGGGTGAAGAGCGAGCTGGCCTCCGCCACCGAATTGGTGACGTGCGGCAGATCGGCATAGACTTGTCGAAAATATGCCTCGTCAAAGCGCGGCGGCACGAGGTCCGTCGCCGGAATAACGCCCAGCCCGTCGCAATCCGCGTCGTAAAAGGCGGTATAGACGCCCGCCTTCAGCGTCGCCTCAGCGGCGGCGCGGAGCGCGGCGCGCAGATTGGCATCTGCGTCCGATGCCTCATGATTGGGCGGGTAAAAGGCCCCGGTCAGGCAGATTTTGACATCGCGCCCCTGAAACAACAGCGCCAGAAACGCCGCGCTGAAATGCAGCGTGTCGGTGCCATGCGTCAGGACGATCGAATCATGCCCGTCGACGATGCAGCGCTCTATACAATCAGCGAAGGTCATCCAGTCCTCCGCCTCGAACTCGCTCGATTCGCTGTTGGTGGCGGCGATGATGTCCGCCGCTACGCCGACTTCTGCCGCCATCGCGGTCAGCCGGCCGTGCAACACCGCGCTGCTATCGTCGATCGCAATCGCTTCGCTGCCGCGCAGTGACCCGATCGTGCCGCCGGTGGTGATAACCGCAACGCGCTTCATGCGTCCCGCTCAGCAAAGACGGTATGGACATGCAGCGTGCCGGTCAGCGTGCGGTGCACCGGGCATTTATCGGCGATCGAAAGCATCCGTTCGCGCTGCGCATCGGTCAGATCGCCTTCGATCATGATTCGGCGAAATATCGCCTCGATCTTCGCTTCCGGTCCCTCGCAATGGTCGCAATCCTTTGCATGGTTGCGGTCATGGCGCAGGCGGATCTGCACCGATTGCATCGGTATCCCCTCACGCTCTGCCACCATCTTCATCGTCATGACGGTGCAGGAGCCAAGCGCGGCGAGCAGCAGGTCATAGGGCCCCGGCCCGATATCACTGCCGCCGACCGACACCGGTTCATCGGCGACCCAGCGATGCGTGTGCGTGGAAAGTTCGGTCGCGAAGGTATCGAGGCCGCTTCGCGCCACGACCTCGCCCGGCGCGATGGAAGTATCGTCGATCATTACCCGCCCCTATAGCAGCAGCCAGTCCTCGGCAGAGCGGCCGACATAGCCGCCCTCGCCCCGCCGCTGCGCCTCCTGTTCGGCCGTATAGCGCACATCGGGATCGCGATCGTGCAGGAAACGGGCGAGCGATTCATCGTCGATCTCGTTCCATTCCTTACCCCGATCCGGGCCGACGCGAACGCGCGGGAGCAGACCGGGCAGGTTCGACCATTCGATCAGCTGCGCGATGCTCGCTTCGTTCAGCATGTCGCGCAAATGGTGTGCGGTGACATAAGCGTCGGGAAAGGCGCGATGCACCGGCAGGCCGCGTTCATGGATCAGCCCGTCGGGCCGCCGCCAGTAACGCAGCATCTGGTTGGAAAAGCTGGGCGAATCGGGCCAGAGCCGCATCGCGCACTTCCACGTGCAGATCCAGTCGGCGCCTCTGGTCAGCGGTGCCGTGCAGAATTGCTGCTCGAAATCGGCGCGGTGCGCTGCAAGCGCGACCCGGCGCGGCCAGGGATCAAGCACCTGCCGAGCGACATCATGCCAATAGGGCGCATCGGCGACCTGTTCGTCGAGAATATGGTGCACCGCCTGAGTCACTGGCGGGATGGGGCGTCCCGGATTGACGAGGATGCCGCCATGTTCGTCGGTCAGTTCCCAGCGCCCCGAGCTGCCGAGCGCCACGTCCTGCCAGCCGATTTCGCAAACGCCATGCGCCGGGGGAGCCGACCCGGTGGTTTCCAGGTCGATGACTCGAATGATACGGTCAGAAGCCATGCGCCCTAAGTGGCGGCTTGGCGCGACGATTGCCAGTCCTGTTTTCGCGAAAGGTTAAGCGAACAGCCGGTCGAGTACGAAATCGGCGCGGCCGGCTATATCGGTTTTGGGAAGTTCGACCAGCGTATAGCCAAGCGCGGGATAGGCGCGGGCAAGCCGGTCATATTCGCTCCGCGCCTCAGCGAAGCCATGCTGCCTTTGCGCATCGCTTTCGAACAGTTCGGGCCATGGCGGGGCGAAGAACACCTCACGCCGATACTGCCGCACCGGCCCCGGCAACGGCTCGATAGGGCTATCCGTCAGATGGCAGAAAAAAGCCGCAGCATCGACAAGCCCGCGATCGAAAAAGACCGGCCCGGATAATTTCGCAGCATAAGCGAAGTCCGCATGCGCCATTGCCATAGCGCGCCGGGCAAAGGCGAGCGGTTCGACCCATGGCAGCGCGTTTCCGCCATTTCGCTGCTCCTGCGCAACGATCCGCCGACCCGGCTCTTCGACAACCGAATGGCCGCGCCGCGCGAGTTCGGCGAGCAAGGTGGATTTCCCGCCGCCCGAACAGCCGGAAAGGACGACGAACCGGGGTTCGCCGTCCTCCCTTTGCATCAATGTGCGGCCTGCGGCCCGCGCTCTACGCCGCTCTTCGCAAGCTGATCGTCGATCTGCGCGACAAGGCGATCGAGCCCGTCGGCGCTTTTCGATTCGGCCCGCGCGACGAGCACATCCTGTGTGTTCGATGCACGCAGCAGCCACCAGCCGTCGTCGGTGTTCACCCGTGCGCCATCGGTGCGATTGACGTCCGAGCCGTCCGCTTCCAGCCGGTCGAGCACTTCATCGACGATCGCGAATTTGCGGCTCTCATCGACCTGAAAACGCATTTCCGGCGTGTTGATCATGTCGGGCATTTCGCTGCGAATCTGCGTCATCGATTTGCCGATCATATGCACTGCACGGATCAGCTGAACCGCAGCATATTGGGCATCGTCAAAGCCGTAATAATCATGCGCGAAGAAGATATGGCCGCTCATTTCGCCAGCCAGAGGCGCGCCCGTTTCCTTCATCTTCGTCTTGATAAGGCTGTGGCCGGTTTTCCACATCAGCGGTTCGCCGCCCAGTTCTGCAATCCGGTCGTAGAGCATCTGCGATGCCTTCACATCCGCAATGATCGTCGCACCGGGCACTTCGCGAAGCACAGGTACCGCCAGAATGGACAGAAGCTGATCGCCCCAGATTACGCGGCCTTCGCCGTCAATCGCGCCGATGCGGTCGCCATCACCGTCGAAAGCCAGTCCGAAATCGAGATTCTTCTCAGCGACGAGACGCTTCAGATCAGCGAGATTCGCCTCGTCAGTAGGATCGGGATGATGGTTGGGAAATTCGCCGTCCACTTCGGTGAAGAGAAGATGATGCTCACCCGGCAGGAGCTTGACCAGCTTCTCGATAACCGGGCCGGATGCGCCGTTGCCGCAGTCCCAGCCGATGCGATAGTCGCCTCCGGCATAGCCCGCCATCAGGCGACCGACATAATCGTCGATGATGTCGGCATCCTCGACCGTACCGGTTTCGCCGTCGTCCCAGTCGCCTTCCGCCGACATCGCACCGATTTTCTGAATATCCTCGCCGAAAAAGGCGCGGTGCTGAAATACCATCTTGAAGCCGTTATAATCGGCGGGATTATGGCTTCCGGTTACCTGAATGCCGCCATCGACCTCCAGCACCGCCTCGGCATAATATAGCATCGGGGTGGGGCCGAGCCCGACCCGGACCACATTGATCCCCGACTGACGCAGGCCGTCGACCAGCGCCGCCTCCATCTGCGGCGACGATGCGCGGCCGTCGCGGCCCACCGCGACGCGCGTGCCGCCCGCGCGGCGAATCAGCGTACCGAAGCTGCGGCCGATCGCATGGGCATCCTCCGCCGCGAGCGTTTTCCCGACAATGCCGCGAATATCATATTCCCGCAGCGTCGACGGGTCGAAACGATGTGTCACCTGGTGCCTCCTAAGCATGATGCCGGTGTCAAATCCCGGCATGTCGCGAAAGTTCAATCGGTTAGTTTGCCAATCAACAGATCGCGCGCGGCATTGATCCGGCGCGTTGCCTCTGCCGATCCACCCCGGTCGGGATGCACTTCGGCGATCAGACGGCGATGCGCGGCGCGGATTTCCTCGCGTCCGGCATTCGACCCCACTCCCAGGATATGGCGTGCCTTCGTTTCGTCGCCGGGCGGTCTCAGCCTTTCGGCCCTGCCCTTGCGCATCAACATCCACAAAGCCGCCACGATCAGCGCAACGAAAAGCAGCTTTGCCATATCAGTCGAACAGTCTGGCGGGCGGTTCGGGTAATGCAAGGCCGGCCATCATGTCGCGCAATTCCTGCCGCGCCGCGACATGGCTGAGGCCCATTGCGCCAAACTCCTTGGAATCCAGCATTGTCAGCCCCTTGGGGAATAATTCGCGATAGATGACCCGCTCCGAAAGTCCCGAAATGACACGAAAACCAACCCTTTTGGACAATTGGTCAATCGCATCGGACACACGCCGCATATTGCGCGCTTCGATATGCTGCATCCGGTTCCGCAGCACGACCCAATCGATCGCGCTGCCGTCCGCCTTTGCCCGGGTAGTGCGCGATTCCCAGATCAGTTCGGAATAGAAGCTGGGGCGCACGACCTTATAGCTGTCGGGATCGACCTGGCCGATCAGATCGAAATCGACGAAACTGTCGTTCATCGGCGTGACCAGCGTATCGGCATTGGTCACCGCGATCCGCCCGAAACGATCGTCGCGGCCCGGCGTGTCGATCACCAGATAATCAGCATCTGCGCCCAGTTCCTCCAGCATGTTCGAAAACAAGGCGAGGCTTTCGCCGTCATGGGTGCGATAGTCGGGCATGGGGAGCTTTCGCCCCGTTCGCCGTATCGTTTCGGCACGATTGTCGAGATAGCGGCCCAGTGTCCGCTGGCGATGGTCCAGGTCAAACGCAGAAACCCGCGCGCCCCGCGCGGCAAGCGCGATGGCGACATGCACCGCAGTCGTCGACTTGCCGGTGCCGCCCTTTTCATTGGCGAACACGATGACGTGCAACCGGTTCGATCCGTTGCCCAAAATACCGATATCCTCAGTTGATCCCCGCGAGCGCCCCTCATAGAAGACGCGCCTTCGATTTCCATATCCAAGGCCAGGTGCGCGTGCAAACCATCCGTCAGCTTCTCCAACTGCGCGAAACCATCGCGGCATGGCGCGCGGCCGGGCTGCGCGTCGCTCTGGTGCCCACCATGGGCGCGCTGCATGACGGCCATATGGCATTGGTCGATTCGGCAAAGCGCAATGCGGATCGAGTCGTCGTTTCGATCTTCGTCAATCCACGCCAGTTCGGCGAGGGCGAGGATCTGCAACGCTATCCCCGCCGCGAACAGGCCGATTCGCGGATGCTGACCGAAGCCGGCGCCGATCTGCTGTGGATGCCCGATGTCGACGCCATGTATCCGGACGGTTTCGACGCAAACATCCATATCGGAACGGTAAGCGAGGGCTATGAGGGGGCGCACCGCCCCGGCCATTTCGACGGTGTCGCTACCGTCGTCGCCAAATTGTTCAATCAGGTCCGCCCCGATGTCGCGCTGTTCGGCGAGAAGGATTATCAGCAGCTTGCCGTGATCCGCAAAATGGTGACCGATCTCGATTTCGGGATCGATATTGTCGGCGTACCGACTCAGCGAGAGGATGACGGCCTCGCGCTGTCATCGCGCAACATCTATCTGATCGACGAAGATCGTCAGGCGGCGGTCGCCCTGCCCCGCGCGCTGGGCGTCGCGGCACGCGACATTGCGCGCGGCGGCGATGTGGAAGCCGCACTCGCACAGGCACGCGAAACGCTCGAAAAAGCAGGGTTTGAGGTGGATTACGTCGATATCGTGCGCGAATCGACGCTTGGCCCCCATGATCCCGAAGCGCCATCCCGCCTGATCGCCGCCGCGAAGATCGCAGGCACGCGGCTCATCGACAATATCGTCGTGGAAATGGCGGATTCTCAATAGCTTGCTGTAGAATCCCGATAGGCATGTAGTAATCCTACGGTTAAAAAAATTAACCGCCCTTTGAACAGAGATGCCCCAATTCTGATCCTGCAAGTTGAGCAGGACCAGGGATGACTATCATGGGCACTAAGAACAACACGTTTCAGATCGACAGTCGGTTACAGCAGGCGGCACGCGGCGACAGCGAGGCATGGTTCGATCTGGGTATGGTATTTTCGACCGGTTCGGCGGGACTGGATGTCGATCTGATCGCGGCGCACAAATGGTTCAACCTCGCCGCGCTGAACGGCAATCTGCGCGCACAGGAATGCCGCGCGGAAATCGCCGATTTCATGAGCGCGGTGGAAATTTCGGAAGCGCAGAAGCAGGCACGCGCCTGGCTTCGCGAAACCGGAAACCGCCTGAATTAAAGCTTTGACGGAGCGGCGGCGCGGCAACCCGGTCCGGTGCCGCCGCTCCGACAGCACGGTCCGCCCCCGGAAGCGGGAACGGCAGGACTGTTGCAGAGGGAAAGAGGCGCAACTCACGGGTCAATTCGTCATCGCGAGAAGCGCAGCGACGAAGCGATCCAGTGGCACGCGTGACGCTCTGGATTGCCGCGCCCCTTCGGGGCTCGCAATGACAATCGCGCGATCAACGCGACCTGATTCACTCCTCAGCCGCCGCCTTCTTCTTCGCCGCAGGTTTCTTCTTGGCCGGAGCCTTTTTCTTCGGCGCCGCCTTTTTGGCGGTCTTCTTCTTCGCCGGGCCCTTCGCAGCCTTATCGTCGATCAGTTGCGCTGCTTCTTCCAGCGTCAGCGCATCCTTGTCGATCGTCTTGGGCAGCGTCGCATTGGTGGTGCCGTCGGTGACATAGGCGCCATAGCGCCCCTCCATCAGCTTCACCTCTTCGCCCGTACGCGGATGCGCACCGAAGACCTTTAGCGGCTCGCGGGCGGCACCGCGCGCACGCGGCCCCTTTTCGGCAGCCTCGGCCAGCTTCACGACAGCGGCGTTCATGCCCGTTTCGAACACTTCCTCGGTCGAGGACAGCCGCGCATATTTGCCGTCATGCTTCAGATAGGGGCCATAGCGCCCGATTGCCGCCTCGATCGGCTCGCCCGTTTCGGGGTGGTTGCCAATCGTGCGCGGCAGGCTGAGCAGCTTCAGCGCCCATTCCAGATCGAGTTCGCCGGGCAGATCCTTCGGGATCGACGCGCGCTTCGCCTCTTTGCCCTCACCCAGCTGGATATACGGGCCGAAGCGTCCGGTCTTGCGCTCGACCTCCAGGCCCGTCTCCGGATCCTTGCCCAGTCCTTCGGGGCCGGTATCTTCGGACGCGACACCCGGCTGTGCAAAGGCGCGGGTATATTTGCATTCGGGATAGTTGGAGCAGGCAACAAACGCCCCGAACTTGCCGCCGCGCAAAGCCAACCTGCCGTCCCCGCAATTGGGGCAGGCGCGCGGGTCCGACCCGTCGGCCTTGGGCGGGAAGAGGAAGGGTTCGAGGAACTGGTCGAGTTCCGCCGTCACTTCGGACGGTTTGAACTCCATGACCTCGCTGGTGCGCGGTTTGAAGTCGCGCCAGAACGCTTCCAGCACCGCCTGCCACGCCGCGCGTCCGCCCGACACATCGTCGAGTTCTTCCTCAAGCCCGGCGGTGAAATCGTAGCTGACATATTTTTCGAAAAAGCGCTCAAGGAACGCGGTCAGCAGCCGCCCGGTTTCTTCGGCGAAGAATCGGTTCTTCTCGGTCCGCACATAAGCGCGGTCCTTCAGCACCTGAATGATCGAGGCATAAGTGGACGGACGCCCGATGCCCAATTCCTCCAGCCGCTTGACCAGCGACGCTTCCGAAAAGCGCGGCGGCGGCTGGGTGAAATGCTGTTCGGCGCGCACGCCCTTCTTCGCGGGCGAATCGCCCTCGCGCAGCATCGGCAGACGGCGCGAATCCTCGTCGCCCTCATCGTCGCGGCCTTCCTCATACAGCGCGAGGAAGCCGGGGAAGAGCACGACCTGCCCGGTCGCACGCAGCGCGGTGCGGCCAGTCCCGTCCTCCATTTCGATCGTGGTGCGTTCGAGCCGCGCCGACGCCATCTGGCTGGCCAGCGCGCGCTTGAAAATCAGGTCGTACAGGCGGCCATGGTCGCCTGACCCGGCGCGGTCCTTTGAAAAGTCGGTGGGGCGAATCGCCTCATGCGCTTCCTGCGCGTTCTTCGCCTTGGTCTGATATTGGCGGGGCTTTTCGGGGACATAGCCGCCGTCATAGCGCGTCTGGATCGCCTTGCGGGCTTCGGCAATCGCACCGCCGTCCATCTGAACGCCATCAGTACGCATATACGTGATCGCGCCGTCCTCATACAGCGCCTGCGCGATCCGCATCGTGTGGCTTGCCGAAAAGCCGAGCTTGCGCGCCGCTTCCTGCTGCAGGGTCGAGGTGGTGAAAGGCGGCGGCGGGTTGCGCGTGCCGGGCTTGGTCTCGACCGATGCAACCGTGAAGCGGCCTTCCTCGACGGCAGCCTTTGCGCGCATCGCGGTCGCTTCATCGCCGATCGTCAGCCGGTCGATCTTGTCGCCTTCGAACCGCACGAGGCGCGCTTCGAAGCCGGTACCGTCCTGCTCCATATCGGCGGCAACCGACCAATATTCCTGCGCGATGAAGCTTTCGATCTCGCGCTCACGCTCGACCACCAGCCGCAGCGCGACCGACTGCACCCGGCCCGCTGATTTCGCACCCGGCAGCTTGCGCCACAGCACCGGCGACAGGGTGAAGCCGACCAGATAATCGAGCGCACGGCGCGCGCGATAGGCATCGATCAGATCGGTATCGAGCCCGCGCGGGGCCTGCATCGCGTCGGTGACCGCCTTTTTGGTGATCGCGTTGAAGGTGACGCGCTCAACCTCCTTGGGCAGCGCCTTCTTCTTCGCCAGCACTTCCTGCACATGCCACGAAATCGCCTCGCCCTCGCGATCAGGGTCAGTCGCGAGGATCAGTCGGTCGGCCTTTTTCGCCTCATCCGTGATCGCCTTTAGCTGCTTCGATTTGTCGGCATAGGTTTCCCACGACATTTCGAACCCGTGTTCGGGATCGACCGATCCGTCCTTGGGCGGCAGATCGCGGACATGGCCATAGCTCGCCAGAACGCGGTAATCCTTGCCGAGATATTTCTCGATGGTTTTCGCCTTTGCCGGCGATTCTACGATGACAAGCTGCATGGGGGTCTAAAACGGGTCCTTACGTGTGTGCGTACGAGGATGGGGAGCCTCCTAGCGCCTCGTCAAGTTCGGGGACAGCCGGATTGTTGGATTCGGTCCGTGAACCGCCGCTCACCCGAACGTGCAAAGGAAATAGCGTGGTTCGAGCGCGCTACAACCGTTCAGCGATCCGCCAGCCACCCGTTGAAACGTCCCGTAGGTCCATTTTTCCGGCGATTCGCCCTCGGTACGAATGATGGATGCGCCGCCGTCGGGAATACCCTGAACGACCGCAAACGCTGCGCTGCCAGCGCCGGCATATTGCGCGCGATGTTCGGACAACTGCGCCTTTGCCATCAGCCAAAGGCCCTGTTGTCGCAGCAGGGGCGCAAGCGCGAACGCGCCTAGGAGCGCAATCGGAACTGCAAGCGCGACGCGCAGACGGCGCCCGATGGTCCAGCTCTCGGTAAAAGCGTGATAGGCTCCAACGCACCCAAACGCGCCACCGAGCACCACCAGCATGGAAAGGAGCAATAAGCCGCCTACAAAAATTGTTTGATACAACCACCACCAGGTCAGCGCGACCACGCACAGGCCGGAAAATAATGCGATCGCCGCCCCTTCAAACATTGTCAGCCGCTTTGCCATAAACGCTCCGCATGTACCGTGGATCGGATCGATCGGCTGTACCGTTATCGATGCCGAGGAGGTTATATTGGCTGATTTTCCGGCATGGGTACACACGCTGTCGATCGTTTCGCTGGGCGTGGGCTTTCTCTGCGCAACCTATATCGCCGTCGATGAAATGCGATATCCGCAAAAAATGTGGATCATGAATCTGGTCTGGCCGCTGACCGCGCTGTTCGGCAGCGTCGTCTGGCTCGCTTTCTATCGCAGTTTCGGGCGCAATGACGGGACGCAGGACGATGATCCGCCGATGCCGATCGCAGTCGCCAAGGGTGCGTCGCATTGCGGGGCGGGATGTACGCTGGGCGATATCATCGTCGAATGGGCTGTCTTTGCGCTGCCCGGCATCGCGGTCTTCTTCGGCTGGCAGAGCCTGTTCGCGGAAAAGATTTTCGCGGCCTGGATTCCCGACTATCTGGTCGCCTTCGCGATCGGCATCGTGTTCCAGTATTTCACCATCGTCCCGATGCGCGGCCTCTCCTTCGGCAAAGGCATATGGGCAGCGATGAAGGCCGATACGCTGTCGATCACCAGCTGGCAGGTCGGCATGTACGGGCTGATGGCAATCGGTCAGTTTTTATGGTTCAAACCGGCCTATGGCGGGGTAGCGGAGGTGAACACCCCCGAATTCTGGTGGCTGATGCAGATTGCGATGCTCGCCGGATTTGCGACCGCTTATCCCACCAACTGGTGGCTGATCCGTTTGGGGTTGAAGGAGAAGATGTGACTCTGCTCGAGCGAATCGGCCTCACCGCACCGATTTTTCAGGCGCCGATGGCGGGGGTGGCGACCCCTGCCCTCGCCGCTGCGGTGAGCGAGGCAGGCGGCCTTGGTGCGCTCGGCCTTGGTGCAAGCGATTCTGAGGCCGCGCGTGCGATGATCGAGGAAACGCGAGCGCGCACCGATCGCGCCTTCCACGTCAATCTGTTCGTCCACGCGACACCACCAACCGATGCGGCGCGCGAAGCGGCATGGCTGGCCGCGCTCGCCCCGGCCTTTGCCGAAGCGAGTGCCGAGCCGCCTGAAGCGCTGACCAGCCCCTATACCAGCCTCGCCGAAGACAATGCGGTGCTCGCCATGCTGTGCGAGGAGCGCCCGGCGGTGGTGAGCTTCCATTTCGGCCTGCCCGAACCCTCGCACGCGGCCGCACTTCGCGAAGCGGGCTGCCTCCTGCTGGCGAGCGTCACCAGTCCGGCAGAGGCGCTCGCCGCCGAACGCGCCGGCATGGATGCAGTGATTGCGCAGGGCTATGAAGCGGGCGGCCATCGCGGCATGTTCGATCCCGATGCACCCGATGACCGGCTCAGCACGATGGCGCTGACCCGGCTGCTCGTACGCCGCTCGACACTCCCGGTGATTGCGGCGGGCGGCATCATGGACGGCGCAGGCATCGCCGCCGCTTTGTCGCTGGGCGCGGTCGCGGCGCAGCTCGGCACCGCCTTTGTCGCATGTCCCGAAAGCGCTGCGGATGCCGGCTATCGCGCTGCTCTGGCCGGCGCGGCTGCGGATCACACGATCATGACGCGCGCGATTTCGGGGCGACCCGCCCGCTGCCTCGCCAATCGCTTCACCCGGCTGGGCGAAACACTGCCGGTCCCTGTCCCCGATTATCCGCGGGCATATCACGCCGGGAAGGCGCTCAACGCCGCGCATAAGGCCGCCGGAGAGCCGGGCTATGGCGCGCAATGGGCCGGGCAAGGCGCACCGCTTGCCCGCGCGCTTCCCGCCCCCGAATTAATGACACTGCTGATCGACGAGTTAAAAGCCGTCTGAACCGGGGATCAGGCTTACCCGCCCGCCTGCATGGCGTTCCAGCCGCCCGGCCAGTTCGAGTTCGAGCAGCACGGTCTGCACCACCGCCGGAACCTCACCCGACTGGCGGATCAGCTCGTCGATCGCGACCGGCACAGGACCCAGCAGGGCAGTGATCGAACGGCGTTCGGCATCGCCCGCATCCGACGCGACGGGAGCGCCGCCGAACCGGGCGGCGGGCGAGCGAACCGAGCGCGGATCGATCGGGCGGATCATTTCCATGATATCTTCGGCCGACTGCACCAGCGTCGCGCCGTCGCGGATCAGCAGATTGCATCCCTGCGCGCGCGGGTCGAGCGGGCTGCCGGGCACCGCCATCACCTCGCGCCCCGCTTCCCCGGCGAGCCGGGCGGTAATCAGCGATCCCGATTTGGGCACCGCTTCGACCACCACCGTACCTTGCGCCAGTCCGGCGATGATCCGGTTGCGATAGGGAAAATGGCGTGCGCGCGGATCGGTGCCCGGCGGCTGTTCGGCGATCAGCAGGCCGCGATTCGCGACCGCTTCCTGAAGACGCGCATTTTCAGGCGGAAAGGCAATGTCGATGCCGCTGGCGATGACCCCGATCGTCCCGCCCTCGATCGACCCGATATGCGCCTGTGTATCGATCCCGCGCGCAAGCCCCGAAACCACACTCACCCCCATGCCCGACAAATTCTGCGCCAGAATTCGCGCGAATCGACAGGCGGCGGCGGAGGCATTGCGCGCGCCGACCATTGCGACGCAGGGGCGCTCAGCCAGCGACAGGTCGCCGCGAAGGATAAGCGCGGGCGGGGCATTGTCGAGTTCGGCGAGCAGCGGCGGATAATCGGGATCGTCGAGAAAGAGATAGCGCGCCCCGAGCCGCTCGACCGCCGCGATTTCGCGCTCGATCGCGCGCTCCTCGGCAATGACCGGCGCACGCCCGCCACCGCGCCGGGCGAGGTCGGGCAGCGCGTCGAGCGCGCCCTGCGCATCGCCGAACCGGGCGACGAGCTGAACATAGGAGACGGGGCCGATATTGGCCGATCGGATCAGGCGAAGCCGCGCGAAGCGGCGCTCCGCCTCGCTCATCGCGTCCCGCCGATTCGCGGCTCCTCGCCCGCAATCAGCCGTTCGATATTGGTGCGATGCTTCCACAGCGTCAGCAATGCGAGCGCAAGGAACAGCAGCACCAGATCGAACCGGCCGAACCATGCCGCGCTGACCGGCGTGCTGAGCGCCGCCGTCATTCCCGCCATCGAGGAGATGCGCAATGTCGCGAGCAGGCCGAGCCAGATCACCGCATAGACCAGCGCACAGGGCCAATAGAGCGCGAGCGCAATGCCCATCAGCGTCGCAACGCCCTTTCCGCCGCGAAATTTCAGCCAGATGGGATAGCAATGGCCCAGAAACGCAGCCGCGGCCGCGAGCAGTTCGTTGCCCGGAAAGACAAGGCTGGTGAGATACACCGCCGCCCATCCCTTTGCGACATCAAGCAGCAGCGTCGCTGCGGCCAGCCCCTTACGCCCGGTGCGCAGCACGTTGGTCGCGCCGATATTGCCCGAACCGATACTGCGCAGGTCGCCCCCGCCCGCCATCGCGGTGAGGATCATGCCGAACGGGATCGCGCCGAGCAGATAGCCCAGCAACAACGCACCCGCAGGCGATAGCCAGATGATTTCGGTCTGCACAATCCTCCCCTTGTAAGTCGCCTGATAGGCCGTCAATTGCGGAGCAGCAACAACCTCGATCATGTTTTGTGCCGCTTGACGCAGGCTGAACGGCGGATCATCAGCGCCCGCCATGCACGATGCGCGGCCATTGCTGTTTTTCGATTCGGGCGTCGGCGGGCTTTCCGTGCTCGGCCCTACCCGCGCGCTGCTTCCTCATGCACCGATCGTCTATGCCGCCGATTCGGCCGGATTTCCCTATGGAACGCGAAGCGATGCGGAGATTGCGGCGCGCGTTCCCGCGCTGCTCGGTCGTCTCACTGAACGGTTTCACCCACGACTGATCGTGATCGCATGCAACACTGCCTCGACCATCGCGCTGGCGGCAGTGCGCAGCGCGCTCGACCTGCCGATCGTCGGCACCGTTCCCGCGATCAAGCCGGCCGCCGAACAGAGCGTCACGCGCACGATCGGCGTGCTGGGCACGCTTGCCACGGTGCGGCAGGGCTATGTCGAGGATCTGACGGGGCGCTTCGCAAGCGATTGCACGGTGCTGCGCCACGGGTCGGCGGCGCTTGTCCGGCTCGCCGAAGCGAAGCTGCGCGGCGAGGCAACCGATATTGCGGCATATCGCACCGCGATCGCCGGTTTGTTCGATCAGCCGGGCGGCGAACGCATCGACATCGTCGTCAATGCCTGCACCCATTTCCCGCTGATCGCCGACGAACTGGCGCAGGCGGCACCGCATCCGGTTCGCTTCGTCGACGGCGGGCCCGGGATTGCACGCCGCATCGCGTATCTGACCGACGGTCAAACATGGCCGGAAGAGCCGGTGGCGGGTCGCGCGGTGTTCACACGGCTGGGCGATGCCGAGGCCGCGCTGGCCCCGGCATTGCGCCGCCATGGCCTCGATTCAATCGAGGCGCTGTAGCGATCAGCCGCGTTCGGGAATGGTCGAGTCGGCCAGCTCGCCGTCATGCGCCATGACGGAATAGCGCTGCGCCATCTCGCGATGCGCGCGTCGCGCCTGTCCGTCCTGCGCACGTTCGGCGGATTTCAGCGCCTGACGTTCGCGCCGTTCCCAATATTGTCGATCCGGAAAATCGATCATCTGCTTTCCCTCCGATTCGGAGCGGGAGCGCACTCGGTCTCTCAGCCGCGGCCATGCTCGTGAGTCGGACGGCCACGATGGTTACGGTGTAGCAGAAACGTTGCGCGACCGACTTGATCGAGAGCAAGTTTGACTCGCTTTCCGGGGCCCGTACCCCGGATGAATACGTAGAAACGGCCAAGGCACTGGTATTTGGCGGTCGTTCGGACTACCTCACTGGAATCATGAGCAGCGAAACCCATGCCGCCCCGGGGATCGATTATGACCGCGCCTTTGCGCAGGCGATCGACCGGCTCCACGCCGAAGGGCGCTATCGCGTCTTTATCGACATTCTGCGCAACAAGGGCATGTTCCCCAATGCGCGCTGTTTTGCAGGGCATAACGGCCCCAAGCCGATCACCGTCTGGTGCTCGAACGATTATCTGGCGATGGGACAGCATCCCGATGTGATCGCCGCGATGGAAGAGGCGCTGCACGATGTCGGCGCAGGGTCCGGCGGCACGCGTAATATCGGCGGCAACACCCATTATCATATCGATCTGGAAAACGAGCTTGCCGATCTGCACGGCAAACAGGGCGCATTGCTGTTCACGAGCGGATATGTCTCAAACGAGGCGACGCTGTCGACGCTCGCCAAGATCCTGCCCGGCTGCATCATCTTTTCCGATGAGCTGAACCATGCATCGATGATTGCGGGCATCCGTAATTCGGGCTGTGAAAAGCGCGTGTTCCGTCACAATGATGTCGCGCATCTGGAAGAACTGCTCGCAGCCGAAGACCCGGCGGTGCCGAAGCTGATCGCGTTCGAAAGCGTCTATTCGATGGATGGCGATGTCGCGCCGATCAATGCGATCTGCGATCTGGCCGACAAATATAATGCGCTGACCTATCTGGACGAAGTCCATGCGGTCGGCATGTACGGCGCGCGCGGCGGCGGCATTTCGGAGCGCGACGATGCCGCGCACCGGCTGACCATCATCGAAGGCACGCTTGCCAAGGCGATCGGCGTGATGGGCGGCTATATCGCGGCGGATAAGAAGATCATCGATGTGATCCGCAGCTATGCACCGGGTTTCATCTTCACCACCTCGCTTTCGCCCGTATTGGTCGCGGGTGCGCTCGCCAGCATCCGCCACCTCAAAAGCTCCAGCGCCGAGCGCGAGGGGCAGCAGGCAGCGGCCGCGACGCTGAAGGCGATGATGCGCGACAACGGCCTGCCGGTGATGGATTCGACCACGCATATCGTGCCGCTGATGGTCGGCGATCCGGTTAAGGCGAAGCGGATCAGCGACATTTTGCTCGCCGAATATGGCGTCTATGTGCAGCCGATCAATTTCCCGACCGTGCCGCGCGGCAGCGAACGGCTGCGCTTCACCCCCGGCCCGGCGCATGACGAAGCGATGATGCGCGATCTGGTCGATGCGCTGGTCGAAATCTGGGATCGTCTGGAGCTTCGCCTCGCCGCCTGACAGGCGATAAGGCCGATGCTATAAGCTGCACCCGGCGGACCGGGACTCGTTGTCCCCCTGCCATGGGAGGGGTGCATGACGATCATCCGTTCGCTTCGCTGGCAATTCATCGACCCGCATCGCAGCTTTGTCGCCGAGCGTCTCAAAGCGCTCAAGGCCGCACTGCGCGCCGAAATTCACGACACGACGCAGCAGAACAGCCTGCGCCTCGCCACATGGAATCTGATGCATTTCGGCGATGGCGGCGGCTATGACCGCAGCCCCGAATCGATGCTCTATATCGCCGAGATCATCGATCATTTTGATCTGGTCGCACTGCAGGAGGTCAATCGCGACCTCACCAAATTGCAGGAACTGATCGATCATCATCTGGGCGAGGAATGGGACTATCTCGTCACTGATACGACCGGCGGCGGGCCGAGCGATCGCGGGCCGGGCAATAATGAACGGCTCGCCTTTCTCTATCGCAAGGCGAAAGTGCGCTTTTGCAACGAAGCGGGCGAGATCGTGTTGCCCGAGGGGCAGAAGATCGTCGCGCCGCGCGCCGACGGGTCGAACACCGAACTGCAATTTGCCCGTACGCCCTTTTCGGTCGCATTCCGCGCAAGCTGGCTGAAATTCAAGCTATGCACGGTGCATATCTTTTACGGAACGGGCGCGGCAGGACTTGCCCAGCGCAAGGCGGAGATCGAGCGGCTCGCGCAATTTCTGGCGCAGCGGCAGGAGGATGAGGCAAAGGCGATGGTCGCGCGGGCTCGCTCGCGCGACTGGGCAAAACCTGAAGAGGCAGGATGGGATTCGAACCTGATCCTGCTCGGCGATTTCAACATCATCTCGCCCGAACATGAAACCATGAAAGCGCTGGAACAGGCCGGGTTCGATGTCCCGACCGCGCTTCAGACGACCAATCTGGGCAATGACCATCATTATGACCAGATCGCGATCAAGGCGGCGCATCCGGGGTTCAAAGTGCTGAAATCGGGCGTGTTCGACATGTTCGCTTCGGTGTATCGCGACGAAGACGCCGCCTATTATGTCGATGAGGTAAAACCCCCGATCATCGCAAAGCCGGGACGCGACCGCGCGGCGCAGATCGCTTACTTCAAACGCTATTACCGCGTGCAGCAAATGTCGGATCACAAATTGCTCTAGACCGAACTCTGCGTCGATTATGCGACCGAATATTTGAACGGCATTATCGGCACGGGCAGCCCCGATCCGGGGTTTACCGACTGAGCGTCGCGGCCCAGGCATAGCCGCGATATTTCGCGGTGAAACGGCAGGTCATCCCTTCCTCACGCGCAATATCTTCGAGCGTATCGCGAAGATCGGCGCGCGGGGTCACGTCGAACTTGTCGAGCCATGCGAACAGCCCGGCACGGAATGCGCCGGGTAGCTGCTCCTGCTGCCCGAAATCGACGATATGGAGCGCGCCACCCTCCCCGACCGACTGCGCGGCCAGCCGGATCGCCGCCTGCCAGTCAGGAATCATCGACAGCGTATAGCTCATGAACACCCGGTCGAACCGAGGCACGTCAAACAGCGCCGGGCCGGTGTCCGCCGTCGCGTCGCCCTGCGCCAGCCGGATGCGGTCGCTGAGCCGCTTTCGCGCAACATTGGCGCGCGCGGTTTCGAGCATCGCCGCAGAAATATCGAAACCATAAAACTCGCCCAGCGGCCAGTATTGCGCCGCCGCGATCAGATTGCGTGCCGTCCCGCATCCGACCTCCAGAACCCGCGCCCCCGGATCGGGGCGCAGATCGCGGATCAGCGCGTCGCGGCCGAGCAGATAATATTTGCGGGTCAGATCATAGAAATGCCGCTGGGTGCGGTAGATCGCATCCATATGGCCCGCATGGCCGCCCGCGCCCTCGCTCATTTCAGCACGTAAAGATGCACGCCGCCATAAATCGCCGACCGGTCGCGCCGGGTATAATCGAGCGATTCCGCCGCGCGATAGTCCCAGCGGTCGAGAATTTCCTGCGGCACCCGGCCCGGCAGCAGCGTCGGTTCGGCAGCGGTGCGGAACAGCACGCGCGCGCCCGGCTTTGCGGTGCGGGTAATCGCGCTCCACAGCCGGGTGAGCACTTCGTCGGTCATCCAGTCCTGCGCATCGAGCAGAATGTACCGGTCGAGCGAACCATCGGCCATGGTGTCGAGATAATCGCACATATTGGCGTGGCGGATTTCGACGCGATCCACCCGATCGACCACCGAATCGTAATTTGCGGGCTTCAGATAGGGCGGCAGCGGCGCGTCCGCGCCCTCGCCATAGCCGCGCCCGAATGCCTGCCAGGCGAAATAATTGTCGGCGAGGGCGAAGTCGCAGGCGAGCTTTTCCAGCCGCTGGCGCACCACCGCCGACATGCCGTCAGGTTCGTCGCCGGCCAGCGCCTCATATTGGGCGGGAGGGATGCCGAGGCCGAACAGCGAGGCTGGCTGATCGAGCAGCCAGCGCACGAATTTCTTGTCGAAAAAGGGCGCGAATTTGCTGTCGAAAATCACGCGCTGTTCTTCGATCGTCTTCGCCTCCAGCATGAGGCGCGGATCGACGCCGTACAGCTTCGCGATCCGGTGCGCCGCGCCGATAAACCCGCCGAGCAGCCCGCGCTTGTAAAAGCCGCGCGAAAATCCGCTGATCCGCCGCCGTCCGATCAGCCCGCGCCCTTCCCAATAGCGCCGCGTCGTCTCGTCAAGATGCGGGCGGACATAGGTGAGATAGGCAGCGATATTTTCCTTGCGATTGGCCTGCGCAAAGAAGCGGTGAAACGCCCCATGGTCGGGCAGATGCCGCGCCGCCGCGACCTTCAGCCGGTTGAGCGCGATATGCGCGGTGTTGAGGTCGACCGCCGTGATCGCCTTCGGATCGGCAGTGAGATAGGAAAGGACGTTGCACCCGCCGCTGGCGATCGTGACGACGTGGCAATCGGGTGTGATCGCCAGCGCCTCCAGATCAACCTCGGGGTCTTCCCATATCTGTGCATACACCAGCCCCCGAAATGCGAAGGTAAAGGCGCGTTCGAGCAGCCCCTGTTTCGAAAGCTGCTGATGCCGATGCACCGCGCCGCCGACAGCGCGGCCCGTACCGATGGAAGCCCTGGAGGCCATGGTCGCCAAATCCCGATCCGATTCACCCGCCCACCGCGGCGGGATCAGTCGGCACTAATCGCGCTGTATGACGCGGCTATTTCAATGCGGCTGCGCGATCATGACCGTGGCCATCAAGAAAGCGACATCAGATAGCGAATGCAGATGTTCGTCATCGCGCGAAGCGAAGCGACGAAGCGATCCAGCAGGCGCGCGCGCCGCCTCTGGATTGCCGCGCGCGCGCCCCGGGGTCCGCAATGACGGGGTTAGACCCAGGCCAACCGATACGGGTTCATATCGAACCCCGATCAGTCGCGGCAATAGCCCTCGCCCTGTTTGACCATCAGACAGTCCTGCTTGCCCGCCAGCCATTTCAGCCCGATTTCATCGCCGGTCGCCTTTTTCAGCACATAGTCGCCATCCGGGCGCGAAAAGGCGATGCCCGCTTTGGTCGCCTTGCCGTCATAGGTGCCTTTATGATCGAGATCATATTGCATGGTCAGCGCATAATCAGCGCTCGCATCTTCATCGCCCGGCTTTTTGATGTCGAGATAGGTGCCCTCGACGCCCACCCATTTGCCGACCCATTCGTCATAGCGTCCGGGCTTGACCGGGCCTGCGATCGCATTGCCCATATCCTCGATCCCGTTGCCGACCGCGGCGCTGGTATCGCCCACCGCGTTCGCGATTGCCGCGCCCGCATCCTCGGCGCCGCGCTGCCCCTCAGGGCTATTGCCGCCGCATCCGGAAAGCAGGGCAAGAACGGGGGCGGCAATGAACATGGTACGCATCTTTTCTCCTCCGACTTGGCGCGGGCGGCATTGCAGCGTAAGGAAGCCGCCATGCCACATCGTATCGCCATTGCAGCCGATCATGCTGCCTATCAACTCAAGTCCGAAGTCGCCGATTGGTTGCGCGACGCGGGACATGACGTGCTCGACCTGGGGACCAACGGCCCGGAAAGCGTCGATTATCCCGATTATGGATACAAGCTGGGCAAGGCGATAGCAGAGGGCGAAGCGCGCTTCGGCATTGCCCTGTGCGGATCGGGAATCGGCATTTCGATCGCGGTCAATCGCAATCCGGCCTGCCGCTCGGCACTGGTGTCCGAACCGCTTTCGGCCGAGCTGGCGCGCAGCCATAATGATGCGAACGTCATCGCGCTGGGCGCGCGACTCGTCGGCCCGGAAATGGCGAAGGCGTGCGTCGAACGCTTTCTCGCCACCGAATTTCTGGGCGATCGCCACAGCCGCCGCGTCGACAAGCTGGGCGAGCCGCAGCTTTAAGCGACCATACCGATGGCGAGCGTCATCGCGCCGAGCCCCAGCGACAGCGGAACGCGCAAGCGCAGCCACCAGCGCGGGGCGAATCCGCCGCGCAGCAGCGCCAGATCGATTACCGGACTTGCCAGTATGAACAGGCTGAGCACGATCAGCCATGGGCCGGGCCATGCGGCACTGAACGCCCAGGGAATTGCGCACCCCAGCGCGATGAGCGACGGCAGGACAGCCGCGCCGAACACCCATTGCGGTGCAGGGTGGCTTCGCGCGGCAAGGCCCCACCACGCCCCGCCCAGAAAGCTGAAGATCAGCGCCGCATAAGCAAATCCCATGGCAAGCGCGCCCAGCTGCCAGCCCGGCCCGCCCAGCACGAGCGCGAGCAGCGCCGCCGCCTGCGGCAACAACCCCGCCGCGCCCAGTATTGCAGCGGCAATCGGCATCCGCGCGTTGGTCTGTTCCTGCATTTCGCCTCCCGTCCCGTTTTTTCGCATCGTGCGCACAACCATGGTGGCAATCCATCCGGTCAGCGGATACATAGCCGCTGCCGATGCCCCGCTGCGTGGCGCGCCTTTCGCGCCCGGCGCTAATCGCAACCCGCTTACTTGTTAAGGGAACGCATATGAGCACCAATCCGATCACCGATGTGCAGCCCGATGGTTTCTTCACCCGCGGCCTTGCCGATGCCGATCCCGAGATCTTCGCGGGCGTGCGCCACGAGCTGGAGCGCGAGCAATATCAGATCGAACTGATTGCGTCGGAAAACATCGTTTCGAAGGCCGTGCTCGAAGCGCAGGGCAGCATCTTCACCAATAAATATGCCGAAGGCTATCCGGGCAAGCGCTATTATCAGGGCTGTCATCCCAGCGATGAGGTAGAGACGCTGGCCATCGAGCGCGCCAAAAAGCTGTTCGATTGCGGCTTCGTCAATGTTCAGCCGCATTCGGGCGCGCAGGCGAACGGCGCGGTGATGCTGGCGCTGACCAAGCCGGGCGACACGATCCTCGGCCTCAGCCTCGATGCGGGCGGGCACCTCACCCATGGTGCCAAAGCGGCGATGAGCGGCAAATGGTTCAACGCCGTGCAATATGGCGTTCGCAAGGAAGACCATCTGATCGACTTCGACGAGGTCGAGCGGCTGGCCAAGGAGCATCGCCCGAAGCTGATCATCGCGGGCGGCTCGGCGTATCCGCGCCAGATCGATTTCGCCCGCTTCCGTGCCATCGCCGATGAGGTCGATGCACTGTTCATGGTCGATATGGCGCATTTCGCAGGCATCGTTGCGGGCGGGCTTCACCCCTCGCCGCTGCCGCATGCGCATGTCGTCACCACGACCACGCACAAGACGCTGCGCGGCCCACGCGGCGGCATGGTGCTGACCAATGACGAAGCGATCGCGAAGAAGATCAATTCGGCGGTCTTCCCCGGCCTTCAGGGCGGCCCGCTGATGCACGTCATCGCCGCCAAGGCGGTTGCGTTCGGCGAAGCGCTGCAGCCCGAATATAAGACCTATATCAAGGCAGTGGTCGACAATGCGAAGGCGCTTGCTTCCACGCTGAAAGAGCGCGGCAGCGATCTGGTCGCGGGCGGTACCGACACGCATGTCGCGCTGGTCGATCTGCGTCCGCTCGGCGTTACCGGCAAGGATGCCGACGAAGCGCTCGAACGCGCGGCGATCACCTGCAACAAGAACGGCATTCCCTTCGATCCGCTGCCGCCGGTGAAGACCAGCGGCATCCGCGTCGGCTCGCCCGCAGGCACCACGCGCGGCTTCGGCGTCGCTGAATTCCGCGAGATCGGCAATATGGTCGCTGACGTGCTCGACGGCCTTGCCGCCAAGGGCGAAGCGGGCGATCCGAAGGTCGAGGAAGACGTCAAGAGCCGTGTTCGCGCCCTGTGTGAACGCTTCCCGATCTATCCGAACCAATAAAACACCGCGTTCGTATAGAGTGCAGTCGGGACAGGCTTTCACCAAACCTTCCCGGCTGCGGCTCGCGAACGAAAGAAAGACAGAGTAACCGACCGAGATGCGCTGCCCCTTCTGCGCCCATGAATATAGCCAGGTAAAGGATTCGCGGCCGACCGAGGACGGGGCCGCGATTCGTCGCCGTCGCCAGTGCGAGGCATGCGCGGCGCGGTTCACCACGTTCGAACGCATCCAGCTGCGCGACCTCACCGTGCTGAAATCCGAGGATAAGCGCGAACCGTTTGATCGCGACAAGCTGGTCCGATCGGTCTCGATCGCGTGCCGCAAACGGCCCGTTGGGCGCGAGCAGGTCGAAAAGCTGGTTTCCGGCATTCAGCGCCAGCTCGAAACCGGCGGCGATCCCGAAGTTGCCGCAAAAACCATCGGCGAGCTGGTAATGGAAGGGCTGAAAGGGCTCGATTCGGTCGCCTATATCCGCTTTGCCAGCGTGTATAAGGACTTTACGGAAGCGCGCGATTTCGAGGAATTCGCAGGAACCGTGAACGCGGTCGCGAAACAGTAAAGAAACTTTTCGTTTCGCGCGCCGCCACTTGATCAGAGCGCCGGGGACGCCCAAATGCGCTGCCATGCTGATCGAAACCGAAACAACGCCCAATCCCGCCACACTGAAATTCCTGCCCGGCCGCACGGTCATGGAATCGGGAACGCGCGATTTCGCCGATCCCGAAGAGGCGGAAGCCTCCCCGCTCGCCGAAACGCTGTTCGGGCTGGGCGATGTGACGGGGGTGTTTTTCGGGAAGGATTTCATCTCGGTCACCGCTGCGCCGGGCACGGACTGGGCCGCGCTCAAGCCTGATGTGCTTGCCGTGCTGCTCGACCATTTCTCGGCCGGAATGCCGTTGTTCAAACCCGGCAGCGCTGCGGGAATCCGCGTTCCGGGCGAAGCGGACGTGACGTTCGAAGAAAACCCCGAGGACGCCGATATCGTCGCGCAGATCCGTGACCTGATCGATACGCGTGTTCGCCCGGCGGTCGCCAATGACGGCGGCGATATCGTGTATAAGGGCTTTGTCGAGGGGAAGGTGTTCCTTCAGATGCAGGGCGCCTGTTCGGGCTGCCCCTCCTCGACCGCGACGCTGAAACACGGCATCGAACAGTTGCTGAAACATTATGTGCCCGAAGTGACCGAGGTACGCGCGGTCTGACCGCGACTGACTTTCCGTTTTGACCAAAGGATGATTGCCATGGGTACGCCGCTCGACGATGCCGGGTTGGACACGATTTTTCGCACCGCGCGCACGTTCAACGGCTATACCGATCAGCCGGTTACTGAGGCGGACATCCGCAAAATCTATGACCTGCTGAAAATGGGACCGACCAGCGCCAATCAGCAGCCTGCGCGGTTCGTGTGGTGCACCAGCGACGCGGCGAAGGAAAAGCTCGCCCAATGCGCGAGCGGCACCAATCCCGACAAGATTCGTCAGGCGCCCGCTTCGGTAGTGATCGGCATGGACGAAAATTTCCACGAAGAACTGCCCTGGCTGTTCCCGCATACCGACGCGAAAAGCTGGTTCACCGGCGATGCCGACAAGCGCAAGGAACATGCGTTTCGCAATTCCTCGCTTCAGGGCGCTTATTTCATCATCGCCGCGCGCGCGATCGGCCTCGATACAGGCCCAATGTCCGGCTTTGACCCCGAACAGGTGAACGCCGCCTTTTTCGGCGACGAACCCAATGTGAAGGTGAATTTCATCTCGACACTGGGCCATGGCGACCCGGAAACGATCTTCGATCGCAGTCCGCGGCCCGAATTCGAGAAGTTCAACCGGATCGTCTGACCATTAAAGCGTGCGAACCCTTGTCATAGAAACCGCCACCGCAGCCTGTTCGATTGCGCTGTTCGATGGCGATACGATAATCGCGAACGAACATCAGGTTGTGGGGCGCGGCCATGCCGAGCGGCTCATTCCGATGATCGGCGCATTTCCCGAACAGGGGCGCGCCGAGAGGATATTGGTCGATTGCGGGCCGGGAAGTTTCACCGGCGTTCGCGTCGGCCTTGCCGCGGCACGCGGGCTGGGCATCGGCTGGGGCGCGACGGTCAGCGGATTCAGCTCGACCGCACTGATTGCGGCAGCGCATTTTGCGAACCCGGCAGCGGCCGATGCGCTGATGGTTGTGCTGGAGGGCGGGCATGGCGAAGTGTTCGTTCAGGGGTTCGAAGCGCATCCCCTCCGCCCCGTAACCGCTCTGGCATCGATGAAGCCCGACGCCGCGCTCGGCTTGCTTGGCGGCCGGCAAGCCGTGGGCAACGGCGTTCTCCATCTGCTGGCGATCGACCCGGCGCTGGCCGCTGCCGAAGCGCTTCCCGATGCCGCCTGCACACTGACGCTGCCCGAGTCGCTTCGGTCGCTTCCTGCCGTCCCGATCTACGGACGTGCGCCCGATGCAAAGCCGGTGGCGCCATGACGCGGAAGGCCACGAATTTTCTGCTGCGCAGCGGCGGTGTCGAGGATCTGGGGATTGTCGGCGGACTGTGCGCCTGCGCCTTCGATCCGCGCTATGGCGAAGCATGGACTCCTGCGCAGTGCGCGGGGATGTTCGCATTGCCGGGCGTCTGGATGACGATTGCGGTGCGCGACGACCAGGCGGTCGGATTCGCGATGTCGCGTGCCATATTGGACGATGCCGAGCTGCTGCTGCTGGCTGTCGATCCCGCCGCGCGGCGCGGCGGTGCCGGGCGGGCATTGCTTCGGGCAACAATTGTTGAGGCGCAATTGCGCGGTGCGACCAATCTTCATCTTGAAGTTCGCTCCGGAAATCCTGCGGTTGCGCTATATGCCGAAGAGGGATTTACCAAGATCGGCGAACGGCGAAACTATTATCGCGGCGCGGCGGGCGAACAGTTCAACGCGCAGACTTTTCGTCGCTCGATCATAGAAGAATAGCGTAAATACTCTAATTTTCCTGTTGCATTGCAACGACCGAGCGCTGATAGGGACGGCAAGGGGAAAAACGCAAAATTATCGCCTTTTTGAAGTATGAGGAAAGTAATGGATAATCAGTCGGATATGCAGGAAACGCTGGTGACGCTGACGGCAGACATCGTCGCCGCCCATGTCAGCAATAACAGCGTGGCGGTTTCCGACCTGCCGCTGCTCATTCAAAATGTTCATGGTGCGCTGACCGGTCTTTCCGGTGCAGCCGAAGAAGCCGAAGTGAAGCAGGAGCCTGCCGTTTCGATCCGTTCTTCGGTAAAGCCCGATTACATCGTCTGTCTGGAAGACGGCAAGAAGCTGAAGATGCTCAAGCGCCACCTGATGACTCATTATCAGATGACGCCGGAGCAGTACCGGACGAAATGGAATCTTCCCGCCGATTACCCGATGGTCGCGCCCAATTATGCCGAGCAGCGCCGCAATCTGGCGAAGAAGATCGGTCTCGGCACCAAGCGCCGCAAGCGCTGATTGCCGCCTGAAAAGCCGCTGCGCGCTTTGTCTTTTCGGACAATCCGGCGAAGACAGGCGCGCGCGGTCTTTTCCCGGCGTGCGATCATGGCTACATCGGCCCTGTAAGAAGGAAGCTGATGCCCCGTAAAATCGATCTCGAAGCCCTGTGCCACGAAAAAGGCCTGCGCATTACCGAACAGCGCAAGGTCATTGCCCGCGTCCTGTCCGAAGCCGACGACCATCCCGATGTGGAAAAGGTCTATGAGCGCGCTTCGCAGATCGATTCGGGTATTTCCATCGCGACCGTCTATCGCACGGTCCGTCTGTTCGAAGAGGCGGGCATTCTCGACCGCCATGATTTCGGCGACGGACGCGCCCGGTACGAACCTGCTCCCGAAGCGCATCACGACCATCTGATCGATGTCGAAACCGGCAAGGTGATCGAATTCGTCGATCCCGAACTGGAATTGCTGCAAAAACAGATCGCCGAACGGCTTGGCTTCCGCCTCGTTGATCACCGCATGGAGCTGTATGGGGTCGCGCTCAACCGCAAGGGCTGAGCGGCTGGCGGCTGCCGCCGGTCATCCGCCGCACCACTCCGCCATCGCGCGGATTCGGCTGGCGATGCGCGTGGCGATGATGCTGCTCTGCGCGATTGTCTGCATTCCGCTCCATTATCTCTTCCGGCTGCTGCGCTTCCCCTCGCCCTGGCCGAAATATTTCCTCGCCGCCTGCGCGCGTATTTCAGGGGCGCGGGTAAGCCGGGTGGGCACCCCTCTAAAGCGCGACGTTTTCTATATCTCCAACCATATCGGCTGGATCGATATCCTCGCGATTGCGGGAACAAGCGGCAGCGCGTTCGTGTCCAAGGCCGAAATCCGTGATGCGCCGGTGGTCGGCTGGCTCGCGACGCTGAACCGCACCGTGTTCGTTTCGCGCGAACAAAGGCTGCGCGTCGCCGATCAGATCAACCAACTGCGCGAAGCCTTTGCCGATAACTGGGCGGTAACCGTTTTCCCCGAAGGCACGACGACCGACGGTGCGTCGCTGCTGCCGTTCAAATCGCCGTTGCTCAAGGTGCTGGAGCCGCCGCCTCCGGGTGTATTGGTCCAGCCGATCCTGCTCGCCTACGATGCACGCGGCCGCGATCTTGCATGGATTGGCGATGAGACGGGCAAGGACAATGCGATCCGCGTGCTGTCGCGCGCCGGATCGTTCGGCCTGCGCGTCGTGTTCCTTGACCCCTTCGACCCGCATGACTTTCCGGGGCGCAAGAATATCGCTGCGGAAGCGAAGCGGCGTATTTCGGAGGCGTTCGAAGCGCGCACCGGCGCGCCGCCCGACGACTTTATCGGTCACGACTGGTGGGCGGGACGCACGGACGATCCCGCACGCTGGCCCGATGGCGTCCAGCGCCGGTCCGAAGACCCACCCGCCGCCTGATCGGCCCTCCGGCCTGATCGAACGGCCATGCGTTGTGCGGACACGCGCAAATCAGTATAGCGCCCCGCCATGGCGACATCTCCCAAAACCTATCACGTCAAATCCTTCGGCTGTCAGATGAATGTCTATGACGGCGAGCGGATGAGCGAATTAATGGCCCGGCAGGGGCTGACCGAGGCCGATGCGGCATCGGCCGATCTGGTCGTGCTCAACACCTGCCATATCCGCGAAAAGGCGACCGAAAAGGTCTATTCCGAAATCGGCCGCCTGCGCCGCGACGATGGCAGCCGCCCCATGATCGCTGTCGCCGGCTGTGTCGCACAGGCCGAGGGGGAAGAGATTTCGCGGCGCGCCAAGGTCGATGTCGTGGTCGGGCCGCAGGCCTATCACAACCTTCCCGATCTGGTGGCGAAAGCTGCGTCGGGAAAGCGGGCGCTCGACACCGACATGCCCGCCGCATCCAAATTCGGCGCGCTCCCCAGCCGTCGCCGCGTCAGCCCTTCCGCCTTTCTGACGGTGCAGGAAGGATGCGACAAATTCTGCACCTATTGCGTGGTACCCTATACCCGCGGCGCGGAAATCTCACGCCCCTTCGCCGCGATCGTCGATGAGGCGAAGGCGCTGGTCGACGCAGGCGCGAAGGAAATCACGCTGCTGGGGCAGAATGTGAATGCGTGGGAAGATGACGGGCGCGGGCTCGACATGCTGATCCGCGAACTCGATGCGATCGATGGGCTGGCGCGCATCCGCTATACGACCAGCCATCCCAACGATATGCGGCAGGGGCTGATCGATGCGCATGCCGATGTCGAGAAGCTGATGCCCTATCTGCATCTGCCGGTACAGTCGGGCAGCGACCGCATCCTGAAAGCGATGAACCGCAGCCATAGCCGCGATTCCTATTTGCGCATCCTTGATCGCGTACGCGCCGCGCGACCCGATATCGCGCTATCGGGCGATTTCATCGTCGGCTTTCCCGGCGAAACCGATGCCGATTTCGAAGACACGCTGAGTCTGGTGCGTGAGGTGCGCTATGCGCATGCGTTCAGCTTCAAATATTCTCCGCGCCCCGGAACACCGGCGGCGGGTATGGAGGGCGAAGTCGAAGCGCATATCGCGGACGAACGGCTGCAACGGCTTCAGGCGGTGATCGGCGAAGGACAGGCAGCGTTCAATGCGGACAGCGTCGGACGGCGATGCGATGTGCTGCTCGAACGCAAGGGACGCCGTCCGGGCCAGCTGATCGGCAAATCGCCCTGGCTGCAATCGGTGCATCTCGTCACCGATTCCGCGATCGGCGATATCGTGACGGTCGAGATCGAAAGCGCGGGACCGAACAGCGTCGCCGGCATTGAGCAGATCCGGACGGCCGCCTGACCGGTTGAAAAGGCGAAGCTGCGATTTCGCGGGTTCCGCTCCCCCTTCCGAGCGGCTACGATTGCGAGACAATGGCAACGCTTCAAGGAATTGCATGAGCCGCAAGCCCGTACCCGCCCAGTCCGGCGAACGCAGCCGGGTAGAGGTTACGTTCGACAAGCCGCAGCTCCTCCCCCGCCTGTTCGGCGAATATGACGCGAATCTGCTCGCGCTCGAAGAGCGGCTGGGCGTCTATATCACCGCGCGCGGCGACCGGGTGGGGATCGAAGGGTCCGCCGAATCGGTCGCCCGCGCGCGCGAGGTGTTGCAGGAGCTGCAATCGCGCGTGATCCGGGGCGAAGAGGTCGATACCGGCCTGATCGACGCAGTGATCGCCATGTCGGCCGAGCCCACTCTGGCGGGCATCATCCGCGCGGAAAGCAACAATGCCCCGCCCTCGATCATGATCCGCACCCGGCGCAAGACGATCGTGCCGCGCTCGCTTACCCAGGCCGATTATATGCGCTCGCTGGTGTCGAACGACATCATCTTCGCGCTGGGGCCTGCGGGCACCGGCAAGACCTATCTGGCGGTCGCGCAGGCGGTGGTGCAGCTGATCACCGGATCGGTTCAGCGGCTGATCCTGTCGCGTCCCGCGGTCGAGGCGGGCGAGCGGCTGGGCTTTCTGCCCGGCGATATGAAGGAGAAGGTCGATCCCTATCTCCGCCCGCTCTACGACGCATTGTTCGATTGCATGCCGCCCGAACAGGTCGAGCGTCGGATCGCCAGCGGTGAGATCGAGATCGCCCCGATCGCGTTCATGCGCGGCCGCACGCTCGCCGATGCCTTCGTCATTCTGGATGAGGCGCAGAATACCACGCCTGCCCAGATGAAGATGTTCCTCACCCGCTTCGGCCAGAACAGCCGGATGGTGGTGTGCGGCGACCCCAAACAGGTCGACCTTCCCGGCGGAATTCCGGCATCCGGCCTTGCGGATGCCGTCGGGCGGCTGGAAGGGGTCGACGGAATCGGCGTGGTACGCTTCACCGCCGCCGATGTCGTTCGCCATCCGGTGGTCGGGCGGATCGTCGAAGCCTATGAAGGCAAAGCGGAATGAACTCTTTTCGCCGCTGCGCCGTTGGCGACGCATATCGCACACACGCTATGCACAAAGGGCTGACACATGCTTGACGTCGCCGTTCAGCGCGAAGACGACTGGAACGCGGATACCGACTGGGAGAAGCTGGCCGGAGCCGCGGCGCGCGCCGCGATCGCCCGTACCCCGCAGGCGGCATGGATCAACGATCCCGCGCTGATCGAAATCGCCGTTCGGCTGACCGGCAATGACGAGGTGCATCAGCTCAACCGGCAATATCGCGGGCAGGACAAGCCGACCAACGTGCTTTCCTTCCCGATGATTCAGCCCGACCTGCTCGACACGGTCACGCTGAACAGCGACGATGGCGAAGTGCTGCTCGGCGATATCGTGCTTGCGTATGATGTGTGCGTAAAAGAGGCGGCGGAACGTGAAATTTCGGTCGCAGATCATGCGAGCCACTTGATTGTTCACGGCTGCCTGCATTTATTGGGCTTCGATCATCAGGACGATGCGGAAGCCGAAGCGATGGAAGATATTGAGCGCGACGCGCTTGCCACGCTCGGCCTGCACGATCCCTATTCTGTTCGTGAGGACTAAAGACCCCTAATGTCAGAGGGCCAAAGTAGCGCCGGGAACGGCGACAGTAGCGGCAGTTTATGGCGCGGCATCCGCGCGCTTTTCGTCGGCAGCGAACATGCCGACACGCTTCGCGAACGGATCGAGGATGCGATCGTCGCGCATGAACGCGAAGCTGAGGAGCCGGTAGCGGGCGACCTTGCCCCGATCGAGCTTCAGATGCTCAAGAACCTGCTCCATTTCGGCGAGCGCGATGCAGGCGATGTCGGTGTCCCGCGCGGCGAGATGATCGCGCTCGAGGAACAAACGAGCTTCGACGATATGGTCGCGCTGTTCGCCGATGCCGGGCATAGCCGCCTGCCCGTCTATCGCGAAAATCTCGATACCGTGATCGGCATGATCCATGTGAAGGATGTGTTCAACATCCTCGCCACCGGCGCCGAGCGGCCGGAGAGCATCGCCTCGCTGATCCGCCAGCCGCTTTATGTGCCGCAGTCGATGGGATCGCTCGACCTGCTCGCGCGGATGCAGCAAAGCCGCACGCATCTTGCCATCGTGCTCGACGAATATTCGGGCACCGAAGGGCTGATCACGATCGAGGATCTGATCGAGGAAATCGTCGGCGAGATCGAGGACGAGCATGACGAAGAGCCGCCGCCCATGCTGGTCCCGCTCGACGAGGGCATCTGGGAAGCCGATGCGCGCGCCGAGTTGGAGGATGTCGCCGAAACGATCGATGCCCGACTGGAAGAGGTCGAGGAGGATGTCGACACGCTGGGCGGGCTGGCCTTCGTGCTGGCAGGGCACGTCCCCGAACCCGGCGAATGGCTGGAACATGCCAGCGGCTGGAAGCTGGAAATCACCGAAGCCGATTCGCGCCGGGTGACGCGGTTGCGGCTGCACCCGCCGGTGATCGAGGTTGAGGATGAGGGGTAGCGAGGAGTTGTACCTATTACGCTATTCAAAGCTATGGAATTGAATGTCCTGAAATAGATTGGCTGAGTGCGCGCTGATGCAGAGACAGAACTATGCCCCTCTTACTTGACGGAGAATATCCGGGCGGCTCGCGCAAACGCGTTAGCAAAGCAGGGGAAGCTATACGTGACGGAAAGCCTGCAGCCAGCGACTTCATGATATTAGAACAATGGCGGGCAGCGCACAGACATGTTCTAAATAGTTTTCAAGCTCTACTCCGCAATAGAACACGCGGCCAATCGGTTGTAGTAGCCCAGCGGCATAAACGGCGCCAGACAATCATCGGAAAGTTAAGACGCTTTCCTGACATGAAACTCCATAGAATGGACGATGTTGCAGGCTGCAGACTCATTTTCCAAGACATAGACCAACTGAATATCTTCAGAAGTAATTTTCATCGTGCTAATTTTAAGCATGAACTGCGCAACGCCCCGGGAAAATACGACTACATACAGAACCCTAAACCTGACGGCTATCGCGGCATACACGACGTATATAAATACGACGTAAACAGTCATCATGGCGCTGCATACAAGGGTTTACAAATTGAGCTGCAATATCGTACAATATTTCAACATGCGTGGGCGACTGGTCTGAGCCCGTAGTTTCTACCATTTACGAGTAGAGCCTTGGGCCGTTTTGATGCCCTTCACTGGGCGTGATGGCAACAACCGTATTGGGGGC
>NZ_SNWD01000014.1 GCF_004361835.1 Stakelama pacifica
CACCGCAAGCTCGCCGCTTAACATCCATCCCCTGACGAGGCCCGCACTCCGCTAATTTACGCCGCGAGTCGTGCCAAATGTTCTGACGACGGACAAGCGGCACCGAGGAAGGTCAGCAGGATAGGTGTACGCATCCACCGCAATGGTCCGATCCCGGTCGCTTCGATTACTGCCAGCTCACCGCGCACGGCAAGTTGACGGATCGTCATACCGACAGCGAGATAAATACCCACCAGGACACCAATACCGGCATATTCGGGCAGCAGTCCGAGTACGGTCTGTCGTACAATATAGCCGCGCTGGCCCGAAAGCCGCGTGATGTCGAGGAGCCGCGGAATATGCTCCAGAATCATTAGCAACATGATTATCCCCACCACGCTTCCGAAGCGCCCCAGCGCGAGGCTGAGCACGTAACGATCAATTCGGGCAAGAAGCATGATCGCCCGATCAGGCGACCGCCAGCGCAGACTGCGCCAGGGCGTGGTAAAGTGCGAAAAGTTCGCGGAAATGCTGTTCCACACTTCGCGCCGCCGGAGCGATTCTTGATGAAGAGCCGCCGTGCGGCAGTTCGAGGATCGCACGTACCACATCGGCCGTGTCCGTAGGGCGGAAACCAAGCGCCGGATCGTGGCGGACAAAATCCCCAGCGCCCCCACCACGCGGTGCAATAACCGGAATGCCGCTGGCGTGGGCCTCGGCGGCGATCATGCCGAAAGTTTCTGCTTCGCACCCGTGTAGTAGGGCATCAGCGCTGGCCAGAATGGTGGCGAACAGCTCGCGATCGCGCACAGGCTGCAACAGGCGCACGTGCGGATTGCCGTCGATGACACGGAGGATCTTCTTATGTGCCCGCCCCTCCCCGAAAATAACGAGGCCGATCTGGCGCTGCCGCCCGGCGACTGTGGCCGCCTCGACCAGCATCGGAATGCGTTTCTCCGTGGCGAGCCTGCCTGCACTTACGAGCAAAGTGGCATCGGGGGGGAGCTCGCATGTCGCCAGCAGAATGGTACGCACGCATTCCTGCCGCTTGCCAGGAGAGAACAGGCCTGGCTCGACCCCCATGGGTAGTGTCACTGCGTTGGGTACGCCCCCATCCTGCAGCCTTTTTGTAAGGCTTGAATTGGCTGCGACGACCACGTCGAATTCCCTGCCAAATCGGCGCAGGCGACGCCAGAACCAGTCGAAAGCCCGGTCGATCGAATTCGGCGCGGCAAGGCCCTCGAACCAGCGATAGGCGTGCGCCGCCAGCGGGTCCGAATGCATCACGAGGCTTCGTGGCACGCGGCGCGGGTACTCGGCCACGAACTGAGCGCTCTTCCAAGGCGAGGAGGCTTCAATGAAATCGGGTTGCAGGCGATCGAGCGCGGCATGCACGGAGCCCCGGTCGGTAAATGCGAAGTACTTCCGGTCGAGCGGAAAATTCGGAGACTGCAGCCTGACGATCCGGGACGATGGTGAGACCTGCTGCACTCCATTTTTTGCTCCTGGGGCAAGAATCGTGATTTCTTGCCCCAGCAACTCGGCCAGCCGCAGCTTCTGCTCGATATAGGTGCGGATACCGCCACCCTCGGGCGAATAGAAACCGCAGACATCGACGATATGCATTCTGTCAATCACCCTCCAAGGGGCGCAGGCGCAGTCCGCGCAGGTAATTCAGGACGATGGTGATCTTTGTGCGCCCGCTGCCTGCCACTGCTACGGCTTCTTCAGCGTCCGGCTGGCTGAAGCCGAGGCGGGGGTTGCCGGCGAAACCTATTCCATCGCGGCGCCAGTTGAAGCGGCGATCCGAATTGCGATCGTGAAGCAAAGCGAGGGAATAGCGACCGGGTCGTGGAACCCGGATGCACAGCTCCGGATTTTCCGTCCGGGGTACCGGCACTTCGACGCGGCGAAAGGTCTTGCCGGCGGAAATGAGGATATTGTCATCCTCAAGGAAATCATCGTCATTCGCAGGATAAACCTCGAGCTTGAGGCGCCCGACCTGGTCTCGCAGGCCCGCGACGTTGACAATGAAAGCCGGGCCAGTCTCGTCGGGACGACAACGCCCCGCCGCTTGACCCAGATCAGGAGTGGAAGGCACGATCGCCGCAGATTGCAACACGGCGAGGGCGACAAGGCTAAGCTTTAGAGGCACGACGGCGCTCTCCTTTGATCAGGTCGGAGACGGCGAAGCCCAGCCCGAGGCACAGGTTGGCGCAGAGGATCAGCCCGGCCATCATCGCCATCAGTTCGGAAATCTGCGCTTCCTGCCCCACGACCAGGACTGCCACGCCCGCAAAGGCGATGTCCTTGTTGGGCAGGAAAGGAAGACGCGAGATCAGCAAGCGGACAGCCGCCAGCATCACCCACCAACCGAGGGAAACATCTGGAAGCACAAGATGCCACAGTGCGGACGAAATCAGTGTCGTGGCGACGATACGTCCGACGTGCACGGCGAAGACCATCCGCAACTCGTTACGGGTCAGCGAGAACAACGATTTACGCCAGATCATCATCGCCAGTGACGTGGCGACCACGAACACCAGAGACCATGCACCGGCATCGCCATATTGGCCCAGAGAAAGAAGGTCGAGGAAGGGAATAGCGAGCAAGACCAGGACCAGCGTCATGAGGTTCCCAGCCGCAGCGGAAAGCACCGCCACATCCTTGACCGCGCCAAATGGCGAACCTTCGATACGGCAGCTTCTCCGTGCCCAGGCATAGAACCACGCCTCGCCAAGGTAACCGAGCAGTAGCTCGTTATAGATCAGCTTCCGGGTAAGGGCGCCCAACGCGGCGGCGCCCACCTTCCACAATTTATTGAAGATGTAGAACTCGCTTAACGGGCCAGCCATGATGCCCAGCGCGAACAGCGCCCAGAAGTGCAATGTTACGGGCACCAGCGAAACGATCTGGTGCGGATCTATTGCTCGCATCTGGTACAGCGTCGCGGCGATGACCAGTAGCGAGAGGACTAAGGTAAGCGCCTGAGTCCAATTGGAAGCCGATCGGCGATCCTGAGCCAGCAAGGGGATCATTTCGCCGCTGATCGGCAGAAGAATCGGTTGAGACATCAAGGCGCCTTCGTGTCCAGTTCCGCCGCTAGACGCCGCAGCCCCGCCGTAACCGCACACAAGAATTTCCAGCTTTAGCTTCTATGCGATCAGTCGCTCCACGATCACACGCTTTCGCCTTCAGATGGGGCAGCGGCATTCTACGGTCGCGACCGGCGCGGGGCTTGCCCTCCATATGCTCTTGCCGGTCAGAAAGTGTAGGTCAGGAAAGCCGTCCCTGTAGGAGCGGTCTTCTTCTGGACGATCGGGCTGTCCTTCACATTGCCCATCAGCGTTGTGACGCTGCCTCCCACACCGATGCCGATATGGTCCGTCAGTCGATATTGCAGCATAAGCTCGGCATCCGCATCCAGGAAACCGGCACCGGGGCGAAACTGCCGAAGGCCCGATTCCTGTGCCTGAGATTCACTCACGCCGTAGAACCGATCATTGTGTTTGGCGTTTGCCCACCTCGCTCCGATCGAGGGCGTGATGAACAGTCGCTCATTAACGATGATGTCGCGCGATAGGCTGAAATCGACAATCATGCCCTTCGTGTTCCCCGCGAATATTTGGGTAAGGCCTGTCGTGACCTCGAAACCGAACTGCCGAATGCTGAAGAATCCGCGGACACCAGCTCCCAGGTCGACCTTGTTGAACTGGTTCGGCACATCCTCCCGGTCATAGCTATCGAAAATTGGGACGACACCGGCACCGACCGTGAATGTTTCCGTATCTATCGGCGCGACGCCAATTCCGTTCTCGAAATTGACGAAGAAGACGCCGCGCTTGATGTCGGCCGCCAGTATCGGTTGGAATTGATAGCTCCTCGCGCCCATATAGTCGGGCTGATACATTCCCCCGGCACCAATCGTTATATGATCTTCTTCGGGGCCGTCCTCTGCAGCGTATACAGACGCTGGATCAGGAGCCATGAGCGGCGACTCGATGTCCACTGACCGTTGGGCTAGCGCCGAAGTGGCCCACAGCAAGCCGCCTGCAGAAAGAATGAAACGACTGTAAAGAGCAAGTTTCTGACGCATGTCGATCCTCGGATATGATGGATATTGCGATTTCCGCCGTCGGCGGCATTCGGTGTGCAAGCTGTTGATCAGCCCGTTTATGTCGCTCGAATCAGCTGGTGCTCGGTTCGTGACAGCCGGCTAAGCGCACCGTTCGAAAGGTCACTGTCCTGATGGCTTCGCCGCACCCCGGCTCCAGGAACTGCAGACCGAGAGCCTTCCTGCCAGCGCCTTGATTTAAGGCGGTGGGCGAGCCCGACTTTGTTCGAAATGCGGGCCGTGTTGCGTCGAGGCAGCGCCGCGATTCACGTGCGGAGAAGCAAGTTGCCATGTTGGTGTCTCCATTTGCCTCTGAGACGCCGAGCGGATCGCAGACCCGCACCAGGGCGGCGCGGATCCGCACTCAGTTTACGACCGCTGGATGAGCTGGCTTCCCGCCGCAGCGCCGTCGCCCGTGCCAATGTTAAAGCGGGGAGACGCGGCTGAGTGCGCTGCATATGCGCTGCAGCCTCGCACGGCGGCTTGCGCGGGACGGCGAGCAATTCCTGCAACTCGGTCTGGTGAAGGAGGCGGCGGAGTGCTGACGGATTTGTTCCGGCAAGCAACGCGGCTCTCTGGCCGTCATTGCGACGCGATTCCGACAAGCCCCCGATGATGATGTTGATGGTCTTATTGGAGACGGGAAACGTGTAAGTCCGTCGATACGCCGCCAAAGCGTGCGGGAAACAACGCCCGGGGGCGGCCATGGCGGCGGATGATTTTCTCTATCGGCCGATCGGGTGCCCGGCTGCGGCCATGGCCCCCGCCGACATGAAAGCCGAACGGCATCATTCGATACGATGAGGCTGCATCAGACTTTGATGCCGAACAGCTTTTCCGCATTCCGGAACGCGATTTTTTCCTTGGCTTCACGGGGCAGATCGACTGCCCGAAACCAGTCGGTTCCATGCTTCATGTCGGCAAACGGGTAGTCAATCGCAAACATCACCCGGTCGACGTCGACGTACCTCAATAAAAGGTGAAGCAGTTCATCCTGAAAGAATGCGCTGGTCGTATACCAGAAATTATCACTGAAGTACTGGCCGAGAGGCTTATTTAGCGAATCTTTGGTCGACTCGCTCATATCCCCCACGATACGCTCGTAGTAGAATGGAAGCCCCTCCCCCATGTGACCGACAATCATCTGCAGCCTGGGGAATCTGTCAAACGTCCCGGTGATGATCAGTCGAAGGCATTGAGTCAGCGCTTCCTGGTGCCATCCGTATCCCGAGCCGCTGAAGATGTAGTTTTGGAAGGTTTGGTCGTTGCCTGGCCGTGTAGTGCGGTAGTAAATATCGAAGACTGCTTCCGGTGGATAACCGGGATGTAGGTATATGGGCACATCAAGTGCCTCGGCACGGGCCAGAAGAGGGTCAAAGTCGGGGTGGTCGAGAAATTTCGTTCCGATGAAGCCGTTGGTCATGGCTCCCACAAAGCCGTCTTCCCGAACGGCGCGTTCCAGTTCGTCCGCTGATGCCTCGGGGTCCTGAAGAGGCAGGGTCGCATAGGCCTGGTAACGCTTGGGATAGGTGGCCATCGGTCCGGCGGCGATCATCTTGTTAAGACGATACGCAAAATCGATGCCTTCCTGACCGGGCACATTTTGCACGCCCGGTGTGTGTGCGGAGAGCACCTGAATATTGACCCCCGCCTCATCCATTGCGCCGATGCGGCCAGCGCCGAGTTCAAGAAGACCGGTTCCCTTGAGGTACTCTATGTGTTCATCGTTGATGGCGTTCCGCGCGATCAGTTCGTCGGTGGTATAGGTCTCTTCAGTGGCAATGAACTTCAGATCCTGGTCTCGCAACGCGATGACCGAAGGCTCTGCCGCGGCGGCGCGGGCGGCCATAGCGGGTGCGGACAATCCCGCTCCAGCACCAACTGCAGCCGCACCGCTCAGAAAGCTGCGGCGTTCCATCGCTAGGCTCTTGAGGCGTTTTTCAATCGGACTCATGTCAATCTCTCCTCAATCCCTGCCGAGCACGGTGTAGATTCATTTCCGGGATTCTGCCCATTTGGGGACAGACGAAGCGCTGCGCTTTCAAGGCCGAGCGGTTCGAAGCTGTAGACCGGAATGGTGGCCGCATACCGGCTAGACGCCGGTCCTATCCGAAACCCGCATTCGGTTACGGCGCGTGCAGTTGTGGTCTGCGGTGCGTGCCCGGGAACGGGATCGTCGGAGCAACGATCGACTTCTTAGGTGGTTAGTCCCAGCATGTGATGGTGTAAGATTGTCATCATCGCAGCGGAGGGAGTTATGGGCCAGGTTCTCCACGGCAGCGCCAGGACCACGCACGCCATTCGAGCAGAGTTACAGCAATCGCAAGCTTCGGTCGCGCACCTCGCCAGGAAGTACGGGATCAACGAGAAAACGGTCCTGAAGTGGCGCAAGCGGCAATCGCTCGAAGACATGCCGATGGGACCGAAGGAGCGGCGTAGCACCGTGCTCTCGCCAATGGAGGAAGCCGCGATCGTCGCGCTGCGGGTGCAGGCACGGCTACCACTGGGACTGTCAGGAATTTTGTGCGCGAGGCCATAAGGATGGACAAGGAAGGACCATCGATATGGCAATCGACAAGGACGTTTTGGATCAGCTGCTGGCTGGCCGTGAACTGCGGGAGCTGTTCGCAAAAGATGGGCTGATCGGCGAGTTGAAGAAGGCGCTGTCGGAGCGGATGCTGTCAGCGGAGCTGGACGATCATCTGGAAAGCGAAGGCGCCGAAGGCGCTATAAATCGTCGCAACGGCTCGTCGAAGAAGACGATGCTGACGGGCACGTCGAAGGTAACACTGGACGTTCCGCGCGACCGGGCCGGGACGTTCGACCCGAAGCTGATCGCCAAATACCAACGCCGCTTCCCCGACTTCGACGACAAGATCGTGTCGATGTACGCGCGCGGGATGACGGTGCGCGAGATCCGGGGGCATCTCGAGGAACTGTACGGGATCGAGGTATCGCCGGACCTGATCTCGACGATGACCGACGCCGTTCTGGAGGCCGTCGCCGAGTGGCAGGGCCGACCGCTCGACGCGTGCTACCCGCTGCGTCGTCGGGTCGATGATCCCCCGGATCATCGCCTGATCCTCCTCCGTCTTCGACGCGATCCGCGGCAAAATCCGCGACGAGGGCTTCGTTCGCAACAAGGCGGTGTACATCGCGCTCGGTATCCTTCCCGACGGCAAGAAGGATATCCTGGGCATCTGGATCGAGCAGACCGAGGGCGCCAAGGTTTGGCTGTGCGTCATGAACGAGCTCAAGAATCGCGGTGTCGCCGATATCCTGATCGCGGTCGTCGATGGTCTGAAGGGCTTCCCGGAAGTGATCAACGCCGCGTTCCCCGAAACGATCGTTCAAACCTGCATCGTCCACCTGCTCAGGAACAGCATGAGCTTCGCGTCGTGGAAGGATCGCAAGCCGATCGCCCAGGCGCTGAGAAGTGTCTACCGCGCCGAAACCGCCGAGGCCGGTCTGGCGGCGCTGGACGCGTTCGAGGCGGGCCATTGGGGCAAGCGGCACCCCGCCATCGCCCAGAGCTAGCGGCATTGGGACCAGGTGATCCCGTTCTTCGCGTTCCCCGAAGGTGTGCGCCGGATCATCTACACCACCAACGCAATCGAGGCGCTGAACTCGAAGCTGCGGCGCGCGGTGCGAACCCGCGGTCACTTCCCCGGTGACGACGCCGCGATGAAGCTGCTATACCTCGTGCTCAACAAGGCTGCCGAGGACTGGAAACGGCCGCCGCGCGAGTGGGCCGACGCAAAGACCCCGTTCGCCGTGATCTTCGGCGAACGGTTCGTCATCTGATGACGATCACTGGCCTCGCGCACAAAATATCGGACAGTCCCCTACCACTCGACGATGTCTATATCGCCCTCAAGCGATGTGATCCCGCATCTGAGCCGCTCATCGCTACATCGCTGCCTGCAACGGCATGGGGTCAGCCGGTTGCCCAGGGCCGATCGCGAGAAGCCAAAGAAGTTCAAGAACTACGAGATCGGCTACTTTCACATCGACATTGCCGAACTGCGCTACGAAGATGGCAAGGCCTACCTCTATGTCGCCGTGGACCGCACGTCGAAGCTGGTCTTCGCGCGTATCTATCGCAGGGCGACGAAGCTGGTCGCTGCCGGCTTCCTGAAGGCGATGATCAGGACCGTGCCCTACAAGATCCACACCATCCTGACGGATAATGGCGTGCAGTTCGTCCAGCGCGAACGCGGTGCACAGGGCCTGACCTTCCCGCACATCTTCGGGCGCGTATGCCAGGAGAATGGTATCGAGCACCGCCTGACAAAGCCCTGCCATCCCTGGACCAACGGTCAGGCCGAACGCATGGTCCGGACTATCAAGGACGCGACCGTCAAATCCTTCCACTATGCCTCGATCAACGAATTGCGACGACACGTCCGCGACTGGCTGATCGCCTACAACTTCGCAAGGCAACTCAAGGCGCTCAAGTTCCGAACGCCCTACGAAGCAGTCGAGGAACTCTGGAAATCAAAGCCAGATGTCTTTATCGTCAAACCCAACCATCACATGCTGGGACTAAACATCTAGACATGGCTTCCGGCCAGCGCCTTGAGCACCGCTTCGGCCAGCGGCGCGCTTGATGCCGGGTTCTGCCCCGACAGCAGGTTGCGGTCGGTGACGACATACGGGCCCCAGTTCGGTCCCTTCTCATATACCGCGCCAGCGCCGCGCAGCGTCTCGGCGAGCAGCCAGGGCGCGTTATCGGCGGTGCCGAGCTCGACCTCCTCTTCGTCGCTGAACGCCGTCATACGCCGACCCGCGAACAGCCAGTCACTGCTTTCGCTGCGCGTTGCGAGCAGCGCGGCCTGACCGTGGCAGACCGGTGCGATGACCTTTCCGGCGCGGTCGGCTTCGACAAGAATGCGACCCATCTCGGCATCCTTGTAGAGGTCCTCCACCGGACCGTGCCCGCCCGGAATGACGATCGCGTCATAGTCGGCGGTGACGATATCGGCGAGCATCAGAGGCTTCGCCAGCCGGTCGGCAATCGCGTCGAGATAGCGCCGATAATGGTCGACATTCTCCTGGCCGACCACCTCCGGGTTCATACTGTGCGGGTCGATCGTCGGGGCGACGCCCCCGGGCGTGGCGATATCGACCTCACAACCCGCCGCGATGAACTTTTCGTCCATCACCACGAATTCCTCGGCCCATACGCCGCTCTGATATTTGGAACCGTCGGCGCGCGTCCAGGTATCGGCGGCGGACAGGACGATCAGAATCTTGCTCATGCTCTTGCCTCATCAGAAACCCGGTCTGGCGGGTGCGAGACGAAGATTAGCAAGCGCGGCCCGGCGTTCGAGGGCGACCGCAAGATCGCGCAACAAGTGCGCAATCGAGCGACAGGACCGGTGCGGTCAGTGCCGCCCTATGCGATGCTCGCGCCGCGCACGCGACGGCGAGATGCCGAATCGGCGCACAAAGGCGCTGGAGAAATGCGGGGCCGAGGCGAAACCGCGCGCAGCGCCCACTTCGGTCACAGCAAGATCGGTCGTGAGGAGCATCCGTCGCGCCGCATCGAGCCGCAATTCCGTCAGGTAGCGATGGGGCGTCTGGTCGAGGCGCGCCCGGAACAGCCGGCTGAAATGGAATTTGCTGACACAGGCCTCATCAGCGAGCTGGGCGATCGTCAGCGGCTTTGAGAAGTTGGCGGCCATGAAGTCGAGCACGCGCGCGAGGCGCCGGTCCTCGATCCAGCCCGCGCTGCGAACGTCATCGCCGCCGCAATTCTCCGCATGCCGGGTAAGCACGTGCATCGCCATCCATGCAGCGGCCGCCTCGCAATAGAGATCTCCGGCACCGAATTGCATCGCGCCCAGCAGCGCATGCGTAGTGTGCGTCAACGCCGGATCGCGGACGATAATGCTGTTCAGTGTCGGCGCGCGCGCCGGGCAACCGCACGGCGGATATGCTCTCGGCCTTCATCGAGCAGATCGACGGGCAAATAGATGAGCGCCAGCCGATAATCGGCCGTGTCGGGTTTTGGAAAGCGATAGCGTGTCGGTTCGCCGGTACGATGGAGACAGACAGTGCCCGGGTCGTGCGCATCGTGCCGCCAGCGGCCATTGATGACCACGTCGCATGCATAGCGGCCGGATACGGACACACCGATCCGCAGGTCGGGCGTGGCAATCGAGGTGTAGGCATCGTGCGAAGTTGCGCCGGTGTGCAGATCGAGCAGCAGCGACGTCCATCCAGCATCACGGCTCGACACGCATTCGCGCGACGGGACCACCGATCGACAAAGCAGTGTTTCAGGCGCGAGCGGCATTCAGAAAACCTCGGCTGGCGATTCGAGATGCAAATGAAAGTGCTGGTTTATTATCGCGCGGCGTTCGTGGTGATACGCACAAAAAGCGACACTCATCGGACGTTCGGTCACTCAAAACGAGCCTTTTGCTCCTCGATAGGACGGGAAGGCCAATCCACGGTAAAAGTGTCCGCCTGCGGGCATCGGTTAGCCCTGCGCTTCATGCCGTAGCCATTCCCGAAAGAGACGCGCGGCGGGCGTCCGCATCTCGGCAGGTTCGATAAGGAAGAAGCTGCGTTCCGATCGTTGCCGGTGCGCGGTGAGCGCATTCAGGCGCCTGTCACCTAATAAACCCGAGACCAGTGGCTCGATGCCGATTGCGACGCCGGCACCGCTCAAGGTTTGCTCGTATAAAAGCAGGGCATCGATTTCGCGGGGCCGAACCGCCTGATCCCCCAGCCCGACGCCGTGAAGCCATTCCTGCCAGAATTCTGGTCGATGATCGGGTCCGAGCAGCGGATGATGCAGCACATCCTTGGGATATTTGATTGCGCGCGGATGGGCCGCGCTCCAGACCGGCAAGAGATGGATCGGCAGCAACGGCTTTGTCCTCATCTCGCGATCGAGCGCCAGACGGACGGCGAAGTCATACTGCCCGACATCTACCCGCTCAAATGCGATCGAGGTGCGCACGTCCACTTCGATGCCGGGGTGTCGTGCGCTGAATGCCGGCAGCCGTGGTAGCAGCCATCGCGTTGCGAAAGCAGGGATGGTCGTCACCCGCACGATCATGGCGTCCTGCTGCAATTCTGCGGCCGCCGCCTGCAGCCGATCGAGAACCGCGACCGCATGGGCCAGATAATCACTGCCGGCGCTGGTCAGCACCACGCCTCGCGGTACACGCTCCAGAAGGCGGACACCCAACGCCTTCTCAAGGCCCGCGAGCCGCCGCGACAACGCCGGTACGGACATGGCGACGCGCGCACTGGCGGCAGCAAGGCTGCCGAGCTGCGCCGTTGTGACGAACGCGTGAAGGGTCCGGGTGGAGGGGAGATGCATGGACGGTGATGCTAACACCATTGCAGGCTTGCAAAAAGTGAAAGGCGACGATGCGCTTCACAATGGTGGATGAACGACGGCCCGGTTTATGACTTCGACAGGCCGTGTCGGCCCCATAGTCCGCAAAAGGTGTAGCCGTGACGAAAACCCCTCCGCGTTCACCCCGCCCCGAAGACCTTGCCACCGCGCCCGGCCCGGTCGAGCATCCGGAACCATCATCAAACGCTCCTCATCGGGGTGTTCTCGTGACGGGCGAGAATGGCGAGGATGGCCCCAAGGCATTCTACATCCACATCGAAGCCCGGCCGGGCAAGGAAGATGATGTCATACAGATGCTGCGCGAAATCTACGGGTGCGTGATGGATGAACCGGCAACGGGCCCGTGGTTCGGTGTCCGCTACTCGAAGACGACTTTCGGGATCTTCGAGGCATTCCCCAACATCAGGGGCCGGGAAGCGCACGTCGCTGGTGGAGGCGGTGACATCTTCCGCGACAACGCCCGGATGAACGAAATCCTCGCCCGTCCAGCCCATGTCTACCGAATGGACGTGCTCTTCAACAAGGCGACGGTGGGGGAGTAGTGTCGGAACGGAGCCTCCCCCGTTTCACCATTCTCTTCGGAGCGGCAGCACGTATAATCCGTCGTCCGAAAGCGACCTGTCATACGAAGAGATTGCGGCACCGGAGGCTTCATCAGAGACCGGAATTGGATCGAAAGTGACCGTCACCTGTTGGCGTCATCCGCCGAGTGAGAAACCTTCGCTCATGCTTTCGGTCTGAACGTGCTTTGGCATTATGGGGTCTCGGCCAAACCCGCTAGGCCCGGCCATCAACCTTTGCTGCGCTGGTCCGATTGCGCACGATCGCGGCGATCTGGCCATCGTGATGCGTTCCCCAGTCGCACATCGGCGCAAGCGTTAAAGCAAGGCTGCGCCCGAAGTCGGTCAGCTCGTACTCGACGTGCGGAGGGATCTTTTGAAAGTCGATCCGGCGGATAACGCCATCGTCCGTCAGCTCCTTGAGGTGTTGAATGAGCATCTTCTCGCTCACGTTGGTGACGAGCCTGCGCAGTTGCCCGGTGCGCTTCGGACCGCTGGCCAGATGATAGATGATCAGCGGCTTCCACTTCCCGCCGAGGATGGCGAGAACCGCCTCCAGCCCGCACCGGAAGTTCGTCGTGGTCACCTGCAATCTCCTGTCCCAGCACTTACAAAATAGTCAGTACTGGAACAAAATCCACCGCCCTCCTAGCTAGAGCCGGATTGCTTGCTGAAACACCAAATGGAGAGCAAAAGTGCCTGCAAACGAAGAAATTGTGCGAGAGGTCTACGCAGCCGCCGAAGCCAGTAAGCTGGATCTCGACAAGTTCGTCTCGCTGTTCGTGGATGATGGTTACTTCCTCGACATGGCGTCCGGCATGAGGTGGACCGGAGCGGATGTCCGCCAGCCGTTGGAGGGCCTCGAGAAGCCTTTCCCCGACTTCCACCGCGAGCTGCTGAATGTCCATTGCGCCGCCGACGGCGTGGTCGTGGTCGAGCTCAGGCTCCAGGGAACGCACCGTGGCGACTTCCCGATTCCGGGCGGCGGGGTGCTGCCGGCTTCGGGCAAAACGTTCGACGTGCCTTGCTGCGACGTGTTTGTCGTAGAGAATGGAAAGGTGAAGGCATTCCATTGCTACAACATGCGGTCGGCCTGGATCGAGCAACTGACTGCCTCTGACCACTGATCGCCCGTCAATCGGACGGTGGTGCGGGGACAGGCCCTGACCGCTTATGCGACATATCCTCACTGGTCGGAAGCAGAATGACGTAAGTCGGTTAAGTCGCGCCACGCGGCCGCGTCATTTCCCAAAAGACAATCGACGCATGCCCACGCCTGGCGAGCCTTCACGTGGTCTTGCTTGCACGAAGCGCCTCCTTGAACGTTTCGAAGGCCCTCGTGCCCTGCCGATCGGGGTAATAGAGGTGGTAGCCGGCGAACGGCTCGCACCACGGCTCCAGCAGGCGGATGAGGCGACCGTCGGCAACCGGCGCCGCGACCAGATCCTCCAGAATGTAGAGGATGCCGAAACCCGCAAGGGCCGCGGCCACCAGCAGGTCGGCGTCGTTGAACACCGGCCCGCGGCCCGGCGTGACCATCACTGCCCGGCCCTCGCGTTCGAACGACCAGCGAGAGAGGTCGCCGTTCGCGTCGCCATAGGCGATACAGCGATGCTCCGTGAGGTCGGAGGGCTCCGTCGGCGCCGGATGGTTGGTAAGATAGTCGGGCGCGGCCACTACCGCGACGCGAAGCGGAGGCCCGACCGCCAGCGCGATCATGTCTTTCTCCAAGCGCTCACCGAGCCGGATGCCAGCATCATATCGGCCTGCGACAATGTCGGTCATCGCGTTCTCCACGCAAACCTCCACTTCGATGCCTGGGTGGCCGCGCATAAAGGATGGGAGCATCGGCCATAGCAACGTATCCGCGGCGTGTTTGCCCGTCGTGATGCGGACGGTGCCGATCGCTGCGCCGCGCGGCTGGGACAGCGCCGCAATCTCCTCGTCCAATCCGGCCAGTGCTGGCGACAAGGTGGCGAGCAGGCGCTCGCCGGCCGCAGTTGGGGCCACGCTGCGCGTGGTGCGGGAAAGCAGGCGGAAACCCAGTTGGCCCTCGAGCCGCTTCATGGTCTGGCTCAACGCCGATTGCGTGACACCGAGCCGCCTCGCTGCACGTGTAAAGCTGCGATCGGAGGCAATCGCCGCAAAGACGGCGAGGTAGCCGAGCTGATCGGGACGCATTGATGATCCCCGCTACTAAGGCCCATTACTGATTAGCCGATTATCTCGATCCATTAGCATGGCTACCTAGCCGACGACAGCAGAAGCGAGGAGCAAGGTGATGGGTAAGGTTTGGCTGGTAACAGGCGCAAGCCGGGGACTGGGAAGCGAGATCGCGCGTGCGGCACTCGATGCCGGCGAGACGGTCGTGGCAACAGCGCGGTCCGCCGACGCGGTGCACGATGCCTTCGGCGGCGAACACGATCGCCTGCACGCCATCGCGCTCGATATCACCGACGCCGAAGCTGCGAACGCGGTTGCCGCCGAAACCGTCGAGCGGTTCGGCTCAATCGACGTGCTGGTCAACAATGCCGGCTATGCCGAGCTGGGTTTCTTCGAGACCTTCACCGACGCTGCGGTGCGGCGCCAGTTCGAGGTAAACCTGTTCGGCACGATGAACGTCGCGCGCGCGGTCGCTCCCCACATGCGTGCGCGTCGCTCAGGCCTCATCGTCACGATTTCGTCCGTCAGCGGGCTCGTCTCCAACGCCGGGGGAGCGGTCTACTCGGCATCGAAGTTCGCGATCGAAGGATGGATGGAGGGCTTCGCGCAGGAACTGGCACCGCTCGGGATCCGCTCGCTGCTGGTCGAGCCGGGGATGCTGCGCACCGATTTCATGGACGGCAGGTCGGCGAGCTTCGGCAGTATCGATATTCCAGACTATGCCGAGGCAGTCGCACAGTACCGCGCGTTTGTTGACGAGGCCAACGGCAATCAGCCGAACGACCCGAAGCTGCTCGCCGCGCGGATCGTCGCGCTCGCTTCGCAGGATGAGGCACCGTCGCGGCTCGTGTTCGGCGACGACGCCCGGCAGTGGGCCGGCGCTAAGGTCGACCAGTTGCGGCAGGACATCGTCCGGGCCGCCGATCGCGGCTGACCGACGGGCGGCAAGGGAAAAGTGGGCGATTGCCCTACCGTAGTCGTCACCCTCGGACGCTTCCGCCTTAATTTCGGACATTCGTCGAAGGATCAACGTCGCTCGAAAGCGGCCGTTCGGTTAGCTCGAGAATGCTTCAGCCGGATGGCCGAGAATGGGAAAAAGGCGTCTTTCTTTAGAGCGGACCCTGAACGCCGGCTTTTAGCTAATCCGGTTATTGACGGCGTGCCGAAAGCCCATGTGGAGCAGCCGCGGTCTGGAAGCCACGATCTGCCGTCCAGTTGCCATCATCACTCACCACGGATCGCCACACCGCCGGGTGTGGCATACGTTCGCTTCTCGGGCCCAAATTCGGTCATACTGGCTGTAACGCTTTCCTGACCATGGGAACCTGACCGACAACGGTTGTAAGAAAACCAAGTCCGAGCAGCCCGAGAGCGCCGTCAACGATCAGAGCCATGCTGTCGCCCATGCCCAAGAAGGCGGGATGCGCGAGAGCAAGAACGATCAATAGCGCCCCTGTGATGGCGCGACCGAACCGCGACAGCGTCGCAGGCGGAAGCAGGGCGGCCGCCCCAAGCACCGCGATGCTGATGATCCCCCATGTCCAGATCAATGGCACGACCAGTGGGGTAAACAGCGCGGTGAAGGCCGCGCATGTCAGCGCGACCGGTTGCCCCCAGACAGTCGCGGTCCAAACGCGCTCCCATCCGGGCGCGGGGCGTCCCTTGTCACGCCGTCGCGCCAGCCAGATGTTGACGCCTCCTGCTGCGAGGTAAGTAAGCCCGAGGCCCAGTAGGGCATAGGCGATCCTGATCGCGCCGCCGCCGAACCAGCCGAAGTGCAGAAGGCCGAGCGAGCCCAGTATCTGCTGGCCCACATTATTTTCAGCTGCCTTCTGCTCATGATAGAGTTTGCCTTGGCGATCGAAGGCATAGCTATCTGCACTGGCAAGTCGCGAAGATCCGTCCTCGACCTCGAACATCGCGGCCCCGCCCATCTCGGCAGGATGCTCGACGACGAGATAGCTGATGCGCCCTTCCGGCGCCCATGCGGCAACGCTGGCGAACAAGGGCCGCAGGTCGAGCGGCGGCGCGGGCCGCGCATCCTCTGTCGGATGCGGGGGCGTGAAGATGGCATAGACCTTGGCGGTGTCACCCTGGAATACCGCGAGGCCAATCGCGCCGATGATGATCGAGCTGAGGCCAAGCAAGGCTCCTGTCAGCGACACCGTAAAGTGGAAGGGCAGCGCCCACACGCCGATACGATTGTGCAGATCGGCTTCCTGCAGGCGCCGCGACCCGCCGAGCCGCAGGTGGAACGCATCACGGAAGATACGCGGATGCGCCAGCAGACCCGAGATGAGCGAGGAGAGCAACGCAACCCCGGTCAATCCGACGATGAAGATGCCCCAGCTTTGCGGCAGATGCAGATTGATGTGCAGGCGCGTCAGGAATTTTGTCCAGCTCTCGCGAATCTGCCCTGTGATGCGACCGGCGCTATCGGCGATCCACGTCGTCTGGGTTCCGTTCTCTCCATCGACCCGCAGCGTCGGCCATGGGCGATCTTCGCTTGGCATGATAATGAGCACATGCTCGACCGGCCCGTGGGTGCGGTCCATCGCGGCGCGATAGGCGGCCTGAACGGCATCCGCCGACATCGTCTCCATGTGCTCGGCGCCAGGGTTCTCCCAGCGCTGAAACTCGCCCGCAAAAACGGCGATCGTGCCGGTCAGGCACACCAGGTACAACAGCGCGGCGAAGGCGAGGCCAAGAGCGCTATGCCCCTTGAGGACCGCGCGCACGAGGTCGGGTGAAGGAAAGCCCGCGCCCTTTTTCGTCTTCGTCATGTGACCCCCTTGAGCATTGCCGCACCGAAGCCGACGATGGCCGTCCCCACCAGCACGGCGGTCGCGCGCAGGATGCGGCTGTCGGCGAGCGTCCATGCCATAGCGCCGCCCCAGGCCAGAGGCACGATCAGCCCACCGATCAGGAGCCGTGTCTGCGTTTCCCCGGGCGCCCAGACGGCATAGCTGATCCCCAACCCCATCGCCGCCACCATGCCGATGGGGCCGGCAAGCAACCAACGCAGCGTGGTGCGCCAGGCGCTCGGTGCACGCTCCGCCGGTTCGGGAGCCAGGCCCTTACGCGCTGCCCGGCCTGCCTTGGCCGGCCGGAGCGTATAGCCGGAAGCGATGACGCCGAAGGCCGCAACGGACAGTAGCGTCAGCGCGATGAATGGACCGCGCGCTTCCCCCAAAACCCAAGCGGGCCAGAGGAGCATGAAACAGAGCAGAGCCAGACCACCCCAACGCCATGGCGCTTTGCCGGCTTTGAGACTCCAGGCCCGGCGCAGCATCCACGCTCCGGCGACCGCGCCGCCGAGAATGACCGCCGTCGCGCCGAGGGACGCCGCGCCGGTCAAAAGCCGGCTTCCAGGATCACCCCGGCGCTGCGCGGCGCACCGATGATGGCGAAGTTGGTGAAGCTGTTGACATATTGGTCGTATTTTTCATCGAATAGGTTGTTGGCGAACAGCGACAGGCTCCAGTGGTCGGCTTCATAGCCGATACGGGCGTTGACCAGCGTGCGCCCACTAACGCGGCTATCCGATTGCGGTATCGACACATCGGTATAGACCGCGCTGCGATAGCTGGCGTTGACATTGGCGTTGAAGCCCCCCCCAAAGCGCACATTGGCTCCGCCCGCCAGCGTCCATCTTGGCGCATAGGGGAACTCCAGCCCCGACAAATCAGTGATCGAGCCGACGTCGGTGACGAAGCTGTCGAACTTGGTACGCGTGTGGCCCAGGCTCGCATACCAGTCGAACGCCGGCGACACCCGATGCGCCAGTTCCAGCTCGAAGCCATAGAGATGCGACTTACCGGCATTCACCGTATGGGTGTCATAGGTGCCGTTGCCGAAATTGGCGGTGGTCTGCTGGTCGGTCCAGTCGATGTAGAAGGCGTTGGCATTGACCGTCAGGCGGCCATCGAGCCAGGCCGAGCGCAGCGACAATTCATAGTTCCAGGTGAATTCGGGATCATAGGGGAAGAGTTGCGACCGGGCCGTGTTGAACCCGCTGCCACCCGAACGATAGCCGCGCTGCACGACAAAGGCAGTGGCAAGATCAGGTGTCCACGCCATCTCCACGCCGCCCTTGGGCAGAAAGGCGTTGAAGGTCCGCGTGCCCACCGGCGCCGAGCCATTGGCGTCATCGACCAGTCCCAGGACGGCGGCGTTGACGCCTGCGAAGGCGGGCGCCAGCGGGCCGTATGCCGCCGGATCGGGCAGCGTGCCGGCGAAGGTGGCGATTGCTTCGCCGCCGATCTTGTTGCGTTCGCGGTCGTAGCGGAAGCCACCCAGCAGCGAGAGCCGGTCGGTCAGGCGATAGCGCGCATCGGCGAAAACGGCCATCGTCTCGACCTTCGTCGGAAAATCCGAGGTGTAGTCGACCGGGATATTGGGAAGCGCGGCGGTGTAGAGCGCCGCGACCTGCGCCGCCGTCTGCGCGCCCAGCGCGGGCGTCAACAGGTTCGCGATGGTCGGTCCGGGTGTCGGCACCAGCGTCACCTGATGTGCGCGCCGATACTGGTCGCGATTATAGTAGAACAGCCCGGCAAGACCGCTCAGCCGGTTGCCCTCATAGTTGAGCCGCAGTTCCTGCGTGAAGGTTTCCGCCCCGCCCCATATATCGCTGTAGGCGATGCTGGCGGCCGAAGAGTCGCCATCATATTTACGGATGAAGTCAGTATCCGTCCAGGTGCCGAGCGTGCTCAGCGACAGGCCGCCGCCCAGATCATAGCGCAGGTCCAGCGTCACCTGGTCGTTATCGACATTGCTGCTGTTGGGATAATCCGATGGATTGGTCCGGTTGTCGAAATAATTCCCGACCGACCGATCGACATAGGTAAAGAGATAACCGCCCTTTGTCTCGAAATGATGATAGCCGAGGCGCGCCTCGAAACCCGCAAGCGCCGATGGCGTCCACAGCAGCTTGCCGCGGATCGACGTAGAATCCACGCCGCTTTCCGGTTCGTTGCGAGTGATGTTGCGGATATAGCCGTCCGAATCGCGTTTCTCAGCCGAGATGCGGAAGGCGAGTTCACCTGGCACCAGCGGGCCGCCGCCCGCGACCGCAAACTGCGTCGTATCGAAGGACGATACGAGCGCGCGGCCTTTGAGGCTCCAGTCGAAGGTCGGATCCTGCGTGCGGATATGCACCGCACCGGCCAGTGCGTTGAGGCCTTGGATGGTCGACTGCGGTCCACGGAAAATCTCGACTTGGACCACGTCCCACATATCTGTCGGGCCGTTCGACAACACATCCTGCGGCACTGGCGCGCCATCGACGAACACCGTCGCGGTCGCCGCGTCACCGCCACCCGAAACGCCGCGCTGGTCGATGCCACGAATCGAGAAGCCCGATGCGCCATAGGTCTCGGAGACATTGGCCGTGCGGTTGTAGATGTCCTGGATCGTCAGGATATTCTCTTCAGCCAGCCTTTCGTCTGGCGTCACGCTGACCGAGGCCGTCGTTTCCTGAAGGCTGCGGGCTGCTTTTTCGCCTGTGACGATGATTTCGTTCTGGTCGTCCAACGACGTCGCTTGTTGGGCAGCCTCAGCCGAGGTGGCCGCTAGCGCGCAGAGCAGCGATGTGGATAAAAAGAAGAATTGCTTCATGGCACCCCCGTTCGTCACGAAGAGCGCCTAGCCAAGATCGCTATTGCGAGTCAATCGCAATTTTACTGTTGAGGTTGTCTGACCTCGTTTGACTCCCATGCGGCCTGCAATTAGGGCGTACACCGCCCACAAAGCAGCAGTTCCCTGGTTTGCTTCTGCTCACTGATAGCTTCCGATCATTCACACAGCGATTTATGACTCATTCTCGGCCGTGTGTGGACTGGCAGTTTTTGGTGTGGCACCGGCGGAAAGCTGACATTTGGCTTCCAACACTAATTTCGGTCTTTCCGAGGTAACGAACCGCTACCCGATAGCCGTCGTTACAAGCACGCCCGAATATCGGCAAGATCGGCGGCGATAGCTGACCGTGGAGCTGACTTGCGGGGCGCGTCGTCGCTGGTGCCGTCCACTAAGCAACCAAATGACGATTCTCTGTCTGAAATCTATGTCTCGCTTTGCGTCAGCGGAAACTGGCTAACAGGCGATGAAGAGAATTAAGCTTGGTCACCACTTTATATAGACGGTCAAGTTTCCCGATCCAAGAACTCCTCGACGGCCGCCGCGAAAGCATCCGGAGCGTCGATATGCACCGAATGTCCGCCTGCGATTTCTATATAGCTCGTCTCCGGACGCTCCAGAGCCATGGCCTTCAGCTCTTTCCGATCAGAGAGTGGACTATCCGCGCCTTTAACGACCAAAGCGGGACAATGGCTGCTGAGCCAGGTATGCTCATGATTGCCATTCAGTGCTTCCACGGATAGCAGATATTCCTCAATTTCGAAGTTCAAGCGCCAGCCATCCTCAACGCGATGTATCAAGTTCTGCAAATAGGGAGACAGGCGGGCGCCAATGCGTTCTTCCAGCTTCTCTTTTAGCGGGAACACTCCAGCCCATGAGCGCGTAAACTCGCCCTCTTCGTCCAAAGATGTCCCTATATCGACGATGACCGTGCGCGACACGCGTTCCGGCATCCGGGCGGCCATATGATAGGCCACGACCCCGCCGAAGGAATGCCCTATCATAGGCACAGCGGACGTGATTCCGATATGATCCAGCATCGCAGCCACGTCAGAGACATAGGCATCAATCTGGTGATCCCGCGAAGCATCGGTTTCGCCAAAACTACGCTGGTCCAGAGCGATGACCCGCCATTTCTGCGCTAACGCCGCCGCCAGACCTTCAAAATCGAGCGCATTCATCCAGTGACCATGCAGTGCTAAGACCGGGGGGCCGGGCGCTTCCTCATCAAGATAGGAAAAGGTCAACCCATGATGCTTAGAACTGTGGCGGTGCATTGGTGTATATTCGGGGGCTTATCCTTGGGTGAGCGATGGTTTCGAGGCGGCGATGTGGGCGAGCTTGTCCGGGTTTCTAACGATCCAGACCGCCGCGATCCGTTGCGCCCTTGTCGCGATGGCGGTCGTCTGCAAAACACCCCCCACCTCAACGCTGACAAAGCCAGGGGTTCCATTTATGCGCACAAGAGCGGGGCACGGCTTTGCGGGGTGATCACTCTTGCGCGCAATGCCGACAAAGAGCGAAGCTGCCCGTCGTGCTCCATGCAGTATATTGATAGCGGCAGGGACCTTGCCACCGCCGTCAGTATGAATCTCAATGTCTTCCGTAAACAGCGCAAGCAAAGCCTCCATGTCTCCTGTTCGACTGGCTTCCCAAAAAGCGCGGACAAGTCTCTCGTCTTCCGCGATATTGCCCGATGCTACGGGCTCGGCGCCTGCCATTAGCTTGCGCACGCGAAACGAGCTGCCTTGCCGCCGCGTCGGTCCCTCCTGTAACATCAGCTATCTCTGCGTAGGTAAAATCGAAAGCCTCGCGCAGAAGAAAAGCCGCGCGCATCGGAGGTGCAAGCATCTGCAAAGTCAGAAGAAGCGCAATTCGAACATCTTGTGCTTCCGAAAGGAAGCCCTCCGCATCCGGTGCCCGCTCAGTAATTAGCGGGTCGGGCAACCACGCACCGACATAGCGCTCTCGCCGCACCCGCGCTGAATGCAGATGATCCAGACATTGGCGTGCTGTAATCGTCGTAAGCCAGCGTGCAGTATCGTTGACTGCGGCGTGATCGCTGCGGCTCCATCGCACCCATGCTTCCTGAACGATGTCTTCTGAATCGGTGAGCGATCCCGTCATGCGATAGGCAAGCGATTTAAGTCGGGGGCGATGAGTCTCAAATATCTGGAGAGTTTGGCTAGGCGGTATCCCGAGCCTCGACAGGGTGCTGGCTGCGAAAGCCGACCGCGATCCGGTTCCATGCGTTGATTGTGGTGATAATCAGGGTAATCTCGACCTGCTCCTGCGCGCTGAATGCTGCTGCCAATGTTTCGAAACTATGGTCATCTGCGCCCGTCGCTTCGACGCGGGTAAGCGCCTCGCACCAGGTAAGCGCGGCGCGTTCGCGTGTGCCGAATGCCGGGCTTTCCCGCCATCCGGCCAGAACGTCCAGCTTGCTCTGCGGGACGCCCGCCTTACGCGCGGCAGGCAGATGCATGTTCAGGCAATAGGCACAGCCATTGATCTGGGACGCGCGAATCTTCAGCAGTTCACGCATCGCCGCATCTATCGAGAGGCTTGCGAGACTTTCTTCCAGCGCGAACATTGGCTTCATTGCGTCCGGCGCCGCCTCAACATAGTTTAATCTTGATTTCGTCATACGTGCATCCTTTGAGGGGTTATGTCCTCATGACGAAACAGCACCGCATTCCGTGACAGAACTTTCGCATTCAGCAAAAATTCCAATCATGATGGGGCCGGTCAGATCGAGCAATATCGAGATTGGAAGTGACGAATGTCTGCCGAATTCTCCATTGGTTACACCGGAAAATCTGCAAACGTTTGCGCGCAATCACTTCTAGGCCACACGATTGAAGAAGCGGCCGTTCTATTCCTCGGAAATCGCTTGCCAGCTTTGAATGGCCGATATCGGGGCGCGAGGTCGACGGGCCGCATCACCGTCCTAGATGTCGTCTATGTTCGTCCGCTTTCGAGAGCAAACCCAGACACGTCGAATGGCCGAAATTGGGGCGCCAAGCTGTCACGCCAGTCCGCTCTGCAGAACGTCCGTTTTGCCTCTCTGGGCTCCTAAAAGCAGACTTTCCGGTTCGTCGACATAGCCGCCGTTCATCAGACACATTGATAGTGTCCGCGTTCGCGCTTGTCGCCCAAGGCACCGAATACCTGCAATTGGAGCGCTAAGTGGCCGTCAAGCCGCTCTATCGACGAGAATTTCCCAACGATTTGAGTGCCATCGCTTTCATATCGGGTGCGCCAAATTCGACAAGATACGTGAAGTCGCCCGGCAAATGCAGCGCGACATTGCCATCGTCGGCTATATTCACGTCGCCGCACGGGGCGTCGGTGCCCTGTAGCCTAACAAGTGCGCCGATGGGGCGGCAGGCTCAGACCAGCACGCGGTGATGCTGATCTGAGCCCGCCGAACCCTTGCTTCAGAACTGTCGGGCCACGGATATGCCTGCAGTGCCGTAGGTTGCGCCCGAGCCAAATCCACCGCCCAGATCGATCGTGCTGCTCCAGCCTCTTCCGAGCAGCAATTCGACACCGACCTCGCCCGTGAACGAGTCCATCAGCCAGGCCTCGTCGTTCAGACGATAGCGATAGGCACCGACATCGGCATAATCGAGCAGCTGCGCGGCGCTGTCCCTGAACTCGTGCCGCCATTCGAGCCGCAGTTGCGGGCGAACGGCACCCAGATTCAGACTGCCGCGTCCACCCAGCACGCCGGCGATCGAGCTAAGATCGCGCTTCGCGAACGCCAGGCTGTAGGTGCCGCCGCCGCGCTCGAAATAGGAATTGAGCGTTGCATCAACCCAGTCCAGCTTGCCGTAGAGCGAGATATCCGCCCGACCCATCGTCCGGTCGATGCCGCCCGACAATGACCCGAACAGCAGCTCCCCGCTGCGTACAGCATCGGCGGTCAGTCCATTGGCCGTTACCGAACGGCGGATGCGATAGTCGAGATCGCCAATGCCGAGCACGCCGTCGACGAAGAAGGCAGGTGCCGGGGACCATGATCCGTAAAGCGAAGCGGAGCTGGCCGCGGCACGCACACGTCCCGCGTCGTCCCGGCCCACCTTTGTCACACTGCGCCCATAGCCGCCGCCAAGTCCGATGATCAGGCGATCGTTCAGCTTGACGTCAACGCCAAGGCTCAGCCCCTCGCTGCTCAGGCGCAGTCGGTCGCGCCCGGCATCGGCGTCGCGTGTGCCAACAAGCACCGAACCGCCAACCCATAGCGCCGCCGATCCGACCGTGCGTTCGCTATTGTCCTCCGCAGCCGGTGTGTCCGCCGGGTCGGTCGCGCGCTTTGCCGGCACCCCTCCCCTGTTCGTCTCGGCATCGCCCCGGACCACAGCGCGACCGGCGACAGCCGGCACCGCCGCCGGATCAGCCATCGCCGTCTGGCCGGACCAGCCATTCGCCTCTGCCTCACGCTGCCATGCGGGTGTGCCACCGGTCAGCTGGACGCTGCTCGACATGCCGCCCGACCCCTGTCCGCCATTGTGCAATTGTTCGTTGCGCCGCTGAAAATTGCTCAGCTGTGCTGCGGCCAGTCGCCGTGCCGACTCCGCCTGCGCCGCCGACACGCCGGCAACGGTGGGGTCCGCAGTCGGATCGGGGCGCGCCGCCACCGTCACGCTCACACTCGCCACTGCCGACGTTCCGGCGACATTGGTCAGCGTGTAGCCCACCGTTGCCAGCCCGGCAAAAGTGGGTGCGGGCGTGACGATGAGTGCATAGCTGCCTTCGCCCCGCGCCTCGATCCGTGTCGAAATCGAATCTGAAGGAGTGACCGATACGATGGTCGCCGCCGTGAACGGACCGCCGCTTGCCCCCTCGGTCAGCAGGATCGTAACCGGCGAGGACTGTTCGGCGTTGGCGGAAAGGTTCACCGCCACCGGAACATCGGCGCGGACGGTGACGGTAACCGTAGCAGGCGCGGACGTACCGCCCGGCCCTACCGCAACAAAGTCAAAACCGTCCTGCCCGACGAAACCGACCTCAGGTTCGTACCGGGCGACGAAACCGCTCGCCGCTGCCGTTCCGATCCCCGCTGTACGCTGGGTCGGACTTATCAGCGTCACCGTGCCATGCATCGCCTGACGCACGAGTTCGACGCTGTCAAAATCGCCGGTGATATAGTCGTTGAGATTCAGCGTCAGCGGTTGCGAAGCGCTCGTCGTCGCGCTCGCTGCGACCTGCTCGGGAACTGGCAACACTTCGGGCGGCGGCAGTGCCACCGTGATGCGATAGGCGCGCGTCGCGCTGAACGGCCCCGTGCCGCTGCTGCTGTCAGTGGCGGTCACACTGAAATCGAAGCTGCCGCCATCGACAGGCTGGCCGGTGATGGCACCATCTGCCGCCAGGTTCAGCCCGGCCGGCAGCGCACCGCCGGTAACGGCGTAGCGATAGGGCGCAGTGCCGCCGGTCGCAACGATCGCTGCGCTATACGCCTCATCCGTTTTGCCATCGGGGAGCGATTCGGGCGAAAGCGTGATGGCAGGCGCCGCGATGGTGATCGTGAAACCGGCCTGAGCGCTTTGACCGGCGGCGTCGGTTACCGTCACCGTCACGCTGACATTTTCGGCATCCGCGACTGGCGTGCCGGAAAGCACCCCGGTGGACGGCGAGAATTCCAGTCCCGAGGGAAGCGCTGCTGACAATGCATATGCATAAGGTTTCGTACCCCCGCTGGCCGTAACCGGCTGCACCGGCGTCAGCTGCTGGCCTACCGTCCCCGTGACAGGCGCCTGTGGCTGAACGGCGACAAGTCCTGCCGCGGTGATGGTAAAGCTGCGGGACACTAACGGTGCTGCTGCGATATTTTCATTACCCGCCTGCTGCGCTTCGATCGTGCAGGTGCCCGATGCGACCAGCGTCGCCTGATCGCCAGCGACGGTGCAGACCGAAGGAGTGGCCGCAACGAAGCTGACCGGAAGGCCCGAACTCGCCGCAGCGACAAGGGTCACAGGTCCGCTGCCCAGCGCGATGTCTGCAGGGGCGGTAAAGCTGATCGTCTGTGCCGCTTTGGCGATCGTGAGGGTGTATCCGACCGCACCGCTGGTGCCGAACGCATCCGTCGCGGTAACGGTGAAGCTCACGCTGCCGGCAGCGTCCGGCGTGCCCGAAAGCGTGCCGTTGCCGGCCAGCGTCAGACCGGCGGGCAGCGTGCCGGTGCTTACCGCATAGCTGTACGGGGCCGTGCCGCCGGTGGCGGAGAGCGGCTGGCTGTACGCCGTTCCCACGCTGCCATCGGGCAGAGCGGCGGGCGTGACGTTCACCTGGGGTGAGACGATCGCGATGCTATAGGCCTTCGTCCCGGCATTACCGTTCGCATCGGCAGCGCTGAGCGTGAAACCGAACGAGCCTGCCGCCGTCGGTGTGCCGGATAGCAGACCGTCGCCCGACAGAGTCAGACCGGCCGGGAGCGCGCCGGATGCGATGCTGTACCCATAGGGCCCAACGCCGCCGCTCGCCGACAGCGTCACGCTATAGGCAGTGCCGAGAATGCCGTCGTCGAGCATATCGGGCGTGAGCGCAATCGTCGGCGCGACGATGTCGATCGTGTAGCTTCGGGCACCGCTGTTGCTGTTCGCATCGCTGGCCGTGATCGTGAAATTATACGTGCCCGCACTCACCGGCGTACCTGCGAGCGTCCCGTCGGTCCCGAGCGACAGTCCGGAGGGAAGCGCGCCCGCGCTCACCGCATAGCTATACGGCGCGGTGCCACCGCTTGCGCTGATGCTCGCGCTATACGGAGCGTTCGGAACACCATTGCCCAGCGTGGTCGGGCTAAGCGCAATCGTCGGCGCAGACACGGCGAGCGTATAGGCCTGAATCCCGCTATTGCCGTTCGCATCCGTCACCGTGACGGTGAACCCGAAGCTTCCCGATGTCACAGGGGCGCCGGACAACAGCCCACCGCTCGACAGGCTTACCCCCGAAGGCAATGTGCCGGAGGTCACGCCATAGCTATAGGGCGCAGCGCCGCCATTCGCGCTCAGGCTTTGCGAATAGGCGGCATTGATCGTTGCATCCGGCAGGGTGGTCGGATTCAGGGCGATCGTGGGCGACGATACGGCAAGCGTATAAGCCTGCGTGCCGCTATTATTATTGGCATCGGTCGCGGTGACGGTGAAGGTAAAACTTCCCGACGTCGCAGCAGCGCCCGACAACATGCCACTGCCCGAAAGACTTATTCCCGAAGGCAGCGCGCCGGAAGTTACCGCATAGCTATACGGACCGGTTCCGCCACCGGCACTCAGGCTTTGTGAATATGCGACATTGGTTGTCGCGCCGGGGATGTTGGCAGGTGTTACGGCAATCGTCGGCACGGCAACTGTCAGCGTATAGGAACGCGCACCGCTATACGGTCCGGTGCCGGTAGAGCTGTCACTGGCGCTGATCGCAAAGGCGAAGTCGCCGCTCTGGGTCGGCGTACCCGAAAGCGCGCCGCTGGCGGAAAGCGTCAGCCCGGTCGGCAACGCACCGCTGGCGATCGAATAGCTATACCCCACCGTGCCCCCGCTTGCGGTGATCGTTGCATTGTACGCTGCGTTCAGGGTGGCGTCCGGCAGCGTCGCCGGGGCAATATTGATGGCGGGTGCAAGGACGGTCAGGGCATAGGCCTGATCCCCGCTGTTCGCATTGGCATCCGTAGCGCGAATCACCAGATTGAACGTACCGCCGGCAGTCGGCGTGCCGGAAAGCGCGCCGCCGGAAGAGAATGTCACGCCCGGCGGAAGCGCCCCGCTTACCAGCGCGAAGCTATAGGGCGCCGCACCACCCGAGGCAGTAAGCGTCGCGCTATACACGTCGCCGACGCGGCCATCATTGAGCGAAGCCGGGGACAGGGCGATAGCCGGCGTCGATACGGTCAGCGTATAGGCGCGGTTTCCCGAATTACCGTTTTGATCCGTGGCGGTGGCCGTGAAGATGAACGATCCGGCCGCAGTCGGCGTACCGCTGAGCACACCGCCGCCGGACAGTGTCATACCGGCGGGCAGTGCACCCGACGATATGGAATAGGTGTACGGCCCGCTGCCTCCGGTCGCGCTGAGCGCCTGCGAATAGCTGACGTTGCGCGTGGCACCCGGGATCGTCGACGGCGCCAGCGAAACGGCCGGCACAGTCACCGTGATCGAATAGCTTTCGCTGCCCGTATAAGGTCCCGAACCGGTCGAACTATCGGTTGCCGTTACGGTAAAATTAGCGGTACCGCCCCCGGTCGGCGTGCCCGAAATGGTGCCGTTCGCGGCAAGGGTCAGCCCGGCGGGCAATGCACCGCCGGTCACGGCATAGCTATAGGGCACGCTGCCGCCGCTGGCGCTCAGCGTTTGCGAATAGCTCACATTGCGCGTGGCATCGGGCAGCGCGCCGCTTGCGGCAAACGCAATCGACGGCGCGGCGACGGTCAGACTATAGCTGCGCTGGCCGCTGTAACTGTCCTGATCGGTGGCCGTAATCGTAAAGCTGAACGCGCCTCCGGCGGTTGGCACGCCGGACAGCGTGCCGTTGCCGGCGAGGATGATCCCGGCAGGCAATGCGCCCGATGTCACTGCAAAGCTATAGGGCGCGGTGCCGCCGCTGCCGCTGATCGTCGTGGAATAGCTCGCGCCGACCGTGGCATTCGTCAGCGAAGCCGGCGAAACCGTGATCGTCGGCGCATTGACCGTGAGGCTCGCCGATGCAGCGCTGCCGGTCAACGCAGTCGGTCCGGATGCGGAGATCGTTCCCGTCGTCAGCGAATAGGTTCCCGATCCACCGGGCGTTACCTGCACCGCGATCGCGCAGGACGATCCGGGCGAAAGCGCGCTGCCGTTCGACAAAGAAACCGTACCGTTGTTCAGGCTCAGCGTGCCACCGCATGTTGACGACTGAATCATGCCGGACAGGTTGCCGGGCAGGTTCGCCGAGAACTGAAGCCCGCTAAGCGACACGCTGTTACCCGGCGGGTTGCTGATCGTCAGATTGAGCGTCGCGGTGGCGCCTGCGGCAATCGTCGAGGGACTGAACGCTGCGGCCAGTTGTGGCGCTTCGACATAGCTGAAGCCACCGGTCAGCGTCGCGGTACCGCCGCTGGACGTAACCACGATGTTTTTCGCTCCCGCGCTTCCGGCCGGTGTGCGAAACGTCAGACTGGTGGTGCTGCTGACCGTGACGCTTGTCCCCGGATTGCCGCCCACAGTCACATTCATGCCGGATATGAAATTATTACCCGTCAGGGTAACCAGCGTGCCTCCGGCGACTGTTCCGGCCAATGGCGATGCCCCGCTCAGCGTCGGCGGTGCTGACGCCGGTGTGATGCTGACATTATAGGTTACCAGATAATAATCATTTCTGGTTTCATCGAATATACTGACGTCAAAGACATCGTTTAAGCCACCAGATGCCGGGTCCGGCGTATATATCAGCCGGAACCCCCCATATGGAGTGTACCTATACTGTCCGTCATCGAAATCGTTGGGATTGGGCTGCACGGTACCGTGCTGAGGAATCGTGCCGAATCCGGCATATGGCACCCGGACATAGCTGTTGGGCTGACTAACGCCTCGGGGGCAGTCGGCTAGCGCATCTCTGCTAAGCGTCTGATTTTCGCCGACGGATACGTTGATCGTGCAATTTTGCCAGGTTTGTGCGTCCGCAAAACCCGGAACCATCATCCCGGCCAGCAACAGCAACGCTGCTGTCAGCCATGACCGCGCAGCACCTGCTGCTGACCTCGGCGCATAATGCTCCAGATACGATGCAAAAACGTTCAGGAATCGCGGCGTCATCATAGTGCCCCCGATCGCACGTGATGAAACCGGCCCCTGCCGGACGCACGACCCTATAAAACAGCAGTTATATGGCGGCCAGGATGCGTTCGGTTGTAAGTTCCGGAAATTTAATAAAATTCCGGTTCGTTCCGGATGGAGTTTCGCTTTCCATTCACCCCGTTTTGCCATGTACTGGCCGCGTAACGATGGAGAGATTCCATGGATTATTTCCTCGGCATGATCCTGCCGCTGGCCTTTGACTGGGCACCCCGGCAAACCGCTTTCGCGAACGGACAGCTTCTTCCGATCCAGCAGAATAATGCCCTCTTCGCACTGCTCGGAAACCGATATGGCGGCGACGGAACGAAGACGTTCGCGCTGCCGAACCTGAACGGGCGAACCGCCATCGGGGCAGGCAATCCCGCACGATCGGGAATCAATGTGGGCCAGGCAGCCGGTGAGGAAACGCACATACTGACCATCAACGAAATGCCCGATCACACGCATGCGCTGTTCGCAAACCAGGATACAGCGCAACAAAGTCTGCCCAATGACGCCGTGTTCGCTGAAGCCCCTGTTCCGACCTATGGAGATACCGGACAGATGGTGGCGCTGGGCGGATCTCCGCCCGGAACGAGCGGCAGTTCGCATGCGCACCAGAACATGCAACCGTTTCTGACGATCAATTGCGTAGTGACACTTTCGGGCATTTTTCCGTCGCGCGGCTGAAGGACGAGCTCCGGAAAACTGCCTCAGGGAGACCAATATGAGCGAAGCATATGTGGGGGAAATCCGAATATTTCCCTATCCCGCCAGAACGCCGAAAGGTTGGGCCGAATGCGACGGAAGCGTGCTGCGGATCGCGGAATATGAGACGCTGTATTCGCTTATCGGCACCACTTATGGCGGTGACAGGCGCTCCACCTTTGCGCTGCCGGATCTGCGCGGACGGGTTCCGATCGGGCAGGGAACGTCGCCGACCACCGGTTCGACGTACGTATTGGGTCAGTCTGCCGGTGCCGAGCGCGTGACCTTACTCAGCGACCAGATGCCGGAACATACCCATTCCCTCAACGCCGGCACCGCCGCCGCGACCGACACCGATCCGGATGGAAAGGTGCTTGCAAATGGCACGGCAGAAATATTCGTCGATGTTCCCGACGGCACCGTCATGATGTCCGCACAGGCAGTGGGGATGACGGGCGGCAACCAGCCCCATGATAATTGTGGCCCGACGCTGCCGTTACGTCCCTGCATTGCGCTATTCGGCGTGTACCCCTCCCGCGCCAATTGAAGGAGATTACAACCATGGAAGGGTTTATTGGCCAGATTTCCGATTTCTGCTTCGACTTTGCACCTTATGATTGGGCATTTTGTGACGGGAGCCTTCTCCCGCTCAATCAGTATACGGCGCTGTTTTCGCTGATCGGTGTTGTTTATGGCGGGGATGGAAGAACAAATTTCGCGCTGCCCGATCTGACGATGCGTTCGCCCTGCGGCGCCGGTGCCGGGCCGGGGCTGACCGTGCGCCGCGTAGGTCAGCCTTTCGGAGCTGCAGCGTTAACGCTGACGGAAGCGCAGATTCCCGCGCACACCCATGGTGTCCGTGCTGCGATGAAGACACGCAGCACGGCCTATACCGACCCGAATATCAATGCGTCGCTAACCTCATCGAGCCGCCCGGTATATTCAACGAGTCAGGCGAACACGCAGATGTCGCCGCTGTCGATCGCGAATACCGGAGGAACGCAGCCCCACAATAATATGCAACCGTATGTGGCGACCAATTATTGCATCGCCCTTCAGGGAGAATATCCGCAATTCGACTGATCCTCTCCCCGCCGCTCTCGCTTCGCGATGAGGGGGACAATGACGCAACGCTGGTCGCACAGATGCACGCTGCGTACAGGCGGGAAATATTTGCCGGGCTTATGCTCGCCGATGAACCATTGTGCGCACTGATCGCCCAGCAGCACCGTCTGTTCGAACATCATATCGCGCGCCATTTCCCTGATGCGGATCGCTGGATCATCCTGCACGGCGGCACGCCGATAGGGAGGCTGTGCGTCGATCGCACCATCGCGCCATGGCGCGTGATCGATATCGGCCTGATCGCTGACCATCAGTGCCGGAAAGTGGGCAGTACCGTTCTGACGGCATTGTGCAAGGCTGCAGCCGATATCGGCGCGGCGATTGACCTGCATGTCGGCATCGACAATCGGCGTGCCGAAGCGCTTTATCGCAGGCTGGGCTTCGTCAACGGGTCAAACGGAGCTGCAACGCACCGCCACCTGATATGGCATCCCGATACCCGTTCCGCCGTGTAGAACGCCAAATTCATCGCAACAGCGTGGGGAAATTATTCCCCGTGCGCTATCCGATGTCGGACCTGAAAAGCCTAGTTGAACACCGCCTGATAGCGCACACCTTTCGCGTCGCGGCCGATGGGTACAAGAAACACCCCGACGGGCTCGGCATTTTCAATGGACCGGTTGCGCATGGAATAGGTCCGCTGCGGCAAAACAAGCTGCGATTCACTGCGAAATATAAGCGAAAATGCTTCACGCATTGCGCCGGGATGAGGTGAGAGCTTGTCGATTTCCACCAGCGTCATGGCAATGCTGCTATCGCCCAGAAGGACGTCGAACACCTGATCGGCTGCCCTGGCATAGTCCTGAACTTCGGGCATCACTTTCCTTTTTCTGTGCTTTTCTTTTCTGCTTATCGATCCGGAATAGCAGCCGTTGTCCGGCGCGACACGCATTTCGTATCCGGTATGGAGGGATTGTCGGCTTGTGAGACTATGGCGTTTTTCGACACATGTTTCTCTGAACGCCGATCGCGGCAGGTCCGCAAATGCATCGGCACTGCAAGGGCGCGCGGGCTGTGCCGCGTCATTGCTGCCTTGCCGGGAGTTGACGCGGTGCAGCATCACCCTATTGCCGATGCAGCGCTGGTGTCGCTGACCTCCAGCCCGCTGCCGTGGCGATAAATTTCGACCTCGACGACGCCGGTACGGCGTTGCGAGGCAAGTACCTCAGGCGGTGTATGGCCGGACGCGTGCGCCGCTTCACAGGCGGCGATCACCGCTGCATCGTCGGCAAGGTCGATCCTGCGGACGAAGCGACGGGTCATGGCGCACGCCATCCCCCGACGCCCGCCAGGTGACGGGTCGGTATCATTACAGTCTCCGAAACTGGGTCCGGCGGTGTCAGACCATCCCAAGAATGCGTTGAAGCGCCGCCTGAAAATGATGCGCGAGCGCTGCCTCGGCAGCCTCCTGATCGCGCGCCTCACACGCCTGGAGAACGTCGAGATGCTCGCGAATCGTGCGGATCATGCGCGGTGCAGTCGCGGTGACGTCGAGACGGATCAGCGCGACATAGTTTTTCAACCTGCGCGCCGTCGTCTCGATCATCGGGTTGCGCAAGGAAGCGATGATGCTGCTGTGAAACTGTTGCTCCAGTTCCTCCATCGCATCCAGACATTCTTCCGCGCTGTCGATCTCCAGTTGTTCGAGCAGCGCGTGATGCATGTCGATCAGTCTGGCGATCTCGTTCGCGTCCGCCGTCTCGGCATAGGCCCGCACCGCCGAGCGTTCGATGATCGAGCGAAACTGATAGGTCGAGCGCGCGAGTTCGAGATCGGCCTTGAGAAACTCAATGCCCGACCGGGGGTGGATTTTCAGGATACCCTCGGTCTCCAGCACGCGCAGCGCGTCCCGCAGCGGCTGAATGGGCAGATCAAGCAACCGGACCAGTTCGTTCTGCGAAATGAACGAGCCGGCCGAAATACGCCGGTCGAACAATCCTTCGAGGATCCGGCGATACGCCACTTCGCCCAGCCGGGGCCCGGTCCCGATCGGTTCCCCGGCGGCGGAGGCATGGCGTTTTGTGCGAGTTCCGCGAGCTGTCCTGGGCATGCGACCATTTAATATCGCGGTCGGACGCTTTGCGCTACGATTCGTAGACGACTGATATTCCAGGCGACCCTCGCCGGCGAATTCTCCGCCTTGGCGGATCAGCGATCATCTTCGGCCTCATCCCTCGCCCGCGAATTATCCGCGTGGCGGATCAGCGATCATCTTCCGGCAGGCCATAAAAGTCCCGCGCGCAACCGCTGAACAACCGTTCGCGTTCGGTGCCCGTTGCCCGGGCCAGCCGCTGCGCATCGGCGAGCCAGCGCGTATAGCTTTCGCCGAACCGGGTCAGCACCGGCCAGTCGCTGCCCCACATTAGCCGGTCGCCGAAACTCGCAAGCAGATGATCGATATAGGGAGCCAGTTCGTCCGCCGCCTGATCGGGCGTCTGCTCGGTGCGCAACCCTGACAGCTTGCAGAACGCGCCCTGCCCGGCCAGCTGCGCAATATGATCGCGCCAGGGATCGATCGCTCCCTGTGCGGCATCGGGCTTGGCGGCATGATCGATCACCACCGCCAGATCGGGCCAGCGCGCGACGAAACGCGACAGCATCGGCAAATGCCGCGGCTGCACCAGCGCATCGAGCCGCAGCCCGTTCGCCTCCATTGCCGCGATCGCAGGGCGCAACTCGTCGCGGAGCAGCCACTCGGTATCGTCAATCGACTGCAGCATCGGGCGCAGGCTGCGCAATTTGGGATGGCGCGCCAAAGCGGCGATCCGCTCCGGCGCTTCGGGATGAGCGAGATCGACCCAGCCGACAACTGCCTGCACCAGCGGTTCACCGGCAGCAAGCGCCAGCATCCAGTCGGTGTCCGTATCGGTCGGTTGCGACTGGACCAGCACCGCGCCCGCCAGCGGCGTATCTCCGGCCGCCGCGCGGAGATCGTCCGGCCCCATATCCCGGTACAGGCGCGGTTCGTCCGGCGTCGGCCATTCGTGACCCGGCGTCGCCAGCGACCAGAAGTGAAGGTGTGAATCGATAATCGTCATATCAGCGTACCGACATGATCTGCAGGACAAGGAACCATCCGACCAGCACAAATGCTCCCGACACGATGAAAAGGGCGGTATAGCTGTTATCGGTCACCGACAGCAACGTTGCAGCCATTACCGGGCTCAGAATCTGCGGCACATTGACGGCGGTGGTCGGGATGCCCGTATCCTTGCCCGTCGCATCCTCCTCGCCCTCCTTGGGCTTCGGCAGCACCCGGCTCATCAGCGCAAGGTCGACCGCTGACCGATCCGGGCGTCGACAATAATTATACCGGCTGCGGTTTCGGGCGGCGGTAACCCCACGAACATGACCGGCCGAATGAATGCCGCGTCAGCGGCCGGGTGGCGCGCCCGCAGCGATGCGGTGGACGTGCAGTGCGCTGCTTGCAACCTTACGCTGCCATCGTTCAATCAATGCACGGCCGCATCGCCGTAATGATGCGACCGGTCAGTCGCGCAGTGCACGCTCTGCGGTCAGCGGCAGGCACAGATCAGCACGGGCGGGCATCTCAGCCCATATATGGCGCGTCAGTCGTTCATAATGGCTGACAAAGCGCGCCAGTTGCGCGGCATTCATCACGCCCGCCGCAGCGCCGCGTGCGCGTCGAAGCGCCTCCTCCTGCTCGATGCGCCATTGCAGCACCGTCGGCCAGTCCGGCGGCATCAACAACGCAAGCAAATCGATTTTCGCGAATAGCGCCGGATATTCGGTCGCCAGCGCTGCATTGACATAGCGCCGCCAGATGCCTTCGGCATCCTCGCCGGCCTCAAGCGCATTGATCGGAGCCGCCAGCGCCGCCTCATCCTGCGCGACCGCGCCGACGCACCATCCTTCGAAGATCAACAGCGCGCAATCGCGCGGTGCCTCGGGCCAGCGATCGACGGGCGCGCGATCATCGACCGCTTTGTCGAACCGCGGCAGCGCAATCGTTTCGCGACGCCCCAGCGCCTCAATCGTCGCGATCCCCAGCGCAACATCGTGCGTTCCCGGAACGCCGCGGGTCGCGAACAGCGGATGGACATCGCGCGCCAGCGCCGCGCGTTCGGCACGCGTCAGATACAGATCATCGAGCGACAAGACCGCGCTGGAATCGAACCGTGCCGCCAGCTGCGCCGCAATCGTGGACTTGCCGCTCCCCTGAGCGCCGCAAAGACCGAGCACCAATGGCGGATCGCCGGCCGCGCGCCGCGCCAGCCGATCCGCCACCAGCGCCGCAATCGGTTCTTCAGGCGACACGGTCGGCCGGCTCCTCGCCACGGAAGAACGCTGCCAGTTTCGCGGCGGCGCGCATACCCATCGCCGAGCGCGCCTCGATCGTGGCACTACCCAGATGCGGAAGCGGAACAGCATACGGATGCGCGAGCAGGCCGGGATGAACCTTTGGTTCGTCCTCATACACGTCAAGTCCCGCGCCGCCGCGTCCAGCGGTTGCCAGGACACCGCTATTATAGGGTCCGCCGACAATCACCTGTACCCCGACGGCCTCGCATTGCGGGAACGGGCTGTCGAGCGGCTCCTGCTCCAGCAACGTATAGCGCCCGGCCAGCAGGATCGCATCGCCCAGCCGACGCTCACTCAACCCGCGCCCGTAATGCGGCGCGGTGTCCAAAAAGGAGATGCGTCCCTTAAGCGGAGCAGCGACCGTCGCCCATGTTGCTTCGGCATCCACCCGCGCGAACCATCCACCGATCGCCGCTGCGCCGAACCCCAGCCGGGGCAGCGCAAGGCGTGGTGCATCATGGTTCGCTTCGGCCATTCCGATCCTTTTCCACCCATGGCATAATGCTTGCGTATCGCGCTTATGTCTGCGACAAGTCGCATCTGATATTTCAGTGAGAGCCTTGCATGATCTCTGTTCCTTTGTCGAGGGGAATGCATCCGTGACGATCATCTCCTCCCCGCATGATTTTCGCCGCGCGGCGCAGGCGCGGGTGCCGCGCTTCCTGTTCGACTATGCCGATGGCGGAGCAGGGTCGGAAATGACGTTGCGCGCCAATAGCGAGGATCTGGCGCGGATCGGGCTGAAACAGCGGGTGCTGCGCGACGTGTCGGACATCGACCTGTCGACCGATCTGCTGGGGGCGCGCCGACCGCTTCCGCTTGCGCTGGGGCCGATCGGGATCGGGGGCATGTACCGGCGACGCGGCGAAACGCAGGCAGCAAGAGCAGCGACCGCCGCGGGCATTCCCTTCACCCTTTCGACAGTCGGTCTGTGTTCGATGGCGGAGGTGCGCAGCGCGACGCCGGGACCGCTGTGGTTCCAGCTGTACGTCATCCGCGACCGCGCCTTCATGGCGGACCTCATCGCCACGGCAAAGGCGCAGGGTGCCGAAGCTTTGGTCTTCACCGTCGATATGCCGGTGCCCGGATCGCGCTATCGCGACGCGCATTCGGGCATGTCCGGCCCGTACGCGCCGCTGCGCCGTGTGTTGCAGGCGATGGGCAAGCCCGGCTGGGCATGGGATGTGGGATTGCGCGGGCGACCGCATGCGCTGGGCAATCTGCTGCCGGTGCTGGGCGCTTCGTCGGGGATGAACGATTATATGGGCTGGCTCGGCGCGAATTTCGATCCGTCGATCGCCTGGTCCGATATCAGCTGGATTCGCGCAGCCTGGGACGGGCCGCTGATTATCAAGGGCATTCTCGACCCCGATGATGCGCGCGCGGCGGTCGATGCCGGGGCCGATGGGATCGTGGTGTCCAACCACGGCGGACGCCAGCTTGACGGTACCGCCTCGACCGCGAGCGCGCTGCCCGCCATTGCCGACGCGGTGAAGGGACGCACCGCGATCCTCGCCGATTCCGGGGTGCGATCGGGGCTCGACGTGGTGCGTATGCTCGCGCTGGGGGCCGAAGGCGTGTTGCTCGGCCGCGCATGGCTCTATGCGCTGGCGGCGGGGGGCGAGGCAGGCGTCACGCTGTTGCTCTCGCTGATCGAAAAGGAAATGCGCACCGCCATGGCGCTCACCGGCGCACGCAACATCGCAGAGATCGACCGCTCGATCCTGTCGGAATGACCACGCTCAGGCAGGCGCGCGTTCGTTCCGGCGAATTTCGCTGTCAAAAGGCAAAGGTCAGCGCGGATTGGAAAACCGGCGTAGCCGTGTATCCGGAACGACTCATGCCGTTCATCACAAGGTGAGGAAGCGGCAACAGCGCAGGCGAGGGAAAGCGACCCGAATATATTGAGCACGTGCCCCCGCAGCACGAGTCAATGGACCTTCGAACTGTCCTTCTGCTTCTCCGCCTGAATCTGCGCGGCGATCTTGTTCGCGCTTGCCGGTTCGACCGTGCTCGCGCTCGGCGCGACGCCCAGTTCGGCGAGCGGCTCTTCGGGCTGCTTCTTCGCCACCGGCTCGATCGCGTTTTCAGGCGCGGTCAGATTGGCGACCGTTTCCAGCTGGGCATCGGTAATCGTCGGCGCGCCGGCATCCTTATTCGCCGAGGCGTAGATCATGCTGCCGACAAAAATCATGACGAGCACCACCATCAGGCCGGTCAGACCGACCCGGACGCGCTGCATTGCCTGCGCCGATTCCTGCTGCATCTGCTTCATCACGATAGCGCCAGTCTAGGCAAGCGGCACGCGCTTGTCACCTCTGCGCGAAGCAGCTCGCCTCAGGCGGCAGCCAGCCAGTCGGGCACCGGCAATCCCTTTGCCTGCAACCATTCGCGATTATAGAGCGTCGAGAGATAGCGGAAACCGGTATCGCACAGGATCGTCGCGACCCTGCTTCCCGGACCCAGTTCGCGTGCCAGCCGCACCGCGCCCGCGACATTGATGCCCGACGACAGGCCGAGGCACAGCCCCTCTTCGCGCAGCAACCGGCGGACCCATTCCAGCCCTTCCTCATCGGAAATGCGATATTGCGTATCGATCGGCGCGCCTTCCAGATTGGCGGTGATCCGCCCCTGCCCGATCCCCTCGGCAACCGACGACCCTTCGGACTTCAGCTCGCCATGGGCATAATATTCGTACAAAGCAGCGCCATGCGGATCGGACAGCGCAATGCGCACCCGTTCATCCTTTTCCTTCAGGCCAAGCCCGACCCCGGCCAGCGTGCCCCCGGTTCCCGCAGCGCAGGTAAAGCCGTCGATTCGCCCCTCCATCTGCTCCCAGATTTCAGCAGCAGTGCCGGTGATATGCGCGCGGCGATTGGCGACATTGTCGAACTGGTTCGCCCAGATCGCATTTTCGGTCTCCTCGGCGATCCGGCGCGAGGTGTGGACGAAATGACCGGGGTTCGAATACGGGGCAGCCGGGACCAGCACCAGCTCGGCGCCCAGCGCGCGCAGCGTATCCATTTTTTCCCGGCTTTGCGTTTCGGGCATGACGATGATCGTCTTATAGCCCTTGGCATTGGCGACGAGCGCGAGACCGATACCGGTATTGCCCGCCGTCCCCTCGACGATCGTGCCGCCGGGCTGGATCAGCCCCTTTTCCTCAGCATCCTCGACGATCGAAAGCGCCGCGCGGTCCTTTACCGACGCGCCGGGATTGGCGAATTCGCATTTCGCCCAGATTTCGCCGCCGCTCGTCTCGCTCGGCCCGGCAAGCCGGACCAGAGGCGTATTGCCGATCAGCGCGAGTGTGTTGTTCGTTCCATGCATGGCCGCACAGATAAGGCGGGTGGGCAGCCGACGGCAAGCAATCGCTTCTCCGCCCGCGCGAAGAAAGCCTAATGACGCCCGCTGTCACTCGCATCCGGACCGCCCATAGTCGCGGACAAGTTCCGTTTCGGATGATTCCCGAAACGATACTGCCCTGCGCCAACCGGCATCTTTTCCGGCTTGTCCGGCGCGAAGCCTTCATCCTACCGTCCGATCCGCTCCTGCTTCGGCAGGACATTGGGGGGAAATCGATGAAGCATATATTGCGCGCGCTCGCCCTGGCGATGTGCGTCACCCTGTTCGCCGCCGCGCCGGCAAGCGGACAGGAACGCTCTGCGACGAAGCAGGGCTTTGAACTGGCACCGAAAAGCGGCAAGAAAATTCTCGTCTTCCGGCCGAGCGTGCAGGTGGGGTCGCAATCGACCGGGGGCATGTTCGAACCCAATGGCGAATGGACCGATTCGGCGAAGCGCAACCTTCAGGTCGCGCTGGAAAAACTTCAGACGAAGCTCGGAAATGAGATCGTCGTCGCGCCCGAAGCCTATGGCGAGGATGCGCAGAAGCTTGCCGAACATATGGCGTTGTTCGCCGCGGTGTCGGATGCGGTGATCGAATATCAGTTCTTTCGGGGCAACCGCCTGCCCACCAAAAAGCGCGACAATAAGGAAGATGTTTTCGACTGGTCGCTCGGCGCGGGCGTTGCCGACCTGCCCGGTGCGAAGGATGCCGATTACGGGCTCTTCCTCTATAATCGCGATGCCTATGGCTCGACCGGGCGCAAGGTGCTTCAGGTTCTTGCGATGCTGGGGCCGGGCATTCCGGTAAAATCGGGCGAGCATCAGGGCTATGCCGGGCTCGTCGACCTGAAAACCGGCGACATTTTGTGGCTGAACGCCGATGCAGCGATGGGCGGCGATGTCCGTGAGGCGGAGGGAGCCGACAAGCGCGCTGCCCAGTTGCTGGAGGATTTCCCCGGCAGCGATCTCGGTCAGTAACATGGCGGTCGACCATATGCGGGCGCTGCTCGCCATAGCGGCGACGCTATGGGCGGCGCCACACGCGGCTGCGCAGCAAATGCTGCCGCCGCCCTATCAGGGGGTGTATCAGCCGCAGGGTGTCGACGAAATCGGCCTGTGGCGAGAGGATGATGAGGCGGAGAAAGAACTTGCCGCTTCGCCCCTTGTCATTCGCGACGAAGCGCTGACCGCTTATGTAAAACATGTCCTGTGCGAAACGGTGGGCGATGACCGCTGCAATTCGGTACGGGTATATATCATCCGCGAACCCACGTTCAACGCGTCCATGTCGCCCAACGGCACGATGCGGGTGTTGAGCGGGCTGTTCCTTCGCGTGCGCAACGAAGCGGAACTGGGCGCAGTGTTGGGCCATGAATTCGGCCATTTCGAAAGCCGCCACACGCTTCAGGCATTTCGGTCGCGGCGCACCGGTTCCGACGTGCTCGCATGGGGCGCGTTGCTGGCCGGCATGGCACCGGGCTATCGCACGATGCGTACCTATCAGGATCTCCAATTGTCGGTGTATGGCAGCCTGTTCCGGCATAGCCGCGATCAGGAGCGCGAGGCGGACCGGCTGGGCGTCGCCTATCTCAACCGCAGCGCCCTGCGCCCGCAAGCAGCGGGCGACATGTGGCAACATGTCATGGCGGAGGCTGAAAGCTCGGCATCGGTGCGCGGGCTGAAAAAGCCCAATTTCAACGCAATCGCCTTCACCGCCTCCCACCCGCCCAATGGCGAGCGCGCTGCGTATCTCACCGAACTCGCGGCATCCGACGGCGATGCGCGCGATGACGGGGCGGCGCGCTATCGCGAGGCGCTGGCAACATGGATGCCGGTCTTTCTCGACGATCAGATCAAGCTCAACGATTTCGGTGCGAGCGATTATCTGATTCAGAATCTCGCCCAAAACGGCTGGACCGACACGCTGTGGCTCGCCCGCGGCAATCTCTATCGTACCCGCGGCACGCAGCGGGATTTCATCGCCGCAGCGCAATTCTACCAAAATGCCCTCGCGCTCAATCCCGCGCTGGGTGAGGCCTATCGCGGGCTTGGCCTGTCGCTCATCAAAACCGCACGGCGGACCGAGGGACAGGCGGCCCTGAAACACTATCTCCAACTCAGCCCCGATGCGTCCGACGCAGCGATGATCAGGCTCATGCTTCCTGAGGAAAACAGCCAATGACCCACCGAATGTTTCGCACTCTCACCGGTGCGGTCGCCGCAATGGCGCTGCTCGCCACGCCCGCACTCGCGCACCGGCTGCGCACCGCGAAGGAAGCGGCGACGGTAGCCGGTTCGGATATGAGCGTGACGCCCGATCGCGACTGGAACCGCCTTTCGATGGCACCCGGCAAACATGCCGAAACCTGGACGCTGGACGGCGAACAGCTGAACGACGTTACCTTTTACGGCGGGATCGCGCCCGATGAACCGCTGGTCCGCGAACGCAGCAAGAAGCGCGATCCGCTCCCCAAATTCCTTCAGAGCACCTTGCTGGTCGAAATCCCCGAACTGCTGGAAGGGACCTATCGCACGCAGAAAAATATCGCTTCGTTCGAACTGCTTTCGACCGAACCGACGAATTTTCTGGGCAATAAGGGCGTTCGGTTCACCTATCGCTATACCGATGACGATGCGCTGACGCGCAACGGCGAAGCGCGGGCAGCGATCGTCGGCGGCAAGCTCTACATGATTACCTTCGACGCACCGCGCCTTTATTATTTCGACAAAAGCATCGAACCGGCACGCGCGCTGATGACAAGCGCCACCCTGCCGGGCGGCGGGGCACATTAAGTACCAACCGACGAAAAGTATTATTGCAACTCGTTATCAGTAACGATAGGAGCCACCCTTCATTCCTTTGGGGGGTTTCATGTTCGCTCGTCCGCTTTGCCTGTCCTTCGCGCTGATCGCGTTCACGCCTTTGGCTGCGCAGGCGCAGCAGGCCGCACAGGATACCCAAAAGGACGACAACGATATCGTCGTCAGTGCGGCGCGTACCCGACTTCCGGCGAGCGCGCTGCCGGTGACGCTCGATGTGATCGATAGCGAGACGCTCGATCGCCAGCTCGGCGTATCGGGATCGACCGTCGCTGCGCTTTCGGCGCTGCTCCCGGCATTTTCGCCCGACCGCGAAAAGATCACCGGCTTCGGCGAGACATTGCGCGGCCGCTCGCCGCTGTTCGCGATCGACGGCATCCCGCAATCGACGCCGATCCGCGACGGATCGCGCGACGGCTATACGATCGATCCGTTCTTCATCGACCGGGTCGAGGTGATCTACGGATCGAACGCGCTGCAGGGGATCGGCGCGACCGGCGGCGTCGTCAATCAGGTGACGGTGCGCGCCCCCGAAACCGATGGCTGGCATGGCCGCACCCTGCTTCAGGGCAATGCCGGCGATGATTTTTCGGGAAGCTCGCTGGGCGGCAAGGCGGCGGGGCTGCTCACCTATCGCACGGGGGCGTTCGATGCGACGGCGGGCGGATCGTTCGAACGACGCGGCGTATTTCTGGACGGCGATGGCCGCCGGGTCGGCATCGACGGCAATCACAGCGAATTGCAGGATACCGACAGCTGGTCGATTTTCGGCCGGATCGGCGTTCAGCTTGCCCCCGATACCCGGCTGGAGGTGGTCGCCAATCGTTTCGATATCAGCGGCAACGGCCATTATGTCGCAGTGGACGGGAACCGCGCGATCGGCGTTCCGGCCACTTCCGCGCGTGGGCGACCGGAGGGGAAACAGGCATCGGGTATCGCCGAACTCGCCTCTGCGTCGCTGATCGCGGGCGATCTGGGCGGCGGCACGCTGACGCTGCAGGGATTTTACAACCGCACCCGCGACCTGTTCGGGGGCGGCGTCTATGGCGCGTTTCAGGATCCCTCGATCGCGCCGCTCGGCACGCTGTTCGACCAGTCGCAAAATATCTCGCGCAAGCTGGGGGGCAAGATCAGCTATGAACGCCCCGTGCCGGGGGTGAAGGACCTCACCCTCACGCTGGGCTTTGACGCGCTGTTCGACCGCACGCAGCAGTCGCTCGCGCTGACCGGGCGAAGCTGGGTGCCGGAGACCACGTTCCGCAGCCTTGCACCCTTCGTTCAGGCGAATTGGGGCCTGCTGAACAATGTGCTCCGCCTCGCGGGCGGGGTGCGCTATGAAAATGTCCGGCTCGACATTCCCGATTTCACTACGCTCGCCAGCTATGGCGCGGTGCGCGTCACCGGCGGCACGCCCGGTTTCGACCGTGCGCTGCCCAATGGCGGCGTGGTTTTCGAGCCCGTGCGCGGCATCCGCGCTTATGCGAGCTATGCTGAGGGCTATACGATCGCCGATATCGGCCGAATTCTGCGCGGCATCGATCAGCCCGGAATCGAGGTGGAGAATTTCCTCAACCTCAGCCCGGTCGTCTCCGACAATCGCGAAGTCGGGTTCGAGGTCGAACGCGGCCCGTTAAAGGCAAGCGCAAGCTATTACTGGTCGTCGAGCGATGTCGGGCAGGTACTCATCCGGGGCGATGACGGCATCTTCTCGGTCGCGCGCCAGCCGATCGATATTCAGGGACTCGACCTCAATCTCGATGTCCGCACGCCCCTGCCCGGCTTCACGGTCGGTATCGGCTATGCCCATACCGTCGGACGGACCGACACAGACGGCGACGGTGTCGACGATGCCGATCTCGACGGTGCCAATATCTCGCCCGACCGGCTGAACCTCGACGCCGATTATCGTACCGGCCGCTTTGCCGCGCATGTGCAGGGACGTTTCTATCTGTCGCGCAGCTTCGACGGACAGCCGAGCGCGAACGATTTCAGCGGCTATACGCTGGTCGATGCGCTGATCTCCTACGATCTGGGCAAGGGGCGTATTCAGCTGGGCGTGCAGAATCTCGGCAATGTGGATTATGTCACTTATTATAGCGACACGCAGGGGCCGACCGACAATGCGCGCTTCTACACCGGGCGCGGGCGCAACTTCACGCTGGGCTGGCGTAGCGATTTCTGATGCGGCTATTGTCGCTCCTCCATCGCTGGACCGGCGCGCTGATCGGGCTGCTGCTCGCGGTCATCGGCCTGTCCGGCGCTGCGCTGGTATGGAAAGACAGCTGGATCGCCGTCCCCCATGCGCATGATGCGGTGCGTGCGAGTGACGCGGCGCTGGCGCATGTGATGGAGGCCGCCAGCGCATCGGGCGGCGAGCCGCTGTCGCGCATCACCTTTGCCGGGCCGCAGCTCGGCGTGCATCAGGCGATCTATGCCGATGGCAGCGGCGCCTATTTCGCGCAGTCGGGCGAACGCGTCGCGCATTGGACCAGCGCATGGCAGCGCCCGGAACTCTGGCTGTTCGACCTGCACCATCGCCTGTTCGCTGGCGAAACCGGCGTCCTGATTGCCGGGATCGCCGGGCTGATCGGCATCGGCTTCGTGATAACCGGCAGCATCCTTTGGTGGCGCACCCGGCGCACCTTTCGCTTCCGGCTCTGGCCCGCGCGGATGACGCCGTCAGCGATCGTCCGCCAGCATCGCGATATCGGGATCGTCACGGCGCCGCTGCTGCTCCTGTCGATGGCGACCGGCGCGGCGATGATCTTCACCCCGCTCGGCCCCTGGATCGACAAAGCGCCCGTTCCCGTGGCCCCGACCCTGACCCCGCCCGGGCGAATCGACTGGCGCGCGATCATTGACGGCGCGCATCGCCGCTTCCCCGATGCCGCGATTCGCCGCATCCAATATGCGCGAAAGCCCCATGCGCCGGTGATCGTCCGCCTCGCCCAGCGCTTCGAATGGACGCCTAACGGCCGGAGCTATGTCTATTTCGATCCGGCGAGCGCGCGCATGCTGGCAGCGAGCGATCCACGAACGGGCGGCACTGCCGCCCGGCTTCAGGAGAAATTCTATCCGATCCATGCGGCGCGGGTCGGCGGGATCGTGTGGAAACTTGCCATGACGCTGTCGGGACTGGTGCTGACCCTGCTCGGTTCGCTCGCCGTATACGGCTTTTGGCGCGCCCGGCTGGACCGCAGTCGTGCCCGTGCGCGACACCCCATCGCCATCGGGGCCAAAACACGATAGAGTGATGCCATGGACCGGCATCATCAGGATCAGGTCGAAGAAGTGCTCGGATCGCCGACCCGGGCCGCACAGTCGCTTGTCGCGGCGAGCTGGTGCCGGTCGGGGCTGAAACACGGGCTGAACGCCGGCGATCATCGCGCGCCCACCATCGTTTCGGGAAGCGAGCTGACCGTGCGGCGGCAACGCCACGAACTGATGCTCGACGTCGCGCGCCCGCTGCTCGATCAGCTGTTTCAGACGGTTGCCGCGACCGGCTGCGCGGTGATGCTGTCGGACCGCGACGGGGTGATCCTCGAAGCGCGCAGCAAGCCCGGCGACCGGGAGATGTTCGAACAGGTCGGGCTGACGCTTGGCGGCGTGTGGAGCGAAGGCAGCGAGGGCACCAACGGCATCGGCACCTGTCTGGTCGAAGGATGCGCCGTCACCATCCATCGCGATCAGCATTTCGCCAGCCGCAATATCGGGATCAGCTGCATGGACGCGCCGGTATATGACGCCGCCGGGCGGCTGACCGGCGCGCTCGACATTTCGAACTGCCGCGACGATCATACCGAAGCGACCGCGACGCTGGTGCAGAAGATCGTGCAGGACGCCGCCCGCCGCATCGAACGCGCGCTGTTCTGCCGCTCGTTCGAGGGCAACCGGATCATCGACGCCAATCTGCCCGGCGGCGATACTGCCCTGCTGGCGGTCGATCGCGACGATCTGATCGTCGGTGCCACCCGCGCGGCGCGGCGCCGCTTCAGCCTGACCGACGCCAGTCTGGGTCGGCGCGGCGCGGCGGAGGTGCTGGGCGGCCCGTCGCTCGACTCGTTTCGCGATGCCGACGGCGCGATCCTGCGCCGCGCGCTGGCTCAGGCGAACGGCAATGCGACGCAGGCGGCAAAGGCGCTCGGCATCGGACGCGCGACTCTCTATCGCCGGATGGACAGAGCGGGCATTTCGCGCGGCTGACGATCGTCGCCCGCATTATCTGTCTCGATAGTGAGACGATTGCGCATCCCCCTGATCGCCCTGCCCTTTCCTTCGCGCCCATAAGCGCGAAGATTGTTCCTCACGATCGGCATCAGCCGGCGATATGGATTTGAGAGGAACCTTCCCATGGATGCACAGACCAGCCCTGCGGCCGCGATGACCGCGCCCTTTGCCGCGAAATATGACAATTTCATCGGCGGCGACTGGATGGCGCCGAAAGGCGGGCGCTATTTCGACAATATCTCACCGATCACCGGCAAGACCATCTGCCGCGTCGCGCGCAGTCAGGCCGAGGATATCGAGGCGGCGCTCGATGCCGCGCATGCCGCGCGCGAAGCATGGGGCCGGACGAGCGTAGCCGATCGCGCGCTGATCCTCACCCGCATCGCCGACCGGATGGAGGACAATCTCGAACGGCTCGCCATTGCCGAGACCTGGGATAACGGCAAGCCGCTGCGCGAAACCATGGCCGCCGACATCCCGCTCGCCATCGACCATTTCCGCTATTTCGCCGGGACGATCCGCGCGCAGGAAGGCGGCATTTCCGAAATCGACCATGACACCGTCGCCTATCATTTCCAGGAACCGCTGGGCGTGGTCGGGCAGATCATTCCGTGGAATTTCCCGCTGCTGATGGCGGCATGGAAGCTCGCGCCTGCACTCGCCGCCGGGAACTGCATCGTGCTGAAACCCGCCGAACAGACGCCTGCGTCGATCATGGTGTGGCTCGAAATCGTCGGCGATCTGCTCCCCGCCGGGGTTCTGAACGTCGTCAACGGCTTCGGCCTCGAAGCGGGCAAGCCGCTCGCCAGCAGCAAGCGCATCGCCAAGATCGCCTTTACCGGCGAAACCGGCACCGGGCGGCTGATCATGCAATATGCCAGCGAAAATCTGATCCCCGTGACGCTGGAACTGGGCGGGAAGAGCCCGAACATCTTCTTCGCCGATGTCGCGCGCGAGGATGACGATTTCCTCGACAAGGCGATTGAGGGCTTCGCCATGTTCGCACTCAATCAGGGCGAGGTGTGCACCTGCCCCAGCCGCGCATTGGTGCAGGAAAGCATCTATGACCGCTTCATGGAGCGCGCGATCAAGCGGGTGCAGGCGATCAAGGCGGGCAATCCACTCGACATGGACACGATGATCGGCGCTCAGGCGAGCAGCGAACAGCGCGACAAGATCCTCTCCTATATCGATATCGGCAAACAGGAGGGTGCCGAGCTGCTCACCGGCGGCAATGCGGCCCGGTTCGCGGGCGACCTTGCCGAGGGTTTCTATGTCGAGCCCACCGTGTTTCGCGGCAACAACCGCATGCGCATCTTTCAGGAAGAGATTTTCGGCCCCGTCCTGTCGGTGACGACCTTCAAGGATCAGGACGAAGCGCTCGCGATCGCCAATGACACGCTGTACGGCCTCGGCGCGGGCGTATGGAGCCGCGATGCCAACACCTGCTACCGCTTCGGCCGCGCGATTCAGGCCGGGCGCGTGTGGACCAACTGCTATCACGCCTATCCGGCGCACGCGGCGTTCGGCGGGTATAAGCAATCGGGCATCGGGCGCGAAAACCATCTGAAGATGCTCGACCATTATCAGCAGACCAAGAACATGCTGGTGAGCTACAGCCCCAAAAAGCTCGGCTTTTTCTGAGGCGCCCCCAAACACCGGAGAACCATCATGACCAAGACCATGAAAGCATCCGTCGTGCGCGAATTCGGCGCACCGCTCACCATCGAGGAAGTCCCCGTTCCCGAAGTCGGCCCCGGCATGATTCAGGTGGCGATACAGGCATCGGGCGTCTGCCATACCGATCTGCATGCAGCCGAAGGCGACTGGCCGGTCAAGCCAAACCCGCCCTTCATTCCGGGGCATGAGGGCGTCGGCTATGTCTCCGTCGTCGGCAAGGGCGTGACCAATGTGAAGGAGGGCGACCGGGTCGGCGTGCCCTGGCTCTACAGCGCGTGCGGTCACTGCGTCCATTGTCTGGGCGGCTGGGAAACCTTGTGCGAAAGCCAGCAGAATACCGGCTATTCGGTCAATGGCGGTTTCGCCGACTATGTCCTCGCCGATCCCAATTATGTCGGCCACCTCCCTGACAATATCGGCTTTATCGACATCGCACCGGTGCTGTGCGCCGGGGTGACGGTCTATAAGGGGCTGAAGATGACCGATACGAAGCCCGGCGATACGGTCGCGATTTCGGGGATTGGCGGGCTTGGCCATATGGCGGTGCAATATGCGGTGGCGATGGGCCTGAACGTCGTCGCGGTCGATATCGACGACGCGAAGCTCGACCTTGCCCGCCGGCTCGGCGCGAAGGTCACGGTCAATGCCCGCACCGAAAGCGACCCGGCGGCGGCGGTGAAGCGTGAAACCGGCGGCGGAGTCAACGGCGTGCTGGTGACCGCGGTCAGTGAAAAAGCGTTCGAACAGGCGATCGGCATGGCCGCGCGCGGCGGCACGATTGCGCTCAACGGCCTGCCCCCCGGCGACTTCCCGCTCAACATTTTCGGTATGGTGCTCAACGGCATCACCGTGCGCGGTTCGATCGTCGGCAGCCGCCTCGACCTTCAGGAATCGCTCGATTTCGCAGCGGACGGCAAGGTGAAGGCAACGGTGGCAAGTGCGCCGCTGGAGGAAATCAACACGATCTTCGACCGGATGAAAAAGGGGCAGATCGAGGGCCGGATGGTGCTCGACATAACCCGCTGATCCGGCGCGGCGCGCTCCGGCCCGGCTTGCCGGCGCGCGCCGCACTGATCGCGCTATCACCAGCTTCGATACCGGGCTTGCCGTCGCGCGAAACTCGGGCATAACCCTCTTCTTGGCGGAAAAATCTGCTGAAAAGGGGAGGATGATCCATGAATCTTCGCAACACTCTGCTGACCGCGACCGTCGCTGCGTTAGCGCTCGCATCGCCCGGCCACGCGCAACAGGCGAGCCGGGTCAGCGTATCGATCGACACCGCGCATCCGGGCCCGGTGATCGACCCGGCGGTTCAGGGGCAATTCGCCGAAAATCTGGGGCGCGGCCTGTATGACGGCATCTGGGTCGGCCACCATTCCAATATTCCCAACCGCAACGGCTTTCGCACCGATGTGCTGGAGGCACTGAAACAGATTCACGTGCCCGTCGTCCGCTGGCCCGGCGGCTGTTTTGCTGACACCTATGACTGGCGCGACGGCATCGGCCCGCTCAGCGAACGCCCGGTCGGGATCAACACCAATTGGGGCGGAGTGAACGACGATAACAGCTTCGGCACCAACGAATTCATGAACTATTCAGAGGCACTGGGCGCGGACGCCTATGTGTCGGGCAATATGGGTTCGCTGCCGCCCTACACCATGCGCAAATGGGCCGAGTACATCACCGATGGCGGCGATGGCGCGATGGCGCGCTTACGTCGCGCCAATGGCAGGGACAAGCCGTGGACGAACCTGAAATATTGGGGCTTCGGCAATGAAAGTTGGGGCTGTGGCGGGCATATGACCGCCGAATATTCGACCGATCTGCACAATCGTTATGCGACCTTCGTCAACCCCGCACCGGGCGCTCCCGATTTCGTAAAGGTCGCGGCGGGTCCGCATGACGATCTGTACGACTGGACCGAAAAGCTGATGCAGAAGTCAAAGGATCGCCTCGGCGCGATCAGCCTGCATTATTATGTCTTCCCCTATGGCTGGGATCACAAGGGACCGGCACTCGGCTTTGACGAGGACGCATGGGCGATCACGCTCGAAAAGGCGCGCCATATCGAGGAGCTGATCGCCAAACATTCGGCGATCATGGACAAATATGATCCCGAAAAGAAAGTCGGCCTGTATGTCGATGAATGGGGCACCTGGTACGACCCTGAACCCAGCTCGAACCCCGGTTTTCTCTATCAGCAGAATTCACTGCGCGATGCAGAGGTCGCCGCGCTCACCCTCAACATCTTCCACCGTCACAGCGACCGGGTGAAGCTCGCCGCGATCGCGCAGATGGTGAATGTGCTTCAGGCGATGATCCTGACCAAAGGCGACAAGATGGTCCGCACGCCGACCTACTGGGTGTTCGACATGTACAAGGTGTTTCAGGGCGCGACTCCCTATCCCGTTGCGATTCAAACGCCCGATTATCGCTATGGCGACCATGACGTGCCGATGGTCGATGTCTCGGCGGCAAAGGCGAAGGATGGGAAGCTCTATCTCGCCCTCGTCAACAGCGATCCGCACAAGGCAGCGCATGTGGTGACCGGCATGACCGGCAGCGCGTCCGGCCAGATCCTGACCGGCCCGGCGATGGACACGCATAACAGCTTCGACGCGCCCGACACGATCCACCCGGTCGCGTTCAGCGGCACGAAGGATGGCGGAAAGCTCGCCTTCGACCTGCCCGCCCAATCGGTCGCGGTGGTGGAGGTGCGCCAGCGCTGATAGCGGGTTTCAGCAACCCCTCACGGACCACATCGTCATCGCGAGGCGCGTAGCGACGCGGCGATCCAGCGACCCGGCGCAAGCCGCTCTGGATTGCCGCGCCCCTGCGGGGCTCGCAATGACGATTTCGCTGGATTGGGGTCGGGGCACCGCGCCCCCCGCCCGCGATGGAACGCACGGGCGGGGTGCCGCGCTATCCCATGCGACAGGAACAGGAGACCGGCATGGGCTTTTTGAAAAATGGCGTCTGGCACGACGAATGGGATCATAATGACGAGGAAAGCGGCACGTTCGAACGCGACGAAAGTGCGTTCCGCAACTGGGTGACGCCCGACGGTTCGGCAGGTCCGACCGGAAAGGCCGGGTTCAAAGCAGAACCGGGCCGCTATCGCCTCTATATCAGCCTTGCCTGCCCCTGGGCCCATCGCGTCAATGTCGCGCGTCACCTGAAAGGGCTGACCGACGCCATCGAGCTGGTCGTCGTCCATTGGTTGATGAAAGAAGGCGGCTGGTCCTTCCGTTCGGGCGAATGCGCCACCCCCGACCCGCTGATGGATGCCGATAACCTTCATCAGATCTACACCGCCGCAAAGCCCGATTATTCGGGGCATGTCACCGTGCCGGTGCTGTGGGACACGAAAACCGGCACTATCGTGAACAATGAAAGCGCCGACCTGCTTCGCATGCTGGGCAGCGCGTTCGACGAATGCGGGGCGAAGCCGCTCGACCTGTATCCGGCAGCGCATCGCGAAGAGATCGACGCGCTCAATGATCGCATTTACGGGGCCGTGAACAATGGCGTGTACAAGGCGGGGTTCGCGACCTCACAATCGGCCTATGACGAAGCGATCGGCCCGCTCTTCACGGTGCTCGACGAGTTGGAGAACCGGCTGGAAGGGCGCGACTGGCTGATCGGAGACACGCTCACCGAAACCGATATCCGGCTATGGACGACGCTGATCCGCTTCGATCCGGTCTATCACACCCATTTCAAATGCAATGTCCGCCGCATCGCCGATTATCCCAATCTTGCCGCGTTGACCCGGCGCCTTTACGCGCTCGACGGCGTGGCGGAGACGGTGAATTTCCACCATATCCGGCATCATTATTATGAGAGCCACACCCATATCAATCCGAACGGCATCGTGCCCAAAGGCCCCGTGCCGCTAATCCCCGGAGCGTGAATTTTGAGCAATCGTCAGGTCAAATCGATCCACCCCGCCCTTCGCGATGACATCGGCGATCTCGTCACGCGCCGCCCGGTGCCGGGTCCGGGGCTGGAACAGGTCGATCCGTTCCTGTTCCTCAACCATCATGGGCCGCAGCATTATGCGCCGAACAACAACGGCCTGCCCTTCGGCCCGCATCCGCATCGCGGGTTCGAAACCGTGACCTTCATCCTGAAGGGCAGCCTTGCCCATCACGATACCGGCGGCGGTGAGAATATCGTCGAAGCGGGCGGCGTGCAGTGGATGACTGCCGGGCGCGGCCTCGTCCATGCCGAATTGTCGCCGGAGGCGTTCAAGCGCGAAGGCGGCGACATGGAAATCCTGCAGCTCTGGGTGAACCTGCCGTCGCGCCTCAAAATGACCGATCCCCATTATATTGGCGTAACCGCGGACCAGATCGCGGCGGAAACCCTCGCCGAGGGCGTGACGCTCCGTCCGGTATCGGGCACCGATGGCGCACCGATTTCGTCGCTTACCGGCGTGATGCTCGGCACCGTGGAGATGGCGTCGGGAAGCGGCGCGTCGCTCCCCGCCCCGGCTGGCCGCAACGTCTTCTTCTACACCGTGCGCGGGTCGGTGCGGATTTCCGGTGAGGAAGTCCCCGAATATCATCTCGCGCAGCTTGGCGACGGCGACGCAGTCGAGGTTTCGGCCGAAAGCGGCGCGCTGATCCTGTTCGGCCATGCCGACCCGATCGGCGAACCGGTCTTCGCCCATGGCCCGTTCGTCATGAACACGCGCGAGGAAATCGTGCAGGCAGTGCAGGATTATCAGCGCGGCCTGTTCGGATAACGCCCGCCCCCCGCACCTTGAAACGCTGCGGGTTGCCGCCATATCGATACCCCTCCAGGGTATTTATAAGGACGCAGCCGTGCACACCGATCCGAAAGCGACGATCAACCGCCTGAAACGGATTGAGGGGCAGGTGCGCGGCCTCGCCCAGATGGTCGAGGACGATCGCTATTGCATCGACATCCTCCACCAGATTCAGGCGGTGAAATCGGCAATCTCAAAGGTCGAGAGCGCGGTTCTGAAAAACCACGCCGCGCATTGCGTCGCCGACGCGATCCGCTCGGGCGATCCGGCGCAGCAGCAGGAAAAGTTCGGCGAGCTGGTCGAACTGTTCGAAAAGGTGAAACGATGAACGAAGCGAGCAATCCCCCCGAAACGGGCGAAAAACGCGCGACCGTCTATCGCATGGTGATGGACAAGCACATCTGCCCCTTCGGGCTGAAGACGGTCCATCTCCTGAAATCCGAAGGCTATGAAGTCGAGGACCATCACCTCACCACGCGCGAGGAAACCGACACGTTCAAGGCCGAACATGATGTGAAGACCACCCCGCAAACCTTCATCGGCGGCGAGAGGATCGGCGGGCATGAGGCGCTTCGCCGCTATTTCGGCAAACCGGTCAAGGACCCGGACGCGACCAGCTACAAACCCGTCATCGCGATCTTCGCCATGGCCGCGCTGATGGCGGTGGCGACAAGCTGGCTGTCGAGCGGCGTGCTGCTGTCGGTCTTGACGGTCGAGCTGTTCATCGCACTGTCGATGTGCGTGCTCGCCATTCAGAAATTGCAGGATGTGGACAGTTTCGCGACGATGTTTCTGGGCTATGACCTGCTCGCCCGCCGCTGGGTGCCCTATGCCTATATCTATCCCTTTGCCGAGGGGCTGGCGGGCGTGCTGATGGTCGCGCATGCGCTCCACTGGCTGTCGATCCCGATCGCGCTGTTCATCGGCGGGATCGGCGCGATATCGGTCTTCTATGCTGTCTATGTGCAGAAGCGCGAACTGAAATGCGCCTGTGTCGGCGGCGGTTCGAACGTCCCGCTCGGCTTTGTCTCGCTGACCGAAAATGTGATGATGGTCGCGATGGCACTCTGGATGCTGTTCACCTGACCATTTCCGGCCCGAAAGAAGCAACGGACATCTTTCGGGCCGGACGGTCGTGGGGAGCCGGGGGATGGCCCCGCCGACCGGACCTTGCGAGCGACAATCCGCAGCGACTTGCAACGGAAAACTTCGGATTGCCGCTCACAAGGACATCGTGCCGGGTTTAGAAGTTCACCCGCATCGTTCCGCGCAGGGTGAGGCCAAGCCGGTCATTCTGTTTCTCGGCGCCGAATTCGCCGCCCACCTGGAACAGCGACCCGCCGCCCAGCGCGCGCAGCCGCCCGTACCAGCCGTTCGCCCGGTCCTGCGGCGTCAGTGTAAAGGCATCGCCGCCCGCGAAACGCGCCGTGGTGGTGCCCAGCGATCCGCTCACAATCTCACGCCAGCCGCCTTCGACTTCCATCCGGAACCAGTTGCTGTCGCGCCGCCCGGTACCCGACAGATCCATGCCCAACGTCAGGCCGCCCTCAACCGCTGCCTCATCGCTGCTGCGCTTGTCGACGGTGAGGTCGAGCGCCTTGCCGCCGCCGGTTTCGGTATAGCCGTCCTCGGTAAGCTTCAGATAGTCGATCGATACTGCCGGGCGGAAGAAGAAGACCTGCCCGCCCCCTTCATAAGACACGCCGCCGCTGAACGACGTCATCGTGCCGTTCGATTCATGCTCGACCCGGCGGCTCAGCGTATCATTGCCGACCGTGCCGTTGAAATAGCGCGATCCTTCGAAATCGACCGTGCCGATCGATGCGCGGGCGCGCGCGGCGAACCCGCCCCACTGGCCGTGCCAGAATCCCGCCAGCTCATAGGTGCTGAACAGCACCTCATTGTCGCTGCTGCCGCTCGTATATTTGTTCCACAGATACGTGCCCGACACGCCGAACGTGCCCAGCCCCGTCTCGATCTCGCCCCCGACCGCAAAGCCCAGCCCGCCCAGATCATATGCGGCGGTGTCCTTCTCCTTCTTGTCAGTGCCCCATCCGCCGGCCGTCACCATCAGGTTGAACTTGCCGCGGGTGAGGATCGGACTTCTCGGATCGGCGAGCTGGCGCGCCATGGTCCGCACGCCAAGGCTCAGGCCATCGAAGGTGCCGCCCGCATGGTCGGGCAGCATCTGGCGCAGCGTGCCGCGAAACTGATCGCCGTCGCGAATGTTCAGGAAGACATTGGCGACATCCTCATCCTGCGCCAGCGCGGCATAAACGGCGCTGTAGGCAGTCGTCTGCGAACGGTTCAGGCCCAGCTCCTGCGCGCTGCGCCGGCTGACATTGACGACGATCTGGTTCGCCGCCCCATCGGTGGCGAGCGAGCCCTTATAGAGGAAGGGCAACAGATCGGCATCGGTCTTGATCCCGTCCGCACCGGTCAGCTGTCCGGCGGTCAGCACGACATAGCGCCCCTCGGCATTGCGCACATCGGTGACGGAAAGGCGAAGCGTCGCACCCTTGGTGAATGCTGCCGTCCCGGCGACGTTCAGCGCGGTGCCCGTGCCTGCCGTCTTGCTGAGCGTCACGCCCAGAATGCCGTCAGCGCCCATGTTTAGCGACCCGATGGTGGTGGCCCCCTGAAGGTCGAGCATGCCGCCCGTCACATTCACCGCCAGCGCCCCCGCATTGGCGAGCGTGCCCGAAAAGCGCGACGTCCCGGCGAGCGTCAGCACATCGGCACCGCCGCCGAAATCCACGCTGCCGCTAAACACCGACGATCCGGCAAGCGCCACCGTATCCGCGCCCGCACCGAATGTCATCGCGCCTGCGCCCTGCGCATCGCCCGACAGCGCCATCCGGTTCGCGCCCGCGCCGAAGCTCGCATTGCCCTTGAAGCTGCCATCGGCGAGGTCGAGCACGTCATTGCCCGATCCGAAGCGGATATCGCCGGTGATCGACGGCGCGGTGACATCGGCGGCCACTGCGGTCTGGCGCACGGTGACGCCGCTCGTGTTCGCGGAAACATCGATCGCGATATTGCGGTTCGAATCCGCCTTCGCTCCCTTGGCGACGATCGCACCGCTATTTTCGATCAGCGTTACCCCGCCCGAGGCATCGACAATCGCATTGGCCTGCCCCGTCTCGGCATTCACCGCCGCGCCGATCGTGCCCGAATTGCGGATCGTCGCGATATTCGCGCCCGCATCGACGCGCACTGCCGCTGCCTGCGCGCCCTGCGCGGTCACCTGACCCGACACGCGAAGTTCGGGAACGCTCGCCCCGCTGCCGATGCGCAGCGCGGTCGCTGTGCCGCCATTCGATGTCGCGGTGACTGCGCCCGCAACGCCCATCCCGTTGGCGATGGTCACCGCGCCGCCCTGACCGCCGATCACCAGACCATTGCCGTCTATCCCCGAATAGACGCCGTTCCCGGCAACCGATCCGTCGATGATCAGGCCGTATCCGTTGGCGGTGTTCGCCACCGCGCCGATCGCGATATCGCGGCTCGCCGATCCCACGACCATCGCGGGCGCTTTGCCATAGGAAACGATGGCGGCATTGCCTTCCTTCGCATCCTCGATCCCGTCCTTGTCCTCATCGGCATTGTTAGGGTCGCTATCCTTCGGCGCGACGGCCAGGATGACCCCGCCCGACACGCTGCCCTCGATCATCAGCGCCGGCCCGCCCTGCAGCAGATCGTCGGCATCCAGCTTCGACGTGTCCGAAGGCGCAGTGGTATAGCGATATCCGGTCGCGCCGATCGCGCCCTGCACCACCATCGCGCCCGACACATCGCCGGTGAAGCGCGCTGCAATCGCATTCGCGCCGGTCGCGGTCACCGTCCCGGCAAGGCGGACATTGCCGTTGATCGCCTCTGCCCGCACGGCCACCGAATTGTCGCCGACTACACTCGTCTTGCCGTCATGGGTGAACGCGCCCGTCTGCGTTCCGCCCAGCCAGATACCGGCGGAATCATTGCCTTCGACCGTGATCGTGCCACTATGGGTGATCTTGCCCGAATGCGCGCCCAGCGTGCGGATGCCGGTCCGGTCCGATCCGACCGCGAACGGCCCGTCGAGATCGCCATCCTTGTCCTGATCGGTCGGGGTGTAGCTTTCGTCGATCGTGATCGTGCCGCTATTGACGATATCGCCCGTCGTGCCCGCTGCCGCTGCGATACCGATCGCACCATTGGCGTTGCTGATCGCGATCTTGCCTTCGTTGGTGACGGCATTGTCGCTGTCCATGGTGACGGCAGTGCCCGAAGCGGGTTCGACCGATCCGGCCGAGGCAATGCGAACCGCATCGGCAGCGCCGTTCTTGATCGTCGAGGTCCGCACCGGATCAGTGCGCTTTGCGTTGACGACGGTCTGCGCGGCGGCAGGCGTGGCAAGCGTAATCAGGGCAGTGGTAGTAAGCAGCGAGACGCGCATCGAATAACCTCTTCAGGACCGTTTCAATCCCGAAGACGGAGCCCGCGCTGCCGAGCCTTGGCGGCCACGCAAAAATTTTTCGCGCCCGCCCCAGCCTCAACCGTCACCCCGGACTTGTTCCGGGGTCTGCCGTGAAGCAGGGGCGCGCCCCGTTGCTCCCGGCGGCACCGTGGATGCCGGGACAAGCCCTGCATGACGATGAGCGCTGTTTCCGCCGATCAGGCTTCCAGAACGGGATGACATCGGACTCGCTCCCCCCTCTCCTTCAGGGGAGGGGCCGGGGGTGGGGCGCATCCCCCCTAAAAACGGCCGTCGATCCCGATGCGCAGCGTGCGCGGCTGAAGCGGGGTCACCTGCGCGCGGCCGGTGGCGAAGGGGGTTCCCAGCGCGAAGCGATTGCCCACCGTATCGGCGATATTGGTGAGGCTGACCGTCACGCCCAGCCGGGGTCGCCCCACGCGCACGGTCAGCCCGCTGTCGAAATAATCGCCCTGCCGCGCGCCCAGTTCCGGCCCGACGCCGAGCCGCGACGGCCCGACATAGCGCGCCCATCCCCGTGCGGTGAGCGTCAGCCCCTCGCCGATGCCGCGCACATAATCGAACCCCAGCCGCCCGCCGGCAGAGGCGATATTGGGCACCTCATCCAGCCGCACCAGCGCCAGGCCGAAGCTCAGGCTCGGCTGATCCACCCGGCTGTAATTATAGACGACCGCCCCTTCCAGATGCAGCCCCTTCGCCACCGTCACCCCGCCCGACAGCGTCGCGGTCCAGATATGCCCGTTGCCGATATTCGCGGTGGTCGGCAGCCCGATCAGGTCGATATAATCCGCCTGAATGTCGCGCCAGTCGGTGAAGGAGACGCTGGCCGACACGTCGAACGGCCCCTCGCCCGGCCGCCCGTGCCGCCCGCCGAATTCCAGCGTCGACACCCGGTCGTTGCGGTATCGCCGCACGAAATCGCCCTCGACCGCCAGCCCGCCGGGCCGGAACCCCTCCTGATAGCGAAGATACAGTTCGGTGCCGGGCAGCGGCTGAACCAGCACCGATGCGGAGGGCAGGAAGATCGTCTCCGCCCGGTCGCGCACGATCGCCGCGCGCGCCATCGCCATTTCGCCCGACAGATCGGGCATCAGCAGCGGCATGACATCCTCACCCGACCCGCCCAGTTCCGACCGCGTCCAGCGCCCGCCCGCAGTCGCGATCAGGCCGGGACGAACCTTCAGGCTCGCCTCGCCATATAGCGTCACCTCATCGACGATATTCTCCACGCCCGTCGCTGCGCTGCGCAGCGCGACCGATCCCAGCGAGCGGGTCAGCCGCGTCCGGTTATGCGTATAGCTCGCTCCGAAAAGCCAGCCGAAGCGCTTCCCCAGCGGCTGCCAGAGCCGCGTTTCGTTCGCCGCCATGAAGCTGTGATTGCCCTGTTCGAACAGGCGCGGCTCGCCCTCTGGCGGGGTGGCGTCATAGCGTTCGTGCAGTTCCTGCCCCACCACGCCGGTCGACGAGCGGAAGCGAACCGCGCCCAGCTCCCCCGACACCACGACCTGCCCCTGCGCATAATCGGCGTCGAAGCCCTCGGTCACCCGGCTCGACCGGGTCAGCGGCGGCCCCGACCGGTCGGCATATTGGCTGTCGGCGCCGCGCGTACGCTGCCCCGCACCGATCAGGTCGATGGTCCAGCCATTGCCCGCATCGACGCGAAAGATCGCTCGCCCGCCAGCAATATCGGTACGATTCACATTGTCGCGGCCAAGCAGCGGCTTGTCGATATAGCCGCCCTGCCGCGCCGCATCGACCACCAGCCGCAGCCCCGCGACATCGCGCCTGACCGGCACATTCGCCATCAGGCTGATATCCGCCCCCGGATCGCCGTGCTGAGTCAGGCTGCCGCCCAGCATCCCCGACCCGCTCGCCTGCGACAGGTCGGGCATATTGGGCACCAGCCGGATGATCCCGCCGATCGACCCTGCCCCGTAGAGCGTCCCCTGTGGCCCCTCCAGCACTTCGACCGACGCCATGTCGGACAGGCGCAGATCGGGGTCGGGTGCATTATAGTTCAGCCGCAAATCGCCCAGATACATGCCGACCGTCGACTGGGTCGGGCCGGTAAAGCTCGAATCGGCAATGCCCCGGATGAACAGCTTGTTGCGTCCGCTGCCCAGATGGGTCGAGGTGACCGATGCGACCCGCTCGACGATCCTGTCGCTGCCGCCGACCCCGCCCAGCGTCAGCGCAGCGCCGTCGAGCAGCGCGACCTGCCCGGCATAATCGGCCAGTTTCGTGTCGCGCTTGCTCGACCGCACGACGATGTCCGGCGCGACTTCAGGCGCGACCGACTGCGGGGTCGAGGTCGGCGGGTGAGGCTTTACCGCTGCCTTCGCGCGCGCGCGTGGGCCAGGCGGCGGCGCTGCGACCAGCCGCCACCCCGCCCGCCCCGCCGGGATCGCACGCGCTTCCATCGCGCGGGCGAGCTTCGCCACCGCGCGCTCGGGCGACATCGCTCCCCGGATTTCGGGCACCCGCCGCGCGGCAAGCGCCGGATCGGCGATCACGATGCTCACCGCCATCTGCCGGGCAAGCGCCGCCGCCGCCTCCCCCGCCCGCCCGGCGGGTACGCGCACCTCGACTTCCGCCGCATCGACCGGCGCGGCAATCGCTATGCTCAGCATCAGGGCGGGAACGAAACGCATCTCGCGGTCAGCCGATCACCCAGTCGTCCCCGCTGCGCGCCACGGCAATCCCGAACAGATCGCCCAGCACCGCCGGATCGTCGCGCACCGAATCGATTTCCACGCTGCCCGACAGGCGGCGCTGCGCCGCGCCCGGTGCGACGCGGAACGCCACCCCGGTCATCGCCGAAAGCCGCGCCGCGATCTCGGGCAGCGGCCGGTCCTGAAAGCTCAGCCGCCCGTCGCGCCATTCGCCGATCTCGGCCACCGGCACCCGCGTTACCGAAAAGCGCTGCCCGCCCTCGCTGCTCAGCATGTCGCCGGGATTCAGCCGGACATTCTGCCCGCGCGGGTTGAACGCCACCGCCCCTTCGGCGACCGCGACCTGCATTGCATCGCCTTCGCGCTGCACCTCGAACCGGGTGCCGATATCGACCAGCCGGTTTTCGCCGACGCGCACCCGGAACGGATCGTCCGCGTCATGGCGGATGGTGAAATAGGCGCTGCCCTGTTCCACTGCCGCCCGGCGCGGGGCATCGCGATAGAGTTCGATCCGGCTGTCGCCGGCAAGCACCACACTCCCCCCATCGGCAAGCGCGATCGTGCGCGTCTCGCCCGGCTTCGTCATCACCGTATAGCCGCCCGGATCGGCCCATTGCCACATGCCGACTCCCCCCGCCGCGACCGCCGCCGCCAGCGCGCCCAGCATCCAGCGGCGCGGCCGCCCGCGCGGCTGCGCCTCCGCCGGTTCGTCCGCCGCTGCTACAGGCGGCAGAATATCCACCGCATCCGCGACACCGGCCGCGACCCGGTCATACGCGAGCGCGTGATCGGGGCTCTCCTCCAGCCAGGCGGTAAAGCCTTCCCAGTCGTCGAACCCTGCACTGCCGATGCGCACCGCCCAGTCGGCCGCTGCGGCACGGATCACTTCATCCTGTGTCATTGGCGACACCTCCTGGCGTAAGGACGGAGACATGCGTTTCAAACCGCAAGGATTTCCTCCCGCAATTCGGCAAGCGCGCGATAGACCAGCCGCAAATCGCTTTCGACCGTCGACAGGCTGACGCCCAGTTCGCGCGCGACCTCGCGCTGCGCCACTCCGTCGATGCGGTGGCGGCGAAAGGCGCTTGCCGCACGCGCACCGCAGGAATCGATCCGCTGCGCGACCAGCCGCGCATGGTCGCGTCCCATCATGATCCGCTCACCCGACGGCGCTTCCGAAACGCCCGGCGCTGCGCCTGCCATCTGTTCGCTCCAGTCGCGATCGCGCTTCACTGCCTGACGCTCGGCGCGAAAACGGTCGATCATCAGCGTATCTGCAGCACGATACAGATAAGAAAGCGGCGCGGCGATCGGCCCGGTGCGCGCGCTGCGTATCTTCAGCCATAATTCGTGCAGCACATCCTCCGCCGCCTCGCCCGCGCCGCGCGCCCGCAGAAAACGCAGCAGCGTTTCGCGATGCGCGATCAGCGCGGCTTCAAGGCCATTGGGAGGAGCGGATTCGGTCATGCATCAATGATGCGTGCCTATATCGTGCTGTGCGCGCGCCGAAAAGCCGATGGCGCGGGGGGCCGAAAAAGGACCGCCCCGGTCGCCGGGATACCGGCGCCGGGGCGGCGGGGCTGGAACGGGCCGTGCCGGGCGGGGAGCGACGCCCGCCACGGCGCGTTCCGAACGTCAGAACGAGTCCCAGTCGTCCATGCCGGCCGATTGCATGGCCGGGGCTGTCTTCGCCATTGCCGCGATCGGCAATTTGGGCGTCATCACCGGCCGGACCGGGGCCGACACTGCGCGCGGTGCGGGCCGGGGCGCAGCGGCAGCATCATCGACCTTGAACCGCTGGGCATCCTCGTCGAGGCGCGACACTTCGGTCGCCAGATTGCGGGCGGCAGCCGACGTCTCTTCGACCATCGCGGCATTTTGCTGCGTCGAATTGTCCATCGAGCTGACTGCCGAGGTGATCTCGCGGATCGCGCCCGACTGCGCCTGATTGTCCTGCGCCATCCGGCCGAGCAGCGTGTGCACCTCGTTCACATTGGTCGAGATATTCTCAAGCGCTTCGTCAACCTTCTGCACCATATCCACGGCAGCGACGATCTCGTCCTGCGTCGCGGTCAGCTGTTCGCGTGCGCGGCCCGCCTCTTCCTCGGCGCGCATGGCGAGTGCGGAGACCAGATCGGCAACCACTGCGAAGCCACGTCCCGCCTCACCGGCGCGGCCCGCTTCGACAGCGGCGTTCATGGCGAGAACGCGGGTCTGGAACGCAATTTTGTCGAGGCCTTCGATCACATCGTCGATGCCCTTGGCGCTGCCGGACACGCGTTCCATCGCCTGCACCGCTTCGCCCGCCCGGCCACGGCCCTGCGTCACCGAAGTGATCGCACCGTCGGCGCGTTCGACCGTGCTGTTCGCATCGCGCGACACGCCCTGCAACCGCTCGTTCAGTTCGTTGACCGCGGCGGAGGTCTGCTGCAGGCCGGAGGCATTGGCCTCGGTCCGGCGGGCAAGATCTTCGGACGCCTGCGCGATTTCGCTCGAACCGTTGCGGATCGCGCTGACGGTGTTCTTCACCGACTGGAGCAGCTCGCGCAGATTCTGCAGCGCGCCGTTGAAATTCTCTTTCAGCACGGCATATTCGCCCGCGAAATCGGCCTTCACTTCGGCGGTCAGATCGCCCTTAGCCAGCTTTTCGAGCTGTGCGGTGAATTCACGCACCACTGCGGCCTGTTCCGCTGCGCTCGCCTTTTGCTGAACGGCGGTGTCGCGGAACGTGAACATCGCCTTGGTCATGCGACCGACGCAATCCTCATACTCGGTGAACTGGATCGGGCTGTCGAGATCGCCTGCCGCCAGTGCTTCCATCCGCACCACGGTCGTCACATAGGAGCCGCTGACTGCTTCGCGAAAACGCATGCCCTGTATCCAGGTACCAGCGATCAGCACCGCGCCGAGCGGAAGTCCGATATACAGCGGCAGAAACGCCGCAACGATCACCGCCGCAGCAACCAGCGCGGTCATGGTGGCGGCAACGATCTGCATCTTTTTCCTGATCGGAGCCTTTGCAGTGAACCACTCCATAATTTCACCTCATCCATTTTGGTGCATGTTCGGGGGCAAATGCACCGGGGCCATACGTCATTATAGGACAAGGATTGTTACCTGGTTCGTTTCGCTCGCATCTAGTATTTTACCGTAACCCGCAGGAATACGTTATTTTTCGCTCCACCCTCCGCCGAGCGACAGAAAGACATCGACCTGATCGTCGATCATTTCGGCTCGCGCGGATGCCAATGTTGCCTCCGCCTCGGCAAGACTTCGTTGTGCATCAAGCAGTTGCAGGAAATCCGCCCGTCCGAAGCGATATAGCTTGCCTGCCTGCGCAGCGGCTCGTGCGGAGGTGTCGCGGGCGCGGATCAGATCGGCCAGCCGGTCCCGCTGGCGCGCATAACGGTTCAGATTCGTTTCCGTCTCGCGCAGTGCATCGATCACCGTGGAATCAAATTGCGCCAGCGCGGCGCGCTCGTTCGCCTCTGCCGCGTCGATTCGCGCCCGCACCACAGGGCGGTTGGGGAAGGACCAGCTGATCAGCGGGCCAAGGTTCAGCCGGAACGCATCTCCCGATCCGATTCCCGAAACCGGCCCGGTAAAGCCGGCGGACGCGCCAAGGCTGATCTGCGGGTAAAGCTGCGCCACTTCGACCCCGATCCGCGCGCTGGCCGCCGCCGCCTGCCGCTCCGCCTGACGGATATCGGGGCGGCGGCGCAGCAGCGAAGCACCGTCACCGACAGGGATCGGTCGGTCCGGCTGCGGTGCGACCGTGCACGCCTCCACCGCCTTCGGATATTCGCGCGCCGGACGCCCCAGCAGCGCGGCGAGCGAGAACAACGCCCCCTGACGCGAGGCAAGGATCGCGGGGCGCTGCGCCAGCGTTGAATCCACCTGTCCCTGCGCGCGCGTCACGTCGAACGCGGTCCCCCGCCCGCCCCGCTGCAAGCGCTGGGTAGCATTCAGCGTTTCGCGCTGCAATTTCAGGATGGCATCCAGCGCGGACAGTCGTGCATTGGCGCTGCACACCGCCAGATAGGCGCGCGTCGTTCCTGCCGCGACCGCGACCCGCGCATAATCGCGCGCCGCCACCGCCGCTTCGGCATCGGCCCTTGCCGCCTCGATCCCGCGCGCCAGCCGCCCCGACAGATCGAGCGGATAGGATGCGCTCGCTCCGATATCGTAATTGACCGTGCCGGGCAGCGATATTCCCGTCGAGGAAGGGCGGCCAAGACTGGTTCCCCCGCTGATGGTCGTCGACACATCGCGTCCGGCTTCCGCGACGCGGACCAGCGCGCCTGCCTGCTCCAGATTTGCCTGTGCAACGCGCAGGTCGGCATTCTCGCTGAGCGCCTCTGTGACCAGCGCGTTCAGCTTCGGATCGTCATAGAGCCGCCACCAGTCGTCGGGCACCGGCGCCTGTGCAAAGGCCGGATCGTCGGCCGACACGAACGGCGCCGATGCCTGGGGATCATTGACGGTCGCGCGCGGCGGGACGTGGAAATCCGGACCCGCAGTGGTGCAGGCAGAAGCAAGCAGCGCGGCGACCAGCGACAGGGATTTCGCGCGCATCACTGCGCCCCTTTCGGCAGCACCGTCACCGTCGCGGTGCGCCCTGAAATCAGCCGCACGCCCTTGGGCACCTCAGTCAGCCGCACTCGCACCGGAATGCGCTGCGCCAGCCGCACCCAGCTAAAGGTAGGGTTGACCGCCGGCAGATTCCCTTCGCCCGTCGCGCGATCGGCATCCGAAATGCCCGCCGCGATGCTCTCGACCCGCCCGCGCAGAATATGGTCGTCGCCCATCAGCTGCACCTCTACCGGATCGCCGATATGGATTTCGGGCAGCTTGGTTTCCTCGAAATAGCCCTCGACGCGAAGCGAAGCGCTATCGATCAGCGCCAGCGCCTGCTGACCCGATGCGACATAATCGCCCCTATGCAGGTTGAGGTTGGTGACCGTCCCGTTCACCGACGCGCGGACCGAAGTACGTTTCAGGTCGAGCTGCGCCGCATCGCGCTGCACCATCGCCTGACGAAGCGACGCCTCGGCTACGGCCACGCGCGCGAGATTCTGCTCATGCGTTTCCTTCGCCACCAGGTCGTCCAGCGCAACGTCGCGCGCAGCCTCACGCCGCGCCTGCGCCAGCGTGGTGCGCGCACTGGCAATCGCCGCATTCGCCTTTGCCAGTTGCAGTTCGTAGCGCGGGCGATCGACTACGAACAGCAGGTCGCCCGGCTTGACCTGTTGATTGTCATGTACCGCGACCTCGGTGACCAGCCCGGCCACATCCGGCGTGATGCGCACCACATCAGCGCGCACCCGCCCGTCGCGCGTCCAGGGTTCGCGCTCATAATGCTGCCACAGCCACAGCCCGATCAGGACGGCAGCAGCGATCAGCAACAGCGTGGCGCCCCAGCGGGCAAGCATTGGACCAAGGCGGTTCATGACAATAATCCGTGATGCCCGGCCGATCCGGGCAGAGTGAGAAAGACAAGCAGCCCGAGCAACAGCACGAACAGCGCGAGATCGCTCAAGGGGCGCGAGCCCATCCAGCGATAGAATCCGATCCGCTCCAGCACCGCGCGCACCGGCAGGAACGCCAGAAACGCAAGGATGGCGAGCAACAGGAGCGAGGGGATATAGACCCCGCCGATAAACACCTCTCCGCGCACCTTATGCCTCCCAGTTCTGCGGCGGCGGCGCAGCCGGATACAGATTGCGGCGGATACCGGTCAGCGCGATCAGGCATGCGCGCCGCGCCGCCGGCTCCGCAATGCTTCCCGAAGCGGCGATAGCGGCATCGATGCGCGCCAGCCCCTCATGGTCTTCGCCGATCACCTGCTCATCCAACAGCGCCAGATAATGACCGCGCACGACCTCCAGCGCATCGCGAAGCTTCACCGCCCGCTCCGCCGCGATTCCGTGGCTCAGTGACGACAGCTCAGCCGAAGCCAGCCCGACGCGCAGGTCGACCAGCATATCGCGCACCGCCTGCGGATCGCTATTGGCCAGCGCGCCCAGCCGCGGGGTCAGCAGCCCCAGCCGGTCGAGCATCCGCCCGGTCCACGCCCCGACATTGTCCGCCCGCCGATCGACCATCGCGACCACATCGGCCCAGCCTGCGCGGATCAGCCGTTTCGCGCTCCAGTCCGCACCCACTGTGCGCAGCAGCCGCGTTGCGAAAAACGCGATGGCAACCCCGCAAAGCTGCGCCAGACTACCGTTGAGGAACGATGCGAAATCCGCCGAATAGCGCTCGCCCAGCCCGATCGATCCCAACAGGCCCAGCGCCATGGCAAGCCCTGCCAGCAGCGTCGACGGATTGGCGATCAACCTGCCGAACAGCAGCAGCGGCGGGGCCAGCGCTATGGCAAGCACCGCAAATCCGCTGACATGCGGCAACACCCAGAACATATAGAATGCCGAAAGCGGCAGCGACATCAGCGTGTACAGGAAAAAGCCACGGATCGCTGGCGTCGGATCGTCCAGCCCGGCAAACAGGCTGCAAAACACCGCCACCATCATCGCCGCGACGCTGCCTTCTGGCCAGGCGGTTCCGATCCAGATCGTGCAGCACAGCAAAATGCCTCCCGCCGCCGCCACGCCTGAACGAAAGGCCGCGCCATGATCGCGGTGCAGCGGTCGCCGCGCCCTGTCCGACAGCAGCGGCTCGACATCGGGGTTCACCGCGCGCCGGTCGGGCGAGCGAAGCTGATCGCGCAGCAGCCGCACCTGCCGATGCAGCCGGATCATCTCGGCCAGCCGCGCCAGCATGCTGAGGCGCAGCAGTTCGCCCGGCGCTTCGCTGCCCACCGGCTCCAGCGCCGCTGCCCGCGCGCATAACGGCTCCGCCGCTTCCGGGGCCGCACCGCTGCTCAGCCACGCCCGCACATCGGCGAGCAGCGCGGCATCCGGCTCCGGCAATGCATGGTCGCGCAGCAACAGATGCAGCCGGTCCTCAACCGCGCTCGCCACCGGGAGCAGCATCGACAACCGGTCCTGAAGCGCGCGCACCGTCCGCACGCGCGGCAACAGGCGCGCGGTATCGAACGGCAGATGCGTCGACATCAGGTGCAGATCGGTGATGTCGGAGGCAAGCCGCCGCCGCTCCTTGTCGAGCGCCTCGCTCGCCTCGCCCTCCAGCGCACGCGCCGACCAGCGCTCGGCATCGGCGACGAAGCTCTCGACCCGCGCCAGCAATCCCGACGTCACCGATTTGGGCAGCAACACGCCATGGATCAGCGCCGCACTCAAAATCCCGATCGTGATTTCCTGCACGCGCAGCGCCGCGATCATGAAGATATTGCCCGGCTCGCTTACGCTCGGAAAACCGATGATCGCCGCCGTATACCCGGCGAGCAGCAGCACATAGGAACGCGGTGTCCGGTCGAGCAGCGAAACATAGACGCAAAAGCCGACCCAGAGCGCGAGCGCGAGCGACAGCAATTCGGGCGCATTGGCCAGATTGGGCACCAATATCACCGTCGCCACCCCGCCCAGCGCGGTGCCGATAACGCGAAACACCGCCTTTGACCGGACGGCACCCGATTGCGGCTGGCTGACGATATAGGCGGTGATCATCCCCCAATAGGGACGCGGCAGGCCGATGCTCAGCGAAATATACGCCGCCAGCATCGCGCTCAAAAAGCATTTCAGCGTGAACATCGCGCCGTCGGTGTCGAGCCGCAATTTCATCCCTGCGCCCCTTCCCCGTCGTCGAGCGCATCGCCGACCAGATCGAGCACCTCGAGCGCGATGCGAAGCTGATCGTCGCTGACCTGCGCCAGCGCGCGCTCGCGAACCTCACCGATGATCACTTCGACCCGGTCGGCCATTTCATGCCCTTCGCGTGTCAGATATAGCAGGTTCGCGCGTCCGTCGGTCGGGTCCGGACGACGATCGACCAGCTTCGCCTCGGCAAGCAGGTTGAGCTGCCGGACGAGCGAAGCATTCTCCACCTCCAGCATCTCGGCCAGCGCGGACTGGCGAATCCCCTCGCCCATCCGGCGGATATACAATACCGGCCACGCCCCCGCCGCCGACAGCCCGCACGCCGTCAACGCACGATCCGCCGCCCGCCGGGAATTCCGGCCGGCGGGGAGCAAACGCCGGACATATTCCGACTCCATCTGGATGCGTCGCGTATTCATTAGCGTGCTAACTAATATTGCATATATTCAGTTGCAAGAGAAAATCTATTGCGGTGCACAAATGGCTGCGCTGGCCAAAATGACGCTAACGATGGATTGCACCCGTACCCTGAACAATTCCGGGTTCGAGGCGCCGCCCACCCCGCCTGCCCGCTGGGTTCCAGCCTTTGCGGGAATGGCGGCTAAAACCAAGCTGCGTTGATGTGGACCGATCCGCGTATTGCGATCCTCGCCAGCAATCGTCACCCCAGCGAAAGCTGTGGTCTCCGGGGGGGCTTGGGGAGAACGGCAGCACCTGCAGCAGATGCCAGCTTACGCTGGCATGACGGCGGGGGGATGGATTGCCATCCATGCAGTTTGGTATAAATGCCGCGCCCGATACCCGCGCAGCGGGCGTCCATGCCTCACTCGTTCGAAAGTGCTTTTCGAGCGCCCTCGGCCAGTTCGCAATTCTGGTTAGTACCTTCGCATTGCTGTTCGAGCATATCGGCGATTTTTCGCTGTTGCCGACGAACATAGGGGTCGCGGCGAATATCGGGCGAATAAACCTGTCTCGCGGATGTTCGCGAGTCCGGGTGATCGTTTCGGCTCGCAGGGTCAGCCCCCGAAGGAGCGATCCCGGAATGGCGCGGCACGGACCAGCCGATGACAATCCCGACCATCAGGCATATGCCCGCGACGATGGTGATTCTGAGCGGACGAAAAGGTCTCATCGCATCAGCCTATCGCCCTCTGCCGCATCGGCAAGAAATTCGCTTCGTCTCGTATTCCGCGAACGCGGGGGTCCAGAGCCGCAAACGCGCCGCCCGACGCTCTATATTCTCGCCTGCGCAGGAATACGAAAGACACCGCATCCCGACCCAAGCCGGTACCCGCCCGAACGCGGAGGTCCAGAGCCGCAAACGCGCCGCCCGACGCTCTGGATTTCCACCTGCGCGGGAATACGAAGGACACCGCACCCCGACCCCGACCCCTACCCCCGCGAACGCGAGGGTCCAGAGCCGCAACCGCACCACCCACCGTTCTGGATTCCCACCTGCGCGGGAATACGAAGGACACGCACCTCGACCCCGACCCGTACCCCCGCGAACGCGGGGGTCCAGAGCCGCAAACGCACCGCCCACCGTTCTGGATTCCCACCTGCGCGGGAATACAGGAGTACGCCGCCCCACGCTTACTGCATCAAACGGCGGCTCCCCCCCTCACCGATCAATGCGACGGGTCAAGAAACGGATAGTCGGTATATCCTACTTCGCCGCCGCCATAAAAGCTGCTCTGATCCTGCGCGTTCAGCGGCGCGCCGATGCGATAGCGTTCGGGAAGGTCGGGATTTGCGATGAACGGGCGGCCGAAACTCACTGCATCGGTATGGCCGTTCGCGATCATCTTGCTCGCTTTTGCGGCATCATAAGAGCCGTTGCCGATATAGGCACCGGCGAACAGCGGGCGCAGCCGCATCAGCAGGTCGCGTTCTTCGTCCGACTGGTCCTGCCCGTAAAATTGCTCGACGACATGCAGATAAGCGAGATTCTTGTCCGACAGCGCGCGATACGCCGCGCTGAACGTCGCTTCGCGGTCGCTATCGCTGATATCGTTCGCCTGACCCAGCGGCGACAGGCGGACGCCCACCCGATCGGCAGGAAACACCGAACATGCGCGATCGATCGCCTCGCTCAGCAGCCGCAGCCGGTTGTCGACCGACCCGCCATAGTCATCCTCGCGCTTGTTCGTCCCGTCCTGCAAAAACTGGTCGAGCAGATAGCCGTTGGCGCCATGCACCTCGACCCCGTCAAAGCCGGCAGCCTTTGCACTGCGGGCGGCATTCTCATAATCGTCCAGCGTCTGCGCGATCCCGTCCTTATCGAGCGCCACCGGCTCCGATGTCGGTTCGAAGCCGTTCGCGGTAAAGGTCTGCGCATCGGCTGCAATCGCGCTTGCCGATACCGGCTGACGATTATCGGGCAGTAGCGATACATGGCTGATCCGTCCGACATGCCATAGCTGGCAGAAAATCCGCCCGCCCGCCGCATGGACCGCTTCGGTAATCGGCTTCCATCCTTCGACATGGGCGTCGTCATAAATGCCGGGCGTATCGATATAGCCCTTGCCCATCGCCGAAATCTGCGTCGCTTCGGAGATGATGAGCCCTGCCGAGGCGCGCTGGCGATAATATTTCGCTGCCATGGCGCGCGGGGTGCCGTCGCTTTGCGAGCGGTTGCGGGTCAGCGGTGCCATCCATACCCTGTTGGGACAGGTCAGCGTGCCGATGGTCAGCGGTTCGAACAAGTTGCTGTATTCGGTCATGATATTTCCTGTAATTCAGCCGCCGGACGGGGTGCCCGTATCCTGATCGGCGGGAAGTTCGATAGGGGTCGAGGCGCAGATCGTGCGCAGCGCCGATTTCAGCCCCTCTTCGATCGTCGGGTGGTAAAAGGGCATTTCGAGCAACTGCGTCGCGGTCTGCCCCTGCTGGATCGCCCAGGCCAGGATATGGCCGAGATGCTCGCCCGCAGGAGCAATCAGGTCCGCCCCGATCAGCCGCCCGTCGGGCGCTGCGGCATAGAGCGTCAGCTCGCCCTCGTTGCGTCCTTCGACCCGCGCCCGGCCCTGATCGTCGAAGCTCGCATTGCCGGTCACCGCGCCATCTTCTTCCGCGCTGCCGATGCTGACCAGCGGGGGTTCGGTAAAAGTGATCGCGAAGTTGACGTAGCGCTCGGTGCTGATCGTCGCGGGCAGAGCGGAGGCATTGCGCCCGGCAATCGCCCCGTCATGCGATGCCTCGTGCAGCAGCGGCACATCGGCGGCGACATCGCCCGCCAGAAACACCGAAGACCCGCCGCATCGCATGGTTTCGCGGTCGTGCAGCGGCACGCCATGCTCATCGCATTCCAGCCCCGCCTTTTCGAGATCGAGGCCGTCCAGCACCGGCGGTCTGCCGACCGCAACGAGCACCTTCTCCACCTCGATTTCGCCGCTGCCATTGCCGCTCCACGCGACACGGGCGCCAACTTCGCAGGGTGAAGCGTCAACTTCGACACCCAGATGCACGTCAACATCGGCCTCGATCACGGCGCAAAGTGCGGCATGCACCTTCGGACAGCGGACCTTGCCCATCCGCTGCGACTGGTCGAACAGCGTCACTTTCGTCCCAAGCCGCGCAAAAGCTTGCGCAAGCTCCAGTCCGATCGGTCCCGACCCGACCACCGCCATGCTCTTCGGCAGGTCCTCCAGCTCGAAAATCGTGCGGTTCGTAAGTGCACACGCACCCAGCTTGTCGAATGGTGTCGGCATTGCGGGCGCCGATCCGGTCGCAATGACGATCGCCTTCGCCTCGACCGTACGCCCGTCATCCAGCGCGAGCGTATTCGACCCCGAAAAGCGCGCTTTTGCGCGGATGCGGATGCCTTTTGGGATGTCCTCGATCGATTCCCGCGTCAGCCGGGCGAAGCGATCGCGCTCTTCGCGAACCCGGTTCATGACCGCCGGGCCGTCGACGCGAACTTCGCCCGCATCGATCCCGAACAGCCCTGCCCGCGCCACCTCATGCCGCGCCTTCGCCGCCGCAATCACCAGTTTGGAGGGCATGCAGCCATAATTGGCGCAAAGCGTCCCGATAAATTCGGGGTCGATCAGCAGCGTTTTCGCGCCGTTCTTGCGCGCCGAGCGCTCGGCGGCGAGGCCGGCAGTGCCGGCCCCGACCACCGCAACGTCGCAGGAAAGCACGGGTTTTTCCGCGCTCATGCGATGGTGATCGCCTTGATATTGACGAACTCCTTCAGCCCTTCTTCGCCATGCTCCCGGCCATAGCCCGATCCCTTCACACCGCCGAACGGCATATCGGGGGTCGCGACGTTGAAGGTGTTGATGAACACCATGCCGGTATCGAAATATTTGCCCGCAAGCTCCCGTGCACGCTCGGTATTTTTCGAGAAAATGCCGCCGCCAAGGCCATAGCGGCTGGAATTGGCGATGCGCATCGCATCTTCATCATCCTCGGCCCGGATGATCGACGCCACCGGCCCGAACAGCTCATCGTCATACGCAGGCTGCCCCGGCGCGACATCCACCAGCACCGTAGCGGGATAGAACCAGCCCTTGCGGTCTGGAATCTCACCACCGACCAGCACGCGCGCGCCCTTCTCGACGCTTTGCTCCACCTGCTGATGCAGCTGATCGCGCTGCCTTTTGGTGACCATCGGCCCGAGTTGCGTTTCGCCTTCGCGCGGATCGCCCATCCGAATCGCACCGAATTTTTCGGCATAACGCTCGACAAAAGCGTCATAATTTTTCTTCGTGACGATGAACCGCTTGGCGTTCACACAGGTCTGACCGTTATTGTACAGCCGCCCCTTCACACAGGTATCGACCGCGACATCCAGATCGGCATCGTCAAGCACCAGATACGCATCGTTGGACCCCAGTTCGAGCACCGTCTTCTTGACCACCGACGCCGCTTTCTGGCCGACGATCTTGCCCGCTTTGTCGCTGCCGGTCAGCGTGACGCCGCGCACCAGATCGTTTTCGATAATCTTGTCCGACTGATCGTGATCGATCACCAGCACGCCGAACAATCCCTGGGGAAGCCCTGCCTTTTCATAGATAACGCGCAGCAGCAGCCCGCTACCGGTGCACGGCTCGGCATGTTTCAGCAGCACGCCGTTACCCGCCATCAGGCTGGCGATCGAATAGCGGATCGCCTGATAGGCAGGGAAATTCCATGGCTGAATGCCATAGATCACGCCCATCGGCGAATGGGTGACCACGCCCTTGCCCTTCGGCACCTGACGCTCCTGATCGGCAAGCACTTTCGGCCCATTTTCGGCAGTATATTCGCAGATCGCGGCGCAAAGCTCGACCTCGCCCTTCGCATCGCGCAGCAGCTTGCCGACTTCGCGGGTCATCAGCTCTGCCAGTTCCTCCTTCGTATTGCGAAGCTCACCGGCAATCGCATTGATGACCTTCGCGCGATCCTCAAGGCTGCGCAGCCGCCATTCGAGATGCGCCTCATGGCTTTTGCGAACGATGTCTGCGGCCTCGTCATCGGAAATATAGGTATAGGTCTGGACGGTTTCCTCGGTCAGCGGATTGACCGTTTCGAACTGTGTATCAGCCATATTCTCTCTCATCTTTCTGCAAATATTCGGGGTGCGGTGCGGCACGTCAGCCGTGCGCCGCGCGATGCTTTTCGAGCGTCTTCTCAACGCGCGACAATGCGTTCAGAATTTCGGACCGCCACCCGCCTTCATCGAGGTCGCGGATGGCGGAATGCGCCGTGCAGACAGCAGGGGTGCCCGACCAGCGCCCGGCCAGATCGCGCGCCCATTCGGCATAGGCATCGGCCGCGCCGGGTTCTGGTTTCAACGCCTTGGCAAGCATCGGATGGAAGCGCAGCCTGCCCGACACCAGCGGCTTCAACAGCCCCGGCGCTTCGAACGAATTGAGCGTATCATCGACATGCACCACGCCGCTCTCGCGATGCCGCGTGAGCACCGAGGAGACATGGACGCTTTCGTCGTCGCTGATAAAATCCACCCCATCGGGGATGGAAAATTCCAGCGTATCGGCAAATTCCGCCTGCAATGCCGCATCTTCGGTACGAAGCGGATCCCAGGGAAGATCGGGCAGTTTGTCATGATGGCGCTGCGTTCCGATCAGCCTGGCATGCGGCGCAACCGCGCGGATGGAGCGGCAGTGCAGCGTATGAAACGGATGGACGTTGATAACCGCCTCAATCGCTTTCCCGCCATCGGTCAGCGCATGCAACGGCTGCCGGTCCTCCTCACGAAGCTCGCAACTGTCGATGAGCAGAAAGCGACCGCCCGGCCGGCGGACGAGCGACATCTGCGTACCGATGTTGATCAGCCCGGCAATCCGGAAATCACCGCGGAGATTCCAGAAACCTTCGCCCAGACGCCGCATTTTCGCTTGCACCTCCTGTAGCGCGGGACGAAGCCCGTCCCGCTGTCGGCATGATGGTGCAATAAAGAGCGAACGGGGCGCAGGTTCCTTCGCTGCGCCTGCTTCGACAAGCGGGTATGTCGTGCGCGATTGATATTCGAACGATCTAAATCACCGGTTTGCGGGGATTCGTCAGTCGCGAGGCTCTCCGACCGGGCGCGCGAATTATTTTTCGTTGCCGCTCGCGCGATAGTCGCGAAACCATTCGACGAAGCGCGGAATACCGACCGAGATGGGGGTAGTCGGCTCAAAGCCGAGATCGCTCCGGATCGCGCTGATGTCAGCGCTCGTCATCGGCACATCGCCGGGTTGCATCGGCTGATAGTCGCGGATCGCCTCGCGCCCCGCCGCCGCTTCGATGGTGCTGATCAGATATTCCAGCTTTTCGGGCATGCTGTTTCCGATATTGTAGAGGCGGTGCGGCGACACGCTCCCGCCCGGCTTTTTCGCGCCGTCATCGGGCGGCGGATTATCGAGCGCCGCCACGACGCCTGAAACGATATCGTCGATATAGGTAAAATCGCGCAGCATGTCGCCGCCGTTGAATATCCGGATCGGACGACCTTCCAGAATGGCTGCGGTGAACAGCCATGGCGCCATGTCGGGGCGCCCCCATGGCCCATATACGGTGAAGAAACGCAGTCCGGTCTGCGGAAGGCGATAGAGATGCGCATAGGTTTCGCTCATCAGCTCGTCCGCCCTTTTGGTCGCCGCATAGAGTGATACCGGCCGGTCCACCCGGTCCTCCACCCGGAACGGGGCTTCGCGGTTGGCGCCATAAACGGACGAGGACGATGCATAGACCAGGTGCGCGACCTTGTGCGTGCGCGCAAGTTCAAGCAGGTTCAGATGGCCGACCAGATTGGACCGCGCATAAGCACGCGGGTTTTCGATCGAATAGCGCACCCCCGCCTGCGCACCCAGATGGACGATCCGTTCGAAACCGCTGCCCGCCACCGCCGTATCGAGCGCCGCTTCGTCGGCAAAGTCGCATCGCGCGAAGGTGAAGCGACCGCCGCCGTCTCCGGCTTCGATCCATGCCAGACGATCGTGCTTCAGCGAGACCGGGTAATAATCGTTGAGATTGTCGATCCCCAGAACCTCATCCCCCCGCGCGATCAGGCGGCGACAGACATGCGCCCCGATAAAGCCCGCAGCGCCGGTAACCAATATCTGCATGCCCCCTCGCCTCCCCAATCCGTCAAAGCCGGCAGCCCTGCACTCTGCCTAGATGCACCGGGCCGGGCCGCGCAATGTGAAACTGCAAATGAGATGTTGTCACATCTCCGAAATCTCGATAAGCGCTGCCCCAAATCAGTAACCAAAGGGGTATCCATGTCATTTTCCCGTCTTCGCGCCGGTGCGGCGATCGCCGCGCTGCTGGCTCCTGCCGCAGCCTTTGCGCAGAGCACGCCGTCAGATAGCGGACAGGACCGTTTCCACGCCACGCCGAGCACCGATATCATCGTAACCGGCGTTCTGCCGGTCGCGCGGCAGGACATGCTGTCGGGCGTTGCAGTGCTGCAGGGCGAAAAGCTTACCCAGGCGTTGCGCCCCTCGATCGGCGAGACGCTGGCCGAAACCCCCGGCGTGTCGGCCACCTCGTTCGGTCCCAGCGCCTCGCGCCCTGTCCTGCGCGGCCTTCAGGGCGAGCGCGTTCGTATTCTGACCGATGGCATCGGTTCGATCGACGTTTCGAATACCTCGGTCGATCATGCGGTAGTGGTCAATCCGCTGCTCGCCGAACGCATCGAAGTGCTGCGCGGCCCGCAATCGTTGCTCTACGGTTCCTCGGCGATCGGCGGCGTGGTGAATGTCATCGACAAGCGCATTCCCCGCTCGGTTCCGGATGAGCCGGTGCATATCGGTGCGCTGGCGACCTATGGTTCGGCGGCGAACGAACGCTCGGGCGCCGGCTCGATCGACGTTCCGATCGGCAGCAACTGGGTCATCCATGCAGACGGCAGCTATCTGAAGACCGACGATCTGAAGATCGGCGGCTATGCGCTGACCCCTGAATTGCGGCGTCAGGCGCTGGCTTCGGCGCAATTGCCGCAAGACCCCGATGCAGAAGAGCCGATCGATTTCGCCGCCAATGCCAATGTGAAGGGCAAGCTCCCCAATTCTCAGTCCAAGACCTGGACCGCCGGCGCAGGGATCGCTTATATCGGCGACGGCGGCAGCTTCGGTCTGTCCTACAGCCATTATGACAGCCTGTACGGCATTCCCATCCGTTTCGCGACTGAGCCCGGGCAGGAACAGGAAGGGCCGCGTCTCGACCTGCTGCAAAACCGGGTCGATGCGCGGGTGGAGATCAATGCGGGCGGCAATGTGCTCGACAAGATCGCGCTGCGCTACGGCTATGCCAATTATCGCCATTTCGAACTGGAAGAAGATGGCGAGATCGGCACCGCCTTTTACAATAAGGGGATGGAGGGTCGCTTAGACCTTACCCAGACCAAACATGGTGCGTGGAGCGGTGTGACCGGCGGGCAGTTCTTTATCCGCGACTTCAACGTCGTCGGCGAAGAGGCTTTCCTGCCCAAGAACAGCACCGAACAGGTCGGCATCTTCACGCTGCAACAGCTCGATTACGGCGCACTGAAATTCGTCGCCGGCGCCCGGTATGAAAATACCGCGCTGGAGGGCAAGCCCATGCCGGAACAGGATCAGTTCTTCAACGGCCGGCGCTCGTTCGATGCCTTTTCAGCATCGCTCGGCGCATCCTACGGCTTTACGCAAAACTGGCGTTTGGGCGTGAACCTGTCGCGCACCGAACGCGCGCCTGCAGCCGAAGAACTCTTCGCCAACGGCCCCCATGCCGGAACCGAGGCGTTCGAGGTCGGCAATGCCAATTTCGGCCTGGAAAAGAGCTGGGGCGCAGAAGCGATCCTGCACGGCAGCGGCCCCGGTTACACGTTCGAGGCCTCGGCCTATCACACCTGGTTCTCGAACTTCATTTATGAAGATCAGACCGGCGTGATCGAGGATGGTCTGCCCGTCTATCAGTTCCGTCAGGCCGATGCCCGCTATTACGGGTTCGAAGTGCAGGGTTCGGCGACGCTCGCCAAAATCGGCGAAGCGCGGATCGTTGCCGACGGCCTTGCCGATTATGTCCATGCGAAGATCGACAATGTCGGGGCCGCACCGCGCATCCCGCCGCTGCGACTGATGGGTGGTCTGGGTGTGAATACCGAGAAATTCGACGTTCGCGGTGAAGTTGAACATTCGTTCGATCAGAAGCGCGTGACCTCCTTCGAAACGCCCACGGATGGTTTCACACTGGTCAATGCGGAGGTCAATTATCGGCCCTGGGGGAACGCGCGCCCGCTCAGCTTCGCATTGTCGGCGAACAATATCTTCAACGTGAACGCCCGGCGGCACGCGTCCTTCCTGAAGGATTATGCCCCGCTTGCCGGTCGTGACATCCGCCTCAGCGCCCGGATCGATTTCTGATCCGGGCCGGACGGCGGCGTAGCGCGACATTTCGCACCGCCGCCGTCCGCCCCCCTTTTAACCATCGGCATTGGTTCGATCGGTCGGACGTCTTCGCGCGCGCATCCGGCCGATCATCGCCGATACGATCAGGTCGTGCGAAGGACCGTTCCCCGCCGGAGCGCGAATCGCCCACATTTCATGAAGCTGGACCGCGCCCGAGCGGATTGCCGCACGGCACGCCCGCCACCATAGTTGCGCGGTATCCGAGCGCACCGCTTCCAGCATGTCGCCGGACAGATCGCGCTTCGCGATAAACGCCGCTTGCAACCGTTCGACCAGCCCGAACATCCGGTACAGCGATTCAGCATCGCGGACCGGATGGCGCGCCATGACATGGCGCACGATCAGCTCGGTATCGCGCTTGTCGACCATGCCGAGAAGCCTGGCATGTTCCTCCGAAAGCAGCCGCACCGCTGCGCGGAGCATCCGCTCCTCGCCGCGCTGTGACATGCTGCCCGGAATGATCCGGTACAGTGTCAGCGGCTCGGCGAGCTCCGCAATGCGCCCGAAGCGCCGCAAGCGATGATACAGGTCGAAATCCTCGACATAATGCCGCTCGGTCCGTTCGAACCGGTCGAGCCGCCGTACCGCATCGGCACGAAACATGGTCGAAGACCAGACGAGCGGATTGCGCGTCAGCATCATCCAGTCGATCAGGTCGCTCGTCATTCCCATCGGACGATGATGCGGGCGAACCGTGCCGTTTTCGTAGAGCTGCGATCCCGTCCCGACCAGCATCACCTCGGGATGGGCATCGAGAAACGCGACCTGCCGCGCAAAGCGTTCGGGCATGCACAGATCGTCATGGTCCAGCCCGGCAACATAGCGCCCTCGGGCAAGCGAAAAACCAAGGTTGCGCGCATGGACGCACCCCCGATTGACCGGTGCGCGGACGAAGCGAATTCGCGGATCACCATAAGCGCGAACCACGGCGGCGGTATGGTCGGGCGAACAATCGTCGACCACGATCACCTCGAAATCCGAAAAGGTCTGCGCGACCAGACTATCGAGCGTTTCGGCGATCAGCGCGGCGGAATTATAGGTCGGAATAATCACGCTGACGGTCGGCGCGCTCCCGCTCATGCCGCTGCCCGGGCGCGCTTTTCCAGCAGCGAATCGATGATCATCGATCCGACGTCGTTCTGCCAGAGCCACAGCCCGTTGGCCTTCCCCTGAAAGCTCGGCTCGCCGCCCAGCCGCCCTTCGGGAACGAAACCGGCGGCAAGTCCGATGCCGTAGGCGTCGGGCAACGGATTGCCCGACGCGTCGATCACCTGACAGCGCTGATTGACCAGCCGGGGCCGCCCCGGCGCATCGGCGGCAAGCGCGATCCTTGTGCCGTCGGCCTCCTGCAGGACCATCCCGTTGGGCCGATACCCAAGCGCGGCAATGACGATATCAGCGTCACTAATGGCGGTGCGGGCCGCCGCTTCGTCGCGCACCGCATCGATCATCGCAACGCGCGGATCGGGAACGCGCCCGCCAACCGCCAGCATCCGCAGCAGCAATTCGCGCGCTTCGAGCCGAAACCCGGCGAGGCGATACACAAAGCCGCTGATCGGACAGATGTCTGCGTCGGTGAAGTCAGTGAAGCCTTCGGCATGCGCTGCCTCCACAGAGGGGAAGAAGGGACGCAAAGGCCGCCGGTGAATAAGGCGGATCGCATCAGCACCCAGCGGGAGCGCCGGCTGCGCCTTGAGCAGCAACGCGACGGTGCTGAGCGCGCTGGTCGATCCGCCCACTACCGCGATGCGCGGCGCGCGCACGTCTGCGAGGCGCCGGGCGAGTGCCGCCATGCCGCCGGTCCGGATCACATCACCGCTCAATATCAGCCGTTCGCCGGCGAGCGCACCCAGCGTCTGGCCGACGATTTTTTCCGCGCGGCTGGTATCGATACATTGGCGTCCACCAGTCGCGATCAGCAGATTGTCCGCAACCAGTTCGCGACGTTCGCCATCGGGCAGGCGAAGCGCCACTGACCATCCGCCGCCACCCAGACGCCGGGCATGTTCCGCATCAACCCCGCGCAGGATGCGCGCGCCCGCGCGTTCGGCGATGCCGGTAATGCGCTCGGCAAGTTCGCGGAGAAAGGGCGGCGTGAGCGCCAGCGGCACGCCCAGCGCGCCCTTATAACCCTGAATGATCCGCGACCCCGGCGCGTCGGCAAGCGCCGCAATCTCGGGATAGGGGCTTTCGGCAATGGCCGTGAGAAAGGTCTCGGCCGTGCTGTCCGAAGTGATCGCATACTCACCGAGCCGCCCGTCACCCAGCGTGGCGGACCGGTCGATAATCGTGAGGCCGCGCTCGGCCAGTTGCTCGATCCGCCCTTCGCGCGCAGCGGCGATCATCACCGCCATGCCGCCCGGACCGCCGCCGATGATCGCCGTCCCGGTCCGATCCGGACCCGTTCCCGCGCCCGGACGCCCGGCTCTGCTTTCGACGCGGGCAAGCGCATCGAACATGGCGTCGGCGATGCGCGGCACGTCCGAAACTTCCATTGCGTCATGCAAAGGCAGGCTGAGCACCCGGGTCGCGATATCCTCCGCCACCGGCACCGCTTCACAGAGCGCAGTCGCGGCAAAATGCGGGTGTTTGCCGAGATGCGGCGTGAAATAGCTGCCCGCTCCGATCCCCGCTTCGCCCAGAAGCGCGATGACGCGATCGCGCTGCGGCGCAAGGTTGCGCGGCAGCAGTAGCGACTGAAACTGCGCCAGCGGACGCCTGCCCGACAGGCGCTGAACCGAAAATCCGCGAAGTGCTTCGGAATAGGCGCTCAGCAATCGGGTGCGATGATCGGCGGCGGCATTGATCTGCGACAGCTTGGCGCGGGCGAGCAGGCCGAGCACTTCAGGCAATTTCGCGTTGATGCCGGGGCGGGTGGCCAGGCGCGGCGCACCGAAACCGAAATTTCCCATTTCGCGAATTGCGGCGATACGCCGTGTATCGGCCGAATAAACCAGCCCGCCCTCGGCAGTGGCAAAGGGTTTGGTGGCGTGCATCGAAAATACGGTGGTGAAGGGATAGCCGGCGCCGAACCCGCGCCCGCGCTCATCGATCGCACCCAGCGATGCTGCGGCATCGATCACCACTGCGATACCATGGCGATCGGCCATGACACGATAGCGATCGAGATCGATACAGGTGCCGAACGTCGCATAGGGAATGACAGCGGCGATCCGGTCGCCATAGCGCTCCAGCGCCGCCTGCTCCGCCGCAGCGCACGCCGCCCAGTCATCGGGATCGCTGTCGACGAAGAGCGGGGTCAGCCCTGCCCATTGCGCGGCGTGCGCCGTCGCCGCAAAGGTGAAGGCAGGCATCATCGCATAGCGTTCGCCGCGCCAGTCACGTCCGACCGCCTCGCGAATGGCAAGCATCAGGCCGAGCGTCGCATTGGCGACAGCATGGCAGTCGCCCTCGCCCTGAAACAGCTGCTTCAGCGCGTCGCGCTCAAACGCCGTCACCTGCGGTCCGCCATTGCTGAACTGCCCTGATCGCTCGAGCGCGTGCAGTTCATCACCCAAAAGGCTCAACTTCGGCGGATTCGGCGAAATCAACGCAATATGCTTCTGGTGCATGCCCTTCCCTACCTGTCCGACGCCAAGCGTCCCGATGCGAAAGGGACCATGCCCGAATTTCAATGATAAAAGGTGAATGAGGCATCAAATCGCTGTCAGCGCGGCATGTAATTTCGCCACGTCCCGTGCATCGTGATACAGGCCGAACCCGATGCGCAGCACATCGCCGCGCGCATCGGTAATCACCTCCTGTTCCAGCAGCGCCTTTTGCCAGGATTGCGCGGACGCCGAACGAAAGGCCAGGAATCGCGCCTGCCCCGGCCCCGCTGCGTGCAGCAGTTCCGCCCCGGCGAGCGGCGTTCCATCGATCCTGTCGAGCAATTCTGCTTTCAGGCTGTCGACATGCGCGCTGATCGATGCGGTTGTCAGCCCTTCATCGCGCAGCATCTCGCGCACCGCAACGAACCGATACAGGCCGGAGGGATCGAAGGTGGAGCCGAGAAAGCGGCGCGCATCGGGTGCATAGCCGATATGTCCCGGCGGCGCGGCAAGATCCTCGAACTCGGCATACCAGCCGGTCAGCACGGGCCGCTCCGCAAAGCCGTGCGGTGCGTGCATCAGGCCGACGCCCTCCCCCGACATCGCATATTTATACCCGCCCGACAGATAGAATGCGCGATCCGCATAGGCCGAAATATCGGTCTCGACTGCCATGAAGCCGTGATAGCCGTCGATCATCACCCATGGTCCTTCGGGCCGGGAAAGCGCCGCCACCCGGTCCAGCCCATTAATCACCTTGCCGGTACCGAACATGGTCTGGCTGACGAAGATCAGGTCGTAATGGGCCTTGCCCGCTGCCTCGACCAGCCGGTCTGCAAGGCCCGCGCCGACCGGCAGCCGCTCGATCACCGCCTCGCCCGCTTCTTCCCAGCGATCGGCCTGACGGCGGAAGCTGTGAAACTCGCCCTGGCTGGTGAGGATGCGCAGCGGACGATGTCCGATTGCCGAGGCGATGCGGATCAGAAAATCATGCGTATTGCCCGCGAAAACCACCGTCGACGGATCGGGCGCGCCGATCTCTTCGGCGACATAGCGTTGCGCCAGCGGCCAGATTTCATCCATCACCCGCCCCCATTTGCGATCGGCGAGCCGCGCGGCATCCTGCCATGCAGCAAGCTGCCCGACATAGCTCGCATCGGGCCACAAGTGATGGCTGTGCGCCGCGAAATGCAGCCGCTCCGGGGCGGCGGCAAGCGACCGGGCGAAAAGATGCTTATAGCTTTGGGTCACAACATGGTCCGCAACTGCCAGAGTTCGGGAAAGGCGCGCTTCGACAAGGTGGATTCAAGATAAGGCACGCCCGCAGTGCCGCCCGTACCCCGTTTGCCGCCGATGATCCGCGACACCGTCATCACATGTTTGTGCCGCCAGGTCGCAAGCGCATCGTCGATATCCATCAGCTTTTCGGCGAGCTGGTACAGGCTCCAGTGGCGATCGGTATCGCGATAGACCTGAAGCCACGCGGCGGTAACGGCCGGATCGGCTTCATACGGCGCCTGCCAGTCACGGTTCAGCGCGCTTTGCGGCACCTCGAACCCGGCGCGGGCGAGCGCGGCATTGGCATCGTCCCACAGGCTGGGCTGCGCCGCTGCTGCCTCGGTCATCTCGCCATAGCGCGGGCCGTCGCGCACGCCCAGCATCACCTCCACGGTGCGGAACTGGTCTGACTGAAATCCCGAACTGGTGCCGAGCACATCGCGAAAGCTGGTATAGTCGCTGGGCGTCATCGTCGCGAGCACGTCCCAGGACAAGGTCATCACTGCCTGTATCCGCGATACGCGCGACAATGCCTTATACGCCTCGACCAGCTGATCGTCGCCGATCAGCCGTTTGGCGAGACCGATCTCAGCGATCGTCTGTTTCAGCCAGAGCTCTTTGGTCTGATGGATGATGACGAACAGCAATTCATCGTGCTTGTCCGAAATCGGATGCTGCGCGCCCAGTATCGCGTCGAGCGCGAGATAGCGGCCATAGGTCATGTTTTCGCTCATGCCCGCCCTTCTACGGCGTCTGCCGCAAAAGCTGAACCGGCTTTGGCGATCTATCGCGAAGTCGGCGCGAAGGCGGGGGCTTCCGGCGGAATCGCTGAGTTGCGCCAGCGTTCGACCGCTGCAGCGTGCGGCACGCCCTGACTGTCGATGCCGCGCACGATCAGGGCAGCCTCCTCCTGCCGCGTTTCACCCAGCGTGACGCCGCTATGCACCCAGAATATATCCGAATTGAAGCTCGTCCCGGGCTGCAGCGAGAGGCCCGCATCGGTGAAATCAGCCCGGGTAAGATAGCCGCGCTGCCGCCTGGTCGCGAGCAGCCGGTCCAGCGTCTCCTGATCACCGAACAACAGGCCGAGCAGTTCGGGGGAGGCGCTGTTCAGATTGATCGTGCGCTTGCCCGGCAGCGCGGTGACCATGGTGTCAAGCCGGTCGAGCACCTTCGGATCGATCCCGGCGAGGCGCAGCGGGCGCAGGTCCGATACCGGCCCATATTCGCGAACCAGTCCGGCAGCGGCCATCGCCTGATCTTCGGTAAACCCGGCAGCAAGGGCGATCTTGCGGAACAGCATCAGGTCGGAGGCGTCGAATTCACGGACATTGTTGATGTTGAACCGGCCCTGCGCATCGGCAATGGCGAGGTCGAAACTGCCGCCGTCAATCTTCGCGCCGCGCTCCTGAAGCTTCGCCCAATCCTCCCCCTGATGGTCGATGGTCGGCGACGTCACCAGATCGCGGCGGAGCGCGACAATCGCCGATGTCTCGCCGCCGCGCGCAACGGCAAGCGCGCGCGCTGCGTCGGTCGAGCGCAGCGACTGATCGAGCGCCAGTTCCTCGCGATTGATCATCAACAGCACCAGCCCCGATGCAATCGCGACGAACAGCAGCACATTGACGAGAATCATTCCCGTTTCTTCGTCGCGCACTGCCCGGCTCATTCGGGTGCCTCAGCCGTTTCGGGTTGCGATATGCCGGCCGGCAAAGCCACCACGCGTCGCAACACGCCATCGCCGGTCGAAAGTGTCAGCGCCACGGCATCGGGTCGCGCATCGGGCTTTTCGGGATCGACCGGCCAGCGTGCCAGCCAGACGCCCTGTTTCAGGAACGTCCAATTCCCCGAAGACACCCCGGACAGCGCAAGCTGCGGCTGGCCTCCCGCAATGCGGATCAGCGTGCCGCCACGTATCGCATATTGCACCGGCACCGGCGGGCCGCCCAGCCCCGGCGCGATGCGGGTCAGCGATATGATATCGCCGCCGCCGGTCACCGGGCCGGTCGTCACCTGATCGAAATCGCTGGCGACGACGAACATCGCACGCTGAACCGCGGCGGTGCGGTCGAGCCGCGCCTCAGTCTTTCCCTGCACACCCATCACGCCGTCGACCAGGCCCAGCCCCGCCGCCGCGATCAGCGCGAACAGGCCAAGGCTGACCATCACCTCGATCAGGGTGAAACCCTGTTCTGAGCGGCGCGACGCCATGGTCATGCCCCCCGGCTGGCCGCCACCTTGCGATAGCCGCCCGGCCCGGCGAGCAGGATCGCGAATTCGCGCGAGACCGATCCGTCGGTGCGGAAACGCACCCGCCCCGTCGCGCCGGCATAGCCTTCGTCGCGAAGCACGCCCGCCCGGCTCAGCATATCGTCGGCGCGCAACTGGCTGGCGAACCCGGCGGCATCGTAAGCAAGCGCAGCGATCGCACCGGGATCGCCGCCGTTGCGCGCCTGATAGCTTCGCGCGAAGCTGCCGAACGCATCGGGGTCGAGGCTGGCGATCCATGCGCCGTCGAGCACCTCCATCGCCTGCGGCCGATGGTCGAGCGCCTCCAGCGTGCCGAGCAGTTGAATGCCGGTATCTTTCAGGTTGCGCGCGACAGCGAGCGCGGTGTCGCTCGTGCCCGGCACCAGCACACCGTCCGGCGCATCGCCCGCCATGGGGAGCGGCCCGCCCGGCACCACCTCCAGCACGCGTGCCTCCATGGCCAACTGGCCCTGCATGGCAAGCGCGGCGGCAGCCGACGCCTTCGCCCAGGGCGAACCGTCCGAGATCACCGCAACCGACCGCACGCCGCGCGAGCGGGCATAGGTCAGGATCGCCGAGGTCACCTGCCCCGGCGTAATGCCGAAGACATAGGCACCCGAGGCGCGGGCCTCCGGATCGTTGGTGAAGGAAATCACCGGCACGTCGCCCGCGACGCGGGCGACCGCAGCGACATCGCCCGACAATAAGGGGCCGAGGATCAGCGCCGCTTTGCGCTTCACCGCTTCCTGCGCCGCCGATGCGGCCCCGCGCGGCGTACCGCCGGTGTCGAGAACCATCGGCGCGATATCATTTTGCGCAAGCATGGCAGCGCGTTGCATGGTAAGGCCCAGCCCCGCTCGCGGTCCCGTGAGCGGAACCAGCAATGCCACCGGTCGCTCGTCCTTGTCGCGAGCTTCCGCAATCAGGGGGGATGCGGCCCATGCCGTCGCGGACAGCACCAGACCGGAGCGGATTTGGGTCAGAAACCGGCGTCGATTCATCTCTGCTTCCCGATTACGACCGGCAAGCGGCACGCCGCCGGGTGATCGTCTTTGTGAGTGTCGGCGTGCTTGCCTATCTGATCGCGATGGTCGCGACCATGCCCGCAAGCGTGCTGATCCGCAATCGCGACTGGCGGACCGGAATTTCGGGCACGATCTGGAACGGCGAAGCGGGGCTTGCCGGGGGCAGCGTGCTCAGCTGGCAGTTCGCGCCGCTCCGTTCGCTCACCAGCCTCGGCTTCGCGATCGACTGGCATGCGAACGGCGCCGATACCGATATCGGCGGGCGGGCGCTGTTCCGGCCGGGCCGCACCGTGCTTGACCATGTCAGCGGGTCTGCCGATGCCAGCCTGATCAAGGCGATCCAGCCGCTCCCCTTCGACTGCGCCATGCAGATGCATGTCGAAATGCCGCGTATCGCGATCGGCGGCGGCGATTCGGAGATGGAGGGACAGCTCGCGACCGATACCGGAAGCTGCGTTGGCGCCAACGGCATCGCCACTCCGGTCGCGCCGCTGGTTCTGACCGCAGAACCCCTGGGTCAGGAAACGCGCATTCGCCTGACCCCGATGGCGCAGCGCCGGCGCGAGCTGGTTCGCGCGACGCTGAAGGAGGATGGCGCGCTTTCGATCACCATGACGCAGGCCGGTGCCGCGGCGCTTCCCTTTGCCGGGGTGCCGGGTGGGAGCACGATCGAAGCCGGCCTGTAACCGGCGGCAGGAAGGACGGCGCTTCGACAGGCTCAGCGCCAACGGTGGGTTTATGGTAGCGGACATATACTCGCGCTCGCCCCGAGCATTCGTGTCCCTCCGCTTGCCCCGAGCCTGTCGAAGGGCCGTACTCTCATCGGAGCGATAGGGGGCTTTGCCGCTCACGCCGCCACCAGATTGTTAAGGTTGATGATCGGCAGCAGGATCGCCAGCACCATCATCAGCACCAGCCCGCCCATCACCAGCAGCACCAGCGGCTCGGCGAGCGCGACCAGCGCCGCGACCAGCGCATCGAGCTCGCGCTCCAGCTCGTTCGACGCGCGACCCAGCGCGGGGCCGAGCCGCCCCGACGTCTCGCCCGCAGCAACGATCGCAACCAGCATCGAGGGGAATACTCCCGCCTCCTGCATCGCCGCGCGCAGCGTCAGCCCCTCGCGCACGCGTGCGGCGACGTGCAGCGCCTTGTTGCGGACATAGAGGTTCGGCGTGACCGCTGCCGCTGCGTGCAGCGCCTCGACCAGCGGCACCGAACTTTCGACGAGCGTGGCAAGACTGCCTGCAAAGCGCGCTGCGTTGAACTGCTTTGAAAAACGGCGGGTCAGCCGCGACTGGCTGAACCCGCGATGGATGCGCAGGCGATTGCCAGGTCGCGCCGCCCAGCGATTGAAGATCAGAAACGCCGCCAGCCCCGCCAGCGCTGCGTAGAGCCCGAAATCGCGGATGAACGCGCTGATCGCGATCAGTGCCTTGGTCAGGAACGGCAGGTCGGCCCCACGGCTGACGAACACCTTCACGATATCGGGCACGACATAGACCATCAGCAGCACCATCATGCCGAACGACACTACGGCAAGCAGGCCGGGATAGAGCAGCGCCAGCGTCAGCTTCTGGCTGTTTCCCTGCCGCGTCTCGACGAAATTGGCGAGATGGTTGAGCACGAAGGGCAATCGCCCCGATTGCTCGCCCGCCGCGACCGATGCGCGGTAAAATTCGGGAAAGGCTTTGGGATGCTGGGCGAGCGCGCTGGCAAAGCTGCGCCCGTCCAGAATCGCGCCGCGTACTTCGGTAATCAGCGCAGTGACCGCAGGCACTTCGGACTGCGTGGCGACGAGGCGGAGCGATTCCTCGATGGGAATTTCCGAACCGACCAGCGTGGCGATCTGCCGCGTCACGGTCGCGAGTTGCCGCGCCGAAATCCGCCCGCGGCGAAAGAGCGGCATCCGGATCGCCCCGCCCCCGGCCGCTCGCTCCGTCGCAGGCACCACCGATAGCGGCAGCAGCGCCTGATCACGCAGCATCGCCCGGGCGGCGGCGGGCGACGCCGCCTCGATCACGCCCTTGCGATTCGCCCCGTTCCGGTCGGCTGCTTTATAAGCAAAAGCAGGCATCTAGCTGCCCCCTTCCGGATAACCGGTAACACCGTCAGAAAATCTGAACCAATCCGGAAGCAAAGCGCCGCGATAAACGGCCAGTGATGCAGCATGACATATTTGCGTCAACCATAATGGAGCGGAATTTCTACCTTTAAACAATACTTTAGGCAACGTCTTCGTACTTCCCAATCCAGTGGGAAGACAACAGGAGACTATGTCATGGCCGATTATGCACAATTTGATCAGGATAAGATCGATGCCGCGCTTGACGCTGCAAGACGGCATAACGAAACGTTCAAATTGCAGGCGCCGGGTTCCGCCGCTGATCTTTCTGCAATCGACATGCATGCCAGCGGCGAATTTTCGGTCAGCGGCGGCTGCATCACGGTTTCGGTTCAAAATCATCAGATTTGCCTCGATATCCCGCTGGTCGGCAAATATTGTCTGCCGGTCCCGTCGTGGATTCCCGACGGCGCCTCGCTTCAGGCCTGTATCAGCCTGTGCACGACCTGGGGCATTCCACACGGCGTCAAACTGACTGTATCGTTCAATGGTACGGTGATCTTTACCAAGACGTTTCTGAAGTGCTGATTTCCCGGGTCTGAGCGGCGCGCGCCACATTTTCGTTCCCTCTGGTGGCGCGCGCATCAGCCCTCGTCCCGGGTTACGCGGGCAACCTCGTCGACGCTGGTCAGCCCTGCCCGCACTTTGGCGACGCCATCGGCGAGCAGGCTGGGATTAGCCTTCCGCGCCTCGCGCTCCAGATCGGCCTCGGACGCGCCGTCATGGATCATGCCCTGTAACCGATCATCGACCGCGACGACCTCGTACAGGCCGGCACGCCCGCGATAGCCCTCGCTGTGGCAGGCATCGCACCCGGCAGCACGCCAGATCCGTTCCCCCACGGCAAGGGCGCGTCCCAGCAGCACCGAATCGGCTTCGCTCGCGACATCCTCCACGCGGCATTCGGGGCATAATTTGCGCACCAGCCGCTGCGCGACCAGCCCGACCACCATGGGGGCAAGCAGATAGCGCTCTACGCCCATATCGATCAGGCGGGTGATCGAACCCACCGCACTGTTGGTATGCAGCGTCGAAAGCACGAAATGGCCGGTCATCGAGGAGCGGACCGCGACCTCTGCGGTTTCCTGATCGCGGATTTCGCCGACCATGATGACGTCCGGGTCCTGACGCAGGATCGCGCGAAGCCCGCGCGCGAACGTCATATCGGTCTTGGGATTGACCTGAGTCTGGGCGATCCCGGCAAGTTCATATTCGATCGGGTCCTCGACCGTCATGACATTGCGCTTGCGGTCGTTCAGCCGGGTGAGCGCGGTGTAGAGCGTGGTGGTCTTGCCCGATCCCGTCGGCCCGGTGACGAGCAGCATCCCATGCGGGCGGTCGAGCAGCCGGGCAAAGGTCTCGCGATCGCGCTCGCTCATGCCCAGCGCTGCCATATCGAGCGTCATCCCGCCGCGTTCGAGCAGGCGAAGCACCACCCGCTCGCCATGCTGCGTGGGGATCGTCGAAACGCGCGCATCGACATCGTGCCCGCCGATGCGCAGCGTCACGCGGCCATCCTGCGGAATCCGCTTTTCGGCGATGTCGAGCTTCGCCATCACCTTGATCCGGCTGACGAGCAGCGGGGCGAGCGCGCGTTGCGGCTCCAGCACGTCGCGCAGCACGCCGTCGACGCGGAAGCGCACGATCAGCCGCTTTTCCTGCGTCTCGACATGCACGTCCGACGCGCCCTCCTTGATCGCCTCCATCAGCAGCGCGTTGATCAGGCGAATGACCGGCGAATCGTCGCGGCTGTCGAGCAGATCGTCGACCTGCGCCGCGCTGTCGGCGAGCGCGGCGAGATCGGTTGCGTCCATATCGAAATCGGCGGCCATGCCCGCCCGGTCGGCATAGGCAGCGGCAAGCGCCTCGTCGAAAGCGGTCGGCTCGACCTCGCGCTGCGGCGCGTGGGGCGCGATCCGCTGCACCTCGATCAGCGCATCGAGCGGCGCATCGGGGCGGAACAGGCATTCGCTCATGCCGGGCGTATCGGCGGGGCGAAGCAGCACCCCGTTTCGCCGGGCGAAGCCATAAGGCAATGTCGCCGGCACGGCCGTATCGATGATGGTGATCGTCTCGGTCATCGCGCGAACTCCACCACCGCATCCACCCGGCCCGGGGCATTCGCCTTCACGATGCGCGCATCGCGGACGCTCAGCCCGGCGCGCGTCGCATCGGCAAGCCAGCGGACCAGCCCGTCATAAGGAACGCCCTCTGCCTTTGCGATGGGGGCTTCGCCGGCCCCGGTCACGGTCACCGCGATCCCTGCGCCCGCCGCCGCCTGCGCGACGATCTGGTCCGGCGTGCCTTCGGGCTGCTGCGGTGCATTGACGACCAGCGTTCCGGCAGCGCGCATCCGGGCGAGCAGCGTTTCATAAGCGCGGATATCGTTTCGCGCCTCGGTGCGCGCCGATTGCAGCGGCTTTACCACGCCGAAAATCAGGATCAGCGCTGCCATCAGGACGCCCAGCGTCCCGACCATCACCCGCTCGCGCGCGCTGCGCGCGCTCCACCAGCCGTCCAGCCGCGCCAGCGCTGCTTCTATTCCGCTGCGTTCGATGATTCGTATGCGGCTCATGGCAGCTTCGCTTCCACACGTATTGACCCGTCGGGTGCGTTGGTGACCGACGCATCGATCGCGGCGTCGGCCAGCGCGGCGCGGATTCGCGGCACCGCATCGGGTTCCAGCGTTCCCATATCGAGCGTCATGGCATTCGCGCGATAGGCAATCGAATGCATCGCGATCGCAGGCGCGACCGGGCCGAGCGCGGTCGAAATACGGTCGAGCAGCGGCAGAAACCGATCATTGCCCGCGGGTGCCGGGAGCATTCCGGGCACGCTGTCGCGCGGATCGCCGTCCAGCGCAGCCCCCGGTGCCATTTGCGCGGCCAGCGTGCGCACTTCCGCCTCGCGCCGGTCAGCGATCGTGCGAAGCATCATCGTATCGGCGGCGGCGATCGTCGCATGCGCTGCAAGGCCGATGCCGAGAATCCAGCCGAGCCGCCGCCCCGCCCCGCTCGTGGACCTGCCGCCACGTCGCGCATAGATGCCCTGCCTGAGGTCCAGCGCCGGCCGGGCGAGCTCGCGCGCGATATCGCCGGGCGCTCGCGCCGCGCCCATGGTTTCGGGCAGCGGCGTCCCATAGCCGATCACTGCCGGCTCACCCGCCCGGCGCCACGCCCCTTCGAGCATCGCTGCGGGAAGTGCGAAACCGGCACCGTCGCCGGTGCGCACCAGCGCACGCGCGCCCGCGACCTCAACCGCCCATTGCTCCTTCTCCGGAACCGGCAGCGCCAGCATGTCGGGGACCATTGCGGCATGGCCGAGCCCGGCAGCCTCGGCGATCGCTATCCACGCTTCCATCCGGTCATGCGCGACGACGCCCACCAGATAGCATTTCGGGGCGACTTCCACGCCCAGCGCGAGATGGACCCGGTCTGGCGAATCGGCGATCCGATCCTCGATCGCGAAGGGCAATGCCTCGCGCCGTTTCGCCCGGCTGGCCAGCGGCAGATCGACGGCAAGCAAGCGCACCGATTCGCCGGGAACGAGAATCGTTGCCGGACCGTCCGGATCGACTATGCTGATACCCGTGTCGGAAATCGCCCATATTCCGCGGTCGCGCGGCACCCTTCCCTCGGCTGGGTCTGGGATTGTAACATTGCTTTCACGGATAGGACGCATGGGACGGGAATGCGCATAGTTTCAAAACAGAATTGTTACACCGTGGCAGCACGCGGCGATTGTCGCAAGCGCCGTCCGATTGCACATGGCGAAACCGGGCTGACGCTCGTCGAAATGATCGTCGTTCTGGCGATCATCGCGATCGTCGGCGCGCTGATCGTCACCAATGTGATCAGCCGCCCCGATGAGGCGCGGGTGACGGTCGCGAAGACCGACATCAAGACGATTTCATCGGCGCTGAAAATGTACCGGCTCGACAATGGCGATTACCCGACCGAGCAGCAGGGGCTGAAGGCGCTGGTGGAAAAGCCGACGACGCCGCCCGTTCCGCGCAACTGGGCACCTGACGGCTATCTGGGTGAGATGCCGCAGGACCCCTGGGGCAATCCGTACGTCTATAAAACCGGCGGTCCGGGCGGGTTCACCATCGTTTCGCTGGGCAAGGACGGAAAGCCCGGCGGCGAGGGCATCGACGCGGACATCGACGGCAAGCGCGAATAGACGATGTCCGGGGGGGACATCATCAGCCGGCCCGACCAGCGGGATGAGCGCGGCATGACGCTGATCGAAATGCTGATCGTGCTCGCGATTATCGGGATTGCGGCAGGCGCAGTGTCGCTGGGCATCGGCGCCGCCACGCGCGCGCCCAGCGCAGAGGCGGAGGCGCATGCGCTTGCCACCCGGCTTCAGGCAGCCGCCGACGATGCGATGCTGGGCGATCGGCTGACCGCGCTGACCGTGCGAGACAATGGCTATGGCTTCGCCACGCTGGAGGGCGGCAAATGGGTGCCGCGCACCGATGATGCGTTGGCATTCCACAGGCTGCCCGGCGGAATGCTGGTGAAATTCAGCAAGCGTCCGCCGATCATCCTGGGTGTCGACGGATCGGGCGAGCCGATCTCCGCAACGATTCTGGCTGGCGACGAACGCTGGCTGGTGCGCTATGACGGCCTGACCACGACCACCACATCGGTGCCCGCCGCATGACCCGGCAGGAGGCAGGATTTTCGCTGATCGAGGCGCTCGTCGCGCTGGCGGTGCTCGCCATTGCCACGGTCGGCCTGATGGGTGCGGTCGAAAGCCATATCGATTCGACGCTCGGGGTACAAAATCGTACCACCGCGATGCTGATCGCGCAGAACCGCCTTGCCGAGCTTCAGACCGGTGCCCCCGAAGCCACGCGGAGCAGCGTCGAGATGCTCAACCGGCAATGGCAGGTTTCGACCGAGCAGGTGCCGACGTCCGACCCCGATATCGCGCGCGTCGCAATTTCGGTGGGGCTGGCGGGAAAGGCGCCGCTGGCGACGCTCGACGGTTTTCTTGATATCGGTGCGACCCGATGATCGCTGCCCTCCGCCTTTCGCCGCGCCAGACGCGAACTGCAATCGATCTTGTCGCCGTGGCAATGATCATATCGGTGGCCTTCGCGCTGGCAGGGCTGACCTGGCGGCTCGCGGGACATGCGGGAACCGGTGCGATCACCGTGCCGACAGCCGGAAAGCCGGTGCGCGCGTCGAACGACGGGGGGCCGGCGATCGCACTTTCTCCCTTCGGAAAAGCGACTGTTACCGAAGCCAGCGAACCGACGACCATCGCCGCCGAGCTGAAAGGCGTGATCTTCACGATCCCCACCGCTCAGTCCACCGCCTTCATCAAGCTGGGCGATGCTGAGCCGAAAAACTATGCGGTCGGCGATACATTGGGCAACGCGACGATTGCGGCGATCCGCCGCGATCGGGTAATCCTGAACAATGGCGGGCGGATGGAATATCTCGCTTTTCCCGATCCCGGCGGCGCACCTGCGACCGATACCGGCGCGCCTGCCTCCGCCTCTCCGGTCACATCAGCGCCGCAGCCGGATCCCGCCGACCTTCTGTCCCGCTTCGACGCGCAACCGACTTCGCAGGGCTATCGCATCGGCGACAATGCGCCGCCGGGGCTCAACAGCGGCGACGTCATCACCTCCGTCAACGGGCAGAGCGTTTCCGACCCCGCCTCTGCCCAGTCCGCGCTCGCCGCCGCTGCAGCAAGCGGCAATGCCCAGGTCCAGATATTACGGAACGGCAGGACGATTACCGTCACCGTTCCGACCCGTTAAAGGCTGTATCGTGTTGAAATCCATCCGCCAATTTCCCGCCGCCCTCGCCTTGTGCGGGATGATCCCCGCGACAGCCATCGGGCAGAGCGCGCCCGCCGATATCGTCGTCAATATGCGCGGGGTCGATATCGCGCAGGTCGCCGAACAGATTTCGCGCCTTACCGGCCGCACGCTGATCCTCGATCCCTCGGTAAAGGGCATGGTGACGGTCACTTCCGCCGAACCGCTGTCACCTTCGGGCGTGTGGGAATTGTTCCAGTCGGTGCTGCGCGCCAACGGCTTTGCCGCCGTCCGGTCGGGACGCGCATGGCGGATCGTCCCGCAGGCAGCGGCGGTACGCGACGGCGGAGTGCCGCGTCAGGGTGCGGGCGGGCAGGAACTGGTCACCCGCATGATCCGGCTGTCGAACGTGCCTTCGGACGATGCGGCGCGGATTGCGCGCCCGCTGGTCGCGACCTTCGGCAGCGTGGAGCCGCTCAAAAGTCCCAATGCCATCGTCGTCACCGATTATTCGGACAATGTCCGTCGAATCGAAGCGCTGGTCCGCTCGCTCGACGGCGGCGGCGGGTCGAGCTTCGCGGTCATCCCGCTCGAAAACGGCAACGCGCTGCAGGTCGCGACCGCGCTTCAGGGCGTAATGGATGAAAACGGCGCGAAGGTCGCGGGCGATGCACGCAGCAACAGCGTCATCGTGCGCGGCACCCCCGCCGCCGTCGCCGATGCCCGGCGCATGGTGGCGAGCATGGACAAGCCCGGCGGCGCCACCCCGGTCACGCGCATGTTCCGGCTGAACTATGCCGATGCCGAATCGGTTACCGAAGTGCTTCGCGGCGTGCTGGGCGGCGAGGAAACGGCGACCAATCCGGTCGCGCGCAGCCTGTCGGGTTCGCGCTTCAACACCGCTATCCCGATGAGCGATTCAGGTTCGCTTTCCAGCACGACCGACGCGATGGCGGCGCTGACCAGCGGCTCGTCGGGAAGCGGCAGCTTGTCGCAAGGCTCGACGAGCATCTCCCGAACGAGCAGCGCGAGCGGCAATACCCCCGCCCCGCAAGGCTTTTCGACTCCCGATATGACGGTACAGCCCGCGCCCGAACTGAATGCAGTGGTGGTGCGCGGCACGCCCAAGGCTGTCGCTTCGATCGAACCGCTGATCCGCGACCTCGATGTCCGCCGGCCGCAGGTGCATATCGAGGCGGCGATTGCTGAGATAACCGGGGACGAGGCGGAGAAGCTGGGCGTTCAGCTCGGCCTGACCGCGGGCGCGCTGACCAATGTCGAAGGCGGCGGGACGTCGTTCGACACCGCCGGATTTTCGCTCGGCAATATCCTCAAAACGCTGGGCGTCACTGCCGGAGGCGCGCTCAGCACCGGGCTTACCGCCAATGTCGCGATCGGCGACGATTTTTCGGTGCTGGTCAATGCGCTCGGCACCTCGACCAACGCCAATCTGCTTTCGACGCCGCAGGTGACGGTGCTCGACAATGAAGCGGCGCAGATCGTGGTGGGTCAGAACGTCCCCTTCGTCACCGGCTCGATCCTGACCAACAGCGCCTCGGCCACGCCCTATACGACGATCGAGCGCAAGGATGTCGGCATCACGCTGAAAGTCATTCCGCGGATCAATGCGGGCGAAGTGGTGCGGCTCGACGTCAGCCAGGAAGTGTCCTCGATCTCGCCGACCCAGCTCACCACAGCTTCGGACATCATTACCAACCGGCGGCAGATCACGACCACGGTGCTTGCCGATAATAGCCAGACGATCGTGCTGGGCGGGCTGATTTCCGACGATCGCCAGCATAGCGAGCAGCGCGTGCCGCTGCTCGGCGATATTCCCGTCGTGGGCGAATTGTTCAAATCGCGCAGCGAGCAGCAGACAAAGCGGGTTTTGTTCGTATTTCTGAAACCCACCATCCTGCGCGACCGTGACGATGCGACTGCGCTTGCCAACGCCAAATATGCCCGGTTGCGAAAGGAAGAACAGGCGCTGGGCGAGAAAGGCAGCCTGCTGATCAACCCGCCGGGGCCACGCCTGACGGTCGAGATTGACGGGATTTACTGATCGGGATCAGAGCCGGTTTCGGCCCCATCGTCCCCCGGCGCCGAAGGAACGCTGACGCGCACATGGTCGCGTCCGCGCGCGAAATAAGCGGCATCGGCGGAGAGCGAGACCAGTTGCCATCCATCCATCCCTTCGCCCGGCCGCAGGGTGCGGCTCTCGCCGCTCGCGCCCCGCACGAACGCCACCGCATCGCTGCCGATCCTGCCCGCAATCCCGATCAGCACCGGAGCATCGGCGGGAGGAATGCCGTCCACGGCCAGGGGGGGTGGCGCGAAGAGCGGGCGGGCATATAGCGCAAGCGGTTCAGGCACCGCATCCGGCCGCAGGGGCGTCGCTTTGCCGCCTGCCGCCGCGGCGCCGGAGAGATCAGGCGAGTCGAACGACAGTATCGCGAGCGGCAAGATGACCGCCGCCAGCAGCGACAGGCCGAGCGCACCGGCTTCGAAACGGGTCAGGCGTGCCATGGCGCCACCATGATCGCGTCCAGCCGGACCTGCCCCTGTGCAATCGATTCCACCCGCCAGCTGGAAAAACGCAGCATCGGGCTTTGCCGTACAAGATCGTCGGACAGCGTCAGCACGGCGCGTTCGCTCCCCGATAGCGACAGATGGATCTGGCTAAGCCCGTTTGGCGCAGGCTGCGCCTCGCTCGTTTCGACCAGCACGCCCTGCCCGGCGGCCGACCGGCGGATACGCGCCTCGATCTTCGCTGCGGCCTCTCCGGCATCCGCCCCACGCCAGGCACTTTCCGCGCGCACCAGCGGCGCGCGAGGCGCCTGTGCAAGCGCTACCCGGTCGCGCAGCTCGGCCAGTCGCGCCGTCGCGTGATCGCGGCGGGAAAGCGCATGGGTAGCGATCGGCGCGAGACAGAGCGCGGCAACAAGCCCGGCCATGACGGCAGCAAGCGGATATCCGGTCTTCACGGCGTTTCCGCCAGTGTCACCAGCATCACGCCATCGCCCTGTCGCTGACCGCGATCACGCAATTTCGCGAAACCGGGATCGCGACGCAATGCCCCCCGCAATCGATCAGGGTCATTCGTAGCAAGGACGAGCGTCAACGCTCCATCGGCACCACGCACCACCGACACCAGCATCGCCTCCTCGGGAAGCACCGCCGCCAGCCGGTCGATCGTCGCGGCGGGGCCGGGGCGATGCATTGCCCGCGCAAGCATCGCACGCGCCTTTCCATCGGCCGCAAAGGAACGTAGCAGCGGGCGTGCGCGCTTCGTCAGCTCCGAATAGTTTCGGTCGGCCGCGTGCCGCTCGACATTGGCAAATACTGCCGTTGTCAGCGGGATGCCGGCGATCATCAGCACGATAGCGGAACCGATCGCCCATTGGCGGCGTCCGCGCGGAAGAACCGCAATGGTCCGATCTTGCGCTGCAGGGATCATCCGATTGCGTATAGCCCCCGAAAGGCGCGCAACGATTTGTGCCGAAAGGCTCGAATCATGCGAGGATTCCGGGTCGCGCATACAAGCGCCCTAGCGCCGGGATGCGCGATCCGGCAAGCGGTCGCGTACCGATCGACGCACCTTATACCAATCTGCGCTGATCGTGACCGATTGTACCGAAGTCAGGCAATCCAGAGCGCCACGCTGCCCGCAGCCTCGCATCAAGCCGCACCGGCCGCCACCGCTCCGCGCAACCATAGCGCCACACGCTTGCGGCCCCGGCCTCCGCCGGCGCGAGGCATGGTGTCAGCGGCTTATATGCACAGCGATTTCCGCAATTGCCGCCCCCGAGCGGGCCGGGGCCGCAAGCGTCTGCCCGAGGCTAACCCAAACCGCACCACAATCGTCGCCCCGGCGTAGGCCGGGGCCGATACCGTCTGCTACCCTACAAACCAGAACCGCGTTTGCGAAAAGCGCAGCGACAATTGCGAGCCCCAACAGGGGCGCGGCAATGCCGCAGCGGCGTGCACATCGCCGCATCGCTGCGCTTCTCGCGATGACGATTCCGGTAGTGAGTCCGGATTATTGCAGTTCGGTATCAGTCGCGGCGGCTCGTCACATTGGCGGTGCCGTCGGGCTGGATCTGGACCATATGCCATTCGCCGCTCTGGCACTGTGCGCGCCAGACATTCGGCCCGGCATCGGGATAGGCTTCGGATTTGACCACGCCCTGACAGTCGGACCCGGCGTCGCGGATGGCGCGGATCATCACGACATTACGCTCCTGTTCCGACATCGCGGCGACCTTCATCGCGACATTGTTTTCGGGAGCGATGGTCTGTTGCTGCTGCGTATTTTCGGGCGCGGCAGGTTCGCTGCTGCAAGCAGTGAGCAAAAGGCCGGTGGCGGCAAGTGCGATAAGGGATTTCATATTCGCTCCTCAATCCTGTCGCGGTTGATACGCGCGCAAAAAGGTTCTCGTTCCATGCTCGACATGATCGCGAGCGGTCGCCTCGTCAATATTTCTGCGAATGGCGAACTTCAATTCAACCTCGATCGCACCACGCCAGAGCGACAACAGGTCCGACGCTGCCCGGACAGGATCCTCGCACGCTAAAATCCCTTCGTCACATGCTTCGGCCAGCACCTCGGCGAGCTTCGCGCGCGATTGCGCCGGTCCCGCCTGATACAAACGCCGTCCCAGTTCGGGCATCATGGCGAATTCCTGTGACAGAACGCGGTCAAGCGCGACATAATTCGCCCGCGTCAGAAACCCCATCAGCTTCATGCCGAAATCGTTCAGGCGACACTCCAACCCCTCGCTCGGATGGACGCTGCCGCCGTCAAACGCCTCGGCGAGCCGACCGATTTCCTTTCGCACGCAATTTTCGAACAGCGTCTCTTTGTCGCAAAAGCGCTTATAAACGGTCACTTTCGACACGCCGGCCTGCGCGGCGACTTCCTCAATCGTAGTGCCGCCGAAACCGCGCTCGAAGAACAGCTCGCGTGCCGCCTGCATGATGGCGAGATCCTTGGCGGGATCGGGCGGACGTCCCGCCCTCGCTCGCCGAGGCGCATCCTGTATCGTTCGATCCTGCGACAACCGCCTCTCCTTACCCGCGAGCGTTCATTCGCTCGCATATTTCAATATGCGTGTGATAGCAGGCATTTCAAACCGGGCGTGATAAAAGCGCGCCGAAAGGTGCCGAAAATGGTTGCTCCTGCGGTCGGATTTGCGCCAAATCGATGCAACCGCGCCCCGGATCGCATCATCTGCGGCGCGACCGGGCGGAAGGGCAAACGGGGGCACGATTATGGCAGGGGCGAGCGGCACGGCCGCCGATACAGCATATGCCCGCTTTCCGACCGACAGCGCGGTTGCCGACGCGCATCGCCAGTTGCTGACCGACAAAAGCATCCAGTTCGACCTTCCGCCCCCGCCACAGCAGGCGCCGCCGCCGCAATGGCTGCTCGACCTGCTCCACACGATCGGTTCGCTGGTAAAGGCGCTGGGGCCGTTATGGACGGCGCTGCTGGTCATCATCGCACTGGTGTTGCTGGCGATGCTGTTCAGCGCGCTGTTCCCGCCCGCGCGCCGATATATTGCCGGACTGATCTACCGCCGTTCGTCCGCCGCTGCCGAGCCCGAATGGCGTCCCGAAGCGGATGCAGCGCGCTCACTGCTCGAGGCGGCGGACGCGCTTGCCGCAGACGGTCGCTATGACGAAGCGGTTCATCTGATCCTGTTTCGATCGATCGAGGATATCGGCAGGTGGCGGGGCGAATTGCTACGACCGTCGCTTACCAGCCGCGACATCGCCGCGCTTTCGGCGCTTCCGGCACAGGCAGGCGCGATCTTCGGACGAATCGCGGCGGCGGTGGAACGCAGCCTATTCGCGCGCCGTCCCCTCGCCCGCGCCGATTGGGAGGCAGCTCGGCGCGATTATGCGGAGTTCGCGCTCAAACCGGTATGAGCGCGATATCGTCCCCCCGTTCCGAAAGCCCGTTCACGCGGGCCATGGTGCTCGTGCTGATCGGCGCCGGGCTGCTGCTCGGCATCGGCTTTTTGCTGATGAGCGGGTTTCGCGATGAACTGTCGAACAGTTTCGACCGCCCGCCCCCTGTCGAAACGCGCAGCGGCGAGGGGTTTTACGGGCTTCGCCGCCTGATCGACCTGATGCCGCGCGGCGAGACGTTTCTGGTGGAAAGCGCAGCGGATCAGGGCGCGACGGCGCTGCTGATCCTGACGCCGGAAGTCGGGGGAAGCGCGCAGGACCTTCACCATATTCTGGCGGCGCGTACCAACGGTTCCCGCCCCACCCTGATCGTCCTGCCCAAATGGCAGGTAAGCCGCACGCCCTTTACCCGCAATCGGGTGAAGCGGACCGGGCCGATCGGATCGATGCCGATCGAGAAGCTTCTAGGCCGGAAAGGGCTCTCGATCCGCTTCGAATCGCCTGCCGCGTTGATCGCGCCCACGGGCTTTGTCCGCCACCTCCCCGCGCCGGTGCCCGGTCTGACACAGACGATCGATGGCGAGGGCATCGAACCGCTCATCACCACGACGGGCAAGGGGATCGTCCTGGGACGGCTGACGGACGAGCAACAGGTCTATATTCTCGCCGATCCGGATATCCTCAACAATCGCGCGCTGAAGACCGAAAACGGCGCGCGCGCCGCGCTGGACATGGTCGGCGCGCTCAATCCGGCGGACCCGGGCTTTGTCGGATTCGACACTACGCTGCATTATCGCCCCGGCGAGCGCAATCTCATCAAGCTGATGTTCCTGCCGCCCTTTGTTGCAGTGACGATCGCAATCCTTGCCGCCGCGCTGATGGCGATCGTGGCGGGTGCGGCGCGGTTCGGACCGGTGCGGCGTGAGGCGCGTGCAGTGGTGCCGGGCAAGCGAGCGCTTGCCGACAATATCGCTGCCCTCACCCGGCTTGCAGGCAAGACGCATCGGGCGGGCAATGCCTATGCCGATTGGGTGCGCGACTGGACCGCGCGGCGATTGCATGCGCCCGCCGGGCTGAATGCCGATCAGCGCGCGGACTGGCTCGACGCGCGATCGGGCGATGCGGACCCGAAATTCACTGACCTTGCAATGCGCGCCCGCGACGCGCGCAACGATGCGGCGCTGCTCGATGCGGCCCGCGACCTCGATGACTGGCGAAGGGAAATGACCGAATGAACCATGTCCGCGACCTGGGCGAAGCGATCCAGACGCAAATCGCCAAGGCAGTGATCGGAGAAGCGCCGATCGTGCGCTTTCTCGCCGTCGCTTTGTTTTCCTCGGGCCATGTCCTGCTCGAGGGCGCGCCGGGCACCGCCAAGACATTGCTGGCGCAGAGTTTCGCGCGCACGCTGGGCCTCGATTTCGGGCGAATCCAGTTCACCCCCGATCTGATGCCCGGCGATATCATCGGGTCGAACCTGTTCAATTTCCAGACCTCAACCTTCGCGCTGACCAAGGGACCGGTGTTTTGCGAATTGCTGCTCGCTGACGAGATCAACCGGACGCCGCCCAAGACGCAGGCCGCGCTGCTCGAAGCGATGCAGGAACGGCGCGTGACGATCGACGGGCGCACCGAGACGCTGTCCGACCGCTTCACCGTGGTCGCGACGCAGAATCCGATCGAGCAGCAGGGCGTCTATCCGCTCCCCGAGGCACAGCTCGACCGGTTCCTGTTCAAGCTCGCAATCGATTATCCCACGATCGAGGCGGAGCGCGCCATCGTCGCCCAATATGGCGCGCGCAGCGGCACCCCGCGCGCCGAAGACAGCGGCGTCGAACAGGTCGCCGATGCCGATATGATCGCGCGCGCCATCGCCTCGGTCAGCGACGTGAGACTGGTCGAGGAAATCATCGCCTATATCGTCGACCTGATCCGCGCGACCCGCGACCATCCCGACCTGGCGACCGGCGCCAGCCCGCGCGCCGCATCGGCGATGGCCGCCGCTGCGCGCGCCGCCGCCGCGCTGGAGGGACGCGATTACGTCATTCCCGACGATGTGAAGCTGCTCGCTTTGCCGCTGCTGCGCCATCGCGTCATCCTGTCGCCCACCGCCGAAATCGACGGGCGGCGTACCGACGACATCATCGCCGGGCTGATCGATTCGATCGAGGCTCCGCGTTGATCTATCCCACTTCCCGCGCGGTATATTGCGTCGCGGCGGCAGCGCCGGTCGCGCTGGCGCTGGGCGTCATATTTCCAGCGGGATGGGCGCTGATCCTCTTGTGGATCGTGCTGATCGTGGTGCTGATCGTCGCAGACGCGCTGCTGACACCCGGCATCAGGACAGAAACGCTAGCGGTGGAGGTGCCGGGGACGGTCGCCATCGGACAGCGGATCGATCCGACGCCGCCCGCTTCGGCACGGACCCGCTTTGCGGTCGAGGCCGAGGGCCCGCTCACCCCCGCCCCCGATGGCGGCTTTGTCGCTGCCCGGCGCGGGCGCGCGAACCTCGGACGGATCTGGGCTCGCCGCCACGGGCCGCTGGGGCTGGCATGGCGTCAGAAGAGCCGTCGGCTCGACCAGCCGGTCATCATCGCACCCGACCTTGGCCCGGTGCGCGAACAGGGGATGCGCCAATATCTGCGCAGCAGCCAGATGGGCGAACGCATGCGCCTCGAAAGCGGCGACGGCAGCGAATTTCAGGCGCTGACCGATTTTCAGCCGGGTATGGAGCGGCGCACGATCGACTGGAAGGCATCAGCGCGCCATATCTCGCTGCTCGCCCGCGAATATCGTACCGAGCGGGCGAACAGCATCGTGCTCGCCGTCGATGCGGGCCGCGCGATGTCCGACCCGCTGGACGGCGTGCCGCGTATCGACCGCGCGGTATCGGCGGCGCTGCTTACTGCCTTTGTCGGATTGCGATCGGGCGACCGGGTGCGCCTCTTCTCTTTCGGCGCGCGGCCTCAGGCAGATAGCGGCACGATTACGGGCGCGAAGGGCTTTGCCCGGCTGCAACAGGCGGCGAGCGCGATCGACTATACGCAGGAGGAGAGCAATTACACCCTCTCGCTCATCACGCTCGACGGGCGGCTGCATCAGCGCTCGCTGATCATCCTGTTCACCGAATTCACTGACCCCACCGCCGCCGAGCTGATGGTCGCCGCTGCGCGGCGGATGCTGAAGCGCCACCGCGTCCTGTTTGTGCTGTTCGAGGATAATGAACTGATCGACCTGCAACGGGCACGGCCCGAACAGGCCGATGACGTGGTGCGATCGAACGTGGCGAGCGTGTTGCTGCGCGAACGGCGGATCGTGATCGAACGGCTGCGCCGCCTCGGCATCGACGTGATCGAGGCGCGGCACGATGCGCTGCCGCTCGCGCTGGTCGAACACTATCTCCGGCTGAGGATGCGCGCATGACCGCCCCCGCCCCCTTATTCACCGCGCATCATTTCCGCGAAGAGCGCGCGACCGACTGGGCGACGCTTGAGGAACTGCTCGACCGGGTCGAGAAGAAATCGCCGAGAAAGCTGAGCGAGGAAGAGCTGATCGCGCTTCCGCGCCTCTATCGCGCGACCTTGTCGGCGCTGTCGGTCGCGCGCGAAACCTCGCTCGACGCAGCGATGATCGCGTATCTCGAAAGCCTTTCGACGCGCGCTTATTTCATCCTCTATGGCTGCCGCGATTCCTGGCCGCTCCAGATGGCGGATTTCTTTCGCAGCGGCTGGCCGCAGGCGGTTCGCGCGCTGCTCCCTGAAATTCTGGTGACGAGCCTGCTGCTGATCGCATCGATTTTTGCCGGCTATCAGCTGGTCAGCCACGATCCGTCCTGGTTCCACGCGATCATTTCGGAAGAACTGGCGGCGGGCCGCGATATGCAGGCCAGTACGGAAGCGCTGCGCGAATCGCTCTATGACGCACCACAAAAGGGCGGCCTCGAAATCTTCGCCACCGCGCTGTTCACGCATAATTCGCAGATCGCGATTCTGGCATTCGCGCTTGGCTTTGCGCTCGGCATCCCGACGCTGTTACTGGTCGCGCAGAACGGCGCGATGGCGGGCGCATTGTTCGCGGTCTATGTGCCGCATGGGCTGGGGATCGGCCTGCTCGGCTGGCTGTCGATCCATGGCACGACCGAATTCGGCGCGATCATCCTTGCCGCCGCCGCCGGGCTGCATATCGGTCGCGCCGTCGCCTTTCCGGGCGAACAGTCCCGGATGGCAGCCGCAGCGTTGGCCGGACGGCGTGCGGCAGTCGTGATGATCGGGGTCATCCTGATGCTGCTGATCGCGGGGCTGCTCGAAGGATTTGGGCGGCAGCTGATCCGCCAGGACGATGCCCGCCTCGCCATCGCCGGAGTGATGGTGTTGCTCTGGATCGGCTATTTCAGCCTTGCGGGGCGCCGTCATGGCTAAACGCGCGCGAAAGCAGCAGAAGCGGCGCACCGAAACCGAGCCGCAGCTGATACGTCGGCTCATCACGCCTGAGGGGGTGCCGCTGAACCTGCAGCTGGCGAGCGCAGGCACCCGTGCGGGCGCGTTCGCGCTCGACATGGTCATCATTCTTGCCTGTCTGACCCTTCTGACCCTGTTGGCGGTCGCAGCATTTTTCGTGGCCCGCACCCGCTATCCCAGCGTGATCGCGATCATCTGGCTGCTCGGTTTTTTCCTGCTGCGCAATTTCTATTTCATCTGGTTCGAAAGCGGACGCCGCGCAGCCACGCCGGGCAAAAGGCGGGCGAACCTGCGCGTCGTGGCGCGCGATGGCGGCCGGCTGACCGGCGCTGCGGTGGTCGCTCGCAATATGATGCGCGAACTGGAGGTGTTTCTCCCGCTGATGTTTCTCGGCTTCGGCGCGGCGGAAGGGTTTGTCGATCGATGGACGGTGGCGCTTGGCCTCGGCTGGTCGTGCCTGTTCCTTTTCTTCCCCGTCTTCAATCGCGACCGGCTGCGGGCGGGCGATCTGATCGGCGGAACCTGGGTGGTGGAAAGTCCGAAACAGGATCTCGGCATCGATCTTGTCGCGCATACCGGCGATCGCGCCGACCTGCTGATGTTCAGCGATGCGGAGCTCAGCGTATACGGCCAGTATGAACTGCAACGGCTCGAGGCGGTCCTGCGAAGCGACGAAGAAGAAACGATCCGGACCGTGGCGGATGCGATTCGGGGGAAGCTCGGCCGCTGGGACAATGTTCGCGACCGCGCCTTTCTCCAATCCTATTATGCGCAGAGCCGCGCCCGGTTCGAACGCAATCTGCTGATGGGACGGCGTAAGCGCGACAAGTTCGATTCCTCAGGCTAAGTCCCGCAATTCGTCCCGTTTTGTTGCAGTGCAGCTATGGTTGGTTGACGGTGCTGCGTGATGGTGCAAGGCGTTTGCCGGGTTAATCGGGCGGAGAGA
>NZ_SNWD01000015.1 GCF_004361835.1 Stakelama pacifica
CCCCCAATACGGTTGTTGCCATCACGCCCAGTGAAGGGCATCAAAACGGCCCAAGGCTCTACTCGTAAATGGTAGAAACTACGGGCTCAGACCATCTCTCACTTGCGGCGCTCTTCGACCACCTTGAAGCCGATTGGGCTCCTTTCGCCTTGGAAAAGCGGCTGAGCCTAAGTTTTGTGCGACCCTGCTATCTAATCCGGAGCAATTCCGCGATATTGCTTACCATTCTGTCGAACCTGATCGGAAACGCCGTTAAGCACACCGTTGCCGGGGGCGTCGTGGTAGGCTGCCGCAAAATCGGGTGCTCATTCGCCATTGATGTGATCGACACCGGGCCGGGTATCGATGGGGCTACGCAATTAAGAATGTTCAACGCCTTCCAGCAGGGCGACGCCTCGCGTGAAGGTCTTGGCCTGGGACTCTGGATCGTCGCGCAATCGTGCCAAATGCTTGGCTACCATATGGAGGTCCGCACACATCCCGGTCGCGGATCCCGGTTCCGCCTCGTCATTCCGCAGCCCATCCCGAACCTGATGGTTCGGGCTATTTAGCTTGCCGCGTGGGTTTCACCCATTCCTGCGAGCTCAAACACACAAAATAAGGCTAAATCAATGTCAGGATGCAGACATGCAAATGCTGAAACCATTCGGATCGTGTCGCCAAGTGCGCTTGGCTGCGAAGAGTGTCTGAAAATCGGCGGCTGGTGGGTTCATTTGCGGCTATGCAGGGAATGCGGCCATGTGGGTTGTTGCGATGATTCCCCGCATCGCCACGCGCGCTCGCATTACGAACGGACAGAACACCCAATTATCGAAGGATATGATCCCCCCGAAGGCTGGGGATGGTGTTATATCGATGAGGCCGAAGTTCAACTGCCTGACCGCACGCCGCAGCGCGGGCCGATACCGCGCTTCGTTTGAGCGAAAGCGGATAGAGCCCTGTTTTGAAAAAAACACGCGCGTGCAGCTCACATCGCCGGGCTGAGACCGACCCTCAGCCCGGCGATGTGACGCGTGGCATTTAATTCAGGCTCGCTCCGTCAAGAAGCGGTGTATTGCCTGAATTACGACCGAGCCCTCTCCAACCCCTGAAGCGACGCGCTTGATCGAGCCTGCCCGAACATCTCCAACCGCGTAAATTCCGGGAACGGCAGTTTCATACGGAGATTGGAGCGGCTGCCCCTCCTGATCCCGTCCGGTGAGTACAAATCCGTTCTCATCAAGCGAAAGACATTCGCGCAACCATTCCGTATTCGGTTCAGCGCCGATCATTACGAACAGCGCCCCGCACGCGATGCAGGTCGTCTCGCCGGACCTCAGATCGCGCCATGTAACCTCTTCAAGTACCTGGTCGCCTGAAACCGCGATGACCTCGCTAAAGGAGTGCAGCGTAATGCGCGGCGACAAGTCGATCCGTTGAACAAGATAATCGGACATGGTCGCGGCAAGGCCGCCCTTGCGAACGAGAAGATGGACGTGACCTACATGCTGCGAAAGAAAAACCGCAGCTTGCCCCGCTGAATTTCCGCCCCCGACCACGACGGCATCGCGTCCCGCACAGAGCTTCGCCTCCATAGCTGTGGCTGCGTATTGAATTCCCGCGCCCTCAAAGCGTTCATAGCCAGGTATGTTGAGGCGTCGGTACCGAGCGCCGGTTGCAACCACGACGGAGCGCGCCCGCAGCGTCTGACCATCCTCCAACTCCAATATGAAGGGACGGACGGAACAGTCGAGTGACGACACCATGCGCGAAACCGCGATACGGGCACCGAATTTCTGCGCCTGAACCTGCGCTCGCCCGGCAAGCGCCTGCCCGGAAATGCCGGTCGGAAAGCCGAGATAATTTTCAATACGGCTGCTCGTGCCGGCCTGCCCGCCGGGAGCAAGCCCTTCGACCACGACGGTCTTCAACCCTTCGGAGGCTGCGTAGGTTGCTGCTGCCAGACCTGCAGGGCCGGCACCTGCTACCGCAACGTCCCAGATCTCGTTATCGGTGAAACGATTGGTAAGACCCAGCCGGTCGGCAAATTCGGGTGTGGATGGATTGCGAAGGATCGCCCGATCGGGCGTGATAACCGCTGGTAGGTCGGTTAGTTCGAGCGCCAGTTCCTGCAGCATATCCATGGCAAGGGGGTCAGCTGCAGTGTCGATCAGTTTTAGCGGATATCCGTTGCGGATGGCGAAGCGCTCAAGACGAAGCGTATCGGCATTTCCTGCAGGGCCGATCAATGTGACCCCCGCCTCTCCGTGATGGAGAAATCCCATCCGACGCAGGATAAACGCCCGCATGATGATTTCCGCGATATCCGCTTCGCCGGCAAGCAGCCGTCGGAAGTCTCGTGTGGCTATTCTGACAACCTTCGCGGATGTCAGCGCACGGGCAGAGACCAGCAGGGATCGCGCGCTCACATGGTCGAGTTCGCCGGTAAATTGACCGTGGCGGTGAACGGTCAGCAGGCGTTCCTCATCCCCGACATCGCCAGCAAAGAAGATACCAACCTCTCCGGAAGTGATCACGAAGAAATCCGCATCCCGGTCCCCGCGCTCGAACAAAGGCTTTCCAGCCGCCAGCGTTTCTTCGGTGCCGTAAGATGCGACCCGTGCCATCATTTCAGGCGACAGTACCGGATAGATTTGCGCGCTTCGCAAATAGGGATCGTCCACTTTGCGTTCCACGATCAGCCCCTGATGAAAGAAAATATGTCGGGATTGATCACATCCGGGTACAGGGTCAGCATACCGTGCGGAAATCCGGGATATATTTTCAGTCGGTTGTTTGGGAGGAGCTTGGCCTGAAGCAACGCGGCATCCTTATACGGAACGATCTGATCGTCATCGCCCTGCAATATCAGCGTCGGAACCTTAATTGCCTTCAGATCGCCTGTCTGATCGGTTTCTGAGAAGGCTTTAATTCCCTCATACTGCGAAATCGCCCCACCCATCATTCCCTGACGCCACCAATTCTGACGCACGCCCTCGATCACTGGCTTGCCGGGGCGGTTGAAGCCGTAGAAGGGGATCGGAACCTGCCAGTAAAATTCGGCCCGATTGGCGGCAAGCTGAGAACGAAAGCCGTCAAATACCGAACGCGGCAAGCCGCCAGGATTGGATGGCGTTTTCAGCATCAAGGGTGGAACGGATGCGACCAGAACGACCTTTGACACCTTGCCCGCGCCATATCGTGCGACATAGCGGGCAACCTCGCCACCGCCTGTCGAATGACCGATATGGATGGCGTCTCGCAGACCCAGCTTGCGGACAACCACATCGACATCAGCCGCATAGGTGTCCATGTCATTGCCGGTTGCCGTCTGGGTGGAGCGACCATGACCCCGCCGGTCCATCGCGATTACGCGATAGCCCCGCGACAGAAAATAGAGCATCTGCGCGTCCCAGTCGTCGGCACTAAGCGGCCAGCCATGGTGAAAGAAGATCGGCTGTCCTCGGCCCCAGTCTTTATAGTAAAGGTTCGTTCCGTCGGCAGCTACGGCATAGCCATCACCGACGGGAGCGGCACTGTTTGCCGGCGATGCCAGAACCGTTCGCGGTAACGTGGCGGCTACTGCAGCACCTCCGACTGCAAGACCTGCCCCTGTCAGAACTCCACGACGGGTAAAATCCCCGCCATAAACGCCAAAATCCTTCAGTCCGCCCATGATGGCCTCCGTTTACGTTTGGAGTCCGTCTGGCTGTTTTTGCATCACTGCGATTGTCGAAGCAGATCAGAATTAGCACGCACGGATCGAGAAGGAGAGATCGGCGCTTACGCAAGCGTTGGTCAATATGGCGGCGCAACTGACGCGCGTTGACGGAAGGCAGCTTCGGCCCACCATGTCAGTTCATCGGCAAAGCGATCGAAACTTCGTTCAAGCGCTGCACCCCCGTCACCGATCGGATGGCCCTGTTCATCAAGGGTTGCGCCGATCGATCCGACCGCAAGGCTGCTGGGAATTACGACCATCCCCATTTCTGCCAGTGTGGGATGCCATGCATAGCCAGCGCGCGCGCCCGCAAACCGACCTGCCGAATAAGTCGCGAGCGCTGCCGGACGCCAGAACCACTCTTCAAGGAAATGATCGGTCAAATTTTTGAGGCCAGGCTGCATGCCCCAGTTATATTCGCCAGCCACGAACAGAAACGCATCCGCAGCCGCTATCTTTTTCGCAAGCAAGCGCATTGGTTCGGGCGCGGTATCGCCAGGATATTCCTTGTACATACGATCGAGCATCGGCAGCCCAACTGCCCTTGCGTCAATCAGTTCGGCCTGCACACCGCGATCTGCAAATTTTCGCACGCAATAATCCGCGAAACGAATGCCGGCCCTATCCGAACGATAAGAGCCATAAAAAACCAAAAGCTTCTGCATCAGATCGCTCCTCATACACCATTTTTCTGGATAGGCCCGTACAGAGCGCAGTTTAACGTTTGAGCCTGCTCAATGTGCGCATCGCTCTCACGAAAGTTTTTCACGCTCATTTTACTACCTCATTTTCAAGCGCCGCGTTCGACGTCACATCTAAGCGCCTCATGGCTACTTTAGATGACGTCAGGCAACGCCGTAGAAGTCGCGCGCGCCCTGCTGAAATCCAGGCCTGCGCCAAAGCTATGCCTGATATGCTGCGCGGCTATCTCGGAGAATTCGGATGACCGGCTCGCGCAACCGGAGCCATCAGAATCGCCGATATGGGACCGCCCGAAGCGGCTCTCTAAAAACCTGCCGTCGGTTCATCAGACCGTCCTCGAATAGCGGGCGCCCACTATGGCGACAAAGCCGTCACTCGCAATAGCAACCGCAATCGGCAGGTTCAGGATCAAGCGGCCATTCGCCAGCCGGATATCGGCGTAGTTGGAGATTAGCTCGACGGCTAAGCTCACCCATATAGAACATCTACACTCCGTTTCTGTTTGCCTAACACCGAACGCTTGTCGACGTATCGCGACGAATGCGGGCGCCCTACAAGATGTCGCCGCCAAGGCGTAAAGTGCCATGGGACGCCCACCCCACGCCATGTAAACCAATGTATGGCTGCGCGTGCGCCAGCGCTCTGTATGCTCAACCGCGAACGGCACCAATTCCGGGTGCCCGTGCGCACCGTTGGAGCATGACGACGATGGCGATCCCCGCGCCGCGAGATATCCTCACCGAGCCGAGCGACGACACGCTCACCAATCTCTGCCCGCTCGCAGGCCACTCGTTAGCCCGCAAGTGCGCCGACAGCGCCTCCAGGCTGGACGGTCCGGAGCGGCGTGTGTTCATCGAAAAGATGGACTTCCAAGCCATCTTTCCAGATCAGGCCTTACGAACCGATAGTTGCAAGATGAGCCTCAGTATCCATAACGATGGCTCGTGGAGCTACGCCATCGATACCGAATTAACGGTTGAAGGTCGCGACGCCTTATTCCTGCACCAAGATCGCAACGCCCTGCACCGCAGGGACGAGGCGCATCGAGATCCGAGGGCGGCGATTCTGTCCCGCCGCAAGGCCGCGTAATGCTGGGCCGACTGCGACAGATTGGTCGGGGCCGAGCCGTGCTGGCGGCGCTGCTGATGGGTATCGCCGGGGCGCTGTTTGCGTTGGCGCTGAGTTGGCGCCCCGCGATCGCGCCGATCACGCCGCCGTCGCCCGGCAGCTTCACGCCCGAACAGGTGGCGCGGGGCGCAGTGCTGGCGAAGATTGGCGACTGTGCGGTTTGCCACACCCGCGACAATGGCCGCCCGCTGGCTGGCGGCCGCCCGCTCGCGACGCCGTTTGGCACGCTATATTCAGACAACCTCACCCCCGATCCGGAAACGGGCATCGGAACCTGGTCCGCTGCCGCCTTCCGCCGGGCCATGAAGGACGGCGTCAGCCGCACCGGCGAGCATCTCTACCCCGCCCTGCCCTATGAGCATTTCACCCATGTCCGCGATGCCGACCTCGACGCTCTCTACGCCTTCCTGATGATGCGCCGGCCGGTTCACGAAGCGGCACCGGCCAATCGGCTGATCTTCCCGCTCGGCTTCCGCCCGTTGCTAGCCGGTTGGAAACTGCTGTTTCTCCACCATGGAGAAACGCCCACCGACTCCAGCCGTTCGGCCGAGTGGAATCGCGGCGCCTATCTTGTCGAAGGCCTCGGCCATTGCGGCGGCTGCCACACACCGCGCAACCTGGCCGGCGGCGAGATTCGGTCCCAGGCATATGCCGGCGGGATCGCCGAGGGCTGGCGCGCGCCCCCGCTCAATGCCGCCAATCCAGCCGCGCGGAAGTGGACGCAGGAGGCGCTGGTAACCTATCTGCGAACCGGCATCTCACCCGACCACAGCGCCGCCGCCGGCCCGATGGGCCCGGTCGTCGACAGCCTCTCGCAGGTGCCCGAGAGCGAGGTGCGCGCTATCGCCGCCTATATCGTCTCGAAGATGGGCGGCAGCCCCTCGGGCCCGGTAGCGCCATTGCCAGACCATGCCGAAGCCGCCGCCAGTCGCTTCCCGGAGGGCGCGGTGTTGTTCGCCGGCGCTTGTGCCGGCTGCCACGGTCAGGGCGCCCCCATGATGGGCCAAGGACGGCCGCTGCTCTCGCTGGCGACCGCGCTCCGCGACACCGAGCCGAACAGCGCAGCACAGGCGATTCTGCAGGGGATCGAACCCCCTGTTGCCGGCCGCGGTCCCAAAATGCCCGGCTTCGCCGACGCGCTGACCGACCGGCAGATCGCCGCCGTGCTCGGCTATGCCAGAGCCCGCTACACCGACCGGCCCGACTGGAAGAAGCTGCCTGCCGCCGTCGCCAAGGCCCGCAAGGAAGGCACCCAGCCATGACTCTCTCGATTACTGTGAACGGCAAGCGCCACCGGGTGGATGCCAGCCCCGAAACCCCGTTGCTCTATGTGCTTCGCAACGATCTCGGCCTCAACGGCGCCAAATATGGCTGCGGACTCGGTCAGTGCGGTGCCTGCACCGTGCAGTTGGACGGCAAGGCGGTTTTCTCATGCATCACCCCGATCTCCGCGGTGGGCGACCGACCGGTGCGCACCGTCGAGGGACTCGGCACTGTCGAGCGGATGAGCCCGCTCCAGCAGGCGTTCCGCGACGAGCAGGCAGCACAATGCGGCTATTGCATCGCCGGTATGATCATGCGGGCACAAGCCTTGCTGGACGCAGATCCGCATCCGGACGAAGCCAGTATCCGAGCGCACATGCAGACAAATCTCTGCCGCTGCGGCACCCATATGCGCATCCTCCGCGCGATCCGTCGCGTCGCTGGCATCGCCAACAACGGAGCTGCGGCGTGAAGTTCGATCGGCGCCAGCTACTTGCGGGCGGCGGGCTGCTCGTCGCGTTCAGTATGACCGGGCGTGGCATGGCCCAGCTTTCCGGCGGCGGCGAAGGTGGCGGTGCCCCCGCTCCCAAGCGACCGGACTTGCCAGGCAGTCTGAAGAGCAACCCTATACTCGAAAGCTGGGTCCACATCGCGCCGGACGGCGGGATCACGGTCTTCTCGGGCAAGGCGGAGCTCGGCCAGGGAATCCGCACCGCACTGCTCCAAGTAGCGGCGGAAGAGCTGGACGTGCCGCCAGCTGCAATCACCTTCGTGACAGCCGACACCGCCCGTACCCCCGACGAAGGGCTTACCGCTGGCAGCCATTCGATGCAGGACGGCGGAACTGCGCTTGCCAATGCCTGCGCCAACGTCCGGCTGCTGCTCAGCCGCGCCGCAGCCAAGCGCTGGGGCACCGGCACCGACAGCTTGTCGACCAACGGCAAGGGGCAGGTGATCGCGTCAGACGGTCGCCGCGTGAGCTATGGCGCGCTTGCAGCAGACCTGTCGCTCCACGTCGAGGCTATCGCGAACGCACCCCGCCGCGATCCGCATCACTACCGGACACTAGGCCACGACCTGCCGCGCGTTGATATCCCGGCGAAACTTACCGGCGGTGCGGCCTATGTGCAGGATTTGCGGCTGCCCGGCATGCTGCATGCCCGTGTGGTCCGGGGTCCCAGCTACGGCACCCATCTCGCCAAACCACAGATCGATGCTGCGCGAAAGATGCCCGGCGTGATCGCGGTGATCGAGAATGGGCGCTTCCTCGCCGTTGTTGCCCGGAAGGAGTGGCAGGCGATCCAGGCAATGCGCGTCGTGCAGGACAGTGACTATGTCCGCGACATCCCCCCCTTGCCGGTGGAAGACGGTCCGCACCGCCTGCAGAAACTACCCACCCGCGAGATCAGCGTGCTCAACACGAGCAACGGTGCAAAGCCGGTGTGGAAGACGGTGCGCGGCAGCTACAGCCGCCCCTGGTACAGCCACGGTTCGATCGGCCCCTCCTGCGCCGTGGCCTTCGCCAAGGACGGCGCGCTGACGCTCTGGTCGCACAGCCAGGGCGTGTTCGACATGCACCGTGCCGTCGCCGAGCTGGTCGGCCTGCCGCCGGAGAAGGTGCGGTGCATCCACACGCCCTCGGCAGGCTGCTACGGCCAGAACGGAGCCGATGACGTGACTGCCGAGGCGGGGCTGATCGCGATGGCGCTGCCGGGTCGCCCCATCCGGCTGCAATGGATGCGCGAGCAGGAATTCGGCTGGGAGCCGTGCGGCTGCGGCATGGTTACGCGCGTTGAAGCGGCGATCGGCCCGGACAAGCGGATCGCCCATTGGCACTATGAGGTGTGGAGCAATTCTCACAACAACCGCCCCGTCGGTGCGGGCGGCTACGCGGTGGCCCAGCAGATCACCCCTGGCTTCCCCGCTCCCGAGCCCAAGCCAATTCCAATGCCGGAGGGCGATGGCGACCGGAATGCCAACCCGCTCTATGTCTTTCCAAACATGGACGTGCGCTATCATTTCGTGCCGACGATGCCGCTCCGCGTTTCGGCTCTGCGCTCGCTGGGCGCGCATCTGAACGTGTTCACGATCGAAAGCGTTCTCGACGAGCTGGCACTCGCCGGCGGCGTCGATCCGCTCCAATTCCGCCTCGCGCACATGCAGGATGAGCGAGCGCGGGCGGTGATGATCGAAGCTGCCGACCGCTTTGGCTGGTCCCGGCGCCCGCGTGGTGACGGACGCCGCGGCTGCGGCATGGCCTTTGCCCGTTACAAAAATATCGGCGCTTATTGCGCAATCGTAATGGATATCGAGGTCGAGCGTGAGACCGGCGCGATCACCATTCACCGGGTACAGGCCGCGGTCGATGCCGGCCAGCCCGCCTCCCCCGACGGCATCCGCAACCAAGTGGAAGGCGGTATTCTCCAGTCGCTTAGCTGGGCAACACGCGAGGCGGTGACCTATGACGCCACCCGCCGCACCAGCTTCGACTGGGGCAGTTATCCGATCCTGCGGTTCGAGGAGGTGCCGAGATCGGTCGCGGTGCATGTGATAGATCGGCCCGGCGATCCGTTTCTTGGTGCGGGCGAGACGGCGCAGGGCCCAACCTCAGCCGCGCTGGCCAACGCCATTGCCGATGCGACCGGGGCTCGCCTTCGCGACATGCCGCTCACCCCGGCAGCGGTGAAGGCGGCGATTGGGCTGGCGGGCTAGCGGTCCGTGTGAGCGCGCATTGTTGTGGCCAACGCGTCGATAAAAGCGCGGACCTTTGCCGGCACCAACTGCGCGGTGGGATAGACTGCCCATATCGCCAATGGATCGGGTATAGCTGCGTCGAGCGTGATCTCGACTAGCGCGCCGCTACGGATCGCCGGATCGACGTCCCAGTGCGAAAGGTTGGCGATGCCGAGGCCCCCCAGACAGGCCTGGTGGAGTGCCTCGATCGAATTGGCGCTGAAGGCACCGCCCACGCGCTGGCGCACCCGCTTGCCAGCCTGAACGAACTCCCAATGCGTCATCGCCGTCGGCAGGAGGCACGCGTGGCCCGCCAGATCTTCAACGCGCTTCGGCGTGCCCCGCTCGGCCAGATATGCTGGAGCCGCCACCAGCCGACGGGGATTGTCAGCCAGTTTGCGGGCAACGAGATGGTTGTCGCGCAGTTTGGCGATGCGCACTGCAACGTCGATCCCCCGCGCGACGATGTCTACCTGTTCGTCGGTTATCAGTAACTCCACCTGCAGCGCCGGATGCGCCCGCATGAACGCCGCAATCATAGGCGCCACCACCTTGCGGCCGAACGCCGCCGATGCAGTGACTCGAAGTACGCCGCCCAGCCCAGTCTCGTTCGGCCGCAGTGCCGAAAGCCCATCGGCCTGTGCTTCCAGCATGGCTCGAGCATATGGCAGGAAAGCCTCTCCAGCGGTTGTCGGCGAAAGAGAACGCGTCGTCCGGTGAACGAGCCGCGCGCCAACCTCCTGCTCCAGGGCCGCCAGTCCGCGCGACGCGGCCATCGCGCCGATCCCCAGCCGCCGCGCCGCCCCGGCGATGCTGCCTATCCGCACAGACTCCACAAATATCGCCAGTTCCGCGAAATCCATTCCATCGCTTTCAGTTATGCTGGTCTAACCATTTGTATGGGTACCGCGAGCATCGTGGGACTTCCATATCCTCGACAGTGAAACCGCCGACATGGTTGCCTTAGCACCTTACCGCACCATCGACGGCCAACATCCAGTGAGGACTGTGAAAAATGCAAGCCACTGATACGCTCGCTGCCGTAGCCAGCGTGCCGCGATTAAGCCGCGGACTTAATTTCGCCATGGCAGTGGCGGCCGGATTGGCAGTGGCCAACATCTACTACAACCAGCCGATGCTTGGCATTTTGGAAGGCGAGATGCCCGGCGCGCTTACCGGCCTCGTCCCCACCGCTACCCAGCTCGGCTACGCGCTGGGCTTGTTCGCACTGGTGCCGCTTGGCGACCTGGTCGAGCGGCGCCGGCTGATAGTCGTCCAGTTCCTGGTGCTCGGCGCCGGGCTGGTTGGCGCCGCGCTCGCCCCCTCAGCCGCTATGCTGCTGCTCGCATCGCTCCTGCTCGGTGCCTCAGCGACGGTGGCGCAACAGATCGTTCCCTTCGCGGCACAACTGGCACCGCCCGAAAAGCGCGGTGCCACCGTCGGCACGGTGATGTCCGGTGTGCTGTGCGGCATCCTGCTCAGCCGTACGTTGGCAGGCTTTGTCGCTGCGCATGAAGGATGGCGCGCGATGTTCTGGCTGGGCGTTCCGCTCGCGCTCGGTGCCGCGCTGCTAATGGCGGTGACGCTGCCGCACAGCAAGCCGAGCAGCGATCATAGTTACGCCAGCCTGCTGCGTTCGCTCGCGCATCTCTGGAGCGAGTTCGGCGCGCTGCGTCTCGCCGCCGTAACCCAGGCGCTGCTGTTCGGCGCGTTCACCGCCTTCTGGACAATTCTGGCGCTCTACCTGCAGACCCCGCGCTTCGGCCTGGGTTCGGAAATCGCCGGATTGTTCGGGATCGTCGGCGCGATCGGAATCTTCGCCGCGCCGATCGCCGGTCGTTATGCCGACAAGCGCGGCCCGCATCAGGTGATCCTCGCCGGCACGCTGCTCACCGTCGTCTCGTGGATCGTGTTCGGCGTATGGCATGCGGTGGCGGGGCTGGTGATCGGCTGCATCCTGCTCGATTTCGCGGTGCAAAGCGTGCTCGTGTCCAATCAGCACATCGTTTACGCGCTCCGCCCGGAGGCGCGCTCGCGGCTGAACACGATCTTCATGGGATCGATGTTCCTCGGCGGTGCCGGCGGCGCCGCGGCCTCCACCGCGGCGTGGAATGCCGGCGGCTGGACCGCTGTCTCGGCGCTCGGCATCGCACTCGCTCTTCTCGCATCCGCCCTTCAGCTCGCTGGTCGCCGCAAGGCCGCCTGAACTGCGCGCCCAAACTGCTCCGCGCCTCCCTCCCCGGAGCGCGGCGTGGAAACTCAATGCCCTGAAACAAGGAATCGGATCATGACCTCTACGCTCTTCTCGCCAGTTGCACTTGGCCGCATCCACCTCCCCAACCGCATCGTAATGGCACCGCTCACTCGCTCGCGCGCAGGGACCGGCAACGTGCCAACGGACATGAATGTGGAATATTACCGGCAGCGCGCCAGCGCCGGGATGATCATCACCGAAGCCACTCAGATCTCGCAGCAGGGCCAAGGCTATGCCTGGACACCCGGCATTCACAGCGACGCACAGATCAGCGGATGGAGCAAGGTTGCCGACGCCGTACACGCAGAAGGCGGGCGAATCGTGATGCAACTCTGGCATGTTGGCCGGGTATCACATCCCGTGTTCCAGCCAGGCGGTGCAGCGCCGGTGGCACCCAGCGTGATGGATGTGCCTGGCAAGACCTTTATTATAGACCCCGACGGCAACGGCGCCTGGGCCGACATTCCTCCTCCACAGGAACTCGACATCGCGGGCATCGAGGCGATCATCGCTGATTATGCGCAAGCCGCGCGAAACGCTATCGCGGCGGGTATGGACGGCGTCGAGATCCATGCCGCCAACGGCTATCTGATCGACCAGTTCATCAACAGTAACAGTAACCACCGCACAGACGCCTATGGCGGATCGATCGAAAACCGTACGCGCTTCCTGTTCGAGGTGGTGGATGCCGTCATCAACGAAGTGGGTGCTGACCGGGTGGGCGTGCGACTGACCCCAATGGGCCGCTTCATCGGCATGGGCGACGACACGCCCGAACTGACCTTTGGGCATATTGCCCGCCGGCTAGGCGAGCGTGGCCTGGCCTATCTCCACCTCGTCGAGCCTACCACACTGGGGGTGGAAACCGACACGAACTATGATCCGCGCTGGGATGCGATTATCCTGCTGATGCGCAAGATTTACCCGGGCAAGCTGCTTTTGGCAGGCGGCTATGACAAGCTCAGCGCCAGCCGCGCGCTCGCCGAGGGACGTGGCGATGTGATCGCCTTCGGCAAGCTGTTCATCGCTAACCCTGATTTGCCCCACCGTTTCAAAATTGGGGCGCCACTAAACGCGCCTGATCCGGCCAGTTTCTTCGGGGGCAATTCGCTCGGTTATATCGACTACCCGTTCCTCCCACTGACACCTGAGGAGATTCACGAAACGGGTTCACTCGCTGAGACCTGATGCGCCAATCGTCCAACGCATTGCGCTGCGGCTATGGCGGGTATCAGGGACAAGCCTTAACTTTAGGAACGGCAGGGATGGCCACCCTGCCGGCGGACTCCTAAATTGCATTTCTACGGCAGCGTTTGGTAGGAGTTTACAATGACGTGGTCGGCGGTCAGGCCGTCACGCTCGACCTTTTCGTATAAGCCGTATCCTCTCACTCCGCCCGGTCATCGCCACCGGGCGCCGACGCGCGGCGGGCTGGTCCTTCGTCAGAAGGCTGACCATCGCCACAACGGTTATAGGATTTGCGCTCGCGGGCGCCAAACGCAGCCTGCGACGCCACCAGTAAACCGCGCCGCGGCGTGTGAAGTTTTCGATCGCTGGCATCAGGGACTGGCTCCATCGAATGGCGTCAATTGATGCCACAACGATGGTCGAAGGGCCGCCAAGCTACGGAAAACCTCGGTTTCCCGTCCCCTTAGCTGGGGCAATCAGTGCTTGGCTGGGGCGGCAGGATTCGAACCTGCGCATGGCGGCACCAAAAGCCGCTGCCTTACCGCTTGGCTACGCCCCAGCATCCGTTTGGAGGCGATGCCCTTAGCATCGCTTTTGCGGCGCTGCAAAGCCCTTTAGAAAAGTCGCTTTACCCAGCCGTGCGGATCGGGTGCCTCGCCGCGCTGGATGGCGACCAGCCGGTCGCGCATCCGCTGCGTGATCTGGCCCGTACCGCCGCTGCCGATCTGGAAATCGCCGGCGCTCGATTTGACCGTGCCGACCGGCGTTACCACTGCTGCCGTCCCGCAGGCGAAGGTTTCGACCAGCTTGCCGCTTGCCGCATCTTCGCGCCACTGGTCGATCGAATAGGCCTCTTCGCGTACCGAAATGCCCTCGTCGCGCGTCAAGGTCAGGATCGAATCGCGGGTAATGCCGGGCAGGATCGTGCCCTTGAGCGGCGGGGTAAGAACCGATCCGTCCTCCATGACGAAGAACAGGTTCATGCCGCCCAGCTCCTCGACCCATCGATGTTCGGCGGCGTCGAGGAACACCACCTGATCGCATCCCTGCCGGATCGCCTCTGCCTGAGCGACAAGGCTTGCCGCATAATTGCCGCCGCATTTGGCGGCGCCGGTGCCGCCGGGCGCGGCGCGGGTATAATCGTCCGATACCCAGATGCTGATCGCCTTCGCGCCGCCCTTGAAATAGGCACCGACAGACGACGCGATCACCATATAGAGATATTCATGCGCGGGCCGCACGCCCAGAAAAACCTCGCTCGCGAACATGAAGGGGCGCAGATACAGGGCAGCCCCTTCTGCCCCCGGAATCCATTCGCGGTCGATATCGACCAGCTTTTCGATCGATTCCAGAAACAACGATTCGGGCAGCTGCGGCATGGCGAGCCGCGCCGCCGATTGCTGAAAGCGGCGGGCATTTTGTTCGGGCCGGAACAACGCGGTTCCGCCATCGGCGAGGCGATAGGCTTTCAGCCCTTCGAAAATTTCCTGCGCGTAATGGAGCACCGCAGCGGCCGGGTCCATCGACAGCGGCTCGCGCGCCTGAATATGCGCGTCGTGCCAGCCCTTGCCCTCGGTATAGCGGACGATCGCCATATGATCGGTAAACACCTTGCCGAAACCGGGATCGGCAATCCGGCCCGTCCGCTCGCTCGCCGGAACCGGGGCGCTATGTTCGCGGATTTCGAAGGATGGCGTCGCGTCGGCGTTCATTCTTATGGCCTCGATCTCGATATGCCGTACTTTTGCCGCACGGCCGGTTGCGGTGGCGTAAAGCCGATGGCTATGATGGTCAACATGGCCGTCAAGACACCAGCCGAGTCGCCGCGGACCGCTTCGCCGCTATTCCTGCGCGAACCGGAAATACGGCGTGGGATCGAGTTGATGATTCTCGGTTATAATCACCTTACCCATTCGATCGACGATATATTGGCGAACGCAAAGCTGGGTCGTGCGCATCACCGCGCCCTATATTTCATCGCGCGGCGGCCCGGCCTGACCGTGGGCGGGCTTCTGGCGCTGCTACAGGTGACGAAACAATCGCTGGGGCGGGTGCTGACCGAGCTGGGCGAGCGCGGACTGGTCGAAACCCGGCCCGGGGTGCAGGACCGACGGCAGAAATTACTCTATCTGACCGACAAGGGCAAAGATCTGGAATGCCGGTTGTTCGAGGTGCTGCGCGAACATCTGTCGGGCGCTTATTCGGAAGCCGGACAAGGCGCAGTGGGCGGATTCTGGGCAGTGCTCGAAGGGCTGGTGCCTGAAGATCATCGCGAAAGCATCGCGGGACTCGACCACGAAATACCGGTGCCGGGAAAGCGCGCCTCGGGCTGACCCCGCACCGGCCGACACGGCACGGCGCGGAGTTCAGACACCCGTCGATCAGTCGCCGCGCGCTGCGGCAGCAAGCTCCTGATTGCGATCGCGCGACGCGGTCAGCGTCTTTACCATAAGTTTCTTGAGTGCGTCGGAATCGTCGAGGACATTCATCCCCTCGCGCGTCGACCCGCCGGGGCTTGCGACACGATCGGCAAGCACGCCGGGATTGTCGTCGGCATCCGCGGCCATCAGCGAGGCACCGTCTACGGTTGCAGTGGCAAGACGAAGCGCCTGATCCTTCGGCAGTCCGACCGCCACGCCCGCTTCGGCGAAAGCGTCGATAAAGCGGAATACGAAGCCCGGACCGCAGCCAGAAAGCGCGGTCCCTGCATCGAACAGCTCTTCCCGCTCGATCCATTCGACAAGGCCAAGCGACTGCATCAGCGCCTCTGCCGCTTTGCCAGCCCCGCTATCCGGCTCGGCACCGTTCAGCAGGACGACACCCTTGCCCAGCCCGACCGGAAGGTTGGGCATGACGCGCACAACTGCGCCGACATCAAACCGCTTCGCAATCGCGGCAACCTCCACCCCGGCAAGGATCGAGAGCAAGAGTTTCGTCCCTTTGATCCGCGGGGCAAGTCCCTTCGCAACGTCATCGAGCATCTGCGGCTTGACGCCCAGCATCACCGCGTCGGGCATCCCGTCTTCGGGCGGGCTTTCCAGATGTCGCACGCCGTCGGGGATTTGCGGCTTGCCCGGATCGATGACCGTCACCTGATCGGGCGACACATCGCCGCTTGCCACCCATTGGCGGAGCATCGCGCCCGCCATATTGCCGCAGCCGATAAGCCAGATCGATTTGGGGATGTCGCTGTTGCTCATGCTTCTCCTTGCGTATCGATTAATGCCGATGCGATCGCTTCGGCCGGTGTCTTTCCGCCCCACAGGACGAACTGGAACACCGGATAATAGCGTTCGCACTCATCAATGGCCGATTCGACCAGCAGTTCCGCCTGCGCCAGAGTCAGCGTGGCGGATTCGTCCGCGCCGATCATCGCAGCATGGCGAAACAGCAGGATGCCGCTTTGCGACCACAGCTCGAAATGACCGATCCATAGCTGTTCGTTGATCAGGCCGAGCGCTTCATAGACGCTGGCGCGCCGTTCCTCGGCCACGCGCACTTCGGGAAAGGCGAGGAATTGCAGAACCGCATCCTCTTCCCGCCAAATCGCGCGAAGCTCATATTCGGTCCAGCTGCCCTTTACCCGGGCAATGATCTCATCCTCTTCGCGACGATAGACCCAGCCATGCGCCGAAAAATAGCTTTCCAGCATATCGATCGGCTCTGCCGCGTCGTCGTCCTCGATTTCCGCTTCGTCCAGCATCATCCCGTCCTAACCGGCGAACCTGCATCGATTCGCCGTCGTGGATCGTCGCCCCGTTTGTCGCACCCAGTCAGGTTGCGCGCATTCGCTCTGCCGCGCCACCCATATATGCGCGACACGCTGCCGCTATGGCACAGACGCCGCAAGCCCTGCGCACGCTCTTCCGGAGAAAAAGCTGTGGAAAAGCGGATCAGCCGACCGATGATTTCGCGCCGCCAGCAGCCGCTTCCAGCTCCTCGACGCGCTTTTTCAACGCATCGGCTTCATCGCGCGCCGCCGCAGCCATTGCCTTTACCGCGTCGAATTCCTCGCGGCTGACAAAGTCCAATCCGCCCATCCATTCGCGCGCACGCTCGCGCGCCGCCTGTTCGCCCTCGCGCGCCATGCCGGCAAAGGTACCGGCGGCACCGTTCACGAACTTCACGAAATCATCAAAAACCCGATTTTCGGACTGCATCTTCTATCTCCTGTCACAGGGCAATTTGGGTGGAGGCACCGCCGGACACAAGATGCCCGTCAGCATCGGGATTACGCTGATCGATCCGGAGGTTCAGATAGCCTGCGAAAATCATCCATAGCAGATAGGGGATCAGCAGCAACGCCGCAGCGCTGCGAATCCGCGCGAACAGCAGCGTCGTGACGACGGTAAGCGCGAACATCACGACGATCACGAACAGAGCGGCGGTGATGCGGTGCAGGCCGAAAAACAGCGGCGACCATGCAAGGTTCGCGATCATCTGAAGCGCGAAGAACAGCAAAGCGAGCCCGCGCCCGCGTGCGCGCCGCGCATCGAGCACCATCGCCAGCGACAGACCCATCAGGACATAAAGGATCGTCCACGCCACCCCGAACGCCCAGCCGGGCGGGTTGAGCTCAGGCTTGATCAGCGCCCGATACCAGGGGTTGTCGCTGCCCATCGGCGCCAGTCGCGACGATGCGACGCCCAGAAAATTGATCGCGGGCACCGTTACCACTGCCCAGCGAAGAAAGGCGAAACGCGATCTGCGATTCGATGCGAACTGGTTCAATCGGGCCTCCCTCTCCGCCCTTTTAACCGGGCGCACCCTGGTTATAGCCGGTGGCTGCAATGGGACAATCGGTTCAGAATTAAGGGTTTCCGCATTCGGCACAGATCAGGAATTCGACATTCCCCTCCGGGCCGGTAATCGGGCTTTGCACAACGCCTTCCACCCGCCAGCCGGTCGAGGTCAGCCAGTCGCGAACCTCCTCGCAGACGCGCTGATGCACTTCGGGATCGCGCACCACCCCGCCCTTCCCCACTTCCTCGCGCCCTGCCTCGAACTGCGGTTTGATGAGCGCGATCAGCCGCGCGCCGGGCCTTGCAAAGGACAAGGGGCGTTCGAGCACCTTGGCAAGGCCGATAAAGCTCGCATCGCACACCACCAGATCGACCGGCTCAGGGATATGCGCCTCGGTCAGAATCCGCGCACTGGTCTGTTCATGGACGATCACCCGCTCGTCCTGCCGCAATTTCCATGCAAGCTGGTTGGTGCCGCTATCAACCGCATAGACTCGCGCCGCGCCGTTGGTGAGCAGCACATCGGTAAAGCCGCCGGTCGACGACCCGACATCGATCGCGACCGCGCCGGTCGGATCCACGCCGAATGACTCCAGCCCGTGGGCGAGCTTGATCCCGCCGCGCGAGACCCAGGGATGATCGCGCCCGCGCACTTCCAGCGCTGCATCGGGGGGTAGCTGCTGGCCCGGCTTGTCGATCTTGCGTTCGCCCGAAAACACGGTGCCCGCCATGATGAGCGCCTGAGCCCGGGTGCGGCTTTCGACAAGGCCGCGTTCGACGAGAAGCTGATCTGCACGGATTTTCGCCATAACCCTGCCTGTGCCCCGCGCATCGCCGCTGTGCAAGCTGGCGCTTCGCCGCGCACGGTGATATCCGCCCGCTCCATGCTGAACCTGAACGGTATTACGGTGCGCCTCGGCGGGCGCACGATCCTTGACGGCGCGACCGCCGCAATCCCTCCGCGCGCGCGTGCGGGGCTGATCGGGCGCAATGGCGCGGGCAAATCGACGCTGGTGCGGGTGATTGCCGGAATGCTGGAACCCGATGATGGTTCGGCGGACATGCCGAAGGATGCGCGCCTCGGCTATATCGCGCAGGAAGCGCCTGCGGGCAGCACCTCCCCCTTCGACACTGTGCTTGCCGCCGATGTCGAGCGCGCCGCACTGATGGAGGAGTCGGAAACCTGTGTCGATCCCGACCGGATCGGCGAGCTGCATGAGCGGCTGAACGCGATCGACGCGCACACCGCGCCTGCGCGCGCAGCGAAGATTCTTGCCGGTCTCGGCTTTGACGAGGAAATGCAGCACCGCACGCTCGACAGCTATTCGGGCGGCTGGCGGATGCGCGTTGCGCTTGCCGCGCTTCTCTTCTCGCAGCCCGATGTGCTGTTGCTCGACGAGCCGTCGAACCATCTCGATCTGGAAGCGGTCATCTGGCTGGAGGATTTCCTCAAAAGCTATCGCGGCACGATTATCGTGGTCAGCCATGAACGCGATTTCCTCAACAATGTGGTCGATCACATCGTCCATCTCGAGCGCGGCAAGCTGACGCTGTATCCCGGCGGCTATGATGCGTTCGAACGCCAGCGCGCCGAACGGATCGCACAGCTCGAAGCCGCGCGTGCCAATCAGGAGGCGCAGCGCGCCAAGCTGCAGGATTATGTCGCGCGCAACTCGGCGCGTGCCTCGACGGCGAAACAGGCGCAGTCGCGCGCCAAGGCGCTTGCGAAGATGCAGCCCATCGCAGCGATGGCCGACGATCCGTCGCTGTCCTTCGGCTTTCCCGACCCGACCGAGCTTCGCCCGCCGCTGATCACGCTCGATATGGCGGTGGTCGGTTATGACGAGAAACCGATTCTGAAGCGGCTCAACCTGCGGCTCGATCCCGATGACCGGATTGCGCTGCTGGGCCGCAACGGCAACGGCAAGACGACGCTCGCCCGCCTGCTTGCCGCGCAGCTTTCCCCGATGGAAGGCGAGATGACTGCGAGCGGCAAGATGAAGGTGGGATATTTCACCCAATATCAGGTCGAAGAGCTCGACCATGACGATACCCCGCTTGATCATATGACGCGGCAAATGCCCGACCAGAAACCGGCGGCGGTGCGCGCGCAGCTGGGCCGGTTCGGGTTCAATGCCGACAAGGCGACGACGAAGGTCGGCAAGCTGTCGGGTGGCGAGCGCGCGCGGCTGGCGCTGGCGCTGATTACCCGCGATGCGCCGCACCTGCTGATCCTCGACGAGCCGACCAACCATCTCGACGTCGATTCACGCGAGGCCCTGATTCAGGCGCTTAACGCTTATTCGGGCGCGGTGCTGCTCGTCAGCCATGACCGGCACATGCTGGAAATGACCGCCGACCGGCTCGTGCTGGTCGATGACGGAACGGCGAAGGAATTTGACGGCAGCATCGACGATTATATCGCCTTCATCCTGTCGAGCCCTTCGGCGGCAAAGGGCAGCAGCGGCGGCGATGCGGGTGCCAAGGTCAGCAAAAAGGATCAGCGCAAGGCGAATGCGGCGGCGCGCGAACGCTTCAAGGAATTGTCCAAAAAGGTGAAGGCGATCGAGAGCCGGATGGACAAGCTTTCGAAGGAGCGCAGCGCCATTGACCGCGCGCTGTTCGACCCCGACAGCGCCGAGCCCGCGCTCGCGAAGCTGACGGCAAGCGACCTGATGAAACGCCGCGCCGAACTGGAACCCAAAATCGAGGCGGCCGAGGCTGAATGGCTGGAAGCGAATGAAGCGCTGGAGGCCGACAAAAGCGAGGCGGCGTGAGGGGCTTTGCCCGGGCTCGCGTCATTCGGAAATCAGCTGGCACCTCCCCGTCATTTCCGCGCAGACGGGAATCCAGAGCCTCAGGCGACTACGCCAGCATCCTTCCTGCAACGCTGGGTTCCCGCTTTCGCGGGGATGACGGACAAGGCAGGGTCGACAATGTTCTGACCTTCGGTTCAACGTCCTGGCGGTACGCTCAGCGTGTCTTGACTGCGCTCGACACCAACGGGTGGAGGTGTTTCCGCGACGGTTTGAGCGCAGTCGGGAACCGTTGCGCTTACGCCCCGACTTCACTTTCCACCGGCACAGAGCGCGACGTCAGCCCGGTGCTTCGCTGCTGCGCCACTTCACCGGGATGCGCAGATAGCTCACGCCGTTGCTCTCGGGGGCCGGAAAGCGGCCCGCGCGGACATTGATCTGAATCGACGGCAGCAACAGGGTCGGCACGGCAAGCCCCGAATCGCGCGCTTCGCGCATCGCGACGAAACTATCCTCATCCACGCCGTCATGGACATGGACGTTGCTGCGCCGCTGTTCGCCGACGCTCGTTTCCCAGCGATATTCATCGCGTCCCGGCGCCTTATAATCATGGCACAGGAACAGGCGCGTTTCGTCGGGCAGCGACAGCAATTTGCGGATCGAACGATAAAGCGTGCGCGCATCGCCGCCGGGGAAATCGGCGCGCGCAGTGCCGTAATCAGGCATGAACAGCGTATCGCCGACGAACACCGCATCGCCGATGCGATAGGCGATATCGGCGGGCGTATGGCCGGGCACGTGCATCACCGTCACCTCTAGCTCGCCGATCGCGAAGCGTTCGCCATCTTCGAACAGGCGATCGAATTCGGCGCCCTCGGTGCTGCAATCGTCCAACGCGAAGACCGGGCGGAAGATTTTCTGCACATCGCTGATATGCACGCCGATGCCGACCCATGCGCCGGTCTGCGCGTTGAAGAACGGCGCGGCCGACAGATGATCGGCATGGGCATGGGTTTCGAGCACCATCTCGATCCGCCAGCCCCCCTCGCGCGCAAAGACGAGGATAGCCTCAGCCGAACGCGTATCTGCAACGCCCCCCGGCATGTCGAAATCGAGCACCGGGTCGATCACCGCAGCGATATGGGTGACGGGATCGCCGACCAGATAGCTCACCGTGTTGGTGGGTTCGTCGAAAAAAGCCTTGATGAACATTTTCATCCTCCATCTGGCTTGATTATATATTAGAATCTTATACATTAGCAACTCCTAATGGAGAAAGTTGATGCTGAAACCGCCAATGGATCTCGCCACATTCGAGGCAAAGGCCGCAGGCGTGGCCGATATCCTGAAGGCGATCGGCAATGCCCGGCGGCTGATGCTGCTGTGCAAGCTGGTCGAACATGGCGAAGTGACGGTTACCGATCTCGCCCGCGATGTCGGCCTGTCGCAATCGGCCTGTTCGCAACATCTCGCCCGGATGCGTGACGAACGACTCGTCGCGTTTCGTCGGGATGGGCAGACGCTCTGGTATCGGATCGCCGATCCGCGCACCGAACATCTGCTCGGCACTTTGTATCAGCTCTACTGCAAGGATTGATGCCATGACGATCGAGTCCATTTCGCCGGACCATGCCCGCAAAGCCATGGAATCGGGCGCACGCCTGATCGATATTCGCGATGCCGACGAACATGCCCGCGCGCATGTTCCCGGCGCTGCGAACCTGCCGCTTTCCCGGATCAATGAGCTGATCGCCGATGGCAGACCGGTGGTGTTTTATTGCCGGTCCGGGCGGCGAACGAGCGAGCATGCGGGAACGCTTCTCGCCGCGGCGGGGGGCACTGAGTGCTATTTGCTCGATGGCGGGCTGGAAGCCTGGCAGCGCGCGGGGCTTCCGACGCATATCGACCCTGGCCAGCCGCTGGAGATCATGCGGCAGGTGCAGATCGCAGCGGGCATGCTGGTGCTGACCGGCGTGGCGCTTGGCCTGTTGGTCACGCCCGTGTTTTTCGGGCTGTCCGCATTCGTCGGTGCAGGGCTGACCTTTGCCGGGATCAGCGGCTGGTGCGGCATGGCCAGTCTGCTGCGCGTCATGCCGTGGAACCGGCGCGCGGCGGCGTGAGGCGATGGGCGCAGCCACTATTGCCGCCGCGCTCGCCTCGGGCGGGCTGATCGGCGCAATCCTCGGCCTGATCGGTGGCGGGGGATCGATCCTTGCCGTGCCGCTGCTCGTCTATGTCGTCGGGGTGGGATCGGCGCATGAAGCGATCGGGACGGCGGCGGTTGCCGTCGCCGCCAATGCGCTGGCCAGCCTGATCGGTCATGCCAAAGCGGGCCGGGTCAAATGGCGCTGCGCTATGGTGTTCGCCGCATCTGGGATGGTCGGTGCAGCGCTGGGCGCGGAACTGGGCAAGGCGTTCGACGGCAAGCGGCTGCTCGCTTTGTTCGGGCTGCTGATGATCGGGGTCGGCGTATCGATGCTGCGCGGGCGGCGTGCCATGGCAGCGCCCGATATCCGGCTGACCCGTGACAGCGCCGCGCAGCTGTTGCCGCGCCTGATCCCGATCGGATTCGGCGTCGGGCTGGCCGCCGGCTTTTTCGGGATCGGCGGCGGGTTTCTGATCGTGCCGGGGCTGATCTTCGCGACCGCGATGCCGCTAAGCTATGCGATCGGCACGTCGCTCGTCGCGGTCAGCGCGCTGGGCATGACGACCGCCGCCTCCTATGCGCTGTCGGGTCTGGTCGACTGGCGCCTCACTGCGCTGCTCATCGCCGGCGGGGTCGGCGGCACCGCGATCGGGATCGCGCTGGGCCATGTGCTGGGCAAGCGGCAAAAGCTGCTTGAACGCGGGTTCGCCGTGCTGGTCATCGCGATCGGCGGCTATGTGATCGCGACCTCGGTTTAGCGGCGAAAGGGCGTGGGAGGCGCGTTGTAAGGCGCGCGCTCGGTCAGGTCCGCGATATGTCAGCCTGTGGCACGTCATTCCGTCCTTCGGCATTCCAGCCCTTCGGCATCCCCGCGAAAGCGGGAATCCAGCGGGCGTTAGCGAATGCCGCTCTGGATCCCCCCTTTCGCGGGAATACTGAAGTGGAGAGATCGCGCGATTACGCCGACGCGCCGCTCTGCTTCGACGTTTCATTCCAGCGCAGCGCGCCGAGCACTGTTTCGACGATATGTTCGGCGTTGAGCCGTGCCTCGTCATATTGTTTTTCGGGCTTGTCCTGATCCTGAAACCTGTCGGGCAGGCGCATGGTGCGCAGTTTCAGCCCGGCATCGATCAGCCCTTCGTCGCTCGCCAGGGTAAGGACGTGCGCGCCGAGACCGCCGACCGCGCCCTCCTCTACCGTCACCGCGACTTCATGGGTGGTGAGCAGCTTGCGGATCAGTGCTTCGTCGAGCGGTTTGGCAAAGCGCAGATCGGCGACGCTGGTCGAAAGCCCTTTGGATTCAAGCGCATCGGCTGCCTTCAACGCTTCGGCGAGCCGGGTGCCGAGCGAGAGGATGGCGACCTTCTTGCCCTCGCGCACCATCCGCCCCTTGCCGATTTCCAGCTTTTCCAGCACTTCGGGCACGCCGACGCCGGTCCCGCCGCCGCGCGGATAGCGCACCGCGATCGGGCCGTCGTCATATTCGGCCGCCGTATAGGTCATATGCGCCAGCTCGGCCTCGTCCGCCGCTGCCATCACGACGAAATTGGGGAGCGTCGCCAGATAGGTGACGTCGAAACTGCCCGCATGAGTCGCGCCGTCCGCACCGACCAGCCCGGCGCGGTCGATCGCGAAGCGGACGGGAAGGTTCTGGATCGCGACATCGTGCACGACCTGATCATAAGCGCGCTGCAGGAAGGTCGAATAGATCGCGCAGAAGGGGCGCATCCCCTGCGCCGCCAGCCCTGCGGCAAAGGTCACCGCATGTTGTTCGGCGATGCCGACATCGAATGAGCGGTCGGGATGCGCCCTTGCGAATTTATCAACCCCCGTGCCGCCGGGCATCGCCGCAGTGATCGCGCAGATGCGGTCGTCGGTTTCGGCGAGCTTGCTCAGCGTTTCGCCGAACACATCCTGATATTTGGCGGGTCCCGGCGGGCCCTTATGCTGCGCGCCGGTGATGACGTCGAATTTCTGCACGCCGTGATATTTGTCGGCGGCATTTTCGGCAGGCGCATAGCCCTTGCCCTTTTGCGTGACGACATGGACGAGCACCGGCCCTTCCTTCGCATCGCGCACATTTTCGAGCACCGGGATCAGATGGTCGAGATTATGGCCGTCGATCGGCCCGACATAATAAAAGCCGAGCTCTTCGAACAATGTGCCGCCCGCCACCATGCCGCGCGTATATTCCTCCGCCCGGCCCAGCGACTGGTGCACGCGGCGCGACAATCTGCGAGCGACCTTGCTGGCAAGACTGCGCAGGCCGAGATATTCGGATGAGGATACGACGCGCGCCAGATAGGCCGACAGGCCGCCCACCGGCGGCGCGATCGACATGTCATTGTCGTTGAGGATGACGACCAGCCGGTTGCCCGCCTGTTCGGCATTGTTCATTGCCTCATAGGCCATGCCCGCGCTCATCGCGCCGTCGCCGATCACTGCGATCGCCTTGCCCGGTCTGTCGTTCAGCTTGTTCGCGATCGCAAAGCCCAATGCCGCCGAGATCGATGTCGAGCTGTGTGCCGCACCGAACGGATCATATTCGCTCTCCGCCCGCTTGGTGAAGCCCGACAGGCCGCCACCTTGACGCAGCGTGCGGATACGGTCGCGCCGTCCGGTCAGGATTTTGTGCGGATAGCATTGATGCCCGACATCCCAGATCAGCCGATCCTCGGGCGTATTGAAGATATAATGGATCGCCACCGTCAATTCGACGACGCCCAGCCCCGACCCGAGATGCCCGCCCGTGGTTCCGACGGCGGAAATCATTTCCTCGCGAAGCTCGTCAGAAAGCTGACGTAACTGGCCGGTTTTCAGCTTGCGCAGATCATCGGGCGTCTTGACCGTGTCGAGCAACGGCGTTTGGGGTAGGTCGTTCATACAAAGGCGTTCTACTCCAGCATTTCGACCGTGTCGATTGATTGGCTGGAGTGATACCCGATCAGTCGCAGTCAGCGCATTTCCCGCGCACTTCGATCACCGGACGAACGGGAGAAAAGCCTGCATCCTGCGCGGCATTGCGCACGGTATCGCTGATCGAGTCATTATCGATATGCACTGCCTGACCGCAGCTGTCGCAGATCAGAAAGATACAATCGTGCAGACAGTCGGGATGCGCATTGGCGACATAGGCATTGGCGCTTTCGACCCGGCGGGCGAGATTCGCATTCACGAACAGGTCGAGAATGCGATACACGCTGTTCGCTGCGACGCGGCGCCCGGCACGTGCCGACATTGCCTCTGCAATGTCATAGGCGGAAGCGGGCTTTTCAAAAGTGGCAAGTGCCTCGAACACCTGTCCGCGCATAGCGGTCCATTGCTCGCCCGATTTTTCGAGCGTCGTACGGGCGACCCGGGTGAGGTCGTCGCCCTCATGCTTAGGATGGACATGGCTTGCCATGCGCAGAAGATAGGCGCGAGCGGCGGCAACGGCAAGCGGGTGCGCGCATCATGGTTCAGCCGAGATATCCGAGATGGTCGAGCAGGATCTCCGTGCCGATCCCGATCAGCGTGATGCCGCCCGCCAGCTCTGCCCATTTTCCGAAACGCGCGCCCACTACGCCGCCGATCCGCATGCCCAGCGTCGTGAACAAAAAGGTCGAAAGGCCGATACAGGCGGCGATCAGCCAGATATCAACCTGAATAAAGGCAAGGCCCACGCCGATCGCCGCAGCATCAAGACTCGTTCCCACCGCCATAGCGAGCAGCGCGACAATGCCGGAACGCGGGGATTTTGCGACGGGCGCGTCCTCCGACGCGTCATCGCTCACCGCATCGAGAATGGCTTTAACCCCGACCGCCGACAAAAGCCCGAACGCGATCCAGTGATCCACCTGCTGCACGACGCTGGCGGCGAGCAGGCCGAGTGACCAGCCGATGATCGGCGTTATCCCCTCGATCACGCCGAAGACTGCGCCGGTGCGGATCGCCGCTGCCCAGCCCGGCCGTTTGGTCGCGCCCCTGCCCACCGCAGCGGCAAAGGCATCGGTCGACATGCTGATCGATAAAAGGGCAATTGCGCCGGGGGTCATGGTTCGCCTTTTCGCCGGACAGCAAGACATGCGCACGCCTCCCCCTCCGGCAAAGGGCAGGAATGCGCTGGTCTCGCCAGGCGAAAAACATTTCGCTGATCGCACCACGCAGCCCGGACGGCCGCGATGATGTTGATGCGATCCCGGCATTGCCGGCAGCTACTCCCCAACGGGTGCGCGGCTGTTAGAACAGGCGTTGCGAAATGGCAAATGCGCGCGCTCCCGCCACAGGCGGGGCGAACGGTTTAATGCGTCGCGCGGCGGTTGAGATCGTGGCCGAGCACCAGAAAGAACACGCCCAGCAGCGTGAACAAAATCTCCGACGAACCGTGCGGGACATGCAGCGCGCCCGCCATCATGCCCAGGCCGAAGCCGCCGACAGCAGCTGGCATCATATAGCCATGAGTCACGATCCCCTTGCCCAGCGCGAGCACGCCGAACAGAATCGCGAAGACCAGTCCCACTTCGTGAATATGCGGGTCGAGCAGTGCCCCCGCTGATGCCATCACCACCAGCAGCACCGACGTCGCGATGCAATGCACCACGCACAACCCGCTAATGCCGATCGCAATGCGATCGAAGCGCGAATCGACGCGGTTCCAGACATGGGAAAGCGTAGTGGAAAGGGCGGTGGCGGCAGTCATGACACCCTTTGCCTATACGCCCCGCCCGCAAACGATACAACATAACATTTCCGTGTCGGTCCGCCGGTACTGGTATGGCGGACAGCGGCACGCTAGACGCTGATCCGTGTTGCAACCGACTCGTAATCCCGTATCCGCGCGTCCGCTCGCGCTGGCCAACTGGCTGTTCGCCGTCGCCGCGCTGATCGTGGCGATGGTTGTGGTCGGCGGCATCACAAGGCTGACCGAATCGGGCCTGTCGATTACCGACTGGGACCCGATCAGCGGGACCCTCCCCCCGCTCACCCATGAACAATGGCAGGCCGAATTCGCGCATTATCGTCAGATCGACCAATATGCCGCGATCCATGCCGGGATGACGCTGGCGCAGTTCAAGGGGATATTCTTCTGGGAATATTTTCACCGCCTGCTCGGCCGGGTGATCGGGATGGCGTTCTTCCTGCCGTTGCTGTGGTTCTGGATACGCGGCGCAATTCCGCGCGGATATAAGATGCGGCTGATCGCGCTGCTCGCGCTCGGCGGATTGCAGGGCGCGTTCGGGTGGCTGATGGTGCGGTCGGGGCTTCAGCCCGGCATGGTCGAGGTCAGCCATTACTGGCTGGCGATCCATCTGATCACTGCATTGTTCACGCTGTCGGGGATTATCTGGACCGCGCTCGACCTGCGCTTGCTGCACCGTTCGCATCTGGCGCGCCCGGCGCGTCTGACGCTGGCGGGTGCGGTGACCGGCGTGATCCTGCTGATCCAGCTCGTCTATGGCGCGTTCATGGCGGGGCTTCGCGCCGGGCTGGTGACCGATCAATGGCCGCTGATCAACGGCCAGTTCTTTCCGGCGCGCGAATTCGCCGCCCGGCCCTTTGTCGATGCGATCTTCAACGATCCCTATGTCGTCCACTGGATTCATCGCTGGTGGGCGTGGGTGGCGGTCGCGGCGCTCATATGGCTGGCGCGCAAGGTGCGCCCGATCGATCGCCGGGCATCGGTCGCGATTCATATCACCTTCGGAACGCAAATCCTGCTCGGGATCGCCACGGTGATGGCGGGCGTTCCCATCTGGCTGGCGGCGCTGCACCAGCTGGTCGGCGCGCTGCTCGTCATCGCAACCACCTGGGGCGCGCATGCGCTGGGCAGCGAACGGAGAGCGTTATGAACGAAATCGCAATCGTCTACACCACCTTTCCCGACCGGGAGAGTGCCGAACAAGTCGCGCAGGCCGTGGTCGCCGAACGGCTGGCCGCATGCGCCAATCTGTTCGGAGAGGCACGCTCGGTCTATCGCTGGGAGGATTCGGTTAAGAGCGAGGCCGAATTTCCCGCCTTTTTCAAAGTCCCGGCCCATGGGGTAGAGGCGTTGCGCGAGCGCATCGTCGCGCTGCACCCCTATGACCTTCCGGCGGTCGAAAGCTGGCCCGCCGGGGTGAGCAGCGACGTGGCGCACTGGGCCGATGCCGTTACCGGCGGCTGACCTTCCCCCGCCGCTACGAACCGCTCCCAGCCTCGCCGACGCGATCTTCGCACCGCCGCTGGACCGGACGATGGTCTATCGGCAGGAGGTAAGGCGCGACGATGGCAAAGCCCTGTTTCGGCTGGCGCTGGTCCGGCAGGTTCGCTTTACCGAACAGGGCGCGGGATATCGCGCCGAGCTGACGCTGCGTTCGGCAGAAAGCGAAGGCGCGGCGGGCAAACGCGCGCTCGCCGGACTGGCGCCGTTCATCGATGTGACGATGATATTCCATCTCGACCCGCGCGGGAGCGTAACGGGGATCGAATCGCTCGATCCGCTATGGACGCGGTTTTGCGAAGGCCTTGCCGCGCAGGCGACCGGCGACGCCACGCAGCGCGAGATCGCGCGCGCTACGCTCGCGGCGCTTCGCAATGCGCCCGCCGCCGAGCGTCGCCGCCTGTTCGCCGACATGATCGCGCCGTTGCTCGCACCCGATATCGCAGCAGCGGGCGTAACGCCCGATCAGCCGGTCGAGGCGCAAGGGGACACAGCTTCGGCGGCGGGCGCGGTGCTGAAGGGCGAGCGGCGGGTGTGGCGCGAGTCCGGGGCGCTGGTCGCGGAAACCCGCCTCTCGGGCGATGCCCCCATCGGCGCTGACGCTGGAGCGGGCGCGGTCCATATCCTCCGGGTCGTTCGACGCACGGTCGACCCGCATAGCGGGCTTGTCACTACATCGCGCGAAACCACGCGGCGGGAGAGCGCAGACGGGACGATCGTCCAGACGATGAGCACCCGGCTGGAATAGGGGACGCATGGCCGGTATCTCTATACCCGTTCGCTATCCCCCGGTTTTGCTTGACTTGAGAGCGGGAATAGGTCAGATGGCCGCCAATCGTGCCGCGCCTTCGGGGGCGGCGCATTTGTTTCACACAGCCAAAACGGATCAAAGCCCATGAAGGCGCTTATGAAAACCACCAAGTCGGTAAAGCCGACCGAGGTGGAAAAGAAATGGCACATCGTCGATGCGGAAGGCCTTGTGGTCGGTCGCGCTGCGGCGATCATTGCCAATGTCCTGCGCGGAAAGCACAAGACCAGCTTCACCCCGCACGTCGATTGCGGTGACAATGTCATCGTCATCAACGCCGACAAGGTGAAGTTCACCGGCAAGAAGCTGAACGACAAGGTTTATTACAAGCACACCGGCTATGCCGGCGGCATCAAGGAAACGACCCCCGCAAAGGTGCTGGAAGGCCGTTTCCCCGAGCGCGTGCTGGAAAAGGCGATCGAGCGGATGATCCCGCGCGGTCCGCTGGGCCGTCAGCAGATGCGCAACCTGCGCATCTATGCCGGGACCGAGCATCCGCATGAAGCGCAGAACCCCGAAGTCCTCGATATCGCGGGCATGAACCGCAAGAACAAGGTGGGCGCCTGATGTCCGACAATCGCCAGTCCCTCTCCGATCTGGGCAATATCGCCAAGGGCGAAGCCCAGCAGAACCAGCCCGCGCCCGACGCAGTCGTTGCAGAAACGACCGCCGACACCCCGGCGCAGGAAACCGCGCCGCTGCGTGAGCAGGAGCTCGACCAGTATGGCCGCGCTTATGCCACCGGTCGCCGTAAGGACGCGGTTGCACGCGTCTGGCTGAAGCCCGGTTCGGGCAAGATCGAAATCAACGGTCGCGATCAGTCGACCTATTTCGCGCGCCCCTCGCTGCGTCTCGTCATCAACCAGCCGTTCGACATCACCGAACGTCGCGGTCAGTATGACGTGATCTGCACCGTAAAGGGTGGCGGTCTGTCCGGTCAGGCAGGCGCGGTGAAGCATGGCATCAGCCAGGCGCTCACCCGCTACGAACCCGCGCTGCGCACCACGGTGAAGCGCGCCGGCTTCCTGACCCGCGACAGCCGTGCGGTCGAGCGTAAGAAGTACGGCAAGGCGAAGGCCCGCCGCAGCTTCCAGTTCTCGAAGCGCTGATTTCGCGCTTACAGCGAAACGAATTCAGGGCGGTTCCCCATCGGGAGCCGCCCTTTTTCGTGTGCGCTGCAACGATACGTTGCTAATTGGCAACAGGAACAGAGTGTTAACAAATCCTGTACGGTTTCAGGATTGTTACACTCTGCGGCGCGCGATAGCCTCCTGATTACAAACAGGCATCAGGGGGTATTGATGACCACGAACGAACTGCGCACGAAACGGCGTGCGCGTAATAATCTTGTTTTGGCATCCACCAGCGTAATTGCGTGCCTTGCGGCCGCCAGTGCTGCGCAGGCACAGACGTCAAAGCCTGATTTCGCGATCGATATAGCGCAAAGCGCGCGTCCCGACTTCGCGATCAACGCTCCGCAAACGTCGCGGCCCGATTTCGCGGTTGACGTCCCGCAGACTGCCGCCCCGCATTTCGCCGAAGACATGCCGCAGGTCGCGGTCGAAGGCCCCGGCGAGGGCTATGACGTCAATCCCGGCCAGCCCGGATCGATCTTTCAGGAAGGCATTAACGGTGTCGGCCAGTTCTATCGGGCGGACGGCTTTGTCTGCACCGGTTCGCTGATCAATCCGCGTACCGTATTGTTCGCCGCGCATTGCGTGAACGATATCGGCACCGACGCCTTCGGCTCCGACACCGGCGGCGTCCCGGCGGCTTTCTCGTTCCAGGGCGATGCGGTAGACGGGCTTCGTTCGTGGATACGCGCCGGCTATTCCACCGTGACGGAGGATGCGGTCTACAATGTAAACCAGATCCTGTTTAATCCGCAGTCGATCGCCCGCCCCGAATCGCAGGGCTTTATCGAGGGCGATGTCGCCATCGCGTCGCTCGACACGCCTGCGGTGGGCATCCCGACCTGGGCGATCCTGTTTTCGCCGCTATCCGCTCCCGATTCGATCGATAGCGCCGACGGTACCGGGTATCATGTGATTTCCACCGGCTATGGCATCACCGGTTACGGCAACGGCCCGACTGCGGAAGATGTCGATTTCCGGCGCCGCGCGGCTGAAAATATGATCGGCATTCTGGGCTCGCTGAACGATCGCAACGACTGGCTGTTCGGTCCCGACGATTATGGCCTGCCGCAAAATCTTTACCAACTCGATTTTGACGATCCGAACCGCGAAAACCCTTATGACTTCAATGTTTTCAAGGATGACGCGCAAAATCCCGAAGGCATTACAGGCGGCGGCGATTCCGGCGGACCGCTGATCCTGGATCAGGAATTCGCAGAGCAGGTGGTTATCGGCGTCCTGTCGGGCGGATCGCGCTTCTTCGGTGCGCAGCCCTACACGACCTATGGCACGACCAGCTTCTATCAGCCGCTCTACCTCTTCTGGGACTGGATCGCGGAAAACAGCCCCTATCGCTATGTTTCGGCGAAGGAAGGCGACGGTATGTGGAGCGATCCCGACCACTGGGTGACGACGCTCGACCCTGCATTCCGGGTGATTGATGCGGATGGCAAGCTGGTCAACGGCATACCCACCGCACCGGGCGCAGGTGCCTATGGCGAAGATCCGAACCAGTTCGGTCAGGTTTGCGACGGCGAAGCATGTGTCGACCTCGCCACCGGCGACATCGTCGATTATGACGGCAATGTCCTCGTCCCGGCTGGCACGCAGACCACCGAAACGGCCGGCCTTGGCGACAAGAGCAATATCGGCAAGGTCGCCGCGCTGATCAGCGAAAATCTGGCACAGGCAGGCACGGCAGGCGCTACCGCCGCTGCGGTTGGCACCGCCGCCCTGCCGACAGCAACGATCGAAAACGGCCTTCCCGGCGCGAGCGGCTTCGTGCCGATGAACAGCGATCCCTATTGGGTCGCAGATCCGCAGAGCGGTGAACTCAGCCTCAGCAAGGCACGCTATTACGACGTAGACCTTTCGGCTGCCGGCACCACGACCATGGACATGCAGGCGGTCATCGATCACCTCGTTATCAGCGGCGACGATGCCGGACTGGACGTGACCGCAGACGGCCTTCTCCTTTCGCTGACCGAGATCAACCAGAAACGCGGTAAGGTGAATGTCGACGGGTTGCTGGCGACCTATGGCGACTATTCGCTCACCAAGGGCCTGATATCGGGCACGGGTTCGATCGTGGCGAATGTGGTCGATAACGTCTCCGGCGTCATTGCACCGGCAACGATCGGAACCACCGGTACGCTCACCATCAACGGCAGTGTCATGATGGCTTCGGCCAGCGGGCTTGCGATCGATCTTGGCGAAAACGGCGTGTCGGACGTACTCGACGTGCGCGGTTTCGCCACCGATTCGCCGTTCGGCACGATCGTTACGTCCGGTATCGCCAATCTGGGCGGTGCGGTGATGTTCACGGCGACCGACGGCACGATCATCCGTCCTGGCTACAGCTACACCTTCCTCACGGCGGACGGCGGCATTACGTCGCAGTTCAACGCGACCAACCCGATCAGCGCGGTGCTGTTCCCCGAACTGACCTATGGCGCGGACTCGGTATCGGTACGGATCGTTGCGGGAAGCTATGCTCAGGCAGTGGACCGTGCTTCCGGCATCCAGACGGCCTATGCTGGCCTGCTCGATCGCAACCGCGCGCAATATGACAAATATTCGAACCTCTATGGCGCGATGGACATGCTCCAGACCGCTCCGCTGCGCGCAACCCTCGAAAGCCTCGCCCCGCGTGCGCAGACGGCGGCGATCGGCAGCGGTACGGCTATGGTGGAGGCCAATGCGCGGTTCTTCGCCAATCGCATCGACCGGGTGCGCGACGGCAATGCAGGCGGCACGCTGGCGCTATATGGCCAGCCGATGCAGATCGCTTCCGCTGCGTCGCTGAACCCCGCAATGGCGGTCAATGTCGCGAACGAAGCTTCGGCCCAGCCGATGGTCGAAGAGGGCGTATTGCCCGACGATATGAGCGCCTTCATCGCGGGCGGATATATCAACGGCAACAGCCGGGGCATGCCGACCGCATCGCCCTATGTCCGCAACGAATTTGACGGCTTCTTCGTCGCGGGCGGCGTGGAAAAGGCTGTCGATACCAACGGTATGTTCGGCATCGCCTTTTCCTATACCGACATCAACGGCGATCCGGGCGTTCCGGGCCAGAAGGCCGACAGCAAGCTGTATCAGCTGACCTTCTATTCGGCGACGACCTTTGCCAACGGCATTTCGCTTGATTCGCAGATCAGCGGCGGTGCCTATTCGGTCAATACCGAGCGTAATGTTACGATCGGCGCGGACAGCTACGATCTTACCGCCAGGGACACCGCCTTTGCCCTGACCGGTGAAGTGGGGCTTAGTAAGGACCTCACCCCGGCGTCCGCGCTGTCGATCACGCCGCGCATCGCAGGCCGCTTCACCCGGATCGGCTTCACCCCGACCGCGGAACAGGGCGGCGGCCCCGCCCTGCAATATGACCTTGGCAATTATGACAGCCTTCAGGGGCGCGCGGGCGTGAAGGTCGCGACAAAGGGCCGGTTCCAGCCCTACGCAACCGCTACCTTCGTCCATGATTTCAAGGACAAGCCGGCGGCGTTCGGTGCGAATTTCGTCGGCGGGGTCGGCCCCAATGCGCTGTTCGCGATGCCGGGATCGGACAAGAACTGGGGCGAACTGGGCGCCGGTATCTCGACCGGCGGCCGCGTATCGGTCAGCGCCGAGGCGTTCACCACCGTGGCGCGTTCGGATGTCGAATATCAGACGTATCGCGCATCGCTGCGTATCGCCTTCTAATCATTATCTTCCTGGGTTAAGGAAGGGCGACCCCGCGACGGGTCGCCCTTTTTTTGTCGAGAGGACGTTACGCCGCCGCCATGACCTCTCGCGACACCACCTCTCCGCTGCCCCGCCGATCGGGCACGCAAACGCAGATATCGCTGGCGCAGCGGCTGACGCCGTTTTTCTGGTTCCCCATCCAATGGCCCTGGTTGTTGCGCAGCCTTTCGGGCGGATCGCCCATGCGAAAGGCCGCACTGCTGCGCGAACTCGACCTTTGCGATGACGCGCTGCCGAACCTTGGAAGCTGGAAGGCCGATATCGGCTATCTGGAGCTGATCGTCGCAACGATCCGCGAGCTGCGTCCCATGCATGTTGTCGAGCTGGGCGCGGGAGCATCCACCCTTGTCGCGGGGCGTGCGCTGGCCCTGAATGGCGGCGGCACGCTTCACAGTTGCGACCAGCATGGTGAATTTGTCGATGCGACCAGTCGCTGGCTAGAGGAGCATGGAGTTGCGGTCGATCTTCGTGCTGCACCGCTGGTGCCGGCCCCCGATGGCTGGCCCGGCCAGTGGTACGATCATGGCGCATTACCCGATCGCATCGATCTGTTGCTGATCGACGGGCCCCCTGGACCGTGCATCCGCTGGTGCGCGGCGCGGCGGCCAGCCTGTTCGATCGTATCCCGGTGGGCGGCATGGTGCTGCTCGATGACGGCGCGCGACCGGGCGAGCGGATGGTCGCACACAAATGGCGCAAAGCCTGGCCCGGTTTTCGCTTCGATCTGGTCAAGCCGGGAACCAAGGGCACGCTGATCGGTCGCCGCATTCGCTGAATGCGGCGTCAATCGGCGAAGCGGTGTCGCACCTCCAGCGACCCGCCCTGCACGACGATCTCGTTGAAGGAGGGCGCTGCGTCGCGCGTCCGTTCGGAAAGCGTTCCCGCCCCGATCAGGCGTATCGTCCGCCCGTCGATATGATGGGCGGCGTCAAACGGGTCGTGGACATGGCCGGTGAGCACCGCATGCGCGCCCGCGCGCGCCAGCGCATCGAGCGCAGGTTCGCCGCCATGCGTGCGCGAGGTCGATCGCGTCCCCGGCTCGATCAGCGGATGGTGGCAGGCGACAAGGACCACATGGTCATCGCGATGCTCAGCCACTTCGGACAGCGCCTCTTTCAGCGAACTGCCGCTCACCCGCCCTTTCGACCAGTTGAGCCGGAACTGAAACCGGGCGGTGGTCTTTAGCGGCACGACCGCCACGCCTTTCAGGTCGAGCGGGCGCTCGACCAACTGCGCGACCGATCGATAGCGCTGATAGGGGCTGAACAGGCGCGCCACCGGATTGAAATAGGGCAGATCGTGATTGCCGACTTCCACCGTGACCGGTCGGCCGAGCGATGCGAGCCAGTCCGAAGCCGCCGCGAATTCCCGCTTTCGCGCGCGCATGGTCAGGTCGCCGGTCACGATAACGGCGTCGGGCCGCTCATCGGTGACAAGCCGCGCGAACCAGTCGAGCGCAGAGCGGTCCTCCGCACCGAAATGGAGGTCGCTGACATGGAACAGTCTGGTCATTCGCGCTCCTTTCGCGTGGTGATGAACCGGCGGCCGCTCATCGCGCACCGAATATCGGTTCCGGGCGGCAGCATCACCGGCTCGCCGTCAAACAAAGCCAGCCGCGACGCGCTGCCACGAACCCGCAGATGCCCGACCGTCGCCCGTTCGACCGCGCTCGCCGCGAGCCAGTGCCCGCGCAGCCATTGCCAGCCAAGCTCGCCCGCCATGCGCCAGTCATGCGCGACGACACCCGCAACCTTCAGCCCCTCTGTCGCAGGCTGCACCCATATCGCCTGATATCGTCCGGGAAGCTCGGGCGTGTCGGCGAGCCGAACGCCTTTCCCGAAGGTCACGCGCCAGGCATGGCGGATGCCGGCGATCGCGCGCCGTATCCGACCGACGCGCATATTTTCCCGCGCACGATACCAATAAGCGGCGGGGCCGAGGATCACCCCGACAAACGCGCGATGGTCGCCGGCAATCACCTGCGGCACGGCGACGGTGCGATGCATGGTGGCTGCACGGCGCACGATCTCGACCGGGTCGAGCACATCGTGCAGCTCGCGCGCCAGCAGGTTCATCGTTCCGCCGGGCAGGATCAGCAGCGCGCCGGGCCAGTCGGCCAGCCGATGCGCGACGGCATTGATCGTGCCGTCGCCCGCGAACAGCACCACCGTATCGACTCGCGCGGCGGTCAGCGTTTGCGCATCGGGAAGCGGCGCTTCGGGAAAGCGGCTATGCCCGGCCAGCTGTAGTCCTGATGCGCGAAATGCCTCCTCAATGGCGGCCCGGCGCGTATCGCCGACCGACCCGGACTGATCGTTGGTGATGAACCATAAAATCCGCATTGTCCGCGGTGAACGCACCAGATCGAAAAAAGACCTGCACGAATTTTCAGCCGGCGCGCGCGAGGATGCCAATACCGACCAGCGTTGATCCGAAACTGTTGTACCAGCGTCAGGCCATCCAGAGCGCCACACCGCCCGCAGCCTTACATCGCCGCTCCGCGCAACCCCGGCGCCCCAGGCCTTCGGCCCCGGCCTCCGCCGGGGCGACGCAGGATGTCAGCGGCTTATATGCACCGCGATTTCCCCAATCGTCGCCCCGGCGAAGGCCGGGGCCGCTACGGTCTGGCACCAACCCCGATCCAGACCCGCCTTTGCAAGGACCGCAGCGACCATTGCGAGCTTCGAAGGCGCGGGGCAATCCGGCAGCGGCGTGCGCATCGCCGGATCGCTGCGCCGGTGCGCTCTTTCGATGACGATCCGGCAGGCAGGCAGGGTTATCGCAGGCTGGTGTAAGGCAGGGCAGCAACGGGCGGGGGCGGCACGATCGTCGCGACGCCCCCTGATCTTACAGCTCGTCAAGCCCCTTGCTGACCAGAATATTCACCGCGACGCGGCGATTCTGCGCCTTGCCCGATGCGGTGGCATTGCTGGCCGTCGGGTCGGCTTCCGCCATGCCGGTCGGGGTCAGCATGCGATAGGGTTTCCAGCCGCATTGCTGTTGCAGATAATTGACCACGCGCCCGGCCCGCTTTTCGCTAAGCTCCTGATTAAGCTCCTGACTGCCGGTCGAATCGGTATAGCCGACGACCAGCAGCAGCGCATTGTCCATGCTCTCGGCCTGCGCAGCCGTCTGGCACAACGCGTTCTTTGCCTGCGACGAGAGCACTGCCTTGCCCGTGTCGAAATTCACATTGGTCGTGCCCTTCACATTATATTGATCGAGGTCGCCGACATGCGCGCGCAGTGCCTTGGTATCCGCTGCGTTCTGCGCGATCGCCGCGCCCTGTTCGTCGAACCGCTGATCGGTGCCGTTGCGGATCATCGAGGCGAATTTGAGGTCCTTTTTCTTGAGATCGATCTCGCTTGCCACCAGCTGATCGCCCGCCTGCATCGTCTCGACACTGACCGGCAGACCGTTGAGCAGCGCATCCGCCGCGATCTTGCTGCGCCCCAGCCCCAGAAAGCCGCCATGCGCCTTGATCATGGTGTCGTCGGTCAGCGCGATGACCGCCTTGGTGCCGTCATCGACGGTAACCTGAACGCTGTTACCGCTGCGCGCGGAGATGATGCCCTCAATCTCCGGCCCTTCGGTCATTTCGGCAGCTGCTGGAACCGGCTGCTGGCCATAGACGGTCATCGGCGTGTCGGTTTCGGGCGGCTGCGGCAGGTCCTGCGCGCCCGCAGGTACGGCAGTTCCGGCGAGCAGGGCGAGCGTCAGCAGGAATTTCGGCTGGCTGGAATGAACGGTCATTGCGGACTCCTTCAAAAATGATCGGTCGGGACTGCACGGTTGCATGCATATGTCCCGCGACCCCGATCGGGCATCCCGCACCTTTCATGAGCATGAACAACGGGTTGGGCGAAGCATTCCCTCCGGTGACGCGCCCCCCTTGCGGGGCGAACCGAGCCGTCAGGCGGTACGGGGGAAGGTGATGACCGCGCTCGCACTTCCCTCACGAGCCGGAGCCATGAGACAAGAACATCGCCCCGCCGACAGGGTTCGACACCACAGCAATGGCCGCTTGACAATTCAAGGCAACGCGAGCATTTCCGCCGCTCACGCGGGCGTAGCTCAATGGCAGAGCAGAAGCTTCCCAAGCTTACGACGGGGGTTCGATTCCCCTCGCCCGCTCCAACAGCGCTCCGCGACGAACCCCCTTTTCGGTTTGCGCTACGCACTGCCGTGCTTCGCTTGTGGTTCGATCCCCCTCGCCCGGTCCGGCAGCCCAATCGTTTCCCGCCGCTCGTGAACCAAAGCGCCGCCACGGTCGTTCGCTTGTCGAATCGACATTTTCGGAGGCTTGCTTGAAATATCTGCGATCGGTGCTCGGCTTCATGGTTCGGGCGCAGCTGTTCATCGCCGCGATCCTGTTCACCGCGCTGTTCGTCATTCTTGGCATGAACCTCCACCCTGGCTGGCTGATCGGGCTGGTGATCTCGGTCCCGCTGCTGCTGCTCGGCCTGTACGATAGTTTTCAGGAGCATCTGACGCTGACCCGCAACTATCCGGTAGCGGCGCATATCCGCTGGCTGTTCTTCGACCTGCGCCCCTATCTGCGCCAATATATCGTCGAGGGCGATCTGGAGGGAAAACCCTACAGCATCGAGGCGCGCAATCTGGTCTATGCCCGTGCGCGCGGGACGAGCGAGGCGCATCCCTTCGGCACCGAACTGGATGTCAATGCCGAGGGCTATTCGTGGATCAACCATTCGATCAAACCGGCCGAGAAGCCGGACAAATCGCCGCGCACGCTGATCGGCACCGATCAGTGCCGCCACCCTTATTCGGCGTCGCTGCTCAATGTATCGGCGATGAGTTTCGGCTCGCTGTCGGCCAATGCGATCCGCGCGCTCAATCTGGGTGCGAAGACCGGCGGCTATTTTCACGATACCGGCGAAGGGGGGCTGAGCCGCTATCACCTTGAACATGGCGGCGATGTGGTGTGGGAAATCGGCTCAGGCTATTTCGGCTGCCGGAACGAGGACGGTTCGTTCGATCCCGATCTCTTCACCGAAGGCGCGCAGCGCGACCAAGTGAAGATGACCGAAATCAAGCTCAGCCAGGGCGCGAAGCCCGGCCATGGCGGCATGTTACCGGGCGCGAAAGTGACTCAGGAGATCGCCGAAACGCGCAAAGTGCCTGCGCATCAGGACTGCCTCTCGCCGCGCGGCCATTCGGCGTTTTCGACGCCATGCGAAATGCTCGAATTCGCTGCATCGATGCGAGACATGTCGGGCGGCAAGCCGGTCGGCCTGAAGCTGTGCGTCGGCCAGATCCACGAAGTGTTCGCGATCATGAAGGCGATCCGAAAGACCGGCATCCTGCCCGATTTCATCGTGGTCGACGGCGCGGAGGGCGGCACCGGGGCAGCGCCGCTGGAACTGTCGAACCATGTCGGCATGCCGCTTCGCGAAGGGCTGATCCTGATGCGCAATGCGCTGGTCGGAACGGGCCTGAAAAAGCATATCCGGCTGGGGGCCAGCGGAAAGGTGTTTTCAGGCGCAGGCATGGCGGAAAATCTCGCTATCGGCGCGGACTGGTGCAACGCGGCGCGGGCGTTTCTATTCTCGATCGGCTGCATTCAGGCGCAGCGCTGCCACACCGGCACCTGCCCCACCGGCATCACGACACAGGACCCGATCCGTCAGCGCGGGCTGGTCGTCGATACCCAGTCGAAGCACGCGGCGCGCTTTCACGAAAAGACGCTGGAAGCGCTTGCCGATATCGTGGCGGCGGCGGGGCTGGAACATCCCCGCGACCTGCGCCCCCACCACCTGTCGATGCGCGGTGATGCGATCAAGGCGGGCAGCATCGACGCGCTCGACGCCTTTATCGATGAAAACCAGCTGATCGACGCGCCCGACGAAACGATTTACGCGCGCCACTGGGAGGCAGCCGACCCGGACAGTTTTTCAGCGCGCAGCGAAATCCCCCATGCTCCCGCGAAGCAGAAATCGGCGTGATTTGGGCTTGCCCGCCCGCCACTATATCCCGCCCTCAACGACCTCGCGGCCGCTATCGGTAAGCGCGCGGGTCAGGTCGGTGATGCACGCATCGACCAGCGCCGGGTCGGTGGCGCGGACGACGAAATTGGCGCCGGTGCGCCCTTCGCGAAAAAAGGGATAGCTGCCGATCGCGACGCCTTCATGCCCTTTCTCGGCCTCGCGCAGCAGATCGGCGACTTCGCTCTCACCGGTCCAGCAGCCGATCTGGCGCGCGACCAGCGGCTTTCCGCCCTCCAGCGTGCCGGTCAGCGCGTCCATCATCCCCGCCGCGATATGCGGCACGCCCGCCAGAATGAAGATATTGGCGACTTTGATGCCGGGCGCGCCCGACATGCGATTAACGATCAGTTCCGCCCCCTCGGGCGTTCGCGCCATGCGCAGCCGCGCTTCGGTAAGGCCGCCGCGCGTCGCATAATGCGCCTCCAGCTGCGCGCGCGCTTCGGGATGGACAATCACGCCGACGCCCAGCGCGGCGGCGATCGCATCGACGGTGATATCATCATGCGTCGGCCCGATGCCGCCGGTGGTGAAGAGATAGTCGTTGCGCGCCCGAAGCGCGTTCACCGCTTCGACGATCGCTTCGGTGCGATCGGGCACGACGCGCACCTCGGCAAGGCGGATGCCCTGCGCATTCAGCCACGTGGCGAGCTGCGCTATATTCCGGTCCTGCGTCCTGCCGGAAAGGATTTCGTCGCCGATCACGGCGAGCGCTGCGGTCCAGATACGTTCGGTCATGCATGGGTGCATAGCCGGGATCGCCCCCCTCGCAAAGCGGGCAAAGCCGCGCTATATGGCCCCGATGACCGAATATGTTGATGTCAGCGAAGGCGAAGCGATCACCCGCGACGGCGTGATCAAGCTATATGGCCCGGAAGGGTTCGAAGGAATGCGCAAGGCAGGCCGTCTTGCCGCCGAAGTGCTCGACGACCTTACCGAAAAGGTCATGCCCGGCGTGAACACGGCCGAGCTCGACGATTTCATCCGCGATCGGTTTCTGGCCGCCGGTGCGACGCCGGCGACACTGGGTTATCGCGGCTATACGCATAGCTCGTGCATCTCGATCAACCATGTCGTCTGCCACGGCATCCCCGGCGACAAGGCGCTGAAAGAGGGCGATATCGTCAATATCGACCCCACCCCGCTGCTGAACGGCTATCATGGCGATACCAGCCGCATGTTTCTGGTCGGTGAGGTGCCGATCAAGGCGCGGCGACTGGTCGAAGTGACCTATGAATGCCTGATGCTCGGCATCGAACAGGCAAAGCCGGGCAACCATATGGGCGATGTCGCCAACGCCATTCAGCGCCATGCCGAAAAGCATCGCTATGGCGTCGTGCGCGATTTTTGCGGCCATGGCGTCGGCCTGCTCTTCCACGACGCACCCGAAGTCGTCCATGTCGGACGCCCCGGCACCGGCCCCGAACTGCGCCCCGGCATGATTTTCACCATCGAACCGATGATCAATATCGGCAAACCCGATGTGAAGATGCTCGACGATGGCTGGACCGCCGTCACGCGCGACCGTTCGCTGTCGGCGCAGTTCGAACATTCGATCGGCATCACCGAAACGGGGTGCGAAATCTTCACGCTCAGCCCGAAAGGCTATCACCACCCGCCTTATGGCGTGTGAACCGGTTCGGTCCGGATCATTTCGGCAAGCGCGGCAAAGCTACCCCCTTTTGCCGCGCTTTCCAGTTCCCGCTCCAGCGCGCGATATAGCGCCAGCACCCGCTCGCCCGTCGCGGTCAGCCGCGCGCCGCGCCGCTTTCCGCCACCCGGATGCGCCTCGACCAGCGGCGCGGACCAGCAGCGGTTCATCTCATCGACCAGCAGCCAGCTTCGCCGGTAGCTCATCCCCATTTCGCGGCCTGCAGCAGAGATTGAACCGCCGCGCGCGATCGCATCAAGCAGATCGGCCTTGCCCGGCCCGATGGCGATGGCGTCCCCGCAGAAAAGTTGCAGCTTCAGCTTCAGCGCCCCGATACGCATGGCAATTCTTCTCCTTCAGCCGCTTCCTTATGCAGCGCCTTGCCAGCGGCAGCAAAACAGCGCACCCTTGCCGCTCTATCGGGCAGCAGGTCGGATATTGCCTATTCGTTAAGCATATCAACCGATCGGGCCGATGCGCGCATCCCGGAAATCCGGCGTCCGCAAACTGGCACGGTTATTGATAGGCACGCGTGCGACGATAGAAGCGAAATGCCGCGCTTAAGGTGGAGGGCCTTGCGCGGATGACAGGACCGAGTTTGTGATTTCGGGGGAGCGTGAGTGAAAAAGATCGAAGCCATCATCAAGCCGTTCAAGCTGGATGAGGTGAAAGAGGCGCTGCACGAAGTGGGCGTTTCCGGGATTACCGTGACCGAAACCAAGGGCTTTGGTCGGCAAAAGGGCCATACCGAACTCTATCGCGGCGCCGAATATGTCGTCGACTTCCTGCCCAAGGTGAAACTTGAGGTTGTGGTCGAGGATTCGCTTGCGACCCGCGCGGTCGAAGCGATCGCCGGAGCGGCGCAGACGGGGCGGATCGGCGACGGCAAAATCTTTGTCGTTCCGGTCGAATCGGCCCTTCGCATCCGTACCGGCGAACGCGACGACGACGCCATTTGACGCGACGCAGCATTTCCGAGAAGACTTTTGCCGCGCTCGCAATTTGATTGCACGATTCGCGGCGAATCCGTTCCAATATGAAAGGGCACATCATGGCCAACGACGCCAGCAGCATCCTGAAAATGATCAAGGAAAACGAAGTCGAGTGGGTGGACCTGCGTTTCACCGACCCGAAGGGCAAGTGGCAGCATCTGACCATGGTCGCCTCGGCGCTGGGCGAGGATGAGCTTTCCGACGGCCTGATGTTCGACGGTTCGTCGATCGAAGGGTGGAAGGCGATCAACGAGTCGGACATGGTGCTGAAGCCCGACCTCGAATCGCCGTATATGGACCCCTTTTCGGCCACGCCGATGATGATCCTGTTCTGCGACGTCGTTGAACCGTCGACCGGCGAGCTTTATGCCCGCGATCCGCGCTCGACCGCGAAGCGCGCAGAAGCCTATCTGAAGAATACCGGCATCGGCGACACCATCTATGTCGGCCCCGAAGCCGAATTCTTCATGTTCGACGATGTCCGTTTCGAAAACGGCTATGCGACCAGCTATTACGCGATCGACGATATCGAACTGCCGACCAATTCGGGCAAGGAATATGAAGTCGGCAATATGGGCCATCGCCCGCGCGCCAAGGGCGGTTATTTCCCCGTCGCGCCGGTCGACAGCGCCGTCGATATCCGCGGCGAGATGGTGTCGACCATGCTCGAAATGGGCCTGCCCTGCGACAAGCATCACCATGAAGTCGCCGCCGCTCAGCACGAGCTGGGCCTCACTTTCGGCACGCTGACCCAGACCGCCGACCGGATGCAGATCTATAAATATGTGGTTCAGCAGGTTGCGGCTGCCTATGGCAAATCGGCAACCTTCATGCCCAAGCCGATCAAGGACGATAACGGGTCGGGCATGCACACGCATATGTCGATCTGGAACGGCAAGGAGCCGTTGTTCGCCGGGAACGGCTATGCGGGCCTTTCGGAAACCTGCCTTTATTATATCGGCGGCGTCATCAAGCATGCGCGCGCACTGAACGCCTTCACCAACCCGACGACCAACAGCTATAAGCGGCTGGTGCCGGGCTTCGAAGCACCGGTGCTGCTGGCCTATTCCAGCCGCAACCGCTCGGCATCGTGCCGCATTCCGTACGGCACGGGCAGCAAGGCGAAGCGGGTCGAATTCCGCTTCCCCGATGCACTCGCCAATCCGTATCTCGCTTATGCGGCGCTGATGATGGCGGGTCTCGACGGCATTCAGAACAAGATTCATCCCGGCGAAGCCATGGACAAGAATCTGTACGACCTGCCGCCGGCAGAGCTGGTCAACGTCCCCACCGTGTGCGGTTCGCTTCGCGAAGCGCTGATCGCGCTGCAGGAAGATCACGAATTCCTGCTGAAGGGCGATGTGTTCACCAAGGACCAGATCGAGGCTTATGCCGAGCTGAAATGGCAGGATGTCATCCGGTTCGAAACCACGCCGAGCCCGGTCGAATATGACATGTATTATTCTTCGTAATTAACAGATCCTTCATCCGCCCTGTTCCAAAGGCGGATACGGACAGCAGGCACCCGGGAGGCAACTCCCGGGTGTTTTGCGTTTCAGGAACGGAAAGAAACGCAATCTCAATACGTTGGCCATGGACGTACTGCTTACTCGAAAGGACGCCCATGTCGATCAACGCCCTTGCCATCAACTGCACGCTCAAATCCGATCCGTCCGCTGAATCCTCGACCGACGCGATGATCGCGGTGCTCAAATCCGCCTTTGCCGATCATGAGGTGACGGTCACCGAGACGATCCGCATGGCAGCGCATGACATCAAGCCGGGCGTAACGTCGGACGAGGGCGAAGGCGATGCCTGGCCCGAATTGCGCGAGAAAATCCTTGCCGCCGATATCCTGATCTTTGCCGGGCCGATCTGGATGGGACAGATTTCCAGCGTGGCGAAGCGCGTGCTGGAACGTATGGACGCTTTCGTTTCCGAAACCGACGATCATGGCCGGATGCCGAGTTATGGCAAGGTTGCAGTTGCGGCAATCGTCGGCAATGAAGACGGCGCGCACGCATCTTCGGCACAGATTTTTCAGGCGCTGAACGATGTCGGCTATACCCTCCCGCCGGTCGCTGCCTGTTACTGGGTGGGCGAAGCGATGGGCTCGACCGATTTCAAGGATCTGGACGAAGTGCCCGAAAAGGTGAGCAAGACCGCCGACATGGTCGCGTCGAACGCAGCGCATGTCGCGCGGCTGCTCCACACCATTTCCTTTCCGGGGTGATCCACCCGGCGGCGGTGGCGCAGCTTATACCGGGTTTCGTTGATCCGGGCCGGTTGTACCGACGCAGAGCGATCCAGAGCGCCCGGCAACCTCGCATCGAGCCGGTCCGCGCCACTATAGTGCCACACGCCTACGGCCCCGGCCTCCGCCGGGGCGGCGCATGGGGTTAGCGGCTTATATGCACCGCGATTCCCGCAATCGTCGCCCCGGCGCAGGCCGGGGCCGCCATGGTCTGCCGCACCCCAGCCCGAAACCCGACCTTGCAAGAAGCGCGGCGCGCGTGCCTCTGGATCGCCGCGCCCCTGCAGGGCTCTCGATCGCGATTCTGAGGTGCGGATCAATGCACCGTGGTTCAGGGCAGCAGCACCGTCGCGCCCTGTGTTTCGCTCGCCTCGATCGCGCGATGCGCCTCGGCGGCGTCGCGAAGCGCGAAACGCTGTCCGATTTCGGGCTTCACCGCACCCTGCTCGACCATCGCGAATAGCCGGTCGGCCGATTTCTGCCGACCGCCCTCGCCCGCGACATAGTCGAACAAAGTCGGGCGCGTGACGAACAGCGATCCCTTTTGCGCCAGCGTGCCCAGCGCGACGTCATTCACCGGGCCGCTCGCGTTGCCATAGCTGACGATCAGCCCGCGCCGCGAAGCGCTGTCGAGCGAGGCGGTCCAGGTCGCTTTCCCCACCCCGTCGAAAATCACCGGCACACCCGCGCCGTCGGTGATTTCACGAACACGGGCGGCAATGTCCTCCTCGTCATGACGGATGACATGCGCAGCGCCATTGTCGCGCGCTGCCTGCGCCTTTTCTTCGCTGCCGACCACGCCGATGACGCTCGCCCCGATCGCGTCGAGCCAGCCGGTCATGATATGGCCGACCCCTCCGGAAGCGGCATAGACGAGCACGCTCTGCCCCGCCTCGACCTTCGCGCAATTCTCAATCAGCGCCTGCGCGGTGCAGCCTTTGAGCAGTAACGCGGCAGCCGTCTCATCATCGATACCATCGGGAATGCGGATCAGCTGATCGGCGGGAATGTTGCGATGCGTGGCATAGGCGCCCAGCGCCGGACCGAACATGCCGACCCGATCGCCCGCCGAGAAGCCCTGCACGCCGCTGCCCACCGCTTCGACGATGCCGACGCCCTCGAGCCCCAGCCCGGAAGGCAGATCGATGCCGTACAGGCCCGATCGGTGATAAGTGTCGATATAGTTGAGGCCCGCGGCGCTGGTACGAATCCGCGCCTCACCCGCCTGCGGTTCAGCGAGATCGACCTCCACCCAGCGCAGCACCTCAGGCCCGCCATGTTCCTCGATGCGGATTGCATATGCCATGCTGCTGCTCCCTTACAGACGCGGCTGACCGTTGGACGCGCTGAGCCCCCCGTCAACCGGCAAATTGACGCCCGTGACGAAACGCGCATCTTCACTCGCCAGAAACGCGATGACCGGCGCGATATCTTCGGGCTGGGCAGGTCGCTGCATCGGGATGCGTTTCATGAAGGCGTCGAACTTTGCCTGATCTTCCTTGATGCCGCCCGCCATATCGGTGTCGGTCATGCTGGGACAGACCGCGTTGACGCGAACGCCTTCGGCGGCATGATCCATCGCCATTGCGCGCACCATGTTGGTGACGGCGCCCTTGGACGCATTGTAGGCGAGCATCGACCAGTCGCCGCCAAGTCCCGACACCGACGATGTCATGACGATCGCCCCCTTTGCGCGCTTGAGATGCGGCATCGCCGCCTTCGCCATATGGAAGCAGCCGGCGACATTGACGTCCATGACCTTTTGAAAGTCGCTATCCTCGGTCGCGGTTACATCGCCCTGCGTCGCGATCCCGGCATTGTTGACCAGAACGTCCACGCCGCCAAACCGGTCGGCCGCTGCCTTCACCGCTTCGGCCGATTGCATCGCCTTGGACACATCGGCGGTGTGGATCAGGGTGCGCGCCTCGGGCAGGTTCGCCGCCACGCGCTCGAGCTTTTCGCGAGTGCGGCCGATCAGTATCACATTGGCGCCCTCGTCGGAAAAGCGGCGTGCGGTCGCTTCGCCGATGCCCGACCCGGCGCCCGTCACAATGACGGTTTTTCCTTCGAATCGCATGATTTCGCTCCATCCTTGCTGTTTGCCCTGCCAACGCGGGCCAAAGGCCGTGAGTTGCACTGCAATAGGAAGCAGGATGGGAAAAACGGGCCGCGCCGGGTCATGGCGCGGCCCACATCACTTCAAATGTTATGCGCCGACAGGCTCGCTGTCGCTGCGCTGCACCACCACGGTCGAAGAGCGCGGCTCTTCCCCGTCGATCGGCCAGTTGCCGGTCGGGTGCTGGATGTTGATGAAGAAGTTTTTGAGGTCCGGCGTATAGGCGATGCCGGTGATCTCACACCCTTCGGGGCCGACGAGGAAGCGCTTCGATTCGGCGGTTTCGCGATCGATGTTGAACATGGCGTTATGCCCGAACACATCCTCGATCGTCCGACCCGACACGCCCGAATTGCCGGGGACGGAATGGTCGGTCTGCACCCAAAGCCGGCCTTCCGGATCGACCCGGATTCCGTCGGGGCTGGAGAAAGTGTCGCCGTTGATATTGCCGGTGAGGTTACCCTGCGGCGTGGTGAGCGAGGGATCGCCCGCCAGCAGCAGAATATCCCAGGTGAATTTCATTGCGAGCGGCGAATCGCCCTCTTCCTTCCACCGGATGATATGGCCGTGACGGTTCTGCACGCGCGGATTGGCGGCATCGGTGACCTGACGGCTCGAATTGTTGGTCAGCGTCACGAAAACGGTCTTGTCGGGTGCAACGGTGATCCATTCCGGGCGATCCATCACCGTACCGCCGGCAACGCGCGCCGCCGATTTGGTATTGATCAGCACCGACGCCTGATTGGGGAAATCAACCGTCTGGGGCGTGGTCGCGCCCTGCGAAGTGTTGCCCGGATCGGTCGCGCCCATGGTGAGGCCGTTCTTGCCGCGCGTCAGTTCCAGCCAGTCGCCCGAACCATCGCCGTTGAAGCGCGCGACATACAGCGTGCCGTAATCGAGCATGTCGATATTGGCGAGGCGGTTGTCCGGGTTGAACGCACGAGCGCAGACGAATTTATAGATACAGCCCGGCGTCGAATCGTCGCCCATATAGAAGGCGACGCGGTTATCGTCATCGGTCATGAAGGCGACGTTTTCATGGTCGAAACGGCCCATCGCGGTACGCTTGGTCGGTGCGGCCAGTTCGCCATAGGGGTCGATCTCGACAACCCAACCATAGCCATCTTCGGGCTGGGTGGGGTCGAGATAATTGTCGGTCGTCTCTTCGCAGGTGAGATAGGTGCCCCATGGCGTATTGCCGCTGGAACAGTTGTTCAGCGTTCCGACGATTTCGGGACCGATCAGCCCGGCGGCAGGGCCGCCCGCGCGATAGATGGTATTGCCGGTATAGCGTTTGTTATATTTCGAATCGGTCTTGACCGACCATTTGCCGTCCGAACCCTTGGCAACTTCGATGATCGACACGCCGACGGCGGAAAGCGCGATCTTCTTCTGCTCGTCGGTCGCGGTGGCGGGATCGTAATCGCCTGCCATCAGGATGTTGAAGTCGGGATATTCCTGATTGATAGCCAGCAGCCCGCCGGTGTTGGGATCGACATCGGGAAGCTCGTAATAATGCATGCCGTCATGGTTGCCGCCCGCCTGCTTTTCGGTTTCCGCCGACGACTGGAAGCTGCCCGAATAGCCGGGCGCGCCGGCTTCCACCGGATCACCCGCCTTGAAGATCGTGTCGACCGTATAGCCCTGCGGCACGGTAACTGTGTCGTTCAAATTGGCTTCGATCGGGTCGAATTCGATCGCATAGCTGGTCGGTGTCGGCGTCGGTGCGGGGGTGGGTGCCGGTGTGGGGGTCGGCGAAGGCGTTACGACGCTTCCCGAATCATTGTCATCGCATGCAGCCAGTGCGCCAAGTGCCGGGAGTGCCGACAGCATCAGACCGCGGCGCAGGATCGTGCGGCGATCGGGATTGGCAGCTACGATTTCTTCCAGCGTGGGCGTGTCCATGCTGTCAATTTGCAGCGCGGTGCGGCTTGCCGCCCGCGCTTCATCGGTCAAGTGCGACATATGCATTCCCCTGTTGAATGACGGCAGGCGGCATCGCCTCCCAATGCGCAAATGAGCGCCGGGGGAATCCCTATCGGGCGGAAAAGACAGTTCGACTGCTATTCAAAGACAGTAAGAGTGCAAAACGAAGAATATTTTATTACAATGACTTAGCGCATTCCGGAGAGCGTTCGCCGCCTAATAATCCTTCGATACCCGCACATTGACGCTTTGCCGTCCGATGGTGGAGACCGAAGAGAGCAGCGACAGCCAGCGCGTAACCTGAAACTCGGCGCGCGTCGCCGAATAGCCCTGTCCGTCGGAGATGATCTCCACATAAGTGCGCCGGGTGAGATATTTGCCCGCAGCCAGCGCAGTCGCCTGCCCGGTCTGCGGATCGGCGGGCAGGATGCGCAACCGGTCGAGCCCCGCCGCACGGCGCACGGCGTTGATCGGGTCCAGCCCGTTGCCGCCATCCTGCAACGCCGCCACCGCGCTTGCCAGTTGCAGCGCTTCGGGTGCCGACAAATTGGTGATCGACGTGCCGAAGAGCAGGCGCGAGAGCAGCTCGTCCTCGGGCAATGCGGGCGTGCTGGTGAAGCTGATCTCCGGCCTAGCCGAGGTGCCGGTGACGCGGATCGTCGCATTGATGTCCTGCGTATCGGCATTGGCGGCGATGTCGAGCGCGGGATTGGGCGGCTGCGTCCCCGAAAAGCGGATAACGCCGCGATCAAGGTCGAACGTCCGGCCCGCAAAATCATAATCGCCGCGGATCAGATCGGCGCGGCCGGTAATCGCCGGATTGGTCGGTTCACCGCCGATATGCAGGTCCGCCGACCATTCGCTGTCAAGGCCGAGCCCGCGTACCATCATCGCGCCCTTGGCCTTTGCGTCCAGATCGAGCTTCCACGGCCGTGTCGGCGTGTCTTCGATATCGGCGCCAAAGGGCCGGTTGATTTCGCGCGTTTCGATTTGCGGAATTTCGGTCGCCGCTGTGGCTCTGCCCAGCTGATAGCGGCTGCTGACGAGCTGCACATCGCCCGAAATTTCGCCGCCGGCGCCGGACGAGCGGATGCGCAGCGGCCCGGTGACCGTCGCGGCGATATCGTCGCGATTGATCAGCCGCGCCTTTTCCGCCTGTACTGAAAGGTCGATGCCGACGCCGCGTGCGCGCGAGAATTCGAAACTGCCCGATCCGCTGACCTTGCCGTCGCGCCCGTCATTGCCCGCAAAATCGTCGATGACCAGTCGCGAGCCGTCGAAGCGGCCGCTCGCATTCAGATCGGCGAGCACGGTGCCGGTGGTGGCGCTCTGAATCCGCCCCCCGCGCATGCGAACCGATCCGCGAATGCGTGGATCGTTGAGGCTGCCGCCGAAATCCGCGCCGATCGCCACTGGACCGGTCAGGTCGAACAGTTCGATACCGCTCAGCCGCCACAGCGTGTCGGCGGGACCGTCAAAGCGAAGCTGCGCAAACATCGGGGCATTGCCCAGCCGCTCGATCAGGCTGCCCGCCCCGCCCGGCGACAGGCGGATCTGGCCGCGCCCGATCGTCTTGCCATTGCTGACCGCGACCGCGCGCGCGGCGAATTTGCCGGGTTGCAGCAGCGCGGCGAGGCCGAGATCGACCGGAGTGGAGGACAGTACCAGCCCCGACCGAGTCAGCCCGCGCACGGTCAGATTCGCCTTGCCTGTGGGACCGCCCTCGCCGGCCGCCGCATAATGCAACGTGCCGGATGCCGAGCCGCCAAGTCCGAGCCCCGGATAACCGATATCGAGCACCGATAGCGGCATGGTGTCGAGCGACGCGTCGAAACTGGTGCTCTCCCCCGCCGTACTGCCCGACATCGTCGCCTGACCGCCCGCAAAGGACAGGGTGGTTTTCGACAAGCGCCAGCCGTCGCCGTCGCGTGCCAGCCGCGCCGGACTGGTGAGGCGGATGGGCTTGCCGTCCAGCGTGCCGTTGGCGGTGACGACATACAGATCGGGATGGATTTCGGCCTGAGTCTGAATCGCGAAATTGCGCCCCCGGCTCCCGGCAAGCGATGCGTTGAGCAGCCCGTCGCCGCCGCGCATGCGGATCGTGCCGTTCAGCCGTTCGAGCATCAGGCCGTTCCCCTGCACCCCGCGCGCAATCGCGGTGGCATTGATCTGCGTGCCTTCGGGATCGAGCAGCACGTCGAAATCGCTCTTGCCGCGCGCGACCTGCAGCGTGGGCCCCAGCCGGGCATCGCGCGCGCTGATCGATCCGCTGATCCGCTGCATATCCGATTGGGGCGCAAGCGTGAGCGCGCCCGACAGGCCGCCGCCCGCCACCGCCAGCTTGCCTGCAAAACCGCCCTCGACAATGTCGAGCGTGCCGTTCGCTTCCGTCCCGCTGACCGCGAGCTTTTGAATCGCGATCTGCGCGGTGCCGCCGGGGGGTAGCAGGATATCGCCCGCTATCGTGAACGGCCCCAGCCGCGATGTGCCCTCACCGGTAAAGCTATAGCCCTGATCGGTGGGGTCGAGATGCGTCACGACCTGTTTCAGCCCCAGCGCGTCATTGGGCCGCGCGAAGCGGATATCGAGCGTCGGGTGGTCGATCTTGCCGTCGAGCACGAGGGTGAGCGGCCCGTAATCCTGATGCTCGCCCACCGCCTCGATATGGAAACTGCCGTCGCGGCGGCGATAGCCCTTGCCGCGCAGCGTGAGCGCGGGCGAGGTCAGCACCATATCGTCAAAGCGCAGCACCATGTCCGGGCCGCGCTCCAGCCGCGTGGTAATTCGCGGCAGGCCCTGCATGAGCGACCGGAAAAAGCCGTTGTCGAGCCGGATCAACCGCGCCGATCCGCGCCCGGCGACACGTATCCCGCCGCCCGGCACCGGCGTGGCGCGAAGGTCGGAATCGACCTCCACAAGGCCAAGTCCGGGGATCAGATACCGGTGCAATCCGCCCATCATCGAAACGACGAAACGTCCGGTCTTCAGGTCGATGTACAGGATCAGCTTGCCGCGCAATTTATCCGATCGCAGGTCGAGACCGTTGCCCGTGATACTGTCGGGCGTCACCTTCAGCTGACCGTCGAGCCGCAGATTGCGCAGGATACCGCCCGCGACATCACCCACGCCCGTCACCCGCTTCGCGACCAGCCGCAGCGGCACGGTGACGGGCGCTTTGGACAGCCGGCCCTGCCCGGCAGCATGCACGCCTTCGAACCCGGTATTGTCGACGGCGAACCGGTCGGCATCGATGCGATAGTCGAATTTGGCGGTGTCGAACGGCCCGTCGAGGATCGTGCGAATCTCGACATTGCGCCCGCTGGTGCCGGGGAAGAGCGCCGCCACCCGGTGCAGCCGCGCGCGAATGCGGACATCGCGCAGCAGCGATTTGGCGAGATCGATCGTGCCCGAACTCTCGACCGTCATCGCCGCCGATTTCAGGTCGAGCGTTCCCGACAGGCGGCGATGGTCGAGCGTGCCCTTGCCCCGGATCGACAGGCGCGGGGCGGACAGGCGCTGCACCTTGCCATGGGTGATGCTTTGCAGGTTCAGCGTTCCGGCGAGCCCGAATTCGCCCTGTCGGTTGCCCATGCGCAGATCGGCAAGCTGCACATCGCCCGCCACCATCCGGGCAGCGCCCGCCCAGCGTGTCCAGCTGCCGTCGCCGCCGATGCGCAGCGCGAGCGGCTTTGCGATGCCGGTCAGTCTGGCGAACAGGCCCTCGGTAGCGCCGGTCGCTGCGACATTGACGTTGAAACGATCATCATCGGGCGACACGTCGATCTTTGCGAGCAAGCGGTCGCTGCCGTCGATCCGCGCGGTCAGATCGATGCGCGCACGGCCCGAACGGATATCCGCCGCCGCGCGAATATGGCCGGTACGTTTCTTGCCCAGTATCTTTTCGTCGATGGTCAGCGTTTCAATCGCAAAGCGTTCGACGCGGATGTCGAAGCCCGGCAGGATCGGCCCCTGCCGCCCGGTGGGTTGGAGTTCGGGCAATTTATAGAGCGTCGCGCGCTTTGCGGTCAGCTGTTCGATCGACAGGCGGTTATCGAGCCATGCCAGCGGGCGCCAGTCGAGCTTCACCACCGGCGCGCGCAGCACCAGCCCTTTTGCATCGTAGATCGCCAGATCGCTGATCCGCGCATTCGAATAGAGCGATCCGTCGATCCGCCCGACTTTGAACCGCAACCCGTTGGCGGGTTTCAGCGCGGCAATGCGATCGGCGACGAAGCGATGGCCGATATCGGTGTCGAGCGCCGCCATCCCCGCCACCAGCAGCGCGGCGAGGAAGATCAGCCCGGCGACGATCCGCGCCGCCCAGCGCCGCTTGCGCCAGCGGCGGCGGGGCTGCTGCTCACCCTCCGCCGGTTCGTCGAGATCGGCTTCGTTGGTCAAAATGCCTGACCCAGCGAGACATAGACGGCGATGCGCGGATCGCCCGGCTGCGGGTTCAGCGGAGTGCCCACATCGACGCGGATCGGGCCGAAGCTGGAATAATAGCGAACGCCAAGCCCGGTGCCGAAGCGGAAATTCGAAAAGCGCGGGATCGCGTCGGTATAGATGTTGCCCGCATCAAGAAACGGCACCACGCCGAAATTGCCGAACGCCTTTACCCGCGCCTCGATCGAAAATTCGGCGAGGCTGCGCCCGCCGATCGGGTCGTTATTGGGATCGCGCGGCCCGATATCCTGATAGCCGTATCCGCGCACCGATGCGCCGCCGCCCGCATAGAAGCGCCGCGAAGGCGCGACCGCATCGCGCGGCGCGCCGAGGATCGTGCCGAGCCGCGTCCGCCCAGCGAGGACGACGCTGTCCGAAATCGGCTGATAGGCGCTGGCATCGAGCTGCACCCGGGTATAGCCGAACACATCGCCCGACAGCGACAATTCGGGCGACACCCGCGCGCCGAGGCGGAAGCCGCGCGTCGGGTTGAGCAGATCGTCGGAACCGTCATAGACCAGATTGGCGGGCAGTGCGGCGATGAAATAGGTGCGCTTCCTCGGCTCACCCGTCGATGCGATCACGTCACGTTCGTCACTCGCCAGCAATTCGCCGCCCAGCGACCAGGTCCATTTCTTTTGAAAGAAGATGTTGGTCTTGCGTTCGAGCGACGCGGCGATCTGCAGCGTGTGCGCTTCATAGGCGTTGCGATTGACATGCGTCGCCGCCACTTGACCGGTCAGTACCCGGTCGCGCCCTTTGAAATTGTTGCGCCGGAAAATGACATTGGCGAGCTGTTCGCGCGTGCCGAGCACGCCGCGCAGCGTCAGCGCACCTTCGGGCGGGAACAGGTTGCGATGCGTCCAGCTCGCCTCGGCGCGCGCGCCCTCGCCCGTGCCATAGCCGAGCTCGCCCGCGATCGTGCGCGGCGGCGCAGGCTCCATCGCGACGTTCAGATTGACCGTATCGCTGCTGTCGCCGGGCACCGGGGTGATCCGTACCGAGGAGACGAGCCCGGTCTGAATGATCGCGCGGCGCAGATCGTCGACCTCCGCCTCATCATAGGTGTCGCCGGGGTGGAAACGCGCGATTTCCTGCACATGGTCGCCGCCGAAGACGCGATTATCGGCGGTTTCGATCCGCCCGAATGTGCGATTGCCGCCCGGATCGATGGTGAGCGTGAGCACTGCTTTGCCGTCGGCATGATCCACGGTGAGTTCGGGCGCCGACACTTTGGCGAAGGGAAAGCCGGTATCGTGAATCCGCTCGCGCAGCGCAGTCGTGGCGGCATCGATCCGGTCGGCATCGGCGGGATCGCCTGCCGAAAGGCCGAACGCCTGCTGCAAATCGTCCGCGCGCGCGCCGGTCTGATCCAGCCCGACAAGATCAACGCTTTCGAAGGTATAGCGCTGATGCGGCGCGACGTGCAGGATGACGGCGGGCTCCGCCTTTTGCTGATCGACCTCGACCGCGACATCGGCGTCGTAATAGCCCGCCGCGCGCATCAATTGTTTGAGCAGATCGGCATCCTGCCGCGCGCGCCGGTCGAGCTGCGCAGCGCTGGCCGGATCGCCGCTATGCTGGGCAAGCGCGGACAGCGCCTCGAACCGTTTGCGGATCAGGTCAGCCTCGACCTCGTCCAGCCCCTCGATACGGTAGCTGTAGCGCGTTTCCAGACTGGCGACCTGCGGCACCTCAACCGATTCGATCCCGCCCGACGACAGATCGGGCCATTCGACGCCGAGATCGGGCATCGCGTCCATCGGCGTTGTCGGATCGAGCGACGGACTGGTTTGGGCGGGTGCGGATCGGGCGGGAGCGGGCTGGGCGCCCGGGTCCTGCGACACCGACTGGCCGCGCGCGACGACCGGCTGCAATACCAACAAGAAACCGGCACCGGTCCATCCGACCCGCCGGGAGACCGCGCGACACATGCTGCCGTCCTAACCCGACTCGCGGGTTGCGCACAATCGCCTATCGTGTCGGTCGTCGCGCATTGCAGGCGCATCATGGCGGAACCATTGCGGCTATGGCGTCGGGGCGCGCGACATGGCAAGGCTGTTTCTTATGTCGAAGCATGAGCCCAAATCAGACAGCATCGCGGGCGGCGCCCTGCTCGCCCTCGCCATTCTGGCCGGTGCCGCGATCGGTATCGCGCTGGGCCAGCCGATGATCGGAGCAGTGGCAGGAACCGCGATCGGCGCGGCAATCGCGCTTGCCGTCTATGTGACCGACCGGCGGCGGCGCGGCTGACCGGCGAAGCAAGCTAATCCGGCACCCGGCCGAGCCAGGCGACGCGGCCGATCACCTCCACCGCTGACACGGGCTGCGGCCGGATCGGCGGAAAAGCGGGATTGTCGCTGGCGATCATGATCCGCTCGCCCTCGCGCGCGAGGCGTTTGACCATCAGCACCCCTTCGAGCCGGAGCACGAACAAAGCACCGCGCCTGCCCGGCACCCGCTTCCCCCGATCGACCAGAATCTCGTCGCCATGTTCCAGCGTCGGGACCATGGAATCGCCGGTCACGCGAATCACCGACGCATCGCCGGGGCGCACGCCGAGATGGCGCAGCAGCGCGGCATCGAACTGCCGCTGCGCGCCGCGCCCTTCCTCATCCATCAATCCGCCCGCCCCCGCCGCCGCGGCGACATCCAGCGACCGCACCGCGACCACCGGCGAGTGAGTCTCGCCGCCGCCCAACCGGCTTTCGGGCACGCCGAAATAGGCAGCGAGCGAGCGCCGGTCGGATTCCGCCAGCGTACGCGGGGTGCCGCGCCGGACATATTGCTGAAGATAGGCATCGTTGCGCCCGATCATCCGCGACAGCGCGGCATAGCTTTCGCCGTTTCGGGTCACCAGCGCGTCGAGCGCGGCTCGGGGGTCGCTTTCCATGGCTGCATCTTAATCATAGGAAATATCCTAGACAAGTAGGATTTCACGGAACAGAAAAAGAACATTGCAGCGCGAATCGAGAGAAGGGAGCGATGGCTTTGTTATGGAAAATCGAACGCTATCTGCGGCGGACCGACATGCCGCCGACGACATTCGGGCGGCTGGCGGTGGGCGATCCGCGATTCGTGCGCGACCTGCGCAACGGTCGCGAACCGCGCCAGTCGATGGTCGACCGGATCGAGGCATTTATCGAGCGCAATTCGGAGCCGCGCGCATGAGCCGGGGCCCCGATGCAGCGACGCTGGTCGAGCGCGCGCTTGCCCGAAGTGCCGCCGAAACGCAGTGCGATCCGGTCGTCACCGCCGCTGAATGGGAAAGCTGGGCCAGCGTCACCTTCACCGGCGCGCGCCACCGGATCGAATTGTCGCTGAGCGATGGCGAGGCGACACGCATGTGGCTGGCCGGACTGGCGGAGCGCGAGTTCGCTTTACCCGGCCATCTGGTTGCCGATCTGGAAGTAGCAAAGGTCAGCGCAAGGGCGAACCGGCGTATCGCGACGATCCATGTGCTGACCGTCGAAGACCGGTGATCAGCGCGTGACGGCCCGCTTGCGCAAATCGTCGAGGACCGAGCGGAGCGGCGTTTCGGACCGCACCGGCCGGGTGGTTTCGGCGGCTTTGCGCGCGCTGCGGCGATGGCGTTCGCGCCGGTCGAGCCCGCGTTCGAGCCGTTCAAGCAGCAACGTGATATTGGTGTCGGGCGAAGGAGCCGGAAAAGCGGGCGTGGCGGAAACGGTCCGGTTCTCCTCCTCCGGGTGGGAAGGCTTGAGCGCGAGCGGTGCAGGCCGGACCGGGACCGCCTCGACCACAGGCGGTGCGTCCGTTTGGCTGTCGGGATGGGGCAGTGCAGGCTGCCGCCCGGCAGGCGCGGGCACCGGCGCTTCGGGCAAGGCGCCTGCAGGGGCGGCAACTTCGACCGGTACGGGCGCCGCTGCGGGTTCGGGCGAAGTCTCCGCCACGATGCCCGGTTCCGCCTGTTCTTTCGCCGCCGGGGTTTCACGCCGCGACGGCAGCGAACGCGTCCGTGGCCTGCGGCTGGTCAGCCGGGCGCTCCACAATTCCACCACCACCGACAGGCAGAGTGCCGCCGTCGCGATCGCCGCGCCCAGCGCCAGCAGCGCGCGAAAGGTCGCATCTGGCGTTATATGCGTTATCGGCGCCAGCACATCCTTCAGCAACGCATCCGGCATCTCGATCACCGCGAGCGCGACGAGCGCCGCAGCGCACAGGGGGATGATCGCCGCGCCGATCACGGCGGCACTGAAACGGGGCTGGGCTGAGCGCATCGTCATCTCGCCTTCCCTTGTACGAGCGAATGGTAAACAGGACGATAGCGCGCGACATTATCCGCCCAGTTGCGTTCGCGCTCGACAAAAGCACGCGCGGTATCGCGCCGCGCTTCCCATCCGCCGCGATTCCCGAGCAGATCGGCAAGCGCGCGCGCCATGGCTGCGGGCTTGCCCGGCGGGAACAGCGTCCCGGTCAAGCCGTCGCGAATCAGCTCACGATGGCCGCCGACATCGGATGCAGCGACGAGCCGCCGCTGCGCCATCGCCTCCAGCGGTTTCAGCGGGGTGACGAGATCGGTGAGCCGCATACGCTTTCGCGGATAGACCAATATGTCGATCAGCCCGTAATAGCGCTCCACCGCCTGATGCGGCACGCGGCCGGTGAAATGGATGTGCCCGGCCACCGGCGACGCCTGCGCCGCCGCACGCAGCGCCGCTTCCTCCGGCCCGCCGCCGACCAGCAACAGATGCGCGCGCGACCGCTTTTCCACGAGGTACGGCATCGCCGCGATCAGATCGTCGAGCCCTTCATAATCGTAGAAACTGCCGATAAAGCCCAGCAATTCGGCATCGCCAAGGCCGAGTTCGCGCGCCAGCGCATCGTCGCGCGGCGGCACGGTACCGAACAATTCCATATCGACACCATTGGGCGACACCATGATCTTTTGCCCGTCAACGCCGCGCCCGATCAGATCATCGCGCAGCCCGTCGCAGATCACCGCCACGGCGTCGGCGCGCTTCACGAATCGGGTTTCGAGCGCACGGGTCATCCGATAGCGGGAAGAGCCTGCCCGCCCCGTCCCGATGCCCACCGCCGCATCCTCCCAGAAAGCGCGGATTTCATACATCCAGGGCAGGCCGCGCCGCCGCGCCGCGCGGTCGGTCGCCATCGCGGTCAGGACCGGCGAATGGGCGTGCAGGATATCGGGGCGAAAGGCGTGAATGACGCTGTCGATTCGTCTGGCGAAGGCACTGACTTCGGCCAGTTCGGCAAGTCCGGGCGCGCGCTTCGCCGGTGCGGCGGTGCGGTAGAAATCGAGCCCGTCAATCCGCTCCGCCGCTGCATCGCATGCGCCCTGACGCGGACCGGTGACGCCCGCCACCTGCCAGCCGCTCGCAATCTGCGCCTTCAGTATCGCGCGGGTGCGAAAGCTGTACCCGCTGTGCAGCGGCAGCGAATGGTCGAGAATGTGAAGAATTCGCATGATTGCTCCATGCCATCCCAACATTTAACGCGCCGTCAACCGGAGCCGGAATAGATATGGGTGGCAAGCAGGGCATGTGGCCCGGATCGGGGCAAAGAGGAATGGGCGAAGCGCAATGATCGACACTTTCTCGCTTGCGCTCACCCATGGCCTGTTGATGCTGACGGCCTGGCTGTTGTTCCGCCGCCACGATCTCGACAGCGAAGCGCCCTCCAGCGAAGACGAAGGTGCCGGGCACAGGCGGCGTTGGGGCGGCAGGCGTGCGTGACCTTGCCTTTATCGCGTTTCTGGCCGCGCTGTTCGGGATGGGGTTTCGTCGCCCGTTCCTGTTCGTGCTCACTTATGTCTATATCGATATCGTGTCGCCGCAGCGGCTGACCTATTTCCTGCTCAATTCGGTGCCGATCTCGCTGATCGCCGCTGCCTGCGCGGTGGGGGGATGGGTGCTGGCCGACGACAAGAAAGGCACCCGGATCGCGCCGCGCCAGATCCTGATGCTGATGCTGCTTTTCTATTGCTGGTATACGACGCTGCATGCCGATTTCCCGCTCGCCGCGCCGGAGAAATGGAACTGGGTATGGAAAGCGCTGGCCTTTGCGATCTTCCTGCCGCTGACGCTGCGCACGCGATTGCGGATCGAGGCGCTGCTGACCTTCATGGTGCTGTCGGCCGCATCGATCATCATCACCGGCGGGATCAAGACGCTGGGGTCGGGCGGCGGATATGGCCAGCTCGACCTGATGGTGAGCAATAATTCGGGCCTGTATGAAGGATCGACCATCTCCACCGTGGCCATCGCGATCATTCCGCTGATCCTTTGGTTTCCGCGCCACGGCACCATCTTTGCGCGCGACTGGCGGGTGAAGCTGTTCTGCTATGCGCTGGTGTTTGCCTGCCTGCTGATCCCGGTCGGCACGTCGACGCGCACCGGCTTGCTGTGCATCGTGCTGCTGTTCGTGCTGATGCTGCGCGATGCGAAGCGGCGGCTGCTTTATCTGGGCGGGGCCGGCCTGCTCGCGCTGGTCGCGATCCCCTTCCTCCCCAGCGCCTTTACCCAGCGGATGGAGACGATCAAAACCTATCAGGGCGATGAAAGCGCCTCTACCCGGCTGGCGGTGTGGAAATGGACGATCGCTTATGCCCGCGAACATCCGCTGGGCGGCGGGTTCGAGGCCTATCGTCAGAACCATATCCGCTATGACACCGTGAAGACCGAGGGCACCGCCGATAATCGCCAGATCGACCGGTCGCTGACGGTCGACAGCGGCCGCGCCTATCACAGCGCCTATTTCGAGATGCTGGGCGAACAGGGCTATCCAGGCCTAGCGCTATGGCTGATGATCAACGCGATCGGCCTGATCCGCATGGAGGTGCTGCGCCGCCGCTATGCCAAACCGGCCGAGGGCGAGGAATGGATTTCGCCGCTCGCCAGTGCATTGGAGCATGCGCATCTCATCTATCTGCTCGGCGCTGCGTTCATCGCGATCGCGTTTCAGCCGTTCATCTATATGCTGATCGGCGCGCAGATCGGGCTCGACACCTATCTTGCCCGCAAACGCAGCGAGCAGGCCTGGCGCCCGCTCCGCGCGCGGCGCACGGCGATGGCATGACCGACAAGCCCGAACTGCGCGCGCTGACCGGCATTCGCGGGATCGCGGCATGGTTCGTGGTTCTGTATCATATCCGCCTGTCGATCGCGGGGCTGCCGGGCTGGGCGCTGAGCGTGTTCGCCAAAGGCTATCTGGCGGTCGATTTCTTCTTCCTGCTGTCGGGGTTCGTACTGTGGCTGACCTATGGGGCGCGGCTGCGCGGCGGCGGCATAGCGGGGGTCGCGCATTTCTGGCAGCGGCGGGTGGCGCGAATCTGGCCGCTGCATCTGTTCATGCTGGGCTGCGCAGTGGCGCTCGCGCTGCTGCTCGCGGCGACCGGGCGGCATGACCCGGCCGAGTTTCCCTTTGGCGAGCTGCCGCTGCATGTCCTGCTGATCCAGAACTGGGGGCTGACCGACCGGCTGAGCTGGAACGATCCCGCATGGTCGATCTCGGCCGAGTGGGCGGCGTATCTGCTGTTCCCGCTCTTCGTCGCGCTGGTCGACTGGCGCAGGGTGCCGGGCATCGGCGTGGTCGCCGGCATCGCTGCGCTGTTGCTGGCGCTGCACGGCGTAATGGCGGCAAGCGGTGCGGCGACGCTGGGACAGGATATCAGCCATTTGGGGCTGGTCCGCTGCCTGTTCGAATTCGTCGCCGGGACGGGCATCTGCGCGCTGTGGCTGCGCTGTGCCGAGCGCCCCCTGCCCGCGATTATCGCCAGCCTCGCGCTCGGCATAGCGGCGGGCGCTGCGACCATCGCCGGGCGGGTTCCCGAAACGCTGGGAGCGCCGATCGCCTTTGCCGCGCTGCTGCTGTTCCTCGCGCTTACCTGCGGCATGCGCGGCAATGCGCTGGAAAGCCGGGCGATCCATTATCTGGGGGAGATCAGCTATGCGACCTATCTCGGCCATTTCCTGCTGTGGAAGGCGTTCAAGCTGGCATTCGTGACCGATGCCTATGATGTCGCGCCGGGGCTGATCGGCCTGTATCTGATCGGCGTGCTACTATCCTCGATCGCGCTCTATCATATGGTCGAGCGGCCCGCGCAGCGCCGGGTGAACGCAATCGGCACGGAAAAAGGGGCGAAGCCGCCGCAGCCGCTCCGCCCCTGATTATTGGGACCGGGACAATAGTGCCGTTCGTGGCAATGCCCCACCCCACCCCCTCCCCTGAAGCGGAGGGGCTCGTGTGAATCAGGCGGGTTCGTTGACTTTGGTCAGCGCTTCCATGATCGCCTTGTTGAACGCGGGAATATCGTCCGGCTTACGGCTGGTGATCAGATTGCCGTCGACGACGACCTCTTCATCGACCACGACCGCACCGGCATTGGCAAGGTCAGTGCGCACCGACGGCCAGCTCGTCGCGCGGCGGCCCTTGACCACATCGGCTTCGATTAGCAGCCAGGGCGCATGGCAGATCGCAGCGACGGTTTTGTCCTGATCCAGAAAGCCGCGAACGATGTCGAGCGCCTTGTCCTGAAGCCGCATCGAATCGGGGTTCATCACGCCGCCGGGAAGGACCAGCGCGTCATATTCCGAGACGTTGACCTTATCGAGCGTCATATCGGGTTTGATCGTCTTGCCGGAATCGCTGTCGGCGACCACGCCCTGAATTTCATCGGTCTTGATTGAGGCGAGAACCACCTCGGCTCCGGCGTCGAGCAGTGCTTCGCGCGGCTTGAACAGTTCGGACTGTTCGAAACCGTCGGTGGCAAGGATAAGCACTTTCTTTTTTGAAAGATCAGTCATTTAGCGTCTCCGTTGGGGGCTGGAATGCGGCTTCAAGCGCGCCAGCGGTCCAGCGGTTCCGGAACGAAGCGACGAACCGCGCATTCCAATCCGGTCAGATGAGGACAGGCATGGCGACGAAGCTGCGATATTGCGACGATTCAGGGCCGGGCATCACCCGGAAAAAAACCCGCCATGACTCCTGGGCCTATTGGGATGCGAAGGGCAATCGCATCACCGACCGGGCGGAGATCGACCGGCTGAACGCGATCGCCTTGCCCCCTGCTTATCGCGACGCATGGTTCGCGCCGCACGCCGATTGCCACCTTCAGGCGACGGGATATGACGATAAGGGGCGCAAGCAATATCGCTACCACACCGAGTTTCGCGAAGCGCGCGAGGCGGAGAAATATGAGCGGCTGATCGATTTCGGCAACCGCCTGCCGCTCTTGCGCAAACAGGTGGAGGCCGATCTTCGCCGCCACGGGCTGGTGCGCGAGCGTGCGGTCGCTGCCGTCGTCCGGCTGCTCGACCTCGGCCATGTCCGGATCGGCAATGAAAGCTATGCGAAAGCGAATAAGAGTTTCGGCGCGACGACCTTGCGCAAACGCCATGCAAAGGTGCGCGGGCGCACGCTGCGTCTGAAGTTCACCGCCAAATCGGGCAAGGAGCGCGTCTGCCGCATCACCGACGCCTCGCTCGCACGGTTCGTGAAGAAATGTCAGGATCTGCCCGAACAGCACCTCTTCCACTATCTCGACGAGGATGGGGAATGCCATCCCGTGACTTCCAGTGACGTAAATGCGTATATTCATGCCGCGATGGGAGAGGACTTCACCGCCAAGCATTTCCGCACCTGGGGTGCGAGCGTGCTCGCATTCGAGGCGCTGGCGGGTGCTGAGAAAAAACTCAGCCTGAAATCCATGCTCGAACCGGTTACCAGCGCGCTGGGCAACACGCCCGCGATCGCACGCAAATCCTATGTCCATCCCCGGCTGATCGAATTGTGCAAGGAAGGGCAGCAGCGGTTTCGCGACATGCTTCGCCTGCCACGCACGACCCGCTATCTCAGCCGTATCGAACGCGCGCTGATCGCGTTTCTGAAAGCCGAGGAATCTGCGCTCGCAGACTCCCTTCCCGAAGCAGCCTGACAGGAGACCCCATGTCCAGCAACGCCGCGGCGCCCGCCGCCACGACGAACAAAATCACTTCCGAAGGCGTGGAGGACCGGTTCAACGAGCTGTTCCATTCCTCGCATGTCTGGATTGAGCAACACTGGCTGCAAATCCTGATCGCCATCGGCGTCGCGACCGGCATCTATCTGATCCTCGCCGCGGTCAAAGGCTGGGGCAGCAAGCTGCGCGATCAAGCGGGCGATTCGACCGGGTGGCGCACGATCCTTGGCCGCACCGTCGCGAAGACGGGCAATCTGTTCATGATCCTCGTCGCGGCGAAGCTGGTCGTCGGCTATGCCGATGCGCCGCCTGCCGTCGATCACACGGTAACGTTCCTGTTCACCATATTCGCCGTATTTCAGGCGGCAGTATGGGTGCGCGAACTCGTGCTCGGCTTTATCGAGAAGCGCACGTCCGCCGATGACTACCATGGCGATGCGATCACCAGCGCGATGGGGATCATCCGCCTCTTTATTTCCTTCGCGGTATTCGCAATCGCGCTGGTGGTGGTGCTCGGCAATCTGGGCGTGAACGTCACCGGGCTGGTCGCTGGTCTGGGTGTCGGCGGTATCGCCATCGGCCTTGCTGCGCAGGGCATTTTCGCCGACCTGATCGCCGCCCTCTCGATCATCTTCGACAAGCCGTTCCGCAAGGGCGACAGCATCCATTATGACGGTACGTCGGGGTCGATCGAGCAGATCGGGCTGAAATCGACGCGCATTCGCTCCTTCGACGGCGATCAGCGAATCATTTCGAACCGCAATCTGCTCGACAAGGAAATCAGCAACAACACCCGGCGCGACCATCGCCGCCAGACCTTCCCGATCGGCGTGATCTATCAGACCTCGCCCGAAGTCTGTTCGCGCATCCCCGCGATATTGCAGGAAATCGTCGAAGAGCACGGCGCGACCTTTGTTCGGGCGGGGTTCACTGGCTTCGGCGGCTCGAGCCTCGATTTCGAAGTGACCTTCGACAATGCCGGACCGGATTATGCCGAATTTTATGAGAAACGCACGGTGATCGGCATCGGCATCCTGAAGCGCTTCAACGATGAAGGGATTGAGATCGCCTATCCGACCCAGATGACCTTCACCGCCAATGCTGCGGGCGAAGCGATCGACCCCTATCCCGCCAGCCACCCCGAACAGGCGAACGACGCCACGGCGAACACAATTCGGGGTTCGTAAGCAATTGTTGGGGCGGAGCAGCCCTAAGCTCCGCCCCGCTACCGCTCCGTACAGCCATCACACCCCTCCCCGTCATTCCCGCGCAGGCGCGAATCCACTTCCCCAAAGGGCGCGAAGCAGAATCACCTCGTGACTGGCCGCGCGCGCCCCGGAATGGCGGTTGTGCCGCACTGCTTCGCTGGTCTCTGCAATCGCGCATCGGATGCGCGGCGCAGTGGATTCCCGCCTTCGCGGGAATGACGATTTACAGCGACGAGCCATTGGCAGCGGCTATGCGACTTTTGCTCGTCGGTCCCAATGGGCCTTGCACCGGTCCACCCTCGATGATTTCTCAGGCCCCTTCCCGGTTTACCCGTCATTCCCGCGCAGGCGGGAATCCACTTCCCGACAGGGCGTGGCGGGCAGTTTCGAGCGGAACGGCGTTCTTGTCAGGAGGCAATGGGCGCATTCCTGGCAAATGGCCGCTTCACCGGCCCCGCACGCCCCCCCCCGTCCATCGAGCGCGTGCGCGCTCGTTCGCGAAAATGAAATGTTTGCGCGCTATGATCGTTGTTCATGGAGACGACTCAATCCCTGACGATCGGTCGCATGCTCGCCACAGCAGCCGGTGTGGTGCTGGTCGGGCTGGTCGTGGCGCTTGCCTATCTGTCGATTTTCGGCTGGCTGGCATGGAATGCGCTGACGCCGGATAAGGCAACGCCGACCGGGGCGTGACCCCGATCGGCGTTTTCTGAAGCACGGCGCACGCCATGCTGATATAGCTCGCTTACCCGTCAGGCGAAGCGCCGCGCGCACGAACACGCGCGGCGCTCTCCCGATCAGATTTCGCCCGTATCGAGGCTGAGCAGCGAAGCATTGCCGCCCGCACTGGTCGTGTCGATCGACACCGCGCGTTCGGCGCAGAAGCGCGGCAAATAATGCGGTCCGCCCGCTTTCGGCCCCGTACCCGACAGGCCTTCGCCGCCGAACGGCTGGCTGCCGACGACCGCGCCGATTTGCGAGCGATTGACGTACAGATTGCCGACGCGTGCCCAAGTCTGCATGATGTCCGCAGACTTCTGGATACGGCTGTGCAGCCCCATGGTCAGGCCATAGCGTTTCGCATTGACCCGCTGGACCGTCTCTTTCAGCTTGCCCGCCTTGAACGTGGTCACATGGACCAGCGGTCCGAACCATTCGCGGTTCAGATCCTCGATCTCGTCGATCGAAATCATGGTGGGGGGTACGAACAGCCCCTCCTCGGGCGCTTCGACCGTCTTGATCCAGCGCGGACGCATCGTCTCGCGATAGCTCATCAGCTTGTCATAGGCATCGCGGTCGATCACCGGTCCGACATCGGTCGCCGGATCGCCGGGGTCGCCCAGATAGAGCATGTCCATCGCGCCCGACAGCATCGCGAGCATCTCGTCCGCGACGTCCTCCTGCAGGATCAGCATCCGAAGCGCCGAGCAACGCTGCCCGGCCGACCGGAACGCACTGGTCATCACATCGGCCGCGACCTGTTCGGGAAGCGCGGTCGAATCGACGATCATCGCATTGATGCCGCCGGTTTCCGCGATGAACGGGATGATCGGCCGCTCTTCATCGACCAGCAGCGTGGAGGCGATTCGCTTTGCGGTGGCAATCGACCCGGTAAAGGCGACGCCTGCGATCCGCGTATCGCTCATCAGCTCGGCCCCGACATCAGCGCCGCCCGTGACGAGCTTCCACGCATCGTGCGGAATGCCGCACTGGTGCGCCAGTTCGACGATGCGACGAGCGATCATCGGCGTTTGCGGGGCGGGCTTTGCCACCACCGTATTGCCGGTGACGAGCGCTGCCGCATTCTGACCCACAAAGATGGCGAGCGGGAAGTTCCACGGGCTGACCGTGGCGAAGGTGCCCCGCCCTTCCAGCTTCATCGCATTATATTCGCCGGTCGGGCCGGGCAACCGGATCGACGGCATATCGACCCGTGCGCGATGGGCGTAATAGCGGCAGAAATCGGCCGCCTCGCGCACCTCGCTCAACGCATCGGGGATCGAACGGAACGCCTCTTTGACGACCAGCCCCATCAGCTCGATGCGGTTTTCCTCCAGCACATCGGCGAATTTTTCGAGCAGGCCCGCACGCTCCTCGACGGGACGCAAATCCCATTCGGGATAGGCCGCCTGCGCAGCGGTGATCGCGCCGTGCACATCATCATTCGACGTGCGCGTCGCCTCGATAAAGGCACGCGAACGCCCGCTGGGATGGTGCGGGTCTTCATGGACCGAATCGATTCCCTCGGGCTGGAAATCGACCGCATTCACCTTGCGCGCGGTATCGAGCAGCGTGTCGCGATCGTTGAGGTCGATCCCTTGCGAATTCTTCCACTCGCCCATGATGTCGATGGGCAGCGGGATCTGCGGCAACATGCTGCCGCCAACCTTCGCCGTTTTCTCGACCGGATCGGCGAGCAGCGCGGCATCGTCATACTCGTCATCGGCAAGCTGATTGACGAAGCTCGAATTCGCACCGTTTTCGAGCAGGCGACGGACCAGATAGGCAAGCAGCTCCTTATGCCCGCCGACAGGGGCATAGATGCGGCAATGATAGCCCTCTTCATCGACCAGCCGGTCGTACAGGCCTTCGCCCATGCCGTGCAGCCGCTGAAATTCGAACCCGCGCCAGTCCTTGCCATGCCGCTCGGCCGCCCATTCGAGAATGGTGCCGACGGTGAGAGCATTGTGCGTGGCAAAGGCCGGGCCGATATTCTTCGCCTCCAGCATGTCCTTGGCACAGGCAAGGTAGCAGGTATCGGTCGACGCCTTGCGCGTGAACACCGGATAGTCGGACAGACCCTCGACCTGCGCTCGCTTGATCTCGGTATCCCAATAGGCACCCTTGACCAGCCGGACATTCATCGGGCGGCCCAGCGTATCGGCCCATTCGATCACCGCACGCGCACGCTTGCCATAGGCCTGCACAGCAAGGCCGTAGCGGTTCCAGTCGCGGAATTCGGGATTGCGCGCGATCGCGCCGATAATGTCGAGGCTCATGTCGAGCCGGTCGGCCTCTTCGGCATCGACGGTAATCGCCACGTCCTGACGCATCGCCTCGCGGCAAAGCTGGGTCAGCCGCTCGGTAATTTCCGGCACGCACTTGTCATATTGCGACGTTTCGTAGCGGGCATGGAGCGCCGACAGCTTGATCGACACGGTATGATCGCGATCGGGTTCGCGCCCGACCTTGTCGATCGCGTCCCAATAGGATTCATAGAAATCGTCCGCATCCTTCTGCGTCCGCGCAGCCTCACCCAGCATGTCGAAGCTGGCGGTGAAGTTGCGATTCTCCTTTTTGCGCATCCGCTTCTGCGCTTCTTCGATCGTGCGGCCCATGACGAAGACTTCGCCCATCAGGCGCATTGCAGCGCCCACCGCCTGACGAACGAACGGTTCGCCCATTCGCCCGACCAGCTTGCGGACCACACCGCCGCCGCCTTCGCCCTCACCGACCATCACCCGGCCGAGGATCAGGCCGAAGGTCGCGGAGTTGACGAGCCGCGAATTGGACGAGCGCGAATGCGAGCGCCAGTCGGCATCGCCGAGCTTGTCGGAAATCAGCAGGTCAGCCGTCGTCGCATCGGGGACGCGCAGATACGCCTCTGCCAGCGTCATCAGGGCAAGACCCTCCTGCGAACTCAGCTGATATTCGTTCAAGAACTGCGCGACCCAGCTTCTGTGCTGCGCCTCGCGAATGTCTCCGATCAGGTGTTCGGCGCGGGTAACGATTCGTTTCCGTTCGGACGCATCGAGTCGCGCACGCTCGATCATCGGTTTTAGAACATCGGGTTCAGGGGCCCGATGGAGCTTAGCCATGGTTTTACGGGCCGCGGACGTTACGTCTGTGGTCATATTCCTATCTTTGGTCGGGCGGGGCCTTGCGGGGTACGCGCGGCCGGGCCTATGGAAAGCCGGGACTGAGCAAAATCGGCGCCGACTGGGAAGAGCGAATGTACGCTATCACGATCGAAGAACTGGCCCAACGCGTCGGATCGGTGCGAGTTTCCGAATGGGTGGAAGTCACCCAGACGATGATCGACCGGTTTGCCGAAGCCACGGGGGATCATCAGTTCATTCATGTCGATCCCGAAGCCGCGAAATCCACGCCTTTCGGCGGTACCATCGCACATGGCTTCCTGACTTTATCGCTGATGCCGATGCTGGCCGAAAAAATCGACCAGCCAGTCGTTCAGGGTATGAAGATGGGGGTGAACTATGGTGGAAACAAGGTCCGCTTCCTCACCCCGGTCCGTTCCGGCTCGCGCGTACGCGGTCATTTCAAGCTATTGTCGCTGCAGGAAAAACGCCCCGGCCAGTGGCAACAGACGAATGAATTCACCGTCGAGATCGAGGGCGAGGAAAAGCCCGCGCTGATCGCCGAATGGATCTCGCAGATTTTCGTCTGATGCCGATTATGCACCGAAATCCCGCAACACCCCGTTTTCCTCATCAAAAACATCAGGAAGGATAGCCCATAATGCGTTCCGCAGTCATCGTTTCCACCGCCCGCACCGCCATCGGTCGCGCGTATAAGGGCGGGTTCAACGCCACGCTCGGCCCGACGCTGGGCAGCTATTCGCTCAAAGCAGCGGTCGAGCGCGCCGGGATCGAAGGCGGCTCGGTCGACGACGTCATCTGGGGCTCGGCCCTGCAACAGGGCAGCCAGGCCCCCAATATCGCGCGTCTCGCTTTGCTGCGCGCCGGGCTTCCCGTCACGGTGGCGGGCATGTCGATCGACCGTCAGTGCGCCTCCGGCCTGATGGCGATTGCGACCGCGGCAAAGCAGATCATCACCGACAATATGGATATCGTCATCGGCGGCGGGCAGGATTCGATCAGCACCGTCCAGACCCCCGAAATGCGCGTCACGCCCGACAAGGAGCTGATCGCGATGCAGGGCGACACCTATATGACCATGCTGCAAACTGCGGAGGTCGTCGCCCAGCGCTATAATATCAGCCGCGAAGCGATGGACGAATATTCGCTCGAATCGCAGCGCCGCACCGCAGCTGCGCAGGAAAAGGGCTATTTCGACGACGAGATCGTCCCCGTCACCACCATGATGAACGTCATGGACAAGGAGACCAAGGAAGTCTCGCAGCGCGAAGTCACCATCGCCAAGGATGAGGGCAACCGCCCCGACACCACGCTCGAAGGGCTTCAGGGCCTGAAGCCGGTCATGGGTCCCGACAAGACGATTACTGCGGGCAATGCGAGCCAGCTTTCGGACGGTTCTTCGGCCTGCGTCCTGATGGAAGAAAAGCTCGCCGAACAGCGCGGCCTCACCCCGCTCGGCCGCTATGTCGGCATGGCGGTCGCAGGCACCGAGCCTGACGAAATGGGCATCGGCCCCGTCTTCGCGATCCCGAAGCTGCTCGAACGCTTCAACCTGAAGATGGACGATATCGGCCTTTGGGAACTCAACGAAGCCTTCGCGGTGCAGGTGCTCTATTGCCGTGACAAGCTGGGCATCCCCAACGACCTGCTCAACGTCAACGGCGGCTCGATCTCGATCGGCCACCCCTATGGCATGACCGGCGCGCGCTGCACCGGCCACGCACTGATCGAAGGCAAGCGCCGCGGCGCGAAATATGTCGTCGTCACCATGTGCGTCGGCGGCGGCATGGGCGCTGCCGGGTTGTTTGAGGTGCTGTAACGCGAGCATCTGGAGATAAAAATCGCGCCGTGCTAAATATCCCCCACAATTGCAGATCATGCGTTGTGGGGGAAGGACATGAGAATCGCGCGGTCAGCATTCGCTTTTATACTTATTGCCTGCGTTTCGTTTTCGGCTCCGATTGCACATTCTGCGCCTTTTCAACAAACAACTTCCAATAGCGGCGAAAGCAAGAGGGATACTCCCAGCGAAAACCGGAACAAAGATATCGAGGTATTTGGCAAACAGACCAAAACCGATCCGCAAATGCGGGTTCGGAGCCCTTTTCTGGGCTTTGACGGCATTCGGACCAAAGAGGCAAAACTGTCGATAAGGTTCGCGCAGTGCCTCGATCATTTTAACACCAACAGGCTGCACGAGCTCCTTGAGGGAAAACCTTCGACCTGGGAATCTGAACGAGCACTAGCGCTACTCATAAAGTCGCACAGCGCCTGCTATCCTGATTTCAATTCGTCAGTTCCGCTAAGAGATCTCGGGCGATGCAACCCCTACCCGATCGTCATTTTCCGGATCTATGAATGCCGGGCACCATTTGACAAAGGTGCCATCATAGCGGCTGTGCTGAAGAAATATGCGCCCGATCTCAAGCTGACTGCCAAAGAAATGGCGGATCCTAGCGTTCAGCAGCGCTTCCTTTCCCATGAGAAAATCAGGAATGGGAGTAGAAGCGAAGCCGATGCGACCCTTTATGGCGTCACGACCTGCATGGTACGTTTTGCACCGCGGCTATCCGTTCAGCTGGTCTATTCGACGTTCGACAATTTACGCGACCTTTCGAATAGATTGATACAGCAGACACCCATGTGTCTTGCAGGCGCGGATCATCTTGATATCAATATCATGCTTCTTCGCGCTTATCTCGCCGACTCCGTTTATCAGTGGGCACTCGCCGTGAGAAACATCGATACGCTCATCGTCGATCAGCCCGAGCGTTGATCTTCATCTCCCCCGATTTTCCAACGAAACCGCTTGGCGCTTCCGCTCGTTGTCGGGGCTGATGATGGTTTCAAAGGAGAGTCAGTGATGGCCGACAAAAAAGATCCGCAACAGGTAAAGCATGATTTCTGGAAAAAGCTGGCCGACAGCCCGTTCGTCATGCTCGGCCTTAACGACGGTCAGCATAGCGAACCGCTGACCGCGCAGCTCGACAAGGATCAGGTCGATACGATCTATTTCTTCATCGGCAAGGATAATCGCGCGGCAAAGGGCGGCGCTGCGATGATGCAGTTCGTGTCGAAGGGGCATGATTTCTTTGCCTGCCTGTCGGGCACCGCGAAGCTCGACAACGATCCCGCGATGATCGACAAGCTGTGGAATAAGCAGGTCGAGGCATGGTTCCCCGAGGGCAAGAGCGACCCCAATCTGGCGCTGCTGCGCTTCGATATCGGCACTGCCGAAATGTGGGAGGCCGATGTGTCGCTTTCGGGCAAGCTGAAAATGCTGTTCGGCGGCACGATCAAGCCGCAAGAAGCCGGCACGCATGAAATGGTCGCGACGACCAGCGAGAATACGCCCGCCTGATATCGGATAGATATGGCGTAGAAGGTCCTCCAACCCTCCACTCGTCACCCCGGACCTGTTCCGGGGTCTACGGCGCGGCGCGCACCGCACCCGATGCGCCTGCCGCGCCGTGGATGCCGGGACCAGCCCGGCATGACGGATGGCGGGTAAGAGCACATATCGTGCCCTCCCCCCGTCACTCCGGACCTGTTCCGGGGTCCACGGTGCCAAAAGGCCTGCATCCGATGCTCGTGTCGCACCTATGCCCGAACCAGCCTATCATGACGGCATAGCCAGGCCAGCCTTCCCTGCGCGCCCCAACCCGCTTGACCCGCTACCTTCGCCAGCGCAGAACCCGGCCCATGGGACCGTCGCTCGTTCATCGCCTGCATGTCGAGGCACATGCCGTCTGGTTCGCGGTCCGCGATCCGCGCACGCCCTGGTATGCGCGCGCGATCGGTATTCTGGTCGCCGCATATGCGCTGTCACCGATCGACCTGATCCCCGATTTCATTCCGATCATCGGGTTGATCGACGATGCGATCCTGATCCCGGCGGGGCTGTGGCTGTTCGAGCGGCTGGTGCCCGATGCCCTGCTCGCCGAACATCGCGCCGCTGCCGAGCGCGAGACGCGCCGTCCGCGCTCGGGACTGGGGGTCGCGCTGGTGCTCGGCATCTGGGCGCTGATCGCCTGGCTCGCCTGGGGCTATGTCGCAACCCGCTGGGATTGAGTCCGGGTCGGAGGCGACACGACGGCAGTTGCGTTCGCCGCCCCGGCGCAGGCGGGAGTCGCCGACGACAGCGCGCCCTTCGAAGCGCTCCGGCTTTCGCCGGGGTGACGTATATCGGAGGAGGGGCTTGGCAGCGGCGCTACCACCACCCCCTCTCGTTCAACTTCACCCCGGCGGGATCAGACCGTCGCGTATCCCCGCCGCGAATTGCGCGCGAAGCGATTGCAGCGCGCAGTCCGATTCGCGCGGGCGTTCACGCGCTTCTTTGCCCTTGCGCAGCCGTTCGCGATCCTTTTCCGGCGGCTCGACCCGCTTGACCCGCACCCGCGCATAGCCCTGCTGACGGATGCTCAGCGCTTCGGCTGCGCCGCGCGACAGATCGATCACCCGACCGGGACGGAACGGCCCGCGATCGTTGATCCGCACCAATATCGTCTTGCCGGTATCGAGCGCCGTCACCTCGACATAGGTCGGCAGCGGCAGCGTCTTGTTCGCCGCGGTAATCCAGTCGGGACGGAATTTCTCGCCGTTCGCGGTCCGGTCCCCCGATTCATTGCCATACCAGCTGGCATAGCCGAGCACGTCATAATCGGGATCGATCTTCGGCACATAGGTTTCGCCCGCGACGCGATAAGGATTGCCGATCTTCACCGGATAGTCGGCAACGGGCCGATAGTTGCCGCCCGAACAGGCGCTTAGCGCAAGCCCCGCCGCGGCCGCCACAATCGCTGATCGCCGATAGGTCATGTTCGTCCCGCTACCCAAAAGCGCGCAGCAGCGCCAGTCCCGGTGCGAAACCCATTTCGTCTATGGCACAAATGCTTCGCCCGTTTATTGTGATGCGCACGTGCCCACTTTGCTCACCCTTTTCGTCAATGCGCTGCCTGCGCCGACACGCCGGTCGCTGGTCCGCGCAGATCCCGGGATGCTGCGCACCGCGCGCGGGGCGCGGGCGATGTTCGCCTTTCTGCTGACATTGCTGCTGTCGCTTCTGGTCGGGGCGATTGCGGGCGTGTCGGTGCTCGATTTTCTGATCGGCTTTCCGGTCACCGTCTTTTGCTGCGCGGCGATCGGCGACGACGAAACCCGGGCACGGATCGGCAAGATCGCTGCACTGGCACTGGCGGCGGGGCTCAGCTTCACCCTGTCGGCGCTGATCCATTCGACCTGGACCAACCATATCGTGTTCATCGCGGTGATCGGCGCGGCGGCCTATATGCGCCAATATGGCGGGCCGTGGATCCCGGTCGGGCTCGCTGCCAATGTTGCGTATTTTTTCGGCGCATTCCTGCAACCCGATACTGAGATGCTGCACTGGCAATGGGGCGGCGTAGTGATCGGCGCCGCCTGTGCGCTGATCGTGCATCAGCTTGTCGTGCCGCACCGGCCATGGCGGCGGATGCGCTGGTCGGTGATTGCGATCCGGATGCGGCTCGCCCGGTTGCTCGCGACCACCGCCGCGTTCGAACCCGGCGGCAATTCGAAGCCGCTGCGCGGCCAGCTCGACCGGGTGGCGGCGGCAGTCACCATTGCCGAGACCGAGCTGGAAAATCTCCCCGGCGGCCGGCTTGCCCATCGTCCGCTTGCCGAAGCGCTGATCGCGGTCCTCGTCCTTGCCGAGCGGCTGGCACTTCAGACCGAGGGCGATCCGGCGCGCGCGTGCGCCCCCGAAACGCGCGCTGCGATGCGCGCTTTGTCGGAGGCGCTGCGCTGCGACCGGCCGCTGCCGCGCGCCGCGCCGCTCGAACCGCTTGCCGATGCGATCGCGGAGCTGGATCGGGCGCGGCAATTGCCGCCCGACCATGATGCAGCGCGCAGCGTCGAAGCGCCCCCGCCCGCGCCGGTCAATGCCGTGCTTCGCCCCGCCATCCAGTCGGCATCGGCAGCGGCGCTCGCCATATTGGGCGGTGCGGCGCTCTCGCACGATCGCTGGTACTGGGCGGTCATCACCGTGTTCGTAATGTTCACCGGCACCTATTCGCGCGGACAGGCGCTGGCCAAATCGATGAAGCGCACCTTCGGCACCTTTGCCGGGATTCTGGTCGCGATGGGGATTGTCTGGGCATTGCACGGCGATGTCCACGCCGCGCTGTTCCTGATGCCGGTGGCGATTTTTTGCGTCTTCTACGCCTATATCCAGTCCTATACCTGGATGGCGTTCTGGATCACAGTGGTCGTGGGACTGCTCTTTTCGGTCACCGGCCGGTTCACCGATCAGGTGATGCTGCTCCGGCTGGAGGAAACGGTGATCGGCGCGCTGGCCGGGATCATCGTCGCGACGCTGGTGCTGCCCCGTCGCACCGACGTTCATGCCCGCGATCAGTTCAATGCGCTGTGCAAGGCGGCGCAGGACACGGTGGAGGCAGCGCTGCCGTCGGGTGCGCTCGACCGGCTGGCGCTGACCGCCGCGCTGCATGATTTCGAAGCGAAACTCGCCGCGCTGCGCGAGGCGCTCGATCCGCTCCGCCTCATCCCCGCTCCGGCGGCGATGCGCCAGCGCGACCGCACGCAACGTCAGCTTGTCCTTACCAGCTACTGGATGCACGAAATCGCGCTGGCTGTGCGTCAGATGGACGGGCGCAAGGGCTGGCCGCCGCCTGCCGAGGCGCAATGCGCCGCGCATGACCTTGCCGGGCTTCTCTCCATGATCGCGAAGCCGGGCTATGCCCCCGATGCCGATCCCGGGGACGACGGGCGCGACCGCCCGCTGCCACAGGAGGAAAGCGACCCGGTGCGCAGCCTGCTCCGCGCGAAAAAGGGACTTGCCGAGGCAATGATCGAAACCGCCCGGATGCTGACCGACCGTAGCCGGCAAAGCCGTGCCTTTCGCTTCTGATCCAGCCCGCCTCTACCGGGATTACAGGGGCTATCCGATTGACTCCGGAGGCTTGTTCCCGCAATAGGGCATATGGGATATGTTGCACCGCGCAAACCCTCGCAAGCCGACGGGCTAGAGGATTTCATTTCCGACATGCTGAAATCGGGTGAATATCATGATCGGGATGATCTTGTCCGGGCGGCGCTTACGGCGTTGCACGATCAGCGCGCATCCCTGTCCCGTCCGGCATCCGACTGGCTGGTCTCAGGCGGTTCGTGCGGTGAAATGATCCGGGAAAAGGACTGGACGCAAACGCCGCTCGGTCCGGTTGCCGGCTGGTCGCTGGAAATGCGCGCTACGGTCGCCAATGTCGTCAATTCGCCGGTGGCGAAGGTGCTGATATGGGGCCCGCAACACATCCTGATCTATAATGACGCTTATGTCCCGATTCTCGGGTCGCGCCATCCGGATGCGATGGGCGGTGCGGTGGAAACCGTGCTTCCCGAAGTGTGGGACTGGAACCGCAAGGTTCTGGACGCCGGTTTCCGGGGCGAACTGACCCGCTCGCGCGACGTTCCCATGACGCTGGAGCATGACGGTCAGACGCGCGATTTCGTCTTCGACCTTGCCTATACCCCGGTATATGAATCGGACGGCAGTGTCGGCGGCGTGCTGTGCACCGTGGTCGACAATACCAGCCGGGTGGAGGCGGAGCGCCGCCTCGCCACCAGCAATCGCCGCTTCCGCACTGCCATGGACGCGGTGCACGGCGTGCTGTGGACAAACACCGCCGACGGCCGGATGATCGGCGAACAGCCCGGCTGGGCCGCGCTGACCGGCCAGTCGTTCGACGAATATCAGAATTACGGCTGGACCGACGCGGTTCATCCCAACGATCGCGAAGCCTCGATCACCACCTGGCAGGAAGCGGTCGCGACCCGCACCATGTTCGTTCACGAACATCGCGTCCGGCGCAATTGCGGAACCTGGCGCAATTTCGCGATTCGCGCGCTGCCCATCACCAATAGCGCGGGCGAGATCGAGGAATGGGTCGGCGTCCATACCGATATCACGCATCAACGCGCGGCAGAGGCGGCGCTGCGCGAACATGCCGCTGACCTTGCCCGCGAGATCCGCCATCGCGAGCGTGCCGAGGATCAGCTTCGCCAGCTCAACGAAACGCTCGAAAGCCGCGTGATCGAAGAGATCGGCACGCGCCGCGAGGCGGAGGCGAAGCTCGCTCAGGCGCAGAAGATGGAGATGATCGGCAAGCTGACCGGCGGCGTTGCGCATGATTTCAACAATCTGCTGCAGGTCGTGTCGGGCAATCTGCAATTGCTGGCCAAGGATATCGCCGGCAACGCCAATGCCGAACGCCGCGTCGCCAATGCGATGGCGGGGATTTCGCGCGGTGCGAAGCTTGCCAGCCAGCTGCTCGCCTTCGGTCGCCGCCAGCCGCTCGAACCGAAGGTCGTCAACGCCACCCGCTTCGTGAAGGGCATGGACGATATGCTTCGCCGCGCGATCGGTGAAGCGATCGAGATCGAAACCGTGTTCAACGGCGGCCTGTGGAATACGTTCATCGATCCGGGCCAGATCGAAAATGCATTGCTCAACCTCGCCATCAATGCGCGCGATGCGATGAACGGCGCGGGCAAGCTTACCATCGAACTCGCCAACGCCCATCTCGATGATGACTATGCCCGCACGCATGACGAAGTGGTGCCGGGCCAATATGTCATGCTCGCGGTCAGCGATACCGGCAGCGGCATGCCGCCCGAAATCGTTGAAAAGGTGTTCGAGCCGTTTTTCTCGACCAAGAGCGAGGGCAAGGGGTCGGGTCTTGGCCTCTCGATGGTTTATGGCTTCGTCAAACAATCGGGCGGCCATATCAAAATCTATTCCGAAGTCGGCCACGGCACCACGATCAAGCTCTATCTGCCCCGCGCCATGGAGGCGGAGGATGTCGAGGTCGCGGTCGAAACCGGCCCGGTCACCGGCGGCACCGAAACCGTGCTGGTGGTCGAGGATGACGATGAAGTGCGCGCCACCGTGGTCGAGATGCTCTCGGATCTCGGCTATCGCGTGCTGAAAGCGGTCGATGCGCAAAACGCGCTCGCCGTGATCGAAAGCGGCATGGCGATCGACCTGCTGTTCACCGATGTCGTGATGCCCGGCAACCTGAAAAGCCCCGAACTTGCGCGCAAGGCACGCCAGCGCCTGCCCGATATCGCGGTGCTGTTCACCTCCGGCTATACCGAAAATTCGATCGTCCATGGCGGGCGGCTCGATGCCGGGGTGGAGCTGCTCTCCAAACCCTATACCCGCGAAGCGCTGGCACGAAAGCTGCGCCATGTGCTTGCCAATGAAGCGCAGCGGCGCACCGCGAGCGAGGTCCGGCAGGCCCGCGAACCTTCGCCTGCACCGGCGGCGGAGGACGAACGCCCTGCGCAATCGGTCACCAGCCGCACCGTGCGCCCCACCGTGCTGGTGGTCGAGGACGATCCGCTGATTCTCGTCAACACCGCCGAACTGCTCGAAGCATCGGGCTATGCGGTGATCGAGGCGGCAAGCGCTGAAGAAGCGCTGACCGCGCTGCAAACCGCGCCGATCGAGATATTGGTGACCGACCTCAATCTGCCCGGCGCATCGGGGGCAGAGCTTGCCGTGCGCGCGCGGGCAATGCGCCCCGACGCGGCGATCGTCTATGCCACCGGGGATATCAGCTCGATCCATGCCGAACCGGGCGTAGCGGTGCTGCCCAAACCCTATGACAGCAACGCCCTGACCGCCGCAATCGAACGCGCCCGCAGTTCTGCTCCGGCTGAACCCGAACGCACGGCGGTGGACGCGGCGGAATAAACGCCGCGCCTGTCATCTGCTGACGCTCAGGGAATGATCCGTTCATCCCGCAACTGTTGGAACAGATCGAAAAACGACTCGTCCGTCGACTGATAACCGGTGAAACCCAGCTTCCGGCTCTTCGACATATCGGTCACCACTTCGATCGGCCGCCCCAGATCGGCATCGCTGTGCCAGGGAGAGGCCAGCCGCGTCAGGTCCGCTTCGATCAGCCCTTCCCGCTCGGCAATGGAGCGCCAGATTGCCGCATCCCCGGCCATCTGCTGCTCCAATGGGCGCACGGTGCCATCGAAGGGGGCAGGTTCGATCTCGAACCACTGCGCGATCCGGCGCCACATCCAGCGCCAGCGGAATATGTCACCATTAACGATGTTGAACGCCTCGTTTGCGGCTTGCGGCGTTTCTGCAGCCCATATGAGTTGCTCGGCCAGTTGTCGGGCATCGGTCATATCCGTCAGCCCGTCCCACTGAACCGCTGAACCCGGAAACGTGAAGGGGCGCCCCGTTTCACGGCACAGGATGGCATATACGGCCAGCGTAGTACTCATATTCATCGCATTGCCGACCGCCTTTCCGACGACGGTGTGCGGGCGATGCACCGACCAGTTGAAGCCGTCGCGCTCGGCAGCAGCAAAGAGTTCGTCCTCCTGCGCATAATAGAAATTGGCGACGTCCAGCCGCCCCTGATCCTCGCGGAAGGGAGTTTGCGGCATCGCGCCCTTCGCATAGGCATCGAACGGCCCGAGATAATGTTTCAGGCCCGTCACCAGCGCTACATGGCGCGGCCGGCGAGGCTTGGCCAGCCCGTTCAACAGGTTGCGGACCATCGCACCATTTACGCGGATATTCTCTGCCTCGCTGTCACGGCGCAACCATGTCGTGAGGAACACCGCATCCGGGTGGACATCTTTCAGCGCGTCAGCCGTCGCCTGCGCATCCTGCAAATCCGCCGCCACGGGGATCAGTCCGTCCCGCGCCACCGGCCGCCGCGCCAGCCCATATACCTGCCATCCTTTTTCGATCAGCAGCGATGCCGTCGCACTGCCGCCAATCCCGCTGGCACCGACCACCAAAGCCGTCTTACTCATGCCGTCCTCCTTCACTTGTTCGACAAGGAACTAGGCAGAGCACGCCGATCCTTCTAGACGGCACCAGATTGGGACATAGGCACCGAAAGGTAACCAGATGCGGCCCGGCACCCCGGAACAGGAATGGCGTGAAGATTGCGCACCGCGCCGCGTGATGGAACTCTTCACAACGAAATGGACCAGCATGATCCTGCATACGTTGCACGCGCGGCATGATGGCGCAGCGCGCCACGGCGTCCTGCATCGCAGTCTGCCGGGCATTTCGAAAAAGATGCTGACCCAGACGCTTCGCGAGATGGAAGAAAGCGGCCTTGTCTCCCGCCATGTCGAACAGGTGGTGCCCCCGGCGGTCGAATATCGCCTGACGCCGCTCGGGGAGCGTTTTGTCGAACCGGTCGAACTGCTGTACGCATGGGGGCGCGACAATGCCGATGCGCTTGACGCGCTCACTCCCCGGGCAACCTCCCGCCGGGGCTGAGCGCGCCGGGCCTCAGCCTTTCAGCGCCTCGGCGAACAGCACGCTCATCCGCTCCCACGCCTTTTCCGCCGCTGCCTTGTCATAAGCGGGGCTGTCGATCACGCACCAGCCATGATCGGCGGGATAGACCTCGATCTCCGCCTCGCGCCCGGCAGCCTCCGCCGCCGCGCGCAGCTTCACCTTCGCCTCCGGGTCCTTCGCATCGTCATTCTGCGCGATCGCGAACAGGAATGATGCGCGCGTTTTGTCGAGCAGGCGGTGCGGGCTTTGCGGATCGTCTTCCTTCGCCAGCCCCGCGCCGTGGAACGACGCCGCCGCGCGTACGCGTTCGGGCACGGCGGCCGCGCTGAACACCGTGAACGGCCCGCCCATACAATAGCCGTTGGTGCCGACGCCGCGCGTGCTGTCGACCGAATCCTGTTTGTCGAGCCAGCCGATCATCGCCCCGGCATCGCTGCCGATCGCATCGGCGGTCAGCTTTTCGCGCCAGGGACCGACCTTCTCGAACCCGTTTTGCGAACGAAACGCGTTGAAATCCTCGAATTGCGGCACCTTCGTATCGCGATAATAGGGATTGGCGACCAGCACCGCATAGCCCTGCCCGGCCAGCCGCCGCGCCATCACCTTGAACGCTTCGCGCAACCCCGCAATGTCGGGCCAGGTCACCACCGCCGGATAGCTGCCCGACGCAGGCCGGACGAAAAACGCATCCATCGTCCCGTCTTTCGTGACGATGCTGACCATATCCTCGCGCAGCCCCTCGCCCGCATTGGCCGCAGCGCCGCGCGTACAGGCAGCCACCGCCCCCGCCGCCGTGAGCGCGGCAAAATGCCGCCGGTTGAGCGACCAGTCATAGCCCTTCTCAGCGGTCCATTCGTTCACAGTGTCGCGTTCGCACATCACAAAATCTCCTGCGCCCGCCCCGGCCCCGCGCACCATAGCGCGCCGCAGCCATAGTGAAAGGGTAGTGTCGGCTTTCCGCACTTTCAGCCCTGCCGAAAGTCAACGCCGCTTCCCGAAGCCGATCGATGGCGAGCCTCTCAGAGAGTCCCGTTTGATAACAAGCAACGGGACGCGCGCGGTCGAAAGGCGCGTTAGCGGATTGCCTCCATCAAGGAGGAAATCAATGAAATTACTGGACGGCAAAGTCGCGATCATCACGGGTGCCAGTTCCGGCATCGGGAAGGCGGCTGCGAAACTGTTTGCCGCGCACGGGGCGTCCGTGGTGCTCGTCGCCCGGCGGGAAGCCGCGCTGAAATCAGCGATCGACGAGATCGAAGACCAGGGTGGCCGCGCGCTCGCCGTCGTCGGCGACGTCATGGAAGCGGGCACGCACGATGAGGCGGTTGCTGCTGCACAAGCGACATTCGGCGGCTTGCACATCGCGTTCAACAATGCGGGCACGGTCGGAACCATGGGCCCGCTCGCCGGGATTGAGCCTCGCCAATGGGCGGAAGTGCTGGCGGTCAATCTGACCGCGGCCTTTCTCGCCACCCGCGCGCAGGTTCCTGCCATGATCGGGCAAGGGGGCGGCGCGCTCGTCTTCACCAGCAGCTTCGTCGGCAACAGCGTGGGACTGCCGGGCATGGGGGCCTATGGTGCAGCCAAAGCGGGCCTTATGGGCCTGGTCCGAGGCATCACGGCCGATTATGCCGCATCCGGCATCCGCGCCAACGCCCTGCTGCCCGGCGGCACCGCTACCGACATGGCGGGCGATGACGCCCAGCGCGAATGGGCTGCCGGCCTCCACGCGATGAAGCGGATCGCCCGGCCCGAGGAGATCGCTCAGGCAGCGCTGTTCCTCGCCAGCGATATGTCGAGTTTCGTTACAGGATCGGCGCTCTGGGCAGATGGCGGCAACGCCGCCGTGAAACTTTAGCCGGTTCTCATAAGCGGCGGCTTCCAGCGCCCAAAGCGCGGAGGCCGCCGTCCGGCCCGAACCGGGATCGTTTCCGGGATGGCGGCTGGCCATCCGCCGCGCAAAGGTCAACAGTCCCCTACCCCATGCCCATCATTCACCGCGCATTTCCGTTAGCGGTCGTTCACGGTTTCCCGACCCTGCCCTCTCGTCCTGCGCCGGTCGAAACCGATCCCGACCGCCTGTCCCGGCAAGTGGCGAAGGGGACAGCACTTCTGTCCCGAAGCGATCGCCTTCGCCCGGCCTGCTGTCAGGCCGCACCCGGTCCGGCACCCACGCCACCCGAACCGCGCGCGCCGGCGAACCATGCGGAACCGCTCGCCCTGCAACCATAACCGGCAACGCGGCCCCTGCCTCTCACATCCCGGCGTCATCCCCCGCCTCGAACCGCAATTTCGCGACCACGGGAAAGTGGTCCGACGGATAGACCTTGCCTTCATGAAATGTGTCGGTCGTGTCGCTCAGCACATCGAAGCCGCGCACGAAGATATAGTCGATCCGCCGGTCGGCCGTCCCGGTAAAATCGTGAAAGCTGTTATCCGGCCCCTTGCTCACCTTTGCCGCTTCGCGCGCATCGGTCAGTGCCTCAGCAAAAGTCGCATAGGCTTCGCTATCGGGCCGGGCGTTCATGTCCCCGGCCAGCACCAGCGGCATGCCTTTCGCCATATCGGGCAGGCGCGCGACGATCTGCGCAGCCGAACGTTGCCGCGCCTCGGCGTCGACATCGCGATGGGCAAGATGCGTGTCGAGGAACAGGAAGCGGTGCGCGTCCGCCCCCTTCGTCTCGAACACCGCCCAGTTGACATTGCGCGGCAGATCGACGCCCCAGCTCATGCTGCCCGGCTTGTCGGGCGTATCCGACAGCCAGAATTCGCCGTGGCGGAGCAGGGTCAGCCGGTCGGGGCGATAGAAAATCCCCATATGCTCGTCATCATGCCCGCCGCGCCGGTCGATCCCGAACCAGCGATAGTCGGGCAGCGCGCGAACGATATCGTCGCCCTGCCGCTTGAGCAGCTCCTGCGTCCCGATGACATCGGGATGCGCCGCCCGGATCGTCGCAATCGCCACCGGCCGCCGCTCGGGCCAGCTATGCTCGCCCGTATCCGAAGCATAGCGCACATTGAACGACATGACGGTCAGGTCCGCCGCCCCGGACGTCTGCGCCAGCGCAGGCGCGCTCACCGCCAAAAGCGCGACCGCCACCGCTGCTACCCTCGCGCCGCCGACGCGCTGTAATACCCGAAATTTCATGACCGCTACTCCCAGATACGCCAACCTCTCCGGGTGCATAGCTGCCATGTGCGTCGCTATTGTTGCAAGCGGCGAGCGGGCGTCATGCCACCTTGCGCAACCGATACCCCTCCGCATCGCGCGCGACATGGCCCAGCCGGACCAGCGCACCCAGCGTCGCCGCGATCCGGTGTTCGACCTTGCGCCCTTGCGAATAGTGCCGTGCAATCGCTTCCGCCGTCATCGCACCGCCGCCGCGAAGCGAGTCGATCACGCTTGCCGTCTGACCGATCGCATCGCGCGGAAAAGCAGGCTTCTTCGCTTTCGCCTCCGGCAACATCGCCTCGATCTGTTCGGCCTTGGCGCGCGGCGCAAGCTGGGTAAGCCCCGCTTTGGAAATCTGATAATCGGGCCGCAACCAGCGCACCGTGCCCGCTTTCTCCTCGGCATGCCGCTCGGCATTCAGCGCGACCAGCCGCTCGACAATCTGATCGTCGGACAAGTCGCGCGGCCAGCCATAGGCATCGGCAACCGCATCGTCGATCTGCGCATGGAGTTCGGCGATAATGTCGACCCGCCCGCGCATCCGCTGATCCTGCTCGGCATCGGTAAAGGCTTCGCCCTTCATCAGCTTTTCGCGAAGATTATACAGCCCGGTCAGTGTCAGGTCGCCATGCTCGGCCAGCACCTGCTTGCGCGTCGCATCGAGTTCCTCGGCGAGGTCGCCGATGATTTGCTTTTGCGCTTCGGTGACGTTTGGGAAGGGGAAGGGGTCGAAGCACAGGCTTTTGGTGAAGCGTGGGCGGTCTTCAAGAGTAGCACCGCGCGCGGTCGTCCATGCTAAGTCGGCCCGTGCGGATAACACCGCTAAATGCCAAGGCTCATCGCTCGCCATTACAACGAGCATATTGTCCGGAAGTATCGACTGATCGAGATACTGAAAGACACGATGCTTGGCCGTCTCCACGGTCGCAATGTAACGATCCAACCCATTAAACGCTGGCCTCAATTCACGCCGCGGTTCTCCAAAAATCCACCAGTTGTCCCGGTAGGTAGCACGGTTATTTGCGTCTCGTTCCGGCTTCACCGTAATCAGCAGATGCTGGTACACTTCGGGAAATCGCTGCCGAACTTCGGCTTCCTCCATCCCGAACAGGTCGATCACCATCACCCCGCGTGTGCGTGAGGTGAGGTCGCGCCCATTGCGATAGGGCCGGATGTGCTTTTCCAGCCCCTCACGTTTTCCCAGCCCCAGCGCTTCCGCCTCGGCTGGCGTTACAATGAATCCCGCCCCGTGCAACTTTACGCCGGGCGAACAAATCCACTCGTTCGAAAGAAGCGGCTTCGCTTGGGTTACATCGGCACCGACCGTCAAGTCCGCATGGACTTCGCCCGCCCTCTGATCGAGGCCAATCTCCGGCGCATCGCTGTCCAATCCGCTTTCCGCAACCACGTCCAGCAGCACCCCCTCGCGCTTGCCCCCTTCCGCCACGGTCATCGCGATCCGCACCGCCGCTGCATCTTTGGTCGCCTTAGTCCACGGATGATCGGGAATCGCCATGATCAGGCTGATCGGCGGACGCCCGTCCAGCCGCTTCGCGATCACGCGGCGGCTGAACTCCTGCGTGATCGAATTGGTGGTGACGAAGCCGAAGCGTTTCAGCTTCGTACCCTTGCGCACCAGCATTTCGGCGGCATGGTCCCACCAATACATCACGAAATCGGCGGATTTGTTGATCTTCGGATGCGCCTTCCATAATGCGGTGGCATAGGCGTCGCCCAGCCGCGATCGAATATCTTTGCCGCCGATAAACGGCGGATTGCCGACGATATACTCCGCCTGCGGCCATTCGGGGCGGCGCGGATTGGGCAACTCGGTGCCGCTGCCATCTTCCTTGGCGCGTTCCGGATCATGCGCCACCACCGCATCCATCGCGGTGATGTTTTTCAGCTTTTCCAGAACCGGATCGGCGATGCTCGTGCCGTTGCGCATCTGCCATTGCAAATAGCCAAGCCACAGCACCAGTTCCGCAATCGCCGCCGCGCGCGGATTCAGCTCCAGCCCCAGAAAGTTGCGCGGATGCACGGTGGAGGTTTCCAGCGCCAGCGCCTCCTGCCCGCCCAGATCGGCGAGCACTTCCAGCACATCGCCTTCAAGCCGCTTCATCAGTTCCAGTGCGACATACAGGAAATTGCCCGTCCCGCACGCCGGATCAAGCACACGGGTACTCGCCAGTTTCTCGTGAAAATCATGCACCGCTTTGATCGCCGCGGCGGTGTCGCCGTCCTCGCGCTCGCGCTCGACCGTGCCCAGCACCGCGCCTTCCCATTCGGCCTGTAACGGGTCGATCACCGTCGCATTGACCAGCCGTTCGACATAGGCGCGCGGCGTGTAATGCGCGCCCAGCCGCTTGCGCTCCGCTTTATCGAGCGCCTGTTCCAGCAGCGTGCCGAAAATCGCCGGCTCCACCTCGGTCCAGTCATGCCGCGCGGCTTCGTACAGTTCGCCGATCTCCTCGCGCTGCATCGCAATCGCGCTACGTTCGGAAAACAGGCCGCCGTTGAAATGCCGCACCTTTTCGCGCAGCGTCGTGGAAAATCCGCCCTTGTCCATTTTCTCCCACAGCTCTTCCAGCATCGGGGCAAACCCGTCGGGATGGGTGCGCGCCTCGCCCAGCACCTGGGTAAAGCTGCCCCGCGTCAACAGGCCGGTATCTTCCGCGAACATGGTAAACAGCACACGCATCAGGAAATGCGCGACCCGCTCCGCCGGATGGCCGCGATCTTCCAGCCGCTTCGACACGCTGGCAAGCCGCCGGGCGATGTCGCGCGTTACCTCCGCCGCCTTTTTGGCGGGGTCCAGGCTGTGCGGGTCGAGCCAGATCGCGCGCAGCCGGTCGCGAATATCGGGATCGCGCAGATCCTCCATATAGATGCGAAACCCCGCGCGATCGGGAAATTGCCGGTAATTGCGCCCCTGCCCCGAAAAATCGGCGAATATCTCGATCGCATGGCCGACATCGCACACCAGAATGAACGGCGGCCAGACATGGTTTTCGGGCAAAGCGCGAGCATATTGCTCCGCCTGTTCGCGAGCATTGCGCATCAGCACATCCCAGCCGCGATTGGCGCTGCGCCGCCCGCGCGCACCGCCCGCATCCATGCCCGGCAGAGCGGCCTGACTTGCCGCCATCGCCACTTCCTTGGCCCCGCCCCGTTCGCGGCTTTGCTTCGCTTCCAGCACGAAGCAGCTGCGTTTATACAGGTCAATGCGCCCGTGCCCGCTCTTGCCCTTTTCATCGCGAAAGGTCACCGCGCGTTCGAACACATAGTCATTATGGTCGTGGGTAGCGTCGGCAGGGTCGGGCTGCGGCAGGTCAAGCACCTGCGCCAGTTCGGTCAGAAACAGCGGAAAGTTCGCGCGCTCGGCCCCGCCTTCATTATGCTGCCAACGCTCGATAAACGCATCGAGCGCTGCATGCGTACTGTCCATGTCGCGCTTCCCCCTGGAAGCGCAGGTTCATGACTGCGCGCGCATTTCGCCATATGAACCTCGTCCATTCCAGACATGCCCGTGCGGATATCTATCCGTTACGGAGCGTTGCCCTCCCGGTGGCAAAGCAGGCCTCGCATTCCTACCTACCCCCTAGCATCCCGACCGGAACAGAAGTAGAACCGCACCTTATGAGCCTTACCCATATTTCCGTCCGCGGCGCGCGCGAGCATAATCTGAAGGACGTTTCGGTCGACATTCCGCGCGACACGCTGACGGTCATCACCGGCCTGTCGGGCAGCGGGAAGTCCAGTCTCGCCTTCGACACCATCTATGCCGAGGGGCAGCGGCGGTACGTGGAATCGCTCTCCGCCTATGCGCGGCAATTTCTTGAGATGATGCAGAAGCCCGATGTCGATCATATCGAGGGACTGTCGCCGGCGATCAGCATCGAGCAGAAAACGACCAGCCGCAATCCGCGCTCGACGGTCGCGACGGTTACCGAAATCTACGACTATATGCGTCTGCTCTGGGCGCGTGCGGGCATTCCCTATTCGCCGGTCACCGGCCTGCCGATCAGCGCGCAGACGGTCAGCCAGATGGTCGATCGCGTCCTCGCGCTTCCCGAAGGCACGCGCCTCTATCTGCTCGCCCCCGTGGTGCGCGGGCGCAAGGGCGAATATCGCAAGGAACTGGCCGAGTGGCAGAAAGCGGGCTTTCAGCGCGTCCGCATCGATGGCGAGATGTATGAGATCGAGGAAGCGCCGAAGCTCGATAAGAAATATAAGCACGACATCGAAGTCGTCGTCGACCGCCTCGTCGTGCGCGAAGACATCGCCACGCGCCTTGCCGACAGTTTCGAAACCGCGCTGAAGCTCGCCGACGGCCTCGCTTATGTCGACCTCGCCGACACCACCGTGGCCGAGGCAACCGCAAACCCCTCCCCTTCAGGGGAGGGGCAAGGGGTGGGGGAAATCTCGCAGAGCACACCCCTCTCCACCAACGTCACCGGCGGCGCGATGAAGGGCGCGGGCGTTCCCGACAACCGCATCGTCTTTTCCGAACGCTTCGCCTGCCCGGTATCGGGCTTCACCATCCCCGAAATCGAACCGCGCCTGTTCAGCTTCAACGCCCCCCAGGGCGCCTGCCCGGCGTGCGACGGCCTGGGCGAGCGGCTGGAGTTCGACCGCGACCTCGTCGTCCCCAATGACGAACTCTCCCTCAAAAAGGGCGCGATCGTCCCCTGGGCCAAATCGAACCCGCCCAGCCCTTATTATATGCAGGTGCTCGGCAGCCTTGCGCGCGAATTCGGGTTCGCCCTCGAAACCCCGTGGAAGGACCTGCCCGACAACATTCGCGAGATGATCCTGACCGGCACCAAGGGGAAGCCCGTCACGCTAACCTTTGTCGACGGGCGCAAATCCTATGACGTCAAAAAGCCGTTCGAGGGCGTGCTCGGCAATCTCAATCGCCGGTTGATGAAAACCGAAAGCGCGTGGATGCGCGAGGAGCTTTCCAAATATCAGGCCGCGCATCCGTGCGAGACCTGTGGCGGCGCGCGCCTCAAACCCGAAGCGCTCGCGGTGAAGATCGACGGCAATGACATCTCGCACGCCAGCCGCCTGTCGGTGGTCGACGCGCTCGCCTTTTTCAAAACCCTGCCCGACAGCCTGACGCCGCAGCAGCAGGAAATCGCCCGCCCGATCCTGAAAGAGATCGACGAGCGCCTCGGCTTCCTCAACAATGTCGGCCTCGATTACCTCAATCTCGACCGCAATTCGGGCACGCTGTCGGGCGGCGAATCACAGCGTATCCGCCTCGCCAGCCAGATCGGATCGGGCCTGTCGGGCGTGCTCTACGTCCTCGACGAACCGAGCATCGGCCTGCATCAGCGCGACAACGACATGCTGCTCGAAACGCTCAAACGCCTGCGCGACCTCGGCAACACCGTCATCGTCGTGGAGCATGACGAGGATGCGATCCGCTCCGCCGATTATATCCTCGACATGGGGCCGGGCGCGGGCGTCCATGGCGGCGATCTGGTCGCGAAGGGCACGCTTGACGAAGTGCTCGCCACCCCCGGATCGGTCACCGCCGACTATCTCAACGGCACCCGCGAAATCGCGGTGCCCGCAAAACGGCGAAAGGGCACGGGCAAGAAGCTCACCGTCCACAATGCCCGCGCCAACAATCTGCAGAACGTCACCGCGTCGATCCCGCTCGGCACCTTTACCTGCATCACCGGCGTATCGGGGTCGGGCAAATCCAGCTTCACCATCGACACGCTCTACGCCTCTGCCGCGCGCACGCTGAACGGCGCGCGCGTGCTGGCGGGCAAGCATGACAAGATCACCGGCCTCAACCATCTCGACAAGGTGATCGACATCGATCAGTCGCCCATCGGCCGCACCCCCCGGTCGAACCCGGCGACCTATACCGGTGCCTTCACCAATATCCGCGACTGGTTCGCCGGCCTCCCCGAAAGTCAGGCGCGCGGCTACAAACCCGGCCGGTTCAGCTTCAACGTAAAGGGCGGCCGGTGCGAAGCATGTCAGGGCGACGGCGTGCTGAAGATCGAAATGCACTTCCTTCCCGACGTCTATGTCGAATGCGATGTGTGCCACGGCGCGCGCTATAATCGCGAAACGCTGGAGGTGAAGTTCAAGGGGATGAGCATCGCCGATGTCCTCGACATGACGGTCGAGGATGCGCACGAATTCTTCAAGGCAGTGCCCCCCATTCGCGACAAGATGGCGATGCTGGAGGAAGTCGGCCTAGGCTATGTAAAGGTCGGGCAACAGGCAACGACCCTGTCGGGCGGCGAGGCGCAGCGCGTCAAACTGGCCAAGGAACTCAGCCGCCGCGCCACCGGCAACACCCTCTACATCCTCGACGAACCCACCACGGGCCTGCATTTCGAAGATGTCCGCAAATTGCTCGAAGTGCTCCACGCGCTGGTCGAACAGGGCAATACCGTCGTGGTGATCGAGCATAATCTCGACGTGATCAAAACCGCCGACTGGATTCTGGATTTAGGGCCGGAGGGCGGTGTGAAGGGCGGCGAGATTATCGCTGAGGGCCCGCCGGAGAAGATCGCGGCGAGCGAGCGGAGCTTTACGGGGCGGTATCTCGCGCCGTTGCTGGAGAAGGGGAAAGAGCGGATGGCGGCGGAGTAAGGGGGCACAACGGCTCCGTAACCATTGATCTGGCACCAGATTTGTTATTTGTAGACGTCATGGATCCTATTGGAGCTAATGATGGCATCAAAACCAAATGTTGCGGCTAATGACGCTGATCGGAAAGACGCAACCGAAATCGTCAATCAGCTTGCAACCAAGGAATTAGTGTTCGGAGTTGTCGGCCCTGTAGGAGCGGGCTCCAGCACCATCGCATACGCCTTGCGTGATTTCCTCACTAGCTCAGGTTACGACGTCCATGTGGTAAAGGCTCGCAGGTTTATAGAAAACTTTGCAGCCGAGCGTCACATCGAAATCTCTAAGTCTCTAAAATTGAAACAAACAGAGGATTTACAGGATGCCGGTGATTCCATGCGGAAGGCATTGGGGCATTCAGTAATCGCAGAGAAGTTTGCCGTCGAAATTCGCGATCTAAGAGCCAAGGCCGTTGGCGGAGACCCGACTTCGGCTGAACCGATACCCCCTGACGAAACCCCCCGGGCTTATATTCTCGACTCAATTCGCCACCCATCAGAAGTTGCCCTACTTAGAAAGATTTATCAGCAGTCGTTCTGCCTAATTGGGGTAGTCTGCGAAGAGTCGGTAAGACTTGATCGGCTCCATGATAAATATCTCGACGCAGGTCGGGACGTTATAGCTTCATTTATGAAGCGCGATGAAAAAGCTGCCGAAAAGCACGGCCAACATGTATCTTCGGCTTTCCATCTTTCTGACTTTTTCGTCGAGAACACTCAACCTGATTATATTACAGGACCAGGAGGGGTAAAAAATTCCAACCCCGCTTGGAACGTTAATGAAGACTTGGCCGGCAATTATATACTTTACTTAGCAGCCCGATTGAGGCATATCATCGGGCATGGACATCAACATCACCAACCCGATCTTCCACGACGAAGCCAAGGCGATTGCGCACCTCGAAACCTCGCGCTGGCCTGATGGTGCGACCTGCCCGCATTGCGGGTCGGATCGGGTCCGCAAGATGGAAGGAAAGACGCAGGCTGGCATGTTCCTCTGCAACGACTGTCGCGACAAGTTCACCGTCCGCACCGGCAGCGTGATGGAGCGTTCGCACGTTCCGCTGCACAAGTGGCTTCTGGCGACGCACATCATGGCCGCTTCAAAGAAGGGCATGAGCGCTGCGCAGATGGCCCGCATGATCGGCGTCACCTACAAGACCGCTTGGTTCCTCTGCCATCGTATCCGCGAGGCCATGGACGAAGCCGATGGCAACACTCCCCTTGGCGGCGGCGATCAGGCCGTTGTCGAGGCCGATGAAACCTATGTCGGCGGCAAGGCCAAGAACCGCGCCACCCGCAAGCCCGCTGCCAAGAAGGCGGTTGTGGCCCTTGTCGAGCGCGATGGTCGCGCCCGCTCGTTCCATGTCGCCAACGTCAACGCCAAGCATCTGCGCGGCCTGATCGTCACGAACGTGCATCGTTCGGCTCACCTCATGACCGACGAAGCGACCGTTTACACCGGCATTGGCCGTGAGTTCAGCGGACACTCGGTCGTCAACCACAGCGCCAAGGAGTACGTCACCACCGGCGGCTTCAAGCACTCCAACACTGCCGAGAACTTCTTCTCCATCTTCAAGCGCGGCGTGATCGGCACCTATCACCACATGAGCGAGGCGCACCTTGGCCGCTACTGCCGCGAGTTTGATCTGCGCTACAACACTCGCGAAATGAGCGATGGCGAACGCGCTGCAGCTATCGTCAAGGGCATGGTCGGTCGTCGCCTTACCTATCGGCGGACTGATAACCTCGCCGCCTAAGCTGTTTCAGCCTCCCCGCAAGGTAGGGGGGAAGCGCAAGCGCTACTTCGATTGACTCGACTCTTTGCGTCGCTTCCCGCTAGCCTTGTGAGGCTTGTGGGGGGTGGCGAGCATCCGTTTCAGTGCCGCCTCTCGACGGGCCACCGTCTCGGCTTCGGGGTAGGTATCCTCTTGTTCGGATTTTGCCATGATAAACTCAACTGATCTGTTCGGGCAGGCGCGCTTAAAGCGTATATGGGCCAACCAGCACATCAATCAACTTCAGGCTCAGTGGGAAGCCTTCCTTAA
>NZ_SNWD01000016.1 GCF_004361835.1 Stakelama pacifica
TGCTCCTCGCTGAACCTCGATCGCTTCATTCGTCCGTCTCCTTGTCGAAGGCCGGACTCTACCTATCAATGGAGGAAATCTAGGGGCTCAGACCATTCAGGAAGCGGCAGGCGGGCCCGCGATAGCGAAGAAGATACCGAGGTCCGACCGGCTCTTTAGGTTTTCAACGATGCGGCTTTAGTGATGCCTAACGTACTTTTGACCGGGAACGGGGGAGCCGCTCGACATCATTACATCCTAGAACACGACTGCCGTACACAAGGCGGCTCCAAGGCGATTTAATGCGCAAGAGAAAAGTCGATCCGAGCCAACGTTCCCGCCGTCGTTCCCACGAACAGTGAGCTACCACTGACACTCGGAGTTCCACAAATGCCGCCTACGGGCGCAGGTTCCCCGGGATAAAGACCGTAGTTATGTTCTTGGTATTCTTTCCCCAGATTGACCCGACCCAATCGCTCGGTCTCCGGCGTGGCAAGAGAGATAGAAGAGACAAGCTCCTCGTTGACCACATCAACAATCGAGCAGACACCGTCAACTCTACCAATAGCGACGTGGTGGGGACTTATCTGAACAGGCGAAGACCATTGCTGAAAGACATTCAATCCCAACTTAACGCCGCCAATAAGTTCACCGGTATCAGGGCTAAGGAAGGCAAGACGATCGGTGTACGCGCTAGCCACAACTAGTTTATTCGCGACCATCACAGGAGTGGTGCGACAATTTCCGAACGACTCTTTTTCGTCAGAATTAGACGCCGCCCACACAACACTTTCTTCGCGCAGATCGACACAAAAAACTGCCGGGTTGCGGTCGTACGTACATCTCGCGAAGCCGATATAAGCTTTGTCGCCGATGACGAGCGGCCTAGATGAGATTGAGGTGCCTCCTGCAAACTCTCCATCAGGTGCCAAAGCAATCGGATGAGTTAGCAACTTTCCTGTTTGAAGCGACCCTTTTAGGACATCTCCATTCTCAGCGACAGCGACAAAGCCGTCGGAACCGATCGGCATTAGTCCGGCACGAAACCCACCCCCGCGTTCTCCTAGCGTATGCAGAATGCTTGAACCGCTCTCGACATAATAGAATGTCCCCAAATGAGATGCGAAGAACGCCTTCCACGCCCCCACCGCTTGGAAGGTCAACGGCTCGCCAAACACGGGTGAGTCTGCGCGGTAAATCTCTGCGATTTCACCGTTTGCAGAATCGATAACAAACACATCGCCTGAGTCGGTCGGCGCAATGATTTGCCTACCCACCACTACGATCTCATTGACGTCGGAAAGAGTAGGGGTGAACCACACAACCTCGCCACTCTTCACATCGATGCAGTAGACGCCGTCATCTTTGTCTCGCTGATTCCAGCGCTTGCCACACGTGCCCAAGAAAAGGTGCCCCCCTTGGACAATCATCGTATTGCGGCTCTGGATACTGCCAATCTGAATCTTCCAAACGATTCTAGCTCGCGCGGTTCCGGTTTTGATCGTCATCTGCCGAGGTCCGCCTCTACCATATTAAGAAACACATCCATCTCTATTTCGTCGAGATTCGTCCATTGGAGGTTGGCTAAGCTAATGCTGCCTACTACAAGATCAGGTGGTGTGCAGTCTTCGATCAGCAAGGGTATCGCAAACCGTGTATTTGGAGGCATGTAGGCCATTGCCTCTAGCGCCAACCGAAACTCGTTTTGCACATATCCTACCTTCGCGATTGACGTTGACGAGAGAACCAGAATCACCCTCACAGCGCGCCTGATCTCTTCGGAAAGCCTCCGCCGCCAATCTTCTCCAGGTATCAAGCCGTCCGCCTGATAGGGCGCGGGAGGCTTATCCATCCACGGCTCCAGCCCTCTAGCTTTAAGCGCACTGTAGAGTTCGTGAGCAAACTCCGTGTCTTCTTTAGCGTATGAGATGAATATGCTCACCCTCTATCGCCCCATTCCCATCGTGACACTTCGGGCCTCGCGCCCCTATTTTTGAGGCTTTGCTGCTGAGCCTCGGTCTGTCACGCACAATGGTGATCGGCAAGGGTCTTTACGTACCCATCGGGAGCATATTGTGACCGCCCGCCGCCGCGATTTCCAGCGCGCGCTTCGCGGTCTCCTGCCCCTTTACCTGTTTGAGATCGGGGCCGTCGAAGCGCGCTTCCACCGCGCCCGCGACCGGCGCGGAAAGCAGTTGCTGTCCTTTCAGATGGTTGAGAAGCCCGATCAGGTCGGGCGCGGCGACCACTTCGACCGATGCCGCCCAGGCCGCCTCCGCCCCCTGCACCGCCGGGCAGATCAGCCCCTTATCGACCGCACCTGCATGCAAAGCGGCGAGCAGCACGCCGGGCGACGCAGCGATGCGGGCGTCGAGGCCAAGCTCGCCCACCACGACATAGCCCGCCAGCGCCTCAGCATCGGCGATGCCCATTGCGGCCAGCACGCCTAGCGCGATCGGCAGGTCGAAATGCGATCCTTCCTTGGGCAGGTCGGCGGGCGACAGGTTCACCGTGATCCGCTTGGGCGGCAGCGCGAGCCCGATCGCTGCCATTGCGGCGCGCACGCGTTCGCGGCTTTCGGCGACCGCTTTGTCCGGCAGACCGACAATCACAAAGGCGGGAACCCCCGCCGCCACCTGCACCTGAACCTCGACTGCGCGCGCATCGAGCCCGAGATACGCCACTGTCGAGACGATCGCGACCATATGAACTCCCCCCTGCCGGCCATCCTCATACCGTTTTTTCAGCGCTGCGGAACACCGGTCGAACGCAGGGGCGTGCGCAAAGCGCTTGCACTGGTGCCGGACGACCACCCATATGCAGGCCGTGTCCGGCATTTCCCCTTCCCGCTTCGGCGGTCTGTTCCGCCTGCCGCTGCTGTGCGTCGGCGTGCTGCTGGTCATCATATCGCCGATTGTCGGAGCGATTCCGGGGCCGGGCGGGATATTCGTGTTCGCCGCCGGGCTGGTGCTGGTCCTTCAGAATTCGCAGATGGCGCGAAAGCATTTCGTCCGGGCCAAGCGCCGCTGGCCGCGCGTCGGCGATCTGGTCGACCGGGCATTGCGCAGGCGCAGTGCGCAGCGGCGCAGAAAGCGGGAAAAGCGCGCCGCGCGTTGACTTAAAGTGCACTCTCGCTTATGGACCCGCCCGTCAAGGCCGCCGCTATGGCGGCCCTTTTAGTTTTGAATACCTAGGGAATGAGCGATGAAGCGGACTTTTCAGCCGAGCAATCTGGTGCGCGCGCGCCGTCACGGTTTCCGTGCACGCATGGCGACTCCGGGCGGCCGCAACGTGATCCGGGCACGCCGTGCACGCGGTCGCAAGAAGCTGTCGGCCTGACACAACTTACCCGCCGCGCGGACTATCTGGCGGCAAACCGGGGGGCGAGAGCCCCGATGCCCGGTTTCGTCCTGCTGGTCCGCGCGCGGGATGATGGCGATGCCACGAAGCGCATCGGCATCACCGTTTCGAAAAAGGTGGGAAATGCCGTGGTGCGCAATCGCATGAAACGGCGGTTCCGGGCTCTGGTCCGGGACGTCCTGCCCGATTCGGGCATTGCCGGCGCCGATCATGTACTGATCGGTCGGCCGGGCGGAATCGAGCGTGATTTTTCACGGCTCAGGGTCGAACTGAAAAAGGCGCTGGGGAAGCTGGCGCGGTGATCGCGAAGCTGCTCATCCTGCTCGCGCGCGGATGGCAATATGGCCCGTCGCTTATCCTGCCGCCCACTTGCCGCTACACACCCTCCTGTTCGGCCTATGCAATCGAGGCGTTACGCCGCTATGGCGCGCTGAAAGGTAGCTGGCTTGCGCTTCGTCGCATTGCCCGCTGCCATCCTTGGGGCGGATCGGGTTACGATCCCGTTCCGGAATCGGGCGAGACACGAAAATGCTGTCATCGCCATGGCGGGGAATAGTTGGTGAAGGACGAATACAAGAATTTCATCATCTTCGCGGTGATCGCCGCGTTCGTGCTGTTCGCATGGCAGCCGATCGTCGATCATTTCATGCCCGCCAGTCCCGAGCCGACCACCGCGCAAAGCGGCGTGAAGACCGAGCCGAAGCCCAATCCCGCTGCCGACCCGACCGCCGACTCCCCCGCGGCGACTCGCGACCGTGCGCAGGTGCTGTCCGAAAGCAAGCGAATCCCGATCGATACGCCGACGCTGAAAGGATCGATCAACCTTCGCGGCGCGCGGATCGACGATCTCGTCCTGAAACAATATGACGAGACGATCGCGAAAAATTCACCGCCGATCCGCCTGCTGTCGCCTGCGGGCGCGCCCGGCGCCTATTTCGCCGGGTTCGGCTGGCGTACCGAGGGCGTGAAAGCGCCCGGCGCCGATACGGTGTGGCAGGCGAGCGGCAATCCGGTACTCGCGCCCGGAAAGCCGGTCACGCTGACCGCCGATAACGGTCAGGGCCAGCGCTTTCAGGTCGAGATCGCGGTTGACGACCAATATATGTTCACCGTCAAACAGACGGTCGGCAATGGCGGCAATGTGCCGGTTCAGGCCGTCCCCTATGCACTGGTCAACCGCACCGGCGAATCGAAGGACAAGGATACCTGGACGATCCATACCGGTCCGATGGCGGCCTATAACGGTTCGGCGGATTACGGCATCGATTTCAAGGATCTGAGAGACGCGCCCGCCAAATTCGATTCGACCGGCGGCTGGCTTGGCTTCACCGATAAATACTGGCTCACCGCGCTCGTGCCCGATCAGTCGATACCGTTTGCGGGCCAGTTCCGCGCCGGCGGCAATGACAGCTATCAGGCCGATTATGCCCCGGCCAATGTCGGCATGATCGCACCGGGCAAGCAGCTGAGCTACACCTCGCGCTTCTTTGCGGGCGGCAAGGATGTGTCGCTGCTCCAGCATTATCAGAATGACGGCCATATCGAACTGTTCGACAAGGCGATCGACTGGGGCTGGTTCGAAATCGTTGAAAAGCCGATCTTCTATTATCTCGACTGGCTGTTCCGCCATATCGGCAATTTCGGTTTCGCGATCATCCTTTTGACCTTCACCATTCGCGGGCTGATGTTCCCGATCGCGCAGAAGCAATTCGCGTCGATGGCCGGAATGCGCGCGCTGCAGCCGAAGATGAAGGCGCTGCAGGAACGGCATAAGGAGGACAAGCCGAAGCTTCAGCAGGAAATGATGAAGCTGTATAAGGAGGAGAAGGTCAATCCGCTCGGCGGATGCGCCCCCACCCTGCTTCAGATTCCGGTGTTCTTCGCGCTGTATAAAGTGCTGATGCTGACCATCGAAATGCGGCACCAGCCGTTCATTCTGTGGATCAAGGATCTGTCCGCGCCCGACCCGCTGACCCCGGTCAATCTGTTCGGGCTGATCCCGTTCGACCCGCCGGGCTTCCTGCATATCGGCGTGGTGCCGATCCTGCTGGGCATTTCGATGTTCTTCCAGTTCCGCCTGAACCCGGCACCGATGGACGATACGCAAAAGCAGATTTTCGGCCTGATGCCCTGGGTGATGATGTTCATCATGGCACCGTTCGCGGTCGGGCTTCAGATTTACTGGATCACCTCGAACGTGCTCACCATCGCGCAACAGCAATTCCTCTACAGCCGCCACCCGGCGCTGAAGAAAAAAGCCGATGCAGGCACCGGTGGCTGAGTTCGATCCCGAACTGGTCGAGCAGGCGCGTAAGGTCTTTGCCGGACCGATCGCGTTCCTGAAATCGGCACCCGCGCTGCAATTTCTGCCCGATCCGGCGGTGCCCGAAGTGGCATTTGCCGGTCGGTCGAATGTCGGCAAATCCTCGCTGCTGAACGCGCTGACCAATCGCAACAGCCTTGCGCGCACCTCGGTCACACCGGGACGCACACAGGAGCTGAACTTCTTCGACGTGGGCGATCCGCTGCTTTTCCGGCTGGTCGATATGCCGGGCTACGGCTTTGCCAAAGCGCCGAAGGATGTCGTTAAGAAATGGCGTTTTCTGGTGAATGACTTTCTGCGCGGGCGGGTGGTGCTGAAGCGCTCGCTCGTGCTCATCGATTCGCGTCACGGGATCAAACCTGTCGATGCCGAGATCCTCGATATGCTCGATGGTGCTGCGGTCAGCTATCGCCTCGTCCTCACCAAGGCCGATAAGGTAAAGGCGACCGAGCTCGCCCGCGTGCTGCAGGAAACCGAAGCGGTGGCGCGCAAACGCCCCGCCGCCCATCCTGACGTGATCGCGACGTCGTCGGAAAAGGGCATGGGCATTCCGGAACTGCGCGCTGCGGTGTTCGAAGCGGTTACCTGACATTTCGCCGCATTAAGCCAACAACCCTTTGTCATTCCCGCGCACGCGGAAATCCGGGGCGAAAGGCGCACAAGCCAATTCTGACTCCCGCTTTCGCGGGAATGATGCGAACTGGCGACCTGAGCGAACGTGCATTGCCGCGCTGGCATCCGCCCGCTATCCCCTCGCCCATGAAACTGATCATCGGTAACAAGGCCTATAGCTCCTGGTCGCTGCGCGGCTGGCTCGCCTGCAAACAGTCCGGCCTTCCGTTCGAGGAAGCGGTGGTCCCGCTCTATGACGGCGAATGGGATCAGCGGCGCGAGGGCGATGAATTCGCCCCCTCATCGGGCAAGGTGCCGATCCTGTGGGACGGCGATGCGGTCGTATGGGACAGTATGGCGATCGTCGATTATCTGAACGATCGCACCGGCAATACGCGCTTCTGGCCGAAGGATGACGCCGCGCGCGCGATGGCGCGATCGATGGCGGCCGAAATGCATTCGAGCTACACCGCGCTTCGCCGCAAATGCCCGATGAACATCCGGCAGGTATTTCCGGCCCGGCGCCCCGACGATGATGTGCTTGCCGATCTGTCGCGCATCATGGAGCTATGGGCGCAGGCACGCGCGCGGTTCGGCGGCGACGGCGATTTCCTGTTCGGCGCATTCGGCGCGGTCGATATCATGTTCGCGCCGGTGGTGACGCGGATCGTCAGCTATCAGCTTCCCGTCGCCCGGTTCGCCCCTGCGTATATGAATGCGGTGCTTCAGCATCGCTGGATGCAGGACTGGATCGCAGCCGCGCAGGAAGAAGACTGGGTGATCGAGCGATTCGAACCGCAAGCTGTCTGACCGGCAAGGCCCAACCAGAACGGACCGCGCCCGCCCGGATCAAAATTCGCTGCCGTCCTTGCGGCGATACCGGCCGTCCGCGCCCAGATGCATATCGATATCGGGATAGTGGCAGTCGCTGGTCGGGGGCCGCCCGACGGCAATGAAAACACAGTCGGTATCGCCGCGATTCTGCAAAACATGGCCGTTGCCGTCATCCATCGGAAAGGCCGCGCAATCGCCGGGGCGCAGCACCGTTTCGCCCGAATCGTCGACCAGCACCGCCTCCCCGGCCAGCATGACGACGAATTCATCCTCGCCCGCATGCCAATGGCGCTGCGCCGACCATGCGCCGGGTTTCAGCGTGACATGGCTCACCCCGAACTGGGTCAGCCCGCCCGCCGGGCCGAGCCGCCGATACCAGCGGCCCGCGACCTTGTCGGCATATTCGGCCGGATAGCCGGTCCGGTTCGACTGCGGGATTGTATCGAGGTTCAGCTTGGGCAATGCATATCTCCCATGACGAATAGCGACACCATGACCGAAGCGACGGCGCTCGCCACCCGCCTGATAAACGCCGAAAGCGTGACCCCGGCAAGGGGCGCGGTGTTCGATGTGCTGGAGGCGGCGCTGGTCCCGCTCGGGTTCCGCGTGGATCGCTTCGTCGCGGGCGAAGCGCCTGACGGGCCGGTCGAAAACCTCCTTGCCACGCGCGGCAGCGGCGGCCCGCATTTCGCCTTTGCCGGGCATCTCGATGTCGTGCCGCCGGGCAAGGGCTGGGCGAGCGATCCGTTCGCTGCCGAGATTCGCGGCGGCCTGCTCCATGGGCGCGGTGCGGTGGATATGAAGGGCGCGATCGCTGCCTTTGTCGCCGCGATCCCGCCCGAACAGGAAAGCGGCGCGATCACCCTCATCATCACCGGCGATGAGGAGGGACCGGCAGTGTTCGGCACGCGCGCGCTGATCGACCGGATGCGCGAAACGGGCGTTGCGCCCGATATGTGTCTGGTCGGCGAACCGAGTTCGGTTCAACGGCTCGGCGATATGATCAAGATCGGGCGGCGGGGCTCGGTCAATATCTGGATCGATGTGCCCGGCAAACAGGGGCATGTCGCGTATCCGCATCTCGCCGATAATCCGATCCCGAAGCTGGTCGCTGCACTGAATGCGATCGATGCGATCGAGCTCGATCAGGGCACCGACTGGTTTCAGCCCTCGAATATCGAAGTCACTGACATCAGCGTCGACAATCCGGCGCATAATGTCATTCCCGGCCATGCCACAGCGCGGCTCAGCATCCGCTTCAACGATCTGCACAAGGGCGAGGCGCTGATTGCGCTGATCGAGCGCACCGTACGCCCTCATACCCCGGAAGCACGCGTTTCCGGCATCGTGTCGGGGGAGGCGTTCCTGACCCGGCCCGGTCCGCTTTCCGATCTGGTCGGCGATGCGATCGAAGCAGCGACCGGCGCACGGCCTGAATTGTCGACCACCGGCGGCACATCGGATGCGCGGTTCCTCACCCATGTCTGCCCGGTGGTCGAATTCGGCCTGCTTAATGCGACGATGCACAAGCTCGACGAAGCGGTCGCGCTGGCGGATCTCGAACAGCTGCGCGCCATCTATGCCGATATCCTTATGCGGGTCTTCGAAGGGTGACCTGCTCTTCGCTTCTGCCCATCCATTCGAGGAAATGATCCTCAGGCATCGGCTCGGCAATCGCATAGCCCTGTAAAATGTCGCAGCCGATGATTCGCAGCGTTTCGGCCTGATCCGGCGTTTCGATCGCCTCCGCCACTGCCTCGCACCCGATACCGTGGATCAGCGCGATCACCGCCTGCGCGATGGCACGGGTTTCGGCGCGTTCGGCAATATCGACGATGAGCGTCCGGTCGAGCTTGATCCGGTCGACCGGCAGTCGCTGCAATCGCGCCATGTTCGAATAGCCGGTGCCGAAATCATCGATCGCAACGCTTGCCCCGTCGCCGCGCAGCGCAGCGATCGCGTCGAGCACTTCGTCGCTGCAGTTCATCGCCAGCGTTTCGGTCAGCTCAAGCTCAAGCAGCGCGGCGGGCGCGTCGGCGTCGCGCAGCGCCTTGCGCAACCCCAGAAAGAAGGTCGCATGGTCGAGCTGGCGCGCGCTGATATTGACGCCCAGCCGCTGCGTCATGCCCGCGACATGCCAGCGCCGGATCGTCTGCGCGACCTGCTGCGTCACCCATTCGCCGATTTCGACGATCAGCCCGCTTTCTTCGGCGCGCTGGATGAATTCCAGCGGCATCCGCAGCCCGTCGGGGTGAAGCCAGCGCAGCAGCGCCTCCGCGCCCACCACCGCCCCCGTCCGGGCACTGACCTGCGGCTGAAAGACCAGCGCGAACTGCCCCTGATCCAGCGCCTCGCGAAGGTCGCTCTCCATCTGCGCACGACCGGCGATCGTTCCGGCCAGCCGGTCGCCGAACAGTTCCACCCTGCCCCGGCCATGCGCCTTTGCATGATACATGGCGGCATCGGCGGCGCGCATCAGCTCGTTCAGCGTCACGCCATGACCCGGGTATATCGCAACCCCGACCGACGCGCCGACCTGCACCGGCTGATCGGTGAGTGTGAAAGGCATGTCGAATGCCCCGAGAATCGCCCGGCCGACGCGATCGGCCTCTGCGGCATCCACGATGTCCGGATAGAAAAGGGTGAATTCATCGCCTGCGATCCGGCCGACCAGCGGGCTGAACCCTTCATCGCCCGCGAAGCGACCGGCCACCGCGCATAAACGATTGGCGACCAGCGATAACAGCATGTCGCCTTCGGCATGGCCCAGCGTATCGTTGACCTGCTTGAACCGGTCGAGGTCGATGAAGAACATCGCTGCCCGGCGCGAATCGCTCATATCGGCCAGCACATGCTCGCAATTGCGACGAAAGCCGATGCGGTTGGCGAGGCCGGTCACCGGATCGACCATCGCCAGACGCTGCACATTTTCGAGGTTGGAATTGAGCTGACCGAATAATCGCTCCATCGCACGGGCGAGGCGTGGTGCACGCCGCTTCACCTCATGCGGTACCGGGCTGCGCAGATCACCGTTCGCCGCCTGCGCCAGCCGCGCGATCGCGGCATCGAGCGCCGCTCCGATAGCGGCAAAGGAACGCCGCGCCGCCAGCCAGCACAATAGCGCGCAGATAATGGCGGGAACGGCCGCACCCCGGACATCGGCGAAACGGACATCGCGCGAACCCGAAAAACAGAGCGCAAGGAGGAACGCCACCAGCCCTGCCGCAACCGCAACCGGCAGAGCGCCGATCCCCGGTGACACCGTACCCAAACGCCACGGCTTGCCGAGCATCTTTATAAAGACATCTATGCTGCGCATCTTCGAAATACGACGATACGCCAAAAAGGTTAATACAGCTTAATCAGACCGTCCGATTTCGCCGCAGGACGATATAAATAGCACCCTGCCCGCCATGACGCGGATGCGCGCCCCGGACAGCGGCGATATGGCCGGAATGCGGCGATATCGCGAGCCAGTCGTGCACCGCCGCCCGAATCGCTCCGCGCGCAAAGGGCCGTTCGACACCCGGGCGCGGCGGCTTTCCGGTGACGATCAGCAACACGCGGTCGCCGCGCGCAACCGCTCCGGCCAGTCCGCGCTCAAGCGTCGCATGCGCACTGGCAAGGCTGTGGCCGTGCAGGTCGATGCTCGAATCGGGGATGATCTGCCCCTTGCCGATCCGGCGGTCCCAGCCCGCATCGAGCGTATTGGGCATCGCCCGCACCATCGCTCGCGGCTCGGCCTTGTGCTGAACCGGCGGCACACGCCCGGCGCGCTTTTTCGGCGGCGGCGGCGGCGCAGCCCGGACATCGACCGGCGGCGCGACCGGTTGCGGGCGCGGAGGTGAATCGCGTCGTAATGGCCGGACCGTGGCCTTTACCCGCGCCCAGATCGCCGCTTCTTCGGGACTAAGATCCCGGCGTGCCATGCGCGATCGCCCGCTCTGCCGCTGCTTTGGGCAGAAGGATATAGCTGGTTCCGCGCGCCGACATGCCCCCCGCTATTTCGCGCGCCGAATCGCCTGCGCCCCAAAAGGTGTCGAACCGGTTCGCCCCCTTGATCGCGCCGCCGGTATCCTGCACCACCCACAGTCCGTTCGCTTCGCCGCGATCGGTCGTAAGGAACACCGGAGCGCCGAGCGGCACGAAATCGGGATCGGCGGCAACGCTCGCCCGCGCGGTCACCGGCAGGCCGAGCGCACCGAGCGGCCCCGGCCCGTCAAGCACGCGGAAGAACACGAAACTCTTATTTTCACGCATGATCGCACGGCCCTGTTCGGGGTTGGCGTGCAGCCATGCGACCATGCCCTGCATCGACGCCTGATCGCGCCCGATCAGCCCGCGATCGAGCATCAGCCTGCCGATGCCGGTATAGCTTCTCCCGTTCTGCCCGGCATAGCCGATGCGAATCACGGAGCCATCGGGCAGGCGCAACCTGCCCGAACCCTGAATTTGCAGGAAAAACACTTCGACCGGGTCCGCTGCCCAGGCAAGCTCGAGCCCGCGCCCGTCAAGCGCACCTTCCTCGATCTCGGCACGGTCATAATAAGGCACCAGGTCAGTGCCATCGACCCGGCCACGCACGTGCTTTCCCGAAAGCGACTCGCTGAACCGGCCGAGATCGACATCGACCAGATCGGCGGGCCGGGCATAGATCGGCGTTTGATACACCCCGCCCCGGTTTCGCGCGGCGCGTATCTCCGGCTCATAATAGCCCGTCGCGAACGCCTTGCCGTCACCCACGCGAACCGCAGCGAAATGGTTCAGGAAGAAATTGCGCGCCGCGCCGGGCGCAACATTCGCTGCGGCATCGCACGCCTCGCGCCAGTCATTGCCCTCACTAAGGCCGCTGCGATCGTTACGTTTGACGAGCGCCGGACAGGAAATCCGAAAGGCGGTCAGCGCCCGCGCTGCCATTTCTTCGGTAACGGGCAGCGTATCCAATGGCGGCCCGGCAACCACCCCAGCTGCCGAGGCATCCTGCGCTTTCGGAGTTCCTGCCTTGTCCGGCGCAGGCTTTTGCGGCGGAGCAGCGGGAGTTGGATCAGAAGGCGGCGGCGTCTGCGAACCCGAACAGGCTGAAACCATCAGCGCCAGACCAGCCGACGCTATTCCCCCCGCTTTACGCATCGCCTCTCAGGCCTCGTCGGTTTCGACCAGCTTCCAGTTCGGATCGTCGCTGCGCAGATTTCGGCCAAAGGTCCACAGGTCGTGCGTCTGCACCGCATCGCTCAGCGAACCGGCGACGACTTCGCCCTCGGCATCGCGCGTTACCGCCGCAATATCGGCATCGAACCGCACCGTGACCCGGGCCTCGCTGCCTTCGATGCCGGCATCGGCGATCACCGCCCGCTCGATCGACACAAGCCGGTTTTCGAGGCGATGTCCTGCCTGTTCGCGTGCATCGATCGCCGATTCGAACGCGGCTTTGACATCACCGGCCACCAGCCAGTCGAGCGTCTCGCGATCGCCCTTCCAGAAGGCTTCCAGAATCATCTTATAGGCCGAGCGCGCGCCTTCGACGAATTGCCCCACGTCGAAATCGGTTCGTGCACCGACCAGTTGGCGAACGCCGCCTTCAGCACCGGGTTCGATCAGACGCGGGCCGCCTTCACGCGGTTCGGCAGGCGCGTCGACGGAACGCGGCAGCGGCTGCTGCGACGTACGTTCCTCCGCAGGTCTGGGCAGCGGCTGTTCGTGTCCCGTGCGCTTGCCGAGTACCGAATACAGGCGAAGCGCCAGGAAACCGGCCACCATGGCGAGGAGAACTATATAGATGAGCACCGTTCCTCCGACTTTCTTGTCCGCTAACATAAGCGTAACATCGCCGTCTTTCAAATGGCATCGCCGAGGCCGTTGAACTGGCGCTGCCCTGCTGCTACGCGCGATCGTCATAGTAACGCGGAAGATGCCGCGCTTATCCGACGAGAAGGAATTTTAATGGCCGAGCAGGACGAATTCGTCACCACGGGCGCTACGACCGCGAACGGCGCGGACAATATGCCGATGGCGAACCTGATTTCGCAATATGTGAAGGATCTTTCGTTCGAAAATCCCAATTCACCGCATGTGTATCAGCGTGAAAACGCGCCGCAGATCGATGTCCAGTTCAATATCGGCGTCAATCAGGTCGGCGACGATGTTCACGAAGTCCTGTTGAAGATCGAAGCGCGCGCCGAACATGACGGTCAGGTAACGTTCCTCGTCGACCTCACTTATGCCGGCCTGTTCCAGCTGCGCAACCTGCCGCAGGAGCATCTTCAGCCCTTCCTGCTCGGCGAAGCGCCGCGCCTGCTGTTCCCCTTCGCTCGCCGCGTGCTGGCCGATGCGGTGCGCGACGGCGGTTTCGCACCGCTGCTCCTCGATCCGCTCGATTTCAACGCAATGTATCAGCAGCAGCTGCAACAGCATCAGGCCGCGACGCAGGGCGACGCCCCGGTCGGCAACGCCTGATCCGAACGCTGACATAAAGCCGATGGAGAATCCGGCGTGAAGCTTGCCCGCGCGCTGGGCTCCATCGGTGGCCTGACGCTGGCGAGCCGCGTACTCGCCCTGTTCCGTGACACGTTGCAGGCGACCTTTGTCGGGGCGGGTTTCGCGTCCGACGCTTTTCTGGTCGCGTTTCGCCTGCCCAACATGTTTCGCGCCTTTTTCGCCGAAGGTGCGTTTTCGGCGGCATTCATCCCCCTGTTCAACCGCCGGGTGGGCGAAGACGGCGATCTCGACCCGGCGCTCGATTTCGCCGAGCGGGCGCTGTCGATGCTCTTTCCCATCCTGGTGGCGTTCACCGCGCTGATGCTGATCGCCGCCTGGCCGGTCACCCGGGGGCTGTCGGGCGGGTTTCAGGACCCTACGCCGGAACAATTCGCCTTTGCCGTGATGCTGTCGCGGATCACCATTCCGTATCTCGCGATGATTTCGCTGGTGTCGCTGCTCGGCGGCATCCTCAATTCGATCGATCGTTTCTGGGTGAATGCCGCAGCGCCGATCCTGCTCAACATTGCAATGATCGGCGGGCTCTGGTTCTTCCACGGCGATGGTCCCTATGAGACCGCGCGGGTGCAGGCGATTTCAGTGACGGTGGGCGGCGCGTTGCAGCTCGCATGGCTGGTGATCGCCTGCCGCCAGTCGGGCGTCAAACTGCGCCTCAAAATTCCGCGCATCGACAAGGATATGCGCGAATTGTTCCGGCTGATTCTGCCCGCCGCGGCCGGATCGGGCGCGACGCAGATCAACCTGCTGATCTCGACCGCACTTGCCGGCGGCCTGCTCGATGCGGGGTCGATTTCCTACATCTATTATGCCGACCGGCTGAACCAGTTGCCGCTGGGCCTGATCGGTATCGGGCTCGGCACGATTCTGCTCCCGACGATTTCGCGCATGGTCGGATCGGGCCGCGATGCCGAAGCGAGCGAAACCCAGAATCGCGGGATCGAACTGGCACTGTTCCTGACCCTGCCAGCGACTGTCGCGTTCATCGTCGCTGCGCAGCCGATCATCGCCGGGCTATTCCAGCACGGCCAGTTCACCGCGCTCGATGCTGAGCGATCGAGCTGGGCGCTCGCCGCCTTTTCGCTTGGCCTGCCCTCTTATGTGCTGGTGAAGGTGCTGACGCCCGGCTTTTACGCGCGCGCCGACACCCGCACACCGATGCGCTATGCGACCGTCTCGGTGGGCGTGAATATCGTCGGCAATCTGGTGCTGATCCCGCTGATCGCGCATGTCGGCCCGCCGCTCGCCACTGCGATCGCCTCGACCGTCAACGTCGCCTTGCTCTACCGCATGCTGCACAAGCGCGGGCATCTGTCGCTCGACGACCGGCTGCGCCGCCGCCTGCCGCGGCTGGCATTCGCTGCGATCATCATGGGCGCGACGCTGTTCGCCATCGATCCGCTCGTCCAGCCTTATGTCACCGGGCACCTGTTTACCCGAGCAGTGGCACTCTCGGCACTGGTCGGCGGCGGCGTGGCGGTCTATGGCCTCGCCTGTATCGTCACCGGCGCCTATCGCATCAGCGACCTCACGGCGATGGTGCGTCGCAAACAGCCAGGCAAGTAGGAACTATCATGCGCGTCGTTTCCGGCATTCAGACCACCGGCAACCTTCATCTCGGCAATTATCTGGGTGCGATCAAACAATGGGTCGCGATGCAGGACGAGGTCGCGGCGAAGGGCGGCGATTGCCTGTTCTTCCTCGCAGATCTGCATGCGCTGACCGTCGCCAACGATCCGAAGGATCTGGCCGCGCACACGATCGAAATGGCAGCCACGCTGATCGCGGCGGGCATCGATCCGGCAAAGGCGGTGCTGTTCAATCAGGCGCGCGTTCCCGCCCATGCCGAGCTTTGCTGGATATTGCAGGGCACCGCGCGGATGGGCTGGCTCAACCGGATGACGCAGTGGAAGGACAAAGCGGGCAAGAATCGCGAAGGCGCGAGCGTCGGCCTGTTCACCTATCCGGTGCTGCAGGCCGCCGATGTGCTGGTCTATAAGGCAACGCATGTCCCGGTTGGTGAGGATCAGAAACAGCATCTCGAACTCGCCCGTGATATCGCGACCAAGTTCAACACCGATTTCGGCGTCGAGCTCTTCCCCCTCCCCGATCCGATGATTTCTGACGCAGCGCCGCGCATCATGAGCTTGCGCGACGGGTCGGCAAAAATGTCGAAGTCCGATCCGTCCGACATGTCGCGAGTCAATCTGATCGACGATGACGATCTGATCGCGCAGAAATTCCGCAAGGCGCGTACCGATGCTGAGCCGCTTCCGGACGATTTCAAGGCGCTGGCCGAGCGGGCCGAGGCGCGCAATCTGGTGACCATCTATGCCGCGCTCGCCGATCGCTCTCCGCAATCGGTGGTGGAGGAATTTGCCGGCCAGGGGTTCGGCGCGTTCAAACCCGCGCTTGCCGATCTCGCCATTTCGGTGCTCACGCCGATTCGCGCGCGGCTGATCGAACTGCGCGGTCAGCCCGATGCGGTGCAGGCGCATTTGCGCGAGGGCGCTGCGCGCGCAACGGCGCTTGCCGCGCCGACGCTTCGCGAAGCGCAAGAGGCGGTCGGGCTTCAGGTCTGAAGATTTCGGGGCGGCAGGGGCGACGCGCGCAACAAAGGCGCCGGCCGCCCCGCAGCGACGCTTCAGCTATTCCAGTCGGACAGTTTTTCGTCCGGACAAAGCGCATAATGGATACGCCCGGTCGAACCGATGCGGGTGTAGCGCGTCGCGCTATCCACCTTCACCGTCCATTGTTCCATTTGCTGCGAGCGGGAGGCCGGATCCGTGCAGGTCTGCGTCCCCGACCATATACTGTCCTCCCGGCTGAGCGGGACGAACGTGCAGTCGGCCGAGTTGCGGCTATCGAAGCCTTTCCCGTCGAACACTGCCACCACCGCCAGCGCGGGTGGACATTGCGGCGTTCCGTCCGCCCGCTCGACCTGCGCGTAGACGCCTTTTTTAAGCGCTATCTCGGAAAGCCTCGGGGCCGTTCCCGCGCTGCCTGCGTCCTCCGCAGCGTCTGATCGCTCCGCCTCGTTGCGCGGATCGGATGTCGCATTAAGCAAGACAGCGGACTGATTCGGAGCTTCGGCATTGCCTGAGGAAACTTCGCCCGACCCCCCGCATGCGCTGAGCAGGGCGAGAAACGGCAGGCCGACCGCGATACGATAGTTCATGTTCTAGACCTCATTCCGGTTGATCGCCCTCCCAACACCGCAAAGGCATGGCAGGTTCAATCGAATCGGGTCCGGATCAGCCCTCCAGCTCGCGGGTCAGCGACCGCACCGCATTATCGATCTCGGCATCCCTGGTGCGCAGATCCTCGATCCGGCGGACGGCATGGATCACGGTGGAATGATCGCGATTGCCGAACTTCCGTCCGATCTCAGGAAGCGAACGCGTGGTCAGCCGCTTGGCGAGATACATCGCGATCTGGCGCGGACGGGCGATCACAACGGCACGACGCGCCGACAGCAGGTCGATCGTCCGGACGTCGAAATGATTCGAAACCGCGCGCTGGATTTCGTCGATGGTGATTCGCTTGCGCGGCCCGGCAAGGACTTCGCCCAGCGTCTGCACCGCGAATTCCATCGTCACTTCTTCGCCGATCAGCTGCGCGTAAGCGACGATCCGGTTCAGCGCGCCCTCCAGCTCACGAACGCTGCTGGTGATTCGACTGGCGAGCAGTTCGAGAACATCTTCGGGCACCGGAACGCCGGAAGTCTCGAGCTTGCGGTCGAGAATGGCACGGCGCAGCTCGCGCTCGGGTGCCTTGATATCGGCGACCAGCCCGGACGAAAGGCGCCCGATCAGGCGATTATCGACGCCCTCCAGCGCCTGCGGGCAACGATCGGCGGCGATGACCAGCCGCTTGCCCGCATTCATGAACTCATTGACGGTGTGGAGGCACTCCTCCTGCGTCGAATCCTTGCCGCCGATAAACTGAAGATCGTCGATCATCAGCAGGTCGACGCCGCGAATCCGCTCCTTGAACGCAATCGTATCGCGCGCGCGCAGCGCTTGGACGAATTCGAACATGAACCGCTCGGCCGGCATGTAGATCGCGGTCGCATCGGGCTCTGCCGCCAGAAACGCCTGACCGATGGCGTGCATCAGGTGGGTCTTGCCCTGTCCGGTGCTGGAATGGAGGTAGAGCGGGCTGAAGCGCGGCGTGCCGGGTTCGGCCAGCGCGCGGGCGGCGTTGAAGGCCACGCGGTTGGACGGCGCGGTAACGAACGCATCGAAGCTGTAGCGCGAATCGAATCGCGGCCGCTGCACTTCGGCGCGGGGAGCCGACCGGACATCGCTCCGATTCGGAGCGGTCTCTGCTGCGATCTCTGTGGACAGGGCGGTAAGCTGACGCGCCTTGGCAGCGCGAATCGTTTCGACCGATACTGCACGGATCTGCGGCAGCAGCGAGCGGAACTCGAAGGTCAGCCGCTCGGCATAATGGTTGCGGACCCAGTTGGTCATGAACGCCGCGGGAAGACCGAGCCGAACCGTTTCGGCATCGCTTTCCTCGATCAGCTCCATCGGGCGCAGCCACTGGTCGAACAGGCGTTGCCCAGCCGAAGCGCGAAGATTCTTGCGTACCCGATCCCAGGCAGCGGCCTTTGCGCTCGATGGTAGGACAGTCTGTTCGGCCATCACGCGCAAAATCTCCCCCCGCCGGAAAATACATTTTCCCGGACGCCAGCATTCGAAAGTCAAAAAAGCCCCCGCAGCCGGAATCGACATCCGGCTGGCCCGCAAGGCTTCAGCTTGAACCCCGGCGGATATCATCGCGCCGGGAGGGACTGTGTAGAAAGGGATCGCCGAGTCGATCAAGTGGAGGAACCGTCACTGAACCGAAATATATAAGTTGACAGCCCGCCAGCGCAGCAAATGCGTCGGATTTCTTCGATTATCGTTATTTATCAGTGTTTTAGTCAGCGATTCCGAACCACGATCTCACTCGACTCGTGCTCCCTCCAAGGGGTTCCGAAAACGTTCCGAAAGGGCGCCGGACACACGAAAAAAACCCCGCCGGAAACCGGCGAGGTTACAATTCCATTTCAATGAAATGATGGTTCGGCGTCAGCCGAGCGCAGCGACCCGCTTGGTCAGGCGCGACAATTTGCGCGACGCGGTATTCTTGTGCAGCACACCCTTCGACACGCCGCGGGCCAGTTCAGGCTGCATGTCCTTCAGCGCTGCCGCAGCAGCTGCCTTGTCGCCCTGATCAAGCGCGTTTTCGACGCGCTTTACGAAGGTGCGGATGCGGCTAACCCGCGCACCATTGATGTCCGCGCGACGCGTGTTGCGCCGAATACGCTTCTTCGCCTGTGGCGTGTTCGCCATGTACGTCCTCGAATTCTGCTATAACGAAATGGACGCCGCACCGATGCGGGCGTCCGGGAAAGCGCGGCCATTAGCGGCTATGGCCGTTCCCGTCAACCGTTTAGCGCTGGCATTTCGCGCAGAAAAAGGTCGATCGCCCGCTGTCGACGCGCCGCTGAACCGTTGCGCCGCAAAGGCAGGCCTCGCCTTCACGGCCATAGACGCGCCATTGCTTGGAAAAATAGCCGAGCTCACCGTCAGGCCGCGCATAATCGCGCAACGTCGACCCGCCGGCAAGAATCGCAGCGGCCAGAACCTCGCGAATCGCTTCGACCAGCCGATCCAGCCGCGCTTTGCCGATTCGCCCCGCCGCACGGCCGGGCGCGATCCCCGCCATGTGCAGCGCTTCGCACACATAGATATTGCCCAGCCCCGCAACCACCCGCTGGTCGAGCAGCCGCGCCTTTACCGGCGCCGCCCGGCCCGCAAAGGCAGCGGCAAGATGATCGGCGGTAAACGCTTCACCTAGCGGTTCCGGCCCCATCGCAGCGAATGGTGGCCATTGGTCCACCGCCCCGGTCGCAACCAGATCGAGCGACCCGAACCGCCGCGGATCGTTGAGCGCGACGCTGCGCCCCGCTTCGGTTTCGATGACCAGATGGTCATGCGTGAGCAATTCCCCCGGATCGACTCGCCAGCGCCCCGACATGCCGAGATGAAAGATCATCGTGTCGCCGCGATCGGTGTCGATCAGCCCGTATTTCGCGCGCCGCCCCAGCCCGATCACCCGCGCGCCGGTCATCCGCTGCACCAGATCGACCGGAATCGGTCGGCGCAGATCGGGGCGGCGTGCGATGACCCGGGCCAGTCGCTGGCCTTCGAGCACGGGGGCGAGACCGCGAACGGTCGTTTCTACTTCGGGAAGTTCGGGCATGGTTTCAACAATTCAGCTAGGCAGGGTTTGCCCCGCCCACAAGGCTTGGCTAGAGCGAGCGCGACAAGATGTTTTCCGGAAAGCCCCCGTTATGAACGACACCGTATCCTTCGGCTATGAAGATGTCGCGCCCGGCGAAAAGACCCGCCGCGTCGGCGATGTCTTTCGCAATGTGGCCGCGCGCTACGATCTCATGAACGATGCCATGTCGGGCGGCATGCATCGGCTGTGGAAGGATCGATTCGTCCGCCGCGTCAAACCGCGCGAGGGCGAACAGATTCTCGATATGGCGGGCGGCACCGGCGACATCGCCTTTCGTCTGGCCGAAAGCGACGCTGCGATCACCGTCGCCGATATCAATCCGGCGATGCTGGAAGTGGGCATGGACCGGGCGGCAAAGCGCGGCATCGACGGGCTGGTCTGGACCGAGGCCAATGCCGAGACGCTGCAATTTCCCAACCGGTTTTTCGATGCCTATACGATCGCGTTCGGCATTCGCAACGTGACGGATATCCCAGCGGCGCTGAGCGAAGCGCATCGCGTGCTGAAACGTGGCGGGCGGTTCTACTGCCTCGAATTCTCAACCACGCTCTGGCCGGGATTCGCGGACGTCTATGACGTCTATTCGCACCGGCTGGTGCCGAAACTGGGTAAGCTGCTCGCCAATGACGAGGACAGCTATCGCTATCTGATCGAATCGATCCGCCGCTTTCCCGATATGGAAAGGTTCAGGGGCATGATCGCTGAGGCAGGCTTCGCACAGACCAAGGTCGAACCGATTCTCGGCGGACTGGTGGCGATCCATAGCGGCTGGAAGATCTGATCCGTTGCGCCTTTCCTTATCCCATCCCCCGGCTGCGCGCGTGGAGCGCTTCGCATGACCGCGCCCGTCGTCCATCTCTGGCGCCTGCTCAAATGGGGCCGCACGCTGGCCCGCCACGGTGCGCTGCAGGGCATTGAACGCGACAAGAACACCCCGCTTCCCGTCCGGCGCATGGCCCGGATCGCCCGGTTCGGCGCGCGGGTGCTGAAGACGCCGGCCTATGCCGATGCGTTTCAGGCGATCGGCCCCGCCGCGATCAAGCTCGGCCAGACGCTCGCCACCCGCCCCGATCTGGTCGGTGAGGAAGCAGCGCGCGACCTGCTGAGGCTGCAGGACGCACTCCCCCCCGTCCCCTTCGACACGATCTGCGAACAGATTCGCTCCAGCTTCGGGCGGCCGATCGAGGATATCTTCGCCTCGATCGAGGAAAAGCCGATCGGCGCTGCCTCGATCGCGCAGGTCCACCGGGCGGTTACGCCTGACGGCAAGCAGGTCGCGGTAAAGGTGCTTCGCCCCGGCGTTGAGGCCGAATTCGCCCGCGCGATCGACACCTATGAATGGGCGGCGGCACAGGTCGAGGCGATGGGCGGCGAAGCCGGGCGACTTCGCCCGCGCCTCGTCATCGAAAGTTTCAAGCGCTGGACCGCGCGCGAGCTCGATCTGCGGCGCGAAGCTGCTTCGGCGAGCGAGCTTGCCGACGGCATGCAGGCCGAACCTGATTTTCTGATCCCCGAAATCGACTGGCAGCGCACCACGGGCAAGGTGCTGACGCTCGAATGGATCGACGGTATCAAGATGTCGAACCTTGCCGCGCTCGACGAGGCCGGGCTCGACCGGACCGCGCTTGGGCAAAAGCTCGTCCGCGCCTTTCTGCGTCAGGCGATCGCCGAAGGTTTTTTTCACGCCGATATGCATCAGGGCAATCTGTTCGCATTGCCGGGCGAGCGGATCGCAGCGATCGATTTCGGAATCATGGGCCGGATCGACCGGCGCGCGCGGGTCTGGCTCGCCGAGATTCTCTACGGCCTGATTACCGGAAATTATCGCCGCGTCGCCGAAATTCATTTCGAGGCGGGCTATGTTCCGGCGCATCATAATGTCGCTGAATTTGCGACTGCGCTTCGCGCGGTGGGCGAACCGATGCGCGGGCTGCCGGTCAAGGAGATGTCGGTCGGAATGATGCTCGATTCGCTGTTCAACATTACCCGCGATTTCGACATGCAGACTCAGCCGCATCTCCTGCTCCTGCAAAAGACGATGGTGATGGTTGAGGGCGTGGCGACTGCGCTCGATCCCGATATCAACCTGTGGGAAACCGCAGCGCCGTTCGTCCGGGGCTGGATTCGCGATGAGCTCGGCCCCGAAGCGGCAGCGGCCGACCGGCTGGTCGAGGATGTGCGCACCCTCGCCCGCCTGCCCCAGCTGATCCGCAATATCGAAGCGCGCTACCCCAATCCGGGCGGCGCGCCCCCTGCCCCGCCGCTGCGCGATATTCAGGTGGTTCGAGTGGGGTCCGGCTGGGCCTATGCCGCGGTCGCGGTCTTCAGCGCGGTGGCGGGCGCGATTGCGACGCTGCTGATCGGCTGATGGCGCGTCCCGCCCCGCCTTTCTGGCTGACCGGGCCAAGCCGCTTCGCGACGCTTCCGCGCAGCAGGGCACGCTGGGCGCTGTTGCTGCTGATCGGGATGGTCGCCGCCGCGCTGACCGCGCTCGCCACGCCCGACCCTGCCGGGCCGCCCGATTCGCTGCCGCCGTCGGTGCGGCAAAACGAACTGTGGCTCTATGGCTCGATCGTCGATTCGATGCGCGCGGGCGGTGATTATTATTCGGTCGCGGAAAGCGCGCTGCGGGCGGGCGACTATCCGTTGCGGCCCTTTACCGCGTTTCGCCTGCCTACTCTCGCCGCGATGGAAGCGCTGCTGCCCTATCAGGCGATCATCGGCCTGCTCTGGGCGCTTGGCCTTACCGTGGCGCTGGTCTGGCACATCCGGCTGCGCAGCGCGCTCAGCAGCAGCGCCGCGCGGATCTGCGCAATCATCCTGCTTGCGGGCGGGATCGTCGCCTGCGTGCAGCCGGCGCTGATCCTGTTCCACGAAGTCTGGGCGGCGCTGCTGATCGCACTATCGATGGGCCTATGGCGGCCCGGACGCTGGTTCGATGCGGCGGCGGTCGGTCTGTGCGCTATGCTGATCCGCGAAACCGCCGCACTCTATGTGCTCGTCATGGCGGTGCTCGCATGGCGCGGCGGAGCCCGGCGTGAGCTGTTCGGATGGATCGGCACGCTCGCCATCTTTGCGATCATCCTCACCGTCCACGCCATCGCAGTTGCAAAGGTGACCGGCCCGCTCGATGCTGCCGCTACCGGCTGGTTCGCGATGAACGGCGTCGGCTTTTTCATCCGCGCGCTGACGCTGTCGACCGCGCTGCACTCGCTGCCCCTTGCGCTGGCGGCGATCCTGATCGCATTGTCGCTATATGGCTGGGCCGGCTGGGCCGATCCGCTGGGCCACCGGGTATTCGCTACGCTGCTCGCTTATGCCGCGATGATCGCGCTCTTCGTTCAGGCCGACAGTTTTTCCGCCGCACTGATGATCGCTCCCCTGTCGCTGATCGGGATAGCCTTTGCCCCCGATTCGGTGCGCGACACGGTGCGCGCCTGGCTCGACATACGGCGCGTGCGGGTGCAGAGGATCACGCGATGAAACGCATTCTGCTCATCGTCGGCGGGGGTATCGCTGCGTATAAGGCGTGCGAGATCATCCGTCTGGCGCGCAAGGCGGGGATCGGCGTTCGGTGCGTCCTGACCGATGGCGGCGCGCATTTCGTGACCCCGATGACGCTTGCCGCGCTTTCCGAAAATCCCGTCCATACCAGCCTGTGGGATCTGAAGGATGAGGCGGAGATGGGGCATATCCAGCTCAGCCGCGAGGCCGATCTGGTCGTCGTCGCTCCCGCCACCGCCGATCTCCTGGCGAAGATGGCGGGTGGTATCGCCGATGATCTGGCGACCACGCTGCTGCTCGCGACCGACAAGCCGGTGCTCGCCGCGCCGGCGATGAATGTCCGCATGTGGCAGCACGCGGCGACGCAGCGCAATGTCGCGACGCTTCGCGGCGACGGCGTCACGGTGATGGCACCGGACGAAGGCGCGATGGCGTGCGGCGAATATGGGCCGGGGCGGCTTCCCGAACCGCCGGCGATCCTCGCCGCGATCGAGCGCGCGCTGGACGGCGGCGATGATCGGGAGCGGCTTGCGGGCAGGCATATCCTCGTGACCGCCGGGCCGACGCACGAGCCGATCGATCCGGTGCGTTATATCGCGAACCGCTCTTCGGGGCGGCAGGGCTACGCGATCGCAGGCGCGCTGGCCCGGATGGGCGCGCGGGTGACGCTGGTTTCGGGGCCGGTTTCGCTGCCCGTACCGGCAGGCGTCGATCGGATCGAGGTCGAAACCGCGCGCGAAATGGCCAATGCGGTCGCCGCCGCACTTCCCGCCGATGTAGCGGTAATGGTCGCTGCAGTTGCCGACTGGCATGTCGAGGAGGCGGCGCACAAGATCAAGAAAGGCGATGGCGCGCCATCGCTTTCGCTCGTCGAAAATCCGGATATCCTGCAAATGCTCGGCAACAGCCCGAAACGTCCGAAGCTGCTGATCGGCTTCGCCGCCGAAACGCAGGAGGTCATTGCTCATGCCACCGAAAAACGGGCACGAAAGAACGCCGACTGGATTGTCGCCAACGATGTTTCGGGCGATGTAATGGGGGGAGATGCCAATAGCGTTCACATCGTTACTGAAACCGGCGTGGAGAGCTGGGATCGGCTCGACAAGCATGAGGTTGCGCGGCGGCTCGCGGAGAGGATCGCCGATGCGCTTTAGCCCTGGCCTGTTGCTCGCCGCTGCGCTGCTCGGCGGATGCGCGGTGCAGCGCATCGAACCGCCCGCAACCGGCCTTCAGACGCGGTTGTTCGGGGAAAGCAAGCGTGACGCCATCCGCACGCTGATCGTCGTGCTGCATGGCGATGCTCCCTCAGGGGAACGCGCCGATCCCTATGGGTTCGCCGAACGGGCGGTCGACGCGATTCCGCACAGCGCAGCGCTCGCCATCATTCGGCCCGGCTATGGTGACAGCGAGGGCAATCGCTCGGCGGGCGAGCGGGGTAAGGGCGTCGGGGACAATTATACACTCGACCAGCTGAAGCAGGTCGGCGATGCGATTCTGGCGGCCAAAGCACAGCTTCCGCAGGCGCGCGTGGTCGTGGTGGGCGATGGCGGCGGGGCGGCGATCGCTGCAGATCTTGCCGGAATTCGCCCGAAACTGATCGACGGCATCGTGCTTGTCTCCTGCCCCTGCACGCTGCCCGAATGGCGCAAATATATGAAGAAGCAGGCACCGCGGGGAGGATGGCAGACCGTATCATCGAGCCTCGACCCGCTGAAAACGGCGGGCGGCGTCCAGCCGGGGCTGCGCGCGGCAATGCTGGTCGGCGCGCAGGATAAGGTGACGCCCGACAAATTCTCGCGTCCTTATGCCGAAGCACTGGCGCTGCGGGGCATCGCCACCGACTATCGGATCGTGCCCCAGGCGGGGCGATTGACGCTGAACGATCCGCAGGTGCTGGAGGCGACGCAAAAGCTGGTTTCGTTGCTGCCGGAGAAGCAACGATGACCGACCCGATCGCGATTGCGGTAAAGCGCCTTGATAACGGCGCCGATCTTCCGCTCCCCGCTTATGCCAGCGACGGCGCGGCCGGAATGGACGTGGTGTCGGCCGACACGCTGACCCTTGCCCCGGGCGAGCGTGCAGCGGTCGCGACCGGTTTCGCGATGGCGATCCCGGCGGGATATGAGGTGCAGGTGCGCCCGCGCTCCGGCCTTGCGCTGAAACACGGCATAACCTGCCTTAATGCGCCCGGCACGATTGACTGCGATTATCGCGGCGAAGTGAAGGTCATACTGGCAAATCTCGGGAACGATCCCTTTGCGATTGCGCGCGGCGACCGTATCGCGCAGCTCGTTCCTGCGCCCGTGCTTCGCGCGACGCTCGACGAAGTCGATATGCTCGATGCGACCGCACGCGGCGCGGGCGGATTCGGGTCGACCGGCCGGTGAAGACGCTGTTCGCCATGCTTGCCGCGATGCTGGGCCAGCAAAGCGGGATGCTGGGGCTGACGCTGCCGATCGACTGGGATTCGATGACGCCGCTTCCCTATCAGCGCCAGCCGGTGGTGACGGCGCAGATGAGCCGGTTCGTGGCGAAGGAAATGGCGTTCAGCAAATGCCCCATGCCGCCGCAACAAAATGGCAGGCATATCGTCGCGCTCGACATCGCGGTGCTGCTGTCCGACGATGGCAGCGTTCGCGCGACCATTCCGCGCGCCATCAATTGCTCGGCCGTCGAACAATATGGCGCTGGTCTGGTATCCACCTTTGCGCGCAACAATCTGGACCCGCAAACCGGCGATCCCAGCGGCTGGTATCGCGCCACCGTCACGTTTGAATGGAAGTGACCGCGCTCAGCGACAGCCAGCTGGAACGCTATGCCCGGCACATCATCCTTCGCGAAATCGGGGGAGCCGGTCAGTCGAAATTGCTCCGGTCGCCTGTTGCGGTGATCGGCGCGGGCGGGATCGGTTCGCCCGCCATCGAATATCTCGCCGCCGCCGGAATCGGGCGCCTGACCATCATCGATGACGATCATGTCGATCTTTCCAATTTGCAACGCCAGACGCTGTTCGCAACTGCCGATCAGGGGCAGGCAAAGGTGGAGGTCGCCGCGCGGGAGGTGGCCCGCCGCAATCCCGACTGCGCGGTCACTCCGGTGCTTCGCCGGATCGACGCGGCAAATGCCCGCGACCTGCTGGACGGTGCCGATGTGGTGCTCGACGGGTGCGACAATTTCGAAACACGGCTGATCGTTGCTGACACCGCGCTGGCGCTGCGCATCCCACTGATATCAGCGGCGGTGGGCCAGTTCGAGGGGCAGGTCGGCACCTTTCGCGGCTGGGAGCCGGACAAGCCCTGTTATCGCTGCTTCGTCGGCAATGACCCGGACCGGCCCGATATCAGCTGCGCCGATCAGGGCGTGCTGGGCGCGCTCACCGGCATGATCGGCAGCATGGCCGCGATCGAGGCTATCCGGGCGATCGTTCCGTTCGGCGAGGACAGCGCGGGCAAAATCGTTCTCGCCGATACGCTCGCGCTTCGTTTCCGCACGCTGTCGCTGCCCAAGGACCCCGGATGCCCGGCATGCGCGGCCTGACCATCATGGTCGTCACTGCCGATCCCGAACGCTTTCGCGGCGCATTGACACTGGCATGCAGCCATGCGGCATTGGGCGCGCGCGTTCGCGTCTATTGCCATGAGCGCGCGGTTTCGCTGCTCCGCTCCGATTCCGGCCCCGCCGACCCGCCCGACCTTTTCGAACATGGCCTGCCGGACCGTTCTGCGCTCCTTGCGCTGGCAATAGAATCGGGCGTCGGGATCATCGCCTGTCAGACAGGGCTCGATCTGTGCGACGTTGCGATTGGCGATCTGGTGCCGGGGGTCGAGGCGGGGGGAGTGATGGGGGTGGTCGCTACGCTGGGCGAGGATCGGCTCGTCACGATTTAAATAGCGCCGCTCGCGTTTCGGGATGGGGTGCAGCGCACAATGTGATAGAGGCGCGTTTCGTTTTTCCGGCAGGACCCGCAATGCTCGATACTTTCGCCGTGCAATATCATCAGGTGATCAACGATATCGTCGCGCTTTGCCCCGCCCCGGACAAATTCGCGCACACTTATGCCGGTCTTATCATCTGGCTGCTTTCGGGCATTTTTATGCGTAGGCCGCTCTGGTCCTTCCTGACGCTGGTGCCGCCGGTCGTGCTGGAGGTCGCGAACGAATATATGGATCGAATCGTCAGCGGTTCGTGGAACTGGCCGGACACCAGGGGTGATGCGGCAGCGACCTGGTTCTGGCCGCTGATCCTTGTCCTTGCCATGCGCTATATGCCCTGGCTCCGCGGCGGTTCGCGTTCGCGACGCTAAGTCCGCCGACCGGCGCTTAGCCTTCTTTTAAGATCGTTCGCTTATGGAAAGCGCATGACCAAGCCGACGATATTGGTGATTTTCGGCACCCGGCCAGAAGCGATCAAGCTTTTCCCCGTGATCCATGCGCTGCGCGAAACCGGCAGGGTTCGCGTTCGCACCTGTGTCACCGCACAGCATCGCGGCCTGCTCGATCAGGTGCTCGCCATCGCCGGTATCACGCCTGATATCGACCTCGACCTGATGCAGCCGGGGCAGACGCTTGATCAGCTGAGCGCGCGCCTGCTGACCGGTCTGGGGGGCGTCATGGGTGCAGAGCGCCCCGACCGGGTGGTGGTACAGGGCGATACCGCGACCGCCATGATCGGCGCGCTCGTCGCTTATTATCGCAAGATTCCGGTATCGCATGTCGAGGCCGGACTGCGTTCGGGCGATATGCACCATCCCTGGCCCGAAGAGGGCAATCGCCGGATGATCGCACCGCTTGCCGATCAGCATTTCGCCCCGACCGAAACCGCGGCGCACGCGCTTCGCAGCGAGAATGTTCCGGCCGAACAGGTGCATGTCACCGGCAATACGGTGATCGACGCACTGCTCGCCACGCGCGATCGCCTCAACCGCGAACCCGATCTTGCGGCAGTCGCGCCGGCGCTGTGCGAGCGGCTGGGGAATCGGAACATCATTCTCGTCACCACGCATCGGCGCGAGAATTTCGGACCGGGCATCGCCAGTATAGCCGACGCGCTGGGCCGGATCGCGGCGCGCGACGATGTCGGCATCCTGTTTCCCGTCCATCCCAATCCCAACGTCGTGTCGGCGATGGACCGGATGCTGGGCGATCGGCCCAATATCCTTCGCTGCGAGCCGCTCGATTATCCCAATTTCATCGCCGCGCTCGACCGCGCGCATATCGTACTGACCGATTCGGGCGGCGTGCAGGAAGAGGCTCCCGCGCTGGGCAAGCCGGTACTGGTGATGCGCGAAACCACGGAGCGACCCGAGGGCGTGGCGGCAGGCACGGCACGGCTGGTGGGGACCGACGCGCCGCGCATCGTTTCCGAACTATCGAGGCTGCTTGATGAAAAGGCGGCATATCAGGCCATGGCGCGTGCGCATAATCCCTTTGGCGACGGCAGGGCGGCACAACGGATTGCAGGATTGATCACGGATGGAATCGATGGCTGAGCCCGATGTGGTGGTGATGGGGCTGGGCTATATCGGCCTGCCTACCGCGGCGATCATCGCGCGATCTGGGGCAAAGGTGCTCGGCATCGATGTTGATCCCGATATCGTCGAAACGATCAACTCGGGGCGGGTGCATATCGAGGAGATCGATCTCGACGGGCTGGTTTCCGGCGTCGTTGCGCGCGGCAATCTGCGCGCATCGACCAGCCCTGCCCCCGCCGATATCTTCGTCATCGCCGTCCCTACCCCTGCCCGCACCGATCATTCGCCCGACATCAGCTATGTGCTTCAGGCCGCCGCCAGTGTCGCCGCTGTGGTGAAAGCGGGCGATATCGTCATCCTCGAATCGACCTCCCCGGTGGGCACCACGGCCGAGGTAGCGGCTTTGTTCGCACGCGAGCGTCCCGACCTCAAAATTCCCGGCCACTGCGCGGGAACGCCCGATATCGCGATCGCGTATTGCCCCGAACGCGTGCTTCCCGGCCGCATCCTGGTCGAGCTGATCGACAATGACCGGGTGATCGGCGGGGTGACCCCCCGCTGCGCGCGAAAGGCGCTGCAATTTTACCGCCGCTTCGTGCGGGGCGAGTGCGTGACGACCAGCGCCGCCGCTGCCGAAATGACGAAGCTCACCGAGAACGCTTTTCGCGACGTTAATATCGCCTTTGCCAATGAATTGTCGCGCGTCGCCGATTCGCTCGGCGTCGATGTGTGGGAAGTGATCCGCCTCGCCAACCGCCATCCTCGGGTGAACATCCTGTCCCCCGGTCCCGGCGTGGGGGGCCATTGCATCGCGGTGGACCCCTGGTTCCTCGTCCATTCGGCGCGGGAGGAAACCCCGCTGATCCGCACCGCGCGCGAAGTGAACGATGCAAAGGTGGATTATACGATCGAGCGTGCAACGGCGCTGATCGATTCGATGCCCGGCGTTCCGGTCGCCTGTCTCGGCCTCGCCTTCAAGGCAAATATCGATGATTTTCGCGAAAGCCCCGCGCTGAAGGTCGCCGCGACGCTGGCCCAGCGATTTGGCGAGCGCATCCATATCGTCGAACCTTATACGAAGACGCTTCCCGCCGCCTTTGCAGGCTGCGGGGCGCAACTGAGCGATGTCGACGCAGCGATCGAAATCTGTCCGGTCTTCATCGTTCTGGTCGATCATGAAGTCTTTCGCTCGATCCCGCTTGCCGAGCGCCGGAATAAGCATGTGCTCGATACGCGGGGAATCTGGCCCGATCAGCCGGCCGTCCCCGCCTGAACCATCGGATCAGCGACCGGCTGATATGGTGCATTGCAGCAGCGGCGATTAAGGTGCATGGTCGTCGCGCAATTGCAACGCTTTCTCACGATAATTCAGCGTGTGCCGGCCCTGCGGTTGCATGACATGCGGGTGACGCATAGATAAGCGAGCCGTCGCGATGATCTGTCCGAATACCATGGATGGCCTGAAACCGATATTGACCGCCCGACCGGTCGCCTTGTGCCGCGCGATGAGCCGTCCGGCCCGAATTTGATCCTAAACCGCTAGGTTAGCCCGAATGAACCCGTTGCGTAGCGTCATCAGCATCCTGCCGAAAAAAAACAAACGCCCGCAAACCGTGCGCCGTATCGCCGATGATGAGCGTATCTATGCCATCGGCGATATTCACGGCCGGTTCGACCTGATGCTGCAGCTGCTGGACAAAATCGAAGACGACGATATTTCGCGGCCCTTACTTCCCCGAACGCTGATCTTTCTGGGCGACCTGATCGATCGCGGCCCGGATTCGGCGAAAATCATCGAACATCTGATCACGCTCAGGAAAAACCGGCCCAATACGCGGTTCCTGATGGGCAATCATGAAGAGATCATGCTGCTCGCGCTGGAGGGCAAGCGGGAGGCGCTGAAGCTGTTTTCGCGGATCGGCGGCGATGAAACCATGCTGAGCTATGGCGTGTCCGAGGCGGATATCATGGCCTCCGACTATGATGAATATGGCGAATTGCTGCGCTCGTGCGTTCCGGCGCACCATCGCGAATTCATCGAAAGTTTCGAAGATATGGTGGTGTCGGGCGACTATGCGTTCGTCCATGCTGGCATATCCCCCTCCTGCCCGCTCGAGGAGCAGAAGCCGAGCGACCTGCGCTGGATTCGCGGACAGTTTCTCAACCATCGCGGGCCGTTCGAAAAAGTGATCGTCCACGGCCATACGATCAGCGAGGATATCGACCGCACGCCGCATCGCATCGGTATCGATACCGGAGCTTTCGCCTCGGGCAAACTCACTGCCATCGGGCTGGAGGGCGAGGAAAGCTGGTTTTTGCAGGCGATCGCCGAAGCGTGATCGCCTGAACTTCGGGCGGCGCCCGATCGGCTATTCCAGCGGCGTATCGCGCGTCTTCAGCAGATCGGGGATCACCGGATTGCCGGTTGCGGCCCTGGCGCGTTCGGCCTCCGCATCGAGCAGTTCCGCACGCTTGCGCCAGCCCATATGCGTGCCGTCCGACAGGAAACCGGCATCGATCTTCCGACCCGCATTGCGCCAGAATCGTCCCGCCGCCATCGGATCATATCCTGCATTCAGCAACAAATAGACGCTCAGCCGGTCCGCCTCCGCCTCGGTACGCCGGATCAGCCGCCGGTTCTTGCCGAACATGGCGAGCAGCCCGCGATCGACCCCGGCATCGGTCAGCCGCTGGGGGTGGCGCAGGATCAGATGCGAATATTCATGCGCGATCACCGCCGCCAGTTCGGCATCGGCGGGAACGATGTTGAACAAACCGCTGGAAATCTGCACCACATCCCCGTCGGTGCTCGCCACCCGATCGGCAGAGACCATCAGTTCGACGCGGCCGGAACAGGTCTTTAGCGGACTAATGGTAATCCGTTTGCGCTCGCCCCCGCGCAGCACCGTCAGTTCGATCGGGCCGCGTGTTCCGGCTTCGACCAGCGCCCGCTGGGCAGCAGCCACCGCTTCCGGCCCCCGAACATCGGGCAAAGGCCTGCCGCCGATCGCGACAATGCTGTCATTCGGTCGCAGCCCGGCGCGGTCGGCCGGTCCGTCAGGTGCCACCACCTCCACCGAAAGCTCGCTTTCGAAGCTGAAATAGCGCTGAGCGGCTTCGGCGAAATCGCCATCATAGCTCGATCGCGCCTGAAGCAATGCCCCGATCGCCGGTACCGCGCCTTCGCATAAGGCCGCATTACGCGACCCGAGGCGCCAGAATATGCCGAACAGCCGCGTGTCAGCGGCGCGAAGCTGCTGCAGTTGCGCGATTTCGGCATCCTGCGACGGCGCCGCCGCAAAAGCCACGGCCGGAACCGTCGGAAAGGCGAGCAACAGGGCCGGCAGGATACCCCTCAGCCAGACGCGCCTCTTCTTCTGCCCGCCATCCGCGTCAGTCCGCGCTGCCAATGTCAAACCGATCCGATTCTCTACACCATCCGTCGGACAAATGCCGGTTAGTCGGTGCAATATTTTTGAATTAGTCCTTTTTTCCAAAGGAGTTACCTTAATATCCGACGCATTCGCTGGGGGTTGTGTTTGCATTGCGGCAACTTTATAAGCCATTTCGAGAACTGGTTGGAATAGGGAGTGTAATATGCAGCTTATCAAAACTATCGCTACGGTTGGCGCCGCTGCAAGCATGGCTTGCTCGACGGTTGCTTTCGCGGCTGCCCCCGCAGCGCAGTCGGTTTCGGCGACCAAGGCTCCGGTGAGCTCGGTTCGCACCGGCACCAAAGCTAAGGGCAAGAGCGAACTGGCTGGCAGCTCGGCAATTGTCGTCGGCGTTCTCGCCGTTGCGGCTGTCGGCGCAGGCATCGTTGCCGTCGCTTCGGACGACGACGATACGCCGGACAGCAACTGAGCTATTTCAGCCAGTATGAATAGAGAAGGCGGCAGGGTTTCCTGCCGCCTTTTTTATTGCCTCGGTCCGGCAATGCGCCGGAGCGAGCGCTATTGACCAATGCCGTCTGTCCCTGACGCATCTCCTGATGCCGTAGTTCCGGCGGAGGCCGGCAAGGCATTGCGTGGCTTTGAAATTCTTCAACGGCAGCACGAAGTGCATCATCGCGGGCATCGCGCATCATCGCGCGCATCGCGCCGCGCGCTGCTCATGAATGTCAGTCCGGCCATCGGCGAATTCACCCGCTCCGGATGGCTTCCCTATCCCCCGGCTCAGCGAAGCAACCTGTTCGCCCGGCGTTGGCGTCGATTATTCTCTGTGACCAATCCGGATATCGGGCGTCGACACCATGTAGTCGGGGGCCAATCCGGTGACCACGATCCTGAAGATGCGCGTGCCGGGCATTCGCTATCTGCGGATGCCGATATTCTGCTGAGCGGCGTTCAGCAGCCATAGGCTGATCGTCGCTTCATCTCCAATCCTTACCGCCATGCTCGCAATGCTGATTCTCGATGAGAGTTGCGAGCTGGTCGGATTCGCCTGCTGCTGCAAAGATACGATTCATTTCTACAAGCGTATCGGTCATGACCAGCGACTCTTACAACAAAAAGCAACCTGCTGATGCCGCGCTCCGTCACAGGTGGTTTCCGGCGAGGAAGCGTAAATTCGTCCCGCCCTCATGCCCTGCCATCAGAGCCTGTTACACCGTTAGCCCGGAACGATACCGCTTCCCGGCTCTGCTTATCCTGCGTTTTGTCCCGCCGTCAGCGCCAGCAGCGCGAACGTCGCCAGCCAGTGCGTCCCCATATAATCGTCGTCGATATGCGGCAGGCTCGCCTGCAAATGCCGTTCGGCTGCGGCACGGGCGAGGGCTGCGACGGGGTGATCGTCGCCCGCTATTGCTGCAATCTCGCGCCAGCACCAGGCGCGGCTGAGATTGAGACCATCAAGATGGGCGATCTTGCCGTCGCTGCGATCGGAAACGATTGCCGGAAGGAACAGCGTTTCCGGCCGCCCCTCCCCCACCTTCGGCAGGAAATCGGTAAACCATCGGGCGAAGGCGGGGCGATCGAGCACGCGGCTCATCAGCAGCGCTTCACAGAGCGCCGGCGACAGGAATTCGTCACCGCCCGGCTCCCACGCCTGACATGCGCGGTCGTCACCGAACCATTCGTGCGCGCGCTCGGTGATCAGCCGGGCCAGCGCTGCGTCATGCTCACGAGCCCAGTCATGCGCAAGGATCAGGGAAAAGGCAGTATTGGCGTGCGTGCCGGTGCGGATAGGGTAAGTCAGCTTGGGCAGGAACGCCCGGAACCGCTCGGCAAAGGCCGCGGCGAGCGGTGCCAGCGCCTCGCCCCAGCTGTTCGCATGGCGCGCCGCCTCGCCATGCAAGGCGAGCGCCCAGGCCCAGCCATAGGTCCGTTCGAACCCGCCGGCGCCGGGGCGATCGAGATAGGCGCATTCCTCCGCGATCAGCGCCGGCGTCAACATCAGGTCGGCGCGCGCGCGGATGGTCGGCGCTTCGTCGAGATCGGGATAGAGCCGCGCCAGCGTCAGCACCTGCCACCAGCCGTGCACGCAACTGTGCCAGTCGAAACTGCCGTAGAACACCGGGTGCAGCACCCGCGGCGGCAGCGCATCGGTATCGCCGTTGAGCACATGATCGAGCTTGTTCGGATATTCCTGACCGAGATGGCCCAGCGTCAGGCCGGCGAAACGGGAGGCGGTGTCGGCGTCGAGGCGGGTCATGGCATCACCAGATAAAGCAGCACGATATTGAAGAAGAGCAGCGGGATGGCGGTCGGCACCTGAGCGCGGATCACACCGTAGCGATCCTTTAGCTCGAGCAAGGCCGCGGGCACGAGGTTGAAATTCGCCGCCATCGGCGTGACGAGCGTGCCGCAGAACCCGGCCAGCATGCCGATCGCCGCGATCCGCGCCGGATCGCCGTGATACGTCTGGATCAGCAGCGGCAGCCCGATTGCGGCGAGCATTACCGGGAAGGCGGCGAAAGCATTGCCCATGACGATGGTAAACGCCGCCATGCCGATGCAATACACGGCGACCGCGCCGAACACGCTGCCCGCCGGAATGACATGGCCGATCAGTCTGCCGACAACATCACCCATACCGGCGAGCGCAAAAACCGCACCGAGACTGGCGAGCAACTGCGGCAGGATCGCGGCCCAGCCGATATGGTCCATCAGCCGCGCACCCTCGCTGAACGGCGCAGCCGGCGGAACGCGCAGCCAGACGTAGCAGACGCCCAGCGCGAGGATCACACCGAATGTGAGCGAAACCAGCGTCACCTGCCGGGGATCGACAAGGCCGGGCAGGCGCGCCAGCAACAACGTCCCGGCAAGCGCCGTCACCGGAATGATCAGCGCGGGCACGAACAGCCATGCGCCTCGTGCTTCGACCGAATCGGCTTTATCGTCGCGCGGCCGCCTCCGGCCCAGCGTCGCTACTGCGACGATCGCCAGCACCAGCACGCCGTTGCCGATGTCGCCGAGTCGGTCGCCCAGAAGGAAGCTTACCGCGATCAGCGCATAGAATAGCGCATTGCCGGAACGGCGCGGCACCTGAACGATGCTGAGCACCGCGAAGGCGCCGAATGTCAGCCCGGCAACGGCATAGAGGAATCCGAGGCCGATCATCCGCCGCGCTGCCGCTTCAGCCGCCGGTCGGCGAGCAGCAGGCGGGTACCATGGATCAGCGTTGCTGCAATCGCCGTCGGAATCGCCCAGACCGACAGCGACAGCGGCGGCAGATCGATGCCATAGCCTTGCAGCGCGCCCTTCATCAGCAGGATCGATCCGATCGCGATGAAGATGTCTTCACCGAAAAACAGGCCGATATTGTCGGTTGCCGCCGCCAGCGCCTTGACTCGCTCCGGATCGCTCTCGCCGGGCGCCTGCACCTCGTCTGCCGCTTCAGCCATCGGTGCGATCAGGGGGCGCACGCTCTGCGCCGGCCCGGCGATCGATGTCAGACCAAGCGCCGCAGTGAGCTGGCGGAACAGCAGATAGGCGAGGAGCAGACGCCCCATCGTCGCACCGCGTATGCGACCGATGAGATCGCGCGCGCGCGCCTGCAGGCCGTGGCGCTCCAGAATGCCGATCACCGGAAGGACGATGTAGATGATCGTTATATATCGGTTGTCGTTAAACGCCTTGCCGAACGCCGCCAGAATCGTGACCGGATCGAGCCCCGCCGCAAGGCCGGTGACGATCGCGGACGCAATGACCACCAGCAACGGATTGAAGCGCAGCAGGAAGCCGGCGGTAATCACCGCGATACCGGCCAGTTCCAGCATCAGTCGGCGCGCCCATAGCCACCGCCGCCGGGCGTTTCGATCACCAGCACATCGCCCGGTGCCATTACGCCGACGCCGGTGCCGGCCAGCGGCTCGACCCGGCCGTCGGCGCACTCGATCCGGTTGAGACCGGGCGCACCGGCGCCGCCGCCATGAAGGCCGAACGGCGGCACCCTCCGGCGGTTCGACAGGATCGCCGCATGCATGGCTGCGCGAAAACGCAGCCGGCGCACCGTACCGTCACCGCCGCGATGCTGCCCCGCACCGCCCGACCCGCGGCGGATGGCGAAACTATCGACCAGCACCGGAAAGCGCGTTTCGAGCACCTCCGGGTCGGTCAGGCGGCTGTTCGTCATATGGGTCTGGATCGCATCACATCCGTCAAAGTCAGCGCCGGCCCCTGCCCCGCCGCAAATCGTCTCATAATATTGATATTTGCTGTCATCGCCGAAGGTGAGGTTGTTCATCGTTCCCTGCGAAGCAGCCAGCACACCCAGTGCGCCGAACAGTACATCGGTGACGACCTGACTGGTCTCGACATTGCCCGCGACCACAGCAGCCGGATATTGCGGGTTGAGCATTGATCCTTCCGGCACGACAATATCGACCGGGCGCAGAAAGCCGTCGTTGAGCGGGATCGGCAGATCGACCAGCGTGCGCAGGACGTATAGCACGGCGGCGCGCACCACCGCGCGCGGCGCGTTGAAATTGTTCGGTAGCTGGTCGCTGGTGCCGGTAAAATCGACCACAGCCTTGCGTGCCGTGCGATCGAGACGGACCGAGACGCGAACCCGGGCGCCATTGTCGAGCTCATAATCGAAATCGCCCTCGGCAAGGGTACCGATCAATGTCTCCACGGCACCGGCGGCATGGTCCTGCAGATGCGCCATATAGGCCTGTACGACCTCGGCACCGTGGCTCTCCGCCAGCGCGACAAGGCCATCGGCGCCGCGCCGGCACGCAGCGACCTGCGCGGAAAGGTCGGCGATGTTTTGCGCGATGCTTCGGGCCGGATACTCGCCGGACGCCAGCAATGCGCGGATCTCGGCATCGCAGAACCGCCCTTCGTCGACGATCAGCACATTGTCGAAGATGATGCCCTCCTCAACGATCGTGGTGCTGTCGGGCGGCATCGATCCGGGCGTCATCCCGCCGATATCGGCATGGTGCCCGCGTGCTGCGGTGAAGAAGCTCGGCTCCGCTGCATCGCCCACGAAAACCGGCATGATGACGGTGATGTCGGGCAGGTGCGTGCCGCCTTCATAGGGATTGTTGAGCGCATAAACGTCGCCACGCCGGATGCCGCGTCCGTCGGCACCGTCGCCGCGCCGGGCGATGATCGTGCGGATGCTGTCCCCCATCGAGCCGAGATGCACCGGGATGTGCGGCGCATTGGCGATCAGATTGCCCCCGGCATCGAACAGCGCGCAGGAGAAATCGAGCCGCTCGCGGATATTGACCGATGCGGCGCTACGCTGAAGCGCGGCCCCCATTTCCTCGGCAAGACCCATGAACAGACCGGCGAACAGCTCCAGCCGGACCGGATCGACACTGCTGTCGGCGCTGCCGTCAGCAGCGGGGCGTGCGACGGGCAAGTGCCGCGTCAGGATCAGGCTGCCATGTGGATCGACCGTGGCGCTCCAGCCCGGCTCGACCACGGTGGTCGCGCTGGGGTCTACGATGACTGCCGGGCCCGGGATCGTCGTATCCGCCGCCAGCGCGGTGCGGTCGAACAGCGGCGCCTGATGGGTTTTTCCGCCGGAAAACAGCGCGATCTCCGCAAGCGCCGGTGCACTGCGCGCGGGCAATTCGGTGACCGCCGATGGGGCCGCTACGGCACCCGAAATCGCCTCGACGCGCAACAGGTCGACGACCAGATCATCGTCGACGACGAATCCGAACTGACGGCGGAACGCCGCGTCGAATGCAGCCTTCATCGCCTCAGGCGTGTCGAGCCGAACGGCAATACCGAAATCGGCCCGGGCATGGCGCAGTTGCGCGCTCGCCTCGATGCTGATCGTGTCGTCCCCGACCCCCTGTTCGCGCAGCGCCGCGCGTGCTTCCGCCTCGAGCGCCGCCGTTGCCTCAGCGCGGGCCGCGTCGTCGCCGAGCGGCAGCGACACCGTGCGCTCGCGCATCACCCTGCGCTTCGCGAGGCCCATGCCATAGGCCGACAGCACGCCCGCCAGCGGGTGGATCATCACCCGCCGGATACCGAGCGCGTCGGCGACCAGACATGCATGCTGTCCGCCCGCACCGCCGAAACTGGTCAGCACATAATCGGCCGGATCATGGCCACGCGCGACCGAGATCGACTTGATCGCCTTCGCCATGTTGGCGACGGCAATGGCGATCAGCCCTTCGGCGAGCGCCTGCCCGTCGAGCCGCTGCCCCGTCTCCGCCTCAACGCGCGCGGCGAGTTCAGACAGACGCGCTTCGGACCCAGCGCGATCGAGCGGCTGATCGCCGTCGGGGCCGAAAACATGCGGGAAATGCTCGGGCTGAATCTTGCCCAGCACAAGGTTGCAGTCGGTCACGGTCAGCGGGCCGCCCTGACGATAGCAGGCAGGCCCCGGCACGGCCCCTGCCGATTGCGGCCCGACAACGAGCCGCCCCAGACTGAGATTGCATACCGATCCGCCACCGGCTGCCACGGTATCGATCCGCAGCATCGGCGTGGCCACGCGGACACCGCCGAGCACCGCATCGTGACGCCGCTCATATTCGCCCGCATAGAGCGAAACGTCGGTCGACGTGCCGCCCATGTCGAAACCGATGACCCGATCAAATCCTGCCTGTTCGGCAGTGGTCGCCATGCCGACGATACCGCCTGCGGGACCGGACAAGAGAGCATCCTTGCCCGAAAAGCTGCGGCCGTCGGTGAGGCCGCCGTTTGATTGCATGAAGAGCGGGTGCTGCCCTTCCCCCAGCGCTTTTTCCAGCCCGACGACATAGCGGCCAAGCACCGGCGACAGGCTGGCGTCAACCACGCTGGTATCGCCGCGCGCGACGAGCTTGATCAGCGGCGAAACCTGATGGCTGACCGACACCTGCGTGAAACCGACTTCCCGGGCAATATCGGCCAGCGCCGCTTCATGCGCGGGATAGCGGAAACCGTGCATCAGGACGATCGCGATCGCGCGCAGCCCGCGATCATAAGCGGCGGCGAGCGATTCCCTCACGGCGCGGGCGTCGGGCGCCTGAACCACCTCTCCCCCGGCGGTCACACGCTCGTCGATTTCGACGACATCGGTATAGAGCGGCGCGGGCCGTTCTACGGCAAGCGCGAAGATGTCGGGGCGATCCTGATAGCCGATCCGCAGCGCATCCCCGAAGCCGCGCGTGATCGCCAGCAGCGTCGGCTCACCGTTGCGCTCGAGCAGGGCGTTGGTGGCGACGGTGGTGCCGATGCGAATATCGGCGGGCGGCAAATCACCGCTCGCCACGCCCGTCAGCTGTCGGATCGCAGCCACAGCCGCATCGTCATAATGCCCGGGATTTTCGGAAAGCAGCTTGGCGGTTTCGATCCGCCCGTCAGGTCGTCGCGCAACGACATCAGTGAAGGTGCCGCCGCGATCGATCCAGAAATGCCAATGGGTCATAGCACAGCGTTCTGCCACCATGCGCCCCGCCGCGCCACCCGGTCAAACGCCTCATGGACAATCGCATGGCCCGACGCGAGCCGTATTCGAGGTGAAGGCGCACCGGTGCCACCCCGATAACGCCGCGATCCGGCCCAATTAAGCGAAAACTGGCTGGGGCGACAGGACCGTCACGCCGATGCTTTAACGATCTATGTCCGCATTTTAACGGCAGATTACCTGAGGCTCATTAATCAGGATAGCCATGCACTTGTCGCATGGAAAGACACCAAGCCAAAAATTCTAGCGCGACCGACGCCTATTTCAGATCAACCCGGTTTATTTTTCCCACGCGGTAGCTTCGGCCAGAACTCGAAGCCAAAACCACCTGATCCAGCTACGACGACGGGGTGCCCGACCCACTCGGACGCCCCGTCGCCTTGATTGTATATGCAGCATGAAAAGGGACCACTTGGGCCTGTCCGATATTTTGTGCGCGAGGCCGATTGCCGTCATTTGATGACGAACCGCTCGCCGAAGACCACGGCGAACTGGGTTCTCGCCTCGAACCATTCGCACGGCGGCCGTTTCCACTGCGCCGCTGCATGATTGAGAACGAGATATAATAGCTTCATCGCGCCATCCTCACTCGGGAAGTGGCCGCGGGTGCGCACAGCGCGGCGCAGCTTGGAGTTCAGCGCCTCGATCGCATTTGACGTATAGATGATACGGCGGATTGCCTCGCTGAACGCGAAAAACGGGATGATCTGCTCCTAGTGGCGGAGCCGGGTCTGCGCGACTACGGGTATTTTCGGCCCCATTCGCTCTCCTCGAAGGTTCACACATGACCTGCTTGAAGCATCGTTGCTAGGCGTCCAACGTCCTTGTTATATTTCCTGCGCCCGGAACTCGGCTTGAACGGTTGTAGCCGGGGTGCATGCCGGTTTGAGAACCAGAAAACTGCTCCTCGGAAGCGATCAGATGTGCCGGCGCGGAATTGGTTGGGCATCGAGCGCGGCGGGGATGAGCGCGAGATTCTGGATCGCGGCGAGGCCCCATTGCGCCGATGCGTTGGTCGAAACCCCCGGCCATTCGACAACGCCTTCGACCATATGGCGCGGATCGCGGGGCCAGATACCCAGCCCTGCATCGCCCGACATAATTCCCCGGCTGCGCGTCGGGCGAGCGCCGGATCGTGTTCCTGACAGGCCGCATAGGCCGCAAGCCGCGAATGCCCTTCCTTAAGGTTGCGCGGGCCAAAGGGCGGGCCGAATTTTGCGAGATATTCGGATTTCGGTGCGTTATACCAGCGGCAATATTGCAGCCATGCCGCGCGATACCGCGGGACATCCAGCAATCGGATAAGTTCGGAGCTGATTTCGACCGCGCCGAATACCGCGTTGAGGTGCGACAGGCTGATCCCGCGATTCTGGTCGATGAAGCGTCCCGTCGCCAGATCGAACGGTGCGCTGCCCGTCATCCATCCATGCGGCAGGCGACCGATACTTTCCAGCCCGGCAAGAATGAGATCGCGCCAGCGCGTATCGCCGGTCCGCTCCCATTCGGTCAGCCATGCCGCGGCCAGCGGGCACCAGGTCGTGCCGAACGCCATTTCTATGGTTCCGGGCGGCAGCTGCGGTTTTCGAACGCCCGGCACCTTGCGACCGATCTCGACATGGGTGAGCGTCTCGTCCGAGGTGATGAGATCGTGCATCAGATCACCGACGCGCTCATCGGCGGTCAGATAGTAAAAGGGCCTGCGATAGGTCGCGTTGCTGATACGCGGCTGCTTTGAACTGTCGCTCCAATGCTGCACACCATGCCGGGTGCCCAGCCCTTTGAACCTGCCGAGATGATAGACATCGACCTCACCGGTGTGACGCGTCATCGCCTCGGCAAGGCGCCATGTCCGGGCATCGCCGGTGCGCAGCACCTGATACCATAGCCACAGATCGGTCGACAGCTCGCTATTGTCCCAGGCGAACCCGCCGATGTCGTAGCGCCAGCGATGGCGATCGCTGTCATAGCTGTGCATGACATCGCCATGGTCCCAAAACCCGTACCATCCGCGCCGGTCGACCTCATCAGCATAGAAATCGATCAGATTGACCAATTGAGTCTCGATGATCGCGCGCGTTGCGGTGGACCGATCGGGTAGCCCCCAGTCGCCAAAAACGCGGGCGGTAACGAGATGATCGGGCGCGACCATGAGCTGTGGCGGCTGCGCCTGCATCGCCGCGAGCTGCGTCAGCGTGTCGGTCTCGGGCGTCGCCGGAAAGGCCCAGAGCATCATTTCGCTGGTGCGTGCGATTCCGCAAGCATCGTCCCAGCCGGGCTCATAATCCTCATAGGTGATCGACAGCCCTTCATTCTGGGCGTCATACCCCTCCATTCCCATCGTGCCGTGATAGGGACGCATATCCATTGCGGGCGCTTCGGGCGACCAGAGCCAGGCGGTGAGCGCCGCGGCGTCTCCGCCCGCGCCGGTGATGTGCAGGGCGCTGGGATGGCGTTCCCAGAAATAGCGCATTCCAACTGCAACGCCGCCGTCGACACTGCCGACATAGGCAAGGCCGGGCGCGCGATGGCCCTGATCGGCGTTGATCCAGCCCATCTCCGGCGCAGTGCGCTTCGTGATCGTCCAGCCATTGGCGTTGGGCTGTTCGAGCCGGAATTCGCCCCATGCGGGAATGCGCTCCAGCGTGTCGCGCACGGCAGGGGCCATCTGCTCCAGCGGCGGCACCGCGCGCCCCGCAACCTGTGCGCTGCGAAATGCCGCACCCGGATCGCGGCGCAGGCCCGTCAGCGGGCGCACCCCCTCGGCAAAGGTCTGTCCGTCGGTCGCAAAGCGCACATGGCGGTCATAGAGCGGCGCCGCCGCCATCGGCACTTCGGCGCGCAGGCCCAGAGCGGACAGAAAATCGCGGGACGGATCGCCGTCGAAGACGAAGCTGTGGACGATGCGCAGCCCCGCCGATCCGGCATAGCCATAGAGGCGAACGACAAAAGGCAGCCATGCCCGATCCGCTGCGACGTGATGGCCGGTGATCTTAACCACAGCGCGAACCGGCCCGCGCTGTTCGACGGCAACGCTGTCGATGCGGCTTTGAAACGGCGTTTCGCTTCCTCCCTCGGGCGCAGTGCGTGACGCGCCGACAAGCGTAACCGCGCCCATGACCCTTTTGTCGCCCATGCGCGCTTCCCGGATCAGGGCGGGACCGGAGCGTGCAATGCGCCAGCGACGATCGCCCATGGTGAAAACAACCTCGTCATCCGTTTCCTCGACGGTCACGGGCTGATTGGGTGCGGCCGCGCGTCCTTTGTCGACGGTCAGCGCACCCGGCGCGACATCGGCGGGAATTGCGTGCGCGCTCCATTTGACCGACCCGTCGGGCCAGCGCGCGGTGATCCAGCTTTGCGATGGCACCGTCGCACCCTCGGCCGCGCGGACCGTAAGCGGCGCCTTGTCGGTAAGTGCGCCCTGTGGCCACGCCACGCCGAAAGTCTGCCCGGCATGCAGCGCCGGCGCGTCACCGTCGATCCACCGTACCGGTGCGGGCGCGAAGTCTCCACGCGGCATGGCGTCTAGGCGGAACGGCAGTGTCAGGCCCGCACTGCCGAGCAGCGCGGTCTTCAGACTGTCGCGTCTGGTCATGGTCATTTACGCTCTCCGGTTACAGCCTCGCCCTGCACCACCGACACATTGCGGATCCGCAAATGGCTCCAGGTGGTGCGTACCCCCCAATGGCCGTGCGTGTAGGGTGCGGGATCATTCAGAGAAAACAGCCCCTTCCCGTCGCGTTCGACCGCGATCGTCGAACCGTCGGCGATCAGCCGGATATGCGTCCAGCGATCCGGAACGAGCATATCGGCGGCGGCGCTGCGATCATGTTGGGGCAGCAGCGGCCGGTTGCCCGGTTCGCCGATATAGCGGCGAAAGCGCGTCGTGCTGTTCCGGTTGCCGCCGATGCCGACATAATAAGCGCGCATATCGTCATAGGTGGCGAACGCCCCCGAGCGCGGTGTCGTCAGCACCGAACTGCCATCGCGATTGGTCGCCATCCAGAAGGCGTTGAGATCGCTAACCTGATCATTTGCGCCCGGGCCTGACATGGCCATCGCGTCGAAGCTGATGATCACCGGCGCGGTTACGGGGCGACGCCACCATAAGGTCAGTCCCTTTGGGGTATCGATATCGATGCTGCCGTCGATCAGGCGGACATGCGCCTGCGGAGATTCCGCTTCGATACGCCAGTCATCGAGCGACGCCACGCCCGGCGCGGGGTTTGGCAGCGAGGTGCAGGCCGAAAGCGCGACGCCCATGGCAGTTATGACCTTCATCCTCACCCTGCCCTCCTCCCCTTTAGAGGTTTTCGAGCAGCTTACGGGCAACGAACGAAACCGCAAGGACTTTCCGCATCGTGCTTATTCATTACACTATATGGTTTTTTAATGCGCATTTCACATTTGCCGGATTGCGCTTTGTGAAACGCGATTGCATAATGCGGGAAAATAAAATGGAGGGTGAGGCTGTGAAATTGATATTGGGTGCCGTGCTGGCGGCTGCCGCCATTCTGCCCGCTATGGCCGCTGATGCGCCGCCGATGCGGATCTTCATCGCCAGCGATTCTACCGCGCAGGACTATAAACCCGATCGCTATCCGCAAACCGGATGGGGAACGATGCTGCGCTGCGCGGTTACCGGAAACGTCGAAATCGAAAATCGCGCAATCGGCGGGCGCAGCACCAACAGCTTCATTCGCGAAGGCAGGCTCGACAAGATCGCGGCGGATTTGCACAAAGGCGACACGCTGCTGATCCAGTTCGGCCATAACGACCAGAGCATCGACAAGCCCGAACGCTATACCAGCGTCCCGCAATACAAGGCCAATCTGCTCCGCTTTATCGCCGTGGCGAAAAAGGCGGGCGCGCGTGCCGTGATCCTGACACCGGTCGCCCGGCGCGATTTCAAGAACGGCGTCGAGCAGCAGACCTATCCCGCATATGCCAATGCGGCGCGCGCGGTGGCCCGGCAAACGCATACGCCGCTGCTCGATCTCGGTAAAATGTCGGAAGCGATGGTGCAGGCGATGGGCCCTGATCGCGCCAAAGCCTATTATCTGCAATTCGACGGTGCCGACGGCGCGCCCGGCTATCCCAACGGCGTTCATGACAATACGCATTTCAGCGAGCTCGGCGCACGCCATATGGCGGACCTTGTCGCGGTCGGGTTGCACGATCTGAACCTGCCGATTTCGCGCTATGTCACGCCCCATCCCCCCGCCCTCACCCGGACGACTCCGGCGGGCGGACCATCATGCGACTGATCGTCAGCGCCGCGCTGACGATTGCCATATTTTCAATGCCCGCGATCGCGGCACCGCGACAGCGAAGTTTCACCCTCGCCGGACAGCCCCGCGCGGACAGCGTCGCGGTTGCCCCGTCGCACCGCTATGACGGGCAGTATGGCTATGAACCGGGAACGACGCGCTTGTTTTCGATCGCGACGACACCCGGCAATTATCGCGTGACGGTGACGCTGGGTCTGCCCGACAGCGCCACCCGAACGACGATCAAGACGGAGTCGCGTCGCCTGATGCTCGATGCGGTCGCGGTGCCTGCGGGCCGGTCGGTAACGCGCAGCTTCATCGTCAATGTGCGCGATCCCACACTGGTTGCGCCGCCACCGCACGCGCCGGGGGGCAGCGCGGTGCGGCTAAAACCACGCGAACGCGGCTCCTATGACTGGGACGACAAGCTGACGCTGGAGATATTGGGACAGCATCCCGGCGTTACATCGGTCTCGGTCGTTCCGATCACGGTGCCGACCGTGTTTCTGCTCGGCGACAGCACGGTCACCGATCAGCCCGCCGAACCGGCGGCGAGCTGGGGCCAGATGCTGCCCGTCTTCTTCCGCCCCGACATCGCGATCGCCAATCACGCGGAATCGGGCGAGACGCTTAAATCCTTCATGACCGAATTGCGCTTTGCCAAGGTGCTGGAAACGGCAAAGCCCGGCGACTGGGCGCTGATCCAGTTCGGCCATAATGATCAAAAGGCGAACTGGCCGCAAACCTACGCCCCCGCCGACAGCGTATATCGCGATCTGTTGCGGCTGTGGATTTCGGAATTCCGACGCCGCGATGTCACACCCGTGCTCGTCACGCCCCCCGACCGGCGGCAATGGTCGGGTCCACATATCCATTCGACGCTCGCCGACTATGTCGCGGCGATAAAGGCGGTCGGCGCGGAGATGCACGTGCCGGTGATCGACCTCAATGCCGCGAGCATCGCCTTTTACGAGGCGCTTGGCCCGAAACGCGCGCCGCTTGCCTTCAATGACGACGGACGGGATGCGACGCATCACGACAATTACGGCGCATGGGTGCTGGCGCGCAGCGTCGCGCAGGGGATCAGCGGTGCGAAGCTGTCGCTGGTGGGGAATCTGCTGCCCGATCTGCCCGCATTCGACCCGGCCCATCCGCCGGCGCCAGAAGCGTTTCGCCTCGCGCCCAGCATCGCGCATGATTCCACTCGACCGGATGGTAACTGATGACTGATCGCCGCACCTTTCTCGCCGGTTCACTCGCAACGCTCGCCATCGCCCTGCGCGCGGTCGCAGCAGAACCGGTGACACGCGAACGCTTCCCGCTCTGGCCCGCCATGCCCCCCGGCGCAGAGCGCGTGCGCGTGCGCGACGAATGGGTCAGGCGTTCGCCCGACGGCGATCCCGACGACATCGCATGGCCGCATGTCGCGGTTCCGATGCTGACAATGTGCCGCCCCGCACGGCCGAATGGCGCTGCGGTGCTGATCTGTCCCGGCGGCGGATATGCGCGCGTCGCGGTCGGTCGTCATCCCGGCGCCATCGCCCGCGATTTCGCGAGCCGCGGCATCACCGCCTTCGAACTATTGTATCGCCTGCCGCATGACGGCTGGCCTGCCGGGGCCGACGCCCCGCTTCAGGATGCGCAGCGCGCGATGCGGGTTATCCGCGCCGGGGCGGATAGCGGCTGGCCTATCGATCCCGACCGCATCGCGGTGACGGGCTTTTCGGCGGGCGGGCATCTGGCGGCCAGACTGGCTGCGCAGGCCGGGCGCAAAATCTACTCGCCCATCGACGCGACCGATCGCCTTTCCGCGCAGCCGGATGTCGCAGGATTGTTCTTTCCGGTCATCACGATGCGCGATCCGGGCGTTCATAAGGCGTCGCGCCGCGAATTGCTCGGCACCCATGCCGCCGATCCCGTGTGGCAGCGGCGCTATTCGGCGGAGCTGAACCTGCCCGCGACGATGCCGCCCACCTTTGTCGCGTGCAATGTCGACGACTCTGTCGTGCCGTTCAAAAACAGCCTGTTGATGGCTGAAGCGCTGCACGATGCGGGTATCCCGACCGAGCTGATGGCATTCGAAGAGGGCGGGCATGGTCCGCCCGCACCGCATGCGAACGGCACCCCCACGCCGTGGATGGACCTGTTTCTCGCTTTCGCCGCCGATCATGGCTGGCCCGCCTGACTTAAACCATTTCGGGAGATGACGACTATGCGCCACATCATTCTGACCGCGCTTGTTTCGATGGCCGCCGCAGCGCCCGTAGCGGCACAGACTGCGGATATGCCCAGCTGGATCGATGCAAAAACCGGCCACAGGGTCGTTCGCATCACCGATGCACCGGGCAATTACGCGCTCTATTTCAACTACAACGCCTATACGCCCAATGGCGATACGATGCTGTTCCAGACTGCCGAAGGTATCAAGGCGATGGACCTGAAAACCTGGCGCATCCGCACGGTGCTCAAAAAACCCGGCGTCCATCTGCTCTTCACCGGTCACAAGACCCGTACCGCCTATTTCTCCAGACGGAACCGCGACGGCGTGGACGTCAGCTCGGCAATCTGGGCGGTCGACATCGACAGCGGCAAGGTCCGCAAGATCGCCGATGTGCCGCCGGGAAGCCGGATAGACACGATCAATGCCGATGAGACGCTGCTCGCGGCTCAGATCGCAGAACGGCCGATGGAACTGCAACCCGGCAGCAAGGGCCGCGACCCCAAAACCGATCAGGCCGCATATGCCGCCAACGGCCCTGACGGCAAACCGCTCCCCTATGCCGAGGCGAAGGAGGTGCGGCTGGACGAGCGTCTCGAAGCCAAGATACCGATGCGGATTTTCACCATCAATGTGCGCACCGGCGAGCAGCGGACGGTGGTGCAGTCGACCGACTGGCTCAACCATCTGCAATTCTCACCGACCGATCCGACGCTTCTGATGTATTGCCATGAAGGGCCGTGGCACAAGGTTGACCGGATCTGGACGATTCGCACCGACGGTACGCAAAAAACCAAGATCCATCACCGCATCATGAACATGGAAATCGCCGGCCATGAATTCTGGTCGCCCGATGGCAAGACGATCTGGTACGATCTCCAAACTCCTCGTGGCGAGGATTTCTGGGTTGCGGGTTATACCATCGCTACCGGCAAGCGGCGCTGGTATCATCTGCACCGCAACCAATGGTCGGTCCATTACAATGTATCGCCCGACGGCAAGCTGTTCTCCGGCGATGGCGGCGACAGCGAAATGGTCGCGCACGCACCTGACGGCAAATGGATATATCTGTTCCATCCGCACGACATCCCCGATGTTGCCGGAATACATGCCAAAAATGCAGCCGATCTGATTTCGCCCGGCACCTTCACGCCCGAAAAGCTCGTCGACATGAGCAGGCAGAATTACAAGCTGGAGCCGAACGCCCGCTTTTCGCCCGATGGCCGCTGGCTGTTCTTCCGCGCCAATATCGAAGGAAAACCGGCGATCTACGCCGTATCCACGGAAAAGCGGAATAGCCTGGCGGACGACAAGCCTCAACGATCGGGCGAGGCCGGGCAGGCTGAACAGGCTGGTCCGATCAACTGCCCCATTTTCGGTCGATAGCGCCAAACTAATCTCAATAGTTATGATTGCCTTTCACTTATTGGTACGATAATACGAAACAGCGATTCACAATGTGGATGTTTCGTCGACCCCGGGGGGTCGCTGGTGACGGTAAAAACCGCTCCGGACAAAGAGGGGATGAGGAATGCGGGGTACAGGACACGAGTCTGCCAACTCCATGCCGGTTACGGAACACCCGTACCCGCACGCCGCGATGCGTCGCGGCCAATAAGCCCAACAAAAGCAACGACACCGTCGAGGCATCGGCGCGAGCCGCGGGAATCGGCGTTTTAGGGGAGATCAATCAAATGCAGGCATTTCGCCAACTGTCCGCCCGTCAACTGACGATGACGACATCGGCATTCGCACTCGCGCTCGGTTGCGCGCTGCCGGCGGCCGCACAGACCGTACCGGTAGAGCCCACGCCGCAAACGGCGCCCGAAACCGATCGCAATATCGCGCCCTCGTCCGCTGCCGTAGAGCCGAAAAAGCCGTCGCAGACCGTAGACGGCACTTCGAAGACGGACGGAGAAACGGCGGACGGTCAGACCGTCAGCGCCAGCTCGGGCCAGGGAAGCGAAGACCCTACGGACATTCTCGTCGTCGGCACCCGCGCCTCACTCCAGTCCGCGATCGCCCGCAAGCGCAACGCAGGGACCGTCGTTGATTCAATCGTAGCCGACGACATCGCAAGTTTCCCCGACAAGAATGTCGGCGACTCGCTCGCTCGCATTACCGGCGTTCAGCTCTCGCGCGATTTCGGCGAAGGGACGCAGGTATCGATCCGCGGTGTCGAACCCGACCTCAACCGCGTCGAGATCAACGGCGTCAGCCAGGTGTCGGCCACCGGCGGACGCGCGGGCGATTTCCGCGAACTCGCGACCGAACTGGTCAAATCGATCGATGTATATAAGGGCTATCAGGTCGACCTTACCGAAGGCGGAATCGGCGGCACCGTGTCGATCGAGACGCGCAAACCGCTCGAACTCAAAAAGGCGCTGGGCAGCGTCGTGCTTTCGGAACAATATCTTGAAACCATGAAGGACTGGCGCCCGCGCGGCACCATCGTACTGGGTTCACCGCACTTCCTGATCGACGGCCTCGGCGTTTTGCTCAACGTCACCTATGATGACAAGACCACGCGTCAGGATTATGCGAGCAACACCAATTACAAATTGCTCGCCGATTTCGATCGGTCGGATCAGAAGACCGTCGCCAATCCGGACTATGCCGATTATGCGACGTTCGACAGCTGTTCGGCGCTGACCTCCGCCTCCGCCAAGCTTGGTTGCCAGACGCAATTTTTCGACTGGGTGCCGACTGTTCCGCGCTATCGCAACTGGATTCGCCGGGACAAGCGTCTGTCGGGCGACTTCTCCGTCCAGTATGAGGCCGCGAACAATTTCCGCGTTTATGCCGAAGCCCAGATCAACAACCGCAATCAGCGGCTGAACGACACCAATTATTCGCTCGACATGGGACGCTATCAGCGTTTCCAGCTCGACGATCCGACCGTTCCGCGCGTTGCGGAGGGAACCTCGACCGTCGACGCCAACCATGTCGTTACCAGCTTCACGACCGCGCTGGATTCGATCAATATCGGGACCGCTGCCAACCCGGTATACAGCGGGTCGAGCAATATCCTCGGCGTCCAGCGCCGCGACTTTTCATATGATCAAAAGTCGAAATATCTTCAGACCGGGTTCGAATGGAATCTCGACCGCGTGCATGTGAAGGGGCTCGCATCCTATGCGAAGGCCGACACGACGCAGGAAACCAACCTGATCTCGCTGAGCACTGGCATTGCCGGGGTAACGGTCGACCGCCGCAATCCGCAGGGTGTGCCCGTTTTCATCTACCCGTCGACCATCGACCCTGCCGACCCCAGCATCTACACCGATTATAACCGTCCCGGTAATGCCGGACAGGCAGGACCAACGCTGCAATATCGCCCGGGACAGCAAAGCAATACGGAAAAGCAGCTAAAGATCGATGTCGATGTCGATGTCGATCGCGGGCTGCTCAAGAGCATCAAATATGGCGGTCAGTTCCGCTGGCAGAATTATATCAGCTATGCCGGTGGCGGATCACGGCTGCTGTCGGCGCCGGGGGTGACGCCGCTGCAATATCAATCGAGCGCCAATGTCTCGTTCAACACCCAGATCGTCGATGCCGCTACCGTGCCGCAACGCCGCGACGGCAATACCTTCTACCTGACGCGCGACGAATATGCCTCGCTCATCAATTCGCTGGGCACGACGACATCGGGCCAGCCGCTTTTCTCCGGCATCAGCGGCGTTCCGGGCGATATTCCGGGGCGGATTGCCTATGCAAATTTCGATCCCAAGGTGCTGGGCCAATATTTTGACCTGTCGGGATTCGATCAGGATCTGGTCCGCTCTGCTGACGGATTGCCCCAGATTCCGCAGTACAAGATCGATGAAACGATCGCTTCGGGCTATGTCATGGGCAATATCGAAACGCATGTGTTCGGCATGAGGCTGACCGGCAACGGCGGCCTTCGCTACACCTTCACCCGCGATGACGGAACCGGCACCAATGTCAGCCGCGTCACCCGATTCAAGACGACCGGCAGCGGCACCGAGACCGTCGTGGTCGCCGCACAGGAACTGTCGCTGCAAAACAGCTATTATGACGTCCTGCCCGCGTTCAACGCCGCGCTGGAATTCACGCCCAACCTGGTGCTGCGCGCCAACTGGGCAAAGAATCTCGCGCGACCGCGCCCGACCGATCTGGTGCCGAATATCAACTGTCTGGACGATGCCACGATCGTCGGATCGGACGACACCTGCAGTGCGGGCAACCCCGACCTGAAACCCTATCGCGCGGATCAGTGGGAACTGAACCTCGCCTGGTATCCGAACCCAGATACGCTGGTGAGCCTTGGCTATTACAAGAAGTACGAAAGCAGTTTTGTTGTAAGTAACGTCACGCGATCGGGCGTCGATCTGTTCGGTGACGGCGTGCTGTACACGGTGCGCCAGCCGGTCAACGGGTTTGGCGCGTTGCTCGACGGGATCGAATTCAGTGCGCAGACCGTCTTCAGCTTTCTCCCCTCGCCGTTCGACGGGTTCGGAGCGTCGGGCAATGTCACCTGGGCTCGCGCTATCCGTACGAACCTGACCAACTCGGCGACCGGCGAGCCGCTCGACGAATATCCGGGGCTGTCGAAATGGACGTTCAACGCCAGTGTCTTTTATGACAAGGGCTTCCTGAACGCGCGGCTGAGCTACAATTACCGTTCGGACTGGCTGGTCGTCGTCGCGGATTCGAACAACGGAAACCTGCCCATCTATCGTCAGGCGGAAGGGTATCTGGATGGGAAGGTCACTTTCCGCTTTCCCAAATACCACACCAGCCTGTTCGTCGAAGGACAGAATCTGAACAAGGAATATTCGCGGACCTATGTGAAGGGGATCGGGACATCGGATGTCTATTATCCGGGCCGCCGTTTCTTCGCCGGGGTGCAGTTCAAGTTCTGATCGGGGATGATGTCTTTTCCCCATTGGCGCATCCGGATCGGGCCTCTTGCGGGACGCCCGATCCTCACATGCAGCATCGATTGCCTCCCGGCGCCGCTCAGTCGTAATAAGCAATTATGAGCATTCAGATAGACGAATCCGAAAAGACCGAGGGCAGCGCGACTGCGGTCGGTGCCGGCAGCCAGACCCTGATGCGCGGCCTTGATCTTATCGAGGCCGCCAGCAAGGAGGTTCTGACGCTGAGCGAGCTTGCGCAGCGGGTCGAGCTTACCAAGAGCACGACGCACCGGCTGTTATCCGCACTGGTCGATCGCGGTTATCTGGCCTTTACGCCGCGAAGCGGATACCGTCTGGGACCGAAGCTGTTGCTGCTCGGCACGCAGGCACAGGCACAGGCCGATCTTGTGCAGGTTGCCCGCCCCTATCTCGAAGAACTTGCGGCAGCGACCGAGGATACCGTTCATATTGGCATCCTGGATGGCGATATGGCGCTGTATCTCGACAAGGTGCCCGGCCGGCGGCGCATTACGATTTCGAGCCGGATCGGCGATCGTCAGCCGCTGACATCGACCGGACTGGGCAAGGCGCTGATGCTCGATCACGCTCAGGAATATTGGCTGGAACGCTTCGCCGCGGATCAGGCAAGCGGCGCGCCAAAGGCCGATCCCGATGTCTGGAACGAGCGCATGGCGGGCTATGTCGCCGCAGGCCGTTCCTATGATCTTGAAGAGAATGAGGACCAGATCCGCTGCGTCGCGGCACCGGTTCGCGATGCCGGGGGCACGATCATCGGCGCGATCAGCGTGTCGAGCGCGGCGCAATATATGAGCGATGCGCGCATGGAGACGCTTTCGGACAACGTGCTTGCGACCGCAGCGGCGATCAGCCGTGAACTGGGGCATGAGCCCCCTGAATAGATGATGGAGAAGACCATGCTACTCGAAGGCAAGACCGTGCTCGTCACCGGCGCATCCGCCGGAATAGGTCGCGCGGTCGCGATTGGCTGCGCGCAGCATGGTGCGGATGTCGCGCTGAATTTCGCGCGTGATGTCGACGGTGCGCAGGCAGCGGTTGCCGAGATCGAGAAGCTGGGGCGCAGGGCGCTTGCCATTCAGGGCGATGTCGCCGATCCCGAAACCGCAACCGACTTTGTCGCACAGGCGGCCGACAAGCTCGGCAGGGTCGATGTCTTCGTCAACAATGCCGGTATCTGCCCCTTTCATGCCTTTCTCGACATGCCGGTCGAAACCTTCGAACGGACGATGCGCGTCAACCTGCACGGTGCGTATTTCATGGTACAGGCCGCCGCCAACCAGATGGTGAAGCAGGGCGATGGCGGCGCGATCATCGCAATGTCGTCGATCTCCGCGCTGGTCGGCGGCGAATATCAGACGCATTATACGCCGACCAAAGCGGGGCTGCATTCGCTGATGCAATCGGTCGCGATCGCACTGGGCAAACATGGAATTCGCTGCAATTCGCTCTTCCCCGGCACGATCCTGACCGACATCAACAAAGATGACCTCGCCGATGCGGAGAAGCGCCGCTATATGGAAGGCCGCGTGCCGCTTGGTCGGCTGGGCCAGCCCGAAGATCTGGTCGGCCCGACCGTGTTCCTCGCCTCCGATCTTGCCCGCTATGTGACGGGAGCCTCGCTGCTGGTGGACGGCGGCGCCTATGTCAATTTGCAGTAACGCAAGCGGGATCGTGCGAAGCGCGCAGGGGCGGGCGCTGAGCCTATGAGCGCGCTGCACATGCCGCCGCAGGATGCGGCAATATTCGATGTCCGGCATCATGGTGCGCGCGGCGATGGCCGGACGCTCGATACCGCTTCGATCAACGCCGCAATCCTAGCCGCCGCGCGCTGTGGAGGCGGAACGTTGCTCATCCCGGCGGGCCGCTATCTCTGCTTCACGCTGCGGTTGCGCAGCAATGTCTCGATCACATTCGCCCCGGGCGCAGTGATCGAAGCCGCCGACCCGGCGCTTCATCAGGGACGCTACGATCCTCCTGATGGCAATGGCCGCGAATTCTATCAGGATTTCGGCCACAGCCATTGGCGCAACAGCCTGTTCTGGGGTGACGAGGTCGAAAATGTGGTGCTTGCCGGTCCGGGACTGATCGACGGCAAAGGGCTGACGCGCAATGGTCCGGGAGCGCGCTGGCGCGCCGAAACCGGCGAGCGGCCGCTCTCGATGCGCGGCGTGTCGGCGACCGACCTTGCACGGCTGGAGCCCGATATCGCCGCGATGGACGGGCTCGGCAACAAGGCGATTGCGCTAAAGGCCGGGCGCGACATCACGATCAGCGGACTGACGCTGCAAAATTGCGGCCATTTCGCGATATTGGCCACCGGCACCCACGCGCTCACGCTGCGCGACCTGACGATCGATACGAACCGCGATGGTATCGACCTTGATTGCGTATGCGACGCGCTGGTCGAGCGATGCCGCGTCAACACGCCCAATGACGATGCGATCGTCGTCAAGAGCAGCTATGCGCTTGGTCGGATGATCGCGGCGGAAAATATCGTCATTCGCGACTGTCATGTGTCGGGATTCGACCCCGGCACGATGGTCGACGGCACGCGCGGTACCACGCAGCAATTCGCGCCCGATCGCGACCGCGTCACCGGGCGGATCAAGCTCGGCACCGAGAGCAATGGCGGCTATCGCAACATCCTGATCGAGGATTGCAGCTTCACGCGCAGCCGCGGGCTGGCGCTCGAAACCGTGGATGGCGGGGTGATGGAGGGCATCATCGCGCGGCGGCTGATCATGCGCGATGTGACCAGCGCCCCTCTGTTCCTGCGGCTCGGCAATCGGGCGCGGGGGCCAGTCGGAACCGGTGTCGGGGCGATGCGGGACATCAGGATCGAATCGGTCACCGCGACGGGAATCGATCCGCGCTATGCCGCCACGCTTGCGGGTCTGGCAAACCACCCGATCGAGCAGGTCGCACTGCACGATATCGCGCTGACCTATCGCGGCGGCGCTGCACCCGACGATGTGGTCGCCACGCCTCCGGAATTTGCCAGCGCCTATCCCGAACCGAGCATGTTCGGTCCCACGCCCGCCTGGGGACTATGGATGCGCTATGCGCGTGGGGTCATGCTCGACGATGTCCGCCTTGCCACGGAGCGCGGCGATCCCCGTCCGGCGATCGTCGCCGACGACGTCACCGCGCTCACCGTAGAAAACACGCCGACATGGCACGCGAAGCGATTGACCTGACGCATCCATAATTGTACCACATTTTCGTACGACGTGTCATATTATGGTCAACGGGAGGCGCGGGATGACGATTCACGCATTCAGGATGCGACTGAAACCGGGCATGGTGGATGAGTATCGCCGCCGTCACGACGCCATCTGGCCAGAGCTTTCCGCGCTGCTGACGCAAAGCGGCATCCATGACTATTCGATCTTTCTGGATGAAGAGACACTGGCGCTGTTCGCGGTGATGAAGGTCGATGGAGACGATCGTCGCGATGCGCTGCCCGATCATCCGGTCATGAAGCGCTGGTGGGCACATATGGCGCCGCTGATGGAAACGCACGCCGACAACCGTCCTGTCGAAGCGCCACTGCAACTGATGTTTCATCATGCGTAAGATGCATGCCGGAATCGCTGCGCTGCTGCTCGCCGGGGTGCCGACCGGGGCGCTTGCGCAGGTCGCGCGCCACACCGAGAATCTGTCCGCCCCCGTCCGCACCTTCGGCCGGGTCAGCTATGATGCACGCTCGCTGATGATCGACGGCAAGCGACAGGTGATCTGGTCGAGCGAATTTCATCCCTTTCGCCTGCCCTCGCCCGACCTGTGGCGCGATATATTGCAGAAGATGAAGGCGAGCGGGTTCAACACCGTCGCGCTCTATTTCGACTGGGGTTATCATTCGCCCAAACAGGGCGTGTACGATTTCACCGGTATCCGCGATATGGACCGGCTGCTCGATATGGCCGCCGAAGAGGGTCTGTACGTCATCACGCGTGCGGGCCCTTATGTGAATGCCGAACTGTCGCGCGGCGGCTTCCCCGGCTGGCTGGTCAATCAGCGGGCACGGGCGCGTACCGATGATCCTGCCTATCTCGCCGCCGTCGATGAATGGCTGTCCCAAATCAATGCGATCATCGCGCGGCATCAGATCAACGGCGATGGCGAGGGGAATAGAGGCACCGTCATCCTGCACCAGATCGAGAACGAGCTGGCGCTGACCACGCCGGCGCAGCGGCGCTATATGGACCATCTGTATGCCAAGGCGCGCGCCGATGGCATTACTGTGCCCATCTTTCACAATGATCAGGGGCGCAACGGCTATTGGGTTCCCGAAAGCTCGAATGTCGAGCATGTCGTCCACGGCCCCAACGATCTTTACGCCTTTGACGGCTATCCCGGCGGCACCTGCACTGTCACGGGTAAGCCGACGCGCGGCTCCGCAGCCCCCGACTGGGGCTTTTACGGCCCCGGCGGCGCAAAGGGCGGCGCATCCGCCTCTCCCGATACGCCCGGTTTCCTTGCCGAATTCGGCGGCGGCTGGTTCGATTACTGGGGATCGAACGGAAGTTACGATTGCAACGCGATCCAGCGCGGCAAGCGGTTTCAGCGCGTCTTTTACGGCACCAACCTCGCCAACGGCATCGATATTCAAAGCTTCTATATGGGGTATGGCGGGACGAGCTGGGGATGGCTCCCCGCACCTGTTGTCTTCACCAGCTATGATTATGGCGCGGCGATCTCCGAACCGCGCAACCTGCGCGAGAAGGCGGGCGAAATGAAGCAGCTCGGCGAGCTGATCGCGGCGGTGCCCGATCTCGCCGGCATGGTACCTGCGGGCCAGCCCGAAATCTCCTCGCCCGATATTCAGGTCTATCACAACCGCAATCCCGAAACCGATGCGCGCTTCCTGATGGTCACGCACAAGCCGTCGAATGCGAGGAGCGATGACCGTTTCACGATCACCGCCGACCTGCCCGACGGGCGGTACACGCTGCCGATGCAGCTCAACGGCTTCGATGCGAAATGGCTGGTCGCGGGCGTAACGCTTGGCGGACAGCGGCTGGTCTATTCGACCTCCGAATTGCAGACCGCGCTGCATCGCCCCGATAGCGACCTGCTGTTATTTTATGGCCGCAGCGGCGAAGCGGGTGAGACGGTGCTGCGCTATAAAAGCGCGCCGCAAGTGGCAGTACTCGAAGGGCAGGTAAAAAGTGCCTTCGATGCTGCACACGGCGACCTGAAGCTCGATTATACGCATGATGGCCGCGCAGTCGTGCGGATCACCGGTGGCGGCCGCCCGCCCGCGACACTCATCCTTGCCGATGAGGCGGAGGGGCAGCGCTATTGGCGTCAGGACAGCGACGCGGGACCGGTTCTGGTTCGCGGCCCCGTGCTGGTACGGCACGCCCGGATATCAGGTGCGACGCTGTCGCTGACCGGGGACACGGCTGAACCGACACCGCTCGAACTCTGGGCGCCTGCCGCTGTCCGCAAGATACGGTGGGATGGAGATAGCGTCGCGACGCACAAGACCGCGCTCGGCAGTCTGGCGGCAACCGCGCCGCTGCCCGGCCCCGCGTCGGTGGTACTCCCCACGCTTTCCTGGCGTATGGCGCATGGCTCGCCCGAAGCGCGCCCCGATTTCGACGACAGCGGCTGGCAGGCGATCGACCGGCGCAGATCGGCGACGATCACTGCCAAACCCGACGGCCAGCCGACCATGGTCATGGATGCCTATGGCTTTCATGAAGGCGATGTCTGGTATCGCGGACGCTTCACCGGCAGTCCCGATGCGCAGGAGCTCGCGCTATTCTATGGTGCGGGCGGCAGCGGCATGGTGCAGGTGTTTCTCGACGGCCGGTTCGTCGGGCAGGATGTACTCCCGTCCGGCCTGCCAAGGCCGATCACCACCGGCATGGCGCGGTTGACGCTGCCCGCCGCAGCACAGGCACCCGGCGAGCATGTCCTTAGCGTCATGGTGCGCAGCAATGGCCATAACTGGGACCTCGACGCCGACGATTTTCACAAGGAAGCGCGCGGCCTTGTCTCCGCCTCGCTAGCGAAGCCGGGCGGGCGTAGTTTCACGGTGCCGATCGCGTGGAAGATACAGGGACGGCGCGGCGGCGAGGATCTGGTCGATCCGGCACGCGGCACCCCCAATAATGGCGGCCTCTATGGCGAGCGGCAGGGCTGGCACCTGCCCGGCTTCGACGATAGCGGCTGGCAGGCAGCGACAGTGCCCGCCGAACGCCAGCGTGCGGGGACGAACTGGTATCGCAGCACCTTCAACCTCGCTGTGCCCAAGGGGCAGGACGCGACGATCGGAATCGCGTTCGGCGATACGACCTCACCACGCTCGCCCGTCCGCTATCGCGCGATCCTGTTCGTCAACGGCTGGAATATGGGGCAGTTCATTGCGGATATCGGCCCGCAACGGGTGTTCCCGGTGCCCGAGGGCATTTTGAACCATCATGGACGCAACACGATCGCGCTCGCAGTGACGTCGGACGGCGCGCCCGGTGATGCGCTGGAGGCGGTGCGGCTGGTGACGCTGCGCGATGTTCGCGGCGGAGTCCCGGTGCGGCAGGTCGCCGCGCCCGACTGGATCGCACCGCCGCAATGACCGCGCATCCGCCCGCGTCCCAGTCTTTATCGCGTTTAACAGGAGAATAGCATTGGCCGCCCTCACCCATGACGTGCCACGCGCAGACGTGACCGCCGCCATCGACAAGCTGATGGACAATCTCGTCAACATCAAAGACGAGACCGGCGAGTTCCTGCTGCATCTGGAGGATGGCCGGATCATCGATACCAAGGGCTGGGCGGGATGGGAATGGACCCATGGTGTCGGCCTGTTCGGCATGTGGCGTTATTATGAACAGACCGGCGATGCCAAAGCGCTGGGGATCATCAAACAATGGTTCGAGGATCGCTTTGCCGAGGGCACGCCGACCAAGAACATCAACACGATGGCACCCTTCATCACGCTCGCCTATCTCTATGAGCTGGAGCGCGATCCGCGATACATTCCCTATCTCGACACCTGGGCCGAATGGCTGATGGCGCCCGATGGCCTGCCAAAGACCGAGGAGGGCGGGTTCCAGCACATCGTCTATAACGACGAAAATCCCGGCGAGATGTGGGACGACACGCTGATGATGAGCGTGCTACCACTCGCCAAGATCGGTCTGTTGCTCGGTCGTCCGCAGTATATCGAGGAGGCGAAGCGCCAGTTCCTCGTCCATATCAAATATCTCTTCGACAAGAAGACGGGCCTGTGGTTCCACGGCTGGGACTTTAACGGGCGTCACAATTTCGCCGGGGCGCTATGGGCGCGCGGCAATTGCTGGGTGACGATCGCTATCCCGGAAATCATCGAGCTTCTCGACCTGCCGGAGGGGGATGCCTTGCGGATGTTCCTCATCGACACGCTCGCAGCGCAGGTGAAGACACTCAGCGAGACGCAGGATGAGGATAGCGGGCTATGGCACACGCTGATCGTCGATCCGTCGAGCTACCTTGAGGCATCGGCGACCGCAGGCTTTGCCTATGGCATTCTGAAGGGCGTCAGAAAGGGCTATCTGCCGCGCCGCTATGAGGCCGTCGGGATCAGGGCGGTGAAGGGCGTACTCGCCAATATCGATGAAGATGGCGAGCTGAAACAGGTGTCGTTCGGCACCGCGATGGGCGACACCGAGCAATTCTACAAGGATATCGCCCTCACTTCGATGCCCTATGGGCAAAGCCTCGCGATGATCGCGCTGGGCGAGTTTCTGCGGACCTATATCTGACGAGAAAATAAAAGCCCCTTCCCCCGCAGGGCCGCGGCGAAGGGGTGCGATCGCCAACGATGATCGCGACGATATGTCGCCCGCCTCTACCCCAAAAGGGGAGAGAATTCAGGAGAGAGAGAAGGCATGACCAGCGAACCGATAGCAGCCCGCCCGGAGATGCCGACCGAGCCCGCCCGGCCGGTGCGCTGGTACAATCTGATCGCCTATGGCTCGAACGACGTGCTCGGCGCCGGGTCCATGGCGGTGATCAGTACATGGATACTCATCTTCTACACCAGCTTTTGCGGGCTTTCGGCAGCGCAGGCGACGATCATCTTCGGCGTTGCGCGGGTGCTCGATGCGTTCACCAGCCCCACGATCGGCCATCTGTCGGACGGGCTCGGGCGGACATGGCTGGGACGCAAGTTCGGGCGTCGCCGCTTTTTCATCCTCGCCGCCATTCCGTTGCTGCCCTCTTTCGCGATCATGTGGGTCGCGGGTCAGGGCTTCTGGTATTATCTCGTCACCTATGTCCTGTTCGAGATGGTCTATGCGATGGAGATCATCCCCTATGAAACGCTCGCCAGCGAAATGGCGACCGATTACCGGACCAAGGCGAAGTTCGCGGGCGCACGGATTCTGATCGGGCAATGCGCGGCGATCGCGGCGGCGTTTCTGCCGGGGTGGCTGATTTCGTATCTGGGGCCGGATTCGCCCGAAACCTATCTCTATATGGGCATCATCTTTTCGATCGCGTTCATGATCGCGGCGGGGATGCTGTATATATTCAGCTGGGAACGCAAACGCCCGCCGTCGCTCGATGCGAAAGCGGCCGCGGATCGCCCGACACTGGGAGCCTCGCTAAAGGCGCTGTACCGCAACCTCTTTTCCACGCTGCGTATCCGGGCATTCCGGCTCCATCTCGGCATGTATCTTGGCGGGTATATCAGCCAGGATATTTACAACGCCGCCTTCACTTATTTCGTCATCTTCGCGCTGGCAGGGTCGACGGGGATCGTCGCCAATCTGGTCGGCGTCACCTATGTCGTGCAGCTGATCGCGGTATTGATTGCGATCAACTTTGCCCTTCGTTTGTCTCCGTCCGCTGCCTATCGCGCGGCGGCGATCAGCTTCGGCATCGGCGTCCTCCTGTTCGTCGCGATGTACGGAGCGGGCTATACCGCGACAGCCGCAGTTTTCTGGGTTCCGGTGCTGTTCGCCGGACTTGGCCGGGGGGCGCTGAATTACATTCCCTGGGCGACCTATAACTATATGGCCGATGTCGATGAGATCGTGACCGGACAGCGGCGCGAGGGCGCGTTCGCAGGCGTCATGACCTTTGTCCGCAAGATGAGTCAGGCGCTCGCCGTCATTCTGGTCGGGCAGGTGATGCAGGCCTCGGGCTTCGTGTCGAAGGCGGATGTGCAAAGTCCCACTGCCATCGCCGCAATCGTCGGGGTGCTTGGGATCGGCACGATCGTGATCTTGTTGTTCGGCATCGTTGCCGCGTCGCGCTTTCACCTTGATCCGCAAACGCATGCGGTGCTGATCGAGGAGATCGAGCATCTGCGCGATGGCGCACGGAAACCGACCAGCGCCGCCAATGCCGCGATTGTCGAGGACCTGACCGGTTGGCGCTATGACGCGTTATGGGGACGCAATCCGGTGGCGGGACCGGCGCGCTGATGCGCGCGGCGCGATTGGTCAGGGGCGCGCCGGCCGGGCGCCGCCGGCTAGGGCGTTAAAGATCGAGACCCAGCCGATAGATGCGATTGGCGTTCCGCCCGAACAGGTCGCGCCGTTCGTCTTCGCTGAATCCCGCGCTGAGATCACGATATGTTTCGATATAGCGCCCGACCGGCGCGAACAGCAGATCGGTCGGTACGTCGCTCGCGACCATGCAGCGCGTGGTGCCGAAAAGTTCGATCGCCTCCATCAGGAACGGGCGCACACGCCCGATCGTCCAGTCGCGCGCGATGAAACCTAGCCCCGACAGCTTGATCGCGACATGGGGCAGCGCGGCGAGCGCGCGCAAACCGTGCCGCCAGTCGTCGATACCGTCGAGATCGGTCAGGACCGGCATACCGAGATGATTGATGATGACGGGAATATCGGGATGGCGTTCGATCAGCCGCGCCAGACCCGCCATCTGGCCGGGATAGCATTGAAGATCGAACGACAGTCCATATCGCGCGAGCAGGCCATAGCCCTTCGCCCATTGTTCGTCGGTCGTGAAGTCGCGCGGCGTGTAGCTGCGAACCGGATCGGGGTGCCAGTTGACGATCTGACGGATGCCGCGCACCCGCGGATACGCCGCATGGCGTTCAAGCAGCCGTCCGACCGAAGGATCGTTCAGCGCAGCAAAGCCTATGATCCCGCTCGGCAGTCCTTCGGCATCGGCCACCCCTTCCAGCCATTCGGTTTCGGCAAGCGCGTGGTGCGGCGCAGCGCCGGCATCGACATGGACCGCGCCGACAACATGCCAGTCCGCCATCAACGCGCGATAGTCGGCAACCGTAAAATCGCGCGCGATTCCCGCGACGCTGCCATTGGGACCGCTCTCGTCAAAAGGGGGCGTAAGCCAGGGATAATCGAGCCTTGCGAGTTCCCAAAGGTGAATATGCGCATCGACAAACGCAATGGTCATGGAATCTCCCTGCCCCCTTTGTGCGCGCGGTTTCCCGTTTTCAGTAAGTCGTTCGCCCGCCCGAAGTGTCGAACGTCGCCGCGGTGGTGAAACTGCATTCCTCACTGGCCGCAAAGCACACCATCGCCGTCGATTCATGCACCTCGCCCAGCCGCCCCATCGGGATTTTGGAGCGCATATATTCGACCTGTTTTTGCGGCAGCTGCGCCAGTATCGGGCTTTCAAAGGTTGCGGGGGTCAGCGCATTGGCGATCACGCCCTTGTCCGCCAGCTCCTTGCCCAGACTCTTGGTAAAGCCGATCACCCCTGCCTTGGTCGCCGAATAGGCAGACGCATTGGGATTGCCCTCCTTGCCCGCGACCGATGCGATGTTGACGATCCGCCCATAGCCGCCCTCAATCATGAACGGCACGACCGCGCGGTTGCAGTAGAACAGGCCGTTGAGGTTGACGTTGACGACCTGCAGCCAGCTATCGATCGGAAATTCGTGTACCGGGGCGGTTGCCCCGGTGATCCCCGCAGAGCAGACCAGAATGTCGATCCGCCCCAGTGCCTGATGGCTGGCCTGCGCCGCTTCGGCCACTGCCCCGGCATCGCCGACATCAAGCGCCACGATATGGTCAGCGCCGGTCTCGGCCTTCGCTGCCTCCAGCGCTTCGGCATTGCGATCCCAAAGCGCGACGCGGCCCCCCTCTGCGACGATCCGCCGGGCGACATCGCAGCCGAGCCCCGACGCGCCGCCGGTCACGATCGCTGCACGGCCCGCGAACCGGCCCGCATACACACTCACGCCAGCTTCTCCGCGCCGAGGCGTTGCCAGCCGACAACCTTCTGTCGCTGGGTGCCCAGCCCCTTGATCGTAAGCTCCATGACATCGCCTTCCTTAAGGAAAATCTTCTCGGGCTTCTTGCCCTCACCGACACCGGGAGGCGTGCCGGTGATCATCAGATCGCCGGGGTAGAGCGTCACATATTCGCTGACATAGGAAATCAGTTCGGCGACATCGAAGATCATCGTCTTCGTATTGCCCGTCTGCATCCGCTCCCCATTGACGTCGAGCGACATGTCGAGCGCTTGCGGATCGCCGATTTCCTCAGGCGTCACCAGCCATGGACCGGTCGGGCAGAAGGTGTCGTGCCCCTTCCCCTTCGACCACTGGCTGCCGCGCTCCTTCTGGTTGAAGCGTTCTGACACATCATTGACCAGCGTATAGCCAGCGACGTGATCCAGCGCCGCGTCCTTTTCGACATAGCGGCACGTCTTGCCGATGATGACGCCCAGTTCGACTTCCCAGTCGCCATGCGTCGAATCGCGCGGCAGCATTACATCGTCATTGGGACCGCTAAGGCTGGAAACCGCCTTCATGAACATGACCGGTTCGGTCGGGATCGGCAGGTTCGATTCGATCGCATGGTCGCGATAATTGAGACCGATCGCGACGATCTTGCCAATGCCAGCGACGGGCACGCCGAAGCGATGCTCGCCCTCGACAAGGGGGAGGCTGTCGATATCGGCGGCGAAGGCCTGCGCCAGGGTTTCGGCGGTCAGGTCGGAAACCACGTCCGACAGGTCGCGCAGCTTGCCATCGCTGTCGATGACGCCGGGCTTTTCGTGACCGGGCTGGCCGTAACGACAGAGCTTCATGCAGATTTCCTCAGTTCGAATAGGGGCGGTGAAGGGCGATGTCGCGATTGAGCTCGACCCCGAAGCCGGGCTTATCGAGTTCGCTCGCGCGGATGCGGCCGTTGCGCGGCACGGGTTCGCCCAGCAATTGCGGCGCGAACATCGGCACCACTTCGGTCGGGCCGGGATGCATCATCAGGAATTCGGCGAAGGGCGAATTGTGCCGGGTGATGACGAAATGATAGCTGTAGACCGAGGAGCCGTGCGGGATCATCAGCACGCCGCGACTATCGGCATAATTGGCGATCTTTATGAGTTCGGTCACGCCGCCGCACCAGCCCACATCAGGCTGGATGATGTCGCAGCATTCCATGTCCATCAGCATCCGGAAGCCCCAGCGCGTCGCCTCATGCTCGCCGGTGGTGACGAGCAGTCCTTTGGGTGCGTTCTTCCTGAGCTGCGCATAGCCCCAGTAATCGTCGGGGGAGAGCGCCTCTTCGATCCATTTCAGGCCGCATTCATGCCACGCCCGATGCGCGAGCCGTGTCGCATAATCGAGGTCGAGGCTCATCCAGCAATCGTACATCAGCCAGAAATCGTCGCCGCATTTCGCGCGCATATCGGCGAGGAGTGCGATATTCCTGTCCATCCCTTCCAGCCCCTCGGCGGGACCGTGATGGAGCGGCAGCTTGCCGCCGATAAAACCCTGTTCCTTTGCAATGTCCGGCCGCGCCCCGGTTGCGTAGAATTGCAGTTCGTCGCGCACTGCGCCGCCCAGCATATGATAGACAGGTTCGCCGCGCAGCTTGCCGAGCAGGTCCCACAGCGCAAGGTCCACGCCCGAAATTGCGTTCACCACAAGCCCCTTGCGCCCGTAATATTGGGTCGAGAAATACATCTGATCCCAGATTTTCTCATATTCCTGCGGGCTGCGACCGATGAGAAAGCGCGACAGATGCTTTTCAACGATGAACGCTGCGGGTTCGCCGCCTGTCGTAACGGCAAAGCCTGTCGTGCCATCCTCCGCCTCCAGCTCGACCACCAGCGTGCCGAGCACGTTGATGCCGAAACTCTGTCGGCTCTGGCGATATTCGGGATAGCGCGACATCGGCGTAGCGATATGGTCGTCGATCCAGTGACCAGCGCCTTGGTCGTGATAATCGGCACCACCGCCACGGACGGTAAAGGCCCTGACATGCTTGATCTTCGGCAACTGGACGATCGCCACCTTGATGCTCCCCCTTCTTATGCGTGGCAGGAGCAGGTCGCCGCTGCCAGCTCATCCCCACTCACATAATTCCACTTTATGAGACATGTCTTTAATTGATGGAAAAGTCTCCGTCAAACCGCCGGGCCGCCAATCAGCAAAAATTATCGGGCAGGCGCTCTGCAAAGCGATTGCGCTGCCGGAAAAGCCCTGCCCCATGCACGTCGCTATGTTTGATGGGCCGGAACAGGACAGGCTGGCGAGCGGTCGCGAGTCTGCTATGAAGGCGCCATGTGTTCCAGCCCAGCCCTGCGCCGTTTCGGCGCCGCTTATCCGACTCCATATCGATCCGGCGACGGGGGCATGGCATCGTGACCCGCAAGGCCGGAACGCAGACGCTTGAGCGCGGCCTCGAATTGCTCGAGCTCGCCGTCGATGAATCGCTCACGCTCGCCGAACTTACCCGGCGGTCCGGGCTTCCGCGCGGTGTCGCCTATCGTCTGGTCAGCGCGCTGGCCGGACGTGAATTTCTGGCGCAGGGCGGCAATGGTCGGTTTCGCGGCGGCCCCGCGCTGCTTCGGCTCAGTCACCGTGCGGGCAAACAGACCGATATCGCGACACTGGCGCGGCCCTATCTCGATTCGCTGTCCGAAAAGACCGGGCTGAGCGCGTTTCTCGGCCGGCGTGACGGCGACGATTCGGTGCATCTTTTGCGCGCGCATGGAAACGAGCGGGTTTCTGTCACCACCCAGCCGGGATCGCGTCGTTTGTTGCCCGAAACCGGTATGGGGAAGGCATTGCTGATCGATGACGATGACGAAAATGTCCGACGCATCGCGGTAGCGGGCGGCTTGGCCGACAAAGGCAAAGCGCTGCTGGCCGATCTGGCCGCTGCGCGCAGCAATGACGTCGTTCTGCAGCGCGGGCCGCCGCCGGATTCGATCCATTCGGTAGCCGCACCCGTCCGCAACCAGCATGGCGAGATCATCGCAGCGATCAATGTCGCTGCGGCGGCCGTTTATATGAGCGATGCCCGCATGGCGGAACTGGCTCCGCAGGTGCGTCAGGCCGCCGATGAACTGGGAGCAGCGCTCGCATCGCAACCATAAAGGTTCGATCAGCGGGCGCCGTTCTGTTCAGGCGTGCCAGCGCGCTCCGGGCGATTGAGTTTCGCCCTTTTCGCGGCGGGCAGGCGCAGCATCGCATCGCGGCAAAACGCGCGCGCGGATCCTGTTTCCATTGCGCCGAGACGCATCCTATATAATAGTTCATCGTGGCATATTGTGAAAATAGCGCCGATCGGGTAAACGCCCCCTAACGATGCGCAGAGAATCTCCGCGCCGACGATGGGGAGCTGTCGATAGGATGATCGGGACGATGGACCTTCCCGCCTTTGTCGGCTTCGACGCCTCCGCTCGTGCCGCGCGCGCCATCCCGGTGAGACGCCATGACGCGTGCCGAACTCATTACACCGATCACCAGCGGCGCGCCGCAGCGACGTAAACGCCGACCAGCAAAGGACCTCACCCATGAAGATCGCGCTTATCACCGAAAACAGCCAGGCCGCGAAGAATGGCATCATTTACGACGCGCTTATCTCGGTCGCCGAGCCGCTGGGGCATCAGGTATTCAACTACGGCATGTACACTGCCGAGGATAAGGCCTCGCTGACCTATGTCATGAACGGCCTGCTGACCGGCATTCTCCTCAATTCGAAGGCGGTCGATTTCGTCGTGACCGGCTGCGGCACCGGCATGGGGTCGATGCTCGCCTGCAACGCGATGCCGGGCGTGTTTTGCGGGCTGGTTATCGATCCGACCGATGCGTTTCTCTTTGCGCAGATCAATGACGGCAACGCGATTTCAATGCCCTATGCCAAGGGTTTCGGCTGGGCTGCTGAACTCAATCTTCAGGATTGCTATCGTAAGCTGTTCGAAGGCGAGCCGGGACTGGGCTATCCCAAGGAACGCGCCGAAATCATGCGGACCAATCGCGGCGTTCTGAGCAAGCTGAAGGAGGCGACCTGTCGCGACATGCTGACGGTGCTGAAGAGTGTCGATCAGGACCTGTTGCGCGCAACGATCGCCGGCGACCAGTTCGCAAACCATTTCTATGCCAATGCGCAGGATCAGGATATCAGCGACTATCTCAAAAAACTGTCCGACGCGAACGCCCCCGAATCCGTCATTTCCTGAAGCGAAACGAGAGCGATGATGCATAACCCATTCGACCTTTCGGGAAAGGCGGCGGTCGTCACCGGTGCGAATACCGGCATCGGTCAGGCGATCGCGCTCGCGCTGGCCGCGGCGGGCGCGGATCTTGCCTGTGTCGGACGGACTCCGGCGGATGATACCGTGGAGGCGGCGCGGCGCATGGGGCGCAAGGCCGTGATCATCGCTGCCGACCTTTCGACGATCGAACCGGTCCAGCGCATCGTGGATGAAACGCTGGCCGCGTTCGGCAGGCTCGACATCCTCGTCAACAATGCGGGAATTATCCGCCGCGCCGATGCGGTCGATTTTAGCGAGGCCGATTGGGACGCGGTGATCGACACCAACCTCAAAAGCGCATTCTTTCTGTGTCAGGCCGCCGCCCGGCACATGATTGCGCAGTCGCAAGGCAAGATCATCAACATCGCGTCGATGCTGACCTTTCAGGGCGGTATCCGCGTGCCGAGCTATACCGCGTCCAAAAGTGGAATCGGCGGCCTGACCAAGCTGCTCGCGAACGAATGGGCAGGCAAGGGCATCAACGTCAATGCGATAGCGCCGGGCTATATCGCAACCAACAACACCGCAGCGTTGCAGGCAGATGAAGCGCGCAACAAGGCGATCGTTGACCGTATCCCGGCCGGGCGATGGGGCGAACCCGGCGATCTTGGCGGTGCGGCGGTTTTTCTGGCAAGCGACGCTGCGCGCTACGTTCAGGGCCATATCCTCGCGGTCGACGGCGGATGGCTGGCCCGATAAGCCTAAGCGCTGCTTGGCAGCGAAGCGTTCCGCGACATTCCCTTCGCCGTCCCGCTGGATCGACAGGTGCTGATACGCGAGCATGTTCCGGTAGCGGACCATCTCCTCCTGAAACACGGCACTGACCTGGTCGGCGGTCAGGTGATCACGCTCGACCTTTTCGTATAGGCCGTATCCTCTCACTCCGCCCGGTCATCGCCACCGCGCGCCGACGCGCGGCGGGCTGGTCCTTCGTCAGAAGGCTGACCATCGTCACAACGGTTATAGGATTTGCGCTCGCGGGCGCCAAGCGCAGCCTTCGACGCCACCAGTAAACCGCGCCCCGGCGGGTGACGTTTTCGATCGCTGGCATCAGGGACTGGCTCCATCGACTGGCGTCAATTGACGCCACTGCGATGGTTGAAGCCCCGCCAAGCTACGGAAAACCTCAGTTTCCCGTCCCTTTAGCTGGGGCAATCAGTGCTTGGCTGGGGCGGCAGGACCGTCACGCCAATACTTTAACCATCTATGTGCGCGGTTTTACGGCAGATCATCTGAGGCTCGTTAATCAGGATAGCCACGCACTTGTCGCATGGAAAGGCACCGCGCCAAAAAAATCTAGCGAGGAAGACCCCGACTTTAACGCAACCTGATTTGCTGTTCTCGATGCGGTCACGCTGGCCAATCCTGCCGTCTGCTGGCTGGTCTCAGCTAAAGCCGTTCCGTGTGGGATGCCTGACTTTGATCCAGGGCCCAGGTCCTGCGCGAGATCCACGTGCGCAAGCCAACGACATCAGCTCAAATTAGCGGCGGCAACACGATGCCCTGGTCGTCACCTAGGGGCTACTCACCCCTCTTAACAACACATTCTGACGGACAGCCATCCAACCGTTCGCGACGCCGGCCCATTACGGCATCTAGGGCTTCCCATAATCTCGTGGCGGTTCCTTTAAGCGCGACACGGCAAGCACATTCTCCAACCACAACCCTAAAGTGGGGTGCGCGGATATTCTTCCGGGTCTAGGTGCCATGGGAGCGTCACGGCATATTTGCACCTATGCTCAGACCGATTGATCTTCAGCGCTCAGACGCTTTTTACGGATTAATCCGCACCGCCACGGCGATCATCCTCATTATCGGTATATTTTCGCTCGACACCTTTACCAGTTTCGCCGGCGCAATCGCCGTTCTTTACGTGCTGCCAATGATGCTGCTAGCTCGAAATACCGACCGCGCAGGAAGTCTGCTGGCTGGTCTGCTATGCGCAGGGCTGACGCTCATCAGCTTCTTGTTCAACCATCTCCCTTCTCCAAGTTTGACAGCGATCATGCGCATGCTCGTCAGCCTGGCGGCGAACGCGATCACAATTTGGCTGATCCAAGGCACGCAGCGAAGCTTTGACTCACTTCGGGCCAGTGAACACCGACATCGACGGATCATAAACGGTCTTGCTATTGCGATATGGGAACATGATTTTCGACAGGTCGATCAAGCACTCGGTTCGTTGCGTGCAGCCGGGATCACTGATCTCAACGCGCATTTTTCAGCGAACCCCGAACTCGTAGACGCGCTCCGCAGACTGGTCCGAATTACCGACGTAAACCAGAAGGCACTCGACCTGCTAGGATTTGAGGACGCGGAGGACTTTTATAGTCACCTTCATGAATTTCTTCCAAATGATGACGTAAGTTTCGCGGAGTTCCTAATTGCCCTTGATGCGCGAGCGCCGGTATTTCAATCCGAAACCAGCGTCAGACGACGCGACGGAACGATGGTCGACATTATCGTTGCTATCGGCATTCCCGCAACTGGAACTCTTGACCGCGTGGTAGCGTCAATTCTTGAGGTCACAGAACGCAATCGCATGGCCGCATCAATCGAAACGATGCGCCTGCAGCTGGAACGCGCTCAGCGTACCACCGCGATAGGCCAAATGTCAGCGATGATCGCGCATGAAATCAACCAGCCTCTTTCTGCTGTGCGCAGCTATGCCGCAGCTGCTTCCCGTTGGATTGCGCGTCCCGAACCCGATCTGGTCGAGACCACATCTGCGCTTGGCAAGCTGGTCGGCGCAGTCGATCATGTCCAGGAGGTGATACAGCGTGTGCGTGCGCTCTCAGGACAGGCGCAGCATGCGTTGAAACCTGTCTCGCCCGATGACCTTCTGATCTCCCTGACACCGTTGCTTCAGCGCGAAGCGAACGAATATTTCGGCAGAGTCTCATACCATCTGAACGCATCTCATGCTGCTATCATCGGCGACACAATTCTGTTGCAACAGGTGATAATTAACCTTGTTCGAAATGCATTTCAGGCAATGGAAGATGTCGACCCGTGTGACCGTATTGTGCGCATCGCCAGCTCAGTTGCGGGGGGCGCTGTTACTCTGACGGTGTCTGATCACGGACCAGGCTGGGAGGAGGAAGCAATGGCTCGGTTGCTCGAACCATTTCAGACGACGCGGCGCGAAGGAATGGGCCTTGGGCTTGCAATCTGCCGGGATGCGATCCAGGTGCATGGCGGAACGATGACTGTGCGAAACCTTCCTATAGGCGGCGCGGCGGTCGATCTGCGCATCCCCCTGTCTATTGAAGCAACGCAGATAGAGGCAGCGTAACCGGCGCTATTCCGCCACGAGTTGCTCCGCACGCACAAGGTCGGGAACGCTTCGGACCATCATTTTTTTCATCAGGCTGGAACGATGCAACTTCACCGTAATCTCGCTGAGACCCAGTTCGTAGGCAATCTGTTTGTTAAGCAAACCACGGACCACACCAGTCATCACCTGACGCTCACGCGCCGTCAACGTAGCAAATCGTTCTCGGACAATATTGGTGGTCCGGGTTTCTGCAAGCCGCTGGCGGGCGGTGTTTAAGGCACTGCAAACGGCATCGAGCACATCTTGATCGCGAAAAGGCTTTGAAAGAAAATCGACCGCTCCTGACTTCATCGCGCGCACCGACATGGGAATATCGCCATGCCCTGTCACAAAGATGACGGGCAGATCATCGCCACGCTGATGTAGTTGCTCCTGAAACTCAAAGCCGCCAATTTGCGGCATCCGAATATCGGCTACCACGCAGGAGGGCCCATCGGGAAAGTCCGCCCGCAAGGCGTCTTCCGCCGAGGAAAAGCAAAGTGCGCTGAGCCCGACCGAACGGAACAGACAATCCATCGAATCGCGAACCAGCGGATCGTCGTCAACGATCACCACCGTGTCAGGGGCGCATTCTTCTGTCTCCGCCTCACATGCCACCGTTTATCTCCTCGAAATCGCATCCGATTGAAAACAAGAGAACGCTAGTCGAGACAATCCCCCCTTTCGGGTCGTGTCCATCCCCGTTTGCGAAAGTCCGGGGCTCTCAAGTCACCCTCGCGCAAATGAGGAACATATCGATGCTACGTCCTCCCAACGTCCCCGATAAACTGCAAACGACCTCCCAAGCTCAATCGCAGCAGGCACCCCGGTAGTCCTGCGTCCTTTCGCGGTGCAAAGCGCACTGGTATTTAACCCGCACGTTCTTTTGCGCTGCATGGCCAGGTACGTGCGCGGATCAGTCCAATCTTCATGGGCGCAATATTTCTGGAAGGCGCTTTTGGATCGACGATCGCAAGCCAGTCATGGATGCATCGAGAATGGGCAGGTGTTTGCGTATTCGAAATAGCTGAGCGGGGAAGCGCTCGGCGCGCTGGTCCAAATACGAAATAATCCAGGTAGCCGGTCGAATTCGCCGCACAACTGAGGCGCGGCCCCACTCCTCCGGGGATCGAACAAATACAAATCATGTCGAGTTTATCCAAGGCGTATGTAATTTCGCGAGCTAGCTTTCACCCTGAACGACCGAAGGCTTTAACACGTGAACTGTAGCTCGCCTCCTCGAACCAGCCATTGTCCTGCGACGCGCTTCAATGATTACATCTGACGCCGGAGGAGCATCTCACCAACCGGTTCAAATCGGGCATTGGCATGGTATCGAATTCGATGTTGATACCCGCAGCCCGCTGGAATTCCCTGCCGAATTTTGCGTTATCGGTCTTTTCACCCAACAGGCCAATGGACGCCCTCTTTCGGGCTCGCTCCATCTACTTGACAGGGCGCTGACGGGTGCGTTGGAGGCAGTACGCAGCGACGGACTGTTTCACGCAAAGGAGGGCGATACCATGCTTCTCTCGTCGCTTCCCGCAACAATCGCTGCGCGTGCGGTCTTGCTGATCGGCCTTGGAGATGCCGACGCATGGACGCCCTCAGTCACCGGCGTCGCTGCTGCAGTCGCCATGCGAGAAGCGCTTCGGCTTGGCATGGCAAGCGTATTCTTCGCGCCCTTGCTTCAGGATAGCGGCATCGGCCCGGAAAGAACTGCAGGCACCGCAGCTACCATCTTCGCCAATGTACTGCGCGTGCTGAAGATGCATGGGCAAGATCGGCAGGAAGGATTCTCACTTCGCCGCTGGACATTCTCTTCCGGACTCGAATGGAAGGACATAACCCCTGACCTTTTGAGGGACGCAGCGCGTAATATATTGACATAAAACCGGTTTCGTTCCGGAACTGCACCTCGTCTTCTCCACTTCATTGCGGTAAGAGAATTGGTACCGCGAACATTAAGAAGCCGCCCCTTGCCTTCCCCGACCGCCAAGCCGATCCGCATCCTTATTGCCGACGATCATCCTTTGCTCCGCGAAGGCGTGCAGATCGTGATCGAGGGGCAGACGGACATGGAGGTTGTCGGACAGGCCGCGACGGGAATTGAGGCAGTGGCGTTATATCGCGATCTTCACCCCGATTTGTTGCTGATAGACCTGCAAATGCCTCAGCTCGATGGCGTGGGCGCTATCCGGGAAATACGCGCTGAATTCCCCGAGGCGCGTATTATCGTGCTTACCACCTATTCCGGGGATGCACGCGCACTGCAGGCGATGCGGGCGGGTGCAGCCGGATATTTGCTGAAATCAAGCCTGCGCCGCGAATTGCTAGACGCAATCCGCTCGGTGCATAACGGGGGCAAGCATCTGAATGCAGAGGTCGCCAGCCAGATCGCTCAACATATCGGCGACCGCGGGTTAAGCCCGCGAGAATGCGAAGTTCTGCAACTTGCCGCTGCAGGAAATTCGAACAAACAGATCGCGGCGAAACTCGCGCTGTCCGAGGATACGATAAAGGGGCATATGAAATCGATCTTTTCAAAGCTCGATGCTGGTCTGAGCCCCTAGATTTCCTCCATTGATAGGTAGAGTCCGGCCTTCGACAAGGAGACGGACGAATGAAGCGATCGAGGTTCAGCGAGGA
>NZ_SNWD01000017.1 GCF_004361835.1 Stakelama pacifica
AAGCGTTCCGTGTGGCCCGCCGCGTCGGTGAAGTGGCTTCTACGCATACACCCCACACCCGTCAAACCCTTTTTGAAACTTTTCCGACATCTTTTCAAAAAAGATTGGTTTTCTGCGGGCTTCACGGCCGAAAAACACTGTGCGATCGTGATGCGCGAAGGGTGAAAACCCTCGAATCAACCGAATCGTTCCATGGAATCGACCATGAATCGGCTTTTCGGTCACCCGGATCGCTGCGATTCCGGTTAGGCGCACCTAAGGTCCGCAGCGACACGACGACTCGCCCCCCTGTAAATGGGCCGCCGGCGATGGCACATAGGCGCGATGCAACACGCCATTCCTATTTCCCTATATATAGGCGCGCTCGTTGGCGCGGCAGGAGCACGCATATGACGCCCCCGCGCATTCTGATTATTGCCGGGTCCGATTCCGGCGGCGGTGCCGGTATCCAGGCGGATATAAAGACGGTCACGATGCTTGGTGGCCATGCCATGACCGCAATCACTGCGGTCACGGCGCAGAACACGCTGGGCGTTAGCGATGTTCACGCCATCCCCACCGATATGGTGCTGGCGCAGATCGACACGGTGATCGACGATATCGGGGTCGACGCGATCAAGATCGGGATGATCGGATCGCTCCGCACCGCGCGCGCGCTGGCCGAGCGTCTCTCCGCGCTGCCCGAGCTGCCGATCATCTTCGATCCGGTGATGGTGGCATCGAGCGGCGCGCGCCTTGCCGATGAAGCAAGCATCGCCGCGTTCGAGCGGCTGATGCAGGTCGCGACGCTCACCACCCCCAATCTGCCGGAGCTTGCCGCGCTGTCGGGCGAAGCCACACGCACGCCCGCCGCTCAGGCAAAGGCAGCGCGCGCGCTTGCCGATGCGCGCGGCTGTGCGGTGCTCGTAAAGGGCGGCCATGGCGAAGGCGATACGGTGACCGACTGGCTGTTCGGCGTCGACCCCGAACATCCGCCCGAAATCGCGTGGGAGGATCCGCGGATCGACACCGACCATCATCACGGCACCGGCTGTACCCTCTCGAGCGCCATCGCCACCGAGATGGCCAAGGACTGGACGCTGCCGCAGGCAGTCGAGCGGGCGCGCCGCTTCGTCCGCCTGTCGCTTCGCGAGGCACCGGGCTTCGGGGCGGGGCACGGGCCGATGGGGCAACAGGCAGTGCGGCTCGACTGCAACCCCACCCGCTGGGCGCCGATGCTCAACCAGATCACCGTCCCGGTGCGCGACTTTGCGGCGAGCGAGCATTTCTATCGCATGCTCGGGCTGAAACAGATTGTGCGGTCGAGTCCGCGCTATGCCCGGTTCGAAAGCGAGGGCGGCGCGACCTTTTCGATCGAGGCGGCGGACGAGATCGGGGGGGCACCGGTCATCTATTTCGAATGCGGCGATCTCGACGTGACGGTCGAGACGCTGAAGCTGCTCGGCCTGAAGTTCGACAGCGATCCGCGCGATGAGAAATGGGGCTGGCGCGAGGCGCGGCTGACCGATCCCGCCGGAAACACCGTCTGCCTGTATCAGGCGGGCGAGATGCGCCGCTTTCCGCCCTGGCGGGTTCCGGGCGAATGAGCGGCGAACCCGACGCGATGCTGGCGACCTTTTTCCACTGGCGAATCGCCCCCGATCGACGCGCCGCTTTTATCGAAGCATGGGCGGCGATGACGCACGCGCTCAAACGCCATGGCTCGCACGGTTCGGCGCTGTTCGACCGTGGCGACGGCACGCTTTGCGCTTTTGCCCGCTGGCCGGATGCAGCGACGCGCGACCGGGCCTTCGCCGATGTCGACGCGGCGGATGCGCGGCGGGTGATGCGCGGGGCGATCGTCGAAGAGCTTGCACGCATGGACATGCGCGAGCTGTGCAATTTATGGACCGTCGCACCGGAAGCGCGAGACCATGCCTAGCCGCAGACACGAAAAACTGTTCCCTGCGCCCGTGTGCGGCGTGGATGAAGCCGGACGCGGGCCGCTTGCCGGACCGGTGGTTGCGGCCGCCGTCATCCTGCCCGAACGCAATTGTCCGCGCGGTCTCGACGATTCGAAAAAGCTGAGCGCCGTGAAACGCGCGACGCTCTACGAACGCATCCGCGAACGCGCGATTATCGGCATCGGCATTGTCGAGCCTGACGAGATCGACCGGCTCAACATCTATTGGGCGACGATGAAGGCAATGACGCTGGCCGTCGAAGCACTTGAATCGCCGCCGGGCCATGTGCTGGTCGACGGCAACCGACTGCCCCGCTGGAGCTGGCCGGCCACGGCGATCGTCGGGGGCGATGCGCAGGCGATGTGCATCGCGGCTGCCTCGATCATCGCCAAGCATACCCGCGACACGATCATGATCGCCCATGCCGAAGCGCATCCGCAATATAACTGGCATTCGAACAAGGGCTATGGATGCCCCCGTCATCTGCGCGCGCTGCGCGAATATGGCCCCACCCCGCTCCACCGCCGCAGCTTCGCCCCCGTGGCGCAGGCGGAATTGCCGTTGGTGATACCGACAGCGGAGCGCGGATAGCTTGGTTGATTCGGCGCATTCGAATCACTGTGCCGGTTCGAATCGCATTCGCGCCGAATTTTACCCTTTCCCCGACTGCAATCGCCATCGCGATGACGGCGATCGAAAAACCTGAGTCTTTTCCGTCACACCCCATCCCTTGTGCCTGTGGATAACTTGCGGACTCAACATCTTCCCGAATGCCCGAATGTTCCGGTGGCGGAGCGCATCGCTGCAACAGCGCCTTTCCCGATCAGCGCTTGACGGACTCGTCAGAATCCGCAGAAAACCGCGACTGTTATTGAAAGGGATTGATTCATGGGGGTTTTGGAGAAGGTCAGGACGGGGTCGCGGGCCGCAGTGGCGAAGGCACCGGCGGCGCTTCCGCTCGATACGATCCTGATGGGCGATTGCATCGCGGCGATGAAATCGCTTCCCGCAAAGTCGATCGACATGATCTTCGCTGATCCGCCTTATAATCTGCAACTGGGCGGCGATCTCGCGCGCCCCGACGGCAGCCAGGTCGATGCGGTCACCGATGACTGGGATAAGTTCGACAGCTTCGCTGCATACGACAAGTTTACGAAAGCATGGCTGAAAGAAGCGCGCCGCATCCTTAAGGATGACGGGTCGATCTGGGTGATCGGCAGCTATCACAATATCTTTCGCGTCGGCACGGCGGTGCAGGATCTGGGCTTCTGGATCCTGAACGATATTGTCTGGCGCAAGGCCAATCCGATGCCCAATTTCCGCGGCACGCGCTTCACCAATGCGCACGAAACGCTCATCTGGGCGTCGATGGGCGAGAAGGCGAAATACACCTTCAACTATCGCAGCATGAAGACGCTGAATGACGAGCTTCAGATGCGCTCGGATTGGGAATTTCCGATCTGCGGCGGGCCGGAGCGGCTGAAAAAAGGCGGGGCCAAGGTTCACCCGACGCAAAAGCCCGAGGCGCTTCTGTACCGTGTGATGCTTGCCGCATCGAAGCCCGGCGATGTCATTCTCGACCCGTTTTTCGGCACCGGCACCACCGGCGCGGTCGCCAAGCGGCTCGGGCGCCGCTGGATCGGGATCGAGCGCGAAATCAATTATATCGAAGCCGCGCAGGAGCGGATCGAGGCGGCACTCCCGCTCGACGAATCGCAGCTCAAAACCATGCAGGCGAATACCAAAAAGGCGCCGCGCGTCGCATTCGGCCAGCTGGTGGAGAATGGCTATCTCGCGCCCGGCACGGTGCTGACCGACGCAAAGCGGCGCTGGCGCGCGATTGTAGGTGCGGACGGATCGCTGACTTGCGATTGCGTCACCGGATCGATCCACAAGGTCGGTTCGACCGTGCAGAATGCACCTTCCTGCAATGGCTGGACCTTCTGGCATCATGAGGTCGAGGGAGCACTGCTGCCCATCGATTCGGTGCGCCAGACCTATCTGCTCGCCACCCAGCCCTGATCGGCGGTGGCGGCGCGCATGACCATCAATCCCGCCACCATTCCCCGCGATGCGCGCCTCTATCTGCGACCGGTCCAGTTCGCCGATACGCCGGTGGGGCGCGACGGCGAGGTGGTCCGGCTCGCCGGTGGACTGCTGTGGTTTGCCGCCTATGAGCTGATCGCGGTTTCGGTGGCGCGGCGCATAGTGCAGGCGACGATCCCCGTCGCTGCGCTGCCCGCGCTGATCGCCGCCCTTTCGGAATCCCAGGCCGAACGGCTCTCGGAACAGGCGGAGCGGATCGCTGCCCAGCGCCCGGCGATCCACGCGGGCGATCGGGTTCTCCGCTTCGACCAGCCGCTGGTGATGGGCATCCTCAACATGACGCCCGACAGTTTTTCGGACGGCGGCCGGCATCTGGACGATGTGGAGGGCGCGGCGAACGCCGGGTTCGATATGAGCGCTGCCGGAGCGGCGATCATCGATGTCGGCGGCGAATCGACGCGACCGGGTTCGGAGACGGTGTGGGAGGGAGACGAGATTCGCCGCACCGTACCGGTCGTCGAACGCCTTGCCGCATCGGGCGTGGCGGTATCGATCGACACGCGCAAAGCTGGCGTGATGGAAGCAGCGCTCGCGGCGGGCGCGCATATCGTCAATGACGTCGCGGCGCTTCTATGGGACGATCGGGCGGTCGGGGTGGTGGCGCGAGCGGGCTGCCCGGTCGTGCTGATGCACTCGCCCGATCCGAAAAAGGGGCCGCATGGCGGGACGGGTCATGCTGATCCGCTGATCGAGATTTACGACTGGCTGGAGGCGCGGATCGACGCAGTTACGGCGGCGGGGGTCGATCGTCGCAACATCCTGATCGATCCCGGCATCGGCTTCGGCAAAACAATGACCGACAATCTGGCGCTGCTGAACGGCCTTGCGCTGTTCCATGCGCTTGGCTGCCCGATCCTGCTCGGCGCCAGCCGCAAGAGGCTGATCGGCGCGCTCTCGAACGAAGCGCCCGCCGATCAGCGACTGGGCGGTAGCCTTGCGCTCGCGCTGAAGGGCGCTGAACTCGGCGCGCAATTGCTGCGCGTGCACGATGTTTTCGAAACTGCGCAGGCGCTTCGGGTATGGCGAGGGATGAAGGATGCGGCGCTGACCGGCCCGATGCGCGGTTGACCGCCGGTCTCAGCCGTCCAGTTTCAGCGATTTGAGCACGCGGTTATAGGACGAGCTGTTGCCGCCGTTGCGCCATAGCCGCTCGATCACCAGCGTCTTTTCTCCCACGGGCAGGAAGCTGTAGCGCACGCCCTCCCCCTCCGCCTGCTGCGTAACGGAAAAGCCGGTAACGCCCGCCAGCGTTCGCGGCCGGATCGCATCATCGGCAAAGGCGGCGCGCACCGCGGCAATCGAGCGGTCGTCAATTGCGAAGGCGAGTCCCGCCTCCTTCGGCGCGCTGCATCGTTCCGTCTTGCCCGAAAGGCCGTAGCGGCACCCCACCTCGCCAAGCTGAGCGGCCCGGCGGACCGGGATCAGCTTCACCGCGCGCAATTCGCGGTCATAAGCGGGCGGAGTCTGCATCATCACGTCGGTCGAGCTATAACGCTGCGGCGCATAGCGAAACCGCACCGGCCCGATTCGCCCGATCAGTTTCAGCGAACCGAGCGCGCGATCGGCAAGCTGGGCCAATTGTTCGCTCGCATTGCCGGGATAGCTAAACCATGCCGCGATCCTTTTGTCGTCGCCGACGCGGGCGAGCAACATATCGACCACCCAGCCGTCCCCGCTTCGTCCCCTCGCACGCCAGGTCATCGGCGTTTGGGAAAGCAAAGCAACATCGGTCTGATCGTCGCGCATCTGGGCAATCTGATCGGCAAAGCGCGCGCCCAGCACATTGTGCGATCCGGCGACGCGAAGCGCCGCGTCGCCGCTGCGAAAGATTCGCCCGTCATTATTTTGCGGTGCCGGATCGGCGCTGAACCCCGGCGGCACGGCAATGACATAGCCAAACCGGTCGTTGCGATATTCCCGCCATCGGCCCTCAGCCGCCGGATGCGTTGCCTGATCCTGCGCATTGGCGACTTCGCGCCTGGGCGCCGATTGGTGGCATGCCGCGATCGGTCCGGCGATCGCCGCCACGAAGAATATCGTCGTGCGTCGCATATCCCGTTAAATCATCACTCCACGTGGCGTTCCCGAAACTTCGCTCAGGCGGCGTGCTGATCGATGCCAAGCTCGCTGAGCTTGCGGTACAGCGTCGAACGCCCGATCCCTAACCGCCGGGCAACCTCGGTCATGCGCCCGCGATAATGGCCGATGGCAAGGCGGATCACATCCGCCTCGATTTCTTCAAGCGCGCGCAGATTGCCGTCGGGATGGAACAGCGTCACCCCCGCATGGCCGATATCGCGCGCCATCGGCCCCATCGCCCGGCCGCTCCCCTTTGCCAGTTCGGCAATCTTGGGGAAATCGGCGCGGGTCAGCGCATCGCCCTCGGCCAGCACCGATGCGCGAAACAGCGCATTGTGCAGCTGGCGCACATTGCCCGGCCATTCATAGCTGGCGAGCAGCGACAGCGCATCGTCGGTAATCCCCAGCGGGCGCAGCCCCGGCTGACGCGCGATCCGCGCGAGCAGATGGCGGGCAAGCGGCGCGATATCGCCGCTGCGTTCGCGTAACGGCGGCAGCGTCACCTGCACCACGTTGAGCCGATAATAGAGATCTTCGCGGAACCGCCCTGCCTCGATCTCGTCCAGCAATCTTTTGTTGGTCGCGGCTATCACGCGCACATCGACCGCGTGGAAATGACGCGCGCCGAGCGGATGCACTTCGCCCGATTGCAGCACGCGCAGCAATCGCACCTGCGCGTCGAGCGGCATTTCGCCGACCCGGTCAAGGAACAGCGTGCCGCCGTCTGCTTCGCGAAACCGTCCGATCTTGCGCTCGAACGCGCCGGTGAACGCGCCCTTTTCGTGCCCGAACAATTCCGATTCGACCAGATTGGCGGGGATTGCACCGCAATTCACCCGCACCATCGGTTTCGCATGGCGGGGCGATGCGGCATGAATCGCCTCGGCAATCACTTCTTTGCCGGTGCCGCTTTCCCCCTCGATCAGCACAGGGACACGCGCGCGCGCCGCCTTGGCCGCGATCGCCAGCGCCGAGCGGAATTGCGGTGCGGAGCCGACGACCTCGTCAAAGCCCAGCGGCTGCGACATGCGTTCGGTGAGGGGGCGAAGCTCGCCCTTCCCTTCCCCGCCGACTGCAGCATCGAGCGCGGCGAGCAGCCGTTCGGGCGAAAGCGGCTTTACCAGAAAGTCGGTCGCCCCGGCGCGCACCGCACTGACCGCCGCCTCGACCGAACTGTTCGCGGTCAGGATCAGGATCGGCATGTTCGGGCGATGGCCGCGCAATACGCCGATCAGTTCGGCAACATCGTAATCCGGCGCGCGCGAATCGATCACGATCGCGTCAAGACAGGCACCGTCATTGGTATCAAGGATTGCAAGCGCCGCTTCCGAATCATTGGCATGAACCGTGCGCCATTGCCGCCGGGCGGCAATCGCAGCAACCAGGCGGCGCTGCGCCGGTTCATCGTCAATCAGCATCAACAGTCGCTGGCCGTTTCGCGTCATGCCCAGATCCTTGGCTGTCCCATAAAAGGTCACCCATAGCTATAATCGGTAAAAGCGCATTTAAAAACTTAACTTCCCATGACGCTTGAGCATCGGGGCACCTAAAGCTAACACATACATATTACAGGTTGAGGAGGGTGACCGAAGATGGCCGACAGCAGCGATCTGAAAGCCCATATGGGCACCTACAGCGCCTTTACGAAGCTGTTCAAATGGGGACTTCTGGCCGTGGCGATTATTGTCGTCGCGGTCGTGTGGATGATCTCCTGACGTGAAGATCGCGGTCCTGAAAGAAGCCGCTGCGGGCGAACGCCGGGTTGCCGCTGTTCCCGAAACCGTCCGGAAATTCATCGCGCTGGGCGCCGAAATGGCAGTGGAAACCGGCGCGGGAGAGGCGGCATCCTATCGCGATACCGCTTTTGAGGAAGCAGGTGCGACGATCGCCGATCGCGCTGCCGTGCTTTCGGGCGCGGATATCGTGCTTGCCGTGCAGGGCCCGGAACCGGACAGCCTTACCGCGATGCCGAAGGGCGCATGGCTGGTCGCCGGGCTGAACCCGTTCGGCGAACGCGCCCGGGTGGACCGCTATGCCGAAATGGGAATCGAGGCGCTGGCAATGGAGTTCATGCCGCGCATTACCCGCGCCCAGTCGATGGACATTCTGTCCTCTCAGTCGAACCTCGCCGGCTATAAAGCGGTGCTCGACGCGGCGGCGGAATATGATCGCGCCTTTCCGATGATGATGACGGCGGCGGGCACCGTGTCGGCGGCGAAATGCTTCGTGATGGGCGTCGGCGTTGCCGGGCTTCAGGCGATCGCGACCGCGCGGCGTCTGGGTGCGCAGGTTTCGGCGACCGATGTGCGCGCCGCGACGAAGGAACAGATTCAGTCGCTCGGCGCTAAGCCGATCTTCGTCGAAAATGTCGCCGGGATCGAGGGAGAGGGCACCGGCGGCTATGCCACCGAAATGAGCGAGGAGTATAAAAAGGCGCAGGCCGAACTCGTCTCCGCGCATATCGCCAAACAGGACATCGTCATCACGACCGCGCTGATTCCAGGCCGGCCCGCCCCGCGCCTGATTTCGGATGCGCAGGTGGCCACGATGAAGCCGGGCAGCGTGATCGTCGATCTCGCCGTCGAACAGGGCGGCAATATCGAGGGCGCGGTCGCCGGGCAGGTGGTCGAGCGGCACGGCGTGCGCATTGTCGGCCATACCAATGTGGCCAGCCGGATCGCCACCGATTCCTCGGCGCTGTTCGCGCGCAACCTCTACAATTTCCTCTCCGCCTTTTGGGACAAGGAAACGGGAAAGCCGGTGCTGGACGAGGAGATCGGCACTGCCGTGCGGGTGACGCAGAACGGCAGGGTCGTCAGCGAGCGGCTGCTCGCATGAGCCGATATTCGCCCGGCCGGAGAAGCGAAGGTCGGGCGATCGGGCGCGCGACGATGCCGCGGCCGCAGCAGCAATCGACCGAATGGGGACAAGCATAATGGATTTCATCTCTATCCTGTCGGTGTTCGTGCTGGCCTGTTTCGTCGGCTATTATGTCGTCTGGTCAGTGACGCCCGCGCTGCACACGCCGCTAATGGCAGTCACCAATGCGATCTCATCTGTCATTATCGTCGGCGCGCTGATCGCCAGTGCAGCGGCAGGCGAAGCGACCGCGAAATGGCTGGGACTGCTGGCGGTGGTGCTGGCCAGCGTGAATATCTTCGGCGGCTTTGCCGTCACCGAACGCATGCTCGCCATGTACAAGAAGAAGGAGCGGCCTGCGGCTGCGAAGAAATAATGGAGTTTGCCGTCATTGCGAGGAGCGCAGCGACGAAGCAATCCATATTGCGGGCAGTGCCGCTGGATTGCTTCGCTACGCTCGCAATGACGATAGCGGGGGAAGGATAGCAGATGCACGAGGCAGCACCGATTAATCCATGGGTGGCGCTGGCCTATCTGGTTGCCGGGATATGTTTCATCCTGGCGCTGCGCGGCCTTTCCAGCCCGACAACCAGCCGCCGGGGCAACCGGCTGGGCATGATCGGTATGGGCATCGCCATCGTCACGACGCTGGTGACGCATGTGCCGATGGAGACAGTGGGGCTGGTGCTGGAGGGGCCGTCGGGGATGGTCGCCGCAATCGGACCGGTTTTTGCGCGGATCGACATTGTGGCGATCTTCGAAATCCTTGCCGCCATCGCGCTCGGCGCGGTGATCGGCCTGACCATCGCACGCCGCATTGCGATGACCGCGATGCCGCAGCTCGTCGCAGCGTTCCACTCGCTGGTCGGGCTCGCCGCGGTGCTGGTCGGCTGCGCTGCCTATCTCAATCCGGGCGCGTTCGGCATTGCTGTCGACGGCATCATCTTCCCCGTCAGCCGGATCGAAATGGGGCTTGGCGTCGCGATCGGCGCGATCACATTCAGCGGTTCGGTCATCGCCTTTGCCAAGCTGAACGGCAATATGTCGGGTAAGCCGATCCTGCTGCCCGGTCGCCACATCCTCAATCTCGGCACGCTCGCAGCGATCCTTGGGCTTGTCGCATATTTCACACAGGATCAGGCGCCGTGGATATTCTGGACGATCACCGTCCTGTCGTTCGTCATCGGCTTTCTGCTCATCATCCCGATCGGCGGGGCGGACATGCCGGTCGTGGTGTCGATGCTGAACAGCTATTCGGGCTGGGCCGCTGCCGCGATGGGATTCACGCTGGGCAACAGCGCGATGATCATCACCGGCGCGCTGGTCGGATCGTCGGGCGCGATCCTCTCGTACATCATGTGCAGCGCGATGAACCGCTCGTTCCTCAGCGTGATCGCGGGCGGCTTCGGCGCGGATGATTCCGGCGGCGCCTCGGGCGGCGGGGAAAAGATCGACCGTCCGTGGAAACGCGGCAGCGCCGAAGACGCAGCGTTCCTGATGAGTCAGGCCGAACAGGTCATCATCGTTCCCGGATACGGCATGGCGGTCGCGCAGGCGCAGCACGTGCTGCGCGAAATGGCCGACAAGCTGAAGGCCGAGGGGGTGACGGTCAAATATGCCATTCACCCGGTCGCGGGCCGTATGCCGGGGCATATGAACGTGCTGCTCGCCGAAGCGAACGTGCCGTATGATGAAGTCTTCGAGCTGGAGGATATCAACAGCGAGTTTTCGCAGACCGATGTCGCCTTCGTCATCGGTGCGAATGACGTCACCAATCCGGCGGCAAAGACCGACAAGACCTCACCCATTTACGGCATGCCGATCCTCGATGTCGCATCGGCCAAGACGGTCCTGTTCTGCAAACGCTCGATGGGCGGCGTCGGCTATGCCGGCGTCGATAACGAGGTTTTCTATCAGGACAATACGATGATGCTCCTCGCCGATGCCAAGAAGATGGTCGAGGATATCGTCAAGTCGCTCGACTGACGCTGCGCCACGTCTTCCCTCTCACCGCCCGCCCCGCTGTTATGACTGGCGCCCCCTGCCCTGCCATGGCAACAGGATGTCCGGGGAAGACAGGGGGAAGTATTGATGAATATGGGAAGCGTCATCGGCGCAGGCGTGCGGGTCGCGCGTGAGCAGCCGCGAGCCGTGGCGATCTGGACCGCGATCTACATCGCGCTTCTGCTGCCGTTCGGCCTGCTGATCCTGCCTTCGCTCCAGGCCACCATGGCGGGCAATGTCGCCGGCCTCGATCCCATGGCCGCGATCGGCCATATGGGCGGCCTGTTGCTATATTATATCGTTCTGATGGCGATGCTGCTGGTCCTCAACAATGCGGCCTATCGCGCCGTTCTGCGACCCCGGGATTCGCGCTACGCCTATTTGCGTGTGGGCATGGACGAACTGCGTATCCTCGGCCTCGGCATAGCCGTTTTCCTCGTATTTTTTCTGATCCTCCTGCTGCTCTCCATCGCCTTCGGGCTTGGCGGCGGGATCGGACTGTTCGGGTCGGGCACCGCTCCGTCGGGCAGAGGCGCGGCATGGGCGATCGTGATCGGGGTCGGCCTCTATATTCTCGCGGTGTTCGTCTCGGTGCGCCTTGCCCTCGCCTTCCCGCTGACCGTGCTGCGCAGGCGAATCGTGATCGGCGAAGCATGGCGGCGTTCGCGCGGCAATTTCTGGGCGCTGTTCGGCGCGTTCCTCGTCATCTTCCTGATCTATTCGCTTGTGTCGACCTTACTGACGCTCATCACCGGCGGCGGTACGATGGCCACCCTGTTCAGCATAGAATCGATGGACAGGAGCAGGGACATGGCCGCGATCAGCCCGGCGCTGCTCGTCCCCCAACTGATCGCGAGCGGTATTTCGGGCATGCTCTGGGTACTGCTGTCGGGATGCGGCCTCGCCATGGCCGCGCGCCAGCTTAGCGGCGAGGATGACGAGGAACTGAGCCGGATCTGGGCATGATCTAAGTTATTGATCCGAAACGGATGTGAAAGGACTGCCCCGGAATGGACGAATCGGGCATCAATCAGGGCATCGAGGACATGGAGTATCCGATGCCCGGCGCACATTTTCAGGGGGAGGAAACGCGCAGGGTTGCCGCGTCGGTCGTCGTATTGTGCGACACGCCCCGCGCCGAACAGACTGCGCGCGAATCGGCGACCCTTGCCGGAACCCGGATCAATGCAATGATTCCCTTCGCCGATGCGGAGGAAAGGCTGGCAATGCAGGCCGCGCTCGACATCCTGCTCATCGATGCGGAGGGTGTCGATTCAGCGACGCTCGATACCGCGCTCGACGCCACGGTACGATGCGCGGAAGAGACCGGCGCGCAGATTGTCGCCGCCTTCACCCCGGATCAGATCGACATTATTGCTGCGCGTCTGCTCGGCGGTCATGTGCATCTGTTATGCGAACCGACTCTGCCGGAACTGGTGTCCGCGCTTGCCGTGGCGGGGCGCCGGATGGTGGTCGCCTTTCACGATGCAACGCGCGATTCCGAAAGCGACCGGCTGGCACGGCTGAACGAAGAAGTCGCGCGAATCGCGGAAACACTTTCGCGCCTGACGCGCATGACGCCCGATGGCGGGGGCAATGTCGGCGATCGTACCGCCTCGTATCACGCTCCGCCGGTGCAGAAGCCGTTGCACGAACCCGAGGTCGATGCCGCCCGGGTGCGCGACCTGATTCGGGCACGGCGACTGCGCGAACGGTTCTTCACCGATGAATTATTCGCTGATCCCGCCTGGGACATGCTGCTCGACCTGTTCGCCGCCGAGCTTGAGGGCAATCAGGTTTCGGTGTCGAGCCTGTGCATCGCCGCCGCTGTGCCGCCGACCACTGCATTGCGCTGGATCAGCAATCTGACCGATGCAGGCCTGTTGCAGCGCGAAGCCGATCCGCTCGACCGGCGGCGCGTGTTCCTTGCGCTGACGCCCAAGGCGACCCGCGCGATGCGCGATTATTTCGCGGCGCTCGGCTCGCTGGGGTCGTCGCGCGGCTGAAACGCGGGTCTGCGCCACGCAGGATTCCCTTCGCGCCGGCGCCGGCGACACACCCTGTGCTTGACGCGAACCCGCCTGTCCGTAAGTCTCGCCCTTCCGATTTTCGAGAGGCGCACTTGGCCGGTCCACGCAGCGAAGGCAGATTATATGAACGGATCGCCGAGAGCCTGAGGCAATCGTTACGCCAAGGCCGGTTTTCCGTGGGCGACCGGCTGCCGTCCGAACGCGATCTTGCGCAGCAATTCGGCGTGTCGCGCCCCACGGTGCGCGAGGCGATCATCTCGCTCGAGGTCGACGGCCTCGTGGAGGTGCGGACGAATTCGGGGGTCTATGTCGCTGCGCTCGATGTTGCGAGCGGGGATCGCGCACCGCTGGATGTCGGCCCGTTCGAACTGCTCGAAGCACGCCGTGTTTTCGAAGCGGAGGTCTGCGCCGTGGCCGCGCTGCATATCGATGACGAACGTATCGCGCGTCTTCGCGAACTCGCAGTCGCGATGGAGAGCGACGATATCATCGACGCCGAAACGGCCGATCAGGAATTCCATCTGGAGATTGCGCGCGCCACGCAGAACAGCGCGATGGAAATGACGATCGCTACCCTTTGGGACGCGCGCGACAAATCCCCGCAATATAATCTGCTGACGAACAAGGTGCGTGCGGCCGGCGTGGCGCCCAGAGTTCCCGAACATCGCGCGATCATCGATGCGCTGGAAAGGCGCGATCCTGCCGCCGCCCGCGATGCGATGCGCAGCCATCTCGAGCGCGTCTTCGAGGAGCTGCTCGAGGCCACCGAAACCGAAGCGATCGAACGCGCCCGCGCCGAGGTAGCGGAAAAGCGCAAGCGCTTTTCCCATCTGACCTGAGTTTCCCCTGCGCCCTCCACGGTATGCGGACGATGACGGGCCGCCATATGCAACCATCCGTTTCGCCGGCCTTCGATCCGGTCGCGACGGTGCGGGACATTCCGTGCATGGCCGGCAGGTTGCGAAACTTTTGCGACAAAGAAGCGCTAGAGGCGAGTTCGTAGCGGTATTTCGCCGCGGTTCGAAAAGGTCGAATGCCCCAATGCACCGATTCCAGAAACTCGTCGCGCTCCTGCTTGTGGGCACAGCACCGATCGCCGTTCATGCACAGACCAAGACGCAGCCGCAAAAGGGTGCGCAGGACAATCCCGGTGCGGGCGGGGCAAGCGGTGCCGATATCAGCACCGCCGACGATATCGTGGTCACCGCGGAACGCCAGCGCGGCGCAGTGATCGGCGATATCCAGCCCGAACAGACACTCAGTCCCGGCGATATCCGTGCCTATGGCGCAAGCTCGGTGTCCGAATTGCTCGACGCCTTGTCGCCCCAGACATCCAGCGGACGCGGACGCAGCGCGGGCCGACCGGTTCTGCTGCTCAACGGACAGCGCGTGTCCGATTTTCGCGAAATGCGCGATATTCCGACCGAAGCGATCGAGCGGGTCGATATCCTGCCCGAAGAGGTCGCGCTGAAATACGGCTATCGCGCCGATCAGCGGGTGGTGAATATCGTGCTGCGCGAGCGGTTCCGCGCATGGACCGTCGATCTCGACGACGACATCCCGACGCAGGGCGGGACCAATGCGTTCGAGGCCGAATCCAACCTGCTGCGCATTCGCAATGGCGGGCGGCTGAACATCAATCTGGAATATGAAAATAAGTCGCGCCTGCTCGAATCCGAACGGGGAATCATCGCCGCGACACCGGCGCTTCCCTATGACATTTTCGGCAATGTGACCGCGCCCGGCAATTCGGGCGGTGCGATCGATCCTGCGCTTCCCATTGCGGTGGCAGGCGCGCCGGTAACGAGCGGCGTTCCGACGATCAGCGATTTCCCCCGGAGCGCGAATGTAACCGACACGACCCCCTATCGCACCCTGCAGGGGGCGAGCCAGAGTTTCGAGGCGAACACCATCTATTCCAGGCGGATCGGCGATGTCTCGGCGACCGCCAATCTGAATCTCGCGCTGGCCAATACCCAATCCTATAACGGCCTGCCGCAGGTGGCGCTGGCCCTGCCCGCCACCAATCCATTCTCTCCCTTTTCGGACACCGTTGCGCTCTATCGCTATGCGGGTACCGACCCGCTGACTCAGGATGTGCATAGCGTTACCGGCCATGGCGGCTTCACGCTGAACGGGGCGCTGTCGGACTGGCAATGGTCTGTCACCGGCAATTTCGATCGGGCGGAGACGAATACCTATACGCAGACGGGGGTCGATACCGGCGCGATTCAGGCGGCGCTGCTTGCCGGCGATCCGGCGCTCAACCCGTTCGGCCCGGATTTCCTCAACGGCGATCTGTACCGCCCGACCGATCGTGCAAAGTCGGTTTCCACCAGCGAATCGGTCGACACGCTTTTCACCGGCGTGCCGCTCGACCTGCCTGCGGGCGAGGTGAATACGAGCATCAAGCTCGGCTTCCAGAACAGCGATTTTGATAGCCGTTCGACGCGATCGGGGCTTGTTCAGACCAGCGATATCGGGCGGACCCAGGCCGACGGTCAGGTGAATATCGATCTGCCCATCGCCGATGCGGATCGCGGCGTGCTGCCCTGGCTCGGCCACTTCTCCCTGAACGCCAATGCGCAGGTGCAGCAGCTTTCCGATTTCGGCACGCTGACTTCGACCGGCTATGGGCTGAACTGGGAGCCGGTGGACAAGGTGCGGCTGCTGGTGTCGTTCACGGATGAAGACGGCGCACCCAGCGCGACGCAGCTGGGCGGCGCAGTGATCGTGACGCCCAATGCGCGCATCTTCGATTATGTTACCGGGCGAACGGTCGACATCACCAGCATATCGGGCGGCAACCCGGCGCTGCGGTCGGACAATCGCCATGTGATGAACGTCACGCTGAACGTTCAGCCGCTCAGCGATCCCGATCTTCGGCTGAGCGCGGAATATGTGAAGGAACGGATCGACGATCCGATCGCATCCTTCCCCGCCGCCACCGCAGCGATCGAACAGGCCTTTCCCGGCCGGTTCGTGCGTGATTCGGCAGGGAACCTGATTCAGGTCGATACCCGGCCGATCAATTTCCAGCGGTCGGACCGTCAGCAATTGCGCTGGGGCTTCGATTTCAACAAGAGACTGGGCAGTGCCGGGCCCGAACGCGGCCCGCCCCCCGGCGCACCGGAGCGACCGCGCAGGGAAAATGACGCGCCGCCCGGCGGCGAAAAACCGGATAGTCCCGACCAGCAGAAGAAGGACGGCGACGGAAAAGCCCAGCCGCAATCGGGCGAGCAGCGTCAGGCGAACCAGTCGAACCGGCGCAGCGGCGGGCGCGGCCCGTTCGGACGCGGTCGCGGCGGCGGTCGCCTGATGTTCAGCGCCTATCACACCATCTATCTGCAGAACCGTGTCCTGATCGGCGACGGGTTGCCCGTACTCGATCTGCTCAACGGTTCAGCGACGGGCAATAGCGGCGGCCAGCCCCGGCATGAGGTAGAGCTGCGCGCAGGGGTGTTCAAAAACGGCTATGGTGCCCGGCTGAGCGGCGACTGGAAGAGCGCGACGCGCGTCGATGGCGGCACCAGCGGCGATCAGAGCCTGCGCTTTTCGAGCCTTGCGACGTTCGACCTGCGTCTCTTCGCCGATCTGGGCCAGCGCGATACATGGGTCGCGAACCATCCCTGGCTGCGCGGCGTTCGCGTTTCGGTGGCCGTCGACAATATCTTCAACACGCGGCAGAAAGTCACCGGGCCGGACGGCACCGTGCCGATCAGCTATCAGCCGGGCTATGTCGATCCGCTGGGCCGCACGGTAAGCCTGAGCGTGCGCAAGCTGTTCTTCTGATCCGAAAACGGCGCGCCCGGCGAATCGCAGGCGCGCCGAACGGATTACGCCGCCATGGTAACGAACAGGGTCAGGCCCGGCGGGCGTTCGCCCGGCGTCTGCGCATCCCATTCGATCCGCACCGCATCGGCGCGCGCGCGGTGCAGGATCGCGGCCGGAACGCCCGGCGTGTGGACGATATAATCAGCATTGGCGAGCAGGCGCGCCTGACGCACAGTGAGCTCGTCCGGATCCTCCGAACGCAGCGACAGATTCGCCGCTTCGCTCACCGGTTCGTTGGTTTCGCTTTCCAGCCAGCGCTCGACCGCGTCGTCGCTGTGATCGACCATCGGGTCGAGCTTGCCCCCGGACGCCAGCGCGCCGGACAGCGCCCGGCGCCGTTCGCCGCCGTCGGGCCAGCGTTCGCGAAGCGCGGTGCGCGCACCTTTAAGCTTCGTCGCCAGCGTGCCGAGTCCTGCCGGAAGCAGCGCTTCGAGCTGCTGACGAAGGGCGGCGGCCAGTCCCGCCGAGGCACCGCCGGTCGAAATCGCGACCACCACCGGATCGCGCTCGACGATCGAGGGCAGGATGAAATCGCACAAAGCCGGGCGATCGACTGCGTTCACCAGAATGTCGCGCTCGTGCAGGCGTTCGACAATCGCGCGCGCTTCTTCGTCGCTGTCGGCGACGACGATGGCGAGCCGGGCAATCTCCGTCTCCCCCACCACCTGCGCGCCCGCGCGTTCGAGGATACGGCGCTTGGCATCGGCTTCATCGCCCTCACCCACCAGAATGACCGGACGACCGGCCACCTGAAGCATCACGGGAAGTCCTGAAAGGCTCATGGCAACCACTCCGGTACGCGTTCGGCGGCCATGACGGTGGCTGCCTGGATTCGGTCGGCGACAATGGCATAGCGATCGCCCGACACCAAAACCTCGGGCACCAGCGAGCGGCTGTTATAGGTCGACGCCATGGTCGCGCCATAAGCGCCGGCGGTCCGGAACACGCCCAGATCGCCGGGCGCTACCGTGTCGAAATCGCGGTCCATCGCGAAGGTATCGCCGGTCTCGCAAACCGGCCCGGCGATATTGCCGTTCATCTGCTCGCCGGTCGGGCGAACTGCCTGAAATTCATGATAGGCGTCATAGAGCGACGGGCGGGCAAGGTCGTTCATCGCCGCATCGACGATGACATAAGCCCGCGCGATCCCCGGCTTTACCCAGATAACGCGGGTCACCAGCACACCGGCATTGCCCGCGATCACCCGGCCGGGTTCGAACATGATCTCGACGTCCCAGTCCTTCGTCACCCGCGCCGCCATCTCGCCGAGCGCTGCGGGGCTGGGCATCTCGTCCCCCGGCCGATAGGGCACGCCGAGACCGCCGCCCAGATCGATCCGGCTGATCGCATGGCCGTCGGCGCGAAGCTCGGCGACCAGCTGACCGACGCGCGTATAAGCGCGCTCCAATGGGGCAAGATCGGCAAGCTGGCTGCCGATATGGATCGCGATACCGCGCATATCGAGGCCGGGGAGCGCCGCCAGCCGGGCGAACATCGCGCGCGCTTCCGAAATCGGCACGCCGAACTTATTTTCGGCAAGGCCTGTCGAAATCTTGGCATGGGTGCCCGCATCGACGTCCGGGTTGACGCGCAGCACGGCGGGTGCGCTCAGCCCTTTTTCCTGCGCGATGGCGGCAAGCGCGATCCCTTCGGGTTCATGCTCCAGATTGAACTGGCCGATTCCCGCATCGAGCGCGGCGGCAAGCTCGGTCTGCGTCTTGCCCACGCCCGAAAAGAGGATGTCCTTCGCCTTCATCCCCGCCGCGAGCGCACGGACCATCTCGCCGCCCGACACGACATCGGCACCATAGCCCTGATTGGCGAGGACGCGCAGCACGCCGAGATTGGGGTTCGCCTTGATCGCAAAGGCGCAATGGACGCGCGGCAGCACCCCCACGCCTTCGCGAAACACGCGGGCATGGCGTTCCAGCGTCGCCTGCGAATAGACATAGACGGGCGTTCCGACTTCAGCGGCAATCCGTTCCAGAGCGACGTCCTCACAGAACATCTGCCCGTCGCGATAGTGAAAATGGTCCATAAATTCAGTTCTTCGGCGGAAGGTCAAAGGGATCCGATTCGCGCTCGCGCGAATCGGTCAGAATATCGTCACTGCGTTCGGGCCGGGCGGCGGTACGCGGCTGCATCAGCTGATCGGCGGTCGGCGTTTCGCTCGCGCCATAGGGTTTGGGCGGCAGCGCCGCGCCTTGCGGCGGCACCAGCGCGTTTTTCGACCCGCACCCCGCCAGAGTCAGCGCAGCGAGCAGAAGGGGTGCGATCCGCCGCATCATGCCCCCTCCTCGCCCCGTGCGGCGCGTGCCCTCGCAATCGCTTCGCGCACCCGGACCGGCGATGTGCCGCCAAGGCTCTGGCGGCTGGCGACCGAGGCATCGACGCTGAGCACGCCGAACACGCTTTCATCGAACCGTTCATCGATCTCGCGCAGATCGGCGAGCGGCAATTCGTGCAGCCGGACCGACCGATCCTCGGCCAGCTTCACTGCCCGCCCCGTCACATGATGCGCCTCCCGGAAGGGCAGCCCCGCTTCGCGCACCAGCCAGTCGGCAAGGTCGGTCGCGGTCGCAAACCCGCTTTCGGCAAGCCCGCGCATCCGGTCGGTGCGGAAGGTCGCGCTTTCCACCATGCCGGTCATCGCCGCAATGGCGAGGCCGATCAGGTCATGCGCCTCGAACACCGGCGGTTTGTCGTCCTGCATATCCTTCGAATAAGCGAGCGGCAGCCCCTTCATCGTGACCATCAGGCTGGTCATGCACCCGATCACCCGGCCGGCATGGCCGCGCACCAGTTCAGCGGCGTCGGGATTGCGCTTTTGCGGCATGATCGAACTGCCCGTCGACCATTGGTCGGACAGCGAGACGAAGCCGAAGGGCTGCGACGCCCAGATCACGAATTCCTCGGCCAGCCGCGACAGGTGCAGCGCGCATTGCGCGGCGGCGGTGAGATATTCGAGCGCGAAATCCCGATCCGACACGCTGTCGAGCGAGTTGGTCGTCGGCGAATCGAACCCAAGCGCCGCTGCCGTCGCTTCGCGATCAATCGGGAAGCCTGTCCCGGCCAGCGCCGCCGCGCCCAGCGGGCAGCGATTCATCCGCGCCCGCGCATCGGCGAAGCGACCGCGATCGCGCGCGACCATGTCGTGATAGGCCATCAGATGGTGGCCCAGCGTCACCGGCTGCGCCGATTGCAGATGAGTGAAGCCCGGCATCACCGAATCGGCATGTTCCTCAGCCCGCGCGATCAGCGCGTCGATCAGCGCGGCAAGGCCGGCATCGATCTCATCGATCGCTTCGCGTACCCAGAGCCGGAAATCGGTCGCCACCTGATCGTTACGCGACCGGGCGGTATGCAACCGCCCCGCCGCCGGCCCGATCTTGTCGGCCAGCGCGCGTTCGGTAACCATATGAATATCTTCAAGGTCGAGCAGCTCGGGCACACCATCGCGGGCATAATCCGCCGCCACCGCATCCAGCCCGTCGGAAATCGTCTGCGCATCCTCTGCGCTGACAATGCCCTGTTTGGCGAGCATCGCGACATGCGCCTTCGATCCCGCAATATCCTGTCGCCATAGCGCCTTGTCGAACGGGATCGACGCATTTATCACGCGCATCACCGCCGACGGGCCACCTTCGAACCGTCCGCCCCACATTTGATTGGAGTCTGCCTTGCGCTCCGGAATCGCGCTTCTCCTTGGATTGGCCCTCTTTGCCGGGGGCTGCGATAAGCAATCGGCCGCGCCGGAGCAAGCAACCGCGAACAATGCGGGCAATAGCATGGCTTTGTCCGCGGGAGGCGAATCGCTTTCGGGCAAGGTCGATCGCAGCCATAAGGGCGAGGCAGCGCCGGATATCGCGTTCACCGCACCCGATGGAAAGCCGGCGCATGTTGCTGATTTTCGGGGCAAGCCGGTGCTGCTGAACCTGTGGGCGACCTGGTGCGCGCCGTGTATCGCCGAAATGCCGACGCTCGATTCGCTCGCCGGCGATCTGGCGGGCAAGGTCACGGTGCTGACCGTCAGTCAGGATCTGGGCGGCAAGGAACAGGTCGATCCGTTCTTTGCAAAGCGCAAATTCGCGAATCTCAAACCCTGGCTCGACCCGCAACTGGCGCTGTCTACCGGCTATGGCGTCAACCTCCCCACGACGATCCTCTATGATTCGGACGGCAGGGAAGTGTGGCGGGTGACCGGCGGCATGGACTGGGCGAGCGACAAGGCCCGCGCGCTGATCGCCGAAGCGACGCACTGACCCGGCGGGGTCGCAAGCGGCGGGTCGCCGCTTCGCCCGGACACCCGCTAAACTATTTTAAAGGTTGATGAACGCTTTGTGATAGAAAAGGCTGAGGTGACCCGGAGCGGAGCATAGATCGTGGCGCTTATCCTGCTTGCCGATGATGACGACATTCTTCTGGAGCTTGCGCAGCTTCGGCTCGAAGCCGATGGCCATCATGTCGTCACTGCCGAAGACGGGGTAGAGGCGCTTGATCGGCTGAAGGATTTCCGGCCCGATCTGGTGATTCTCGATTCGGTGATGCCCCGGCTCGGCGGGCAGGAAGTGCTTGCCGCGATGCGCGAGGATAGCGCCATGCGCGACATCATGGTCATGATGCTGACCGCGCTCAGCGGCGAAGCGGAGGTGCGCCATGCCCTCGACGCCGGGGCGCAGGATTATATGACCAAACCGTTCCGCCCGGACGCGCTCTCCATGCGCGTTGCCGAACTGTTGCAGCGAAACGGCGATCCCGGCTGATCGCCGGTGCCGGTCGTCAGACGGTCGAGCCTTGTAGCAGGCGGGGAACTTCGCCCGATTCGCCGCGCGCTTCGGCCATGAAGGCGTCTTTCAGAAACGGCAGCCGGTCGACCATGTCGAGCCCGACGCGGCGCACCCGATTCGCTGACTTGCCGGGCATGCCGAACAACCGGGTGAGACCGTCGGTCGCGAGCGACACCATGAAGGTATCGAGGCTGCGCCAGCGTTCGTAGCGCGCGAGGATCTGCGCATCGCCGGGGTCCATGCCCAGCCGCTTGCCCTCGACCAGCACCTCGGTGAGCGCGGCGACATCGCGAAAGCCGACATTGACCCCCTGCCCCGCAATCGGGTGAATGCCATGCGCCGCATCACCGACCAGGGCCAGCCGGTCCGACGTGATCTTCGCTGCATGGTGAAAGCCCAGCGGATAGGACGATCGCGGCGCGAGCCGCGACAATTCGCCCAGAAAGCCGCCGGTCTGCTTCATGGCTTCGGCCAGAACGCCGCGCTCCGACAATTTCAGCATCCCCGCCGCCTGATCCCGGCGCACCGTCCATACGACGGCGGAGCGATGGCCATGCTCGTCGTCGTTGAGCGGCAGAAGCGCAAACGGCCCTTCGGGATAGAAAATCTCGAACGCGACATTGTCATGGGGGTGTTCGTGGTGAAACCCTGTGACGATCGCGGCATGGTCATATTGCCAGCGCGCCACCCGCAGCAGCGCGGCATCGCGCGTCGGCGAATTGCGCCCCTCGGCACCGACCAGCAGCGCGGCATGGACGGTGGTGCCGTCGGAAAGTTCGGCGGTGACGCCATGCGCATCGCGGGTGACCGACACCGCATGCGTTTTCATGCGCAGATCGACCTTCTCCGCCGCCTTTGCCGATTCGTGCAGTGCGCGGCGAAGGATACGGTTTTCGTACATGGTGCCGAGCGCATCCTCGCCCTCGCCCGCATCGAAATCGAGCTTGCCCGGTTCCAGCCCGTCGCTCACCCGGATCGAACGAATCGGACAGCCCGCATCGCCCAGCCGGTCGGCCACGCCGATCGCCTGCAACATGCGGTGCGGCGCGCTGGCGATGGCAGAGGCGCGCCCGTCATGTTCGGCGGCAAGGATCACTTGCGGATCGGCGGTATCGACGATGATCGAGGTGATGCCATGCGCATCGAGCGCAGTGCCCAGCGCGCTGCCGACAAGGCCGCCGCCAAGGATGAGAATATCAGCCCGTTCCATGACACCGGGTCTTAACGCAGCCGCCGTCCCCTGCCAATGGCGCGACTTGACGGGGGAGTCGCCAGGCGCGATGATTTCCGCGACTTACCGACTTTCGCTGAAATCCAGAAGGATATGGGCATGGCGACCAATGCGAGCCCGGCGCTGTGGCGCGACACCATGAAGCAAGGCGCATTGCGCAGCGGCGCGATCATCGGCGGGATCGTCCTGCTGCTGCTGACGCTTGCCGTGGCGGTGGCGCTTGCCAGCTATCATTCGGGCGATCCGTCGCTCAACACCGCCGCCGCCGGCCCGGCGAAAAATCTGCTGGGCGATCCCGGTGCGGTCGTCGCCGACCTGCTCTTCGCGATCGCCGGTGTGCCGGTGGTGCTGATGCTTCCGCTGGGTCTGATCTTTGCGGTGCGGCTGTGGAGCGATGTCGCGCTCGGGCCATGGCAACGGATGCTGCGCAATGCCGCGATCGGCGTGGTGCTGCTATCGCTTGCGGCGGCGCTGGTTTCGGGACAGGCCGTGCTGTGGCTGCCCGGCGGCTATGGCGGGCTGATCGGCCTGTCGCTTGCCGCGCTGGTGCGCTGGGCCACGGCATTTATCGGCGATCCGCAGGCGATTCTATGGACGGTGCGCGGGCTTGCGGCAGTGAGCGGGATTGCCGGACTGTTCCTGTGGGCGCGCGCGCTCACCATCCGTCTGCCGCGCGGGGCGATCCGCATGCCCTCGCTCGCCCGGCGCAGCAAGGCGGCAGCGCCGTTCGACGATTTCGCCGAAGCGGATGACGATGACCTCCCGTTCCGCGAACCCGCCGAAAAGCCTGCCCCCCGCAAGATCGCCATGCCCGAGACGCGCCCCGACCCGGTGATTGCCGATCGCGCGGTCGCGCCATCGGCGGCAAAGCCAAAACCGGCGCAGACCTCGCTCGACCTGCGCGACAATTTCGACCTGCCGCCGCTCGACCTGCTCACCCCCGCCCCGACGGACAGCGGTACGAAGATCGACAAGGCAGCACTGCAACGCAATGCCCGACTGCTCGAATCGGTACTCGACGATTTCAATGTGAAGGGTTCGATCGTCGAGGTTCGCCCCGGCCCGGTCGTCACCATGTACGAACTCGAACCGGCAAGCGGGATCAAGGCGAGCCGCGTGATCCAGCTTGCCGACGATATCGCCCGCAACATGTCGGCCATGTCAGCGCGCGTCGCGACGATTCCGGGGCGCAGCGTGATCGGTATCGAACTGCCCAATGCCCGGCGCGAGATGGTCAATCTCCACGAACTGATCGGCAGTCAGGCGTTCGAGGATCAGTCGGCGCAGCTTCCGCTGGTGCTGGGCAAGAATATCGCGGGCGACGCGGTCATCGCCGACCTTGCGCCGATGCCGCATCTGCTGGTCGCGGGTACAACCGGTTCGGGTAAGTCGGTCGGACTCAACTGCATGATCCTGTCGCTGCTCTATCGCCTGACGCCCGATCAGTGCCGGATGATCATGATCGATCCGAAGATGCTGGAACTCAGCATGTACAAGGATATCCCCCATCTGCTCGCCGATGTCGTGACGGACCCGCCAAAGGCGGTTCGCGCGCTGAAATGGGCGGTCGAGCAGATGGAGGAGCGCTATCGCATGATGGCCTCGCTCAATGTCCGCAGCCTTGCGAGCTTCAACGAAAAGGTGCGCGCGGCAAAGGCGAAGGGGCAGAAACTCGGCCGCCGCGTCCAGACCGGCTATGATTCGGACACCGGCAAGCCGATTTACGAGGAAGAAGAACTCGACCTCGCCGCGATGCCGCAGATCGTGATCATCGTTGACGAGCTCGCCGATCTGATGATGCAGGCGGGCAAGGAAGTCGAATTCCTGATCCAGCGGCTTGCGCAAAAGGCGCGTGCGGCGGGCATCCACCTCATCATGGCGACGCAGCGCCCGTCGGTCGACGTCATCACCGGCGTCATCAAGGCGAACCTGCCGACGCGGATCAGCTTCCATGTCACCAGCAAGATCGATTCGCGCACCATCCTTGGCGAACAGGGTGCCGAGCAGCTGCTGGGCAAGGGCGACATGCTCTATATGCCTGGCGGCAAGCAGCTTGCCCGCGTCCACGGGCCTTTCGTCACCGACGAAGAAGTGCAGGCAATCGCCGATTTCTGGCGCGCGCAGGGCCAGCCCGATTATATTTCCGCAGTGACCGAAGAGCCGGAGGAAGGCTCGTTCGCGCTCGACGGTGCACCGGGCGATGACAGCCCCGAAGACCGGCAATTCCGTCAGGCGATCCAGCTCGTCGCGCAAAGCCAGAAGGCATCGACCAGCTGGCTGCAGCGTCAGATGCGGATCGGGTACAACTCGGCCGCCCGGCTGATCGAGCGGATGGAGGGCGAAAATCTCGTCTCGCGCCCCGACCATGTCGGCCGCCGAGAGGTGCTGATGGATGAAGAGGGCCGCCCGCTCGCCTGAACGTCACGCAACCGTAAGGTTCACGACGCGTTCAACCCGTCCTGCTATTCCCGTGGCCCATGTCCAGGAGAGAAAAAAGCGTGAAACCCATCCTGCTTGCGCTCGCGCCCATGGCGATCGCTGCCGGCACCGCCCTGCCGCTTGCCGTGCCCGCCATCGCGGCGCCCGCGTCCGATGAACTGAAGGCGGTTCAGGACCATCTGGCAAAGGTCAACACGATGACCGCCGATTTCACCCAGACCGATCGCGCAGGAAAAGTGCTGACCGGCAAGCTGACGCTGGAAAAGCCGGGCAAGATTCGCTTCCAATATGAAAAGGGCGTCCCGATCCTCGTCGTCGGCGACGGCAGGTCGCTCTATTTTATCGATTATTCGGTGAAGCAGGTGTCGCGCTGGCCGGTAAAGGATTCGCCGCTGTCGATCCTGCTCGATCCCAATCGCGACGCGTCGAAATATGCGAAGATCGTGCCGAGCGCTGATCCGCGCATCCTGTCGGTCGAGGCCTATGACCCCAAACATCCCGAATATGGCCGGATCACGCTGATCTTCGCGCGTCAGGCGTCTGCTCCCGGAGGGCTGATGCTGCAGGGCTGGGTCGCGGTCGATTCGCAGAATAATCGAACGACGGTTCGGCTGAACGACCAGAAATTCAACGTGAAGATCCCGAACAATTCTTTCCGCTTCAACGATCCGCGGAAATAAGCAGTTCGCGACCGACAAATAGCATTTCTTTCCGTCCCCGTTCATTTTGAGGACAGGTTCACTGGCGTAGACGATGAATCGCGGAGTTGGGGCTGACCGGGATTTTTCCCCCTGTTGCCTGGTCCTGCTTCCTCTCCTGCCTGCGTGACGAACGCCAGGTGGCCCCCGTTCCATGCCCCCGGAACGGGGGCCTTTGCGTTTATGCGCGATACAACTCCGGCTGGCGCAAGCCGCGGTTGATGACTACATCGCGTGGGCATGACCGAGCGCCTCAGCATTGTTTCGTGGAATATCAATTCCGTCCGCTTCCGTATCGAGATTGTCGAGCGCTTCCTGCGCGAGGAGCAGCCCGATATTCTGTGCCTTCAGGAAACGAAGGTCATCGACGGCTCCTTCCCCCGCGCTGCGTTCGAGGCGCTGGGCTATACGCATATCGTGCTCCACGGGCAGCGGATGCATCATGGCGTGGCGATCCTCAGCAAGGTGCCGCTTTACGAGGATGACCGGCTCGACTGGCAGGCGAATGGCGAGGCGCGGCATGTCGGCGTGCGGCTTGAAAACGGGCTGCGGCTCGAAAATGTCTATGTCCCCGCCGGCGGCGACATTCCCGATCGCGACGAGAATCCGAAATTCGGGCAAAAGCTCGATTTCCTCGACCGGATGACCGAATGGTCGAAGGATCTGGGCGACGAAAAGGTGCTGCTGGTCGGCGATTTCAACGTTGCGCCGCTCGAAAGCGATGTGTGGAGCCACAAACAATTGCTGAAGGTCGTTAGCCACACGCCGATTGAGGTGGAGACGCTGGATCGGCTGAAAGCGGCGAATGACTGGGTCGATCTGGGCCGCCATTTCGTGCCCGCGCCCGAACGGCTTTATACCTGGTGGAGCTATCGCGCGAAGGACTGGACGGTCGGCGATCGCGGGCGGCGGCTCGACCATATGTGGGCAAGCCCGGCGCTCGCTCCGCATGCACGCAGCCATAAGGTGTTCGAGGCGTGCCGAAGCTGGCTGAAACCCTCCGACCATATCCCGATCCTGACCGAGTTCGCGCTATGAGCGCAGCGCCCGATCCGCGCGCTGCGGCGCGTGCCGTCGACTCGCTGCGCCGCGGCTGGCCGGTCACGATCGGCTCAGGCGATGCCGCGCTGAGCGCTTACGCCGTCGAAACCGGCGATGCCGGGGGCCTGCAGGCGTTCGATCCCGACGGAGGGGCGTCGCTGCTGCTGTCGGCGGGACGCGCCGCGACGCTGAAACTCACCAATCAGGCCGCTGCCGCGACCCCCGACGGGCCAGTGCAGATTGCACGCGCGCTTTGGCTCGATTTCGATCTGGCGACTGCGCTGGCCAATCCCCGGCTCGACCTGCAAACCCCGCTGAAAGGACCGTTTCGCGCCGAGCCGGTGACCGAGCCGGACCTTGCCGCCACGCTGTTGCAGCTGGCGCGGGTAGCCGGGCTGCTCCCCGCATTCTTCGTGCTGCCGGGCGGGAAGCCGGATTTCACGCCCGACGATCTGACCGCGCTGGAAGCGCCCGCCAATCTGCGCATCGCCGCGCGCGCGCGCCTGCCCGTTTCCGCTGCCGAAGATTCGGAGATCATCGCCTTTCGCGGGCCCGGCGGCGATGAACATGTCGCGCTGATCATCGGTCAGCCCGACGGCAATCCGCCGCTCGTCCGGCTGCACAGCGAATGCCTGACCGGCGATGTGCTCGGCAGCCTGAAATGCGATTGCGGACCGCAGCTTCATGCCGCGATCCATGCCATGTCGGACGCAGGATGGGGAATCCTCCTCTATCTGCGTCAGGAGGGGCGCGGCATCGGCCTGATCAACAAATTGCGTGCCTATTCGCTGCAGGATCAGGGGTTCGACACGGTGGATGCCAATACCCGCCTCGGCTTTGCGATCGATGCGCGCGATTTCGGCATTGCCGCGCGGATGCTGGAGCTGATCGGACAGCGGCGAATCCGCCTGCTCACCAACAACCCGGCGAAGGTCGATACGCTGCGCGCGCAGGGCGTCGATGTGGTCGAACGGATCGCGCATCAACTGCCGCCCAATCCGTATAACGAGCGCTATCTCGCCACCAAGCGCGACCGAACCGGGCACCAGCTTTAGAGCCGATGCCCACCGGGACGCACGACAGCGCCCGCGCCTGCCATCACGTCACCTCGGACCTGTTCCGGGGTCCACGGTTCCTCGCACTCTTTGCGCAGCGAGGGCGCGGCAACGTAGATGCCGGAACCAGTCCGGCATGACGATGGTCCGTACCGGGCGGGGTCACCCCGCGGCAGCCTTCACCGCGTCGCAGATGCGATCGACCAGCGTTTCGACCTGACGCGCATCGTCGCCTTCTGCCATCACGCGGATTACCGGTTCGGTGCCTGAGGGACGGATGACGAGACGGCCCGTGCCGTTGAGCTCCGCCTCCGCATCGGCGATCACCGCCTTTACGCTATCCGCCTCAAGCGGCTTTCCGCCCGCAAAGCGGACATTTTTGAGCAATTGCGGCACGGGATCGAAGCGGTGGAGCACCTGGCTCGCCGGGGCACCTGCGCGCACCAGCTCGGCCAGCACCTGAAGCGCCGCGACCAGCCCGTCGCCCGTCGTGGCATAGTCCGACAGGATGATATGGCCCGATTGCTCGCCGCCGACCTTATGCCCGCCCGCGCGCATCGCCTCCAGCACATAGCGGTCGCCCACCTTGGTGCGGATCAGCTCGACCCCCAGCGCGCCCAGATGCCGCTCCAGTCCAAGATTGGACATCACCGTCGCGACCAGCGCCGCCTTGCCCAGCCGCCCGCTCTTCGACCAGCCCTCGGCGATCAGCGCCATCAGCTGGTCGCCGTCGATCACCCGCCCGGTCTCATCAGCGACGATCAGCCGGTCGGCATCGCCATCAAGCGCAATACCGATATGCGCACCGTGCGCCACCACGGTCTCGCACATCGCCTGTGGCGCGGTGGAGCCGCAAAGGTCGTTGATGTTCTTGCCGTTCGGCGACACGCCGAGCGGAATCACCTCCGCCCCTAATTCCCACAGCGCCGTCGGCGCGACCTGATAGGCAGCGCCGTTCGCGCAATCGACGACGATCTTTAGCCCCTCAAGCGTCAGATCGGCGGGAAAGGTCATTTTCGCGGCGTGGATATAGCGGCCGCGCGCATCCTCCACCCGGCGCGCGCGGCCGATATCGGCCGCGGCGGACAGAACGGGCTCGGCATCGATCAGCGCTTCGATGGCAAGCTCATCAGCGTCGGAGAGCTTATACCCGTCCGGCCCGAACAGCTTGATCCCGTTATCGGCAAAGGGATTGTGGCTGGCGGAAATCATCACGCCCAGATCGGCGCGCATCGACTGGGTGAGCAGCGCAACGGCGGGCGTCGGCATCGGCCCAACCAGTGTCACGTCCATGCCCATCGAGGTGAAGCCCGCGACCAGCGCATTTTCGAGCATATAGCCCGAAAGCCGCGTATCCTTTCCGATGACGACGCGGTGGCGGTGATCGCCCCGGCGGAAATGCGCACCCGCCGCCATGCCGACCTTCATCGCCATTTGCGCGGTCATCGGATGGAGGTTGGTCGCACCGCGAATACCGTCGGTGCCGAAATATTTCCTTGTCATCGCAAAGCCCATAGTAACTGTAAGTTCGGTTCCGGGCGTGTGATAGCGCGCGAAAGTACAAAGAGCGAGCATGTCACAGGCAACCCGTATCCTCCTTTCGCTAATCATTGGCCTCGCCATCGGCGTGGGTGCCGCTGCGCTGGCGCCCGATCGGGCACAGGCAGCGATTCCATGGGTCCAGCCGATCGGCACCGCATGGCTGAACGGCCTGCGCATGACGATCGTGCCGCTGGTCGTCGCGCTGCTCGTCACCGGGATCGGCCAGACGGCAGCGGCGGCGCGGGCGAGCACGCTGGCGACGCGGTCGATCCTGCTGTTCATCGCATTGCTCTGGACCTCCTCGGCATTGGGCGCGCTGTTCGCTTCGCTGGCGCTCGACTGGGTTCCGCTGGCAGGCGACGCCGCCGCCGCGCTGCGCAGCGCCTTTTCGGGTGCGCAGGGAGTTGGCGATGTGCCGGGCTTCGGCGATTTCCTGAACGGGATGATCCCCACCAACGTGCTTGCATCGGCGGTCGAGGATCAGTTCCTGCCGCTGATCGTCTTTACCACCGCCTTTGCGTTTGCGGTCACCCGGTTGCGTCCTGAACAGCGCGACACGCTGCTGAACTTCTTTCAGGCGGTCGCCGATGCGATGCTGGTCGTCATTAACTGGGTATTGTGGCTGGCGCCGATCGGCGTCGTGGCGCTTGCCTATGTCGTCGGCGCACGGGCGGGCACAGCGGCGGTCGGCGCGCTGTTCCACTATATCCTGATCGTTGCGGGGGTCGGCGCGGTCATCTCGCTACTGGCTTATCCGCTCGCCCTGATCGGCGGGCGGGTGCCGCTGGCGCGCTTCACCCGCGCCACGGCTCCGTCCCAGGCGGTCGCCATCTCGACCCAGTCCTCGCTCGCCTCCTTGCCTGCCATGCTGCGCGGGGTGGAGCGGGTCGGCCTGCCGGTTTCGACCAGCGGCGTGGTGCTGCCCATGGCGGTCGCGATTTTCCGCTTCACCGGACCCTGCATGAATATCGCCGTTGCGGTCTATGTCGCGCATGTGTTCGGCATTTCGCTTGGCCCAAGCCAATATGCGGCGGGAATCGCAGCAGCGGCGATCACCACCATGGGCGCGGTCAGTCTGCCGGGTCAGATCAGTTTCGTGAGCTCGATCGCGCCGATCGCCATCGCGATGGGCGTGCCGATCGAACCGCTCGCGCTGCTCGTCGCGGTGGAGACCATGCCCGATCTCGTCCGCACGATCGGCAATGTGACGATGGACGTAGCCGTCACCACGGTCATCGCACGGCGGGTCGGCGGCGAGATGACCGAAGCGGACGCGCTGCTCGACCACGGCGGCTAGTGCAGCATCTTACGCTTACGGTCAGATTGCGTCCCGTTTTGCGAGCGATTTGGTGAGTGTTTCCGTAGCGATTCTATTCTTTACCGTTCCGTCTGGCGCTTCGATAGCCACCTTCGTCGTGGTTTCGCGGGAGCTAATCCCGCCGTTTGCGTCGACACGGAAGATCACCGTTATTGTGCCTGAGATTTTCTCTTTGGCATGGGCCGATTGTGCTTCGTCCAATGTCAGCGTTTTCCCACTTAATCTGGCTACTTCGACATCGGTTTCAGCCTCCTGCCGCTTTACGGCGTCAGGATTGATCGTGAGCGTAGCGCGATAAGTCGAGGCGGCCTTTTCGCCTGCAATATAGTCTAGTGGCGAAGGCTTCAGTGCCATCGGGTGTTGAAAGGGTTCACCCGCAGTGAGCGCGATGGGAAGACGAAACTGCTTGACGGTCTCTAGCGCCAGATCCGGATCGCACTGAATTTGAAACGCGTTCCAAGTGAATATCCATTTGCCGCAATCCTGTCGGCTGAATCCGGCCTTTTTGAGCCAAGGGTCGACTCGGGCTGCAACTTCATCCCTGTTCAGATGCCGGATAGAACCGTCCTGCGCTTGCAGTACGCGGACGGGGAATTGCCAGTTGCTATCCCGAGTTTCTGAGGCGGCATTTGCGATGTCATATTCGAGCACCATCCCATTGGGGCGAGTGGCGATCACTCGTTCAGTAAGGGTATCTCGGTCGAAGGAACTTCCCGTGGAACCGCTGCTGTCCGAGGTTTCAGTTCGAAGCTCTTTTTCCAGCGCAAATACGTCTCCCGCCTGCGGGGCAGCATCGGGCGTCGCAGGATGAGCTGGAGCAAGCGGCACACTCAGCGCGGCAAGGACGGCGAGCGACTGGAGCATTTCAAAGTCCCTATTTCAGCAGCACCAGCTCTTCGGCCATGCTGGGGTGCAGCGCGACGGTCGCATCGAAATCGGCCTTGGTCAGCCCGGCCTTTACCGCCACTGCCGCCGCCTGAAGGATTTCCGGCGAATCCGGGCCGATCATATGCAGCCCGACGACCCTGTCGGTGTCACCGTCGCACACCATCTTGTAGAGCGCGCGCTCGTTGCGCTGGGCCAGTACATTCTTCATCGCGCGAAAGTCGCTGGTATAGATTTTGACCGATCCCAGCTTCTGCTTCGCCTCGCTCTCGGTCATGCCGACCGAGGCGATCGGCGGGTGGCTGAACACCGCGCTGGGGATACAGCCATAATCGACGGTCGTCGGCTTGTTCCCGAACACGCTGTCGGCAAAGGCCTGTCCCTCGCGGATCGCGACCGGGGTAAGCTGCACCCGGTTGGTGACATCGCCCACCGCGTAAATCGACGGGACCGAGGACTGGCTGGTCTCATCCACCCGCACCGCGCCCTTGCCGTCCAGTTCGACGCCGGCCGCGTCGCAGCCAAGCCCCTCAGTATTGGGAACGCGGCCCGTGGCGAAGAGAACGCAGTCGACCTCAATCGCTTCATGTTCGGTCATCTCGACCCGAAGCGACCCGTCTTCCTGCTTGGTGATACTGCGAAACTCGGCGTGAAAACGGAATTCGATCCCCTTCATCGTCGAAATCTGGAGCAGGCGATCGCGCACCGAATGGTCATAGCCGCGCAGGATGACATCGGTGCGGTTGATCAGCGTGACCTGACTTCCGAATTCGTTGAAGATGCCGGCGAACTCGTTGGCGATATAGCCCCCGCCAGCGATCAGGATTCGTTTGGGCAGCGTGTCGAGATGAAACACCTCGTTCGAGGTAATGCCATGCTCGTTACCCGGAAAATCGGGAACATGCGGCCGTGCGCCCGTGGCGATCAGGATGCGCCCGGCCGTCACCTTCTGCCCGTCAGCCAGCGTCACTTCATTCGCACCGCTGATCGTCGCGCGCTGATGGACTATCTCCACCCCGTGACTGCCCAGCGTGTCGGTGTACGCACCGTTCAGCCGGTCGACCTCGGCCAGCACATTGTCGCGCAGGCAATGCCAGTCGAACTCGCACTTTTCCGGGACCTTCCAGCCGAAACGGATCGCATCGCGCAGATCCTCAGCGAAATGCGCGCCGTATACGAGCAGCTTTTTGGGCACACAGCCGCGAATGACACAGGTGCCCCCCACCCGATGCTCTTCCGCGATTCCCACCTTCGCGCCATGCGCCGCCGACACGCGTGCGGCGCGCACGCCGCCCGATCCGGCACCGATGACGAACAGGTCATAGTCAAAGGAAGGCATCCCATATTCTCCGTTGGCGCTGAGCCTGTCGAAGCGCCGTTTTTTCTTCAGAAAGCGAAAAAGAAGTACCGGGCTTCGACAGGCTCAGCCCGAACGGGCGTATATTGCTCAGATTATTCCCCGAACGCCCGCTTGATGAGGTCGGTCGTGGACGCGTCGAATTCAAGCCCGCCCTTGTCCGCTGCCTTGGCCATCTCCTTGCCCAGCTCGACCCCGAACTGGTCGAAGCTGTTGATGCCGAGCAGGACGCCGCTGACAAAAGTGCGGTGTTCGTAGAACGCGATCAGCGCGCCCAGCGTGCGGGCATCGAGCGTGTCGAGCAGCAGCGTCGAGGACGGACGATTGCCCGGATAGGCGCGCGCCCCATCTTCATTTTCGCGCCCCTTCATCAGCGCCGCCCCTTGCGCAAAGGCATTGAGCAGCAACTGACGATGATGGTTGGGGTCGAGCACATCGCCCGGTTCGATCACGGCGAGGAATTCGACCGGCACGATATGCGTGCCCTGATGCAGCAGCTGGAACACCGCGTGCTGGCCGTCGGTGCCGACTCCGCCCCAGGTGATCGGCGCGGTCGGATAATCGACCGGCTCGCCTTCGCTCGTCACGCGCTTGCCGTTCGATTCCATCTCAAGCTGCTGGAGATAGCTGGGCAGCAGGCGCAGCCGCTCGTCATAGGCGAAAACGGCGCGCGTCTCGCAGCCGCGCGCCTGCGTATAGAACAGGTCGGCAAAGGCGGCGAGCACCGGCGCATTGGCGTTGAGATCCGTGAAGCGGAAATGCCGGTCCATTTCGGCCGCGCCTTCCAGCAATTCCTCGAACACGTCCCAGCCAAGCCCGAGCGCCGCCGGAAAGCCGATCGACGACCAGAGCGAATAGCGCCCGCCGACGCTTTCGTTGAACGGCAGGATACGCGTTTCGTCGACGCCCCATTCGACCGCCTTGTCGGGCGAGGCGGTGAGCGCGATCACCTTGCCATAGGGGTCCTCGACACCGCCTTCGCTCATCCACTGCACCGCGCTTTGGGCATTGAGCATGGTTTCGGTGGTGGTGAAGGTTTTCGATGCGATGACGAGCAAGGTCGCCTGCGGATCGAAATCCTCGATCGCCTCTTCGAGCGCCGAACCGTCCACATTCGAGACGATGGCAACGTCATAGCGATCCGAATCGCGGCCAAGCGCATCGACGATCAGATCGGGGCCAAGCGCCGACCCGCCGATCCCGACATGCAGGATGTGGCGGATAGGGCCCAGCGCATCCGCTTCGATCGCGTCGATCAGCGCGCGCATACGGGCATGGAAGTTCCGCGCCTCCTCGACGCTTTCGGGCGCGCCCTCACCGCGCTGCGCGGTATGTTCGACCGCGCGGCCCTCGGTCACGTTAATCGCTTCGCCCGCGAACATGGCATCGCGCTTCTCGGCAAGCCCCGCCTCGCCCGCCAGCTTCACGAATGCATCGAGTGCGTTGCTGGTGAGGTGCGTCTTCGACCAGTCGAAATGAATCCCTGCCACATCGAGGCTGAGGAGCGAGACGCGTCCCGGATCGGCGGCGAACAAATCGCTGAGCGGACGGGGGTCGAGGGATCGGATTGCGGTCCAGTCACGTGCTGCCATGATTTCGCTCCATTATTGTCCCAAGGCGGGTTTCGAAAACGTCCCTAGCTTGCCCAAAGCGTGTTCGCCAGCGCCAAGGCACGGCTTGACGCAACCCCTTACCCGCCGCACAGGATGGCCGCATGAACGACAGCGCGACTGAGGACGAACAGGCCGGAAAGCCCATCGGTGCAAAGCCCGGCAAGGCCCCCGATAAAAAGCCGGAGGGCAGTTCGGAAGTTCGCGAAACCCTGTCCTTTCTGCTGAAGCTCGCGCTGGCGGTGTTCATCATCCGCAGCTTCCTGATTTCGCCTTTTGTGATTCCGTCCGAATCCATGCTGCCCCGGCTGCTGGTCGGCGATTATCTGTTCATCACCAAATGGAATTACGGCTATTCCAAATATTCGCTGCCGTTCAACCTGCCGCTGATTCCCGGACGCATCTTTGCGAGCAATCCGACGCGCGGCGATGTGGTGGTGTTCAAAGCGCCGCCGACGAACAATCAGGACTGGATCAAGCGAGTCATCGGCCTGCCCGGCGATACGGTGCAGATGCGCGGCGGCCAGTTGTTCCTGAACGGCAAAGCAGTCCCGAAGCAGCGCATCGCCGATTTCGTCGAGCCCGTTTCGCCCAACACCCATTGCGAACCGGCCTTTCAGGACACGGCGGAGGACGGGACGGCAATCTGCCGCTATCCGCAATATCGTGAGACGCTGCCGAACGGCAAAAGCTATAATGTCCTCGATCTGGGCCAGACGATCGCCGACGACACGCAGGTGTTCAAAGTGCCTGCGGACCATGTCTTCCTGATGGGCGATAATCGCGACAATTCGGAGGACAGCCGGTTCCCGCAAATGGCGGGTGGCGGCATCGGCTATGTCCCGATCAAGAATCTTGAGGGCAAGGCAGTGGTCAATTTCTGGTCGACCGACGGCAGCGCCAGCTGGGTCCTGCCCTGGACATGGTTCACCGCCGCCCGCTGGGACCGGATCGGGGAAGGCTTTTGAGTTCTGATCGCCTTGCCGACTGGCTCGGCAAAACCTTCGATCATAGCCCCCGCGATATCGAACCCTATGCCCGCGCGCTGACGCATGGCAGTCAGGCGGCGGCCAATTATGAGCGGCTCGAATTTCTGGGCGACCGGGTACTCGGGCTGGTGATTGCGAGCTGGCTCTATGAGCGCTTTCCCGACGAGGCGGAGGGTTCGCTCTCCAAACGGCTGAACGCGCTGGTCGCGGGCGCGGTCTGCGCCGATGTCGCGCGCGAGATCGGTGTGGTGCCGCATCTTCGCCTCGGCAAACAGGCGCGTGAGGATGGCGCGGCGCAAAGCGACAATGTGCTGGGTGATGTGATGGAGGCGCTGCTCGGCGCGCTGTATCTCGATGCCGGGGCGGACAAGGCGCGCGCCTTTGTGCGCAAGGCATGGGCGAACCGCATCGATAGCCAGACCCGTGCACCGCAACATCCCAAATCCGCGCTTCAGGAATGGGCAGCCGCACATAATCGCCGCACCCCCGAATATGAGGTCGTCGACCGCAGCGGCCCGCAGCACGCCCCGCGCTTCACTGTAAAGGTGGCTATCCCGAAGCTCGCCGAGGCAAGCGGCGAAGGCGCATCCAAGCAGGAAGCCGAAACCGCCGCGGCCAAGGCACTGCTGGAACAGTTGCAGGATTAAGCTGCAACTCACCGCTTCGACAGCCGCTTGCGATCCGAGTATAAACCGCATGACGCGCCGTTCGCGTAACGGCGTACCGAATGATATTGAAAGCCGGAATGACTGGACACGAACAGAATAAATGCGGCCTTGTCGCCGTGGTCGGTGCCCCCAATGCGGGCAAATCCACGCTGGTGAATGCGATGGTGGGGCAAAAGGTCGCGATCGTCAGTCCCAAGGCGCAGACGACGCGCGCGCGCCTGATGGGCATTGCGATGGAAGGCGATACGCAGCTTCTGCTCGTCGATACGCCGGGCATTTTCGATCCCCGCCGACGGCTCGACCGCGCGATGGTTGCCGCTGCATGGGAGGGCGCGGACGGCGCCGATGCCATCGCGCTGGTGATCGACGGGCGGCGCGGGCTTGGCCCCAAGGTGATGGCGCTGGTCGAAACGCTGAAAAACCGGCGCGAACCGAAAATCGCTATCTTCAACAAGGTCGATATCGCCGACAAACCGAAGCTGCTCGACCATGCCGCCGCGCTCAACGAAGCGCTGGCGTTCGAGGAAACCTATTTCGTCTCGGCCCAGACGGGTGATGGCGTGCCCGAACTGAAGGCAGCGCTTGCCGCGCGGATGCCCGAGGGGCCCTGGCATTTCCCCGAAGATCAGGTGTCCGATGCCACCGATCGCATGATTGCGGCCGAGGTAACCCGCGAACAGCTATATCATCAGCTGCATGCCGAATTGCCCTATGCGAGCGCGATCGAAACCGAACGCTATACCGAGCGCGAGGACGGGTCGATCGAGATTCACCAGCAGATTCTGGTCGAACGCGATACGCAGCGCGCCATCGTGCTGGGCAAGGGCGGCAGCCGGATCAAGGAAATCGGTGCAAAGGCGCGCGCCGAGCTGCAGGAGTTGATGGGCGTTCGCGTGCATCTTTATCTGCACGTAAAGGTTCGCCCGAACTGGGAAGAGGATCGCGATCTGTATCGCGAAATCGGCCTCGACTGGGTGAAGTAGGCGCCGGTCGACCTCGACTTACGTCATCGCGAGCAGCGCAACGTCACTTCGCGCCTCGCGATGACAAAGCTTACCCGCCCAGCATTTCTTCGACCCATGCCGGAACCAGCGTCCCTGCGGGTCCCATCCGGCTGTCGTCGAACAACAGGCTGCCCTCGCTAGCCTCCAGATTGAGTTCGAGCGTCTCTGCGCCATAATGGCGGGCAAGCTGGACAAACCCCGCCGCCGGATAGACCGCGCCCGACGTGCCGATCGAAACGAACAGGTCGCACCCGGACAGCGCCGCCTCGATCCGCTCCATCTTTCGCGGAATCTCGCCAAAGAAGACGATATCGGGGCGCAGCGCCGCGGCGCCGCAGCGCGGGCATTCGCTCCCCGGCGGAAGCGGTCCCCGCCATTCGTTGCGCGCACCGCATCCGGTGCACAATGCCGATAACAATTCGCCATGCATGTGCAGCATGCGCGCCGCCCCTGCCCGCTCGTGCAGATCATCGACATTCTGCGTCACGATCAGCAATTCGCCCGGCCATTCGCGGTCGAGCCGCGCCAGCGCGTGATGCGCGGCATTGGGCTCCACCCCGGCGAGCGCCTCGCGCCGCAGGTCGTAAAAGCGGTGCACCGTTTCCGGATCGCGCGCCAGCGCCTCAGGCGTGCAGACATCCTCGACACGATGCCCTTCCCACAGCCCGCCGGGGCCGCGAAAGGTCGCAACGCCGCTTTCGGCCGAGATACCCGCACCGGTCAGGATGACGATGTTCCGAACAGTCATGGCGCACAGCATAACGCTGGAAAAGCCGAGCGGAAGGCCTGTAAGCGCCACGGCAATTCTGCAACAAGGGCGGTGATGAGGGAGAAAGCCATGACGCGCATCGGCATTTTGGGGAGCGAAGGGCGGATGGGCCGCGCCATCGCCGCTGCGATCGCGGAGAGCGACGCAAGCCATGCGGGCGGCGTGGATGCCAGCGGCGATGCGATGACGCTTGCCGAACGCTGCGATGTGCTCGTCGATTTTACCGCTCCGGCGGCGCTCTCCGCCAATCTGGACGCGGCCGAGGCGAAGGGGTGCGCGATCGTTATCGGCACCACCGGGCTTTCGGCGGACGACCATGCGCGGATCGATGCGGCGGCGAAACGTATCGCGGTCCTGCAAACCGGCAATACCTCGCTCGGCGTCGTCATGCTCTGCGCGCTGGTGGAAAAAGCAGCGGCGGCGCTTGGCAAGGACTGGGACGTCGAAATCGCCGAGATGCACCATCGGATGAAGGTCGACGCGCCTTCGGGCACCGCGCTGATGCTGGGCGAGGCAGCGGCAAAGGGGCATGGAGATTCGCTCGATGCCGTCCGCGTGTCGGGCCGCGATGGTCATACCGGCGCGCGCGAAACCGGCACGATCGGCTTTTCGGCGCTGCGCGGCGGTACCGTCGCGGGCGATCATATGGTGGTGTTTGCCGGAGAGGGCGAGCGGATCGAGCTTACCCACCGTGCCGAGGACCGGGCGATCTTCGCGCGCGGCGCGGTTCGTGCGGCGTTGTGGCTGCATGATCGTGTGCCGGGTCGCTACACGATGAATCAGGTGCTGGGGATGTGAAGAAAGCCGACGTCATCGAATTTTACGCCCGACTGGCCGAGGAAAATCCGCACCCCGAAACCGAGCTGGAATCGGTCAATGATTACACGCTGCTCGTCGCGGTGGTGCTATCGGCACAGGCGACCGATGCGGGCGTGAACCGCGCCACCCGCGCGCTTTTCGCCGAAGTCGACAGCCCCGAAAAGATGGTCGCGCTGGGCGAAGCGGGCCTCAAAGAGCATATCAAGACGATCGGCCTGTTCAATTCCAAGGCAAAGAACGTCATCGCGCTTTCCGAAGCGCTGATCGCGCATCACGACAGCAAGGTGCCCGAGGATCGCGAGGCGCTGGAGGCACTTCCCGGGGTCGGGCGCAAAACGGCGAATGTCGTGCTCAACACCGCGTTCGGGCACGAGACCTTCGCGGTCGACACGCATATCTTTCGCGTCGGCAACCGCACCGGTCTTGCCCCCGGCAAGACAGTGCTGACGGTCGAGAAAAAGCTCGACAAGGCCACGCCGCAGCCCTTTCGCCTGCACGCGCATCACTGGCTTATCCTGCACGGCCGCTATGTGTGCAAGGCGCGCAAGCCCGAATGCTGGCGGTGCATCGTATCGGACCTTTGCGCGTTCAGGGACAAGACACCCGCGCCCCGGCAAAAGGGCGAATCACCACGGGAGACGTGAGCCATGCACCGCATTTCTTCGATCCTGATCGCCACCGGCGCACTCGCCACGCTCGCCGGCTGCGCAGCAACGCCCGAACAGCGCGCGCTCGACGAACAGCGCGCCGCCGCGAATGTGCCCGCCGCCACGCCGGTGGGGAAGCCGGTCAGCTGTATCCAGACCAGCCGGATTCGCGATACAGATGTGCGCAATGACAGCGTGATCGATTTTGAGATGAACGGCGGCAAAGTGTATCGCAACCGCCTGCCTTATGCCTGCGGCCAGCTCGGGTTCGAAAAGCGATTCCTGTATCAGACGCAGATCGGCCAGCTCTGCTCGGTCGATACGATCACCGTCCTCTACGCCAGCCCGCCCGGCCGCGGTGCGACGTGCCAGCTCGGCGAGTTTCAGGAAGTGAAGCTTGCCAAGCGGTAAAGCACTGGCGCGATCCGAAATGGAATGCTAAGCGCCCTTCCCACGCACCCGTAGCTCAGCTGGATAGAGCGCTGCCCTCCGAAGGCTTACGTCCGACGCGAGAGCAACGATTTTATACCGGATTTGCGCGGGTTTAGGAAGGCAGAAGAAAGGAAGGACGAAAAAACTCACCAAAATCTCACCGTGATCGGACAGCCGAATTTGATCATGGATTGACGTTTTTCGGCGCAAATCTTACGGCTTTTACGCCTTACGCACCCATAGCTCAGCTGGATAGAGCGCTGCCCTCCGAAGGCAGAGGCCAGAGGTTCGAATCCTCTTGGGTGCGCCAAAACTCTCCAAGAAAATCAGTAGGTTGAGAGGATTTCCACCTCTCCCGTCAGTTCTCCCGCTAAACCGAAAACTCACCAGCTTTGGTGTTTCCAACTCCATAAGCCCTTCGATTTCCGCCAGAAACGATCCGGTCCTTTCTCACCACACGAAATTGAGTGTGAGGGGAAAGCCTTCCCCTGACCGGGAGCCCATAGGTCTCCCGCTACCCCTTCGAGCGGGGGCACCCCGCAACGCCCCGCTCGGCCCTCCGCGCCGATGGGTAAATCCGCATCGGCGGATTTGCGTCTTTCCGTAATTGCGGAGATCGGGCCAGGGAGTTCGCCGTCCCGATCGCGTGTGTTTGTGGCTCTCCCCGTCGGTGGGGTGGGCGGCGCTTCCCTCTAGGCCCGCCGCGCCGGGGCACAACGCGCTTTCGCGCTTACCTCCTCTATCGTTCCGGCCCTGCGGGTGCGCTCCGGCTCTGCCGGCGGGCCTTCGGTTCGCTCTTTCACCGCCCGCCCCATTCCGGGGTGAGTGTGTGCTGAAGGAGAAGTGCGATGAACGCTGTTATCGAAACCACCGCTGCCGAGCCTGTGTCGGGCGTCGAGATCTTAGTGCCTTTGAACAAGCTCAAGAAGTCCCCGCGCAATGCGCGCAAGGTGCCGCATGGGGAAAGCGCCATCGAGGCACTGGCCGCATCCATCGCGCACAAGGGACTGATCCAGAACCTTGTCGTGGAACCCGAAGTGAAGGAGGACGGGACGCCGACCGGCTCCTATTTCGTCACCGCTGGCGAAGGCCGCAGGCAGGCGATGCTGTCGTGTGCCAAGCGCCGGAAGATGAAGAAATCGGATCTGGTGCGCTGCTGGCTCGATACCGAAAACGACCCGTCCGAAATCAGTCTGGACGAGAACGTAACTCGCACCTCCATGCACCCCGCCGATCAGTTCGAGCGGTTCCGCGAGCTTTCCGAAACCAAAGGCTGGGGCGCACAAGAGATCGGGGCGAGGTTCGGCGTGTCCGCCCATGTGGTGAAGCAGCGGCTTCGCCTTGGCGCTGTCAGTCCCAAACTGTTGCAGGTGTATCGTGAGGATGGGCTGACGCTGGACCAGCTGATGGCCTTTGCCATTACCGAGGACCATGAACGGCAGGAACAGGTGTTCGAGAGCCTGTATCATAACCGCGAGCCGTGGATTATCCGGCGCGATCTGACCGCCGCCAATGTTCCCGGTCATGATCGCCGGGCGATCCTCGTGGGCGAAGCAGCCTATGAGGAAGCGGGCGGCACGATCATCCGCGACCTATTCGCCGATGAAGGCGGCGGCTATTTCGAGGATGCGGGTTTGCTCGACATGCTTGCCATCGAGAAGCTGCGCGAAATTGCCGTCGAAGTGCAGGCTGAGGGTTGGAAATGGGCCGAGGCGCATATCGACTTTCCCCATGCCCACGGCATGCGGCGTTTCTATCCTGAACCCGTTGCCCTGTCCGATGAGGACGAGAAGCGGTTGGAAGCGGCATCTGCCGAATATGAGCAGCTTGTCGAGGGCTACGATAGCTATGACGAAATGCCCGAAGACGTGGCCGCGCAGGTAGAGGCGCTGGACGCGGAGATCGACGCGATTTCCGACAAGCGTCATACTTATGATGTCGAACTGATCGCGCATGGCGGCGTGTTCGTGGTGCTCAACCATGATGGCACGGTCAGGATCGAGCGCGGTTTCGTTCGAGCCGAGGATGAGGCGCTGGCCGATCCGAAGCCCGAAGGTGAAGCCATCGACCCGGAGACGGTCGAGGATGAGCAGGCCGAAGGTGATGAGGATGTGCAGGAAATGGAGGATGAGGACGAGGAAGTCGGCAAGCCGATTTCCGATGCCTTGACCCGCGACTTGTCCGCGCACCGAACGCTTGCCCTTCGCGTCGCGCTTGGCGAGCGGCCCGACATGGCGGTGATCGCGCTCACCCACACGCTGACCTCGCAACTGTTCTACAGCTATGCCGAGGCCGGTTGCCTTGAGTTTCGTCCGACCGTAACCCCGCGTGGCAGTCATGCGGACGGGATCGAGGATACGCCGCTGGCAGCGAAGGCAAACGCCGCGCATGAGGCATGGGCCGAACGGATGCCGCGTGATGTGGCGGCCCTGTGGGCGTTCACCGTCGCTCTGGACGATGAGGACCGGATGGCGCTGCTGGCGTATTGCGTGGCCTGCACCGTCAATGCGCTGCGTCTGCCGTGGGATCGCAAGCCCCGGTCGCTGCAAACCGCCGACAGGCTGGCAAGCGCGCTGTCGCTCGACATGGCGAAGGACTGGACGCCCACCGTGGACAGCTATCTTGGCCGTGTCACCAAGGCGCAAATCCTTGAAGCCGTGAGCGATGGCGTGTCGGAGGACGCCGCGCGCCGGATCGCGGACATGAAGAAGCAGGACATGACGCAGGCCGCCGAGCAGCTTCTGGCCGGGACCGGATGGCTCCCAGCGATCCTGCGGACGCCAGAGGCGGAAGTTGAACAGCCGTCTGACGTGGAGGTTTCCGAAGCGCACGCAGAGGACGGCGAGGACTTCTACGCCGTTGCGGCCGAATAGCGGCATGAAGCTGGGGCCGCATAAGCGGTCCCGGCTTCCATTCACCGCCTGCTGAAAATTGCGGCCGCGCCAGATGGGGCGCGGCCGTATTGTTATGCGTCGGATCGACGCCGCTGAGAATTTACCCGGCTCGGCAGTTCAAATCGAACGGGGACCAAGCAGGATAATGGCCGCTCCAACAAGACAGATCGAGGCACCGGTAATATCCCATCGATCAGGACGCAGCCCTTCAATCGCCCACAGCCAGCCCAGCGAGGCCGCAATATAGACGCCGCCATAGGCAGCATAGGTGCGTCCCGCCGCATCGCTGTCCACCAGGGTCAACAGCCACGCGAACAGGGCGAGCGAGATCATCCCGGGGACGAGCCAAAAAGGTGATCTGCCGAGCCGCAGCCATGCCCAGAAGGAGAAGCAACCTGCGATCTCGGCCAAGGCTGCGCCGAGATAGGCGAACGGTGTGAGGTTCACAGGGTCTCTCCTGAAGTGGCAGGCGGTGCAAGCGCCTCGATGATCCGGCAATCCCCGACCGTGCCGCCCTCACAGGAGTCGAGCAATGCGGACAGCTCGCTCCGAAGCGCAGTCAGATCGACGATCTTGCGCTCGACCTCAGCAAGGTGATCGCGGGCCAGCGCATCGACCGTGGCGCAGTCGCGTGTCCGATCGTCCGATAGCGACAGCAGCGCCCGCACCTGGTGGAGCGGGAAGCCGAGATCGCGCGCGCGGCGGATGAATGAGAGCCGGCCCAGTTCCGCCTTACCATAGGAGCGATAATTGCCCGAAGTCCGTTCGGGCTTCGCAAGCAATCCGATCCGCTCATAATAGCGGATCGTCTCGACCTTGGTCCCCGTCGCCTTGCCCAGTTCGCCGATCGTGAACGCCATGCCCTTGACCCTGTAGTTCCTACAGGGTGCATATAGGCCGTCGCATCGACAGAATCGAGGTGACGGATATGGCAGGCGGATGCTGCGGCGGTTGCGAAACGACCGTACCGACCAAGGACAAGGCATGGCGGCGGGTGCTGTGGATCGTGCTGGCCATCAATGCCGGTATGTTCGGCGTCGAGATGATGGCGGGCCTCGCAGCGCATTCGGCATCGCTCAAGGCCGACGCGCTCGACTTTCTCGGGGATGCGGCCAACTATGCGGTCAGTCTGGGCGTTGCCGGCATGGCACTGCAATGGCGCGCTCGGGCCGCATGGCTCAAGGGCGCCTCGCTGCTCCTGCTCGGCCTGTGGATTCTCGGCAGCACCGTATGGATGGCGCTTGCCGGCACGCTTCCAAAGGCGGAGACGATGGGCATTATCGGCGTGCTGGCGTTCATCGCCAATCTTGCTTGCGCGATCATGCTGTGGCGGCACCGCGACGGCGACGCCAACCGCAGGTCGGTATGGATCTGCTCGCGCAATGACGCGATCGGCAATGTGGCCGTGGTCGCCGCCGCGCTCGGCGTGTTCGGCACGGGTACCGCTTGGCCTGACATCGCCGTTGCCATGATCCTCGCCAGTCTTGGTGTCAGTGGCGGATGGCAGATCGTCCGGCAGGCGCGGTCCGAATTGCGGGGACTTTCGGGAAGTAGGGCACGCGCGGCCACCTGAGGCGCTCAATTTGCCCTTGTGTGGTATGGAGAGCGTTCCGTTCGACAGGCGCCGAAACACCTGCGCCTGTAGCGTAGCGATTCCGACCGCGTGTCTGTCATCTCTGTTCCCTGCCGTCAGGACCAAACTCACACCGCCTCTCTCATGGCTGGTCTGACCGGAGACGGCTTCGCCCGATCGGCTATGCCGCAATGGCGGGTGCGCCGCTTTTTTCCGCCGCCTGTCAGCTTTGCATCGCGAAACAAAAAAGCGGCTTGCCACCATCCTCCGCTTCGCTGCGGTCCCTTTGGGATGCGCCGCCGATCGCTCCGGTCCTTTCAACCGCCATCGAGGCCGCGATGGGCGCGGTCCGAGCAACACGAAAGGAACCACGACATGGCTACCATCGGCACCTTCACCGCCAACGACAATGGCGAACTGGGCGGCACCGTCAGGACGCTCACCCTCAACACCCAGGCAATTCTCCGCCCCGTCGACAAGGACGGTGAGAAATCCCCGGACTTCCGCGTCAGCGCCGGCGATCTCGACATCGGCGCCGCCTGGAAGAAGACCAGTCGCGAAGGCCGCGACTATATCTCGGTCAAGCTGGACGATCCGAGCTTTCCGGCTCCCGTCTATGCCACGCTGTCCGAGACTGACACCGTCGGCGAATACGCCCTCATCTGGTCGCGCTGACGGCCACCAGCGCCCCGCCCGAACGGGCGGGGCGCATCGGTCATGGGATGGATCGATCGGCTTTCATCTTGCGGTGATCGCCATCGACCGCTGATACTTGCGAGTGGATCGCAATAAGCGGTATGAGGGGAAAGCGCAGAAAGGACAGATCGATGACCCGCCACTTCCCGCCGCCAAGCCTCGACGATGCCTCGCATCGTTCATCGCTGGTCGATGCAGCACGGTGCTGGCGCAATGCGCGTGACACAGGCCAATCTGTCCAACCCTGTCTCTACACGATTCTTGCTTCCCAGAATTGCGAGATAATTGCTCCAGTGTCCGATAGCCTGATGCACCTGTGCGAAGATGCTCTCGGCCGACCGGTGGCTGTCGGTGAAGCACTGCCTGGTGACGAGCATCTGCTGCTCGGACCGATCGACGGATCGAAACCGCGCCGCTCCGCTAGGCCCCTGTTTTGACGGGTCCGTAAAGGTCCACTGGGATCGACCGCAACCTCGATATCCAGCCGACCATAATGGTCCGGCCCGGCGCGCCCGTGCGTGTGCTGGTGACGCGCGATCTCATGCCCGCGCCCTGGCGCCTACAAGGAACCTGATATGGCCGATTTCAAGCTCGCCAAGCTGCCCGACGGTACGCCCGTAAAGCTTTCGATCACGATCACCCCCTACCTCCAGTCGGCCTTGCAGGACTACGCGGCTGTCTATGCCAAGGCCTACGGTGTCGAAGAACCCGTGGCCCAACTCATCCCGGCAATGCTGGCGGGGTTTCTTGAAAGCGATCGGACCTTTGCGCGTAGCCGGGCGGCCCGCAAGTGAGCGAAGCCGAACATCTTATTTATCGCCCGATTAGGCTCAACGAAGTGAAGCGTCGTGTCGGATTGGGCAAGTCGATGATCTATCGGCTGCTTCAGGAAGGAAAGTTCCCGGCGCCCTACAAGATCTCTCCATTCGCCTCGCGCTGGAGCGATCGCGAAGTGACCGCCTGGACCGACGAGGTGAAGGACGGGTTCGAAGGAAAGCGGCGTCGGTTTTGACCGCGCGGCGCACCGCGTCAGGACGTTTTCGTCCCGGCGCAGTCCCGATAACCGCGAAAGCCCAGCTCATCTTTCGCGCCCGGCAGTGCGATCACCATTTCAGCACCGGGGAGACCGTTGTCGCTCTTATCCTCCGCGGCGGGTCGCAGCCGGATGCGCAGGTCGCCGTCGGCGAAGTGGCCCTCAGCGACGCGACCGAGCCGCACGAGTTTGTCGTTGAGCTTCACATAGCCGAGGCCATTGGCACGGTCTTCGAAGAAGGACGGATAGGCGACTCCTGTGAGGCGGATCACGCAATTGCCGGCAAGACCCCCGAGACTGGCGACATCGGCCTCGTTCATGGTCTCGGGCTGGATCGCGCCGGTCGCTATCCCCGAGAGGGCTTCGGCGGCGCTCGCCGTCGGAGCGGCGGTCGGCGCCGGATCGACCTGCGCCTCGCGATCGTTACCGGGCGCGGTGTTCTGGTTGCAGGCACCAAGCAGCAGGGCAGTGCCGAGCGCAAGGGGAGTGAGCGAGCGGGTCATTGGGCGTTCTCCGATTGCGGGGCGGCGGGTACGGGGGCGAGCTCTTCGGGCAGGCGCTCGGTGCTGCGCACTCCGTTCGCTTCGATGTCGGCGATAAGATATTTCATTTCGGCAATCTCGCGCCGCTGCGCGACGATGATGTCCTTGGCCAACTCGCGGACGCGCGGATCGCGCAGATGCGCTCGCTCGCTGGTCATGATCGCAATCGAGTGATGCGGGATCATCGCCTTCATATATTCGGTGTCGTTCACGGTGGTCTGGCTGCGCACCAGCCACAGCGCCACCGCGAACACCAGCGCAGCCACTCCGAGAATTATCCAGTTCTTGGTCTTGTTCTTGTACATGCCCCACATAAAAAGGAGCATGACGACCATCATCATCGCGCCCATCACGAATGCCATCCAGAAGCGCGTCTCGCTCCAGAAGACGTGATCGATGCTGAAGGTGTTGGCGTACATCAGCACGAACATGATCGCGGTCGAGGTGCCGATCATGGCCATGAAGCGCCAATAGTTGCCCCCGCCCTGATGGTGTTGCTGGCTATCCGACATGCATCACTCCTTTTGTTTCTTCATTGTCGAGAACACGAACTGCGCGGTGCAGCTGATCAGCAGGAAACCGGTGAGGGATTCGATCCCCGCCAGCGCGCGCAGGTGCCCGGTGGGATAGATGTCCCCGAGGCCGAGCGTCGTGATGTTGATGAGCGAGAAATAGAACAGGTCCATCGCGCTCATCGCAGGCTCCTTGTCGAACCCCCCGATCCCGATCGCTGCGCCGCCGGCGAAGCCGATCGCAAAGAGACCGGTGACGAGCAGGTGGCTGGCGAGCACGATGAGATAGGCAAGGCTGAGCCGCAGGGAACCGATCGAGGGAGGCTGAACGGTCAGCCTCGCCAGGCCGATCATGCCAAGGTGCAACCACAGGGCTGCAAGAAACAATACAATACCGATGATTATCGCAGACGGTATGGCTCCATCTCCCTTCTGTGGACTTCCATTCCTAACTTGTTTCGCGCTCGCGCCGTTCCCCGCGGCGCAAGAAGAAATGCTCACCTGCAAAGACCAGAACGATGCCAATTGCCGCGTAGAGCACGACCATCGGGTCGCTCTTGAGCTTCACCCACGAAAAGGCGGCAAGGACCACGCCGTCGGCAGCCATGGCCGCGAGCAGGATTGCCCCCCGTGCCCCCACATCGCGGCGCAGGTGCCGGAAGACACCCCAATGTACCAGCATGTCCATGACCAGGTAGAAGAAGGCCCCTAGTGCGGCGATGCGGGTCAGGTCGAAGAGCACCGCGAGCGTTCCAGCCATGACCACGGTGTAGACCAGGAGGTGACTGCGCAGGCTGCCCTTCATCCCGAAATGGCTGTGCGGAATGAGCTTCATTTCGGTCAGCATCGTCAGCATGCGCGAGACCGCGAACACGCTTGCCACGACGCCCGATGCCGTGGCCGTGACCGCGATCACCACCGTGAACCAGAATCCCGCAGGTCCGAGCGCCGGCTCGGCGGCCGCGGCCAGCGAATAATCGCGGGCCTCGACGATCCGTTCGATGCTGAGGCTGGAACCGACGGCCACCGCGACGAGGAGATAGGTCACCACGCAGATGCCGATCGCGATCATGATCGTGCGTCCGACATTGCGGTGCGGGTCGACGATCTCGCCGCCACTGTTGGTGATGGTCGTAAATCCCTTGAAGGCGAGGATCGAGAAGGCGATCGAGGCGACAAAGCCCATGCCTTTGAAACCCGTTGCGGGCTCGCCAAAGGCGCCGCCGCTGAAGCCACTGGCCCACAGGGCAGCAATTGCGAAGATCGCGATGCCGCCGATCTTGATCGCGGACATGACGAGCGACGCGGTACTCACCGAGCGGTTGCCAGCCGCGTTTACGAGATAGGCGAACACGATGAGGGCCAGGGCCAGAACCGAAAGCAACAGCCCGTTGGTCTCCTCGCCGAACGGCCGCAGCGCGTAGGTCGCGAATGTTCGAGCCACCAGGCTTTCGTTGATGACCATCGACAGCGCCATCAGCACCGAAGCCGAGCCGGCGATGGTACCGGGGCCGTAAGCCTTTTGCAGGATCATCGCGATGCCGCCCGAGGAAGGCCAGGCGTCCGACATCTTGACGTAGCTGTAGGCGGCAAGCGCGGTGACAAACGCGCCCGCGATAAACGAAAGCGGGAATAGCGGGCCGGCGAGTTCGGCGATCTGGCCTGTCAGGGCAAAGATACCGGCGCCGATCATGACGCCGGTCCCCATCGCGACCGCACCGCTCAGCGAGATGCTGCCTTGCTGCTCGGCGCCCTCATGCGCCCGGTGGGCGCTGGAATGATCGTGTTCGCCGGTCACAGCCGCGCCGTGCGCAGGCGGAGCGAGTTCAGCACTACCGAGATCGAGGACAAGCTCATCGCAAAGGCGGCGAACATTGGACTGATGAGCAGCCCCATCGCCGGGTAAAGCACGCCTGCCGCGACCGGCACACCCGCGGCATTGTAGATCAGCGCGAAGAACAGGTTCTGGCGGATGTTCCCCATCGTCGCCTGCGCCAGCCGCCGGGCGCGCACGATCCCGTCGAGGTTGCCCTTTACCAGGGTGATTCCGGCACTCTCGATGGCAACGTCTGCACCAGTCCCCATGGCGATCCCGACATCGGCCTGAGCGAGCGCGGGAGCATCGTTCACGCCGTCACCCGCCATGGCAACCTTTGCGCCTTGCCCCTGCAGTTCGCGAATGATCCGCGCCTTGTCTTCGGGCAGCACGTCGGCGCGGATTTCGTCGATCCCGAGCCGGGCCGCAACGGCCTTGGCAGTACGTTCGTTGTCGCCCGTAGCCATGATGATCCGCAAGCCCAGTTCGTGCAGTGCCTTGAGAGCGTCGGGCGTGGTCTTCTTCACCGGATCGGCAACGCTGACGAGTCCGGCGAGCTCGCCATCGAGCGCAACGAACATGACGGTCTCGCCCTGATCGCGTCGCGCATTGGCCTTGTCGACCAGATCGCCGCCGGCGAGACCCATGTCTTCGAGCAGGACCTTGTTGCCGAGCGCTACCGCCCGGCCATCGACCGTCCCTTTGACACCCTTGCCCGTGACAGCCTCGAAGTCGCTCGCATCCGCGAGAGGCAAATCGCGCTCTTGCGCGCCGGTCACGATAGCCTCGGCAAGCGGGTGTTCCGAACCGCGCTCAAGCGAGGCCGCGAGCCGCAGCACCTCGTCTTCGCCGTCCGGGCCCGAGGCCATGACTGCAACCAGGCGGGGCTTGCCTTCGGTCAGCGTCCCGGTTTTGTCGACGATCAGCGTGTCGATCTTCTCGAAGCGTTCCAACGCCTCGGCGTTCTTGATCAGCACGCCCGCCTGCGCGCCGCGCCCGGTTGCGGTCATGATCGACATTGGTGTCGCCAAGCCGAGGGCGCAGGGGCAGGCGATGATAAGAACGGAAACGGCGGCGACCAGTGCATAGGCGAGCGCGGGCGAAGGACCGAACATGGCCCAGCCGATAAAGGCGAGGCCCGCAACTCCCATCACCGCCGGAACGAACCAGCCCGCGACCTTGTCGGCATATTTCTGGATCGGCGCGCGCGACCGCTGGGCAGCGGCGACCATGTCGACGATCTGCGCCAGCATGGTGTCAGCGCCGACCCGCCTGGCCTCCATTACGAGGCTTCCGGTTCCGTTGATCGTTGCGCCAGTGAGCGTATCGCCGGCGGTTTTCTCGACCGGCACGGGCTCACCGGTGATCATGCTTTCATCGACCGAAGACCGCCCATCGACGACCACGCCATCGACCGGCACCTTGTCGCCGGGGCGCACGCGCAAGCGATCGCCGACCGCGATCTCTTCCAGCGGGACCTCTTCTTCGCGCCCGTCTTCGCCGATCCGCGTGGCCGATTTCGCCGCGAGGTCCAGCAGGGCGCGGATCGCCTTGCCGGTCCCTTCGCGCGCGCGTAGTTCCATGACTTGGCCGAGCAGAACCAGAACGACGATGACCGCCGCAGCCTCGAAATAGACGCCGACATGGCCTTCGGCGCTGCGAAAGCCCGCCGGAAAGATGCCGGGTGCGAGGACTGCCACGACGCTGAAAAGATAAGCGGCTGCAACGCCCATCGCGATGAGCGAGAACATGTTGAGGTTTCGCGTCCGGAAAGAATTCCAGCCGCGCACCATGAACGGCCAACCGCACCACAGCACGACCGGCGCGCCGAGCGCGAATTCGATCCACATTGCGGTCCGCTCGCCCAATCCCTCGCGCAGCGCGCCGAGCCCGACCAGCGGCCCCATGGTCAGTACCAAGAGCGGCAGCGCCAGCACTGCGCCAATCCAGAACCGCCGGGTGAAATCGATTAGTTCCGGATTGGGGCCATCCTCCATCATCGCGGCGGTTTCGAGTTCGAGCCCCATGCCGCATATCGGACAGGAACCCGGATGGGTCTGGCGCACCTGTGGATGCATCGGACAGGTATAGACCGGTCCCGCATAATCGGACGGAACGTGGTTATAGCGCCCGTCATCCGGCGCGGCTTCGGCGGCGTGACCGGAGCAATTGGCGTGTCCGTGACTGCCGGACTGACCCGCTTCACCCTCAGGAACGAGATGCATGCCGCATTTAGGGCATTCTCCCGGACCTTCCTGGCGTATCTCGGGATGCATCGGACAGTTGAATGTGATCATGGGCGGCGCACTCTCTCGGATCTCTCGGCCCTATTTGGGCGCTTGCGGCGGGTGTTGGTCGTGAGCGGGTTGGCCCTGCGGGCTTCCGCCATGATCCATGTGCGGCTGATCCATCATCCGGCAAATCATCTTGCCGTCCTCGCCCTTGACCATCATGCCCTGCATTTTCGTGCCGTTATGCATCATCTCGCAAGTCTGTGGCGTCTCCGCGGGCGGCGCAGCCTGGTCGGTCTGGGCTTCGCCGGCCCAAGCCGGCCCCGCGAGCAAAGTGCCCGCGACGAAAACGATCAGCCTGTTCACACGAATTCTCCTTGTTTCATTCAATTGTAGCTACTGAAAACCGTGCGTCCGGCCTTGCCGAAGGCAATCACCTGATAGGGCTGGGTGCGTCCGCCCATTTCCATGCCCGGCGATCCCACCGGCATTCCGGCAACCGCCAGCCCTTCGACGCCTTCGCGGCGCTCGCTTAGAAGTCGCGCGACGTCGGCGGCGGGCACGTGGCCCTCGATGACGTAGCCCTCGACGATCATGGTATGGCACGAGCGCAGGTCGCCAGGCACGCCGTGGCGGTCCTTGACAGCGGCCATGTCGGCGCTGTCCCGCACGTCGATTTCGGCGTTCATTCCCTCACGGACATGCGTCGCCCAGGCTTCGCAGCACCCGCAACTGGGATCGCGCAGCATGGTGTAGCTTGCCGCCTGGGCGGCACCGGAACAGGCCGCGAGCGCGAGCAGCATTGCGATACTGAGCGTCTTTCGCAGCGACCGTTTGCGTAAATTTGTCATAAACTTGCGTCCTTCCGCCTATCGAATTCCGAGATGGTTGGGGCCGAAGACCATTTCGCCGCCGAGATAGCCCTGCGCGACGAGCGCGACGGCCAAGACTGCCAGCGCAAGACGTAGGCCCGCGCGGCTACGCGAACGAAACGCGAGCCATGCCGCACCCAGCGCGACGCCGGCGATCGCGGTTCCGTTCCAGCGATGAAGCGCTAGCGTTTCCGATCGGTCGGAAAGCCGCCACCCGGCCGCGAACCAGCCGAGCAGGGCGGCGATCGCAGCACCTCCTGCTCCACCGGCGACAAGAAACCGCACCGTCGTCTCCAGCGCCAGCGAAGGACGCAAAATAAGCAGCAACTCGGCGAGAGCCGCCATCAGCAGCAGAGCGATCGGGAAGTGAGCCGCTATGGGATGAAGCCGGCCGAGAACGTCACCCGCCGAACTGGCGCGGTTCTCCGCCACGGCTGCCGCCAGTGCCTGTTCGGGGGTCAGGTGCCCGGCGAATGCCTCTTGCGGACCATGGTCATCAATCCCGTGCGACGCTTCTTCCATGGCAGCGTGCTCGCCCGCGGCGTCATGGCTTTCCATCTGCGCCATCTCGGCGTCGCTCCTGTCCTCCTTGTGGCCCTCGTGAGCACTGACGATGGCAGGCATGGCAAGCACGAGGGCGGCCAGCGGAACGAAGATTTGCCGGAGCGGGGTCGATCGGTTCATGCTCCTGTTACGCCGCCGCTTCGCGCACCCCTCACAATTTTTTCGAGGGGCGGTACCGAACGCAGCGTATAGGAAGGGTGCAAGCAGGAACGAGGCACGATGCGAGACGAACACAGACTGGATAAGGCGCTGGCCCGGCTCGGGCCGGGCAGCGGCGGGGCAATCCCGGAGGACTTCATGGACGGCGTATGGGTCCGCGCCGGCCGATTGGAAGAAGTGTCCGCGCGGCGGACCCGCCTGGCGCTCTTTGCCGCGATGGCCTTTATCGGGCTAGGTGCCGGGGTCGGCACGACGCAGGCCCCGGCCAATGCCGAGCCGGCGGGTTACCAGCTGGTCGAGGGCGCCGATCTGTCTCCGGCCGCCCTGCTCCACGTCGAACCATGAAGGTCGGTGGATTGCAGCTGCTGCTGGCGGTCCTGCTGGCCCTGATCGCAGGCTGCATCGGCGCCTTTGCGGCAAGCGAGTGGCGCGAGACCAGCCATCCGCAGACGCTGCACGAATTCGTCCACGAAGAACTCGACCTCGATGCCGCGCAAAACGCCAGGCTCGATCAGCTCGAGGCCCGCTTCGCCGTCGAACGCAAGGAACTCGACCTGTCGCTGCGCGCGGCCAACGCCCGGCTCGCATCCGCGATGGAGGAGGAACACGATTACGGCCCCAAGGTCGCGGCGGCGATCGACGATGTCCATGCGCGCATGGGGGATTTGCAAAAGGCCACCGTCCGGCACGTATTCGCGATGCGCATGCTGCTCGATCCGGCGCAGCAGCAGCGCTTCGACCGTCAGGTCGCCTCTTCGCTCACCGGCGAACCCGGCGAATGAACGGCGGTGCAGGGGCAGCACGACACGGATGAACAGGGCTTGGTTGAGGACGTCCGGTCGGGAAGCCGGACGGCATTCGGACGGCTCGTCGAGCCGCACCTTCCGCGCCTGCTCGGCCTTGCCCGACGCATGCTTGGCTCGAGCGAGGAGGCGGAGGACGCCGTCCAGACCGCTCTCGCTTCGACCTGGGTCGCACGCGCAAAGCTGGACCCCGCCCAACCGGTGGCGGCCTATCTCACGACCGTGACGCTCAACAAGTGCCGTGACCGGTTGCGGCGACGCAAGGCGGCCCGCTTCCTGAGCTTCGGGCTCTTCGACATGGACCTGCCGGTTGCTGCCGGCACCCCCGACGCGGAAACCGAAATCGGTGATCGGCAGACCCTCGAAAGCGTGTCCCGCGCGATCGAGCGTCTGCCGGTCAAGCTGCGCGAGGCGCTGGTTCTCGTGACCATCGATGGCCGGAGCCAGCGCGAGGCGGCCGAACTTCTTGGCGTGACCGAAAAGACGATCGAGACACGCATTTACCGCGCGCGCCAGCGCCTGCGCGAAAAGCTCGATTTTGTTTGAGGGGTGATGGCCCTGCCGGCGTAAGCGAGAGTATGAGAATTTCCTCCCGCAGCGACAGGTTCGCGATCGACCGCCGCAAATTTCTGACCCGCAGCGCAGGAGCAGCGAGCCTGCTCGGGCTTGGCCACACCCTACCTGCATGGGCGCGTGGGAGCCGCAGCGGGACCGTAGCGTACAAGGGCAGCGACGTCCTCTCCGGCGAGCATATGACGATGTCGGTCGCGGATGCGAGCTTCGCCACGGGCAGCCGACACGGCCCGGCGGTAACGGTGAACGGGACGCTTCCCGGTCCCCTGCTACGGCTGCGCGAGGGCCAGAACCTCGTTGTCGACCTTGAGAACAGCAGCTCGATGGGGACCTCGATCCACTGGCACGGCCTGCTCGTGCCGTTTCTCATGGACGGCGTGCCCGGCGTTACGATGGCGGCGGTCGAGCCGGGCGAACGCTTCCGCTACCAATTTCCGATCCGTCAGTCGGGCACCTACTGGTGGCACGCGCACACGCTGCAGGAACCGATGGGCCATTACGGCCCGATCATCATCGATCCGGCAGGGGGCGATCCGCATCAGGTCGATCGCGACTATGTCGTGATGCTCTCCGACTGGTCGCCGATGGACCCGCATACGCTGATCAAAAAGCTGAAGGTGGGCGAGGCGCCGTTCAACTTCCAGAAGACAACCGCGACCGACGACTATCCGCTGTCAGGCGCGGATCGCCGGATGTGGGCGCGCATGCGGATGATGCCGACCGACATCGCCGACGTCTCCGCGCCGCTCTACAGCTACCTCCTCAACGGCCACGGCCCCGAGGACGGACTGGAATTCGCATTCAACCCCGGTGAGCGGGTGCGGCTGCGATTCATCAACGGTTCGGCGATGACGTTCTTCAATGTGCGCATTCCCGGCCTGCCGATGACGGTCATCGCTGCCGACGGGCAGGATGTTCGCCCGGTCGAAGTGGACGAATTCCAGATCGGCAACGCCGAAACCTATGACGTCATCGTTGAGCCGACCGGTATGGATGCGTTCACGATTGTCGCGGAGGCAATGGACCGCTCAGGCATGGGGCTTGCCATGCTGACAAGTCGCGCTGGCGCGCGCGCTGCAGTTCCTGCGCTGCGCGATCCACCGCTTTTGACGATGGCGGACATGGGGATGAACCATGGCTCGTCTGCGGGAGCGATGGACCATGGTGCGATGGCCGGCATGGATCACGGTTCGTCCGATTTCATGGAAGGTTCGATGGACATGGGCTCGATGTCGATGCGCCACATCTCCCTGCTTCCGCCCAGCGTAAAGGTCGGCCCCGGCATCGACATGGTCTCGATGAACCCCGTCGACCGCATGGGCGATCCCGGCATCGGTCTGACCGAGGTTGACCACCGCGTCCTCAACTACAAGCAACTCGTCGCCGCGAAGATGAACCCGGACATGCGCCGGCCGACGCGGCTCAAGGAAATCCATCTGACCGGCAACATGGAACGCTACATGTGGTCCTTCGACGGCCAGAAGTTTTCCGCCGTCACGGACGATCCGATCCGCTTCGCCTTCAACGAGCGTGTGCGGGTGAAACTGGTCAACGACACGATGATGGCGCACCCGATCCACCTGCACGGGCATTTCTTCGAGCTGGTGAACGATGCGCCCCACGGGCATCAGCCGCTCAAGCACACGGTCATCGTCCAGCCGGGCGGCAGCGCACAGTTCGACCTGACGGCGAACGAACCCGGCGACTGGGCGTTTCACTGCCACCTCATCTACCACATGCATAGTGGCATGTTTCAGGTCGTGACGGTCCGCCCGCTGCAGGGAGGAGAAGGCTGATGCGTGCTGCAACGCCGTTCCTCTGTGCGCTCGCGCTAGTCCCCGGCACCGCAATCGCGCAGGATCACCAGCATGGGGCGCAGCGTCCAACTGAAAGCGCCGCCGCCGCTCCTGCAGAGGCCCCGGCGGCCTCTTCCGCCCGCGAAGATGCCATGGATCATGGCACGATGGACCATTCCCAAATGGACCATTCAGCGATGGATCACGAAGCCATGGATCCCGCTGCGATGGACCATTCCGGCATGGATCACTCTTCGATGGAAAGCAATGCGCCGATCCCTCAGGGGCCGCCGCCACCCGAGGCTTTCGAGGGTCCGGCATTCGCCGCCGACGCCTTCGTGGGGGCTGAGAAAATGGCTGCATCGCGCGCTTCGGTCGTTCGCGAAGTGAGCGGCATGCCGGTATTCTGGTTCCAGGCAGACCGCGCCGAATTGCGCGTGCGAGATGGCAAGGACGGCTACCTTTGGGACGTCCAAGGCTATTACGGCGGTGACCTCGACAAATTCTGGTTCAAGAGCGAAGGGGAAGGGAGTTTCGGCGAGAAACCCGAAGCGGCCGAAGTACAAGGCCTGTGGAGCCACGCGATCGGTCCCTGGTGGGACTTGCAGGCAGGCGTTCGGCAAGACCTGACCGGCCCCGAGCGCACATATGCAGTCGTCGGCGTGCAAGGGCTCGCGCCTTACCTCTTCGAACTCGATGCCGCAGCCTTTCTCTCGATGAAAGGCGATCTCACCGCCCGCATCGAGGCGGAACTCGACCAGCGGATTACGCAACGCGTGATTCTGCAGCCGCGCGTTGAGCTCAACCTCTCAGCGCAGGATGTTCCCGAACTTGGCATAGGCGCCGGGCTCGACTCCGCGGAGGCGGGCCTTCGCCTACGCTATGAATTCGCCCGCGAATTTGCGCCCTATATCGGCGTCGAGCAGGAATGGAAGGTCGGCAGGAGCGCGGACTATGCACGTGTCCACAGCGAGGATCTAAGCGTAACAAACTACGTGATCGGTGTGCGCTTCTGGTTCTGATCTGTGAAGACGATAGCGTGTGAGTCTGGGGCAGTGCAAGCAGCGCCAGCAGCAGGTTTCCCGCGTTGAGCGCGGCCGCCGCGATGAAGGGCCGCGACGTCCAATCTTCGCCGAGCAATCCGCCAAGCATCGGTCCGATGCTGAAGCCCGTGGCGAACATGGCGCCCATCACACCGAACCGGCGCGCGCGCTGCTCGCCGGGCGTGATGTCGGTGAGATAGGCCGTGGCGACCGACACGTTGGTGTTGGTCAATCCGGGCACGGCCTGGCTGAACATCAACATCCAGAGCTGCGGCGCCAGCGCCATAACGACAAAGTTGATCGCCACGCCCGCCAGCGAAACGAGCAGGACCGGCCGTCGCCCGAACCGGTCGCTCAGGGCGCCGAGTACGGGCGCGAACACGAACCGCATAGAGCGCGGCCGTCCAAGCACCAACTCATCTGGTCGCGCTGACCGGCGCACCAGGACGGCGCCCCGCCGATGGCGGTGCGCCTTCCTGCCGTTCCAGTGGGTGGCGATAACAAGATAGACGGCCCGTTTGGTCCGGCGCCGATCATCGGGTTGCTTGGGGTGCTGCCCCCAGCGCCCTTCGGAGCGGCTTCCGCCCAGCTTCCTCCACGCGCGAGCGCGTTCCGTGCAGCCGGTTCCCCGCGAAGCCGCCCGCTCCGGTTGCACCCCCGGTCTCGCCGACGGGCAGGGTTTCAGCGCGGCAGTACCGCTCGCGCGGAAACCCAAGTGGAAGGAAAGACCCATGAGCATCCACCATCTCGCCACCCGGTTCGGCCGCAATGCCCATCAGATCAGCGGGCGCGATCCGCTCGACAACGAGGCGCTCTATCGCCACGTCCCATCCATTTTCGCCAACGAAGCGCATGACAGCCGTTCGCAGCGCTATGTCTATGTTCCGACCATCGACATCGTGGAGGGGCTGCGCCGGGAAGGCTGGTTCCCGTTCTTCGCCGTCCAGTCGGTCCCCCGCGATGGCAGCCGCCACGGCCACGCCAAGCACATGCTGCGCCTGCGCCGGGATGACGGCATCGGCAAGCCCGAGGCCGCTGAAGTCATTATCGTCAACAGCCATGACGGGACCAGCGCTTACCAGATGTTCGCCGGAATGCTGCGCTTCGTCTGCACCAATTCCATGATCGCGGGCGAGCGGTTTGAGGAAGTCCGCGTGCCGCACAAGGGCAATATCCAGCATGACATTATCGAGGGTGTTTACACGGTAGCGGAGGACTTCCCCCGTCTGATCGACGCCAGCGAGAACATGAAGGAAGTGCGGCTTTCCGAAGACGAGCGCCGCTTGCTCGGCGAAGTCAGCCTTGTCGCCCGCTATGGCGAGGATGAAAGCCCGATCCGGCCCGAACAGATTATCGAGCCGCGCCGCCGTGAGGATAGGGACCCGAGCCTCTGGACCACGTTCAACGTCATTCAGGAGAATGTCATTCGGGGCGGCTTGCAGGGCCGCAAGCGCAATGCCGAAGGGCGTATGCGTCGCAGCCGCTCGCGGCCGATCAACGGCATCGACCAGAATGTCACCCTCAACCGGGCGCTCTGGACGCTGGCCGAGGGGATGCAGCGCCTCAAATCCGCCTGATCGCGGCGCCGAAGGGCCGGTTCCGGCCCTTCGGGTTCCCCGACTGCACAGGCTACCAACCCGGCCGGCTGCCGGTCGAAGCGGACGGGCTCGCCGGGCGTTTGCCCGGCTCGCGTTTTAATGTTCCGAATGGCTCACAAGGATTTGATAAATGAGGGTCAGACCTGATCGTCGGGCTGCACCAAATCGACATGACTCACGTCGAGAGCCTGGGCCAGCTCATACAGCGTGATTACGGTTGGATTCCTTTTGCCGCGTTCAAGGCTGCTCAGATATTGCTGACTGAAGCCGGACCGCGCTTCCACCTCTTCCTGGGTCAGCCCCCTGTCTCGGCGCAAACGCGCGAAGTTCCGGCCAACCAATTTGCGCATATCCATGCGCTGCAGGATCGTGATTTACATACTTTGAGTTTATCAACTATAGTATGTAAGCGACCTTCGCTGTGTTGGTGTCCGTCAGGTTGGCCAACCACGACTGCTTGCATGTATCACCGCTGAGACGCCCCAGCCGAAGGACAAAGGCGAGACCGAGCTTATCCCCAAATCATCATGTTGCGATAGCGAATACGGGAGGATTGCTTCGGTCCATTCCGGTGTATGTTTGGTAAATCTGCACAAGCCGGGATCGGGGGCGAGGCAAAGAGGTAAGCGATGGGAATAACCGCCTTCGACGATCATGCCCCGGACGCGCCCCACGTCACGCCTTACGACGAACGCCACCATCACACCTATTGGCGGCTGCTCGATGCTGCCGAGGAAAAGGCCGACTGGCAGGAGGTGGTTCGCATCATCTTCGGCATAGACCCAGCCGCCGAACCGGGCCGCGCGAAGACGGTCCATGACACTCATCTCGCTCGCGCTCGCTGGATGTGTGAGCGTGGTTATCGCCACTATTTGCAGCCCTGATCCAATCCATCAAATCCGCGGCGCGCGCCGTTATTCTCCTCTGCGGCTGTCTTAACTCCGCTATGTACCTGAGCGCGCGGCGGAACTTCCCCGCCACAGGCTGCCCGGAGAACATCTCTCTTCGCGCTCCGCTGAGGGCCATGCTTGGGAGGGGCCTATGCCGCCTGAGAGGGACTGGCGCGCGCCCCCGGACGAAGCCGGGAGCGATGCGCTTGCATATTCCGACATCGCCCTCGGCTATCTCAGCCGCAACCCGACCTACCGCGCCGACTACACCCGCGCGCTAAGGCGTGTGAAGCGCGGGACGATCACCGCTGACGACGCCACTACCAGACTGGTGCGTCGCTGGGGCATCAGCTTCCATGCGGAACCGGCGGCGGCCTTCGATCGCAAGCTGGCGGTCGCCAGACCGGACCTGTCGCCGACGAATATTGTCCTGGCCCCGGCGCCGACCGACATCGGCGCGACACAGATCATCGACGAAAAGCAGCTCGGCACAATCCGCGCGCGGATGCGGATCGAAAAATATCTGCACGTCATTCTCGCCGATTCCGATGGCGACGAGCACATCTGGATCGCGGGCGCGCTGGACGGCCCATTGGCAATGATGCTGCCCATTGAGGCCGATCCGTTCGCGCGTCTTGCTGCGGCCGAGCGGCTTTGCCGCCGCCTCAACGGCATGGCGGCGGGACCGCCGACGTTGCGGCCGCCACCCTTTCGGCGCCTGCACCTGCTCACGCTGCTGCAGGTGCTCGACGGCCTGCAGGCGGGCGCCACGCAGCGGGAGCTGGCCGCATCGCTCATTCACCAGAAGGTTCGCCGTTACAACGCCGCGGACTGGGTTGAAAGCAGGGAACGCAAGCGCGTCCGCCGCTGGATCGCCGAAGCCGTCGAGCTGCGCGACGGCGGCTATGTCCGCCTGCTGCGTGGCGGCTGAGGGGACGTTTTCACGCCCTCCGGCGATGTCCCTTCTTTAGACAGCGGTCATTTCGCCATCATCGCCTCCTGACCGCCGGCCTGCCTTTCGGGTGCCGGCCATCCTCAGGAGGATCACCATGACCGAACCTGTGGCCGTGACCACCCCGCGCTACCTCAAGACGCCCGACGCGGCGATCCACCTTGGCCTGTCGGCCCGGACGCTGGAAAAACACCGCTGCTTCGGCACCGGCCCGGTGTTTCGCAAGCTCGGCGGCCGCATCGTCTATGCGATCGACGACCTAGAAGCCTGGGCGGCGCTGGGCACCCGTCGCTCGACCTCCGACACTGGCACCGGCGTGGTCCATCCCGCCAAGCGCCAGCCCACCGATTGCGTCCGGCGCTGACAGGTCCATGCAGGCTGCACGTTCCCATTCCGGGCGAACCAGCGCTGAGCGGACGCAGCTTGAGCTGTTCCGCTCCGTCCCCGGCGACCTTGCCGCGCGCGACGCTCAGGACCTGATGTCGTGGCCTTTCTTCAGCCTGGCCAAGACCAGACGGCAGGCGCCGATCGACTTTCGGATGGGCGCCACATGGATCTCGGTCGAGGCCGTCCCCGAGCATGGCATGGCGACGATCTGGGATGCCGACGTGCTCATCTGGGCTGCCAGTCAGCTCGTTTCCGCGCGGGATGCAGGACGGCCGACCTCGCGCCTTATGGTGACGACGCCACACGAGATACTGGCATTCACCCGGCGCGGCACCGGTAAGGCGAGCTATGAGCGGCTGAAAGCCGCGCTCGACCGGCTGCAATCCACCACCGTCGCGACCTCGATCCGCCAGGAGCACCAGCGTCGGCGCCATCGCTTCTCATGGATCAACGAGTGGCGCGAACTGGCGGACGGCAACGGCCGGGCGCTGGGCATCGAACTGATCCTGCCCGACTGGTTCTATGCCGGCGTGCTCGATCGCGCGCTCGTTCTGACGATCGATCGCTCCTATTTCGACCTGACGGGTGGTCTCGAACGCTGGCTCTACCGCATCGTGCGCAAGCACGGCGGACGGCAGGCCGGTGGCTGGAGCTTCGACGTCCCGCACCTTCATCTCAAGTCGGGCGTGCTCTCGCCGCTGCGCCGCTTCGCGTTCGAGCTTCGCGCCATCGTCGCCCGCCAGCCACTACCCGGTTACGTCCTCGCGCTTGAACATGCGCTCGGCCGCGACCGGCTGAATTTCACACCGGTTCCGGTCGATCCGTTCGATGCCGCCATGCGCCGTGTCGGTCTCAAGCCTGTGGAGAACCGGCCATGAGACACGGACTATCAGGAACGCCCGGAGTCGGACGATCAGGAACGCGAAACACGGACTATCGGGAACATTTCTTTCCCGAAAACCCGCAGAAATCCGCGCGGAATCAGCCCCTCTCTAACTATCCTAATAGAAAAGAATCCTTCGGATTCTTGCTAACGGCGCGCGCGGCTGTGGAAGACACGGCGCCGTTCGGCCAGCGGCCCGCCCGCCGCCATCGCGCCGCGTCCAGCACGACGCTTATCCCCGGAGACAAAAGATGACCGACGACCGGCCCCTGGCTGGCCGCCCGAGCGGCGCGTTCCGCGCGTTCGCCCGCGACGGGCTCACCCATGTCGAGCTGACCTGGATCGAGAAGAAACTGGAGCATTGGATACGCTTCGGTCGCATCGCGGAGGATCGCATCCTGACACGCCGAACGCGCGTAGTCGGCTTCCGGCCGGGCGCAGTCTTCGCCTTCGTTCGCTGGGCTTCCAATGACTTCGGAACGATCGTCTCGCGTATCGACGTGGTGCGCGCGGTAGCGGCGAACGAGCCCTACACGACGCTGCCCTTCGTGCGGCCGGGCGGCGATATCCTGCTCAAGATCGAAGGCTGGCCGAAGGTCCAACAGGTACTAGCCGCGATCGATGCAGTGGAGGCAGCCAGCGTCGATCCATGTGATGCCGCGCCCGACCACTGGCGGCATGTCCACCAGCGCATCGCTGCCGGACAACAGCCACGGCTCTACACGGCCGAGCGCCATACCGCCTGGCTCAAGCGCCGGGAGATTGAAGGATGACCCGCCGCCGCTACGCCCTGGCAACGGCCATCGCCGCATCGGCTTTCGCGGTCTCGTTCGTCGCAGTCACCGTCGTCCATCCGCGGCCACGTCTCGTCTGGAACGCCAGCGCCAGTGCGCCGATCGGTCTCTACCGCATCCAGCCCGACCGTGATCCGCCCACGGGCGCGCTGGTCGCTGCAATGCCGCCCGCCGGACTCGCGCGCTGGCTCGCTGCGCGCGGCTATCTGCCGGCCGGACTGCCGCTGCTCAAACACATCGCGGCCAAGGCCGGACAACGCATCTGCCGGCACGGTGCCGTGGTGAGTATCGACGCGCGTCCCGTCGTCATTGCTCGTGCGCGCGACGGCCGAGGCCGTCCGCTGCCGGTTTGGCGAGGCTGTCACACGCTGCAAGCCGGCGAGTTGCTGCTGCTCAATCCGGCGGTCCCGGACAGTCTGGACGGCCGCTACTTCGGCCCGCTGCCGGCCTCGGCCGTCATTGGACGCGCCCTGCCGCTGCAGCTCAGCCCACCTCCGCAACGCCTTCACACGTCAAGCCCGAAGGAGACTGACCATGCCCGTGAACGTCTTTGAGCCGACCGACAACGGCTATGCCGGTCGCATCCGGCTGTTTGCGATCGACGAAACGATCCTGCTCGTTCCAGCCGAACCGAGCGACGCCGAGGACGCGGCCGACTACCGCATCCATCTCGACGATGCGGACGGTCCGATCGTCGGTTTCGCCCGCAAGCGCACCAGCGAACGGGCGGGCGACTACATCGCGCTGGAGATCGAAAGCCCGCTCTTTCCGCGTTGGCTCAAGCCCAAGCTGTTTCGCGCGGATGCCGAGGTCCGGACGTTCCGGCTGTCGTGGCGCCACCCGCGATCGAGCCAGGACCGGAGCTGATCGGTGTCTGACCCGATCATCCCTTTGTTCGCGGAAAAGCCGTCTCATCCCTCCGTCCCGCTCGGCCCCGGACCGGCCGGTGCGCGCAGCGAAGGTCAAGGGCGGCCACCGGCCGGCGCTCAGCGCGCCCCCTTTACCGGAGCGAGCACATTGGCAGGCTGGCGGCGAAGCGGAGTCGGGTCGGTCGTCGCTCTGGTGATCCTGCTGCTGGCCCCGCCTGGCGCGGTGCTGGCGCAGGATGCGCCAGCCGGAGAGACCATCGCGAACCATCCCCATGCAGCCCCTGTCACCGAAGCCGCGCGGCGCTTCGGCATCCCCGAAGGCTGGATTTGGGCCGTGATGCGCGCAGAGAGCAATGGCGACGTCCACGCTGTCTCTCCGGTCGGGGCGATGGGGCTGATGCAGATCATGCCCGCCACCTGGGTCAGCCTGCGCGCCCGTTATCGGCTCGGTTCCGACCCGTTCGATGCGCGCGACAACATCCTGGCGGGCACCGCTTACCTGCGCGAGATGTACGACCGCTATGGCGATGTGACCGCCATGCTGGCCGCTTACAATGCTGGCCCTGGCCGCACCGACGAATATCTTTCGCGCGGTCGTCCGCTTCCTGTAGCCACGCGCGCCTACATCGCGAAGTTGGCGTCGATCATCGGTGGTTCGGACGACACCCGGCTCGCAGTCGCGCAGCCGCCCGATCCCTTTGCCTGGCGTCGCGCGGCGCTGTTTCCGGCACGCGCGGGCGGGTCTTCTACTGCCGCCACTGCACCTTCGGAAGGTGCGCCGGCCGTTCCATCAGCCGTCACCGCGGAGCCTGCCGCGCTTCGCCAAGCCAGCGTGTTCGTCCCGCTTTCCGACGAGATCACACGATGACCGCGCGAGATCGTCAGCGTTTCGTCCGCCCATTTGCCGTCAACAACAGCGTTCGCGCGCCTTCGCGTTGCCCGTCGCAGCGCTTCGCACCGCCGGATGGGAGAAGGCTTCAGCTTTTGCGGGGGAAGGGTCGAGGGCAAGATAAAGGGCAGCAATGTGCGAAGCCCCTGCGCCCCGGTCGTGGCCTTGATTCTCAAGGCTTTTGGGCATTGCTGCGCAATGTGTGCGGAAATCCCGCACTGTGCGGCGCTGGCCGAACGTCAGTCCTCACCGTGGTTTTTCGCACTGTGCGGAGCGCCGCGCCATGAGCGGCGATGAGGATTTCCGCATTCGGCCTGGCCGCATCCGCTCGCGCGGCAGCCAACGTGCGCGGCCGATCATCGCGCAGGCGCTTGCCGCCGCGCAGCGCGCCGGGGGGCATATCTCGCGACGCGGCCGGATCATTGCGCCGGGCCGTTCGACCTTCGGCCGGGGCCGCGTCGCCAGCCTGCGCGCCACGCACCGGCTCGGCCACCGATCACGCCAGGTCGTCGTCAAGGCGCGGGTGGTCCGTCACGGTGGCCGCGTCTCGCTCGCGGCTCACCTCAACTATCTGCAACGCGACGGCGTCACCCGCGACGGTGAGAAAGGCGTGATGTTCGGTGCAGACGCCGAGGGTCTCGATCGCAACGCGTTCGCCGCGCGCTGCGAGAACGACCGCCATCATTTCCGCTTCATCGTCTCGCCCGAGGACGCGCCCGACATGGGCGATCTCAAGGGCTTCACCCGCGAGCTGATGACGCAAATGGAAAAGGATCTCGGCACCAGCCTTGACTGGCGAGCCGTCGAGCACTGGAACACCGATAACCCCCATGTCCATGTCATCGTGCGCGGCGTCGCCGAAGACGGCCAGAACCTCGTTATCTCGCGCGACTATATCGGTGAGGGAATGCGCGCCACCGCGCGCGAGATCGTCACCCGCGAGCTGGGGCTGCGCAGTGACCTCGACATCCGCGCCTCGCTGGAGCGCCAGGTCGACGCCGAACGCTGGACCGAGATCGACTGCGACCTCTCGCGCACGCTTGGCCGCGAGGGCGTCATCGACATGGCTCCCGAACCGGACGTGCGGCCCGACGGCAACCACACGCTGCGGATCGGACGGCTGCGTAAGCTCGAGAGACTCGGCCTCGCCAGCGAGATCGCGCCGGGTCAGTGGACGCTTGCCGGCAATGCGCAGACCGCCTTGCGCGAGCTGGGCGAGCGCGGCGACATCATCAAGCGGATACACAAGGCGATGAGCGACCGCGGCGAGGACCGGGGTGCCGCCGGCTATGTGCTTCAACCCGATCCCGCCCAGCCCGTCATCGGCAAGCTGGTCGACCGCGGTCTTCATGACGAGCTGACCGGCCGCGCCTACGCGATCGTCGACGGGATCGACGGGCGCACCCACCATGTCCAGTTTCCCGACATCGAGGCGACCGGCGATTGCAGGCCCGGCGCGATCGTCGAGCTCCGCCGCTTCGAGGACCGCAAAGGCCGCCAGCGGATGGCGCTCGCCGTGCGATCGGACCTGGATTTGCCGCAACAGGTCCATGCGCCGGGAGCCACCTGGCTCGACCGTCGTAACCTGTCGAGCAACGGCAGCGATCTCGCCGGCGGCTTTGGGACCGAAGTGCGCGCGGCGATGGAAGCGCGCGCCGAGCATCTCGCCGACATCGGCCTGGCCCGGCGGCAGGGACAGCGCATCATCTTTGCGCGCGGCCTGCTCGACACGCTCAAGCGCCGCGAACTGGACATGGCGGCCAAGGACCTGTCGGTCGAGATCGGTCTGCCGCACACCCCCTCAAATGCCGGTGAATATGTCGCCGGCACCGTGCGCCAGCGCCTCACGCTCGCCTCGGGCCGCTTCGCCATGATCGACGACGGCCTCAGCTTCCAGCTCGTTCCCTGGACCCCCTCGCTCGACCGCCAGATCGGCAAGCACATCTCCGGCGTCATGCGCGGCGACGGCGGCGTGGACTGGTCGCTCGGCCGCGGCCGGGGGCTCGGGCTGTAACCCCTCCAAGGAGATTGAATATGCCCGCCAGCAAGATTCTCTGGGGCCAGGTCATCACCGTCCTCACGATAATCGTCGTGACGGTCTGGATAGCCACCCAATGGACGGCCGCGGCGCTCGACTATCAGCCGCAGCTTGGCCCGCCATGGTTCATCACGTTTGGCTGGCCGGTTTATCCGCCTTACGCCTTTTTTGTCTGGATGTTCTTCTACGACGCCTATGCGCCCAGGATATTCGAAACCGGCGCGCTGATCGCCGCTTCGGGAGGCTTCCTCGCCTTCATCGTCGCCATCGCCATGTCGGTGCGCCGCGCCCGCGAACTGAAGAACGCGGAGACCTATGGTTCGGCCCGCTGGGCGGAGCGCCGGGAGGTGGAGGCCGCTGGCCTGCTCGGACCGAACGGCGTCACGCTGGGTCGGCTGGGACGCGACTATTTGCGCCACGACGGTCCCGAACATGTCCTGTGCTTCGCGCCGACTCGGAGCGGCAAGGGCGTTGGCCTTGTGATCCCGACGCTGCTGACCTGGCCGGAGAGCTGTATTGTTCACGACATCAAGGGCGAAAACTGGCAACTCACCGCGGGCTTCCGCGCACGCCACGGCCGCGTATTGCAGTTCGATCCGACCGATGCGCGCTCGGCCGCCTACAACCCGCTGCGCGAAATCCGCAAAGGCGCCCTGGAGGTGCGCGACGTGCAGAATGTCGCCGACGTGCTGGTCGATCCTGAAGGCAGCCTCGAGAAGCGCAACCACTGGGAAAAGACCTCCCATGCGCTGCTGGTCGGTGCGATCCTCCACGTCCTCTATGCCGGCGAGAACAAGACCCTGGCCGGCGTCGCCGCCTTCCTGTCGGACCCGCGCCAGCCGATCGAATCCACCCTGCGCGCGATGATGACCACGCCGCACCTGGGCGAGGCCGGCGTCCATCCCGTCGTGGCGTCGGCCGCGCGGGAGCTGCTCAACAAATCGGCCAATGAGCGATCCGGCGTCCTCTCGACCGCCATGTCGTTCCTCGGCCTCTATCGCGATCCCGTCGTCGCCGCGGTGACGAGCCGATGCGACTGGCGCATCGCCGATCTAGTCGAAGGGGCGCTGCCCACCACGCTCTACCTCGTTGTCCCGCCCTCCGACATCTCACGCACCCGGCCGTTGATCCGGCTCATGCTCAATCAGATCGGGCGGCGTCTCACGGAGGATCTGAAGCCCGCGGCTGAGCGCCACAAGTTGCTCATCATGTTCGATGAGCTGCCTTCCGAGGGGCGCCTAGACTTCTTTGAAAGCCAGCTCGCCTTCATGGCCGGCTACAAGATCAAATGCTTCCTGATCGCGCAGTCGCTCAATCAGATCGAGAAGGCTTACGGCCCCAACAACGCGATCCTCGACAACTGCCATGTCCGAGTCTCGTTCGCCTCGAATGACGAGCGCACCGCCAAGCGCACCTCCGACGCGCTGGGCACCGCCACCGAGATGCGGGCGATGAAGAACTATGCCGGCCATCGGCTGTCGCCCTGGCTTGGGCATTTGATGGTGTCGCGCTCCGAGACCGCCCGCCAGCTCCTCACGCCCGGCGAGGTGATGCAGCTCCCGCCCGACGACGAGATCGTGATGGTGGCGGGCGTGCATCCGATCCGCGCCAAGAAGATGCGTTACTTCAAGGATCGGCGGTTCACCGAACGGGTGCTGGCGCCGCCGGACCCGAAGGCCGGCGTGGGCAAGCCACGTCCCGACGACTGGAGCGATATGCCGCCGATCGCGCCGCCGCCGATGCCGGAGCCGACCAAGGAGAAGGCGCCCCAGAAACTGAAGAAGAAAAAGGCGAACAAGAAAGCGGCGGTGGAGGACGATGCGGAGAATGCGGACCTGCGTCGCGAGCCGGATATGGAGCGTCATATCGACATCGCGCCGCCGCCGGGCCCGGCGCCCGCCAACGAGTTTGAGCTGGATGAGCCGGAACCCGATACCGACGCGGCGCGGCAAGCGACGGTGCAGCGACAGATGCAGGCCATGGCACGGCAGGCATCGTTCGATCCTGACGACGGCATCGAGCTATGACCACCAAGACGCCATTCTCGGTCTATCTCGACCCCGAACTGATGCAGGCGCTCGCCGCCTATGCCGACCGCCGGGGCAAGTCGCGCTCGCTGGTCGCCGAAACGGCCATCGCATCGTTTCTCTCGCCCGACGCCGACGAGCAGCGCGAGGCGGCGATTGCCAAGCGGCTCGATCGGCTCGACCGCCGCCAGACGCGGCTGGAGCGCGATGTCGGGATCGGCGTCGAGATGATCGCGCTGTTCGTCCGCTTCTGGCTGTCCAACACACCGCCGCCGCCCGAAACGGAGCGCGCGGCGATGCGCCGCCAGGGCGGTGATCGCTATGATGCCTTCATCGAAGCGCTGGGCCGTCGACTTGCGAAAGGTCCGAAGGTCCGCCAGGAGATTGGCGAGGATGTAGAGGCTGCATCATAGAAGTCCGCTCGTGCGGACGGTCCGGAATGACCGCTCCCGACTTCAAAACGCGGATAGCTGACATTGCATCAACGAAATCGGGACAAACGACAATCTTGTCCGATCGAGAAACTTCAATCGCCGTCCGCGAACTCGACCGCAGGAACATCCGCGGCTTCCAGAAGTTCTACCAAGCCTCTGATGCGGGCAGTCCCGCCACTTTCGCGTGATTGAGTGAAATAGACGCGCTCACGGGCGCGTGAGAGCGCGACGAAGAAGGCGTTTGTCTCTTCGTCCTGGTTCCGTTGATAAGCCCAGAAGGCGTTCTGGTGCAAACCGACAAAGATCACCGTGTGATATTCGAGACCTTTGCTCTTGTGAACTGTCATCAGGCGCACTTGCCCCTTGCCCTCCACGGCATCGATCAAGGTCCTCCAGTCGTCCACCTCGGCTGCACTTTCGGTCATAAATTCAGAAAGCGAAGAGAGTATCTGCCGAAAATAGCGGTCATCCTCGTATTGCCGGAATATCCGGCGCAAAGGGCGTTCTTCGATGGCCTCGATGACACCGTTTACGAGGGCCTCCATGTTGGTATCGGCTGGCGGCGCAGCGGTCTCCTGCTTTAGAAACCCTACAATCTGGCGGCTCCGCTCATCGAGCCGCTTCACGTCGCGGGGACTCTCGAAGTCGGTACCGAGTATAGCGCCGATGATTTCCTGCACGGGGCGATAGACCTCCTGCCCGCGAACACCGAGCGCAAGGCGTATGAAGCCGAGAATGAGGTTTACCACTTCGTCGGCAAGTAACTCCTGAATGGCGGTTCCGGCGATCGATCGCGCCTCATTACGCAGTCGGATATCCCGATCGGCGAAGAATGGCTGGAGCCTGTCCTCGGCTTCATTCGCCCGCACGCGCACAAGCAGGGCAAAATCATCGGGGCTGCGACCGCCCGCAATTTCGTCCTCGATGAAGTCGGCGATCTTCTCGGACTCTTCATCATCTGTAGCGAATATCCAGAACTCCGAAGCATCCTCCGGCACATCATCATCCGCTCGTGCGCAGATCGTCTCGACGGCATCCGGTTCAATCTCGGTCACTAGATCATTTATGATCTGAACGATGCGCGCATTCGAGCGATGGTTCATTTGAAGCATTTCGCGTTCGGCTTCGAAATGTTCATCAAACCAGTCAAAAATCTCTGACTCGGCTCCCGCCCAGGTCATGATGCGCTGCTTCGTGTCGCCGACAGCAGTCATGACGGCGTTAGAAGCATGAAATGCGCGCCGTGTGAGGCGATATTGCGGCCCCGTCGTATCTTGAAACTCATCGAGAAACACGTGCGAGTATGTGAGCCTCAGCGCTCTCGAAACACCGGGATTGTGTGTTAAAATCGCTTCGGCAAGCCGATTGATCATTGAAAAGGTTATCCGCGCCTGCGGCATGTTAAGGCAGTGTTTCCACCATTCACCTGCAACCCATGCTCTTATGTCTGCAGGCGCGCCGAATTCTAGCGGCAGTGGCCCCCACTGCTCGATCTGATTGAGCCTCAGAGCCTGTGCGGCTGCTTCGCCACCGAGTTCGGCAGGCGTATCAAGTCCATTCAGGAAATCGAGCCACTCATCGCGGGAAGGAAAATAGATTCCGTAATCGCGCGGCGGCCTACACCAGTTGGGTGCGAGCGCCAGAAAGCGGTCAAGAAGGCTCTTTGCAAAGGCATCGAATGTGAATGAGTCGAAGCGGCTGGCCTGCTCTGCAGGACAACGGCTGGAGACACGATCTTTCAGGGTCTTCGCCGCATCCTTCTTGAAGCTGATGGCGAGTATCCGTTGAGGCGGCTTGCACAAACCTGTTTGCAACAGAAATACGGCCCTTTGGGCCAGAAGCTCCGTTTTCCCTGCGCCTGGCCCCGCAATTACGCTCTTGTTGGTTTGGGATTTTGGTCTGAGCCCGTAGTTTCTACCATTTACGAGTAGAGCCTTGGGCCGTTTTGATGCCCTTCACTGGGCGTGATGGCAACAACCGTATTGGGGG
>NZ_SNWD01000018.1 GCF_004361835.1 Stakelama pacifica
AACCACAACTCGGACACCAGCAGCACCTCCTTGGTGCCGCGATTGAATCAGCCCATCGCCGCCAGCGCAAGCGATTTAATGGGTCCTGAGCCTAGCTATCCCGAAAGAACTTTGGCCTTCGAGCCGATTCTACCGACAAAATAAAAGGGTTCGCGCAGAGATCCGTTCAAGGTGCCGAATAGTCGGCGCGACTGAAGCATGTACACTAAATAATCAAGGGAAGGCGAGTAGTTATCTTAATGATATTAAGTGCAAAGCTGGAATTTATCGACGCCACCTCTGGCAAATGCAACAGCACCTTCTTTAGAAAACTCTCATAGCTTGCCACATCACCCACAACCACTCTAAGCAGATAATCCCTTTCCCCTGACATCGAAAAGCACTCCACGATCTCGTCCCGACAGCGCACGCTTTCTTCAAACGCTTCAAGCGTCGCCTCGTCATGCTGGCGAAGTCGCACCTCGGCAAAAACACTGATCGGAAAGCCCAAAATCTGAGGGTCGAGAATAACGGCCCGTTCCCGAATCGCGCCCGACGCTTCGAGCCTTTTCAGGCGTCTCCAACAAGGCGTGTGCGATAGCCCGATTTGCTCGGCGAGATCGGCGGTGGAGAGATCCGGCGATCGCTGGAGCGCATCGAGCAATTTGAGGTCAAGTCGATCCACGCAACCGTCATCCTACAAAGCCGCCTTCCGATAGGCATCGAATTGCCATATCTGCCAAAAATTTGCAAAACTAGAAAAGACCCTCCGCAGCGACCCATGCCACTCTCGAAGCGCGTTGCGAAGGAAGCTCATGTCCAATCTCCCGCCTCTCAGTTTCTATGTTCCAGAGCCCGCCGCTCGACCAGGGCAGACGAACCTGTTCTCGTCGTCGTCCATGCCTGCGGCCGGAGACATGCGGCGACCTGACCCGCTCGAAGCGGAAGCGGGAATGCGCGATCTGCCCTTTGGGCTCATCCGTGTATTGGATGACGAAGGCTTGGCGGCCGGTCCTTGGGCACCGCAACTGGCGCCCGGCCGCCTGCGCGATGGCTTACGCGCGATGGTCCTGACCCGGCTGTTCGACGACCGCCTTTTTCGTGCGCACCGCCAGGGCAAGACCAGCTTTTACATGAAGTCCTCCGGTGAAGAAGCGATCGGTGCAGCTCAGTCGATGGTGCTTGCTGCCGGTGACATGTGTTTTCCGACCTACCGCGTGATGAGCTGGCTTCACGCACGCAATTACCCGCTCGTCGAAATGGTCAATCAGATATTCTCCAATGAGAAGGATCCTCTCAAAGGACGACAATTGCCTATTCTGTTTTCGGCGCGCGACTACGGCTTCTACTCGTTGTCAGGCAATGTCGGCAGCCGGTTCGGCCATGCAGTCGGCTGGGCGATGGCGTCCGCCTATAAGGGCGATGACAGGATCGCGCTCGCCTATATCGGCGAAGGTACCACTGCCGAAGGCGACTTCCACGAGGCGCTGACCTTCGCCTCGGTTTACCACGCCCCCTGCATACTGTGCGTTACTAACAATCAATGGGCGATCTCGAGCTACGCCGGGATCGCGGGCGGCGACGAGACCACCTTCGCCGCGAAAGCGATCGCCTACGGCATCCCGGGCTTGAGGGTCGACGGCAACGACTTCCTTGCGGTCTGGGCCGCCACCGCCTGGGCTGCCGAACGCGCGCGGGCGAACAAGGGCGCAACCCTTATTGAACTCTATACCTATCGCGCCGGCGGGCATTCGACATCCGACGATCCGACCAAATATCGCCCAGCCGACGAGGCCGCGCATTGGCCACTCGGCGATCCGGTCGAGCGGCTGAAGAAGCATCTGATCACTCTTCGCGAATGGGACGAAGACCGGCATGCCGCGCTTTCCGTCGAACTGGACAGCGCGGTTCGCACCGCGGTGAAGGAAGGGGAATCGGTGGGCACGCTCGGCAAGTCCAAACCGCCGGTCTCGGAGATGTTCGAAGGCGTGTTCAAGGAACCTGATTGGCGCGTCGTCGAGCAACGGCGCGAGCTCGGGGTCTAGGTCCATGCCGACGATGAACATGATCCAGGCGCTCAACTCGGCGCTCGACGCGAAGCTCGCTCAGGATCCCGAGACGCTCATCTTTGGCGAAGACGTCGGCTACTTCGGCGGCGTCTTTCGGGTGACCGACGGGCTGCAGAAAAAGCACGGTCTTAAGCGGTGCTTCGATGCGCCAATCTCCGAAGGTGGGATCATCGCGACCGCTATCGGGATGGGCGCCTATGGCCTGCGTCCTATCCCCGAAATTCAATTCGCAGACTACATCCTGCCCGCTTTCGACCAACTCGTCTCAGAGGCTGCGCGGCTGCGCTATCGTTCGAACGGCGAGTTCTGGGCGCCGATCACGGTGCGCTCGCCTTATGGCGGCGGCATTTTCGGCGGCCAGACCCACAGCCAGTCCCCCGAGGCGATTTTCGCCCATATTACCGGGCTCAAGACGGTGATCCCCTCCAATCCCTATGATGCGAAGGGGCTGCTGATTCAGGCGATCGAAGACGACGATCCCGTGATCTTCCTGGAGCCGAAGAGGCTCTACAATGGCCCGTTCGATGGGCACCATGATCGACCAGTCGCCAGTTGGCAGGGGCACCCCGCAGCAGAAGTACCCGAGGGGCTCTACCGGATTCCGCTTGGAGAGGCATCGATCGTGCGGACGGGCGAGGCGGTGACCGTCCTCGCCTACGGGACGATGGTACATGTCGCGTTGGCTGCGATCCACGAGAGCGACGTCGACGCCGAGCTCGTTGATCTGCGATCGATCGTACCGCTCGACATCGAAGCGATCGTGGCATCCGTCAGAAAGACAGGCCGCTGCGTCATCATTCATGAGGCGTCCCGATTTGGCGGCTTTGGCGGGGAACTCTCGGCCCTCGTCCAGGAACGCTGCTTCCTTCACCTCGAGGCGCCAATCGAACGCGTGTGTGGCTGGGACACGCCCTATCCGCATGCCTTCGAGTGGGATTATTTCCCCGGTCCGCAGCGCATCTCCGCCGCGCTCACTCGCGTCTTGGAGTATTGATCATGGCGCGTTTCGAATTTCGCCTTCCCGATATCGGCGAGGGCATCGCCGAGGCTGAGATCGTCGCATGGCACGTCGCGGTAGGCGATGTCGTCGTTGAGGACCAATCGCTTGCAGACTTGATGACCGACAAGGCGACCGTCGAGATGGAATCGCCGGTTGCGGGACGGGTCGTTGAGATAGCGGGCGAGGTTGGCGATCAAATCCCGATTGGGTCACCGTTGGTCATCTTCGAGATCGAAAGCGAGGAGCCTGACGATCTCAACACCGAGGCGGAGCATGCTCTCTCCCCAACCGAGATTTCCTCGGCAGGCAACGAGGAGCCTTTGCCAGCAACGCCGCGCGCCTCCGAACCTCAGGATGCCGCTCCACCCCCCAACCAGCCGAAAGCGCCCCCCAACGATACGCACGATCAGCTCCCGCACCCGATCGAGCAGAGGCGAGAAGTCCTGGCCACGCCGGCGGTCCGCGAACGAGCGAAGGCACTTGGCGTCGACCTCCGTGAGGTGAAGGCCGATGGCGATCGCATACGCCACGCCGATCTCGACGCCTTCCTACGCTATGGTTCGAACCAAGGATATCACGCCCCGCACAACAGTCGCGCCCGCGCAAACGAAACCATCAAGGTCATCGGGATGCGGCGACGCATCGCCGAGAACATGGCGGCATCGAAGCGGCACATCCCGCACTTCACCTACGTCGAAGAAATTGACGTGACCAAGCTCGAGGAACTGCGCGGCGACCTCAACGCCACGCGCGGAGCCAAGCCAAAACTCACGCTTCTCCCGCTTCTGATAACGGCCATGTGCAGGACTCTGCCTGCGTTTCCGATGCTAAACGCCCGCTATGATGATGAAGCCGGCACGGTTGTCCGGTACGGCGCGGTTCATATTGGCATGGCGACCCAAACCGATGCCGGGCTGATGGTCCCCGTGATCAGAGACGCACAGGATCAGAATATCTGGCAGCTCGCGACCGAGATCGGTCGCCTCGCCGAAGCAGCCCGGACTGGAAAGATCACATCCGGGGAATTGTCCGGATCCACCATTACGCTGACGTCACTCGGCCCCTTGGGCGGCATCGCGACGACTCCGGTAATCAACCGACCCGAGGTGGCGATCATCGGTCCTAACAAAATCGTCGAGCGACCGATGTTCAGTGGCGACGAAATTGTTCGCGCTAAACTGATGAACCTTTCGATCAGCTGCGACCATCGTGTGGTCGATGGCTGGGACGCGGCAAGTTACGTCCAGGCCCTCAAAAAGCTTCTCGAAACCCCTGTCCTCCTGTTCGCGGATTGAAAGATACCAAATGGACGTGACCTTTGATTTCGCCCTCGGCGAGCAAGCCGATATGATCCGGGAGGCGACCGCCCGCTTTGCTGCCGACAAGATCGCCCCGATCGCGGCGAAGGTCGACGCCGAGGACTGGTTTGCCAAGGAACTTTGGCCCGAGATGGGCGCGCTCGGCCTACATGGCATCACAGTCGCCGAAGAGGACGGCGGGCTGGGGCTTGGCTATCTCGAGCATGTCGTGGCGCAGGAGGAGATCGGCCGCGCGTCGGCCTCGATCGGCCTCTCCTACGGCGCCCATTCGAACCTCTGCGTCAATCAGATCCGCCGCTGGGCGACCCTCGAACAGAAAGCCCGTTACCTGCCGAAGCTGATCTCCGGCGAGCATGTCGGCAGCCTCGCCATGTCGGAGGCGGGCGCGGGCTCCGACGTCGTCTCGATGAAGCTCAGGGCCGAGAGGAAAGGCGATCGCTACATTCTCAACGGCACGAAGTTCTGGATCACCAACGCGACCTACGCCGACACGCTGGTCGTCTATGCCAAGACCGGCGAAGGTTCGAAGGGCATCACTACCTTCATCATCGAGAAGGGCTTCAAGGGCTTCTCGATCGGCCAGAAGATCGACAAGATGGGAATGCGCGGCTCGCCCACCGCGGAGTTGGTGTTCGACGATTGTGAGGTGCCCGAAGAGAATGTGATGGGCCCGGTCGGTGGCGGAGTCGGCGTGCTGATGTCGGGGCTCGACTATGAGCGTACCGTGCTGGCCGGCATCCAGCTCGGCATCATGCAGGCCTGCCTCGACACGGTCATCCCCTACGTCCGGGAGCGCAAGCAGTTCGGCAAGCCGATCGGCGCCTTCCAGCTGATGCAGGCCAAGATCGCCGACATGTATGTCGCGCTCAATTCGGCGCGTGCCTATGTCTATGCGGTGGCACGCAACTGCGACGCGGGGCGCACCACTCGCTTCGATGCCGCCGGCGCGATCCTGCTCGCCAGCGAGAATGCGGTGAAGGTCGCCAACGAGGCGGTCCAGGCGCTGGGCGGCGCCGGCTACACGAAGGACTGGCCGGTCGAGCGCTACATGCGCGACGCCAAGCTGCTCGACATCGGGGCCGGCACCAACGAGATTCGCCGGATGCTGATCGGCCGCGAGCTGATCGGGGCATGACGCGGCTTTCCTCCCTGCTCGATCCCGCATCGGACGCCTTTGCCGCCAATGCCGCGCACAATCGCGCGCTGGCCGAGGAGCTGCGCACCAAGGTCGCGACGGCGGCGCTCGGCGGCTCCGAAGCGCATCGCGAGCGCCATGTCGCGCGCGGCAAGCTGCTGCCGCGCGACCGCGTCCACCGGCTGCTCGATCCGGGCTCGCCGTTCCTCGAGATCGGCCAGCTCGCCGCGAACAACATGTACGATAAGGAGGGCGGACCTCCGGGCGCGGGTGTGATCGGTGGCATCGGCCGGGTCAACGGTCGCGAGTGCATGATCCTCGCCAACGACCCGACGGTGAAGGGCGGCGCCTATTTCCCGATGACGGTGAAGAAGCATCTGCGCGCGCAGGAGATCGCTCGCGAGAACCGGCTGCCGTGCATCTATCTCGTCGACAGCGGCGGCGCAAACCTGCCGCACCAGGCCGAGGTCTTCCCTGACAGGGAGCATTTCGGCCGCATCTTCTACAACCAGGCCCAGATGAGTGCCGCTGGCATCCCCCAGATCGCCTGCGTGATGGGAAGCTGCACCGCGGGCGGCGCCTATGTGCCGGCCATGTCGGACCAGAGCGTCATTGTGCGGGAACAGGGCACCATTTTCCTTGCCGGCCCGCCGCTGGTGCAAGCGGCGACGGGCGAGGTGATCTCGGCCGAGAATCTGGGTGGTGGCGATCTCCATGCGCGCAAGTCCGGCGTGGTCGATCATCTCGCTGAGAATGACGAACATGCGCTGCTGATAGTCCGCGATATCGTCGCGACGCTCAATCGTCCCAAGCCGATTGACATCGCACTAGCCGAGCCGCGCCCGCCAAAGCTCGATCCGGAGGAGCTTTACGGCATCGTGCCGCAGGACGTGCGTGCGCCTTATGACGTGCATGAGGTGATCGGCCGGCTTGTCGACGGGTCAGAACTGCATGAATTCAAACCGCTCTACGGCGCCACGCTCGTCTGCGGCTTCGCGCATATCTGGGGAATTCCGGTCGCGATCCTCGCAAACAATGGCGTGCTTTTCTCGGAAAGCGCGCAGAAGGGCGCGCATTTCATCCAGCTGGCGTGCCAGCGCCGGGTTCCGCTGCTGTTCCTCCAGAACATCTCGGGCTTCATGGTCGGCGGCAAATATGAGGCGGAAGGCATCGCCAAGCATGGCGCCAAGCTGGTAACGGCGGTGGCGACGGCGAGCGTGCCCAAGATCACCGTGCTGATCGGCGGCAGCTTTGGCGCCGGCAATTACGGGATGTGCGGGCGGGCCTATTCGCCGCGCTTCCTCTTCACCTGGCCCAATGCGCGCATCTCGGTGATGGGCGGGGAGCAGGCGGCCTCGGTGCTGGCGACGGTGCATCGCGACGCGGAGAAATGGACGCCGGAGGAGGCGGAAGCTTTCAAGGCCCCGATCCGCCGAAAATATGAGGATGAAGGCAATCCTTATTATGCGACTGCCAGACTGTGGGACGACGGCATCATCGATCCGGTCCAGACCCGCGACGTCCTCGGCCTCGCGCTCGCCGCTACGCTGAATGCGCCGACCCCGGAGCGCGCGCAGTTCGGCGTGTTCAGGATGTGATGGTATGATCCGATCCCTCCTCATTGCCAACCGCGGCGAGATCGCGCGGCGGATCATCCGCACCGCGCGCGGCCTCGGAATCCGCACCATCGCGGTCCACTCGGACGTGGATGCCGCCATGCCCTTCGTGCGCGAGGCGGATACTGCGGTGTGTATCGGCCCCGCGCCCGCGCGCGAAAGCTATCTGGTGCAGGAGAAGATCCTGGCCGCCGCGCGGGAGACGGGGGCGGAGGCGATCCACCCCGGCTATGGCTTCCTCTCCGAGAATGCGGAGTTCGCCGAAGCCGTGCAGGCAGCCGGGCTCGTCTGGGTCGGCGCGCCGCCCGCCAGTATCCGTGCGATGGGCCTCAAGGATGCAGCCAAGAAGTTGATGGTGGCCGCCGGCGTGCCCGTGACGCCCGGCTATATGGGCGAGGACCAGTCGCCCGAGCGCCTCCAGGCCGAGGCAGATGCGATCGGCTATCCCGTTCTCATCAAGGCGGTCGCGGGCGGCGGCGGCAAGGGGATGCGCAAGGTCGATGAGCCAGGCGTGTTCGCCGATGCACTGGCGAGCTGCCGACGCGAGGCCTCGTCGTCGTTCGGTGACGATCATGTGCTGATCGAGAAATATATCCTGAACCCGCGCCACATCGAGGTGCAGGTGTTCGGCGACACCCACGGCCAGGTCGTCCACCTGTTCGAGCGCGACTGTTCGCTCCAGCGCCGCCATCAGAAAGTCATCGAGGAAGCGCCCGCGCCGGGCATGGATGATGTGACGCGCGCGGAACTCTGCGCCGCGGCGGTCAAGGCAGCTCGCGCTGTCGACTATGTCGGGGCCGGCACGATAGAATTCATTGCCGACGGATCGGGTCCGCTCACCCCCGACCGCATCTGGTTCATGGAGATGAATACCCGGCTCCAGGTCGAACATCCCGTCACTGAGATGATCACGGGGCAGGATCTGGTCGAATGGCAGCTCCGCGTCGCATCCGGTGAACCCCTCCCGAAACGGCAGGAAGAGCTTTTGATCTCTGGCTGGGCGATGGAAGCACGGCTGTATGCCGAGAATCCGGCAACCGGCTTTCTACCTTCGACCGGCCCGCTCGCCTGGCTGCGTTTCCCGGGTGGAATACGTGTCGATGCGGGTGTGGAGGAAGGCGGCGAGGTGACGCCGCATTATGATCCGATGATCGCCAAGCTGATCGTGCATGCCGAAAGCCGCCGCGGAGCGGCCGCCCGCCTGGCACAGGCCTGCAGCGAGATGCAGGTCTGGCCGGTGCGCACCAACGCCGCCTTTCTGGCGCGCGCGGCCGCAGACGAGGATTTCGCAGCCGAACGCATCGATACGGGCTTCATCGAGCGACGTGCCGACCGGCTTGTGCCCGGTGCGGATCCTTTGGAACCGATCCTCCAAGCTGCTGCCCGCGCCCTTCTGCCGCGTAACCCTGCCGATCCCTGGGGGACGCTCACCGGCTTCCGCGCCAACGCTGCACCGGATCGGCGCATCGCGGTGGAGGTGGCGAATGTCCTCTATCTGGTTGACCTGAAGGCGACCGGGCCTGCTGCGACCACGGTCGAGGTAGCGGGCGAGCCGGTGCTGTTCCTGAGCGGAGAAGCTTGGCCGTTCAGGCAGCCTGTGGCCGATCATGCGGGCGCTGGAGCAGGCGCCTCCGATGGCGCGATCCTTGCGCCCATGCCTGGCCGGGTGATTGCGGTAGAGATCAGTGCCGGTGAGGCGGTTGCCAAGGGGCAGCGGCTTCTTGTTCTGGAGGCGATGAAGATGGAGCAAGCCTTGCTCGCCCCGTTTGATGGCATTGTCGAGATGTTGGACGCCGCCACAGGCGCGCAGGTCAGCGAAGGTACGCTGCTGGCCCGGATCGCGAAGGGGGAGGGATGATGGCGGGGCGTGGTTTTGACGAATGGCAAGTCGGCGATCGCCTCTCTCATGAAATCAGGCGAACCGTCACCGAAACCGATAATCTCCTTTTCTCGACGATGACGCATCATCCCCAGCCGCTCCACATCGATCTGGAGGCTGCCAAAGCAAGCGAGTTTGGCCAGATCCTCGTCAACGGTACCTTCACATTCGCTCTGATGATCGGGCTTTCGGTGGGTGACACGACGCTGGGGTTTCTTGTCGCCAATCTCGGCTACGACAAGCTGGTAATGCCCAAACCCGTTTTCATTGGCGATACGCTACACGCTGAGACCGAGGTGATCGAACTGAAGGAATCGCGCTCGCGACCAGACGCGGGCGTCGTCACCTTCCGCCATGTGCTCAGCAATCAGCGCGATGAGATCGTCTGCCAATGTCTGCGCATGGCTCTCCTCAAGCGTACGTTCGCATGAGGCTCCGCTCGCTGCTGTTCGTACCCGGCGATCGGCCGGAGCGGATCGAAAAGGCGCTGGGGCTCGGAGCCGACGCGTTAATCCTTGATCTCGAGGATTCAGTGGTCCCAGCCGCCAAGGAAAATGCTCGCCGCGCTGTGGCCGAGGCGCTCGCACGGCCGTTACGAACGGTGCCGCTATTCGTGCGGATCAACCCTCTGGACTCGGGCATGCTTTCGGAAGATGTGATGGCCGCGCGAGGTGCTGACGCCCTCATACTGCCCAAGGCTGAGGGCGCTGAGAGCGTGCGCGCGCTCGACGCCGTTTCGGGCGGGGTCGCGCTGATCCTGCCTATTGCCTCGGAGACAGCGGCAGCGGTATTTCAGCTTGGCCACTATGCCGAGGTCGCCGATCGCCTGGTGGGGCTGACCTGGGGGGCTGAGGACCTTCCGGCCGCGATAGGCGCCTCAACCAGCCGCGAGCCGGACGGCCGCTTTACGCCGCCCTATGAGATGGTTCGCGCGCTCACCCTGTTCGGTGCCCATGCGGCGGGCGTGTCGGCGATCGACACTGTGTTCCCCGCCTTCAAGGATCTCGATGGGCTCGCCACCTATGCCGAGCGAGCAGCGCGTGACGGCTTTAACGGCATGATGGCGATTCATCCGAGCCAGGTGCCCGTAATTAATGCCGCTTTCACGCCGACCCCCGAAGCGGTGGCCCATGCACGCGCAGTAGTGGCGGCTTTCGAGGCCAAGCCAGGCGTCGGCGCGCTTCAGCTGGAAGGCAAGATGATCGACGCCCCTCACCTCAAGCAGGCGCGGCGTGTCATCGCCCTGCTGGATGCCTCAAGTACCGGGGAAGATGAGCTTCGGTGAGGCTCATCGCAGTCGGTCGTAGCATGCTGTCTCGAAGAAAGCCTCGTCCTTCTCGTTGAAAAGCACGGTCTCGATGCAGCTTCGCGCGGAATTATCTTTGTAGTGGAGCGCTAGGGCGAGATGGCCGCTGTAGACTGCGACCTTCTCTAACGAAAGGTCCGGAATTCTTCGCATTGCTTCGGCCCAATAGTCTCTCAGCTCTGCCTTTCCCCTGACCGTGCCGTCACGCGCATAAACCTTCGCGAAGGGAGACCGTAGCTGGATATCATTTGCATAAAGAGAAACGAGGCCGTCGAGATCTCGCTTGTTCCATGCTTCGATCCACTGATCTGCCCATCGATCAGGATATATCATCCAACCTCCTCTTGTTTTTTGTCGTGTCATCCCCGTTCGGCAGCTCGCCCGGCGAAAGCGGTCGACACGAACCTGCCCCCTGCTGCGGTCGTCATGCAGAGTGTCGCAAGCATCGCCGATTGCGTAATCCGCTCGTGCAAGAAAATGGCTCCGAGTAACGTCGCGACCGCAGGGTGAACACAGAGCGCCAGGCTGAAAGTTTCCGCTCCGAGGCGCTTTATTGCGATATAGTCCAGCGCGTAGGGGATTGCCGTCGATAGTATCCCAATACAAAGGGCCGTCGGCAGGATCGCAATATCGATCAGCCGAAACCCAGCGGACACGATGCCGACCGGGATGACGATCATGGCTGAGACGGCGATTCCAAAGCCAACCAGATCGGAAATTTCGCTGCGCTGGGCGCGTTTCGCGATTAGAATATAAGCTCCCCAGCACAGCGCGGCGAGCAACGCGAAGAGCGTTCCACGGGCGCCAGCGTGAACGGCCTCATCTCTCGGCAGAATCTCTATAAGGCCGATAAGGGCAAGCGCGACCCAGACCAGATCGATGCGTCGCGAGGGATTGCAGGCAACAACAATCGGTCCCAGGAGTTCGATCGTTACAGCCATCCCCAGAGGCAGGGTCTCGAGCGACTTGTAGAATGCGAGATTGAGGCCGCTCAGCGCGATACCGTATAGCGCGACATATTGAGCGGTCCGAAGGTCCGAGCCGGTGCCGCCAGGGCCGTCGAATGAGGACGAGCAAGGCCGCGCCAATACCAACCCGTGACACCAAAGCCGCCGATCAACGGAATAATCGACTTGGCAAAGAGTGCGCCGCATTGGATGCTGAGCACCGCACCAAATGCGGTCGCGGCGCCTTGCAGGATATTCCGAGAATGCTCCTGCCTCGAAGGCTCCGGATTGGTGTCTATTGTCTGACGCCGAAGGAGGCGAGATCGACCGCCTCTTTCGAACCACGACATCATTCACGCTGGCTCATAGCGGACCGCATCGAGCGGCCTCGTGGAGCGCGCCTTCTCGACGATGGCTTCCACCTGCGCACGCCGCGCGCCGCTGAGCGGCAGCCGCGGTAGTCGCACGCGCTCCGTCCCCCGACCCATCATCTGCTCAGCGAGTTTGATCGACTGAACCAGATCATGCTCGGCGTCGAGGTGAAGCAGCGGCATGAACCACCGATATATGCGGCGCGCCTCCTCGATCTCGCCGGCTTCGAAGGCAGCGACCAGCGCGACCGATTCCTGCGGAAATGCGCTGGTAAGTCCCGAAACCCACCCACGCGCGCCAAGCATCAGCCCTTCGAGCGCGACGTCGTCGAGACCCGCCATTACCACGAAGCGATCGCCGAAAGCGTTGAGGATGTCGGTGAAGCGGCGGGTGTCGGGCGCGCTCTCCTTCACGGCGACGATGTTTGGAAGCGCCGCAAGTCTTTCGAGGAGCGGCAGGCCAATCGAGACCCGGTAGGAATGCGGATTGTTGTAGAGCATGATCGGCAGTGATGTCGCCATGGCGACCGCCTCGAAATGCGCAAACAGTTCATCCTCGCTCGGAACGTACACCATGGCGGGGAGAACCATGAGACCGCTTACGCCAGCCTTCTCGGCGTCCCGGGCGAACTGAGCTGCCGCCGCCGTCGTCAATTCCGATACGCCGGCTACCAAGGGCACCCGCCCGCCGACCGCTTCGCGGCTGGCAGCGAGGATCGACCGCTTCTCCTGTCCGGTGAGCGAATTGTTTTCGCCACAGGTGCCGAGCAGGATGAGGCCGTTGACGCCATCGTCCACGAGTGCGCTCTGCGTGGCTTGGGTCGCCGCGATATCCACGTCGAGCGCCTCGGTAAATTGAGTCGTCGCGGCCGGATAGACCCCGTTCCAGTTCAATTCTGCCATGTTTTTCTCCTCCGACGACGTACCCAGACGCGCCAAACTTTCAAAATCTGAAAATACCCTCTAACGATTATCCATTATAGAAAAAAGGGGGAATCGTTGCGAAGTGTCTCGGTGATCGGGGGCGGAATAGTCGGACTCTCGATAGCGCTCGCCGCGCAGACACGCGGCTTCGCCGTCACGCTCGTCGATGCTGGTCTGGATAAACCGGCCTCCTGGGGCAATGCCGGTCATATCGCTGTCGAACAGGTCGAGCCGCTGGCCTCGTTCTCCGTGCTTCGCAACCTGCCACGCCGCCTTCTGTCAAGCGGGGGAGGGCTGGCGCTGCCACTGGGAAGTATTGCCGCCTGGGCGCCGTTCGGCCTCAGACTGGTGAGAGCAGCACTTCCGGCGCGCTATGCGGCTGGGCGCGTGGCGCTGACCGACCTACTCCGTGAGGCGATGCCAGCGTGGCGCCGCCTGGTCTTGCAACTCGGTGACCCGGACCTGCTCCGTCAGGATGGCCACTTCATCATCTGGGAAACACCCCAGTCAGCGCGAAGCGGTCTGCAGCGATGGCAGACTTCCGATGTCGATACCGCGTTCGCGCGTCCTGCGAGCGCCTCGGAATTCGATCTGCTCAGCCAGTTGGTGACCAAGCCGATCTCCGGCGCCGTGCGCGTGGAAGGGAGTGGTCAAATCGCCGACCTGACGCGTCTTGCCGCGCTGTTGCGATCGACCTTCCGCGGCTGTGGAGGCACAATCATCGAGGGGCAAGCGCATTCGATTTCACAGGTCGGACATCAGTGCGTCGTGCGAGTCGAAGCGGGCACGCTTCTCGCGTCCGACTTCGCCGTCATCGCCGCCGGCTACGGGTCGAAAGCGTTGCTCGCGTCGACCGGATTGAATGTGCCGATGATTGCCGAGAGGGGCTATCACTTGCAATCGGCGGGTAGCGGTTGGCCTTCCTCGCTGCCGCCGCTCGTGTTCGAAGACCGCGCGCTGATCGTGACACGCTTCGACAAGCAGTTGCGCGCCGCGAGCTTCGTCGAGTTCGCCAAGGCGGAGGCTCCGCCAAACCCGGCGCGCTGGCGTCGCATTTTGAGCCACATCGAGCAACTCGGCCTACCGATCGAGCAACCCCTGGAACGTTGGGTGGGCTCGCGTCCCACTTTGCCCGATTATCTGCCCGCCATCGGCCGCAGCAACGCTCATCCCTCGTTCTTCTACGCATTCGGTCATCAGCATCTCGGACTGACGCTCGGACCGCTGACGGGAGAACTCATCGCGGCCCTCCTTGCGGGGGACGAGCCTGCGGTTTCGCTCGAGCCGTTCGATCTGGCGCGCTTCCACTGACCAACCGGGAGATCCCAATGCTAGAGTCTGTGCCCATCACGCTCGACGAAGCGCGAGCGCTGGCGCGCCGCGTGCTTTTGCGACACGGCCTGGCCGAAGACCATGTCGCCTCTGTGATCGAGACGATCGTCGCCGGTGAGCGCGATGGCTGTACATCGCATGGTCTCTATCGTCTGATCGTGTGCGCCCACACGCTTAGCACGGGTGCTGTCGCAAAAGCTGCTAAACCAGAGATCATCGATCTGGCGCCGAGCATCGTCCACGTCGACGCCGACGGCGGCTTCGCGCCGCTTGCACACAGCATGGGACTTCCCTTGCTGATCGCAAAAGCCCGTGCGCAAGGTGTCGCCGCGATGGTGCTCACGCGTTGCGTCCACTTCGCCGCGCTGTGGCCCGACATCGAACCGCTGGCGGATGAGGGTCTGGTCGCCCTGGCCTGCACCCCCAGCCATGCATGGGTCGCGCCGCATGGCGGCACGCTGCCAATGTTCGGAACAAACCCGCTTGCTTTTGCCTGGCCTCGCCAAGGCCGCCCCTCCCTGGTGTTCGATTTTGCGACCAGCGCGGTTGCCCGGGGAGAAATCGAACTTCACAGACGGCAGGGACGACCGCTTGCCAAAGGATGGGCGATCGACTCGCAAGGCGCTCCTACCACCGATCCGGAGGCGGCGCTTGCCGGGGCGATGCTCACCTTCGGCGGTCACAAGGGGTCGGCACTGGCCCTGATGATCGAGCTCATCGCCGGGCCTCTGATCGGCGATCTCACGAGCCGAGAGTCGCTCATCCATGACGACGGGCGCAAGGCAAGCCCGTTCGGCGGTGTGCTGATCCTTGCGATGGATCCCTCGGCTTTTCTTGGCGACACCGCAGCGTTTCACCTAAGCCGCGCCGAAGCGCTGTTCCAATCGCTCGTCGAGCAAGGGGCGCGTCTACCGGGCGATCGCCGCCTGGCAGCGCGCCGTGCTCACGACACCGCACCCTTGTCGATCGATCGGGCTCTCTATGACGATCTGATCGCCCTGAGCGGCGATCCCTAAACCTGGGAAGTATCCGAACTATTGCTTCTGCGGCCAGGTATCCGTGAGACGGTAGCCCCGAGGCCAGGGGTCTGTTTCATCCAGCCGATGTTCCTGCGTGCCGGTGATCCAAGCCCGCCCGGCTATCGATGGGATGATCGCGCGCAGGCCCGCGACGTCCACATCCTCTTCGATCTTACAATCGAACCGGCCACCGATAATCGAGCGCCCGATCATGCGATCGCCGACGCGAAGAAGGCCGCGCGCCGAAAGCACCGCCATCCGGGCGGAACAGCCGGTTCCGCAGGGCGACCGGTCGATCTTGCCGGGTTGAATGGCCACTGCATTCAGGCTGATGGGAACGCCGTCTTCCACGAATAAGGGGGCCGCGATCTGGCAGAACGAGATGTGCGACCAGTCCTTCTCAGGATGCACGAATCCGATCTGCTCGTTCGCAGCATTCGTAATCGCTATGCCAACACGAGCCAGATCAAGCGCCTCACTTGGGTCCAAACCAAAGCCGAGCTTGTGCGCATCGACGATGGCGAAACTGTCTCCGCCGAAGGCCACGTCCACTTGGACAGTTCCCAGTCCCGACACCTCTACATATGCATCTAGTCGCGCCGTGAAGCTCGGCAGGTTAAAAGTGCGGACCTCAACGACGCGGCCGTCCCTGCAGGTTGCGAGGATCTCAACGAGACCGCCCGGCGCCTCAAGGCGAACGATCGTCTCAGGCTCGATCATGCGGATCCTGCCGGTCTCCAGCAGCACCGTCGCCACGCACATCGAATTGGAGCCCGACATCAGCGGCGTGTCCTCGGGCTCCATGACAATCCAGCCGGCATCGGCACGAGGATCGATGGGCGGTACGAGCAGGTTGACGTGTCGGAAAACACCGCCGCGCGGCTCGTTGAGCACATAATCGCGCAACCCCTGATCCGTGGCCACCCAGCGTGCTTGTTCTCGAATGGTCTCTCCCGGCGGCGCTTCAATTCCTCCGACAATGACGTCGCCGACCTCACCCGCGGCGTGGCAGTTGACGATTTTCACAACGTCCGAGGGGCGCATCGCAATCTCCCGTCAGCAATTTTTTCACTGCGCTCGTTCGCGCCCATCCGCAGTTTTGGGATTGGTTCAATGGTAGCGTCCGATGCCAAGGTCTTCGGTGCGGATGGCCGAGGGCCGTCCGGCGATGACATCCGCCAATATGCGACCCGACCCGCACGCCATGGTCCATCCGTAGGTGCCGTGGCCGGTATTTGTGAACAGGTTTGAGATCGGCGTCGAACCGACGATCGGCGTCGTGTCCGGCGTCATAGGTCGCAAGCCGCTCCAGAAGGCCGCTGCGGCCAAGTCGCCCGCGCGCGGGTAGAGACCCTTGACGACCAGCTCCAGCGTTTCGCGCCTATTCGGTGGCAATTGCTTATCGTAGCCGCTGATCTCCGCGGTTCCGGCAACTCGAATGCGATCGCCGAGGCGCGTGACGGCAACCTTATAGGCGTCGTCGATCACCGTCGATTGCGGCGCATTGTCGGGATCGACGATTGGCAGTGTCAGCGAGTAGCCTTTTATCGGATAGATGGGCAGGCGAAGGCCCAGGCGCTTCACCAGAAGGGGGCTATAGCTTCCAAGCGCAAGCACATAGGCATCGCCCCTGACCATCCCGCGATCGGTCAGAACGCCGGACACGAGAGCGCCGTCGCGATCGATGCGTTCGATCGTCTCGTTATAGCGGAACTCGACGCCGGATCGCTCTGCGATCGCGGCGAGCTCGTTACTGAACTTGAAGCAGTCACCGGTCTCGTCATTGGGGAGGCGAAGCCCGCCCGCGACAGGAACCGTGGCGTTCGCCAAACCCGGCTCCACGGCTATGCATCCGGCTCGATCCAGGACCTGGTAGGGAACCCCGTCTGCTTCGAGAACCTTTACGTCCTTCGCAATCGATTCCATCTGAGCGGCGTCGCGAAAAAGCTGCAGCGTTCCTTCGGTTCTCTGGTCGTATTGGATCCCGGTCCGTTGCCGCAGGAGACGCAACTCGTCGCGGCTGAACTCAGCAAGGCGCAGCAGCCGCGCCTTGTTCTCCAGATATTTGGCCTCGCCGCAATTGGCGAGCATTGTCCACAACCAGCGCACCATATCCGGGTCCGCTTTCGGGCGCCAAACGAGGGGTGCGTGCTTGGTGAACAACCATCCCAACGCTTTCCATGGGGTGTTGGGCGTGGCCCACGGCGCGGCATAGCCCGGCGAAATCTCTCCCGCGTTGGCGAAGCTGGTTTCGAGTGCAGGCCCAGGCTGCCGATCCAGAACGACGACTTCATGGCCTTCCTCGGCGAGGTAATAAGCGGTGCTCGTCCCGATGACGCCTGCACCAAGAACGATGATTCTCATGCCGCATCCCGATCGCGCGATGTGTCTGACCGCGCGGCCGTCACCTCGATCTCAACCAGCGCGCCATCCAAGACCAGATCGCTGATGACGGTCGAGCGAACCGGGTAAGGCGCGGAAAACCTGCTTCCATAGATCGCGTTGAATCCGGCGAAGTCGCTCTTCCGCGTCAGCCAGACCGCAACCTTGAACACGTCCCTCAGGGTCAGATCCGCTTGAGCAAGGATCTTTTCGATCGCGTCAATGACTGCCTTGGTCTGCTGCTCGATGCCGTCACCAACAAGTTTGCCGTTGATGAGAGCAAGCTGGCCCGAAAGATAGACGATGCCGTCGATCTCGACCCCTGCCGTCAAGGGCAGCGGTTGTCCCGCCGGACCTATGATCGCTGAACCAATTTGTGTTCGCATGTTGCACCTGGATTTCTTTCGCGAACGATATCACGCGACAAGAAGCGCCCCCGGCGCAATCGCTGCACCGGGGGCGCCGGCCGGCGGCGTTCGCTTTCCCGCCGGCCTCCCGTCAGACGGGGCGCCGCACTTCCATCAGAATTCGAAGCCGACGCGCCCTTCGATCGTCCTCGGTGCACCGTAGTTGGCTTCGAGGCCCGGAGCGCCGCGGAAGTCTCCGAGATTGGCGGCATAGAGTTTGTCGGTGACATTCCGTCCAAGGACCTCGACGTACATGTGGTTCTTGAAGGTCAGACGCGCCGATAGGTTGAGCAACCCGTATCCGGGTGACCGCTCGGTGCGGTAGTCGCGTAGGTTCGAGGCAAAAAGATATGATGACCGGTGATTCCAGTCCGCACGAAGACGAAGCGCGGTCTCGCCGAAATTGGCATCATACTGGCCGCCGAGCGAATATTCCCATTTCGGAGCGAGCGGCAAAGGCTGATCATTATAATCGATGCCTTGGCGATTTACAAAACCGTGCAGCTTCGAGTCGAGATAGGTGAGGCCACCGTCGAGACTGAAGCCTCCCCCGACACGAAAGCGACCGCTAATCTCACCGCCGGTAATGTTGGCGCTTCCGGCGTTGTTGATGGTTACCAGTGTCGCCGTGCCCGAGACCACCGCATTCCTAAGCTGGAGATCCTTGTAATCGTAGTGGAAAACGGACGCGTCGATGAAGAAACGATTATCGAGCAGGGTCGCCTTCACGCCAGCGTCATAGTCGGTCACGCGTTCCGGCTTGAACGACAGGTTTGCCTGCTGCGAGTTCAGGCCGCCGGCCTTGAAGCCCTGCGCGAAATTGAAATAAGCCATGACGTCGGGCGTGGCCTGCCATGTGATACGCGCACGCGGTGTCGCCGAATTGTAGCTCACTTTGCCGGCGCCTGAGGGAAGCACAACCGCGACCGTGTCGGCTTTCTTGTCTTCCGTCGTATAGCGCAAGCCGCCAAGGACAGTCAGGGTATCGGTCAGCTTATAGCTCAATTCGGCATAGGCGCCGAGCGAACGGTTGCGCGCCTGCGTGTCGAGCGAGATCACGCCATCCTCGTTGAGGAAGATGAACTCGTGCGCGGTTTCCTGGTAGGCGAACACGCCTGCCGTGTAGTTGAACCGCCCGGAGCCATTACTCGCGATCTGTGCTTCCAGTGTATCGGCCTTCGATTTCACATTCGAAATCTGGTACCAGCCAAACGCCGGATCGGACGACAGGTCGATGTCCTGGAGATCATTCGCCCGATAGTCCGTATGCCCATAAATCAGCTTGGCGGTCGCGAACCCGAGATCGGCGTCGAGAGACGCGGAGCCCACGAACGATTTGCGTCGGCTGATGTAAGGCGTGTCATGACGAATATTGCGCGGATCCTGGCGTTCAAATTGCGGCGCAGTCAGAAAGCCGGTCGGCAAGCCCGGCAGCGCTGGATAAGGCGTTTGCGAATAGCCGTAGCCCACATTCCCGCGATCATCGGTATATTCGGCGGTCGCATGGAATGTAATTGCCGAGGACAACTGACTCTTCAGAACGCCGCGCACCGAGCGAATATTCGTCTGATCATCCTTCGAGGATTGATCGGTCAGGTTCTTGGTGTACCCGTCGTCGTGCGCGTAATAGCCGGAGATACGGATCGCGGTCCCGTCGGTGATCGGGGCGTTGAGAGCCGCCGACGCTTCCATTAGTCCATAGCTTCCGCCGCCGATATAGCCGTTGCCAGAGAGCGTATCGGTCGGCTGCTGGCTGATGATGTTGATGACGCCGCCTGTCGCGTTGCGGCCGTAAAGCGTTCCCTGGGGCCCTTTGAGCACTTCGACACGCTGTACATCGTATAGCGCACCAAGCACCATGTTCGATCGGGACAAATAAACTCCGTCGAGATAAGTCGCGACCGAAGGGTCCGCAGAGATGGCGCGTACATTGTTCGCGATGCCGCGAATGGCGACTACCGTCTCTCGATTGGTTGGCTGCATGAGAAGGCCCGGCGTGATCGTCTGAAGATCGCTGGTTTGCGCTATGCCTCGCGAGGTCAACTGTTCGCCCGAAAAGGCGGTGATCGCGAGCGGGACCTTACTGAGATTCTCGCTGCGCTTCTGCGCCGTAACGACGATATCGCCAGTGGTGTCGGACGTGTCAGTCGAACTCGCAGCGGCCGGCGGCGCGGCTTGCGGACTCGGTGCTTGCTGCGCAGCGGCCGCGGTGCTGATCGCCAACGCGCTTGCAGCAAGCGCAAATCGAATAGTTTTCATCTTGCCCCCCTTCACCTGTGTGGTTTCGGTCCGAGTCGTTAGCTCTGTTTTTCAAAAATGGCAAATATATTTCATGTCTAGACAAAACGTGAGAAATCGCTGCAAGATGGGCTGGGACAGGCTAAGCATCAGCAAGAGAGGACAGGCGATTGGCGCTTCCAGCAAAAAACGACGACCATCGCGACCGACCGGGCCATTTCGATGATGCAGCCACCCCTGTCATGGGTACCGAGCCGTTTGGGAAGCATGCATCGCCGGTCAATTGGTGGGGGGTCAATCAGTGACTGGGGCTGCGTTAACACCGCAGCTTAGCGAAGCTGAAGCACGCCCTTCCGCGGTCAAGGCCTGGTGGACCGTCGCGATCTTCTGCGTCTGTGCGATACTGTCCTATACGGACCGCCAGATTCTTGGGCTTCTGGTCGATCCGCTGCGGGCCGATCTCGCAATCTCCGACACGCAGGTCAGCCTTCTTCAGGGTCTCGCCTTCGCGATCATTTACTCGTTCGCGGGCCTTCCAATGGGACGTCTTGCCGACATGGTCTCGAGGCGGCGGCTCATCATGGCTGGCGTCGTTATCTGGACTGCGGCAACGGTCGCCTGCGGTCTGGTTGCGGACTTTGGACAGCTGTTTGCTGCGCGCGTGTTTGTCGGTATCGGCGAGGCGGCTCTGGCACCCGCGGCGATCTCGATGATCGGCGACATTTTCCCACCACAACGTCGTGGCACTGCGCTCGGCATCTTCGCGATGGGCATGATCGTTGGCAGTGGTGCTGCCCTCAGCGTAGGCGGCCAGTTACTGCAAGCCGCCCAAGATGGCTGGTTTCAGGGCTGGCCAATCGTGGGCCAACGCGCACCGTGGCGGGCCGTGCTCCTGCTGCTTGCTCTACCCGGCGTGGTCATGCTCCTGCTGCTGGCAACCATCGCCGAGCCGATCCGCCACAAGCGTAGCTGGCAAGGTTCAGGAGTGCCGATCAGCGCGGTATTCGCCGGGAAACGGCACCTTCTCCTGCCGCTGCTCGCAGCGATGGCGTTTATGTCGGCCGGCGACTTCGCCCTTCTCAATTGGACACCCTCGCTCCTCGCGCGACGCTTTCACGAGCAGCCAGGCCTTATCGGTTCGCAGCTGGGTGCCATCGCCATGACCGCTGGCGCCTTGGGAGCTTTGATCGGTGGCTGGCTGTCCGACCGCCTGGGTGCAATCGGCGGCTTGACCCTCCGGGCTCGTACCGCTGCCTTGATCTGCCTGGTCGCTGCCCCGGCAGCGACCATTGCCTTCTGGACGACCACTGGGCCCATCTACGTCGTTTTCGGACTCTGGGTCTTCGCCTCGACCTGCGTCGGCACAATGGGCATCGCCGCCGTCCAGCAGTCGGTTCCGTCAGAGGCGCGCGGACTGACGACGGCGGTCAACGCCTTTTCGAACATGACAGTGGGCCTTGGGCTTGGCACGATGGTCACGGCGTTGATCACCGAGCATGTTTTTCATGATCCGCTTGCCGTCGGAAAATCGCTGTCGCTGGTCACTTTTTTCGCGGCCTGTGTCGGAATTATCTCGTTCCTGATCGCGTCGCAGCGCGCGTGCGAGCAAAATGTGAAAGGCTGAAAACAACTTGGAACGCGCTTGGCGCAATCGACAAAACAGCGTAGGAATTTTCTATGCCTGAAAAAAGTACATCCGCAACGTCGATTGCCCGCCCCGGCGATGTTCTCAAGGCCCTTCGCGCAGAGAAGGGATGGACGCTCCAGGAGGTGAGCCGACGGACCGGTATGCCGATCTCAACCTTGTCCAAGATCGAGCATGGCAAGATGTCGCTCACCTACGACAAGATCACGCGTCTCAGTCGCGGTCTCGAAGTCGACATAGAGCGGCTGTTTGCGTCATCGCCTCATCCCGATCCCAGCGCCCCTATCAGGCTCCCGGCGGGTCGCCGCAGCGTCAGCCGCTCCGGTGAGGGGACATTGATGGAATCGGACGTCTATTCCTCGCTTTATCCAGCCGCTGACCTTCTCGCCAAGAAGCTCCTGCCCATCGTGACCGAAGTGAAAGTCCGCAGCCTTGCCGAATTTGGGCCGCTTCTGCGTCACTCAGGCGACGAATATTCCTATGTAGTTGAAGGTGCGATCGAGCTTCATACCGACCTTTATGCGCCGCTTCGTCTTGAAGTCGGCGACTCCGTCTATTTCGACAGCACAACGCCCCATGCGTATATCGCGGCAGCTCCGGGCACCTGCAAGCTTGTCACCGTCTGCTCGGCGGACAGCGCCGAGCTGCGCACCGAGCTCGAAGCATCTGTGCAGTTCTCGAACACTGAACCCAAGATCGGCCGCGGCGGCCGAACAGGTTAAGCTGGTCGGCCGAGAGGATCGTCGACGGCGGGAAAGTAAGGCATTGGCCTGCGCTTTCGATAGGCGATCCGCTCGAACGCCATGTCGATCGCGCCAGGTGTTGCTATCTCGAAGAGATGATCGCTGATTGGCTCGAAATGCTCGCGGAAATGCTGCGAGGATTTAACCACGATGATGTGCTTGTCACTGAGGTCGATGCCGAGCCCGGTAAAGGCGTCGGGGGCGAATGTCTGGGTGCGAACCGAGTTGATCACGACATCGACGCCCATGATTTCGAGCCATACCGTCCGACCCATGGGGATACGCGACGGTCCCGGGCCGCCCTGGTCGAACTCTTCACGAACCGCCATTATCCTGGCGTCGTAATCGCGGCTCCCACCCGATGCCGGCCCACACTTCCCGCCGAGGCGAACGGAAAGCCTCGTGCCGACGCCGGCATCCGCACATGCCGCGGCGACGATCGGATCCCAGATGCATCCGAATGCGGCGCGTTCAACCCGGCGTTCAATCAATTCATCGAGGACCGCGACCGTGTCGCTTGGCGCCCCGCCTCCGGCATTGTCGCCCACGTCCCCAAGGACGACGCGGCCGTCGAGAACCATAGCCTTGGCGATCGCTTCGGGGATTCGAGGGTAGCGCGGCAAGAGTGCGTGTCTCTGTTCATAGATGCGCAGCCCGAGTTCCTCCGCGGTCTGCGCTGCCAGCGCACGATCGTGATCGGCATAGACCAGCATTTTGCTTCCGGTCTCCCATGTGTCCCCCCACGGAAATCCATGGACGAAGCTTACCGACAGGATGCCAGGACGCGTCTCCGCCTCTCGCAAATCCCGAACGAGCCCAGACATAGGTTCGCGCATCGTCGGGTAGAAGCCGATCATCTGGCAGTCGAACAGTGCTGGCACGGGCCTGATCTCACCCCGGGCAGCCTTCAGCGCCAGCCCGTAAAGCTCCTCGGCCCGGACAAGATAATCGACATGGGGATATTCCTTGAACAGAATGACGAGCGATGCCGCCTCCAATAGGCGCTCCGATACGTGACAGTGCGGATCATGCTCGGCCGCGATAATCGTTTCCGGGCCAACAACTTCCCGGATGCGCTCTACCAGGTCCGCTTCGCAATCGTCGCATTCGGTCGAGACCATGGCGCCGTGCAGCCAGAGTAGCACCACGTCGAACGGGCCCTCCCGAACGAGATCCGCCAGAATCGTCTCGACCATATTTTCATAAAAGGCATGGACGGTTGGTCCAGACGGTTCGGCGGTGGCGAACAGGCTCTCAACGAACGCGTGCCCATCCCGGCCTGCGAGATCGCGATATTGGCGCGCGACAAGATTCTCCCGCATATCGCCCGATGCGCTGGCGTTTCCGGGATAGAAGCCGCCCTCGTGAAAGGCGGCTTCGCCGGTAGGCCAGGGTGCAAAGGTGTTGGTCTCAGTCGAGAGCCCGGCTGTAAAGATTCGCACTCTCGATTCTCCAAAACTGAAAATTTTTCTAACTGCCTATTGGCTGAGGGTCTTGGCGTCAATCCCGAGCGTTTTAACTCGTCCCTTCGAGAAAAATCGCGGCGACCCTTTGGGCCACTGCTGGGATTCACCGTCAATTGGACCTTGACGCTTGCAAAAGTTTGCTACTTTTGAAAAATCGTAGACCGCGGCATTCCTGAGGACTAAGGGAGAGGATATGGATATCAACGCCACACACCGCGAAGCGATCATCGTCGATGGCGTGGCGCCTCTTCTGCAGCGCCAGAAATATGTTGATCTGTACAAGGCCGGTGGAGTGACATGCGTCGCACCCACGCTTTCGACGACCGAAAATGCCGCGGATGCCTTCCGGGCGGCTGCAGGATGGCTAGGTTTCATCGATCGTCGCCCCGATCTGCTGCACGTTCGAACCGTCGACGATATCGCGCGCGCCAAGCGCGAAGATCGGCTCGGCATCCTCTTCCATTTCCAGGGGACATCGCCGTTCGAACAGGATCTAGATCTCGTCGCAGCCTTCGAAGCCGTAGGCGTGCGCATGGCGATGCTCACCTATAACACCCGCAACTATGTGGGCGACGGATGCGAGGAAGAGAGCGACGCCGGTCTCAGCCGGTTTGGCCGTAAATTGATCGAGGCGCTGAACCGCACAGGGATCACTGTCGATCTGACGCACACCGGAAAGCGAACGACCATGGAGGCGATGGAGGTATCAACCAAGCCCGTCGTTTTCTCGCATTCCAACGCCAAGGCGCTTCTCGACGTCCAGCGCAATATCGACGACGAGCAAGCACGCGCGGCAGCTCGGACCGGTGGTTTGGTCGCCGTGACCTTGGCGCCCTATTTCATCACCGTCGGACGCAAGCCGACCATCGATGATTTCGTCGACCATCTCGCCCACTTCGCCAATCTCGTCGGTTGCGACCACGTCGGCATAGGCCTGGACTATTATTGGGGGCAGCAACCCTTTGCCAGCGACCAGGAGGCCGACGATCTTTGGTCCGAATTCGTCGCGGCCGGAATCTGGGATCCGGCAACCTATCCGCGGCCGCCTCACTATTATCCTGACTCACTCGCTACCCCTGCCGAGCTGTCGGGCCTCACCGCGGCACTGGACCGGCGCGGCTTCTCCGAAGTCGAGATTCTGAAAATTCTCGGCGCCAACTGGCTTCGCGTGTTCCGCGACACCTGGCGCTAGGCGACCGCTCGAAATCGACAAGGACGATCTGCATGCACGACAATCTAATAGGTGGCGACTGGGTAGGCAGCTCGTCCCTTCTCTCGAACATCAACCCCTCCGACATCACCGAAAACGTCGGCAACTATGCCAAGGCGAGCCAAGCCGATGTGGCGAGGGCCGCCGAGGCGGCGCGCGCCGCGTTTCCAGCTTGGCGAAATGCGACGGCGCAATTGCGAGCAGACATCCTTGCCGCAGCCGGCGAAGAGATTCTGGCACGCCGTGACGAACTCGGCGCCTTGCTGGCACGGGAAGAGGGGAAGGTTCTTGCCGAAGCGATCGGCGAGGTAGTGCGCGCTGGTCGGATTTTCCGCTTCTTCGCTGGAGAAGCCGTCCGAACCCCCGGAGAGATTCTTCCCCAGGTGCGGCTAGGCGTCGATGTCGAGGTAACCCGTGAACCAGTCGGCGTTGTCGGGATCATCACGCCGTGGAATTTTCCAATCGCGATACCGGCGTGGAAAATCGCCCCGGCTCTCGCGTTCGGCAACTGCGTTCTGTTCAAGCCGTCCGAATTGACGCCGGCAATGGGCTGGATGCTCACCGACATCCTCCTGCGAGCCGGGCTTCCGCGAGGCGTGCTGTCGCTGTTGATGGGTGAGGGTCGCGACGTGGGTGCTGCCCTCGTAGAGACCGTCGACGCCATCAGCTTTACGGGATCTGTTCAAACCGGCCATTCGATTATGGCGGCTGCAAGCCAGCGAATGCCGAAGCTCCAGCTCGAGATGGGCGGCAAGAACCCGCTGATCGTCCTCGACGATGCGGATCTGACTTTGGCGGCCGAGGTTGCCGCGAATGGTGCCTTCGGACAGACCGGCCAGCGTTGCACGGCATCAAGCCGGCTCATCGTCACCGCCGGTATCCATGACCGCTTTGTGGCAGCGCTTCAAGAACGCCTCGAAGCCTTCGTGGTCGACAATGCCATGAAACCGGGCAGCCAAATCGGCCCGGTGATCGATCAGCGCCAGCTCGATAAAAATCAAAACTATATCGAGATCGCCAAATCCGAGGGTGCGAAGGTTTATGGCGGCGAACTGCTCCAGCGCGACACGCCCGGGTTCTACATGCGCCCGTGCCTCTTCCTTGAGACAAACTCCGGGATGCGTATCAACCGCGAAGAAATCTTCGGCCCTATTGCCTCAGTCGTCCGCGCGGCAAATTATGAGGAAGCGCTCGCGATCGCGAATGACACGGAATATGGTCTTTCCGCCGGCATTTGCACGACGTCGCTCAAATACGCCCAGCACTTCCGCCGCCATGTTGAAGCTGGTCTCGCGATGGTCAACTTGCCGACTGCTGGCCTGGACTATCACGCTCCGTTCGGAGGCACCAAAGCATCCAGTTTTGGTCCGCGCGAACAAGGTAGTTATGCGGTCGACTTCTACACAGTAACAAAGACCGCGTACATCTCCCCAGGCTGACAGGAATCATTCACTTATTTTACCGATTTTCGACAACGGCTACCGGGCCGAGCGCATCCGTCTTTCATGGGTGTCGACCAGGGGCTTCAATCCCTGGCCACTTCATATGTCAGTCTCACCTACTTTTATGGCTATCGCTGGTGAGTAAGGGGATAAAGCGACAACCTCGTCGTTCGGCTGCTCGGCCGGACTTTCACCAACTCGAAACTTTCCTCAAAGTCGTCGAAACGCGTAGCTTCGCAAATGCTGCTCGGCAGATTGGGATTAGCCAGCCGGCGGTCAGTCAAACGATTGCTAGGCTGGAAGAGATCTATGGTGCAGACCTGTTCGAGCGCCATCGAGGCGCTCCTGTTGCCCTGACGCCCGTCGGCCGCGCGATTCTGCCAAAAGCCAAATTGCTACTGTTCATGGTGGATGCCCAAATGTCGCGGGCAGTTGAGACTGCTCAAAGCATAAGGGGCGTGCTTACAATTGGATTCCATTCGGGGCTTGCGAATGGCCCGCTTAATGTTGCAATTTCGGAGTTTCTCTCGAGCAAACCAGACGTTGAGCTTCGCATTGTCGAAGCTTCACCAAGCGATCTCTATCGTCAGCTTAATGAGCGATCCATCGATTTGATGTTCGTGGCGCTGTTCCCCGACTTGGACCACGGCCCCAACGTACAGGAACGACTTTGGGACGAACAACTCGTCGTCGGCTTGGCCGAGGGTCATCCCTTGGCCGATCGTAGCACTTTGACCTGGAATGAAGTTTCTCGCTTGCCGATCATTCTTCGCTCCAACCAAGGAGATTTGTGGTCATATCGGACCGTTGCCGCCAGAATGCGAGATCAGCCTTTTGAATGCGGTCTGCACGATGTATCGCGAGGCACGCTCATAGAAATGGTTCGACTTGGCATTGGTGCGACGATCCTGCTTTCTTCAGGAGCTGTCCCTCGGGATGGTGTAGCCTATAGACCAATCGCCGACAGAGACGCCATTGTACACATTGAAGGACTCTGGCCCAGACATGATCGCAACCCGATCCGGCACAGCCTGCTGTCCTACGTCCGCAAACATGCCCAAGGATCGGAACCGTGAGTATTGCGGAAGAGTCCACTGCTCTTGCTCAATTCTATGGCCATCGTATCGGCAGGAGTAATCAATCCTGCGTGATTTGATCCTCCTCATCATCGGGGATGGTATCTTCAGAAAAGAGGTCCGCTGGTCGCAACTTGAGCGCTTCGCACACCCCCCATATCGTCAATAGCGTGACGTTCTGCTCGCCACGCTCCATCAAGCCGACATAGGCGCGGTCGACGCCCATTCTCGCACCAACAGCCTCCTGGCTGAGTTTGGCGGCCAAACGATAATGACGCAGGTTGCGACCGAAGAGCTTGCGAATATCCATCGCAAGGTTAGAAGCGATCCGGGTACTTTAGTGCTACGTATTATAACACCCTAACGCTTGGAGGCTCGATGGGCCAACGATCGAATCAGTGTGCAGAAATCCCGACGTCGGCCGCTGGACGGCAATCCGTTGGCCGGCGCATCGAAGCCGAACGTCTGATCGATCTGGCGAAGGCTCTGCTCACTGAGCCCGAGGAAGAGATAGCCGCGATCTATCTAGATCACGCTGTCGATGCGTTGCGCATGATCGCGATCCACCCAGTCTCGTAGGGCATTGTTAGCGCTGCCCTCATGTCGGCGCTAGCAGCAAGTCCCGCGACACGAGCACCCGCACCCGCGCGCCTGGCCGTATCGTGATCGCCGGCTGCACATCGAGTTGACGCGACACGATCTTGTCTCCTGCACTTTCGACCGACCGTCCCGCGCTTTCTCGAATCGCAAAAGCGATGTCCGCATTGTCGCCGCCCGTTGTAGCGGCATTCGCACCAACCCCGAACAACGTCGACAGCAGGCCTGCCACCAGAAGCTTGCCTGTATGGCTGTTGACCCGATCCGCGAAGCCGGATTGCCCGGCCCCGTCTGTCCCGATCATACGACCGAGGTTGATCGAGCGCCCATCCGGGAAGATCATCCGTGTCCAGACCACCAACACGCGAGACTGACCGTAGGTCACACGCGCGTCGTATGTGCCGATCAGCCGCGCGCCCTGCGGAATCAGCCGGCTCCGGCCGGTCGCACTATCGAACACATCCTCTGTCACCTGGGCCACGACCTGGCCGGGAAGGTCGGAAGACAGGCCGGTGATCAGAGCGGCGGCGATCGTCGATCCGGCGGAGATAACATAGCGACCAGCGGGCGCGTTCAGCCTGCCACTGTTCACGGTCGGCTGCGCGCCGCCGCCGGCAACGAACGCCGCCTTACGATCCTGCGCATCGGCGTTTCCGGCGCGCGCTTCATTGCTGGGCGCTTCTCCGGGAGGCGCGGCGACGGGTTCCGGTGCGGAGGCCACGGCTCTCACGCCGTCGCCCGCGCCGGCGAACAGCTTGCTCGACCGCGCACTGTCGCGTTGTTGTCGACGACGCTGCTGGTCCGCCGCTGCTTCATTATTGACGGGAGCCGCTGATCCGGATGCAGGGCCAGAAGGCGGCTGCGGTGTGACCGGCTCGGTCGCAGTCGCCGGCGCCGCGATACCGGCGGCGGCAGTCCGAGCCAAATCCCCATAGTTTTTCGGCGCATCGGCAAGCGCGTCGGTATTGCGGCGTTCAACAGACACGGTTTCCTGAGGGACTTCGGTGCGATGGCTCATGGTCAGACTGTAGCCGAGCGCCGCAGCCACTCCGAGCGCGCTGACCCCGGTGAGCGTCACCAGCGCCTTGCGCGATAGCCGCCGCGGTGTTGGCGCGGGTGCGCGGGTCGCGATCGGCGACCGCGCCGCCGGATCAACCGGACGATCGTCGGGACCGCTCATTTGCCGGTCTCCCGGGCACGCGTGCGCTCGATCCGCACAATCTGCTGCTTCTTCGTGCCCAGCCGCAGCTCGGCGACGGAGAACAACCGGTCGACCACCATGTAGCGGCCCGACACCCGATAGTTGACCAGTTCGGCCTTCTTCCTCTCGCCGATCAGGAATAGCGGCGGCAGTTCGCTCTGCGCGATCGTGGCCGGGAAGAGGATGTAGGTCTTCGCGCCGTCGTCGAACACCTGGACTGGCTTCCACGCCGGATTGGCCCCGGTCAGCCGGTAGGCGAAGTCGAGGTTGGCCGGATCGATGCCGGTCTGGACCTGCGTGTTCGCCACCGCGTTCGCAGCCTCGATCCGGGCGCGCACCGCTATCAGCTCGTCCTGAGGATAGGACCAGCCGACGCTCGCCATATAGATGCCAGGCGTCGAGCGGAGCTCGATGTGATAGGTGCGCCTGTCGGTGTTGATGACGAGATTGGTGCGGATGCCGGGGTCGGTCGGCTTGATCAGGATATGCGTGCGGCGGCCAGTGCCAGTGCCGCTCGCTGCCTCGCCGATCACCCAGCGCACCGTGTCGCCGGAGGCGACCGCGCCGGTGTCGGAAAGCGTCTCACCCTCCTGCAGCATGATGTCAGTAACCTGGCCTACCGCCGCATAGACTTGGTAGAGTCCGCCCGGCGCATAGACAAACAACTGGGTCGCACCCTGCCAGCCGGCGGCGCGTGGACTGACTCGTGCTGCTTCAGTGGCAGCGGCGACCGGGCGTACGGATGCCGGCGTCGATTGCGCAAACGCGGGCATAGAGGCGAGCAACAAAGGCGTGGCGAACAAGGGCAGACGCATGATCATTCTCCAAGATCCTGGGACCAGTTGATGGCGTGGACATAGAGTCCGAGCGGGTTGCGGCTGAGGGTCGCAGCATCGTTCGGGCTACGGACCACGATCGTCAGGACCGCCGTCCAGTGGGTCGTGGCGCTGAGCTGGCCGTGGTCGTAGTGACGCTCGTCCCACGCGACGCGGAAACTGTCGGCGGACGCCCGCACGACATTCTTCACGTCGACCGACACCTGTTTGTCGGCGAGATCGGCGAACGGATCGCTGGCGCGCGCATATTCATTGAGCACCGCCGCGCCCTGCTCGGTCGTGAAGTCGTAGGCGGCCGCGAGGTTCTGCCTGAGCACGATCGCATCGGCGGGTCGCGACCGCACATTCTCGATGAACCGCGCGAGATGCCACGCGATCTGCGGATCAGTCGGGCGGAAGTTGGAATCGGCCGGCGACACCGCGCGTGCGGCGCCCAGCCGGTCAACCTCGACGACATAGGGCACGATCTTGCTGCCGAACCGCAGCCGCAGATTGTCGGTCACCGACAGCGACAGGAGCGCGGTCGCGCCGAACGCCATCAGCCGCCAGCTATGGGCCTGTGCGCGCGCTGAGCCGATGCGATCATCCCAAGCCTGGCCGGCGCGCTGGTAAGGGGTTTCAGGGGTCGGCTCGCGCCCGAGGCGCGACGAGGGACGACGGAACGGGTTCATGAGCGATCCTCCAGCGAGATGTGAGCAGAGCCGCCGTGATGGTCGGCCGAGCGAAGGGTGTGCGCCGCCATGGTCGCGCCCTGGACCATGGCTTGCCGGCGGCGCAGGCGCTTCGCCCAGGCGGGAGCCGGGGTTTCCGCGGGGGCCGCAGTGGAGGTGCCGGCGGCTTCGACGGCGAGCGGTTCCGGCGCCGCACTGCTTTCGGCTCCGCCCTGGGGCGCGGAGACCGAGCCGTCATCGACAGCACTGCCGCCGCTCGATCCGCCCCCCGGCGCTCCGGACGGCGGGGGAACCGTCGGAGCGCCGCCCGTCGGCGCCTGGGGAGCTGGCGGCGCAGGCGGGGATCCACCGCCTGCCCCGGGGGCGCTGGGCGAGCCGGAGGACCGGGAAAGGGTGGAGGCAGCAGCCGATCCCGCGCGGCTGGCAAGCCCGGCGGCGCCGGCGACGCCCATCGTGGCCGCGGCACCAATCCCCGCGACCGTCGCGCCGGTCGCGACGGCGGCGCCGGCACCAAGCTGGGGACCGCCTGAAATCAGGCCGGAGGCGATGCCGGGGCCGAAGATGGCGAGCCCGAGCAGCGTCAGCGCGGCAAGCGCGAGACTGACCACCTGTTCGATCGTCGGCTGCGCGCCGCCGAAATCGATCACAAAGTCTCGGAAGATGGTCGAGCCGATGCCGATGATGACGGCGAGCACGAGAACTTTGACGCCGGTCGCCATGACATTGCCGAGCACGCGCTCGGCGAGGAAGGCGGTGCGGCCGAACAGCCCGAACGGCACCAGCACAAAGCCAGCGAGCGTCGAGAGCTTGAACTCGATCAGCGTGACAAACAGCTGGATCGCGATGATAAGGAAGGCGAGGAGCACGATCGCCCAGGCAATCAGCAGCACCGCAATCTGCACGAAGTTGGTGAAGAAGCCGACCGGCCCGACGAGCAACGATGCCTGGTCTAGCAGCGGCTGCCCCGCATCGATGCCGATCTGCGCGATCTTGCCGGGATGGAGCAGGTCGTCCGGGCTGCCCGAGCCTGCCGCCTTGAGTCCAATCCCCGAAAAGCTCAGATAGATGATCTTGGCGAGGCCGTTCCAGTTCGAGATCAGGAACGCGAAGAAACCGACCTGCAGCGTCTTCTTGACCAACCGCGCGACAACATCTTCGCCGTCGCCCCAGGTCCAGAACAGCATGGCGAGCGTCACATCGATGACGATCAGGGAACTTGCGAGAAACCCGACATCGCCGCGGATCAGCCCGAACCCGGAATCGATGTAGCGCGCGAAGAGATCGAGAAACCGATCGATGACGCCCGTGCCTTCCATGGCTCAGTGCTCCAGCGGATGAGAGGGTGTAGAATCGCCTGTGGGCGCGCGCGGCACGGCGGACCCGGCCGGCTGGCGGTCAGCAGGCGGAAGATAGCTCCGGCTATCGCCCATGAAGCGGCGCCGGTTCACCTCCCAGGCGGCCTGGCAGCGCGCATCGACGGTGTCGGCCGGCAGGGTGCGGCACCGCGCCAGCTCGATACGCAGTGGATCGACGTCGGCCGGTGCAGTCGTGTCCGGCCCATCTCCCACCGCATAGCGCGACGGAGGCGGCGTCTGGTCGCGCATCGCGACCAGGGCGACCATGCCAGTCATCGCCACCGCGGCGGCGATCGCTACCGATCGCCAGCCGAGGCACGGCAAGCGGCGCCCCACCGATTGTGTCCGCGCCTCAGTCACGGAACAGCGTCACGCTCTGGGGGACGTAGCCGCGCCCGGGCGCAAGGAAGCGGCGGGTCTGCTCGCGGCCCTGCGCCTCGTCGGCCGCGGCGCGCGCGGCTTGAACCGCTGCGGCACGCGATTGCGCCGCCACCATCGCGGTCAGGTCGGCGAGTTGGCGCGTCTCGAGCGCCAGCAACTGATTGCCGGCCTGTGCCGCCTGCAGCGCGCCCGTCGCGCTTTGGCTGGCGGTGACGAGGGTCGAAGCCTGATCGCGCGTGCCATCGATATTGCCGGTGACCGTCGCGCCGGTGCGCAGCGCATCCTGATAGGAGGCCAGCGCGTCGGTCCACCGCGTCTGCGCGTTGGCGACGAGATCGCCCGACGACGTAGCGGCGAGCGAACCCGAGGGGTAGCGCTGGCTGAACACCTGGTCGATGTTCTGGACGTTATAGGCGATCTGCTGCGCTTGCTGGATCAGCTGGCGGGTGCGGTCGATGTCACGCTGGATGCTCGACAACATGCTGGTTGGCAGATTGGCGAGGTTGCGTGCCTGGTTGATCAGGCTTTGCGCCTGATTCTGGATCTGAGTGATCTGGTTGTTGATCTGCTGCAGGCTGCGCGCTGCGGTCAGCACATTCTGTGCATAGTTTGTGGGGTCGTAAACGATCCCACCGAACTGCGCCTCGGCCGGTGCGGTGGCCATCAGCGCCATAGCACCGGCGCCAATGGCGAGAATGGATTTGCGGAAGCGGGTCATGCGAACGTCTCCTGGGGTTCGAGGGATTCAGGGATGAGATGGTCGGCGGCCCATGACAGGCCGCGGTGGCGCACCCAGGCCGCGGCAAAGCCGTCAGGGCCATGCGCTTCGAGCAGCGCCGTGATCGCGCCCAAATCGGTGCGCGACGACGCGGCGGCAAAGGCCAGCGCGACCGGCCCGAGCCCGAGATCGAACAGCCGGTTGCCAAGCGCCGACTGGCAATAATAATCGCGCTTGGGCGTGGCGCTCGCGATGATCTCGATCTGGCGATCGTTGAGCCCGAAGCGGCGGTAGACGCCCATGATCTGCGGCTCGAGCGCACGCTCGTTGGCGAGAAACAGACGTGTTGGGCAGCTCTCGATGATGGCGGGCGCGATCGCCGAGCCTTCGATATCGGCAAGGCTTTGCGTGGCGAAGATGACGCTCGCATTCTTCTTGCGCAGCGTCTTCAGCCATTCCTTGAGCTGGCGGCCGAACAGCGGATCGTCGAGCGCGAGCCAGCCCTCGTCGATCAGGATCAGGGTTGGCCGCCCGTCGAGCCGCCGCCCGATGCGGTGGAAGAGATAGGCGAGCACCGCCGGCGTGGCGGGCGCGCCCACCAAACCCTCGGTCTCGAAGGCTTGAGCGTCACTCTCTCCGAAATGCTCGACATCGCCATCGAGCAGGCGCCCATAGGGACCGGACAGCGTGTAGGGCGCGAGCGCACGCTTGAGGCCCGAAGCCTGAATGAGCACCGTGAGCCCCGTGAGCGTGCGCTGCGCGACAGGAGCATCGGCAAGACTACCCAGCGCCGTCCAGAGATGCTCCTTCACCTCGGGCGTGATCGCGAATTCCTCGCGGGCGAGGATCGCCGCGAGCCAGTCAGCCGCCCAGGCCCGTTCGTCGAGCTCATCGATCCGCGCCAGCGGCTGCAGCGACACCGGCGCGGCATTGCCGCCGAGCGCCCCGCCCAAGTCATGCCATTCGCCGCCGACGCCCAGCGTCGCCGCGCGGATCGAGCCGCCATGATCGAAGGCGAATATCTGCGCATCGCAGTAGCGACGGAACTGCAGAGCCATGAAAGCGAGCAGCACGCTTTTGCCCGAGCCGGTGGGACCGACCACCAGCGTGTGGCCGACATCCCCGACATGCAGCGAGAAGCGGAATGGTGTCGCGCCTTGCGTGCGGGCATGGAATAGCGGCGGCGCATTGAAGTGCGCGTCCCGGTCCGGACCGGCCCAGACCGCCGAGACGGGCATGATGTGCGCGAGATTGAGCGTCGAGACCGGCGGTTGGCGGACATTGGCATAGGGGTTGCCAGGCAGCGAGCCAAGCCAGGCCTCGAGCGCATTCAGCGTCTCGGCGATGCAGGCGAAATCGCGGCCACGGACGATCTTCTCGATCGCCTGAAGACGCAAATCGGCGTCCCGGGCCGTGTCGCCCAGCACCGTGATGGTGATCGTGACATAGGCGTAGCCGGCGATATCGGCGCCGAGATCCTGCAGGGCGGCATCCGCCTCCGCCGACTTGTTGGCGGCGTCGGTATCGACCAGCACGCTCGCCTCGTTGGTCAGCACCTCCTTGATGATCGCAGCCAGGCTCTTGCGCTTCGAGAACCACAGCCGGCGGATGCGGCCGAGCATCCGCTGCGCCGACACCTTGTCGAGACAGATCGCGCGCGTCGTCCAGCGGTAGGCGAAGCCGAGCCGGTTGAGCTCGTCGAGCATCCCGGGAACGGTCGATGCCGGGAAGCCTGTAATGGAGAGGCAGCGAAGGTGCTTGCTTCCCAGTTGCGGCGTCAGACCGCCCACCAGCAATTCGTCGGCGAGCAGCGCATCCAGATGCATCGGCGTTTCGGGCACCGCGATGCGCTGATCGTGGGTCGAGATCGTCGAATGCAGGTAGGTCAGCGTCTCGGCATCCGACAGCCAGGCGGCCTCGGGCATGACGCCCTCTATCATGTCGAGCAGCCGACCCGTATCACGCTCGAAATCTTCGAGATGGTCGGCCGCTGTAGCAACGCCCTCAGCGCCGCCTTCGTAGAACAGCGAGGACGCCTTCGCCGTATCGTCGGCCGGGGGCAGCCATTGCAGCGTCAGATAGAAAGCGCTGGTGAAATTGGGGTGGGCGATATCGCCGCCCTCGAACTGGTCGCGCCGTTCCTCGTCGATCAGCGCGGAAACCGGATCGGCAAAGCCGTCCGACATCGGATAGCCGGGCGATGGCTTGCGCTGCGCTTCGACATAGATCGCCCAGCCGGTGCCCAGCCGCTTCAAGGCCGAGTTCAGACGGTTCGAGGTGGCGATCAGCTCCGACTGCGTCGCGCTGTCGAGGTCGGGGCCCCGGAAGCGGGCGATGCGCAGGAAGCTGCCATCCTTGTTGAGGATGATACCCGGCGCGATCAATGCGGCCCAGGGCAGGAAGTCGGAAAGCCGGGAAGCCCGGCGGGCATGTTCGCGCAGGAACATCATGGCAGGTCAGCTTTCGAAAAGAGTGGGTAGTGCGATGTGACGGCGCGCGACCGGAAGGATCTGCGCGTCACGGCGCGCGGCGAAGACCGCGAGGCCGTGGCCGACCACCGCCATCACGATGCCGGCGATCCAGAGACGGAGCCCGATGCCGATCGCGGCGGCGAGCGTGCCGTTCACGATCGCCAGGGCGCGGGGGGCGCCCGCCAGCAGGATCGGTTCGGCGAGCGCCCGATGCACGGGCGCCGCGAACCCGGGCAGATCCTCCTGCATCAGACGAGCGCCCCGCCGCCGAAGCTGAAGAAACTCAGGAAGAAGGACGACGCGGCGAAGGCGACCGACAGACCGAACACGATCTGGATCAGCTTGCGGAAGCCGCCCGACGTGTCGCCGAACGCCAGCGTCAGGCCCGTGATCACGATGATGATCACGCCGATCACCTTGGCGACCGGACCCTGGACCGAGTCGACGATCGACTGGAGCGGCGTCTCCCAGGGCATGCCCGATCCGCCGGCCCAGGCGGGCGAAGAGGTGAGAATCGCGGCGGCGGCGAGGCCGGCGCGCTGAAGTTTCTGCAAACGGGTCATGAGACTGCTCCTGTGGCGGGGTGGATGGTGAGAAGGCGGTAGCTGCCGTCGGACTCGAGCCCTTCGACCCGGACGAGCTCGGACAGCCGACGCTCGGGCCCGCGGCCCGTCAGCACCGCGATCAGGTCGATCGTCTCGGCGATCAGTGCGCGGGGCACGTGGGCGATCGCTTCCAGGATGAGCTGCTCGAGGCGGTGCAGCGCCGCGGTGGCCGTGCCGGCATGGATCGTACCGATCCCGCCGGGATGACCGGTGCCCCAGGCCTTCAGCAAGTCGAGCGCTTCGGGGCCACGGACCTCGCCGATCGGGATGCGATCGGGGCGCAGCCGCAAGCTGGAGCGCACCAGGTCGGTCATCGTGACGCCGGGCGCGGTACGCAGCGCAACCACATTGGCGGCGTCGCAACGCAGTTCGCGCGTGTCCTCGATCAGAATGATCCTGTCGCTTCCGCCAGACGCGACGCCGAGCAGCGCGTTGGTGAGCGTCGTCTTTCCGGTCGAGGTGCCACCGGCAACCAGTATGTTGGCGCGGTCCTTCACCGCTTCGGCCAGATAGGCAGCGGCTGTCGCCGTCATCGTACCCGCCGCGACATAGTCGGCGAGCGCCAGCGGTAGGCTCGCCGGCCTGCGGATCGAGAAGACCGGTTCGGTCACCACCGGCGGCAACAGGCCCTCGAACCGCTCCCCACCTTCAGGGAGTTCAGCTGAAACGCGCGGGGAGCCGCGATGCACCTCGGCGCCGACATGGTGGGCGACCAGCCGGATGATGCGCTCAGCCTGCAGCGGGCTCAATTGCTCTTGCGTCGCTGCGATGCCGCTGTCGAGATGATCGACCCAGAGCCGGCCATCGGCGTTGAGCATAATCTCGGCGACATTGGCGTCATCGAGCCATGCGGCGATCGCCGGGCCGAGTGCGCTTCGCAACATGGCGGTGCCGCGTGCGTAGACGATAGCCGATGGCTGGGTCACTTCAGGTCTGTCTCCGTTGATCGAGGCCGCATCGGCGGCGTCGGAGACAGGTAAAGAATGCGATTTTCGGGGGCTTACAACAGCATTCCGTGGCCATCGTGGTGCCGGCGGTTGCCGGCTAAATTAGGGCGTGGCGGGTTCGCGCGAGCCGGATCAAAATCGCTGCGGATCGCTTCCCGTGGTGGACTGACGAAGGCTCTCGCCTGGGGCGATTCGCCGTTGAAGACGGGACGGGATAACCCGGCCCGAACAACTTCGGGGCTGTCAGCCGTTGAGCTTGTCCTTGATCGCATTGGCCGGCGTGAAGCCGAGCTTCTTCGACGCGGCGATCTTGATCGGCGCACCCGTCCACGGATTGCGGCCTTCGCGAGCAGGGCTTGGCTCGACGGCAAAATCACGGAAATCGATCTGCTGGTCACTCCGACGACTCGCACCTTCTCGATCGAGGAGATCGGCGGAAGCTGCCCGGTCCAGAAGGCCTTGGCGCTTTAAGACGAGCGGCGCTCGGTCAGGTACTCGGTTCCGCCTCGGCGGCCGCGATGGCAGCTGCCATATGGCCCTCGATCCACTCGGCGGTGATGCCGTAGCGCTCGCGCAGCGGCTGCATGAACGCCTCCAGCTCGGTGTCGATCGCCGAAAACCGCTCGATGATCGCCTCACATTCCGCGATCATGCGCGTCCGGCCGGCCTTGCCAAGAAAATCCTCGTCATGCTCCCGGAAGAAGCGGTGCGCGAGATGGTCGCGCTCGATCTTCGCAGCGCGCAGGCGGACCATCAGATCGTCAGGCAGGGCAAGCGGCTCCAACGCTCGCAGCATGTTGCCGAACGTCTTGGCCAGCTCGACGTCATAGGCGTGATCGAAGGCGACCTCCCATGCCGTCCTGTCACTATGCTCCCGCATGGTGGAGAGCATGCGCGTGACGATGACGGCATTGACCATTCCATGCTCGAGCACCTGCGCTTGGTACATCGCAAGGCCGTAGCGCGAGTAGACCTCCCGAATCTGGATCGAGTCCTCGTCTTCGGCGGGCCAGATTGCGCCCGGAGGAAAGCCGTCCATCCGCCTCAATCCTTCGCGCAGGTCATGTGTCGAGCATGTCCCACTCGTCACCCAGGATCCAGCGCAACGCACTCAGCTTCCCGTTGAGCATGCCCCATTCGAAATCCGACCAGGGGCCGCCGAGGTTGTCGAGGCCGACCTCCTCTTCCGTTCGCTTCGCGGCCTCCAGCGCACCGGCCCAGACGGTATCGAGGATCTCGCCAGGCTTATAGGGCGAGCGAGAATAGTCCTTTTCGGCCACGACCTTTTCGCGACCTTCCTCGATCGCGATCCGCGTATTCCAGTGCCGGTTATACCAGATCTGGCGAAAGAGCAGATGCTCGGCCTCGAGGATCTCGGAAATCCGGCGCGGCTCCTGTTGCCATTCATAGTCGAACTTGAGCTCTTCCATCCATTCCGGTGCGAAATCGTTGAGAAGCTCGGCGAGATTCAGCGCGTAAATCGAACCGGTGCCGTCGAACAGCCCCGCCAGATCCGGGTGGGGGCGGCGCTCATCCACGCCCATATTGCTGAAGTCCTGCTTGTTATGGGTGACGAAGGCCAAAGCCTCGCCGTCCGGCTTGCCGGCCAGCGCTTCGGCATAGAGCTCGATGAGAATAGCGTCCCCCATGCTGTTCTTGCTCTTATGGAAGGGCGCGCGCTTATCGAGGGCGCGTTCGGCCGCGAGAAGCTTCGCCGTGTTCGAAGTCTCGATGATCTTCGCCGCTGCAAACAGCGCTTCGACCTTTCCGATCGAGTCGTTCACAGCGCTGCCCAGCGTCGTGATTTGGTGATCGGCATCGTCCAGCTGCGACAGCGTCGCCTTGCGATCCTCGCCGCCAAGCGCGGTCAATGCGTCTTTGACCCGGCGGATCGTGGAGGACAGGCTTCGGCCGGCTTCGGCGACGATCCGATCCTTGTTCCGCGCGAACTCCTCGACGACCTGTCTCGGAACGATCAGCTCAACCGCGTCGCTCTCCACCATCTGCTGAAGCGCGGCGATCGTCGCGCGCTGGCGATAGTCTTTCGCGACGTCGAGCCAAACGCACGTGTCGACGAGGATGCGCAACTTGATGCCTGCCTCGGCATCAGGGGGCGTTTCGGGATCGTTTGTCGCTGTCATGACCCTTCACCCTCGGCTTGGCGGCCGCTCTTGCGATGGTCGGCGACGACGATATCCGGCGGGCGATGCTCGAACGTGTCGAACGGGTGGTAGCCGTCGGAGATAAACGCCTCGACCATCGCTCCCAGCTCGGGATCGCTGCGCCAATGCCCTTGCAGAAACTCCATCAGCGGGCCGGCCGTGACAGCCTCATAGGCAACGGTCAGCGGTCCTAACGGAAATTCGACCATGGTGGTGACCAGCGCCGCGTCGGCATGTTCCGCGTAGGTCGCCAGGACATGCTGGATCAGCGCCATGTCGCCGTCCGATCGCCGAAGCAGCCGCTCGAGCGTCCGGAAATTGATCACCTTGGTACTCTCGGCACCGAAAAACATGCCGGCGTTGTCGGAGGTGATGACCAGATGATCGAGCGCGACGACGAAGCCTTCAAAGTGCGGATGGCCCTCCTTGGGCAGCATGCGCGACAGGAAGCGGATGCCGTCCTCGGTCTTGATGAAGCGCTTCAGCGCTTCAACCTGCCGGAAGGCCTTGGACACGCTGTCCTTGTTGAGCACCTTCAGCTGGTCCTTCGCCCAGCGCGGCGGCACGGGACATTTCAGCTCGCACACGAAGATCACATAGCCGAGCGTCGGCTCGACCGAGATCACCAGTAAGTCGACATCAGGGAGCGAAGCATCGAACTCCCGCAGCGATACCTCGCTATGGCAGATGAACCCTTGTGCCTCCCAACCGGCCTTGACCCGTCGGACGAAGGCGCTGCCGATCTCGTTGCTCACCTGCTCGAGGAAGGTGTTCGGGCGTCGCTGCGCGATCACTCGAAGCATGTTCACCAGGCCTTCGGCGACCGCGAAGTGATTGGGGCGCATCACGATGCGGCGCTCGCCGCTGCCCTCCCGCATCAGGCTGAAGTAGGTCGCGTCAACCCGCGCAGCCGTGGCGTCCCGGTCGTACACGAGATCTTTCAGGATAAGTCGTCCGACTTCGGGTGGAACGCCGAGCTCCTCGTTCATGCCGTCGAGCAGCCCATCTTCCGGCATGTAGATCGCTCCGACCGCTTCCTGCGATCGAGCCAGGTAGCGATGGTACAGCGCCTTCTTCAGAAGCTCCCCGTACACTCTCAGAAACTGGTGATAGCTGTAGCCCCCTAGATCGATCTGACTGTCGGAGGCGATGAGAGAGAAATAGGCTGCGAGCTTGAGGTCAACTTCCTCCTGTATGAGCGGCTCGGCTGCCATCAGGTTGGGCGTCACTACGCCCTCTGGCTCATCCTTGAGCAGGCGCATGATCTCGTCGGAGCGATTGAAGTCGCGAAAGTGATGCTGCGACCCAAGCACCTGGTCGTTGTGAACCGTGAAGAACTGGCGCGGGATCGATTTGTCCGCAAAGCGGATCTCGACCCTGCTGTCCTCAAACGACCAGTCCATCGAGCCCGGCACGTTGTACGAGTAATAGAGATACTCGCGGAGCATGTAATAATGCTGCGTGAAGGCAAGATCGTCCATGATCTGTCGAGCATCGGCTTCCCGCGACATCTCGGCCTCATAGCCGTCCGTGCCCGCCACGAAATGGCTTGCGAGGATCGCGTAACCGCGCTCGATCCATTCCGCGCCACCGGGCCCCTTTCCGAACGCGCCGATCTCGTAAATCTCGGAGGCTAGGCCAAGCGCGCTCGTGCTCGACCAACGCAGGCTCGGCAGTGCGGCCAGTGCCTTGTCGAGCTGCTGTTCGAAATCCCGTAACTGCGATTTTTCGACCACCGCTAACGCCGTTCATTGTTCGCACTACCGACGACCAATATCGGAGCGGCGCGGCACGGTCGATTACTCTCGCTGGATCGCCGCGCGGTTCAAGTTGATCTCACCGGAGACGGATGATTTATGCTGCCGCGATGACCCGCACGCTCGAAGAACAATGGCGGCAACCGATGCTGCCCGGCTATGTCCGCAACGAGCCGGTCATGCAGAATTTGCTTGATGCGGTCGGTGACGGTGATCGCATCATTGAGCTGGTCGGGGCGCATGGCACGGGCAAAACGACCCTTCTCAAGGCGCTGGTGCACGAGCGGCCAGATTTGTTCGATGGCACGATCGAATATTTCGGCGGGAGCGAGTCCTTCCCGCTCATGGAAGCCGTCGATGTCATCGCCGACCGATTTCGCAAATCCGGCGGCCGAAACCTTCTCGTCATTGACGAGGGGGAGCGAATGGATCGAGGCGACCTCCTGGAAGGCATCAACCGGCTTGGCACCGGCCCATGGCGGTTCGCGACCATCGTCGCCACGACCGAGCCTCTCGATGTCGGCCACGCAGTCCATGTGCTGCCGCTGAATTTCAACGAGATGGGGGATCTCCTTGAAGCCCAGCTAGGCGAGCATTTATCGCCCGACATTCTCGGCAAGCTGTGGGCGGCATCGCAAGGCAAGCCGCGCCTCGCCAATATCTTGGCGCAACGCTGGCTGGCCGGCGGCGTGCGTGACTTCGACGCGCTCGCGAACCTCTTCAACCCGCTCGCCGTGCCGGGGCTGGTCGATCCCTATGGCCGCCCTCTTGCGCAGGGCGGCCACGAAGAGAAAACGATCATCTCGGACGTCCGGTTCGTCAGCGACGAACTGCTCAAGGCGGTGAAAAGCGATCCAAATCTTGTTCACGCTCTTACGCCTCGCGAGTTCGAAGAGCTCTCCGCCGAACTGTTCCATCGACAGGGATATAAGGTCACGATCACGCCGCAGACCCGAGATGGCGGCAAGGACCTCTACCTCGCCAAAGCCGACGGCTTCGGGTCATTCCTCTACATCGTCGAATGCAAACGCTATGCGCCCGACAACCCCGTGGATGTCGGCGTCATCCGCGCCCTGTATGGCGTCGCTCAGCATGAGCGCGTTACCGCCGCGATGACCTTGACCACCTCCTACTTCAGCAAGGACGCGGCCGATTTCGCGGCGGAAGTGCAATATCAGCTCGCGCTCAAGGATTTCGTCGATCTCAAGCTGATGCTTGAGACGCCCGCCAACCGGTGAAGTGCGCGCCTTCAGATTATGCGGCGATCCTTTCCGCCGGCGCGCGGCAGGCCGATTCCTACGATGCCAATATCGCCGTGATGTGGTCATTCCACACACGCAACGCCTCTCGCTTCTCATCTTTCCAGTCGTGTCGCTGATAGATCCCGGCAACACCGGATCGCGAAGCGCCAACATGATTGAGGACCGCTTCGGTAACCTCGAAGCGAACGCCTAGCCGTTGGAACCCTGTCGCCAGCGTTCGCCGCAGGTCATGCAGGCGCCAAGGCGGGAGGGCGTCGCCACCGTCACCCGCCACAAGCTTGTCCAGCTTCGTTTTGCCCTTCGAATAGGCCGTAAAGCCCGCTCCGCTGGAAGTCGGAAACACCCGTCCGCGGCGCGGCCAGGTTTCGCCCCTCGCAACCTCATCCAGCACCGCGATCGCCAGGTCGTTCAACGGTACCATGTTGAGCTCGCCATTCTTCGCGCGCGCACCCGGCAGGCGCCATTCTCGCTCTGCACGGTTCAGCTCTTCCCAAACCAGGCTGGTCACCTCCTCGCGACGCTGCCCGGTTACGATCAGCAATCGCACGATCGGTCCGAAGCAGCGATGCGTCCGCGGAGTTTGCTTCCAGATCCGACCAAGCTCCGCATCGCTGAGCCATCGCTCGCGCGCGGTGACGGCAGGCGGCGTCTCCATGCCTTCCATTGGGCTGCGGTCAATATCGCCGCGACTCACCGCCCATTTGAACAGCCGGCGCAGTACGGCGAACACGTTACGACGGTTCGCGGCTTGATCGTCCGGCATCCTATCGAAAACCGAAACGATGTCCGCGCGCGTGAGCTTGGGGAGAGGCTTGTCCTTCAGCACGGGCTTCGCGTGAAGCCGGAGCGATCTGATCACCAGCGTCTTCCATCCCTTGCCCACGCACGATTTCGCAAAGTGGTCCGCATATTTCGAGAATGCCAGGTCGACTGCCTCGCGACGGCGCTGATGGTCCGCTTCAACCGGATCGAAACCTTGGGCGACAAGACGGAGCAGGCGGCCTGCCTCCTCTCGGGCAGTCGCCGGCGTCCACGGCGAGCCATGCGCTCCGATCGTATAGCGCTTGGTCTTCGATTCCCGGCCGCCCATCCGGTATTGCACGATGTAGGAGGCGGCTCCCGTTGAGCTCGTCCGAAGCCCGAAGCCCCTCAAATCTTCATCCCACAGGTAGCCGGTAACGCCGCTCAGAAGGAGCGAGTCCAACGTCCGCTTTGTGATTTTTCCGGTGGCCATTGCGATACCTCAGGTACCACATTTGTAATCACCGTACAATCACCGTGGCGGATATCGTCGGATACGCCTTCGCACGATCGGCGATTTAACATTCAGAAAAACAAAGATTTCTGTGATTCCTGATTCGGCCTAAATCCGCCGGTAACGGAAGTACCAGACCTCATGCCCCTTTGTCCGTGCCTTGCGCTCATAACGGGTTTCGGGCCAGTCGGCGGGGCGGGTGAGGAAATCGCGCGGTGCCTCTGCCTGCCACGCAAAGTCGCGGCGCTGGTTCATGATCATCATCGACCAGCGGCAATAGGTCGGATCGTCGGTGCCGAGGCGAAATTCGCATCCCGGTTTCAGCTTGGCCGCGATCATGTCCAGCGGCCCGTGATTCATCATGCGCCGCTTGGCATGGCGCGCTTTGGGCCAAGGATCGGGGTGCAGCAGATATAGCCGCTCCAGGCTGGCATCAGGCACCCGCGCCAGCACTTCCAGCGCATCGCCCATATGAACGCGGACATTGTCGATTGCCTCGTCGCGGATATGGCCGAGCGCGCTCACCATGCCGTTCAGAAACGGTTCGCAGCCGACAAAGCCATAGCCGGGCCGGGCGCGCGCCTGCCCTGCCAGATGCTCGCCCCCGCCAAAGCCGATTTCGAACTCCATCGGCCGGTTATCGCCGAACAGCCGCTCTGCCGTGATCGGGCCATCGTCGGGCACGCTGACCTGCGGCAACAGGGTATCGACCAGCTCCTGCTGGGCGGTACGCAATTTATGCCCCTGACGGCGACCATAAAGACGGCGAAGGATGGTGGGATCGTTCATGGCCGCAGCGGCTAGAGCCAACCGCTCGTCCCATCAAGCCGCGGCTTCGTCCTTTTCTGAATAGCCGGGCGATTTTTCCGTGAACTTAGTAGCTTGCGCTTTGTTGGTCGCGCGAACGGCTGTGCCGCCGCCACTCGCCATGACGAAGGATCCCCCATGACCGACGACCTCAACCTCGACAAGGGCGGTGCGCCGCGCCAGACGACCGAACAAGGTTATGAAACGCTGACCACGCAGCAGGGCGTGGCGGTTTCGGACGATCAGAACCATCTGAAAGCGGGCGAGCGCGGCCCGATGCTGATGGAAGATTTCCATTTCCGCGAAAAGATGTTCCATTTCGACCATGAGCGCATTCCGGAGCGCGTGGTCCATGCCCGCGGCTATGGCGCGCATGGCTATTTCGAACTGACCGATGATTGTTCGGATGTGTCGATGGCGCATATCCTGACCAATGTCGGCGAAAAGACGCCTGCATTCGTCCGCTTCTCGACCGTCGCCGGGAATAAGGGCTCGCCCGACCTTGCCCGCGATGTGCGCGGCTTCGCGGTGAAGCTCTACACGCAGGAAGGAAACTGGGACATTGTCGGCAATAATATCCCGGTATTCTTCATTCAGGACGCGATCAAATTCCCCGATCTGATCCATTCGGCGAAGCAGGAACCCGATCGCGGTTTCCCGCAGGCGCAGACCGCGCATGACAATTTCTGGGACTTTGTCTCGCTGAGCCCGGAATCGATGAACATGATCATGTGGATCATGTCCGACCGCACGATTCCCCGCTCGTTCCGCTTCATGGAAGGGTTCGGCGTTCACACGTTCAAGCTGGTCAATTCCGAAGGCAAGCCGACCTTCGTCAAATTCCACTGGAAACCGAAACAGGGGCTTCAGTCGGTTGTGTGGAACGAAGCACTGAAGCTGAACGGTGCCGATCCCGATTTCCATCGCCGCGACCTGTGGGATTCGATCCAGTCCGGCGATTATCCCGAATGGGAGCTCGGGCTGCAGCTATTCGACGAGGAATTTGCCGAGAAATTCGATTTCGACGTGCTCGATGCGACGAAGATCATTCCCGAAGAACTGGTGCCGATCCGCAAGGTCGGCCGGCTGGTGCTCGACCGGGTGGTCGATAATTTCTTCGCAGAAACCGAGCAGGTTGCGTTCTGCACGCAGAATATCGTGCCGGGCGTCGACTTCACCAACGATCCGCTGCTTCAGGGGCGTAACTTCTCCTATCTCGATACTCAGCTGAAGCGGCTGGGCTCGCCCAACTTCACGCATATTCCGGTGAACGCCCCCAAATGCCCGTTCCGCAATTTTCAGCAGGACGGCCATATGGCGATGCATAACCCCAAGGGCCGGGCCAATTACGAGCCGAATAGCTGGGGCACCGAAGATGGCGGTCCGCGTGAGGACCCGAAGCGCGGCTTCAAATCCGTGCCCGAGGAAATCGAAGGGCAGAAGCTGCGCGTCCGCCCCGAACGCTTTGCCGACCATTACAGCCAGGCACGCCAATTCTATATCAGTCAGGCGGAAATCGAGCAGAAGCATATCGGCGATGCGCTGACCTTCGAACTGTCCAAGGTCGAAACGCCCGCGATCCGCGAGCGGATGGTGTCGCATCTGCGCAATATCGATGAGGATCTGGCAAAGACGGTGGCCAACGGCCTTGGCATTGATCTACCCAAGGCGGCGCCCCCCGCGCGGAAGCCGATCACCGATTTGCCGGCATCCGACCCCTTAAGCATCGTCAAAAACGCGCCGAACAGTTTCAAGGGACGCAAGCTCGGCATCTTCGTCACTGACGGGGCCGATGCGGGCCAGCTCGACGCGCTGAAAAAGGCAGTTGAGGCAGCAGGCGGCATGACCGAACTGGTCGCGCCAAAGGTCGGCGGCGTGAAGCTTTCCGATGGCAAGATGATGCCCGCCAAGCAGAAGATCGATGGCGGGCCGTCGGTGCTGTACGATGCCGTTGCGCTGCTTATTTCGGAAGCGGGTGCAGACAAGCTGAAAAAAGACGCGCCGACCCGCGACTTTATCGCCGACGCCTTCGCCCATCTGAAATTCATCGGCTATACCCCGGCAGCGATGCCGCTGATGGAAAAGGCGGGGATTGCGGACAGTCTCGATCAAGGCTGTGTGAAGCTCGACGGCGCAAGCGATGCAAAGAACTTTGTCGATCTGCTGCCCAGGCTTCGCGTCTGGGATCGCGAGATGAAGGTGGATGTTGACGCTTGAACGACCGACCCGACTTTTCCGCAATCGAAAAGGCGATGTACGAGGCCGCCGCGCGCGAGGATTTCGCCGCGGCGGCCAGCCTGCGTAACCGCCTGATGATCGCCCGACAGACCGGCAGCGATCCGGGCGAGGGCGATTATTCGGGTATCGCGCGTCCCGAACCCGGCAAAATGGGGCTGGGCAGTCAGGCACCCGGTCGCCGCGCGCCTGAGGGATGGAAAAGGCCCGAAAAGCCCGATCCGATGACGAAGGGACGGAAATCCGGAACGCCGTAGGAAGCGGCTTTTATACCGGGCATTTTTCGGTTGCCTGAGGATGCAGTGCTGCAAAATTACGGTATTTTTTATTTGCGCTACATCGGTAATCACCTGCCAGAATGATCTACTCGTGTCTGAGCAGGAGGGAATCGTGCTGAGCAGGTTGCTGCACGAGCGCCGCCGGCGCATTTTTGCGCAGCGTATCGGGGTCGGTTCGGATGAGCCGCCGATCGCACTGCTCGATCGACTGGTGGAGCGGGCGGCAAACGCATTTGGCAGCGATATGGCCGCGATCTCGATCATCGAGGGAAAATATCAATGGTTTCGCACGAGCATCGGCGTGGGCGATGGCGGCAGTCCCATGGCGCGCAGCGATAGTTTTTGCACGCACACCATCAAGTCGCCCGATGTGATGGAAGTTGTGAATCCCAATGATGATCCGCGCTTTGCGCAGTCCTGTCTGGTCCGGGCGGGAATGCGCCTGAAATATTATATCGGAGCGCCGCTGATATTGACCGACGGACTGGCCGTCGGCGCGCTGTGCGTACTGGATTGCAAACCGCATTCTGCCGCATCCGCCGATCAGCGCGCATATCTGGCGGCGCTGGCGCGTCAGGCTGCGAACGAGATTGAGATCATGTCCTTTTCGCGGCTGGTGAATATATGATTTCCGTGGCCCGATGTATCGTTGAGGACCATGATCCGTGGCTCGTCGTGCTGGCATTGGCGATCAGCCTGCTGGGTTCGGCCGCGATGGCGAAATTATTCACCCGGCTGCGCGGCGTGGACGGGGCGCAGCGTTATGGCTGGTTGCTGCTCAGTTCGGTCAGCGCAGGCACATCGATCTGGTGCACCCATTTCATTGCGATGATCGCTTATGAGACCAGTGCGCCGGTTCGCCTCAATTCGGTCCTGACGCTCATTTCGCTGCTGATCGCGGTCGTCGCCGCGGTGCCGGGAATCGCACTCGCGACGACGCGCTTCCGCTGGAGCGGGATCGCGGGCGGAGCGGTGGTCGGGCTTGCGATATCGGCGATGCATTATACCGGCATGGCGGCATATCGGATCGACGGTCTGGTGACCTGGAACTGGCGTTACATCTTTGCCTCGATCCTTTCGGCCTGTGTGTTGAGTGCGATAGCCTTTCATTGTCTGCGCCTGCCCGGCCGCGACAAGATGCTGATCGGTGCCGGCTTTTTTTCGCTGGCGGTGATGGTCCTCCATTTCACCGGCATGACGGCGATGCACGTCGTCGTGCTGGACATGGGAGATCACGGCATGAACGCAGCCGCTCTCGCGGGCCTTGCGATTGCCACCGCGCTTGCGGCGCTGCTCGTCATCGGTTGCCTGATCGCAGCTGCGTTGATCGATCAGCAGCGGCAGGATGAAACGTTCCGGCGTCTGCGTCGTATGGCGCTGCACGATCCGCTGACCGATCTTCCCAACCGCGCCAGCTTCAATGACGAACTTGCCCGTCGGCTACGCCGCAAAGGCGGTACGGAGCATATGGCGGTCATCATGATCGATCTGTCGCGGTTCAAATCGGTCAACGATGTGTACGGCCATCAGGGCGGCGATCAGCTGCTCGTGGCATTGTGCGCGCGCTTTACCGGCGCGATCCGCGATAATGAGCTGATAGGCAGACTGGGCGGCGACGAATTCGGTGCGCTGGTCTCTTTCGATGATCGCGCCGATCTCGACGATTTTCTCGTTCGGTTGCAGGGATGTCTCTCACCCCCGTTCGCGTTTGACAGGTTCGATGCGTCGATCGGGGCGAATATCGGTGTGGCGATCGCGCCGCAGAACGGCAACAGCGCGGATGTGCTGCTCGCCAATGCTGATCTGGCGATGTATCGGGGCAAGGCCGAACGCGTTTCCGAACCGTGTTTTTACGACGCGGCGATGGATGAAGCGGTGCGCGAGCAGCGTAACCTTACCAGCGACCTGCGCGCCGCGATCGGCACCGATCAGTTCGTGCTTCATTATCAGGTGCAGGCGAGGGGCGATGGCGATATCGCGGGATATGAAGCCCTGGCCCGCTGGACCCACCCCGCGCGCGGCACGGTTTCGCCGGGCCATTTCATTCCGCTTGCCGAACAATCGGGAAGCATCGTTCCGCTCGGCAACTGGATTCTGCGCCGCGCCTGTCTTGAAGCGGCGAAATGGCCGGAGCCGTTTCGGGTTTCGGTCAATGTCTCGCCGCTGCAACTCGCCGATCCGATGCTGGTGTCTACCATTCGCGATGCGCTGGACGAGAGCGGCCTGGCACCCGACCGGCTGATCATCGAACTTACCGAAAGCGCGATCATCCGCGATCGCGAAGCCGCGCTAAACGCGCTCAGCGCGATCAGGGACATGGGGGCGGGCCTCGCGCTCGACGATTTCGGCGTCGGCTATTCCTCGCTCGACGTGCTGCGCTCCTTCCCGTTCGACCGGATCAAGCTCGATGCTTCGTTCGTGTCGCAGATCGAAGAGAGCAGACAGGCCGTCGCGATCCTGCATTCTGTTGCAGAGCTCGGCAAGTCGCTGGGAATGGTGGTGGTGGCTGAGGGTGTCGAAAGCGCCGAACAGTTGCGCATCGTCCTCGAAAATGGCTGCGGCGCCATTCAGGGCTATCTGATCGGTCGTCCCGCCCCTGATCTCGCCGATCCGGAAGCGGTTCGCGCGACGGTACGGCGTTCGAGGCTTCGCGACCGCAACACGCTGGTCCTCTGAGCTCACCGCCCTTCGTGAAAAAAAAGCGGCGATCCGTGGGGGATCGCCGCCTTTCCTGTCTTGCGGGGCCGAAGCCTCAGCCTGCCGTTTCGGCGGTCAGCGCCTGTTTCAGATCTTCGACCAGATCGGTGCGTTCCCAGGGGAACATATCGCCTTCGGCCTTGCGTCCGAAATGGCCATAGGCTGCCGAGGGGCGATAGATGGGCTTGTTGAGCTGAAGATGCGTGCGGATGCCGCGCGGGGTCAGGCCGCCCAGCTTCGGATTGGCGCGGATCGCGTCTTCGATTTTAACTTCATCGACCGTACCGGTGCCGTGCGTGTCGACATAGATCGACAGCGGCTTGGAAACGCCGATCGCATAGGCAAGCTGAATCGTGCAGCGGCGGGCAAGCCCGGCAGCGACGATATTCTTCGCCAGATAGCGGGTGATATAAGCGGCCGACCGGTCGACCTTGGTCGGGTCCTTGCCCGAAAACGCTCCGCCGCCATGCGGGGCTGCGCCGCCATAGGTGTCGACGATAATCTTGCGCCCGGTAAGGCCTGCATCCCCGTCCGGGCCGCCGATTTCGAACGTGCCGGTCGGGTTGATGTGATATTCGGTCGCGTCCGAAAGCAGCTCGGCGGGAAGGATGTCGGCAATGACGGCCTTCACATAGTTTTTCAGCTCGGCTTCCTTCTCGCCCTTGTCATAGCCCGGCGCATGCTGGGTCGACACGACGATGGCGGTGCAGGCGACCGGACGGTCGTCCTCGAACCGCAGCGTGACCTGACTCTTGGCATCAGGCTCCAGGAAAGGCGCCTTGCCCGATTTGCGGTCGGCGGCCATCCGCTGCAGGATCTTGTGGCTGTAATCCAGCGTGGCGGGCATCAGGTCGGGGGTGTCGGCAACGGCATAGCCGAACATGATCCCCTGATCGCCTGCGCCCTCATCCTTGTTGCCGCTGGCATCGACGCCCTGTGCGATATGCGCCGACTGGCCGTGCAGATAGTTCTGGAATTCGAACGTTTCCCAGTGGAAACCGTCCTGCTCATAGCCGATTTCGCGAACGACATTGCGCACGGTCGTCTCGATCTCGTCGAGCGCGCCCGGTGCCCATTCGTCATTTTCATAGACGCCCTTGCAGCGGATTTCGCCCGCCAGCACCACCCGGTTGGTGGTGGTCAGCGTTTCGCAGGCGATGCGCGCTTCGGGGTCTTTCGAAAGGAACAGGTCGACAATGGCGTCGGAAATCTGGTCGGAAACCTTGTCGGGATGACCTTCGGAAACCGATTCGGACGTGAAGAGGTAGCTCGAACGCATGCAATTCCCTCTGCTTGGGCATGAAAGCGACCCGTAACAGGTCGATATAAAGAAATCGTTATATGACGGTTTAATGCGTTCGGCGGCGAATGGCAACGCCCGCAATCGCAAACATCGCAGCGACAATGAACGCCATCCAGTTGCCCATCCGCGCGAAAACCGTGGGTGCGCGGGGCAGCGGCAGGGGCGCCTCTGCAACGCCCTCGACATGCCGTGGTACCGCCGACACGATCCGCCCGTCGGCATCGATAATCGCTGAGATGCCGGTCGGCGTTGCGCGCAGGATCGGAAGGCCTTCCTCGATCGCGCGCATCCGCGCCTGCGCCAGATGTTCGGGCGGCCCCCAATTGCCGAACCATGCATCGTTCGACGGGTTGAACAGGAAATCGGGGCGGTCCTGCGGGTCTACCACTTGTCCGGAGAAGATGATTTCGTAGCAGATTTGCACGCCCGCTTTGCCGAAACCGGGAATGGCGAGCGTGCGCGGGCCGGGGCCGGGGATGAAATCGATATCGCCCATCACCAGCCGGGCAAGGCCGAGCGGCTGGAGCAGCGGACGCATCGGCAGATATTCGCCATAGGGGACCAGATGCGCCTTGTCATAGCGGCCGGTGATCTTCGCATCGGCGTTCAGCACGAACACGGAATTGCCCGCGCCGGTCAGCTTGTTATCCGCGTTGAAGAACAGCGCATTGCCGCCCAGCAGCGCGACGTCGCGCGGGCCAAGCTTGGCGGCGATCGCGGTTCGGATGGCGCGGGGATTGCCCTCCCAATACCATTCGGGGGGATAGCCGTCCTCGATATAATAATTCACCATGCCTTCGGGCCATGCGATGATCCGCGGGCGCTTCCCCGGTTCGCCGGACAATTCGCGAAGCTTTCGAAGCACGCGCAGCGCATAATCATCGTCATGCGCGGCTTCCTGCCCGATATTGGGCTGGACGACGCGCACCAGCGGCTGGCTCTGCGGCGGGGCGGGAACCCGGTCGAGCGAGCCGATAAAGCCGGTGATGAGCAGGGCAAGCGTGGTGACGAGCGGCATGCGCCATTGCCGATGGGCAAGCAGCAGCAACGCGCCCGCCGCGGCCACTGCCACCCCCGACAGCGCATAGGTGCCGATCAGACCCGCCGCCTGCGCCACGCCCCAGACCGGCAGCCAGATCATCCCGAGCGGGTTCCACGCATAGCCGGTGAACATTTCCGCGCGCAGCCATTCGGTGACGATCCATGCCGCGCTCGCCATGAAGACAAAGGCCGGGCCGGGAACCGTGCCGCGTCTGCCGAACCGCCATGCGAGCCCGCCCGCAAGCATCGGATAGACGGCGAGGTACAGCGCCAGCAGCACCACCGCCAGATAGCCGAGCGACGGCGGCATCTTCTCCTGATAATCGAAGGCGTGCTGAATCCAGTTGTTGCCGACCGTGAAATGCGCGACGCCGAACACCCAGCTGCGCAGCAACGCGGCCTTCAGCGTCGGTGCATCATGCACCAGCGCCAGCCACAATGCGAAAGCGAGCAGCGCGAGCGGCCAGAGCGACCATGGCGCGAATCCGGTTGCGGAGATCAGTCCTGCGATCAGCAGCGACCAATAAGGATGGCGGAGAAGGGCACGCATCATGGCTGGCGGATATCGCGCCGTCCGCCGCCGCTGGCAAGGCATACAGCGCCGCGTTCGGCAAAGCCCCTATCGAAACCGGTGCGCGCTGCGCTAGGGTGCGGCGCATGGCAGCTATCCGACCCTTTCATCTCGCCTTCCCGGTACACGACCTCGATGCCGCGCGGCATTTCTATGGGGAGGTGCTCGGCTGTGCCGAAGGGCGCAGCGCCGATCGCTGGATCGATTTCGATCTGTTCGGGCATCAGATCGTCGCGCATCTCGACCCCGAAGCGAAAGGGGGGGGGACAAGCAACCCGGTCGACGGCCATGATGTGCCGGTGCCGCATTTCGGCGTGGTGCTGACCATGGCCGACTGGGAAGCGCTTGCGGACCGGGTGCGCGACGCCGGAATAGCGTTCGGCATCGAACCGCATATCCGGTTCGCCGGACAGCCGGGCGAGCAGGCGACGATGTTCTTTCGCGACCCCAGCGGAAACGCACTTGAGTTCAAGGCGTTTGCCGATGACGCGATGCTTTTCGCGACTCAATAGGAGCAGTTTTCGCAATGGCCGATCCGATCACCGTCGATATCCCGCACAAGCTGGACCGCGCCACTGCGCGCGAACGGCTGGAAAAGGGGATCGGCAAGGTTGCCGACATGATTCCCGGCGGTGCGGTTACCGATCATCGCTGGGAAGGCGATACGGTGTTCTTCACGGTGGAGGGCATGGGGCAGCGCGTCGCCAGCCGTATGGATGTGGGCGAGGAAAAGGTGCATGCGGTCATCGACCTGCCGCCGATGCTTGCGTTGTTCGCCAACAAGATACGCGAGAAGCTGACCCGCGAAGGGCCGAAGCTGTTGAAATAAAGGGAGGGCGCTGATGTCCCGCCGCCACCGTTCGCATCGCCGTCGCCGGCCCCGCTTGTTGGTTTCCGGCAGGGGACTTGCACTCGTGTCGCTGGGAATCGCCGCAGCGATGTTGTGCGGACTGGTACTCGGGCAGTACACCACCTCGCATATGCGCCGCGACTTCGCTTATGGCTATGACGTGCCTGACGCAGGCTCAGCAAAGCGCCGCGCCGTTGCCGACTATGAAACGCCGTCTCCTACCCGCGTCGGGCAGGATGCGGCGTTCCATGCGAGCGTTACGGGCGACGAAGCCGCTGACTTCGACTCGGTCTATTTTCCCGATCCGTCCGACGGCGGCTGAGCCGACGCGCCCGATGCGCTGACCCGCCAGATCGTGTTGCCGACATCATCGGCGACGAGCAGGCCGCCCAGCGCGTCGGTGATCACGCCGACCGGGCGGCCATAAGCCTCGCCATCGGGGCTCAGAAAGCCGGTGAGCACATCCTGCGGCTTCGCGCCGTCCACGGGGAACCCTTTGGCGGTAAAGGGCACGAACACGACCTTATAGCCCGATACCGGCTGGCGGTTCCACGACCCGTGCTCGCCAATGAATGCGCCCCGGGCGAAGCGCGGCCCCAGCCGGGCATCGGCAGCGAAGGCGAGGCCCAGCGGCGCGACATGCGGTCCCAGCGCATAATCGGGACGCATGATATATTGCATCAGATCGGGGCGGCGCGGTTCGACGCGGCGATCCTCATATCCGCCCCAATAGCCCCAGGGCCATCCGAAGAACGCCGCGAAATCGACCTGGGTCAGATAATCGGGCGGCATGTCCGACCCCATCATGTCGCGTTCGTTGACCACCGCCCAAAGCCGTTTGGTCACCGGATTGAGTGCCATGCCGGTCGCGTTGCGAATACCGGAGGCCCAGACGCGGAAGCTCTTTTTCTGCGGAAACACCTCAAGGATCGTGGCGCGGTTCTTTTCCGCGTCCATCCCGTCCTCGGCGATATTAGTTGCCGATCCGACCGACACCCACAGGCTGTCGCCCTTCGGATTATACAGGACATTGCGCGCCCAGTGATTGCCGCCGCCGGGAAGGTCGATGATCTTTTCCGGCTTCGCGCTGATCTTCGTATCGCCCTCCTTATACGGAAAGCGCAGCAGCGCATCGGTATCGGCGACATACAGGTCGTTGCCGACCAGCGCCATGCCGAAGGGCGAGTTGAGCCCGCTCAGGAACACGCTGCGCTGATCCGCTTTGCCGTCGCCATTGCTGTCGCGCAGCAGCGTGATCCGGTTCGCCGACGGCACGCCAGCGCCCGCTTTGTCCATCAGATGGTTCATCACCCAGCCGGTGATGCCGCCCCCTTCGCGAGGCGGTGAATTGGTTTCCGCCACCAGAATGTCGCCGTTCGGCAGGCGATAGAGCCAGCGCGGATGGTCCAGCTTGTCGGCAAAGGCCGCGACCTGCAGTCCCTTTGCCGGGACAGGCGTCTTACCCGCGGGCCAGCCGACCGCATCGGCGACCTTGACCGTGGGCACCGTCTCGTCACGCGGCGGCGAAAGCTGCGGCACCCGGCCGGTAACGGCATCAACGGGATAGCGGGCGATGTCGGGCTGGAAAAGCCATATCCCCGCGGCGACCAGCGCCAGCACGAAGAGGCCCGACAGAATAAGGATATGTCTGCGCATGGCCGCAGGATAGGCCAGCTATGGCGCGCTTCAAAGCGGGAATTGAGGGCGTTTCAAACCAACTTAACGAACTCGCGAGAGGGCTGATGCTTTATGCCTTAGCTAGGAAAGAGTTCCACTTAAAAGGCCACGGGCTTGATCGATATAAAAGATAAAATCGCTGGCGTCAGAAAAATAGTTTCTGAAAGCCGTGCGCACGTCGTGCCTATTTCCTCTCACCAATACGATATCCTTTTCCGTCCCGGCGTGCTCCTTTTCCAATTCGAAAAGCACTGATATCGCTTGAGTCGCGTCTCTAAATGTCTGTATTTCCATTGGAGCGTCTTCGGAAAAGATAAGGATGATATTATGGTTCTTCCCGCCCTTGATATCAGCGCTGGCATCTAACTCGCGCAGCATATCCATAAGACCGAGTTGACGGTCTAACTCGTCAAACTCAACTACCAGATCATTATCGTCCATGTCAGGAAGAGGTCCTTTTTGGTTCTCCCATGCTCTAGCGATCATTTCGCTTGCAAACGTTAGCGCCTGTTCATAGCGCTTATCACCTTGCTTGAATTTCGGATTACTTTTTGTGATTAAACCAACGACTTCCACGCATGTCGTGGTCTGAGCCCCTAGATTTCCTCCATTGATAGGTAGAGTCCGGCCTTCGACAAGGAGACGGACGAATGAAGCGATCGAGGTTCAGCGAGGAG
>NZ_SNWD01000019.1 GCF_004361835.1 Stakelama pacifica
TGGGCTTCATCTTCGTTCCTTCATCACTACGACGAAGCCCAAATCCTCCTTAAATCACAACCTCAAATCTGTGCCATTGGTGCTGACGGGGAACAGGCGCGCATCTTTGCCTGATCGTCAAGATGAGCGTCGGCCACGATCGCGCGCGCGGCCTGGATGAACTGCCCATGCCCGAACACATAGACCAGCGAGGCGGGCGGCATGGCGGCGAGCCGCGCCAGCGCGGCCTCGCAGCGCCGGAGCAGGGTGGCGAAGCTCTCCGCCCCTTCCCCGTCGCAATAATCAGGATCGGCCGCGCTCCAATAGCGTTCGAGGTGCGGCATCCGCTCCGCGCTGCGCGTGCCGTTCCAGCGCGCCGGTTGCAGATAGGTGAACTCCTCTATCGGCCACACTTCCACCGGCACGCCGGGAAAGCGCGCGATCGTTGGCGCAGCCGTCTGCTGCGTGCGGGTATAGGGCGACGTGACGATGAGCGCGGGCGCTTCTATCCAGCTCGCCGCGACTTCGCGTGCCTGTTCCTGGCCCAGCTCCGTCAGCTCGATCGCGCCGAGATCGTGGCAGGGCACGCCGGCGTTGCGGTAGATTCGCCGTGGCGAATGAAGATTACGCGCATGGCTATTCAAACAGTTCCGCATGAGTGCCGGCGCGCACGAAGTTCACCAGATTCCCCTCAATCGTATAGATCAGCAGGAAATCGCCGCCGATATGGCACTCGCGATGATCGCTCCAATCGCCTTTCAGCGGATGATCCAGCCATTCCGGGCCTAACGGCGCGTCGTTGGCGATGAGCATCATCATCGCCTCCTTGAGCTGTTTCATGTTGTAGCGCCCGCTGCGCGACAGCCGCTCCCAATCCTTGACGAACCTTTTTTCGTAGGACGCCTCTCTTGGGAACGCCGCCCGCTTACTGCTGGCGGGCTTCTTGGTCGAGGGCATCGAACATTTCCTGGGCATCGGTGAAACGGGCGCGGCGAGCCTTCATCGTCGCGCGGGACGCCTCGATCGCGGCGCGCGTCTCGGCGTTCGGCACCTTCAGCTCGAACGGCAACGCATGATCCTTGGCGACCCGCGTGAGGGTCATGCGGACCACATCCGAGACGGTCAGCCCCAGCTCGGCCAGCACGGCGGCGGCTTCATCCTTCAATGTTTCGTCGATGCGCGCGCGCACGAAAGCGGTAGCGGCCATTGGAACCTCCTTAGTCAAGCCGATAATGTAGCTCAGTTGAGCAACAATTTCAATCCAGGCTAGGGGGCGGCGCCTGCCGCTGGCGCGGCACCGTGGCCCTACTCGCTTCGTTCCCCAAGCCCGCAAGCGGTCTTGGCCCAAGGTGACGACCCACATGGCGGGGGCGAGATCGCAAGCGGGTCTCGCTTCATGGTGCCGGCGTGCGCCGGCGTCGATCCTGTTTGAAGGGGGAAAGGCGGTCCCGGCCGCCTCTCCCCCGCAACGGGATTAGACGGGGCCGTGCCTCGCTGCGCTGCGGCCGCACCACCCCCATCGAATCCCGCTGCCCCCCTCTCTCGCCGGCGTTCTTGGGCGTCCGTGTTCCGGCCGATGGCATGGCCATCGCCGAACAGGCGATTTGAAGGGAGTAAGGACGATGACCCACGAAACCCGCGAAAGCTGGCTCAATGCGGTGGCGGCGGGCATGGCCCCGCTGTTCGAGGTGCTGGACGCCCCCCTGCCCGACCGCGTGCGCGTGGCGATCGGCTTCACCAGCAGAGGCGCGAAGGCCAAGGCGATTGGCGAGTGCTGGGATAATCGGTTGAGCGCGGACGGGCATTTTGAAATCTTCATCCGCCCGGACCTGGCGCACGCGCCCGACGCGATGCCGGCGCAGATCGCAGCCATCCTCGCGCATGAGCTGGTCCATGCCGCTGTCGGCATCCCGGCAGGGCATGGGAAGACGTTTAAACGGGTCGCCCTTGGGCTGGGGCTGGTCGGGCCGATGCGCGCCACCACCCCCGGCGAGGCGTTCCTTGCGGCCATCGCGCCGATCCTGGAGTGCGTTGGCCCCCTCCCCCATGCCCGTCTCGACACGGACGGGGAGTCGACCGCGCCCAAGAAGCAGAAAACCCGGATGCTCAAATGCGAGTGCGCGACGTGCGGCTATACCGTGAGGACCGCGCGCAAATGGCTTGAGCAGGCCGGAGCGCCGCTTTGCCCGATCGAGGATCACGGCCAGATGGAGCATGAGCCGCTGGACGATGACGACGCCGAACCGGAGGAATGATGCGGCGCGCTTTCGTCATTTCAGATTCAGCGCCTCCCTATCGTCATTTCGGGAACGACAGGGCTTCCCCTCCCGGTCTATTGTGTATACAAGTATAGGATTATACGTGTAGGAGTGTAGCATGAAGGTTCTCGCCATTCTCTCACAGAAAGGCGGCGTTGGGAAAACGACGCTCGCGACCTGTCTGGCAGTCGCGGCCGAGCAGGCGGGCAAGGTCGCCGCGATCATCGACCTGGACCCGCAGGCGACGGCCTCGTTCTGGAAGGACGTGCGCCAGCTCGACACGCCCGCCGTGGCGTCGATTCAGCCGGTGCGCCTGCCCGCTATGCTCAAAGCCTGCGAGGACGCCGGCACCGATCTTGTCGTGATCGACGGGGCGGCGGTCGCGCGCGACGTGGCCTATGAGGCAGCGCGTCACGCTGATTTCATCCTGATCCCGACTAAGACGGCCGTGTTCGACACGATGAGCATGACGCACACCCTCGACGTGGTGCGCCAGCTCGACCGCGCCTTTGCCGTGGTCCTTACCTTCGTGCCCCCGCAAGGTCAGGAAACTGGCGATGCGATTCAGGCCGTGGCGGAGCTAGGCGCGACGGTTTGCCCGGTGACGATCGGCAACCGCAAAGCCTTTTTCCGCGCCCAAGCCGCAGGCCGGGCCGTGCAGGAGTTCGAGCCGCATGGGCCAGCGGCCGACGAAATCCGCCGACTATACGAGTATACAAATATACGCCTATACAATCAGGCCGAGGTGGCGTGATGGCGAAGGGCGGAAACAGTCTGCAAGCGGTGCTGAACCGCGCCAAGGCGGACGGAGACGCGGCCCCGGCCCCAGCGTCGGCGATCGAGCCGGTAGACGTGACCCGCAAGGCCCCGCCGAGCGGCCGACAGGGGACCAAGCTGATTGGCGGGCATTTCCCTCCCGAGGTCAGCACGCAGCTTCGCATTATCGCGGCCGAGGAAGGGACGACCGTTCAAAGCCTGCTGGGCGAGGCGCTGGACGACCTGTTTGTGAAGAAGGGAAGGGGGCGCATCGCCGGCTAGTATAGATGTATACAATTATACACCTATACATCTATACATCTATACTAGCGCAAGGGGGCAGTCTTGTGCTTGTTGCGACAGAAGCCGATGAAGGCGGCGCGGGGGCTTTTCAGTTCCGGCCGCCCGCTGTCGATCCACCATGACACCCATTGGTCATAGAGCGCGTAAACGTCATAGCCAGGCGCAACGCTCTTGGCGTCGTGGAAGCCTTCGGGGTCGATATAGGGCCGCTCGGGTTCCGCCTCGATCGCCTCGACCGTATCCAGAGCCTCGCGATTGCGGAACGTGACCGTATCGCCGTTCATTTCCACGGCATAGTCGGGCAGATGATCGTGCGCGACGAGATCGCGCAGCATCGAGCGGAACACGCGCAAATGGCTACTCGCGCCGGTCTTTTTCTGTAGCGTTTCGACCGAGATCGACCATTTTTCCTGCGCGCCGCAATGCTTGCGCGCCAGCTCGTAGATACGCCGTTCGAGCGGCTTGCGGAGGCGGAAATAGTCGCGATGGAGCGTCAGGACGCTGCGCCCCTCAACCATCTTGAACAGCCAGTCGGATAGCGTGACCTTGATTTCCGACATTTGGCCGGAGCGGGTTTGCCGCACGATCCGCCATTCATTGATGAGGCCGAAACCTTCGGTGATTTCCTCGCCATCGGCCTTGATATTCGTGGTGATCCGCGTCCCCGACAGCCGCTCGAACGCGCTCCGCAGCCGGTCATAGCCGTCGCCATCGGTTTGCCGGTTGGTCCACACCAGTAGATCGCGAGCAGTGAGGTGCAAGGTGCGGCTCGGTCGCTCCCCCTGGTTCATCTTCCCGATGAGCTGGGAGATGCAGTAGATCAGAATATCCTTGTCGTGGATCGTCGCCAGCCCTTTGACGCTGGGGACGATTTCGAGCTTGTTGCCGTTATGCTCATAGCGGAACACGCGCCGATCGGGCTTGGTCGCGAGCGAGAAAATCGGATGCTCCATCGAGGCCATGTCATCCTTGGGGATGGCGTCGAGAACATCGCAAATGAACAGATCGGGATCGGGGTAGCGAACAGGCAGCAGGGGAGGGCGTCCCTCCGCGCCGTTCGGGGTTTCATTGACGGCAAGCGGGAGTTCGGGGTTTCGTTGACGGTCAGGCTCGATTCGGGGTTTCATTGACGCGCACCGTAGATTCGGGGTTTCATTGACGCAACGGAAAAGTTCGGGGTTTCATTGACGGGTGATCGCGATTCGGGGTTTCGTTGACGCAGATTCGGGGTTCTGGAGTCACCAGATTCGGGGTTTCGTTGACGCCGAGGGCAAAAAAACGCCCGATTATTATAATATTTTCAGTTGCTTATGAAACCGCCAAAATCCCGTAACACGATTCTTTAACCCATATATTAACACTAGGCCGACCTGTGGATAACTTTAACCGCAGCGCCCACTCGACGCCGGATCATCGTGGTTTCACCCACCAGCGTCCCGCCAGATCGAACAACTTGTCCTGATTTTCGGGACAGAGGCAGCGTGATCCACTGGCGCCGCGCTACCGGCACCGGTCAGAGGGAAGAAAAGCGCCGCCTCTTGGGGGCTTCGCCCCCGCCGGCTCGCGGCCTTCGGCCGCCCCGGATCGCTTTGCGATCCTCCCACCCGGCATCCCCATGATGAGCCGGCTTCGCCGGCACGCTTTTTGCTAGATTGAGGATCGTTTAAACGCCCCGCTTCTATCGACACCACAGCGCCAGCGGCACCGTCGCAATTGGCTTTCCAGGAAAGCCAGGCGGATAGGGCGGTGATCGAGCCGAGAGGGCAGGGGAGGCGGAAACGTCGCAGCAGGGGCGATTTCCGGGCCGCTGGGCTTCATTCTGGACGTTTGGCAGGCCGGGGAGGGTCCAAGCGGCAATGGCGCTCTACGGGCTTCCCATGCGGCCGATTTCTGGAAAGCTAGATCCTCGCGAGGTCGGGGATCGAAACGGCGAGCCTCAAGGTTTGTGCGCCAGGCAACGATTTCACGGATTTGGCCCCGAACATTGCTGCGGGAGAGGGCGGAATCCTACGCCAAGAGCCGGCAGGGCAGGGCGCGGAAAGTTCGCTAAACAACGCCAAGGGCGAACAGACGGCGAACATGTATATTTGTATACGCCTATACATTCGCGCCTAGTGGCGCGTCCGCTTCGGTGGCGTCGGCGCGGCCATCAGCTCATCAAAGGCGGAGTCATCGCCCAATGCGTAGCGGCGCAGCGGATCATCCTCGGTCATGCGGCCGGCCTGGACTTCGCGCCATGTCACATATCGCAGCCGGCTCCGGTCCAACGCGCCATCGACAAGACATTCCGCGCGCAGGAACATCCATATCTGGCCCTGCCGGTGCTGGGCGAAGGCTTCAAGATCGCCGTTCGTCTCTTGGAGATGCACCGCCACAAGATCGCAGACGAGATTGAATATCCGCATGAGGCCGAGCCGGCTTTCCTCATCGGTGATCGCTTCGTGCAGCTCCAACACTTCGTCGCGGATCGCCGGAAGAGGTGCGGAACCGCTCTCTCCATAGGCCATGAGCCGGTCCCAAAGATCAATGACGCGTTGGTCCATATTCTATCCTTCCGCCCTTGGCGGCAGTTCTGACACTATACAGCAAACGGCCTTTTTCACTTCGTCGATAGTGTCCGTTCACGCCTTGTCGAACTTCCCGGCGAACTCGCGATCGGCGTAGTAGCGCAGCTTGGCGGCGACGATCGGCCGTTGCCCCGCAAGGAACAGGAGCTGCAAATCCTCGCGCAGCGTGCGGACTTCATCCGGCGTCAGCAACGGCCGCGCTACATGCTGCGATCCGAACGATATGCCGGTTTCCTCCGCGTCGATCGCGCGGCTCATCGTCTCGAACACGACTGTCTCCTGGCCGAGCAGATCGGAGACGAGCCTGGCGCTGTCGTGATCGTTGACGCCGAACACTTGCAGCACGCCGGCGTTGGACAGGAAGGTGCCGGCGCGGCGCTCGTAGAGCGCGCGGAGCTGGTGAACATCTTGCAGGATCGGCCAGAGCTGGATGCCATAGCCGGCCATCAGGCCCATCGCGCGCTCGACGGGTTCGAGGCGGCCGAGGGCGGCGAACTCATCGAGCAGGAACAGGACGGAGCGGGCAGGGGAGGACGGCGCGCGCGCCAGATCGGTCAGCCCTTGCGCGAGCATCAGGCGCAGCCAGCGGGCATAGGTGGCGAGCCGATCGGGCGGCAACACCAGATAGACGGTGGTGGCGTGCGCCTTCACATCGGCGAAGGTGAAATCCGAGCGCCCCAGCACGGCCGACATGCGCGGCGAATCGAGGAAATGGGTATGGCGCTGCGCGGCCGACAGCACGCCGGCGGCCTCGCGATCGGACTTGCCCAGGTGGCGGTTCGCGGCGCGGGCGATCAGGCCGCGCGCCTGCGTGCTGCGCGACATTTCCCGCAGCATCCTTTGGAAATTATCGGGCGCGAAGGTGAGGCAGTCGCGCACCGCTTCCAGCGTGCGGTCCTGGCCTCGCGATTCCGGGTCGCACGCCACCCACAGGAGGATGCCGGCGATCAGCGCCTTGGCTTCCTCGTTCCAATGCGCCTCGCCGGCTTCGCCGGGAGCGTCATAGACCAGCGCGTCGGCCAGCGTCATGCAGTCGTCGGCGAGATCGAGGCCGGCAGGGTCGATGCGATCGAGCGGATTGAAGGCAGCGCCGGGAAGGCCCGTCACCCCGAACGGATCGAGGACATGGACCGGGCCGAACTTTGCCCGATGGCGGGCGGTGATGCGGGCATTCTCGCCCTTGGGGTCGATGCAGACGACCGGGCCGGGATAGTCGAGCAGGTTGGGAATGATGGTCCCCACGCCCTTGCCGGTGCGCGTCGGCGCGATCGTCAGCAGATGCGAGGGGCCGGCATAGCGCAGCAGCCTGCCGTTCTTGCGGTCGCGGCCGATCAGCAGGCCGTCGCCATTTTGGGCGAGGGGGCGAGTTTCCCGATCGGTGGCGAAGCGGGCCGAGCCGTGCGTGGCATCGCCGGCAGGGCCGCCGTAGCTCAGGATCAGCGGTTGAAAGAGGGCGCGCAGCGCGACGAGGATGACGACGATCGCCGTCAGCATCATGACGGTCTGATAGATATGGGAATCGTGGGCCAGGCCGAGCAGCCTGCCAAGAATGAGCGGCACCCCAAGCCCCAGCACCAGGCCGGTGATGAGGAACAGGACCAGGACGCCGAACAGGTGGCGGATGAGGGCGACCGGGCTGGTGACGAGGGCCGTGATCGCCCATATCGGCTGTTCGCGCGCGAGCCGCGCGAGGTTGCGGATCGCGCGGCCGAGCTGGCGGAACCATTCCATCATCAGGATTCCCTCCCGCTGTCGTTTTCGAGATGTTCGGCGCAGATCGCGGCGGCGATCGTGTGGAGATGCTTCACGCGGTCAACGAGCCAGGCCAGTTCGTCGGGGGTGATTTCATAGGCATGGGAATAGCGCGCCTCGACATAGGCGCGCTGGAGCTGCGCAAAATGGCGGCGGGCGGCGCGGGTATCGCGCGGCCAGGCTTCGATCAGCCGGGGATCGAGATTTTCGGCAAGCGAGCGCAGGATGCCGATGCGGTGCGATTTGGGCGCGTAGAGCGTCAGGACGAGCAGCAGGCCATGATAGGCGCGCTCGACGGCCTGGTGGAGCATGAACGCGGCATGGTTGGTCTCGCCGTCGCGGATCGCATATTCGGCGAGCGTCAGGCAGTATGCGGCATCGGGGAGCCACTTGTCATAATGCGCCCTGGCTTCGGCGTGGCGTTCCTGCGCGTCGAGCTGGCGCGGCACGGCGAGGCGCTGTCCCGGCGCTTCGTAGAGGGCGATCCCATCGCGGGCTATGTCGGCGAAGAAGGGACGGCCGCGCGCGAGCTGGTCGTTCACGTCCATCAGCGAATGGACGATGAAATTGACGGGCGTGGCGAGCTGGCGGGTGACGGTCAGCTCGCGCACCAGATGATCGTCGGCGACAGCCCACCATGTTGCAGATCGGTGAAGGTCTCGGAGTTGACGATGACGAGCAGATCATAGTCGGAGATATAGCCGCTGGCGCGATCCTCGACCCAATCGCCGCGCGCGTAGGAGCCGAACAGGATCAGCTTGAGGATGCGGCCGCCCTTGCGCTTGTCGGAGAGCTTGGTTTTGACGGCATCCTCAAATTCATCGAACAGGACGCGGGCGACCCGTTCCAGCTCGCGGCGCTTGGCGGCGGGAAGATGATCGAGGCCGGCGCGCATGGTCAGCGCGCTTCGGGCAGGTCGATAGCGGTGATGCCCTGAGCGGCGGCGATGGCGTCCACCAGGCTATCGACGGTTTCCATGCGATGGCTGGGCCAGTCGCGTGAGACGGTGACATAGCCGGCGTCGGTCTGGACGTTGATGATCGCCGTGGCGGGCAGCAGATCGAGCAGGGTTGCGAGCTTGTCCTGAATATCGGGGGTGATGTGGTCGATGCCGGGGCCGACCATCAGGAGCTGCCAGGAAAGGCGCGAGGTGTCGTCAGTCATGGGCGGTCTGTTCCTTGCTGTCCTGTCCTTCCGCTTCCGCGTCGAACGCACGTTTGCCGCGCCGCTTCCAGAGCGCGAGCGCGTTGCCATCATCACGCGCGCGGGCGGCAAGATCGAGCATCGCGCCGTAGAGCGTTGCGCGATCGTCGTCGGCCAATTCGACGAGGCCGGCCTTCTGGACGAGGCCGCCCAGCTCTATGAGATGGCGGGTGCGTTCGCGGCGCTGCACGACCCATCCTCTCGTATCGGTGCGGCGCTTGGCGGCTTCAACCCTGTGCCTCGCCTGCGCCAGTCTGGTTTCCGCTTTCGCCGTTGCCGCCAGAGCGTCGCCCAGCCTTGCGCCCGCGTCCCTGAAAGAAGGCCGCGCCCCGCGAGCGCAACGCCTCCTTTTCGCCAGCGTCGGCCGATTCCACGGCAGCGAGCAGCGCGCCGGCGAGTGTGTCGAGATCGAGCGCATCGGCCCCGGTTGCCGTCACCAGTAACCCAAGTTGCTCGATCTTCTTGGCCTTGATAGACTTGGCCTTGTCGCTCAGTGCCCGCAATTCGGCGTCATAGTCGCGCGTTTTTCGCATCACTCTCTCCCTCGCGCCCGTCGAACAGGAGCCGCACAGTAGCACGATCGCGCTGGCAGGACAGCGGTTCCATCATGAAATGCGGCCAAGTCAATCACGCGAACGGCAGAGAGTGGTGAGTGCGCGCTTATACGTCGTTGCCGACGTGCGCTAAGAAGTGCATCATGCCGGTCGCGATGGCGATCTATCATTTCAGCGCCAAGGTCATCAGCCGTGCGAACGGCTCCAGCGCCGTTGCGTCCGCTGCCTATCGCTCCGCATCCGAGCTGCACGATGCGCGGCTTGGACGCAGCCACGACTTCTCCAACAAGGCGGGCGTCATCCACTCCGAAGTGCTGCTGCCGAAGGACGCACCGGAGCGCCTGTTGGATCGGACGACGCTGTGGAACGAGGTGGAGGCAGGAGAGAAGCGCAAGGACGCGCAACTGGCGCGTGAGGTAGAGTTTTCGATCCCGCGCGAGATGAACGAGAAGCAGGGCGTGCAGCTCGCTCGTGACTTCGTGGAGAAGGAGTTCGTGAAGCGCGGGATGGTCGCCGACCTCAACGTGCATTGGGACAAGGCCAAGGATGGCAGCCCGAAGCCGCACGCGCATGTCATGCTGGCGATGCGCGAAGTTGGGCAGGAGGGGTTCGGCAAGAAGGTCCGGGACTGGAACTCGACCGAGCTGTTGAAGGGCTGGCGCGAAGCGTGGGCGGCGCATGTCAACGAGCGCATGGCGGAGCTGGGGCTGGAGGGGCGGATCGACCACCGTTCCTATGAAGACCAGGGCATTGCGCTGGAGCCGCAGCACAAGATCGGCCCGGCAGGAATGCGCCGGCTCGACCGCGGCGAGGACGCCGAGCGTGCCGAGGATCACCGGCGCATCGCGCGGGAGAATGGCGAGAAGATCGCGGCCGACCCGCGCATCGCGCTCGACGGCATCACACGGCAACAGGCGACCTTCACCACCCGCGATCTTGCTGCGTTCGCCTTCCGTCATTCGGATGGCAAGGAGCAGTTCGACCAGGTGATGGCGGCGGTGCGGGCCAGTCCCGAGCTGGTGGCATTGGGCAAAGACGGGCGCGACCAGGAGCGGTTCACGTCCCGCGAGATGATTGCGACCGAGGCGCGTCTGGAGAAAGCCGGCGACGAGCTGGCGCGGCGCGACGCGCATGGTGTGTCCGACCGGCACCGTGCCGGCGCTCTGGAGGCTGCGGAAGGACGCGGGCTGGTCCTGTCGGGCGAGCAGCGCGATGCCTTCGACCATATCACCGAGGGCCGCGGGCTGGCGTCGGTCATCGGCTATGCCGGCACGGGCAAGTCGGCGATGCTGGGCGTTGCGCGCGAGGCTTGGGAGCGCGAGGGCTATCAGGTGCGCGGCGCCGCCCTGTCCGGGATCGCGGCCGAGAATCTGGAGGGCGGATCAGGTATCCGGTCCCGCACCATCGCCAGCCTTGAACATGGTTGGGCACAGGGCCGCGACCAGCTCACGCGCAACGACGTGCTGGTGCTGGACGAGGCGGGCATGATCGGCACCCGCCAGATGGAGCGGGTGCTGTCCCGTGCCCGCGACGCGGGCGCCAAGGTGGTGCTGGTGGGCGATCCCGAGCAGTTGCAGGCGATCGAAGCCGGCGCGGCGTTCCGGTCGATCGCCGAAGCGCACGGCGCGGCCGAAATCACCGAGGTTCGCCGACAGCGTGAAGGCTGGCAGAAGGACGCGACGCGGGCACTGGCGACCGGCCGCACGGGCGAGGCGATCCACGCCTATGGCGACTGCGGCATGGTCCACGCGGCCGATACGCGCGAGCAGGCCCGCGCCGAGCTGGTGGAAGGCTGGGATCGCCAGCGCCAGGCTGATCCCGACCAGACGCGCATCATCCTCACCCACACCAATGCCGAGGTGCGCGAGCTGAACCAGGAGGCGCGCGGACGGGTGCGCGCGTCGGGCGGGCTGGGCGAGGACGTTGGCGTCACCGTCGATCGGGGCGCGCGCGACTTCGCGGCCGGCGACCGCATCATGTTCCTGCGCAACGAGCGCTCGCTTGGCGTGAAGAACGGCACGCTGGGCACGTTGGAGCGGATCGACGGCGGGCACATGGCGGTACGGCTCGACGGGGGTGGGCACGCTGCGTTCGACCTCAAGGACTACGCCGCGGTCGATCACGGCTATGCCGCTACCTTCCACAAGTCGCAGGGCGTGACTGTCGATCGCGCGCACCTCCTCGCGACGCCGGGCATGGACCGGCACAGCGCCTATGTCGGCATGTCGCGGCACCGTGACGGGGTGCAGCTCCACTATGGCCGTGACGACTTCGCCGACTTGGCGAAGCTTGCCCGCACGCTGTCACGCGACCGCGCCAAGGACATGGCCGGCGACTATGCCGTGCCGTCCGATGAGGACAGGGCGCGCAGCTTCGCCGAGCGGCGGGAGATACGCTGGCCCGAGCGGGCGCGGGAAATCGTCCATCAGGTCCGCGACAAGGCCAAGGATATGTTCGCGGGTTTTCGGCCCAAGCCTGCCGCCACGCCGGAGAAGGCACCTACCCCGGATCGCACCGAGGCGGCGATCGGCGGCAAGCCGGACCAGGCCAGGGCAATTGAACGCTATGCGCGGGCGTCTGCCGATATAGGCCGGATGCGCGCGCAGGATCTGCCGGTGCTGCCGCATCAGGAGAGCGCGTTGCGCCGCGCCGGCGAGGCGCTGGATCAGGTGCGGCCTGATGGCGCGCGCGATCTCGCTTCCGCGTTCCGTCGCGATCCCGGGCTGATCGGGCAGGCGGCCGGGGGCAACACAGGCGGTGCGGTGCGCGCGATGGCCGAGGAGCGCCGGGTGCGGCTCGACCCCGGCGCGCGCGCTGACCGGTTCGTGGAGAGCTGGCGTGGGCTGGCGCGCGAGCGGGCAGGCGGCGACCAGGCGCGGGTGGAAAAGGCTACCACGCGCATGGGTGTGATGGCCGAGGGGCTACGCCGCGACCCCGAGCTGGCGAAGGCGCTGGAGCGCCGTGCGCCCGAGCTGGAGCTAAAACTGGAGCGCGGCCGAAGCATCGAGAGATCGCTGGAGCAGTCGATCGGGATCGGCCGCGAGCGCGACAGGGGCATGAGCCGATAAGGGGAAGACGTGATGGCGGATGAGGAAGGGCCGAGTGAAGCCGCGCAGGCGTTCCAGGAGCTGCGCGCCGAGGTGACGCTGATGCGCCGTGCCGTCGAGCGTCTGACGGCCGAGCGCATGGAGGTGCCCGAGCCGCCCGACTATTCCGAGACGCTGGGCGTCATCGCTAACAATATCACCGCCACCGCGCAGCGCGTCGATATGCTGGTCAAAAGCCCTATGCTGGCGATGACGCCCGAACAGTTGGCGGGACGGATCACCGCAGCGGCGAGCACGGCGCGCCAGGAAGACCGGCAGACGATCGCCACGGCGCGCACCGGCCTGGAGGACGTGACCCGCCAGCTTCACGGCTACGTCGTATCAGCGCGCCGGGGCGACGAGCAGAACCGCTGGCTGATGTGGAGCGCGATCGGCGGTGTGGTGGTCGGGATGATGTTGTGGGCGGTGTTCGCCGGCATCGTTGCCCGCGCCGTGCCCGCGAGCTGGCAATGGCCGGAGAAGATGGCGGCGCGCTCGCTCGACCTGCCGATGTGGGAAGGCGGCCAGCACCTCATGCGCGCCAGCGCGCCGGACGCTTTCGCCAACATCGCGGCAGGCGATCGGATCGTCACCGCTAACCGGCAGGCGCTGGAGGCGTGCCGGAAGCGCGCGGATAAGGCGCGAGAGGCGGTGCGCTGCACGATCAAGATCGAGCCCGAGGCGAGGCGTTAGGGTGGCGGACACTCTCACCCCGGCAGGCCGCTCCGAGCGCATGAGCCGCATTCGGGGCAAGAACAGCAAGCCCGAGATGCTGGTGCGCCGCATCGTGCATGGCATGGGCTACCGCTATCGGCTTCACGACAAGCGTCTACCCGGTAGCCCCGACCTTGTGTTTCGCGGCCGGAAGAAAGTCATCTTTGTCCACGGATGTTTCTGGCATCGTCATCCCGATCCGAATTGCAAACTGGCGCGAATGCCAAAATCCCGGCAGGATTTCTGGGGACCGAAGCTGGAGGGCAACCGCGATCGAGACGAGCGCAATCGTGCGATGCTGGACCGAAAGGGCTGGCGGGAGCTGGTTGTTTGGGAATGCGAATGCGGGCAAACGGAACACTTGAAGAACAAAATACGTGGATTTCTCGATGACGACCAAGGAAACGCCCATGCGGGCCATTGAGCTATTCGCCGGCGCCGGCGGGCTGGGCATGGGGATCAGCAAGGCGGGATTCCGTCCCATGCAGGTGGTCGAATGGGATCGCTGGTGCTGCGATACGATTCGAGAGAACCGCAAGGTAAAGGCGGGTGGTATTAGCCATTGGCCGTTGCCGACCGAGGGTGACATTCGAGCCGTCGATTTTCGACAGCACGAAGGCAAGATCGACCTTGTGACGGGTGGACCACCTTGCCAGCCATTCTCCCTTGGCGGGAAGCATCGAGCACATGCCGACGCGCGCGACATGTGGCCGGAAGCTGTCCGGGTTGTGCGCGAGACGCGCCCGCGCGCGTTCGTGTTTGAGAACGTGAAGGGGCTGACCAGGGCGAGCTTCGCCACCTACCTTGCTCATATCGTCCACCAGCTCACCTATCCCGAACTCACGTTGCGGCCGGGCGAGACGTGGATGGAGCACATGGCGCGCCTAGAGCGTCACCACACCGCCAAGGGCGGTTCGGACGAGCTGCGTTACAACGTCGTGTATCGGGTGCTCAACGCAGCCAATCACGGGGTGCCACAACGGCGTGAGCGTGTCGTGTTCGTCGGCTTCCGCGCGGACCTTGGCATTGAATGGTCCTTCCCGGAGGCAACCCACTCGCTCGAAGCGTTGCTATGGGAGCAGGTACGAACGGGTGACTATTGGGAGCGGCACGAGATCGCCAAGCGCGACCGGGTGCTTGATCCACGCTTCCGCGCCCGCGGCATGGCGCTGTTGGAGAAGCCGGCGGACAAGCCGTGGCTGACCGTGCGGGACGCGATCGGAGACCTTCCTGATCCGGAGCTTCAGCCGGAACTCGCGGCTGCCTGCCTCAACCATCGATTCCAAGGTGGCGCCCGCAGCTATGTGGGCCACACTGGCAGTCCGCTTGATGAACCAGCCAAGACGCTCAAGGCGGGCGTCCACGGTGTCCCGGGGGGCGAGAACATGCTGCGTCGCGCCGATGGAAGCGTGCGCTATTTCAGCGTCCGAGAGAGCGCCCGGCTACAGACCTTCCCTGACAAGTACCGCTTTCATGGCTCATGGACCGAGTCCATGCGCCAGCTCGGCAACGCCGTCCCGGTGAAGCTCGCGCAGGCCGTTGGAGAGAACGTGGCGAGGCATTTGACCGCCGCATGAGCCGTAAACCCACACCCGCGCCGTCGCCGATCGCCGAACTGCGCGCGAATCTCGACCAGCTCATCGAACAGACGACCTCGACCACCCTGTCGGCGCCGCGGCGACGGACGCTTGAGAAGGAAATCCGGGGTGTCATCGAGGAGCTAGGCTCTTTTCTGAACACGCTGGACCCGATCCGGCAGCCTTCGGCGGTGTTTGATCCCAGCAATCCCAAGGTGGTGGGGCGGTTCGTCTCGCTCGCGCTGGTCGCGCAGCAGCGTCACCCGTTGGCCGAGATACCGCGCTTCTATGGCTCCGGCATCTACGCCATCTACTACAACGGCCCATTTCCGCTGTATGCGCCCATCAGCGGAAGCGAGACGCCAATCTACGTCGGCCAGGCCGCGCCCGCGATCAACAATGCCCGTACCCCGCTGGAGCAGGGGCCGCGGCTTTGTGGGCGTCTTTCAGACCACCGTAAGAACATCGGTACGGCCATCACCACGCTCGACCTTGCCGACTTTCAGTTCCGATCGCTGGTCGTTCAGAGCGGCTGGGAAACGGCGGCCGAGGATTACATGATCCATCTGTTCCGGCCGATTTGGAACAGCGAGACGAGCATACTCTATGGCTTGGGCAAGCATGGAGATGACGCGACCACCCGAGCCAATAAGCGCTCGCCGTGGGACACGCTCCATCCCGGCCGGAAATGGGCGGAAAAGTCCAAGGAAGATGCCAAATCGCCGGCAACGATCGAGACGGAGCTAAGCCGGCATTTTGAGGAGCACCCGGTATTTCCGGACCTTGAGCATGTGCTGACCAGCTTTTTGGACGAACTGCGTCAGGTGTAATCAACAGAACCCAATTGGGGGAGATCGAAGGGGCGATCACAACAATGAGCGAAGCACAGGCACTCGCGAACATCGTCACTTGGTCGGAGGATAGTCCTGGCTGGCAGCGTGACGCGCTTCGTCGGTTAGCTACAGGACATAGCCTCGCCGACCATGATGTCGATGAGTTGGTTGCCATCTGCAAGGGCCAGGTAGCGGCCGACCCCGTGTCTGCTGACAACTTCCGTGATCCCGCCCGCATTCAAGGCCAAGTCAATCTCCGCCGCGTCCATGGCGTGAACCACGTTAATGCGCTGGCGCCCGATCAGCGGTTGGCCTTTCAGCCGCATGGCCTAACGATCATCTATGGTGACAATGGATCAGGCAAATCCGGCTATTCGCGTATTCTGAAAAAAGCTTGCCGTGCCAGGACGCCCAATCGCGAAGACATCATCCCCGACATTTACGAGGCTGTTCCCGGCATTCCCACGGCAACGATCGACTATACAATAGGCGGCGCTGAACATTCCTATGTGTGGCGGCTTGGCACTCCAGGCGATGCCGCGCTCACCGCCGTCAGCGTCTTCGACTCTCGTTGCGCCAATATCCACGTCGAGGAAACGAACGACCTCGCCTATACACCCTTCCCGCTGAAGCTGCTGGCCTCGCTCGCGCAGCTCTGCAGGTCGGTGAAGGACAAGCTCGCTGGCGAGATTTCAACGATCAAGGCTCGTACGCCGCAAGCTATCTCGGTGCCGACATGCAGCCCGACAAGCGAGGTAGGCCGTCTCCTCGCCGGCTTGGCCGCAGGTACTGATCCCGCCACGGTGGAAGCCCTAGCGACCTTGAACCAGGGCGAGTTGGATCGCCTCGCCCAGATTACCGCTGATCTCGCAGGTGATCCCGCGCGTGCCGCACGTCAGCTCGCCGCGTTGAGGACAAAGATCGATAACCAGGTCGCATCATTAGACCGCCTGTTCAGCGCCCTCGCTCCGGCAAATGCTGAAAGGCTGCGTCAGCTTGCCACAGCTAGGGAGGCGGCTCGGGAGGCGGCCATAGCGGCATCAGGAGCCCTGTTTCGGGACGAGCCCTTGCCGGCGATCGGCGGCGACGCATGGCGTGGGCTATGGGAAAGCGCTCGGACCTATTCCGAGCAGGAAGCATACCCAGGCCAGCCGTTTCCGGCGATCGAGCCGGGTGATGTGTGCGTTCTGTGCCAGCAGGAACTCGCGCCGGAGGCGGCAGATCGCCTCGGTCGCTTTGAGGCATTCGTTCGTGACGATAGCCAGCAACGTGCCGAGGCAACGCGCGTCGCGCATGAGGATGCCGTGACGACGTTCCGCAGCAGCGGGCTGAGTGGTTCGGATGCGCGCGCCATTGTCGCGACCATACGTGACGAGCTGCGCCAGGATGCTGTAGCGAACGATCTACGCCGAAACTTGGTGGAGGCTCGCTGGCGTCACCGTTGGATCGCTCGCCGCCACGCCAATCCGGCACTGGTGCTTGAGGCCCCCATCCTCGCCTATGACCGCCAAGCCATCATCAATCTCGCGGCGGAAGTTGAGGCCCGGTCCGCCGCGCTCATCGCCGAAGCAGGCTCGCCGGTCCGTGCCGCTTTGATCGCCGAGAAAGCGGAGCTTACCGATCGCCAGTGGCTGGCCGGCGTTAAGGACGACGTGCTTGCGGAGATCGCACGTCGCGGTGAGATCGCGCAGTTGGAGGTAGCGCAGCGCGCGACCACGACCAATCGTATAACGGGCAAGAGCACCGAGATCGCGCAGGCGCTCGTCACAGACGCACTTCGCGCGCAATTTGCGGTTGAGGTCGCGAGTTTTGGGATAGCGAACCTAGCCGTCGAGTTGCGCCAGCAGAACAGCGCACAAGGCATTCCCCGCTTCAAGGTGGCGCTTGTCAGGCAGCCCAGGGCCGCTGTGGGTGAGGTCTTGAGCGAAGGGGAGCATCGCTGTGTTGCTCTAGCGGCGTTCATGGCCGAGCTGGCGACCGCCGGCAATCAGTCCGGGATTGTCTTCGATGATCCGGTGTCATCGCTCGACCATATGCATCGAGAGGCTGTGGCGAAGCGTCTCATCGATGAAGCTTCGCGCCGGCAGGTGATCGTGTTAACCCATGACCTCGCTTTCCTGTTCGAGTTGGAGCGAGCCGCCCAAGAGGCGCAGCCACGTCCGCAAGTGTCGATGGGATCAGTGTCGCGGGGAGCGGACAAGGCTGGATTTTGCCGCAACGAGCCCCCTTTCAAAGCGCGCCGCGCCGTCGAAATCATGGGCGCCCTTACCCGCCAGCTCGCAAACGAACGGCGTCATTTCGAGCAAGGCGACGAGGATAATTGGCGCGTGACCGTCAAATCGATCGCCGGTGTTCTGCGCGATACGTGGGAGACCGCCGTTGAGGAAACGGTGGGGCATGTCTTGCGCCGGCTATCCTACAAGGTCAGCACGGGCGGCCTCATCAAGCTTACGGTGATTAGCCCTGCCGATTGCGAGGCCATGCGCGATGGTTTTGGACGATGCTCCGAATTGCTTCACTCATCGGCGAGAGAGTTGAATCGTCCCCTGCCCCGTCCCGAGGCCTTAGCCGCGGAGATTGACGCACTCAATCGTTGGGCGACTGACCTTCGCCAGCGTCAGGATGCAGTTAGGCTCCCCTAAAGATGACAAGAGCTTGCGGTTAGCCTGTTCAGAAAACGACCGATTGTTGAACAGGCTGAGCCGAGTGTCTTGCCACGATCAAGGCGAAGTAGCTGAGAGCTTTAGGGGAGCCTGTTAGCGGTTCACTTGCCCCGGACACGGCCAAGCCGAACTCAAGGCCTGTTCGGCCCCCGCGACCATGTGGACACTCTGAAAATAGCTGTCCCGTTCCGCCCAGCGCAGATAGGCCGCACGCAAGGCCGCACGATCATCGCGCGGCGCGCCGCACTCGGCCTTTCGCGCGACGATCATCATGTCCAGCACGCCTTGGAGATATGCTCCACACCTCTGCTCCGCGGCGCGGCAGCTCGCGAGAAGCGCGGCACCTTGCATGTCCGACTGTTTGGTTTGCGCCAGCGCCGGAGCATGAGGAGCGACCGCCCCCATCAGCGCCAAGATCATGGTTGCACGTTTCACCGTTTTCGTCCTTTCCGAACCCGGCTGGGCCGGGTGAAGGGGCGCGTCCGAGCTTAAGGTGCTGACACGCCTCAATCGCATTTTCATTCCTCGCTACCGAGCACCTGGCCTTCGGGCGTCACGAACAGCTCGACTGTCTTGCCAGCGCTGTTCCAGTTGCCCATCGGGCCGTGGTCGGGGTCGGGCGGCGATGACGGCCCGAAAAGCCGATCGCCTGATCGTCAGCTTCGTTGCAGGTTCATTTTGTCAAGGGCAGCGCGCAGGCCGCGGGCGAGCTTGGCTGCATCCTGGTTCGCCCAAAAGTGCATGAAGAACAGGCGCGGCTCGTCGTTCAGCATGTGATTGTGCAGTGCCGTAACTTCGATCCCGCTGGCGCGCAGCGCGCGCATGACCGGATCGACCTCGCTCGCTACCAGCACGAAATCGCCGGTGATCGCGGCCTTGCCGCCCCCGGTCGGCTGGAAGTTGATCGCGGTCGCGGTTCCCATCGTGGGCGGCGTGACCATACCGGCATCCATCAACCTTTCCGCGCGCGGGAAGCTGTATTGGAGGACGCCGCCATTCGGCTTGCCCTTGGCCCCCATCACGCCGTCAAGTGCGGCCGTGTTGAGATCGACGGGCGGCGAGCTGCCGGCCCCGGCTGAGGGCGGTTGCGAGTCCCTGGACGGCGCGGCGAGCGGGGTGCGGCTTTCCGCCAGCGCGGCGCGCAACGCGGTCGCGAGCTTCACCGGGTCGCCATGCCCGGCGATGTGCAGGTACATGGTGGCGGGCGCGGAGCGCAGCAGGTGATTGTGGAGCGCGGTGATCGTGAAGCCGCCGGCCAAGAGGCGGCTTATCACCGGGTTCACCTCCTCGTGCGTCAGCACCAGGTCGCCCATCACCATAGTGTCGTCACCCATCGGCTGGAACGCCGCCCAGGAGCCGAGCGCCAGTGCTGGCTTGATCGCCACGCCGTCGAGAGTGACGTGCAGGTCGGAGCGCGGGAAGCCGTAGCGATGGACACCGCCCGCCTGTTCGGTGCCCGGTCGGCCGAGCGCAGCATCGACCTTGTTCCAGTCGGGCGCGGCCCAGGCCGGGGCGGCGAGCGCGGCGAGAACGCCGGCCAGAAGGGGTTTCATCATCCAATCTCTCCTATCATCAGCGCCGGCACGGATAGGCTTCGCGCAACGCGACGGTCTCCCCGCGCTGCGCGTGCGCCGCGGTAGGAGCGATCCCGCCCGAGACGAGCAGCGCCAGCATGGTCCCGGTCAGACGTGACATCGCCCTCTCCTCGCGCGTTCGCCAACCCAAGCATGTCTATGGTTGCATGAACGATGATGCAACCGTTACACTCCAAAATCCGGATGATACAGTTATGACGAACGCCGAACCCAGCCCTTGGTTGCTGTTGATCCCGCAGCTTCCCGCCAAGCCCGCCTATTTGCGGGTGAAGGTGTGGCGGCGTTTGCAGGCGATCGGGGCCGCGCCGCTCAAGAACGCGGTCCACGCGCTCCCCAACCGCGCCGACACTCGCGCGCTGTTCGAGGATTTGCACCGCGAGATTGCCGACAATGGCGGCGAGGCGCTGATCCTAGAGGCGCGGCTGGTAGGTGGCATCGGTGACCCCGAGCTTCGCGGAACTTTCGACGCGGCGCGCGATGCCGATTACGAGGAGCTGGCGCGCGAGGCGCGGACCTTGGCGGAAGGCGAGTATGTTCCCCCCGGCGAGGTTCGCCGGTTGCGCCGCCGGCTGGACGAGATCGCCGCGATCGACTTCTTCGGCGCGCACGGGCGGCAAACGGCCGAGGCGGCGCTTGCCCCGGCGGAAGCCCGGGCGGGCCAGCACCCCGACGTGACCGGGCCGGGCGCGCCCGAGCTGGCCCAGGCCGAGCTTCGCGGGCGCACCTGGGTCACGCGCGTCCACATCCACGTCGACCGCATCGCGTCAGCGTGGTTGATCCGGCGCTTCATCGACCCGGACGCGACCTTCAAGTTCGTGGAGGGCAAGGGTTACGCCCCCGAGCCCGGCGAGCTGCGCTTCGACATGGCGGACGCCGAGTTCACGCACGAAGGCGACCGCTGCACCTTCGAGACGCTGGTGTTCCGCCGAGGGCTCGACGGCGACCCGGCGCTCGTCGCGCTGTCGGAGATCATCCACGACCTCGACATCGCCGACGACAAGTTCGGCCGGCCGGAGACGGCCGGCGTCAGCGCGCTGATCGAGGGGATATGCGCCGCCACGCCCGACGACCCCGACCGGCTCGCGCGAGGCGCGGGCGCGCTCGACGGCTTCTACGCCCACTTCACCAGGCGACGAGGAGAATGACGATGGAGGCGACCGCGACCGCGCCGATCGCAGGCCCGAGCCCGCGGGATCACGGCATCCCCTTCGGCGAAGCGCTGCGGGTCTGGGCCAAGGTTGCCGCCTTAAGCTTCGGCGGCCCGGCCGGCCAGATCGCGATGATGCACCGCGTGCTGGTCGAGGAGCGGCGATGGATCGGCGAGGAGCGGTTCCTTCACGCGCTCAACTATTGCATGTTGCTGCCCGGCCCCGAGGCGCAGCAGCTCGCCATCTACATCGGCTGGCTGCTCCACAAGACCAAGGGCGGGCTTGTCGCTGGCGCGCTGTTCGTGCTCCCCGGCCTGGTCGCGATCATGGCGCTGAGCTGGGTCTATGCGCTGTTCGGCAACGTCCCCTTTGTTGAGGCGCTGTTCTTCGGCTTGAAGGCCGCCGTGCTCGCGATCGTGCTTCAGGCCGTCGTGCGCATCGGCTCGCGCGCGCTGAAGAACAACGTCATGCGCGGGATCGCGGCGGCATCGTTCGTGGCGATCTTCTTCCTTGGCGTTCCTTTCCCGATCATCATTCTTGCGGCCGCCATCGCCGGCTTCCTTGGCGGGCGCGCACGCCACCCCGCCTTCATGGGCGGGGGCAGCCACGGTGCATCGGGCGGCAAGATCGTCCGCGATGCCGAAACCGCGCTTGGCGAGCACGTCCCCGACCACGCCCGCCCCAGCCTCGCATGGTCGCTCCGGATCAGCGGTGCGCTCCTCGCGCTGTGGCTCGCGCCGATTGCGGCGCTGCTCGCGTCAGTCGGACCGGGCAATGTGTTCACGCAGATCGCGCTGTTCTTCTCCAAGATGGCGGTGGTGACGTTCGGGGGCGCTTACGCCGTGCTCGCCTATGTCGCTCAGCAGGCCGTCGAAAACTACGGCTGGCTTCGTCCCGGCGAGATGCTGGACGGACTTGGCATGGCGGAGACGACGCCGGGGCCGCTGATCATCGTGACGCAGTTCGTCGGCTTCATGGGCGCGTTCCGGCAAGCGACCGGCTTGCCCCCGCTGCTCGCCGCCACCTTGGGGGGCTTGCTCACGACCTGGGTGACGTTCGTGCCTTGCTTCCTCTGGATCTTCCTGGGCGCGCCGTTCATCGAGAAGCTGCGCGGTAACAAGGCGCTGTCGGCCGCGCTCGCCGCCATCACCGCAGCCGTGGTCGGCGTGGTGCTCAATCTGGCGGTGTGGTTCGCGCTCCACACCCTGTTTCACCAAGTCCGCGCCCTGCCGATCGCCGGCAGGACGCTGGACGTGCCGGTGTTGTCCACCCTCGACCCGGCCGCGCTAGCGTTGACCGTCGCGGCCCTGGTCGCGATGTTCCGGTTCAAGTCGGGCGTGATCCCGACCTTAGGCGCGTGCGCTGCGGCGGGCGTCGCGCTTCGCTTGTCCGGGCTCGCTTAGAGCTGGAGCCCGAAGCGCGGCCCCACCCACGTCATCGCGAGGTAGAGCGCAACCGTGAGGAGACACCCCGAGGCGAGCGCCAGCCAGAACGGCGCGCCGCGGTTGAGCATCGCCGCAATGAGTAGGAACATCGGCAAGGACGGCAGCACGTACCAGAAGGTCGCGCCGGCATGGGCCGCCATGCGCGCCCGATCGTGCGTGTCGCGCCAGAGCCAGATCATGCCCAGCACCGAGACGAGCGGGAGCGAGGCGATCAGCGCGCCGAAACCGGGGCTGCGCTTGGCGATCTCCGACACGGCGACGATGATGACGGCCGATATGCCGGCCTTGAGAAGCAGGTAGAGCATCAGCGCACCTCGACCGTGAGGTGCGCCAGCTCGTGAACCGGCGCGAGCCGCTGGCGGACCAGCTCGCCATTCCGAACGCCGGCGACGCTGACGATCGCCGCGTGCGCTTCCGGTCCGACCTTCCAGACGTGCAGGTCGGTCACTCGGGCGTCGCCGGGAGCTTCGACCAGCTCGCGCACCTCGTCGGCGACATGCGCGTCGGTGCGATCGAGCAGGACGGCGGCCGTGTCGCGCATCAGGCTCCATGACCAGCGGGCGATGACGACCGCGCCGACGATCCCCATGACCGGGTCCATCCAGACCCAGCCGAGATACCGGCCGGCGAGCAGCGCCGCGATGGCGAGGACCGAGGTGAGCGCGTCGGCGAGGACATGAACATAGGCCGAGCGGAGGTTGTTGTCGCCGCCGTGAGAGCCGTGGGCGTGCGCATGATCGTGCCCGTGGTGATGATCGTGCCCGGGCCCGTGCCCGTGATGGTGGTGACCGCTCGAGAGCAGAAAGGCGCTGGCGATGTTCACACCTAGGCCGACGACGGCAATGATCGTGGCCTCCCCGAATGCGACCGTGATGGGCTGAAACAGGCGCAGCACCGATTCCACCCCGATCCCGAGCGCGATCAGGCCGAGCACCATGGCCGAGGCGAAACCGGCGAGGTCGCCAACCTTGCCGGTGCCGAAGCTATAGGCCGGGTTGCGCGCGTGACGCTTGGCATACGCATAAGCCGCCGCAGCGACCGAGAGCGCGCCGGCGTGCGTCGCCATGTGGAACCCGTCCGCGAGCAGCGCCATCGAGCCGGTCAGGTATCCGGCGATGATTTCGCCGACCATCATCACGGCTGTGAGTGCGACCACCCACAGGGTTCGGCGGGCGTTCTCGTCGTGCGAGCTGCCCAGGAAAACGTGATCGTGGGCAAAGCGGTCGATTTCGGAAGCGGTAGGCATCGAGCACAATCCTACTTGGCGTAACGGCGGATCACCGCCAGCAGCTCGTCGGCTCCGTGGGCGCGCTCCTCGTCCGTCAGCCCCGACCGAGCAACGTGCGCTTCCAGGTGTTCGGCGATAATTTCGTCCATCAGCCCGTTCACCGCGCCGCGGACGGCCGCGACCAAGTGCAGAACCGTCGCGCAGGAGTCGCCTGACGTGAGGCCGCGTTCGACGGCCCCGACTTGGCCGGCGATACGACGCACGCGTGCGATCAGGTCGGCGTTGGAACCGGAGAGATGAGCCATATACCCCCCTCCCCTATGCCGGGCAGATCGCAAGAACAACCCGGCGCATTACCGCTGTTCAGAAAACGGCCGTTTGATGCACACCATCGGCAGCAGCAGGAAAGCTGGCGTTTCGCGGCATTGAATTGTTCAATAACCCGTGCGAAAAACTGCGATCAGAAAACCCCTGTCGCAGGTTGAATGTTGAACATGGCTGCCACCCCCCTGCCCGGCCAGGCTGGCACACGTCGGATCGGATATGCGCGCGTGTCCACCGCCGACCAGGACCTCGCTCCGCAACTTGACGTGCTGCGCGCCAAGGGATGCGAGCCGATCTATTCGGAGCACGCATCCGGCAAGCACGCCGACCGGCCCGAGCTGGCGCAGGCGATGAAGGCCTTGCGTGCCGGCGACACGCTGGTGGTGTGGCGGCTCGACCGGCTTGGCCGATCGCTCCCGGACCTGATCGCGACAGTGAACGAGCTGGCAAGCCGCGGCATCGCGTTTGAGAGCGTCACCGAGGCGATCGACACGACCACGGCATCAGGCAAGTTGGTGTTCAATATCTTCGCCAGCCTCGCTGACTTCGAGCGCCACCTTATCGGCGAACGTACCCGTGCCGGTCTGGCGGCAGGGCGCGCCCGCGGACGCATGGGCGGGCGCCCCCCTGCCCTCACCTCCCGGCAGCTCCGCGAAGCCCGGTTGCTGTTGACCGACCCCGACGCGACCGTGACAGCCGTAGCCGAAAGGTACGGCGTGAGCCGCACGACGCTCTACAAGGGATTGCGGGAGCTGGCGGACAAGGAGGCGGCGGCATGAGGGCCGTATTCATCCGTCACGGGCAGAGCACCGGCAACGCCGGCGTGCCCTGCCATGACCTCGCATCCATCGAGCTGACCGAGCTGGGATGGCGTCAGGCGCGGGAGGTAGCGCGGGCTTGGACCGAGACGCCCAGCCTGATCGTGACCTCTCCCTATCTTCGCACCCGTCAGACGGCCGAGGCGACGATCCAGCGCTTTCCGGTCGTCCCGGTGGAGGTGTGGCCGATCGAGGAGTTTACCTATCTCCAGCCCTCCCAGTGGAACGGCACACGCAGCAGCGAGCGAATGCCCCATCTGGAGCGGTACTGGACCGACGCCGATCCCGCCTATTGCGACGGGGAGGGTGCGGAGAGCTTCGGGGCATTGCTTCGCCGTGCTGAAGCGGTGCTGGCACGGCTTGCCGCCCTGCCCTCCCCCGGCCTCGCCTATGTGTTCAGCCACGGGCAGTTCATCCAGGCGGTGCGTGCGGTCGTGACAGAAAGCACGCTGGACGATCGTGGCAAGATGCTGGGCTTCTGGCGAAAGGGTGAGCCGCCTGCGATCGGCAACGCGGAGCTGGTGCACTTCGCATTATCGGATGCAGGTTGGAGCCACGAACCACCGGGCGCGAGTCACAGCAGGGTTGTGCCATTCTGATATTGTGCATAACGTCACAGTATCAGAAATGAAGGTGTGCACACGTGCAGATTATCACACTTGCAGCGCAAAAGGGCGGAGTCGGTAAAACGACGCTGGCAGTAAATCTTGCGGTCGCCGCTCAGGCGGCCGGGATCAGGACGGCGCTGTTTGACCTTGATCCGCAGGAAAGCGCAACGGCGTGGAGCGAACGGCGTGAGGCCGAGCTGCCCCATGTGGAGCCGATCAGCGCGCGCCGGCTCGACCAAGCGATAGATGCTGCCGAAGCAAACGGGTTTGCTCTGACCATCATCGACACGCCACCGGCTGCCGGTGCGGAAGCCGCAGCCGCAGCCCAGCGCGCGGACCTCGTGGTGATCCCTTGCCGTCCCTCGCTTATCGACCTGGATGCGATCAAGCGGACTGCCCAACTCATCACCAGCACCGGGCGGGCAGGCGTTGTTGTGCTGAACGCCGCTCCCCCAACTGCGTCCACATTGCTGGACGACGCGCGGACACTTGCCGAAGCGACCGGCCTCCGGGTTGCGCGCACCGTTCTACGAGAGCGTAGCGCCTATCGTGCAGCTTGGCCCTACGGGTTGGGCGTCATCGAGCATGAGCCAAAAGGCAAGGCTGCCCAAGAGGTTGCAGCCTTGCAGAAGCACCTCCTTGATGATTTGATAAATTGCACACCTGCAAACGTGAAGGCTTGAACATGGCGAAGCGGACATCTCTGTTGGCCCCGGCAGTGGCGCCACAAACCCGTCGCGAGGCAGAGGCGGATAATTCGCCGATCGCAACTCCGGTGTCGTCGGCGAGCAGCGCCCGATCGAGCGGGAAGCGGCCAGGCAAATACCATCTCGGTGCCTATTTCGACCCGGCGGACCCCACGGCCGAGGCCTTCCGGGTCTTGGCGGCACGAACGAGGCGCAGCCATCAGGACCTTCTCGCCGAAGCGATCAGCGAACTGGTCGCCAAGTACGATGCTGATCGGCAATTTGGCCGTGCGTGATAGTGTGCACACCTGCACATCCCCAAGTGTGCAGGATGGCAGGATTGATGCTGCATGACCAAACGCCCGAACCCTAATCCTGAGTTCGACCTGTTTATCCCGCTGATGGGCGATCTTCCGCTGAAGGACCAGCGGGAGACGATGGAGCGGCCGTTCTTCTCGCTTCAGAAGCGCAAGCGGGTGAAGCCGATCGAATATAGCAGTCCGGATGGCGAAACGTGGGTGAAGATCGAGGCGATCCCGGCATATGGCATGGCGACGATATGGGACGCCGATATTCTCATATGGGCAGCCTCGACACTCAACCGGATGCGGGAGCAGGGGGTCAACGATCTTCCGCGGACGCTTAGAACCACGTCCTATGACCTGCTAAGGGCGATCAAGCGCGACACTAGCGGCCGGGCCTATCAGGAGTTGCAAGCCGCGCTCCAGCGGCTTCAGACGACCTCCATATCGACGTCTATCCGTGCGCCGAAGCGGCGCACCAAGGCCGGCTTCAATTGGCTCGACAAGTGGACGCTGGAGGTGGACCCCGACACGGATCAGCCCCGGGGCATGACAATCACCCTATCGGACTGGGTCTATGAGGGCATCATGGGAGAGCGGTCGCTGCTCACCATGCACCAGGACTATTTCCTGCTGACTGGCGGGCTAGAGCGCGCCTTGTACCGCATCGCACGCAAACATGCCGGCAACCAAAAGGGTGGGTGGACGTGCCGGGTGGAGGTGCTGCGCGACAAAACCGGCAGCGACAGCAAGCCCAAGGAGTTCAACAGGATGCTTCGCAAAGTCGTGGAGGCCGACCAGCTTCCCGATTACACTATGGAGATGGCAGCCACGGCAGACGGCAGCCCTGCCGTGTTGTTCCGCCTACGCGGCGAAGCCGAGGCACTGGCGCTGGCCGCTAGGTTGGAGGCCGAGCAAGAGCGGCGGAGCCGAGTCGAAGCCGATCGACGCCGCGCGGCCGAGGTGGACGATCTTATGGACAAGCTCGCTCGCGGGCGCTGACTATCGTGGTTTCACACACCGGGGTGCCACGAGGAAACTCATAGGCGCTCCAAGCTGGCGCTCCACACATAGGGGTCACTGCACGAAAGTGAAGTTTACGTACGCTAGGATCGAACGAACGGCGAACGCGGACGGTCCTAACGTCTGAAGGGAATGACGACAGCCTGATCGAGGAAGACGCGCATGCCTTCTTCTTTAACGGTCTGGCGGAAGGCGGCATGAGCCGCATCGTCGGTCGCGAAGAGGTCATCCCACACCGTGGACGTTCCATTCTCATTTTCCACTTCGAGCGACCAACCCGGCTCATTCTCGAGCCTTATGATATTTACACTCACGGTGATGCCCTGCTCTGTAACGACGCCGGATAGGCTCGAAGTGACGATGTTGGGGTCGCGTTCGTGCATCACTCTTTCCTCATGCTTTGCTACGGTTTGGCAGCGGCGCCTTCGAGCGCCTTGTAGAGCGCTGTTTTACCGACTTTGAGCCGCGTGGCCGCCTCCCGGACCGTCAGGCCTGCCGCGATATGATCGCGCGCCTTGCGCAATTTGTCAGGCGTGATGACCGGACGCCGACCGCCAAGGCTCCCCCGTTCCCGCGCAGCCTTCAAGCCGGCGTTGGTGCGCTCGCGGATCAGGTCGCGCTCGAACTGGGCGAGCGAGCCGAAGATGTTGAACACGAGCATCCCGCCCGACGTGGTGGTGTCGATCTGCTCGGTGAGCGATCGGAAACCAACGCCACGCGCGGCCAGTTCGCCGACCTTTTCGATCAGGTGGCTCATTGAGCGACCGAGGCGGTCCAGCTTCCATACAACTAGCGTGTCACCGCCACGTAGATAGGCCAGGGCCTCGGCAAGCCCCGGCCTATCAGTTTTAGCGCCGGACGCATGGTCGTCGAAGATGCGCTCGCATCCGGCCGCGTTGAGCGCGTCGTTCTGTAGCGCCAGCTTCTGGTCGCCGGTCGATACCCGCGCATAGCCGATCAGCGCCACGGTCGGTTCCGATCTGTCCGTTGTCCCATCGATTTGCATTCTTGTCCGAATCGCCATCGCGGGTCCAGAGTTGACGGACATATTCATGCTGGCCGCCAGAGGACCGTCTGACGGACAGTGCGGGAAAGGTCGTGACGCATGGCAAGACGGCAGTTGCTGACACGCGAAGCGCTCGGCTCACATTACGATCCTCCAACCGACGAACGGGAGATCGCCCGTCACTTTACCCTCAGCCGTGAGGATCTCGATCTTGTCAGCGAACGACGTGGAGCGCCAAGCCGCCTCGGGTTCGCGCTGCTGCTGCTTTACATGCGTTGGCCGGGCCGCGTGCTGGAAGCCGGTGAGAAACCGCCGAGTGCCATCCTCGCCTTTGTCGGCGATCAGGTCGACGCGCCGGCAAAGGCGTTCGACGATTACGCCCGTCGCGATGAAACCCGCCGCGGGCATCTCGCCGATCTCATGCAGCGGTTCGGCTATACCGCTTTCGACCGTAACCACTTTCGCGAGATCGTGGCGTTCGCGATGCCGGTCGCGCAGACCGTCGCGCAGCCTCTCTTGCTTGCCGGCACCGTGATCGACGAGTTGCGTCGGCGACGGGTACTACTGCCGCCCCCGGCTGTCATCGAGGCAATCGTCAGGCACGCGCGCCAGCAGGCCGAACAACTCACCCATGAAATCCTGACCAGCGGCATTGAGCCTGACAAGCTCACGATGCTCGATGCCTTGCTGACCCGGCGGTCGGATCAGGGAACGACATGGCTGGCCTGGCTGCGCAATGCGCCGCAATCACCGGCACCGCGCAACATCCTGCGGCTGCTGGAACGGCTCGATCATGTCCGCAACCTCGGCCTCGACCTTGCGCGCGCCGCCATGATCCCATCAGCGACATTCGACCGGCTTGCCGACGAGGCGGTACGGATCACGCCGCAGCACCTCGGCGAACTGACCCCGCTACGCCGCCATGCGACACTGGCGGCCGCAACAATCCGCCTTGAGGAAAGCCTCACCGACGCGACGCTCACCATGTTCGATAAGCTTCTCGGCAGCATGGTACGCCGGGCGGAAAACCGAACGCGCGACAAGGCAATCAGGACGGTGCGCGAGATGCAGGGGCATCTGCGCACCCTGACCAACAGTTGCCGCGTGCTCATCGACGCACACGCCAAGGGTATCGACTCCCTCGCGCGTCTCGGCCCGTTCGACTGGGAACGGTTCGGCTCCGCCGTCGATCAGGCGGAAGTCCTGGTCCGCCCCGAGACGATCGACCGCACGGCCGAACTTATTGAGCGGCATCGCACGGTGAAGTTGTTCGCCGGGCAGTTCCTGCGGGCGTTCGAGTTTCGCGGTGCCGGGCCGGTGCAGGGAATTCTCGACGCGCTCGCCATCATCGCTGATCTCTACCATACTGGAAAACGACGCCTGCCTGACAAGGTGCCGCTGCGCTTCGTGCCGGCGGGCTGGCGTCCATTCGTAATCCGTAACGGTGTCGTTGATCGCGCGGCCTATGAACTCTGCGCACTGTCTCAGCTTCGCGATCGGCTGCGGGCCGGCGATATCTGGGTGGCAGGTAGCCGACAGTTTCGGGATTTCGACAGCTATCTCATTCCGCCCGCTACCTTCGCAGCGTTGCGCGAGAAGGGGCCACTTCCGCTCGCGATCGCGACCGGGTTCGTATCTCATATCGAGGATCGCCGTGAACGCCTGAACCGCGCGATCGAACGGGTAACGGTGCTGGCCCGGCAGGGCGAACTGCCGCAGGTCCGGCTCGACGAAAACGGGCTGATGATCTCCCCTTTGAAGGCGATCACACCGCCCGCCGCAGAGGTCGCCCGCCGCACCGCCTATGACCGTCTCCCCCGCGTGAAAATCACGGATATCCTGCTCGATGTGGATACGTGGACCGGCTTCGGCGACTGTTTTACCCACCGGCGATCAGGCCGTCCGGCCGACGACCGTAATGCGTTGCTGACCGTGATCCTTGCCGATGGCATCAATCTCGGCCTGACCCGCATGGCGGACAGTTGCCGTGGTGCCAGTCTGCGCCAACTCGCGCATCTGCATGACTGGCACATCAGCGAAGCCGCCTATGGCGAGGCGCTCGGACGACTGATCGAGGCGCATCGCGCGATGCCGCTTGCCGGATTATGGGGCAGCGGCATCAGCTCGTCGAGCGACGGACAGCAATTCCATGCCGGCGGGCGGGGCGCTGCGATCAGCGATATCAACGCGCGCAACGGCAACGAACCCGGTGTGTCGTTCTACACTCATATCTCGGACCAGTATGACCCGTTCGGCTCGCGCGTGATCGCCGCGACCGCGGGCGAGGCTCCCTATGTCCTCGACGGTTTGCTGTATCACCAGACCGGGTTGTCGATCGAAGAGCATTATACCGATACGGGCGGCGCGTCCGACCATGTGTTCGGGCTGATGCCGTTCTTCGGCTACCGCTTCGCGCCACGCTTGCGTGATATCAAGGAGCGCCGCCTGCACCTCCTGCCCGGGCAGGAAGCGGGGCCGTTGCTTGCCGGCATGGTTGGCGATCCGATCGCGCACGACCACTTAGCCGCGCATTGGGACGAACTGCTGCGGCTCGCCACCTCGATCCGAACCGGAACCGTCACCGCGTCGGCTATGCTGCGCAAGCTGTCCGCCTATCCGCGCCAGAACGGTCTGGCATTAGCGCTGCGCGAGCTCGGACGGCTCGAACGCTCGATCTTCATGCTCGACTGGTTGCAGGACATTGATCTGCGCAGGCGCACCCAGGCGGGGCTGAACAAGGGGGAGGCGCGCAACGCGCTTGCCCGCGCATTGTTCTTCAACCAGCTCGGCGAGCTGCGCGACCGCCAGTTCGAAAATCAGTCTTACCGCGCCTCCGGCCTCAACTTGCTGGTCGCCGCGATCATCCTGTGGAACACACGCTATCTCGAACGGTCACTGGCCGACATGGGAGCGCCGGACGATATTGCCCGCCATATCGCACCGCTGGGCTGGGAGCATATCGCGCTCACCGGCGACTATAGCTGGGAGCGGGACGATAGGCCGGCACCGGATCAGCTCAGGCCGCTACGCATCTCGCCCTCGCTCTTGGCAGCTTAGCCCTTTGTATGACCTGATACGCCCAAGTCGGTGATAGCGAGTAAATTGACCGTTCTCGAAAGCGGACATTTCGAACCACGGTTCTGACACTTCGCGCCGCGCAAGAATACGTGGGCCTGCGGCAGCTTCACAACCGTCCGGTTATGACACCAGCGACTTTCCCGATTGAGATGGTATTTTGGGATTATGGAAGTGGCTCGGTTAGCCGGTTCCACCTGAAACATCGGGAGCCACCTTGGGGTCGGGGTCCTGCGCCTTGCCGGTTGCGGGTGCCGCCTTCTGATGCGGCATGGCGGTGAGATAGGCGACGATTGCGTCGACGTCCTTCTCGGCCACCGGCGCCTTATACACCTCGCGCATCTTGGTGACGGTCGCCTTCCACTGAGCCGCCGATAGCGCAGGCTGGGTCAGCGCCATACTGGCCGAGTGGCATGAGGTGCAGTTGGCGTTGATGACGTCGGCGTGCGGACCATCGGGATAGCTCGCGTCGTCGACCGGCAGGTCGACGCTGGTCGAGGTAAGCGAGAAGCCGCGGGCCGACACGCTGACGGGGGGCGCCGGCTCGGACGTCTCGGAGATCGGGGCAGACGCCTTGCGGCTGCTCGGCGCACCTATCGAGATGAGGATGATACCGGTCAGGCCGATCAGGCCAGCGGCCATGATGCCGGGAGACGGGGTCTTCATGCTACTCGCTCCTCAGGCCGCAATGATGGTGGTGGTTTCGATGTTGCCGCGCATGAACCCGCCGGGGTTCCAGATCGGCTTCATCGGCTGGGCGACACCGTTGGCGTTCCAGCAGCGCACCATGATGGGGTTGGGACCGCGCCTAAGCGGCACGCGACCATCCCAGCGCCGGAAGCTATACTTGCCCTCGTCCGCTCCGAGCGTCGTCCTGTACCAAGTGCGGCCACCATCGGATGAGACATCGACCTTGGCGACGCCGCAGTCGCCGCCCATCGCGATCCCGCCAACCGGGATGGACGCTTCATAGGCGATCGCCTGGCCATCCGGCAGGCTGGTCATCCAGCTGCGCGGGATCATGCGATTGATCGGCACGGTCGGGAAGTCCTTGGCACCGGGCGCGACATTCGCGCCGGGTGTAGCCGGTATCTTGTAGGCCTTGGCCATCCAATACTGGTCGTCAGGGCCGGGCAGTACCTCGATCGCGTTCAGCATCTTGACCCAGTAGGTCGAATACCAGCCCGGGACGATCAGCCGGCAGGGAAAGCCGTTGAGGAGCGGCAGCTGCTCGCCGTTCATGCCGAAGGCGATCATCACTTCGCCGTCGCGGGCATGGTCGATGTCGAGCGCCTTCTCGAAGTCAGGGGCGCCCGCCACGACCGGCTGATCGAGCGCACCGAAGCGCACCTGCACCGCGCCTGGCTTGACCCCGGCGAGGTCGAGCACGTCGCGCAGGCGCACACCGAGCCATTTGGCATTGCCCATCGCGCCGTTGCCCCATTGCGCGCCGGCGACACGCGGCTGGAACAGCCCACGGCTGTTTCCCGAGCATTGGTTGACCGCCGCCATCTCGACCCGCGGCAGGCGCAGCAGCTGGGCGAGGCTGATCGACAGCGGTCGGTTGACGTGGCCGAAGACGTTGAGGCGGAAAGTCTCGACATCGATCGAGGTCGGAATGTCGGCCCAGTGCCAGCGGACGAAGAACTGGTCGTTGGGCGTGAACACCGACTTGTCGAACACCTCCATCGGCGTTTCCAGCAAGGGCGGATGGACACGCTGGAGGATCATGCTGCCCTTGCCGGGAAAGGCGCTGGTCATCGGCCGCTCGGCATTGCCGCCGGGCAGCTTCAGGTCGACGAGTTGCTGCGCCAGCGCAGGTGCAGCGGCGAGGCCAGCGGTGCCGAGCACCGCGTGGCTGAGAAAGCGGCGACGGCTGGTCTCACCCGCCAGCGCGGCGTCAGAATTGTACATGACAAGGCTCTCCTATGGCCAGCCACGCTGGCGGATCGAAGGGGCGTTCTGCAAGTGATCGGACCGACTGATCCGATCATCAGGGTGGATCAGTTCGGGGTAGCGATGCAGGGCGAGACGAACAGGTTGCCGCGCCACGCTCCGGCGAGCGTCTTGGCACCGACCAGCAGCCACATCGCCGCGAGCGCGATCGTCAGCACCGTGCCGACGATACCGAAGAAGCCGAGGTTCAGCGTCGTACCGAGGCGGAAGGTGGCGACGGTGTAGACGCCGAGCGGGAAGGTATAGCCCCACCAGCCAAGGTTGAATGGGACGCCGGCGCGCCAGTAGCGGACGGTGATGAGCGTCGCGAGGGCCAGCCACCACAGGCCGAAACCCCACAGGCAGAGCCCGGCGACGACGCCGATCCCTTGCGCGACGGTACCGACACCGACCAGCCCGTGCGCCGCGAGGATCGCCGGCGCATCCGCCCCAAGCACCAGCATACCCAGCGCCCCGGTGCCGATCGGCCCCAGCGCGAGCCAGGAGGATGCCGCCATGCTCTCGTGCGGGAGCTTGTGGAGCGCCATGCGCAGGATCAGGATAGCGAGGATGCCGAACGCGACCGGCACCGAATAGGCCCACAGCACATACGAGGTCACGAGCGTCACGATCTGCGCGTGGGGATCGGTCAGATGCGGCGCGAGCAGCCCGCCGCTGGCACCCGCCACTTCCGCTGCGACGACCGGCAGCAGCCATACCGCGGTCATGCCGTCCAGGCTGTGCTCGTGGCGGGTGAACATCAGGTACGGGAGGAGCACACCGCAGGCGAGCGACATGGCGACGTCGATCCACCACAGGACATGAGCAACCGGCACAATGCCGTCCCCGAACCGCGCGATGCCGAAGGCTAGACAGCCGTTAATGATCGTTGCGAGGCCCATAGGGATGGTCCCGATGAACATCGATACGGTGTTATGCCCGAAGATGCGCCGCGCCTCGTGCCCGAACATCGCCCAGCGCGCGCCATAAAGACCGGCGAACAGGATGAAGAGCGCGATGTTGAAGAACCACAACACCTCGCCGACCGGCTTCAGCGCAGGTCCGATGCCGGGCACCTGCGGCAGCGCGAGCGCGAGGATGCCCGTGCCCATCGTTGCGGCGAACCAGTTGGGTGTGAACTGGCGGATCATCTCGCGGGGGTGATCGAGCCGGCTGAGCGGCTTGAAGCCGCTTAGAACGGAGTGCGTGTCGGCATTCATGCGACCTGCTCCTTGATGAGGTCCGTCAGCGCGTCGGCCGCGCGGGTGCGATAGCGTTCCTTGTGGCGCAGCGCGTGGAAGGCGCGATCGGGCAACCCAAGCGGCAGCTCGACCAGATCGCCGGCCTTGAGCGCGCGTGCGACGACCAATCGCGACAACACAGCGACGCCGGCACCGGCCTCGACCGCGGTACGCACCGCTTCGTTAGACGGCAGCGTGATGGCGACCGTCAGCTGCGTCGGATCGAATCCGCGCGTTCGCAACACGTCCTCGAAGGTCGAGCGCGTGCCTGATCCCTGCTCGCGGACAATCCAGCGTGCAGTGCGAAGCCAGTCCTCGTCGACATGCCCGACGTCCTCGCGGCCGACCAGTACCATCGGGTCACGCCCGACGATCCAGTGGGCGAGCGCCGGTTCGTTCACCTCGCCCTCGACGAACCCAAGTTCCGCCGCGCCGCTGAGGACTTGCGCTGCCGCGCCCTCAGTGTTGTCGATCCCCAGCTCGACCGCGATCTGCGGGTGGCGCTCGTGGAAGGCGGCAAGCCTTGCGGGCAACCAGTAGCTTGCGATCGTCTGGCTGGCGACGATCCGCAACGAACCACGGGCAAGCCCGGCATAGTCTGCCAGCATCGTCTCGGCATGCGCTGCCCGCCCCAGCACCGCGCGCGCTTCCTCCAGAAAGCCGCGGCCCGCTTCGGTCAGCTGGATGCCACGCCCGACGCGGTGAAACAGAGGAACCCCGTAGCGCGCTTCGAGGGCCGCGACCGCGCCGGAGGCAGCGGACTGCGTGACGTTCAGCACCTCTGCTGCCTTGGTGACGTGTTCGCGCTCGGCGACACCGACGAAGATTCTGAGCTGCTCCAGGGTCATGCAGCTTGTATCGCGCAAACTGATCGATACGACCAACCGTTTGATCTGTTCGTTCCAATCTGTATATCGGAACGATCGGTAATCCTTCGTCTGCGATAGTTTTGAAGGTTTGAAGCGATCCGCGCGCTTGCGGCGTTGGTTCGTCCATGACTGATATGATCGAGCGCAAATCCGATCCCTACAACGCCGAGCCGACGCCCGGCGCGCTGATCGAGCGGTTCCTGACGCCGCAGGCGCTCTTCTACGTGCGCAGCCATGGTGCAGTGCCCGATCTGTCCGCCGATCACCGGATCGAAGTGAGCGGGACGGGCATGGCGAGCCGCTCCTTCTCGGTGGAGGAACTGAAAAGCGCGTTCGCCACGCGGACGGTGACGGCAGTTCTCCAGTGCGCCGGCAACCGGCGCACGGATCTTCAGCAGGTCGCAAAAACGTCCGGCGACCCGTGGGGACGTGGGCGCGATCGGCAATGCGGAGTGGACCGGCGTACGACTGTCCGACGTACTGGATGCCGTCGGTGCGCCGGATGCGTCCGACCTGTTTGTGGCGTTCACCGGCGCGGACGAGGTGGACGTCGAAGGCGAGGAAGCATCGTTCGGGGTCTCGATCGCGATGGACAAGGCGCGGCAACCCGACGTCCTCATTGCCTGGGCGATGAACGGCGAGCCGCTGACGCCCGAACACGGCGCACCGCTCCGCATGGTGGTGCCGGGCTATGCCGGGGTGCGGAGCGCCAAATGGCTGATACGGATCGAGGTGCGCGACACGCCATCCGACGCACCGATCCAGGCGCACGACTACAAGCTCTTTCCTGCCGATGTGACGAGCGACACCGCCGACTGGAGCCAGGGTCTGACCATCAATGCCATGCCGCTCAACGCCGCGATCTGCGTGCCCGGCTCTGGCGAAAGCCTGCCGGCCGGGGAGGTGCGCATCGAGGGCTATGCCATCGCCTATGATCGCCGCGTCTCTCGGGTCGAAGTGTCGGTAAACGGTGGTCGCGACTGGCAACAGGCGACGTTCACCGATGATCCGGAGGCGCACTGGGGTTGGCGGCGCTGGACCCTCGACGCCACGCTCGCCAAGGGGCGCCAGCACCTTGTCGTGCGCGCCTTCGACGAGACTGGACAGGGTCAGCCCGAGCGGCCGGATACGATGTGGAACTTCGCCGGCTATCTGTGCACCGCCTGGCATCATGTGGACGTGCTGGTCGAATGATCGAAGCATCAGCGGCATCGGACCTCGGCTTTTGGATCGATGCGATCGGGCGGCTGGTGGTGGCGACCGCGGCTGGGATGGTGCTCGGCTGGGAACGCTCGCGCGAGAACCGGCAGATCATGGGCTTGCGGACGCTGGGCCTCGTCGGTCTGGCGAGCTGCATCGCCGTGCAGGCGATCGTGCACAGTGGCTTGCCAAATGTGAACGCCGATGCCGCAGGACGGGCGATGCAGGGCATTCTGTCCGGCGTCGGCTTCATCGGTGCCGGCGCTGTGCTGCGGGTCGGCCAGGGTCAGGAAGTGCATGGATTGGCGACCGCCGCGTGCATCTGGGTCACGGCCACGATCGGCGCGGCAGCAGGGTTGGCGGTGTGGCCGCTCATCATCGGCGGGTTGAGCCTTGCGATGCTCGTACTGTTCGCGGGCGCTCCGCTCGAACGTCGCATTCGCGAGCGGGCCAGGCTGACTCCGGCAGAGGCCGACCGGAAGGATGCCGAGCGCAAGCCGTGATCCCGCTGGTCCGCCCAGTGCCTGTCGGCGCTAAGAAGCGGCCAGGCGCTATCAGGAGACAAGCCCCGCATCGGCCTGGCGCCGGACCTCATCGGCGATCGGATGCAGCTCGGCAGCGGGTCGCTCGCCCACTACACTATAGCCGATCCCGTCGACAGCCCATGTGACCCGGCCCATGGTCCCGCTGGACGTGCTGGTCATGCTTGCGCTCTTGTCGATTTGCATAGGCCTCGTCAGCACCGCGAGCTTTGACGCTTGCGGTCCATCGTAGAGGAGAAGAACCGCAGGGCCGTGGGGCGTCGCGACCAATCGCCCCCCGCCATAGCGGTAACCGGCTGTGCTGAGGTCCGGGATGGTCACGCGCTCACCCAATCGGGCGGAGGTCCACCGGATCAGCATGGCGCGCTGGTCGGGGCCGATTTCCGCCGGTCGTATCCGGTCGGCGGCATAGACACGGAAATTATCACTCGCCTCGTTGGCCAGCGCCGCGATGCCCGCGCGGGGTTCGCCGCTCCAACGCGCACTCGACCAGCCCCCGCCAAACCCGACCGCCAGCAGAAGCGACGCGGCGATGGCGAGTTGCCAACGCGGTTGGCGTTGCCGTCCCCTGATGGCTGCGACGCGCATCGTCGCCGGGATAGGTTCATCCGCGATTGGAGCGAAAAGCGATGCAAGGGCTCGCGCCTGCTCCGCCTGCTCCCGCAAACGGGCATGCACGTCCGGCTGGCCTTCAAGGTAAGCGTCGACCAGACGCTGCCGCTCGGGCGACAGCCTGCCATCGATCCACGCGGCCAGATCGTCCTCTCCGATCGGGCTGGTCATCGAATACTCCTTAATCGTGGCCGTTCACCCTCCCGGAGGAGCGTCGCCAGACGGTCGCGCCCCCGCGATATGCGCGACATCACCGTTCCCAGCGGCACACCGACGACGGCAGCGACTTCCCCATATGACAGACCTTCGACGGAAATGAGGAGCAGCACCGTCCGCTGCTCCTCGGGCAACGCATCAAGTGCGCGCAACAGGTCTCGGTGGTGCAGGCCTGCGTCCTGATCGGCCGGGCGACCGAGCGCAACGTCGTCCACGAGGTGGAGCGGAACCGCCGTACCTCGCCGGACATGCTGCCGCTTATGATCGACCAACAGATTATGCAGGATTGCATAGACCCAGGGGCGAACCTCCGTCCCGCGTCGTTGCCGCCAGCGCCCGACCGCGCGCTCAAGGCAATCCTGCACCAGGTCATCCGCCATCGCCTGATCGCGCAACCACGACCGGGCATAACGGCGCAGACCGGGGACCAGGGGCTCGATCGCGGCGGCAAGCGGGTCCATCTCAGTCGCGCTGCACCTGCACGATGCGGCCCGGTGCGCCATTCACTACCTCGGCGACCGCCAGAAAGCGCCGGGGGGCCGCTGCACTGCCCTGAACGATCTGCCGGATCGGACCCGATGCGTTGACGATCGCCGCACCTGCCGGATTGCTCATGAAGTTCGCAAGCGGCTCTACCGCACCGCTGCCGTCCGCGTTGGCGGTGAGCACGAGCATGTAAGGCTTCTTGGGCTGCAAACCGGTAACGGCACTCTGCACGACCTGAATGATGCCCTGGTCGAAGAGGGTAATGCTGCTTGCCGCACCATTGCCGCCAATCGGCCCCATGTTCAGATGCACCGCCTTGCCTGCCGTACCGAGCGGTTGGAGATTGTCGGTGCCGGGGCCTGTCGGAACAGCGTTCGGCACATAGGCGATCGCCTGCGGTGCCTGTCCGACCGGCACGGTGGCAACGACCTTGTTGCCGGCGGTGTCGATCGCGGCAAGTTCATCGGCATTCTCCAGCCCGACATAGATGCGCCGGCCGTCGCCCGATGGCCAGACGCCGTGCGGCATCTTGCCGACCGGGATGGTGGCGACAAGCGCGAAGTCGGACGTGCGGAACACCTTCACCGCGTTTTCCCCGCCCACCGTGACATAGGCGAACTGTCCCTTGACCGTGCGGGCGAAGTTGACGTGATTGGTGATCGGTCCGGTATCCAGCACCTTGAGGATCGCGAAAGGCGGCTTGGCATCGAATGCGACCGTCTTGCCGATGTCCTTCAGCGTGAACCAAACCTGCTTGCCGTCCGGCGTCGCGGCGATGTTGGGACAGAACGGACTCGGCTGCGCCACCTGTCCGACCTGCGCGTGGGTCGAGACATCGAACACGGCCAGCACCGGATTGAATGAGGAACAGACATAGCCGTATCGACCATCGGGAGAGAAGATCGTCATGCCCGGACCACCGGGCGTCTTGATGCGACCGGTCTCCTTGTACGTCGTGGGGTCGAGCACGGCGATGTAATCCTCGCCGCGTACCGTGACCCACACCTCCTTGCCGTCCGGCGTGAAGAACGCCTCATGCGGACTGCGCCCGACATAGGTCGTGTGCTTGACGGTGTTGGTGGCGGTGTCGATCCACGACACGGCGTTGGATCCGATCGACACGACCGCCAGTGTTTTCCCGTCCGGCGAGAAGCCGAGGCCGTGAACCAGCACCTGCCCCTTGTAGAGCGGGGAAAAATTCATCGGCTGCGGATCGCCGAGCTTGATGACGCCGAGCAACCTGTTGTCGGCCGGGTCCGTTACCGACACCGTGTTGGAGAATTGTTCGGATGCATAGACGCGGTCGCGGTGGCTGACAGGCACGTCCTTGGCGTTCCACGGCGCCTGCTGAGCCATGGCAATGCCCGGTGCGGCGCTCATCAGCAAGGCGGCCGAGAGCAGGAAGGTCCGGATCATGTCAGTGCTCCATATGGCTGTGGTGGTCGCCGCCCTGCGTCGGGGCTGGCGTCGAAGGGGGTAGCGGCTGACCGATCGCCAACTTCATGGCGGCGATCTCCTGCTGCTGATCGATGATGATCTCCTGCGCGATGCGCTTGAGCTGCTCGTTATGGCCGTAGCGCAGCTCTGCCACCGCCATATCAATGGCGCCCTGGTGATGCGGAAGCATCATCGCGACGAAATCGCGGTCGACGTCGCCGGACGGCTTGACCATCATGCCCGCCATCATCCGGTCCATCGCGGCAGATACCATGCTGGCGTAGCCATCGGCGGGGGCGGCCGCGACTGCGCCGGTGAGCATGGCCGAAGCAGTCAGACCCAGCATCCAATTTCGTCTACGCATAAGCCTCCTGCGGATCAGTCTCGAAAGGGTAGACGACGCCCGTCGGGGTTTATTCCATGGGTGAGCCAATTATTGATCCTCAGCAAAACAATCGTCTCATCGTGACCCTGCCGTTGGTTGACCAGGTCGCCGTCGGACAGCATATGCTCGGGCACGGCGATGGATTTCCGCCGGGCCATTCGGCCGAACCGCCCTCGCAAGGGCCGATGATTCCTACCAGGCGCCGTAAGGCAGCAAGGAGGAATCGTGCGCGCGACATTTCGCAATCTCTACGACCAGTTCAACATGGCAGCGTTCATTCGCGATCGCCGCACCCATGCCATGTCGGTGCTGCGGTGGGCTTTGATCCTGGTCCCGATGGCCGCAACGGTGGGAACGCTCTGCGCAGCCTTCCTGTGGAGCCTCGATGCCGTAACCCGGATTCGCTTCGCCTTTCCCTGGCTGCTCTACCTGCTGCCGATCGGCGGGTTCGTGGTCGGACTGCTCTACCATCTGACAGGGCGCTCGGTCGAAGGTGGCAACAATCTTATCGTCGAGCAGATCCACGAAAAACTCGGCAAGCAGGCAGTGCGACGACCTCGCGCGTAATATGACTGCGTTGAGGTGACCAATTTTAACAAGAAGTTGCAAAGATAGGCATGATACGAGAAGAATATTGCCCTGACCGACGCCTCTTCCGAGCCGAAGCAACTTTTTCAACAGCCTAGAACGGTTATGACACCGCTCAAAGACAGCTTTCAACCATCCCGAAATCTGCCTGTCGCCTAACCACCGATCCGTGTCGTTCGCTGTTCGTTCGGGCCTGGCGTACGCAAAGCGCACTTTCGTGCAGTGACCCCACATAGTCAGGCAGCCGTATTCACAGTCTAGATCGAACTTAAATTGTCGTGGGATCACACACCGAAGCGTCGTGGGATCACACACCCTACTATCGTGGGATCACACACCGAATCACGTGGGATCACACACCGGGGGTTCCCGGAAGGCCGCAGGAAACGTGGGTTTTTTGGCCCATTTTCCAGCCTTAACCTTCTTAACGATTCCTATTTAACAGAATCTCTTAACCCACCAGCACTCCGCACCCGGATAGCTCGAAGACATTGCGGAATTGACCCTACGGGCCAATGCGCCTTTGTTTCGTGCCGGCTATCGCCGTCACAAGGGCGGCCTATCGGCCGCAGGCTTCCAGGAGAAGCAAAGCGGATCGGGCGGTGTGTGCCTGTCAGCGTTAGGCCCGGCGGACAGGGCAGGTCAGGCGATATCCCAAAGCTCACCGTTGCACCTTGCCGGTGTGTACGATCACGCCGGATCGAACAGGCGGGCGAACTCGCGCTGATCGTAATAGCGGATTTTCTTCGCCCAGAGCGGGCGTTCGCCCTGCCGCAGCAGCAGAAGGGTGTCGGCGGGCATCCGCATGATTTCGTCCGGTGTCACCAGCCTGCGCGCGGCGACGTGGCCGCTGACGCTGGTGGAATGGTCCGGGCTGTCGAACCAGCTCGTTTTCTGTGACGTGCTGGCGGTCTCATATTCGATCGTGGTGTCGCCGATCGTGCGCGAGAGCATGTCGGCCGTCGCATGATCGTTGACCCCGAATGTCTGGACCACGCCGGCATTGGACAGGAAGGTGCCGGCGCGTTCGCCATAGAGCGCGCGGAGCTGGTGCATGTCCTGAAGGATCGGCCAGAGCTGGAGGCCATAACCCGCCATCAGCCCCATCGCACGTTCCACCGGCTCCAGTCGGCCGAGGGCTGCGAACTCATCGAGCAGGAACAGCACCGGGCTTGCCGGGCGGGCAGGGGATCGCGCCATGTCGGTGACGGCCTGCCCGACCAGCAGCCGCAGCCAGCGCGCATAGGTGTCGAGCCGATCGGGCGGGAGGCACAGGAACACGGTGCCCGGCCGCTCCTTCAGGTCCGCGAACCGGAAGTCGGATGCCGAGGTGCTGTCCACCAGGCGCGGGCTGTCCATGAAGTGGGTGTGGCGCTGCGCCGAGGAGAGCACGCCCGCAGCCTCCCGGTTCGACTTGCCGAGCTGGCGATTGGCGGCGCGCGCGATGAGGCCGCCGGCGCTGGTGCTGGCCTGCATGTCGGCGAGCAGCGTGGCGAAGCCGGCGGGATCGCGGGTGAGCTTGTCGCGCACGGTCGCCAGCGTGACGCGGGCAGGGGGCTCGTGGACGACGGTGTGCAGGATCACGCCGGCGATCAGCGCCTTGGCTTCCTCGTTCCAGTGTGCCTCGCCCGATTGCCCCGGTGCGTCATGGACCAGCGCATCGGCGATCGTCTGTGCATCCTCCGCCAAGTCGGGGCTGGTCGGATCAAGCCACGCCAGAGGGTTGTAGCGGGCCGTGGGGCGCCCCGAGACGCCGAAGGGGTCCAGGCACCACACATCGCCCTTGGCGGCCCTCGCACGGGCTGTGACGCGGGCATTCTCGCCCTTGGGGTCGATGCAGACCACCGAGCGGTCCAGCGTGAGCAGGTTGGGGATGATCGTGCCGACGCCTTTCCCTGAGCGGGTAGGGGCCATCGTCAGCAGATGGGCGGGTCCGTCGTAGCGCAGCAGCTTGCCGCCTTCGATGGAGCGGCCGATCAGAAGATCCCCGTTTCCCTCAAGCCGGCGCACGTCTCCCCGATCGCCGAAGCGGGCCGAGCCGAGCAGCGAGCTGCGCCGGTTCGCGGCGCGGCGATTGACGCGCCAGGCCAGGAACAGGATCGCGCCGGCCAGCAGGAACGGAATGTCGGTGGCAATCTCGCCATAACCGAAGATGCCCTTGAGCCAGCTATGGCTGGCGAACAGCACGACCGCGGCGACGAGCACCGCGAACAGCGGGCTGATCCGCCGGCCGGGCATCAGCCGGCCCGTTCCAGCGGCGTGATCGCCAGCCCCGGATCGGCGTTGGGATGATCGTAGAGCTTGAGGATGATTTGCGTGGCGAGGGGAGGGGGCACGGCCTCGTCGCGAAGCATGTCGAACAGCGCCTCATCCTCCGCGTTCAGGTCCATGCCCTCGATGGCGAGATTGGCGCGGGAGTCCGCGTCATCCTCGCGCCACATCGCGGCTTCCGCAGGCGTGCCGCGTACATAGTCGAGCGCGCGAACTTCCGTCCGGAGAGCGTCAAGGTCGAGCGTCGTCATGCCACCGTCTCCTTGCCTTCCGCTTCCGCGTCAAAGGCCCGCTTGCCGCGTCGCTTCCAGAGCGCCACCATATCGCTGGCATCATCGCCGCGAGCGCGTCCGACCAGTTCGAGCAGCGCACCGTAAATGGTCGCGCGATCGTCATCAGCAAGATCGACCAGACCGGCCTTTTGGACGAGGCCGCCCAGCTCGATCAGGTGGCGGGTGCGTTCGCGCCGTTGCACGACCCAGCCCCGCGTATCAGTCCGACGCCGTGTCGCTTCCAGACGCTGGATCAGCGCCTGGTTGCGTGCCAGCGCTGTCACGGTTGCCGCCAGCAGTTCGCCCACCTTTGCGCCCGCGCCGCTGAAAGAAAGCCGCGCCCTTCGATCGCCACGCCTCCTTCGCTTCCGCGTTCTGTGAGGCGACGGCATCGAGTAGCACGCCGGCGAGTGTTTCCATGTCGAGTGAATCGGCACCCGTGGCGGTGACGAGCTGGCCGAGTTGTTCGACCCGGCGCGCCTTCAGACTACGCGCCTTGTCCTCCAGCGCTTTCAGCTCCGCGTTATAGTCCCGCACCTTGCGCATGGTGCTTCCTTTCTCCGCGTTTTTGACCGCAGCAGCCTAGCAAACCTATAGGGGAGGGCAACCCACATCAACAGCCAGCACCGAGTCAATCAGGAGATGCGAAGCAGATCATGAGTGCGCGCTTATACGTCGTTGCCGACGTGTGCTAAGTAAGGCAGATTGCAGAGCGCGATGGCGATCTACCATTTCAGCGCCAAGGTCATCAGCCGCGCGAACGGCTCCAGCGCGGTTGCGTCGGCTGCGTATCGCTCCGCATCCGAGCTGCACGACGAGCGGCTTGGGCGTGACCACGACTTCTCGAACAAGGCCGGCGTCATCCATTCCGAGGTGATGCTGCCGCAAGGCGCGCCGGAGCGTTTAAGCGACCGCACCGTGTTGTGGAACGAGGTGGAGGCAGGCGAGAAGCGCAAGGACGCGCAATTGGCGCGCGAGGTGGAGTTTTCGATCCCGCGCGAGATGAGCGAGAAGCAGGGCGTTAGCCTCGCGCGCGATTTCGTGGAAAAGGAGTTCGTCCGGCGCGGGATGGTCGCCGACCTCAACGTGCATTGGGACCATGCGAAGGACGGCAGTCCTAAGCCGCACGCGCATGTCATGCTGTCGATGCGCGAGGTGGGACCGGAGGGGTTCGGCAAGAAGAACCGCGACTGGAACAGCAATGAGCATCTGAAGGGCTGGCGTGAGGCATGGGCGGCTCATGTGAATGAGCGCATGGCCGAGCTGGGGCTGGAGGGGCGGATCGATCATCGCTCCTATGCCGACCAGGGCATCGACCTTGAGCCGCAGCACAAGATCGGGCCGGCGGCGTCGCGTATGCCCGGACAGGGGCTTGAGGCCGAGCGGGTCGAGGACCATGCCCGGATCGCCCGCGCGAACGGCGAGAAGATCCTCGCCAATCCGGAAATCGCGCTCGACGCCATCACGCGGCAACAGGCGACATTCACGCAGCGCGACCTGGCGCAGTTCGCGTTCCGGCACAGCGACGGAAAGGATCAGTTCGACCAGGTGATGAGCGCGGTGCGGACCTCGCCCGAGTTGGTGGCGCTGGGGAAGGACGGGCGCGGCGAGGACCGCTTTACCTCGCGCGACATGATCGAGACGGAGCAGCGGTTGGAGCGCGCCGGCGATCGGCTTGCGGATCGGGCGGGGCATGGTCTCCCGACGGCAGCGTGGGATCGTGACGCCGCCGTCGGAAGTGGTGGCCTGACACTCGGGGCAGAACAGCAGGCCGCGCTGTCGCATATCACCGGCAAGGGCGATCTTTCAATTGTGGTCGGCTATGCCGGCACCGGCAAATCGACCATGTTGGGCGTGGCGCGCGACGAATGGGAGCGGGCCGGCTATCAGGTGCGCGGGGCGGCCTTGTCGGGGATCGCGGCCGAGGGGCTTGAGGGTGGTTCCGGCATCGCCTCGCGCACGATCGCCAGCATGGAATATCAGTGGGAGCAGGGCCGCGAGCTGCTAGGCCCGCGCGACGTGCTGGTGATCGACGAGGCGGGCATGATCGGCACGCGCCAGATGGAGCGCGTGCTGTCGGAGGCGGAGAGAGCCGGGGCCAAGGTCGTGCTGATCGGCGACGCCGAGCAGTTGCAGGCGATCGAGGCCGGCGCGGCGTTCCGCGCGCTGGCCGAGCGGCACGGCGCGGCCGAGATCAGCGAAGTTCGCCGGCAGCATGAGGATTGGCAGAAGGACGCGACGCGGGCGCTGGCGACGGGCCGCACCGGCGAGGCGGTCCACGCCTATGCCGAGCATGGCATGGCCCATGCGGCCGAGACGCGCTTGGCTGCGCGGGGCGAGCTGGTGGACCGCTGGGACGCGCAGCGGCTTGCCCATCCCGACAAGACCCGGATCATCCTCACCCATACCAATGTCGAGGTGCGGGATTTGAACTTGGCCGCGCGTGATCGGCTGCGCGACGCTGGCGAGCTGGGGCATGACGTGCGCGTGTCGGCCGAGCGGGGCGCGCGCGAGTTCGCCAATGGCGACCGCATCATGTTCCTGAAGAACGAGCGCGGGCTTGGCGTGAAGAACGGCACGCTGGGCAAGGTCGAGCGCGTGTCGCCCGACAGCATGGCGGTGAAGCTCGACGATGGCCGCAGCGTTGCGTTCGACCTGAAAGACTATGCCCATGTCGATCATGGCTATGCGGCGACCATTCATAAATCGCAGGGCGTGACGGTCGATCAGGCGCATGTCCTCGCCACCCCCGGCATGGATCGTCATTCTGCCTATGTGGCGTTGTCGCGGCATCGCGAGAGCGTGCAGCTTCACTATGGGCGTGACGACTTCGCCGATCAGCGCCAGCTCGTCCGCACGCTGGGTCGGGAACGGGTGAAGGACATGGCCGGCGACTATGGGCATGAGGGTGCTATGGCCGAGCAGGACCGGGTGCGTGCGTTCGCCGAGCGGCGCGAGATCCGGTTCCCGGAACTCGCGCGGGAGATGGTCGCCAAGGTGCAGGCGAAGGCCAAAGGCATGTTCGCCGGCTTCCGCCCGAAACCGACGTCGCCCGAGCCGGCGCGCGACGGCAAAGGGGGTCCGAATATCATCGGCTCCGAGCGGGGATCGCCGGTGCCCAATCAGGCCAAGGCGATCGAACGCTATGCGCGCGCGCAGGCCGATATGGACCGGATGCGCGAGAAGGGCCTGCCTGTGCTCCCGCACCAGAAACAGGCGCTGGCGAAGGCCGGGGACGCGCTCGATCGGGTGCGCCCCCATGCGGCCCGGGATTTGTCGTCCGCGTTCGAGCGCAACCCCGCACTGGTGCGCGACGCGGCCGAAGGCAAGGCGGGCGGGGCGGCGCGGGCAATGGCCGAGGAAGCTCAGGTCCGTTCCAATCCCGAACTGCGCGCCGACCGCTTCGTGGAGCGCTGGCAAGGTATGGCGCGCGAGCGGGCCGAGCTCGCGCGCAGCGGCGATCGTGCCGGCGCGGAGCGCGCGGCCAAGAAGATGGACGGCTTGGCGGGAGGGCTGCATCGCGATCCGCAGCTCGAATCCGTGCTGCGGCGGCGCGCGCCCGAGCTGGGGCTGGAAATGCGTCGGGATCGTCCGATCAGCCAGGAATTGACCCGTTCGCTGGAAATTGGCCGCGATCGAGGGTTGAGCCGATAAGGAGAGACAATGGCGGACGAGGAATGGGAGGAAGGCGGCGACGCGGCAACGGAGGCGTTCGAGCAGGTGCGCGTTGCGGTCGAGCAGCAGCGCGGCGAACTAGCGTTGATGCGCCGCGCCATCGAGGGCTTGGCGGCCGAGCGCACCAGCATCGACGTGCCGGATTATTCCGAGACGCTGGGGCATGTCGTCCAGGGGCTGGAGGGCATCAACGGACGACTCGACCAGGTTACGACGGCCATCGTGAAGTCGCCGGCGTTGGCGATGACGCCTGCGCAGGTTTCGGCGCAGATCAATCGAGCGGCGGCCGACCTTCGCAGCGCCGATCATGCCGCCCTCGCCACCGCCACCAACGAGATGAAACAGCAGGGGCGCGAGCTGCGCACCGTCGTTCAATCGGCGCTGACGGCGCGGGATCAAAAGAACCGTCAACTATGGTTCGGGCTGGGCGGGTTGCTTATCGGCATCCTCCTCTGGTCCTTCCTGCCCGGTATGGTCGCGCGCGAGATCGCGCCGGCGAGCTGGCAATGGCCCGAACGCATGGCGACGCGGGTTCTTGCCGAGGCGACACCGTGGGATGCCGGGCAGCATCTTATGGCGAGCGCATCGCGGCCGAGCTGGGAGGCGATTGTCGCGGCCGACAGGTTGCTGCGCGACAATCGAGAAAAGATCGAAGGATGCCGGCAGACCGCAAGGAAGGCGGATCAGCCGGTGCGATGCACGATCCAAGTAGGAGCAGAGAAATAATGGTGCTTCCCTACCGCTCGACGCCCATATTCGATGAGGTGACATTGCCCGCTGCCCTGCGCTCCGAGCATCGCACCAAGGCCGGTGTGTGGGGCGTGATCCGGGCCATCGAAGGGAGATTGAAGCTCACCTATCTCGACGCTGCCTCTGAGGTGATCCTTACACCTGAGCGGCCAGGGCTTGTTCTACCGGAGCAGCCGCATTTCGTCGAACCGCTCGGAGCCATGCGGATGCAGGTCGATTTCTACGATCAGCAGCCAAGCCTCTAGGGAGCAGCCATGCCTAAAGCAGCCCTGTCATTCCCGCTTCTTGCCATCCTCGCGCTTGGTGGCTGTGCGATGAGCGAACCGGCCCCCAATATCGGCCCGCCTCCCGCCGGGCAGTCGGAGCGAAGCAGCGAGATCACGCCTTGGGGGCTGACCTATGGCGCGGCGGTGATGACCTCCAAGGTCTACCCGCACCTGGCAGCGGCGGCCGATGCGAACGCCAATCTGTTCATCTCCCCGGTCAGCCTGTCGCAGGGCCTGGGGCTCGCCTATCTTGGCGCGCGGGGCGGCACGCGCGAGGAGATCGGGCGCGCGCTTGGCTGGGATTCGGCCCGCAACGTCCCTGCGCTTATCAAGTCCTACAATGCCCAGCTCACCGACACCGGCGATGCCGATACCACGCTCGGCATCGCGAACGCGTTGTGGCTGGCGAAGGGACTGCCGATCCGGAACGAGTATGTCGCCGAGGCGCACGCCGGCTTCGGAGCGGCTCCGGAAACGGTCGATTATGCCGGAAACCCTGCCGGAGCAGCCGAGCGGATCAATGGCTGGGTTTCGCGCGAGACGAGGGGCAGGATTTCGCAGATCGTCTCTCCGAGCGGCTTCGGGGATGACACCGCCGCTGTGCTGACCAACGCGCTTTACTTCAAGGCGAAGTGGCAGGTGCCGTTCGAGGAGACGGAAACGCGGACCTTCACTCGTGGCGACGGCACGCGCATCCCGATCACGATGATGAAGCGGATTGGCCGGTTCGACTATCGCGAGACCCGGGAAGGGCAGGTAATCGCGCTGCCTTATGGCGGCGATGGCTTCGTGATGGAGATTTTCCTGCCGCGTGACGCGGCGACCCTGCGCCGCTGGGAGCGTGAGCTGAAGGGTGTCGATTTCTTTGCCGGCGAGCAGGGCGGCAATGATCGCTTTTCCTTGGCGGCGGAGCAGGCTCGCGAGATGCGGATCGTTCTGCCCCGCTTCGAAGCGAGGTTCGATGAGAGCGTGAAGGCAGCGCTGATCGCAGCGGGCATGCCAAGCGCCTTCGACCAGCAGCGTGCGGACCTGTCGGGGCTCGCCAGCGGTGCGCGCCTCGCGATCGATGACGTGGCGCACGCGACCTTTCTGCGCGTCGATGAGGAGGGCACCGAGGCGGCGGCGGCAACCGCTGTCAAGATCGTCGTGACCAGTGCGCGGATAGAGCCTCAGGTGCCGGAGATGGTGGTCGATCGTCCTTTCCTTGCCACCCTGCGAGACCGAAAGAGCGGCGCGGTGCTGTTTTTCGGGCGCATCGCCGATCCGACAGCGATTCCATAGGCGCACCCAGGCCATGCTCCGTTCAGCCGTGCGGGCGTAGCCTCCCGGTATGATGATGGTGTCGCTATCGCGAGCGATCGGCACGGCTCTGGCCGGTGCGGCGTTGAGCGCGTCCACGCCCGCCATGGCGTGCTCCTGCATCCTGCCCGACAATATCGAGGCAGCGGCGCGCGCGGCGTTCGCCAAAGCCGATCTTGTTGGTGAGTTGGAGATAGGGCGGGCGCCGGTGACGGCACCGCGCAGTTTCTGGTGCGGGTCGGACGGACGAGCGCGACTATGGTTCAGGCCCGGGCAGAAGATCGAGCAGAGCCGCCCCGCGCGCGTTATCAGCGTCACGAAGGGCCGCGTCTCGGGACCAATCAGCATCCGCACCAGTCCGGTGATGAACATAGCTGGCCGGTGCGGGACGACCGGGAATAGCTGCCAGGTGTCTCTCGGCCAAAGCGCCGTTCGGACCGGCCCCATGCTGTTTCGGCGCGTTGCGCCGGGCACCTATGAACCCTTGGATGTTTGCACCGAGTCGGCGTTCACCACCTGGCTCGAACAGCGCCAGAAGCGTCGCGCACTCCCGCAGACGCGGTAACGCTTCGAGGAACCATCGATTTCCTGAATCACGGGCGTGCCATTGATTCAAGAAAGTCGCCGGACTTGGAGAGGCTGATTTCGTAGGCTCCGCGCCATGAATGGCGCGAACCTTTCCTTGCCCGAGCCGATCGAGCTGGTGGCGATCGATCCGGCGCGCAACATCCGCCGGCGCTACAGCATCACCGCGATGCCTCGATCTTTTCGGCATGATCGTTGTGGAAACCCGCTGGGGTCGGATTGGCTCACACGGCCAGGCCCAGCGGCACGCCTTCATCGATCGCGCGGCGGCCGACCGCCACATTGCCGCGACCCTGCGGCGGCGCGGCACGGCCGAAACCCGGATCGGGGTGCCTTACGAGCCGGTGCCTGCCGAGGTTTGAGCCGCCACCGCCACGTCGGCTGCTTGAAGAAATCGGCCGGTGCTACGGCCAGCATGTTGCCGGCTCAAGCGGCGCCTCCTCTCCTGGACGACAGCCCTGACGACCATCGGCCGACCGTAGCGCTCCGCATTCTAGCCGATGGCGGCTCAGCGGAGCAGGATGATGGCGGTGCGTCGCGCGTTGTGCGTTCGCCTGTGAGCGCGACGCGCGCGATGGTCATGGCGCGCTCGCGTCGAAATGGACGCTCCGGGAAAGCCTCGCGCCAGATCTTCTCGGCCATCGATGCAAGCTCCTGCGGCGTCGGCGACCGAGCCTCACGAATGCATGCTATCAAGGCGCGCGGGAACAGGCGCTCCATCATCTCTCTCTCCGATCGCGATATGAGAGCCCTATAGCACGGATGCAGCCCTGATCGACCGAGACGGGACGAAGCGGGCCTTGAAGCGGTCTGGCCGGCAACATCGGCGGCTCGCGCCTCCTATATCGCTTGGGGGCAGGAGAGCCCTGCCCGGAGAATGAGATGCCGCCCGATGTGCCTGCCCGTGTTCCCTTGCCGATCGCCATGCCCGACGATGCGTTCGGGGCAGGGCTGATCGAGCAGGCGGCGGCGCTCAGCGCCTATGCGCGGCGACTGACCGGGGGCGGCGCCGATGCCGATGACCTTCTGCAGGACACCATGCTCCGGTGCTGGACCGCGCGCGCCAGCTTCGCGGCGGGAACAAGCCTCGCCGCCTGGACGCGGACCGTGATGAAGAACAGCTTTCTCACCGGTCGTCGTCGCGCCCGCTTTCACGCCGACCTACCCGAGGATGTGCGCGACCGCATGCTCCGGGTAGACGAGACCCAAAGCCTCGCCATCTGGCTGCGGGATACGGATTGGGCGCTCAGTGAACTCCCGCCCCACCAGCGCGAGGCGGTGCTGTTGGCGAGCCAGGGCGTGTCCATCGAGGACGGCGCGGCGCAGCTCGGCATTGCCGCAGGCACGTTCAAGAGCCGCATCGCACGCGGGCGAACTCGGTTGCGCGCCCTCATCGAGGGGCGATCGACGCCGCTGCTGGCCGACAGGAACGGCCGCGATGCGCCTCCGCTAGCGGCCAAACGGCTTATGCCGCCTAAGAAAAAGCGCGACTGGCGGGGCGTCAAGATCGGCTGATCCCCGGTGTGCCTGTCAGCTTGTTGCTTTTCTTAACAGTTTGCCGGTAGCGTGGCGGCGCTCACGGAGACGTGGGCGGAGGCGTCGAAACCTTCATGACATAGAGCCGGTCGAGCTTATCGACCGGGTGGCGGACGCGTATGTCCAAGGCCACCCGGCCCAAAGGCGGCCGCGCCTGAACTATGTCTCAGGTTTCGAACACCCGGTTCCAGGGCCGGCACGTCTCAAATAAGGGGCGTGCCGCCGGCTGTCCGGAACACTTGGCGCGACAATGAGCTTGGAGAACCTTTTGACCGAGTAGGGACATGCGTGAATAGCAATCTGCCTGTCGGCCGCCTCGCCGATCGTCTTCATTCCATGCCGCGCGAACGCGCCTGGTTCGCGATCCTCCTCAGCGTCACGGCGCTGGCGCTGGCGGACGCACATTTTCCCCGGATAGGTCTCGCGCCCTTCTATATCCCGATCGTCTGCGCCGCCTGCTGGGCGCTGGGAAGCCGCGCCGGCTATCTGGTAGCGGTCGTCGCGGCGGTCCTCGCCGTCGTCCCGCATCTCGCCGAACTGCCAAGGCTCTCCCCTGCCCTGCTGGGGGCGAGGATGGCCGTGCGCGCCGTCACCTATGTTTTCCTCGCCGCCATTGTTCTGAGCTTTCGCCGGTCCTTCGATCGAGAGCACCACCTGGCGGCGCGCGACCGCATGACCGATGCGCTCAACAAGGAGACGTTTCGCGAGCGGGTGATCCATCGTCTCGATCTAGCGGTGCCTGCCCGGCAATCCTTCCTGCTCGCGATCCTCGATCTCGACGACTTCAAGGGCCTCAACAACCGCCACGGCCATGTTGCGGGCGACGAGGTGCTGCGCACCTTCGCACAGGGCGCGCGGGGGATCATCCGGCGCGAGGATGATTTCGGCCGGATCGGCGGCGACGAGTTCGCTTTTCTGCTTCCCGTCCATTCGGCCGAGGAAGGGGTGTATTTCGCCCGCTCGCTTCACAAGCGCCTGTCATCGGTTCTGGTCGGCACGCCTCATCCGGTGACGTGCAGCATGGGCGCGCTGCTCATCCCGCCCGATACCCCGCGCGACGAGCCCTCCTTGATGCACGCGGTCGATCAGCTCATGTACGCGGTCAAGCGCGCCGGAAAGAACGCCGTGGAGATCGGCCGCGCAACGACCGATCGAGCTTTGGACACCCCTCTTCCGTCGAGGCCCCGGGTTCCCATCGAGGCATGTCTATGACGAACGACGACACGGCTCTATCGCTTATGAAGATGGCACTGGCCCTATTGGATCGGAGCGGCCGAGGCGCGACGGCCACCGCCGTCCATTTGCAAGCCGCGATCGACGCCGCGACCGGAGCCGGCCCGATGCAACCCGGCGAGCTGCTGGACGACGAGGGGGCGTTTCCTTTTGAGCCTCTTGCATCGCGTCAGTGAAGCAGCCCTGTTAGGCAGGGTTGAGCGCGCCAGAAAGCGCCCCGATCAGCAGCTCGCGCGAAGCGGGCTTGTGGCAGGTCGGGTGTCCGTCGTCAGAACATTTGGCACGACTCGCGGCGTAAATTAGCGGAGTGCGGGCCTCGTCAGGGGATGGATGTTAAGCGGCGAGCTTGCGGTG
>NZ_SNWD01000020.1 GCF_004361835.1 Stakelama pacifica
ACCAAATCAAATCACTCATGGCAGCGCCTCCTCACGCCGCCAGTGAATCAATCGATCGGGCCGTTCGCAAGCAATTTAATAGGTCCTGAGCCTAGAATAGGAGAGATGGATATAACAGCCTTCTCCCGGCAATCGGTTTTAGAAGGATGCCATTATCCGACAGATTTGGCATCTGCGCCTCGATCACTTCCTCCTTAATCAAAACACCGGCTGTTCCGGGTCGCCATCCTTCACCGGCGTGTGAATCCCGCACTCGGTCTTGTCCCAGCCGCTCCAGCGGCCGGAGCGGGGGTCTTCGCCGGGCTTTACCTTGCTGGTGCACGGAGCGCAGCCGATCGAGGGATAGCCTTGCGCTTCCAGCGGGTGGCGGGGCAGGTCGTGGGCTTCGAAATAGGCGTCGATGTCCGCCTTTACCCAGTCGATCAGCGGATTGACCTTTAGCCGGTCGCCATCGAGTTCGAAGCGCGGCAGCGCGGCGCGGGTCGAGGACTGGAACGCCTTTCGCCCGGTAATGCTGGCGTCGAGGGGGGCAAGCGCCTTTTCCAGCGGCGCGACCTTTCGAATGCCGCAGCAGCCATCGGGATCATAGGACCAGCGCAGCCCGTTTTCGTCGCGCGCGGCAAGCTCCGCTGCATCGGGGCGCAGGATTTGCAGATTGGTGAGGCCGAGCCGTTCGACCAGCAGGTCGCGATATTCGAGCGTTTCGGGGAAATGCTTTTCGGTATCGAGGAACAGCACGGGGGTCGCCGGGTCGGCTTTCGCCACCAGATGCAGCAGCACCGCCGATTCCGCGCCGAAGGACGACACCACCGCGACATCGCCCAGCATCGATTCACGAAGCGCTGTATTCAGCATGTCCTGCGTATCGCGGCCACGAAACATATTGTTGAGCCGGTGCGCGTCCGCCGCGGTGAAGCGGGGGGCGGTGTCGATCCGGTCGATCTTGCGGGCGGCGGCCTCAACCATGGCGCAATCTCCATACCGGCGTGCGGTCGTCCGCAGCCGATTGATATACATTGTCGTAGCGGGTGAGCGCGCGGTCGAGCGCGGCGCGGTCGATATCCGCAGCGGGGGCGAAACTGTCGAAGCCGCAGCGGCGCATCAGCGGGATCTGATCGACCAGCACATCGCCCTCGGCGCGCAATTCGCCGGTATAGCCCGCTTCGCGCAGGATACGCGCGGTCGAATAGCCGCGCCCGTCGCGATAGGCGGGGAAGCTGACCTCGATCAGGCGGAGGCGGTCGAGATGGGGGAGGAGGTCGCGGACATCCTCTCCCGATTCCACGCGGACCGCGCCCGCATTGGACTGACCCAGAAAGGCGTCGAGGGTCACCGCGGGTTCGTCATGCGGTTCGTCGTCGCGGAAATAGAGGAAATCAGCCATAAAGCGCCTCCTTGAACGGTTCCATGCCGACCCGGCGATAGGTGTCGACAAAACGCTCGCCCTGTTCGCGCGCGCCGAGATAGACATTGGTCACGGTTTCGACCGCATCGACGATACCGGCTTCGTCGAAACCGGGGCCGGTGATCTTGGCGAGGCTGACATCCTCCGCCCCCGATCCGCCGAGCAGAAGCTGGTAGTTTTCGGTGCCTTTCCGGTCGACGCCAAGGATGCCGATATGCCCGGCATGATGGTGCCCGCAGGCGTTGATGCAGCCGGAGATTTTGAGCTTGAGCTCGCCCAGATCGCGCTGACGCCCGGCATCGGCGAAGCGTTCGGCGATTTTCTGCGCGATCGGGATCGAGCGGGCGTTGGCGAGGCTGCAATAATCAAGGCCGGGACAGGCGATGATATCGCTGATCAGGTCGAGATTGGCCTCGGCAAGGCCTGCTTGGTTAAGCGCCTGCCACAGGGCGTAGAGATCGGCCTTTTTGACATGCGGCAGGACGATGTTCTGCGCATGGGTGACGCGCAGTTCGTCAAAGCTGTAGCGCTCGGCAAGGTCGGCCATCAGGTCCATCTGATCGGCGGAGGCATCGCCGGGGATGCCGCCGACCGGCTTCAGGCTGATCGTCGCCATGGCATAGCCGGGCTGTTTATGCTGCCCCACATTCTGATCGAGCCAGAGCGCGAAATCGGGGTCGCTGCGGTCGACCGTGTCGGGCGCGTCCGCTTCGAAGGCGGGCGGCGCGAAATAGGCGGCGATGCGCTCGAACTCGGCGAGCGGGGGATCGATGTCCTGCTTGTCGAGCGCGGCATATTCCGCCTCGACCTGCCGGACATATTCCTCGACGCCGAGCGCGTTGATCAGGATCTTGATCCGCGCCTTGTACATATTGTCGCGGCGGCCGTGGCGGTTATAGACGCGGATGCACGCTTCGAGATAGCTCAGCAGGTTGGTGACGGGGACGAAGTCCTTGATTTCCTTGCCGATGACCGGGGTGCGCCCCATGCCTCCCCCTGCGAAGATGCGCGCGCCGAAGCTGCCGTCGCGCTCGACGATCTGGATGCCGATATCGTGCAGGCGCATCGCCGCGCGGTCTTCGTCCGACGCGATGACGGCGAATTTGAACTTGCGCGGGAGGTACGTGAATTCGGGGTGGAAGCTCGACCATTGGCGCAGCAGTTCGGCCCAGGGGCGCGGGTCGGTGACTTCGTCGGCGGCGGCTCCTGCGAACTGGTCGGACGAGATGTTGCGGATGCAATTGCCGCTGGTCTGGATCGCGTGCATCTCCACCGTCGCGAGATCGGCGAGAATGTCGGGCGCGTCGTCCAGCTTGATCCAGTTATATTGCAGGTTCTGGCGGGTGGTGAAATGGCCGTAGCCACGATCATATTTGCGCGCGATGGTGGCGAGCATGTGCATCTGCCGCCCGTCGAGCGTGCCATAGGGGATGGCGACGCGCAGCATATAGGCGTGGAGTTGCAGATACAGGCCGTTCATCAGGCGAAGCGGCTTGAACTGATCCTCGGTCAGCGCGCCCGACAAGCGGCGCTCCACCTGATCGCGAAATTCCTCGACGCGCGTGTCGACGAGATTCTGGTCATATTGGTCGTAACGATACATTTCAGATCACCCAGTTGCCGGCTTCAGGGTCGGCGGGTTTGAGCGTTAGGTCGGGGCGAATGGTGGGGCCGAGCGCGCGGATACGGTCCTTGATATGCGCAGGGCGCGGGCCGGTTTCGGTCATTTCGCCGTCGATGACGTAAGGCGTGTTGACGCGGCGCGCGCCCTCTTCGGCCTGAGCGATCGCTTCGCCCTGATCGCCGACATCGCTCGCGTCCTCGATATGGCGCGACCAGTCGCTGCCAGTCCACCACACCACATCGCCGGTTCCCAGATCGTTTCCGGTCAGGATCTTCACGTCATCGTCTCCGCAATCTTTGCCCAGCGGGCCAGTTTGTCCTCGGCATCGCTGAGCGTCACCACTTCGCCCACCACGATGATCGCGGGGCTCTTCACCTTTTCGCGCGCCACCATCGCGCCGAGATCGGCGAGCAGCGTACGGATCGCGCGTGCGCCGGGCAGCGTGCCGCGCTCCAGCACCGCGACCGGCATGTCGGGGGCGACGCCGTCGGCCATCAGCTTTTCGGCGATATCGGGGGCGGTGGCGACGCCCATATAGATGACGAGCGTGCGACCCGTGCCCGCAAGGCCCGACCAGTTCTGATCGGACAGTCCCTTGCACTGGCCCGCGACGAAGGAAACCGCGCTCGAAAAATCGCGATGGGTGAGGGGGAGGTTCGCCTCCGCCGCGCAGCCCAGCGCCGAGGATATGCCGGGGATCACCTCGACCGCGATACCGGCGGCGCGCAGTGCCTCCATCTCCTCACCGCCGCGTCCGAAAACGAAGGGATCGCCGCCCTTCAGCCGAACCACGGTAGCACCGGTCCGCGCGCTTTCGACGAGCAGATCGTTGATCGAGTCTTGCGGCAGCGTATGGCGCGCGCGCTTCTTGGCCACCGAAATACGCCGCGCTGAAGCAGGCGCGAGATCGAGCACGCGCGGATCGACCAGCCCGTCATGCACCACAATATCGGCAGCGCCGATCGCACGCGCGGCGCGCACCGTCAGCAGATCGGGATCGCCGGGACCCGCGCCGACGAGCAGGACGCGGCCATGCGCCGCAGAGTCGATAGGAATAGCCATGGCAGGAGACATGATCGCGCAGGCCACGGGAAACAAGCCAGCGATGCTTGGGGGGCGGGTAGATCAGCTTGGCATGACCGCCGGATGCCGCGAAGACCGACCTTTCATATGGTGCCGACGGCAAGCAATCCGGAGCGCCACGCCGCCCGCGGCCTCGCATCACCCCGCTCCGTGCAACCATCGCGGCATACGCTAAAGGCCCCGGCTTCCGCCGGGGCGACGATGGGGTGTGTTTTGGGTTGGGCGACGGCAGACGGTAGCGGCCCCGGCCTCCGCCGGGGCGACGGTGTGATGGGTTTTGAGTTGGTTGGTGGCGGACGGTAGCGGCCCCGGCTTCCGCCGGGGCGACGATGGGGTGTGTTTTGGGTTGGGTGGCGGCCGACGGTAGTGACCCCGGCCTGCGCCGGGGCGACGATTGTGGAAATCGCTTTCATACAAGCCGCTAAACCCATGCGTCGCCCCGGCGCAGGCCGGGGCCGCAGCCGTTTGGCACCACTTCACCCCGACTCCGCTGCGACGAGCGCAGCGACACCCGCGAGCTCCAAACGGACGCGGCAATCCGGCAGCGGCGTTTCACTGGATCGCCGCGCGGCTACGCCGCTCGCGATGACGATACCGGCAGTGGGTCAGGCTTATTGCAGGTCGGCGTTCAGACGCCCAGGCGGACGTCCAGAAAGGCGGGGATCGGGCCGTTCCAGTCGATTGCGGCGCCCTCTTCGCGCGGCGACCGGATCGCCGATGCCGGTTCGGACGGCGCTGCCGGTTCCGCAGCATCAGCCTTGCGCGGTGACTTCGCAGGAGCGGGTGCTGCCTTGCGCGACGGGCCTATCGGCGCGGCATCGGCTTTGTCCGCCGACGCGCTGCGACGCCGGCTCGCGCTCTTCTTCGGCGCAGCGCTCGCCGCTTCGGCTTCGGTCTCACGCTTCGCCGATGCGCGCTTGCGGCGCGGGCTCGCACTTTCGCTTTCCTGCGCCTCGCTATCGGGAGCGGCGGCGAGCGGATTGGCGATTCGCTCGATCTTCTGACCGATCAGCTTTTCGATATTGTCGATATTCTCGGCATCTTCGGGCGTGACCAGCGTATAGGCAATGCCGGTCGCGCCGCCGCGCCCGGTGCGCCCGATGCGATGGACATAATCGTCGGGATGCCAGGGCGCGTCGAAATTGAACACATGGCTGACGCCCTTCACGTCGAGGCCGCGCGCGGCGACATCGGACGCGACAAGGATGTTGACCTTGTTGCTCTTGAACAATTCCAGCTCGGCAAGGCGAGCGGGCTGATCCATATCGCCATGGATTTCGCCGGACGAGAAGCCCGAGCGTTTCAGGCTCTTGTTCAGCTCACGCACCGTCGTCTTGCGATTGCAGAAGATGATGGCGTTGCGAACCTCGTCCTGCCGCAGCAGCGTACGCAGCGTCTCGCGCTTCTTGTCCTGCCGGACGGGAACCGCGATCTGCTTGATATTGATGTTCGTCGTCGCCGGACGCGCCACCTCGATCGTCTTCGGATTTTCGAGGAATTTGTCGGCGAGCTTCTTGATCGGCGGCGGCATGGTCGCCGAAAAGAGCAGCGTTTGCCGCTGTTTGGGCAGCTTCGTGCAGATATTCTCGATATCGGGGATGAACCCCATGTCGAGCATCCGGTCCGCTTCATCGATCACCAGCAGCGAACAGCCGGTGAGCAGGATATTGCCGCGTTCGAACAGGTCCATCAGCCGGCCGGGAGTAGCGATCAGCACGTCGACTCCCTTTTCCAGCGCCTTGATCTGATCGCCCATCGACACGCCGCCGATCAGCAGCGCCATTTCCAGCTTGTGATGCTTGCCGTATTTCTCGAAATTCTCGGCCACCTGATGCGCCAGTTCGCGCGTCGGTTCGAGGATCAGCGAACGCGGCATGCGTGCCCGGCTGCGCCCATGCGCGAGGATATCGATCATCGGCAGCACGAAGGACGCGGTCTTGCCCGTGCCGGTTTGCGCCACGCCGATCACGTCGCGCATCATCAGGACGCTGGGAATCGCGCTCGCCTGAATCGGAGTCGGCTCGTCATAGCCGGCATCGTTTACCGCGCGAAGAAGTTCATCGGAGAGGCCGAGATCGGCAAATTTCATTAGCATACCGGAAAAGGCGGCGAAGATACGCCGGAATAAGGATGCCGCGCTCGCGGATTTTGCTGCGAATGTCAAGCTTCGCAGGCGAAAAGCCTATCGTTCGGCGACCATCTGTCGAAAGTTTTCGATCTCGCAACTGCCGCCCGCGCGCGAGCGAATCGAATCGCGGCGGGCGCATATCTTTCCGTCTTCGCCCGGCAGCATGTAAAAGCCCGAGTAGAAATCGAGCGCCGGGCAGTCCGATCCCAGCTTCGCGCGCAGCCGGTCGCCGTTGCGCAGCATCAGATCGACCGAATGATCGTCAGTGATCGCCGCGCCGACGAAATCGCTCACCCGATGGCATTTGTCGGCCCTTTTTTCACGCCAGCGCACCGGCTTTTCCCGCATCATCGTGACATGCGGATCGCGAATGCGCGGAATGCGGATGATGATGCGCTGATGCAACGTCACCTGCGCGGTCGCGACCGCCCCATATAGTGAGGCGGCGCCAATACAGGTCGCACCTGACAGGGCAAGAAGGGCGAGATGAATGGAACGCACGGACGCGGAAGATAGCGACCGCAATTTAACCCCCGATGAATTGGCGTGGGACCATCGTCATGCTAGCCCTTCGACCATGGTTTCTTCTTCGCAAAAAGCGCTGATCGATTTCGCGCGCGAGCGGCTGGGCGAGCGCGGGGTGGTCGTGGATCGGGACGATCTCGCTCCCTGGCTGACCGACTGGCGCGGCCGCTATCATGGCGATGCGCCGGCTTTGTTGCAGCCCGATACGCTCGCCGATGTCGCGGCGATACTGGAGCGCGCCAACGCGCTGGGCGTCGCGCTGGTGCCGCAGGGGGGCAATACGTCGATGGTCGGCGGGGCGACCCCGCCCGCCGACGGCAGCGCGCTGATCCTGTCGCTGCGGCGGATGAACCGCATTCGCCGGATCGATGCCGATCAGAATCTCGCGGTGGCGGAGGCCGGGGTGATTCTTCAGAACCTGCACGAAGCGGCGGAGGCGCAAGGGCGGCGCTTTCCGCTGACGCTGGGCGCGCGGGGCAGCGCGACGATCGGCGGGCTGGTGTCGACCAATGCCGGGGGAACGCAGGTGCTTCGCCACGGAACGATGCGCGCACTGGTTGCAGGGGTCGAGGCGGTGCTGCCCGACGGGGCGATCCATGACGGGCTCGCGCCGCTGAAAAAGGATAATCGCGGCTATGATCTCAACCAGCTGCTGATCGGGGCTGAGGGAACGCTCGGCATCATCACCGCCGCGACGCTTCGGCTGGTGCCCGCTATCGCCCGGCGGGCGGTGGCATGGGTGGGGCTCGACCATCCGCGAACCGCGCTGAACCTGCTCCGCCGGATCGAGGCGCGCACCGATGCGATAGAGAGTTTCGAGATCATTCCCGGCGATTCGCTCGCGCTGGTGCTCTCGGCGATTCCGGATACCCGCGCGCCTTTGGCGAGCGAGCATCGCTGGCATGTGCTGATCGAGGCGGTGAGCGGGGAGGGGGAGGAACTCGACCCGAAAAAGCTGCTCGAAACCGTGCTCGCCGATGCGTTCGAGGCGGGCATGGCCGAGGATGCGGTGATCGCGGCGAGCGAGAGCCAGGCCGAGGCGCTGTGGAAACTGCGCCATTCGCTTTCAGAGGCCGAACGCTCGGCGGGTCCGGCGGTGCAGCACGATATCTCGGTACCGGTTGCCGCCATGCCCGATTTCATGATCGATGCAGCGCGCGAGGCGGAGGCACGCTTTCCCGGCACCCATGCCACCGCCTTCGGCCATCTGGGCGACGGCAATGTCCATTTCCATGTCCGCGCACCGCAAGGGGCCGGGTGGGATCGCTGGTATGCGCAGGAGGCGGAGACGATCTCGCGCTTCGTCAACGATCTGGTGGTCGCGGCGGGCGGATCGATCTCCGCTGAACATGGGATCGGGCAGATGAAGCTGCACGAGCTGGAGCGGTTGGGCTCGCCCGCCCGGCTTTCGATGCTGCGCGCGGTGAAGGCGGCGATCGATCCGCGCGCAATTTGTAATCCGGGTAAATTGGTATCGCTTGCGCCCGCTTCGCGCGGAACATAGGAAGCGAACCGAAGGTTCAATTCAGGAGATTTTCATGGCGACCGCGCCGCAAGACCAATCGCTTCCGCTTTTTTATAAGGATCTGAGGCCGCTTTCGTCGCAGGAGCATGCGAAGTTCCGGTTGAAATCGACCGATAAAGCGCCGTTCGTTAAGGACACGCACGCGGTTCCGCTGACCGTCGAGGAGTTCCCGATGGTGCAGCGCCGGATGCCGATCGTCTTTTCGATGGGCGATGAGCCGGTTCCGCTGGCGCTGATGGGCCTGAACGAGGGCGTGAACCTGTTCTTCGACGAGGAAGGCAAGATGACTGAGGAGGCTTACCTCCCGGCTTATGTCCGCCGCTATCCCTTCCTGCTGGCCAAGCTGCGTCCCGATGCCGACGAACTGTCGCTTTGCTTCGATCCCACGTCGGAGATCATCGGCGAGTTCGAAGAAGGCGAAGCGCTGTTCACTGAGGACAAGCCCTCCGACTTCACCAAGGCGGTTCTGGAATTCAACGAGAATTTCGAACAGGCGGGGCAGCGTACCGGCCAGTTCATGCGCGAGCTGAAGGATCTGGGCCTGCTGATGGACGGCGAAGTGTCGATCCAGCCCGAAGGCGCGCCGCAGCCGTTCATCTATCGCGGTTTCCAGATGGTCGATGAGAAGAAGCTCAACGAGATGCGCGGCGATCAGCTTCGCAAGATCGTGCAGAACGGCATGCTGCCGCTGATCTATGCCCATCTGATGTCGCTCAGCCTGATGCGCGATCTGTTCGCCAAGCAGATGAGCACGGGCCGTATGCCGCAGCCCCAGGCGCAGGTCTGATGTCATGACGGGTATCGGACCGGCCGGGCGGCGCTATTCGCGCGGAGCAATCGCGTTTCACTGGGCGATCGCGATACTCGTCATCCTCAACCTTATTTTCGGGCTGTTGCACGAATCGCTGCTGGAGGGGCTAGGCGTCATGCCCCTCCACTTCGAAATCGGGATTACCGTGCTGGTGCTCAGCATCGGGCGGCTGATCTGGCGGCTGACCCACCGGGTGCCGCCGTCGCCCTACCATATGGCGGGATGGGAGCGGGTGCTCTCGCTCGCCGTCCACTGGATTTTTTACGCGCTGATCATCCTGATGCCGCTCAGCGGATGGGCGATGATGTCGGGCGGGCCGCGCCCGCATCAGGTGAACTGGTTCGGGCTGTTCGACCTGCCGCTTTTGCCGGTTACCGGTACCTTTTCCGGCGCAAGTCACGAGTTTCACGAGATATTCGGCATCGCCATGGCGGTGCTGGTCGTGATCCATATCGCCGCTGCGCTGCGGCATCAGTTCATTTTGCGCGACGGGGTGCTGGGCCGGATGCTGCCGGGCGTCGAACCGAAGCATTTTTAGCGATCAATGGTGCTTGAAGGCACGGTGCATCCGCCTATATAGTTGGTACGCGATCTCGTGTTCCCCCCCCTTTCGCGGGATCGTGCGGCACGCTTTCGGGCGTGTCTCCTCCCTGAACCTTGGCCACCTCGCGCATCGCGCGAGGTGGTTTTTTTATTCGGCTGCCGCGCTGCCCGGAATTGCTTCATCGCACACCGAAGTCACGATGCGCCGCAGCATGGCGATCGTGCGGGTCGCGCCTGCACCAAGCTCCGCGCCATCCGCATCCAGATAGCGGCTGCGGTCGATCTCGATCTGGATCGCATGGATACCCCGTTCGGGCGCGCCATGCGTGTCGAGAATGTGCCCGCCGGCATAAGGCGTATTGATCTCCACCGTCATTCCGGAGCGGATGACGGCGCCCTGCGCCGCCGCGACGAAACGGTCCGACGCGCTTTTGCCGAAGCGGTCGCCGAGCACGACAGACGGCGGGGCCGCCCCGGCAAGGCGCGGCATCGAATGGATGTCGAGCAGGATGACGATGCCGAAGCGGCTGCGCGCCGCGCGCAGCAACGCGGCCAGTGCGGCATGATAAGGGCGGTGGTCGTGCGCGATCCGTTCGTCGATCTCCGCGCGGGTGAAGCGCCGGTTCCAGATATGATCGACCCCGCTGCTCCGACGTGGCACCAGCCCCAGCCCCGCGCGCAGCTTGGCGCTGGTCCGCGGCAGCGACTGGCGCGACGCATCCGCCTCCACCTGCGGATCACGCTCCCATTCGGCGCGGTTGAGGTCGATCCACGCCCGCGGGCGCGTCGCCACGATCGCGCTCTCGTCGCCACGCGCGGCGAGCGCAAGCATATCGACCAGCCGATCCTCCAGCGGCAGCAGCCTGGCCGGCGGAACGTTCAGCGCAGCGCGCAGTTCGGCCGGATAGGTGCGCCCGGCATGCGGAACAGAAAGAACCACCGGAGAGACCGGCAGGTCGGGCCCGACTATACGATAGGGGGAAGGATCGTCCGCTTGCACGGCCGGGAGGCTAGGCCGGGTGGGGGAAGCTGACAAGCGCCGGACCGGGACTGGAAATCAGATGGTTCTGGTGCATATTGGCACGGACGCGAACGGGATTGGTGATGCGCAGAATTTTACTGGCCGAAGATGAAACAGGAATGCGCGAATATCTGACGCGCGCGCTGGAGCGGGCAGGCTATGTCGTGACTGCGGTCGATTGCGGCACTGCTGCGATACCGTTTCTGGAAAAAGAGCAGTTCCATCTGCTGCTGACCGATATCGTGATGCCCGAAATGGACGGGATCGAGCTGGCGCAGCGGGCGGGGGAGATCGCTCCTGAGATGCGCGTGATGTTCATCACCGGATTTGCGGGCGTCACGCTGCGCGCCGGGGATTCGGTGCCGAATGCGCGGGTTTTGTCGAAGCCGTTTCACCTTCGCGAACTGGTTGCCGAGGTCGATCGCATGTTTGAACCGGGCGTCGTGCCGGGCGGCCGCGCATAATTTTTCACGAAAGCGCGAACAGGGGGTTGTCAGGGGGGTGAACCCCGGCTAGATCGCCCCACCTCGGGCGTGTAGCTCAGTGGTAGAGCACTGTGTTGACATCGCAGGGGTCGCAAGTTCAATCCTTGCCACGCCCACCATAAAAAGCCCGCTGGCGTTCCGCGTCAGCGGGCTTTTTTCGTATCCGGAGCACTTCCGCAAATGGTCTCCGGCTCTCCGGCTTCACGCTGAAAATCGGGGCGATCTCCGACGCTGCCGGGCAGATATCGGTGCTGCGAGCGCGATCTGCCGCGCTGGTCGGGCGATCCGAAGACGTTGCAGATCGTGCCGATGCAGGGACAGGGGAGGCGGCAGCACAGCGCCCCGGTCGCCGGTCAAACTCGCTCTGCTTCCCTACCTGCAGGCAAGGCAACGCTGAGCGGCGGGTGCGCGCTTCGGAAAATTCGTGTTGCCACGGATAATCAATAAATGGCGACCTTTAGCTCGTTTGCTTGGGGCGCGGGAATGACAGCCTGGACGGTTGCTGCTGACCAAGGCGTCGGTTCACACCAACGCGCCCCGAAACGCATGGGCCGGAGACGGCCCGCCGGGCGGTCTTTGTCAGACCTGCCCCATTCCTCCATCAACGAACAGTTCCGCTCCAGTGGTGAAGCTCGCCTCGTCGCTGAGCAAAAACAAAGTAGCTGCTGCGACTTCCTCCGGTCTCGCCATGCGGCCGAGCGGGATCGGTGCGATCAGAGCCGCGCGCACATCGTCGGGGACGCGCGCCATCATCTCCGTGTCGGTGGGCCCCGGCGCCACCACGTTCACCCGAATGCCTCGTGGCGCGAGCTCCGTCGCCCATGTGCGAGCGTAGGATCGCAGGGCCGCCTTTGTCGCGGCGTACGTGCCGTAACCTGAGACACTGATCGATCCCGCTACCGACCCCATCAGCACGACGCTGCTCCCGTCGCGAAGTATGTCGAGCGCAGACTTCAGACCATATACGGCGCCCCCGACATTCACGGCGAAGTGTCGGTCGAAATGGTCGGTGGTGATGTCGGCGAGCGGCGCGGGCTCGCTGAGGCCGGCGTTGAGGACCATGGCATCGATATGGCCATGCACGTCCCGGATCGTGGCCATGATGCGCTCCAGATCCTGCGGCGATCCGGCGTCGGCGACAAGGCCGATCGCCTCGTGGCCGATCTGCTCAACCGCCAGATCGACCTCATTGGCTGCGCGACCGGTGATGATTACTGCAGCGCCTTCCACCGCGAGCCTCTTCGCCACCGCCAGCCCGATACCCTTCGCACCGCCGACCACCAGCGCCACCTTGTCCGTCATTTGATTCATTTGTCATTATCCGTCCCGATGAAGACGGGTCACTAGATATACGACGAATATCTGCTATCAAGAACGCACCATGAATAGCGTAGATATAGCCGAGGATACCGACCTTGCCTGCGTGGCGCAGCGCGCATTGTCGGAGATGCCGCAAATCCGGCCGGTGCTGGACAAAATCGCCGATAAGTGGACCATCCTGATCCTCATCGCGATCTGTCCCAGACCGGCGCGGTTCAACGAGATCAAGCGACGGTTGAACGGTATCACCCACAAAGCGCTGGCCGATGCCCTCAAGCGCCTCGAGCGCAATGGATTCGTCACGCGGACCGTCCTCCCGACTGCGCCAATCGGCGTCGAGTATGCGATCACGCCGCTCGGCCATTCGCTGCGGCAGCCGTTCGAGGCGCTGTGCGGCTGGGCGCTCGCTAATGGGCGTGAGATAGATGAGGCGGCTGAGCGATACGACAATGGTCGAAACCCGGCCTGAATTGCCTTCTGCGAACGCTGCCTTCAAAAACGCTGAGGCGCGTTGGCAAGCAATACGGATAGCCGCAATAGCCCGGGAAAGACGGTTTCGCAGGGAAGCGCCCATGCGCCGCGCTCAAGCGTCGAGATAGGCGGCAAGCTCTTCCGGTGCGGCGCGAGGAAAGGCGCGTCGCAGGTGATCGAGAAAGGCAGACACCCTGGCGTTGAGCAGCCGGCGCGACGGGTACAGCGCCCATAGCGCGATGTCCGATCCCCCCACATCGCCCCAGCTCACCAATCGCCCGGCGGCAATGTCTCCGAGCACGAGCGACAGCGGCAGGCGTGCCACGCCCGCACCCGCGCGCACTGCGTCGCGTATCATTACCAGCGACGACAGACGCAACGCGGGTTCGACCTCGATCTCCATCGGCCCGGTCGGCGTAACCGCAGTCCAGCTTCGGCTCGCGTCGCTGCCGCGCACCAATGCCGGGATGCGCTTTCCGGGCATTTTCGGAAGGTCAGGAGCGGCTATCACCACCAGCCGGTCGTGCAGGAACGGCCGACCGACGAGCGTTTCGTCCGGCGCGGGATCGACGCGGATCACCAGGTCATATCCTTCTTCGATCATATCGACCGGCCGGTCTTCCGTCGTAACCTCCAATCGCACTTCCGGGTAGGCCCGCGCGAACTCGGCCGCCAGCCGACCCATCGCTGTCTGCGAGAACAGCAGCGGGGCGCTGATCCGCAGGCGCCCGCGCACCTGCTCGCTACCTGAGGCAATAGCTGAAGCGGTCTCCTCCAACTCGGTCAGCAGCGCGCCGGCGCGCTCGAACAGAGCGCGCCCTTCCTCGGTCAGCTTGAGGTCGCGCCGCCCCCGCTCGAAGAGCCGCAGATCGAGCGCCGCCTCCAATTCTCCCACGCGGCGGGAAAGCGTGGCTTTGGGGCGATGAGCAGCACGCGCCGCCTTCCCGAAACCGCCGTGGCGAGCAACCAGAGTGAAGTCGGCAAGCGCGAGCAAATCCATATCGTTCCACCAGTGAGACGCTGCGTCCAAATTGCGCGGCTATTTGCACTGCCATGGATCACGCATCTTTGTCCTGTCAGCAAGACAAATGAAGGAGCGAAGCCATGACCATTCTCGTAATCGGAGCCACCGGCCGCGTCGGCAGCCACGTCGTTGATCAACTCGTCAAGCGCGACGCCGATGTGCGTGTATTGACCCGCGACCCCGCCAAGGCCGACTTCCCGCCGAGCGTCGACGTCGTGCAGGGTGACCTGCTTGATATCGACGCGCTGCGCGCCGCCTTCTCGGACGTCCGCACGTTGTTCCTGCTCAATGCGGTGACAGGCGACGAATTCACGCAGGCGATCATTACACTCAACGTTGCGCGAGAGGCGGGTATCAAACGGGTCGTCTACCTGTCCGTTTTCGGCGCTGACGAAGCGGTCAACGTCCCCCATTTCGCGGTCAAGCGCGGCGCCGAACGGATGCTGGAGACGATGGGCTTCGGCGCCACCATTCTGCGCCCGACCTATTTCATCGACAATGAGGTGATGGTGAAGGACGTTATCCTGCAGCATGGCGTCTATCCGATGCCGATCGGCGGCAAGGGACTCGCCATGGTCGATGCCCGCGACATCGCCGAGATTGCGGCGATTGAACTGATCCGCCGCAATGCCGCGCCGGACATTCTGCCGGTCGAAACGATCAATCTGGTGGGTCCCGACACGCTGACCGGCACCGACGTAGCGGCGATCTGGTCGGACGTGCTGGGGCGGCCTGTCGTCTATGGCGGCGATGACCCCGACGGGTTCGAAGCCAACATGGCGACGTTCATGCCGAGATGGACGGCCTATGAGATGCGGCTGATGGCCGAGCGCTACGTCAGCGACGGCATGATCCCGCAAGACGGTGACCGCGAGCGTCTGGTGAACCTGCTCGGTCGGCCGCTGCACAGCTATCGGGAAACCGCCGTCCGGATTGCCGCCGCCTGACGCAGCCGCCAGGTCTGACCTGTTTGCCGCCGACATGACTGCCGGCGGCAAACAATCTGCTTTTCGCAAGCTTTACCGGCAGCTATCCCCAAGACGTTGCCTCGATCCGCTGCTCCTCGAGCTTCGGTCAGCCGCGCGCCCGCTGCACCGCCTGATCCCGGATCAGCCGTTCGACCGTGCGGCCGAAAAGATCGCCGCTGACCAGCCAGAATACCGCCTGCGTTCCGATTGAGGTCAGGCGGAATTGCCACAAAAGCGATGCGGGAAACTCCGCTGTCACTTCATCGATCACCGGCAGCAGCAATTGCCCCAGCGCGACGAGCGCGACGTACAGCCCTGCGGCCATCATCAACCGGTCAGGCCCGCTATAGCGCGCGCCAAGCCGATGGTAGCTCCACAGCGCAGCCGTTGCCGATGCGATCGAAAGCGCCAGCATCGCAAAATACGCGGCGGTACGCAGCCGTAAGGTGTCGTGCAGGCCGACGGCAGGCGGCGTCGGCGGATATTTGAGGCCGGGCACGAGTACGACGATGACAAAGGCGGCGAGCGCAAGCAGCAGCGCCAGGCTGCGTGGTCCGCAACGGGCGACGCGCCCGTACATGGCCGCGAACAGGATCGCCAGCATGCCGCCCAGCGCGGTGCCGTACAGCCCCAGCGCGGTGTACAGGCCCCATGTCTTTTGCACGCCCCGGCTGACAATTTCCTCATGCCCTGCGGCGGCATGCATGGCCGAATGCGCCTCAAGCGCGATCGCGGCTTCGATATTGGGTTCGGCGAACAGCAGCGCGAAGGTCGCGGCGACGAACGCGCCGACCAGTCCGGCGAGCATTCCCCGCCAGAGCAGCATCCTCATCATGAGCGGGCCTTTCAGCGATCAGTGGCAGGGAAAGCCAAGCAGATGGCGGCCGTCATGCACATATTCGTGCACATAGGTGCCGTGGAAAAAGGCAAGGGCGCCCTGTTCGGTGCTCACAAAATATAGGAGGATCAGCGCAACGACGGTGCCGAAAATCGCCCAGGGAACGATCTCGGCAAGCGGAATATGGCGCCCGGCGCCAATAGGAAGGAAATCGTGGCCAAACGCGGCAGTGTTGCCGTTCATGTCTTTTCTCCTGCCGGGAAATGCGCCCGGATGAAGGGGTGAAGGCGCCGGGCGGGGTCTGACTCTCGACAGCAGCATGTGTGTCGATCACAGTGGCGCAACCGCGCCGGATTTTCACCGGCTTCCCGCAAGGCACCGAATGGCCGCCGTTCTGGACTGGCCGTCCCCGCACGTCAACCGAACAGGAGCTTGTTTGATGACCCTTCGCCTCGTGCTTTTATGCGCCGGTGCCAGCACCGCGATGCGCGATGCGCGATTTGCCGACGATGATGATGAACTGGATGAAGGCGGGCGGGCGAAGCTCGGCGCGCTTCGGATACCCGGCCCCCCGGCCGAACGTTGTTTCATCAGCCCGGCACGGACTGCGCGCGAAAGTGCCGGCCTGTTAGGGATTGCGGCGGTCGAGGCGGCGGCGCTGCGTGACCGGGATGCGGGCGACTGGACGGGGAGACCCCTGTCTGCGCTTCCGCCCGATGCGCTTGGCCTCTGGCTCGCCGATCCGGTGCAGGCGATGCCGGGCGGTGAGAGCATGGCGGCAGTGCAGGCGCGGGTCGGTGCGTGGATCGACGGGCTGGGCGAGGGCCGGGTGCTGGCAATCACCCATGCCGCAGTGGTTCGGGCGGCGATCGCGCATACGCTCGGACTTCCGCTCGCCGCGACAATGGATATCGATGTCGCGCCGCTGTCGATGACGGTGCTGTCGCATCACGGGCGCTGGCGGTTGCAGGAATTGCGTCGCGCCTGACCCTCAGCGTTCGAATATTCGTTCCGCTATGGATTCGCGTGCCTGCCACCCGCGCCGCTCCAGCTCCGGGGTGGCGGCCGGTGCCTCGGGATAACCGATGCAGAGCAGCGCGATCAGCGACCAGGATTGGGGCACATCCAATTGTGCGGTGACATAATCGGGGTCGAGGATCGATACCCAGCCGACACCGATCCCGCGCACCCGCGCCGCCAGCCATAGCGTGTGGATCGCCATGACAGTCGAATAGCGCAGCGTCTCCGCCATGGTCGCACGGCCAAGGCCATGGCCCGCAATCGGCGCTTCGTCATTGAAGATCGCGAGCAGCACCGGCGCTTCGCGAAGTCCATGGAGCTTCAGACGGCGATAGGCTGCGGCGCGTTCGGCATCGGGCAGCGCGGCGGCGGCTTCGGCGCTTGCTTCATCGACATGCGCGGCAAGCGTCATGCGAAGCGCGGGCGAAGTGATCCGGACGAACCGCCACGGCTGCGCATTGCCGACCGAGGGAGCAAGGGCCGCCGCATCGAACATGGCCTCAAGATCGGTTTCGGGCACCGGCGTCGTGCGGAAATGCCGCACGTCGCGCCGCCAGCGCAGCAACTGATCGAACCCTTCCCGGAAAGCGGGATCGAACACGGGCTCGCTGGTCATGCCATCGCCCGGCGGAGCAGATAGACATCCATGATCCAGCCATGTTCGGCGCGCAGGGCGGCGCGGCGGTCGCGGATTTCTTCGCCCGTCTCCTGAAGCGGCCCGGCGGCGAGCGCCTGTTGCGCCATGCCGAGATAAGCGCCCCACCATATCTCGACCCCGGCCGGGTCGATGGCGTCGAACGCACAGCCCTTGTCGAGCATCACCGCGATCGTGTCGAACCCCGACGGCCAGCCATGATCGCGCAGGCGTCGCCCTGTGGTGATCGCGACCGGAGACGCGATGCGGTTGAGCGGAATGGCGTGTGCGGCGGTCAGCGCCTGAAGACTGGTGATCCCGGGCACGACGCCGACCCGCATTGCCATTCCGTCGCGCTTCAGCCGCGCGGCGATGCGCAAGCTGCTGTCATAAAGCGAGGGATCGCCCCAGATGAGCAGCGCGAGCGTGCCTCCTGCGGGAAGGTGGCGGATGATCTCGGTTCGCCACGCACCGGCAATCGCATCGTGCCAGCCTTCCACAGCATCCGGATAGGGCGCATCAGTGGCGCGTACGGGAAGGTCGAACTCGGCGATCCGGGGGCCGTCGAGACCGGCGCAGAGCATGCGGCGCAGATCGATCAGATCGGCGGTATCGCTTCGCTTTCGCGGTAACAGGATGACATCGGCAGCGCGCATCGCCTTGTCCGCCTCGCGCGTCAGATGGTCCGGATTTCCGGTGCCGATGCCGATCAGCCGCAGGTCGATCATTCCGCCTCCATCAACGGGCCATAGAGGATCAGGGCGGGCGCATCGGATATCGCGCAGCGCAATTGCCGGGCGAGCGCGGCGATCGTGGTGCGGATCAGGCGCTGATCGACATGGCCGATATTTTCGGCGTACAGGACAGGGGTGTCGCCGGGCAGGCCATGCGCGGCAAGATCGTCGGCAAGCGCGGGAAAGGTGCGTTTCGGCATGAACACGACCGTGGTTGCCTGTGCATCGGCAAGCGCCGCCATGTTGCGCGCATCCGGCAGCGCGCCGTTCACGTCATGGCCGGTAACGAACTGCACCCGGCGCGAGGACAGGCGCCGGGTGAGGGGTATCGCGGCGGCAGCGGCGGCGGCGCTTGCCGAACTGATTCCGGGCACGATCTCGAACGCGATCCCGGCCTCGCGCAGCGCGACGATCTCCTCCTCCAGCCGTCCGAAAATTGTCGGATCGCCTGATTTCAGCCGGACGACCCGCGCGCCGGTTCGCGCATGATCGGCCAGCAAAGCCGAGACATGATGCTGGCGCGGCGAGGCACGTCCCGCGCGCTTGCCAACCGCGATCAGATCGGCTCCGGCGCGGACATGCGACAGCACCGGCCCTGAGGAGAGATCGTCGAACAGAACGATATCCGCGCGAGACAGCCGATCGACTGCTTTCAGCGTCAACAGGTCGGGATCACCGGGGCCTGATCCGACAAAGGAAACGAAACCATTCATGCGTCCGCCGTAATCAGATGGAAAAACGTACCCGTAACATGGCCGCGCCACGATCCGGTATCGGTGAGCGCCATGCCGTCGGCATCGGTCACCCGCGCAAGCGAAGCATCGGGCTGCTCCACGATGGTGGAATAATGAAATTCATGCCCCCTCAGCACGCTTTGCGCGGCGATAGCGCCGATCGGACGGGCGAGGTCGGCGCGGCGATAGCCAAGGTGAAGCCGCCGTTCGGCATAGCTCGTCACCAGCCCCAGCAGCCCGGCCATTGGGTGACGCACGCCCTGTTTGTCGATCAGGGCTTGCCCAAGCGCCATATAGCCGCCGCACTCGCCATGGACCGGGCGGGTCTCTGCATGGGCCGCCAAGGCGGCGCGGAAACGGGCGGCCGACGCAAGCCGCCCGGCATGAAGTTCGGGATAGCCGCCCGGCAGCCAGACAAGATCGGCCTGCTTGTCCGGCACCTCATCGGCAAGCGGGGAGAAGGGCAGGATTTCGGCCCCCGCCCGGTGCCAGCCGTCGAGCAGATGCGGATAGGTGAAGGAAAAGGCGTCGTCGCGCGCGAGCGCAATACGCTGCGCCGGGGGAGGTATCGGTGTGGCCGAGCCGGGCTCCGCAGAGGGGGACGCGCTTGCCGCCTCGCGCAGCGCGGCAAGATCAACATGCTCGCGCAGAAAATCCGCATAGGCCGCGATCGCCCTGTCGAGGTCGGGATGTTCTGCCGCCTGAACCAGCCCGAGATGACGTTCGGGAAGCGTGAGGTCGCCGCGCCGGGGCAGGCAGCCGAACACCCGGATATCCATCGCCTCCATTCCCCGTCGTGCCAGCCGCTCATGGCGGGGGCTGGCAACGCGGTTCAGGATGACGCCGGCGATGCGAATACCGGGATCGAAGCGTGAAAAACCCAGCGCGGTTGCCGCTGCCGATTGCGCCTGACCCGATATGTCGAGCACCAGCACGACGGGCCAGCCCATGCGCGCTGCGATGTCCGCGCTTGCCCCGTTGCCGGTGGCACCGGGCAGCGCGACGCCATCGAACAGGCCCATCGATGCTTCGGCGAGAATCAGATCGGCATCGTGGCCCTGCGCGGCAAGCGAATCGAGCATCGGCGCAGGCATTGCCCAGCTGTCGAGGTTGAACGAGGCGCGTCCGCTCGCCGCATGGTGAAAGGCAGGATCGATATAGTCGGGGCCGCTTTTGAACGGCTGAACCGTGACGCCCGCACCGCGAAAGGCACGCAGCAGGCCAAGCATCACGGTGGTCTTTCCCATGCCGGAAGCGGGCGCTGCGATCATCAGGCCGGGGGGCATCAGCTTTCGTCTCCGTTCACGGCGCGGGGGCGGAAGCGGCGTTCATAGTCAGCGGCATACAGGCTGCTTTCGGCGAAGGTTTCGGCGCTCAGCACTTGTCCGACCAGGATCAATGCGGTGCGTTCGGGACCGTTCGCCGATGCCTTTGCAATGGTCGAAAGCGTCGCCTGAACGATCTGTTCGTCGGGCCAGCTCGCGCGCCACACCACCGCAACCGGGCAATCGTCTCCATAATAGCCTGCCAGCTCTTCGGCGATTTCGGGGAGGCGGTGGATCGACAGATGGATGGCGAGCGTCGCGCCGCTGGCGGCAAAGGCAGCGAGCGTTTCGCCCGGCGGCATAGCGCTTGCCCGGCCGGAGGTGCGGGTGAGGACGAGCGATTGCGCCACCCCGGGCAGCGTAAGTTCCGCTTCGAGTGCAGCAGCGGCGGCGGCGAAGGCGGGCACGCCTGGCGTTATCGATACCGGAATGTTCAGCGCCCGCAGGCGGCGAAGCTGCTCCCCCATTGCCGACCAGACCGAAAGGTCGCCCGAATGCAGCCGGACGACATCGTGACCCGCTTCATGCGCGGTGGCGATTTCCCCGATGATCGCGTCGAGCGATAGCGGCGCGGTGTTCACGACCCGCGCACCGACCGGGCAATGGTCGAGCAACGCGACCGGAACCAACGAACCGGCATACAGGCAGACGGGTGAGGCGGCGATCAGGTCGCGCCCGCGCAGGGTGATGAGGTCGGCGGCACCGGGACCAGCGCCGATGAAATGGACGGTCATTCGGGATTTCCCTTGGCAATGGCACAGGTGGCGCGCCGATCGGATGCGATATGGCGGGGGGTTAGCAGGCAGGCGTCCGGTCCGGCGGCGGCGAGCGCGGCGGCCTCAGCCACGCTGCCGGTGCCGCGAGCGGCAAAGCTGGCGCGCGAGGCGGTGGCGGTGGTGACCGCGGCGAGTGCGTCGGGCGGGACAGGGATGAACGGCAGGCCGAGCGCATCGGCGAGAGGCGCAAGCAGCCGCTCGCGATCGGCAGGGGCGGCAAGCGCGGTGACCGAATGGCCTTTACCGGCAAGCGCCAATGCGTCCCGAAAGGAATCGAGCGTTGCACCCGATCGGCAACCGAAACCGGCGACGATCACAGCGTCACGCTCCACTGGACAAGCGGATAGGCCGACCGCCAGCCGCGCCTGCTGCCCAGCGGGGCAGCGCGCGACAGGTCGATCCGCATCAGCTCCCCGCCATGCCGCTGATGCACCGTGCCCAGTAGTGCTTCGGATTCCAGCGTCACCGCATTGGCGACAAGACGCGTTCCGGGCGTGAGGCGGTCGAAGAGATGGTCGAGCAGGGCGTTGCTGAGCCCTCCACCGATAAATACGGCCTGTGGCAACGGCTGATCGGTGAGGATCGCCGGCGCCTTACCCTCGACCACCGACAGCCTGTCCATGCCCAGTGCGGCGGCATTGGCTTTGGCGCAGGCTGCCCGATCGGGATCGCGCTCGAACGCGATGGCTCGGGTCGAACGATGCGCGAGCAGCCATTCGATCGCGACCGATCCCGACCCAGCGCCGATGTCCCAGAGTGTTTCCCCGGGACGCGGTGCAAGCGCCGACAGGGTGAGCGCGCGGGCCGGTCGCCTGGTCATCTGGCCATCATGCGCGAACCACTGATCGTCGATTCCGCTTGCGTGCGGCAGGACCGCTCCTTCGCCCGCGACATGAATGGCGAGCGCCACCGGATGCGTAATATCGTCAAAGGTGAAGGCAGAGGCGGCGCAGCTGCGAATCCGCTCGCGCGGACCGCCCAGCGCTTCCAGCACGCTGATCCGGGATTCTCCGAATCCCTGATCGGTCACGTAGCGCGCAGCGTCACGGGCGGCGTCACCATCGCGCACAAGAATGATCGCGCGGGCACCCGGCGCGAGGATCGGGCGCAACCGCGTAAGCGGCGCTGCGTGCAGGCCAAGGCATTCGGTGTCCTCCAGCCGCCAGCCGAGCCGCGCGGCAGCGAGCGAAAAGCTGCCGGGCACCGGGTGCCCGACCCATTCGTCGGGAGAGAGGTGCCGCGCAATCGTTCCGCCCGCACCGAACCAGAACGGATCGCCCGACGCCAGCATCACGACCGGCGTACCGCGCCGGGCGAGCAGCGCCTCGATCCCCGCGTCGAACGGCACTGGCCAGCGCTCGACAGAACAGGCAAGCGGCGGCAGAAGCGCGATATGGCGGGGTGCGCCGACAATATGGTCGGCATGATCGAGCGCGTCGCGGCTTGCGGTGGAAAGCCCTGCCGGTCCATCCTCGCCGATCCCGATAATCGTCAGCCACGGATTGCGATTAGCCATGACTCATCTCCTGATCCTTGGCGGAACGACCGAGGCAAGCGCCCTCGCCGCAGCCTGTGCACAGCGGGGAATCGCTGCGACGCTCAGCTATGCCGGGCGCACCGCCCGACCGGCGAATCAGCCCGTGCCGGTGCGGATCGGCGGGTTCGGCGGCGTGGCGGGACTGTCGCGCTATCTGGAACAGGCGAAAGTCACCCATCTGGTCGATGCGACCCATCCCTTTGCTGCCCGGATGAGCGCGAATGCGGTGGCCGCCGCAAAAGATATCGGTGTCCCGCTGGTCTCGCTGACCCGGCCCGAATGGAATGAGGAACCGGGCGATCGCTGGATTCGCGTTGCCGATATTGCGGGCGCTGTCGCGGCGCTCAACGGACCGGCGCGGCGCGTCATGCTGGCTGTCGGGCGCATGCATGTCGACGCATTCGCCACGCGACCGCAGCATCATTATCTGCTGCGCTTCGTCGATGCGCCCGAGACGCCGCCCGCGCTGCCCCGTCATCTGCTGGTGGTGGATCGCGGTCCCTTCACACTGGCGGGGGACCGGGCGCTGATGGAAGCGCATGGCATTGATCTGGTCGTGGCGAAGAATGCAGGGGGGAGCGGCGCGGTCGCCAAGATCGAAGCGGCACGCGCACTGCACCTGCCGGTGCTGATGATCGATCGGCCCGTCCTGGCGGACAGGGCTGAGTTTCATGATGTCGGTGCGGTGATCGAGTGGATCGGTCATCGTGCGGAGCGCGGCGTGTAGAGAAAGGGCGTGCCGGGCCGATCGATTGTTCGCGTTCGGCTGGAACCCGCAATCACCATGGTTCGCATATCGGCCATATCGCCGCGCGCCTGCGACAGCGGCACGACATGCAGCACCTCTTCGGGCGTGGTGACGGCGCGAGCGAACAACATCGGCCGTTCCTCCGCCCCATGTTCGCGAAGCACGGCAAATGCCCGGTCGAGCCCGTCAGGACGCGCGCGCGAACGCGGGTTATAGAATGCGATGGCGAAATCGGCCTCGGCCGCGAGCGCGATCCGTTTTTCGATCAGTGGCCATGGCTTCAGATTGTCCGACAGGTTGATCGCACAGAAATCATGGCCGAGCGGTGCCCCGGCGCGGGCGCTCGCCGCCAGCATCGCGGTGATACCGGGAAGCACGCGGATATCGAGCGCGCGCCATGCTTTCGGCCCGTCCTCGACCGCCTCGAACAGCGCAGCGGCCATTGCGAAGACGCCGGGATCGCCGGAGGAGACGATGACGACGCGGCGACCCGCCGCGGCAAGGCGAAGCGCATGGGTGGCGCGGTCGATCTCTACCCGATTGTCTGAGGCATGGAGCGTCAGGCCGGATCGCTGCGCGATCCGCGCGACATAGGGGATATAGCCGATCACATCGCTCGCCCGTGCCAGCGCGGCGCTGACCTCCGGCGTTATCAGCGCTTCATCGCCGGGACCAAGCCCCGCCACGGCAAGCCAGCCGGAGCCGGTCATGGCCGCCGCCCCTGACCATGGATAAGCAGGATCGCGAAATAGGGCGCGGTATCGCCTGCCTCGCAAAGCCGTATCACACGCTGTTCGGGCATGGCGGCATATTCGATCAGCCATGCCGCCTCCGTGCGGCCCGCCGCCGCGACGGCGCGCCGCAGTTTTGGCAGGTGGCGGCCGATCTTCATCACCACCAGCGCATCGGTGTCGCGGATACGGCGGACAAGCTCTTCCTCGCCCAGCGTCGCTGTCACGACCGTCAGGACGTCATCGCCCCAGCTGATCGGAAGATCGCTCGCCGTCCACGCGCCTGACATGCCGGTAATGCCCGGCACCACGCACACCGGCACGCGCCCGCCGAGCCGCGCATGGAGATGCATGAATGAGCCATAGAAAAAAGGATCGCCTTCGCACAGCACGACGATATCCTCTCCCGTAGCGGCAAGGTCGCAAAGATGGCGGGTGCATTCGGCATAAAAGCCGGACAGCAGGTCGGTATAAGCGGGATCGGTAAACGGGATTTCGGTCGTGACCGGATAGTCCATCGCGAATTCAGCGACATCGTTCCGCAGCATCCCATCGACCATCCGGCGCGCTCGGCCGGCGCGGCCCGCCTTGCGGAAATAGGCGAGATGGCGGGCGGAACGGATCAGCCGGTCGGCGCGGACGCTCATCAATTCGGGATCGCCGGGGCCGAGCCCGACGCCATGCACGGTGCCGAGGGCGAGTGGGGCGGTCATTCGGCGCTGCTCGCCAGCGCATTGATCGCGGCGACGGTGACCGCGCTGCCGCCCGGCCGCCCCTCCATGATCGCGCAGGGAACCGGAGGATCGGCCCAGAGTGCGGCTTTCGATTCGACCGCACCGACGAAACCGACCGGACAGCCGATGATCGCAGCGGGCCGGGGGCAGGCGGGATCTTCGAGCATGTCGAGCAGATGGAAAAGTGCGGTCGGCGCATTGCCGATCGCGACTAGCGCACCCGCCAGATGCGACCGCCACAGCTCCAGCGCGGCGGCGGAGCGGGTGGTTTCCAGCGCAGCCGCAAGGCCGGGCACGCGCGGATCGCGAAGCGTGCAAAGGACGATATTGTCGGCGGGAAGCCGTACCCGGGTGACGCCTTCGCTCACCATATGCGCATCGCACAGGATCGCCGCCCCCTGAACCAGCGCGGCGCGGGCGGCACTCACAAAGCCGTGCGAAAAACGGATGCGCGGGGCGAGTTCGACCATCCCGGCGGCATGGATCATCCGCACCGCGACCGGCTCTTCCTCCGGAGAAAATCGCGCGAGATCGGCCTCTGCGCGGATCGTTGCGAAGGAGCGGCGATAGATTGTGCGCCCGTCGGTTTCATAGTCATGCGGCACGGAACATACTTTCGATAAGCGCGGCGAGATCGTCGGGGGACAGGTCTTCGGCATAGGCGGGGTCGTCGGCGCGGGCATGGAAGGCGATGCGGAAGCGGCCATTATCGCCGGTCGCGACCAGGTCGGCGGGTCCGGCGCGCGCGCAGCCCTTTGCACAGCCCGACACGTGCAGCCGCCCGCTGATATGCGGCGCCAGCCGCGCGGCAAGCGTTCGGGTTTCGACGCTCGCACGGGGACAGGCAGGCGCGCCGACACATGCATCCACTGCGAGCAGCCGGGGATCGCCGAAGGGAATGGCAGGAACGGTCGGGGCAACGCCTTCCAGCAGCGCGATCCGCCATGGGGTGAGGCGCAGCGCGCGCATTCCGCCGATCCCGGCGAGCAGCTCAAGCATCGCCGCATCCATCCTGCCAAAGGGTAGCGCCAGCGCAGTGCCGAGCGGGTGCGCGCCCTGTTCCGGCGGAGTGGCGCAGGACAGTGGGCGGAGATCGCCGCGTGCCCAGTCAGGGAGCGCCGCGCGATGCCGCGCCATGCGCCCCGCCTCACCCCCGCCGCTTTCCGTGAACCAGCGGGCAAGCCCGATCAGCGCGTCGATTTCCCCGCCATGGCGAATGGCAACCCCGGCGGCGCGGCCATCGGCGCGCAGGATAATGTCGCCCGTTTCGCCACGTTCGAGGCGAAAATCGCCGGAATTGCCGGTAAGCCGCGCGACGCGACCGGTATCGATCGCCAAGCCGGTCTTTCCGGGCAAAGCGGGCAGTTCGTCCAGCCTGCGGTACAGTTCGATGGCGAGCCGATGGGTGTCGTCGCCATGTTGCCAGTCGGGGGCGATGAGTATCGCGCGCGCCTCGCGCCCCGGGTCTTCATCGACCAGATCGGCCGCGATCAGCGATTGCAGCGCCTGCTCCCAGCTATTGTACGACAGGCCCCGTAATTGCAGCGCGGCGCGATTGGTGAGGTCGATCGCGCCATTGCCATGGATGCGCGCGGTATCCGCCACAAGCCGCATCTGGTCCGGCGATAGTCGCGCCAGTCGCGGGCGGATGCGCAGGATCAGCCCGTCGCCCGCCGCCATGGGCTGCCATGCGGTGGGGCACCAGCCGCGCTTATGGGGCAGGGCGGTGCTCATGCCAGAGTCGCCAGAATCGAATTGCGCCGGGTCGGCCATAGCCCCGAGCGATGAAGCGCGGCGAAGCGCGCCTCCATCGCGGCAAGCGCATCGGGGTTCGCATCGGCCAGAAAGGCGCGAACCTCCTCGGTGCCCAGCGTCGCGTCATGATAAAGGTCGATCAGTTCGGGGCTGACGACGCGCGCGAGGTGCGCGAAGCTGCCCAGATGGTCGAGCGTGGCCGCGATCTCCGCCGCGCCGCGATAGCCATGCCGCATCATTCCCGCGATCCAGCGCGGATTAGCGGCGCGCGCGCGCACCGTGCGGGCGACCTCCTCGCGCAGCGTTCGGGCGCGCACCCGTTCGGGATCGCAGCTATCGACATGATAGAGCGCCGCGGCGCCGCCGGTAACGCTTTGCGCGGCGGCGAACCCTGCCTCATGCGTGGCATAATCGGCGGCGAGCAGCAGGTCGCTTTCGGGAAGGTCCTGCAAATGCACGAACGCGTCGGCGGCGGCGACCCGGTTGCGCAGACCGGCAGGATCGGCGCGTTCTTCGTCTCCGTCAAAGGCGACCGAGGAGGCGGCCAGCCATGCCTCACCCGCTGCCCGCCGCGCGGCATCGGTATAGCGGTCGGCATCGCCGCCCATGGCAAGGCCATAGCTGCCCGATGCAGGGCCATAGACGCGGTGCCCGGCATCGCGCCCGGCAAAGGGATTCCATTCGGCGGGTTCGTCACGCCGGGCCAGCGCGCGAACTGCCTGACCAAACAGCGTGCATAGCTGCCCGAATGTGTCGCGGAACAGGCCTGAAATGCGCAGGGTCACATCGATGCGCGGATGATCGAGCGCCGCGATCGGCATGATCTCCACCCCCGTCACCCGGTCCGATCCATGGTCCCAGACCGGCGCGGCGCCGAGCAGGTGGAGCGCCATCGCGAACTCTTCTCCCGCCGTGCGCATCGTCGCCGACCCCCACAGATCGATGACCAGATTGCGCGGATAATCGCCCTGATCCTGCAAATGGCGGCGGATCAGCTCGTCGGCGAGTCGCTTTCCCTGTTCATGCGCCGATCGCGAGGGGATGGCGCGCGGATCGACCGCATACAGGTTGCGCCCGGTCGGCAGCACATCGCTTCGCCCGCGATTGGGCGATCCGCTGGGGCCGGGCGATACGCGGCGTCCGTCAAGCGCGGCGAGCAGGCCGTCGCGCTCCGCCGCCCCGCAATCGCCGCGCCCGTAAATGTGCAGCCCGTCGCCGAAGCGGCTGTCCTTCACATCGCAGACAAAGGTATCGATTCGGGTAATCGCATCGGCGTCCGAACAGTCGTCGCCAAGTCCCAGTTCGGCGGTGAGGCCGGTGGCCGCCGCCTCATCGGCGATATCGGCGCGCAGCCGGTCGCGCCGGGCAGGGTCCAGCCCGTCGGCAGTCGAGAATTCGTCGAGCAGCGCTTCGAGCCTGTCCAGACCGGTGCCGCTTTCCGCCCCGACCAGTGGCGGGGGAAGATGCCCGATCGTGATCGCGGCGATCCGGCGTTTGGCCTGCGCTGCTTCACCCGGATCGTTGACGATGAAGGGATACAGGATCGGCATCGAGCCTGTGAGCGCTTCAGGCCAGCAGGCGGACGACAGGGCGACAGCCTTTCCCGGCAGCCATTCGAGTGTCCCATGCGCGCCGGTATGCACCGCCGCATCCATGGCCTGTGCGCGCAGCCAGAGGTAAAAGGCGACATAGCCATGGCGCGGGACCCGCGACAGATCATGATATTCATCCGCGCGTTCGGCCGGCACCCCGCGTTCGGGTTGCAGCGCCACCAGAACGCCGCCGCGCCATGTGGCAGCGAAGCGGAAACTGCCATCGGTCACGGCCGGGTCCTCCTCTGGCGCGCCCCATGTCGCGGCGAGTTCGGTTCGTAGCGTGGCAGGCAGTTGCTCCAGCGCGCCGCGATAGGCAGGGACCGGCCAGTCGAGCGCCTCGCCCGACAAGGTATCGGCGAGCGACACGCCCGGCGCGACAGAATAGCCCGCCGCATCGAGATCGCTGAGGATGGCATCGGCAGAGGCCAGCGCATCCAGCCCCACCGCGTGCGCCATCTGATGCGCCTTGCCCGGATAGGTCGACAGGATGAGCGCAATGCGGCGGTCGCCCGGTGGCTTGGCGCCCAGCGTGATGTTTGCGGCGATACGATCGGCGATGGCGGCGATGCGTTCGGGATCGGATCGGTGCGCGCGACGGGCATGTTGCAGCGCCGGGTCGCGAACCGCCTCCTGCTTGAAACTGGCGACCCCGGCAAAGATGCGGCCATCGACCTCAGGCAGGACGACATGCATGGCAAGGTCGGCGGGCGACAGGCCGCGCTCGCTCTCCTCCCATGCCGAACGCGGCGAGGTGGCGAGCGCGACCTGAAACACCGGAACATCGGCGGCGTCGAGGGGCGAGGCGGGCACGTCGCGCGCATCGCCGCCGCGTGCCGAAAAGGCGGTGGCATTTACGATCCCGACCGGCCCCAGTGCGGCGACCCAGTGCGTCAGCCATCCACGGGCATGGCCATCTTTCAGTGACGGCGCGAATAGCGGCAGCACATCAAAGCCGCGCGCCCGAAACGCATCGGCGAGCGCCGCGATCGGATCGAGATCGGCGGCGAGCAGATAGGAGCGATAAAAGGTCAGAAGAATGCACGGGCGCGCGGCGGGGCGCATGGCGAAGGCGGCGGGGCAGGCGATGCCGCTATCGGCATGCCAGGCACCCACAGGCGGGATTTCGCGAATGCCGGGCACCGGCGCGGCGTAAAGTCCGGCGGCGAGCGCGAGCTGTGCCAGTGCTGCCTGCGCGGCGACCGCGCCGCCGGTATCGCTGAGCGCACCCAGCCGTTCGAGGGTCGATCGCGGTACGGTCGACGCCTGTGCCAGCGCCGCATCCTCGCGCCCGTCGGCGGCAAGAATGGCGAGCGCCTGCCCATGCTCGCTGGCATGTGCGGCGACCTGTTGCAGGCCATAGGGCCAATAGGAGCGCCCGCCGATGAGCCGGATCAATATGCCCTTTGCCTCGCCCAGCGTGCGCTCCAGATAGGTGTCGACCGAGAGCGGGTGGAGCAGATCGGCGAGGTTGGCGAGCCGCAGCGAAGGCAGTGCTCGCCCGGCGGCATGCGCCGCATGCCAACCGGCGGCGAACGCCCCCAGATCGCTGTCCGAAAAGGACAGCACGACCAGATCCGCCGGGTCCTGTTCAAGATCGCGCGGCGTCGCACTCTCTTCCAGACCATGGCTTTCGCGAAAGACGATATGCATGACGCGGCCTTAGCGGCTGAGGATGTCGGCGATCCTTTGGGCATCGATCCGGTCCCGTTCGGCGATGACGACGAGCCGCGTGTCGCGTGCTTCATCGGGGCGCCAGGGCCGGTCATATTGGGTGCGCACCCGGCCGCCGACCGCCTGTACCAGCAGGCGCATCGGCTTGCCGCGCACCGCTGCATAGCCCTTTACCCGCAAAATATCGTGGCGGCGCGCGAGCGTTTCGAGATCTGCGGCGAGACGCGCGGGGTCCTCGATTTCACCGCACCGATGGACGAGGCTGTCAAAATCGTCATGCTCATGATCCGCCTCACCGTCATGATGCGATGGTCGCTGGTCAAGATCATCCTCTGCGGCTGCCTCGAGGCCGAGAATGACCATCGGGTCGATCACGCCCTCGACCGTTTCGACGACCGGCACCGGTCGGGGAGCCTCTTCGGCAATGACCGCTCGCGCTTTGGCAACTCCTTCCGGCCCGGCGAGGTCGGCTTTGGTCAGCAGCACCATATCGGCGCAGGCGAGCTGATCTTCGAATACTTCCGAAAGCGGGGTTTCATGATCGATTCCGGGATCGGCGGCGCGCTGTGCCTCCAGCGCCGCGAGATCCGGTGCGAAACGGCCTGCGGCCACTGCCTCGGCATCGGCAAGCGCGATCACGCCGTCCACGGTGATGCGCGAACGGATGGCGGGCCAGTCGAACGCCTTTAGCAGCGGCTTCGGCAGGGCAAGTCCCGATGTTTCGATCAGGATATGATCGGGCCGTGGGGTAAGCGCCAGCAATTGCTCAACCGTGGGGATGAAATCGTCGGCAACGGTGCAGCAGATGCAGCCATTGGCCAGTTCGAGAACATTTTCGGCCGGGCAGTCGGGAATTGCGCAGCCTTTCAATATATCGCCATCGACGCCCAGCGTGCCGAATTCGTTGACGACAACGGCAAGCCGCCGATTGCCGGAATTGCGGATCAGATGGCTGATGAGCGTCGTCTTTCCCGCGCCCAGAAAGCCGGTGATGATGGTGACGGGCGTTTTGGCCAGAGTGTCGGCGGGATTGCGCATGGTGGTTCCTTCGCGGGCGCCGCGACGATCATGACGGCGAAACCGCACGACACCGGACGCGTGAGCGACGGACGGGCGCCACGCATAGTCGCCCGCGCACAACGCGCCGATGCGGCTCCGGCCGCAGGCTTGTCGTCGCTCAGACGGAACACCGTGCCCCGGCCATCCCCTGGACCCGAGCAAGAGCGACCTTAACGTCGGCAGGTTTCCTGGCTCACGGGTCATCGCTTCGGTCACGCCTTCCCGGATCGAATATCTCGTTCCAGTGGCCGCCCTTCGAAAAGGAAGGGCATGTGTCCGTCACTCGCCGCTTACAGTTGCAGGGACAGCTGCGGCCTTGGGGCAAGCCCCGCACCGCATTCCCATTTACGCCCGTTTGATCGGGCACCGACGCGATCAATGGCACCGGAATCCCGGTGCCGGATGCGGCTATAACGTTCGCAATCGGCTTTGCCAACGCCGCGCGATGCGGCGCACCGAAGGGGGTGAGGGAGAAGGCTTTCGCCGCCGATCCCTTCTCGCGCTAGCTGGACTGCCGAATGAAGGTAGCTTCAGCCATGCCGTCCGGGATCAGTGCATCGCATCGCGTTCGCCGGCGAGCGATAAACGGCCTTTGTCGGCAAGCGCGCGCACGGTGTTGCTGCCGCGCGAGAAATAGTGATGAAAAACTCTTCTGCCCTGTCGTGCGGTGAGGGCAGGGGGCTGCCGGTCCGGTTCAGCCGTTCGACTGCAATATTGAACTGATTCTAAATCTCGCCATTGGCCTGAACGAACAGCAGGTTGGCTTCCTTCAGGCTCTTCGTGTCCGGTTTCTTCTTGCGACGCCGCTTGCCTTCAAACGCTGCGCAAATCCTCGCCGGAATTTTCTCGGGGAATATGATAGACCCCGGTTTCGGGGTGCTTGCACGGTGTCACCCTTTTACCCATTCCCGCCTCACTGTACCGGCGAAGAGGTAAAGAATGGCGCAATCGTGCGTTTCCGCCGCTCAGCACGGAGATGGTGACCCCTACGGGAGGGGTAAGCCGCAAGATAATCTATGCAATGTCAGCGTGTTAACTGCATGTCATTATCGCGTTTTGTGCCACTCTTGTGTCACGTAACACGGCCTTTCTGGCACGCTCTCGCCTGACCGCCAAGGGCTAATTATTTTTGCCGTAACCAACCGAGCTCAACACCTTTTGCCAAGGCGCTGGGTTCTGCACTGGACAAGGTGACTTCTAGGCTCCGGATCTGTAATTTGCAGTTGCTCGGCGATTGTCCCTTGAGGGTTTCAAGGATCTGTCCGCACTCGCCTTCCCGAAGGTCGGTGGTGCTGTATCGGGTCTCACAAGTCCGGACGTTGCATTGACTCGACGCGGGCTCTGAAGCCCATCCGGTAACCTTCGCAGATCGTCCGTCCCTGCGTTCCCTCGCGGGACACCGCCATCGGGTCAGCTGGAGAGCGTCACCGCTGGCGAACTGCTTCTATCGTTTTTCATGCTTCGAACAAGGTTACGTCGCGCATCATGGCATGCATGATTACGGCAAGGCGACGTGCGAGCGCAACGCGAGCCTTCTTCAGGCCGCGTCGCCTGGCGATCTTCAGTGCCCAGGTTTTCAGCGCGAAGCTCTGTTTGGTGCGCGTCAGGAACGAGTTCGCGGCCTCGTAGAGCAACTTACGCACAGGGCTGTCGCCCTGCTTGGTGATCCGGCCCGTCCAGTCGAGTTCACCCGACTGATGGCGCCGGGGATGTCGAGCCGGACGCGCGCCTCGACCAGATGGCTTCGAGTGGTGATAAGCGCGCGTACGCCATGAGCGGTCGGCGACTTGACGTGAACCTCGTTGTAGAAGCCGGTGCGCGCCAGTTGCGCGAGGCCGGCTGCATCGTGTGGATCGGTCTTGTTGGCCTTCATCGCTTTCAGGCTCTGATGTTTGGCAGAAGCATGATTTTCGGGATTCCCTTGGCGCGAAATGCGTGTTTCACGGGGAGCTGGCTTTGAGGGAGGCTAGCGATGGACGAGGATTGGCGGACGGACCTGGAGCGGTGGCTAACACCATATCTGGAGGGGCTGGCTAACAAGATGCGGCGTCGGATGTGTCCGGCTTATATCGCCGGTCTGATTGGACCGGGTGATTGCAAGAGCATCCAGCCCATGGTGGCCCGGTCGGACGCGATACCCTATGACCGGCTGCATCATTTCATCGGGGCAGGCTTGTGGGACAGCGCGCCGCTGGAAGCAACTTGGACACCCGCAATAACGATGGTTTCCGCGCAAGCATGAAATGATCGGCACCTTTGGCGGCACATCCGACGTCGGATTTTCGGTTGGGGTCGCCTTTTTCGCTGTTTTGCGTTTCGTTCCTTTCCGGCCCGAGGCTCTGTGGCGCAGCTACGCCGCGGCAACCTGTCGTTCGTGGAAGATCAGGCGATCAAAATTGTAGGCCAGGTTGAAGAGGGGAGTTTGGCCTGTGCCTTGGCGAGGCCGATGGTGCGGATGAACAGGCCGTATCGGTTCTTCTGGTGGGCGGAGACATGTTCGACCTTTGGCCCGCAGCTTGCCGCCGATCTTGACCGTCCAGCGCGCATCGACATCCTTCTGGTGCGCCTTGTGCTCGGCTTGCCCGGCCAGATCTGCCGTGCCGATTTGCCCTCCTTGACTGCGGTCTTCTCCTTCTCGGTATTGCGCTGCTTGGGAGCAGGAACCAGTGTCGCATCGACGATCTGTGAACTTGCTCCGAAAAGTTGAGAGTTCCCTTGAGGTGAAAGGCGAACTCGATGACGAAGCAACGACGGTTTACGAAGGAGTTTGAGGACGAGGCGGTGCGGCTGGCGGCGACCAGCTGGCGCACGCAGCGCGCGGTGGCGGAGGATCTGGGCATTGGCCTGTCGACGCGGGTGCGCTGGATCAGCCGCAGTCGTGATCGGCTGGCGGCAATGCCTGGCGCAGCGCCGCAGGCAGACATTGCGGCCGAGTTGAAGCGGCTTCGCCGGGAGAACGAGATCCTTCGGCAGGAGTGTGACATATTGAAGCGGGCGACTGCTTTTTTCGGCCGGGAGGGAAGTCGATCAAGTTCCAGCTCATCGATCAGGCGAAGAAGGATTTCCCCGTACACCGCCTATGCCAGATACTCGGCGTCAGCCAGAGCGGCTACTTCGTCTGGAAGAACCGCCCCGCCAGCAAGCGACAGCAGGACGACATGGTGATGCTGGCGCATGTCCGCTCGGCATTCGCGCTGTCGAACGGCACCTATGGCAGTCCGCGCATGACGCGGGAGTTGCAGGATGAGGGTTTTGCCATCGGGCGTCGGCGCACGGCGTGGCTGATGCGCTAGAACGGCCTGCGCGGCCGGCAAAAGCGGCGGTTCAAGCGAACCACCGACAGCGAGCATGCTTGGCCGATCGCGCCCAACATCATCGACCAGGATTTCGCGGCGACGGCCCCGAACCAGAAATAGGGTGTGGACATCTCCTATGTCTGGACGCGCGAGGGGTGGCTCTATCTGGCGGTGGTCATCGATCTGTTCTCCCGCCGTGTCGTCGGCTGGGCGATCCGCGACCGGCTGCACCGCGACCTCGCGCTCACAGCCTTGCGCAGGGCCGTCGTTGTGCGACGTCCGCCCGAAGGGCTCATTCATCATTCGGACCGCGGCAGCCAATACTGCTCTGTGGACTACCAGGCCGAACTGCGCCGCCACCGCATCCGTATCTCCATGTCGAGCAAGGGAAACTGCTTCGACAACGCCATGGTCGAGACGTTCTTTAAGACGATCAAATCCGAGCTCGTATGGCGCACCGTCTTCTACACCCACGCCCAAACCGAGCAGGCTATTGCCCGCTATATCCACGGCTTCTACAACCCTGTCCGGCGCCATTTTGCGCTCGACTACATCAGCCCAGCGCAGTTCGAGAGAACCGCGTCACACTGAGCGAATGCCTCTCCACTTAAGCGGGGCGAGTCCAGATTGCGCTCACTGCAGATGCAACCTCAACAAACCCCCGCTCGAACTTCTGCCAAAGCAGTGCCAATTTAATAATCGACGGGATAATCTTTTAAGAATTTTTGGCCCGAGAACGCGTTTCTGCTTGTCCAGGATATTGGTGGTGCAGTCCAATAGGTGTCAGTTGCAGCCAGCCCCAATGCAATCAGACTTTCAGCTACGATATACATGCTGCCTGCATTGGAATAGACATCGCCCAAAGTGGGCTGCTTTCCGGCAAAACCAATCGTCAGATAGCCGTCCTCATCGAAATTGGTGGGGTTGGAAAACACCGCGCGTTGTGCCGCGAGCGTCGCGGCCCGCACCCTTCCTTCAGCAAGTGTTTCAGGAAGCTGTTTGCGCCAGGCTAGAAGACCAAGCGGCTGAAACACTGCGGTGCGATAAGTTAGCGAACGGCCAATTGGCGGATACGCGCCTTCGGGACCAATCATGCGCTCCAGGTGTCCAGCATAACGTTGCATCCGGCGATAGGCAGTCTCGCGAAGTTGCTCTGCGGAATCTCCGGCAATGCGTATCTTTGCGTCGGCAAGAACGTCCAAAACCTGAGTGAGCATGGGATGAATTACATACGAACCATAATAATCGTAATGAAAACGGTTTCCATCGGCATACCATCCATCACCGACATACCATTCATTGATCTTTCGGATAGCGATGTCGACGCGAAGCGGATCCCAGTCTTCGCCGACAGAGAGCAGGAATACCTCGTTCATCGCAGCGAATAACAACCAGTTGGAGTAGGGTGGATCAACCCTTCGTAGCCCTTTTATTTCGGTGACGATCTGACGTTTTGTCGTTGACGACAGCGGTTTCCATAATTGTTTGGGCGCGCGCAGTAGTGCCTGAGTGTAAAAGGCGGAATCAACGAGGGGCTGCCCCTCGCTGCGCCACAAAAGATAGTCGGGGCTGGTGGGGTCAACCGAATGGGCAAAACATGCAAGCGCCTTGTCCCGGAGGGCCGAGCGTATTTTCCCCTCAGCGTCCGGGCTGTCCGGAAGCGCGAGCCATGGCGCGATGCCGGACATAAGTCGGCCAAATGCTTCGAGATAACCAACCTTGACATCGCGGCCATCCCAAGTGGGGCTGACCGCCGGATTCCAGCGCGCCTGAAGCTTACCTTCCGCCATCGGCCTCAGCACCGGATTTGCCATGCGAACGAGCAAATCCAACATATAAAGCCGGTCCTCACCTCCTGCGGGAAGCGAGACAGCCGTCTGTGAGCTGGCGGCCGCAGTCCGAGGGGAAGCGGCAAGCATTCCCGCACCGACCGTTGACGTAAGAAAATTGCGTCGTTCCATAAATATATTCCAGCCTGAATGGGAGCTAGTGAGCGGGGTCAAAGTCTACGGTTTCCGCCGCGACCAATTTATCCCACGCCTCGCGCGAGTTGACATGGTCCTGGCCCAGATTCCACGCAGATCCGGAATAATAGACAAAGGGCTGTCCCGGCTGCACCTTAAGCAAAACAAGGTAATTGTCGGCATCTTCGCGAATTTCCGCGATCATTTTGGGGTCAACCTTAAGCGCGACCATCATGCGCCCATGTTCCGGTTCATCCGGCCCCCACCAGGATAGTATGCCGCGTGGGCGATCAATCGTAACAGATCCCGCGCGGCCGCTTGTGGGACGCTTACCGATACCGATGCCGACGATCAGAGGGTCGGAGAGATCGGAGCGAATGGTGGAAACCATCCTTGTGAAATGGGTGCCGAGCGGCAGAGTGAAGCGCCGTGTTTCCCAGACCTTCCTGACGACATCTACGGGCCAGGGCGCGTAGTCGACCTCGAAATCCGCAACCGCGCCGGTTTGCAAAATGCGGTATTTCGAATAATTGCGCGATGTCCAAAGCTTGTTATCGTACCATATTCCCAGTCCACCCGCGCCCCGTGTGGTCCCCACATGGTAGAAATCCATTCCTTCGCCATGATAACTGTGCTGATCTCCGCCTCGCAACTGGCGGTCAGCAAAGGGCCAGGCGACGTTCTTGCCCCAGCTATCAATACCCGATCCAGACGGCGGCTCGGCTTTTTCCAGCGCAAGCCCGTAGATCCGATGAGCGGTCTTGTCGTTTTCCCATAACAGATCGTCATATCGGTAGTCGGCAAGCAAGACTCTCGCTCGCGGATGTCGATCGGGAGGGGCGGGAAGAGGGTTCACAACTACCGGCAAAGCCGTTTGTGTCGGCGTGTGCTGGGCCGACGCGGTCGCCGAAATCAGACCCATGGCAAGCGCGCATATGCGACCAATGATCACCGCAAACCTCCTATCCACGGACGAACTTCGTAATGCGGCATCAGCTGTCATACAGACACCCGGCGCAAATTCAGGCGCGGCGCTCGCGGGTCGCTGCTGGCGCAAGAGTAATCGCATAAATCCTCTCCCGTACACCCTTGCCAGATCGACTGTCCGGCCTGCAGGTGCTAAAACATGGGTAACAACCGGAGATAGGTATGACAAGTAGCGAGAATGCTCGCGCTGTTGCAAGCAACCCCGAACGGGAAGAAGCCGCGCGGAGCGGTTCATTAACCGATGAATTATTTTCGAAACTCGAGGCGTCGATCCGATCCGGGGAATTGCGTGCCGGGACTCGTTTGCCGTCACAAAAGGAGATCGCACTTTCCCAGAATGTGAGTCGTACCGTCGTTCGCGAAGCGGTGGCTCGCCTTACCGCGCAGGGACTGGCAGTTTCCCGTCAGGGAGCAGGGGTATTCGTGGTCGACACGCCCGAATACCGCGCTTTTCAGATCACGCGTGAGGAGGTGCAGGAACTTGCCGATGTAATAAAGCTGCTTGAGATGCGCATGGCCGTAGAGACCGAAATGGCGGGGCTGGCTGCAGCACGTCGCACAACCCAGGACATCGGGGCCATTCAGGACGCGCTGACAACGATGATAACGGTCGCCGACGATCCGATGGCGGCGGCGAGCGCCGATGCAGCTTTTCATCTCGCAATATCCCGCGCCACACAGAATGAATATTATTCTCGCTTTGTCGAGTTTCTGGGGGTTCGTCTGGTTCCGTCGCGCAGTCTGTATCTGGGTGAAAAGCCTCAGGAAGTTCACCGGGCCTATGCAGATAAGGTGCTCGCAGAACACGAGGCCATCGTCGATGCCATCATCCGGATGGATTCAACGCGCGCCCGGGAAGCTGCACGACAGCATATGCACGAAAGCCTTACCCGCCACTCCACATTAAGTGCCACCCTGCGAATGGCGAAAGTCTCCGGGTGAGTCGAACTTTAAAAAAACGATCAGCTTCCGCCATAAAGTGATCGTCCAAAGCTCAAATTCCCTCGAATTCCGATCTGGTCTGCAAAACTCCGGACAGCGCAACTAGGATATTGACTGACAAATAACAACTTGTCATACAACTCTCAACGCGCCCGGTCTGACCGAGGACGTGACAGGGAGAGGAAAAATGGGGAAATCGCATTTTGCGTCAGCTGTGTCTGCTGGCGTACTCGCATTTACGTTCGTTGCGACGCCTGCCTGGGCGCAGACCAGCCAGTCGGAAGATCCGCAGACCGAAGCCGGCACGCCGGACAGCGCTGCGCAGGACATCGTCGTTACCGGATTCCGGGGCAGTCTTGCCGAAGCGGTTGAGTTGAAACGTGAGGCCGTATCGTTTCGCGATTCGATTGTTGCCGAAGACATCGGCAAGTTTCCAGAGGCAAATGTCGCCGATTCTATGCAGCGCATTCCGGGTGTTATCCTGTCCCGCGATGGCGGTGCCGGGACAAACGAAGGCCAGCGGGTCGAAATTCGCGGGCTGCCCGCCGATTTCGTCGTGACCACAATCAACGGCGCACCGGTCCGCACGACTTCCGCAGGAAGTGTCGGTAGCTCAAGCCGTGCGTTCAACTATGATGTATTTCCGTCCGAACTATTCGGCCGGGTTGATGTGTATAAGTCGCCGCTGCCCAGTCTCGAAGAAGGCGGAATAGGCGGCAATGTCGATCTGCAAACGCCGCGGCCGTTCGATAATGAGGGACGGGTTATTCGGTATAATGCGCAGTATAATTATAATACGCAGTCGAAGAAATGGCGCCCGCGCGGGTCGCTTCTGCTCAGCGACACCTGGGGCAATTTCGGTGCGCTCTTCGGCGTCGCTTATGCGAAAAACGTTAACGAACGTTCCGGTTTTCAATCAACAGGCGGGTGGAATTCATCAGCGCTCGGTCGCCGCCCTTATTATTCGTCGGCCGCAAACCCTGTACCGCCGAACACCAGCGGTCCGTTCCAGTTCGAACTCGACCTGGACAACCCGCTTGCGAATTTCGGGGGACTGACGCGATCACAGATTGAAAATGCGCAGCTCCCGCGCTTTTATCGCGTATATTCTTCAAATACCGAACGCGAGCGGCTGGGATTTGTGGGCTCGCTTCAATATAAAAACGACCGTGGTCTGAGCCCCTAGATTTCCTCCATTGATAGGTAGAGTCCGGCCTTCGACAAGGAGACGGACGAATGAAGCGATCGAGGTTCAGCGAGGAG
>NZ_SNWD01000021.1 GCF_004361835.1 Stakelama pacifica
TCTGGCTGATGATCGCGATTGTTGGCATGTGAATAACCTTACATGAACTCATGTTTGCATGTGGTCATAGCGCAAGCGGCTATCGGATGAAAGGGCAGGGCGTCTAGCCGTCCTCGCCGCCCTCATCCTCGCTGTCATCGTCCAGCGGCTCATGGCTCATCTGGCCGTGATCCTCGATCGGGCAAAGCGGCGCTCCGGCCTGCTCAAGCCATTTGCGCGCGGTCCTCGCGGTATAGCCGCACGTCGCGCACTCGCATTTCAGCATCCGGGTTTTCTGCTTCTTGGGCGCGGTCGACTCCCCGTCCGTGTCGAGACGGGCATGGGGAAGGGGGCCAGCGGCATCGAGGATCGGTGCGACGGCCGCAAGGAACGCCTCGCCGGGGGTGGTGGCGCGCATCGGCCCGACCAACCCCAGCCCCAGCGCGACCCGTTTAAACGCCTTCCCATGCCCTGCCGGGATGCCGACGGCGGCATGGACCAGCTCATGCGCGAGGATGGCCGCGATCTGCGCCGGCATCGCATCGGGCGCGTGCGCTAGGTCCGGGCGGATGAAGATTTCAAAATGCCCGTCCGCGCTAAGTCGGTTGTCCCAGCACTCACCGATCGCCTTGCCCTTCGCGCCTCTGCTGGTGAAGCCGATCGCCACGCGCACGCGGTCGGGCAGGGGGGCGTCCAGCGCCTCGAACAGCGGAGCCATGCCCTGCGCCACGGCATTGAGCCAGCTTTCGCGGGTTTCGTGGGTCATCGTCTTTACTCCCTTCAAATCGCCTGTCCGGCGATGGCCATGCCATCGGCCGGAACACGGACGCCCAAGAACGCCGGCGAGAGAGGGGGCAGCGGGAATCTGCGGGAGTGGTGCGCGGCGCAGGGAGGCACAGCCGAGTGAGCCACGGTCCCGCTGATTGCCGTTGCGGGGGAGAGGCGGCCGGGACCGCCTTTCCCCCCTTCAAACAGGATCGGCGCCGGCACACGCCGGCACTGCTGCGCGAGATCCGCGCAGCGATCTCGCTTCCGCCATGTGGATCGTTACCTTGGGCCAAGACCGCTTGCGGGCTTGGGGAGCGTGAGCGACTAGAGCCACGGTGCCGCGCCAGCGGCAGGCGCATAATCACCGCACCCATTGCCAAAATCAGATTTTGTGACTACACTGGGACTACGTTTTCAGAAGGAAATCCCAATGGCTGTTTCCGACACCTATGTCCGCGCCAGGATCGACAATACGACGAAGGAACGCGCCACCGCCGCGCTGGGCGCGATGGGCCTTTCGATCTCCGACGCTATCCGGCTGCTGATGCTGCGTATCGCCGACGAACGGCGCTTGCCTTTCGAGGTCAAGGTTCCGAACGCCGCGACACGCGAGGCAATGGCAGAGCTGGCGGCGGGGAAGGGGACCAAGTTCGCCAGCGTCGATGCGCTGATGGCGGACCTCCATGCGGACGATTGATCGTTCGACCCGGTTCAAGCGCGACTACAAGCGGGAATCAAAGGGCCGGCATCGAGCGACCCTCGATGCCGATCTTCTGCCTGTCCTGGCCGCGCTCGCGACCGACACGCCGCTTGATCCCAAATACCGCGACCATGATCTGAGCGGCGATTGGGCGGGCTACCGCGATTGCCACGTCAAGCCCGATCTGGTGCTGATCTACGCCAAGCCCGACGACGAAACGCTGCGCCTCGCGCGCCTTGGCTCGCATAGCGAGGTATTCGGATAGATGACGCATATGCGGGCGATCTTCATCCGCCACGGCGAATCTACAGGCAACGCCGGCGTGCCGTGTCACGATCTCGCGACGATCGAGCTGACGGAGCACGGCCACGAACAAGCGCGCCAGGTCGCGGCGAGCTGGACGCAAGCGCCCGCGCTCATCGTCACATCGCCCTATACCCGCACCCGGCAGACGGCCGCGCCGACGATCGCGCGCTTCCCCGGCGTCCCGGTCGAAGTCTGGCCGATAGAAGAGTTCACCTATCTGCAACCGGCGCGCTGGAACGGCACGCGCAGCGCCGAGCGGATGCCGCACCTCGAACGCTATTGGAGCGAGGCCGATCCTGATTATTGCGACGGGGAGGGGGCGGAGAGCTTCGCCACTCTGCTCCGGCGCTGCGAGGCGGCGCTTGCCCGCCTCGCCGCCATGCCGGCCGCTTCGCTGGTCTATGTGTTCGGGCATGGGCAATTCATCCAGGCCGCGCGCGCGATCGTCGCCGACGCTCATCTGGACGATCGGGGCAAGATGCTCGGTTTCTGGTGCAAGGGCGAGCCGCCCGCGATCAGCAACGCGCAGCAGGTAGGGTTCCATTGGCAGGGCGGGCGCTGGGGATGTGCGCCGGCGATCGCCGCCTAGATCAACACCCGCTCCACCTCGTCCAGCGTCACGTCATCGGGCCGGCGGTCATAGAGCTGGGTCGTGCGGGTAGAGCTGTGGTTCGCCATCGTCGCGGCCGTCTCCAACGTGCCGCCGTTTTTCAGATAGGTGGTGATTCCGGTCGCGCGGAACGAATGGTTGCCGATCGCCGTCCCGATCTCGGCCGCGCCTGCGCGCCGGCGCACCATCGCGAAGGCATTGGCTTGGGGCAGGGGGGAATCGCTTAGTCGCTTAGTCCCGCGTGCGATCGTGCGGAACAGCGATCCCTTGCGATCTTCACGCAGCGCGCACCCGTCGATATAGGCGGTCAGATAATCCTCTAGATTGTGATGGCAGGGCATTTCATGGCGCTTGCCGCCTTTCTCGTGCAGTCGGACCCATAGCCGCCTGTTCTGCATGAACACGTCCTCGACCCGCATCGCCAGCGCCGCGCCGATCCGCGCGAAACTATAGACCATCAACCCGATCAGGGCGCGGTCGCGCAGGCCCGCATGGGTGGTCACGTCGATGCTGTCGAGCAACCGCCGCGCCTCGTCCGGGGCCAGCACCGGCGTCTTGCCGCGCCGCTGGCTATGCGCCGGCCCGCGCACCGATCCGGCAGGGTTCACCGGCACGATATGGCCCGTCACCAGCCAGTCGAACAGGTGGCGCACGCCGGCGAGCTGCTGCTTGACGCTGGGCGCGGCCAGCTCGCGCCCCAGCGCCTCGACCCAGGCCGCGACGTGGAGCGGTTGCACGGCCTCAAGCGAGGCGACGCCGCGCGCCTCACACCAGGCCAGGAAGTCGCCGGCCGCGCGCATATAGGCGCGGCGCGTATGCGGGTTGCGAATGGTGACGGCGAAGAATTCGAGAAAGCGCAGCCGCGTGGCGTCGTCGGCCGCCGCGATCAAGGCCGGCAACGCCAGCGCCGGCGAGGGCAGGGGGGCGAGCTGGTTCATCGTGCGATCTTCTGCCAACGGGCCGGCTCGGGGCGAGGCTTCGCCAGCTCCCGGCGCAATTCGTCAAACATCTCATCAGCGGGACGAACGCGGCCCGCCTTCACGTCCTCAAGCCCGCGCGCAACCGAATCGTCTAATATCCGGCGTAGCAGCTCGTCGCGCAAATCGCGGTGCGGCTCCATGTCGATAAAGTTCTTGACGATCGCGAACACCGCCTCGGACGGATCAACGAAATGACCCCGCTCGACCTGCGCCAACAGCCAATCGGCCATGTCGCCGGGTAGATACGCCTCGAAACGCAACCCGCCCGCGCGCGCCTGCTCGCACAGCGCCTTGGCTTGGTCGCGCTCGGCGTAGTTGTCGGCAAAAGCCTCATCGTCATTTTCGATCATGCCGGCATCCCTTTTGCGGTGGATCTTCGGAGGCGTTTAAACGCTCTCTGCGGGGTCGCCGCGATAGCGCACCCAAAGGTCGCCCATCGCGTCGCGGTAGCCCCAGGCATCGGCGTAGGTGGTCGACTCCTGCGCCAGATAGGCCATGACCGTAAGCATATCCTCGGCAATGACGGCATCGACGTTGCACAAGTGGATGATCGGGAAATGCCCGCACTCGTCGCCGTTCCACCAGGCCAGCAGGAAATCCGCGACCTTGCCGGATGCGCCGGTTTCGGCCGCGCGCGTGGACGGCATGGCGATGGCTAGCAAGCGGCCGATCGCCTCGCCGACCTCATCGAAGCTGACGGCCCGGAAGACGGGGCGGCGTTGCGGGGGTGATGTGGCGGCCGTCCCGGTCATACGATCGTGGTCCATTTGAGTGTGTGATAAAGGACATTATCATATATAAGTAGGGTGGGAAACGCGTGTTGTCTCGTTCCCGATACTTCGCGGGGCCTGCACGCTTCATGTGAGCGGCGGTTGGCGTTTGTTGAAACTTTACAGTCCCATCAGGGGCGGTTCTACCGTCGCCTGGTTTGCCATATTGCGCCATCCGGTCGAATCCGGATCGCGCGAAACCAAGATGTAAAACATCAATAACATTAGAAGGCATTGTGTTGATCTCCAGCATGGATTGGCGAGCTTATTATTGTTGGCGTCAAGAAACTCTGTACGAATTACTGTAATTAAAGCATGATGATACAGGATATGATCAGACAGTAAGATGATGTCACAACATAACATCATGGCAAAGCCCGACTATGCGTCACGCGATTTTCGCAAGAGGCACAATTGTCTCTTCCTTTCCAATCCACGAGAGGCTAGATGCGCAGGTTATGAAAGGGTGGCTATCCATCATTGTCGGTATCTTTCTCGCCTTCGGAGTGACGGCGGGGGCGATGGCGCATGCCACCGAAGCGGGCTTCCGCACGAGTACCGTAGCGTCTGTCGATGGCTGTGAGAGCGCTTCGAAAAAGAGCGACGACGGCCAGTCGGACCCTTCCAAGACCTCGATCAAGTTTCACGGCTGTCACGGTCACCATGTTGGAATTCCGGTCGGTGCCGCGCCGGAACCGGAAGCTGTGTTCACGGACAAAGCTGTACCGGCGCGAATCGTCCCGGGCCTTTCACCCTCGACTCATTCCGACACCTTCCGACCTCCGAACGCCTGACAGCTGACGCTTTCGCCTGGCCGAGCCGGGCGTGCGCCTTTGGTTTGTCAGGAGTTTTTTGTACATGCATCCTATGTTTGCGCCCGCCATGGCTGCGGCGCTCGTGGCTATATCGGCCACGCCCGCTGCGGCGCAGGTGGACAATTCGGCGGTTGCCGGTCCCACCGTCCCGTCCGGCCCCCTTGAGGTCCGCACGGGACCTCTACCCGCCGTCCTGACGCTTGCCCAGGCGCTCGAGGAAGCTGACGCGAGATCTCCGGCTCTTGCCGCAGCTCGTGCCGATGTTGAGGCCGCGCGCGGGCGGTTGCGTCAGGCGCGATTCCGCTTCAATCCCGTCCTCAACGTCGAGGTCGAAAACTTTGCAGGTACAGGTCCCTATACGGGGTTCAACGGAACGGAGACGACCGTCTCTGTCAATCAGAGGCTCGACATAGGGGGACGGCGGAAAGCGCGGATGACGCTTGGTGAAGCCGAACTTGCCGCTCAGGAATACCGCTTCGCGATCGCGCGGGCCAATCTCGGTCAGCAGGTCCGCAATCTCTTCGCGCTTGGTGTAGCCGCGCGTGACAACCTGGCCCTCGCCCGTGAGAATGAAGCAAGGGCACGCGAAGTGTCGCGTGTCGCGCGCGCGCTTGTCGAGGCGGGGAAAGAGCCGCCGCTGCGCGGCCTGCGCGCCGATGCGGCCCTCGCGCAGGCGACGGCGGCACTGCGCGCGGCCGAAGCCGAGGAGGAGGCCGCCCGCCGTTCACTTGCAGCGCTTTTCGGAACGGATATACCGCCGGCCGAACTCGTCGGGAGCGATCTCCTCCCTCCGCCTCCCATCGTTAGCGCCTCACAAACACTCGACGTGCGCCTCGCCGAAGCCGAGCGCGCAATCGCCGACGCTCAATTGCGCCAAGCTCGCGCCGAAGGCCGTCTCGATCCGTCTGTCGGCGTCGGCGTGCGGCAGCTTCGCGAAACGGGCGATCGCGCGTTGGTCGCGAGCTTGTCTGTGCCTCTTCCGTTGTTCGATCGCAATCAAGGTAATGTCGCGGCCGCCCGGTCGGACATTCAAGCGGCCGAAGCGCGGCGAAATAGCGTTTTGACCAACACGCAAGCGGCGATTGCAAATGCGCGAGCCGCGCTCGATGCCGCTGATGCCCGCGTCGCGGCTTTGGCAGGCAGCGCCATCAACCAGGCACGCGAAGCCTTGCGACTTGCCGAACTCTCGTACCGGGCCGGCAAGTCCTCGCTGATTGAGCTCCTTGATGCACAACAGGCGTATTCCGAAACGCAGGCTGAGCTCATCGCCGCACGCCGCGCCAGAGCGGAAGCGCAGGCGACCCTGGAACGTCAGGCCGCCGCTGTGGGAGATATGGAGGCAGCGCAATGATCTCTTTCTTCGTGATCGATATTGAGCACACCCCATTGTCTGCGGCTTGCGGGCCAATGACTTGCTTGACCGCACGCAGTCCTGGGCTCGGTTGCAGTTCGCAGCACGCGCAAGGAAACTTTCTCGGTGGAGCTCTTTCGCCGCTTCACATTCTTGCCCTCGCGGCTTCCGGCGCTGGAACTCCTCGCGCGGCCAGGCCCCTGATTTCCGGAGATGTTCAATGATCCAACCCAATAGGCGAATCCTGGGCGGAGCGGGTGCGGTGTTGCTCGTCGCCGCCGGAGCTGTCGCGGTATCGCAATGTACCGCAGACCCTGTCGTTGAAACCGGCAATGAGGAACAGGCCGAGGAAGCGGTCGCTCCTATGGACACTCTTGCGATGACGCCGGACGCGATCCGGGCGGCTAATATTGCTGTGGAGACGGTTCAGTCGGGCGGCCTCGGTTCGGAGGTTCTTGCTCAGGCTACGGTGACCGCTTCGCCGACCGGCGAGGCAATTGTCACGGCCTTGGCCAGTGGGGCTGTGACCCGCGTGTACAAGCGGCTCGGTGATCCGGTCCGCGCTGGCGAGGCGCTCGCCATCGTCCGAAGCCGGGACGCGGCCCAGATCGCAGCCGCGAAGACCGCCGCAGAGGCGCAGGCGGTTCTTGCTCAGCGCAATCTCGCTCGCGAACGGCAACTTTACCAACAGCAGGTATCGGCTCGCGTGGATTATGAGCGGGCGCAAGCCGAAGCTGCTGTCGCGGCCGCCGAGGCCCAGCGCGCGCGGCTTGCGGCCAGGGCAGCCAATGTCACGGGCGATGGCAGCGGCTCAGTCGTTGCCAGTCCCATATCCGGTCGGGTGACCAGCGAAAACGTCAGTCTTGGCGCATATGTCCAACCCGAAACCGAGTTGTTCCGAGTGGCGGACCCGTCGAAGGTGCAAATCGAAGCTGCGGTCGGGCCAACGGATGCGCAGCGGCTCGTTCCGGGCGACCGGGCGGTCGTGGAGTTACCCGATGGACGAACAATCGAGGCACGCGTCCGCGCGATTACGCCCGGTCTTGCCGGGGAAACGCGTTCGGCAACGGCCGTGCTCGACGTTCCGGGAAGCCTCCAGCCAGGGCTGCCGGTGCGGGTCCGCTTGCTGCCGAGCCGCGGCGAGGTGTCGGACGCGATCGTAATTCCCGAGGAGGCGCTTCAGACGCTGGAGGGCCGCGATGTCGTCTTTGTGCGAACCGAGGACGGATTTCGCGCGAACAATGTCACGGTTGCCAGGCGCAGCGCCGGACGCGTGGAAATCGCTTCGGGGCTGAAGACGGGTCAGATGATCGCCACCACGAATGCGTTCCTGCTGAAAGCCGAGCTCGGCAAGGGCGCAGGCGAGGAGGAATAGCTCATGATTGCTCGACTTATCGCACTGTCCGTCCGCGCCCGCTGGATGGTCCTGTTCCTCTTTCTTGCAATCGCTGGCCTCGGCATCTGGCAGCTGACCAAGTTGCCGATCGATGCAGTGCCAGACATCACCAGCAACCAGGTGCAGATCAACACTGTCGATCCGCGTCTGTCGCCGGTCGAAATCGAAAAACTGGTTACCTATCCGGTCGAAATCTCGCTCGCTGGCATTCCAGGACTAGAGACGACGCGCTCGATTTCGCGCAACGGATTTAGCCAGGTTACAGCGATATTCTCGGAATCCACCGACCTTTACTTCGCACGACAGCAGGTCGGAGAGCGGCTAAGACAGGTGACCGAGGACCTCCCCGAAGGTGTGCAGCCGCAAATCGGACCCGTGACAACGGGCCTGGGCGAAGTGGTCATGTACACCGTCGGCTATACCAATCCGGACGGGAAGGGCGCGAAGAAGGTCGCCGGGCAACCTGGCTGGCAACCCGACGGAAGCTATCTCACGCCCGAAGGCGACCTGCTCACCGACGAGGTCGCCAAAGCCGGCTATCTGCGCACCGTGCAGGACTGGATCATCGGACCCCAGCTGAAGGCAGTGCCGGGCGTTGCGGGCGTCGACTCGATCGGTGGCTACGCCAAGACGTTCGTTGTCGAACCCGATCCGACCAAATTAACCAATTTCGGCATCTCCTACAGCGAACTAGGGGAGGCTCTGGAAAAGGCCAATCTTGCCGTAGGTGCCAATTACTACAATCGCGGCGGCGAAGCTTATCTTGTTCGCGTCGATGCGCGCGCACGTTCCGTCGACGAAATCAGGAACGCCGTTGCAGCCACGCGAGGCGGCGTTCCGATCACGATCGGTCAGATCGCCAACGTCAAGATCGGCGGCGATCTCCGCACCGGCGCGGGAAGTCTGAACGGTAAGGAGGCGGTGATCGGCACCGTGCTCATGCTTATCAACGAAAACAGTCGGATCGTTGCCGAGGACGTTTCGGCGAGGATCGATCAGGTATCGAAGACGTTGCCGCCGGGCGTAGAAGCCAAAATCGTTCTCGACCGCGCCGAGCTGGTCAGCGCCACCGTGGGAACCGTCGAACGCAATCTCACCGAAGGCGCCCTGCTCGTGGCGGCGTCGCTGTTCCTGCTGCTGGGAAACTGGCGCGCGGCGATCATCGCCGCTCTGGTCATTCCGTTCTCGTTCCTTATGATGGCGATGGGAATGAATTCATTCGGCGTGCCGGGCAACCTCATGAGCCTTGGCGCACTGGACTTCGGCCTCATCGTCGACGGCGCCGTAATCATTATCGAGAACTGTCTCGCGCGACTGGCGCATCGGCAGGAACATGAAGGTCGGCTGCTCTCGCTTCGAGAACGGCTTGAGGAGACAATGCACGCCTCGCAAGAGATGATCAAACCGACGGTATTCGGTCAGGCGATCATCCTTCTTTCCTTCGCGCCGCTCCTCATGTTCACAGGCGTCGAGGGCAAGACCTTCTCGCCCATGGCAATCACCATCATGCTGGCACTCGTCTCCGCATTTATCCTTGCGATCACACTTGTGCCTGCGCTGGTAGCGATCGTCATTCGCGGACGTGTCGCCGAGAAGGAGGTGTGGCTGATCCGCAAGAGCAAGGATCGGTATCTGCCTCTTCTCGACAAGGCGCTTGCACGGCCACTCCCGTTCATCGCCGGGGGCGTCGCTTTCTTTCTGGCGGCCGTTCCGGTCTTCGGGCTGCTTGGGTCGGAGTTCATACCGCAACTCGACGAAAAGAACTTGGCGGTTGCCTCCACCCGGGTGCCTTCGGTCAGTCTCGAACAATCGCTGGCAATGCAGCGCAAGGTCGAGGAAGCGGTCGCTAAGTTGCCGGAAGTGGAACTGATGTTCTCAAAAACGGGGACGGCCGAAGTCGCAACCGACCCGATGCCGCCGAACGTCTCCGATGGTTTTGTTATTCTGAAGCCAGAGGACGAGTGGCCGGATGGCGTCCATACCAAAGGCGATGTAGTTGAACGCATCGAAAAGGCGGCCGGCGCTCAGCTCGGTCAGCTTTATGAAGTCAGTCAGCCGATCGAGCTTCGCTTCAACGAACTGATTTCGGGTGTCCGCGGCGATGTAGCGATCAAACTCTATGGGGACGACCTCGACAAAATGTCGCAGACGGCAAACGAAATGGTGCGGGTGCTGCAGACTATCCCGGGAGCAAGCAGCGTAAAGGCCGATCAGGTCGGCGGTGCGCCCGTGCTCGATGTAAAACTCGATCGCGCAATGATCGCTCGCTACGGCCTGACAGTCCAGGAAGTGGCCGATACTGTAGCCGCAGCTCTCGGAGGGCGCGAATCCGGCCTCCTTTACGAGGGCGATCGGCGCTACGACATCACTGTACGCGTGCCTGACGCAACGCGGGTCAATCTCGATGACATCCGCTCACTTCCTGTGCTTTTGCCTGAAGAATCCGGCGAACTGCGGAAGCAGGTTCCTTTGGCACAGGTGGCGCAGATAAGTCTCACGGAAGGCCTCAACGAAATCAGACGCGAGAACGGCAAGCGCCGTGTCGTCGTGCAGTTGAATCTGGAAGGGCGCGACGCAGGTTCGTTTGTCCAGGAAGCGCAGGCAAAGATTGCTCAGGTAAAGCTGCCTGCTGGATATTATCTGGAATGGGGCGGACAGTTCGAGAGCCTGCAAGCCGCGACATCACGACTTTCAATCGTGGTCCCGCTTGCCTTTGTCGCCATCTTCGTGCTGCTTTTCGTGGCCCTTGGATCGGCCGGACGAGCAACTGCGGTCTTCCTGACCTTGCCGCTGGGCTTGGCCGGCGGGATTTTCACCCTCGCCCTGACCGGTATCAACTTTTCTGTCTCGGCAGCGGTCGGGCTTATCGTTCTGGCCGGTGTTTCAGTTCTGAACGGTTTGGTCGTGATGACGGCCATTCGTGAACGTCAGGAGCATGGGCTGCCTCTGGTTGAGGCAATCCGGGAAGGCATGGCCGAGAAGATGCGTGCAGTCATCATGACCGGCTTTGTTCCGGCAATTGGCTTCATTCCGATGGCAATCGCCACCGGGACGGGGGCTGAAGTCCAGAAGCCGCTCGCAGTCACAGTTATCGGCGGGTTGATTGCCGCAACCGTTCTCACCCTGTTGGTATTGCCGTCGATTGCGAAGGTGGTGCTCGGAGCAATCGAAAACCGTCGGCGTAAGCGGGACGAGAATGCCTCGCCGATTGCACCAGAACCGGCGTGAAGGAGAAGATTATGACTGAAACGATCAAGCTATTGCGAATCTACACCGATGAGGGCGCCTATCTTGGTGATCGCAAGGTGCTCGAGGTGATCGCATCGCGTGCAAGGGATGCTGGCCTGGCCGGCATCACCGTTCTGGACGCGCGATTGGGTTTTGGCCGATCAGCGCATGTCCACCGCCGTCACGTCTTCGAGAGCGATCGGGCCGTCGTCATCGAGATTGTCGATGAGGAAGAGCGGCTGCGGACTTTTGTCGACGGTCTCGACGATATTCCGGACGTCGGCCTGATGACGCTGGAGCCGGTGGAAGTCCTTGGCGGCAAGGCGCGCCAGACCATCGCGGAGAAGAGTGCATGACAAGGGTCCTCGCGCTGGCGGTCCGTACCGCCGGACGCGAGGTCGCGCGACCGCGCGAACGCTGCCTGACGCACCGTGACTTCCCCTCCGCCTCGCTGGTGGAGGGGGAGACCGCCGCCCACCCGGTCATCCAGCGCATGCGGCGGTCAAACTTCGATCCTTTTAGCTGCGCCGATCGAGCATCTGTCGCGCCAAAGGATCTGCGTCAAATTGGCTCCCGCCCGCGCATTCCGGCCCTTCGGGTTGCATGTCGGCAATCGCTCGGGTGCGAGAAGAGCCGCGTCGTGGGCGCCGCGCCCCTGAGGCGCCCACGACGACAAATTGCGTCTCTGGAAGGTGCCCAATGACGGGTAGGCGCGCGACCACAATTCTCTTCCTGCCAGCCGCTCTGGCCTTAGCAGGCTGTACGAATGCATCGGAAGACCGGGAGGCGCAGGATCACATTCCCGGTTCCGATCCCGATGCCATCGAAAGACATATCTACGTCTGCAGCGACCGCAGAAGCTATCTCGTCGACGTCTTCCGCGATGGCCTGACGATCGACCTCACACCACCGGATGGCAAGCCATTGAGGCTCAGTGCCTTTTCGCAAGACCCGACCTATGTCGGGAACGGGATCACGGCCCGCATTTCGGGACCCGTACTGCACATCGAGCGGGCCAATCGGCCAGTGCTGACATGCCGCCAGAAATTGGGAGGACGCGGATGAGCTTCTCCCACCATCCCGGTTTGCGCGGCCCCTGCAATTTTTTGTCTGGCGTGGCCTTCGGCTCGCCGGCTTTTGCCGGTTTCCTTGGCCTGAAGGGCTGTTGTGGAGACGAAAACGCGATTCGCTGCGGACCGCATACACGCATTAGCTTGTCCAGCATTGGCGCAACCAATGTTGCATTCCGCCCAATCGTCCAAAACATCGGAGACTTGAGATGACCGAAAAGGCCCGGCTTGATCTTCCGGTCATTCTGCCCGGCGTCGCGGATACGGCGGACCGCTGCGTGTCGAGATTGATCGCTCTTCTCACCGCGCGGCCTGGCATCAACGACGCACATGTGCAGGCGGGCAACGGCGAGGAGGCTGTCCCCCAGTTGTGTGTCCACTACGATCCCGAGGCAATCTCGCTGGCCCGGATCCGCGAAATGGTGAAGAGCGCCGGTGCCGAGATCACCGCGCAGTTTGGCCATGTAGTCTGGCAACTCGAAGGCATTTCCCACCAACGCCGGGCAAGAACGGTCGCTGATCGCGTATCCGCACTGCCCGGTGTGATCGAAGCCGATGCCAACGCCGCCGGAACGATCAGGATCGAATTCAATCGCGGGCGAACCTCAGAGCAGGCGATCCAGGCCGAGTTGAGCCGGCTCGGAGTGCGCAGCACTCGCACGGAATCGGACCTATCTCGCAAGCGCGGCGATGAGCACGACCATGGATCGGGCGATCATAAGCATGATGAGCAGGAAGAAGGGCACAGCCATGACCATGGCGGGATCTTCGGCGGTCAAACCGAGTTGATCTTCGCGCTACTATGTGGGGCGCTGCTGGCGAGCGGGTTTGCCGCCGAGAAGCTCACCTCGGCTCCCTCATGGATATCTCTCGGCTGCTATCTTGCAGCTTACATCTTAGGCGGTTGGTTCACGCTGCGCGAAGCGATCGATAATCTCCGGCTGAAACGCTTCGAAATCGACACGCTGATGCTGGTCGCGGCAGCAGGCGCCGGCGCCTTGGGTGCATGGGCAGAGGGCGCACTTCTCCTGTTCCTGTTCAGCCTGGGGCATGCGCTCGAACATTATGCCATGGGACGGGCAAAGCGCGCGATCGAGGCTTTGGCCGAACTCGCCCCGCGCACGGCCATGGTGCGGCGCGGCGCTGGCGGGCTGAGCGAAGTCCCTGTCGAGGAACTCGTGATCGGTGACATTGTGGTTGTGAAACCCAATGAGCGCCTTGCAGCGGACGGGTTCGTGGTGGTTGGTCGATCGAGCGTCAACCAGGCTCCCGTTACGGGCGAAAGCGTGCCCGTCGACAAGGAACCGGTACCGGATCGGTCGCAAGCGGCGGCGCAGCCCGACAAGGTGCCCGCTCAGCATCGCGTATTCGCGGGCACCATCAATGGCCCGGGCGCGATCGAGATCGCCGTGACACGTCTTGCCGCGGACACCACGCTGGCCAAGGTCGTCAAGATGGTGAGCGAGGCGGAGACGCAGAAATCGCCAACCCAACGCTTTACCGACCGGTTCGAGCGGATCTTCGTGCCGTCGGTCCTCGCATTGGTCGTGGTGCTGCTGTTCGCCTGGGTGGTTGTCGATGAACCATTCCGCGACAGCTTCTATCGCGCGATGGCCGTGCTGGTTGCCGCCAGTCCATGCGCGCTCGCGATCGCCACACCGAGCGCCGTGCTTTCCGGCGTCGCCCGCGCCGCCCGCGGCGGCGTCTTGGTAAAAGGCGGCGGACCGCTCGAGAGCCTCGGCTCGCTCACCGCGCTCGCATTCGACAAGACCGGAACGCTCACCGAGGGCCGTCCGCGCATCACCGACATCGTGGCCGCGAGCGGAGTGAGCGACGACGAACTCATGACGATTGCCGTGGCGGTCGAAAGCCTCAGCGATCACCCGCTGGCCGAGGCAATCGCGCGGGACGGGCGGCAGTTTCTCGACGAATTGCCCGTACCTCCTGCAAGCGACCTCCAGAGCCTCACCGGGCGCGGCGTGCAGGCACGAATTGATGGCGACGTCGTGCTGATCGGGAAGGCGGAAATGTTCGGTCAAGATGGCGTCGCTGCGCTGTCGGCCGAGATGACCGCGGCGATCGAAGGCCTTCGCGAGCAGGGCCGTACGACGATGATTGTGCGCAAGGGTGAGCGGGACCTTGGAGCGATCGGGCTCATGGACACGCCGCGAGCGGCCGCAAAAGAAGCCATCGAGCGGCTCAAGGCGCTGGGCATCACCCGCATGATCATGATCTCAGGCGACAATCAGAAGGTCGCAACCGCGATCGCCGCACAGGTGGGAATCGACGAGGCGGTGGGCGATCTGATGCCGGAGGACAAGGTCGAGACGATCAAGAAGTTACGTGGAGAAATGCCGGTCGCGATGGTGGGCGATGGCGTCAACGACGCCCCTGCGATGGCCAACGCCACCGTCGGTATCGCAATGGGTGCCGCCGGATCTGACGTCGCGCTGGAGACTGCGGATGTGGCGCTGATGGCCGATGATTTGTCCCACCTGCCCTTCGCGGTGGGTTTGAGCCGTAGCACGCGCTGGATCATCCGGCAGAACTTGGTGGTCAGTCTCGGCGTGGTCGCGTTGCTCGTGCCGGCAACGATCATGGGGCTCGGAATAGGTCCGGCGGTCATGGCTCATGAAGGATCGACTTTGCTCGTCGTCTTCAACGCACTTCGTTTGCTCGCCTATCGGGACAATGGAGGCGGCAAATGAACAGGCGGGTTGCGACATGGCTCGTGGCCATGGTCCCCCTGGCCATGGCCAGCGCCGCCCATGGCGAAACCCTGCGGCAAGCACTGATCCATGCCTATCGCACGAACCCAAGCCTGACGGGGGCAAGGGCTGGGCTGCGCGCCACCGATGAAGGCGTGCCCATCGCCAAGGCGGCGGCACGCCCGACGCTGAGCGCGACCGCCGATTATCAGGAATTCGTGGTCCGCTCCGCGAACAGCTTTTCTGCTCCCTTGCGCGCCGCCAATGCAAACGCAAACCTGTCCTTCCCGCTCTATCAGGGCGGACGCGTGAAAAATGCGATCCGGGCCGCCGATGCGCGCGTCGAATCTGGACGCGCGAACTTGCGCTTCACCGAGGCCGATCTCTTCACCGCGATTGTCTCGGTTTACATGGACGTCCTGCGCGACAGCGCGATCGTCGAATTTAACCAGCAGAATGTCGCGGTTCTCGAGACCAACCTGCAGGCGTCTCAAGACCGGTTCGAAGTGGGCGACCTGACCAGAACCGATGTTGCTCAATCCGAGGCCCGTCTGTCGGTCGCGCGGGGACAATTGGAACTGGCGCTCGCGCAATTGGACGCCAGCCTGGAGAACTATCTGCGCTTCGTTGGCCTTCCCGCGCGCGATCTCGAACAGCCACCGGCCTTGCCTGGTCTTCCCAGATCGCCTGTCGAAGCTGTGTCGCTTGCGATCGAGAACAACCCTCAGCTTATCGCAGCCGAAGCAGATGCGAAGGCGGCACGCTATGACGTCCGCGTGGCCGCCGCATCGCGCCTCCCCAGACTCTCGGCGGTGGCAAGCGGCGGTTATAACAATTATCTGGGCACGCTTACCGGCAACCTTCCCGGACGCGTGTTCCAGCAGGCACAGACCACAGCAACCATCGGGCTATCGGCAACGATCCCGCTATATCAGGGCGGTCTGCCCGCAGCCGAAGTGCGTCGCGCCAATGCGCTCGAGAGCCAGGCACTCGAACAAACCATTTTCGTCGAGCGTCGTGTCGTCGCGGAGGTGCGCGCTGCCTATTCGCGCTATCAGGCGACGCAGGTGGTGATCCAGTCATCCCAGGCTGCGGTGGCCGCCAATGAGCTCGCAGTCGAAGGCGTTCGTGCCGAGAACAGCGTCGGCACGCGCAATGTTCTCGACGTGCTCAACGCCGAGCAAGAGCTCCTCAACAGCCGCGTGCAGCTCGTGACCGCTCGGCGCGACGCCTATGTCGCCGGTTTCACGCTGCTCGCTGCGATGGGCCGCGCGGAGGCACGCGACCTCAATCTTTTCGGCGGGACGCTGTTCGAGCCCGGCTTCAGCCGCCCTTCCGTGAGCGGTCCCATGCTCATGGAAATGAATTCGAGCTCGGCCTCCGATGGCCGAATTGAGTTCGTGCCGACACCTGCCGCACGGGACGCTGAGCAGGGCCCGCCGACGGTCGGGGCAGATGAGCGATGAAGCGGGAGTTGCGACATTGGGAAGTGCCGACGGTCCCGTATTTCGTCCAAGCGGGAAGACGCGCGCGGCGGGACCGTCAGGCGACAATTCTCCCGAACGGAAGCAAGGACATGCAGATCCACGCTCGGACGCCGATCAACTGCAGCGCCCTCCATCTCTGGATCATTCTTCGCCGCGTCGAATGCTTCGAGCGTTGGAACCCCTATGTGACCATCAGATGCGGCTCTCCTGACCCAGGCGCGATCAGATATTATTTCACGAACAATCCGCGCTCAGGCCTGCGCGCCATGTTGACCGGCGTGGCCACGATTGACGATCCGAACATGACGCTCACCCTGAGCTTCGGCACCAGGAAGCATTTCAGGTTTGTCGAGACGTTGAGCATCGTGCGGACGCCCAGCCAGCATTGGCTTCACCACGATCTCACCGGCCAAGGGCTGGGCGTAAAGCTGATGGGCAGGATACTTACCCGCCGGATCGAACCCCTGATGCTCCATGCCGATGCCATGCTTGAGGGCTTCGTGACGCTGTCGGACGTGCTGGCACCGAAGCAAGGCGATGTCGTTCGAGTGGGCAAAGGATCGAAGCGCCAACAGGCGGAGAAAAGCAATGAGCTGAATTAAATTCAGCTCATTGCTGACCAGGCATGTGAAAAAATCGATGTAAGCGGATCGGCCCTGATCCAAGGAAGAGGACCTCGAATATGAATTCGTCCACTGCAGCTAGCCAAGGCATGCTCTGCCCCGTTTGCAAGGTCACTTTGTCAATTTCCGATCGCCAAGGCGTGGAAATCGATTTCTGCCCGCAGTGCCGGGGCGTGTGGCTCGACCGAGGAGAACTCGACAAGATCATCGAACGATCCGAAGCCGCAATGCCATCGCAATCACGTGAAGACGCGCAGCCACGTCCCAGCCGGGCGGGGCACTATGACGATGATCGCCATCGGTCGGGTCACCACGGACAAAAACGCAGGCGCGGCTTTCTTTCGGATTTGTTCGACTGATCCTGCTGCCCGGCGGCGCGAGGAGAGACGCGTGTTTTTAGTAGAGAATGAAACGGTCCTGCATGCCTCGCCGCCAAAGGTGTGGACGGCGTTGACCCGGTTCGACAATTATGAGCGGTGGAATCCGTTCATACGAATTAATGGGCCGCTCGTCTTGGATGGCCTTGTCCAATACTCGTTCCGGCTGAACTCGAAAAAGCGCTTCTTCACGATTGACGCGCGCATCATAGCACTTGAGCCGCAACGACAAGTGACAGTACGTTTTGGATTTGGTTGGCTGATCGGATTTGAGGAGAGCTATTCGCTGGCGCCCGTCCCCGTCGGATCGCAATTGGTCCATAGCTTTCGGTGCATCGGCGTCCTTGCGGGTCTGAGACTCAAGAAGATGAGGCGCAACTTCGGGCAAATGCTCGAGATCAGCGATAGACTGTTTCAACGACACCTCCGACCCGCACGACCATCCAACCCGGCCAAGAAGCGCCCCAGGAAGGGATTCCGTCCAAATGCCTGATGGGATCGATAGAGCTTGGTCCTCCGCAAGCAAGATCGCGGAAGTTAAGGTCTCCATTAGATGAGAACCGCCTTCCCTTTGCAGCCGGGACCACGCCGTGGGCGCGCGCCCCCGCGCCCACGGCGACATCTCCGAGCCGATTGGTCTCCTGGGCGAACTCTTGGAAGGAGGAAGCATGACACGCATATCCGACATCGATGGCTTGCGCACCGGCGGCGCTGTTTCGCGAGGCGCGCTTTTCCTGGCAGTATCCTTTGCCGTTTTGCTGGCGGGGTGCTCCGACAAAGGCGAGCGTGAGATTTCGAATGACGCCGCGAACGTGGCACCGCCACCGGCGATGCCGCCGTCGATCGTCGCGAGCCATACCTATAGATGCGCCGACGGCGGCCTTCTCTATGTCGATTTCCTGCAAGACGGGACCTCGATCAACGTCAGGCGGCAACCTTCCGGCCCGGTGCTTAGACTAAGCACGCCTTCGCAAGGCCTTGCCTATGTGGGCGACGGGATGAATCTGACCGTTAGCGGCAAGGAGGTCAGGATCGACGAACCAAAGAAGGCCTCGCGCACGTGCAAACGCGGATGATTTGTTTCCATGCCTGGCTCATGAGATCGCTACTAATCGCATTATCACTGGCTAACTAGAGCCGCTCCGGAAGGTCTGAAGTATGAATGCATCCGCGCCTCAGGCCACTCTCCGCCGCTTTGCCGGCTACCTTGGTGTCGCCGTTGCAGCCACCATGCCCGCGCTTGTGCTTCGGCTTGCCGGGTGGCGCCCAAACCCGCTCCTGGACGCTGCCCTGTTCGGCACGGCGATCCTTGCAGCCGGTTTCATGCTGTCCTGGGGTGCGGAAGCCGCAGAAAAGCGCGTGAGCCAGGGCCTGATCGTCGCCGCGATCGCGCTGGTCACCGTGCTGCCGGAATATGCCGTTGACTTTTACTATGCCTATGCCGCCGGGCAGGACCCGAGCTCGAACTACGTCCACTACGCCGCCGCCAATATGACAGGCGCCAATCGGCTCCTTGTCGGCCTAGCTTGGCCCTTGATGGTCATCATCCACTGGTTTCGAACGCGGCAGGGTCGGATCGATCTCGCGCCGGTCAACGCGGCCGAGATTACGTTCCTGCTGATCGGCACCGCCTGGTCGTTCACGATCCTGCTGCGCGATGCGATCGGCTGGATCGACAGCGTCGTGCTGGTCGGCATCTTCGCCGCCTATGTCTGGCGAGTCAGCTACCTGCCCAAGGCGGAAGAAGACGAGGAGGACGAACCTGGTCCCGCGGCGGCGCTAGGTCGGCTGTCGCCGGCGCGCCAGTGGGCCGCGATGGCCGGACTGACGGTCGTCGCGGCGACAGTCATCCTCGCCTCGGCCGAACCGTTTGCCGAGGCGATGGTCGATTCAGGGCGTCTGATCGGGATCGACGAGTTCCTACTGATTCAATGGCTCGCGCCGCTCGCCAGCGAGGCGCCTGCGGTGACGATCGCGGTGCTGTTCGTGCTCTCGGGACGGGCGGCGAACGGCCTCGCCACGATGATTTCGGACAAGATCAACCAATGGACCCTGCTGGTCGGCATGCTGCCGCTTGCCATGAGCCTCGGCGCCGGCAGCTTGAGCGCGCTCCCCCTCGATGACCGTCAGCACGAAGAGTTTTTCCTGACGGCGGCGCAGTCGCTGTTTGGGATCGCGCTGCTGCTGCGGCTGAGACTCGGCATGTGGGGCGCGCGGGCGCTGGCCGGCTTGTTCACGGTCCAGGTCGGGCTCACGCTGAACTTCCTCGGGGACGAGGCGCGGACAATTGCAAGCCTGACCTGGCTGTCCTGGGGCTATCTGGCGCTAGCCGGGGCGCTCCTTGTGTTCAACGCGCGGTCGCTCGGACACCTGTTCAAGGTCGGGCTGTTCGCAAAGCACCCGGCGGTCCACCCCGGCGCGTCAATCTCGCCCGTGAGCGGGTCGCCGGCGACATGAGCCGTCAATGTCCTTCTCGGGTATTTGGCCGAGGGTGTCTGCGTCACGTCGGCTGCCACAGATTCGTAGGCATTCTGAGCCTAAAAACATGCCTAACGCTTCATTAATTTTTCCTACCTAGAAGTAGCGCATCGCTCGGCCTGGAGTACCACCATGAATGTGAACGGAGCAGCCGACGTGCTGGCGTTGCGCAACGCCGTTCTTCAGCGCAATGCCGCGCTTCGCGAGGTTGTCTCACCCCCCGCACCGAATGCGCTTCGTGGTCCCGACAGCTCCGCGCCGCCGTCGAGCTTCGACGCAACATTGCAGACCGCGCTTCAAAAGGTGAATGCGCTCCAGGAGCAGGAGGATACCGTTACCGAGGCCTACGAACGCGGCGACATCACCGACATCGCGACCGTAATGCTGATGCAGCAGCGTGCTTCGGTTTCGTTCGAAGCGACCCTACAGGTTCGAAACAAGGTACTTTCCGCCTATAAGGACATCATGGGTATGGCGGTCTGATCAACTATTTACGCTCTTCAAGCTTGAGCCGGAATCCATCTACGTTGAGGACGAAGCGTTCAATGGGGCGCGCGCTGTACGGGGCGTCGCATTGCGCGGCGATCATCGCGCCGCTCGCGCTGCGCTACAGGTAGCTCGGTTCGTGAAGGTGAGATCTGCGGCGCCTTGTGGGGAGGAGGAGGCGGGGACGAGGCAGCAGGATAGCCGCCATAGCTCCCGCCTTCATAGGCATGGCCGCCATCCCAGCTGACGCCTCCGTGGCTCCCGCTCCAGCTGACGCCGGCACCATGTGTCTTACGCTGCGCGGCCGCTGGCGAGACGGCCAGGAAAGCGATGACCACGGCGCCCAATGCAACACTGAACCTCCCACCCATGCTATTTCTCCTATGCGCCGCTCCGCTGTAACGCCTAAGGCTGCGCTGAACTAACGGGTCAATGGCGGAACAGGCCGCCGAGAAAGCCACCCGGACGATAGCCGCCGTGGCCACGGCCGTGACCACCACCATGATGGCGGTCGCCATGATGGCCTTCATCATACCCGCCCCAAGGTGCGGGCTGCGCATAGCCCGGAGCTGGCGCGGGCGTCTGAGGAGGATAGCCGGCGGGCGGCCTCACGGCGGCTTCGTAGGCAGCGTTCTTCTCGATGATCTTGTCGAGTTCGCCGCGATCAAGCCAGATGCCCCGGCATTGCGGGCAATAATCAATCTCCACGCCTTGCCGGTCGGCAAGGACGAGGTCCACGCGGCACACGGGGCAGAGCATCCCCTGCGCCCGTGTGGTCGTCGGCACTGTCTCATCAGTCATGATGCAATCCTTTAAGAATGCCGCAATCCAAAGCCCATCCTAACTGCGAGCGTAACCTTAGTAGCCGTATCCGCGATACCGTTCATGGCGATCCCGCCGCTCGTGCCTGCGCTCTCGGCGCTCCTCTCGCTCATGGCGATTGTTGTAGCCGTAATCACCACCGCGATTGTACCTGCCCCTCCAGGATTGCCGATAGCCGTGCCCCCGATCGCTGCCGTAGCCGCCATCCCTGCGGATCTGATGGTCGTACGAGGGGTTGCCGCTGTGCCCCCTGGAACCGCCATAGCCGCCATAGGATTGGGCCATCGCGGCCGGGGCGGCGAAGACAAGCGCCGCCGCAGCCAAGATCAAGGAACCTCTCATGCTCACCTCCATAGGATGTGACTAAACGCCACGATAATGAAATTAGCCCATCGAAGTTTAATCGCGCCGGAATGCAACCGACAGGTCCTGTTAACACATACCCGCGCCAAAGTGGCCCACATGCTCACAAGCCTTGTCCAAAGCGCGCATGCTGAGCACGTGGCATCCAAGCTGGACAAACAAGGACAGCGATTAGGAAGCCGAGACGTTCGGATACCGACTGTCCGAGAAGTGTCAGCTACTGCAGTTTATCTATTCTCCAATCTTCACCTCGATCGTGCAGCGCACCGCCTTCTTCCCTTTCTTGGCGGCCTCGCGGCAGGCTTGAAGCGCTTCGCGATTGCCCTCGGCGAGCGGATTGGCCGCGACGATCATCGCCCAGCTCGCCGGCGCGGCGCGCTGCATCAAGTGCTGCCCCGCTTCCCATTGCGTCGGTTCGGCCAGGACGCGCGCGGCCACGCGCTCGGGCCATTGCCAGCTCACCGGCATCAACCGCGCGACCGGCCCCGCCAGCGCCGCATAGAGCAACAGGCCTAGTAGCACCCCACCGATGCCGATCATATACAGCCAGCGGTTCTGCTCGTCGGCACGGCGCGCGGACAGCACCAGGCCGCGCAGATCGCCCATCACGCCGTCCACCGCCGATTTCGACGCCTGGGTGTGATTGCGCAGCGTGTTCAACGTCTCCATGACGGAAGCGTTTAAACGCCCTCCCATATTTTCCGGGGTGAGCGTCATCGCGGGGCTTTTCCGCATCGCGTCGATCTGCTGGACCAATATGCCCAGCACCTTTTCGGTGCGCTCCAGCGTCGGTTCGTAATCGGGAATGTCAATGGCCTCGCGTGCGGCGGTCAGTCCTTCGATGGCGCTGCGCAGCAACGACACCTCGCCGCGCAACTTCTCGAACGCCAACGCTGGATCGTCGCCTATCGGCTGATCCTCGCGATACTCGTCCTCGTCCATTCCCTCTCCTATCGGCTAAGGCCGCGATCACGGCCGATCCCCAGATCGTGTGTCAACTGGCGGCCAAGCTCGCCGCCGCTCATGTCGCGGGCACGGTTCATGCCGATCTCAAGCCCCAGCTCGCGGATGCGGCCGCGCAGGATCGCTTCCATCTGCGGATCGCGCTCAAGGCTTTTCGCCATGCCCGCCATCTGCTGTCCGGCCTTCTCACGGCCCGCCATGTCGCCGGCGCGATAGAGCCGGTCGCGCTCGGCGCTGAGCCCCTGCCAGCGTTCCACGAACCGATCGGCGCGCAAGTTCGGATCGGCGCGCACACGCGCCTCCTGCGCCATCACATCCATCATCGGGCCGCTGCGCCCCGCCGCCGCCTGGCGCAGCAAGGCGGGATCGCGCTGCACCGCTGCCGACAGGTCGCGCGAGGCCCCCGGCCTGATCTGATCGAGCGCCTGGGTCGCGCGCTCGAGCGCGACCTTCTGATGCTCGAGCACCGGCCTCCCCGATGCGTGCGCCTGCAGCACCGCCTCGGCCGAACGCGAGGTTCGTTCGACCGCCCGCACGAACGCGCGCTCCTGCGGGCGCGTAGCGCCTTTCGCCGGCTCGGCCGACAGCTTCAACCCGTCGAACATGCCCCGCCGCGGCTGTCGCTCGGCCGCGGCCTTACCCTCGCCGCCGCCGCGGCTGATCGTGCGAGGATCTTCGCCCATCTGGCGCGAAGATCCTCGCCGGGGACCAAGAAACTCCACGCCCTGCCTTTCGGGCGCATCCGACAAGCGGATCTCCCCGGACAATCCGCGCCGCTTGGCAAAATCGCGCACCTCCATGTCCCGGTCGCGGGGATAATCCGACGCCATATCCTTCGCCCGCTCGCGCGCGAGGGTGCGGACAAGCTCGCGCTGATCGGTGAAGTCGTCGCGGCCGTAATGGAGCTGCACGCCATCCCGGTGCCGCGACAGCGCCACATAAGCCGAATGGCGGTCCATGCCTGGGGTGGCGAGCACATGCGCCTGATCGACCGTCACCCCCTGCGATTTGTGGATGGTCGCGGCATAGCCATGATCGACATGGGCATAGTCCTTCAGGTCAAACGCCACCGATCGGCCATCATCGAGACGCACCGCCATGCTGTCAGGCGACACCCGCTCGACCTTCCCCAGCGAACCGTTCTTCACGCCAAGCCCGCGCTCGTTTTTCAGGAACATGATGCGGTCGCCGCTGGCGAACTCGCGTGGCCCCCGCTCGGCCGCCACGCGCACATCGTCGCCCAGCTCGCCGGCGCCGCGCAGCCGATCGCGCGCGGCCAGGTTCAGATCGCGGACCTCGGCATTGGTATGGGTTAGGATGATCCGGGTCTTGTCCGGATCGGCGCTGCGCTGTGCATCCCATTGGTCCACCAGCTCGGCCCGCGCCTCGTCGCGCGTGTCGGCCGCCTGCACCATCCCATGCTCGGCGTAGGCGTGGACGGCCTCGCCGGTCCTGCCGGTCGCCAGCGCCCTGGTCGCGTCGCGCTGCCAGCCCTCATGCTGCCGGCGAACCTCGCTGATCTCGGCCGCGCCGTGGCGCTCGGCCAGCGCGCGGAACGCCGCGCCCGCCTCGATCGCCTGCAACTGCTCGGCGTCGCCGACCAGCACCACCTTCGCGCCCGCGCGTTCGGCTGCCGACAACACCCGCTCCATCTGGCGTGTGCCGATCATGCCCGCCTCGTCGATCACCAGCACGTCGCGCGGCCCAAGCAGCTCGCGGCCATGGTCCCACTGATATTCCATGCTGGCGATCGTGCGCGAGGCGATGCCCGATCCGCCCTCAAGCCCCTCGGCCGCGATGCCGGACAAGGCCGCCCCGCGCACCTGGTAGCCGGCGCGCTCCCATTCGTCGCGCGCGACCCCCAGCATGGCCGATTTGCCGGTGCCGGCATAGCCGACAACGATGGCAATATCCTTGTCGCCGGTTATATGCGCAAGCGCGGCTTCCTGCTGACTGCCCAGCACCAGGCCCTCACTCCCGGCGGTGGACCGTAAGGACTGCTCCATCGCCGGGAGACCATGCCCCACCCTGTTAGCAAGCCGATCGGCGGCGCATTCCAAACGCTGCTCGGTGTCGATCATGTCTTGGCTGGTAAAGCGGTCCTCGCCGCGCCCGTCCTTGCCCAGCGCCACCAGTTCGGGCGCGCTACGCACCGCACTCATCACCTGGTCGAACTGATCCTTGCCGTCGCTGTGCCGGAACGCGAACTGCGCCAGGTCGCGCCGCGTGAACGTCGCCTGCTGCCGGGTGATCGCGTCGAGCGCGATCTCCGGCCTGGCGATGATCTTCTCGCCATTCTCCCGCGCGATCCGCACATGGTCGTCGGCGCGATCCGCATCCTCACCACGATCGAGGCGGCGCGATCCAGCAGGGCCGATCTTATGCTGCGGCTCAAGCTCGATCCCCTGCGCCTCCAACGTCCGGTGATCGATCCGCGCACCGATATCGAGCGCGGCCAGGCGCTCGTTAACATGGTCCGCCCATGCCTCGCGCCACTCCTTCAGCAGCGCATTGCTGTTCCACTCGCGCACCTTCTGGCCGAACCCGTCCGGCCCCACTTCGCGCATCGACAGCATCACATGCGCATGCGGCTTAGGGCTTCCATCCTTGCCGATGTCCCAATGCACATTGAGGTCCGCGACCATGCCGCGCTTCACGAACGCCTTCTCCACGAAGTCGCGAGCGAGCTGGATACCCTGCTTCTGATCCAGCTCGCGCGGGATCGAGAACTCCACCTCGCGCGCCAGTTGCGCGTCCTTGCGCTTCTCGCCCGCCTCGACTTCATTCCAGAGGCACGCGCGGTCGTTTAAACGCGCCGGCGCGCCTTCGGGCAGCCGCACTTCGGAATGAACGACGCCGGCTTTGTTCGAGAAGTCGTGATTGCGCCCGAGCCGCTCATCGTGCAGCTCGGATGCCGAACGATAGGCGGCCGACGCAACCGCGCTCGATCCGTTGGCGCGACTGATGACCTTGGCCGAGAAATGGTAGATCGCCATGACGGTCCCTATACTGCCTTCCTGAGCGCGCGTCGGCAACGACGTATAAGCGCGCACTCACACTCTCTGCCGTTCGCATGATTGACTTCGCCGCATTTCTGGATCGGAACGGTTCCTCGCGCGCGCGATCGTGCTACGCTGCGGCTCCCGATCATGGGCGCGAGGGAGAGAAGATGCGCAAGGTCCGCGACTATGACGCCGAACTGCGGGCGCTCGGCGACAAGGCCCGCACGCTCAAGGCGAAGAAGGTCCAGCAGCTCGGCGAACTCGTCACCTCCACCGGGGCCGATGCGCTCGACGCCGATGTGCTGACCGGAGCGCTGCTCCACATCGTCGCCGAAGCGCAGGTTGAGGGAAACCGGGAGGCGTGGCGCTCCGATGGCGCGGCCTTCTTTCAAGGACGCGGGCGCAAGGCTGGGCGACGCACTAGCAGCAATGCACAAGGCGGAAACCAAACTGGCACAGGCGAGGCGCAGGGTTGAAGCCGCCGCGCGCCGCGCCGATACGAGAGGATGGGTCGTGGCCCGCCGCGAACGCACGCGCCACCTGATCGAGCTGGGCGGCCTCGTCCAGAAAGCCGGCCTCGTCGATCTGACCGACGATGATCGCGCGACCCTCTACGGCGCGATGCTCGATCTCGCCGCGCGCGCCCAGGGCGAGGATGCCGACAACATGCTGGCGCTGTGGAAGCGGCGCGGCAAACGCGCGTTCGACGCGGAAGCGGAAGGGAGTGACGCACCATGAACAGGCTCGATGTCGAGGCGATCCGCGCCCAGGTTCGCGCGCTCGATTATGTGCGCGGCACCCCCGCCGAAATCGCTCTGTGGCGCGAAGGCGATGCCGAAGCCCGCGCCAATCTCGCGATCGAAGGCATGGACCTCGACGCCGACGAACACGCCCTGTTCGACATGCTGCGCGCAGAAGCTGTCCCCCCTCCCCTCGCCACCGCGATCGTTCTCAAGCTGCTCGATCATCCCGACGCCGACCCGGCGCTGGCGATCTCGCCGGCGACGATCCGGGCGGACGGGTAAGCGGCTATGGAATGGTTCCGCCAGCTCGGCCGTGCGCTCCGCAACCTCGCCCGTATCGCGCGCGAACAGCCGATATGGGCGATCACGGCCCTCGTCACCAGTCCGGTCGCGCTGATCCGCCACCTGTTCGGCGTGGTGGTCCTGTTCCTCATCACCGGCCTGGTGCTGGGCCTCGGCGTGCCGCTGATCCTCGGCAAGCTGCTCGGCCTGCCCCGCGATTCCAACATCTACCAAATCGTGATGATGCTGACGGGCCTGGTCATCATCCTCGTCACGCTCCGCGCCCTCTTCCAACCGCTGATCCTGCGCTATGGCGGTCCTGCCGGCGATGACACCCACGGTTCGGCCCGCTTCGCCACCGATCGCGAGACGCGCCCGCTCGCCCAAAATGGCGAAGGCCTGCTGATCGGCCGCGACCGTAAGTCGGGCAAGCTGCTGCGTTATGCGGGGCCGGCCCATCTGCTGACGATCGCGCCGACGCGCACCGGCAAGGGCGTGAGCACCATCATCCCCAATCTGCTCGACTATTCCGGCCCGGTCGTGTGCATCGATCCCAAGGGCGAGAATGCCCGCATCACCGCCCGCCATCGCGCGAAGTTCGGCCCGGTCCATGTCCTCGATCCGTTCGGGGTGACTGGTATCGCCTCGGCCGCGTTCAACCCGCTCGATCGCCTCGACCCTGCCGGCCTCGATCTCGCCGACGACGCCATGACGCTTGCCGACGCGCTGGTCTATGACGCTCCCGGCGAAGCGGGCGAGGCGCATTGGAACGAGGAAGCCAAGGCGCTGATCGCCGGCATCCTCCTGTGGGTGGCCTGCGACGGACAAGCGCAAGGCGCGGACCGCACGCTGGAAGCCGTGCGCGACTGCCTCACCTTCGCGCCCGATAATTTCCAGAAGATGCTCCGGGAAATGTCACGCAGCACGGACGCGCGGGGTCTGATCGCGCGCGCCGCCAACCGCCACCTGGGCAAGTCCGATCGCGAAGCCGCCGGCGTGCTGTCGGCCGCGCAGCGCCATACCCATTTCCTCGATTCCCGGCGCATGACGGCGGTGTTGGGGCGCTCGGATTTCACCTTCGCCGATGTAAAGGCGCAGGCCACGACGGTCTATCTGGTGCTGCCGCCCGATCGGCTCGCCACCTATGCCCGCTGGCTGCGCCTGATGCTCGCGCAAGGGCTGACCGATCTGGCGCGCGCGCCGGCCTCTCCTGCCCGCTCCGTCCTGTTCCTGCTCGATGAGTTCGCCGCCCTCGGCCGCCTCGAACCCGTCGAGCGCGCTATGGGCCTGATGGCCGGCTATGGCATCCAGCTCTGGCCGATCTTGCAGGACGTTCACCAGCTCCGCGCGCTCTACGAGCGCCGCGCCGGCACCTTCCTGTCCAATGCCGGCGTCTTGCAGATATTCGGGGTCAACGATCACGATAGCGCCAAGCTCGTCTCCGATCTGCTCGGCCAGGAGACGGTCGTGTTCGAGACCATGAGCCGCGCGATCGACAGCGACGAAACCGGCATATCGTTCGGCGCGCAGCATGTCGCTCGCCCGCTGCTCACGCCGGATGAAATCCGCACGCTGCGCGAGGATTACCAGCTCCTGTTCCTCGCGGGGCAACGGCCGATCGTCGCCGCCAAGCTCAAATACTATGCCGATCGCGAGTTCGCGGGCCGCTTCGACAAGGCGTGAGGCCGTTTAAACGGTGCGAGGATCTCGCGCCGGAAAAAACGGGCGGCCCTGGGAAGCCCGGAGAGCGCTATAGATGGTTCCGACGCCGAAACCCCTGACCTACGCCCGGAATGAGGCTGGGCGGGCCGGAAATCGCCCCTGTGGGGACGTTTCCGCCTCCCCAGCCCCTCTCGATCGGAACGCCCACATATCCGCTTGGCTTTTCTGGAAAGCCATTTTCGACGGTTGGGCTTGGTGATGTGTTGGCGATAGGGGTGTGACGGTCACGGCATACCCCGAATCAACAAAAGCGCGCCGGCGAAGCCGGCTCATTGTGGGGATGCCGGGTGGGAGGATCGCGTAGCGATCCGGGGCGGCCGAAGGCCGCGAGCCGGCGGGGCGGAGCCCCAAGAGGCGGCGCTTTTCTTCCTTTCGACGTCGCCTCAAGCGGGGTGGTCTAAAGTTATCCACAGCCTCGCTCTAGTGTTAATATATGGGTTTAGAGTCGTGTTACGGGATTTGAGCGGTTTTATAGTACGTTGAAAATAAAGGATTAATTGGCGTTTTTGTAATGCGCGGTGAATCCGCTCTGACGAAAAAGCGAATCCAGAGTGACGATAGGGTGAATCCATTCTGACGATAGGCCCGCCCCCTCCAAGCGTAATCGAAATGACGATAGCGCGGGGTGAATCTGAAATGACGATAATCCGCTTGCGTATGTGAAATGACGATAGTAGCTGTGGCGTTCGTGAAATGACGATAGACTCCGCCCCTTCCCTGTTTGACGCGCCGATCGCCGCGCCGTCCACGGCCGTGGACGGCGCCGATCGCACGCCGCTGCTGCCGGTGCGGCACCCTAACCAAGACCTGTTCATCTGCGATGTTCTCGACGCCATCCCCAAGGACGACATGGCCTCGATGGAGCATCCGGTTTTCTCGCTCTCGACCAAGCCCGACAACCGGATGCGGCGCTATGAGCATAACGGCAACGTTATCGAGATTATCCCCTCGGGCAAGGGGCTGGCGACGATCCACGACAAGGACATATTGATCTACTGTATTTCGCAGCTCGTCGCGAAGATGAATCAGGGCCAGCAACCTAGCCGCACGGTGCGCCTGCAAGCCTATGACATGCTCGTCGCCACCAACCGGCAAACCAGCGGCGAAGGTTATCGGCTGATGGCCGACGCCCTCACCCGCCTGCGCGGGACCACGGTGCGGACCAATATCCAGACGGGCGGTGTCGAGGAAACGCGGATTTTCGGGCTGATCGAAGAAGCCAGAATCACGCGCAAGACGTTCGACGGCCGTATGCTCGATCTGGAAATCACCCTGTCGGATTGGGTCTATCGCTCGGTCATCAGCAAGAATGTTCTGACGCTTCACCGCGACTATTTCCGGCTCCGCAAGCCGTTCGAGCGGCGCATGTATGAGCTGGCCCGCAAGCATTGCGGCGTGAAGGACGAATGGAAGATCGGCCTGGAGCTGCTGCAAAAGAAATGCGGCTCGAACAGCCCGCTCCGGGTGTTCCGGGCCTTGGTCAAGAAGGTCTGCGAGCATGACGCGGACCACGGCCATTTCCCCGACTATGCGGTGACGATGGATGATGACGTGATCCTGTTCCGCAACCGCTCGGGCCTCAAGTCCAAGCCCGATCCGCTCGCCAACGCCGGCGACGATGCGCCCTATATCGACCCGGAAACCATGCACGACGCCAAGACGGCCGCGCCAGGCTATGACGTGTATGCGCTTTATGACGAATGGGTGTCGTGGTGGCACGACATGGGCAAGCCCGAGCTGAAAAGCCCCCGCGCCGCTTTCCTAGGCTTCTGCAAGAAACGGCACGAACGCAAGCCACTGCGCTGATCGCTTATGTGGACAAGCGTTCATGTTCACATGCAAACATATCGACTGATCCGGCTTTATCACTTTCTGGTCGATAGCTACGGACTCGACTACAGGTGAAGTCCAAGAAAGGATGCGCCGGGAACCGGGTTGAAGGAAATCGGCTCCGCCGCGACGAAACCAAGAGTCTCATACAGCTTGCGCGCGGGGACGAACTTCGCTTGCACATCGAGCCTCATTTCGCTGTAGCCCACAGTGCGAGCTTCCTCGATCAGACGTTCAGCGAGCGCGCGACCAAGATGCCGTCCCTGAGCCTGGGGACGAACATATAGTCGTTTCATCTCGCATATCTCGTGCGTGACTTGGCGCATCGCTACGCAGCCTTCGATTTCCCCCTCCCGGTCCGCAAGCAGCACGCATCCTTTGGGCGCCGCATACTTCCCAGGCAAGTTTGCAAACTCAGCGTCATTATTCTGATAGTCGAGATTGACCGGCGAATTAGCGATGAACTCACGCCAGATGCCCAGCACCGAAGCTGTGTCACGAGGAAAGATCGCGTGCCTAATAACTACCATAGCGTGATTGCTTCGCCGAAAATCGTGGCGGCAATAGGACAGTGTCGTGGCGTTAACTGCCATGTTTGCATGTGAACATGACGACATTGAGTTTAACTTCGGCCCAGGCTCCTTCCGATCAACCAAAGGTGGAAAACATGGGCCGCCACGAACGCGCCTCCAATAACGATCAGGGACGGTAACAGCATCCCCTCCTGCCCCGGCCTCGGCGTTAGGGTCATCGCTGCAACATTGAACAGCCCCAGCACACAGATCGCAAGGAAGGGCGTGAAGCTGAGAGCTAGAACGCGAGGTGCGGACCAATTCACCAAATTGGAAAGCGGCTCTGATCGTGAAAGCCGCCATTGCATCGGCAGTTTCCTTTCCTGCCGGAAACGGGCGTTTGCCCGGATGGACAATCCGATCATCACCAGTGCGAAGATGGCGGACACGATTAGCACGGCCATGAGTTTTCCCCTAAGCTATATGTTTGCATGTGAACATGCTCACTTGCCTACAGGACTTTCCCCCATCTTTCGGAGCCAGTCGTTGAACGCCTCGGCCATCGCGTCCTGCAAGCTCATGCCGTGCTTGCGGGCGGTCATGTGCATGGCGAACGACATTTCCGGGCTGAAATAGCCCGTCATCGCCTTCTTGCCCTGACGGCTCGGCGCAACCGGGCTGCTGCTCGAACTGCTGCCGGTGCCTACGCCAGTGCTGCCGGCGATCGGCACGGCCGCCCTTCCCTCCGGCTCGGCCGACGCCGGCGTTGGTGCGGGATCGCGATCCCGCAATGCAAGCAATGATCCCTTCCGGCTCATGCGCTGGCCCTCCGCTTCGTTGATGCTTGCATGTTTACATGCTCGCATGTCCACTTGTAAAGCTGGCGCACCTCGTCTGCCGCCTTGCCGTCCGGCTCGATCTCCATCGCGGTTTTCCCCTCGGCCGCCGCGTGACGGAACGCGGCGCGATCCGCGACATGCAGCGGGCAGGCGTCCAGCCCATAATCCTGCACGAGCTGCGTCGCTTCCTCATACATGCGCGGCGCGGTCGGGCTTCCCGCCGTGAAGATCACGAAAGCGGGCTTGCCGCGCATCTTCACAAGGCTGGCGGTCGTCTTGATCGCGGCCAGGTCGAACGCGCTCGGCCGACATGGGATCAGCACCAGGTCGGCCGCCTCGACGGCGGCGCTGGCGGCGCTGTCGGCATGGGGCGGGGTGTCGATCACGATGAACTCCGCGCCCTGCGCCGTCGCTTGCTCGATCTTGGCGGCGAGGCGAGGGGGGGCGCTGTCGATCACGACCGGGGGCGCGTCCTGCCGCCATGCCGCCCATTGGCTCGCCGTCGCCTGCGGATCGAGGTCGATCACCAGCGCGGTATACCCGGAATCCTCGGCGGCTGCGGCCAAGTGCAAGGCGAGGGTGGTCTTGCCCGCCCCCCCCTTCTGGCTGATGATCGCGATTGTTGGCATGTGAATAACCTTACATGAACTCATGTTTGCATGTGGTCATAGCGCAAGCGGCTATCGGATGAAAGGG
>NZ_SNWD01000022.1 GCF_004361835.1 Stakelama pacifica
TCCTCGCTGAACCTCGATCGCTTCATTCGTCCGTCTCCTTGTCGAAGGCCGGACTCTACCTATCAATGGAGGAAATCTAGGGGCTCAGACCACGAGCCCCGATGGGGCGCGGCAATCCAGCGGCGGCGTGCGATCACCGGATCGCTTCGTCGCTGCGCGCCTTGCGATGACGATAGGGCAGTCCGTCATGCTCGCCCCAACCTGATATCAGGCGGGATCGTGCCCCATGTCCTTCAGCGTCTGGAACATGTCGAGGAATTTGGGGAAGACGCCCTCGCGATAATAGCGCAGCAGCGGCAGATCGGTTTCGGGATCGACCCCGACTTCGCTGGCGTAGCGGGCGATAAGATCGTCGCTTTCGGTGGCATATTCGCCCGGAGCAACCTCCGCCGCCGGATAGCTTGGCGTGATCCCAGCCTGTGTGAGGCGCGCGCGCAAATCCGCCTCCGCCGCATCGCCCTTTTCAAAGACGATATACTCGACGCGGCCCTCCATCGCCATTTCGGACAGCGCAATGCGCAGCTTCAGGCAAAAGGGGCAGCTTTTGAGCAGCCAGATGCGCGGGCGGAAGGGGGTGTCGGTCATGGGAATCCGGTGGCTAGAAAGATGGCTATGTAGGAGAATAATAGACAGCCGTTTATATGCCTAATTTCTTAAAGAAGGCCTCATTTCGAAGTCTTGCGTCTTTGAGTACGTACTTATAGCTAAGAACTTGTACAAAAGACTTATAGTCATCGTTGTACCCATAAAATCCACCGCCCCCCGGCAATGGAACATTGATTTGCGCCATTCTCATCCACTTTCGAAGGTTTGGAGTTATATCCGCAACAACATAGCAGAAAAATGGGGTGTTCTGATCGATCTCTTGAATGGAACCGCCTTGTCTGTCTAAAACCTTTCCTTCCGTAACTCTTCGATATAGCCGTAAATCTGCGTGAACGGATTTTCTTCTTCTGAGTAATCGTTCCGGACAGGTTTTTTGAATTCTATCAAAACGACTGGCTGGTCAGTACCAGGTCGATGGTAGGCAGTTCGTCCGCCAAATAACAAAACATCGGGACGGCTCTGTGAATCCGATTCGGCGACGAGTTTCTTAATTTGTTTGTCTGACGCCCAGTGTTCATAGTAGGTCAGTTTGTCGTCTAATATCCACAGGTTGTGTTTTTCAACATGAACATCATTATTGCCGACCTGCATAGGTACGACGAAGCTGTGTAAGGCCGCTTCCGAGTTATGCTTCATTGATCCATCTGGTTTGAAGCCAAGCCGCCGCTCAAGAAGATCAAGAATTACCTTTCGTCGCACGGTGTAGTCGGCAAGTACCGAAAACTCTTGATTTGTAAGCTTTCCAATTATCGATTCAACGCCCGACTTTATAACATCTTCATCGTCATTGTCGGCCTTAGATAATACTTCGACGCGACGCTCAATGTCTCGATTTTCCCGATAGTCGTATATCGCAAGTTGCTGATATATCTGCTCGGCGGAGCGCATGTTGCGAGGAACTCTATTGACGACAAAATCACGCGGATTCTCAACCATATAAGCAAAGCGAGGATAACGCTTTACAACATTTTTCATTAGCTCGGCTTGCTTATCAATTACTCGGTTGATCTGTGGTGCCAGAATGTCTTTAACCTTTGACAAGGCTGATCTAGTGACGGCTTCTATAACCTCAGTATTAATGTCGAAAGCAGTGCGTTCCACGTTCACTGACTTATCGAAGGCATCTCCAGACACAACGCCAGCATAAACATACCGATTGCCGTCCCGCTCAATGTAGGTCTTCAGGCCAAGCGCGCCGCCAATATCGTGCTCCGAAACAACACGCCCATTTGCTGCAATGTAAAACTTGTGCGTGGCGTCGCCTTCCATAACTCCCCGCTCAAGCAGGTTATGTTCGATGTGCGCTGATTCATTATTTGGCAAATCTAAGTCTGCCGAACCCAAGTTCACTTCCTTAGTCCCTAAGAAATCTACTAAATCGTGGCTTTCGTTATCAGTCTCTAAAAATATCGAAGGCCTATCTGACCCTACAAGATAAGGAAGAAAGTGAGCGACGACCTTGCGGAGCACGGTGTCTGTCTTGGTTGGAACATGACGAGCATATTCTGGGCGCATTCTCCGGAGAACGACAGTCGTGCCAGATTTGGAGAATTCCGATCTGGTTATCCTGTGGTTCTTAATTGGCTGCGTGTTATCCAAAGTGAGCCAAAACACGCGACGCAGAAACACACCTTCGTGTTCGAAAACGCTAGTAACTTCAGCGTGGTCAAAAACCTTCAGCCACGAAAGACGACCGACGCCTTTTCCGCCTCTCTTGGCTTTTAAGCCGCTGTCGTATGTACGAAACGAACGGAAATTGGCGGGCGTCAGTCCGATGCCATTATCTCGAACTTCGATGCTTAAGCCATCTTCTTGTTCCGTAATCAGCGCAACGTCAATTCGGCTCTGATCAGCCCAGTTGCTTTCAAATTTGTCCTGGATCGCGTGGATTGCGTTGTAGATCGCTTCGAACATTGGGACCAACGCGTTGGAAGGGGTGGTCGGCCCGAGCGCAAAGTTATGCACTCTGCGGATCAGGTCCGAATGCAGCGACGTGTCTTCTTCGAGGTCTATGATTTCAGAATCAGCCATCGCCCCACCTTAAGATTTTGGCTTTGTTTATTTAAGAGATACAAAACTGTCCATCACCCGCTTCCGGCCCGCTTGCTCGAACTCGATCTCCAGCTTGTTGCCTTCGATCTCTTCCACCCGGCCATAGCCGAATTTCTGGTGGAAGACGCGCATCCCCACCGCGATATCGTCGCGGCCTTTATTGCCTAAACTCACCGCGCTGGCGCGGCTTTCGATGACGCGGGGGGCTTCGCGGGTGAAGGTGCGGCTGCTCCATTCGCCGCCCAGCTTTCCTGCCGCGCGCTGCCAGCCCGGCCCGCGTCCTTCGCTGCGCGCGGCTTTGGCGAAGGGGTCGGCATGTTCGGACCAGTTGGCGCGCCACAGGCTTTCGCCGCCCGACATGGTGGTTTCTTCCTCGACATGTTCGCGCGGCAATTCGCCGACGAAACGGCTCGGCAGGCTGCTGTTCCACTGGCCGTAAATGCGTCGGTTCGCGGCGTGCAGGATCGTCGCGCGGCGGCGCGCGCGGGTGATCGCGACATAGGCGAGGCGGCGCTCCTCCTCCAGACTGGCGATGCCACCTTCATCCAGCGCGCGTTGTGAGGGGAACAGCCCTTCCTCCCACCCCACCAGAAAGACCGTGTCATATTCCAGCCCCTTGGCGGCGTGGATCGTCATGATGGTGACCTTCGCATCCTCGGCCAGCGCGTCATTGTCCATGACGAGGCTGACATGTTCGAGGAACGCGCCAAGGCTTTCATATTCCTCCATCGCGCGGACAAGTTCGGTCAGGTTTTCGAGCCGTCCGGCGGATTCGGCGGACTTATCCGCCTGAAGCATGGCGGTGTAGCCCGATTCCTCAAGCACGATCCGCGCAAGTTCGGGATGGGGCAGGGCGGCGGAAGTGGTTTGCGGCACGCCCCCTCCACCATCGCCTTGCGATGGTCCCCCTCCCCGTGCCGGGGAGGAAAACGCCATGTCGCGCCAGCGATGGATGTCGCCGATAAAGGCGGCAAGCGCGTTGCGGGCGCGCGCCTGCAATTCGTCAGTGCCGATCAGGCGGGCAGCGGCGATGAGCAGCGGCACCCCCTCGGCACGGGCAAGCGCGTGGATCTGCGCCACCGCCTTGTCGCCCAGACCGCGCTTGGGCGTATTGACGATCCGTTCAAAGGCGAGGTCGTCGGCAGGCTGGTTGATGATCCGCAGATAGGCCAGCGCATCGCGGATTTCGGCGCGTTCATAGAAGCGGAAGCCGCCGATGATCCGATAGGGCAGGCCGATCGCGATGAAGCGGTCTTCGAATTCGCGCGTCTGATGCTGCGCACGGACGAGGATCGCGATATCGTCGAGCGACGTGCCGCTGCGCTGTGCCGCCTCGATCTCCTCGCCGACGCGCCGCGCCTCTTCGGGGCCGTCCCATACGCCGAGCACGCGGACCTTTTCGCCGACATCGATTTCGGTCCACAGCGTCTTGCCCAGACGCCCGCCATTATTGGCGATCACACCGCTCGCCGCGCCAAGGATATGCGGGGTGGAACGGTAATTCTGTTCAAGGCGGATGACCGCAGCGCCGGGAAAATCGCGCTCGAACTTCAGGATATTTTCGACCTGCGCGCCGCGCCAGGAATAGATCGACTGATCGTCATCGCCGACGCACGCGATATTCTTGCGCTCCTGTGCGAGCAGGCGCAGCCACAGATACTGGACCGCATTCGTGTCCTGATATTCGTCGACCAATATGTAGCGAAAGCGTTGCTGATAGTGTTCGAGCACTTCGCGGTTGGTCTTCAATATGGTGAGCATGTGGAGCAGCAGATCGCCGAAATCGCAGGCGTTCAGCGTCTTCAGCCGCTCCTGATATTGCGCATACAGGTCCGCGCCGCGACCATTGGCATATTGCTCCGCATCGCCCGCATCGAGATCACCGGGAGTAAGCCCGCGATTCTTCCACCCGTCGATCAGCCCGGCAAGCTGCCGCGCGGGCCAGCGCTTTTCATCGAGGTCATTCGCCTGAATGAGCTGTTTGAGCAGCCGCTTCTGATCGTCGGTATCCAGAATCGTGAAATTCGACTGCAGCCCGACCAGTTCGGCATGGCGGCGCAGCATCTTTGCGCCGATCGAATGGAAGGTGCCGAGCCATGGCATCCCCTCCACCGCATCGCCGACCAGTTGCCCGACGCGGTGGCGCATCTCGCGCGCTGCCTTGTTGGTGAAGGTGACCGAGAGAATCTCGCTCGGATATGCCTTTCGGGTGAACAGGATATGCGCAAGGCGGCGGGTAAGCGCCGCCGTCTTGCCTGTGCCCGCGCCCGCAAGGACAAGGACGGGGCCGTCCACGGTAAGCACGGCTTCACGCTGCGGTGCATTCAGGCCGCGCAGATAGGGCGGTTCGGCTTGGGTCGGGCTAAGGTCGGTCACGTGTGAACAGTTAGGGAACGAGGGCGCGCGGGGCAACTGTTGGTAATCGATTGTCACAAGACGGTCATGCAAAGCGGCCAATCGGTGAACCATGGCAACCATCGCTCTCGACTCCGTATCCGGGGAGCCCGCAAACCGGGTGCATCTCGACACCCGGCACCATCCCATTGCACGGTTTGCCTTTTTCGGCGTGATCGCCGCAGGACTGGTCTATGCCGGCGTCAGCATCGTCGCCGATACGCGCGGTGTCGGCGAATCGCTGGCGCTTGGCGTGTTCGCCTTTCTGGGGCTGGCGCTGGTGATCGCGCTGGCGTTCGAATTCGTGAACGGGTTTCACGATACCGCCAATGCCGTCGCGACGGTAATCTATACGCGGTCGATGACCCCCGCGATCGCAGTGGTGTGGTCGGGCGCATTCAACTTTCTCGGCGTGATGGTATCGACCGGCGCGGTTGCCTATTCGATCATCACGCTGCTGCCGGTCGAACTGATCCTCAATATCGGCAGTGCGGCGGGATTTGCGATGATCTTCGCGCTGCTGCTCGCGGCGGTATTGTGGAATGTCGCGACCTGGTATGTCGGCATCCCCAATTCATCGAGCCATACGCTGATCGGCTCGATCCTCGGCGTCGGTCTCGCCAACCAGCTGATCGCGGCGGGCAGCAAGACCGGCACATCGGGCGTCGATTGGGGACAGGCGGAAAAAGTGCTTTCGGCACTGCTTTTTTCGCCCTTTCTCGGCTTTGTCGCCGCGCTGATCCTGATGTTCGCGGTGCGCGTGGTGTCGAAGCGGACGAAAAATCAGGTGATGCTTCAGGCACCCAAGGCTCGCGAAGATCGCCCGCCCTTTCTGGTCCGCTGCCTGTTGATCTTCACCTGTACTGCAGTCAGCTTCGCGCATGGCGGCAATGACGGGCAAAAGGGCATGGGGCTGATCATGCTGATCCTGATCGGCTGCGCGCCGACGGCCTATGCGCTCAACCGCACGATGCCGGCGAGCGAGACGGCCGGTTTTGTGCTGACGGCGAACAAGGCGGCGCGGGTGTTTTCCGCGCATGGCGACGGCACCGATATTCTGGCGAACCGCGCGCGGAGCGTGCTTTCCGACAGCCTCCAAAAGCGCAACGTCGAAGATCCGAAGGTCTATGCCGCGTTGGGGCAGGTAAGCCGCGAGCTTGCGACGGAAGTTTCGCAATATGGCTCGCTCGCCAAAGTGCCCGCAGAGGCGACCCGCAACCTGCGCAACGACATGTATCTGGTGCTCGATACCAGCCGGATGGTCACCCATGCCGATGATACGGCAACGCGGTTCACTGCGTCCGATCTGCAATCGATCGAATCCTATCAGGCGTCGCTGGAAAAGGGCACGCGTTATATTCCGGTTTGGGTGAAGGTGACGGTCGCGATCGCGCTCGGCCTCGGCACGATGGTCGGGTGGAAGCGCATCGTGGTGACGGTGGGTGAGCGGATCGGCAAAACCGATTTCACCTATGGCATGGGCGCATCCGCGGAACTGGTCGCGGCATCGACCATTCTGCTCGCCGAACGCTATGGCATGCCGGTATCGACCACGCATATTCTGACATCGGGTGTGGCGGGTGCGTCGGTGGGGCAGGGTGCAGGCCTGCAAAAGCGCACGCTGCGCAATATCGGGCTCGCCTGGATCCTGACACTGCCCGCCGCGATGATCCTGTCGGGCGGCCTGTACTGGCTGCTCCTGGCGCTGGTTCGTGCGTTTCATCTGGGATGAGGCAAAGTTGGCGGCGGAATATATCCGCCGCCGGATCAGCCGGAAGCCCGATCAGCCGAGATGGTTGAACGGGCCGGTGAGCGGGTGCCCCAGCACCAGATCGCCGATGGTCCGGGCAGTCTGCGCCAGTTGCGACACCTGCGTATCGGCATCGTGGGTTACCCGCTGGACGGGATTGGCATAAGCGACCACCGCACCGGCGGACAGCGCCATTATGGCGGCGACGAATATGCGTTTCACACCTTCATATCGCATGGTCTGCTCCCTCTTTCCCTGCAACGCTTGTATGCGGTCGCGGTTCTTTCCAATTGATGAACGAGGCACGGCATTTGTCGCCGTTTCTGGCGCATTTCGTCGGTTCGTGGGCTGAGACGATGATCGGTTTCGACGAGCTGTTGTCGTGCTGCTCGAACTATCTCAAATATCGGCGAGGCGTTCAGCGCGCATCCGATCCTTCGGCCGGCAGAAACCGCACAGCAGCGCGATGAGCTCATCGCGCGCGGGGACGAATATCGCGCTGTTTCCGAACATGATTTTCTGCCTGCTGGTCGGGCGAACCGTATGCCAGCTACCGCCCGAACGATATTGAAACCCGGCCATAAATTCGACCGGAAGGGGAAGGCCGTGCCAGACAGCAAAGATTTCGGAGCAAAATCTGCTGCTGCCCGACCCCCGTTGCGCTTCGAGCCCGAGTGTCGCGAGCACGCGCGCTGCGTCGCCGGGGCTGAGCAAGATATCGATATCGGCGACCGTGCCCGGATCGACGCCATGCAAGGCGACAGCGGCGCTGCCGATGATCCACCATGGCTCGCGGGCCGGCGCCAGAATCGGGCCAAGTGCGCTAAGCGTTTCGGCCAGGGGTTCGGGCGTGTGGCGCATTTCAATGACTGGAATAGTTGCATCGCACGACGGGGGGAAGCGGCGCATCGCTTCTTGCCCGCGTCGGGAGTTCGTCAGCATCGCTTGCCCTGCGCCATCTGGTCAAACCGCCCGGTTTGCGATTAGGTGGGGCTCCCATCAGGGGAGGGGTGAATGGACGACAGGACATTTCGGCGCAGATTTGTGATTGCGCTTGTCGTGGCGGCGGTCGTGCTGCTCGGCTGGACCTGGTTTCGGACCGACGGCTTTTCGGGCGAGCGGAAAGGCTGTGAACCGGGCCGGAATGTCGAGCGCGATGCTGAGGGCAAGGTTACCGCGATCCGCAGCACGGTGTGCGTCGATGACTGACATGCTGCACAAGCCCGGAACGCCGCGCATCCTGTTCGCCAGCCTGACCGGTACTGCGGTCGAATTTTACGATTTCTACGTCTATGCGACCGCTGCGGCGCTGGTGTTCGGCCCGCTCTTCTTTCCGGCAAGCTCGGCATCGGCGCAGTTGATGCTGAGCTATGCCAGCTTCGGGCTTGCCTTTCTCGCCCGACCGCTGGGCGGGGTTGTGTTCGGCCATTTCGGCGATCGGGTAGGGCGCAAATCGACGCTGGTCGCGTCGCTGTTGCTGATGGGCGGGTCGACTGCGGCGATCGCGTTCCTGCCCACCTATCAGATGGTCGGCGGGATCGCGCCGTTGCTGCTATGCCTGCTCCGGTTCGGGCAGGGTCTTGGGCTTGGCGGCGAATGGGGCGGGGCGAGCCTGCTGGCGGTGGAGAATGCGCCGAAAGGCTGGGAGAATCGCTATGGCATGTTCCCGCCGATGGGCGCGCCGGTCGGCTTCATCCTCGCCAACGGCTTTTTCCTCATTCTGGGCGGGTTGCTTACCGATCAGCAATTTGCCGACTGGGGCTGGCGCCTGCCGTTTCTGGCAAGCGCGGTGCTGGTCGGGCTGGGGCTTTGGGTGCGGCTGAAGCTGGTCGAAACGCCTGCTTTTACCGAGGCGTCCGAGGCGGGAGAGCTTCCCAAAGTGCCGATCGCGACGCTGCTGACCCGGCATGGCCGGGCGACGCTGACCGCGACTGCGGGGGTGATCGCCTGTTTCGCGATGTTCTATCTCGCGACCGCATTCGCGCTCGGCTATGGCACGACCGTCCTCGGCTATGGGCGCGAGGCGTTTCTGGGGCTTCAGATCGGCGCGATCCTGTTTCTGGCGCTGGGGATCGTGATTGCCTGTGCCGGGGCGGACCGGGTCCATGCGCGCTTCATGCTGGGATGCGGTTTTATCGGTACGATCGCCTCGGGGCTGTCGATGGGGCCGCTGTTGGGATCGGGAAGCGCGTGGGGGGTGTTCGCCTGGCTGGCGCTGACGCTGACGTTGATGGGCTTTGCCTATGGCCCGCTCGGCGGCTGGCTGCCGTCGCTGTTTCCGGCGGAGGTGCGCTATACCGGCACCTCGGTCGGGTTCAATGTCGGCGGGATCATCGGCGGTGCGCTCGCCCCGATCGCGGCACAGGCGCTTGCGCAGCGCGGCGGACTGGGGTGGGTCGGCCTGTATCTGGTCGCGGCGGGGATGCTCAGCCTGATCGGTCTTGCGATCGCGCCGCGCGGGGGGACAGGATCAGATTAACGCTTGCCCGCGATTTGGTATTTAATTAGCCCTTATATCGAAATACCAATTAGGTACCGAGGGTCGGGCATGAAACAGGCGATATTGGGACGCGGATTTGCCGCACTTCTGGCGGCAGGGGTTGCGTTCAGCGCCTTGCCGTCGGCGAATGCGGATGTGGTTACCCGACCCGCGATTGTGCCGACTCCGGTATCGATGACGCTGACCGGCGGTGCGATCGAGCTCGGCAACGCGGTTACGCTGATCGCTGCGCCGGGTACCGAGGCGGATACGCTCGCGCGCCTGCGCGAGATTCTCAACCGGGCCGGGGTGAAGCATATCGACACGGCACGGCGGGTGTCGGACAAGGCGGCCAACCCGCAGATCGTGATCGGCACCGGCGATGCGTCGCTGATCCGCGATGCGCTTGCCAAAGCCGGCGCGGCGCTCGACGACCGGCGCGAGGGTTATACGATCCTGTCCGATGCAGCGAACGGCGGCATGATCGTGCTTGCCGGGCATGACGGCGACGGCCTGTTCCACAGCCTGCAGACCTTCCGCCAGCTCGCGGTGCGCGGGAGCATTCCGGCGCTGGTCATTCAGGACCATCCCGATATGCCAATCCGCGGGACGATTGAGGGCTTTTACGGCAAGCCCTGGACGATGGCGGATCGCGACCGGCATCTCGATTTTCTGGCCAGCGTGAAGGCCAATACCTATGTCTATAGCCCCAAGGACGACCCCTATGCGCGCGATCGCTGGCGCGAGCCTTATCCGGCGGCGACCTTGCAATCGCTGGGCGCGCTGGTTGAGCGCGCTCGGCGCGATCATATCGATTTCGTGTATGCGATTTCCCCGGGACCGACGGTGTGCTTCTCCGACCCTGCCGACCTCGCCACGCTGGAGCGCAAATTCGATGCGCTGCGCAGCATCGGCGTGCATCGCTTTTATGTCGCGCTCGATGATATCGAATATCAGAAATGGAATTGCGAAGCGGACGAGGCGAAATTCGGGCCTTCCGGGCCGGAAGCGGCGGGCGTCGCGCAATCCTATCTGCTGAACGCGGTCGAGGCGCGGCTAAAGGCGCGCGACAAGAATGCGCTGCCGCTGATCATGGTGCCGACCGAATATTATGACGCGAAGGAAAGCCCGTATAAGGCCGCGCTTCGCCAGCATCTGACCCCCGAAATCGTCGTGCAATGGACCGGCACCGATGTCGTGCCGCCCGCAATTTCGGTTCCCGATGCAAGGGCAGCGACGAAGGCGTTCGGGCGCAAGACGCTGCTGTGGGACAATTATCCGGTCAATGATTATGCAAGCTCGGCCGGGCGGCTGCTGCTCGCCCCCTATGTCCGGCGCGAGGCAGGGCTCGACAGCGAGCTTTCGGGCATCCTCTCCAACCCGATGAATCAGGAGGCGGCGAGCCGTCCTGCAGTGACCGGTGTGGTTTCCTTTGCGTGGAACGGAAAGGGCTATGACCCGGACCGCAGCCAGCGTTTCGCGGCGCGCGCGCTGACCGGCGGTGATGCCCGCGCGACCGCAGCGCTGCTGACCCTGTTCGACACGCAACATCTTGCCCCGACCTTCGGCAGCCAGCCCTGGCAGGAACAGGCGCCGCAATTGCAGGCGCTGTTCGACCATGTCCGCGCGGCAATCGCCAACGGCGATGCGGCGGCGCGCGAGGCGGCGATCGCTGAACTCGCCGAGCGTGCGGACCGCTTTGCCGCCGCGCCTGATATCATCCGCGCCGGGGTGGTCGATCCGAGCTTCATCGAAGAGGCGCAGCCATGGCTCGACGCAATGGCGCAATGGGGCGCGGCGCTCCGGCTTACCGCCAGTGGTCTTGCCGCTGCGAACCGGGGCAGCGGCGCGGCGGCGCGCTATTTCGACGAAGCGCAGGCGATCGCGGCAAAGGCGGCTGCGGTCGAAACGATCCCCGGCGCCACCCGGTTCGGCGGGCCGGTGAAGCTGGCCGACGGCGTGCTCGACCGGTTCATTGCCGACGCACCGGGGCTGATCGCGATCGATTTCGGGGCGCGCGGAGAATAAGGCTATTCGGCGGTGCGGCGGAGCAAGGTGAGCTTCGCCTTGCCGTGATTGCGCTCGGCATCCACCGTGAAGCCCTTGGCATTCACCGCTTCCTCGCGCGCGGTTTCGATGCTGATCCAGCTATGATCGGCGATCCAGCCCAATCGGGCGAGCCGGTCAAGTGCAACGCTGCCCGCGCCGGTACCGTAAGGCGGGTCCATCAGCACGATGTCGAGCGGCTGCTGCGCGGGGCCGAGCGCCATTACCGATTGCGCGCGAATATCCGCGCCATGCGCGCCGAGGCGGAGCACATTTTCGCGGATCGCTTCGATCGCGCCGCGCTCCTGTTCGACGAACATACAGCTTTGCGCCCCGCGCGACAGCGCCTCCAGCCCCAGCGCGCCCGATCCGGCGAACAGATCGGCGACGCGTAGCCCATCGAAATCGCCGACCCGGCTTGCCAGCATCGAAAACAGCGCCTCGCGCGTGCGATCGGCGGTCGGGCGGGTGGTGTCACCGCGCGGCGGGCTGATCGGGCGGCCGCGCCATTGCCCCGAAATGATCCTCATTTGCGCTTGCCTCCGCCCGGTCGCGGGCTGCGGGGTTTTCCCCCGGTGGGACGCGCATTGCCAGGGCGGTCGCTGCGGGGTCGCTGGCCGGAGCGCCCGCGCGGAGCCTCGCCTGCAGCGGAGTCATCGCGCGCTTTTTGCGGACGCGCGCGGCCGTGCTGCGCACCGGGCTTCCCGGGCGAGCCCGTGTCGCCCGACCGGTTTGGGCGAGCGGGGCGCGCTTTGCGTTCGGGCGCTTCGCCGGACGGGCCATCGGCACGGCGCGGGCGCGGCGATTGCGAGCGCGTTGCCGGAGCGCGCGGGCGGCGCGGCTTTGTCGCCGGTGCATCTTCGCTGCTATCGGCTTCGCGATCGCGCCGTTTGCGCGGCCCTGCCTCGACCGTAGCAGCGCTTTCGTCGCCGCGTTTCTTCCCCGACAAGGATTTGCGGAAGGCGACCAGATCGTGCTGGCGAATCTCGCCGACTTCGCCGACCGGCATGTCGCCGAGAACGAAGGGGCCATAAGCAAGCCGGATCAACCGGCTGACCTTCAGCCCCAGATGTTCGAGCACGCGGCGCACCTCGCGATTCTTACCCTCGGTCAGCCGCACCTCGATCCAGACATTGGCGCCGGTGCGTCGTTCCAGATTGGCGTCGATCTGGCCATAGCGCACGCCGTCAATCTCGACGCCTTCGATCAGTTCCTCAAGCTGGGCCTGTGTGACCTGACCATAAGCGCGGGCGCGATAGACCCGCTCCACCCCGGTCGAGGGCAGTTCGAGCTGCCGCTTCAGCTCGCCATCGGTGGTGAGCAGCAACAATCCCTCGGTATTGAGGTCGAGCCGCCCCACCGGCATCACGCGCGGCAAATCCTTCGGCAGCTTGTCATAGATGGTCGGGCGCCCTTTGGGATCGCGTTCGGTCACGAGCAGACCCGACGGCTTGTGATAGACGAACAGCCGGGCCGGCGCTGCCGCCTGTACCGGTTGCCCGTCGACGGTAACGCCGTGAAGCGATTTGAGCAGCGTCGCGGGCGTATCGAGTATCTTGCCGTCGAGCGCGACGCGCCCCTCGGCAATCATGCGTTCGATTTCGCGCCGCGACGCAATTCCGGCGCGAGCGAGCAATTTGGCGATGCGCTGCTTATTGTCGCGGGCGTCGCCGGGCGGGGATTTGGATGATGCGGACACAGCCGCCCTGATAAAGCTTTCGCGCGGCTGTGCAAAAACTTTGCGGCACGAAACGAACCTGCTGCTAAATTGTTGATCGGGGGGATCCCCGCATCGGGGCTGCTCTGATTGGGGTGTGGCGGACTTAAATGCTGTTCGGAAGAAAAAAGCGGTCGATTCACAATGTTCTGATCGTCGAAGACGAACCGCTGGTCGCATTCGATACCGAGCATTTTCTGGGCGATGAAGGGTTCGATATCGTCGCCACCGTCGATTCGGTCGCCGATGCGCTGAACCTGATCGAAGGCGGCGCAGTGATAGATCTGGTGCTGGTCGATGTGCGGCTCGCCGATGGCAGCGGTATCGATGTGGCGCGCGCCGCGCATGGCCGGGGAATAGCGGCGCTGTTCGTTACCGGATCGTGCCCCACCGATGCCCGCGAGTTCGCGGCGGGATGTCTTTCCAAACCCTATAGCCAGCGCGACCTGATCGCCGCAATCGACGCCATCGACGCAGTGAAAGGCGGCGGAACGCCGAAGAAACTGCCCGGTAATTTCAGTCTCTTCCCGTCTGCCGCCTGACGTAGCGGTGATAAAAATCGGCCCTATGCTTGGCTCGCGATTTCGTTAGTCTCGCGCGCTCATAATACCGGTTTTGGGAATACAGGCGTAATGAGCGAAGTGGTGAGCGAACAGGGCCGTTGGTCGGATGCGGTTCGACCCTATCTGGAAAAGGCACCGCTCGCTGCTTTTGCGCTGGGGGTGTCGTCGGGATTTCCCTTCGCAATGATTGCCGCAACGCTGACCACGCGGCTTGCTCAGGCGAATATCGAGAAATCGACGGTAACGGCGTTCAGCCTCGCTTTTCTGGTCTATGCGTTCAAATGGGCGTGGGCGTGGATCGTCGATGCGATCCACATTCCGCTGCTCGGTCGTCTGGGCCAGCGCTTGTCCTGGCTGATCGTTACCGGCGCGCTGGTGATCGCGGCGGTGGTCAATCTGGCCGTGCAACAGCCGACACAGGATATTTATTCAACCGCGATGGCCGCGATTTTCGTCGCGTTCGCCAGCGCGACGTTCGACATCGTCATTGACGCTTATCGCATCGAGATCCTTGAGCCCCGCCAGTTGGGGGTCGGATCGGGCATGTCGCAATATGGCTGGCGTATCGGATCGGCCGGGGCGGGCGCGATCGCATTGGTCGTTGCGGCGCGCTGGGGCTGGGAAGCGGCCTATATCGTCTGCGCAGCGCTGGCGCTGCCCGCGATGCTGACCGGGCTGATCGTCGGAGAGCCTGATCGGCGGCGCGAGCCGATCGAGCGCAAGGGTATGGCTGCGATGATCGGGACGGTATGGGACCCGTTCGTGAACTTCTTCGCACGCGAAGGCGCGTTCATCGTGCTGCTCTTCATTCTGGTGCACAAGATCGGCGACACGCTGGCCAACCTGACCTTTCGCCTGTTGTTCGACGATCTGGGGTTCAGCAATGACGAGATCGCCTTTTTCGACGTCGGGGTCGGCTTCTGGGCCTATCTGATCGGCATCTTTGTCGGCGGCATCTTGTACGCGCGCATGGGGATGAAGCGATCGGTGATGCTCTCGCTGATCCTGATGGCGATTTCGAATGTCAGTTTCGCGGGGCTGGCTGGTGCCGGGCACAGCAATCTCGGCATGGCAGGCGCGATCGGGTTCGAAAATTTCGCCAGCGGCTATGGTGGAGTCGTGGTCGTCGCTTATTTTTCGGCGCTGTGCGATCTGCGCTTCACCGCCTTCCAATATGCGCTGATTTCGGCGGCTGCATCGGTGGTGGGCCGGATCGTCACCGGTACGACGGCGGGCGCGCTGATCGAAGCGATCGGTTATGTGAATTTCTACCTGCTCACCACGCTCGCGGCGCTTCCCGGCGTGGTGCTCTATGCATGGATGATGCGTACCGGGCTGGTCGACCGCTCGATCGGCAGCGCAGGCACGGCAGGCGAGGGCGACGCACGGGGCGGAGATGTAACCGCCTAACCCCGGCAGAGCGGCGCGCCGAGATCCTCGAAAGCGCCCGCGACAGCGGCAGCGGCGATCAGCACGCTGCCGGGCTCACGCCGCCCCAGCAAATCGGTAGCGATCAGCGCGGCGCGGCCCGGACGTCGGATGCTGTGGACGATACATTCGACCAGCGCGCCCTCATCGGCGGTCATCCGGCAGCAACAGGCAGGCGCGATCCGGATTGCATCGACCGACACCGACGACACTTCCGCCATCAGGGTGCGGATCAGGGTGAGCGGGCGTCGAAAATTGGGGCCGAAGGTGGTGAACAGCGCCTGCGCCGCCATCGCATCGTGCAGCCCGTGCGCGCCCATCCGCCGAATCACGAACAACAGGACTCGCGCGGGCGAATGCGCCGGCTGGTGGTGGGGAAGCGGCTGCATGGCGCGGCTGGCGGGCGAGGGGGAGGGCTGTGTCGTCATGGGCACAGCCTCCTATGTCCGTTATTGCAAGTCAATAGCAATAAACTCAGTCGGGAAATTCTCCGTTCGCTGCCAGAACTTCGCCCGCCAGATACAGCGACCCTAGGATCAGGATCACCCCGCTTTCGACGCCGCTCCGGCGAATGGCGGACAGTGCCGATGCAGGGTCCGCCGCGGTGCGCGTCTCCGCAATGCCAAGGGTGCGTGCTGCATCGGCAAGCGTTTCGGGCGCATGATGGGCATGGCCCGGCACCGGTATCGCGGTCAGCGATTCGGTAAAGGATGCGAACGGCGCGAGCAGCCCGGCCATATCCTTGTTCGACAGCATGCCGCACACGAGATGCACCGGACGCCCGGCGGCGCGCTCGGCTATCGCGGTGCTGATCGCTTCGCCCGCCGCCGGATTATGGCCGCCGTCGAGCCACAACTCGCAGCCGTCGCCAAGCAGATCGGTGAGCGGGCCGGGCAGCAGCCGCTGCATCCGCGCGGGCCAGGTCGCGGCGATCGGTGCGGCGAGCAGCGCCTTGTCGCTGACGCTCACCCGGTCCTGCGCGCGGATCGTCGCGATAGCGAGCGCCAGATTGAAAGCCTGATGCGCGCCGGGCAGGATCGGCGCGGCAAGCGAGATGCTGCCCAGCGGATCGGTCAGCGTGATGCCGGTTTCGGTCCGTTCCAGATCCCAGTCGCGCTGCCGCGCGCGCAGATCGGCACCGCGCTCTTCGGCAATCCGGGCAACAGCTTGCGCAGCCTCAGCAGGGTAAGAAAGCGTGACCAGCGGGCGTCCGGCCCTTGCAATCCCGGCCTTTTCCGCCGCGATTGCGCCGATCGTGTCGCCGAGAAATGCCTGATGGTCGAGGCCTAGCTGCGCAATGGCGCAGGCGGCGGGATCGGCGACCATATTGGTTGCGTCGAGCCTGCCGCCGAGCCCGACCTCGATCACGCACGCATCGGCAGGTTCGCGCGAAAAGGCGAGGAATGCGGCGGCGGCAGTGACTTCGAAAAAGCTCGCACCGATATCGCCGCCCCGGTCGAGCACTTCGCCCAGCAGCGCGGCCAGCGCATCGTCCGAAATCAGCGATCCCGCGATCCGGATACGCTCGTTGAAGCGAACCAGATGCGGGCTGGTGAAAACATGCACCCGCTTGCCGTCCGCCTCCAGAGCGGCGCGCAGAAACGCGCAGGTCGACCCTTTGCCGTTGGTACCCGCGACATGAAACACCGGCGGCAGCGCATCGTGCGGATTGCCGAGCCGATCGAGCAACCGGGTGATCCGGTCCAGCCCCAGAATATCGGCACCCGGCCCCAGCGCCATCAGCCGGTCGAGTTGCTGCTGCACCGCCGGATGGTCGGAAATTGCGTGATCGGCCATGATCCGCCCCTGATCGAGACTGTGGTTAGGCTGCCTTTTTATCGGGCGTCAGATAGCCTGCCAGCTTGGCGAGCGTCTCACGCAATTCCTTGCGATGGGTGACCATGTCGACCAGCCCGTGGTCGCGATAATATTCCGATGTCTGGAAATCATCGGGCAGCTTTTCGCGGATCGTGCTTTCGATCACCCGGCGCCCGGTAAAGGCGAGCGTCGCCTTGGGCTCCGCAATCTGGACATCGCCCAGCATCGCATAAGCGGCCATCACCCCGCCCGAGGTCGGATCGGTGAGCACGACGATATAGGGCAGGCCCGCGTCGTGCAGCATTTCGATGGCGACGGTCGTGCGCGGCATCTGCATCAGGCTGAGAATGCCCTCCTGCATGCGCGCGCCGCCCGATGCGGTGAAGACGATATAGGGGCTGCGCTCCGCAATTGCCTTTTCGACGCCCTGAATGAAGGCTTCGCCCACGGCTTGCCCCATGGAGCCGCCCATGAATGCGAAATTCTGCACGCCGACCACGACCTTGTGCCCGTCGATCGCGCCGGTCGCGTTTAAAAAGGCGTCCTGATCGCCGGTATCGGCGCGCGCTGCCTTCAACCGGTCGGTATAGCGTTTCGAATCGCGGAATTTCAGCGGATCGTCCGTAACGCGCGGGGCGGGGAGGACCGTAAATTTCGCATCGTCGAACAATTGCGCGAAACGCTGTGCCGGGCCGATCCGGCCATGATGGTCGCAATTGGGGCAGACGTGCAGATTATCCTCATATTCCTTGGTGAAGATCATCTGACCGCAGCCCTTGCACTTGTGCCAGAGATGGTCGGGGGTTTCGCGCTTGGTGATGAACGGAATCGCGTTGCGCACGCGGTTAAGCCAGCTCATGGGATTATCCTTCCTCTGCCCGCAGAGCCCTGGCGAGCCCCGCGACATACTCAGTGACGGCCGCCGGTGCGTCGACGCTATGCTTCGCGATGATTTCGACAATCGCCGATCCGACGACCACGCCGTCCGCGACACGGCCGATCGCTGCCGCCTGATCGGGGGTGCGCACGCCGAAGCCGACCGCGATCGGCAGGTCGGTTGCGCTTTTCAGCCGGGCGACGGCTGCCTCGATCGAATCCTGCGCCGCCTGTTGAAGACCGGTGATCCCGGCGACCGAGACATAATAGAGAAAACCGCTCGCGCCATCCACCACGCGCGGCAGGCGCGCGGTATCGGTGGTCGGGGTGGCGAGGCGCACAAGGTGCAGCCCGGTTTCGCGCAGGGCGGGGCCGAGTGCGCCATCCTCCTCGGGCGGAATATCGACGCAGATCACCCCGTCCGCGCCCGCATCGCGCGCGGCGCCGGCAAACCATTCGGCCCCCCGGCGCAGCATCGGATTGGCATAACCCATCAGGATCAGCGGCACGTTCGGATGCCGCTGGCGAAAGCCGGTGGCGATGGCGAGGATATCCGCCGTCGTCGTACCGCGCGCCAGGCTACGCAGATTGGCGGCCTGAATCGCCGGGCCGTCGGCCATCGGATCAGTGAACGGCATGCCGAGTTCGACAATATCGGCACCGCCCGCGACCAGCGCGTCGAGATTGGCGGCGGTATCGCCGTCGCCCGCAGTCACGAACGTCACCAACGCAGCGCGGCCTTCGGCACGTGCATTGGCAAAGGCAGCGGCCAGACGGTCGAGCTGTGCCGCTGCCCCCTCAACCGGAGTCATCGGAACCGGACTGTTCACGCGAAATCCCCCCGCGCGCTGCGGCGACGAACCGCGCGGCGCGTGATGATCGCCGATGCGCCGATCGCGAAGAAGAAGATCAGGACCAATATCGTCGCCGGTATCGCGACCAGCGAAAGGCTGAACATACCGGCAGCGGCAATATTCCAGATCAGGATACCGGCGAGCTCGATCCCCAGAGCCCATAGCATGAAAGAGACGATGATATATTGCAGACGGGTCATATCTTTACTCCCAGCGCCTCTGCCACGGTGAAAATATCCTTGTCGCCCCGGCCGCACAGATTGGCGAGGATGATGGCGTTTTCGTCCATGTCGCGCGCTTTCTCCGCCACCGCCGCGATGGCATGCGAAGGCTCCAACGCGGGAATGATCCCCTCGGTCCGGCACAATAGCTGAAAGGCGTCGAGCGCCTGCCGGTCGGTAACTGCGGTATAATCGACGCGCCCGATATCTTTCAGCCAGCTATGTTCCGGGCCGATGCCGGGATAATCGAGCCCTGCCGAGATCGAATGCGCCTCGGCGATCTGCCCGTCTTCATCCTGCAGCAAATAGGTCTTGTTGCCGTGCAGCACCCCCGGAACGCCGCCGGCAAGGCTGGCCGCATGTCGGGCGTCGAGCCCTTCGCCCGCCGCTTCGACGCCGAGCATCGCGACGTCCTTGTCATCCAGAAACGGATGGAACAGGCCGATCGCGTTCGACCCGCCGCCGATCGCCGCGACAAGCAGGTCGGGCAGCCGCCCCGTACGCGCCTGCATCTGTTCTCGCGCCTCACGCCCGATCACGCTTTGAAAATCGCGGACGAGTTCGGGATAGGGGTGCGGGCCGGCGGCTGTGCCGATGATGTAGAAGGTGTCTCCGACATTCGCGACCCAGTCGCGCAGCGCCTCGTTCATCGCGTCCTTCAGCGTGCGTGCACCCGATTCGACCGCGCGAACCTCCGCGCCCAGCAGCTTCATGCGGAAGACGTTGGGCTGCTGCCGCTCGACGTCCTTGGCGCCCATATAGATGACGCAGGGCAGGCCGAAGCGCGCGCATACGGTGGCGGTCGCGACGCCATGCTGCCCAGCCCCGGTCTCCGCGATGATCCGCGTTTTGCCCATGCGGATGGCGAGCAGAATCTGGCCGATGCAATTGTTGATCTTGTGCGCGCCGGTATGGTTGAGTTCGTCGCGCTTGAACCAGATCTGCGCGCCTTTGCCGAGCCCTGCATCCTTGCGCAGTTCCTCGGTCAGCCGCTCGGCATAATAAAGCGGGCTGGGCCGCCCGACATAATGTTCGAGCAGGTCGTCGAATTGCGCCTGAAACGCCGGATCGGCCTTTGCCGAGCGATAGGCCTGTTCGAGGCTCAGGATCAGCGGCATCAGCGTTTCGGCGACATAGCGGCCGCCGAATTCACCGAAATGGCCCCGCTCATCGGGAAGCGCGCGATAGGAATTGGGTATGGTCATAGCATTGCGGCGTTTAGCAGGCTTGGCGGGCGAGCCAATCCCCCTTCAACGTGCGCGTGCCGCGCGAAGAAAGGCGGCGATGCGAGCAGGGTCCTTGACGCCCGGCGCAGTTTCGACGCCTGAGGACACATCGACCAGCGTTGCGCCGGTGCGCGCAATAGCCTCCGCGACATTGGCCGCATCCAGCCCGCCCGACAGTGCCCAGGGCGCGGGATGGCGAAATCCGCGCAGCAGATTCCAGTCGAAACGAAGCCCCATGCCGCCGGGCAGCGCGGCGGTATCGGGCGTCTTGGCGTCATACAGGATGCGATCGGCAGCGCCTGCCAGCGTGCCCGCCTGCGCCAGATCGGCGCTGGTCTTGACCGCAAGCGCACCCCAGACTTCGCGCGCGAGCCGGGCGCGGATGGCCGCGATCCGATCGGGCGCGGTTTTGTGGAGTTGCAATATGTCGAGCGAGGCAGCGGCGATCGCGCTGTCGATCAGCGCGTCGTCCGGATCGACGAACACCCCGACCCGGCGAACCGCCGCAGGAACGCGATTGGCAAGCGCCGCAGCCTGTTCGAACCCGACATTGCGCGGGCTGGGCGGGAAGAAGACGAAGCCGATATGGCTGGCGCCCCCCGCAATGGCTGAGTCGATGGTGTCGGGGGTGGAAAGGCCGCAAATCTTGGCCGAAACATTGGGCATGGCGCCCCTATAGACGCGGTCAGGCGCACAGGCAAAGCGCTGCCCGCGTTTCTGCATTAACCCATTATATTATAAAAAAAGACGCCCCTGCCGGAACGCATGGTCCCGCGACCTGTTACGGACCTGTACCAAGACCGTAACAGCGGTTCGCAGGGAAAGGACATATTATGCTTTGGACGATCGCGATTATCTTGCTGGTTCTGTGGCTGCTGGGCTTTTTCGCCTTTCATGTCGCCAGCGGGTTGATCCACATCTTGCTGGTAATCGCAGTAGTTGTCGTGATCTGGCAGCTGATTTCGGGCCGCAGGCTATAACCATCGAGCCAGCCCAAAAAGAAAAAGGCCGCCCCGCTTCGCGCGCGGGCGGCCTTTTTCTTGCGCATGGTCTGAGCTTATAGCGTCGCCTCGATCTCGCGCGCGGCCTGATCAGGGTTTTCCGCCTGAGTGATCGGTCGTCCGACCACCAGGATCGAAGCGCCCGAATCCATCGCATGGCGCGGGGTGACCACCCGCTTCTGATCGCCATGGCTGCCATTTGCGGGGCGAACGCCGGGAACGACGAAGAAGCCGTCCTTCCATGCCGCGCGCGCCGCCGCCACTTCGCCGCCCGAACAGACAATGCCGTCGACGCCAGACGATCGGGCAAGCTCGGTCAGGCGAAGCACCTGATCATGTGCCGCACCGCCGACGCCGATTGCGGCAAGGTCATCGCCGTCAAGGCTGGTGAGCATCGTCACCGCGACAACTTTGGTGCCCACCGGTGCAGCTGCCTTGGCATCCTCCAGCATCGCGCGTCCGCCCGATGCATGGACGGTCAGCACCGCCGGTTCGAGCGGACCCAGCGCCTGTATCGCCTTGGCCACCGTATTGGGGATGTCGTGCAGTTTGAGGTCGAGAAAGACCGGCAGGCCGATCGCAGCCATTTCATGCACGCCATGACGCCCGTTCGCCATGAAGAATTCCAGCCCCAGCTTGATCCCGCCGACATGCGCTTTGACCTTTGTGGCAATCGCTTTTGCCCGGTCGAGCTGCGGGGTGTCTAAAGCAACGTAAATCGGCGAACTCATGCATCGTCCTTGCTGCTAGTATCGAATAATGACCCGTCGCGCGGTTCGCTACGCGCGGGCGGAGCAGGGTGGGCGGGTTCAACGACCGCCGGAGCGACGGGAGCGGGCGCTGCCTGCGCGGTGCGCAGATCGTTGAGCGCTCGCTCCGCATTGGCGAGCCGCTGACGCAGGCGCCAGCGTACGGCATGATAGGCAAGCAGCATCGGTACGAAGCCGATCAGGAACATCACCAGCAGCAATAGCGGCAGATTCACCTCGGCAATCAGGCCGCCCCACAGATGGATATCGACCGGCACCCAATTATTATAGGCAAAGGCAAGGCCGAGCCCGATCAGCAACGCCCAGAACAGCGTTTTCAGAAACTGCATCGCGGCGTCTTCCTCCCGGTTTGTTTCGCCAAGCCGGGCGACCTTATGCGTTCATACCCAAAAGGGAAAGGTCAGCCGATCTCCGCCCGCAGCGAATCGAACAGCGCGCTGCTGGCGCGCAGTCGCGGCGCTTCCTCATCCAGAATGGCATGGAACAGCTCGCGCTTGATCGCGGCTACCCGGCCGGACGCGAGGCGGCGGCCCGGCGGCATGGTGGAAACGACGATATCTACCATGCGATCAGCGCCGTGGAGCCGCCCCCACAAATAATCATTCTCGCGATACGCTCTGCTAAAGAATGCGCCGAAGGTGTTGAACTGAATGCCTTTTAAGCTGGCTTCCGCGCCGCCCGTCCGGATGGCGACCGCGTCTTCAGGCGAAATGCGGTCGAGGCGGATCGGATCGAATTCGCCCAGTCCCTCGCCCTGAAGCAGCGGCAGCGTGGCAATATCGAAAAACGCAAAACCGAGATAGGCGAGCAGGATCGGGCGGCGCAGCTCTTTCGACAATTTGCTGAACCCCTCGGACAGCCAGGCGTCGGTCTGCGCATCCAGCTCGGTCAGGTTCATTCGCGCCGCCAGCCGGTCGAGTATCGGCCCGGCGTCCTTGTCCATTGCACAGATTTCCGCCTTCAGATCGAGGAAACTGGCAGTGCGTTCCAGCTCGAGATAGGCAGCGAGCGATTCGTAAACGGCGTCGCGGATCGGCTGCAATTCCGCTTCGACGCAATCAGCATCGAGATCGGTGATGCGGCGCGCAAGCAGGCGGAGCCGCCGGATGCGGAAGGAAAGATCAAGGCTGCGCAGGAAATTCAGCGTCGCCGGGGAAATGCCGCCCGATTGCGTGACCGAGAAGTCGCGTGCGCCGCGCTGTTCGACGGTTCTCGCAATTGCCGCGCGCAGGCGGCGCTCATCATCCGGGCCGGGCAGCTGAGCGACCGAATGCAGCAGTTCGGCGATCTTGTCGATGATGCCGTCGACCTTCAGCTGACCATAAGCGGCATGGGTATAGCCCGCTTTTTCCACCGCGACGCTGTGCGCGCGGTTGCGCCAGGCAACGATCCGCTTGGTGGTGGGATAATCGAGGAACAGCGTATAGCCGAACAGCGATACGACCTGATTTTCCACTTCGTCGCGAATGGCTTCGACAATGGCGAGCATGCGTTCGATCTTTTCCGATCGCTCCGAAATCGCTTCCAGATTGTCGCTGACCGGCTGCTGGCGCGGCAGTTCGGACAGCGCGCCGATGATCGTCTGGAAAAAGCCGGGCTTGCGCTTCGGTTCGCGGCTGATCCCGAAGCGCAGGCCGGGAACGGGATCGATAAAGACGAATCGCCGGTCGACATGACGCCGCGCAGGGCGTTCGCGCAGCGCCGCCATCGCCGGGGCAAAGGGCGCGTTCACGAGCACCGCGCCGTCGATCAGCACCACCGTGTCGATTACATTCGCCCGATACTGGCGCGGAAGCACGCGGCGCAGAAATGGCTCGCGGCTCTGCCATTCCATGTCGCGCTGTTCGAGCACCTTGTCGAGTTCGGCCACCATGAACGGCGGGAAGGCGCCCGGAAAGCTGGAGGTAGCACGCGCGGCAAAGGCGAGCTCGGCCGGGTGACCGACCGCGCTGTCGCCGCTCCCGCTATCGGTGAAGGAACAGACCAGCCGATGCTCGGTCTCGATTACCTCTTCGGGCGAATTGAGCCGCAACCGCTCGGGATGCCCGCCGAAATCGGTGATGGTGACGAAAAGGTCGAGCGGCTGACCGTCGGGGAGCAGCCGGCCCGTCTTTTCTCCGCTGCGCATCGCTTCCAGCGCATCGAACAGCATGTTGAGGAACTGCGCGCCGCCAAAGGGCGGTTCAAACCAGCGCGCGCGAACGAAATGCTCAAGCTTTGTGCGGACCTCGTCGCGCGTCGCGGCGTCGAGCGTGTCCTCCACCCCCTGTTCGCGCCGTTCGGCCATCCATGCGATGGGAAGCGCCCATAATTTCGTAAACTTCGATCCCGGCGCTGCGTCAGGCGACAGCAATGCCTGCACATCCGCTTTTTCGAGCCACATGTCGGTCAGCGGTTCGAGCGACTGGCCGGTCGCAATCGCCTGAGATAGGAAGATTCCGTTGATGCCGCCCGCGCTTGCCCCGGCGACGATGTCGATCATGACGCGAAGGTTCAGATCGGCGGTTTCGGCGATTTCGTCGAGCAGCGCCTGATATATCCGACGGCTGCCCCGGTCGGACATTTCCCCGTCGCGCCGCGACTTGCTGGCGCAGATCAGATGCCATTGCTCCTTGGTGATACCGTGCATGTAAACGGCAAGGCTGATCCCGCCATAGCAGATCAGCGCCAGCCTTAATTCCTTGTCACGCATCACCCGAAGCCGCCTGTCATCCTGTCCGTTTTCTTTGAATTATAGCGAGATGTCGGCCCAGATGGGCAAATGGTCCGACGCAGTGCGCGCCGCTGCGCTGCTATGCACGCCCGCTTTTGCAACCGTGATGCCATGCGAGACCATGATCCGGTCGAGCTTGCCCACCGGGCGGCGCGCATGAAAACTGCGCCCGCATTCGGCGAAATCGAAGTTGCGGCTGAAATCGCGCAGACATCCCGAATTGCGCGTCCATTCGTTGAGGTCGCCCATCATCACCGTGGGAACCGCCCCGCCGCGTCCGGTCAGATGCGACAGAATCGCCTTTGCCTGACGCCGCCGCCACAGCCCCGAAAGATCGAGATGCATTCCCACGATCCGCAGCACCGCCCGCCCGATCCGGACATCGGCGAGCACTGCGCCGCGTGGTTCCAGCGCGGGCAGATGGATCGGCTCGCAATCGATGATCTCCGCGCGTTTGCGAACCAGCAGCACATTGCCGTGCCACCCCATGCTGAGCGGACGCATGGTGACCGGCACCGGCTTCCAATCGGTATGTTCGTCGAGGAGATGCGGCGCAATGACGCTCATCCGCTTGCCGAAGCGGCGATCCGCTTCCTGCAGCGCAACCACATCGGCGTCGATTTCCTTCAGGACGTGGAGCGTGCGTTCGGGATCGCACCGCCGGTCGAGCCCGACCGATTTGTGCATATTATAGCTTGCGACTTTAATCATTCCCGACCCGATCATTCCTGTCATCAACCCGCGAAGCGGCGCCGGGTTTCGCTTCACCCGCGCGGCAGGCGGATCGTTGCGATCAGGCCGTCGCCATCGCGGTTGGCGAGCACGATATCACCGCCTGCTTCGCGCACAATGGCGCGGGCAAGCGCCAGGCCGAGGCCGATCCCTCCGGTATCGCGATTGCGCGAGCTTTCGAGGCGGGTGAACGGATCGAAGACATCGGCCATCCGATCCGAGGGAATGCCGGGACCGCGATCGGCGATCTCAATATTAACCCGCGCGCCGTCATCGATCAGCCGCACCTCCGCTCCGCCGCCATATTTGACCGCATTTTCGATGAGGTTGCGGATTGCACGGCGCATCAGCGAGGGCCGCAGCCGGATGCGGGTGCGTGGGGCTTCCTCCGCGGAAACATCGGCACCGAGATCGCGAAAATCCTCGACCACCGCGTCGACCAGCGCGGCCAGATCGACATCGCTTGCGGCTTCGCTGGGCCGGCCCAGCCGGGCGAGCGACAATATGTCTTCCAGCGTGCGGTTCATTTCTTCGATAATCGCCGCCATCCGCTCCCGATCGCCATCATCCTCGACCGATTCAATCCGCACGCGCAGGGCGGCGAGCGGGGTGCGAAGGTCATGGCCGATCGCGCCGAGCATCCGGTCCTTTTCATCGAGCATCGCGGTCACGCGTTCCGACAGCTGGTTGAATGCAGCGATCACCGCGCGGACATCGCCGGGGCCGCGTTCGGCGACGGGCGCGGCGGGACGGGAGGGATCGAAATACCGCGCTGCATCGGCAAGGTGCCCGAGCGGTCTGGCAATCCTGCGACCGATCCAGAACATCGGGATCAGCATCACCATATAGATTATCGCGGTCTGAAAGATCAGCTGCCAGAATATGAAATTGTCATTGCCCGGCCAGGGTGCGCGAATGTTCAGCCAGCCGCGCTCGGGCAGTTCGACTGCGATGCGAAGCTCATTGATCGATCGACGAAGGCGAGGGCGCTTCTGCGCCGTCGGCGGGCGCGGTCCGGCGCGGGACGGGGCGATGCGCGTTGCGATGATCCCGGGCTGGTATCCGTTATCGTTCAGTGCCTTGCGAAGCATTTTTTCCAATGCTTCCGCGTCATGGTGATGCGGCGGTATGGCGGGCAGCGGCCCGATATTGCTCTGACGTATACCGCGCCGGTCATCGATCGGCTGGCCGAGGCGCAGTGCCTCCACCGAATCGAGCACGCGGTTGACGGCGGGAATGGTGAATTGCGCGGTGCGCAGCTGACGCCGCCCGTTGAGCAGCAGCGCGAAATTGATCGCCTGCGCCACGAACAGCAAAATGGCGACCAGCAGCATCAGCTGGCCCGGCAGGCTTTTGGGCAGCAGCGAACGGCTCACAGCCGCGTGACTTCCGCCGCCAGCGTATAGCCGCCGCCCCAGACGGTCTTGATGATCTGCGGATTTTTGGGATCAGGCTCGATCTTTTTGCGAAGGCGGCTGACCTGATTGTCGATCGCCCGGTCGAAGGCCGCTGCCTCGCGCCCCTGAGTGAGGTCGAGCAGCTGATCGCGGGTCAGCACCTGACGCGGGCGCGTGACGAGGACATGGAGCAGGTTATATTCGCCGCTCGACAGCGCGACGGTGACGCCTTCGCGATCGACCAGCGCGCGCTCGGCAGTTTTCAGCACCCATCCGGCAAAGGAAAATGCGCTCGCATCGGGTCCGTTCTGCCGCGCACCGCCGGAATCGGCGCGGCGCAGCACGACCTTGATCCGCGCCGCCAGCTCGCGCGGGGAAAAGGGTTTGGTGACATAATCATCGGCGCCGATTTCCAGCCCGACGATCCGGTCGGTCTCCTCAGCTTTGGCGGTCAGCAGGATCACCGGCACCTCGCTGGTCGCGCGAATATGGCGGCACAGCGACAGCCCGTCCTCGCCCGGCATCATGATGTCGAGAATGACGAGGTCGATGGAATAGGCGTTGAGCCGCGCCCGCGCGCTTTCGGCGTCGCCCGACTGGGTGACCCGAAACCCTTGTTTGGTCAGATACTGAGCGAGCGGTTCGCGGATCGATCGCTCGTCATCGACCAGCAGCAGGTGCGGAGTTTCGGCCATCGCCATGGGCTAGCATATTCCGGGGCAGGGGAAAGGGTTCGCGCCGCCAGTCGCAACGATGACATCCGACCGGCGACACGAAGAAGGCTCAGTCCGCTCTGCCGGGGAGAGGCGGGGGCGGTGGCAGGGGAGCGCCCGGCGGAGGCGGCGGCGGCACGGCTCCCGCAGGCGGAGCAGGCGGCATATCGCCGCGGCGATGGGCGCGATGCCCCTTGTGCCGGGCGCGCATCGCGTCATGCTCCGCTTTGTCGATCCGGCCGTCATGATTGGCGTCGGCGCGCTCGAATCGCTTCAGGGCAGCGGCGCGGAACTCGGCCTGACTGATCATGCCGTTGCCGTCGGTGTCCATTCGCGCAAAATGTTTCGCTTTGCGCTCCTGACGTGCATCAGCGCGATCGGGACGGGCGTTTTTCCGCTCCGCCCGCTTTGCGGTCCATGCCGCGCGCGCCGCCTGACGCTCTTCGGGCGAAAGCGTGCCGTCCTTGTCGGTATCGAACCGATCGAGCATCGCCTTGCGCGCCTGCGGGTTCATCGGATGCTTGCCGCGGCGATGATGGCGCGCGTTCATTTCTTCGGGTGAAATCTGTCCGTCTTTGTTGGTGTCGAGCCGCGCGAACATGCGGTCGGCAGCAGCAAGTGCCTCTTCGCGCGTGACGATGCCGTCGCCGTTCGCATCAGGCCCGACATGATGCCCGGGCGGCGGTGGCGGCGGCGCTTGCTGCGCAAAAGCCGGCGCGCTGCCCGCCATAGCGGTAGTGCAAAGCGCGGCGGCAAGGAAAATCTTCTTCATTTCCAACCATCCTTTCAACGGGTGCGGAAGCAATGGCCCCCGCGAACGATGGCGGTTATGCGGACCGGGTGTCGCGTATCTTTGTCGACGCACCGGTCCATTTGTCGCAAATTGTCGCGCGGTCCGCAGTCCGGGACAGCGGCGGACACCCTTGAGCATGCGGCGGAGCGCATGCGAACCCGCCGCCGTGTCGCTCGTTAATCGGACCGGCGGAATTCCCAGCGATCGAAATCGAACAGCGCATCCCCGCTGCCGTGAAAGACCAGAAACAGGTCGTGAATCCCGTTCGCCCCTGTCACGGTGGTCGCCTGGGAATGCCAGTCCGGCGCGGCGTCGTCCTTCAGGGCAAGCGTGCCGATCACCGGGCCGTCGACCCGGTCGAGATGCAGCGTAATCGTGGGACGCCCCTGCACCCTGGCGACACTGGCGGCAAAGTTTGCCGCGCCGCGTCCGAAATCGACTCCGCCGACCATGATATAGCTACGGTCCGCGACGCGCGTGACATATATGCGTCCGTCCGCTTCCTGCGCGGTGGTTACGCCGGGTGCCCAGCGATAGGGCCGGTCACGGTCGCGTCTGATGCGCGACGTCCATGCGATCGTCTCGGCTTCGACTTCGCGATAGGGATCGAGCGGTTCGATCTGGTCGACGCCCCGGTCATCCCACCAGAGCAGACGCGGTATGGTGCCGTCTTCATTATACGTGAATTGCCGCACGGTAACCGAGCGCCGTTCATGATGGATCGGCGTCATCGCGAAGTTCAGCTCGTAGTGAAAGCCGAACAGATAGGAGTGGCCTTTATAATCGATGATGCCCGGATGGTTGCCGGTGGAGGCGGCATTGGGGTCCATGACAGGGCCCTTATGCACCCAGGGGCCGGTCGCGCGGTCACTCATCGCATAGCCGATCCCCTCGGGGCAGCAGGTTGAGGCGTAGGCCATGTAATAATGGCTGCCGCGTTTATAGAACCAGGGGCCTTCCTGATAGTCGATCGGCTTCGCGACCTTCGTGACCGGCCCGGAAAAGCTGGTCATGTCGGGATTCAGGCGGACATACCACAGGTCAGGATTCCCCCAGTAAAGATATGCCTGACCATCATCGTCGATTGCCACGGTCGGATCGATCGCGCCGAAGCGGGCAGCGATCAGCGGCTTGCCCAGCGGATCGCGAAACGGTCCCTCGGGGCGGTTGGCCACCGCCACGCCGATCGCCGTGTCCGGATCGCCGGCAACCCGAACCGGGGCGTAGAGATAGAATTTGCCGCCCCGGGCGATGACCTGCGGCGCCCAGGCGCCATTGTCCTGCTTTGCCCAGGGGAAGGTCCGGAGCGAGGCGGGCGATCCCCGGTCGGTCCAGTTGACCATATCGGTCGAACTGTAGAGCCGCCAGTCGAGCATGTGGAACCCGTTCGCATCATCCTCGTCATGGCCGGTATAGAGATACACTACGCCGTCATGGACCAGCGGCGCCGGGTCGGCGGTAAAACGTGTCTGGATGATCGGATTGTCGGCCAGCGCTCCGGCGGGCGACATGCCGGCCAGTATCGCGCCCAGAATGCCGAGGGTCGATCGCCGCCTCGCTATCATATTCGGTCCTTTCCCGGTCAATCGGGCGGGCGGCGAACGGCCCGCCCCGGCATGTGTCAGAAGCGGAAGCGCACGCCGGCCGAAAGCAGGCTTGCCTCCCATCGGATATCGCGCGGATAGCGCGGATCCTTTACATAGCTGTGATAGGGGTTTTGCAGCAAATTGGTGGCGTCGACCGTCACCGTGAGGTTGCTGTTGATATTATAGCTGGCCGACAGATCGAGCCGCCCGACCGCACCCGAATAGACGGTGGTGAACACCCCCGGCGCACCGAACCCGTCCAGATTGGCGCTGCGGTAGTTATAGGCCAGCCTGACGCTCGTCGGGCCCAGCTCGTACAGCCCGATAAGGTTGAAGCTGTATTTGGAAACGGCGGGCAGCGTCTGAGTGCCACCGGCGAAATTGGCTGCCGGGGGGACGATCTGCTTGGCATCGATATAGGTGAAATTGGCCTGAGCGCCGAGCCCACGCAGCGCGCCGGGCAGGAAGTCGAAAAACGCGGTCGCGGCCGCTTCGATTCCCTTGATCTCCCCGGAACTGGAATTCAACGGCCGATAGACCAGAATCTCGCCATAAGGAGGGACATTCACCTGATCGGGTAAGGTGTTGATAAACCCATGAATCTTGCGATAGAATCCCGCGAGCGATACTGAGCCTGGTCTGAGCCCGTAGTTTCTACCATTTACGAGTAGAGCCTTGGGCCGTTTTGATGCCCTTCACTGGGCGTGATGGCAACAACCGTATTGGGGG
>NZ_SNWD01000023.1 GCF_004361835.1 Stakelama pacifica
AACCACAACTCGGACACCAGCAGCACCTCCTTGGTGCCGCGATTGAATCAGCCCATCGCCGCCAGCGCAAGCGATTTAATGGGTCCTGAGCCTAGTCGACGATGAGCGGGCGGTACATGTCCATCGCCCCTATCATGACGAGGTTGGCGTTCTCGAAATTTTCGCGCTGGTCGGCAATGCCATAGGACCATTTTGGCCCATGGAAGAGGTTATTGCGCAGCCGGTGGACGATCAGCAGCAGCGCTGACAGGCCGGCGGCCGGATCGTCGTGACCGGCGAGCACTGGTTGGACTGTCCGCACCTGCTTCGCCGCCATGTTGAGACCGTCAAATCGCGCCGTCAGCTTTCCGTCCTGCCAATAGCGGGCACGAAAATGGGCGAGCGGCTCTGCGAGTGATGCCAAATCTAAGCGGTTGGCCGCACGAATGCGCTCCACAGCGTCGAGAATGGCGCCTGGCGAGCCGTGGGTCTCCAGCAGCTTGGCCTCCAAGAGGCTCCACAGCAGTGCGAAGTGATAGATCGCGCATCGCTCGTCCTGGTCGAGATGCGAAAAACCACCGGCATTGGCATCGAGCCAGGCATTAGGATTCATCGGCGCCCTCGCGATAAACACGTGTTCTCAAGATTCATCCTTAGCGATCATCGCGGCACGCTCAATCTCCTCCCAACCGACGCCGCTGAAGTTACATGTATCACCGGCAGCTATTAGTGAGCGATTTCATATCTTCGAATGTCGGCTTTGTTCGCGCCTGCCGCCGGCTCAGCCTGGGCGAACGCGAACGGTAGCATTTCAGACTTTTAATCCGGAAGGTGCCTTTCCGGTGTCGCCGACATTGCGGACTTTTGTCGGCCGCCTAAGTTGGAACAGAAATTTATGGAGCCTTCCAATGAAACTTGCGAACAGCGGAAGGCTGTAATCCGGACTAACGCTCATTCCCGGATCCCGGCCGGACCCGCAGTGCTGCGCGCCAACCAGAAGCCCGGCACCAGTTCGGCGTATCGCGCCTTCTGTTCGGCGGTTGCGCCTAGGGTCAGCACCATGAGTGAAAAGGGTATGTGCTGACCCTTGCCGTGCGCATTCAAAAAGCGCACCGGGCTTTGCAGCAGGTAGATGTCTGCATCGGTGCTCAGCTTCTCATGGAACCACCTCGAGTCCGTTCGAACCGGAACGAGGGAGACGACCGTCTGCACATTGCCGGCTCGCCACTGTGAGCGCGGCGCAGCCGTATGAACAGCGCCGAAAACGGAGGATTGACGAAGGCAAGCCTGAGATTTCCTCGTAGGCTCACGGCCGCTGCAATTCGAGCCACTTGATCCTAAATCTGAACACCACGTCACCGCGGACGCATTTCGCACTTACTACCTGGCCTTGAACCCGCGATGCCAGACATCGATCAGGAATCTCAACAACCTCAGCGAGCGGCTTGAGGCTGTCTTTCAGAGCTATGCACGCCGAAGATGGGATTGAAGCGCCAGATATCGTCAGTTTGCCGTGACCAGTTCTCTGATCTTCATAGAGGCAGTTTTTATATCGATGCCGCAAAAGCCAGTGAGAGCCTTTTCGAATAAGTAGATCGCGACATCCGAATCCGTCGTCGGGATGATATCTGCGCGGATCAATGCGCGGTTTCGTGACGTAAAGATTGCCGATCTGGCTTACGGTGCATTCACGCTGGAGGCATCCGCAGTTGATCCGGTGCTTCTTCAGCCATCGCATTCCGACTGGTGAAATGAGGTCGACCGAGCTTTCCGTATTTTGTTTCTGCACCACGTCTACTCCTGCTTGGTTCCCGCGTGACTCCGCTCAGACCGGTGCGATTCCGCTGCCAAGAGCGCATCGGAAAGCTGACAGTCTTCTTGCGGCCAATCGGCTCGCACTGGTCCCGTCGTCACGGGATAATCTGGACCTGCTCGCCGATCGACCTCTCGAGATCGCCGGACGAAACGCACCATGCCCTAGCAAGCGCATCGAGCTCTGCTTGCGATATCCGATCGCCCCGCTCAATGGTGAGCAGTCGCTTTCGCGGGATACCGGTCCGCTTCGCCAGCGTCGTCAGCGGTGTAGCCGTCTGAGCCGTCCACGCCTGAAACCAGTTGTCGCCGTCCGCGATCATCTGTGCCACCGGATGATCTTCGCCATACCGGTCGAGTTCCAGCGCCACCGGACGTTCGCCTTTTCGCCGACTCATCCCCGGTCGAACAGTTCGGGTTGAATGTGACGACTTGCAAGCGCACGTCGCGCGCGCTGCGCAGCGCCGACCGCCTGCCGGTAATGAACGGTTCCGAACCGTTCCGCTTCGTCGAAAGCCAGGGGCGACCATTCATCGCCGGGGTAGCAGGCGTCGTAAATCTCGCGCGCGGCAGCGCGCAGCTGCAGATCGTGCTGCATCATCATGCTCCAGTTCGTCGACTCGCCACCAAGGGGCGATGTTGAACATGTAGAACAAAATGCGAACAATCGGCAAGGCGCCGGCTCAGTCCGGAGGCGTTCGCGAAGGCCTCCGGACTTGATCGCGCGATGGGATTCAGGGCAGGGTTCGGCATCGGAAGGGGGTTGGTATCTTCATATTTGCGCTAATGCTCGCCCAGGCGATCGTCCCGGCCGGAACCACCTTCGCGTGCACGCCTGTCCGTGTTTGGGACGGCGATGGTCCGGTATGGTGCAAGGAGGGACCGCGCGTTCGGCTTGCCGGTATCGCAGCGCGCGAAACCGACGGCACTTGCCGTTCGAACCAGCCATGTCCAAAGGCCGGATGGGTTGCCGCCCGTGACGCGCTCGTAAACACCGTGGGCCGACCGCTCGGCAAAACCCGCGATGGCCATATCCGCGTAACAGGTCCCACGATGCGATGCCGGTCGGATGGCAGCGCAGGCGGCAGTCGCACCGCAGCCTGGTGCGTGTCGCCGAAGAGCGGTGACATATCCTGCGCGATGCTCCGCACCGGCACGGTACTTCGGTGGGATCGCTACTGGCGAAACCACCAGTGCTGACGCCGGAAGAGGAACGCTGGGCCGAAGCGCTCGCCATCCTACGGCTTCACGGCGAGCATGGGCCGGCGTTCATCGCGGAGCGCATCGGCGCGCTCGCTTTGGAAGGCGATGAAGCTGGCGTAGCTCGCTGGAAGGAAATCGCGCATCGGTTCGACCAGCTGGGCCGAGGGACGCTGCAATGAAGCGCCGCATTCGTCTGCTCGAAATCGAGTTCGCCGTGCTTGTGGCCCTCACGCTTGTCGCCATGTTCGGGGGATACCTCTGATGTGCAACAGAGCCCGCAACCGTGGCGAGCCAGAAACGCTGTTCGAACAATTCGGCGGCGACTGGCTGACCGAACGTCCGCGCGACAACCGGTTCAACCCGGTCGAACTCTATCCGAAGTCGCGCGCCTATGTGTTCCGCAACGATCGAGAGACCGGATTCGGTCTCGATGTGATGCAGTGGGACGTCTTGGGCGGCGGTGCGAGATGGCCGATGACCAATGTCCGCCGGCTCGATCTTCCGCAATGGCGACGGCTTGCCGAAAATCCTGCCAACCGTTGCCTCATACCGCTCACCGAATTCTGCGAATGGACGCCGGAAAAGGATCCGGAGCAGGGGATCAAGGGCGAGATGTGGTTCGCGGTGCGCGATCAGCCCGTCTTCGCGGTAGCCGGGTTTTGGCAGCAGACCGAAAAGGGCGCATCGTTCGCCATGGTAACCTGCGACGCGAACGAACTGGTGCGTCCCATCCATCCCAAGGCCATGATCACCGTCCTTCATCGGGATGACTATGATCGGTGGCTTCAGGGATCCTATGACGAGATCGTCGATCTTCAGCGGCCGTTTCCGGCGGACCGGATGACAGTCCGCGGGCCGGTATTCCCAACCCGCCAGCGGTAGAGATAGGCCCCGGCAAACCCGGCGCGATTCGACCCGCCCACGAGGGCTTCCTGTGATCGAGATAAGGAAGAGGGAAAAAGTCCCTCGCTCCCGCTCGGTCGAATTCACAGGAGAAATCGATCATGACCACCATCAATCGCGCAGCCTCGGCAGAGGCTGCGCTTTCACTATGTGCGAACGATCCGAACGTCAGGATACTGCGCCGCGTCTCGTCGCTTCAGGACTTTCCGCTTGCGAAGCGCATGGAAGGGCCGACCCGTTTCGTCGCGATTGTAGACACCGAGACCACCGGCACCGATCCGTTGATCGACGAAATCATCGACATCGCGGTCGTGACACTGGAGGTGGACCAGGCTGGCCAGATTATTTCGATCGTGAGCGCCGGTCAGGCGTTGCGCGATCCGCACATGCCCATACCAGCGCACATACGTCGCCTCACGGGCATTACCGATGACGATGTGGCCGGAAAGAGCATCGATCTCGATAGGCTTGAACGACGGCTTGCCGCTGCGGATGTGCGCATCGCACACAATGCGCGCTTCGACATCGGATTCGTCGAAAATCTTTTGCCCGGTTTGGCCGGCGCAGCATGGGCTTGCTCGGCATCGGATTTCGATTGGGTCGAGGCAGGTTTCGACGGCTGCAAACTGGGGCACCTGCTCATGCAAGCGGGATATTTCAACGGCGCACACCGCGCGATGGCCGATGTAATCAGCCTGATCCATCTGCTGGCCCATCGGCTGCCGGACGGCGGCACCGTAATCGGCACGCTGCTGGCGAATGCCGAGAGGTCGACCGTGCGATTCGAGGCCACGGGCGCACCATATGACAAGCGCGGCCTGTTGAAAGCTCGAGGCTACCGCTGGGACCAACGCCACCGCGTGTGGTGGAGCGAGATCGACGAACAGCATTGCGCGGAGGAAGAGCGCTGGTTCCGGCAGAATATCTGCGCGGATGGCCCCGTGCCGCGGATGATGAAGATCAGCTGGCATCAGCGCCATCGCTGAGCCGGGCGCGCTTCAGCGCGCCTCTCTCCCATCAGAACAATCATGAGCACCGCAGGTGAGCGGAAAAAATGCTCCGGCCGAACCGGCCGTCGATCAGCAACAAGGAAATACCATGGAACACACCACGATGACGCTCAAACACCAGAACTGGATGTGGGCACTCCGTAAGGAAATGGGCTGGCCATTGTTCAAACCAGCCAACGACTGTCTGTCATTCAGCTCAGGCCGCAAAATGGACGCCGAGATCGGGACGGAGCTCGGCCGGGTCGCGGTCGCGATGCGCAAGGACGTCGTATACTCGAGCTGGACGAACGCCGCCGTGGCGGAACCGAGCAGCTATGCGGTCGTGCTTCGCGACCTGCTGACGATCAATGTCACCGATCGCTGTGTGGCTTGGGCCTCCACCGAAACATCGCCTGTCATACTCATTTCGACGCGCCGCGACGAGATGTTCGCGATTGGTGCGCGCGGCCTGCTCGAACGCGTGGCCGGAAAGCCCAAGAGCTTGGCCAAAGGCCGGAAGATCGCCGAACGCCGTATCCGCGCCGCCGCGCAAGCGATGGGCGGCCGTCTCGCCGAGAACAATGTCTGGCTACCGATGGGTGCCGACTGGGTCGAGCCGGAGCGCCCCGTCGAAACCGTCGTCCGCTTTAATTGAACCAATCAGGCGGGCGCGTTGGAAGTGCCCGCCGCCACCCGGAGATTTCCATGAATATTGAAAAAATCGCGCGGCGCGAGCCGCGCTGCTGGGTTGTGCTCGACCTCGAATCCGCCGTCCTCGATGATACCGCACATAAACGCTACCAGTCGATGGAGCGGTGGGTGCCGAGCGAAGAAAAACCTATCCGACGCGGCTATCGCCGTAGCGAAGATCCGCTAACGACGCCGCGCTGGCCGTTCCAGACGATCACGACGGCCGCCATCATGGTCGTTGTCGAGAGTGTTGCCGGGAATATCGAGGTCAACAGGTTCGAAACCTTCAGCGCGCCAGACCATAATGAGCGACAGGTGATCGAAGGCGTACTCAAGGTCTTCGATGAGGCACCGAACAATGCCGAACTGGTGACGTGGGCTGGAATGATGCACGACTGCCCATTGCTGACCGCGGCTATGCTCCGGCACGGGCTAACCTATCCATCCGGCTGGCGTTGGCTCGGCTTCGGTGGCAGCGATCCGGTGCGTCATCTCGATCTCGCCCGCGTCCTGACCGGCAATTTTAAGATGAAGCCGGTCCACATGGCCGAAATTCTTGCCGCATGCGATATCCCGGCCAAGGTTACCGTCCCAGCCTTCGCGGTCGCTGGACTGATCGAAGCCGGGCGCTGGGACGAGGTCATCCAAGGCTGTGAATGCGACGTCATCAGTACTACCCTGCTGCTCGCGCATTGGCGCAGGCTGTACGATCCGCGTGCCGAGATCGACGTCGTCCGTGACCGGATCCTTCGCAGTGTCGAAGCACTGCGTGGAGGCCGCGGCTATACGGAAGCCTTGCGCGCTTACCGTGAAGCGAAATTTAAGGCGCTTCTTCAGGAGGCGGCTCGCGACGCGGAGCGTCTGGCGCCGTGGCTGGACCGCGAGGCGGCGTAGACCGCTCGTTAACGGGGCGGGGCTACGGTCCCGCCCATGCATTGCACCGCACGAAGCTCGGGCCTTACCCATTCATGCGCCGAACGGGATTTTCTCGGACAGCCTGTCCGAAAACTTTTGCCTCGGCGCATGAATAGGTAAGCCCGCAACTGTGTCGGCTCCCACCTTCGATCGGCAGACTGCCCGCCCTCTGACGGCGGACGAGGTGCGCGCCGAGCTTGCCAAGGTCGATTTCTCGAACGCCGGTGATGTGCGGCGAGCGTCTCGCTGGTTTGCGAGCAGGCTGAACGGCGACGCCGGCGATCTGTTGCATGAAGCCGTTCGTAAGGCGCTGACGTCGCGTGCTTGCCGGTCGGACGTGTCGGTTGAGCAGGTGCTCGCCGGCATTATGCGAAGCATGGCGTCGACCGCGCTACGCTCGCGTGAGCGACGAGGTAATCAGGAAATCAGCCTGCCGGTCGAAGAGGTGATCGACCGGCTGGCGATCGGGAACTTTGTGGTCCGGACCGCGGAGGAGATTGCCGAAATAGAGCGTGTGCGCTCGGTATGCGCGGATGCGCTCGAACAACTGGCGCGCGAAAACCCGAGACACGCCGCCCTCATCGAGGGCATAGGGTTCGACCTTCGAGGTCGTGACCTCGCAACTTTTTTAGGGGTATCGACCTCTGAGCTCGCGACGATGCGCAAGGCGTTAAAACGTCATGCGGCGCGGCTGTGGCCAGATGTGCAGAGCGAGCTCGACCGCTGATCGTTCGATGGTTCCTGCAATGCATTCTATTTCGCAGCTGGGAATAGCCTGGCTCGCAAAGCGTAGTCGCCACGTCGATCAACTCTACACCGAAGCGAGCTGGAAAACTCCGTCAACTGCAATTTTTCCGTCAGTCGAAAAGATTACCAATGGAAAGACGACGCACCCAGACTGGTTGCGCTTTTGGCGAGGGGTCTGGCTGCTTAGTTATTCTGAACGCGGTGTCGAATATTTTGAGCAACCTGACGGGACAGGTAGGTTGTTGCTGCTGGATCGCTCACTTCCAGAATCTGTGATCGCCGAGTTGAACCGCGGCAATCGAGTGTTGAACGACATTATCGCAGCCACCGATGGTTCGATTTTCGACCAATGCCGAGCCAAAGTCGCGGAAGTCGAAAATTTCGGGCCTCGGGTATTCATCAAAATAGACATCGACTGGCATACCTTCTCGCCGCCGAGCGCCATCGCGGCGACCTAGTGACCGACGCGATCTTCCGCGCTACAAATTATGAACTATCCGGCACCCGCGCTATCGCCGGGCCCACCAGGAAAACCGTTGCCGATGAATGCTGTAGAAATTGAAGAAGCCGTATCCGATCTGGTGCTGCAGCCGTTTGACGCTGCCGAATTTTCCTTCCAGTTTCTCGCCGCCTTCGGAAATAAAGCCACCACGATAAAGCGGCTGCGTAGCGGATCGACAAATCAGTCCGACGTCGACGGCGGCGTTCTCCAGCGCAACAACATCCACATTGCCGTCGCGCCCGCCGGTGAGGTCGGCGAAACCCTCGCCGCCCTGCGCGCCAGCCCCAAGACCGCCAGCGCCAAGGCCAAGTTCATCCTCGCTACCGATGGCGAAACGGTCGAGGCCGAGGATCTCGTCGGCGGTGATGTTATTGCCTGCGCCTATGCCGATCTGCCGCAGAACTTCGCGATGTTCCTGCCGCTTGCGGGCATCTCCACGGTCAAGGAGATCAAGAATAACCCCATCGACGTCAAGGCGACGGGACGACTCAACAAGCTCTATGTCGAGCTGTTGAAGGACAATCCGGACTGGGCGACCGAGGACAAGCGCCGCGAGCTCAATCAGTTTATGGCCCGGCTAATCTTCTGCTTTTTTGCCGAAGACACCGGCATCTTCCGCGAGAACCAGTTCACCGCCACCATCACCCAGATGAGCCACGCCGGCCATGGCAGCAGCGAGGAGCAATGGGGCAACACGCACGAGGTGCTGACCGAGCTGTTCCGCGCGATGGATACGCCCGTCACGCATGAGGGCAATTTCGATCCCCGCTATCGCCAGGCGGCGAATATCCGGCCCTATGCCGATGCCTTCCCCTATGTGAACGGTGGCCTGTTCACCGGCGCGGTCGATGCCCCGCGGTTCAGCCGCACCGCGCGCGCCTATCTGCTGCGCGCGGGCGAGCTCGACTGGAAGGAGATCAACCCGGACATCTTCGGATCGATGATCCAGGCGGTGGCCGAGGATGACGAGCGCGGCGAGCTGGGCATGCACTACACCAGTGTGCCCAACATCCTGAAGGTGCTGAACCCGCTGTTCCTCGATGATTTGCGCGAGCAGCTGGAGGCGGCGGGCGACAGCAAGCAAAAGCTGCGCAACCTGCGCAAGCGGCTGGGCCATATCCGCGTCTTCGATCCGGCCTGCGGATCGGGCAATTTCCTCGTCATCGCCTATAAGGAGATGCGCGCGATCGAGGCGCAGATCGTCGAGCGATTGGGCGGGGAAGCGAACCTGAAGCTAGCCGAGCGCCGCAGCGTCATTCCCCTCAGCAATTTCTACGGCATCGAGATCAAGGGTTTCGCCGCCGAGATCGCCCGCCTCGCGCTGCTGATCGCCGAGTTTCAGGCGGACTGCTTGTATCTCAGCCAGCAGGAAGCCCGCGCGATGGTGCTACCCTTGCACAAGACGGGGCAGATCACGGTGGGCAATGCGCTGCGGCTGGATTGGCTGGAGGTATGCCCGCCAGTCGGCGCGACTTTGGTGGAGGAGCAGGATCTTGCCGGGCCGACCGGGCGGCTGGCGCTTGAGGATAATGGGCTGGAGGAGGGCGACAGGGTTGAGACATACATTTGTGGAAACCCGCCTTATATCGGGGACAAGATGCAATCGGAGGTCCACAAGTCGGATCTGGAGCCAATCCTGTCGGGTATCGTGGAAAGATGGCGTTCGCTGGATTACATATGTGGCTTCTTCATCAAAGCAGTCGGCTACATCGCGAATTCGCGCTCTAAATGCGCATTCGTCACCACGAAGTCGATAACCCAAGGCCAGCAGGTTCCGCTTTTGTGGCCGGCTATATTAAAACGCTGCGCCATCGACTTCGCGTATCGACCTTTCAAATGGAACAACTTAGCTTCGGACAATGCCGGAGTAACCTGCGTGATCGTGGGATTGAAGCAGCGAGTTCACTCTGGCGCACGGCGCTTATATGACGATGACTCGCTAAAAATAGTAGATGTCATTTCTCCTTATCTCACGTCCGGGGCAGAAATTATTATTTCCGGAACGCATCAGTCGATTAGCGGTCTCTCCCGCATGGCTTTGGGGAACGTGCTGAAGGATGATGGCGGGCTTCAACTGGACGAGGCCGACGTTCAGACACTTTCTGCTCTCGAGCGGAATAAGTATGTTCGAAAGATCGTAGGCTCGACCGAGTTCATCAACGGAACGCAGCGCCAATGCCTGTATGTTCGCGACCGGGATATGGCCGCTGCCCGGACTATTGCGTTAATTGATGGGCGCATGTCCGCAGTGACGGCATCGCGTTCCGTAAGCACCGCGCCCGCTCTGCGCAGCATCGCAAATGAGCCGAACATTTATTACCACCATATGGCTCCTGGAAGATCGTACACGATTGTGGTGCCGCGAGTAACCTCGGAGAACCGGGAGTTCTTGCCCGTCGGCTTTTTGCCTGCCGGCGTTCTTATCAGCGACAGAAATTATGGTCTCGTCGACGCTCCAGTTTGGAACGTCGCGTTGATCGCATCGCGTCTACACTGGGTTTGGATCGGCACAGTATGCGTCCGCATGCGAACGGACTTCTCCTACTCCAACACCCTCGGCTGGAACACGTTTCCCGTCCCCAAGCTAACCGAGCAAGACAAGGCCGATCTCACTCGCACGGCGGAGAACATCCTGCTGGCGCGGGAGGCGCACTTCCCCGCGACCATCGCCGATCTCTATAATCCGGACGCGATGCCCTACGACCTGCGCCGCGCGCATGAGGAAAATGACGAGGTCCTCGAACGCATCTACATCGGTCGCCGCTTCCGCAACGATACCGAACGGCTGGAAAAGCTGTTCGACCTCTACACCAAAATGACCGCCCGCGCCGCGCCCAGGGGTAAGGGCAAGAGCGCGAAGAAGAAGGGCAAGGCCGCATGACTGCCCAGGATCGAGCGCCAGGTTGGGATAAGCGGGCGATCAATGCGATCGCAGCACGCGACTATGGCGGCCTTGAACGGATGTTCGAGGCACATGACTGGGATGCGGGCGGTCGGCTTTTCGGCCAGATTGCACCATCGCGGGTTGTCGAGACCTATGGTAGCGTTGCCGCGTTCGAGGCGGCGCATCCAGCGGAATGGCCGGATCCCGTCGATGTGATCGAGATCGAGCAGGATCAGCCAGACGTATGGCTAACCAGCTACTACGGTTTCGCCCCGGAAAGTTGGGGGCTGCTCGGCTTCACGCAGGAGTGGATGCGGCGGGACTTCCTCGACAATAGCCGGCCGGGGGCCCTTGTCGTCATATACGGCGCGGGTGCCGCGGAAAACCCACTTGAGCGGGGACGTATTCTCGGTGTGCAGCAGCAATCACATATCCGCGGGCACAAGCGCGATTTTGTGCCCGCCAATCGATGGGCGGATGAACAGAGCGATGAGGGGCGGCGAGACAAATGGAATTACGCCCTGAAGGCTGTTCGGGCTTGGCGTGTGAACTCCGAAGCTCGGCCTCGCGTTCAGGAATTCGCGCCGGAGACCTACTCGCCTGGTAGCGCCACACTGATTGGCGCACGAGGACGCCGCCTGACCGTTTCCGAAGCGCGAGGTCTGCTGGATCTTGATCTGACGGAGGTCACCGTATTTGGCGGGGTGCCTGTCGACTTCCATGTGTCTGGCCCGGCACGTGAGATTTTACGGCCCAGCAAAGCTGGACCGGTTTCGCAGGCTGCATTTATGACTCGGGAGTCCGAGGGTCCGAAGCACCTTTATATTCTGGCGTTGGAGGGCAATGCTGACCACTTCTTAGGGCATCCCGCCGGAGGCAATCGGATCGTGAAGGTCGGTTTCTCGCGCAGCCCGGATACCCGCTGCTATAGCCACAACTGCGCCTTGCCCGCCGGAGCGTTTCGATGGTCGGTGCTGCGCTCCAGCGCCAAAGACAGATCACCATTCCCGTCATCCAGCCATGCTCTGGCGGGCGAGCAGGTAATGAAGGACGTTCTGGATCAACACGGATCGTCGCTCGGTCGAGAGTTCTTTCTCGCTTCCGATAATCACATCGAAAATGCCTGGAACATGGCGCTGGCTGCGGCTGAAACATGGAAGAGCGAATGACCGAGAACCGTCCGATCCCCGCAGTCCGCCTTGTCACAGCACATACCGGTGCTTCGGCCAGCGCCAATGAACTCGGCATGCGGCCGATGCAGGCGCGTGCCTATGGCCATCGCGGTGAACAGTATCTGCTGATCAAATCGCCCCCGGCATCGGGCAAGTCCCGCGCGCTGATGTTTATCGCGCTCGACAAGCTCCACAATCAGGGCATTAAGCAGGCGATCATCGTCGTGCCGGAGCGCTCGATCGGCGGCAGTTTCGCCGATGAGCCGCTGAGCAAATACGGCTTCTGGGCGGACTGGACGGTGAAGCCGCACTGGAACCTGTGCAACGCGCCCGGTGCCGATGATGTAAAGGTCGCCAGGTCCAAGGTGAAGGCAGTCGGCGAGTTTCTGGCGGGCGATGACCAGGTGCTGGTCTGCACCCACGCCACCTTCCGTTTCGCGGTCGACGAGCTGGGAATCGAGGCGTTCGATGATCGTCTGGTCGCGATCGATGAATTTCACCACGTGTCGGCTAACCCGGACAATCGGCTGGGTGCGCAGCTCGGCCAGCTGATCACGCGCGATAAGGCGCACGTCGTCGCGATGACGGGCAGTTATTTTCGCGGCGATGCCGTTGCGGTCCTCACGCCGGAGGACGAGGCAAAGTTCACCACCATCACCTACACCTATTACGAGCAGCTCAACGGCTATCAGTATCTGAAAACGCTCGACATCGCCTACAGCTTCTACACCGGCCGCTATGTCGACAAGATCAACGACCTGCTCGACCCGGCGGTGAAGACGATCGTCCACATCCCCAGCGTCAACAGCCGGGAAAGCACCAAGGACAAGCACCGCGAGGTCGAGGAGATCATGGATCATCTCGGCGCGTGGAAGGGCACCGATCCCACGACTGGTTTCCATCTGATCGACACGGTAGGCGGGCGCACGATCACGGTCGCCGACCTGGTGGATGATGATGGTGCGCGGCGTGATCGCGTCATCACGGCACTTCGCAGCCCGGACGCGCGAACCGATCGCGACCATGTCGACGTCATTATTGCGCTCGGCATGGCGAAAGAGGGGTTCGACTGGATCTGGTGCGAGCATGCGCTGACCGTGGGCTATCGCTCCAGCCTGACCGAGATCATCCAGATCATCGGCCGCGCCACGCGCGACGCCCCGGGCAAGACCGTGGCGCGCTTCACCAACCTGATCGCCGAGCCGGCCGCCGCCGACGACGTCGTCGCCGATGCCGTCAACGATACGCTGAAGGCAATCGCCGCGAGTCTGCTGATGGAGCAGGTGCTGACGCCGAAGTTCGAATTCACGCCGAAGGACGTTGGCCCCAAGGACGGCTACGATTATGGGCCAGGTGGTTACGAAGAAGGCAAGCAGAATGTCGGCTTCAACGAGGAGCGGGGCCAGTTCCATTTCGAGCTCAAGGATCTGGTCGAGCCGAGCACGCCAGAGGCGCGCCGCATCTGCCAGGAAGATTTGAACGAGGTCATCACTAGCTTCATCCAGGATAAGCAGGCGATGGAACGCGGTATGTTCGACCCCGAGGTCGTGCCGGAAGAGTTGACCCAGGTGCGCATGGGCAAGATTGTCCGCGATCGCTATCCCGACCTAGACGACACGGATCACGAGGCGATCCGGCAGCACGCGATTGCTGCGCTCAATATCACGCAACAGGTGACGAAGGAGGTCGCCGAGACGGCGACCGCCGATGCCATCGGCGAATTGAAGGCGAACACGGCATTCGTCGACGGCGTACGCAAATTTATGAACGTCAAGGAACTCGACATTGATCTGATCGACAACATCAATCCGTTCGACGCCGCTTACGCGATCCTCGCCAAAGCGATGAACCCCGACACCTTGCGGCAGGTGCAAGCGGTGATCGCCGCGCGCAAGACGACGCTGACCGAGGACGAGGCACGTGCCTATGCGGTGCGCGCCGTTGAATGGAAACGCGAGCGCGGGCGTGCGCCCGCAATCACGTCGCAGGATCCGTGGGAACGCCAGCTCGCCGAGGGCGTCGCGGCTTTCGCCCGGTTCCGGCAGAAGGCTACGGCTGATGGCTGATCTGAGCGACGACGACATCCTCGCCGAGCTCGGCGTCGACCTGACGCCCAAGAAGGTTCGCGCCCGCACGCCGCGAGAAGAGCGGATCATTGCTGGCTTTGAAGACATAGTGAAGTTCCGCGAGGAGCACGGCCGCCCCCCGCAGCATGGCGAGGACCGGGAGATTTTTGAACGACTGTATGCCGTCCGGCTGGATCGGTTGCGGGCACTCCCCGAATGTCGAGAGTTGCTCGCCGATATGGACCCGCACGGCCTTCTGGAGCGTGGTCCCCAGGATGCCGGACCTGTTGCGGACGAGCTCGACGACGATGCGCTTCTCGCCGAACTGGGCGCGGAAGCAACGTCCGACGTCGATATCACGCAGCTCCGCAACGTGCGGTCGCATAGCGAGCGCAAGGCGGCGGAAGAAATCGCCAACGCTCAGCGTTGCGAGAACTTCGCCGACTTCAAGCCGCTATTCGAGCAGGTCCAGGCCGATCTCGAGGCGGGCACGCGCACCACGCGTCCCTTTGTCCGCGATCTGGGTATGTCGAAGGCGGAGATTTTGCCGGGCGAATTCTTCATAGTCGGCGGCCAGATGGCCTATGTCGCCGAACGTGGTGACCCGATCAAAGCGCCCAACGGCGAAACGGATGCGCGGTTGCGCGTGATCTACTCGAACGGGACCGAGAATCACCTGCTCCTGCGCTCGCTTCAGCGCGCGCTTTACAAGGATGAAGGCGGACGGCGAATTTCCGAACCAACCGCCGGGCCATTGTTCGATTCGCAATCGTCTTCCGCGGTCGAGGAACCCGACTATCTTCGCACCGGGACGCTATACGTTTTGCGAAGCAGATCGGACCACCAGACGATCGCCGACAATCGCGATCTGATCCATAAAATCGGCATCACCGGCGGGGACATTGAGGCGCGCATTGCTGGTGCGCGCGATGACGCAACCTATTTGCTCGCCGATGTCGATGTCGTGGCGACCTATACGCTATACGATGTGAACCGTTTGAAGCTCGAGCAACTGATCCACAGGGTGCTTGCTCGGGTTCGCTGCGACATCGAGATCAAGGACCGGTTCGGGAAGCCGGTGCGGCCCCGCGAATGGTTCTTGGTGCCCGTGTCGGTTATCGATGAAATTATCGAACGGATCGGCGACGGATCCTTGGCCGATCTCGTCTATGATCCGCGGCAAGCCGCGCTGGTCTCCGCCTCAGGCTAAGGCGGCGAAATTTCGTTGGAGCTGGCGCTCGATGTGGCAACCGATGGCTCGCGCGAGATTTTCAAGATCTTTTCCGGTATCCAGGGACTGGAGAGCACCAAGTTCGGAAAGGAGCTCAGCTGATCAAACTCGATTTCGCCGACCAGCAACAGCACCGCCCAGCCCCACGCGATCGTGTCGTTACTTCGCTTCGAGCGACGCGCATAATATTTGGTCATCCAAGAGGTGATGCGATCGTGAACGTAAGCGAACGCGCTGTCTGCCGACTGGTCACGCAGTCGTTGCTCGATGAGATTTTCGTCCACTCCGTACGATGACAAATGGCGCAGCGGCGGCAGCGGCTCCTTAATTACCTCGATCTGGTCCGGATTAGGCTCACACTCTTCGAAGCGAACTCGGCCGACACAAGGTGGTAGATCGGACCAGGAAGCGGGGTTTTTCCAGGCCCGCTCTGCGTCTTGACGAATTTTCGAAACCGAGGCGCGGTTGACGCCCGCAGCTTCAAGCTGCCGCGCGCGTCTGAGGACCTCGCGATCGATCGCAGGTTCGCGTTGTGCAAGCGCCTCGCATATTTGCCAACGGACCTCCGCCTCCGCGGTTTCCGTCGCGTGACGCAGCTGCTGAATGCGGTCATTCAGTCGGTCGAGATCGCGGCGAATCGACAGCACCCAGCGCCCTCTTTCAAGCGCTTGAAGGAGGGAACCTTCCGGGTTACTTTTTTTGTCGTTCTCCTGGGTGGGCTGATCGTGTCGCGGTACTTGTACCGGATTGGCGGCTTCGGCGATCTCATCGAGCAGCTCGGTAAGCTCTTTCTCGATTTCCGCCGGGTCATCGAGTTCGCCATGCCGGACAGCTTGCATGAACCAATCCCAAACGGACTCGTCTCGCTCGAGCTTCTCCATGTCTCGCAAACGCCGCTTCGCGGCCTGCGATTTGTCCGGGCGACCACGAACGGGGCCAGTGCCACCGGTTCCGGAATTCATGGCGCGTTCCTCCTGTAGAATCGTCAAGTCACCAAATATTCCAATAGAAATGGAACACCTAATTTTTTGGTGATGCGAGGAAAATAGGGAAGAGCGCGCGCGAAAGAAGGGGCAACAGAAGTGAAGAAGAAGTTTTGAAGCGCACTACCGCAGATCGGCGAGACGCCAATCTGCTGTGCCAGGGAGGGGTGTGAGAGGCGAAAAAGGCAAATTAGGTAGAATGCCTGTGTGCCAAGGCGCTCGACTACCAAAAAAGCCAATTTATAACCGATAATCTCGTTTTTGGCGTGATTTCCGAACCGACAAATTCTCTCCCAAAACCACGCTAGCCCGACATCCGTCGCGGCTGAACGTGGAGACTTTCGATTTTCGAGGGTGAGGAAAAGCTGGTCGTCGCGGAACGAGCCAAGCGGTTCAAGCTGGCGATCGATCGCCTGTTCGAGGGTGAGGAGCCCGAGGACGTGCTTGGCATCCGCTTCTGGCGTCCGGCGCCGCAGAAGCGGCGGATGCAGGCGAGCGTTGAGCCGCAGAAGCGCTGGTGCGCACCGTTCCATCTTCCGATGCGGCGACCGATCCGGCCGACGACGACAGACGGCCGCACCTCGTTTCATTTTTCGCACGTGTCGATCTCGAAGGTTCTCGAGCCCAAGGAGGCCGATGGCCTGCGTATCCGCCCCGGCTCGGCAGCAGCACATGGCGAATATATCGAGCGGGATACGGCCGTCGCGCAGGCTGCTCCGAACATCGGCGAAGGAATTACGAACGGCCTTGCGCCGTCTCGATCCGCCGAGGCGGAGCACGTCGATTTCGCCACCGCTCATAAGCAATCGAAAAAGGAGAATGATGATGTCCAACGATTCCAGGAAGCCGCTCGCGCAGCTCTCGAGCGTATCGAATTTCGATTCCCTGGATTCGATTTTTTCGGATCCGACCATCGAGATTCCGGAGCCGACGCCGATATGTGCCCGATGCCCGGCGGCATGGTGGGGGCAGAACGATGGAGACCTGAACGTCTGGTGCCGGATGATGCATTTCTGGGCAGTTCGACCGGGCGCTGGGGTGCGGGAAGTCTGTCGGGCCCGGGACTTCGCGATCCACGAGGTACAGAATCAGAAAAAGCAGGACTGAAGCACCAGAATGCGTCCGACCATGACGCTTATGTCGCCCGCGAATCGGCAGTGGCGGTTCAACCGGACGGAGCGCGCGTACTCTTCACCAATATCGATCCGGACCCGGTCAAACGGGCCGAATTCTGGTCTCTCGTGGAACAAGAGGAAGCCAAGCCAAGCCCGGACAAAATGACCGTTCATCGCGAGCGTAGTCCTGAGTTCTGGGCTCGCGTGTTCGAATCGCCGGATTGTCCTGAACCGCTCAAAAACGCGCTCTCATCGACCGACAAATCCAGGACCAATCGCTTCGAAATCGAATCCGGCGAAGCGATGCGCGGCTGGCTTGAGCGCCAGCCGGGCTGGGTCAAAATCCGAAAGCAGAAAGACGGCGAAACCGACGCTAGTTTTAGGGCCTTCAAACGAACTTTGCTGGCAACCTTTCATGACGGCCGAGGCGGGCGGATTCAGGACCGGATAATCGGGGAACTTCCCCACGAATTGCCTCACCCCGGTCGGGTTCGGCTGCTCAGGCGTTTCGCAGCCGACTTCGAGCGCCGAGGCCTACCGTTCGTCGCAGTCATGCATGCACCGGACCACGCCAACAATCAGAAGAACTGGCACTTCCACCTCATCTATTATGACCGCCCGTGCCGGCGCATTACCGATGCGGACATTGCGTGGGCGCGAGAGGACGGCTTCGATGTAACGCCCCTTTCGGCTGGCCAGTGGGATTTTGCGGCGAGGCCGATCAAAAAGGGTAAGCGGCAGGTGCCCTTCAAACAGCTAAAAGTTCGCGAGGTTTCGGGCCTTTCCTGGATACCTAAGCTTCGTCGTAGGTTTGCGTGGCTGGCTAATGAGGAGCTGAAACGCGCGGAGATCGATCGGCGATACGATCCGAGAACGTACGCCACGATGGGCATCGAAGTGCTCCCCGGCGAGAAGCTGGACCCTGGTTTGAGCAGGAAGGAAAGCCTTGGTGAGGCGACCGACAAGGGCACGCGCAACGAAGCGCGCCAGTGGCAGGCGATCGAGGCGCAGATTGACAAAAAGCTGGCCTCCGATCACGCGCGCGTCGGCGAAGAATTCAAGCCGCTGCGCCATCGCGTAGCCGGCTTGCCTGCGAGCGATGAGGCGAACAAGTTCGGTCGCAGGATCGATCAGGCGGAAGAAGCTGCGCGCATTGCCAACGAACGCGATGCCGAGGCCGAACGCACCCATCAACTGATCGCCCGGCTTGCGTCACGGTCGACGCAACTGAAGGAAATAAACGATTCCTGGCTCGAAGCCGATTTGCGTGGCGATTGCCAATTGAGCGATCGCGAGCGCACGAGGCGAACGGTGCTGAGCGACGATGCGCACGCCTATCTTTCGGCGATGGCGCCGTTCCTGGCCGAGGGCCAGGCCGTCGTCGATGGCTGTCGAAAAGACGCCGAACAGAAGCGGGTGGCGTCGCGCACGGCGGTCCTGTTCCTGCATGGTGAACTCGATGATCACGAGATGGAAGTCGAGTCTGCACGACTGCAAGTGGCCGATCCTGCGCGCACCGTAGTGCCCGTTGCGTCCATGCCGACGGCGCCGGCTCAACCCAATGGCGACGCGGTCGACCAATTCATCGCGCGTCTCGATAAGACGCGCCCGCGCATCGAGAAACTCGAGAATGGCTATCGGATCGCCGATCGTACTTTTGCACGCCACCTTCCGGCGAGCGACCCAAGGATCCAACAGGCAATCGCGGCGCGCTACACAGCGCAGGAGGAGGAAGCGGTCGCGGTAGCGGGCTGGGTTGACCGCAACCGCAGGAGTTTCGTTCGGCAGAAAAATGGCTGGGAATATGCCGGCGTTGATCGTCCGGGTCGCGCTGAGTTCATGCGCCTACGCGAGCATCCCAAGGTTCGACAGGCAATCGAACGCATGGTCAATCCGTCTGCTGCTGCTCGCCGCGTAGCCAGTCCCGCGTCGGCGGGGTCTGGGCGACCGCTCCCCGAGCCGACCAGCGCCAAGGCAGCGCTGACCGTTCCGCTGCATGAGCCCGGCCCCCCGCCGCCGCCACTCGCGACGCCCGAAAGACGCGCGCCGTCCGCGTCTTCAGCTGATCACTCGGGTTCCGCTCCGATTAACGCAGCGTGCAGCGTTTCTCGATCGGTCGGCGGCGAGCAACAGCCCGGTAATGACGGGCCGGTTCCGCGGACCGCGCCGGATACCGGATCAGGCCGTGCCACTGCGAAAGCTCGCACCGCATCGGCTGAGGTGATCGCCAAGCTCGCCGAGACCCTTGCCGGTCTGAACAAGCCCAAGAAAACGAAGCGCGCCGGTACGCCGGTGCCCTCGCAGCCGGACCCGACCGAGCGCGAAATGCAATCGGCGCAGGCACGACTTCCACAGGACAGTTACGGTTCCCACCAGCCGGTCGAACCGCGGATCGGCGACCGGCCCAGCGAGCCGAATCCGTCTGCCAGTTCTGCCAAGAAGCCGGCGCCCAAGCTGGTGGCACTTAATCCGGATGACGAGATGCGGCGACAAGCCAAGATCCAGGCCGAGGCCGACCGGCGGCGAAGGGCCGCGCTCGAGTCAGAGATCGAAGCGGAAGAAAAAGCCGAAGAAGGGCAGAAAAAATCGACATCGCCGACACAGTCAGACGAGGCCAAGCAGGACAACGCCGCCAAAAAAGCAGCCCTCGAAGCGTGGCGCCGCGGCCGCGGAATGTAGCCGACCGAGGCGTTTATTGGCAGAATTTCAGCTTAGCGTTCCGGCCCGGTGCAGATCCGACGCGCGATCGCTTGTTGATATGGAGGAGTTTGACCGGCGCCCGTTCGATGTGATCGGTGACGATCGGCATGTGTCGGACCATCACCGCCAGGCGCTCTTTCAGTTCCTGCACTTCGCCTAGCGTAAGCGCCCGGCGGAGATAGTTACGGTCGCCAGTGCCTGCTCGCGCGTGCCCCATATGGTCTGCGATGATGCTCTTGCTCACGTCCGGGTCGGCGAGCACCGAATTGCTATAAGTCCTCTGGCTGTGAAAATCGGCCTTCTTCCCGCTGCTCGATTCAGGGAGCGGAAGCAGCCCGTGGGTCGCATCCATGAGATAGCACCAGCTAATCGCGTAGAACCTGCGGCCACCCTTCGCCGGTGCCTTTTTGCCTCGCTCACCGGAAACCGCAGCATCGACGTAAAGCTCCGGGAAAATCATGTCGTAGCCTTCAGCCGCGATCGCTTTGACATAATCTTTGAGGCCGAGGCGGAGAAGCTCAGGATGCAGTGGCATGACGCGGTGCCGGGACGGCCGTTTGAGCCCGCCCTTCGATTTGCCGTCCTTGGAGCGCGTCATGTTGGCTTGCACGAGCGCGTATGGGACTTCGCACTCGAAGTTGAAATCGACGACTTCGAACCCTGCGCCTTCTTCGCGCGATACGCCCATATAGGTGCCGAAAAGCGGGAGCCAGTAGGCCGCGTCCTGATAGATGCGGGGTGGGGAATCGGGCTTGAGACGTCGGGTCGAGCCGCCGCCACCGCGCCAGAGCGGCAGCGAATATAAGGCGCGCAGATGTTCTGGCGTCCAGGGCATGCGCTTGGGATCGGCCGGATCATTCGGAACTTTGCGCCATTCAGCGAGGAAATTCATCACCATGCCGGTGCCGTAGCGCGGTAGCCATGCATCCTTGGCGAGGACTTGCGAAGCTTTGTCGAGAATGCTGAGGTCGCGGTTGATCGTCCGCTTGCTTCGCCGTGTCTCATCGGTCGGCACATCGAACATTGCCTCGTTGAACGTTTTGGCCATCAATCCGGCTTTGCCGAGTTCGCCGAACCGATAGGTCGCTGGAATGGCAGCCATCTTCCGCACATAGTTCTGGATGTCCGCCGGCTCATAGTGGTGGAGCAGCTTGTCGCCGGTGATCCATGCGAACCGCTCAAACACGGCACGGCGCTGGCCATTGTCGGGCGCATAGTCGAATTGATCGACGACCATTTCGAGCAGTTCGTCGATCTGCTCGCTGAAGCGGACCGTGCTGATCTTCGCGAACAGACAATTTCCGCTGTCGTCAGGCTGCGCGGCGACGGCGGGGCTGGTGGCGACGGGCGTGGGAACCGGCGCAAGGCTAGGGCGGATCGGTTCGACCCGCCGCGCCTGTTCGACCAGCGCATCGTCGAGAAGATAGTGCGCCGGCACGTCGCGATCGACGAACAGCGGGTGATCGGCAAGACTGGCGCGCCGCTGTGCTTCGATCCGGCCGCTGAGCAGCATCCGGCGCGCTTCGGCGAGCGTGCCCTCGTTGACCGGTGCCTCGAGCGCCTTGAGGGCGTCTTGCGCCTCGGACCGGCTGACGCACATCGGCGTGATATAGAGCGTCAGCGTCTTGAGGAGCAGCTGGCGCTCGGCGTCGGACCAGCTGTCGTCGAAATGGCGTTCTATCTGCTCGCGGGTCAGCGCCGCCGTATCGTGCGGGACGTCGGCCACGATCGTGTAGGCCGCGATCAGAATCTTGCGATAGGCGGGGTCGTCCGCTTCGCGCGCGCCGGGGAGCGCAAGATGGCGCGTTGCATGGGCGAGTTCATCCTCGAGCGCCTGGCGCATGAGGCTGCGTTGTTCGTCGATGGTGAGCGTTCCACGTTCGAAATTCTGCGCGATCAGCATTGTCACTTCGTCCCATTTGACGGCGAGGCGCCGGACGAGATGTCGTGCCTCGACCGGCTCCGCGGTTGTCAGAGGGACAGTTATAGTGTGGCCGCAGCCGCCATCTAAGCTGATTCGCCGACGGAAGTGGTAGCGAGCGCCCTTGCGCAGCAGATAGGTCTGGCGCTGCATCGCTCAGGCCCGGCTGGCGAGGGGAGGGCAGAGCCGGGCGTACCGGTGAACGGCTTTGTGTCCCGTGGAGTGAGCATTGGTTCGCATGGCCGCCTCTCAGTGGCGGTTTTCTGCGGCTGCTGGGCTAAAGTGGAGCGGGTAACGGGAATCGAACCCGTATATTCAGCTTGGAAGGCTGCTGCACTACCATTGTGCTATACCCGCCCGCGCGTCAGAGCGGTGCATCTAAACGCACCGGCTTCGCGGTTCAAGTCATTAACACTGGCAACCGGCAAAAGCCTCGCCTAGATACCGGCTCCTCATGGCAAAAAGCGATACTCCCAACCGTATCCGGGGCACCCAGGATATTTTCGGCGACGATCAGCGGCGCTTCGCCCGCGTCGTCGATACGTTCGAGCGCGTGCGCGCGCTGTACTGTTTTCAGCGGCTCGAAATTCCGATTTTCGAGGCGACCGGCGTGTTTGCCCGTTCGATGGGCGAAACCAGCGATGTCGTGTCGAAGGAAATGTACAGTTTCGAGGATAAGGGCGGCGATTCGATCACGCTGCGCCCCGAATTCACTGCCGGAATCGCGCGCGCTTTCGTCACCGGGGGGTGGCAGCAGCACATCCCGATGAAGCTTGCGACGCATGGGCCGGTGTTCCGCTATGAACGCCCGCAAAAGGGACGCTATCGCCAGTTTCATCAGATCGATGCGGAGATACTCGGCGCGGCCGAGCCCGCCGCCGATGTCGAATTGCTGGTGCTCGCCGATCAGCTGCTCCACGAACTGGGCATCGCGGACGGCGTGACGCTGCAGCTCAACACGCTGGGCGATGCCGAGACGCGCGAGGCATGGCGCGCTGCGCTGGTCGCGCATTTCTCGGCGCATCGCGATTCGCTGTCGGAGGACAGCAAGGCGCGGCTGGAACGCAACCCGCTGCGCATCCTCGACAGCAAAGACTCTGCGGACCGCCCGATCGCCGATTCGGCGCCCGATATCGATGCCTATCTGACGGACGAAGCGCGCAGCTTTTTCGAAGCGGTGACGAGCGGGCTTGATGCGGCCGGGGTCGCATGGACGCGCAACAGCCGGCTGGTGCGCGGCCTTGATTATTATCGCCACACCGCGTTCGAATTCGTCACCGACCGGCTGGGCGCGCAAGGGACTGTGCTCGCGGGCGGCCGCTATGACGGGCTCATTGAAACGCTGGGCGGCAATCCGACTCCCGGTGTCGGCTGGGCGGCGGGGATCGAGCGGCTGGCGATGCTGATCGATGAGCCGCAGGCGCAGGGCGTCGATGCGGTGGTGGTTCCGCTTGGCGATGCTGCGTCGGAAAAGGCGCAGGGCGTCGTGGCGGCGCTGCGCCGCGCGGGCCTTGCCGTCGATATGGCGTTTCGCGGCAATATGAAGAAGCGCATGGCGAAGGCCGATGCGCTCGGCGCGCGCTATGCGGTGATCCTGGGCGATGACGAACTGGCGCGCGGTGAGGCGGGGGTGAAGAATCTCGCGACCGGGGAGCAGCAGCCGGTCGCGCTGGATGCGCTGGCCGAAGCGCTGCGTACCGCATGACCGATATACGTCTTCATTACGTGCTCCCGCGAAGGCGGGAGCCCAGGGCGGCAGGCGCTTCGTCCAAAGGCTCTGGACTCCCGTTTTCGCGGGCGTACGGGCGAAGGGAAGCGAAGTTCGATGACCCTTGTTCCGAGCTCCTGCAGTGCTCCCGCGCAGGCGGGAACCCGGAGTCGCAACCGCTTCGCCCGATCGCGCGGGACTCCCGCTTTCGCGGGAGTACGGGCGAGGGAAAGCGGCGTTCGATGATCCGCGTGTCGACTTCCTGCAGTGCTCCCGCGCAGGCGGGAGCCCAGGGCGGCAGCAGCTTCGTTCGACCACTCCGGACTCCCGCTTTCGCGGGTGTACGGGCGAGGGAAGGTGCGGACGCGTGACCCGTATTCCGGCAGACCGAATCGCCGCCATTGAGGCGCGGCGCGACGAGTTGCAGGCGATGATGGCGACCGGCGACTTGCCGTCGGACAAATTCGTCGCGGTGTCGAAGGAATATGCCGAGATCGAGCCGGTGGCGCGCGCTGCGGCAGAGGTTCGCCGCCTGCGCGATGAGGGTAAGAGCCTCACCGAAATGACGCGCGACAGCGATGCCGAGCTGCGCGAAATGGCTTCGGCCGAACTCAGCGACAATCAGGACGCGCTTGCCGGCGCGGAACGGGCGCTGGCGCTTGCGCTGCTGCCGCGCGATGCCGCCGATGAACGTTCGGCGATGCTCGAAATCCGCGCCGGGACGGGCGGCGACGAAGCGGCGCTGTTCGCGGGCGATTTGCTGCGCATGTATCAGCGCTATGCCGATAGCCGGGGCTGGCGGGTCGAGCTGATCTCGGCCAGCGCTTCCGAAGCGGGGGGGTACAAGGAAGTCATCGCCACCGTGTCGGGCACCGGCGTGTTCGCCGCGCTGAAATTCGAGAGCGGCGTCCACCGGGTGCAGCGTGTGCCGGTGACCGAAAGCGGCGGGCGAATCCATACCTCTGCAGCCACGGTCGCGGTGCTGCCCGAGGCCGAAGAAGTCGATGTTCAGATCGACGACAAGGATCTTCGCATCGATGTCTATCGCTCTTCCGGAGCGGGGGGGCAGCATGTCAACACAACCGATTCGGCGGTACGGATCACGCATATTCCGAGCGGAATCGTAGTGACTCAGCAGGATGAAAAATCGCAGCACAAGAACCGCGCCAAGGCGATGAAGGTGCTGCGCACCCGCCTGTACGAGGCCGAGCGCGAGCGGATGGCGAGCGACCGGGCGGGCGCGCGAAAATCCATGGTCGGATCAGGCGATCGGTCCGAACGAATTCGTACCTATAATTTTCCGCAAGGCCGGGTGACCGACCATCGTATCAACCTGACGCTGCATCGCCTGCCCGAAATTCTGCAGGGCGAGATGGATGAGCTGATCGGCGCGCTGGTGGCTGAAGATGAGGCGGAACGACTCGCCAGCCTCGAAGAATCGGCATAAGCTCGCCCGCGAATTCGTTCGTTTCGGGCGAGATCGGGAATATCGGCGGCGAAAGGCCTACCCCCATGCGTGACGATCCTGCCGCCATGCCCGACACGATGCGCGATACGGTTCGCGCCGCGCTGTTCGCCGCCGGCGATGCGCTGCGCGGGGTTTCGGACACGCCGCGGCTCGATGCCGAATTGCTGATGGCGCATGCGCTGGGCCTATCGCGCGACACGCTGATCCTCTCCCGGCTCGACGATCCGGAGCCCGACGGCTTTGCGCAGCTGCTCGCCCGGCGGAGCGCGCAGGAACCGACCGCCTATATTACCGGCAAGCGCGATTTCTGGACGATCACGCTGGAGGTCGGACCCGGCGTGCTGGTGCCGCGCGCCGATAGCGAAACGCTGATCGAGGCGGCGCTCGATCATTTCGGTGCGGCGGGCCCCGCGACGATTCTCGATCTCGGCACCGGGCCGGGGACGCTGCTGCTCGCCGCGCTCGACCAATGGCCGAGAGCGAGCGGGCTGGGGGTCGAGCGCTCCTACGTCGCGCGCGGCTTTGCGACGCGCAATGCCATGCGGATCGCGCCGGGACGCGCGGAAATCCGGGAGGGCGACTGGGCGAAGGGCGTGGCGGCGCGCTTCGATCTGGTGCTGTGCAATCCCCCTTATGTCGAAAGCGGCGCGTTGCTTGATGCGCAGGTCGGCGAATATGAACCGCATGAGGCGCTGTTCGCTGGCGAGGACGGTCTCGACGATTACCGTATTCTCGCCGGGCAGTTGCGCGATGTCATGGCGCCGGGCGGGATCGCGATCCTTGAAATCGGGGCGGGTCAGGAGGCAGCAGTCAGCGCTCTCATGCGGGAACAGAATTTCGCCGTGACGTGCCGAACCGACCTTGGCGGGCGACCGCGCGCACTGATCCTCGCTTGAAATGCAAGAAAAGAGCAACATATTTCCCCTTGGATAATGTCCGGCGACCCGCTAAGGCTGTGGTCAGGGGAAAGTACCGACAACCTGTTAAACGGTTCGGAAACAGGGCTTGCCCTAATTCAACGTCATGTGCGCTGCTGCAGTCCGGCAGCCATGGCAGGCGAGGTTTGGTCGCTATCGGCGGCTGTCTCGCGAGTATGACTCGCATCCGGGAAGGATGGATCGAGGGACATCGTTTTTGACAACAGGACTTTGATATCTTGATGACCAATCGTCAGGCCGGCCGCCGTCGCGGCCGCGGGGGACAGCGTTCGCCCAATAATCGCGACAACGGCAACCGTATCGACAGCCGCAATCGCGGAAATGCCGCCCAGCTTCTGGAGAAGTACAAGAATCTGGCGCGCGATGCCCAGATGTCGGGTGATCGTGTGAACACCGAATATTATCTGCAATTCGCAGATCATTATTTCCGCGTGCTCAACGACAATCGCCAGCGCCAGGAAGAGAATAAACGCCAGCGTTACGATAATTCGGACGACGATGGCGACGATCAGGATTTCGATTCGGAAGATCGCGAAGAATCGCGGCGCGACGATCGTCGGGACGACCGTCGTAACGGCCGGTCGAACCGTCATCCGGGCAATAGCGACCGCGATTCCTCCGACCGCGATTCCGGCGATGGCGATGAGCGTCAGGAAGAGCAGGAGGCACCGCGCCCCCGTGCCAAACCGCGCACGCGCAAAACCGAAGAGGCCGCCGTTCCTGCTGTGAGCGAAGGCGAGGAAGAAGCCAAGCCGCGTCGCCGCGGCCGTCCGCGCCGCGAACCGAACGCGGATGCGGGCGAGGGTGAGGCAAAGGGCATCGATGCCGATCGCCTTCCCCCGAAGCTTGCCAGCGACAATAGCGATGATGAGGAAAAGCCGCGCCGCCGTCGCACGCGCAAGGTAAGCGATGAGGATGAGGCAGCGTCGAACGCAGCCTGATTCGCTTCGGTTCCGCTAAAGAAAAGGCCGGTTCGCGGATGCGTGCCGGCCTTTTGCGTATTGGCGCCGGTGCCCGCCGCAGGCGGCCCGTCACTCCTGACCGTGATGACGCCGCGCCTCTTCTTCGGCATCGCGGTTGAAGCGATCTACGGCTTCGTCATGGCCGGACCCCGAACTTAGAAAGACCAGCCCCATCAGCGCGGCGGCCATCATGATCGACAGGCCGACGCCCAGCCCGGTCGCGATCGCAAGGTGCAGCCGCATTGCGCCCAGCCACCACCAGAGCAGCAGCACGCTTCCCACCGCGACCAGTGCGGAGAAGGCACCCATCCATTTCAGGATGGTCCGGTAGCGCGCCCAGGCGAGCTCGGCATAGCGGCGATCCTCCAGCGGTGAAAATTCGTTCGGGTCCATGGCTTTCAATTGGGGCCGAAACGTGAAATCCTCAAGCTTCTCTTAGGAGAGAGGAGAATAAGCGATGACTATCGCGGCGATCCTGACGGGAAAGGGCAATGACGTGCTCACCGTCGATGCAGATACCAGTGCAGCGGATGCGGTCACCTTACTCGCACAGCGAAAGATCGGCGCGATGCCGGTCATGGAAAGCGGTAAAGTGGCGGGCATTTTTTCCGAACGTGACATGATCTATTGTCTGGCGAAAGAAGGCCCCGAAGCGCTTGCCCGGTCGGTGCGCGCGTTGATGACGTCGCCTGCGGTGACGGTCGAGCCCGAGCATAAGGTACTCGACGCGCTGGCGGTAATGACCATGCGGCGGATTCGCCATCTGCCGGTGGTGCAGGACGGTCGGCTGATCGGGCTGGTCTCAATCGGCGATCTGGTCAAATATCGAATCGACCGGATCGAAAAAGAGGCCGATGCGATGCGCGATTATATTCGACAGGCATAAGCGGCATCCGTCAGCGCCGGACAAGGCCCCATATTTCCGCCACCAGCGAGCGGGCGAACAGCATCAGCAACGCGCCATAGCTCGCTGCGCCCGTGGCAACCAGAATGGCGAGCCGCGAAACCGGCGGCAGCGTCTGCGCGAATGCGCCATCGACCATAAGGCATAGCGCAGCCATCGCGGATGCAGCGAGCAGCGGCGGCGCAATAGCGGCTCCAACCGCGCGCCACCGCGCGCCGATCACAGGAAGCGTTCGTCGTGCCGAGATGAATAGGTAGAGGGGATAGGTTGCCAGCCAGGACGCGGCGAGGCCGGTGACGCCCCAGCGGACCCCCGCCAGAAATCCGATCGATAACAGGATCGCCCCTGTGGCAGAGTTCCGCGCGCTGATCCCCGGCCGCCCCATCGCATCGCTTGCAGGGGCGAACAGCACCTGAAGCGTCATGAACGGCATGGCGAGCGCGAGCAGCCGGACGATCGGCCCGGCCTCGATCCATTTCGCGCCCAGCATTACGGCGACCAGCGGCTCGGCGGTGACCGCAAGGCCGAGATAAAATGGCATGGCAGCGACCATGATGACGCGCACCGACTTCACAAAGGCATAGCCGACCGCGCTTTTGTCCTGCTGAATCCGGGCATAAGCGGAAAAGGCGACTTCGTTCACCGGCGGCACGAACTTCGACACGAAGATCTGGGTGAGGAACAGGCTGGTCGTATAGATGCCCAGCAGGTGCGGGTCGAAATGACGCCCGGCGATGAATACATCCGCCTGACTCTGCACGAACCAGAAAATCTGCCCCGCCGCCATCAGTCCGCCATAGCGCGCGAGGCTACCCGCGCCGCGAAAGTCGAAGCTCGGTCGCATCCATGCCCGCGCCGCCCACATCATCCCGATCGCGCGAACCGAAAACAGCGTGATCGGCGCCAGCACCAGGGTCCATACGCCCAGCCCCGCCATGGCTCCGGCGAGCGCTGCGCAGGCACCCGAGATGGCGGACGCGAAATTGACCTGCGCCTGACGCCGAAACTCCATGTCGCGCGCGAGCAGTGCGAAGGGGAAGGCGATGAATGGCGTGGTGATATAGATGAGCGCCTCGACACGAAGCATATGCGCCACCATCGGCTGGCGGAAATAGGCGGCGGCAAGCGGCGCAAGCGCTACCTGAAGAATCGCCAGCGCCAGATTCACCAGAATCAGCATCCCGAAAATCTGGCGCATCGCATGGCGGTCGACCGATTCGCGCTGAATGAGTCCGCTCGCAAGACCATAGCCGTTGAGCATGTTGAGCAGGACGAGCACGACCTGCGTCATCGCATAGAGGCCATAATCGGCGGGATTGAGGATGCGAATCACGAGGAATGTCGACGCCCAGGTGATTAATTGCCCGAGAATCTGCGTTCCCGACCGCCAGATAACGGCGCTGCGCACCTGATTCCTTAACGATTCGGAAGCCTGATTCGGCTGATTCGGGGTGTCGTTCATGCGAAAAGGCTATGCACCGATATCGTTAAAGACGCCAAAACCCGCGGAAAACCAGTCTTTTTTAAAAAGATGTCGGAAAAGTTTCAAAAAGGGTTTGACGGGTGTGGGGTGTATGCGTAGAAGCCACTTCACCGACGCGGCGGGCCACACGGAACGCTT
>NZ_SNWD01000024.1 GCF_004361835.1 Stakelama pacifica
TGGGCTTCATCTTCGTTCCTTCATCACTACGACGAAGCCCAAATCCTCCTTAAATCACAACCTCAAATCTGTGCCATTGGTGCTGACGGGGAACAACCTCGACCTTCTCGATGTCATATAGCGCAAGATCCGGGTCCGGCGCGCTGTACGTGAGCCTGCTTTCTCCGAAATACTGGCTGATCGTCGATTGCAGTTGCCCGTTGAAGCTGCTGTCGGCAATTCCTCGGATGAATAACTTGTTTCGACCCGAGCCCAGATTGGTGGAGGTCATGTTCGGAAGCTCTCGCAGCAAAGCCTCGCTGCCTTCATTGCCGAGATGAAGGCTTTGTGCTTCGTCGAACGAGGCGACATCAAACGCACCCGGATAGTCCGCCTGCGCAACATCCTGCTTGCTGGCGGTGATAATGATCTCTTTGGGCGGTGGCGGTTTGACCGGAGGCTGGGGAGGGGGGACTCTCCGTCGGCGAGGAGCGTCCTCGCGGGCGCTACGGGCCGGCTGCCGAAGCAGCCGCACAACGTTCCCGCGAGATATTCGAAATTTGTATCCCGTACCTTGTAATAGTCGGCGCAATCCGTCGCGCAGTGTAAAACGGCCTTGGAGGCCGTCAACGCGTACAGCCCGTAGCGTCGGGTCACTGGTGTCAATTGAAATGCGCGCCTGAGTTGCGAAGGATATCAGAGCGGCATTCAAGGAGTCGGCAGGAACATCGAAGGAGATTTTGTCAGCGGCGTGTACCGGGCAGGTCGCCACGGCGCAGGCAATCGGCGCGCTCACAACGAGCCATTTGCTGTTCACCGAGCTTCGACGGACCAGCGTGTTCCGTCGGCGACAATTTTCTCCCCGATCAGTTCTTCCATCCTTGCTCGTACCGCCTTCCGATCTCCGTCAGTCTGGATCACCCCCGAAAAGGTTCTGGAACGCATTTGCGGCGGGAGCTCTAGCGATATTCCAATCGATCGGTACAGATCTTCGGCGACTTGTTCCATAGAAACCTGATCATAGATCAGTACGCCGTCTGCCCAGCTCCCAATCGATGTCGGCGCACGATGCGAAATTTTGATCCTCCCCAGATCGTCTGCTGCAAGGCTGTCACCGGGATGAAGTTCGACCCTGTGGTCCATGCCTTCATAGCGCACGGCGCCCTCAGCCACGCTGACGCGAAGCTGACGATCGGTACGAACGACGTTAAACACGGTGCCTATATCGACCAGACGCTGATCACCGGCGATGACGGTGAACGGATCAGCATCGTCGTGCTTTACAGCAAATAAGGCTTCGCCTTGGGCAATCTCGACCAACCGGGTGTCGCTCTTGTCGAGGACAATTCTAGTGCCGCCGTTAAGCCGAATTTCGCTTCCATCCGAGAGTGACACGGTTCGCGTCTCGGCGACCGGGGTTTCGATCGGATAGGTCGTATCCCTGTCGGGCAACACCTGAAGTCCAACGAGACCGGCTGCCGCGATCGAAGCGGCGAGCGCACCCCAGCGCCAGGGGTTCCGGCGAACGGTTCCGTCGCCGACGCCGTATGCGGGCGCCTCCTCGTCCGTGCTGAACTCTGGCGGCTGTTCTTGTTCATCGCCTGCAGGAAAGGTAGCTTTTTCCAGCAAAGGCAGCATCCGCTCATCGCCGTCAACAACGGCTTCATAAGCGCCGTTATGAGAGGGATCGGCGCTTAGCCACTCCGCGAATTCGATCCAGGCGTGTTCATCGGCGTCCTTGAGCCGAAGATGCCAGGCTATGGCTTGCTCGGCCACTGCGCGATCAGGAAAAGCTGACATCGTCGGCCTCCGTTTGCGAAAGTTGCGGCGCGCTATCCAATTCTTCGCGCAACAGGAGCAGTTTTCGGTAGGCCCGCTGGAGATGCTTTTCTACTGCGCTCAGGCTAAGGCCGAAGCTATTGGCGATAGCCTTTTGCGAGACACCATCGAGCCGATACATCTTCAAAATCTGCGCGGTCCGATCCGGCAGCAGGGCAATCACTGCGTTGACCCGCTCAAGTTCGTCGCGGGCGATCGCGCTCTCTTCCGGTGTAGGTTCGGCGTCCCTTTCAAGATCGTCCCCGGTCCGATTGCGCGCCCAGTGATCGTCTCGCGCCTGTTGTCGCCGACGCCCGCGGCGATGGTCGTGCAAAAGGTTGTTGGCCATCTGATAAAGATATGCACGCGGGTTGCTGACTGGACCAGTTTGAACGCCTGACAGCTTTACGTACAAATCCTGCAATAGATCATCTACTTCGGCAGGGTTACATTGACGAGCAAGCATGAATCTTCCCAATTCAGGGCGCATCTCACCAAGTAGCTGGGCAAGGCCTGCCTGGTTTATACGAGAGTATTCGTTGCCTGGTGACATGCAAATTTTATATGGCTGGGGATGCTTCTGGTGCAATACGTTAAGTTCTGACCTGAACTTTCGAACGGTTTCTGGCGTCACGAGCTTACCCTGTAGATATCATGGCACACACCACGCGGATCGTTCGCTCGTGCATCATCGAGGCCCGTGCATGGGCGTGCTGTCTCCTGCAGGAGCGCCATGCATCCGTAAGGGAGACCGGCTTCACCTGTTCAGACCTCCCAACCAAGTTGATGCTCCCCATGCCTGACCGTCTCGGCGTTTCGGACAGCTAGACGCCACAGATTGCGCAGAACCGCACATGCAGGGAAACGGTGCGGAAATCGGCGGAGGATGGCGTCTTGCGTTCGCGAGCTATCGGGGACGCGGGAACGATGATCGGTTTCAGAACTCTTGCCTTAGTCACGACGGCGACTCTTCTGGGGGCGTCGACCCTGTCGGAATCCAACTATAGCAGCGAACCGACCGACAAATACACCTGGCCCGCACGGGCCGGGCCTGTCTCAATCATGTCATACAACATCAAGGGTCTGCCCTGGCCGATCGCCTCCGGGCGTAAAGACGCCATTTCCGCTATCGGGCAGCGTCTTGCTGCAATGCGGGCCAGCAACGCCCAGCCACGTGTTGTTCTCTTACAAGAGGCCTTCGGCGACACTGCAACTACGCTCGGCGAGGCTGCGGGCTATCGATATGTGGTCGCCGGGCCTGAAACCGCCGGGCGCGAGGATGCCGAGCCCCTGGGCCCGGCGTTTGCCCAGAACGCGCAATGGTTCAAGGGCGAGGCGAGCGGCAGCCTGATCAATAGCGGGCTCGCGATTCTCTCGGATTACCCGGTCGTCAGGATCGAGCGCTATGCTTTTCCCGAAGGCGCGTGCGCTGGCTATGACTGCCTTGCGGCCAAGGGTGTTCTTCTTGCGTGGATCGATTTTCCGGGCGCCGGCGAACCGGTCGTCGTTGTCAACGCCCACCTCAATTCGCGCGGCTCGACAGGCGTTTCGAACGAACGGGCTGATCGCGCCTACGCTTGGCAAGTCGCTGCGGTGCGGGAATTCCTGTCGAAGGAGCTATCGTCCGAGGCTCCGGCCCTATTCGGTGGAGATTTCAACACGGGGCGAGTGCCCGAACGCAAAGCGGCCGTATCCCGCCCGTTCATAGAGGGCGCCCATATCGACGGTCTCAGGTCAGTGCTGACGAAAGGTCGAGTGGTCGCCGGATCGGGGATCGAAGCGCGAGAGATCGTAGACCGAAATAAGGACAAGATTTTCTTCCGTGATGGAGCAAGGGTTGCCCTGCGGCCTGAACAAGCATGGGTCCCGTTCCCCATCCACTCGCAAGAGCCTCTCTCCGATCATGCCGGTTTCGTGATCGATTTCTCGCTCGAACAATGATGCGGCGGAGCACTCGCGAGTGCTGAGAAGAACCCGGCAGAGCGGGTCAATATCGCTCCGCTCCGAGATTGATGCGCCAACTATGATCGTCCGTAGGGTAGACCGCCAAGCGTGGTCATCCGGCGCCGACGGTAAACATCGTGGATCAAAGCCGTAAGCTCCGACAGATATAGGCGAGCAGAGCTTTCCAACGTGAATTCCGACGCCAGGCGTTGCATTGCTATTCGATCCGGTCGCAGATGCCTCGCGGCATTCATCGCTATGCCTAGTGCATCCGCATCGGCGGGGGGCACCACCACGCCGAATTGGCCGTAGCCTGTCAGCCACTCCATACTGACGCAAGAGTTTGTCGCGGCGATTGGGAGACCCGCAGCCAAGGCCTCCACGATAACTGCGGGCGCTCCTTCGTAGTGTGACGAGAGCACAAAAACGTCTGCCTCTGTATACAGAGCTCGAACATCGTCGACGTGCCCGACAAAACGGACTTGCGACAGCAGGCCAAGCCCATTTGCTCGTCTGACCAGCCGTTCGCGCTCGGGACCATCGCCAGCGATGACCAGTGTGTCTTCGAGCCAGGCATGGCGTGCAAACGCCTCGAGAAGAAGCATTTGGTTTTTCTGCGCAACAAGTCTGCCAACCGTCAGGAAGCGGCAACCAGCTTGCGAAGTTTTGGCTGACCTGGAGACACAAAGCTGATCCAGTTCAGTTAAGGACAACGCCGGGTCGGGAATGATGCCGACCCGGTCTTCCGGCAGAGCCAATACGCGTTCAACCTCAGCACGCATTGGGTCTGCAATCGCTACGAACCTATCCAGAGTGGCACCCTGAATTCTTAGCCACCAGCGATAAAAGGGTCGGATAACCTTCGGAAGATCATGTCGCTCCAGATCGTTGCTGATTTTGACCAGAACAGGAGGGCATCGATTACCGTGAAGAAGCTTCATAGCCACGCAAACGATGGTGTACGTGTTGCCCGGGCAAAAAACGGCGTCGACCTTTTCCACGAGGAGGAACCGGAAGAGCGACCAAATCATCCAGATCGTTTCCCATCGTGCGGTTGGAAACGGTTCTCTCATAACACGGTAATCGAGGTCAGGAACGGTACCGGCACATGCCCCGCGGCTTCGACCAAGGACCATGACAGGATCATGCCCCGCTTCTTGCCAATGTTCGGCAAGCCTCAGCGCAACACGCTCCACCCCGCCTGGTTCGAAGCTATGGATAGGAATGGCAATCCGCACGTCTGCTAGACGCCGATCCTGTTCAGAACCCGCACTTTGTTGCGGCGTCGGGACGCTCCGAACCTTTCTTGTCACAACGTCGGCGGAATCTAGCGCCTGAAACAGCTATGATCGCGACGCTATTCCTGGCCCGCTGCGATGGCGCTGGTGAGGTGATCGTTCCACATCGCTAGGGCTCCGCGCTTTTCCGGCTTCCAATCGTGACGTTGATAAATGCCAGCAACGCCGGACCGCGAGCCTCCGACATGATTGAGGACCGCTTCGGTCACTTGAGAGTTTAAGGCTTGTTTCAAGGAGATCGACGAGATGATCAAGCGCAGTGAAGAGTTTAAGCAGGAGGCTGTGCGCATTGCGCTGACCAGCGGGTTGCCGCGCGATCGGGTGGCGTCAGATTTGGGATCGGCAAATCGACGCTGAACAAATGGGTGTCGCACTATCGTCCGTGGGACGTGGTGGCAGCGCCACAGGCAGATCTGGCGCGAGAGAATGAGCGGCTTCGCCTCGAGAACCGTGTGCTCCGGGAGGAGAGGGAAGTTCTAAAAAAGGCAACGCAGTTCTTCGCGAGCCAAAGGCCGTGAGGTTCGCCTTTGTGCACAGCTGGCGGCATCGCTGGCCGGTGGAGTTGATGTGCCGTGTCCTGCAGGTGAGCGAGCGCGGCTATCTATCGTTCCTGGCGCTCGCGCCCGATCAGTCGGCGGGAGCGGACGGATATGAAAGTGCTGGCCCATATCCGAGAACAATATAGCCTGAGCCTTGGCAGCTACGGCCGTCCGAGAATGACGATGGAGTTGAAGGAGGCCGGGCTCGAGGTTGGCGAGCGCCGGGTCGGCCGGCTCATGCGGATCAACGGGATCAAGCCGGTCCGCACGCGCAAGCACAAGGTCACGACGGACAGCCATCATCGTCTGGGTGTCGCAGCGAACTGGCTGGACGGCGATTTTTCCGCAGATGCACCCAACCGTAAATGGGCCGGCGACATCACATCTATCTGGACATTCGAAGACTGGCTCTACCTTGCCGTTATTCTCGACCTGCATAGCCGTCGCGTCGTGGGCTGGGCAGTCAGCGACAGAATGAAGAAGGACTTGGCGATCAGGGCGCTGGATATGTCGGTGCGCCTGCGCCAGCCTCCAGAAGGTTGCCTTTTCCATTCGGATCGCGGCAGCCAATATTGCTCTTACGACTATCAGAAAAAGCTGCAGGCCTATGGCCTGCGTCCATCGATGAGCGGCAAGGGCAATTGCTACGACAACTCTGCGGTCGAAACCTTCTTCAAATCCCTGAAGGCGGAACTCATCTGGCGGCAGCGCTGGCCAAACCGGCGGCAAGCTGAAGCCGCCATCTTTCAGTACATTAACGGCTTCTACAATTCCCGTCGCCGCCATTCATATCTGGGCGGCATCAGCCCGCCCGCCTTCGAGGCCAAGGTGGCATAATGAGATCGGTGACCGGCGCAAAACCTTTACAAGTCCAACAGCAATGGCGCGCCCGGCAGGGTTCGAACCTGCGACCCCAAGCTTAGAAGGCTCGTGCTCTGTCCAGCTGAGCTACGGGCGCGCACCGGGGCTGCAATAACGGCAATTGCACGGTTGGAAAATGCCGATCATATATTTGGTCATGGAAAAAGGGACGGGGGCCGCGCCGCGGCGGGTCGATACTGCCGAAATCGGTCGTACGCAGTTTAGCTATTTCGACTTCATGATGGCGGCATTCGTCACCATTTTGCTGCTGTCCAACGTCATCGGGGCGGGGAAAGTCGCTACGGTCGATCTCCCGCTGATCGGCGACTGGCCGTTCGGGGCGGGCATTTTGTTTTTCCCGGTTTCCTATGTGCTCGGCGATGTCCTGACCGAAGTTTATGGCTATGCTCATGCCCGGCGGGTGATCTGGGCGGGGTTCGGCGCGGTATTGTTCATGGCGTTCATGTCGTGGGTGGTGGTGAGGCTGCCGCCCGCGCCCGACTGGGGCAATCAGGCCGCCTATGAAGCGGTGTTCGGACAGGTGCCGCGAATCGTCGCGGCTTCGGTCTGTGCATTCTGGGCTGGCGAGTTCGTCAACAGCTTCGTCATGGCGAAAATGAAGCTGATGACCGGCGGTAAATATCTGTGGACGCGCACGATCGGATCGACGGTGTTCGGCGAGGGCGTCGACAGCCTGATCTTCTATCCGCTCGCCTTTTGGGGAGCGGAAGGGTGGACGAATCATCTGGTCCTGATCGTGCTGCTCACCCAATGGGCGCTCAAAGTGGGCTGGGAAGTGCTGCTGACGCCGTTCACCTATCTGGTGGTCAATATGCTGAAACGGCGCGAAGGGGTGGACGTGTTCGACACCGGCACCAACTTCACGCCGTTCCGCACTCGGATCTGATGGCGCCGCTTTGACGGTTCGCAAGGCGGGTCCCATCGGGGAACGATAAGAATCGAAGGCGGGGCAGGGATGGCCCGCCGGGCGCGCGGGAGAAAGGGAGCTTCGTCCGCGCGCCCGGCCTTTGCACGGTGAGATCAGCCGATCAGCCGGGCAAGGCCGTCGCGGTCGAGGATGCGGATGCCGTGCGCGCCGTGCCGTTCGATCAGGGCATCGCGCTCCATCGCAGTAATCGAGCGGCTGACCGTTTCGATCGTGATTCCAAGCAATTGCGCCATCTCGCCGCGTGACAGCGGCAGTTCGAAGAACTCGGCGGGATGGCACGGCGCGGCGCTCGCCGCATGCGCGAATTCGATCAGCAGCGCCGCGACCCGGGCGCTCGATTTGCGCTTGCTGATCAGGTCAATCAGGCCGCGGGCATCCGCCAGCGCGTTCGACGTCTCCTGCAACAGGCGGGCGGCCATGCGCGGATGGTCATGCACGAGCGCCTCGATGCGATCGCGCGGGAAAAGGCACGCCTCGCTGTCGGTCAGCGCGATGACGTGCAGGTCGGCACCGGGACTGAACAACTGGCCCAGCATCCCCGCCGGATGCGCAAGCGCGACGATCCGCTCGGTTCCGTCGGCATCAATCGATGCGATCTTCGCGGCGCCGCGGATCAGCGTTGCGAAATTGTCGTTCGAATCGCCCGCCGCGATGATCGTATCGCCGCGGCTATAGCGCTTTCGCCGCCCGTGCCGGACAAGTTCTTCGCGCTCTGTCCCGGTCAGCGCAGCGCAAATGGCGCGGTCGGCGACCATGCACTGGTCGCAGAACGCGAGCGCTTCCTTCACCCCGCCATCTCCAGCAGCCCTTCGAACAGGCGGTGGCCGTCTTCGCCGCCATGCGCTGCCTCGATCCGGCGTTCGGGATGCGGCATCATGCCGAGCACATTGCCCTGTTCGTTCAGAATGCCCGCGATATTGCGCGCCGAACCGTTGATATTGCCGCTATAGCGGAACGCCACGCGCCCTTCGCCTTCCAGCCGGTCGAGCACCGATGTTTCGGCGAAATAATTGCCGTCATGATGCGCGACGGGGATCGTGATCGATTCGCCCGCCGAATAGCGGCTGGTGAACAGCGACTGGCTGTTTTCGACGGTCATCGGCACGTCGCGGCATACGAAGTTCAGCGCGGCATTGCGCATCAATGCACCGGGGAGCAGCCCGATTTCGGTCAGCACCTGAAAGCCGTTGCAGATGCCGATGACCGGCATCCCGCGTCCCGCAGCGTCGACTACCGCAGGAATGATCGGCGAACGTGCTGCGATCGCGCCGCAGCGCAGATAATCGCCATAGGAAAAGCCGCCGGGCAGGGCGATCAGCCCGGTGCCGTCGGGCAAAGCGGTCTCGCCATGCCAGACCATGGCAGGTTTCGTGCCTGTCACCTTTTCCAGCGCGACGGCTATGTCCCGGTCGCAATTCGACCCGGGAAAGACGATGACCGCGCTCTTCATTGCCGTTCGATCCGGTAATTTTCGATGACGGTGTTGGCGAGCAGCTTACGGCACATCTCGTCGATCGCCTCGTCGCTGGTATCGTCGGCGACGTCGAGCTCGAAGATCTTGCCCGCCCGAACGTCGTTGACGCCGTCAAAGCCAAGCGAGCCGAGCGCATGCTCGATCGCCTTGCCCTGCGGATCGAGCACGCCGTTTTTGAGCGTGACGACGATGCGGAGCTTCATGGGACGTGCCTTCCGGTTGTTTGGGGATCGCTGAGCCGCCTATCGCGCCCGACCGATCCCCGCAAGTCGGGATGTTCCGGATTATTTGCCGCGACGCTTGCGATGGCTGTCAAGGTCGAGCACTTCGGTATCGCTGCCTTCGGGAAGCAGGCCCAGACGGCGCGCCACTTCCTGATAGGCTTCGACTTCGCCGCCAAGGTCGCGGCGGAACCGGTCCTTGTCGAGCTTTTCGCCCGAAGCCATATCCCAAAGGCGGCAACCATCGGGGCTGATCTCGTCAGCAAGGATGATCCGGGCAAAGTCATTTTCCCAGATACGGCCGAATTCCAGCTTAAAATCGACAAGACGGATGCCGATCCCGGCGAACAGGCCCGACAGAAAGTCGTTCACGCGAATGGCCATATCGGCCATATCGTGCAGTTCGTCCTGCCCGGCCCAGCCGAATGCAAGGATATGTTCGTCGGTGACCATCGGGTCGCCCAGCGCATCATCCTTGTAATAATATTCGATGATCGTGCGGGGGAGGGGCTGGCCCTCCTCGATCCCCAGCCGCTTCGACAGCGATCCGGCGACGACGTTGCGCACCACGACCTCGATCGGAACGATCTCGACCTGACGGATCAGCTGTTCGCGCATGTTGAGGCGGCGGATGAAATGCGTCGGCACCCCGATATTGCCGAGCAGCGTGAAGATATGCTCGGAAATCCGGTTGTTCAGCACGCCCTTGCCGTTGATCGTGCCCTTTTTCTGCGCATTGAACGCAGTCGCATCATCCTTGAAATACTGGATCAGCGTGCCGGGTTCGGGGCCTTCATAGAGGATCTTTGCTTTGCCCTCATAGATTTGGCGGCGGCGTGCCATGGCGCGGGTTTCCTTCAGCAAAAACAGTCAGCCCCGGCGACCACGGGGGAACCGTGCGCACCGGGGCGATCAAGGGGCGGCTATACATCAGCCGCGCCTGAGGCGCAATCAAGCTGCTGACCGCTGGCAGAGACCTTATCGCGCGGATCGAAACGCACGGAGAACAACCGTCTCGCAAGGCGCGAAAAGCCCTGCTATCGGTGGCGGCGATGGCCACAGATTTTTCCGACCCTTTCGATCAGATCGTCGATGCGCCGTTTGATAGTGCGCTTTCCGAACGCTATCTGGTCTATGCGCTCTCCACGATTACAGCGCGTTCGCTCCCCGATGTGCGCGACGGGCTGAAACCCGTGCATCGCCGCCTGTTATGGGCGATGCGGCTGCTGCGGCTCGATCCCAGTCAGGCATATAAAAAATCGGCGCGCGTGGTCGGCGATGTCATCGGCAAATATCACCCGCATGGCGATCAGTCGGTCTATGATGCGATGGTTCGCCTCGCACAGAATTTCGCGCTTCGCTATCCGCTGGTCGACGGGCAGGGCAATTTCGGCAATATCGACGGCGATAATGCCGCTGCCTATCGCTATACCGAGGCGCGGCTGACACCGGTTGCCATCGATCTGATGTCGGGTCTGGACGAGGATGCGGTGGATTTCCGCGCCACCTATAATGGCGAGGAGCGCGAGCCGGAGCTGTTTCCCGGCCTGTTCCCCAATCTGCTCGCCAATGGCGCGAGCGGCATTGCGGTGGGCATGGCGACGAGCATTCCGCCGCACAATGTAGCAGAGCTGCTCGACGCCGTAATCATGCTGATCGACCAGCCGGGGGCGGACGAAGCCGCCGTTTTGGAACATGTGAAGGGGCCGGATTTCCCGACCGGCGGGCGTGTTGCCGACAGTCCCGAAGCGATCGCCGAGGCCTATCGTACCGGCCGGGGTTCTTTCCGGGTGCGCGCCAAATGGGAAGTCGAGGATCTGGGGCGCGGCGCGTGGAATGCGGTGGTCACCGAAATTCCGTACGGCGTTCAGAAGGGCAAGCTGATCGAGCAGATTGCCGGGCTAATTAACGACAAAAAACTGCCTATTCTCGCGGATATTCGTGATGAATCCGATGCGGAGATACGCATCGTGCTGGAACCGCGCAGCCGAACGGTCGATGCCGAGACGCTGATGGACGGGCTGTTCCGGATGAGCGATCTGGAGAGCCGCTTCTCGCTCAACCTCAACGTGCTCGACGCGACCCGCACCCCGCGCGTGATGAGCCTGCGTGAGGCGTTGCTCGCCTGGGTCGACCATCAATTCATCGTGCTTCGCCGCCGGACCGAGCACCGGCTGGCGAAGATCGCCGACCGGATGGAACTGCTCGCCGGCTATATCATCGCCTTCCTCAACCTCGACCGGGTGATCGAAATCATCCGTACCGAAGATGAGCCCAAGCCGGTGATGATGACCGAGTTCGAGCTTACCGACCGTCAGGCCGAGGCTATCCTCAATATGCGGCTGCGTTCCTTGCGCAAGCTGGAGGAAATGGAGCTGAAGCGTGAGCGCGACGCGCTGGAAAAGGAGCAGGACGATCTCAGCAAGCTGCTTGGCTCCGATGCGCGGCAACGCACCCGGCTGAAGCGCGATCTGGGCAAGGTCCGCGAACGCTATGGCCCGGAAACCGAACTGGGGGCGCGGCGGACGCTGATCGAAGAGGCAGCGCTCGCCCGCGAAATCCCGCTGGAGGCGATGATCGAGCGCGAGCCGGTGACGGTGATCCTGTCCAAACTCGGCTGGATTCGCGCGATGAAGGGGCATGTCGATCTTGCCGCTGCCGATACGCTGAAATTCAAGGAAGGCGACGGGCCGCGCTTCGCTTTTCATGCGCATACCACCGATAAGCTGCTGCTGGCCTGCGAAACCGGGCGTTTCTATACGCTCGGCGCGGACAAGCTGCCCGGCGGGCGGGGATTCGGCGAGCCGGTCGGCCTGATGGTCGATCTGGACGGCGATATCGTCGCGCTGGTGCCCGCCAGTATCTCCGACCGGCTGCTCGTCGCGGCGAGCGACGGACGCGGGTTCGTGGTCAAGACCGCCGATGTGACCGCCGAAACGCGCAAGGGGAAGCAGGTCGTCAATCCGCGCGCCGGTGCGAAACTGACGGTGGTGCGCGGCGTCGCGCCGCAAGACGATTATGTTGCGGCGATGGGCAATAACCGCAAACTGGTGGTCTTTCCTTTGAATGAGCTGGCGGAACTGACGCGGGGCCAGGGGGTTCAGCTACAGCGCTATCGCGACGGCGGATTGTCGGATGCCCGCACGTTCCGCTTCGAAGAAGGATTGAGCTGGACGATGGGCGGCGAACAGGGACGTACGCGGGTCGAGCAGGATATGAACCCCTGGCGCGCGGCGCGCGGCGCGGCAGGCCGCATGCCGCCGAACGGTTTTCCCAAAGATAATCGGTTCTAGATCAATGGTATCGCGCCGGACGTCAATTTTCGTGGCTTTTGACCTGAATTTAACGCATTTGGCCTATAAAGAGCACAATGATATTTGGCCGCATCAAGACCGTGAAAGCGGACCCCCTGCCTGAAGTGGCTGAGCGGGTGGTCCCGTGTCATAATTATGGTCCGGGTCCGTCATCCATGCTGATCGATCTGCTGCCGATCCCCGCCGCCATCGTCACCTTTGAGAATGAAGTGCTCGGGTTCGAAGCGGTCAACGGCCTGTTTCGTCAGGCGGGTTTCGGTTCGGACATCGCTCGATCGTTGCTGATCGAGCATCTCGGCGAACAGCTCACTGCTTTTTTGCGGTCTCAGGACACCCATCTGACCTTCACCTGGGAGCTGGGGGAAGCGGTGGACTGTCGTTATTTCCAAGTGACCTTTGCGCGCCGCGCCGGGAAGCGCGCCGCCGATCGCTGTCTGGTCAGCATGATCGACATGACCGGCGAACACCGGACCGAACATAGTCTTCGGCGCGAAATGAGCACCGACAGCCTGACGGGACTGCCCAACCGGACCGGCTTCGTCGAAATGATCGAAGAGCGGGTGACCGAGGCCAATCGCGACGATTATGCGGTGCTGGCGATCAATCTCGACCGGTTCAGCCGGATCAATGCCTGTATGGGCGGTCTGTCGGGGGACGAATTGCTGATTTCGGTGGCGCGGCGGCTGAAGGGCGCGCTGCGCGGGCGCGACATTCTGGCGCGCACCGGGGGCGACGAATTCGCGGTGCTGCTCTCGCTCGATGACGGGCCGATGGACGCGATGCAGGTTGCGGAACGTATTCACAGCGCTTTGGCCACGCCGTTCCGCCTTTCCGATTTCGAAATCCGCGTCGATTGCGCCATCGGCGTCGCGCTGGGCACCGATCGGATGAGCAGCGTCGAAGACCTGATCCGCCACGCGCAATTCGCGGTAAACCGGGCGAAGCGCACCGGCCATACCGAAATCTATCAAAGCCGGATCTTCGCGCTGGCGCGGCGCCAGTTCGGGATCGAGACCGAGCTTCGCCGTGCGATCGAAACCGGTCGCATGCGATTGCATTATCAGCCGATCTGCGACCTCGCGACGGGCAAGGTTACTTCGTTCGAATCGCTTGCCCGCTGGCGGACCGAGGACGGGCTGGAATTGTCGCCGACCGAGTTCATCCCGGTCGCGGAAGAATCGGGGCTGATTGTGCCGCTCGGCCGCTGGGCGATCGAGGAAGCAGCGAAGACGCTTGCAATATGGGACCGGATGTCGGACGCGAGCCGCGACATCCGGGTCGCGGTCAATCTTTCCGCGATCCAGTTTCAGCGCGACGATGTGCCCGCCCTGCTGCGCGAGGTGCTGTCGCGCAACGGTATCGGGGGCAACCGGATCACGCTGGAGCTGACCGAAAGCGCGATCGTCGCCGATCCGGATCGCATCAGTCAGGTGATGCAGGCGCTGAAGGATATCGGCGCTACGCTTGCCATGGACGATTTCGGCACGGGCTATTCGAATCTTGCGTATCTTCAGCGGCTGCCGATCGACGTGCTGAAGATCGATCGGAGTTTCGTTGCCGGCATGCTGGCTGATCCCGATAAGATCGCGATCGTGCGCGCGGTGCTGTCCCTGGCGCAGGCGCTGGGGATGCGCACCACCGCCGAGGGTATCGAAACGAAGGAACTTGCCCAGACACTTGCGGCGCTCGGCTGCACTTACGGGCAGGGCTTTTTATATTCGCGCCCGCTGCCGCCCGACGAGGCGCATCAGTTTCTGGTTGAGCGCAACGCCTGATCGGTTTTTTCGTCGGCCAGCTGTTCGACGCGTGCAGCGTCTGGAAAGCCTTCCGCGATCCATTGATCCTCTATCTCGCGCAGCAATCGCGCGACATCGGGGCCTTTGGCGATACCCCGCTGGACCAGCGCGCCGCCCTTTAAGGGTAGTACCGGTATCTGCCAGTCGACAATAGCGCGGATTTCCGAACAATCGCCGCGCCGCGGATCGAGGATCAGCCGGTCGATCGCGCTTTCGGTGCCTAGCCGATAGGCAAGTTCGCGCGCGCCGCCATGCGCATGCTGCACCGCCAGCCCGAGCCGTTTTCGCTGCGCATTGGAGAGTTTGAGGCGCGCGGCGACCGCTTCCGCAGCTTTCGAATCGCGCGGCAGCAGCGCGGCGAGGCGACGAACGGAATCGGGAGCGATCGCGCATTCCTCCTCGATTCGGGCGCATTCGCGCAGCCGGGCGACGCCCTCGCCGGTGATTTCGGGCAGGACCGGCGTCAGCACCGATTGCTCCACCATCAGCGCGACCACCGGCACTGCCGATCGCGCGACGAGCAGTTTCAGCAGTTCATCGGCAATTCGTTCGCGCGACAATGCCATCAGATCGTTCGACCGCGCGACGCATGCCGCGAGCCCGGCCGGATCGGGTGAATCGCCGAATCGCGCGAGGAAACGGAAGAAGCGCAGGATGCGAAGATGATCCTCGGCAATTCGCTGCAACGGATCGCCGATGAACCGGACCCGCCCCGCTTCCAGATCGGCCAGTCCGCCGAAATAATCGAATAGCTCGCCGGTCAGCGGGTCGGCGTAGAGCGCGTTCATCGTGAAGTCGCGCCGGGCGGCATCGGCCTGCCAGTCATCGGTAAAGGCGACCGTCGCATGGCGCCCGTCGGTATCGAGGTCATGGCGCAGCGTGGTGACCTCCACCGGCCCGCTTTCGAGGATCGCAGTAATCGTTCCGTGCTGCAGCCCGGTGGGAACGCTCCGGATGCCAGCCTGCTCCAGCAGCGCCAGCATCGCATCGGGGCGGTGGACCGTCGCCATATCGACATCCGCCACCGCCAGTCCGAGCAGCGTATCGCGCACCGCACCGCCGACAAAACGCGCTTCGCCCCGTTCAGCGCCCAGCGCGCGGGCGAGCGAATCGAGGCCCGCGCGATCGCGCCAGCTGGCGGGGGGGAGGATCATGCCGCCCATGCGAATCGCCGGGCGAGATTGACGATCATCGCGGCGGTCGCACCCCAGATGCGGCGATCCTGCCAGAAGATTTCATAATAATGCCGCTCGCGCCCCTGCCATTCGACATGGCTTTCCAGATGGTTGGCGCTGTCGAGCAGAAAGTCGAGCGGCACTTCGAATATATCCTCTACTTCGCCCGGTTCGGGGCGAAAAGAGAGGTCGGGCGGAATAACGCCCACCACCGGAGTCACCTGGAATCCGCTGGTCGTGCGATACCGATCGGTAATGCCCAGTATCTCCACCTTGGCAGGGGGCAGCGCGATTTCCTCGTGCGCCTCGCGCAGCGCGGCGGCGATCAGATCCGTGTCGCTATCGTCCTTGCGCCCGCCCGGAAAGGCGATCTGCCCGGCATGGTTGCGCAAGGTCCGCGTGCGCTGCGTCAGGATCACGCCGGGCGACGCACGGTCGGTAACCGCGACCAGCACCGCCGCATCGACCAGCGCGGTGTTCGGATCGATCAGGTCGTCGCTGTCATCGCCGCTCAGCAGGATGACGTGATCAGGAGAAGTGCCCTGAAGCGCTTCCTTCAGCCGTGCGGTGACGCTCATGGTACGGGATCGACCGGGAAAAAGGCACCGTTGCTCCAGATGCCGGCGGGATCATCGCCGCCGCTCAGCGCGCGCTCGGCAAGTTCATAATATAGCGGGCGCGCGATCAGCGCATCGAGCCTGCCGCGCACGCGCAGATAGGGGTGCGGTCCATCAGCCTTCTCCACGAAGCGGATCGAATGATCGGCATCGGCCGCGACCAGATCGCCGGTGTTCAGGCGAAAGGCGAGACGCGAATCGCGCCCTTCGCCCTCTGCCTTCATCTCCACCGCGCCAAAGGGCGCATCCTCGACCGCGATTCGAAGCTTCTCGATCGGGGTGACGAGCACATGGCTTCCGTCCGCTTCGCAGCGCAGGATCATCGAAAAGAGCCGGACCATCGCCGGGCGCGTGATCGCTCTGCCCTGATGATACCAGCTGCCGTCGCGAGCGATCCGCATCTCACTGTCGCCGATACGGTCGGGGTTCCAGCTGTCGACGGGCGGCAGGCGCTGTTCTTCGGCCAGCCGGGCAATCTCGGCGAGCGACAGCGATTCCAGATCGGGCGGGGGCTGCATGGGCATCGCTACAGCGCCTAGGCCAGGGTGGCGGCCGACCGCAAGCCGGATCGCGGGGCAGGGAGCGGACGCGCCTCCAGCCGACCCGCCGCGAAGGGCAAAGGGGCCCCGCGGGCAAGCAGCCGATGCCGTTCGACCGGCCCGGGTACCTCCCATGCGGCCGTGGCGTCGGCGCTGAACCCCAACGGGGCATAATAACCCGGATCGCCGATCAGCATCTGCGCGGCATGAGCGGCGGAGCCCGATTGCGCCATCTGATCGAGGACATGGCGAAGCATCGCGCGCCCGATCCCGATATTGCGATGATACTGATCGACCGCGATCGGCCCCACCATCACCAGCGGCGCGGCGCGCGATCCGTCGGAAAGCTGGATCGGCCAGCACTGGATCGACCCCAGCAATTCGCCCTCAGCGCTCAGCGAGGCGAAGCTGAGCGAAGGAATCGGCAGTGCGCCCGCGCGAATGCGATAGGCGGTGCGTTCATGGCGGTCTGTCCCGAACGCACCATCCAGCAGCGCTTCGATAGCGCCCGGGTCGATACGGTCCAGGGGTACAAATTCGTGCGGCACGGCCTTATTCTTGATCGGCAAGTAGACGGAACGGGTCGCGGGCTTTACGCTTCCCGACGGCCAAGCGCAAAGCCAATCGCAGGAGAGGCCGCAATGAAGCTCTATGATGCAGAATGGGCGCCCAGTCCCCGCCGGGTGCGAATCTTCCTTGCCGAAAAGGGGCTGGAGATCGAGCGGCAGGTGCTTGACCTTCGCGCCGGCGAACAGCTTTCCGACCCCTATCTCCGGGTCAATCCCCGCGGCGCGGTTCCGGCGCTTGAACTCGATGACGGCGAGGTGCTGTGCGAGTCTGCGGCGATATGCCGCTATCTGGAAGCGCTGCACCCTAAGCCTTCGCTGTTCGGTACCAGCGCGATCGAGGTCGGCCGGATCGAAAGCTGGACCCGGCGGGTCGAATCGGACGGCTATACCGCCGCCGTCTATGTCTTTCGCAATTGCCTGCCGGTCTTTTCGGGGCGCGGCGAGCCGGGGAGCTGGCCCAGCATTCCGCAGATTCCCGAACTCGCCACACGCGGGGGCATTATGTGGCGTGCCTTTACCGACGCGCTCGACGAGCGGCTGGGCGCGAGCGAATGGCTCGCCGGCGACCAATACAGCTTTGCCGATATCACGGCGCTGGTGACCATCGATTTCGCGCGCGCCGCCAAGCTGGAGATCGGCGAGGAACAGGCGAATATCCGCCGCTGGCACGATGCGGCCTCGGCGCGGCCCAGCGCGAGCGCCTGAACCTGTCGCGCCGCTGCGCATCTGCTAAGGAGCGGTGATTCTCCTTTCCCCTGCACAAGGTTTTTGCATTGTCCGACAGTCTTCAGCTTGAGGTCCATGATCTGGAAGTTCAGGTCCTTACCGGCGTGTATTCCGAGGAAACCCACCTTCCTCAGCCGCTTCGCATTTCGATCACTGCCGATCTCGATTGTCCGGAGCATTTCGCGCCGGACACGCCGCTTTCAGCTTCGAAAAGCTATCTCGACCTCAAACATGCCGCGACCGACGCCTTGCCGAAGGGCGTACATTTTACGCTGATTGAAGGGGTTGCGGACCATATTTGCGAAACGGTGTTCGTCAGCGACGCCCGGGTTCAGCGAGTCACGGTAAAGATCGTCAAGCTCGCTATTGCCGAGGCGAACGAATCGATCGGCATCACGCTGGTCCGCGAGCGTCGCTGAGCATGGATCGGCTCGCGCTGGTCACGGGAAGCACGCGGCGGCTGGGCGCGCATATCGCCGCGCGGCTCGCCGAATCGGGCTATACACTGGCGCTGCATGCGAGCAGCGATGCGAAGGCCGAGGACTGGCTGGCGCAGCGGCTCGACGAAGCGGGGCGCGGCTGGGCCTGTTTCGACGCCGATCTGTCGAAGGATGGGGCGGCGGAGGCGCTGATCGCGGCTGTTACGCGCCATTTCGGAGCGCCGCCGTGCCTGCTGGTCAATAACGCTTCGCTCTTCGATCCGGGCGAATCGACGCCGCCCGATATGGCGGCGCTCGATCTGCATTTCCGGGTGAATACCGCCGGGCCGGTGCTGCTGGCTCAGGCGATGGCGCGGGCGGTGGGCGAGGGGAGCGTGGTCAACATCATCGACCAACGCGTGCGCAACCCGCATCGCGATCAGCCGGCCTATACGCTGTCCAAACAGGCGCTGGCGGAGGCGACGCGGCTGCTCGCACGCATGCTGGCCCCCGCCATCCGCGTGAATGCGGTGGCACCGGGGCTGACGCTCGCGACGGAGGATTATGACGAGGGTCAGATCGAGCGGCTGCGTGCGATGATGCCGCTCGAACGGCTACCGCATGCGGAAGAGATCGCCGATGCGGTGCTCTATCTCGCGCACGCCCGCTCGGTCACCGGCCAGTTGCTGTTCGTCGACGCGGGCGCGTCGATGCAGAGTTACGAGCGCGACTTTCTCCATCTAGCGCGCTGATAGCAGATCGCTGAGATTTACCGGCTCGCGCCGCAGGGCCCGAGCGCGCGGAGCACGAACTGATAATCGTCGCGTGCCGCCTCGGCATTGGCGGGTTCCTGCCCGGCAAGGCTTGCATCGGGCAGCCGGTCGGGCAGGCCGCAGGCCAGACGATACCATAAAAGCGTTTCGGGCTTCGGCGGTCCGGCCGAATTATCGACGATATCGCCCGTCGAGACCGACCAGCGACGTTCCTGATTCGGACGTCGCAGCACCGAAATAGAGATCGGTGCCCGATTCGCCGTGTTCAGGAAAATCTGCGTTTCGCCTTCACCGGGAATCGTGCCGGGCACATGGAAGGCATTGCCGATGCCGGTAATTTGCGGCGGTGCGTCGGGGCTCACCGATTCGGTGATGATCGCGCGGACCATTGCGTCGAGCTGGGGCGACCAGGGTTGCTGTGCATTGGGCGAGATCAGCTGAAGTTGGCCCGCCTGCCCCGGAACGGGACGGGCAAACGCGATGACGCGGAGGTCGCGAAGGCGCGGGAGGCGTCCGTCGGCATCGAAAGGCACATCGACCAGATAGCCGATTCGCTGCGGCAGCGCGCCGCTGCCGCCGATCAGCGCGTTGACGTCGACCTGCTCGTAAAAGCGCGCATGGCCGGGCGCTACGCCCGCTGCCTCGGCGCCTTTGATTCGCACCGCACTGTGAACGGTACCATCGATTGTAAGCGGTGCATGCAGCGTCAAGTCAGCGATTGCGGCATAAGCGGGCGCGTCAGACCTTATCGGACTCTGTATTTGCTGCGCCTGCGAAGGCGCGACAAAAAAAGCGGTGGAGGCAAGCGCAAATGCGCGAATAGTTGTTGGGAAAACAGTCATACCGTGACACGATAGGCGATCGAATGATTCTGATACAGCAATAAATCTGCCATCGGATGCCCTTATGGGGCAATTGTTCGACAAAGCGTTTGCGTCAATCCAGACGCCACGATAGAGACTCGCGCTCCGGGCGACACGGGCCAGGATGGGCGGATAATGTTTGTATCCGGCGCCCATTCGGGTTTCCTACCCGCCAAGGCGTTAAGGAATTGAGGAGTGACTTCGCTGAATGGCTTATGCTGACCGGGATGTTGCTGGTAGCCGCGTCATCGCGATCGTTATGGTCGCGGTCATTCTCGCCGCTGTCGGTTATGCTTTCGTCACGGGGCTTGCATATCAATACGTCAAAAAGGTTCAGGATAACCTAGAGACGTTTGATATTACCGAGCCGCCGCCCCCGCCGCCGGACGAACCGCCGCCGCCGCCGCCGCCAGACACGCCGATCCCGCCGCCGCCGCCGACCACGGTCGTCGCGCAGCCGCCGATCGTGAAGGTCCCGGCACCGGCACCTGTGATTCGGACGTCGGATATCATTCCGCCGAGCCAGCCGCCGGCACCGCCTGCGCCGCCCGCGCCGCCGGCGCCGCCTGCGCCGCCGCCGCCGCCGGCACCGCCCAAGGTTGCCAAAAAGGCAGCTTTGCGCAGTGGTTCGATCAGTAATGATGACTATCCGCCCGCTGCACGTCGTGCAGGCGATGAAGGTCGCACGGTGGTGCGCTTCACCGTGGGGGCAGATGGTCGCGTGACCGGATGTTCGACGGTAACATCGAGCGGATCGAGCGAGCTGGATAACGAGACGTGCCGCCTTATCGAGCGTCGCTTCCGTTACAAGCCGGCCGAAGATCCGAACGGCAACAAGATTCCGGAAACCAAGGTGCAGGGCGTCACCTGGAAACTGGATCGCTGATCGACCGCCTCGACGGTTATTTGAACGAATTCTTGCTAGAGGAAGATATCTGACATGTTCACCACCATCCTTGCCGCAGGCGGCTCGGCTGCAGCCGAAAATCCGTACGGCCTGATGGCCGCACTCCGCGAAGGCGGCCTGATTTCCCAGACCGTTTTCGGCATTCTCGTGCTGTTCCTTTTCATCTCGCTCTACATCTTCTTCACGAAGCTGTTCGAGCAGCAGAAGATCATCAATCAGGGCAAGCGGGTGCGCGGCACCTTCTGGCATTCGAACAATCTTCGCGAAGGCGCTGCCAAGCTCGAAAAGAACTCGGCCTATCGCCAGCTGGTGGATGACGGTCTGGCCGCACAGGAACAGCATGCGAAGCTGACCGATCCGGTCGAAGCGCATGACTGGCTGCACGGCTCGCTGGCGCGTTCCGAAGCAGAGATCAATTCGCAGCTCGGCGGGGGTCTTGCCTTCCTCGCGACCGTCGGCGCGACCGCACCGTTTATCGGTCTGTTCGGTACGGTTGTCGGCATCTATCGCGCACTGATCAAAATCGGCGCTTCGGGTTCGGCTTCGATCGACCAGGTTGCCGGTCCCGTCGGTGAAGCGCTGATCATGACCGCTCTCGGTCTGGTCGTCGCGGTTCCCGCCGTGCTTGCCTACAACTTCCTGCAGCGTCGCAATAAGTCGATCGCCGAAAATATGAACGCGTTCTCGAACGATGTTCTCGGCTATCTGGCTTCGAACGGTGCGGTTCGTCCCGAGGTGAAGGCTGCTGGCACCAAGCCCGCCGCCACCACGACGACTTCCGGCCAGGCAGGCGGCGTCCAGAAGACCCGCGTCTGATTGGTGGTATCGGTCCGGCGGACCATGTTCGCCGGACCAGCCGCCTGGAATGCATAGAGTAGACGATAGGATAACGCGCACATGGCGATGAGCGTAGGCGGAGATTCCGCTGAAAAACCGATGTCGGACATCAACACGACGCCGCTCGTGGACGTGATGCTCGTGCTGCTGATCATCTTCCTGATTGCGGTTCCCGTCGTGGTTCAGACGGTTGATGTGACGCTTCCCGAGGTTGCGTTCGAACCGACCACGACGAAGCCCGAAAATGTTTCGCTTTCCGTGCGCAACGGCCCCGATGGCTGTGAAGTGTACTGGAATATGACGCGTGTCGACAGCAAGGAACTGCTCAGCCGGGCAGCGGACAAGCTGGAGGCAGAGGTCGAGCGGCTTGGATCGAACATTACCCCCGACAATCTTCCCGAGGTGCATATTCGCGGCGACGTGAACACGCCGTACAAATGCATCGGTGGGACGATTTACACCATGCAGTCGGCGGGCTTTGCGAAGGTGGGCTTCATTTCTGAACCGCCGCCGGGTTCGATCAAGGTCAATCGCTGATCATCGCGGCTTTAGGAGTAGTTTGACATGGCAATGAGTGGCGGTACCGATGACGGTGAACCGATGATGGAAATGAACACGACGCCGTTGATCGACGTCATGCTCGTTCTCCTCATCATGTTCATCATCACCATTCCGATCCAGACCCATGCGGTGAAGGTCGACCTTCCGCAGCCGAGCAACGAGCCGCAGAACATCAATGTCGAGCCTGACAAGAATAAGGTGATCGTGACCCCCGACGGTCAGATCACCTGGAACAGTCAGCCGATCAATGAAGTTCAGCTGCGTCAGTATCTCGACCAGACGGTAATGATGAATCCGCAGCCTGAGCTGCATTTTCAGCCTGACCCGCTGGCGAAATATAATCGCGTGGATCAGATTCTTGCGATCATCAAGCGTGCGAACGTGACGAAGCTGGGCTTTGTCGGCAACGAGCAATATCGCAATGATTTTTGATCGGTTCTGACATCGGAATCGAAAAGGGCGGCTTTGGCCGCCCTTTTTTTTATGCGTGATCGACCGCATTGCAGATGTGACACATATATGACATATAGGAGTCACTAAAATGTAATAATAGGTGGAGGATTTTATGCGGAGGATGGTGATAGCAACCGCGCTTGCTGCCGGAGCGATGATCGCGGCACCGGTATCGGCGCAGAACAGTGCGTCTTCGGGGGCATATGCCAGCAGCGCGCTGCAGCGTGGCGATCTGGTACAGGCGGAAATGGCGCTGGAGGCCCAGCGCCGCGCAAGCCCTGACATGCCGGAGGTGCTGCTCAATCTCGCAACGGTCTTTGCCCGGACCAACCGTGACGCTCGGGCGGTCGACATGTATCGCCGCGTGCTGGCGCAGGACAATGTCTCGATGAAGCTCGCCAACGGCCGGACAATGGATTCCCACGCACTGGCCCGAATCGGTCTGGCGTCGCTGAACGCAGCGGAACTGACCACCGCGTCCCGCTGATCGCCGGACGCGGATCAGCGCAGCAGGTCGGCGTGTACGGTGCGAGCGGTGGGTGAGGTAGGCGAGGGCGCAATGGCTCGGTTCCATTGCGTCCCGCCTCTGTAGCGCGCGGATGAGGCCGAAACGGTCCGCTCCGGGTGGAAGCGCTGAGCAAAACGCGCGATCTGTGCCTGAGAACTATCGTGGTCTGGCTTGGGGCGGGGGGCAGGCTGCCGATTATATCGCCTTGGGGCGAGCGCGGGTAAGCCGCTTGGCTGTGCTCAAACATCGAAAGCGACATTTCTCGCTTCAGCTTACTTTTCAGGCTGTCACTGATCGCCGGCAATTCAAGGGGGCGAGTGATGGCAGCCTGCGCCCGGCATAATTCCGGACGTTAAGCGCTCTGACATTTGCACGCTCGTGTGAGGGTCAGGATGACGTACGTTGGGGCTATGCGCTTAACGCGAGCCGCTGCGCTCAAAGCCTTGGCAGGGTTACGCCGCGCTGACCCATATATTTGCCCGCGCGATCGGCATAGCTCGTCTCGCACGGCTCGTTGCCCTTCAGGAACAGAAACTGGCACGCCCCTTCATTGGCATAGATTTTCGCGGGCAGCGGCGTCGTGTTCGAAAATTCGAGCGTGACATGCCCCTCCCATTCGGGTTCGAGCGGGGTGACGTTCACGATGATCCCGCAGCGCGCATAGGTCGATTTCCCGAGACAAATGACCAGAACGTCGCGCGGCACGCGGAAATACTCGACCGTGCGTGCCAGCGCGAAGCTGTTCGGGGGGATAATGCAGCAATCGGTCTTGCGATCGACGAATCCGCTTTCGGAGAAATCCTTGGGATCGACGACGGCGCTGTCGATATTGGTGAATATCTTGAACTCATCCGCGACGCGCGCGTCATAACCGTAAGAGCTGAGCCCGTAGCTGATACAGCCTTCGCGCCGTTGCCCTTCGGTAAACGGCTCGATCATGCCGTTTTCCAGCGCCTGTTCGCGAATCCAGCGGTCCGAAAGAATGCTCATGCCCAGCGCTTAGGCGATGCTATGCGCGTTGGGCAAGCGATCAGAGGCCGAGGTCGGCAGGGCCGAACGCATGCGGCAATAATTCACTCAGGCTGTAGGTCTGGGTTGTATCTCCCTCAGAACCTGCGCAGTAAATTGCGAGATCGCGTTTACCCCGCTGCGCGGCTTCGTTGAGGATCTGGCGGCAGCGGCCGCAGGGCAGGATAGGGGCGTCGCTCTTTGCGCCGATCATTGACCCGGTGATGCCGATCGCGACGACCTGATCGAGCTTCCCCGCATTGCCGATCATCGCCATCGCCACGGTTTCTGCGCAGAGCGAGAGGCCGTAGCTGGCATTTTCGAAATTTGCCGCGCTGACGATCTCACCATCGGCAAGCATGACCGCCGCACCCACGGCGAAGCGCGAATAGGGGGCGTACGCGTTCAAAGCAGCCTTGCGCGCGGCCTCCACAAGCAGTTTGGCGTTATCGGTCATCGGCGATCACATCCCAGTTAATCGGTCCTGAAACGCCGGCGATGCGGCGGAAATTGCTGGCCCGCCATATCTTCCAGCCATTGGCGGCATAGCCCGGCGCGAAGAGCGGCTGATCGACCCAGATGGGGCGGGCGACGGCCTGGCTGACGCGATAGTGTTTTTCGAAGCGGCGCGAAAGCTGGAGCAGCATCGGTTTGCCCGTGGCGCGTTCGGTGAGGGTGAGGAATTCGCGCAAGGATTTCAGCATCGCGGCGCGGTCGGGACGGGCGTCGCAGCCGGGGTGAAAGTCCAGCGAAACTGCGGCGGGGAGGGCGTTTTGGGTGCGCGGCACCGTGCGGATGAAATTCGCTGCCTGCGCGGCTGCGGGGGCGCAGAGCGAGAAGATGTGGATGGCGCCGCGAGCCACTCCGGCCTGATCGGCGGCGGCCCAGTTTTCTTCGAATCGGGTGTCGCGCAGATTCGCGCTGAGGGTGGCGCGAATGTAGGCGAAGTTGGCGCCGCGGGCGTGTAGCATGTGCCAGTCTATGGGGCCGTTGTAACCGGTTACATCGACGCCTTGATGCGGATAGCGCTTCGTGTCGGGATGCCATTGGCGAAGGTGGAGGGTGAGGGCCAGAACAAAGGCGAGCAGAATCGCCAAAAACACGGCCGCATAGCGCGCCCGCCGCATAAAACCAGCGGAAAACAATTGCTTATCCCTTGATATGAAGAACGCAGATCAGCGTGAAAAGCCGCCGGGCGGTGGCGAAATCGACCTCGATCTTGCCCGCCAGACGCTCCTTCAGCAGCTCTGCGGCGTCGTTATGGACGCCCCGGCGGGCCATGTCGATCGTTTCGATCTGTTCGGGGCTCGCCTTGCGAATTGCCTGATAATAGCTGTCACATATGCTGAAATAGTCACGAATGGGTCGCCGAAAGCGGGCAAGGCCGAGCACCAGAGTCTCCAGCGGATCGCCGTTTTCCCGCAGAATATCGAGCGCAAGCCGCCCTTCCTCCACCCGTAAACTTATGCGGTACGGCCCGGCATAGCCGTCAACATAAGCACGCTGCGGCGCGAAGTAATTTTCCTCGAGCAAATCGAAGATCGCGATTCGCCGCTCCTGCTCTATATCCGCGCTGCGCCACAGGATGGTGCGCTCGTCCAGCGTTACGTCGATGATCCTCGGATCGGCCATTGGGTGAGCGATGCCGATTTTGCGCGGCAATGGCAACGGCAGAAGCGTTAACCATGGTCAATATGGCGTGGCCCGTCGCAAAGCCGCTTGAGCCTTGCCCCCCGCTCTGAGAAAAGGAGCGCATGGCAACCAATCCCGTACAAGACACCGACTCCCCCGAAGAAATCCGCCTGCCGAGCAATGTGGAGGCGGAGGCCGCGCTGCTGGGCGCGATGATGATCGACAACCGGCTTGCCGATGAGATTATCGACATGCTCGACGCCGAGCATTTTTTCGAACCCGTGCATGGCCGGATTTACGGCAAGATTCGCGAACTGCGCATCGCCGATATGCTCGCCAATCCGGTGACGCTGCGCCCGCTATTCACCGAGGATCAGGGGATGAAGGCGCTGGGCGGCCCATCCTATCTGGCGCAGCTGACGGGCAGCGGGGCGGGCCTGATCGGTGCGCGGCAATTCGCCAAGCAGATTTACGACCTTGCCATGCTGCGCGCACTGGTGACGGTGGGGCGCACGCTCGTCGAACGCGCGATGGACACCAGCGAAGCGGTCGACCCGCGCGCGCAGATCGAAAATGCCGAAGAGCTGCTGTACGAAGTGGCGGGCGAGGGCAACACCACCAATCAGGTCAAATCCTTCAGCGAAGCCAGCAAGATGGCGATCCGCATGGCGGACAAGGCGCTGAATTCGGGCGGCAATCTGTCGGGCATCACCACGGGTCTGGACAGCGTCAATGCCAAGATCGGCGGTATGCACCATTCGGACCTGATGATCCTTGCCGGGCGTCCGGGCATGGGCAAGACGTCGCTCGCGACCAATATCGCCTATAACGCCGCGCGGCGGTGGATGGACGATATGGCGGCGGGGATTCCGCCCGAAAAATCGGTGGGCGGCAAGACGGCGTTTTTCAGCCTCGAAATGTCGGCCGATCAGCTCGCCACCCGTATCCTTGCCGAACAATCGAAGATCAGTTCGGAAAACCTGCGTATGGGCAAGATCAGCAAGGCGGAGTTTGCGCGGCTTGCCGATGCGGCCGCCGACCTCAACGACCTGCCGCTCTATATCGACGATACCGCGGGCCTGACGATCAGCGGCCTGCACACGCGCGTGCGGCGGTTGAAGCGCAAGCTGGGCGACCATCTGGGGCTGGTCGTCGTCGATTATCTGCAATTGCTGCAGGGTTCTGGCCGCGCGAACGACAATCGCGTGAACGAAATTTCGGAAATCTCGCGCGGGCTGAAGACGCTGGCCAAGGATATGAATGTGCCGGTGCTGGCGCTGTCGCAGCTGAGCCGTGCGGTCGAACAGCGCGAGGATAAGCGCCCGCAGCTATCCGATCTTCGCGAATCCGGGTCGATCGAGCAGGACGCCGATATCGTGATGTTCGTGTTCCGCGAAGATTATTACATGGCGGCCAAGGAACCGAAGCTGCCGCAGGAGGGCGACGACGCCCGCGTATTCGAAGCGCATACCCAATGGGCGATGGATATGCAGCGGGTCGACGGCCTTGCCGAACTGATCGTCGCGAAACAGCGCCACGGCGCGACGGGCAAGGTAATCCTGCGCTTTGAATCGGAGATTACGCGGTTCAGCGATTATGCCGGCCATGATTATGGCGGGTATGACATGGGGGAGTGAGTTGGGCGAGTTAGATAAATGACATACAGGTTTTCTGAAGAGTAAACTTAACTAAAAAACCTCTTTGGCTGATGCGCTGAATAATGCTCGACGAACTGAAATTTAAAGCCGCTGTAAGCGGCTTATTCAGCACTGCCCGTTTAGAATCTAGTGACTTCGCCCAATTGAGGTGGAAAATTTCTGCTATTAAAAATTTGCACGCGATGATCGGCAAATCTCAATTTTTGTCGTAGCTTAATGGTAAGATTGGCAGGATCTACTGGCAGAGGGAATAGCCTGCTAGGATTTTTCTGTTGCTCCAGATGAAGTGCCACGCGTAATTTCTTGCATGAAAGTGCTGAATGAGAACTATTCAGTTCACTAATCATATTTGCCAAGAATTTCGCGCTCACCAGTCCTGCCATTGTATCTCGAACTTTTATAGAGACCTCTTCCGAAATATCAATTGATTTGGACCTCTGATGAAATCGGTAGTCTTTCACTTCAATAAGCCAAACCTCACTGTCTTTTACTACCAAAAAATCGACTGCTTTGGAGTGTTTTACGAATTTGCAAAACTGATTACGATAATGCGACCAATCGTCGTATTTTTCTGCGAGAACAACATCTCTGAAGTAAAACGAAAGGCGTCCTTCTGTAAATTTTATATCAGCCATCTGCTTGAATATCCAGATAACGGTCTGACTGCGCCAGTTCTTCGTCGATTAGTACGAGTGTTTCTATTTCTTCTATGGAATCGCCTTGTTCCAAGATCGAGACATCGTCGTCACCGGAAGCGACGAGTCCGAAATAACGAGAGTTTTTTCTGTTACTTTTGCCATCGGTGAGAAGCGCAATTTCACGCAGCAAAAAAGTTGAATGAGTGGCTACGAAAACTTGAATTCCCTGATCTGCAAGCCCTACTATTACCCTAGCTAGCACTTTGATAAGCTTGGGATTAAGATTGGTCTCCGGTTCGTCCCAGAATAGATAACCTTGTTCTAAAAGAACCCCGGTACTGATAAGACGAGCAAGCATCGCAAATTTTCTCAAGCCTTCCGCTACTAGGCCAGCTTCCATCCTTCCACCATTCACCTTGAGGAAGAAACGACCATTGGCGTCAACTTCTACTTTTCCCCCCATGGCCTGCTCAATAGGCAATAAAAATTCTTTTACCTTTGCTTCTCGAGGGCCTTTCAAGCTCGGCGCTCCTAGTAATGATACGGTGTCACGCCAATTATTTTCAAATGGAACGTTGTACGTATCAAATAAAGCCACAAACCACGGGCAGAGAGTAATTAACTCTCGTGTTGGAATAAACACGGGTGTTTTCATTATATGCCCAGCTGGCATTCGGGTTATTTCGACTTGAGACCTAGAATTGGTTGCGAAACTGAAATCTATGTTAAATTCGTTTTTATTAAATTTAATTGAGATTTCAGATTTGTTGCGACCTTGTTGGCGCTTCACCAATCTTCCGAGTGTATCCGGGCGTAGATTACCAATAAGCTCATCAGCAATCCGCTTTTCGGTCTGGATCTTCCCAAGTTTTTCTAGCGAAATACCTTCGAGAGACGTGCTATCTTGAGTGAGCGCTTTCAGGCTAGAGTAGAGAGCTTTTAGTACGTGGGATTTTCCGAGGCCATTTTCGCCAATGATTACATTTAGCCCTGACGAGAAGTTCCATTTATCGCTGGGCACGCTAGTGAAATTTGATAGCGAGGCGCTTTTCAGCATCTTGGTAAGCTTTCCATCATCATACCAATGATGTGAATTACCCGGTTATGGGATGCAAGGATAATTAGGCTCAGGACTCATTGATTGAGCCAGAAGATGACGGTTGCAGCGATGCAGATGGCGGACATGAAGGTGTGGGCGCAGCGATCATAGCGCGTGT
>NZ_SNWD01000025.1 GCF_004361835.1 Stakelama pacifica
TCTCTCCGCCCGATTAACCCGGCAAACGCCTTGCACCATCACGCAGCACCGTCAACCAACCATAGCTGCACTGCAACAAAACGGGACGAATTGCGCAGTGTATGCGGGGCTGTGGTTTATTGTTGATTATCAATTGCAATAGCGGTTAGGAACAGTTCGATGCTCTTGCGACTGATTCTCACAAACGCCAAGTGGCCCGGCAATGGCTGATCTCGCCGCTCCGCGTCGCAAACGCCGCGTATCGCCATTCTGGGCGAAACAGCTTCATCTGTGGCACTGGATGAGCAGCGCGATCTGCCTGATCGGCATGGTCCTGTTCGCAATCACCGGCATCACCCTGAACCATGCAGCCGATATTGCCGCCGAACCGCGAATCAGCACGCGCGATGCGGTGCTGCCGAAGTCGCTTTCTGTGCGCCTTCCCGCGCTGCCGACCGAGGGCGATCAACCGCTGCCGCAGGATCTGGCCCAATGGGCAGGCGATGCGCTGAACGCAGATGTTGCAGCGCGGCCCGCCGAATGGTCGGATCGCGAAATCTATGTCTCGCTGCCCCGCCCCGGCGGCGATGGCTGGATGACGATCGATCGTGCCAGCGGTGCGGCGCATTATGAACGTACCGATCGCGGCTGGATCGCGTTGCTGAACGATTTGCACAAAGGGCGCGATACCGGCGCTGCATGGCGGTGGTTCATCGACATTTTCGCCGTCGCCTGCGTGATTTTTTCCGCAACCGGATTTCTGCTCCTCTGGCTCCATGCGCGGCATCGCAAGTCCACATGGCCGCTGGTCGGGGCGGGGCTGGTGCTGCCGCTCCTCATCCTGATCCTGTTCACTCATGTCTGAGAAAAGCCCGATGCGTTTTACCCTTTGTCTTGTCGGAACCAGCATCGCCGCGTCGCCGGCGCTTGCCGGTGATCTGGCTGTAAAGGTGGATATTCCGCAGCTTCGCGTTGCCGAATATCACCGCCCCTATGTCGCGCTGTGGATTGAGGATGCGAAGGGAAACACCGTCGCGAACCTCGCCAACTGGTATCAGATCCGGCGCGGGCGTGAGGACGGGACCAAATGGCTGCCCGATCTGCGCACCTGGTGGCGGCATTCGGGGCGATCGCTGAAGCTTCCCGTCGATGGCGTATCGGGGCCGACGCGCGCACCGGGGAGCCATGTGCTGCGCTTTACCGAAGGATCGCGCGCGCTGCCGAAACTGGCACCGGGCAATTATACGCTGATGGTCGAGGCCGCCCGCGAAGTGGGCGGGCGCGAGCTTGTTTCGATTCCGTTCCGCTGGGGCGCTGCCGGTAGCCGCTCGGCCAGCGGGAGCAGCGAACTCGGCACCGTCACGCTGCAGATCAAACCCTGACAAACGGGAGGAAGAAATGACAATCAAGCGCACTTTGTCGCGCGTTGCGCTGGCACTGCCGGCCATCGCGTTGCTGATCGCACCTGCAAGCGCGCATCGCCGCTGGCTGCTGCCTTCGGCGACGGTGCTGTCCGGCGATCATGAGGTCGTATCGGTCGACGCCGCAATCGCGAACGGCCTGTTCTATTTCGATCACCATGCGATGCCGCTCGACGATCTGGTCATAACCGGTCCTGATGGGAAAGCGGTGCAGCCGAAGATCATCGGATCGGGTAAGTATCGCAGCGTATTCGACGTCCCGCTGGATACGCAGGGCACCTATCGCATCGCGCTGGCGAGCAACGGCGTGTTCGGCAGCTATATGCTGAATGGCGAACGCAAGCGCTGGCGCGGATCGGCTGAAGCGGCGAAGACCGGCATTCCGGCGGGCGCGACCGAGGTGCAGCTGACGCCGGTGGCAAGCCGGGTGGAAACCTTTGTCACGCTGGGCGCGCCTTCGACAACCGCGCTGAAACCAACGGGCAAAGGCATCGAAATGGTGCCGGTATCCCATCCCAATGACCTTGTTGCGGGCGAAGCGGCAAAGATGCGCTTCCTGATCGACGGGAAGCCTGCACCCGGCCTTGACGTCGAGTTCGTGCAGGGCGGCACCCGATATCGTGACAAGGAAGCGATGCAGCACATTACGACCGACGCAGATGGCATCGCGACGCTGAATGCGGCGGCCCCCGGCATGTATTATCTCGAAACCTCCAACGGGGGCGGGCGAGAGGCTCCTAAAGGCGGCACGCGCATGTCCTATGCCGCCGTTCTGGAATTCCTGCCGGGCTGAATCGGGTGTTTGAAACGGGGGAGGGCGCGCGCAGCGTTGTCGTGCCGCTATCGTCGGGCGATCCTGCGCTGCTCACCCCGATTGCCGGCGGCGCGGTTCATTGCGCACAGGGACAGGCGATGGGAACGGATTGGCGGTTGCGCGTGGTGCTGACCGATCCCGAACGCATCGTCGCGGCCCGCGAGACAATGGCGCGCGCACTGGACCGGGTGATCGCCGAAATGAGCCAGTGGGAGCCGGATTCGGAAATCAGCCGGTTCAATCGCCTTGGCGCGGGCGAGCGTATGGTCGTGTCGCGCGGCTTTGCGCAGGTCATGGATTGCGCGCTTACCATTGCGCGGATCAGCGACGGCGCGTTCGACCCGACACTTGGCGCGGTGAGCGATGCGTGGGGCTTTGGCCCATCGGCTTCGCCCCTGCAGGCGCCTGAGCGCGTTTCGGCGGGGCCGGGCTGGCAGGCACTGGCTCTTGACGCTTCGACGCGAACGCTCCTTCAGCCGGGCGATCTGATGCTCGATCTGTCGGGTATTGCGAAGGGATTTGCGGTCGATCTGGCGAGCATGTTGCTGACAGAGGCGGGCTTTGCCCATCACCTGGTCGAAATTGGCGGCGAATTGCGCGCAAGCGGGGTGAGGCCGGACCATCAGCCATGGTGGGGCGATGTCGAACCTGCGCCCGATGCGCTGCATGAGGCGAGCCGGATCGCGCTGACAGGCTGGTCGATCGCGACATCGGGCGACTGGCACCGGCGGCGCGGCGGCAATGGCGCGCGCGACTGGTCGCATACCCTGTCGCCAGCGGCGTGCGCCCCTGTTGCGGATGGTCCGCGCGCCGCAACCGTCCTGCACCCCGGCTGTATGCAGGCGGATGCGCTGGCGACGGTGTTGATGGTGAAGGGCGTCAAGGACGGCATTGTGTTTGCCGACACCCATGGAATTGCAGCGCATATGACCGGCCCTGACGGTACCGGCCATGCCAGCGCTGCCTGGAGAAAAATGCTATGATGCTCGAAATTCCCGAAGTGCTTTCAAAGCATGAAGTGCGCTCGCTGCGCGCGCTGATCGATGCAGGCGACTGGGTGGATGGTAATGAAACATCGGGCCATCAGTCGCGCCTTGCCAAGAATAATGAGCAACTGGCGCAGGGCAGTGACGCGGCACGGCAGGCGGGGGAGGCGGTTATCGCTGCGCTGAACCGGACGCCGCTTTTCATTGCAGGCGCATTGCCGCGCAATGTCTTTCCGCCGCTCTTCAACCGCTATGGCAAGGGGCAGACCTTCGGCGCGCATGTCGATAATTCGATCCGTGCGCTTGCCGGAACCGAGTTTCGCATCCGGGCCGACCTGTCCTGCACGCTGTTTCTGGAAGAGCCGGAATTATATGAAGGCGGCGAGCTGGTGGTTGAAGATCTGTTCGGCGAACATCGCGTGAAGCTGCCTGCGGGGCATGCGGTTCTGTATCCTTCATCCAGCGTGCATCGGGTCACGCCGGTCACGCGCGGGTGCCGTGTCGCCAGCTTCTTCTGGATGCAGTCGATGGTTCGCGACGATTTCTCCCGCGAACAGCTTTTCCGTCTCGATACGACGATCCAGCGGCTGAGCGCTGAAAAAGGCGGAGAGGACCGATCGGTGATCGAACTGACCAGCCTGTACCATAATTTGCTGCGTCGCTGGGCCGATATCTGACCATTATGCGAATTATTCGCATTATAGATTGACTCGTTGCGACCAAGTCGCAATAGCGACGAAAGTAATTACAGTAACCGAAGGGGGAAATATGGCTCGCGCCACCACCGGCCGTTCTGCCGGTTTCGTTGCATTGGGATGTGTCGGCTTTGTCGCGTCGGTTGCCGCACCTGCGCATGCGCAGGACGCGCAAAAGAATCCGACGCAGTTACAGGGGGTCACCGTTACTGACGCCGGCATCGACGAGGACGCGTATAAGGTCGATGCGATCAGTTCGCCCAAGGCGACGGCATCCCTGCTCGACACGCCGCGCACAATCAATATCGTCACGGACAAGGTGCTTCAGGATACTGCATCCTTCTCGCTGGAAGACGCGCTGCGCACCGTTCCCGGCATTACGCTGGGCGCAGGCGAGGGCGGCGTAGCAAGCGCTGATATTCCACTGATCCGCGGCGTTGATGCCACCGGTTCGACCTTTGTCGACGGCGCGCGCGATATCGGGTCGCAGACGCGCGAAACCTTTGCGCTGGAGCGGATCGAAGTGTTCAAGGGCGCGAATTCTGCGCTGGACGGGCGCGGATCTGCGGGCGGTGCGATCAATCTCGTCACCAAAACCGCACATGCCGGTACGTCGATGAACGCAAGCGGCACGATCGGAACCGATAATTTTTATCGCGTCACCGGTGACGTAAATACGGAAATCGCGGACAAACTCGCCGCGCGCGTGGTGGCGATGTACCATAATGCGGATGTCGCCGGTCGCGATGCGGTGTTCGACAAACGCTGGGGCGTCGCACCGTCGATCACCTATGGCGTCGGAACCCCGATCACCGCGACTTTCGCTTATTATCATTACGAAACCGATGCGATGCCCGATTACGGCATCCCGCTTACGTCGCGCGGGCAGCTTTCCGGTGATCGTCGTGAGCCTGCCGATGTCGATCATGACAATTTCTACGGTCTGAAGGACCGCGATTTCCAGAAGACCCGCGTCGATTCAGCATCGTTCATTTTCCGCGCCGATCTTGGCGGTGGCTGGGGCATGGCCAACACCACGCGCTATTCGAACAACCGCAACGATTATATCGTGACCAACCCGGACGACAGCGCGGGTAATGTCGCCAATGGCTATGTCTGGCGCAATACCAAGAGCCGCAACTCGCTGAACGAAGGTATCGTCAGCAACACCAATTTCTCCGGCGTGTTCGATACCGGCGGTATCGGCCACAGCGTATCGTTCGGCGGTGAATTGTCGGTGTCGGACAGCACCAACCGCAATTATTCGGTTGATACCGGCAATTTCCGCGCGGGCAGCGGCGACGATTGCGCAACGGCAGGCCTTGCCAGCTATAATTGCACCACGCTCGACAATCCGAACCCGAACGATCCCTGGGCCGGCTCGATTACGCCCAGCGCTACCCCCAATCGGGCGAGTGCGGAGGATTACAGCCTGTATGCATTCGATACGGTCACTATCGTTCCGCAATTACTGCTGAATGGCGGCCTGCGCTGGACGAGCTATTCGGTGAAAGCTTCCGGTTCGGGTCGCGGCGGTTCATACTCGGCGGAGAGTTCAACCGATTTCTGGACCTGGCAGGCGGGTGCCCTGTTCAAGCCGACCGAGGCGAGCTCGCTCTATTTCTCCTACGCCAATTCCAAAACCCCGCCGGGAAGCGATGTCGGTGAAGGATCGAACAATCTCGGTTCCGGTAACGCCTATTACGAGCCGTCGACCACGAAGAACTGGGAAATCGGCGGCAAGATGGAGCTGTTCAACGGCGGATTGCTGCTGACGGCAGCGGCCTTCCGGGCGGAGCGCGGCAATATCCAGGAGAATGATCCGATTGCCGGACCGATCTTCATCGCTGACAAGGCGCGGTTGCAGGGTTTTGAACTGGGCGCGACCGGAATGATCGGCCCGGTGTCGATTATCGCGGGCTATACGCTTGTCGATAGCGACCTTCGCGACGGGTCAGAGAATGACGGCAACGCGTTGCCCAATACGCCGAAGCATAATGTCGCTGTTACGGTGAACTGGGACGTCACGCCGCGCATCACGATCGGCGGCGGTGCCTATGGTGCTTCCAAACGCTATGCCGATACGGCCAATCTCATCCGCGCGGACGGCTATGTCCGCTTCGATGCCAATGCGGCTTATCGGATCAGTGATGCGCTGTCGGTTCGGGTGAACCTCCGCAATGTCGGCGATGAGCGGTACATCACCAAGCTGCGCAATCCGCACTTCGCCGTTCCGGCGGCAGGTCGGCAAGCGTTGCTGACGCTCAGCGCGAGCTATTAAAGGGAGCAGCGCCGATAGGATGCGATTGACTCGCAATAGCTCGGCGCTGTAGGAAAAGACTCATGCTGCTCGCACTTGAGGATGGCCGTCACGGCACGCACGTCGACACGGGATCGCGGCTGCGCGAAACCGTTTCAACACGCCGCCCCGTAATGGGGAAGGTGGCCGGTGCCACGGTACGTTCTCGCTATCGGCAGCGTACGCTGGATGGCCGCGCAATTGCGATTGTTGCGGCCATCCATGTTGCGCTTGGTGTGGCGGTATTGACGACGCGAATGGAGTTTCGTCAGCCTGAACCGCATGCCGACCTAACCACCTTCGATGTTGCTCCGCCCACGCCGCCCCGGCCGATCCCGCCGGAGCCGCAGCCGCAAAATGCAGCGCCGCAAGTGGTGGAAGCTCCGGTCGTTGCGCCCGATCCTTTGGTGCGAACGCCGCAACCGCCGCCAGCAATTCGTACGGTTAGCACGCCGCCGAAAACCCAGCCGGCGATATTCAGCCCCGTCACGGTCTCGGCCCCGCCCGCTCCACCGGCACCGCCGGCACCTGTGACGCCGCCCAGCTTTGACGCTGCGCAACTGGACAATCCTGCCCCGCGCTACCCATTTCTATCGCGCAAGGCGCATGAAGAGGGCGTCGTGATGCTTCGCGTTCTGGTATCGCCTGATGGAAGCGCCAAAACGCTTCAGGTTGACAGGACCAGTGGCAGCAAACGGCTGGACGATGCCGCGCTTTCGACCGTCAGGCGCTGGAAATTCGTGGCCGCGACACAGGCGGGGAAGGCGATCGAAGCCTGGGTTCTGGTACCGGTAAAATTCTCGCTCGGCTGAGCGCTTAAAAAAACTGACTGTTCCAATACACATAGCGGATTGTCGCGAACGGGCGAAACCATGCCCAAAACAAGCCATTTTTAGCAAAACAGTGCTGCCGGCGTTTAGCATAACGCGACGAGGCGTTCTGAAAAAGCGGCAATCAACTCAGCAACCTTTTGTTACAATTCCCGTTAGCGTCCCCGAAGGGCACGGCAAACCGCCGGTCCAACGGGGATGATGAAGGTTGAGTATATGCATCAAACTGCCTTTCTGATCGCATTTACGATCATGTCGCTTGGGTCATTGGCGATCTATGCAACCGGCGACAAATCGCCTCCGTCCCGCCATCACACGCTGTTGCATGCTGCCGTCCCCTTCATCGCGGCTACGGCCTATCTCGCCATGGCGTTCGGTGTCGGTACGCTGGTCAACGATGCCGGGACTGCTACCTATCTCGCGCGCTATGCCGATTGGTCAGTGACCACGCCGATTCTGCTATCCACCCTCGTGCTGACCGCTTTTCATGAACGCGGCAGGACCGGGGAAGTCGGTGGCTATCTTACCTCCATCATCACGCTCGACGTTCTGATGATCGTTACCGGTCTGATCTCGGCGCTTTCCGAGACCCCGCTGGCGAAGTGGGTCTGGTATATCTGGTCGTGCGTAGCGTTCGTCGGCGTTCTGTATCTGCTTTGGGTTCCGCTGCGGGCCATGGCCGTTGAGCGGGGCGTCGAACTCGGAGCCGCCTACAAGAAGAACGCCACTTTCCTGATGCTGATCTGGTTCCTGTATCCGATCGTTTTCCTGATCGGGCCGGAGGGGTTGAAGATCATCACCGACACCACATCGGTCTGGGCGATCGTCGTCATGGATATCGTCGCGAAGGTCATCTACGCCTTTTACGCGGCGAAGAACCTCGATCACGCCCTCCGGGTTCATGCTGAGCGCGCGTGAACCGTTTGATTGCCTTGCTGGTTGCGGGGGCGGTTGCGGCCGCTCCCGCGCCACTGGTATTTCAGCTCGCTTATGCCATTTTCGGTATGGGCATTGTGGGCATGGTCCATGGTGCCGGTGATCTGGCGGTAGTCGATACCGCGCGACGGCCCCTGTTTCTCGCCGCCTATGGAGTGGTTTCGATAGCCACCTTGATATGGTGGTCAACCGATCCGGCGATGGCGTTGCCCGCGTTTCTGCTCGCTTCCGCCATTCATTTCGGGATCGAGGATGCCCCGGAAGGCGCGCTGTACGAACGTGTGGCGCGCGGCGTGGCGCTGATTGCGGCACCCGCCGCGTTTCATCACGCGGGCTATGCCGAATTGTTACACACTGCCGGGGGGGCGTCGTCGGTGGCGCCGGATTATACCATGTTCTTTGCCCTGGCTGGCGGCGCGACTTCGGCGCTGCTGCTGATCCTCGCATGGCGGCGGCGCGATGCGCGGCTAGCCGGAGGGATGGCGGCGTTGCTGATTCTGCCGCCGCTGGTCGGCTTTACGCTGGGCTTCCTGCTCCTTCACGCGCTGCCGCAAACCGCGCTGCGTCGCGATCGGCTGGGATGCGCCAGCACCGCCGAGTACCTCCGGTCGGTCGCCTATGTGTCCGTGGGCGCAGTGGTGGTGACGATACTCGCAGCGGCGCTGCTGCTGCACTTTGATTCAAGCGGTGTGCGCGGCCTGTTCGCGGGTATCGCGGCGCTTGCTATTCCGCACCTTGTCGTGACGCCATGGTTCGAGCGGCGAACTTCTCTGCGCGAACCGGTGATTGCGGCAAGGGCAGGATAGCCGGGGCCGGGCACCCCCGCCGTCTCTTACGCCACCGGTTGCGTGTCTTGCCCGGGATCCGTGCTGACGTCGCTATGCTGCGTGATGAGATCGTTTACGTCGCCGATGATCATCGCCATTGCCGCACGCGCGGCTGTTGCATCGCGTGCCTCGATCGCAGTCTTTACCGCCTTATGTGCGTCCAGATCGGCCGTACGGCCCTTGATCCGGTTGGTGAAGCGGATCGAGGTGCGCAGGGCGGTTGCAACCACATCGCGAAACTGGGCGAAGAACGGATTGGCCGATGCCTGCAAAATGGCGAGGTGAAAAGCGATATCGGCGCTCAGCGTGTCGTCCTCGCCCGCTTCGGCCGCGACCATGCGCGCAAAACCGGCATCGATTGCGCGAAACCCCTCGTCATCCGCATTTTCTGCCGCCAGCGCCGCCGCTGCCGGTTCGATGGCCGATCGGAGCTGGTTGAACTGGGACAGCAGTTCGATCGAGAATTTGCGCTCGAGCAACCAGCGCAGCACGTCCGCATCGAACAGATTCCAATTCGCCGCCGGCTGAACCAGCGTGCCCTGACGCGGGCGCGCGCTGAGCAGCCCCTTGGCGGTCAGCATCTTTACCGCTTCGCGCGTGACCGACCTGCTGACCCCCAATTGCTTGGATAGTTCGGCCTCGGTGGGAAAGGGCGTGTTTTCGAACGCGCCGATCACGATCTGCTTGCCCAGATGATCGAGCATGCCGTGCGTCAGATTGCGACCGAGCGAGTGCCGCATTTCCAGCGGATCAAGAACCATCGCCCTTACTCCTCAACTATTTTGGTTTATATCGTATAAATATACCTTGACGCGCAAATGCAAGCTCGTTGAGACAGGCAGGGCGCGATAAGGGCGGTAATCGCCGAACATAACGCTGATGGGCAGGGGATTATATGGCCGAATTCATTGCGGTGGACTGGGGAACGACCAATCGCCGTGCCTATCATATGGGGCAGGGCGGTGCTGTGCTGCGAACCGAGCGCGATGATCGCGGGCTGACCGCGATTGCGCCCGGCGGTTTTGCGGCCGAGGCGCGTGCGCTGCGCGCCCGGTTCGGCGATCTGCCGATGTTGTGTGCGGGCATGGTCGGATCGGTGCGCGGCTGGGCCGATGCGGGGTATCGCGCCTGCCCGGTATCGATCGACGATCTCGCTGGCGCGCTATGCTGGGTAGAGCCGGGGCGGACCGCGATCGTCGCCGGGGCAAGCCATGTCGGGGGCGGGCGCGGCGATGTGATGCGGGGCGAGGAGGTGCAGTTTCTCGGCGCAGTGGCGGCTGGTTTCGCACCGGCGGATTCGCTGCTGTGTCAGCCGGGAACCCATTGCAAATGGGCGCGCATGGCGGGCGGACGGATTGCGAGCTTCCGCACCACGATGACGGGTGAGATTTTCGCGCTGTTGCGCAAGCACAGCCTGCTCGCCGACTTTCTGAACGGTGAAGTGAAACGCGGGGCTGCGTTTCAGGAAGGGCTTGCGGCATCGGCTGACGGCGCGCTGCTCGGCGATCTGTTCGGCGAGCGGGCGAGCGTGTTGCTTGGCCTGCGCGCGGAGGAGGATGTCGCTGCGCATACCAGCGGTCTGCTGATCGGCAGCGATGTCCGCGAACAGGGCTTGCACGCGGGAGAGACCGTATATGTCCTCGCCGATCCGGGGCTGGGCGATCTCTATTGCGCGGCGATCGAACATATGGGCGCGCAGGCCCTTCTCATCGACAGCCATGCCGCATTCGCGGCCGGGATCAGCCATATCTGGGAGCAGCATCAATGACCGCGAATTCGAACCTTCAGTCCGCCATGACCCGCTGCCCGCTCGTCGCGATCCTGCGCGGCGTTCGTCCCGATGAAGTCGAGGCGATAACCGGGGCGTTGATCGACAACGGCTTTTCGATGATCGAAGTGCCGCTCAACTCGCCCGATCCGCTGACCAGCATCGAACGGATCGCGCGGCGCTTCGGCGACGATGCGCTGATCGGCGCGGGCACCGTGCTAAAGAGCGGCGATGTGCGCGCAGTGGCGAATGCGGGCGGCAAACTGATCGTATCGCCCAATACCGATGTCGAGGTGATTGCGACGGCGGCGGATTCGGGGATGGTCTCGCTTCCCGGTTATTTCACCCCCAGCGAAGCCTTTGCCGCGATTTATGCCGGGGCGGCCGGGCTGAAGCTCTTCCCTGCCGAAGCGGCGAGTCCGCAGGTGATGAAGGCGCAGCGTGCGGTGCTGCCTGCCGATATGCCGCTGTTCGTGGTCGGTGGCGTGACGCCGGACACGATGGCGCAATGGCATGGTGTCGGCGCGAACGGGTACGGCATCGGCTCGGCGCTGTACAAGCCGGGCGTGACGCCCGACGAAATCGGCGCGCGCGCCCGCGCCTTTGTCGATGCGTGGAAAGCGCTGCCGCAGGAATAAGGACGGGCCAGGCGGGCGCGACGTGGTCGTGCCCGCCTGCCGCGATTATTGGCCGATCCGTGCTTGGGCGGCGGATTTGAGTGCGCTGCCGATTTCGGGATGGTTTAGGCCGAGGCTGAGATTGGCGAGGATGAAGCCGAATTTGTCGCCGCAGTCGAAGCGTTCGCCGTCAAAGGTGAAGCCGTGGAACGGCTGCTGCCCGATCAGCTTTGCCATGGCGTCGGTCAGCTGGATCTCGCCGCCTGCACCCTTTTCCTGATCCGACAGGATGGT
>NZ_SNWD01000026.1 GCF_004361835.1 Stakelama pacifica
CCCCCAATACGGTTGTTGCCATCACGCCCAGTGAAGGGCATCAAAACGGCCCAAGGCTCTACTCGTAAATGGTAGAAACTACGGGCTCAGACCAGCTCGAACGATCCTTGGGTGACTCTGACAGGTCACGCGCAAAGGTAGCGACAGCTTCGTCATCCGTTCCGAAGGTCTTGCGCGACTGGCGATCGATATTCGCAAGAGTGACACGTCGGACAAGGTCGAGGTTACCGATCCCGACATCTTCGAACGCGATGATGAGAAAACGCCTCCAGATGCCGTTGCCTCGCTGTCGGTGAAGCGAGCGGGCTGCGTGAATGGCAAGATCGGTTTCGCCTCTTCTGATCGCTTTTTGGAGCAGCGAACTAGCCGCCCAGGGGTCAAGACGAGTGGGGTTCGTATCGTGCATTTGCTCTCCTCCTGTGCGGGAGGTCGAGAACCGAGTGACCCATGGCGGACGTTAACTGTGACGACGGCGGGACCAAGGAAAAAGCCATGAAACGGCGGTTTTTAAGAAGCAATTGTCGCTGAGGCCGGTATCGGACCTTTTTCCCGATATTTGCTGCCCCGGTCTGAAGGCGTCGAGAAAGCGCGGCAGCCGCCATCTAAGAGCTTGTGCAAGGATCGCGAAAGCGTTGTCCCCGCAAATGACTCCGCCCAGCATGAGCGACGAAAAACGACATGCATGAGAGACAAAGGCTGTCCCACCCAAAATGTCGAAGATTTTTGCTGGTCTGCCCCGGTTCGGATGGATCAGTGAAACAGGGCGATAATCCCTAGGAGACAGCCGAGGACGATGCCCACGGCGATTATGCGGTTTCTACGCTGAACCTGACGCTTCGCTTCCTCTGCCCGCATTTTCTTCCGAAGCTCGCGCACGACATAGGACAAGGCTGCATCTCCTGTTGGTATTTCGGGACCCGCTGGGGGTGTCTCAAACTTACCAATACGACCTCATGTAGCAAGTGTATTACGGGTTTCGCACAATAATATAATTAGCGTCGGTGATAGCGAGCCGGGTGACCGATTAACGGTACGGACGGAGGCGCGCATGGACGATCTACGTCACAGGTTCGGAAAACTGGTCAAAGCCCATCGTATGCGTCTGGGAATGACGCAGGAGCGGCTGGCTGGTGCTGCGGGCGTTTCGGCCGATATGATCTCGAAGATCGAAGCGGGGTCGAGCGGAGCGCGTTTCGCGGTCGTTTCCCAACTCGCCGAAGCGCTCAAGGTTGATCCGGCGGAACTCTTTACCGCCGAACTTCCGTCCGGGCACCTGCAACGCGGAACGTTGAGCGAAATCACGCTCCGGCTTTCCTCCCTGCGGGAAGCCGAACTGCTTTGGATTAAAGGCGTAATCGACGCGGCGCTTGAACCGCAAAATTAGCGTTCAGAGAAGCGGCTTGTTTACCCCTTCGTTGGCTAAATGCTGGTCACAAGGCCTTCTGCGCTTTTAACTTCAGATATGCGCGCGCCAGTTGCGCAACCGCATCTTCCTTATTTGCCAGTCCTCTCGCCTGTCGCACAGCCCCGCAATCCAGAAGCGCTGCTTCAACATCATCATAATCGGCCAGAGGAAGCCGCAGGAGCATCGATCTAAAGTTTTTGGTATCCTGAGCCCTCAAAACTGCTGGCAACGCGTGGGCGGTCGTCTGGAGCGCCAGATCGAGCAGCTTGTCAATCTGCCGGTCAGACCATTTCGACGCGTTCGCGGTATCATTGACGTGATGCGCCACGATCTGGAGCTTCGTCCAGCCTATGCGTTCCGCTTTCGCTTCGGAGATGCGGTATTTGGCCAGAAAGCCACCAACGACAGACAGGTAGAACAGCGCACGCCTTTTGATACCGGCGATCCGGCTCACCTCGTTTAGGAAGGCCGGGTCCGCTTGATGAGCCTCATGCAATGCCATGGCAAATGCATGAAACGCCTTTGTCGGCTTAGCAGCAAGCATCAGCGCTTTGCGCTTTAGATGCTGAGCTTCCGGAATGCGCGCCCCCGACGCCATAGCGTATCTCCTACAAATGTTTGGCGCGTACCCTCTAACCCCTGTCGCCCTAACAAATGCTTTGTGCAATTAATTGCACAACCGAATGTCGGAGAACCGCTGGGTGGCAAATTAGTTCTGGCTCAATAGACCCGGAACGGCCACGTTTGGTTTTGTAAATTCATCAGCTCCGGCAGAGGGTTGCCGAGATCAGGATTGAGTGCGTGATGAGAGCGTTAGCGATCATCCGCGCCCTATTATCGTAAGATAATAGGCTTCATTTCTCTTAATACCGTTCTCTCAAATACCGAAGGTATTTAATCGTATCCGTTTGGGTCGCTTTTCTAATTGTTGCCAAATTTGACATTTACAGCTTTTAGCGCGCGCCAAATATCTGCCTCAGGTTGGCTTGGCATAGGCGTTTGCAGGGGTCTTTTCGAAGCCGGGACCCATCGCTTCGAGCGCAGCGTGAAACATATCCCAAGGCACCGCTTCGGAACCCGATATGTGAGCCTGCATCGCGAAGACGTCGACGCTAACCCACAGCTTCTTCTGGGGACCATTTCCCATTGCGCGGATCATGAGGAAGCCCCAGCAATTTTTCCGAAGTCTGGGAAGCGCTCGTTTGGTAAACTCTGCGAGCGTCAGGCCGGAGGCCGTTGCCCAAGCCTGTCTGCTATGGGCAAGCCACTGGTCGCATGACCATGTCGGCAATTTCCGTTCCAGTTTATGATCGCGATTGTTCCAAACATACAGAATGTGATGGAGAAGATAGCCAGCAGCGAGGTCGCCGCCCGCCAGCTTGCGGCATAGAGCAAGCAAGTTGGGGCGTTCCCATACGGCATTCGCCTCCGCTGCTTTATCGTGAAACTTTTTGAAGGTGGCGGCTTTCTTTTGAGGGACGTGCGCGCTCTTCGCTTTCGTCTGCCCTTTAGCCGCCTCAGCCGCGAGTAGAGCCGTTGCCTTTTCTTTCGACAAAAATTTATTCATTTTTGTCATTCCGTCGTCCCCTTCGGTTTCACTGAAGAAGCGCGGCAACATGCTCATGACAGAACGCGGCGCTGAGCAAACGTCGCCGGTCCGTCGACAAAGAATGTTATATGCGCGCAGCCACTGAGACCGAAGCTATGCCACTCTGTGGTTAACCTCGCGTAAAGTACCGCATCTATCTATCGATGTGCAGAAACGAGAGGTCTAAGCCGGGATAGCTGATACCTTCCACATATCTGATGTGGTGATCGGGATTGCCGGGGTCACCGTAATTGTCGCTGACGGCTTTGCCCGCAGGCGACCAACCGCTGACGGCCAGAAGCGTCTCCGGAGGAGCTTGCACCCGCCTTAACGCATCGCGGACATTATGTCGTAATGAGTATAGAGACTGGTCTGAGTCCAGTTGCGTAGCGAGACCGATATATTTTTCGCTGAAGCGCTTCAATGGATACTGCGCACGATTTCCATACTTATTGGGTTTCAACATTGGAAAAAGTCGCGAGGGACCATCCGCTTCCTCTCGCTTTTTTACGAAACGAAGAAAGCCCATTGCGATCAGCTCTGAGTGAAGCGGCACACGGCGACGGCTTGCCTGTGTTTTGACCGTGTTACCCTCTCGATCGTCGCTAATCTTCACGAACCACGTACCTGCATCAGTGCGGCCTATGTCATCGGTCGATAGCTGACAGATTTCATTAGGACGCGCGCCGCTGAACAGCATCATCAAGGGGAGCCAAAATCGCCAATCCCGATCTGGCCGCGAATAAGGCTCAGCCGCATCGACGGCACAAGAACGGTAGAATTCGGACCCAAAGAATTGGCGTATCTGATCCATGGTCCATGGCTTCCGTTTCTCAGAAGCAGCAACCTCATCACGCTTCAGCGGCCTGATATCTGCGGCCGGATTGCCGACGATAAAACGCTTTCGAACTGCGACTTTCATGATGTCACGGAACACATCGAGATATTGCGACTGGGTTAAAGATTTAAGGGCGGGCCTTCCTTCCTTTGCAGCACGCTCAATCGCTGCCTTAATCGGAAGCTTAGCGTAAAATTTTACCCGATTAGCAGGAAGTTGCGCGACGCAGCTCCTCACCTGCTGAACGATATCGTCGTCGATTGAAGAAATCGGCAGATCGGGACCCACAATTTCCAATAGGGTGGCCACACTTGCCTTAATTTTGTCCTGCCGCTTCAGTGCAACGTTGTTGACCCGATATTCCTGAAGCTTTTCGGCAAGGAAGATTTCGGCGAGTTCGCCAAATGTGGTTGTTGGGCGGCGAGCCGGATCGAATTCTGGGTTATGAAATGGCCGATCAAACCTGTCCGCATATCGGTCAAGGCGACGACGACAAACCTCAATCAGCCCTTGCCGTACCACCTCTTCAAATTGCGCATGTGTTTTGAGGTCAGGCAGTTCGACCCCGACCTTTTTGAGCAGCGCCGTCGCCGTGTGATCCACCAATTCGGCCTGTCGCGGATCGGACGGATTAGTGAGGATATCAAGCTCATACCCCGCATCCATTTCACGCTCACGGCGATCGTAAAGATCGACCAGCGGCTTTTCCCGCAAGTTTGTCGCCGCCCGCTCATCCATCGTTCTGACCATTGTTCGAACATGGTCCATGAGCGCGGTCGCGGAAACCAAGTCGCCTTTGGCAGAGCCTGTTCCTGTAACCACATCTCCGCGCGCCGCTGCCGCGAAGCGCGCATCCGTGTTGAGAGCGTAAACGCTATGGCGGAGCTTGGCTTGTGCCAAATCGCCGGTTTTCAGCGAATGCTTCACAAACCGCTTGCCGATGACCGGCACGAGTTCCTTGGGCACCCTACGATAGTAATACCAGATGCCGCCGCGCTTCTGGAGATGAGGAGGTTTCGCCACGTCGTCCATGCCTCGTGTATACCAGTTGTGTGACCAAATGGCAGACATAAACGACTGTTTTCTGGGATTATCGCTAGAAACTAACGCTTTTCGGGGCGGCTGGTGGAGCTGAGGGGAATCGAACCCCTGACCTCTGCAGTGCGATTGCAGTTAATCGCGGCAAAACCCGCTATTTACCGTCGGTTTGATGTGGGAAATATCGGGAACGCTGCAGGAACTGAACGCGAACTGCGATACCAAGCGATACCAAGCTCACCCACCCATAACCAAAAAGGCACCCCCGATCGGCCAACCGGAGATGCCCCACCACACGAACGGAGGAGGTTCGAATGGGTGAAGTGCCCTTTACCGAAATCATGCGCGCTGCGCACCCCATCGAAACCGCGCCGAAAGACGGGACGACGATTTGGGTAGGCGACGAAGATGCTGGCGTTTTCTGGATGCGCTGGGGCCACATTCAAAAGAACGGGCTATTCCCCGGTCAGGTCGGCATGTGGGTAGCGCCGGGCGGCGAGTTCACATGGAATGACAGCGACGGCTTTGGTCCGACATGGTGGCTCACCGACGAAGAATATAGCGCCGTCCGCGCCACCCCTCCCCACCATACGAAAGGTGCGTCCAATGGGTGATGAACCAAACATTGCAGAGTTTCAAAGCCGAATCGCGGAAACGCGTGCAGCGCGCGGCATGACGTTGCAACAAGTCGCGGACGCTTCCGGGATCACAAAAGGCCATGTGTGGGAATTGGAAAAGGGGCGGTCGGCCAATCCGACTGTGCGCGCTGTCTGGTCGCTTGCGAGAGCATTGGCTGTTTCACCTGCTTATCTTCTAGGCATGGACGACAAGCGATCACCTATCGACCCGCTAGCGCTCAAAATCGCTGCGCTTATTGATCGCGAGATCAGCGCCCGCCCCTCCCCCGATAACCAAGGGGAAGGGTGATGGGTGAGCGTCAAGCGCTGATCGACGCCTTCTATTGGCAGTACGGCAAAAGCTGCGCCGGGTGCGATCACTGGCAGAATCATAATTCGCTCGTTGGCGAATGCACGAAATCCGCGCCTGTTCCGGGGCGCGATCGGGATGCGATGATCGGTATCGAGTCTTGCAGCCTCCACATCGGGGCAGGGCATCCCTTCACGCCGCGCGATCATGTTTGCGGCGACTTTGCCGACACGTTCGACTGGGGCACCCTTCCCGAATCCTATCGTGCGCAGATCGGTTGCCGCCTCCCCCACACAGAAAGGTAGTGGATATGTCAAACGAACTTGAGGATCGGCTGCGCGAATATGAGGGCAGTGACGCGCTTGGCAATGGCGACTTTTCGCTAATCATCGAAGCCGCCGACACCCTGAAGCGCTATAGGGAGGCGCTTGAGCAACGCGACCGCTTCATTGTTGACGCTGGACTGTGGCAACAATTTTTAGACATCCTACCCCTACAGGAGCCAACCAATGACCAGCCTTAAAGAAGAAGTGGCGCTTGCCTTGCTGAACGACGATCGTGCGGCGGCGGGCCTTCCGCCAGTGGCGAGCCGGGATAACGTGCCCGACAGCGACGGCTATGTTCGCAATGCGGGAGTGCAATACGATCCTGCGCCTTACACCGCCATGAAATACCGGCTCCGCTCCCTATTAGAGGATGACATACCGCCGGATTTAAGGTGAGATATTCTCACATTAAAAACCATCGCGTAGCTTAACGGTAAAGCGCGCGCCTCATAAGCGAACTCAACTGATCTGTTCGGGCAGGCGCGCTTAAAGCGTATATGGGCCAACCAGCACATCAATCAACTTCAGGCTCAGTGGGAAGCCTTCCTTAA
>NZ_SNWD01000027.1:0-2500 GCF_004361835.1 Stakelama pacifica
AAAAGATGTCGGAAAAGTTTCAAAAAGGGTTTGACGGGTGTGGGGTGTATGCGTAGAAGCCACTTCACCGACGCGGCGGGCCACACGGAACGCTTCGACGGTCACCAAAAACCAGGCGCTTTAGCCGCCCCGATGAAAAAAGGGGCGGGGCGAAGCGTCGGTCTTTTGCGCTCTTTGACATAGTGATTTAGATGAAGGGACATGTGGGCGGCGGCCCCGGGTCTGGCATTCAAGGTGTCGGATACCCGGTAAAATAAGCCGTTCCAAAGAGTTGCTGTTTCGGCAGTGGCTTTAACATGTCCTACACAAACCATGTAAGATTTGTGCAGGAACGGCTCCTTGAAATGAGCTGCTTCGACGTCGGTCATTCCACCGGCGTTTGAGTGGAACATCAAACTTGAGAGTTTGATCCTGGCTCAGAACGAACGCTGGCGGCATGCTTAACACATGCAAGTCGAACGAAGTCTTCGGACTTAGTGGCGCACGGGTGCGTAACGCGTGGGAATCTGCCCTTAGGTACGGAATAACAGTGAGAAATTACTGCTAATACCGTATGATGTCTTCGGACCAAAGATTTATCGCCTAAGGATGAGCCCGCGTTGGATTAGCTAGTTGGTGGGGTAAAGGCCTACCAAGGCGACGATCCATAGCTGGTCTGAGAGGATGATCAGCCACACTGGGACTGAGACACGGCCCAGACTCCTACGGGAGGCAGCAGTGGGGAATATTGGACAATGGGGGAAACCCTGATCCAGCAATGCCGCGTGAGTGATGAAGGCCTTAGGGTTGTAAAGCTCTTTTACCCGGGATGATAATGACAGTACCGGGAGAATAAGCTCCGGCTAACTCCGTGCCAGCAGCCGCGGTAATACGGAGGGAGCTAGCGTTGTTCGGAATTACTGGGCGTAAAGCGCGCGTAGGCGGTTTTGCAAGTTAGAGGTGAAAGCCCGGGGCTCAACCCCGGAACTGCCTTTAAAACTGCATCACTTGAATCCAGGAGAGGTGAGTGGAATTCCGAGTGTAGAGGTGAAATTCGTAGATATTCGGAAGAACACCAGTGGCGAAGGCGGCTCACTGGACTGGTATTGACGCTGAGGTGCGAAAGTGTGGGGAGCAAACAGGATTAGATACCCTGGTAGTCCACACCGTAAACGATGATAACTAGCTGTCCGGGTGCATGGCACTTGGGTGGCGCAGCTAACGCATTAAGTTATCCGCCTGGGGAGTACGGTCGCAAGATTAAAACTCAAAGGAATTGACGGGGGCCTGCACAAGCGGTGGAGCATGTGGTTTAATTCGAAGCAACGCGCAGAACCTTACCAGCGTTTGACATGCCGGTCGCGGATAGTGGAGACACTTTCCTTCAGTTCGGCTGGACCGTGCACAGGTGCTGCATGGCTGTCGTCAGCTCGTGTCGTGAGATGTTGGGTTAAGTCCCGCAACGAGCGCAACCCTCGACTTTAGTTACCATCATTTAGTTGGGTACTCTAAAGTAACCGCCGGTGATAAGCCGGAGGAAGGTGGGGATGACGTCAAGTCCTCATGGCCCTTACGCGCTGGGCTACACACGTGCTACAATGGCGGTGACAGTGGGCAGCAATCCCGCGAGGGTGAGCTAATCTCCAAAAACCGTCTCAGTTCGGATTGTTCTCTGCAACTCGAGAGCATGAAGGCGGAATCGCTAGTAATCGCGGATCAGCATGCCGCGGTGAATACGTTCCCAGGCCTTGTACACACCGCCCGTCACACCATGGGAGTTGGATTCACCCGAAGGTGGTGCGCTAACCCTTAAGGGAGGCAGCCAACCACGGTGGGTTTAGCGACTGGGGTGAAGTCGTAACAAGGTAGCCGTAGGGGAACCTGCGGCTGGATCACCTCCTTTCTAAGGATACGGCCGAAAGCGTCGATCTTCATGATCGAAAGAGCTTCGTCCTTTCCAAAGAACATAGCCGCCGTCCTCATGTCCCTTCATCACTGGATAATCGCTTATGCGATACTTTAGGTATCGTATTTGTGATTTTGCCTGAGCTGGCTCACGCCGCCCGCGGCCGCGTCATTCTCTTTTGAGAATGGGAGCTGGTCCAGGTGTGGCGATGGGTCTGTAGCTCAGTTGGTTAGAGCACACCCCTGATAAGGGTGAGGCCAGTGGTTCGAATCCACTCAGACCCACCATCGCTTTTCAATGGGGCCTTAGCTCAGCTGGGAGAGCGGTTGCTTTGCAAGCATCAGGTCATCGGTTCGATCCCGATAGGCTCCACCATTGCTTTGCGAGCGAAATAGCAAAAGCTATTTCGCGATGACGCAAAAGCGCGGCCAGCGCTGCGAAGCGCGCCATAAGGCGCAGCTTTGCTGCGACTGACGGCGCAGCGGGTTAGCTGCTCGAACATATCCAGGGATGAAGATACGAGATCCGCTCGATTGAGCGGTATTGCGGAAGCTAAGGCTTCCTGCGAGCTTTTTGACATTGTGAATGGGTTTTTCAAATCGATGCCGTGAAGGC
>NZ_SNWD01000028.1 GCF_004361835.1 Stakelama pacifica
ACACGCGCTATGATCGCTGCGCCCACACCTTCATGTCCGCCATCTGCATCGCTGCAACCGTCATCTTCTGGCTCAATCAATGAGTCCTGAGCCTAGTAAAATCAATGGCTGGTGGCGGAGACGGAGTCCGCCTTGCCGCACTGAAATTAAAGGGTTTTATCGGGTTTACTGATCTTCGTCATAAAAGCGGTCATAAAATAGTCGCCGACCGGTGGCGTTCGTTGGCGCTTCGAAGTGAACGTTCGTTGCGCTCTTGCTCTCGCGACGACCGAGACGAGTGATGCTGTATACTCGAGTTCCTCAAGTTCACTCTCGCCAACTGCCAGCATTTTCGGCCTGAACTGGCCCGCTTGCCGACATTCCGCCTTTAGCAACGGCTACATAGATAGCGGCCGCGATCCATCGTAAATCTACGATGCGAATTGACCGGGCGCATTCCCATCGATAAAAGTCGATGGGATGACGACTGACGACGCCCTCGCAGCGCTTGCCTCGCTCGCGCATCCGACGCGACTTGCCGCCTTCCGCCTGCTCGTTCAGGCCGAGCCCGACGGGCTTTCGACCGGTCAGCTCGTCGATGCTTCCGGTCTCTCCCAGAGCACATTTTCGAGCCATCTCGCCATCCTCGTCGCCGCCGGGCTCGTCATTCCGGACAAGCGCGGGCGGCAGATGATCCAGCGCGCCGATATCGAGCGACTGCGCGCGCTGATGCTGTTTCTCGCCAAGGATTGCTGTGGCGGTCGCGCCGAGCTGTGCGCGCCGCTCGTCACCGAACTCGCCGATTGCTGCTGAAGGAGCCGATCATGCCTGAGCGTTCCTACAACGCGCTGTTCCTGTGCACGGGCAATTCCGCCCGGTCGATCATGGCCGAGGCGCTGCTCAATCGCGACGGCGAAGGCCGGTTCCGCGCCTATAGCGCGGGCAGCTTCCCGAAGGATGCGCCGCATCCGATGGCGCTGAAGCTGATCACGCAGATGGGCCTTCCCACCGATGGCTATCGCTCGAAGAGCTGGGACGAATTCGCCGGCCCCGATGCGCCAACGATCGATTTGATCTTCACCGTGTGTGACGATGCGGCCGGCGAGGCCTGCCCGGTATGGCCCGGCTATCCGATGACCGCGCATTGGGGGATCGAGGATCCGACCGCCGCCGAAGGCCCCGGGCAGGAACAGGCGTTCCTCACCGCGATGCGTTATCTCCATACCCGCATCCAGTTGCTGCTTGCCTTGCCGATAGAGAGCCTTGACCGGCTCGCGCTCAAGCGCAGCCTGAACGAGATCGGCGCCCGCGACGGCGCGACCCCGCTCGCGCAGGGCACGCCGGAAGGTGCGGCATGACCGCGATCGACGTCGTCATCTATCACAATCCCGATTGCGGCACCTCGCGCAACACGCTGGCGATGATCCGTAATGCCGGGATTGAGCCGCATGTGATCGAGTATCTCCAGACGCCGCCGTCGCGCGCGATGCTCGAACAACTGATCGCCCGCGGCGGGCTGACCCCGCGCGCGCTGCTACGCGAAAAGGGCACGCCCTATGCGGAACTCGGCCTCGGCGATGACAGCCTGTCCGATGCAGCTCTGATCGATGCGATGATGGCGCATCCGATCCTTATCAACCGGCCGCTGGTGGTGACGCCGATCGGGGTCAGGCTGTGCCGGCCCTCGGAAGTCGTGCTCGACATTCTGCCGAGCGCGCAGCGCGGCGCCTTTACCAAGGAGGACGGCGAGCGCGTCGTCGGCGACGCCGGCGAGTGTATCGGCTGATGCTGCTCGCGATCCTGATCTTCGTCGCCACGATCACCCTGGTGATCTGGCAGCCCAAAGGACTGGGTATCGGCTGGAGCGCGATCGGCGGCGCGACTGTCGCGCTGCTGACGGGGGTTATCTCGCTCGGCGACATTCCGGTGGTATGGGACATCATCTGGAACGCCACCGGCGCGTTCGTCGCGGTGATCCTGATCAGCCTGGTCCTCGACCGCGCCGGCTTCTTCGAATGGGCGGCGCTGCATGTCGCGCGCTGGGGCGGCGGCGACGGGCGCTGGCTGTTCGCGCTGGTCGTATTACTCGGCGCGGGCGTCGCGGCGCTGTTCGCCAATGACGGCGCGGCGCTGATCCTCACCCCGATCGTCATCGCGATGCTGCGCGCGCTGGGCTATGACGAGAAGGCGACGCTGGCTTTCGTGATGGCGGCGGGGTTCATCGCCGATACCTCCAGCCTGCCGCTGGTCGTCTCCAATCTCGTCAATATCGTCTCGGCTGATTTCTTCCATATCGGCTTCGGCCGCTATGCGCTGGTGATGATCCCGGTCGATCTCGCCGCGATTGCTGCGACGCTGGCGGCGCTGATGATCTTCTTCCGCAAAGATATTCCGGCCCGCTACGACGTCGCGCAATTGCGCGCGCCCGCCGAGGCGATCCGCGACCACGCCACCTTCCGCGCCGGTTGGGTGGTGCTGGCGTTGCTGCTCGCCGGGTTCTTCGTGCTCGATCCGCTCGGCGTGCCGGTGAGCGCGGTGGCCGCCGTCGGCGCCGTCGTGCTCATCGCCATTGCCGCGCGCGGCCCCGTCATCCCGACGCGCACGGTGATCCGCGAGGCCCCTTGGCAGGTCGTGATCTTCTCGCTCGGCATGTATCTGGTCGTCTACGGTCTCAAGAATGCCGGGCTGACCGACGCGCTGGCCGGGCTGCTGACCCGCGCGAGCGAGGGCGGGGTGTGGGGCGCGGCATTCGGCACCGGCATCCTGGCGGCATTGCTGTCGTCGATCATGAACAACATGCCGACCGTGCTCGTCGGCGCGCTGTCGATCGACGCGACGCAGGCCACCGGCACAGTGCACCAGGCGATGGTCTACGCCAACGTCATCGGTTGCGACCTCGGGCCCAAGATCACCCCGATCGGCTCGCTGGCCACGCTCTTGTGGCTGCACGTGCTGGGGCAGAAGGGCGTGAAGATCGCCTGGGGCTATTATTTCCGCGTCGGCATCACGCTGACGACGCCGATCCTGCTCGTGACGCTGGCGGCGCTGGCGCTGCGCCTGACGCTGGCATGACCGGCTATCTCGCCTATCCGCTGGCCGCGCTGTGCGAGATCGCGGGCTGCTTCGCGTTCTGGGCGTGGTGGCGGCTCGACCGCACGCCGGCTTGGATCGTCCCGGGGCTCGCCGTGCTCGCGCTGTTCGCCTGGCTGCTCGCGCAGGTGCCGACCGACGAAGCCGGGCGTGCCTATGCCGCCTATGGCGGCGTCTATGTGGCTGCTTCGCTGCTATGGCTGTGGGTCGTCGAAGGCACGACGCCCGATCGCTGGGACGTCGCCGGCGGTGCGGTCGTGCTCGCCGGCGCCGCCATCATCCTGTTCGGCCCGCGCGGCTGAGCTTTCTGTTTTCGGAGTTTCGCTTGTCCCGTCTGCGCCCGCTTCCCGAGCTCGATCACCTTCCCGCGCTCGACCCGGCCTATGTCCATGAACGGCCCGCGCTCGGACTCGGCGATGACAGCCCGCGCCCGCGCATTCTGCTGCTCTACGGCAGCCTGCGCGAGCGATCCTATTCGCGGCTCGCGGTCGAGGAGGCGGCGCGGCTGTTGCACTTGTTCGGCGCGGAGACCCGCATCTTCGATCCCGCCGACCTGCCGCTGCCCGATCAGGTCGCCGGCGACAATCACGCTGCGGTCGCCGAGTTGCGCGAACACGCTTTCTGGTCCGAGGGCATGGTGTGGTGCAGCCCCGAACGCCACGGCCAGGTCAGCGCGATCATGAAAGCGCAGATCGATCACTTGCCGCTCAACATCGGCGGCATGCGGCCGACGCAGGGGCGCACGCTCGCGGTGATGCAGGTCTCGGGCGGCTCGCAGTCGTTCAACAGCGTCAACACGCTGCGCCTGCTCGGCCGCTGGATGCGGATGGTGACGATCCCCAACCAGTCAAGCGTGCCCAAGGCCTATGAGGAGTTCGACGAGACCGGGCGGATGAAACCCTCGCCGCTCTATGACCGCATCGTCGACGTGATGGAGGAGCTGGTGCGCTTCACCGTGCTGCTCCGTCCCCATGCCGAGCAACTGGTCGATCGCTATTCGGAGCGCAAAGCGGATGACCGCCCCCTCGACCCAAATCAAGACCTGTCAGCAATCGCCATTCGCTCGTGATTGGATGATCGCTTCCAGCGTTGGCATTGCAGCGAGCAGATGACCGAGATTGGGCGCCTAGAGTGTGATCATCTTAGATTGAAGCATATCCGCTGTTTTTGAGATAGTTTGCACACTCGCTTGGAGAGAAGGCGTCGAGCAGTGAGCCGATGCGTTTCCAGGTGGCCTCGACGGATCGTTCGTTTGCCTTTCGCAGGAGCGTCTTGAGCTTGGCGAAGACCTGCTCGATCGGGTTGAGGTCCGGGCTGTATGGCGGGAGGAACAGGAGCCTTGCGCCGCAACTGCGGATGGCCTGACGCGCCGCCTGTCCCTTGTGGCTGCCGAGGTTGTCCATGATGACGATATCGCCGGGCGCGAGGGTCGGGACGAGGAACTGTTCGACATAGGCGAGGAAGAGCTGCCCGTTGATCGGTCCGTCGAGCACGCAGGGCGCATCGATCCGATCGTGGCGCAGCGCGGCGAGGAAGGTCAGCGTGCGCCAGTGGCCGAACGGCACTTTCGCATGCAGGCGCTCGCCACGCGGGGCGCGGCCATGGGTGCGGGTCATATTGGTCTTGGCCCAGGTCTCGTCGATGAAGACGAGGCGTGTTGGATCAAGCCGGTTCTGGTATTTGCGCCACTGCATCCGTCGGCGGGCGACGGCCGGACGATCCTGCTCGCTGGCGAACAGGCTTTTTTTTGAACGACAGCCTCTCGCGATCGAGGAACAGCCACAATGCGCCATAGCTCGCCTTTACGCCGCGGTCCCTCAGCTCGCCCAACAGCGCGCGCAAAGTCAGGTCGGGCTCGGCCGCAATGCGCGCCAGCAGCCACTCCCGCTCCGGCAGCAGCACCGGCTTGCGGTGTCCGCCCAGTCTTCCCGGTGCGACCCCGCCAGTCCGGCGCTGGCGCTGCGACCAGCGCACCGCGCTTGCAACGCTCACACCGAACTGCGCCGCAGCCGCTCGGGCAGAAGCCCCCGAGGCCATCGCCGCAACAACACGCTCACGAAGATCAATCGAATAGGCTCGGCTCATCCCTGCTGGCCTCCTGCCCAGCCAACAGGTTGAATCAGAAAAATCGTCCCGCGTGAATCCCCAATCGATTCAATCAAACAAGATCATGCTCTAGTGGCCGACCCTCGCACTCCAGCGTGCTGACGGTTCTCGCCGACATAGCCGACATTCGAGCCTTCAAGCGGCTCCCTTGAAACCTGCCGTTCGTTCAGCGGAGAAGGCAGCTCTTCATTGTGGTCTGAGCCCGTAGTTTCTACCATTTACGAGTAGAGCCTTGGGCCGTTTTGATGCCCTTCACTGGGCGTGATGGCAACAACCGTATTGGGGG
>NZ_SNWD01000029.1 GCF_004361835.1 Stakelama pacifica
CTCGCTGAACCTCGATCGCTTCATTCGTCCGTCTCCTTGTCGAAGGCCGGACTCTACCTATCAATGGAGGAAATCTAGGGGCTCAGACCAGCAGCGATGCAGCATGAAACGTCCTTCCCAAGCGACTCAGGGGACCGGTCTTATATGCAGGAATGGGGTGTGTAGGACAGCCTTTTCGTAGCGAAACAACGATCCGCCACAGGGCGGAAAGTTACATAACCTCTCGAAAGGCAATCCTTGTTCTTCGCGATAGCTTGGTGCTAACAATCGACAGACTTAGCTTTGATTTAGTCGCGGACCCCAAGCCATTTATGATTGCTTGAGATAAATCACAGAAGCGATTTACGTCATCGCACAAGACCAAATACGGGCCTGTTACTTTTTCACGCATGAATATGCAGCGGAACAGTTTCTGCCACACTGACTGTCGTTTTTGGTCTAAAAACGGCAATCCACGCGGTAGCATTCCTTGCACATCTACATATTGAGCTGAGTAACGCTCAAAAATACGAAAGGCGTGCATTCGGCCGCCGGCAATAACATCGAATCTTGCATTTTTTCTAAAATCAAAAATCCAAGAAGGTGATGTGAATGCCACGATCTCCTCCAAGTCCGAAAATTTAAACTCGGAAACGTCCGTCAAAATGACATTGTGAGGGATCGATAAAGGCAAATTATACTGGAGTCTGAGCGGAGACGTAGCGTCTACGACACTTTGGGCTCTGTCATATACGAGCCGAAGCCTTGGTGACTTCTTATTCACAACTACGACTGATTCTGCACGGCTAATGTGGCCTCGATTTGGGTGTAGCTTGCTTGTAAAATTTGAGGGACTGAATCACCTTCTGGTCCCGGAATGTTATCCAGCATATCTCCGGTTTCGCCGTTCTTCAAATCCCGATCTTTCAAAAACGCCCTGCGGTAGAGCCTCGGGGCCACACCCTTAAACGGGCGAAAAAGCACTTGCGGCGATCGTCCTTTTCGCTTCTCTTCCGGGAGACTCGAGAAAGTACTAGGGGGAAACCATTCAACAGCGCTGTCGGTGATAGAATCCCCGTGTAAAGGTAAGGCCTTACTTTTTAGATAAGGTTCTATGAATTGAACTTCGTCGACACCAGCGGCTACAATATGCCTAGCGCAGTTATGGCAAGGGTAAGTGGTCACGTAGAGTCGCGAACCTATTGTTGAAACTCCTTCTCTGGCTGCCGATAAAAGAGCGTCCATTTCCGCGTGTACTGCTCTACTGAACTCTATAAGCTGGCCTAATCTGGTTCGTCTAATTTTAGATCTTAGCTGCTCGTTTTCTTCCTTTGGAAGTTCGTCAATTGAATCGATCAGCTCGTCAATTATCGAATTTTGCTCACGAGTATTGCTGCAGTGCCTTTTATGAATATGACATCGATGGTCTTGGCTGGGTTCTGGATCGTTATCTGAAAATCCTTCGAAGGCTCCCCCATAAACGCCCCCTCCAGCGCGCGGCACTTCATTTGTGCCGGTGGCCAGAATATTGCCTTTCTGATCAAGGAGTGCGGCACCGACCTGTCGCGAAAGACAAGAACTCCTCATTCGGGCCCCGTGTGCATGGTACATAGCGGTTTCATTAGGCCTAGGACGAATGATTTTCTTATAAGCAATAATATCTACGAGACGGGCCAAGTGGCAATTATATACTTTAATTAGCGAGGTGAGCCATGCTGCACGATCGGAAGCAGACCGACCTTGGCCCTGTTAATGGGCTAGACTTGGGGTTT
>NZ_SNWD01000030.1 GCF_004361835.1 Stakelama pacifica
GTGGTTTCCAGTTCGAACGAGATGTCGAAATGGTCCTCCAGCGCACCCTTGCCGCGCCCGGTGACGAAGATGATCTCCTCGATCCCCGCCTCGATCGCTTCCTCGACCGCGTACTGGATCAGCGGCTTGTCGACGACGGTGAGCATTTCCTTCGGGATCGCCTTGGTGGCGGGAAGGAAGCGGGTGCCGAGCCCCGCTACGGGAAGAACGGCTTTGCGAAGTGGTTTGATGCCGGTCACGAACTTGTCCCCTGTTCGAAAAAGATTATGCCGCTGAACCAGCGAGTTCGCCCTGCGGTTGCGTCATGGCCTGTGCAGGCTTGCCCACGCTGACGATCTCAAGTCCCGCATCGCGCGCCAGCTGCGGCGGATAGATGTTGCGCAGGTCGACGAGCAGCGGCTGGTTCAGGATCGTCTTCATCCGCTTGAGGTCGAGCGCGCGAAACTCGTCCCATTCGGTCACGATCACCAGCGCATCAGCACCCTCAGCCGCTTCATAAGGACCGGTGCAGAAGGTGACGTTGGGCAGCAGCGGGCGTGCCTGTTCCTCGCCCTCAGGGTCATAGGCATGGACCTTTGCCCCGGCATCTTCGAGCGCCTGAACGATCGAGATGCTGGGCGCATCGCGCATATCGTCGGTATTGGGTTTGAAGGTCAGGCCAAGCAGCGCGATTTTCTTGTCGCGCACATCGCCGCCCATCGCCTTGATGACCTTGCGGCCCATCGCCCGCTTGCGCGCGTCGTTTACCTGCACCGTCGCCTCGACGATGCGCACCGGCGTGTCGTTATCGGCTGCGGTCTTCATCAGCGCGAGCGTATCCTTGGGGAAGCACGACCCGCCATAGCCCGGCCCTGCGTGCAGAAATTTGGGCCCGATGCGATTGTCCATGCCGATACCGCGCGCCACCTGCTGCACATCGGCGCCGACCTGTTCGCACAGATCGGCGATCTCGTTGATGAAGGTGATCTTGACCGCAAGAAACGCATTGGCGGCATATTTGATCAGCTCGGACGTACGCCGACCGACGAACAATACCGGCGCTGCCTGATTGAGCGACAAGGGGCGATAGATTTCGCGCATCACCTCGGCAGAGGCTTCGTCCTCGACACCGACCACGACGCGGTCGGGGCGCTTGAAATCCTCGATCGCTGCACCTTCGCGCAGGAATTCGGGGTTGGAGACGACCGTGATCCCCTTATCCGGCGCGATCCGTGCGATGATGCGCTCGACCTCATCGCCGGTGCCGACCGGCACGGTCGATTTGGTGACGATCACGGCGGGCTTTGTCAGCGCAGCGGCGATCTCTTCGGCGGCGGCATAGACATAGGACAGATCGGCATGGCCATCGCCCCGGCGGCTCGGCGTACCCACCGCGATGAACACCGCATCGGCATCCTTCACGCCCTCGGCAAGATCGGTGGTGAACGACAGCCGCCCCGCCTTCACATTGGAGGCGACCAGCGTGTCGAGGCCCGGTTCGTAAATCGGCATGATATTCTGATGCAGCCGATCGATCTTGCCCGCATCCTTGTCGACGCACACCACCGAATGCCCGAAATCGGAAAAACACGCACCCGACACCAGACCCACATAGCCTGTGCCGATCATTGCAATGCGCATCAGAATCTCTCTCCGCCCGATTAACCCGGCAAACGCCTTGCACCATCACGCAGCACCGTCAACCAACCATAGCTGCACTGCAACAAAACGGGACGAATTGCG
>NZ_SNWD01000031.1 GCF_004361835.1 Stakelama pacifica
TGTTCCCCGTCAGCACCAATGGCACAGATTTGAGGTTGTGATTTAAGGAGGATTTGGGCTTCGTCGTAGTGATGAAGGAACGAAGATGAAGCCCAAATCCTCCAATGCAAAATCGCCGACCAAGGCCCCTGCGGAGCGGGTGGTGAAGGACATCCGGCGTGCAACCCGCCGGCACTTCTCGGCCGAAGACAAGATCCGCATCGTGCTGGATGGCCTGCGCGGCGAGGACAGCATCGCCGAGCTGTGCCGCAAGGAAGGCATTGCCCAGAGCCTGTATTACACCTGGTCGAAGGAGTTCATGGAAGCCGGCAAGCGCCGCCTGGCCGGCGACACCGCCCGTGCCGCGACCACTGGCGAGGTGCAGGATCTGCGCCGCGAAGCCCGCGCCCTGAAGGAATGCGTTGCCGACCTGACCCTGGAGAACCGCCTGCTCAAAAAAAGCATGATCGCGGATGGGGGCGACGACGAATGAGGTATCCCGCCTCGGAGAAGCTCGAGATCATCCGGATCGTCGAGCAGTCGCACCTGCCCGCCAAACGCACGCTGGACCAGCTCGGCATCGCCCGTCGGACCTTCTACCGCTGGTATGACCGGTTCCTCGAAGGCGGCCCGGAGGCCTTGGAGGATCGGCCGTCGGCGCCGACCAGGGTGTGGAACCGCATCGGCGATGATATCCAGGACCAGATCGTCGAGATGGCCCTGGACTACAGCGAACTGTCACCGCGCGAGCTGGCGGTGCGGTTCACCGACGAGAAGCGCTACTTCGTGTCGGAAGCCACGGTTTACCGCCTGTTGAAGGCCCATGATCTGATCACCAGCCCGGCCTATGTCGTGATCAAGGCCGCCGATCAGTTCCACACCAAGACCACCCGGCCGAACGAGATGTGGCAAACCGACTTCACCTACTTCAAGATCATCGGGTGGGGCTGGATGTATCTGTCGACCGTGCTCGACGACTTCTCGCGCTACATCATCGCCTGGAAACTGTGCACCAACATGCGGGCCGAGGACGTCACCGACACGCTGGACATGGCGCTGGCTGCCTCGGGCTGCGACAGCGCCACCGTGCTGCACAAACCCAGGCTGCTCAGCGATAACGGTCCCAGCTACATCGCTGGCGAACTGGCTGAATACATCGAAGCTCAGCAGATGAGTCATGTGCGCGGTGCACCGTGCCATCCCCAAACCCAGGGCAAGATCGAGCGCTGGCACCAGACTCTGAAGAACCGCATCCTGCTGGAGAACTACTTCCTGCCCGGCGACCTCGAGGCCCAGATCGAAGCCTTCGTCGAGCACTACAACAATCAACGTTACCACGAGAGCCTGAACAACGTGACGCCCGCCGACGCCTACTTCGGCAGGGCACCAGCCATCATCAAACAGCGTGAAAGGATCAAACGACAGACCATCGAATATCGGCGCTTGCAACACCGCAAGCTCGCCGCTTAACATCCATCCCCTGACGAGGCCCGCACTCCGCTAATTTACGCCGCGAGTCGTGCCAAATGTTCTGACGACGGACA